>CAWDKU010000002.1:0-2707500 GCA_963802995.1 uncultured Pseudomonadota bacterium
GTCAGACCAGCGGGCGAGGGCGAGCTCACCGCGGCGCTGGCCGGCGAGGAGCAGGATCATGATGACGTGAGCGAGGCGCTCGAACCGCGTGCACTTGAGCGGATCGGCGAGGAAGGTCTTCAGCTCCTCGTCGGTGAGCACGCGCTCCCGGGCTTTCTCCTTGCCACCTGGACGGAACAGGAGCTGCACCGGCGTCGTGGCGACGATGCGGCGATGGATCGCGAACTTAAACAACTGGCCGAGGAGGGCGGCGGTGCGGTTGGCAGCGACCGGCGAGCCGCGCGCGACGATCTTGTCCAGGAGCTCTATGACCTCATACGGCTCGATGGTGCGGGCATCGCGGCCCCTCCACTCCGGGAGCACGTCCTTGGCCAGGATCGCCTCGGCGTACTCCGGGCGCTTCCGGGTGGGCCGCAGGTAGCGCTGCGTGAACTCGCTGACCAGATAGTCGACGGTGTACTTCGCGCCTGGGCCGGATGCGCCGGAGGAGAGGGGCAATGCAGCAGGGCGCTCCCGACGCTGCGGGCGGCCGCGGCGAGGGTCAATCCCGTCCTCGATCTGCTTGCGCATCGCCAGGGCCTTCTCACGAGCCTCGGCGAGCGACGTGCCGGGGACGTGCCCGATCGCGATGCGCACGTACTCATCCCGCCATCGGTAGCGCAGCAGCCAGGTGCGGGAGGTACCGGCGCCCTTCTTGCGCACGCGGAGCTGCAGGCCCTTGATGGCTGGGTCGGTATGATCGCCAGGCGGGAGCGCGGCCACCTGTGTGGCCACCAATTTCGAGGCCCCTTGCCGAGACTGGATGCTTGATTTTGTGGCCATCTTGTGGCCACTTTATCGCAAACTACATCCAATGGCATCACAGGTTAGCTAATCACTGGGAGCCTTTGGTTACCGGCATTTGCGCTTGGATTGCCTTTGATGTAGATTTGATCGCCGTGCAGCCATAAACTGCATGGGGTGCAAGGGGTCCCGAGTTCAAATCTCGGCGTTCCGACCAATACAATAAATGACTTACATCACATCCACGAAAATCTCCTGGGTACACGTCGGAAGGCAACCTCGGTGTTGGGTGGGTGAATGGCTAAGGGTTTGTGTGGGCGCTGCGCGGCCGAGATGCGCAAGCACTTAGCAGGCTGCTCAACTTGCGGCTCGCGTGTCTTTATCCCGCTGACGCGATTCCCGGCGGCGACTGAAAAAGAGTGGGGTACGCTTTGGGGTACGAGCGGCCGTATCAGTCGCACCCTTGAGTCTTCAGTGGACTGAGTCAGTCAGTTCGATCGCGACGCGGGAGCACCGC
The DNA here is from genome assembly GCA_963802995.1 of uncultured Pseudomonadota bacterium. GTDB lineage: Bacteria > Pseudomonadota > Gammaproteobacteria > Steroidobacterales > Steroidobacteraceae > 13-2-20CM-66-19. Next base: position 1,301 of record CAWDKU010000002.1, read on the forward strand.
CCCAAGGCGCCTGGGGCGAGGCGTGACCTTGAGCGCTGGATTGCTCCCCGCTACTGGCTGGCGCGGGCGGCGGTCGATTTCCGTACTGATTGAAGTCCCAAGTAGCCTCAACTGTGGGGCCATTTCTGTTCGCGGTGTAGGGCTACCGCTTTGTAGCGAGCGATGCCTTCTGCGCCCCACTCAAACAAACTGTCCGCCGCGCCGAGATTTACCACTAGACCATGGTCGGGGTAGAGGGACTCAAGAATCCATGTCATCTTCACACTTGAACGATAGGCGTAGGCAGGATTCTGTCTGCCGAAAGCTGATGCGAGTGCATCCTCGGTAAACACTATTAGCCATTGAGAAGCATCAGCCTTTGTGCCGGTGGCCGGGTTCCACTTCTTCAATTCATCGCCCTGCATTTCGGGAGGCTCAGCCAGTGGGACGAACACGCGCGCCTGGGTAAGCTGAGCCAGCATTTCCGGCACAGAGAGACTACCCGTCCGGGAACGTCTGATGGCGTCATGCGTGCGGGCTTGCCGAGTGGCAGTCGGCTCGTATGGCGTTGGGGGACCGCCAAGAAGCTTGCTGAACAAGCTCATTGTGCGGGCCATCGATGGACTATTCCCTTGGGATACATCAGGTTAAAAATTACATCGCCGCGGCCTGAAGGCTTGCATGGATAAGATGACCAACGATGAGTTCTACGTCGCTAGGACGAAGCGCAGGGCGTCCCCGAATACAACATCGAACTTCTAAAGACAGGCACTGTCTTGGATCGCGCCCTCTGGGCGCGACGCTTAGGCAGCGCCCATTGTCAGGTGCCTACAAGGAATTTGAGGACATCTCGTCGGTCGTTTTCCTCGCTCGTTCCAGCGCCCGCACCCGACTTTCTAACTGCCCAATTCGATCAAGCGTGTAGTCGTACGGGCCATAATCCATGAGCTCTTCCCAACGTCGCCAGGCGTTGAAGAAGCGTCGGATAGCACCGGCGCGAGCCGGCGCACCGACGGAAGCCCCGGCGGTAGGGAGTGTGTCGTTCCGTTTGTTCATACGACTCGCCTTAAAGTTCTCGTTCATATCGTGTTACTGAGGCCTTCAAAGTTGCGACCAACCCCCGTCCACCGGAATCTCTGCGCCGGTTGTGAAGGTCGCGTCGAACGCAAGGAAAAGAACGGCCTTCGCGATTTCCTCCGACGTCCCGAAGCGCTTCATCGGAATCATGCCGAGTACGTGCCCCAAGATCTGGTTACGCGCCTCTTCCGCAGGGAACGCCTTTTTGAGGACGGGTGTGTCGATAGGGCCGGGCGTCACCGCGTTGACACGAATCTCCCGAGGAACTAGCTCGGCGGCGAGCACCCGAGTGAATGATCGCACCGCGGCCTTGGCCCCTGCGTATGCGGCATTGCCGGGCATTCCCTTGACGTTGGCGACCGAGGTCGTGAAGACGACAGAGCCTCCCCGATTGATTAGCGGCGCGAGCTTCTGCACTGCAAAAAGCGGCCCCTTGGCGTTCAAGTTGAACATCTCGTCGTAGACAGCCTCGGTCAGGCTCTCGAGAGGCGCTCGGGTGCTGAACCCGGCGCTGACGGAGAGCAGGTCGAAGGTGTTGAACTCGGCCTTCACCCGAGAGGCGAGGGCGTCGATCTCCGTCAACGACCGCGCGTCGCTTGAAACCACAACGGCGCGCTTGCCAATCTCTTTCTGCGCCGATTCCAGGCCAGCCGCCGACCGACCCGTCACCAGAACACGCGCACCCCCGTCAAGCAGCATCTTCGCCGTCGCGAGCCCCATGCCGCTCGTGCCGCCGATGATCACTACTTTTTTTCCTTGGTACCGTTGCATGTCCATTCTCCTCGAGAGCTAAGGGTTGCGGCGCTTATTTAGAACTGTTTGGTACGATAAGAGACGCGATGACCGTGGTCAAGAAGTATTGAACTATTTATTTCACAACTGCGTAGGACGCCCTGGACGAACATGCCGGTCCACAATCGCCTGGGTCTCGGAGATCGGTTCAGCCGCGGTCGGGCTCTCGTTTAGGACACCGCTCTCAAGTGGCGACGAGGGAGGACGAATGTATTTATGCCAATCCGACGATCGGCTTTGTTATGTCGGACCCGACGGCTACGCGGGTCTGATAGGCGAGAAATCGGCGCCAGAGACCTTGACGACGGCCTGCCACGCGGCTTCCTGGCTGGCGCGATCGTAGAGGTGCGCCTGGGGCTGCACCTCAATGGGACCTGAGAACTTCCCTTTAGCTGAGGCGAAGAATTGCCCTGAAACGTCGGTTCCGAACTTCGACGCCTGGAGGTACCGACGGGCCGCGGTCTCCGGCGTCTGATTCATGCCGGGAATGAGGTTCACGATGGGGATAAACAGATACTTCAACAACGGGCCAGCGCTTCGCACCACCTTGGTGGCGGTCGCCCCACCGGGTGAGACAGCGTATACGGCCATACCGGATGGTAGCCGGCGCGCCAGCGCCGCGACCCACCAAGCGATAATGAGCTTAGCGTCGGCATACGCGTTGTTGGGCACGTACTTCACGTTTGGCCCGTTGCGAATCAGGGCTTCCACAGCGGCGGTTCGGTCACCCTGGTGGTATTGGGCCGCGAAGGCTGGCAGATCGGTGTACTTGAACATGGGGACGCCGCCTCGGGCAGGCTCCGCGCCGGCGATAACAATCCGTGCGTTGGGGCTCAGCAGGGTGGCGCTGAGCAACCCGACAGTCAGTTGATGATGGCCGATGAGCGGCGCCTGCGAAGCCTCAATGCCCGCCGGGGTGATCACGCGCCTCTTGTAGGGGACCATCCCGGCGTTGAGCAGCAGGAAGTCGATTGGCCGACCTCGCTTGACGAGCTCGGCAAGGGCGGACTGAACGCTTGACGGCTTGTCCAGATCCAGCTTCAGCGGCGTGAAGATAACTGCTTTGTTCTCGGCCGCGAGTTGAGCGGCCGCTTGATGGGCTCCAGCCAGGCTGCGACCGGTGACGATGATCTCATGCCAGCCCTCTCCGGCGAGCAGGCGAGCTGCGGCTTGGCCGAGCCCGGAAGTGGCGCCGGTGACGAGAGCGGTCGAATGTTCCATAGGCGTCTCCATGTTGAAGGGTGAAGGCCGAGTCGTGGGGCCTCGCGCGGCCAGCAGGCGGCTTGCTACTTTCGAACCATTCAGTTATATATTGGTGCAACGACCGTTGTCAATGAGATTAGAACTAAATGATTCAAAAGACAGCTAGGCCCGTGGGTCGACCGCGCAGCTTCGACGAGATGGGGGCACTGGAAAAGGCGACTCAGGTGTTCTGGTCGAAAGGCTACGACGGAGTGACGATCGACGATCTCGTCGCCGGGATGGGTGTGGGTCGGCCGAGCCTGTACGCCGTCTATGGGGACAAGCGGGCGATATTCTTGCGCGTCCTTAAGGGGTACGCAGAACGGAAGGGAGCATCGGCCGCGAAGGCACTCCTCTCGCCACAGAGTCTTCGCGACTCGCTCGCCAGCTTCCTGAGATACGCCGTTGAGAGTGCGACCGAGAAAGGGTCCGCACGGGGCTGCCTTATGATGTGCGTCGCGCCGCTTGTGAACGACGCTGAGGTTCAGCGGTTCCTGCAGAGCGCGGTCGCCGGCGGCGTGGCGCTGGTGGAGCGCCGTTTCCGGGACGGGATCAGCGCCGGAGAGATCCCATCTGACTTTCCCGTCGCCGCGCGCGCAACCCAAGCCACGGATTTGGCGCGTGGGCTGACCATGCGTGCCCAGCTAGGCACGCCGCGCAAGACGCTCCTCAAAGATGCTGAGGAAGCGGTCGACTTGGTGCTCCTGCCGCAGCGCGATAATGCTGCAACGGAACGTTGATGGGGCGGGGGACGGCGTGAAAGTCGGAGTGCGCTACTTGCGCTGGCACCGCTGCTCGCCACACGGCTAGGAAAGGGCCCGCGCGGCTCGCACAAATCGGAGGAGCCGTCGATCAACCTTGGCGACCGGTTTAGACGCTCGCAGCCATTTAGTGAAGAAACAGGGGCGCCTTGATGATCGATGCTGAAGTTCCCGAGCAAATCGAAGCGCGTAGCGGAACAACAGCTCACCGGCAATACAAGTGGTTCTATGTTGCCGGTGTGGCGATCTCGTGGGCAAGCTCTGCGGTGCAACGCGGACGTCGAGTCAATTCCTTATCGCTGGCCCCGCAATTACGTGTGACGGAGCGTCATAGCGCCGCCGATTTTGGCTCCTCAGGCTAGGCAGGGGGCCAATAGGTCGTTCCGCCGATTCTGACTCGGAACCTGTCACTGCCCGTTCACGTCATCCCAGAGAGGATCAATCTATGCTTCATCTCTATTACCATCCGCGGTCCACGTTTTCACGGCGTGTACGCGTGGCCCTGCTGGAGAAGCGGATTGAGCACGAAGCAACGGTCGTCGATATGGCCACGGGTGAACATCGTAAACCATCGTTCCTGGCCCTAAATCCCTACGGACGCGTACCCGTTATCGATGACGACGGATTCGTTCTATATGAGTCGGCGGCGATCCTAACTTACTTGGAAACCACTCGGCCGCAACAGCCACTGGTGCCGAGCAGCATCCAAGGCAAGGCGCTTGTGGATATGCACCTACGGCTCTGCGATGGGCAAATGGCAAAATCGATGGGAATCATCATCTTTCCAAAGCGATTTCTACCCACCGAGCGTTGGGATATCCCAGCGATGGCGCGGGCCAAGGGCGAGATCGAGAAGCACTTGATTATTGTCGAGCGCGCGCTTCAGGGACGGGAGTATCTAGTGGGAGACGCGTTTTCGCTCGCCGACTTGGCTTACCTGCCATTGTTGCAGTTCTTGGCGCTGACGGAAGTCGTTCCTTCGGCTTCAGTTGCCGCCTGGAGTCAGCGATTGCTATCCAGGCCGAGCGCCTTGGCTACGGTTCCGGACCAGTGACATGTACGGCCGCGTCATCCGGTTTCACCTTGCTCGTGACGGCAACGCACGCGAGGCATAATGTTCCCGTCTGAGCGCTGAAGGAGTCGGTCGCGATGAAGCGCCGTCATCGGGCGCACGCCACGTCGGAAAAGCTGCAGCCGGGTCGATGAAGCTACCTATTCCAAGACTTGGCCTTGATCAAGATCCAAAAGATCATCAAGTGTGAAACGAGTACCAACGGAGCGTAAAACGTATAGACATACCAAAAGGTAGCTAGGTTGAAGCTCGGCACGTTCAACTGCAGGACGCCGCGTACTCCGTTTAGCAGGTCCGCGAATCCCCACGTGTTGGTCACCCATACGAAAGGAAGTGCAAACCGCCAGTGGCGCCGCAGAGCGAAGATGCAAACCAAGGCCAGCGCCGCTTCTAAGAGATCACCATAAGCGGCACTGGAACGGAAACCGATCGGCAGATTCGGATCGACCATGCCTGCGACTAATAGCGTCATTCCCACATAGCGTGGCACATGAACGAAGAGCAGCAGAATGAGCGCAGAATTGCGAGAAACTTTGGTGAGGTAGGGCCCAACGTACCACACTGCGATGACGCCGAAGACGACGACACTCGTAAGAAGTTGCATCCAGAATATTTGAAGCGTGTCCATTTCCGTTCCTTAACGTTAGGCTGTCGTGGTGTCAGCGGCGCGCCGGCAAGTGCTCGCGCCACTCTTTGTTCCGCCGTGCGGGGGGGGCGTGAACCTCAATCAGGTTCCGGTCTCGGCCCATTCGGGATGGTCGGTATCGCCGCATTCGTCGCCGCCACGTTTGAGCATGTCCGCGGCGTCGCCGACCAGGGCGCGTCAGTCGCGACGGCCGCCATGGCCATGCCCCGTTGGTCCGCCAAGGGGAGACCTTTAACGCCCGCCTCATCTCGATCCATGCCGCAGTCATGATGATTAGCGGCGCGTGCGCCACCTTTGGCCGAGAAATACGCCGCGTAAGTCGTGGCGTTCGAACCGCCAACGACGCCGCCGCCGTTGGCTTCTGGAGGAAATTTAGTGACGTCGTCAATCACAATAACAGGAACGTCCATGCCGCTGCTGCCCCCCTGCGACAACGGCAAGTATGGTTTCTCAATAAGGACATTCTGTTTCCTCCTTCGTTGGGGGCAGAGTCGGACGGTCTTGATGGCCCCTCGTTGCTCAGGCCGCCTTCCTCTCGGCGCCGAAGACGAACATGAGGATCACGCAAGGGTCGTTCGACCGGTTGTGGAATTCGTGAAAGGCGCCGTTCTGCACGAAGAAGTCTCCTTCCTTGGCGGTGGTCATGTGCACTTGGCCGTCTTCGCCAGGATAGGCGATATCCACTTCGCCCTTGAGCACCACGGCGAGATCGATGGTGTCGGTCCGGTGCATCGCCCCGCCGTGCTCGCTTTGGGTCATACCCCCGCCGGTGCCGAAATCGATCTTGGCCATCAGGCCCCCGAGATCCGTAGCGCCCGCCTTCGCGGGGGGGACGACTTGCAGATCGACACGTAGCGAGTTCTTCGGCCCGAAGATCCCAAGCCGCTTGTATTCACCGAGCACTTGCTCAGGTCTGAGCGGCAGCGCGGGAATTTTGTCGAACCCCCAAATATTCGTGACCCTATCGGCGGTTTCGGTATCTAGAATATCGCTCACTTGCATGGCGACACCTGCCTCGCTCTCGGCGCTCACGATTCGTCGCATCTTCATTTCGCTGTCTCCTTTGAAAGTAAAGCAGGGACACGACGTTTGCTCAGGTGGCGAATCGAGGCACCCCGATCGCACCGAGATGGGCGTGTTATCTAGACGGTGATTATATAGCGCACGCTATAGTAGATGGACGGACAGCGTCAAGCGTTGTATATTAGACGCTATACAATCTCTCGCCTATCGCGCCTGACGCCATGAGGATCGGAATAAAGAGAGATGAAATCAATGGAGGAATATAGTGATGGCAAAGTTTCCGTTTAAGACCGCCCTCATCGTCGGTGCGGGACCAGGCATCAGTGCCTCACTCGCGCGTCGTCTTTCATCGCTTGGTATGGGAGTGGGCCTGGCTGCTCGTGATATCGAGAAGCTCAAGGCCCTGGCCGGTGAGACAGGCGCAAAAACTTTCGTCGTGGATGCCACCGACCCCTCGGCTGTCGCGAAGCTTTTCCTCGAAGCTGAGCGCCTGCTCGGCGAGCCCGACGTCGTCATCTACAACGCCGGCTCGCGCGTGGCCGGAAGGCTAGCTGATCTGGACCCTGCGGCCGTGGAGAAGTGCGTCGCTATAAATGCTATCGGCGCCTTTCTCGTGGCGCAGCAGGCGGCAAAGCGGATGGAGCCGCGGGGACACGGTGCTATGCTATTCACAGGCGCTACGGCCGGCGTAAAGGGGTTTGCGAGGTCGGCCCCCTTCGCCATGGGTAAGTTCGCGTTACGTGGACTGGCCCAAAGCGTGGCAAGGGAGCTGGGGCCGAAAGGCATTCACGTGGCCCATTTCAACATCGATGGAGGTGTGCGTTCCGCCGGTCGCCCAGATCGTCTCGACCAACCGGATAGCACGCTAGACCCGGATGCAATTGCTCAAACTTACATTGACGTGCTGTCACAACCACGAAGCGCGTGGTCGTTCGATGTCGACATCCGGCCGTGGACGGAGCAGTTCTGAGATGAATACGCGGCGGTTGGCGAGTTTGTTCGCAATACTGCTTGCTATACAACGGCGGAGGTAGACGAAATCGATGGGACGGCCACGCGAATTTGATATCGAGAAGGCGCTGGATACGGCGGGTGAGTTGTTTTGGCGCAAGGGCTACGATGGGACATCTGTTTCCGATTTGACGGGGGCTATCGGGATCACACCGCCAAGCTTTTATTTCGCGTTCAAGAGCAAAGAGGCGCTCTTCACACAAGTGGTTGAGCGCTACCAATATGGGCAGCTGCTCGGTTTCTTTACGGAGGCCCTCAATCAAACGACGCCTTTAGCCGTCGCGGAGGCGGTACTCTACGGCCTGGCGGACTCCTATACGTCAAAGCTGAATCCGCCCGGATGTCTCGTGCTGAACTGCAGCTTGCCCTGTGCCGACGAAACGGATGGCTCTGTCCGGCATGAACTGGCCGAACTAAGGAAGGCGAGCCGGATCGAGTTGCGAAAGCGTTTTAAGCGGTTCAAATCCAGCGGCACACTCCCAGCCGATGCCGATCCGGACGCGCTTGCGAGGTATGTTTTTACGATCGCATGGGGCATGGCGGTAGAAGCACAATCGGGAGCGAGCCGGGATGATCTTCATCGCACCGTGAAGCTAGCGCTGAAGTTATGGCCGGGGTGAGGGCGCCTTGCGGTTTAGGACGGGCTGGCGCCAGGCTGGGCTACCCGAAAGCGGTACTGTGTGCTCGTATCTGTCCTTCGAGCGTTCCGGCGGTATGGTTCGTCCAGGGCTTGGCGAGCTTTGACCTGCCGGTTCGGACGCTGAAAGTCGATGTGGCATCCCCGGACAGACGCTGATCCGGCTCACCGGTCGTTCCGCGGGACTGTGACCAGAGTGTGCCGGGCGGCGCGGTCCGGTACCTACGAATCCATAAAAGAAAAGCCCAGCCCGAGTTTCACAGCCAGCGTTGCCTTCGGCGCAATAACGCTCCCTCCCGTGCGGTCTGGCTAGCAGTATCACCAATTGGGAGACGTCGGCATGGATCTCGAGAAGTCCCTTCGCGTCGCTGTGGGTCTCGCTGCTGCATTCCTGACTTCAAACCCGGCTTTCGCAGATTTTGCCACGAGCGCCGAGGCGGCACGGTCCTTAGCCGTTGGCCAACGAGCGCCCGAGTTCACCGCTCAGCGGATCGACGGGACGCCGTATGTTTTTGCTCCGGACCGGTTAGCTCGCCCTACAGTCCTCATCTTTTACCGGGGTGGTTGGTGTCCCTATTGCAATTTGCAGCTCGCCGATATGCATGACGTCGAACCGAAGCTGCGGGCGGCCGGGTTTGACGTGCTGTTTGTGAGCACGGACCGGCCAGAACTTCTGTATCCGAGTCTCAAGAATCCAGACATTGGCTACACGCTGCTTTCAGACCCGCAGCTTATCGCGGCCCAGGCCTTCCACATTGCCTATCACTTGGATGCCGCTGCCTATGCTGAGCAGTTGAAGTGGGGCGTGGACTTGGAGAAAACCACAGGCACCCGGGCGCACGCGTTACCCGTTCCTTCGGTGTACATTATTGATGGCTCCGGCGTCATTCGCTTTGTTTATTCCAACCCGGACTTCAAAGTGCGACTGGGTGCTCAGGAACTTTGGAAGGCAGCCGCGCCCTGGGCGCCGGCGACACGTCCGGCCTCTGCGGGTCCCTGACCGGATCCGCCATCGCTGCGACGCGAAGCTTGTGGCCAGCGCGCGCCTGTGCCGGATCTATCCGAGCACGCGCGGCACCCTCCGCGAGCCGATCATCATTCCTACGAAGCCACTTACGCCAAGCACGAGCACATGCCACAGCAGGTGGGAAACCTGCAGGGCCGGGCAGTGTAGCGTCAGCATAGCTATTCCAATCAGTCCGGCAAGGGTCCCGAGTGTGAGCCCTGCGCGACTCCCATCACCGGCAAGTCCACGCCAAAGGAGGGCGCCGCACAGGAGGGCGGCCGTCAGCGCGACCAGCAGGCCGGTCGACAGACATTTGAGCCCTGCGTTTAGAAAATGGTCCGCGCCGTAGTCGTGAAAGAGCGTGCCGTAGATCAGGAGCAACGTCGCCGCTGCGATCGTGCACAGCGTGCCGGGTCTAATGAGGTGCCGGCTACCGGGTGTCATCTGGCTCACGAGCTCCCGGGCCGCGACCGCACTGAGCGCCAGAAGGCAGATTAGGAGGACGCTCCCCACAATGGGGCCTTGCGCCCGAAGGCCCCCGAGACCTGATGCAGCGCCGCTCAAGATGGCAACCATCCAGCAGCCCGCGAGCAGTGCGAGCCCGAGGGTAGACGCATGCGGGGGAGGCGTTACAGGCTGCATGCCCGGGCGCAGAGATTCGACGATTTCCGCTATGAGCGCTGTATCCGGGCCCGGCTTCTCGGCCGGTGCAGGTAGCAGCTTGTCCAGGTCGGAGTCGCTCACAAAATCACTCCACCGCGCGAGTTCTGGGAATATGTCCTCACGGATTTGCCGCGCAGCTTCTTGTACGCTCGATGAACTTTCTGCTTCACGGCACCAATAGTTGTTCCCGTGGCCCGAGCGACTTCGTCCAGGGTGAGTCCAGCGAGTTTCAGCAGTTCGATGAGCTCCCGCTCCGGCGGTGTCAATAGCGCAAGCAGGGCTTCCAGCTCCTCTGGTTGCTCCACATCGAGTGCTCCCGCTGCGGTGTCCTCCAAGTCATCGTGCATGGGTTCTTCATGGAGGATACGACGACGTGAGCGGCGGTAGTGATCGACTCGCGCCCGGCGCGCGATGGCAAACAACCACGGCATGACCGGCTCGCCGGGCCGGTAGGTGCGTCTAGAGGCATGAACGCGCAGCCATGTCTCCTGCAGCAGATCGTCAGTCTCGCTCTTTCGAGTGGTCCGCGCTGCCAGGAAGCGATACAGCGCCGGGCTCGCTTGGCCGATCAGATTGCAGGCCGCGCGGAAGTCTCCGGCCTGATATGCCGCCATCAACGCCGGCAGCTCCTCTGAAGATAGCATCGGACGGCTTGTCATGAGCTCAGAAACTCTAGACCAGGGAGCCGTGGATGAGTCATTCACGAGCGTTCCCGCGCGTAACTTCTTTGAGCATGCAAGCGAACTAGGACAGGAAGCCCTACAAGCTTCAAGCGCGTAATTGCGTTTCGCGGTCTCGCCACGCGGTGGAGGCGAGACTGCCGCGGCAATATCATCAAAAAGGAGTCTCCCAGATGTTTCACAGCAACTCGAACGCACTTCTGGCAAGGAGCGCCTTCCTCGCACTCTCGCTTGTCTCGATCGGTCTTGCCAATGCCGGGGAACGGGAACGCAGTACTCTCATACTCACCAGTACGAACGATCCGGGCTCCAACGCGGTTGTGGTTTTTAAGCTCGAGCCTGGCGATAAACCCTCATTGGGATACCTCAATACTGTCCCGACCGGCGGTAAGGGAGGCGCGGCGGGTAATGGCGGCATCGTACAATTTCAGGAAGACTTCGGCGCCGTAGCAAACTTTGGCTCCAGTAATGTCAGCCGCCTTCGGCGCGAGGGGGATTACATCGGTCTCGCCGGAACCGTCAAGCTCGCCGCCGGGTGCGTGAAACCGGATTCGGTCGCACTGACCCGGGAACATTTGTTCATCGTCGGGGTGACTTGTGCTGAAAGCCACGCCTGGCCGGCAGGCTTTCAGGAGGGGGCGGTAGTGCCCATGACAGATCCTTCCTCGGCACAGATCGCCGTGGGACGGACCTGGGCGGCGGTCACGCAGACGTCAGGATCTGTGCTGCATCTGGCAATCGGTGAGAATGGCCCTCTAAATGGTCATGCGACGGCGCTGCATCTGCCAGCAAACGCCAATAACACGCCCTTGGGGGCGGCGTTCTGGGGCGACGTTCTAGGCTTCAATCCGGCCCACAGTCCCGACAGCTTTGCTGTTGCGAGTGCGGACGGGACAGTATCGGCGGTCACCGGTCCGACGCCACCGTTCCCTACCAATGCGCCCTGCTGGCTCGCCAAAGGTCCGGGCAATATTTGGTATTCCGGTAATTCGCCCGGGCACGCGATCTCGATTTTCTTCTCGGACGCGCAAGGCGGGGTGTTCTACAAATCCGTGTCGCTGCCGGGCGTACCCACGGATATCACGGTCTCATCGGACAAAAAATGGCTGGCTGTCATTTACAGTACGAATGGCGAGGCGTTCGTTGCCGCGTACTCCATTGATCGCTACGGTGATTTGACGCTTGCGGCAACCTCCACTTCTGTCGGAGTGCCGGCATTCTCCGGGGTTGCAATTAGCCAGTAAGACCGTCTAGGAAGGTGGCAGCCGGATGCCCGCAAGGCATCCGGCTGCCGTGTTAGGGCGCGTCTTGACGGTCGCTTTTATCACTCTAGCAGATGCATGGAACTCCGGAATGGGTTCGCGTCAGATACGGAAACGGTGGGATCGGGATCGCCACAGCAAACATCGTGTCGGCAGACAGCAACTGGCCATTGAGTCTAAGCCTTGCGGGACCTTTTCCCCCGAGAGCTTCGCTGTTTGGAGCGTGGGAATGTTTTTGTGGCAGACGACGTGTTGGGGATCAATTCTGGATTGGACCGCCCAGTGCTTTTCGACACATTGCGAGCCCTCCCCGTCACCTGATCTGCCAGCAGCTGCACGGCTCGTTCTTCAAAAGGGGAAAGCTCGCTCCCTCGCATACGTGAGAGGACAAAGACCAACGGGCGAAGGTGCCATGCACGGCGCTGCAACTCGACCAGCCGGCCCAAGGCCAAATCCTCAGCGACCAGACCGATGGGCATGTGGCCCCAACTCAGCCCGCCAATTAGCAAGTCACGTTTCGCGCCCAAGTCGTTGACTGACCACTGACGCTCCCCGGCGACCCCCCTTTGGGTCTTGTCTGCGGCCGGCTGATTATCGGTTACGACCAATTGCACATATTCGCTAAATTCGTCCAGCGAGATCGGCCGGCCGATGCGCGCCAGCGCGTGAGTCGGCGCGCAGACCGTGACCATTCGCGTTTCGCAGAGGTAGTGCCGCTCGATCGCGCTCCGTTTGACCTCCGGGACGTCCGACACGGTGACCGCGAGGGAGCAACCGCCCTCCAGAACCAGCGTCTCACCAGCCTGCATGGTGGTAATGCGCAGGTGAATTGCCGCCGTTGGTACCTCGTACTCGAGCATCCGCAGGCATTCGATCAGGCGAGATCTGGGAAAGTAAGTATCCACTGCGATGGAGAGCCTGGGCACGCCGTCGGCTGAAATCGACTTTGCCCGGTTTTTCATCTCCTCCGTCCGGGCAACCACAGCGCGCGCATCAGGCAGGAGACTGCGTCCTGCCGCGGTCAACGTCGCGCGTCGCGCGTCGCGCTCGAACAATTTCACCCCGAGAGCGGTCTCCAATGCCGAAATGGCGTGGCTCACGGCGGACTGGGCACGGCGCAGGCGCCGCGCGGCGCCGGTGAAGCTGCTCTCCTCACACACGGCAATAAAGGTGCGCAGTTGATTGATGGTGACTGTGTCTAACATTGCATCCAATCATTAGATGGATATCAGCGATATTTAGTCACTTCTGTGAATGAGTCAAGTCGCCTATGTTACGGACAGTTCAGTCGACCACGGCGAGCAGACACAGAGCATCGGATGACTGATCTTGCACCAAGTGAAGAACGCCATGACATACAGCATCGTAGGGGCAGGACTTGTGGGCAAGACGCTAGCGGGCATCTTTGCCCGCCAGGGCGTTGATGTGCTAATTGCGAATTCCCGTGGGCCTGAATCGCTTACGGACATCGCCGCGCAGCTTGGGCCGCACATCACACCCGTCTCGGTTGATGAGGCATTGGACGCGGATATCATCTTCTTTGCGGTCGGCTTCCTCAACTTCAAGCAAGTGGCTGCGAAGCGGCCCGACTGGACCGGCAAGATCGTGATCGATGTGACCAACGCGTTCATGCTGCCTGCCGATGTACAGGAAAGCGAGCTCCACGGCCGATTGTCCTCGGAGGTCAATGCGCAGCGCGTGCTGGGCGCTAAGCTCGTCAAGGCCTTCAACCAGCTCCCCATGCGCGCGTTGATCGCGCCTTTGCCCGACTCGGCTGGGCGCCGCGTGGTCTTCGTTGCGAGCGACTACGAGGATGCCAGCGCTGAGGTCAGTGCCGTGGCGGAGCGCTTGGGCTTCGCTCCCATTCAAGTCGGCAAGCTTGCTGAGGGCGGTCGACTCATTCAGGCGAGGGCTGCCCTCGTCTTTCAAAATCTAATTGAGTACCCGATGTGAAATGCGTAGTCGACATCCGAAGTGGCAGGAGAGCTATTTTCTGATGCAACCATTAGTTGGCACTACGTGTACGAGCTTGGCTTTCAAGGGAGCAATTCCCCGCTTCCGCAACAACTTCAACGAAGGATACATGACATGAACAGACTGAAAGGCAAGACTGCCGTGATCACCGGGGGCGCTACCGGTATCGGCCTCGCCGCGGCAAAGCGTTTCATCGAGGAGGGTGCCTTCGTCTTCATCTTCTGCCGCCGGCAGAAAGAACTCGACGCCGCTGTGGCGCAGCTCGGGTCCAACGCCCGCGGTGTGAAGGGCTCGGTCTCGGATGAGGCCGACCTAGATCGACTCTACGCGGCGGTGAAGAGGGAGCGCGGCACCCTCGACATCGTCTTCGCCAATGCCGGGGTGGGAAGCCAACTTAAGCTCGGCGAGATAACCGCGAAGCACATCGACGAAACCTTCGATGTCAACGTGAAAGGTACGATCTTCACGGTTCAGAAGGCGCTGCCGTTGATGGGTAAGGGTGGTTCGATCATCCTAACCGGATCGAGTGCCGGCACCACCGGCGCCCCGGCGTTCACCGCCTATAGCGCGAGCAAGGCGGCGGTGCGTAACCTCGCGCGGACTTGGGCGGAGGACCTGAAGGGCACCGGCATCCGAGTCAACGTGCTCTCGCCCGGGCCGACGGCGACCGAACTCGCGAAGGCAGCGCTCGGCGAGGAGGGCCAGAAAGCCTACGGCTCGATGACTGCGCTGCAGCGCATGGGCGATCCGGCGGAGATCGGGGCAGCGGCGGCCTTTCTCGCATCATCGGATAGCAGTTTCATGACTGCCAGCGAGGTCGCCGTTGACGGCGGCCTGGCGCAACTCTGAACCGCTGAGCCTCCGCTGCTCCGGTTATTGGGAGCGCAGGGCGCCGTAACTCAAAGGAGAATGTTATGAACTACGCAATCATAGGCTTCGGCAAGATCGGCCACGCTCTTGCTAAGGCGTTTGCCCGGAAGGGCATTGAGGTGTCCGTCGCAACCACGCGCGACCCGCAAAGCTTTGCAGCCGATGCGGCCGCGATCGGACCTGAGATCATTCCCAAAACAATGGCAGAAGCGGTCAAGGCGGACATCATCTTTTTGGCCGTGCGTTTCGAGTCGCACCCGGATGTCGCGAAGGCGCTGCCGAACTGGGAGGGAAAAGCCATCATCGATGTCACCAATGCCTATGGTGTGCCGCCTGAGAAACTGGCGGGACGACAGAAAGTCGGGGGACAACCTTCTTCTGCTGCCGAGGTCGTCGCGCAGGCCTTCACGGGCGCAAGACTGGTCAAGGGCTTCAACCATTTGGTGGCTGCCGTCCTTGAACAAGATCCGGCCGTACATGGTGGGAGGAGAGCCGTGTTCTTGGCGAGCGATGATGACAGTGCCGCAGAGGAGATTGGGGTGCTTGCGGAAAAACTTGGCTTCGCTCCGATCAAGCTTGGCGGCCTTTCGGAAGGTGGCCTGCTTGTCCAAGCGCGCGGAAATACCTGGGGTCGGCTGATCTTCAAGGACCTAGTCAAGTTCGACTGACGCATCGTGATCAAAGACCGGTGATCACCTTTAATTAAATGAACTGAATGGAGTTTGTCCATGGCTTCCGCTCTAAACGATCAGTCGCTCGATCAGATCTTTCGCTCCGCTCGCACCCCCAACGGTTGGACAGATCATCCGGTTGAGGACAGTACGGTGCGCGAGATATACGACCTCATGAAATGGGGGCCAACATCCGCGAACTGCAGTCCCGCGCGTTTCGTCTGGGTGCGCAGCGCCGACCAGAAGGCCATCCTTGCCGGGCTTGCCGCCGAACAAAATAAGTCGAAAATTCTCAAAGCTCCCGTCACGGTCATCATCGGCCACGATTTGGACTTTGCCGACAAGCTGCCAATACTTATGCCTCATGCCGCTGAGATGATGCAGAAATATTTCGCGACGCCCGGCGTCGCCGAGGTGACGGCCATGCGAAACGGAACGCTACAGGGCGCTTACCTCATCATCGCTGCGCGGGCGTTGGGACTGGATTGCGGCCCTATGTCGGGCTTTGACAACGCTGGGGTTGACAAGGCCTTTTTCTCTGGCACGCGAATCCAGTCGAACTTCATCTGCAGCCTAGGCCACGGCGATCCGGCTTCCGTGTTCCCGCGCAATCCTCGGCTTAGTTTTGAGGAGGCCGGTCGCTGGGCCTAACCGTCGAGCAGATTGGGCACGGTCCAAAAAATGGAAATGGCTTTTATCAGCAGTCAACAGTATGTCCGGCTTGTGCGAGATTGTTTCGCGTCAGTCGATCGCGACTATCCGCAAGGTCGGCTTGCGTCGTCGGCCGAACATATCAAGCGGACCGAGGATTCCGGACTTGATGACGTCCGCGGTTCGGAACTGTTCAAAGAAATCACCCGCCTCGAGCAATACTACCCGACTAGCACCGAACCCGGCATTCCTCGCGAAGCCGCCAAGCCTATCGGCGCATTGGTCCAGCCCCGCCCCGTCGTCGTTGAGTGTGGTGTGGGGGCTGCCGTGAACTGGACGGATGCGGACCGGTTGTTGGCTGCTTTCGGTCTGGTCGCGGCCGAGCCCGCGCGGGGCGGCTGAGGATGGAAGGAATCGGCGCCGATCTTGAGGTGATGAAGCCGGTTCCGCTGGCGGCAGGGCACGTCGACGCCATCCGTGCGATCGGACGCGAGTGCGCTTACGGCGCTGGCGACATGATCGCTCGCATCGGCGACCCGATGGATCGCTTCATTTATGTCGTCGAAGGCGAGATGGAGGTGCTCGACTCCGACTCCCAAAACCGAATAGGCGAGGCCACCCTCGGCCCCGGCCAGTTCGTCGGGGAACTCTCGTTCTTGAGTGGAGGCAGCTACTTTCTTGGCATGCGTGCGGTGAGCCGCACCGTCACTATCGAGGTCGCGCGTGAAGCCATGCTTGACCTTATGTCCCAAGTGCCGGAACTTTCCGATCACGTCATCACGGTATTCGCGGCGCGGCGCCAGCAGCTTGTCAAGGAGCGCAGCAGCTCGATTAAGATTATCGGATCGGATCGCGATCCCGACCTCCAGAAAGTCGAATCGTTCCTCAGCCGCAACCACGTACCGTACCAGTCGTTTGATTTGGACGGCGGCGACCAGGAGGCATTGCGCCTCTGCAATATCGTCGACCACAAGCCGGCCGTCATCTTAGATGGTGATCGTAAGATCGAGCATCCGACCCCGCGCGAGGTCGCGCGACTACTCAACATGGATCTCGACATCGGCGGTGATCTGCGCGCTGACGTCCTTATTGTCGGCGGCGGCCCGGCTGGCGTCGCTGCGGCAGTCAACGCGGGTGCAGAGGGATTATCGGCCCTGGTGGTCGAGGACACCGCGATCGGCGGCCAGGCGGGTGCATCTAGCAGGATCGAGAATTACATGGGATTCCCGACGGGAATCTCGGGCGCCGACCTGGTCTACCGGGGTCAGATCCAGGCGCTGAGGTTCGGCACCTGTTTCGCAATGCCACGGCGCGTTGAACGGGTTTCGGTCGAGGAAGGGGGACTGTTTTGCGCCACCCTTGATGACGGAGTGCGGGTTGTTGCGCGCGCCGTTCTTGTCGCGACCGGCGCGCAGTATCACCGGTTGGCGCTGGATCGGCTGGGCCAATTCGAAAATGCGAGCGTCTTTTATGCCGCGACCGAGATGGAGGCGCGCTCCTGCCGGGACGGCGATGCGGTCGTCGTCGGCGGCGGGAATTCCGCGGGCCAGGCTGCGATGTACCTTTCCCGGATCGCGCGTCTCGTTCACATCCTGGTGCGTGACGAGAACCTGTCCGACACGATGTCATCTTACCTTGTGCAGCGCCTGCAGGCCCAACCTAACATCGAGATTCACTTCGGCACCGAGGTGACCGCGCTGCACGGCGGCGATCATCTAGAGCGGATCACCGTCCGATCCCGGGGCAAGGAAAATGCCCTGCCGGCGCGCGCGCTCTTCTTAATGATCGGGGCATCCCCCAATACGGGATGGCTGTCAGACCTGGTGGAACTCGATAGCCGCGGGTTTGTGAAAACTGGCAAAACCGTCGGCGCGGACCGGCCTTTCGAGACCTCCCGACAAGGTATCTTTGCCATCGGCGACGTCCGCGCTGGCTCGGTGAAGCGGGTCGCGTCTGCGGCCGGGGAGGGATCGGTCGTGGTACCAGGAATCTACGAGTTTCTTGGCGACCCATCGCCCACTACTTCATATCGTCGTCATCAGCCACCTTCAGTGAAGTGGCCCGATCGGTCAGACGCAGTTCGACCTGACAGAAGTGGAGGCATCTCGGTGAGCACACAAGAGAATATTCAGACTGTGAAGGATTTCTTTGCAGCGATGGGCAGCGGCGACAAACAAGGTTTGCTGGCGTTGGCTGCCGGCGATATTGAGTGGATCGCTCCAGGGGAGGACTGGCCGCTGGCCGGCACGCACCGCGGGCATGCGGAATTGGCAGCTTTGCTTCAGAAGGCATCCGCAGAAATAGAGATGACATACCCAACGCCCCCTGAATTCGTGGCGCAGGGAGACCGGGTCGTAGTCATCGGCGTCGCGACGGGAAGAATCAAAGCCACGAACAAGCCGTTCGAGGACCACTGGGTCTTCGCCATCACCGTTCGAAACGGCAAGGTCACGAAGATCCGGGAGTACATCGACACGCAAGCCCTGGCGCGCGCCTCTGAGAGCACCCCTCGCTCGCCGCGCGCGTAGAAATCCCAAGCCTAACGGAGATCCCAATGTACGATCAGTCCAAGCTATCCGAGTTGATCCGGTTCGCCCGAGTCGAGGCCGGCTCCACCGTCATCGATGTTTATCCAGGCGAGGGTGACTGGACCCGCCTCTTCTCCGACGTCGTGGGATCCGAAGGGCGGGTCTACAGCTTTGTGCCAACCGAAATCGCCGACTTAAAGAAAGATCAGGTCGGCCGCATGCGGGCGCTCGCGAAGGAGCCTGGCCGAGAGAACATCGAAGTCGTCTCAGCGGACCTCGTCGCGATGCCTGAGGTCACGCAACCAGCGGACGTCCTGTGGCTGCACCTCTTTTATCACGATCTCCACACCGCGCTGATCCAGAAGAAGGGTGCGACGGCGGTCCAGTTCAATCGAGCGGTCTACGACCGGCTGAAATCTGGCGGATCATACGTTATCGTAGACCACGCCGCCGCTGCCGGGACCGGCGCGAGCGACGTTCAGTCGCTGCATCGGATTGAGCCTGTATCCGTTCGCGCGGAGGTGGAGGCGGCGGGTTTCGTTCTGGACGCTGCAAGCGACGTGCTCGCGAGCAAGGACGATCCGCACTCGATCAAGGTGTTCGATCCCTTGATTAAGGGCAAGACCGATCGTTTCGCCTATCGGTTCGTGAAGCGCTGAGACGGTGTCGGGGGGTATCCCCCTACTCAGTAAGTCCACCCCCTAATTCGCCTTAAGTGCGGCGCGTCGGAGGCGTTTTCACCTATGACTCACCGCCCAGTTCAAGACACCTTCGTATGAATCCAAAGACGCTGCGATCCACGGTACAGGCGTTCTGGGATCGTGACGCACTGCCGCCCCTGATCGACTATCTCCGTATCCCAAACAAATCACCCGCATTTGATCCCGATTGGGAAATCAACGGCCACATGGAACGGGCGATCCAACTCTTCGCCGAGACTGCCCAACGGCTTCTTGGGGACACCATGGGCGCGACCGTCGAGGTGGTTAGGTTGGACGGGCGAACGCCATTGATCCTGATCGACATTGCGGCTACGGCGCTAAGCGCGAATCCTCAAGCGCCAGTGCTCTTTTATGGCCACCTCGATAAGCAGCCCGAGGCGGGCAGCTGGTCCGACGGCAAAGGACCTTGGTCACCAGTCTTGAAGGACGGCAAGCTCTACGGCCGCGGCGGTGCGGACGATGGTTATGCGATGTTCGCGGCCTTGGGCGCAATTCTGGGAATAGACGCTCAAGCCCTGCCAAGAAGCCGCTGCATCGTATTAATCGAAAGCTGCGAGGAGAGCGGAAGCTTCGATCTACCCGCCTACATTGAACACCTGCGAGATCGGCTGGCCACCCCGTCGCTGGTGCTGTGCCTGGATTCTGGCTGCGACGACTATGAACAGCTTTGGCTGACGACCTCGCTTCGCGGTTCGATCGAAGGGAAGCTGCGTGTCGATGTTTTGACAGAAGGCGTCCATTCAGGCCTCGCATCAGGCGTTGTGCCCTCTAGCTTTCGCGTTCTGCGCACCTTGCTCTCGCGGCTGGAAGACGAGCAGACCGGAGAGATCCTGCCATCAGCCTGCCATGCTCCCATTCCGACCGAGCGGGTCACCGAGGCCAAGGTGGCGGCCAAAGCCCTCGGAAAGACTGTCTGGAGCGAATTGCCATTCGTGAAGGGCATGAAACCGATTAGCCTCGATGGGGCCCAGCTACTGCTGAACCGTGCGTGGCGCCCGGCACTCGCGGTGACTGGGTTGGAAGGCGCACCTGCTATTGGCGTGGCAGGAAATGTGCTGCGGCCATTCACAGCTGCAAAGCTGTCGATGCGGCTGCCGCCGACCGTTGATGCTAAATGCGCTGCGCACGCGTTGCACATCCTGCTCGAGCGCGACCCGCCTTACGGCTCGCACGTGAGCTGGGAACTGAATGAAGCCAGTTCAGGTTGGGACGCCCCACCGCTGGCGCCTTGGCTGGAGGCGGCGCTGGAGCGCGGGTCTCAAACGGCCTTCGGCAAAGGCGTCGCTAAGATCGGCGAGGGATGGTCCATTCCGCTCATGGGCATGCTGGCGGGCATGTTCCCAGCCGCGCAACTCGTGGTCACGGGCGTGTTGGGACCCGGAGCCAACGCCCATGGCCCGGACGAATTTCTGCACATCGCGATGGTCAAGGGCGTGACCATGGTCATGGCAGAGGTACTAGTAGCCCATGCAACGCAAGCGATTGGAATCAGCCCGCCTGCGTGAGAACCAACCCACCGTAAGGCGCGGCATTGCCGCCTTTCGTATTCAAAAGCCAGAGAATGGCTGAAATGTCGCGAGCGATGCTGCTACCAATGTCGAGTTCCGAGGTTCTCGAAAACCTATCTAGAAATACGTTTCATTCCACACTCCTGGTTGGGAGAGCCTGTTTCAGGACGCGATTTATACACTGAACGCTAGGGTTTATCTTCGTGGCTAGTTTTCGCGTCTCGCCCTTGCACATTTTCGAAAGGCACAAACGTGAAGATCGGCATTGTTGGCACTGGCAATATGGGCGGCGCACTCACCCGGCTCTTTCGGACCGCGGGACACGAGGTCACCGTCGCCAATTCGCGCGGGCCGGAGTCGTTGGCGGACCTGTCGGCGGAAACCGGTGCTCGGGCCGCTGTAATCGAAGATGCTGTCCGCGGCCAGGAAATCGTGGTCGTCGCCCTTCCTATGAACAAAATCCCTAGCCTGCCGCGCGCACTGTTCGCGGCCACGCCCGCCGACGTCGTCGTGATCGACACGGGCAATTACTACCCGCAACAGCGCGACGGCAGTCTGGACGGAATTGAGAACGGGAGCACCGAAAGCGAATGGGTCGAGCAGCACCTCGGGCGTCCGGTGATCAAGGCTTTCAACACGATAGAAGCGACCCATCTTCAACCGGGCGCCAAGCCTGCGGGCTCCGCGGGCCGCATCGCTCTGGCGGTGGCGGGAGATGACGCCAGGACCAAGTCCAAGGCAATGGCGCTCATCGATGGGGTAGGTTTTGACGCAGTGGACGCCGGGGGAATCAAGGAGTCATGGCGTCAGCAGCCGGGCTCACCCGGTTATCTCAAGGACTATGACGTCCGGGGCGTGCGCCGCGCGCTCGCCGAGGCGAGCGCAGAACGTCAGCCAGAGTGGCGAGCCACGCCAAACAGCCCCGGGACTTACGAGTCGCCAGCGTGATTGCTCTGTTTCCGCCACGAACCACCGCCACATCACCCACAGACGATCAAGGAGCACCTGATGAATTCTAGCTGGATAGCTTTCATCGCCGTTACGTCGCTGGCGACGTGGTCGCCCGCGATGGCGCAAGATCACTCATTGAAAAGCGTGTTGCCGCCCAGAACCGGTGTGTGGACCTATCCCGGCACTGGCACCGTCAACACCTATTGGATTGAGACGCCACTCGGCGGCCTCATCGTCATCGACGTTCAGCGCGACCTTATCCACGCTGCGCAAGCACTGGCGGCGGTAAAGGCGGTCGGTAAGCCGGTGCATGCGATCCTCATCACCCACGCTCATCCCGATCACTACACCGGGCTCGGCCTGTTCCGCGAGGCGTTTCCGGGCGTCCCCGTCTATTCGTCCAAGGCGACGGCCGATGCGATCCGCAACGACACCTACGGCGCGAACGCGGGCGAGCAGGCCGATGCGCCCGACATCACGCCGCGCTACTTCGTCGCCCCTGGCATTACTTTCGAGGCCGACACGACCTTGCAAATTGATGGGTTGACAATCATCACGCGCGAATTGGGCGCGGGCGAGGCGGCTGCCACGACAGCGTACTACCTGCCCGCGACGCGAGAGTTGTTCACGGGGGACGCCATCCTGAACCGGCTCCACGGTCCGCTCAGAGAAGCCCACACCGGGCAGTGGCTCGGCATCATTGACCGGCTCGATGCGATGTACCCCAACGTGACCATCGTGCATCCGGGGCACGGCGCCTCGGGTCCGAAGGAGCCGATGTTCGATGACGAGCGGATGTATTTGAGGACTTGCCGTGCGATCGCCGCAGAGGAGATTGTTCGCGCCGGGTTCACCGACGCCGCAAAAGCAGGGACCGTGCAGCGGATCAACGCGCGCTTCCCCTACATCAACCCCACCGGCATCAAAGATATCGTGGGCGACAGCGTCGAGGGGCTCTTCCGGGAGTTTTCCGCGCCCTCGTCTGCGCCGATCCCCTGACGCTAAGTCGTGGTGCACGATCGAGGTTTCGTCCGTACGCTTTTCCATCCAAGGATGGACACCGTTGTGAGTTTGCCTTCATAGTTTCAAATTGCCCCTTGAGGAGTCCTGACAGGAAAAAATCTGAAGAGCTCACGGCGGCAGCCAAAAGCTAGGGGCCGCAATTGATGGCCGCGTGAGGAATTCGGATACGATGAAGGCAACATCTGGTGAACAAAATCAGGCCGCTAACGCGCGGAGGAGCGATGCAGGGTCATCGAACTCGCTCCAAGGCCCAAGATTGCGGCTGTTAGGAGCCCGGCCGTAGCCCAGTGCAGACTGGTGGCCTGCACAGCACGTTCGATTAGCGCGCCGCCGAGCGCTGCGCCCGCTGTCGTCCCGATGTAGCTCGTCGAATGATATAGCGCGATCACAATCGGCGCATTGCTTCGGCTCCATCCCAATGAGGCGGCTTTGTTGAGGCGCGAAGGTCGCCCAACGAGAGTATATCGACACGCAAGCACTGGCGCGGGCCTCGCACATGGATGCGTCCGGGTAGGCGTAGCGCTCGTTTTCCGCGGCCGTCGGTTTGTGCGGACAGTGGATCAGCCGGAAATCGCCCCCTCAGCACGCCGCGCGCTCGCCGCATGCCAAAGGTAAAGGAGATTCCGATGTACGACCAATCCAAGCTATCTGAGTTGATCCGGTTCGCACGCGTCGAGGCGGGCTCCACCGTCATCGACGTTTACCCAGGCGACGGCGACTGGACCCGCCTGTTCTCCGACGTGGTGGGCCCCCTGGGGCGGGTTTTCAGCCTCGTGCCGGCCGAAGTCGCGCACTTCAAGAATGATCCGGTGGGTCCCATGCAAACGCTTACGAGAGAGGCGAGCCGAGAGAATGTCGAAGCCGTCTCGGCGGACCTCGTGGCAATGTCGGAGGTCACGCAGCCGGCGGATGTCCTGTGGCTGCCCCTGTTCTACCACGATCTCTACACTGCGCTGATCCAGGCTCGGGGTGCGACGGCGGCCGACTTCAATCGAACTGTGTACGAGCGGCTGAAGAGCGGTGGGTCCTACGTCATCATTGACCACGCCGCGGCCGTCGGGACGGGCGCGAGCGACGCTCAGTTGCTGCATCGGATTGAGCCTGCATATGTTCGCGAGGAGGTGGAGGCAGCCGGCTTTGTACTGGACGCGGAGATCGCCATCCTCGCGAACAAGGACGATCTGCACTCGATCAAGGTGTTCGATCCCTCGATCAAGGCAAGACCGATCGGTTCGCCTATCGGTTCGCGAAGCCCTGATAGGTCTCGGCGCACAGTGCTCCGCTATTCAACCCGACGGCCACCTAGGAGTGAGAGAATTGGCTGGCTCCGTTGTGCACGGGCTACCGGCCGGAGTTCTCGGTGCATCTTTAGTGGCGAGGTAATAGGCCGAGTAATACGTCGGCATTCCGATGGGCAATCTTTTCTCGATCCTGAGGGGACACTGGCAAGTTCATGAGGAACGCCGCGGCCGCCAAGTTGTTGCCGAATGGATAGTCAACCGAAAAGAGGAGGTGATCGGCGCCAAAGGTCATCAACGCGGCCAGAAATGCCGGCACGCTCGAGAATCCGCTAGTCGATACCCAGACCTGCTCGACGATGGCCCGTGCGGCGCTGCGATTGAGATGCGTGCTGCTGTAGGAGCTAAAAACCCGCTCGACGCGTTCCATCATGGTGGGCAAGCCCTCTCCAATATGGCCGATCAAAAGCTTCAGCTTTGGGTGGCGGTCTAGCGTGCCCGATAGGGCGAGACGCAGAATGTGGACCGCCACTTCAGCGTGCCAGCCCCACCCCGCGATGGCAAGCACGAATGAGGCTTCTCCGGGGAGCCCGTCGTAATAAGCGGCTCGAACTCCTTGAGGCGGTATTCCCGGGTGAATATACAGGGGAACGCCCAGACGCTCGGCGCGGGCGAGTACCGGCTCGAATTCGGGCGCGTCCAAGAACTTACCGTTGACCGTGCCGTTAATCAGTGCGCCCTTGAGCCCACATTGCACCACAGCACGCTCCAGTTCGTCGGCCGCATCCGATGGGCTTCTCATGGGCAGATGGGCGAAAGCCGCATAACGTTCGGGTTTGCCCGACACCAGTTGCGCCATCCTGTCGTTAAGCTCTCTAGCGATCACGACGCCGTCGCAACCCGAGACCAACTCCGCCCCCGGGCCTGGAATGGAAAGCACTTGCATATCAATGCCGGCCGCATCCATCGCGGCAATCCTTCCTTCGCCCGTATCCGCTAGCGCGGCCGGATTGATGGCCTTGAAGATGGCCGTTCCCGGCGCAGGCCACCCGTTTCGGTCCAATGTGGAAACATCGATCCGCTCGAGAAGCGTGGGAACGGTGAAGTGCTCTTCGACAGCGACAATGCGCATGTCCATACTCACCACGGCACCGTCCGGCCCAGATAATCCAAATACTGAAGACCAGGCTTTCCGGCCTGAGCGTCCATCGTATTCGCCAAGTTGGGTATGCTTTCCTCGACGCTTAGACGCGCCTGAGGTCCCCCCAGTTCCGTTCGTACCCAGCCAGGGGCCGTCAGCAGTAGAGTTCGCCGATCCTCAGCATGCCGGGCGGCAAAGCTGCGCATCAACATGTTGAGCGCCGTTTTGCTTCCACGATAAATCTCGTAGTGCCCGTTCTCATTGTTCGTGATGCTGCCTTGTCCCGAAGACATGATCCCGATCGTACCTGTCGGCAGCACGAGCTCCTGCAAGCTCTCCACAACACGCATGGGACTTAGCGCATTGGTCACCATCATACGAGTGAATTCGTCAGTCGAAATGTCAGCGACCATTTCACGAGTACCGACGCCGGCATTGACGAACAGCATGTCGAACTTTCTTGATGCTAGACGCGACCGCAGGGCGGAGACTTGATCCGGTAAGTTGATATCGACGGTCTCAATTGCGAGGCGACCCTCGGCGTTCTCTAAAAGTTCGTGCAACCTTGATGTGCTTCTGTTCCGCTCGGTCGCCACAACGTGCCAGCCGCGCTTGAGGTATTCCTCAGCCAAGGCTAAGCCGAGGCCGCGAGACGCACCAATGAGAAGAAGGCGCTTGCGAGTGGTCATTTACGGACTCCTTTGGTAAGACCGGCACAACCCGGCGTGGAATCAAGCATAGCGGCCCTGCGTCAGTGCGGAAGACGCATCAGTGGCAGGTTATAAGTGCACCGAACGCCATGGTCGGATACGCTACGTTTACCCTATGCCGGATACCGACCTAAACCTGTTGAGCGCATTGGATGCGCTGCTTGCCGAGGGAAGCGTTGTGGGCGCTGCGCGGCGCCTGAACCTGAGTGCATCGGCGATGAGCAGAACGCTCGCGCGTCTTCGGGCGGCAACGGGAGATCCGCTGCTCGTCCGTGCGGGTAGAGGATTGGTGCCCACACCACACGCTCGAAAACTTCGCGAACCGGTGCGTGACCTGGCGCAGGGGGCGCAAGCCGTCTTGCGCCCGGCCGCCTACTCATTAGATCTCTCCGGGTTGAAACGCAGCTTCACGATCCGCTCCAACGAGAGTTTTGTAGAGATTCTCGCAGCACCACTCGTGGCGGCCGTCACTGCGGTGGCGCCGAGCGTGCGGCTTCATTTCGCGCCCAAGCCAGACAAGGACGTTCGATCGCTGCGCGAAGGATTGATAGATCTTGAGATTGGCCTGCTCGGAAAGTCGGGTCCAGAAGTACGCTTGCAAAGCCTTTTCCAGGATCACTTTGTCGGTGCGGTTCGGGCGGATCACCCCTTGCTTCGCAGGGGCAAGGTTACCGTTGAGCAATACGCGGGCTGTCGGCACGTCGTCGCTTCGCGGCACGGGCGTGAGAGGGGTCCCGTAGACGAAGCATTGGAGGCGCTTGGTTTCTCGCGCACAGTCGTCGTCGTAGTGCCTAGTTTCCGAGCGGCCCTGGCAATTGCAAGCACGTCCGATCTCGTTGCGCTGGTGACCCGTTCGTTCTTTAGCGCAGCGCAGGGGGCTAAAAGCAAGTCCGGTCCGTCGGCAATCAGGAGCTTTCCGCTTCCGGTCCGCACCGAGGCGATCACGGTCTCACAAATGTGGCATCCAAGACTCGATGCCGATCCGGCACATCGCTGGCTGCGCGGCTTAGTGTTGACAACCTGCCGCGAGAAACGGCGATAGACGTCTGTTCTTCGAACCAGTGTCGCGTCACAAGGTCTCAGGCTTACGTTACGCGTTCCGTCCCGTTAGCCCGCCGAACAGTGCTAGCCCTTCAGCACGCGAGACCCGCCCAACATAGCCGAGCTCGCGACGGGCGGCGGAATCGTCCGTGACGAATTCGCGTCCAATCATCCGGACCAGCGTGCGGGATAGCGGCGGATCGGTCTTCGAGCGCCTGATCGTCGCACCGATCTCCATCAGCCGCCCCAGTATGAACGCGAACGGATAGGGAACCGACCTGATCGCGTCGATCGACAGGCCCTGCCTCTCAGCCAGCATGGCGATGAATGTGCGGAAAGTCATCGTCTCCTGGTCATGGATGAAGTAGGCCCGTCCGCCCTGCCCACGTGCGAGCGCGCACTGCAAAGCTTCGATCACGTTGTCGACATGGCAGGTGTCGAATGGATAGTCACCGCGATTGATGAAGGAGAACTGTCCCGAGCCAATAGCCTCCGGAATGGCGCGACTGAAGGCATCGCCTGGCCCCCAGATGGCGGGCGGGCGCAGAGCGATCGTGCGGAAGCCCGGCTTGTTCGCCGCCAGTACCGCCGCCTCTCCGCGTGACTTACTCGCGATGTAGGCAGAAAAGCTGTTAGGGAAGGTCGGCGCACTTTCATCGGCCCCCCGCATTGGAGAACCCTTGTCGTCCATGACGACCGCAGCTGCGCTCACATAAACGAAAGTCTTAGCCCCGGCTTCCTGCGCGGCACTTAGAAGCGCCTGCGTGCCCGCGACATTAGTGCGAAAATACCGTTCGCGCGGCCCTGCCAGTCGGAAATGGGCTGCCGCGTGGACGACCGCATCAACCACCGGCAACGCGAGTTTCTCCGGCGCTTCGAGATCGCCTCTGACGGGCGTTGCGCCAAGCCTGCGCACCTTTTCATCCGACGACGGGGAACGCGCAAGCGCGAACACCTCATGTCCATCACTGACGAGTTTTGGAATCAGACGAGCGCCGAGAAAGCCCGATCCGCCCGTGACGAGAGTTTTCGTAGTCATACGTTACCTCGGCTTGGATCTGCAGATGGCGGACATCGCGCGATCGCGCAGTCCGTGGATGACCGCTGGATCGGGGGGCGCAGTTGGCCCAGCCGCGAGCACCGCTGCCGTGACATACAAAAAAGCGGCAGCATGCGCGGAAGCCCAGGCCAGCTTGGCTGCATTCTGCACGGCCATCGCTAGCCGACCTTCACCGGCGAGGGTTTCGATGCGCTCCACCAGCAGCGCGTAGGCTTGTCTAGCAGCCGGGATGTCGGCGCCTTGCAGCATACGCACCGTCATAGCCGCATAGAGGCGCGGACGCTCGGCTGCGAAACGGACGTAATCGTCCCAGCCCTCCCGCAGCGCCGTCTCCGCATCAGGCCAGGGAGCCGCGGCCACTACTTTCTTGCGTGCGAGAAACTCCTCGAAAGCCTCTGCGACCGCAGCGTTTAGCAGGCCGTCCGCGCTGCCGAAATGATGATAGAGCGTGGGCGCGGTGACATTCGCCAACGCGCAGACCGTACGCACTGAGAACTTTTCCGTCCCATCCTGCTCTAGGACCGCCAATGCGGCCCTAAGCACCGTTTCGCGCATACTCATGATCCGACTATAACAGCGTTATACTCGGTAGTCTATAACGACGTTATAGAGCCACGCCGGGGCACCGGTTGCGTGCACCTGCTAGTGAGCGCCGCAAGCGGGCGGTCAGAGCATCGCGGGCTCCAGCAACCCGGCCACTGTCACTTCGCGCTTAACAGGACCGCCGATCAGAGCTGTAGCGCACTTCGTGCTTGGCCAGGAGCTGCACCGCGTTGACGCAGGATATTCATGATGCGGTCTCCAAGGCATTCGATTGCGATTCGCTTCTCGTCAAAATAGTCGTGCCGATCGTAGATCTCGGCAACATCATCGATAGTGTGGTTGAGAACCTTTTCGACATGGAGGCGGGGAGTACCGGAGGCAGTCATCAGGCTGGCGGCACTGCGCCTTAGATCATGTGGCGTAAATCCCGGTATTCCGAAATGTGCTCGTCGGTCCCGAATTCCCTGACTGAGTGACCGTACCGTAATAGGCCCGGAATGGCGGGCCCGCCAGCAGCGGGACGGGATGAGGTAGGGGGTCTCACCGAAACGGCGACGCAGGTGACGGATGAGGTTCAGCGCGAGGTCTGAAAGCGGAACCACATGCGGTTGGCCGTTTTTGGAGCGCTCGGCGGGGATCGCCCAGACACGGTTCTTGATGTCGAATTCGCTCCAGGCTGCCAATGCGACCTCTCCAGGGCGCTGAGCCGTTGCCAGGATGAGCTTGAGCGCGGAGCGAACTTCGGGACTTAGCGTGGAGCGCGTAAGTTTCTTCCAGAAGATTCGGATTTCAGCTTCATTAAGGCGTCGCCTTCTGGATCTCTCGCTGCCCCCGGGGCGGGTCATGGCAACAAACGGACTTGCATCGAGCATCCCGCGCTCGACCCCGAACCGGAACATTTGGGCCATGAGCGCACCAATTCGGTTCGCCATAACAGGGGATCCCCGGTCGACCACCTTGTCCAACAGTAGTATGCCGTCACGCCGAGTGATGCCTTTGGCGGAGCGCGTGCGCCAATGGCGCACGATATTTGCCTGGAGGATGAGTTCTGCCTCGCGGGGATTCTTGCGCTCTCGATACAAGTAGCGGTTAAGAAACTCATCGGCGAGCTCTCCGACGGTCAGGTCTGCCTCGGCGGCGGGGAGGGCGGTGCCGCGGTTGCGAAATCCGGCGTTTTGAATGGTTCGGAGGTTCTCTCCACGGTTAAGCCTTTTTACCAGCTCAGCATGGGCTTCATAGGCCTCCTGGAGGCTGATGGCAGGGTATAGGCCAATCATAACCAGCACGGCGCAGCCACCGCGCTTGTAGCGAAAATAGAAGGTCTTGGCCCCCTTAGGGGATACCCGCACCAGAAGTCCGCGGCGGCGCGGGTCTAGAACGGCATACCGAGCCGCCCGGGGTTTGAGTGCGGCCAGGTACCGATCTGTGAATGGCTTCGACCGCGTCCTTTGTGGACGGTCTCCCGTCCCATCCCCTCCCGTTCCACTGTGGTCGTCTAGCATGGGGGTGCGTGCCTTGATCTTGGGTTGGTAGCACGCGGACAATTGCCGGGGCCATCACGGTAACCGTCGGCCTCAAGTGGCAGAATGAAGCTCGAAAAGGTGTATCCCGGGTTACACCTGTGCATTGTGCTGCCCTGGTACGCGGTGAACGCAAATGTGCTTTGTTGAAATCACGCGCACACTTTAATTCACGACGCAGAATCAAAAAAGCCTTGTTTCATAGGCTTTCATAGCATTTCACGGAATTGCACGGCACAAATAAATGGGGTGCAAGGGGTCCCGAGTTCAAATCTCGGCGTTCCGACCACTCACTGAGTGGGTCCTTACCGGGCACATCGGTAACGGATTATTCCGGAGACATGGGTAACACTTTAGCAGTGAAGGGGTTCGGGGCGCACTCGACCCGACTGCACTGATCGACACGAAGGTCACTACGCAGGCGGACATGGCTCCTAACATCGCGATGGGCATTACGTGAATCCAGCGACGGGCAACCACTACGGGCACCACATGCCCTGAGTGTGCGGCGGTGCACCATGCTGGCCCAGACTCGCCATCGGCCAGTTCGATCCGCATGACGTAGGTCACGGCCTGTCGCGGCCGGTGATAGACCGGTTCTCGAATTCGCCGAATCAGCCGACGCGCGTGAGAGGCGGTTCACAGTGGCTTGTGAGAGCGCGTCCTAGCATCCGACAGAGACAGGGAGCCTCTTCCCATCGGAGCGACTGAAATGCGCCTCTGTGTTCTCTTCTGTGCCGCGGCGATGCTCACGGCGTCTCTCTGTGGGTGCGCCACCAGCGGCTACAAGCAGTTTTACCAACCGACTACCTGGGCGACTTCGGAAAGAGTGGCGGCGCTAAGGGCCGCTCCGCCCTCGAAGTCCCCGACTCTAGATCGCGCGCGCGCTTCATCCTCAGACCTCGTTGACGCGTACGTGCGCCACGGCTATATGCTCATCGGCTATTCGTCCTTCAACAGTGGCAGAAGGGAAGACGCGGACGACGCGATAGAGCAAGCCGAGAAAGTCGGTGCGGACTTGGTGGTCGTGGTCGATCCGCATTACACGGGCTCCCAGACGACGAGCGTCCCCCTGACGCTCCCCACCACGCAGACGTCGTACACCAACGGGACGGCCACGGCCTTCGGCCCGGGCGGCGTTGCTATTGCCTACGGCAACGCGACCACGACGACCTACGGAACCCAGACTGAGTACATCCCAATGACGGTGCACCGCTTCGACTACGGTGCGCTTTATTTTGTAAAGGCGAAGCCCCGTCCCTTGGGCATCCATGTCCGCGAGCTGAATGACTCAGAGCGCGCTGCCCTTCAGTCGAACAAAGGCCTCGTGGTTCAGATCGTGATGGACGACTCGCCAGCCTGGCGGGCGGACATTTTGAAGGGTGACATCATCGAGGCGCTGGATGGAGAGCCGGTCTCGACCATGGCGGCATTCGGTGATCAAACTCAAGCACGGCGCGGGAGGGACGTTACAGTCACAGTTATCCGCAATGGCCAGACAATCACGAAGCACGTCAAATTTAACGATTGACGGGACCAAAACGAGACCGCGAATTGCCTACCGGGCTAAAGGCACTCCTCGCATTTATCGGCGGCATCGCTGTCGGTATTTTTGGTGTTCGCTTCGTGGATGAGGTGAGTATCGACTGGCCAACGACGCTCAAGCTCTGGCGCGATGCGTTGGCAAGTATTGCACTCCTCGCTGGGGCGGTCTGGACCCTATATCAAGTGGTCCGCCATCGCTCGCTGGTTCCGCGCGCTACTCTCAATCATCGGCATGAAATTTGGGAGCTCGGCGGGAGGAGATACTTGCGCCTGATCGTCGCCATAAAGAACTCGGGGAAGGTGCGGCTAGTTCCGGGCCGTGGCCATACGCTCGTGCAGACGCCACCTTCAGGGCTCATCGATCCAACGGTGGGGACTGAGGATCAGTGGACCAACTACCAGCGTATCGAGCATGCACTAATCGACGACGAGGTAGAGATCGAGCCGGGCGAGTGTGAGGAATATTGTTACGACGTTGGCATCCCAGATCATGCGGAGCATCTGCAGATTCATACGTGCTTGGCGTGCGCCCCGCGAAGCAGAAGTTCGGGTGCGGGCGAAGCCCACGGGGATCCGAATATGGACCAGACGCTACACTGGGACGCCACTTCGCTGATCGATCTGGCGGCCCTGAAGCGGCGCCGCTATGTAGTAACGCCGCCCAGCGGCGTCGCCGCCAACGTCACTACTACGCACCATTCCGGATAGGGCGGCCTTAGGGTTGGATTGCCGGGCCAGCGCCAGCCTCTGTTGGGCTGTTGGGTTCGGCGCTGCGGCTGTCCCTGATGCCGCCTGTGGTGCCGACCCGAGTGCGGGGCGTGCTGCCCAGTTAACTGCCGCAGGGCTGACCATCCCTCTTGCAAGCACATCGACTTCCATCCAATTCCCCGCCCGGAGCTGCCTCATACCACCCGCTAGCAACGGACACGGATAAGACTTGGTCTACCCAACCGGCGCGCTTGAGGTCCTCAGGCCTTCTGCGTTAGAAGGCTGCAATGACAAAGCTCAGAGCAGTCAGTGCCTACCACGCCCGCGATTTGAATGCCGCCGACTTAGCCGACCGATAAGCCCGCAATGCGTTCCGGGAATCGTTTGAGTCGTATCTGCGCCGTACCGACGGCTCATCGCTCCCCACCAAGAACCCGGCTGCCCCCGGCGAGTCGCAGCTGAGCGTCCGGGCCCCAGGTGAGCTGCGTTCGTCTACGTTCTTGCCTCTAGCCGCTCCATATGGTTCTGCGTCGATCGACGCCTATCGCGTCGAATGGCCAGCTGCAGTCCGAGTGCGACAGTCGCCATCCATAGGGCCGGCGGAAGCTGAGGAGCAGGGACCGTCACGGTGCCGATTTGGGACCCGTTACCCAGCCCGCCAGCGAGAATGTAGCTTATGACCTTGCCCGGGTCCGAGAGCGTGAACTGCCATTCCGTGTTGTCGAAGTTCGCGCCATTCACGACGCTCATGCATCCTGGCCGACCGCTGGTCGTATCGATCGGCCAGCCAATTCCTCCGATAACTCCATTACCAGTGCCGCCGCAAGAGCCGATGAGCTGGCCCGAACTGTTGAAAGCCTGGATGAACGTATCGTTCGCGGCATTGTTGAATTGAAGCACGCTCACATAGCTGGTCGGCTTGGCGAGACTGATTTCAAGCAGTGAGGCATTGAGCAGAGAGCCGCCTCCTGCGCACCCAGCCACACAATCGGTAGTACTTGGATCGTAGCCTCCTCCTCCAGTGGTCCATGATGAACTGCTGGTCGGGCTTGAACTGAAGAAGCCGTTATACGAATAGACAGGCTCAAGCACAGGAGTAAATGTCGGCGGCATCGTGGCACTACCCAGGCTGGTTTGTTGCATCGTAAAAGTCGACAAAGTGATGCCGGGCGCTGGAGCGGAGAGTGGCGTTCCAGAGACGTAACCAGTGGGATCGATCGTGGTTATTTTCTCGGCGTGCGCTCTGATCGAGGGCAGACAGGCCGCCAAAATCAGCACCACGGCACTCGTCCGGCTCATAGACCCCCCGAAGAACTGTAGAACTCTTGTGGGGAAGAACAGAGGCAAGTTTCGTGCCTGAGCGGATTTCAACGGGTTAGATCTCACGCTGTAAATTCCGTCGATGTGCGACTGCACATTTTGACGGGAACCTGCCGAAGTGAGATTGAGCGGCGACTGGGGACAGCCGCATCATCGGGGTCCGGTCGCACAAGGAATAATAAAATGACGGACCTTAGTGAGCACATCGACGCGGTGAGTGTTCCACTCAAGTGCGGCAAGTGTGGCGAGGACTTGAGTCGCACCGTTTCGAAGATCCGCGCAACGCCGACCATTCACTGCAGGAAATGCGGAGCCGTAACGAGGGTCACTCATGGTGAACTGGATGCTATGGCCAAGGCGGCCCAGAAGACCCTGGATGACTTCGCGCGAAGAATCTCGAAGACGATGAAACTTGAACGCTGATCGCCGACTGTCGCGGTGACCCCGCGATCAAAAGGTGCGCATCATCTCTTGCGGCCGACGATCAGGAGGATCACGCCGCCGAGTGCGACGACTGACCCAAGCACCCGATTGGACAGTACCCCTATGACGATGCCGACGGCGACGAGAGCGAACCCGACGCCGTTCCATGTTCCCCCTGTGCGCTGGCTGCTCACTGAGTCGGGGATGGGCGTGAGCGGGGCGCCGCAGTTGGGGCAGATGGCCACCTGGTCGGAGACCTCGTTCCCGCATCCTGAGCATCTGGTAAGCGCCATTGCGATCGATTATACGCGCCGCGTCTACTACTCGCCCCCTGAACGCGATCGGCCATCGCCGCGCACTGGTCGAGCAGAGCCACGGGAGCTTGGCCTACGAATTACAAAAGGGTCTGCTCATAAGCCGGGTTCGCCAGAAAAGAGTGACAAAACGACAGGCGGTCGTGAGAGCCACAGGGGTTCGCGAACGCCGCATCCGGCGCGCTGAAGTCCTGACGGGGCAAGTTCGTCGATCAGTAGTGGGGCGGCGTGATGACCCAGACAATCTGCGCAGGGGTCTCGCCAGGGTTACGGCAGCGGTGCGGTTCGGTGCTGCTGAACGAGAAGCTGTCGCCTTCCTCCAGGAGGAAATACCGTCCACTCACCCATAGCTCCATCGTGCCCTGGACCACGATTCCGGCTTCCGAGCCACTATGGGAGTATTCGCCACTGTCCGCTCCTGGCTCGATGGTGCTCATGAGCAACTCGAGGGGGCCGGACAGATTGGGCGACAGGAGCTGTTCGTTGATACCGAGGCCGGTGAAACTCAGGCGCCGGCGGTTCTTGTGGCGAACGATCAGGCCCCGCTCCTCGGGCGGCCCTTCCGGGGTGCTGGGGAAGAACCAGCTGATGTGCACCCCGAGGACGTCGCAGATCTTGCGCAGCGTGCCGATCGGCAGCCTTGAGCGGTTACGCTCGATCTGACTGAGATAACCCACCGAAACCCCAACCATATCGGCGAGCTGCTGCAGGGTAAGTTGCTTGATCAGGCGCAACTCGCGGATCTGCTCGCCCACCTGGCGTTCCAGTCTCTCGTCCTGCGCGCCCGGTGGCCCCCCGTCCTGCGGTACGGCGTAGTTCGCTTCGGGCTGCGTCATGGCGCTACCTATCTGATTCGCTGATTGGAAGGATCATAGAACGGCTGCAGCGAAGCCTCTGCCGGGAAGCGTTCAGCAGCGATCTCGAGTGTGTAGCGACCGGACTTTACCCACTCGGGTGACGCGACTCCATCGACGTTCGTGACATAGCCCATCGCCAGCGGGCGGCCGGCCGTGTGACCGAACATCCCGGAGGTGATTCGGCCCACGATGCGCTCGTCGCGCCAGATCGGCTCGTTGTGGTAGACCAGCGGCTCGTCCTGCGACAGCTTGAAGTTCACGAGCCGCCGGCGCACACCTTGTTCCTTCTGCTTCCGCAGCGCATCGCGGCCGATGAATCCGTCCGGCTTCGCCCAGGAGACGGTGAACCCCAGTCCCGCCTCCAGGGGGCTGTCCTCGTCACCGATGTCATGCCCCCAGTGACGGTAAGCCTTCTCCATGCGCAGTGAATTCATGGCGTGATAGCCGGCAAGCGCCAGGCCATGCCGGGGTCCGACCCGCAGGATCTCATCGTAGACGGACTGCGCGAACTCCGTCGGGATGTAGAGCTCCCAGCCCAGCTCGCCGACGTACGTGATACGACTGGCGCGTACGCGCGCGTAGCCAAGGTCAATGACACGCGAAGATCCGAACGGGAAACCCGCGTTCGAGAGGTCGGCATCGGTGAGCTCGGCCAGCAGCGCACGGCTGTTCGGCCCCATGACGCCAAGGACCACGTAGGCTGAAGACACATCGAACGCCGACACACGAGCCTCGGCAGGGATGTGCGTACGCAGCCAGTGAAAGTCCCGTGTCTGTGTCGCGCACGCTGTGACCACGAGGTAGCGGTCCTGCGCTTCCCGGGTGACGGTCAGGTCGGCCTCGATGCCACCTCGTTCGTTGAGCCACTGGGTATATACGATCCTTCCTACCGGAACCGCTATGTCTGCGGCGCAGATGCTGTTCAGAATGCGCTCGGCATCGGCGCCCACGACGGCGAATTTCGCGAAGGACGACTGATCGAAGAGCCCCACGCGCTCACGCACGGCGAGATGCTCACGTGCGGAGTACTCGAACCAGTTCTGCCGCCCGTAACTGTAGCGGTACTCGGGAGTCACCCCGGGCGGTGCGAACCAGTTCGCGCGCTCGAACCCGGCCACCTCGCCAAAGCAGGCGCCGCGCTCGGCCAACCGGTCGTGCAGGGGGGACTTGCGCACGCCCCGTGCGCTCTCGGGCTGCCGGAACGGCCAGTGCATGGCGTAGAGGAGGCCTAGGGACTCAACGGTTCGGTCATGCAGATACCGCTTGTTGCGCTGGAACGGCGCGACACGGCGGATGTCCACGTCCCAAAGGTCCATTGGCGGATGGCCGTCGACTATCCAGTCGGCGAGCACCCGTCCTGCGCCCCCGGCGGACTGGATGCCGATTGAGTTGAACCCGGCGGCAACGAACAGGCCCTGCACCTCGGGCATCTCGCCCAGCAGGTAGCGGTCATCGGGGGTGAAGCTTTCCGGGCCGTTGAAGAACACCTGGACACCGGCTGATTCGAGGGCCGGGACGCGGCGGATGGCGGCCGCCAGAAGCGGCTCGATGTGTTCCAGGTCTTCGGGCAGCTGTTCGAAGGAGAAACTCTCCGGGATCCCCCGCATACCCCAGGGTTTGGCCTTGGGCTCGAACCAGCCGACCAGGAGTTTCCCGGTATCTTCCTTGAAGTACGAGCAGCCGTCGGCGTCGCGCAGTACCGGCAGGTCCGGGGTAAGGCCGGGCAAGGGCTCCGTCACGATGTAGAAGTGCTCCGCCGCGTGCGCGGGCACGCAGGCATCGACCCAGCCCCCGATCTCGCGGGCCCACATCCCCCCGCAATTGACCACGACCCTGGCGCGAATTTCTCCCGCCTCACACCGCACGCCCGTGACGCGCCCCGCGGAGGTGTTGATCGCGCTGACCCTGCAGTGCTCGATGATGCGCACGCCCTGGTTGCGCGCGCCGCGCGCCAGCGCCTGTGTGGTATCGATGGGGTTGGTCCGGCCGTCCTTGGGCAGGTACGCCGCTCCGACCAGATCACGAGTCTCCAGAAGCGGCCACAGCGCTTTGGCCTCGCCGGGTGTGAGGATGTCGACCTCGAGCCCGAAGGAGCGCGCCATGGAGGCGCCGCGCTTCAGCTCCTCGAGTCGTCCGGGAGTCTGCGCGACCGCCAGCGAACCGGTTTGCCTGAAGCCCGTGGCCTGGCCCGTTTCGGCCTCGAGGTTGGCGTAGAGGCCGGCCGTGTACTGCGCAAGACGGGTCAGATTAAAAGTGGCGCGCAGTTGTCCGACGAGTCCTGCCGCGTGCCAGGTCGTGCCGCACGTCAGCTGGCCGCGCTCCAGGAGAACGACCTGACTCGCTCCTCGCTTGGCCAGGTGATAGGCGACGCTCACCCCGATGATGCCGCCGCCAATGATCACGATGTCGGCGTCAGCCGGGACTGATTCGCTCACGTCTCCCCCAGGGCTCTATTCAGGTTTGCAGCGGGAACGCATGGCGTAAAAATATACATCTACTTTTCACCACTGTGAATTATTCCGGGCTATATTCGGTGGAGTCTAACGTCTGCGAGCTACGGGTGCTGAAGAAAGCCCGATCTGCAGCGGGGGTCTGGCAGGGGTCACATGTCCGAGCGAGTACAGGTCGTGGTCATCGGCGGAGGTGCGGTCGGGTGCAGCTGCCTGTATCACCTCGCTGCCCTGGGGTGGACCGATGCCGTGCTCATCGAGCAGAACGAGCTGACCTGCGGCTCGACCTGGCACGCCGCCGGCAACTGCCCGACGTTCTCCACCGGCTGGGGCATCCTCAGGCTGCAACAGTATTCAGCCGCGCTCTACCGGCGCTTGAGTGAGGCCATCGAGTACCCGATCAACTACCACGTGACGGGATCAGTCCGCCTGGCTCACACGGCACAGCGGATGGATGAGTACAGATACGTGCACGGACTCGCGCAGGCGAACGCACTGGCATACGAACTCCTCACGCCGGAGGAGCTGCGGGTGCGGCACCCGCTTGTGGAGCTGCACGATTTGCAGGGCGCGCTTTGGGACCCCTGCGATGGCGACATTGATCCTGCACAGCTCACTCAGGCGCTGGCGGCCGGCGCCCGGCAGGCGGGTGCGCGCGTGCAGCGCTTCACCCGGGTCACGGGTCTTCGCCAGTCACCGACCGGGGAGTGGCTGGTGGCCACCGACAAGGGGGACTACCTTGCCGATGTCGTCGTCAACGCGGCGGGCTACCGCGCAGGGGAGGTGATGGCGCTCCTCGGCCAGTCACTGCCCATCGTGACGATGTCGCACCAGTACATCGTCACCGAGGAGATTCCTGAACTCCTGGAGCGCAGCGAGCGCGTACCGCTGTTGCGCGACCCGGACGTTTCCTACTACCTGCGCCAGGAGCGTGGCGGCCTGATCCTGGGGCCCTACGAGCACCAGGCGACGCCGATGTGGCTCGACGGCATTCCCGATGACTTCTCGTACAAGCTGTGGGGCGACGCACTGGATCGCCTGGAGAGCTACATCGAGGCCGCGTTCCGCAGAGTCCCGGTCCTTGCATCCGCCGGCATCAAGCGCGTGGTCAACGGCCCGATCCCGTACTCGCCCGACGGGTTGCCGTACGTGGGGCCGGCGCATGGCCTGAGCAATTTCTACCACTGCAACACGTTCAGCTTTGGGATTGCGCAGGCCGGCGGCGCGGGCAAAGCGCTGGCGGAGTGGGTCGTGAACGGGGGTCCCGAGTGGGACTTGTGGTCACTCGATCCACGGCGCTTCACGGGCTATGCAACGAAGGCATACACCGTGGCCAAGGCAGTCGAGACCTACCAGCACGAGTATGCGCCTGCCTTCCCGTACGAGGAGCGTCCGGCGGGGCGCCCGCTGCGCACTTCGCCGCTGCACGAGCCTCTGGCGGCCATCGGCGCCCGGTTCGGGGTGCGCGGCGGCTGGGAGCGTGCCCTCTGGTACGACGCGGACGGCAGGGCAGAGCAGACTCTGACTTTCCGCAGGGAGCGAAGCTGGATGGCGCGCGTCGCAGCCGAGGTGCACGCGGTGCGCAACGCCGTGGGCCTGATGGACCTGCCGGGATTCTCCAAGTTCATGATCACCGGCCCCGGCGCGGAGAGTTACCTCGACCGCCTGGTCTGCTCCCGCCTGCCGAAGGAGACCCGGATCTCCCTTGCCTACGTGGTGAGCGAGACGGGGGGCATCGTGAGCGAGTTCACGCTCACCCGCCTCGGTCCGCAGTCCTTTTATGCCGTCTCGGCCGCGATTGCCGAGCATCACGACGACGACGTTCTCACCCGCGGCCTGCCGAAGGACGGCTCGGTCCGGATTGAGCGGCTCTCCGAACGCCTCGGAACGCTGGTGCTGGCAGGGCCGCGCTCGCGCGATGTGCTCAGTCAGGTCACGAAGTCCGATCTGTCCAACCGCGCTTTCCCCTGGCTCACCGCGCAACGCATCGAGATTGGGCCCGCGCAGCTGCTGGCGTTGCGCGTGAACTATGTGGGCGAGCTGGGCTGGGAACTGCACGTCGGGACCGAACACCACGCCGGTGTCTATCGGGCGCTGGTGGAGGCCGGCCAAGAACATGGCCTCGCGCATTTTGGCATGTACGCCATGGAGAGCCTGCGCATCGATAAATGCTATCGCGGCTGGAAGTCTGACCTGGAGAGCGGTTACTCGCCGTTCGAGGCCTCGCTTGGCCGCTTTGTCGATCTGGCTAAACCCGCCTTTACCGGCAGAGCCGCCTTGCTGGCGGAAAAAGCACGGGGAGTGAGTCGGCGCCTCGTCCCTCTCACCCTGGATCATGCCGGCGACGCTGATCCTCCCTACTGCAGCAGCGTATTCAACGAAGAGGAGCGGGTAGGGCTCGTCACCTCGGGCGTGTGGAGTCATACCCTCGCATGTAGTGTCGTACTGGCGTACGTCAAGAGTGAGCTTGCAACAG
This sequence comes from uncultured Pseudomonadota bacterium, assembly GCA_963802995.1. Classification (GTDB taxonomy): domain Bacteria; phylum Pseudomonadota; class Gammaproteobacteria; order Steroidobacterales; family Steroidobacteraceae; genus 13-2-20CM-66-19. The sequence goes on from CAWDKU010000002.1 coordinate 41,396, forward strand.
AAGGCACCAGGCTATCGATTGATGTGCTCGGTGTGCGCAGGTCCGCAACCGTGCGCCGCGAGCCTCTGTTCGACCCGGAGAATCTGCGTCTGCGCAGCTGAGGATCGATCTTCATCCTCCGAAGGCCCGACAATAACATGCAGACGGGGAAGATGAGTCAGCGTCGCGCCACCCACAGGAGCGATGCGTGGCCCTGTGCCACCGGACATGTAAGAGAATCAGCGGCGCGCAGCGGCGGCGTGACTCACCGAGGCTGTCTTGACTGGCGGGCATCGAAGGTTTCGTCCTTGATGTTCACGATCTTGCCGTCCACGACCTTGACCAGCATCGCGGCGGCGCGGGTGCCACGATCGTAGCGCCAGATCTCGGTCGTCGAAACGCCGACCTTGGCGCCGTACTCGTTACGAACGTCCGTGACGGAGGACGTGGTCGAGGACGGATACCCGCATTTTTGCAGTAACTCTGAGAGCGGCATGTCCGCGGACACGAGCGACGACCCACAGCGGAAATAGCCATCGCAGATACCCACGCGAGGGAGCGCGGACATCAACAAACACGCAAGAACGACGTATCTCATGGGTCTGTCCCAACGTCACCCGCAATGGGCGGCCACGGGTAACGGGTCTATTGTCGGACCTGCTACAGCGTAGCGCCAGTGTGGTGCAGGCACCGTGCGAGATAAGGGGCGGTACGGCTCGCGGAGGCCCTGGCTACCTCTGCCGGTGGCCCGGCGGCCACTACCCGGCCGCCCTCGTCACCGGCACCGGGCCCGATGTCGATGACCCAGTCGCTGCCTGCCACGACACGCATGTCGTGCTCGACGACGATCACGCTGTTGCCCGCGTCGACCAGGCCATCGAGCTGCGCGATCAGCTTCTCCACGTCCGCGGCGTGCAGTCCGGTGGTAGGCTCATCGAGGACGTAGAGCGTATCGCCGTGCTGGGTGCGCTGCAGCTCGGTGGCGAGCTTGATGCGCTGCGCCTCCCCGCCGGAAAGCTCGGTCGCGGGCTGCCCCAGGCGCAGGTATCCCAGGCCGACCTCCTGTACCACCTTCAGGGAACGGTACACGGCCGCGTCGTCGGCAAAGAACTCAGCGGCCGCGTCCACGCTCATGCCGAGTACGTCGGCAACCGATCGACCGCGATAGCGGATCTCGAGTGTCTTCGGGTTGTAGCGGGCGCCATGACAGGTCGGGCAGGGCGCGTAGACGCTCGGCAGGAACAGCAGCTCCACCATGACGAAGCCCTCTCCCCGGCAGGTGGGGCAGCGACCCTTGGCCACGTTGAAGGAGAATCGCCCCGCATCGTAGCGCCGGGCGCGCGCCTGACTCGTCTCGGCGAACAGCCGCCGGATCTGGTCGAATACTCCGGTGTAGGTCGCCAGGTTCGAGCGTGGCGTGCGACCGATCGGCTTCTGATCGACGCGGACCAGGCGCCTGATCCGCTCCATTCCGGCGATGATGCGCCCCTCGACCCGCGCGTCGGGCGGCCGCTCGAGGGGGTCCGTATCGTCTTCCTCCTGCGCGAGCTCGTGTCCCAGGTGCTGCGCCACGAGTTCCACGAGCACCTGGCTTACGAGGCTCGACTTTCCGGAACCGGAGACGCCGGTCACCGCCGTGAAGGCCCCCAGCGGGAATTCGGCGTCGAGACTGCGAAGATTGTTGCGCGTCACTCCCTTCAGGCGCAGCCAGCCCTGCGGCGAGCGCACGGTGCGCGATGGCGGCGGGTGCTGCCCGAATAGGTAGCGGCGGGTTACTGAGGCGGCGACGTCCTTGAGGCCCTCCGGGGCACCGCTGTAGAGGATCTGGCCGCCGTTCTCGCCGGCCGCGGGGCCCACATCCACGATCCAGTCGGCGTGACCGATGATGTCGAGGTCATGCTCGACCACGAACAGCGAGTTGCCGGAGGCCTTCAGCTGCGCGAGCGCAGAGAGCAGGGACTCCGTGTCCGCCGGGTGCAGGCCCGCCGAGGGCTCATCCAGCACGTATACCACGCCGAAGAGATTGGACCGTACCTGCGTCGCGAGCCGCAGCCGCTGCAGTTCACCGGGCGAGAGCGTGGGTGTGCTGCGATCGAGTGCCAGGTAGCCGAGCCCGAGATCGATCAGGACCTCGAGCCGCGCCAGTGCGTCCTGGGCGATGCGCTGCGTGACGAGCGCCTTCTCCGGGTGTTCCCCGGCGCCCCTGCGGGCACGCGGGGGCGGCAGGTCCAGGTAGGGGCGCAGCGTCCGTGCCAGCGCGTGCAGCGGGAGCCGCGAAATCTGCGCGATATCGAGGCCCGCGAACTTCACGGACAGGGACTCGAGCCGCAGGCGCTTGCCCGCGCACAGCGGGCATTCGGCGCTCAGCATGTACTGCTGCACGCGCCGCTTCATGAGCGGGCTCTGGGTGGTGGCGAAGGTGTGCAGGACATGGCGGCGGGCGCTCGTGAAGGTGCCCTGGTAGCTGGGCTCCTCCTTGCGTCGCAGCGCGCGCCGCACTTCGTGCGGCTCAAGCCCCGCATACACCGGCACCACCGGCTGCTCGTCAGTGAAGAGAATCCAGTTGCGGTCCTTGCGGGGCAGCTCCCGCCACGGCCGGTCGACGTCGTAGCCCAGTGTCACGAGGATGTCGCGCTGGTTCTGTCCACCCCACGCCGTAGGCCACGCGGCGATGGCTCGCTGGCGTATGGTCAGGGTGTCATCCGGCACCATCGACTTCTCGGTCACCTCGTAGACCCGGCCGAGTCCATGGCACCTGGGGCAGGCGCCCTCGGGCGTGTTGGGCGAGAAAGCCTCGGCGTAAAGGAGGGGCTGCCCGGCAGGGTAGTCTCCCGCCCTGGAGAAAAGCATGCGCACGAGGTTCGACAGCGTCGTCACGCTGCCGACGGATGAGCGGGTGGTCGGGGATCCGCGTTGCTGCTGGAGCGCAACGGCCGGCGGTAATCCGTCGATCTCATCGACGTCCGGCACGGCCATCTGGTGAAAGAGCCGCCGCGCGTACGGCGACACCGATTCGAGGTAGCGGCGCTGCGCCTCTGCGTACAGGGTGCCAAACGCCAGGGAGGATTTTCCCGAGCCGGATACCCCGGTAAACGCGACGAGTGCGTCGCGCGGGATATCGAGGCTCACGTTCTTCAGGTTGTGCTCGCGCGCCCCGCGCACGTGAACCATGCCGCTGGAGTCCTTGGCGGCAGCTTTGCGCGAATAAGGATTGCTCACGTGTGAATCAGGGCTCCCCGATGCCCGCCGCGGCGGGCGCTGCGCCGCATCCCGGCGCGGCCGGGCGCGAATGGCAGCCGTCAGTCTTTGGCAGGCAGGACCTGGTGCCTGATCAGCATCCGCACGCCCGACGGCCAGCCTTCCTCGCTGCCGGCGAAATTGGCAGCTTCCTGGTCGAGGATCTTACCCGTGCGGGCATCACGGATCTGGATCCACACGTAGTAGTCGGTCTGTGTGGCGCGCTTCACGACTCCGATGAGTGCCTGGTCGGCCCCGAGCTTGAGCGCCATACCGGCTTCACAGCCCTCGCAGTCACGCATGGCCTTGTTCGGCACGGTGTTCATGTCGGTGCTGCTGGCATCGATGACGCTGTATTTCCCGGATTGCGCCAGCTCCGAGCGCGCCTCCTCACTGACCCTGTCCATGGCGGCGGCCGTGCTCGTGGCCTTGTTCTGCAGCGCGGCTGCCGGGGTCTGGTCGTCGAGTTCGAACTTGAACACGGCAATGCGGACGGCCGGGGCAGAGGTGCTTTGCGCCGGAGAGGCAGCCATGCAGGCTGCACTCAAGGCGAAGACGCCGAGTGAGGCGAGGAACACATCTGGCCGGCTCACCATCTCACCACCACCGTTCTGGTCGATGCGCTCTGAAGAGTGCTTTCGTGATTCTCCAGAACGGACCGGTCCGTCACAAGCACAATCTCGACCTATCGAGGCGTCCGTATGCGCGAGACATCAATTGACGGTCCCGCGGCTGCGTATCACGATCGCGGGTCGTCAGGGCTCAACCGTGAACAGCGCTTCCACACTCGTCCAGCCAGCTGCCGGAAGATGGCGGGCGCTGCATCCGGCGCAGCTGGCCGAGTCACTGGCTGCGCTGCGCGTGCCCTGGTGGATAGCTGGGGGATGGGCGCTCGATCTGTTCCTCGGCAGCCAGAGTCGACCGCACGCAGACCTCGACGTCGGCGTCCTGCGCAGGGACGCACTACAGGTCCTGGCCGCACTGTCGTCATGGGAGGTTTTCGAAGCCAGGGATCGGATGCTCACGCGGCTGCAGGCAGGCGTCGCGCCGGCTGCCAGCGTCAACTCGCTCTGGTGCCGGCCCGCGGATGCCGGGGACTGGATGTTCGAGCTGATGCTCGATGACAGCGAAGACGATCGCTGGGTGTTTCGGCGCGACCGGAGGATCCAGCGGCCACTGGCGCTGGCGGTGCGCCGCGACCGTGCCGGCATTCCCTTCCTCGCGCCGGAAATTCAACTCCTTTATAAGGCGCGTCCGCTGCGGATGCAGGATCGGGCCGATTTCGATCGGGTCGCACCGCGCCTCGACCCGGGGGCCCGCACCTGGTTGCGGGGCGTTCTGGCGAGCCTCTATCCGGACCATGAGTGGCTGATCTCGAGGCACCACCTCTGGCACGCAGTTGCTGTAGCAGGACCGGGTTAGCGCACGCTTGTCGTTTGCCCCGGAAGGGCCGCAGGGATCGCGGCGCGGCTGACGGCTTCTTCCCTCAGCGTGGCTGCGATCCGTCACGTGGGTTATTCCCGGACATGCTCGGGAGCCCTTCCCTTGTTCGACTGAAGTACCGCCGACCATCATCCCCGCGCACTGAGGAGGCGAGGGGATGGCCATTTATAAAAATGACAGAAGCCGCGCTCGGCGCGGGTCGGCACTGAAGGCGTTGTTGCTCGCGGCATCCTGGCTCCTGGGCACTGAGGTGCGGGCGGGGGATGCTTCATCCGCAGCGACTCCCACGCCTGAAGTGCTCATCATCGGCACCACGCCCATTCCCGGCACCAGCATAGATATCGACAAGATCCCCGGGAATGTCCAGGTGCTGTCCTCCTCGGACCTGTCACGCGAAGGCTCCCCGAGCCTCACCGGCGCCCTGAACTCTAGCCTCAGCAGCATCAACGTCAACGACGACCTGGATGACCCGTTCCAACCCGACATCCTGTATCGGGGCTTCGAAGCCTCGCCGGTACTCGGAACGCCGCAAGGTCTGGCCGTCTACCAGAATGGCGTGCGCATCAACGAGGCCTTCGGTGACACGGTCAACTGGGACCTGTTTCCCAACGTCGCGATTGACCAGGTGCAGCTGGTCAGTTCCAGTCCTCTCTACGGACGCAACGCCCTTGGGGGCGCGATTTCGGTGACCATGAAGAACGGCTTCACCTACCAGGGCGGGCAGGTGGAACTGTCGGGGGGCTCCTTCGGGCAGCACTCGGTCGTGGCCCAGTTCGGCGCGAACTCTGGCCCCTTCGGTGTCTATGTTGCAGCCCAGGGGCTCGACTCGGACGGCTGGCGGCAGTATTCGGACGACCGCATCAGAACGGTGTACGCCGCCCTGAGCTACCACACGCAGCGTGTCCTAATAGACCTCAGTTATGCCGGTGCGCACAACGAGCTCAACGGGCAGGGGCCGGCGCCGGTGCAAGAGCTTGCGGTCAACCGCGCGCTGATCTTCACCGGGCCGCAGACCAATCAGAACGACCTGAACTTCTTCACCCTCAACGCAACCTTGCGCGTCACCGACACCTGGTCACTCCAGGGGGTGGCGTACTACCGGCACTACGGCCAGAGTGTGGTGAATGGCAATACGACCGACTACGCGGCCTGCACGACGATGCCCGGCATCCTCTGCCAGCCCGACGGCGCTACGCCCTTGATGGACGCCGCCGGCCAGTCTCTCCCCGACATCTCCAACGGCGGTGCCAGGTACATCGGCGAGAACGACTTCGAGCTGCTCGATGCGTGGGGGCGCGGCGCCACGCTGCAGCTGACCAACAGTGATTCGATCTTCGGGATGGTCAACCAGATCAGCGCGGGCGCAGCGCTCGACTACGCGTCGACCAGCTTCTACACGGGTGCGCAGATCGGGATTATCCCCGCCAACCTGCAGGTGGAACCGTCCAACCTCTACGTGTACACGCCGCAGAACTCCCCCGGCGCGATCGCCAACGGTGACCCTGTCCCGGTGAGCGTTGACTCCGTTAACAAGAACCTCGGGTTCTACCTGACAGACACGCTCAACGTGACGCCGGACCTGGCCGTCACGGCGAGCGGCCGCTACAACGTCGCCAATGTCGACCTCTACGACCAGCTGGGCACCAATCTCAGTGGCTACAACCGCTTCGTGCACTTCAATCCGGCCGTCGGAGCGACCTACAAGCTGCTGCCAACCGTGACGCTCTATGGTGGGTGGTCAACCAACACCCGCACGCCCACTGCCAGCGAGATCGAGTGCTCAGATCCGCTCACCCCCTGCCTTTTGCCTACCAACCTCGCCGGTGACCCGCCGAACCTGAAGCAGGTGATCTCGCATACCTATGAAGTCGGCCTGCGTGGCACTTACCCGCGCAGCCCCAGCGCGGAGGATGAGCTCAGCTGGAACCTGAGCGCGTTTCGTACTCTGCTGCACGATGACATCTTCGGAATCGCGACCTCGGTGAGCCAGGGTTTCTTCCAGAACATCGGCGACACGCGCCGCCAGGGCTTCGAGGCGGGACTTGCCTACCGGGGCCCGCGCTTCTCGGCCTTCGCAAACTACAGCTTCGTGCAGGCGACGTTCGAATCCTCGCTGGTGGTGCCATCCCCGTCCAACCCTTTTCAGGACGCGAACGGAGATATCCAGGTCAATCCCGGGGACCGCTTACCCGGCATTCCCGAGCATCGCCTCAAGATCGGGACGGATTACAGGATCATCGCGCCGTGGTCGATCGGGGCAACCGTGAACGTGGTCAGCAGCGTCTACTACGTCGGCGACGAGTCGAATCAGCTCGCGCCGATCCCGGGTTACACCACGGTCAACCTGCATTCGATCTACAGGCCGACCCGGCACCTGGAACTGTTTGCCTCCGTCAACAACCTGTTTAATAAGAAGTATGCGACCTGGGGCATCCTCAGCGATCCGACCGGGATAGGGGCCCCGGGGATCCCTCCGGGCGGCGTCACGAACGGGCCCGGGGTCGACAACCGGTTCCTCAGCCCCGCTGCGCCGCTCGAGGCCTTCGTCGGCCTCAGGCTCAGCCTCTGAAGTCCCGGGGCCCGGCAAATCCGAAGACGACCCGTCCCGGGACGAGGGTTCAGGCCCACGCCGGCCTGCTGCCTTCCCACCCCGGGAAGGAATCCCGAATTCTCCCGTGAGGTATTCATGGGCCTTCCGGTGAGACAATCGCCACAGGTCGTCAGAGGCGGGGGTCAGTCGGTTGTCACAGGTCCTTGAGATGGTAGATCCCGGATGGGGGCCATACGCCCGCAAAGCGGCCCAAATGGGAGGGAGCCTGCGCCGAACCCGCCGGAGTGGGCGCTGACATGGCCGTGGATCGTGCCGTCGGGCCACCATTGAGCGCAGGGTCCGCAGACATCGCGCCCGTTGCGAGACCCGCGCTTGCGGGAGACGCCACAGGCGAGGGTGTCACGGTCGCTGGACCTACGCTGAAGCTGCGGCTGAGCCTGATCATTACCGCGCTGCTCGCACTCCTGACCGGCACGGGGGGGATTTACGTGGTCAGCAAGGCCCGCAACGACGTCCGCGACGAGGCGCGCTCGACACTCACCCTGACCGGGCACTTCCTGGACGCGCAGCTGGACGTGCTGCATGACCACTGGTCCGAACACGGCTACGCGGTGCCGCTGTTCCAGCTGCGTGAGCTGCGGGACATCCGTCACGTGAACGTGAGGTTCTACGACAGCCAGGGGCACCTCCTCGACAGCAACGAGGACAACGGCGGCCGCAAGCCGGAGGCGCCCGGGTGGTTCACCGCGCTCGTGAAGATGACCTCGGCGCCAGGCAGCTCGCAGACGCGCCCGGTGTCTTTCAACGGCACACCGGTCGGGATGCTGGTCATCTCCCCGGACCCCACCTACGAGATCGAGGAGATGTGGAGCACCTCGCGCGGACTGCTCGGATTGCTGCTGCTGTTCTTTCTGCTCGTCAACGCACTGGTGTGGTGGGCGGTCTCGCACGCGCTGCGGCCGATCGAGCGCATCACCGAGGGACTCGGGGAGCTGCGGGCCGGGAACCTGTCGGTGCGCATGCCGCAGTTCGACCTGCCTGAGATGTCGCGAATTGGCGTGGGCTTCAACCACATGGCCGAGACGCTCGAGCAGAGTGTGAGCGAGAACCAGCGTCTCACGCGGCAGCTTCTGACGGCCCAGGAGAGCGAGCGCCGCAACCTTGCCCACGACCTGCACGACGAGATCGGCCAGTGCGTGAGCGCGATCCATGCGGACGCAGTCGCGATCCGCAACCGGGGCGGAGAGCCGGTGCGCGAGAGCGCGGAGGCGATCGTGCAGGTGACCTTGCACATCAAGGAGTGTGTGCGCAGCATGCTGCAGCGCCTTAGGCCCGCGTACCTCGAGGGTCTGGGACTCGAGGCCGGCCTGCGCGAACAGATCGCAAGCTTCAGGCAGCGCCACCCCGAGGTCGCCTGCACGCTGAGGATCGAGGGTGATCTCGGGGGCATTGATGGCGAGGCCGGAGTCGCGATCTACCGGGTCGTGCAGGAAGCGCTCACGAACATCGCCGTGCATGCCAAGGCGCGCAACGCCCTGGTGGAGCTCGTGCTGGACCCCGCCGCTGGCACGCGGAGCGATGCTGCGGGAGCGCAAGTCCGGTACGTGAGGCTGGCGGTGTCGGACGACGGTGCCGGGTTCTTCCAGCTCTCCGCCAGTCGCGGGCTTGGCCTCACGGGGATCCGCGAGCGAGTCACGGCCCTCGGCGGCGCCTGCCAGATCGACTCGCAGTCGGGTGGGGGTACGAGGATTACGGTGCGCCTACCGCTCGCCGGTTGCAGGGAAACCGCGGCGTGAACACGCCCAACATCCGCATCATGCTGGTCGATGACCACGCGATCGTGCGCTCCGGCTTCCGCCGGTTGCTCGAGCAGCAGCCGGGTTGCCAGGTGGTTGCCGAGGCGGCCGATGCGGATCGTGCCTATGCGCTGTTCGTCGAGCACGAGCCGGACGTGATCGTCCTGGACTTGTCGATGCCCGGGGTGAGCGGTCTCGACGCTATCCGCCGCATCATGGCGCGCAAGCCGTCTGCCAAGATCCTCGTCTTCAGCATGAACGAGGACGCGACCCTCGCCGAGCGGGCGATCCAGCTCGGCGCCCGGGGCTACGTGACCAAGAGCAGTGCGCCGGAGACCCTGGCATCTGCGATCGCGGACATCGTCCAGGGGAAGCTCGCGCTGAGCCCGGACATCGCCCATGCACTGGCCATTCTCAAGATCACCGCGGATGACAATCCCGTCAATGTCCTCAGCGCCCGCGAGTTCGAGATCTTCCGCCTGCTTGCCGGCGGCCATTCCGTCTCCTCCATCGCGACTCTGATGAGCCTCAGCGGCAAGACCGTCGCGAACTATCACTCCCTGATCAAGCACAAGCTCGGCATCTCGACCGACGTTGAGCTGGTCCTTCTGGCGCAGCGGCACAACGTCGCCTAGCGATCGAGGTGAAGCCCTATCCGCACCCGGATCGTGTGGGGTGTGGTAGTTGGGAAGCGTTGCCGCCGCAACTCGCCTGGCACTTCGCCCGCTGTTCGCGGCGTGCTCATCGCCTGCGCGGAGTCCGCGTGCGTTCGCCACGGTTTTCACAGACCGCGCTCAGGACCTCGTGGGCAGTCGTAGTCGCAATTGCCGGCCGCCAGCCGGAAGGATTCCTCGTGACCCGGGCATGCTCGGCACCCTCAAGATCGCGATAGAGTCGAGCGCTTGAGAGCCGCCGGCTCGTAAGCTGCTGGCAGTCAAACTGCCACAGCTCCGATATACGTCCGCCAACCGAGGCGAGTCCCGGCGAAAACTCCCGGTCTACCCAAGCGGAGGCTCCCGCCCCGGGGTGCTGCGGCCCGAGCGGGCTGAAGTAAATGTTGGCGCCCGGCTCCGCGCCCACCCACCGCCATGCGGCGGCATCGTCAGAGGAAGGCCGGTGAGTGGGGTCGCTGGTGGCTCGGTGCTGGAAGGCAACGACGAGCATCCATCCGGCGCATGCGAACATCAGGCAGACAAGGGGGACGCGTGTCATCAACTCCTGATATCCGCGCAGGTGATCGCCGCGGTGTCGTCGAAAGGTGCGACCTCGGGGCGCGCTTGCGGGATCGTAGCGGAGGCAGCCAGCGAGAGATCGGGTGCCCATCACTGCAAGTCCGGGAGGAAGGCCCGAGTGATGGCAGCGGCGCGGGGGCTCACGTTGCGCAGGCTTGTCCCAGCGCTGGCGCGCTTCTGTCAGGACTAAAGAGCAGGGCCGGGCATGTGCTCACTCATACCCGGCCCCGAGTTTCCGAGGAACACTGCGGGACGGAAGGAAGTGTATCGGCGATGCCTGAGACTTACCTAGGGCGGCACTCCCGACGTGGCCCGGGAAAGCGCCGTGACGGCGCGAAATAACACACGGGCGCAACGCGCGCTCGCCCGCCTTGCCGCGCGATGGGGGAGCGAGGGTGAATCATTCCCCACGCAAGGCCAACGGCAGGAGTTCAGGAGTCGGTGGGCAGCGCGGCGGGAACGGCCGCTACCTTCGTCGGTGAGGTTGTGACGGTGGGGGGCACGCCAGGCATACCGACTATCCCGCGGGCGAGGCACAGGAGCGCGGCCACAATCGTGAAGAAGTCGGCCTTCCACAGGCCGTGCTGCCTCAGCAGCTCGCGGAAGCGGTTGCGCGCGCGGAAGATCACGCGGTTGAAGTGCTCCTCGGACAGCTGCAGCTCACGGCAGATCTCCTGCTTCTCCTCGTCGTGCAGGTAGAAGCGCAGCAGCAGTTCCCGGTCGCGCGCGACGGGCAGCTCATCGAGGATGCGTCGCGCGGCTTCAGCCCATTGATGCCGTCCGACATGATCCCAGTCCGGATCGCCGTCGGTGTCGGGGAGCTCGTCGAGGCCCGCGGGGCCTGAGAGGGCCGTCCGGTCCTTGCGGCGGTGGTTGCGCAGGTGATTGATGGCAACCCTGTAAAGGTAGCCACCCATATTCTCGGGGCGGGTGATCTGACCGCTGCGCAACTTCTCCAGCGCGGTCACGGCAGCGTCCTGCAGTATGTCGGCAGCAATCTCAGGGTCACCAACACGGCGCAGGATCAACGCACTTAGCCCCGGATAGTCACGATACACTGCCGCGAGGTGTGAAACCGGGTCTGGGTCGGGCCCGGGGACTGCCGCGCCCTCGGGGAGGAGGGAGGCGGGAGCTCCTTGGTCATTAACGGCAGACATAGGGTGAGTATAAGCCGCAATTACGGGCGCCCGCAGGCGGCGGCCGCGACGGTTTTAGGCCTTCTGGTCGGATTCACCCTGCCGGCCGCGGGCGCGCCAGTCTCCTGCACGCAGGCCCTGGATCCGCCTGCCGCCACGGCAGGACCCCTGCGGACGTCGGGGACCGACCCGGCGCTGGCCACGATCAACGTGATTGCGGGCCACACGTACCTGATCGAGGTCGCAGAGCGCGACAACGACGCGCTGGTCGAGATCCTGGGACCGCAGGACCAGATCCTGGCCCAGGCGGATCATCCGGAGCGCCGCACGGGAACTCGGCGGGCCCTCGTTACGAGCCCGGGTACGTCCCTCGTGGTTCGCGTGACGGGCAAGGAGCGCGCCGAAATCGCGGGTACCGCCTCGATCAGGGCGTTCGATGTGGCCGACGCGAAGGTACCGGCGCAGTGCCTTGCGGCTTTCAGGGCGCTCGCGCGCGCCGATGCCGACTTTGCCGAGGGCGAGAGGCTCGCCCACGGGGTGCAAGCTTCCCACTCTCCGGAGGCGCGGGCGGCTTTCGCCCGAGCGGCCGCGGGATTTACCGAGGCCGCGCAGGCGCTGGTGGCGCCCGAGGATCGCGGGCTTCGCGGTCAGGCGGCGCTGGCGCTCGCGGCCATCGACTACAGCAACCTCCAGGACTGGTCGCACGCGGCGGAGTGGGCGGAGACCGCCGCCGCGACCCTGGGCAACGTGGACCCGTACCGGCGCGCACGCGCGCAGGCACTGCGTGCGACCTCCTGGATAGAGCTCGGGTCGCCCGAGTTCCTCGGGCGCTCGGGCGTGCTCCTGAAAAGCATCAGCCAGTTCCATCTGCGGCGCGGCGAACGCTACGACGCGGGCCTGCAGACCACGAATCTTTCGATGGTCTACGGGTATCAGGGCCGCTACTCGGAATGCATCGGCGCCGCTCTGGACGCGGCGCGCCTGTTCGGGTCGATCCAGGAGACGCAGCGCCGTGTCCAGGCCTGGCAGAACCAGGCTTTCTGCCTGTGGGGGGAGGGCCGGCTATCCGAGGCGCTGCGCCGGTTCCAGCAGGCGAGGCGAGAAGTCGTGCCCGGGGAGATACCGGGCCTCTACCTAGCCGTGGCCAACAACACGGCACTCCTGAGCTACGCGCTGGGTCATTTCGATGACGCCCTGAGCCTCTTCGACAGTGCGCTCGCCTATGCCCAGCAGGTCCGTGACCCGCGCAATGAGGCCCAGAGCCTCTACGGGATCGGCGTCACCTACTACGCGATCGGCGACCGCGACCGCGCGCGGCAGTTCCTGGAGCGCGCGCTCGCGATCCGCACCGTCGCGCTCGACAGCCGCGGTCGCATGTCGACCTTGAGAGCACTGGCCAACGTTGACGCCGAGCAGGGGCGCCTCGAGGAGGCCCTGAGCCTGGACGCGCAGGCGCTGCAGCTGGCGGTGGCGCCATCGGCACTTGCCCGGATCCGCATCCAGACGGCCGTACACACCGCGCAGGCCGGGCGGACCGAGGAGGCACTGGCGCGACTGTCGGAAGTGGTCGCCGATGGCAAGACCGACTCCCTGATCCGCGCGGAGGCGCAGCTGCAGCGCGCGGTCGTGCAGCGTGAGCTCGGACGGCCGGTGGAAGCGCAGGCAGACCTCGGGAGGGCGCGACCGGTTCTGCATGCCCGGGGCAGCGCTGCCGAGGAGTTCCAGGCCGACCTGGAACTGGCGAGGGTGCTGCGGATCGCGGGCAGACCGCAGCAGGCCCTGGAGGCGCTGGATGAGGCGCTGGCGCACGCCGATGCCGTTCGCGATCAGACCGCCAACCCGGAACTGCGCATGCAGCTGGGCACGCCGCTGCGTGCGGCATACGAGCTGAAGGTCGAGCTGCTGCGCGCGCGCTTCGAGGTCGCGCGTTCCACCGGGCGGCCCGCGGAAGCGGCCGCCGTCGCGACCACCGCGTTTCTCACCGCCGACAGTTCGCGCGCGCACTCCCTCGCCGATTTCGCGGCGCAGCAGTACCTGCCGGAGGTGCGTAGCGCACTCGCCGGGGATCTGGCGCGCCGGGATGAGCTCTACCGCCAGATGGCAGGGCGGCGCTTTGCGCTGGAGTCGCGACTTGACCGCGCGGGCTCGGCGGATCCGCAGGTGCGGCATCTGATCGCCGACATAGCAGACCTCGAGCGGCAGGCCGATGCGGTGAATACCGAGATCGCGCGCCGGGCGCAGGCCGCCGGGGCCGATGCGACGCTGCACGGTGAGGAGGAGGTCCTGCCGAAACTCCCGCTCGACGCGGCACTCGCCGCCTACTGGCTCGGCGAGGAATCCGCCTACGTCTGGGTGATCCGTGCCGGCTCGGTTGAATGGATGCGGCTTCCTGCCACGGCCTCAATCGAGGATGCTGCGGCAAAATTCCACCGCTCCCTCACCCGCCTGGTGGACGTGCCGATGGAACGGCGGCTGCAGGATGCGCAGCATCTCTACCAGATGATCATTCAGCCCGTGGAGCAGGTGCTCTCGTCGGCGCAACTGTGGGTCGTGGTACCCGACCGCGGGCTAAGTTATGTCCCGTTCGCCGCGCTGCGCTCCGCCGAGAGCGGTGCAGGCGGTTTCGTGGCCACGCGCCACGACATCGCCATTGCCCCGGCAGCTTGGCTGATGGCTCATGAGCGCAGGCGCGCCTACTTCCCTGAGGCACGCAAGCTGCTGCTGATTGATGATCCGGTCTACCAGCCTGACGATCCGCGGCTGAAGGCGTTGACGCGGCGTGCCGGGCCCGTACCTGCGGAGATCGCGATAGCCAACGCGCCCTTCCATGAGCTGCGGCGCCTGCCGTTCACGGCCGAGGAGGCCCGGCGGATCCTCGCGGAGTTCCCACCTGCGCAGGTGGAGGAGCTCAAGGGGCTGGAGGCCACGCGCGGGCGCGCACTGGCGCTCGACTGGTCTGCGTACCGCTATATCCATATCGCGGCCCACGCGATTGCAGACACCCAGGTGCCGCAGCTGTCCGCCGTGATCCTCGGGGCCTACAACACACGGGGGGAGCCGGTGGAGGAGGCCGTGCGGGTGTCGGACCTCTCGCTGCAGACTCTCACCGCCGACGTCGCCGTCCTGAGTGCCTGCGACACCGCGGTGGGGCCGCAGGTCGCCAGCGAGGGACCGGTGGGGCTTGAGTCGACGCTCCTCGCGCGCGGCGCACGAGCCGTCGTGGCATCGCTGTGGCCGGTGTCGGATGAGACGAGTGCCCAGCTCATGACGGACTTCTACCGGCACCTGGTGCAGGATTCCATGAGTGCACCGGCCGCACTCGGCGGCGCGATGCGCGCCGTCATGTCACGCGAGCGCTCGGCCGATCCCGCCCTGTGGGCGACCTTCCAGGTGTCTGTCACCGCGCTCGGAGCCGCGGGCTCGCTCGATGAATCCAGACACTGATGCAGCCTCGGCCGCGCGTTCCATGCACGCGCAGCCGGGCCGCGGTACGCAGCCTTCCTCGCGCATGCACTTGTAGAGCACGCAGGAAGCCACGCAGCGGCATGGCGGGTGCCGCTGCGTGGCTTCAGCCTGCGTCGCCGGAACTTACCGGAACTTCGGCTGCACCAGCTTCGTGCTGGTGGGCACGGTGGTCGGCACCGGAGTGATCACGATGATCGAGTTCGGCCGCGGCGGGCCGCCCGTGCTGCCCTCCTGGGCGAGCGCGCAGGTGGTGCCGAGGGCAGCGATCAACAAAAGGGTGGCGAACGCAGATTTCATAGACGTCTCCTGAGGTGGTGTGCGGCAGCGTCTGGAGGCCTGTCGAAACTCCGTGGCCAGCACCACCGGATGACGTTCCCGCAAAACGCGCAGCAAGAAATCACTGTCCCGGAGGCGGCGCAAATCTCATTCGCGATGGGAAAGAAATTCCACCCGGCGGTGAGACGCCCCCGCTGTCGGCAACAGAGGACAGGTGAGTTCGCAGTACTCGCGGCGGTGTCCAAACGGACTAGGCGCGACTGCGGACCTCAGGAGGCAGTGGAAGGCGCTGAGGAGCGGTCAGGACGTGTTATCGCTCACAGAAGTCCAGTGCCGAGTCCGAAGACCCGCCGGCGGTGAAGGCTCGCGAAACCGCTGCTGTGCTCCCATACGTGTCGCGCCCCACCGGTAGCCCCGGGCAGGCGTGCCGTGTTGGATCTGTGGCGGACGCAGCGCTCGAAGTGCAACAAGGGAGTAGTGCAGTGACTCGAGTCAATGTGGCTGTGGCGGTGTCGGACGACGCCCGCAGCTGGATCAACGAGGTCGCCGCGGCGTGCCGGGCACTGGGCCTGAGCCACACGGCGACCCTTGCGGGAGTCGGCGTACTGACCGGCTCGGTGGAACTCAGCAACCTGCGCAAGCTCTGGGCGGTGACCGGAGTCGTCGCCGTGGAAGTGGAGGCGGGGTTTGGCTCACCCGCGGCGGGCTACACGGTTCAGTGAGGGGGCGTACGCAGCCGGAACTGGAACTCCTCGCCCACACCTGCGGCTTCGAGGTCAGGCTCGACCCGCAGCAGGTAATCGCCCGGGGATAGTCGCGAGGCATCCACGTAGGCGTGCAGATAGCCATCGGCGCCGACGCTCGCGGCTGCCAGGGCACCGAGAGGCGCAGCGTTGCCGTGTGCATCCTGGCGCGTGAGCGTCACGCGGTAGTGCGCCGAGGCCGGCGCGAGCGGGGGGGAAGCCCGCAGCTCGATCGGCCCGGAGGCGGGGAGGTCAAGGTCCGGCCGCGATGCACCGCGGACCGGGACGAAGGTGAACTGCGCGCTCGCCGCAGTTGCGGCCGCGTTCGCCTGCAGGATCGATGGGTGGGGCGCACCCGGCTGGGTCCACAGCAGCAGCGCCAGTCCTGCGCAGCCGGCCGCCGCGGCGAGGCGGGACGACCAGGCCCGCAGCTCCCGGCGGCGCGCTGCGGCCATGGCGTGGGCGCGCTGCGACTGCACCTGCGCCAGACCTTCGCGCATCCGCAGGTGCAGCTCCAGTTCGCGCACCAGCTTGGGGTCGCGCTCGAGGCGCTCCTCGATCGAATGCATCTGCTCGGGGGGCAGGTCACCCGCGAGGTATCCTCGCAGCGCCAGGAAATCGCCGCCGATGTCGGTCACGTGAAGCTCCGTGGAAGGGGGGCTAGCGGTGGAAGGGGGTTGCCGAGCTCACTCTGCGCAGGGCTCGCGGGACATTCGCCAGTGCCCGGCGGGCGTTGCGCGCGAACTCCCGGGCCACCGCGGAGGGACCATCCTGTTCGAGCGTGTTCATGCTGACCTGGTACGCGTACTCCTGGAACTCCCCGTGCGCCGCACGCGTGGCTCTGAGCTCGATCCGCGTGGCGTCGCGCTCGCCGACGAGGCGCGCCGTCATCGAGTACGCCTGCGGGCCGGCCAGCCGTGCGAGACTTCGCACGAGCTCATTAAGAGGAGTGGTTGTTCGGGAGGGTTCGGGGGGAGCCGGCAGAACGATGCGCATCGGTGGGTGTCGAGCCAATCCTGATTGTGGGGGGCCTATTAATATTCTGTAAAAGGTGGCCAACCTCTCTCAGGGGTGCGTATCAGTAAGGGGGCCGCGGGCGAGCGCCGACCGGCCGGATAGACCGAGTCTCATGAAAAGGCTAGAGAAAATCCGGAAAAGAGGGGCTGCGGATTGACACGGGGCCAAGCTCAAGCAACATACGACCCTGCCGGGCCGCCTGGGCGGCTGGCATGCGTGCGCGCGAGGGGACCGCAGGGGTAGCAGCCGGCTCGCGCCCGAATGTTACATAATGTTAATGGACGGTAGCAGAACTGTCGCCAAATGGGAACAACAATAATGACCGTCGGGCCAGGCCATGACTGAGCGCGGCCCGGAGTCTGAGCTGTGGGCCCAGGCATTTCTCCACAACGCGCTCGGGATCGCCGTCGCCGATGCCCAGACCCGCACCCTGCTGACGGTCAACGAGGCTTACGCACAGCTGATGGGGAGTACCCCCGAGGAGCTGCGGGGCCAGCCCTTCCTTGCGTTGTACCCGAGTACCGAGCACGAGGCGATGCTCGCCGCGGGTGAAGCCGCCGACCTTACCGGGTCTGCGACCCTCCAGACCTGCCGGCTGCACCGCGACGGATCCCTGATCCCGGTGTCGGTGCGGATCGTCGCCTTGCGCGATGCCGACGGCCGGGTGACCCACCGCGTCGCGACCGTGACCGACCTGCGCCCGCAGCTGCGCGCGGAAGGAGAGATGCTGCACGCGGAGGTGCGCCGCAGTACCGCCGAGCGCTTCCGCCAGCTCGCCGACTCCGCCCCCATCGGCATCCTCCTCATGGACGCGGATGGGGCCTGTGACTATGCGAATCCGCACTGGCTGGAACTCACCGGGCTGCCGATCGAGCAGGCGCGCGTGGATGGCTGGTGGAACGCGGTGCACGTGGATGACCGCGAGCGGGTCAACGAGGGCTGGGAGCGCCTGATGAGGGGCGATCCGGTCAGCCTCGAGTTCCGCTACCAGCGCCCCACGGGCGAGATCCGCTGGGCGCACTCACGCGCCACCGCGCTGCGCGATGACAATGGCGAGGCCGTCGGCTACATCGCCGTCGACGTCGACGTGAGCCAGCAGGTGCAGCAGCGCGAGGCGATCGACCGCTTCAATGCCCGGGTGCGTGCGCTGGCCAACCGCCTCGAGCACCTGCGCGAGGAGGAGCGTGCCTCCCTCGCCGGCAAGCTCAATGGCGGCCTGCGCCAGGAGCTCACCACCCTCAAGGCGGAGATCGAGACCCTGCGCAGCCGCCTGCGCGACTCCGCACCCGGTTCGGGGGAGCTCGGGCAGGTCGGCGACCTCTCCGATCGCTGCCTGCAGGAACTGCGGCACATCGTGTTCGAGCTGCAGCCCCCCGGGGTCGAGGACCTCGGGCTCGGGGCGGCGATGCGCCGCTATGCCGAGGAGTGCGCGGCGCAGTCGGGCCTGAGGATCGTGGTGACCGACAGCGACATTCCGCCCGATCTCGGGCGTCGCCGCTCGCTCGCCCTGTACCGCAGCTTCCAGGAGGCGCTCACCAACGTCGTACGCCATGCGCGCGCCCGCAAGATCGACGTCCACGTCTTTACCCAGGACGGCGCGGTGCGCCTGCGAATCAGCGACGATGGAGTGGGGCTTGGGGACAAGGACCGCAGCAAGCCCGGGTCCTTCGGTCTGCTTGCGACCTCAGAGCGGCTCGCGGAACTGGGTGGGACACTGCGCGTGCTCGGGGTTGCCGGCCAGGGTACGACCCTGGATGCGAGCATTCCCTACCAGCCCGGGAAGCGTCAGCGCGACGGCACCAAGCGCTGATCCTTGCCCGCGGCCGCCGCGGCACGCACCTCCGGCCCGATCGCGACCCAGGCCGAGCGGATCTCCCCGAGGAGGCTCAGCGCCTCGTTCAGCGACCGGACATCGTCGCGCACGTTGGCGAGCAGCAGCTGCTTGGCGATGTATTCGTAGAGGTCACTGAGGTTCTGTGCGAGCGCACCGCCGCGGATGAGGTCGAGGCTGCCGCGCAGCTCGGCGATCAGCGTCACGCAGCTGTGCAGAAGCTTCGCCTTGCGCACCCGGTCGTTCTGCTCCACGCAGGCGCGCGCGCTGACGATGCGCTCCATCGTGGCGTCCAGGAGCATCTGCACCAGGGCGTGCGGATCGGCGCCGGTGACGCCACCCTCGATCGCGACACTCTGATAAGCCGCCAGATTAGCCTTGCGTGCGAAGCCGCTCACGACTGCCGTGCTCCCTCGTACCGTTACCCCTGTAACGGCCCGCGGGGAACAAACTTAAGGCGCGGGCGGCATCGCCCTGGCGCGTTAAGTCTAGGCGTTTTGCGTTGACTGCACCTGCGGCAGGCTTGAGAAGGCCTGCGTGAGGTAGGACGAGGTGCTCTGCAGGGAGGACAGCAGCGTATTGAGCGCGGAGTACTGCTGGGTGAGGCTCGCGCTCAGGGCCGCCATCTGCTGGTTGAGCTGGTTGCTCTGGGTGGTCAGGGCATTTTCCTGACTGGTGAGCGTCTGGCCGGCGGTCGTGATCGAGCCGCTCGAGCCGAGCGCGGCCGTGATTTCGGTGTTGAGCGTGCTGGCGACGCCCGCGGAGCCGCTGAAGAGCTGGGTCACCGCGCTGAAGTTGGTGCCGAGGGCTGCCGACAGCGTGCCCGAATTCAGGCTCAGCGTGCCATCGCTCTGGGTCGTGATGCCGATGCTGGCGAGCGTGTTGTAGGACTGTGAGCCGGTGGCGACGATGCTGTAGAGCGCCTGCTGGACCTGGTTCTGGATCCCGGTGAGCACGGCATTGCCCATCATGGGTCCCGCGGTGGCGCTCGAGGCGTCGTAGCCGCCGAGCGTGGCGAAGGTGCTCTGCAGCGTGTTGTAGGCGGACACGAAGGCCGAGATGTTGCTCTCAAGCGTCGTGCTGTCGGTGGCGATGGTGAGCGTTGCGGGCGTGATGGCAGTAGTGGTGCCAAGAAGATCGAGCGTCACGCCCGTCATGGCATCGGTGACCGTGTTCGTGGCGCTCGTGAAGGCCACCCCCGAGACGGAGAACGCGGCATCCTGAGCGGCGACCTCCTGGGTGTAGTTGGCGGTGTTGCCGGTACCGTAGGTGAGGGAGGCGAGCGCCGTGCCGCCGTCGCTCTCGGCGACCTGGATGGTGTTGCTGGCGCCGGTCAGGGATGAGGACAGAAGCAGGTGCGCGCCGTCGGTTCCCTGCAGCACGGTGGCGCTGATGCCCGGGTTGCCGGCGGCGGAGTTGATGCTGGCGGCGATGTCGGCGAGCGTGTCGGTCGCGCCGACCGTGACCTTGAAGCTGGTGCCCCCGAGGGAGAGCGTCAGCGTGCCACTGCCAATGGGGGTCGTGGCGGCGACCGGGCCCGAGAGCAGCTGCTGTGCCTGGGCGAGGGCTGAGACGCCCACGGTGTAGGTGCCCTGCGGGGCGCCCGCGCCGGCGCTGGCCGTGAACGCGGTTTGGTCACTGCTGGTCGCGGTGGCGATCTGGAAGGCGCTCGGGGTGTCGAGGGCGCTCAAGGAGCCCTGGAAGGTGGCGAGCGCACTCTTGAGCGTGCCCAGGGCCGAGATCTGGGCCGAGACCTGCTGGGTCTGGTTGGAGATCAGGGTTTCCTGGGGGGCCTCGGTCGCCGTCACCAGCTGGGAAACCAGGGAACTGACGTTGATGACCGAGCCGCCGGCGGCGCCGGCGCTGCTGTTGCTGGCCACCGAGACCACGGGCGAGGAGGCGCTGCTGTTGGTGCTGTCGACCGTGGTGCTCATGGTGTCGGCCTCAGGTCCATGACTCGTTCAGTACAAAAAGGGGCGGCGGGCGCACCCGTGCACCCGCCCCCCAACTGAGTTACCAGGCATGCGGTACCTGGAACTCATTTCCTCACGGCAGCTTCTGCAGGAGCGTCAGGATGTTCTGCGGGATGGTATTGGCCTGGGCCACCATCGCCGTGCTCGCCTGCTGCAGGATCTGCGCCTTAGAGAGATTCGACGTCGCCGCGGCGTAGTCGGTGTCCACGATCGCGCTCTTGGCGCTGGTGAGGTTCGTGGCATCCGTGTTCAACCCGGAGATCAGGGCGTCGAAGCGGTTCTGGTACGCGCCGAGGTTCGCGGTCGAGGTCGCCAGCTGCTGCAGGGCGGCATCGATCTGAACCAGCGACTGGTTGGACTTGTCGACCGTGGTCACGTCTGCACCGCTGAGGTACGTGGCGCCGGTCGTGGCGATCGTGTCGCTCGAGTCGACACCCAGATCGGCCAGGGGGGCGGCCGCGGCCGCAATCGAGCCGGTCGAGCTCGCCACCGTGACGGCGACCGTGGCACCCGCGTTCGCGGTGTTGCCGCTCAGCGTGATGCCGGTGGTGCCATTGACGGTCGCGATGATGCCCTGTGAGGCCACCGCCTGGTTGATGCCCGCGGCGATGCTGGCCAGGTCCGTGGCGGCATTGCCGGTGAGGGTGATCGCATTGGTCGTGACGTTCGTGGCCGTGCCGCCGGCGGGGGTGACCGCAACCTGGAAGGTGACGGTGTCGCCGTTGGAGATGTTGGGGGTCAGCGCGGTGCCGGCGTTGTACGCACCGGCCGTGCCTGCCGCGGTCAGGGCACCGGCGTAGAGCGCGCCGAGGTTACCGGCCTTGGCGCTCGCCACCGAGGCGACCGTGATCGTCTGGCCGGCGTTGGCGCCGATCTGGAAGGTGGCGCCCTGGAAGCTGCCGTCGAGCAGGTTCACGCCGTTGAACTGGGTGTTGGAGGCGACGCTGTTGATGTCCGCCACCAGCTGCTGGAACTGCGCGTTCAGGTCAGCGCGGTCGGTGGAGCTGTTGCTGGCGTTGAGCGACTCCACGGCCAGATCACGCATCGTCTGCAGGTCGGTCGTCACCTCCGAGAGCGCGCCGGTGGCGGTCTGGGTGAGCGACACGCCGTCATTGGCGTTCTGCGCGGCCTGGTTCAGGCCGTTGATCTGCGAGGTCATGCCCTGCGCGATGGCGTAGCCGGCGGCGTCGTCGGCGGAGTTGTTGATGCGCAGGCCCGAGGAGAGCTGCGACAGCGCATCGGCCAGCTGGCTGCCCGAGGTGCTGAGGCTGTTCTGGGCGACCAGCGAATCAAGGTTCGTGTTAAGGACTAGTGACATGGTCTTGGACTCCTGATGTTGGCTTCAGGCGCCGGACACCAGTCCGTCGCACTGCTATCTGCTGCGGCCGGTTCGGACCGCTTCGGTTCAACCCCTATATCGGAGCCGGGTCCGGGAACTTGAGGCTCCCGCGGCCCGCAAACGCGACCTGCGTCACGCTCACGAGAGGTAGTTGAACAGGGAAAGCTTGGCAATCGAGGCATAGGACTCCTGGGCGGCCTGCAGGGTGAGCTCCTGGCCACTGAGTTTCGTGACGGCCGCCGCATAGTCGACGTCCTGGAGCTGCGACACCGAGGCTGTGAGGTTGGTCTGGGTGGTCTGCGCGCTCGAGGCGGCGGCCGTGATGGCATTCAGGCGCCCGCCGACGCCGGCCTGCACGTTGTTGAAGTTGTTGAGGGCGGCGTCGATCTGCTGGATGGCGCCGCCCACCTGGGTGCTGACCTGGGCGCTGCTCAGGGTGCCCGAGCTCAGAGTGCCGATGAGGCCCGAGATCGTGCTGAAGACGCTCGCCTTGCCCGCCGGCGCCACCGTGAACTCATCCCCGCTGGCCGGCGTGCCGCTGATCGTGACCTGCGCGCCGTTGAAGGTGATGGCGTTGCCGCTCACGTAGGCCCCGGAGGCGACGACCGTGCCCGCGCCGTTGGTGACCTGGTACTGCGTCGGGCTGCTGAAGGCGATGGTGTAGACGTCCGGGACCCAGGCGGCCGGGTTGGTGAGGCTGCCGGTGTCGATGGAGGCGCTGCCGGTGTTGCTGCCGGTCACCGCGGTCGTGAAGGTGCCGTTGCCGGCGGGGATGTTCATGAACACCGCGCTGCCTGCATCCCCGACCGAGAGGCTCTGGTCGGGGCCGATCTGCAGCTGGTTCACCTGGTCATTGCCGAGGTAGCTGACCGCGCTGCCGCCGGAGGCAAAGGGCGGTGAGCCGTTCGCGGTGCCACCGAACAGGTAGTTGCCCTGGGCGTCCTGGCTGTTGGCGCTCGCCAGCAGCGTCTGCTGCAGCTGCTGCAGCTGTGCGACCAGGCCCTGGCGGTCGGTGAGGCTCAGGTCGGAGTTGTTGCCCTCGACGGCGATATCGCGGGCGCTCTGCAGCGCGGTGGTGGCGTTGGTGAGGGCGTTCTGCTCCAGCTGCAGGCCCGAGGTCACGGTGTTGCCGTTGCTGACCTGCTGCTGCGAGGCCGACAGCTGCGCGTTCAGGAGGTTGACCTGCGT
Organism: uncultured Pseudomonadota bacterium; assembly: GCA_963802995.1. Classification (GTDB taxonomy): domain Bacteria; phylum Pseudomonadota; class Gammaproteobacteria; order Steroidobacterales; family Steroidobacteraceae; genus 13-2-20CM-66-19. The sequence goes on from CAWDKU010000002.1 coordinate 64,602, forward strand.
CATCGCCGTCGGGTTGTCGGCCGCGTTCTGCAGCTGCTTGCCCGTCGACAGCTGCGACTGGGTCTGCGAGAGCGCGGTCTCGAGCGCTTCCATCTGCGAAAGCGCCGTGGTCTGGAAGGTGAGGGTCGAGATTGTCATGGGTTACCCGTTCCCGATGGCCGTGATGAGGGAGGTGAACATCTCGCCGGAGGTCTGGATCATCTGCGCCATGGCCTGGTAGGCCTGCTGGTACTGCAGCATCTTGGAGGCCTGCTCATCGAGGTTGACGCCGGTGAGGTTGCTGCGTGCGGTGCTCGCGTCCTGGTTGACGGACTGCTGTGCGGCTGCGTTCGACTGCGCCTGCTGCGTGATGATGCCGACGCGGGCGATCAGGTTGTTGGCTGCCCCGCTCAGGGAGGTGGTGCCGCCGCCGAGGCTGGAGGCGCCGAGCGCGCTGATGAGGGCGTTGGCATTGGTGTTGTCGCCGGCATCGGCCGCGGTGCTGCTGCGCACGGTGAAGCTGTCGCCGCTCGCAGGCGTGCCGCTGAGCGTGACCTGGGCCCCCTGGAAGCTGATCGGGGTGCCGGCGCTGTAGGTCCCGGCGGCCACGACCGTACCCGCGCTGCTCGTGACCTGGTACTGGTTGGCGGTGGTGAAGCTGAGCGTATAGGTGTCGGGCACCCAGGTGGCCGGATTGACGGTGGCGGCTGAAATGCTGCCGGTGCCGGTGTTGTTGGCCCCGACCCCGCTCTGGGCGAGCGAGGCGGCGGCGATCTGTGCAGGGTCGGTGAGCGCCACGGCAAGTCCTGCGGTGGCGGCAGCCGTGGGCTGCACGAGGAAGCTGTCGCCGCTGGCGGGCGCGCCACTGACGACGATGGCGATGCCGGCGGCCTGGAAGGGACTGGCGGCGGTGCCGGCGCCCGTCAGCGCCACGGGCTGCCCGGTGGTGGCATCCTTCAGCTGCCAGGCACCGCCGCTGTAGCGCAGCGTGTAGTCATCGCTGGTGAGGGCACCCAGGCTGGTCCGCGTCACGGCGAGGGTGGCGCTGCCCGTATTGGCGCTGCTTGCGAGCGTCTGCACCCCCCCGACGGTGAACATCGGCTGCCCCGGGGCGCCCGTCTGGTCCATGCCCGCGGCCTGCTGCTGGTTCACGATCGTGGCGAGCGCCACGCTGATCTGGCCGAGGGCGTTCTGTGCAGGATCGAGCACCTGCGTGCGCGAGGCCAGCAGCCCGCCGAGCTCACCCCCGGTGATCTCGGAAGTAACGTCCGCCGTGCCACCGCCGCTCGTGATGCCGATGTCGAGCTCGGAGGCGTCGTACTGGTTCGGCAGCGTCGAGAGCTGCTGCGCGGTGCCGCCGGTGACCAGCGCCTGGCCGGTGCCGATGTAGACATCCAGCATGCCGTTGGGCTCGCTGGCGGTGTTGACGCTCGCGTACTGGCTCAGCTGGTCGATGAGGTTGTCGCGCTGGTCCATCAGCTGGTTGGGCGCCTGGCCGGTGCCGGCGAGGTCGTTCGCGATCTGGGTGTTGAGGGAAGCGATGCCGCTGGCGAGGGTGTTCACCTGGGTGACGTCGCCGCTGATTTGCTGCTCGAGCGTGCCGCCGTACTGGCTGATCTGCGCGTCGTAGCCGGTCAGCTGCTGGGCGAGCGCCTGCGCCTGGCTCAGGAGCGCCTGGCGCGCGGCGCTGGAGGAGGGGGAGCCGGAGAGGGTCTGCAGTGCATTCACGAAGCTCTGCAGCCCGGAGGTGATGCCGGTGCTCGAGGCGCTGAGCAGGTTATCGACCTGGGCCGCCTGCGTGGCCAGGGTATTCAGGCTCGAATAGCCCGCTTGCGAGGTTCGCACCTGCTGCGACAGCAGCTCGCTGTAGGAGCGCGTGATGCCATCCACCGTGACGCCACTGCCGACGTAGCCGCCCGCGGTTGACTGTCCCGGCAGTTCCTTCAGGTTCGCGTTCTCGACGCTGTAGCCGGGCGTCGAGGCATTGGCGATGTTGTTGCTCGTGACGTCGAGCGCCTGCTGGAAGGCGAGCAGGCCCGAGACGCTGGTGGACAGAAGATCAGCCATGTCGCTCCTAGAGCGCGGTGGTACCGTCGGTTATCGGCCGCGCCTCGACAAACTTGACCTGCGTCTCACCGGGGCTGGTGCCGGCCACCAGGGCGGCGACCTGCTGGGCGACGCTCGTCACCTTGGCCGCATAGTTCGGGTCGGTGGCGTAGCCCCCTTTCTGCAGGGCGCTGGCGAAGGCGCCCACGTCATTCCCGGCACCGAGCGCGGCGCTGTAGCGCGGGTTGCCCTTGAGTGTTGCGACATAATCCTGCAGGGCGGCCTGCGAGTTGGGGTAGGCGCGGAAGGCGCTGTGCACGCTCGCCATGCCGCCGCGCTGGAATTCCTGGGTCGCGGCCGTGACGGCGTCGCCGCCCCAGCCGCCGGTGGCCTTCACGCCGAAGAGGTTGTTGCTGCTGGCACCACCGGCACTCCTGGGCATGCTGCGGCCCCAGTTGCTCTCGAGCGCCGCCTGCGCCACGAGGCCCACGGGGTGCACGCCGAGCTGCTGCGCGGCGGCCTGCGCCTGGGGCCACAGCGTGCGCACGAACTGCGCCCGCTCGGCGCTCGTGGCGGGCGTCACGGTGCTGGCGATCGGGGGTGTGGCTGGCGCTGCGGCCGTGGCGGGACGGGTGGCGGAGGCAGCGGCCGCGGCGGGGCTCGCGCCGCGCAGCTGCTTCATCAGCATGTCGGCCAGGCCGAGGCCGTGGCCGCGGGTGAGTTCCAGCGACAGCTGGTCATCGAACATGCCCTGGTACATCTCTGCCTGGTCGCTGCCGAAGATCGGGTCCTTGCCGATCGCCTTGCGCATGCTCTTGAGCATCATCTTGGCGAACAGGCTCTCGAACTGCTGCGCCACCTGCCGCAGCGCGCCCGGGTCCTGCTGGCGCACGGCGCTCTTGAGCTTCTCGAGCCCCGAGAAATCCCCATAGACACCGGCGCTGTTGGCGCTGTTGGCTATGTTGACGGTCATGGCGGCGTCACGGGCCTCAGATGACGACGAGCTCGGCACGCAGCGCGCCTGCCTCGCGCAGCGCCTCGAGGATTGCCACGAGGTCGCCGGGGGCGGCGCCCACCTGGTTCACCGCGCGCACGATCTCATCGAGGTTGACGCCTGCCTGGAACACGAACATGCGCGCATCGGTCTGCTGCACGTCGATGCTGCTGCGCGGAGTGACCACGGTCTGCCCCTGCGAGAAGGGGGCGGGCTGGCTCACGTCCTGGTGCTCGGTGATCGTGACCGAGAGCGAGCCATGCGCCACCGCGGCGGCCATGACGCGCACGTGAGAGCTGATGACTACGGTGCCGGTGCGCGAGTTGACGATGACGCGCGCCGGGGCCTCGCCGGGGTCGACATCCACGACCTCGAGGCTGGCCAGGTAGGAGATGCGCTGGTTTGCGTTGACCGGGGCGACGACCTTGATGGAGACCGCATCGAGCGCCTCGGCCGTGTCCGCGCCGAAGGTCTTGTTGATCGCGGCCGCCACGTGCGCGGCGGTGGTGAAGTCCGGGGTGTTGAGGTTGATCATCAGGTGCGGGTCGGCGGAGAAGTGCACCGGGACCTCGCGCTCGACCGAGGCGCCGTTCGGGATGCGCCCGCTGCTTGGCACGTTCAGCGAGATGCGCGAGCCGTCCTTGCCCTGCACGCCGAAGCCGCTGACGATCACGCTCCCCTGGGCGATGGCATAGATCTGCCCGTCGGCACCGCGCAGCGGCGTCATGATGAGATCGCCGCCGCGCAGGCTCGAGGCGTTGCCGATCGTGCCGACGGTCACGTCGAGCGTCTGGCCGGCCTTGGCGAACGGCGGCAGGTCGGCGGTCACCGTCACTGCCGCCACGTTCTTCAGCTGCGGGTTGGTGTTCGGCGGGATGGTGACCCCGAAGCGCTGCAGCATGTTCTCGATGCTCTGGATGGTGAAGGGCGCCTGGGTGGTCTGGTCGCCGGTGCCATCGAGGCCCACCACGAGGCCATAGCCGACCAGCTGGTTGCTGCGCACCCCGCCGACGGTGGCGATGTCCTTGATGCGGTCGGCGCCTGCCGGCACGCAGCTGAGCGCCAGCAGCGCGCACAGGAAGGCGGCGGCGCGCGCACGCGCTGGTGGGGGGGTGCAGGCTGCGCGGGTGTGTTCGGTGTGCATCAGAAGGGTGCCCATGGCGAGTTGAAGAAGCGGGCGAGCCAGCTTTGGGCGTTGGCGTCGTTGATGGCGCCCTTGCCGCTGTAGGTGATGTGCGCACTCGCGACCCTGAAGGAGGGGATGGAGTCATCGGCGGCGAGGTCGATCGGGCGTACCACGCCGGTGACGCGCACGTACTCGTTCCCCTGGTTCAGGCCGATCTGCTTCTCGCCGGCGATGAACAGGTTGCCGTTCGGGAGCACCTTCAGCACGGTTGCTGTGAGGTAGCCGGTGAGGCTGTTGCTCTCCGCGCTCGCGCCCTGGCCTGCGAACTTGGTGGCGTTGTTCATGCTGTTGTCGAGGATCGGCACGCCCTTGATGGTCACCCCCTTGCCGATGATGGTCGGGGCGGGGAGCGTCACGGTGGTGTCCTTGCTGGTGCTGGTGGTGGCGCTCTTCTGTGCCGCCGTCTGCTCGTTGAGGACGATGGTCACGATGTCCCCGATGTGGTGGGCCACGGGGTTCTCCGCCAGGATCACTTCGCGTCCGGCCTGGTAGATCGCACCGTTGGTGGCCGGGGGCATCGGCTCCTGCGTCCAGGCGAGCGCGTCGTCGGCCTTGGCGGGCTTGCTCGCCTGGCAGCCGGCAAGAGCGCCGAGCGCAACAGCGATGATCATCGTTGCAATGGCAGTGCGCATGGTGGGGCTACATGTTCTGCGTGGCGTAGGTAAGCATCTGGTCGGTGGTCTCGACCGCGCGAGAGTTCATCTCGTAGGCCTGCTGGGTCTCGATCATGTTGACCAGTTCCTCGACCACGTTGACGTTGGAGCTCTCGACCGAGCCCTGCAGCAGCGTCCCCATGCCGTTGAGGCCGGCGTTGCCGGTGACCGGCGAGCCGCTGGAGGCGGACTCGACCGACAGGTTGCCGCCGATGTCCTGCAGCCCGGGCGGGTTGATAAAGTCGGCCAGCTGCAGCGTGCCCACCGTCTGCGGTGCGCTTTGTCCTGCCAGCTGCACGCTGATGGTGCCGTCGGAGCCGATGGTCACGCTCTGCGCGCCCGTCGGGATGGTGACGGCCGGCTGCACCGGGTAGCCCGCTGCGGTGACCAGCTGCCCCTGGGCGTTGACCTGGAAGCTGCCGTCGCGCGTATAGCCGACGGTGCCGTTCGGCTGCAGCACCTGGAAGAAGCCGCGTCCCTGGATCGCCAGGTCCAGGGAATTGCCGGTGGTGTTGACGCTGCCCTGGGTGTAGTTCTTCTCGGTCGCCACCACGCGCACGCCGGTGCCGACGTTGAGCCCGGTGGGGGCCTGGGTGCTCTGCGAAGTGTTGGCACCGACCTGCGAGAGGTTCTGGTACAGGAGGTCATCAAACACCGCGCGGCTCTTCTTGAAGCCGGTAGTGCTGACGTTGGCGAGGTTGTTCGCCGTGACCGTCATCTGCGTCTGCTGAGCGTCGAGCCCCGTTTTGGCGGCCCACAGTGCCGGATCCATGACTTACCTGCCTGTTGATGAATACGTTAAAGACCGGGAGTTCAACTGGACTGCAGCAGCTTCGCGGAAGCCTGACCGTCTTCCTCGGCCGTATGCAGCGCCTTGATCTGCACGTCAAAGCGCCGCGCGAGCTCGATCATGTTGACGAGGCAGCCGGTGATGTTGACGTTGCTCGACTCGAGCACCCCTGAGGACAGCTGCACGCTGGCATCCGCCTCCGGCGTCGTGCCGTCGGTGGTGCGGTAGAGGCCATCGGCCCCGCGGGCGAGCGAGTCGCGCGGCGGGTTGATGAGCTTGATGCGACCGACGGAGGCGACCGAGTTGGGCGGCTGCCCGAGGGGCACCACCGAGACGGTGCCGTCCGCGGCGATCGTCACCGAGGTCGCCGGCGGCACCGCGATCGGGCCATTGTCGGAAAGCACCGGCCGACCGCCGGTGGTCACGAGCTGGCCCGTCGGATCGACGTGGAAGTCACCGGCGCGGGTGTAGGCCTCGGCGCCGGCGACATCCTGCACCGCGAGGAACCCCGGGCCCTGCACGGCAACGTCGAGCGCGTTGCCGGTGGTCTGCTGCTCGCCCACCGTGTCGTTCCAGCCCACCGTGGAGGCGGTGGCATAGGCGCGCGAGGGGTAGCCCGCGCCCGTGACGTTGCGCGTCTGGAAAGCGGCGAGCGAGGCCTTGAACCCGGTGGTCCCGGCGTTGGCCAGGTTGTCGTTGTTGGCCGCCTGGCTCGCGAGCGTTTCCTTGGCTCCCGACATGGCGACATACAGCAGCTTGTCCATGGATCACCGGTGGGTGGGTGCGGCGGCGGCGCTCAGCCGCCACGGATATTGATGATCGACTGCGTGACCTGGTCCTCGGTCTGGATCATCTGTGCATTGGCCTGGAAATCGCGCTGCGCCGTGATCATCTCGACCAGGGCGGCGGTGGTGTCGACATTGGACTCCTCGAGCGAACCGGACTGCACCGAGCCGAAGCCGGAGTTGCCGGCCACGCCGTTGACGGCCGCGCCGGAGTTGTTGGTCGCCGACCAGGTGGCGTTGCCGAGCTGCGCCAGGCCCTGCGGGTTGGCGAAGTTGGCGAGCGCGACCTGTCCTAGGTCGACCGAGCGGCCGTTGGTGAACTGGGCCTGCACCACGCCGGTCTGGTCGATGTTGATGCCGGTCAGCTGCCCGGTGGTGAAGCCGTCCTGCTGCACGGCGGTCACGCCGAAGTTGCCGCCGTACTGGGTGGTCTGCGAGAAGTTGAACGTCATGTTCATGGCCTGCGCCCCGGTGGCGGGGGTGTAGGCGGGGAAGGTGACCTGGCCGTTCGCCGGGGCCAGGAGCGCGCCGCTCGAGGAATAGTCGAGTGCCTGCGGGGTGCCGACGGCGGTGCCATCGACGTACAGCTGCGTCGACCAGGCATTGGGGGCGGCGCCCTTGATGAAGTAGAGGCTCGCGGTGTGCGCGGCGCCCAGGGAGTCGTACACGGTGAGCGAGGTGGTGTTGTTGTAGCTGTTGGGGTCGGTGGGCGAGAACGGCGCGTCCGGCGGTGCCGTGGCGTTGGCCGGCAGGTTGGCCGTGATGGCCGCCGTGGTGGTCGCCTGGGGCGAGCTCTCATCCGTGGTCAGCGAGATGTTCGCAAGGCCGCCGGTGTTGAAGCCGCCGTTGGCAAGGGGCGGGTACGCCTGCAGCGCCTGGCCCTGGGAGTTGACGATCTCCCCGTCGCTGTTCAGCTGGAACTCACCGTCGCGCGTGTAGTTGAGCGCGCCGTTGTTGCTGAGGATGAAGAAGCCGTTGCCGCTCACCGCCAGGTCGAGCGTGTTGCCGGTGGTCTCGATGTTGCCCTGGGCGAACTGCTGCGAGACCTCCGAGACCGCCACACCGTTGCCCACCGCGGCCGCCCCCACGCCCTGCTGGCTAGAGGAGAACAGGTCGGAGAACTCGGTGCGCGAGCCCTTGAAGCCGACCGTGGCTGCGTTGGCAAGGTTGTTGGAAGTGACCGACAGATCTTCGTTGGCGGCGTTCAGCCCGGTGAGGGCGATGTTGAGGGACATGCGGATATCTCCGTATAGATAAAGGTGTGGCTACTGGATGTTGACCACGGAACTTAGGGGGATCGTGCCGTTGTTGGTGTTGAGGTCGAGCGCCTGGGTCGAGGGGTCGATGGTCACGCTCGTCACCTGGCTGTAGAGCAGCGGGCTCACCGACTGGGTGGCGTTGCCCACCTGGGCGTTGACCTGGATCGTGTACTGGCCGGCGGGCGCTGCGGCGCCGGTGCTGGTGGTGCCGTTCCAGCTGATAGGGGTATAGCCGGAGGCCTGCGGGCTGACGCTGAAGGAGTCGACCAGGGCGCCGCTGGAGCTCGTCACCGAGACGGCAAGGCTGCTGGCTCCCGAGGGTGCGGTCACCGCACCATTGACCGTGCCGCCGGCGGAGATGTTGGCGGTGCTGCCCGGGGCGAGCACGGAATGCCCGAGGAGGGAGGTGCCGCTGATCACCTGCGAGGCCTGCAGCCCCGAGGCAAGCCCGGTGATGGAGGTCTGCAGGCTCTGCAGGCTCGAGACCTCGCTCAGGCCCTCGATCTGCGCGAGGAACTGCGTGGGATCGGTGGGATTCAGCGGGTCCTGGTTCTGCATCTGGGTACTGATCAGCTGCAGGAAGCCGGTCTGGCTGATCTGCATGTTCGCGGGCAGGGCAGCGATCCCGGAGGCGGTGGAGGAGCTGCTGTCGGTGCTGCTGCTGCCGGAGCTGCCGCTGGTGCCGGAACCGGAGGAACTGCTCGCGGTGTGGACGTGAGTGACGAGTCCCAGGGGTATGGAGTGGTGCGACATCGTGGGTCCTTAGGAATGCGGGGTGGGCTTATCGATCACTGGCCGAGCTTGAGGGTGGCCGTCATCAGGTCCTTGGCGGTGCTCATGACCTCGACATCGTTCTGGTAGGCGCGCGAGGCGGAGATCATGTCGGTCATCTCCTCGATGACGTTGACGTTCGGCGCGTACACGTTCCCCTGGGCATCGGCAAGCGGGTTGCCGGGGTCGTGCCGCACCGTCGCGGGCGCGTTGTTCTCGGCGATGCCGGTGACGCGCACCGCGGCGCCGCCCTGCGAGGCCTTGGTGGAGTTGAGCGCCGCATGCACGGCCTGGAACACCGGGTGGCGCGCCTTGTACACCGAGGCAGGATCCCCGCTGACGCTGTCGGCGTTGGCGAGGTTGCTGGCGACCGTGTTCAGCCGCACCGACTGCGCGGATAGTCCCGAACCTGCGATCTCGAATACCTTGAATGAGGACATGGTCGCTCCTTGGTGGGCTGCGGCGCCTACTGGCCGGTGATCGCCGTCATCAGGCTCTTGAACTTGTCCGAGAGGAAAGTCAGGGCGGCCTGGTAGCGCACGGTGTTGTCGGCGAAGGCCGCCTGCTCGAGCTGCGGGTCCACCGTGTTGCCATCGAGTGAGGGGGCGAGCGGCACGCGGTACTTGAGTCCGCTGCTGGAGGTGGGGAGCGCGGGTGCCGTGCTCACATGCACGGCGTGCGTCGCGGCAAGCGGCAGCGCGCCGCTGGTGCCGCCAGCACCGGCTCCGAGCAGGCTCTTGAAGTCGAGGTCCTGCGCCTTGAAGCCGGGCGTGTCGGCATTCGCCAGGTTGTTGGCGAGCACGGCGGTGCGGCGCCCGTACAGGCGCAGTGCGTCCTGGTGGACACCGAGATACGCATCGAGGTTCAGGGGCATGGAATCGTCTCCAGGCAAAAGCCTGACATCGGTAAAGCAAGACGCGTGCCAGCAGCCTTGTGCGTCCCGGGAGGCACCGCGCAGGCTGCCGGCAGGAAGAAAGGTGACCGGCGTCACGCGCGCGGGCGGCAAGGGCTTGCCGCGCGGCGGCCCGCGCACGTCCCTTGGCGCGGCGCTTGCACATTCCCCAGCGTGAAGGTCCCGCAGGAGCTGCCGTGATGAGAAAAGCGTCAATAGTTCGTCGCCACCGTGTGCTCGCGGCACTGCTGTCAGGCGTGCCCGCGCTCGCAGGCGCCCTCGTGCCTGCCACCGAGTTGCAGCCGCTGCCCGGCATTGCCCAGGCCGCCGAGGCGCAAGTGCGCGCGCAGCTGCGCGGCGTGAGCTACGAGGTTCACGTGCAGGCCGGCGATCCTGACCCGCGCCTGCACCTGGCGCGCTGCCCGAAGGCGCTCACCACGGCTCCCCTCGGGGCGGCGGAATTCGGGCCGCGGGTCACGGTGCGGGTGAGCTGCACGACGCCGCCGGCGGTGTGGGCGCTCTATGTCCCGGTGAACCTCGAGTCTGACATCCAGGTGCTGGTGCTGCGCCAGACCCAGGCACGCGGCGCGCGCCTCAGCGTCGCGGACGTCGCGGCGGAAAGCCGTCACGTCGCAGGCCTCGGCAGCGCTTACCTGAGCGATGCGGCTGCGCTTGCACACCGCACGCTGACCCGCAACGTCCCCGCCGGGACCGCCCTGACGGCGGACCTGTTCCAGGCGGACTACGTGGTGCGCCAGGGGCAGTCGGTCACGGTAGTCGCGGCGCTGCCCGGCATCGAGGTGCGCGCCCCGGGCAGGGCGCTGGAAGATGCCCGCGAAGGCACGCGCGTGCGCGTGCAGAATCTGGCTTCACAGAAGATCGTGCAGGGCGTCGTTGACGCCAGCGGAATTGTCTATGCCACGCCCTAAAGATATTGAGCGGCTGGCCGTTAACTGGGTTCGAGGACTGGAAGGAGGCCGACGTGTCCCACAAGATCAATGAGTTAAATGCAGGCGCCCAGGGTGCTGCCCCCTCCGTGGGTACGGCGCGCGGCGCTCCGGCAAGCGCTGCCGGCACAGGCCCCCTCCCCGATGCCGAGGTCTCAGGCGCGTCCCAGGACGTGCACATCACCGACACCGCGGCGCGCCTTGCGCTCCTGGAGCCCGCGCTGCGCGAGGCGCCTGCCGTCGATTCGGCCCGGGTGGCCGCGATCCGCAGCGCTATCGAGGCCGGTACCTACAGGGTCGAGCCCGAGCACGTGGCCGCGGGCCTGCTGCAGGTCGAGCAGGCCCTCAGTGGGCTGCACGGCGGCCCGGTTGCCCCGCTCGCCAACGACACCATCGAAGAGCGCTGATCCAAAGATGGAAGCCTCCTTGTGCCGCGAGCATCTCGCGGAACTCGTCCACGAGGAACTGAAGCTCCTCGAGGTGCTGTACCAGCTCCTCGAGCAGGAGCGCGGCGTCATCGCCTCCGGTGACCTGAAGGCCCTGGAGCGCTCCACTGCACAGCGCCAGGCGCAGGTCGCAGCTCTTGCGCAGACCGAGGCGCAGCGCAACTCCCTGTGCAGCATGCACGGGCAGAGCCCCGACGCGGCAGGCCTTGCGGCCATCCTGCGCTGGTGTGACCCGAAGGGTGAGCTGGCAGGGGTGCTGACTCAGTGCCGCGAGCGCGCCCTCAGGTGCCGCCAGGTGAATGACCGCAACGGCCTCATGGTGAGCGCGCACCTGAAGCGCGTCGACGAGCGGCTGCGGGCGCTGCGCGGCCGCACCGACCGCGCGGCGACCTACGGTCCGCGCGGGGACCTGGCGGGCTCGAATGCCGGGCGCGTGCTCGGCACGGTCTGACCCCGCCCGTCCGCTCCCGGACGGGCTTCTAAGGTCCTACATCCCCAGCGCCTGGCGCAGCGCCTCGACCTCGCCGTCGCACTCGCCCATCAGCTTCTCGTAGGCGGCCAGGTCCATGCGCAGCCGCGTGCAGGCACTGATGCCCTGCAGGTTCAGCTCGATCGACTCCGGCCACTGCCGGAACACGGCGAGCATCCAGCTCACCTGCAGCACGTCGGTGAGGTCCGGGGGCCCGTCGTGGTCACGATCCGGGTCCTCGTACTCGCTCACCGCCGTGATGATCTCCTCGGGCATCGACCAGTTCTCGAGCAACGCCTTGGCGATCGGTGCGCTCCAGTCACGGATGATGGCGTTGAGGGCGCCCGTGTCGGTGAAGAGGGCCGGGTGACGTGCCGAGCGCGTCAGGATGTAGAGGCGCCCGAAGCCATGCAGCATGCCCGCGAGCAGTGCCTTGTCCGGGTTGATGTTGCTGTGGCGCCGCGCCACCGCGTGGCACATGGCCGCGACGGCGGCGCTGCGCTGCCACAGCTGCTCGAGTGGCTTCTCCAGCCCCTTGAGCGCCTCGACCTTCTTCAGCTGCGCCATGGCGAAGCTGATGGCGGCGCTGCGCACGAGGTTGAACCCCATGCGCGCGACTGCCGTGCGCAGGTCCGTATGGAGCTTCCCGGTCGCATTCAGCGCGCGCGAATTGGAGATGCGCAGCAGCTGGGCGGCGAGCGCGGGCTCGGAATTGATGACCCGCACCACCTGCTCGGTCGGCACCAGCTCATCGGAGAGCACCTGGCGCACGCGCAGTGCGATGTCCGGGAAGCTCGGCAGCTCGACCTTGCCGCTGTTGAGCTCGGCGGCCAGGTCCTGCACGAAGGCAAAGGCGGCATCGTTCTCGGGTTTGGGGGAGGGTGCGGGCGTGGCGGCCATGGGGACGTCCTGTCGTGTAACGGGTGAATGGTCGGGGTGCGGGGCTGTGGCGCTAGGCGGCCGTCGCGGCCGCACCATGGATACGGCAGACGAGTTCCGCCTCGTTGGGGGAGAGCCCGCAGGTGGCGACCAGCTCATCGACGCCGGCGCCCGCGCGGGCGAGGCGGATCGCGATCGGGTAGCCGGCGAGCGCACGGTTGGCGGTGGTGTCCTTGCGGCTCACGCGCTCGAGGGTCTCGGTGATCTGGGTGATGGCGTTGCGGGTCGCGACCAGGCGTGCGTCGAGTCCGTCGAGGCGCTTGACCATCTCCGCGTCGTGCGCGCCGGAGAGCTCGATCTGGCGGATGGCTGCGCGGCGCCAGGCGGCGAACGTGAGCGAGGCCAGCACGAAGGAAAACACCAGGAATACCGCGCGCCCGATGGCGAGGTATTCATCCAGCGAAAGCTGTTGCAGTGAAGTGAGCATGCCTTAGGCTCCTGTGAAACCGGTCACACCGAACGGGCGCGCCGCGCGCCTGGCAGGCGTCGGGATGCCGTCACGGGCGGCCTCGTTCTCAGGCTTAAGTTGCATGATCCGTGCCACTGGTGGCGGGGTTGGCCGGCGCCGGCGGGGCATCGGCCGCCTGCGCCGGAATGGCCTGCGGCAGCACCTGCGGCCGCGGGGCGCCAAGCTGCAGTGAGTCCGTGTCGGTGAGCCCCGTGGAGAGGATGACCACCACCACGCGGCGGTTGGCGTTGCGGCCCTGGGCGGTGTCATTGGTCTGCGCGGGATGTTCCTCGCCGAGGCCGACCACCGCCAGGCGCTGCGGACCGACCCCGTGCCCGGCGAGCATGCGCACGACACTGCCGGCGCGGGCCGCCGAGAGCTCCCAGTTCGAGTAGAACACCGCGTTGCGGATCGGCACGTTGTCGGTGTGCCCCTCGACCCGCACCGCGTTCGGAAGCGGGGCGAGCACGCCTGCGAGTTCATCGATGACGCCAGTCGCGGCGGGAGACAGCTGCGCGCTGCCGCTCGGGAACAGCAGGTCGGCGCGGATCTCCACCTCGATCCACAGGTCCGTGCGGCGCACCTTCACGACGTTGCGGCGCACCAGGTCCGCCATGGCCTGCTCAACCTGGTCGGCCACGTGCGCCAGCGCCGCGGAGGCCTGCGCGAGGGCGGCGCTGCGGGCCCGCACCTCCTCGGAGGGCGCGCTTGCCGCCTGGGTCCTCGCAGGTCCTGCGAGCAGTGCGTGCGGCTGCCCGCGCAGGGGTTGCGGCAGCCCGGTGCGCAGGTCCGCTCCGTTGCCCATCTCCTTCTCGCCCGGCTGCACCGGCTCAAGCGCGCGCGGCGTGCCGCGAAAGGCCGTGTAGAGCGAGTCGGAAAGCACCCGGTACTTGCCCTCGTTGACCGAGGAGATGGCGTACATCACCACGAAGAAGGCGAGCAGCAGGGTGATCAGGTCACCATAGGGGATCGCCCAGCTCTCGTGGTTGACGTGCTCCTCGTGGCGGCGCTGGCGGCGGCTCATGGCTTGCGCTCCTAGTGCAGGTAGCCCTGTAGTTTCGCCTCGATGGCACGCGGGTTGTCGCCCTGCGCAATCGACAGCATTCCCTCGATCACCATCTCGCGCAGCTGCGTCTGGCGCTGGATGATGAGCTTCAGTTTCGCGGCCACCGGCAGGAAGAACAGGTTCGCAAGACCGATGCCATACACCGTGGCGGTGAAGGCGGCGGCGATGCCGTGCCCGAGGCGGCTCGGATCTGCCAGGTTCTGCAGCACCGCCATGAGGCCGAGCACCGCGCCGATGATGCCGAGCGTGGGGGCGTAGATGCCCATGCCCTCGAACACCTTGGCGGCGGTGATATCGGCGTGCTCGCGCGCCTGGAGCTCCACGTTCATGACGTTACCGATGTTGTCGGGCTCGTTGCCGTCGACCACGAGCTGCAGCACCTTGCGCACGAATTCGTCGTTCTCGCGCGCGATCTGCGGCTCAAGGCCGAGCAGGCCCTGCTTGCGCGCGGTGTTGCTCCACTCGACGATCTTGGCGATCAGCGAGCGCCCGTCGCCGAGCGGCGGCCGCACCACCCAGGAGAAGATCGAGAGCGCGCGCCGCATCACCGTCCAGGGCGTCTGGATGCAGATCGCAGCCACCGTGCCGACCACGACGATCATGAAGGCGGCCGCCGAGACCAGCGACATGATGCCCGCGCCCTTGAGCACCGCGCCCACCAGCACGGCAAACAGCGCCAGGACCAGTCCGGTGAGGCTCAGGACGTCCATGCTTCATCCGCTTCCGTAGTGAGAGCGTTCCATACCGTCAGCCTCATGACTGCGGCTCCAGGGCCGCGTCGCGCCAGCTGGCGAGCCGCGCCCGCAGGCGCGTGAGCGCCTGGCCGTGCAGCTGGCACACGCGCGACTCCGTCACGTCGAGCACCGCACCGATCTCCTTCAGGTTCAACCCGTCGCTGTAGTAGAGCGACATCACCAGGCGCTCGCGTTCCGGCAGCCCCGCAATGGCGCGCGCGAGCGCGGCGCGGAACTGCGCATCGGCCGCGTCACGAAAGGGGTCGGCATCATCGGCATGTCCCTCGCCACCGTTGTCCTCGAGGCTCGCCAGCTGGCAGCAGGCGGCGTCCTGCAGCGCCTGGTGGTAAGCCTCCAGGGTGAGCCCCATGTGTTCGGCGACCTCCGTGTCGCGGACGTCGCGACCGCTGCGCTGCTCGAGCTCGCGCACCGCGTTGGCCACCGCGCGCGCCTGGCGATGCACCGAGCGCGGCGCCCAGTCGAGCTTGCGCAGGGCGTCGATCATCGCCCCGCGGATGCGGATGCCCGCATATGTCTCAAAACTTGCACCGCGGTTCATAGACCAGTTCGCCGCCGCCTCCATCAAGCCGAGCATCCCCGCCTGGATCAGGTCCTCCACCGCCACCGAGGGCGGCAGGCGCCCTGCCAGGTGATAGGCGATGCGCTTCACCAGTTCCGCGTGCCGCACGATCAGCTCATCGCCGGCGCCCCCGGTACCCGGGACTGCGGCATAGCGGTTGACCGCGTTCACGAGACCGCCACCGGGCGGGTGCGCGGCAGCTGCACCAGTCGCTCGACGAAGAATTCGATGTTGCCGCGCGGGCCCTCGGGTATCGCCCATGTATCGGCACGGGCGGCCAGATTCTTGAATCCACGTGCGGCGGGGCTCGCCGGGTAGGCCTCGAGCACCGTGCGCTGCTCGCGCACCGAGCGGCGCACGGCCTCATCGGCGGGGATCTCGCCGGCGAACTCGAGCGTCACGTCGAGGAAGCGCGCCGAGACCCGGGCGAAGCGCTCGAACAGCGCCGCCCCGGAGGCCTCCCCGCGCGTGAGGTTCGTGAGCACCTGGAAGCGGCTCACGCCGTGTCTGCGATTGAGTACCTTGACGAGCGCATAGGCATCGGTTAGCGAGGCGGGGTCGTCGCACAGCACCACCATGACGTGCTGCGCCGCCTGGGAGAACTGCAGCACCCCGTGCCCGAGCCCCGGGGCGGTGTCGATCAGCAGCGTGTCGAGCGGCAGGGGCAGGGCGCTGAAGGCGCGCACCAGCCCGAGGTGCGCCTCGCCGTCGAGCTGTGCGAGCTCGGCGCAGCCTGAGGCCCCGGGCAGCAGGTGGAAGCCCTGGGGCGCCTCGACCAGCACCTCCTCGAGGGCGCGCTCGCCAGAGAGCACGTGCGAGAGGGTGTAGGCGGGGGAGAGCCCGAGCAGCACGTCGGCATTGGCCAGCCCCAGGTCCCCGTCCATGAGCACCACGCGCCGTCCGCGCCGCGCGAGGGCCGCGGCGAGGTTCACCGCGACGCTCGTCTTGCCGACGCCGCCCTTGCCGCCGGTGACGGCGATCACGCGCACCGGGCGCAGCAAGCGCTCGAGACTGGTGTTGCGGATCAGGCTCAGCTCAGGCGCCGACATGGGACACCCTGCCGAAGCGGTGGCGCAGCAGGTCCTCGTCGGCGCTCGCGGCGTTCTCCTTGGCGAGCGCCACAGCGCGCGAGACGAGGTCCAGGGTACGGGCCGGGCGCAGGTCCTCGGGCACCCGCTGCCCGTCGCTCACGTAACACAGGGGCAGCTGAGCGCGGATGAGTGCCGAGAGCGAACCGCCGAGGCTTGCGGCTTCATCGAGCTTGGTGAGGAGCGCGCACGCGGGATGGGCGGGCTCGAAGCGCCGCAGCACCTCTTCGAGGGCCGCAGCCTGGGTGTTGGCCGATAGCACGAGCACCGACTCCAGCTGCGAGGCACAGCCGGAGAGCACCGCGAGGCGCTCCGAGAACCTCGGGTCCTTCAGGCTCGCCCCCGGGGTGTCGATCAGCACCAGGCGGAAGTTCGACAGCTGCGTGAGCAGTGTTGGCAGGTCCTGGAAGCGCTCCGGCACGTAGACCGCCGCCCCGAGCAGCTGCCCGAGCGCGCGCACCTCGTCCTGGGCGCCGATGCGGGTGGAGTCTGCCGCCACCAGCGCCAGCTCCCGTGCCCCCTGGCGCAGCGCCCAGCGCACCGCGATCTTCGCCAGGCTCGTGGTCTTGCCGACCCCGGTCGCACCCACGAAGGCGAGGCAGCCGCCGCCCTCCGCCCAGCGCTCCCCGGTGACGGGCAGGTACTGGGCGAGGGCGGTAAAGGCGAAGCGGCGCGCGTGCGCGAGGTCCGTGCCTTCGGGCAGCTGCTCGGCGATGCGCTCGGCGAGGTCGCGCGCGAGTCCTATTTCGGTGAGCTCCCGCAGCAGTTCCGCATGCACCGGCAGGCGGCGCGTGAGGTCGCTCCAGGCCAGCTGCGCGAGCTGCGTCTCGAGCATGCAGCGCAGTGACTTCAGTTCCTGGCCGACCGCATCCCCGGCCGAGGGCATGCTGCGTAGCGCGGGCGGCGGCTGGGGGAGCGGCACGGAGACCGCGGGGGGGATGGCCGAGACGACCGGCCCCACGGGGGGCGCCTTGGGGGCGACGGCGCTGATCGCGGGCGCCTCGGGCAGTGCGGCAGCGGGCGCGCCTTGCGGCAGGACCGCCTCGCTGACGTCGGCGCCCGCGGTGACCTCCACGCCGTCCGGGACGCGCCGTGAGGACAGGATCACCGCGTTGTCGCCGAGGCGCTCGCGGATGCCGCGCAGCGCAAGACGGGTGTTGGGGGCAACTTGGACAATGATTCGCATCGATGCTCTCCGCAAAGGATCCTGGTTCTACCGACCGACCGTGGCCACGAGGCGCACCTTGCGGTTGTCGGGCACTTCATTCCACGCCAGCACGTGCAGGCCCGGCACGCTCGCGCGCACGAAGGTGGCAAGCGCCGCACGCAGCGGCGGCGCCACCAGCAGCACGGCTGGCTCGCCGGCGTTCTCGCGCCGCTGTGTCGATTCCACCAGGCGCTGCCGCAGTTTCTCGGCGAGCCCGGGTTCCAGCGCCGCACCCGCACCGGCGGTGAGTGCGCCACTCAACAGACGTTCGAGTTCCGCATCGAGCCCCATGACCGGGATCTCGCCACTGGTGCCGGCGATGTCGGCGAGGATCTGGCGGCCGAGCGCGATGCGTACCTGGCTCTGCAGGAGCGCGGGGTCGACGCCGCGCGGGGCCTGCTCGGCCAGCGTCTCGAGGATGGTGCGCATGTTGCGCAGGGGCACGCGCTCGGCCAGCAGGCCCTGCAGCACGCGCACCAGGGCGGCGAGGGGCAGCAGGCGCGGCACCAGGTCCTCGACCAGCTTCGGTGCGGACTTCGCGGCTACGTTGAGCAGCTGCTGCACTTCCTCGTGGCCGAGGAGCTCGTGCGCGTGCGCCTGCAGGAGCGCGCTCAGGTGCGTGGCGATCACCGTCGCCGGGTCGACGACCGTGTAGCCGAGCGTCTGCGCATGGTCGCGCGCGGCCGGCTCGATCCAGGTCGCCTCCATGCCGAAGGCCGGATCGCGGGTGGCGATGCCCTGCAAAGGCCCGAAGACGCGGCCCGGGTTCAGGGCGAGCTCGCGGTCGATGTGGATGATCCCCTCCCCGAGTGCGACGCCGCCCAAGGTGATGCGGTAGGCGTTCGGCGCGAGGTCGAGGTTGTCGCGGATGTGGACGGCGGGGATCAGGAAGCCGAGCTCCTGGGAGAGCTTGCGGCGCACGCCCCGCACCCGGGCGAGCAGGTCGCCGCGCGGCTTTGAGTCCACCAGCGGCACCAGGCGATAGCCGACCTCGAGCCCGAGGCGGTCGACCGGCGGCACGTCGTCCCAGGTGAGCTCGCGGGTCTCTGCCGCCGGTGCCACCGGCACCACCGGGGCCTGGGGCTTGGCACGCGCGGCGCTGCGGCGCGCGAGCAGGAAGGCGAGCGTGCCGCAGGCGGCGCCGCTGATGAGGAACACGGCATTGGGCATGCCGGGAATGAGGCCCATGACGGTGAGGAGGGCCGCGGCGACGCTCAGGGAGCGCGCATTGCCGAACAGCTGCCGGCGCAGTTCCCCGCCGACGTCCTGCGAGCGCGACATGCGGGTCACGATGATGGCCACCGCGGTCGAGAGCAGCAGCGCCGGCAGCTGCGCGGCGAGCCCGTCACCGATGGTGAGCAGCGTGTAGGTGCGGGCGGCGGCCGCGAAGCCCATGCCGTGGCCGATGGTGCCGATGGCAAGCCCGCCCACCATGTTGATGAAGAGGATGAGGATGCCGGCCATCGCATCGCCGCGCACGAACTTGCTGGCGCCGTCCATGGCGCCGTAGAAGTCCGCCTCCGAGCGCACCTCGAGGCGACGCGTGCGCGCCTCGTCCTGGTTGATCAGGCCGCTGTTGAGGTCCGCGTCGATCGCCATCTGCTTGCCGGGCATGGCATCCAGGGTGAAGCGGGCGCTGACCTCGGAGATGCGCCCCGAGCCCTTGGTGACCACGACGAAGTTGATGATGGTGAGGATCACGAACACCACCACGCCGACGGCGAAGTTGCCGCCGATGACGAACTCGCCGAAGGACTTGATGACGTGGCCGGCGGCCTGGGAGCCGGTGTGGCCGTTCAGGAGCACCACGCGCGTGGAGGCGACGTTCAGTGCCAGCCGCAGCAGCGTCGCGAGCAGCAGCACCGTCGGGAAGGTGCCGAACTCGATCGGGCGCCCGACGTAGAACACCGCCATCACGATGATGATCGAGAGCGCGATGTTGAAGGTGAAGAGCAGGTCGAGCGCGAACGGTGGCAGCGGCAGCACGATCATGGCCAGCACCGCCAGCACGCCGGCGGGCACACCCACGCCGTGGCGGATCACGTCAGCGAAGCTCAGGGTGGGGGCGGTGGTCGCGCCGCTCATGCGCCCACTCCCGGGTCAAGTTCGAGCGTCGGCAGCGGCGGCGCCGCCTGACCGTAGCGCGTGGCGGTGCGCAGCTGCGCAAGGTAGGTGAGCACCTGGGCGACCGCGACGTAGAGCGAGGCGGGGATCTCCGCGCCGATCTCCACGTGCCGGTGCAGCGCGCGCGCCAGCGGCGGGGCCTCGAATATCGGGATGCGGTGCTCCTCGGCGACGGCGCGGATGCGGGCGGCCACGAGGTCCAGGCCCTTGGCCACCACCACCGGGGCGCGCATGCGTGTCTCGAGGTAGCGCAGCGCGACCGCGTAGTGCGTGGGGTTCACGACCACGACGTCCGCCTTCGGCACGTCGGCCATCATGCGGCGCCGCGCGAGTTCGCGCTGCAGGCTGCGGATGCGGCCCTTGGTTTCCGGGGCGCCGTCGGTCTCCTTCATCTCCTCGCGCACCTCGGCGCGCGTCATGCGCAGGCGCCGCGAGTGCTGCCACAGCTGCCAGGGGACGTCGACCGCGGCGATCAGGGCCACGGTGCCGGCCAGCCACAGGAAGGCATCGGCGACGAGGGCTGCGACCTGGACGAGGGCGGTCTCGGGCGGCACGCGCCCGAGCACTGCGATGGTCGCGGCGTGCTTCCACAGCACGGCTGCGCCCACCACCGCGATGAGGATGAACTTCAGGTACGCCTTCAGCAGCTCGACGACCCCGCGCGCGGAGAACATGCGGCCGAAGCCTGCGATCGGGTTCAGGCGGTTCAGGTCCGGGGCGAGTGCCTGGAGGGTGAAGTTCCAGCCCCCGACCGCCAGCGGGGCCGCCAGGGCTGCCACGACGGTGACCGCCAGCAGCGGCGCGCAGGCGATGAGGGCGTGCGCGGCGGCGGTCTCGAGTGCCATCAGCGTGCGCGAGTCATCGAGGGCCTGGGCGCGCGGCAGGGACAGGCCGGTCTCCAGGAGCGAGCGCAGGTGAGCGCCGCTGTAGGGGCCGACGACCTTCAGGGCGAGCGCACTCAGGAACAGCACCGCGGCGGTGCTCAGGTCGCGCGAGCGCGGCACCTGCCCGGCCTCGCGGGCCCGGTCGCGCCGTCGCGCTGTGGATTGTTCGGTGCCTTCCTGCTCGTTCTCGGCCATGGCCTAGTGCGCCCCGATGAGGGAGCCGAGCATGCCGAAGGCATGCCCGAGCTCCTCGATGAAGGTGTTCTGCACGGCAAGGAGACCTGCCAGCACCACGAGGAACCCGCACACGAGCGAGACCGGCAGGCCGACCGCGAACAGGTTGAGCGCCGGTGCCGCGCGGCTGATGACCCCGAAGGCCAGGTGCACGACCATGAGTGCCGTGATGCCCGGCAGCGCGATGGCGAGCGCTCCGGCGAAGAGCTCAGTGCCCCATGAGACCACCGCGTGCAGCCCGGCAACCCCGAGCCCCGCTTGCGTGACGGGCAGCGTCGTGAAGCTCCTGACCAGCGTCTCGATGAGGGTGAGGGGACCGTTCAGGGCGAGGAAGGTCAGGGTGACGAGGAGCGTGAACAGCTGCCCGAGCGCGGGCGTGCTGCTGGAGGCGCCGCGCTGCGGGTCGAGGTTGAAGGCAAAGGACAGCCCCATGCTGTTGGCGAGCATCTGGCCCCCGAGGGTCACGGCATCAAAGGTCAGCTGCAGGCAGAAGCCGAGCGCCGCCCCGAGCAACACCTGCTGCACGGTGATGAGGAGGCCGGTGCCCGAGAGCGGCGAGATGTCGGGGGTCGCGGGCAGGAGCGGGGCCACGAGTGCTGCGACCGCGCCGGCGAGCACGATGCGCACCCGCGGCGGAACTGCGGCCGCGCCGAACACCGGCGCGATCATGAAGCAGGCGCCGATGCGCACGAATGGCCAGAACAGCTGCAGCAGCCAGTGCTCGAGTTGTCCGGGATTGAGCGTGATCATGGCGGCTCAGTTG
Organism: uncultured Pseudomonadota bacterium; assembly: GCA_963802995.1. Taxonomy (GTDB): domain Bacteria; phylum Pseudomonadota; class Gammaproteobacteria; order Steroidobacterales; family Steroidobacteraceae; genus 13-2-20CM-66-19. The sequence continues at coordinate 85,886 of CAWDKU010000002.1, forward strand.
AGGAGCGTCGGGATGCTCTCGAAGAGCTCGCGGGTGTAGCTGATGAGCACCTTGAGCATCCAGGGCCCCGTGATCACGAGCGTGGCAGCGACCGCCAGGAGCTTGGGGATGAAGGACAGCGTGCTCTCGTTGATCTGCGTGGCCGCCTGGAAGGCGCCGACCACGAGTCCGGTGAGGAGAGCGACCAGCAGCAGCGGCGCCGCCAGGAGCAGCGTGATCTCCAGTGCGCGGCTGCCGATGCTGAGGATGGTCTCGGGGGTCATTTGCGTGCCTTCAGGAGTAAAAGCTCGAGGCGAGCGTGCCGATGACGAGCGACCAGCCGTCGACCAGCACGAACAGCATCAGCTTGAAGGGCAGGGAGATCAGGACCGGCGAAAGCATCATCATGCCCATGGACATGAGGACGCTCGCGACCACGAGGTCGATGATGACGAAGGGGATGTAGAGCAGGAAGCCGATGAGGAAGGCCGTCTTGAGCTCGCTCGTCAGGAACGCCGGCACCAGCAGTGACAGCGGCACGTCATCCGGGGTGGCGAACCCGGAGCCGCCGGAGATGCGCACGAAGGTGGCGATGTCCAGCTCGCGCGTCTGCGCCAGCATGAATTTGCGCAGCGGAACGACTGCCTTCTCCAGCGCCGCGCCGGCCTCGATCGTGCCGGCGGAGTAGGGCTGGATCGCGACCTCGTTGATCTGGTTCACGATCGGGCTCATGACGAAGAAGGTGAGGAACAGGGCGAGCCCGAGCAGCACCTGGTTCGGCGGGGTCTGCCCGGCGCCGATCGCCTGGCGCAGGATGCCGAGCACGATCACGATGCGGGTGAAGGCGGTCATGGTCAGCAGCAGTGCCGGCAGCACGGTGAGCGCGGTCATTAGCGCCAGCAGCTGCAGGCTCAGGCTGTAGCTCTGGGCGCCTCCGGCCACCGTGTGCACGGTGAGCGCCGGTAACCCGGGCTCGGCCTGCGTGAGGGCGGGCAGCAACAGCAGTGGCAGTGTGAGGAGCGCGCGCCTCATACGCCCAGGCTCCGGCGCAGCAGCGCCTGGAAGGACACCGCGGGGGCGGGATTCCCGGCCGCGGGCGAGGCAGGCTCGAGGGGCTGAGGCAGCACGTGCAGCGCGCTCACGCGCCCGGGTGCGACACCCAGCAGCAGCTGCATTCCGCCGACACGCAGGAGCACCGCGCGCTCCTTGGCGCCCACCGGCACGTCCGCCAGCACCTCGAGGTGCTTCGGGCCGCGCAAGCCCCAGCTGCGCGCGCGGCGCACCAGGGTTGCGAGCACCAGCAGCACGCCGAGCACGATCAGCAGCGCGATGACCACGTGGGCCAGTTCGCCGATGCCGCCGGCATGCACCGCCGGCACGGCCTGTGGAGCGGCAAACATCGCTTTACCTCAGCTTGCGCAGCCGCTCGGCGGGGCTGACCACGTCGGTCAGCCGGATGCCGAACTTCTCGTTCACGACCACCACCTCGCCGTGGGCGATGAGCGTGCCGTTCACGAATACGTCGAGCGGCTCGCCGGCGGCCCGGTCCAGCTCGACCACCGAGCCCTGGTTGAGCTTGAGCAGGCTGCGGATCGGCACGCGCGTGCGCCCGACCTCCATCGACAGGGTCACCGCGACATCGAGGATCACTTCCAGGTTGACGTCGCGGGCGGCGGGCGCGCCCTCGTCCTGTACCTGGTCGAACTCCGCGGCGCGGGCTTCAGCAGGGGCATTCATGGGTCACCTCAGGCTTTGACACTCGAAACTTCATGGGCGGGGGGCGGCGAACGGCGCAGGCGCTCCTCGATCTTCACGGCCTGCTGGCCATGCGAGAGGCCGAAGCTGCCGCGGAACACCGGCACGTCCTCGGCGCACAGCAGCACCTTGCCGGCGAAGTCGCACGGCAGCACGTCCTGGGGCTTGAGGTTCAGCAGGTCCGCGAGCGTCAGGGAGGTCTGCCCGAGCACCATGCGCAGCTCGACTTCTGCCTCCTCGATCTCCTCGCGCAGGCTGTTGCTCCAGCGCGGGTCGCGCTCGAGGCGCGTGCTGCTCAGGCCGCCGTCCAGCACGTCGCGCAGCGGCTCGAGCATCGAATAGGGGAGCGTGACGTGCATCTCGCCGCCGCCACCGGCCAGCTCGATGTGGTGCGCGCTCACCAGCACCAGCTCGCCCGGGGATTCAATCGGCGCAAACTGCGGGTTGATCTCCGACTGCAGGTACTCGAGCTCGATGCTCGCCACCGGCGCCCAGGCCTCGCGCAGGTCCGCGAACACGCTGCGCAGCAGCATGTGGATGATGCGCTGCTCGATGCTGGTGAACTCGCGGCCCTCGACCTTCCAGGAGCGGCCGCTGCCGCCGAAGAAGTGATCGACGATCGTGAACACCAGCGCTGGATCGAGCACGATGAGGCCGGTGCCACGCAGCGGCGCGACCTTGACGAGGTTCAGGCTCACGGGCGGGTTCAGGGAACGGGTGTATTCGCCGAAGGTCTCGATCCGCAGCGGCTTGACCGTGATGTCCGCAGCGCGGCGCAGCAGGTTGTAGAGGCTGACGCGGAAGGCGCGGCCGAAGCGTTCGTTGATGAGCTCCAGTGCCGGCAGCTTCGCGTGCACGGTGCGGGTTGGCTGGCTGAAGTCGTAGGGCTGCACGGTGCCGGGTGCGGCGCCGGGTTGCGTGCTCACCTCGCCGGTGGCGACGCCCTTGATGAGGGCGTCGATCTCGGCCGGCTCGAGGATCTTGTCTGTGCTCATCGTCCTGTGTTCCGTGGCGGCGCGCGCTACTGCATGACAAAGCTGGTGAAGTACACCGCTTCGAGCTTCTCGGGATGGCCGCCGGTCTCGGTGAGCACCGCGCGCACCGCCTGCAGCGCCTGCGCCCGCAGGTCCGCCTTGCCCTCCTTGGTGGCAAGCACCGCGTAGGTCTGGTTCGCGAACAGCTGCAGCAGCCGGTCGCGCACCACCGGGTCGTTGTTCTTGAGCAGCTCGATGGTCGGCGTGTCGCGCGACATGAGCTGCACGGTGATCTGCAGGAAGCGCACGACCTGCTCGGCCTCGAAGTTCACGACGAAGGGCGGGTCGAGTGCGAGGTAGTGCGGCGGTTCGGGCGCCGGCACGGCCGCGACCTTGGGCTTTGCCTGCGAGCTCCACCACCACCAGGCGCCCGCGCCACCGCCGCCGAGCACCAGCACGAGGACGATGAGGAGCAGCAGCTTGCCCTTGCCCTTCTTGCCGGCGGCTGCCTCGTCAGTTGCGGGGGCGGCGGTTGCTTCGGCCATTGTCGCAATGCTCCTCAGGCCGGCGGAAATGCCGGCGTAGAGGCCCGTTGCAACGCGCGTGCCAGCACCGCATTCGTGAACTGACACACACTTGCTGGGGAGCGCGGCACGAAGTGCTGCCGCAGGGCGCGCGCTGCGCGCGCCGCGACGACGGAATCTTGACGCGCCGGGAGCCCGGCGCGCGCTCTCAGGCGTAGGTGTCGATGAGCCCGCGGCGCGGCGCGGCGGCTGAGACCGGGGTCGCATTCTGCACGGTGCCCGCGGCGCCGGACGGGTTCTGACGCGGCGCGTACTGCGGATCGCGCGCGGACTCGCGCGACACACCCGCATCGGTGAGCGTCATGCCCTGGGCTGCGAACATTTCCTTCAGCTGCGGCAGCGCCTGCTCCAGCGCTGCGCGCGTGGCCGGCGCGCTGGCGCCGAACCAGACACTGGCATCCGAGTCGTGCAGTGAGATCTTCACCTCGAGGGGACCTAAGTGCTCGGGCTGCAGGCGCAGCGATGCGTCCGTCACGCCCTGGTGCGCCATCCACACCAGGTGCGTGCCGACTTCCTCGGTCCAGCCGCCCGCGCCGACCTCGGTATGAACCGTCGGGGCCGCGGTCGCGCCCGCTGAGGTTGCACCGCCGCGCACGTTCGAGGGATCCGAGAGGAGCGTTGCGGCATCGGCGCCGGCCTGGCCGGGATCGGCAGCGGTGTCATCGGCCGGGGAGCGCAGGCCGGGTGAGGCCTCAGTCGAGGTGGTGCCAGCGGAACTTTGTGAGCTGACCGCCGCGATGCGCGCGGCAGCCACGGGCAACGCTGCGGCTGCTGCGGGAGTGACGATGGGACTTGCGGCCACCGCATCCGCTGAGACAGGCACGGGCGTCGCGAGGGGCAGCACCGGACCTGTGGGGAGCATCGGGGCGGGATCGGGGTTCGCGTCAGCGCGCGCCGCGGGTGCCGCCTCAGCGCTTGGCCTGCCCTCGGGCGGCGATTCCCGGGCGGCCTCAGCGCCCGCGGCGGTCGCATCCGTGGCCGGCGGCGTGGTTTCGCCCGCGTTGGGTTCGGCCGGGGCGGAGGGCATGCCCGTGGTCCCCGCTGGCCCGGGTGCGCCGGGACGCGCGGCAACGGAAGTGCGTGCGCGAGCGCGCGGGGAGGCCGCCGGCGCGGATGCCCGGGTCTGTGCCTGGGGTTCATCCGCAGCCTGCGCGTCGTCATCGGGAGCCGAGGCCTGCGCCAGCGCGGCTGCAGCTTCCCCCGCGGCCGCCGTGGGCGCGGCGGTGGGGGCGGCAGTTGCAGGGGCGGCCGCGGTCCCGGCTGCCGCCGCCACGCGCGCGGGCTGCGCGGGATTGGCGGGCGCCTTGCCCGGGAGGCTCTGCGGCGGGTACACCGGTGTCCCGGCCGCGTGGCCCGGAAGTTTCGCGGTGCTGCCGCCGGCGGGGGCAGCCTTGGGGAGGAGCGCCGCTGTGGCGCTCGGGGGCGGGGTCGAACTAATGGCCACGTCGGGCTCCTTTGAGTACCCATTGGCGCTGGGCGTGCGCATCGGACTCCGCCTGGGCGGACTTTTCGGTCAGCTGCCTGGCGGCCAGCTGGCGCCGTTCGAGCAGCCGGTTGAGCGCCGCGCAACGACTGGCTGCGCTGCTCCACCTGCGCAGCTCGTCGGCGTGCTGCGCGCGCGTGCGCTCGAGCACGAGCTGCTGCTCTGCGACGGCTTCGGCAATGCGCGCGAGGAACGTCTGGTAGGTGCGTGCATGGCCGGCGGTCATGCCGACTTCGGCGCGCACGCCGAAGTCGCGCTGGTAGACGGCGTGGTAGCGCTCGAGCTCGCTGAGCTTCAGCTCTCCGTGCCTGACCTCGCGCTCGCAATCGGCCAGCACCTGCGCCTGCCGGCGCTCCTGGCGCACGAGGAACTCGTGGGCGCTCCTGAGGAGGCGCAGCTCGGTCATGGACTAACCCGGCCGCACAGGCTCGCCGCCGCGCTCACGGGGCGGCGCCTGCGGGAAAGAGTCCCTCGAGCGCCCGGAGGCTGCTTGCGAGGTCGACGCGCTCGTGCATGTCCTGCTGCAGGAACTGCTGGATCTGCGGCCACAGGGCGATCGCGGCGTCCACCTTCGCATCGCTGCCGCGCTGGTAGGCGCCGAGATTGATCAGCTCGTGGCTATCCTCGTAGGTCGAGAGCGCGCGGCGGAACTGGCGCGCCAGTGCCGCGTGGGCGGAAGGGGTGATCTCGTGCATCGCGCGGCTGATGGAGGCGCCGACGTCGATGGCAGGGTAGGTGCCGCTCTCGGCGATGCGGCGCGACAGCACGATGTGGCCATCGAGGATCGCGCGCGCGGCGTCCGCGATCGGGTCATCGAGGGCATCACCCTCGGTGAGTACGGTGTAGAAGGCGGTGATGGAGCCCTTGCCCGGCGGCCCGTTGCCGGCGCGCTCGACCAGCTGCGGCAGGCGCGCGAACACCGAGGGTGGGTAGCCCTTGGTAGCGGGGGCCTCCCCGATCGCGAGCCCGATCTCGCGCTGCGCCTGCGCCACGCGGGTGAGGGAGTCCATGAGCAGCAGCACGTTCAGCCCGCGGTCGCGGAAGTACTCGGCGACCGCGGTCGCCACCCAGGCGCCGTGCAGGCGCAGCAGCGGCGGGTTGTCGGCCGGGGCTGCGACCACGACCGCGCGCGTGCGGTCTTTCGGGCCGAGGATCCGCTGCACGAATTCCTGCACCTCGCGGCCGCGCTCGCCGATCAGCCCGACCACGATGACGTCCGCGCTGGTATAGCGCGCCATCATCCCGAGCAGCACGCTCTTGCCGACGCCGCTGCCGGCGAACAGCCCGACGCGCTGCCCGCGCCCGATCGTGAGCAGGGAGTTGATGGAGCGGATGCCGACGTCGAGCGGGGAGCTGATGGGCGCACGCGCGAGCGGGTTGATCGGCACGCCCGTGAGGCGGATGCGTGCATCGCAGTCCGGCATGCCAAGCCCGTCGAGGGGCTGGGCTGCCCCATCGATGATGCGCCCGAGGAGCGCCTCACCGACCGGGATGGTGCCGGCCCCCATCCGCGGGGTCACGGGCGCATTCGGGGCGAGGCCGTGGCTGTCCCCGGTGGGCATGAGGAAGATCCGACCGCCGGCGAAGCCGACCACCTCCGCCTCGATCTGCGAGCCGTCCCGCGCGGTGAGCTGGCACAGGTCCCCGATGGAGGCCTGGCAGCCGATCGCCTCGAGCGTCAGGCCGACCATGCGCGTGAGGACCCCCTGCACGGCAGGGGCCGGGGTGTGCTCGATGCGCTGTGTCATGCGCGCGAGCCGCTCCGCCCACAGCGCCGGGCGCTGCGCTGAGGGTGCGCTGTTCATGCGGGTCTTTCGGGGCCTGGCGCGGCTGGCGCGGCGCGCTCGGCGCCGCGTTCGTCCCCGAGTGCGCTCGCGACGAGTGCCTGCAGGCGGCTCTCGAAGCGCGCGTCCAGCTGCGAGTGCTCACTCTCGATGAGGCAGCCCCCGCGCGTGAGCGTGGCGTCGTCGAGGAGGCTCCAGGCGTGCTCGCCCGCAACCGGTGCGAGCTGCGCGCGCACCACCGCCGCATCCTCGGGGTGCAGGCGTACCCGCACCTCGCGCGAGGCCAGCGGCAGCTGCTTCAGGCACTCACGCACGATGGCGATGATCTGCGCCGGTTCCTGCCGCAGCGTGCGGCGCGCGAGCTGCGAGCCGATGGCAAGTGCGAGTGACAGCAGTGCGCGCTCCATCTCGGCGTCCAGCAGGCGCAGCGGGTCGGCGAGCTCCCCGAGCAGCGCGGTGAAGCGCTCCACCTGGGCGTTCAGCTGTGCGAGGCGTGGCTGCTGCTCGGCCTGCGCCCTCGCCAGTCCCGCAGCGTAGCCGGCCGCCTCGGCCTGCTGCACGCCGGGGGGCTTGCCGGCAGGGGCCGCGCGCTCCTCACGCCGCTGCGCCAGCTGTGCGCCCTCAACCTTCGGGGGCAGCCAGCGCTCGATCACGCGCGCAGCGGCGGGACGCTCAGACATACTCGTTGCCCTTGCCGGCGAGGGCGATCGTGCCGGCCTCGGCGAGCTTGCGCGCGTTCTGCAGGATGTTCTTCTGGGCGGTCTCGACGTCGGCGAGGCGCACCGGGCCCTTGGCGGCGAGGTCGTCCTTGAGCATGTCGGCTGCGCGCTGCGACATGTTCTTGAAGACCTTCTCCTTCAGGGACTCGTCGACCCCCTTGAGCGCCAGCAGCAGCTCATCCCCCTGCACCTGCCGCAGCAGCTCCTGCATGCTGCGGTCATCGAGGTCCATGAGGTCCTCGAACACGAAGATCAGGTCCTGGATGCGGGTGGCGAGTGCGGCATCGGCGCTGCCGATCTCCTCCATGATGGCGCTCTCGGTGGCCGGCTCCAGGGCGTTCAGGATCTCGGCGGCGGCCTTGGCACCCCCGAGCACCGCGTTGTTGCCGGAGGTCTTGCCGGTGCACTGCTTCTCGATGATGTCATCCAGCTCCGAGAGGGCATTGGGCTGTATGCCGTCGAGGGTCGCGATGCGGGCGATCACATCGGCGCGGATCGGCCCCGGCAGCAGCGCCAGGATCTCGGCCGACTGCTCGGCCTCGAGGTAGGCGAGCACGATCGCGATCATCTGCGGGTGCTCGAAGCGGATGAGCTCCGCCACCGCCCGGGCGTCCATCCACTTCAGTGCCTCGAGGCCCTTGGTGGAACGGGCGATGCTGATGCGGTCGATGATGCCGGCGGCCTTGTCCTCGCCGAGCGCATGCACCAGGGCCTTGCGCACGAACTCATCCGTGCCGACGCCCACAGAGGTCTGCGACTCGACGTTGGCGGTGAACTCACGCAGCACCTGCTCGACGTCGTTCCTCGAGACCGCCTGCATGCGCGTCATCGCGACCCCGACGCGCTGCACGTCCTTGGCGCCCATGTGGCGCAGGATCTGCGCCGCCTCCTGTTCGCCCAGGGTGAGCAGCAGGATCGCGGCGCGCTCGGTGCCGCTGCGCCCGGCCGGCGCAGCCGCAGCCGCCGCTGGTGCCGGGGCCTTGGCGGCCGCGGCCGGTTGTGCCTGCTCAGCCATCCTGTTCCACCCAGCCGCGCACCACCTGCGCGACCCGCTTCGGGTCCTGCGTGACGAGGGCGCGCGCCTGGCTCAGCTGCTGCGCGGGATCGAGGAGCCCGGCGGCGGCCCCCTGCGACAGCGTTGCCGTGCCGGCGGCAGCGCCTGCCGGGGCGGCCAGGCGCTCCGCGCGCGGCAGCGTCACGAGGTTGCGCACCAGCGGGCGCAGCACCGTCAGCACCAGCACGATCAGCACCAGCGCGCCGCACACGATGCTGAGCACGTCGCGGAACCAGGGGCGTTCCCACAGCGCCGGTGCCTGCAGCTCGCCCTCGGGCTCCGGGGCCTCGCTGGCGAAGGAGGCGTTGACCACGCTCACGGTGTCGCCGCGGGACTGGTCGAAGCCGACCGCGTCCTTGACGAGCTGCGTGATGTGCTCCACCTGCGCTGCGGTGAGCGCGGTGCTCTGCGACTTGCCGGACTTGTCCACCGCATGCATGTCATCGACCAGCACCGCGACGGTGAGGCGCTTGAGCTTGCCGGCCGGCTCGCGCGTGTAGGCGAGCGTGCGGTCAATCTCGTAGTTCTTGGTGGTTTCCTTGGTGGTGTTTTCCGGCGGCGTGGGCGCCGCGGGCGCGGCCGCGGCCGCAGTGGCGCCAGGCTTCGCGCCGCCCGTACCCGCCGTCGCGGGCTGGCCGGGTGCGGCTGCCGGGGGCGCGCCTGCGACCCCCCCGGCCGGGGGCTGGTTGGAGAGCGCCCCGGGGATGCCCTGGGCGCCGGCGCCCTCGTGGCTGGTCTGCTCCGAGGTCTGCTCGCTGCGCACGATCTGGCTCTCCGGGCGGTACTGCTCGCGGGCCTCCTCACTCACCGCCATGTTCAGCTGCGCCACCACCTGGGCGCGCACGTGGCCGGCGCCGACCAGGGGCGTCAGCAGCGCCTCGATGCGCTGGCGGTAGTCATCCTCCAGGCGGTGCACCAGGTCGAACTGTTCCTCGCGCAGGGAGAACTCATCGTGACCCGGGGGCTGCGACAGCAGGCGCCCCTGCTGGTCCACCACCGTGACCTGGCTCGCCTCGAGTTCCGGGATGCTGGAGGCCACGAGGTTGATGATGGCCTGCACCTGTTGCTGCTCGAGCCGCGCGCCGGCCTTCAGCTGTACGAACACCGAGGCACTGGCGGCGCGGTGGTCGCGCACGAAGGCCGACTGGCGCGGCAGCGCGATGTGCACACGCGCGCCCTCGACGGGGCGCAGGTTCGCGATGGTGCGCCCGAGCTCGGTCTCGAGTGCGTGCTGGTAACGCGCGCTCTCCACGAACTGGCTCACCCCGAAGCCTGGGTCCTTGTCGAGGGTCGCGAAGCCGCCGCCGCCCTCGGGCAGCCCCTGGCCTGCGAGCTTCAGGCGTGCGTCCGCCAGGTGCTCGGTGGGTACCTCGATGGCGTTGGAGCCGGGCTGCAGGCGGTAGCGGATCTGCGCGGCGTCGAGCGCCTGGGCGATCTGGGCCTGGTCCTCGGCGCCGAGGTTCGCGTAGAGGATGCTGTAGTTCGGGCCGCGCGACCAGAGCACCACGGTGAGGCCCGCGGCCACGGCGGCGGCAATTCCAAACAGGAGCAGCACGGGTTTCAGGGCGGAAGACAGGAGCGTCGCGCCGAGCGGGGGAGCTGTAAGTTCGTTCGCCATCGTAGTTCAGGGCTTGTTGGGAGTCAGTGGAGGCGTTTCGGATCTCATCACCCGCGGACGCCGGGCCTTCACAGGGGCATGTTCATGATTTCCTGGTAGGCGCTCACGAGGCGGTTGCGCACCTCGTTCAGCGCCCGGAAGGAGACGCTCGCCTTTTGCAGCTCCAGCATGACGTCGGGGAGCTCGACACCGGGGGTGCCGCGCTCGAAGGCATCCGCGAGTGCGCCGGCTCGTTGCTGGGTCTGGTTGACTGAGTCGACCCCCTGGTGCAGGAGACGTGCGAATTCGCTGACGCCACCGGCGGCGGGCGCGGCCGGGGCCGCCGCCCCCGCTCCGGCGCTCACCTGGCCGGACAGGGACCGGATCTGCGCGAGGACCTGCTCGATCTGCATCTGGCTCATGGTGGGTTCACCGGGCTTCAGGTGACGGGGACTTCGACGCCGGCCTCGCGCAGCCGCGCGAGCTTGTAGCGCAGCGTGCGCGCGCTGATGCCGAGGGTCTGGGCGGCGGCGCTGCGGTTCTTGCCGCTGCGCAGTGCGGCCAGGATCATCTGGCGCTCGTGTTCATCGAGGGAGCCCGCGAGTGAGCCGCACTCGGGGCTGGCAGCGGTGGCGGGGTCATCCGTGAGCGGCTCGAACTGGATGTGCTCGGGGTGGATGACCGGGCCGCTCGCGAGGATCAGCGCGCGTTGCAGCAGGTTGTCGAGCTCGCGCACGTTGCCGGGCCAGGGGTAGGTGAGCAGCAGGTGTGCGGCCTCGGCGCTGAGCGCAGGGATCAGGGTGCCGGCGCGGCAACGGGCGCCGAGCAGCTGCATGGCGAGTGGCAGCACGTCCTCGCGGCGCGCGCGCAGCGGCGGCAGCGGCAGGGGAAAGACGTTGAGGCGGTAGTAGAGGTCCTCGCGGAAGCGCCCCGCGGCCACCTCTTCGCGCAGGCGCCGGTTGGTGGTGGCCACCACGCGTACGTCGAGGGCAAGCGCGCCGCTGCCACCGAGGCGCTCAACCTCGCGTTCCTGCAGCACGCGCAGCAGCTTCGCCTGCAGCGCCAGCGGCATCTCGGTGACCTCATCGAGGAGCAGCGTGCCGCCTTGTGCCTGCTCGAACTTGCCGGCGTGGGCCGAGTGCGCGCCGGTGAAGGCGCCGCGCTCGTAGCCGAAGAGTATCGCCTCGAGCATGCTGTCGGGCAGCGCAGCGCAGTTGACGGCGATGAAGGGCTGCGCGGCACGCGCGGAGTGGCGGTGGATGTAGCGCGCCAGGACTTCCTTGCCCGTGCCCGAGGCGCCGACGATCAGCACCGTGCACTCGCTGCGCGCCACGCGCTGCGCAAGCTCCAGCATGCGCCGCGAGACCTCCGCAATCGCAACCGGCTCCAGCGCGACGTGTTCGCCGCCCTGGATGCGCGTGGCCGCTGCCTCGGGTTGGTCGGTCATCGGTTCCTCCCGCGCCTGGATGAGGGCGCGCAGGAAGCTCAGTGCAAGAGGCGTGCCTGCCCGGGGAGGGGGAGAAAAGCGTGCACTGGGTCACGCCCGGGGCGGGCGCGCGCCGCGTGGGGCGTCAAACTTCCGTCGCGCCCGAGGCGCCGAGGATGCCGAGCTTGCGCAGGCGTTCGACGAGGGTGGTGCGGCGCAGGTTCAGCAGGCGCGCCGCGTGTGCGACGGTGCCCTGCGTGCGTGCGAGCGCCTGCTCGATGAGGGCGCGCTCGATGGCGGCCAGGTGCGTGCGCAGGTCGAGGCCCGCATCGGGAAGCTCGGCGAGGGATGTGGCAGAGACCGCGGGCACGGGAAGAGCGGCAAGCTCGAGGACCGCAGGCTCGCCCTGCAGCAGCTCGAGCACCTGTGGTTCACTGAGGAGGGGTGCAGGGTCAGCGACAGGTTCCTCGGCAGTCGGGTTAACGGTGCCCGCTTCCTGGGCCGGGCGGTAGCGCGCCGGCAGATCGGCGATCTCGACCGTGCGGCTGCCGCACAGGATCGAGAGGCGTTCGATGAGGTTCGACAGCTCGCGCACGTTGCCGGTCCAGGCACAGCCCCCGAGTGCCTCGAGAGCCGCAGCCGAGAGCTGCACCCGCGGGCGACCCTCGGCCTGGTTGTGTGCGACGAACTCCTGCACCAGCTGCGGCAGGTCCTGGATGCGCGAGCGCAGCGCCGGCATCTCGATGGGGAAGACGTTGAGGCGGTGGTAGAGGTCCTCGCGGAAGGCCCCGCGGCCGATCGCCTCCTCGAGGTTGCGGTGGGTGGCGGCGATGATGCGCACATTGCAGCGCATCGGCACGTGGTTGCCGACGCGCTCGAATATGCGCTCCTGCAGCACCCGCAGCAGCTTCACCTGCATGGAGGGACTCATGTCGCCGATCTCGTCCAGGAACAACGTGCCGCCCTCGGCGATCTCGAAGCGGCCCTTGCGCGTGGAGATGGCACCCGTGAAGGCGCCTTTTTCATGGCCGAAGAGCTCGGACTCGAGCAGTTCGGCAGGCACTGCGCCGCAGTTGAGGGCCACGAAGGGGCGCGCGCGCCGCGGGCTCAGGTCGTGAATGGCGCGGGCGGCGACTTCCTTGCCGGTCCCGGACTCTCCGAGCACCAGCACCGTGGAGTCATGCTCGGCCACCTGGCGGATGAGGGCGCCGATGCGCCGGATGGCCTCTGACGTGCCGCTCGGCAGGCGCGCGCCGGTCTCATCCGCGGCGTGGGTTGCCGCGGCGGTGTTGGAATTTCCCGCCACCGCACTCATGAGACGCTCTGCCCTGATCATCGAGACCCGTCGCCTTTCAACAGTAGATCTTTGTTGTTGACTACGCGAAGACGGGATTATGTTGCGCGAGCGCCTGCGGGGGCGGTGTGACGTGGTTGGTAACTTTCCCTGCCCGGGCCGGCCGCGGGCGCCGCGTTTGTGACGGCAGTATCAGACCGGCAGGCGAGATTCAGCCGCGCGGCGGCTGACGGCTGCCGGCCACCAGGCGGCGGTGGCGCCGGAAGGCGAGCTTCTCGAGTAGGTCCGCGACGGTCTCGCCGACGGGCGCAAAGCGTGCCTTGATGTGCCCGTCGGGCTGCACGCTCGCGATGCGGCCGGGCAGCCGCAGCGGCTCCGCCAGGCAGTCGTGCAGGTAGATCTCGACGATTCCCTGGGTTCCGGCATCCGGCAGCGGCGTGCCGCTGCGCCAGATGGCGCCGAGAGAGTTGAAGCGCACCGGCACCGCGGTGGGGCGCGGGCGATTGCTGGCGAGGATCTGGCCGACGAGGTCGAGGAGCAGGTTTACCTTGAGCTCCAGGCGGATGATGTCAGCCGCGTTGGCCGCGGCCTCGTCTGAACTCTCCGTCGGGCCCAGCTGGTCCATGGCCTCGCGCGCCTGCAGCAGGCGCATGTTGCGCTCGGTGTAGCCGGCGGCGGTCTCGCCGTCGACCGCCCCGGGAAGCGCGCGCCACGCGACCGGCAGCACGTCCTGAAAGGCGAGCTCTTCATAAAGCACGATCGTATTGGCGCCGTCGAACATTTCGAGCGTCCTTTTGCCTTGCGGCTCCCGAACCTCGCCCGATCGTAACCACGATAGCTCCGCCGGGACAGCGCGGAGTGCGGCATTCGGCCGCCGGGCGAGGTTCGCACACTACCTAATACTGCTAACGGCCGCACGCGGCCCCGACTTGAGGCGGTTGCAGCGCCGCATGCGGCCACCCCGCGGCGGCACCGGGGCATTGAACCTAATGCCTCGGGGCGCGGATAAAGTTCGCGGCCGCCCTGCCGCTAACCCCTAAGGACGGGTGGCCACGCGGCGGCCGATGGGCGCGCGGGGCCGTGTTTCACCGCACAAGGGACAGGGCCTGGAACCATGGGCATCGCTCGCACGCACGCACCTCGGCGCGCACTCTTCGTTCTGCTGACGGCGTCCGGCGCTCTCGCTGCAGGCTGCGGCTCTTCCGGCTCCCCTGCGGGCGGCGGCTATACGGTAGGCGGCACCGTCGCAGGACTTGCGGATGGGGCGCAGCTGGTTCTGGTGGACAACGGCGAGGATTCGACCGTCATTTCTCACAGCGGCACGTTCAGTTTCGGCGGCGCCGTGCCCGGGGATACCCACTATCAGGTGACGGTCGGGCAGACACCGGCCGGGGAAACCTGCAGTATCGCGGGCGGTGAGGGCATGGTGAAATCGGCGAACGTCGCCAACATCGTCGTCACATGCTCGGACCGCGCCTTCACGCTCGGGGGCAGCATCCGCGGGCTTATCACGGCGGGGCTCGTGCTGAAGAATGGCTCCGACACGCTCGCGGTGGATCCTGGCGCCACCACCTTTACCCTGCGCGAGCCGGTGGCTTACGGGGCCGCCTACGGGGTGGTCGTCGCGAGCCAGCCGCAGGGTGGCACCTGCACGGTGCAGGGCGGCAGCGGAACGATGCCCGCGGGCAACGTCGCCAGTGTGCTGATCAACTGCACCGCGCAGTCCTTCCCACTCGGCGGCTCGGTGAGTGGGCTCGGCACAGGCTCGGGCCTGGTGCTGGCGAATGGTGCGGCGGTGCTGAGCGTGCCTGCCATGGCGAGTGGGTTCCGCTTCCCCGTGCCGCTGGGCGTTGGCACCCCCTACCAGGTGACGGTGCGCAGTGCACCCGCGGGCATGCAGTGCGTCGTCAGCGACGGCGCGGGCACCATGCCTGCATCCGCGGTCACCTCGGTGGCGGTGGCCTGCGGGCCCGCGACCTATCCTGTGGGCGGCGTCGTGTCCGGGCTCTTTGCAAACGGACTGGTGCTCGCCGACGGGACCGACACGCTCAGCGTCCCCTTCCGGGCCGGCGTCTTCACGATGCCGACACAGCTGCCAAGCGGCGCTCACTACGCCATCCTCGTGCAGACGCAGCCGCCCGGCCTCATCTGCGCGGTCGGCAACGGCAGCGGCACGATGGGCACGGCCGCAGTCACGAATGTCGTCATCACCTGTGCGCCGGGTGCCTTTACGATCGGCGGTTCGATCAGCGGCCTCTCGAGCGCGGGGCTGGTGCTCGCGGACGGCACCGACAGGCTCGCGGTTTTCGCCAACGCACAGACCTTCACGATGCCGACCGGGCTGCCGAGTGGGGCCAGCTACGACGTCACGGTTGCGGCACACCCGCCGGCGGTGGCGTGCACGGCTTCGAACGCCAGCGGGATGGTCGCGGGCGCGGATGTCACGGGCATCGCCATCGCCTGCGCGCCGGGTGCGGAGTCAACCGTCTATGCGTTCTCCGGCCTGACCGACGGCTCCACGCCTTACGGCAGCCTGCTGCTGGGCAGTGACGGGAATCTGTACGGCCTCACCTACGTCGGCGGGGCCTACGGCGGCGGCGAGGCCTTCAGCATCGCGCCCGACGGCAGCGAGACGGTGCTCCACTCCTTCGGCGCTGGCACCGACGGCGCCAACCCCCACGGCAGCCTCATCCAGGGGAGCGATGGCAACTTCTACGGCGTAACCGCCTACGGCGGGAGCAACGGCCACGGTGTCGTCTTTGCCCTGAGTGCTTCGGGCATCGAGAGCGTGCTGTACGCATTCGGAACCGGCAGCGATGCCGAGGATCCCTACGGCAGCCTGCTGCAGGCGAGCGACGGCAACTTCTACGGCACGAGCGTCCACGGCGGCGCCTACGGGGCCGGCACGGTGTTCATGGTGACGGCGCAGGGGAGCGAGCTCGTACTGCACTCCTTCGGCGGCGCAGGTGACGGCCAGACACCCTTCGGCAGCCTGATACAGGCCAGCGACGGCAACCTGTACGGCATGACCGGCGCCGGGGGCACCTACGGCAGCGGCACGGCCTTCCGCATGACCCTGCAGGGGGCCGAGAGCCTGCTGCATTCCTTCGGCTCCGCAAGCGATGGAGCGAACCCGGCCGGCAGCCTGGTCCAGGGAGGCGACGGCAACTTCTACGGCCTGACGCGCGACGGGGGCGCCTACGGGATGGGTGCCGTCATCGAGCTCGCCGGCGATGGCACGGAGTCGGTGCTCGCCTCCCTTGGTGCGGGAGCTGATGGCGCCAACCCGTTCGGCGACCTGCTCGCAGGCAGTGACGGCAACTTCTATGCCCTGACCCGCGGCGGCGGCGCGAGCGGCGCCGGCGCGGTGCTGCTGATAGCGCCCGGTGGCGCAGAATCGGTGTTGTATTCCTTCGCCGCTACCCAGGACGGCGCGGCCCCCTACGGCAGCCTGACGCAAGCAGCGGACGGTACGCTCTACGGAATGACTTCCGCGGGCGGCAGCGGCGGCACGGGCGCGGTTTTCAGGATCGACTGATGCCATACGCAGGTTGGGGCGCATGATCGTGGTTCTGCCCGAGCTGCACGGCTCCCCACGGGTGTTGCAGCTCGAGCCGCACGAGGTGATAGAGCTTGCCCGGGTGCTCCACGACGGGCCGGCCGAGGACCAGCCACCGGATGACACGGATACCTGCGGGTTCGTGCCGGCCTGGGCGCGCCTGCGACGCAGCGTGCGCGACGCCAGGCACTTCGCGGACCTCAGGTCGGCGCTGCACTTCTATCGCTTCGGCAACCATGGGCTGCGCGCCGCCGCGGCCGCCCGCATCGTGCGCAGGATACGCGCCGCGGAGCTCGTGCAGGGCAATGCCCCGGTCTGAGGCGTGCGCGGTGCCCGCGTGGCGCCGAGGCGGGGGGTGGCCTTAAGGTTTGTGCCCCGGGGCCGATATCACCTCAGGGGGCAGTGCCTCCCGGGACACATACTCAAATGATGCAAATAGTCGGATCCCTGGTGGTCCTCGGGTGCATCCTCGGCGGCTTCGCCGCCGAGGGTGGCAAGCTCTTGGCCCTGTGGCATCCCTTTGAGATCCTCATCATCGTCGGCTCCGCCATCGGTGCCTTCCTGATCAGCAACCCGGCCAAGGTGGTGAAGGCGGCCGTCTTCGGGGCCCTCTCGCTCCCCAAGGGCCCGCGCTACAAGCGCGAGCACTACGTGACGCTGCTGCAGCTCATGTACGAGATCCTCACCAAGATCCGGCGCGATGGCGTCATGAGCATTGAGCGCGACCTCGAGCAGCCCCAGGACAGTGCGCTGTTCAAGAAGTACCCGCACGTGCTGGCTGACCACCACATGGTGGAGTTCATCACCGACTGCCTGCGCCTGATCGTCGGCGGTAACCTCGATCCGCAGGAGCTCGAGACCCTGCTCGAGTACGAGCTCGAGACCCACCACAAGGAGATGGCGGAGCCGGCGATCGCCGTGCAGAAGGTGGCCGACGCGCTGCCCGGCTTTGGCATCGTGGCCGCGGTGCTCGGCATCGTGAACACCATGGCGTCGCTCGAAGGCGCCGATACCGCCACCATCGGGCACAAGGTGGGCGCGGCACTCGTGGGCACCTTCCTCGGCATTTTGGTGTCCTACGGCTTCGTCGGGCCGATCGCGGCCGCCATGGAGCACCTTGCCAACGAGGAGGGCAAGGCCTTCGAGGTGGTGAAGATGGCGCTGGTGGCGAGCGTGCGCGAGTACGCACCCTCGGTGGCGGTCGAGTTCGCCCGCAAGCTGCTCTTCAGCGAGGTGCGCCCGACCTTTGCCGACCTGGAGGCGCGCCTGAAGAACAAGGACCGCCCCGCCGCAGCAGCGGGCGCGGGGGGCGCTGCGGCCACCGCCGACGCCGTCGCACGGTAATCCTGCCATGGCACGCAAGGCCGGCGAGCGGCCGATCGTCGTCGTCAAGCGCTACAAGCGCGGCGGCCATGCACACCATGGTGGCGCCTGGAAGGTCGCGTACGCGGACTTCGTGACCGCGATGATGGCGTTCTTCCTCGTGATGTGGCTGGTGACGGCCGTGTCAAAGGACCAGCGCGCCGCGATCTTCGACTACTTCAAGAACCCGAGCATGGAGCAGGGCAAGAGCGTGAAGCCCGCGCCAGGCATGAACGGCCCGGGGGGCGCCAGCACCAGCCCCATCAACCTGCGCGGCGGCCTGGATGCCCCGCGCATCACGCAGCTCGAGCGACCCGGTATTGGCGCCCCGGTCGCCCCCGCGACGCCGCCGGCGCACCAGGAACTGCGCACCGAGGCGGACAAGGTGGCACTCGACCGCGATGCCACCAAGGCCGCGGAGCGCAAGCAGCTCGAGTCACTGATGGATGACCTGAAGAAGGCGATCGAGAACAGCCAGGCGCTGGCACCGTTCAAGGACCAGCTGCTGCTCGACATCACGCCCGAGGGCCTGCGCATCCAGATCGTGGACCAGCAGAACCGCCCGATGTTCGACATCGGCAGCGCACACCTGAAGCCCTACACCCAGGCCATCCTCACGGAGCTCGCGAGCTACCTGAACACCGTGCCGAACCACCTGAGCCTCACCGGGCACACCGATGCGACACCCTACGCCGGGGGCAGTGGGCGCACCAACTGGGATCTCTCGAGCGAGCGTGCCAACGCAGCGCGCCGCGCCCTGGAGGCCGCGGGCCTCTCGACCGAGAAGACCGCTCGCGTGGTGGGGCTCTCGTCCTCGGTGCTGTTCGATCGCGGCGACCCGCGCGACCCGATCAACCGCCGCATCAGCATCATCGTCATGACCCACCAGGCCGAGCAGGACGCCCTCAAGACCGAGACGGCGCCGGAGCCTTCCGGCGCGCCGTCGCCAGACCCTGGGTCCACTGGCTGAGAGCCGCGGCGCCGTCGCGCCCACCTGGCGGTGGGGCAGAAAAAGGCGTTCGCCCTGCGGCGAACGCCTTTCGCTTTCCCCGAGGCAGCACTGACTGCTACGGATTCGGGGGCGTCCGAGGCAGTCCCGCCGCGCAAAGGAGAGGAGGCGGCCGCAATTGCACGGGCCGCCTCCGGATTCGCTCAACGACAGTGAACGTCGCCCTCGCCGCACTCGTGCCAGGCATTCTCATGCCAGTAGCGGTTGTGTTCGCGGTCCCAATATCCCTCGTGGTAGCCCTCGTTGTAGCCGGGCCCGCTGTGCACGACGCAGCCCGTCGCGCTGAGCATCGCTCCCAGCAGAAGGAAAGTGCCCGTTGCCAGCCAGTTCGATCGCTTCATGACCTGTCCTCGTTGGATTTACTACGGCCCCCAGTAGACACCCGCACCAGTGACCCCGCAGTCCGTGCGCTACGGCAGTTGTAGTGGGGCTGCACCTACAGGTTCGCCGTGATGCGCTGGAGCCGCACCACCGTCTGAGCAGGCGAGCCAAACCCGGGTCTTTAGTCAATAACATTGACAGTAAAAAATAGTGACTATAAGGTGGCCGCATGCCACGAACCGTACCGGGTGCCGAGGAGATCCCCATGCCGGCACTGCTGCGCCACGCGCGCACCGTCTATGGCGTGGCAATGCGTGCGGCGCTGGATGCGGCCGGCTACGACGACGTCCCGCGCAACGGCCTGTACGTGATCGGCGGCCTTGCTCTGGATGAGGGGGCAGTTCCGCTTGCTGAACTCATCCGGCAGCTGCGGGTGTCCAAGCAGGTTGCCGGACAGCTCGTCGACACCCTCGTGGCACGCGGATACCTCGAGCGTGTGGCCGACGCACACGACCGCCGGCGCCTGACGGTGCTGCTGACCGAGCGCGGCAGGGCGGCTGCCAGGGTACAGAGGGCGGCGCGGTCCGAGGTCGACGCCAGATTGCTTGCACGGGTTGGTGCGCGCGCGTTACGCCTGACGCGGGACACGCTTGGGACGCTGATCGAGATGCACCCGTGGCCCGGGCATGCCGATGGCTAGGGCGCCGTCGGCAGCGCGGGCCGCCGGGTGCCCGTGATGCGGCCGGGACTGGCCATCATTGCGCTGTGGGTGTCGTGGGCGCTCTCCTGGCTCCTGGCCGCCGCCTGGTCTGGCGAAACCCAGAAGCAGGAGAGCCTGGCTGCGCAACTCGCGTACCGGGGCCTGCTGGTGCTTGGGGCGTTCGTTCTGGGGATTCCCGCGCATCGGTATAGCGGCAGCCTGCGCGTGTGGCAGGTCGATAGGGCCGAGGCCTGGCTGTGTGTCGGCGTGATCGCCGTGGGCATTGCGTTCGCGTGGTGGGCGCGCATCGGCATGGGGCGTCTGTGGTCGGGGCGCATTACGCGCAAGGCGGACCATGTGGTCCTCGATTCCGGCGCCTTCGCGATCGTGCGCCATCCGATCTATTTCGGGATCCTGCTGGCGGTGTACGCGACGGCGGTCGCCAAGGGAACCCTATGGGGGCTGGCGGGCGCACTGCTCGTAACGGTCGGAATAGTCATGAAGGCACGCCGCGAAGAGCGTTGGCTCACCGTGGAACTCGGTGCCGCGTACGGCGCCTATCGCAGCCGGGTGCCGATGTTGTTCCCCTTTGGCCCCAGGGGCTGAGGTTGCCCTTTTCGCCCCGGGGGCACTCTTATATATGGGCCCGGAAGCCTTGCTCGGAGGGCCCCCGTCCGCCCGGGGCGCTCTGTGTAAGAAGGCGCCGACACCGAGAGCCTGCACGCCACTGGCCGACAGCGGCCCCCAAAGCACGGACGATCGCTGCTGGGCGGTTAGGGAGCTACGGACGTGCACGAGGACGATGAACTCGAACCTGAAGTCCTCACCTATCGTGAGTTCCACAGGCGACGCATGCTGGCGGAATGGCATGAGCGGCGGCGACAGCACGATCGCGGCATCGTGGCGAACAACCCGGCGCGCAGCATTGCCGGTGTGCGACATGCGGTGACGGAGTGGGCAGTGGACCTTGCCTCCCGGGGCTCCGGACGCTCGCTCTTCAGACGTCCCGCATAGTCGCGAGCAGTTCCTCGATGTCCCCGGTCTTGACCACGTAAGCCGCGGCGCCGCGGCGCTTGGCATGGGCCTTAAGCTCCGCGGAAGAGTGTCCGCTGTGCACGATCACCCGGGTGGTAGATCCGGACTTAACCAGCTTATCGAGGACCTCGAACCCGTGACAGTCTTCAAGCCCCAGATCCAGCAGCAGTACATCGATCGCTTCAGATTGCACTCTCTCGAGCGCCGCGGCGCCGCTCGCAACGTGCCCGACCAGCTCCAGCGAGGCCTCCATCCGGATCAGCTCGCTCAGCACGACAACGAGATCGAGGTTGTTGTCGGCAATCAGCACGCGGCGGCGGCGCGGAGCAGAGGTCACGAGGGGTTGGGCTGCACTGTGGAGGACCTGCGCGCATGATACCCCCGGAGCAGCTGACGCGCGGCCGCCGCAGGCCCGGCACGACCGGGACCCCGGACGCCATCGGGGCGGCGCAGCCCGGAGCCCTCATGGAGCAGGCAGACCCAGTCCTGTCGCCCGCGCAATGGTCGGCGCTGTGCGTCTACCTGGAGCATCAGCTGGATGAGGCACGCGCCGAGACTGCCCGCGCGCTGCACGACGAACTGGGGGGCCTGCTGGTGGCCACGAAGATGGATCTCAGCCACCTGCAGCACAGCGTCCGGGGGCAGGAGCCTGAGCTGCGCGAGCGACTCAGCCGCGCGCAGCTGAGCCTCGATGCGGTCGTCGCCACTGAAAGGCGCGTGGTCGAGGAGCTCCAGCCGGGGCTTCTGACGCACATCGGCCTGTTTGCAGCGCTGCGCTGGTACGTCGAGCACCTGAACGCGCAGGGGCATATTGCCTTTGAGGCCGATATCGCCCCCGAGGAGCCCTTCGTCGGGATGCCCGAGCGGGTCGCACTCTATCGAGCGGTGCAGGCGGCGTTGCAGATGTGCAGCGGACCGGCTGCACGACTGGTTGCCGCGGAACACCGCGGCACCGTGAGCCTGACGGTCGGGCCCCTGCCGGCGGCCGCGGTCCTCGAAGCCGCTCCGGACATTCGCCTGCTTGCGATCCGGCACCGTGTGGCCGGGGCTGGCGGTGTTGTCACCACGAGCAGCGTGGCCGGTGGCGCGAGCCTTGGCATCCGCGTTGCCGTTGCCCGTTAGCCGCGGCCGGGCGCGCCGCCGCCCTCAAGGTTGGGCACGTGGTCAACTTCCTACAATGTGCAGGTCGGCCCTGCGACATTCACCCGGACATCGCGGCGCTAGTGTTGAGCCTCGCTTAAACCCAGGAGACGCTCAATGAGCAGCCAGACCCCCGGCACGCAGCAGAACCGCGACGACCACAAGAGCCGCCCCCAGCAGGGTGGACAGCACGGCCAGCAGGACCCAGAGGACAAGAAGCAAGGCCCCGGGAAGGATCAGTCCCGTGGCAACAGCACGAATCCGGCCAGTGACGCTGACCGTTCGCGCAAACCAGGTCAGAAGCCGCAGCCGTAGACTCACTGCGGGAATGATAACGGCCGGCGCCCACGCGCCGGCCGTTTTGCGTCTGCGGACCCGCCGCTGGGGCGCATCCGGTTATAGTCGCGCCGCGGGCCGCAAAGGCTGGCGAAAGCATCGGGACGGAATTCGGGCGTCCGTCTGGCGACTGCGAGGGCAGTGTTTGCCGGATGCCTCAGTGAATCGGGAGACACGGCATGGCGCACGCGATATGGAAGGGCGCGGTCACCTTCGGGCTGGTTCACATGCCCGTGGCATTGTATTCGGCGACGCGCGACTCGAGCATCGACTTTCAATGGCTTGACCGCCGAACGCTCGATCCGGTCGGTTACCGCAGGTACAACAAGCGCACCGGGCGGGAGCTCAAGATGGAGGACATCGTCAAGGGCGTGCGGCAGCGAGATGGCCGCTACGTGGTCATCACCGACGCGGAGATACGCGCGGCCTTCCCTAAGTCGACCCAGACGATCGAGATCGAGTCGTTCGTGAAGCGTTCAGAACTGCCGCTGGTCCTGCTTGAGCGACCCTACTACCTGCAGCCGGCAGGTTCCGCCGGGCATGTCTATGCGTTGCTGCGCGAGACCATCCGCGCCGCCGACGTCGCCGGGATCGCGCGTATCGTCATCCATAACAAGGAGCACCTGGCGGCGCTCGTGGCGGTGGAGGGCGCGCTGGTGCTCGAGGTACTGCGCTGGGCGGGGGATCTGCGGACCGAAAAGTCGCTGACGCTGCCGAGCGGCGCCGCGGCGCGGCTCAAGGCGGGAGAGCTGCAGATGGCACGGCGACTGGTGACGCAGATGACTCATCCCTGGCAGGCGCAGCACTACAGCGAGGACTTCAGCCGTCGCATCGACACGCTGATAAAGAGGAAGCTCGCTGCGGGCAAGTCGCAGGCCGTCGAGTCGCTGGAGGCGGCCCCGAGTCCACAGGTACCCTCGAACGTCATCGATCTGGCCGAGCTGCTCCGCCGCAGCATGAGCGAACGCCGCGCGCCCGCCAAGAGCCCGCGAGCGCGGCAGAAGAGCCCGGGTCGCCGCGCCTCCCGCGGCAAGGCGGCCTGAGTAGTCATCGACTGACGCGCGCTTGGGCGACGGCCGATTCCGGCCGCCACCGGGCGTTTGTAGGCTTCGCATCCTTGTCGGCCCGGACGGCCGAGGGAGACGAAGACCATGAGAAACCCTGCTGCAGCCCCCAGCCTCCCGCACGTGCCCCACGGCCTGAGGGGCCGGCCGACCCGTTTCGCGGCAGCGGCGCTGGTTGCGCTGGGCTCCCGGGCGGCTCTTGCACCCAGCGGGCCCAGGTCATGTGAGTTGCTCCGCAAGAGCCCCGCGTGGATCGACCGCGATCTTTGAGGAGCCGATCCGGAGGATTTGCATGAGACCCCTACGTCCCCCGGTCTGGCGGTGTGTCATCTGGTTGCGCATGGCCGGATGCAACCAGCCCTCGAGCGTATATGGGCCGCGTGTTCCCGGGTCCGGCCGCGCAACCCAGCGCGGGTGTCACGGGCGGATCGAGGGACCCTGCAGCTGAGGGGCGCCGCGCCGGTCACCCGGAAGTACGAGCTTTCCTGTAGGCAACATCCTACGAGAACACATGCTGCGCGTACGTGGGCAAGAACTGGGCACGGAGGCTAAATCCCACTAGTTCTCAGGCAACCCAAAGCACGTGGCATGCAACGCGCGAAAACTGGCATCCCGGGCTTGGATTACATCCTGCATGGCGGCCTGATAGCTGATCGGCTCTACCTCCTTGACGGTCACCCGGGTGCCGGCAAGACCACCGCGGCGCTGCAGTTCCTCCTCGAGGGAATGCGCAGCAACCAGCGTTGCATGTACGTCACCCTGTCGGAGACCCGCGAAGAGCTCACTGCGGGGGCGCAGTCGCACGGCTGGGACATCGGCGGCATCGAGATCGTCGAGATGGTTGCCGACGAGGCTGATCTGGACGGGGAGACTGAGCTCACCATGCTGCATCCCTCGGAGGTGGAACTCAGCGAGACCACCCGCCGGGTGCTGGACGCGGTACGGCAATCCAACCCCGAACGGCTGGTATTCGACTCCCTGTCCGAGTTGCGCCTGCTGGCGCAGAGTTCTCTGCGCTACCGCCGCCAGATTCTGGCGCTCAAGCAGTTCTTTGTCGGGCGGCGCTGCACGGTCGTGATGCTGGACGACCGCACGGCCGAGGGGCCTGACCTGCAGCTGCACAGCATCGCTCACGGCGTCATTTCGCTCGACTTCACCTCCCCGCCCTACGGACGGGCCCAGCGCGAGGTGCAGGTGCTGAAGTTCCGTGGCAGCGACTTTGCGAGCGGGTTCCACGACTTCGTGATCACCCGCGGCGGCCTGCACGTCTTTCCGCGCCTCATCGCCGCCCATCACGGGGCGTCCTTCCGGCGGGGCCTCATCGCCAGCGGGGTGCGCGAGCTCGATGCGCTCATGGGTGGTGGCGTTGAGCGCGGTACCAGCACTTTGCTGGCCGGTCCTCCGGGCTGCGGCAAGTCCTCGATCGCCCTGCAGTACGCGGTGGCCACGGCGCAGCGCGGCGAGCACGCGGCGATCTTCATGTTCGATGAGACCAAGGCGGCCCTGCTTGCCCGTTCCTCCGGCATGGGCCTGAAGATCCCCGAAGGGCGTGGCCCCGGGGAGCTGCTGCTGTGCCAGATCAACCCGGTCGAGATGTCACCGGGGGAATTCACGCAGGCCGTGCGTGAGAGCGTCGAGCGCGATCAGGCGCGCGTGGTCATCATCGACAGCCTGAATGGCTACCTCAACTCGATGCCGCAAAACAATTTCCTCACCGCGCAGCTGCATGAGCTGCTTTCCTACCTCAACAATCATGGCGTGGCGACATTTCTGGTCGTGGCCCAGAGCGGCCTGATCGGCAGCAACATGGCCTCGCCGGTGGAGGCCAGTTATCTGGCCGACTCGGTGGTTCTGCTGCGCTACTTCGAGTATGGCGGCATGGTGAAGAAGGCCATCTCGGTGTTGAAGAAGCGCACCGGTGCACACGAAGAATCGATCCGCGAGTTGCGTCTGGATGAGGCAGGCATCCACCTGAGTCAGCCTCTGCTGCAGTTGCGCGGCGTGCTTACGGGGGTACCGGCCGAGGTGCTCCCGCCACAGGCCACACAGCCATCCAGCGCAGCGCCGCTATGAATGCGGCCGCGCAAGCCGAGGATGGCTACCGGGTTCTGATACTTCCGCACACGCGACGCGATGGCGACGTCGCCTCCGCGCTGCTGCGGCGCAGCGGCATTGCGTGCGAGGTACTCGACAGCGCTGCCACCCTGGCGCTGGCCCTGCGCGAGCCGGTCGGGGCGGTGGTGGTCACCGATGCCGCGCTGCGCGACCCGCACTTTGACAGGGTGACCGCGGCGCTGGGCGGGCAGCCCACCTGGTCCGACATTCCGGTCGTGTTGCTCGGCCACACTGCCACCGCCAGTGCGGCGGCCGAACGCCTGCGGGCCTCGCTGACCAACGTGACGCTGCTCAACCGGCCCACCTCGGTGCGCACGCTGCTGAGCTCGGTCGAGGCGGCCCTTCGCGGGCGCAGGCGCCAGTACCAGGCCCGCGACCAGATGCGCATGCTGCGCGAGACGGAGGAGACGGTCCGCACCCGCGAGCAGCAGCTGCACACCCTGGCGGAGAACTCCCCGGACATCCTCAGCCGCTTCGACCGCAGCTTTCGCCACGTATTCGTCAATCAGGCGGCGACGCGCAACACCGGTCTCACGCGCGAAGCGCTGATCGGGCGCACCAGCCGCGAACTCGGCATGCCGCCGGATCTGTGCGACGTGTTCGAGCGCACGCTGACCCAGGTGTTCGAGAGCGGTGAGCCGCAGACGGTGGAGTTCAGCTTCCCGGGGCCGGCCGGGGCACTGCACTATACGAGTTCGGTGGTGCCGGAGTTTGGCAGCAGCGGGGAGGTGCAGAGCGTTCTTAGCGTCTCGCGCGATGTCACGGAGCGCAAGAAGGCAGAAGACGCGCTGCGTGCCGCCGACCGTCGCAAGGACGAGTTCCTCGCCATGTTGGCGCATGAGCTGCGCAATCCGCTGGCGCCCATCCGCAGCGCGAGCGAGCTGCTCGGGCGAGTGGCGCCGCCAGACTCGAGCACACAGGCGATCGTGGGCATCGTGAAGCGCCAGGTGGCCCACCTGACGCGGCTCGTGGACGATCTGCTGGACGTGTCGCGCATCACCCAGGGCAGGATTGAGCTGCAACGCGCGCCGATAGAGCTGCTGGCGGTGATCTCGCAGGCGCTCGAGAGCGTCGATCCGCTGGTGCGGGAGAAGGGGCACCGGGTCGAGCGTGTGTTGGGGAAGGAGCTGCTGTACGTCAACGGGGACGCTGCACGCCTCGTGCAGTGCCTCGTGAACCTCCTGGCCAACGCGGTGAAGTACACCGACCCGGGAGGCACGATCCGCATCGCGGTGCGGCAAGAGGACGCCCATGGCCTGATCACGGTCAGCGATACCGGGATGGGCATCACCAAGGAACTGCTGCCGCAGATCTTCGAGTTGTTCGTCCAGGGCGAGCGCGCCCTGGATCGCTCCCAGGGTGGGCTGGGGATCGGTCTGTCAGTGGTCAAACGGCTGGTCGAGATGCATGGGGGAATAGTCGCGGTACGCAGTCCCGGGGTCGGGCAGGGCTCGACCTTCGAGGTGCGGTTGCCGCTGATCCCGCCTCCGGGGGAGACGCCTATGGAAGAGGAGGGTTCGAGCGCCGCGGGGCGTCGCATTCTGATCGTGGACGACAACGCCGATGCGGCGGACTCGCTGGCCCTGCTGCTGCGCTTGAACGGGCACAACACACAGTCGGTTTATGTGCCCGAAGAGGCGCTGGAACGCACGCTGGAGTTCGGACCACAGATCGTGCTGCTCGACATCGGGCTGCCGCGCATCGATGGCTACGAGGTCGCGCGGCGGATCCGGGCCCGCGATGGGGCGGTGAGGCTGATCGCGCTGACCGGTTACGGGCAGCGCGACGACATCGAGCGGGCACGCGCCGCCGGGTTCGACGCCCACCTCATCAAGCCGGTGGACCTTGCGGCGCTCGACCGGCTGCTGGCGGAGCCCCTGGCCGGCCTCAGGGCGGGCGCGGCTACCTGCTGACGGCAGCTCGACCCGTACTCATCCGGGTACGCGTACCCGCCGCTTGGCGGCGAGGTAGGCGCGGTTCAGGCCCTCGCGCTGCTGCTGCGAGAAATGGCTCTTTACGTCGCCCCACAAGGCGCTTTCCTCTTCGCGGATATGGTGCGTGACGAGCTCGCGCAGCACCTTGGCAGTGGCGTGGTGCTCCGGCGAGGCACAATTGGATATCGAGCTGAGGCGCTTGAGAGCGGATGAGGCCAGCTCATGCTCCAGGTACCCCTCATAGCCGTCCACCTTGGCCTCCCTGTCGCGCAACGCCAGTACGGCGTCGTACACGACCTTCTGTTCGGCCACGGTGTGCGGCACCAGAGCCTTGCGGATGCTCTTCACCAGAGCCCGGCGTTTTGCCGCACTGGTTGCCTCAGACAGCTCGCCCAGCAGCCCCTTGACCTCGGTGTGCTCTGCCTTGAGGGTCTTCAGCACGTCCTCATCGAGGCCGCTCGGGTCCACGGAGGAAATTGCTTCGGTCATCATCTCCGTCACGGTGCGGGCGCGGGACTTGAGGCTCATGAGGTGCTCCGGGTGCAGGAAGACAGGCCTCCACCTTGGGGCATGGGCTGCGCCGGTGCGATCAGCGGCCGCACCCGTTGCGTGTCGGACGGCGCTTAGGCATCGTGCTCGCCCCCGGGGATCACAGCAGCCAGTCGATCGGCAGGACCGAGAGGATCTTCACCAGCGCGCGGCGCCCGAGACCGGCACCAGGTTCGGTATTGAGAACGTGCGTTCCCTGGGGCGTCGTGTCGATCCACTCGAGGTGCCGGCCGTCCTCATTCAGCCGCACCTCGTAGGCACGCAGCGCGAGCCCGTTATCGAAGTAGGCCCCGAGTTCCTTCGCCATCGCGCCGTTTGCGATTACGACCCCCATCTCGGTGTTCAGACGCACCGAGCGCGGATCGAAGTTGAAGGAGCCGACAAATAGGCGCGCGCCGTCAATCTGCAGCGTCTTCGCGTGCAGGGAGCCGGCCGAGCTGCCGCCCCGGCGGCGGCGTTCCAGCGGGTCGATGCGCTTGAGCTCATAGAGCCGGATTCCGGCCTGGAGAAGCGCCCGGCGGTGTTTCGCGTAGCCGGCATGCACGGCAACCACGTCGTTGCTCGCCAGGGAGTTGGTGAGGACGCGCACGCGCACGCCTTCGTGAGCGAGCGCCTCGAAATCCCGGGTGCCCTCCTGCATCAGCACGAAGTAAGGGGACACGAGATCGAACTGCGCGTGCGGGGTTCCGGTGTCCTTCAGCAGCTGGGGCAGCATGATCAGGCTGCGGCTGTCGGAGAACACCTTGGCCGGGTCATCCGCAACCAGGCGCACCTCGCTCCATTGGAACTCGAACTGGTGCTCGCGCACCTCATCGATGAGCGGCCGCGACTTCAGCATGGTGAGGTAGGGGGCCGCGGCCGGCTCGGCGCGTGCCGCGGCGAACGCGGCCTGCAGCGTGCGGTCGGCATCGGCGGGCGACTGCGAACCGACCAGCATCGGCGCCGGATAGGCAGAGGCACTGTTCCAGAACTCATCGAATAGCCTGGAGACGGAATCGACGATCGGGCCCACCGCCATCAGGTCCAGGTCGACGAACTGCACGGCGGCGCCCGCATCGAAGTATTCATCGCCGACGTTGCGCCCCCCGACGACGGTGACCTCGTTGTCGACCGTGAAGGACTTGTTGTGCATGCGGTGATTGATGCGGCCGAAGTCGAACACGTAGTTGGTCCAGCGCGCGTGGCGCAGGATCAGCGGGTTGAAGAGGCGCACCTGTATGTTCGGGTGGGCGGCGAGGGCGGCGATCGTGCGGTCCATGCCCGAGGTGTTGTTGTCGTCCAGCAGCAGGCGCACGCGAACGCCACGCTGCGCGGCCTGCACCAGCGCCTCGAAGAGCAGCTTCCCGGTCAGGTCGTCGTGCCACATGTAGTACTGCGCATCGATGGAGCGCTCGGCTGCTGCGGCCAGGCGGGCGCGCGCAGCGAAGGCCTCGGTGGCGATGGGTAGTGCGTGCACGCCGCTCACGCCCGGATGTGCGGTGAGTGAAGGGGCAAGAACGCGCGCAAGCCGCGTCTGCCCCGTGTCCTGGAAGGCGCTCGAGGGCGGCCGGTCGCGCAGCGAGGGCAGCGCGCAGGCAGACAGCAACGAGGCCAGGAGCGACGCGCAGCATGCGGCAGTAAACCGGCACCGGGGCGATATCAGAGGTGGCATCCTTCGAATTGGGGTGCAGCGGACGGCGTGCCGTGTTCCACCGCATCCACGTTATGAATTCAAACGCTGGCGTCATCTTTGCAGAAGCGGCGGCGCGGCAGTATCAGCCGGGTCCTACGCTCGCATGAGTCGCGGGCGGCGTGGTGCAAGGCTCACCACGCGCTAGGCTTCCTGCGTCGCGCGATCGGTGCCCGACGGGCGGCGCAACGACGGAATCGGCATCAACGGAGGTAACGAGCATGAACGATGACAAGGTAAAGGGTCAGTGGAAGCAACTGGCCGGCAAGGCAAAGGCCCAATGGGGCAAGCTGACTGACGATGATCTGAAGGTGGCCGAGGGCAACAGCGAGTACCTGGCCGGAAAGATCCAGGAGCGTTATGGGGTTGCGCGTGATGAGGCGAGGAAGCAGGTCAAGGACTTCAGTTCCCGCCTATAGCCGCTCCCCACGCGTGCGGGGCGTGCGCACTGTGCGCATGCCCCGCGACACCGGGCAGCTCACTTCACGGGTGGGAAGCGCGCCATGGCCTCCAGGTCGTTCAGTTCCTGGTCATTGCGAATATAGAGGCGGGAAGCATCGCGCACGGGCTGGAAATCCCAGGGAGTGAAGTGGCCCTGGCGAAGCGCGGCGTACACCATATGCCGCCGGCGTTGACTCGCCAGCACGGCGGCGTGGAGGCCTTCGAGGTCCCAGCGTTGCGCGACCTCGGTCCGCAAAGCCGACAGCAGTGGCGCCGCTTCCGGACGCGTGGCGAGGTTGGTGAGTTCGTCCGGATCGTCGCGAAGGTTAAAGAGTTGCTCCGGATCCACCGGCGAGTGGATGAACTTGTGGTCCTGGCGTCGCACCATCACCACGGGCGCGATTGCGCCCTCGGCGAGGTATTCACCCACAACTTCTGAAGGTCCCTCGTCGCCTCCATTCAGCGCCGGCACCAGACTCGTGCCCGCGAGTGTCGAGGCGTGGGATGGGTATTCCCCGGCCCCGGCCAGTTCCACGAGCGTCGGCAGGATATCCACGAGAGAGGCGCACCCGCGCACCCGCCTCGGGGCGAATCTACCCGGGGCATGCACGATCAGGGGTATGCGGCAGGCGGGCTCGAGAAAGCTCATCTTGTACCAGAGGCCGCGCTCACCAAGCATGTCGCCGTGATCCGCCAGCACCAGCACGACGGTGTTGTCGGCAAGCCGCGCGTGGCGCAGTGTCTGCAGCAGCATCCCGAACTGGTCATCGACATAGGAGACTGAGCCGTAGTACGCGTGGCGAGCGGCCCGCACCTGTGCTTCCGTGACCTGCGCGCCTTCCAGTCCAATGACGTGCCGTACGCGGCGCGAGTGTGGGTCCTGTGCCGGTGCACTGACCCGCGGCATGTCGATCTCCTCGTCCCGGTAGCGATCCCAGTAGGGCTGCGGGGTCACGTACGGGTCGTGCGGGTGGGTCAGCGAGACGACCATCAGGAAGGGGCGGCGGTCACGGCCCCGGGCGATGTCGAAGAGCTTCTGTCGGGCCGCGGACGCGGTTTCGTCGTCGAAGTCGATCTGGTTGGTGCGCGTGCAGGGGCCGGCCTGCGTGACGGAGTCCATGGTGTGGTACCAGCCCGGGCGCTCGTCGAAGCGCGTCCAGTCAGGCGTCCAGCCGAAGTCCGAGGGGTAGATGTCCGTGGTCAGGCGCTCCTCGAAGCCGTGTAGCTGATCGGGGCCGCAGAAATGCATCTTGCCGCTGAGCGTGGTCTGGTAGCCGGCAGCGCGCAGGTAGTGCGCAAAGGTCGGCACCTGCGCGGGGAACTCGGCGGCGTTGTCGAAGGCCCCGATCGCGGAGGGCAGCTGCCCGGCGAGGAACGAGAAGCGCGACGGGGCGCACAGCGGGCTGTTGCAATAGAACGAGTCGAACACCACCCCCTCGCGCGCAAGGGCATCGATGTGCGGTGTCCTTGCGACACGGTTGCCGTACGCGGGCAGGGCACCGGCAGTCAGCTGGTCCGCCATCAGGATGAGGATGTTGGGTGGCGCGCGCATGGAGGGCTCCGGTGCAGCGTTGCTGGGAATTGCCGACAAAGTATCGCATATGGGCGGCTGGCTCCGGGCCGCGTGCGCTGCGGCCGGCGCGGATTTCAGCGTACACTTTCGGGCCGATCCAAGGGTCAGAGCACGGAGTTGCGAAGAGTGACGGCCAGTTCACATGCGGGCGATCCCAGCTGCCGCGTAACCCGGCGCTGCCGTGCGGCCGGACCTGCGGCGGGATCCGCGTGGCGATGACCGAGGCGAAGAAGAGCGTCTTCCTCAGCTACGCCTCCGAGGATGTCGGCGCGGCACTGAGAATCTCGAGTGCCCTGCGCACGGCGGGTATCGAGGTGTGGTTTGACCAGAGTGAATTGCGTGGCGGCGATGCCTGGGATGCCGCCATCCGCAGGCAGATCAAGGCCTGCACGCTATTCATTCCCCTCATCTCCCGCCACACGCGCGCGCGTCACGAAGCCTACTTTCGCCTCGAATGGAAGCTCGCGGTGGACCGCTCGCACCTGATGAGTCCGAACCGGGCGTTCCTTCTGCCGGTGGTCATCGACGACACGCCGCAAGGCGACGACAGTGTTCCGGAGCGCTTCCGCGAGGTGCACTGGACGCGGCTGACCGACGGGATTGCGTCGCGCGATTTCATCGCCGAGGTCGCACGCATTCTGTCGACGGAGACTTCCGGGCCCGGTCCCGTCGCCCCCGCTGCGACACCCGTGACGGCTGCCGTGCCGCTGCTGGCGCGTCCCGGAGCGCTGTGGTGGATGGCTGGAATTCTCGTGCTGCTGACCGGGTATGCGCTGCTGAACCGCTTCGTCCTGCCCAAGCGCATCGCGGCCCAGCTGGCGGCCTCCGGCGTGCAGCTCCCCGCCACGGCGGAGTCGATTCCGGAGAAGTCGATCGCAGTGCTGCCGTTCGCGGACATGAGCGAGAAGCACGACCAGGAGTATTTCTCCGACGGCCTCACGGAGCAGCTGATCGAGCAGCTCGCGAAGATCCGTGATCTGCGGGTGCCGGCCCGCACCTCTTCTTTCTACTTCAAGGGCAGGCCGGAGGACATCGCGACCGTGGCACACAAGCTGCGGGTCGCGAACATTCTTGAGGGCAGCGTGCGCAAGTCCGGCGAGCGTCTGCGCGTCACCGCGGAGCTGATCCGCGCGGACAACGGCTATCACGTCTGGTCGGAGACCTATGACCGGGAAGTCAAGGATGTGTTCGACGTGCAGGACGAGATCGCGGGCGCGGTGGTCACGGCGCTGCGGCTCAGGCTCGACCCGCAGCAGACTTTGGCTGTCGCACGCACGCCGAGCACCGCAGCTTACAACGAGTACTTGCTGGCGCGGCAGTTCTACAACCAGGGCAACGTCGAGGGTTTCCGGCACTCCGTCGACGCCTACCGCAAGGCGATTGACCTTGATCCGCTCTATGCGGCCGCCTACGCAGGCGTTGCGGTGGCCGAGTTCCATCTCGGGGATCTGGGCGATGATGCCGCGGCGCGCGCGCGCGCCAGTGCGGCCGCCGAGCGCGCGGTAGCGCTCGCCCCGGCAGAGGCCGAGTACTATGGGGCACGCGGTTTTCTGCGCCTCAACATCGACTGGGACTGGGCTGGTGCCAGCGCCGATTTCGAGCGCGCCCTCGCACTGGATCCGGGCGACAGCTCGGTGCAGCGCCGCTACGCGGAGCTCCTCGGCAGCCTTGGGCGGATTCCGGAGGCGGTGCGGGCGGCGGAAAGGGCGACCGAGCTTGATCCGCTTTCGAGCTTCGCCTGGCTGCAGCTCGGGAAATTCAAGGGCAGCAGCGGGGATTACGACGGCGCGCGGCGGGCGACGCAGCGCGCACTCGAGATCAACCCGGGCTGGATGTACGGGCTCAGGGAGCTCGGCACGCTGCAGCTGCTGCAAGGTAACGCCGCCGGCGCGCTCGCGACCTTTGACTCCATCACCGATAACGAAGGGTTCCGGTTGCAGGGGAGGGCGCTCGCCCAGCACAGCCTCGGTGGCACCGCGGCCTCGCAACAGGCTCTCAGTACCCTGCTCTCGACCGGTGCCGCGGGGCAGGCGTACCAGATCGCGGAGGTGTACGCATGGTGCGGGGACAAGGATCGGGCGTTCGCGTGGCTCGAGCGCGCCTATCAGCAGCGGGACGCCGGGCTCTCCGGCGTGCGCATCGATCCGCTCCTGAGGTCACTGCACGAGGACGGACGCTTCGCTGCCCTGCTGCGGCAGATGAAGCTCCCGTGAATCACCCTCGGAGCCTGCGGATGGTGGCCGCGGGCTAGCGGGAGCCCGTGATCAGGATGCTGTCGCTCGTCCCGGGGTAGGGTGGCCGCTTGCCGCAGCGCTCGAGGCAGAACGTGACGCTGACGAGGAACGGGTTGGGGTTGGACGCCTCGTAAGGCACGGAAGTCAGGTCGAAGCGGGCTGACTGGATCAGCTGCACCGCGGTCACCTGCAGCAGCGGGGCGGCATCGGATGCCACAACCTTGATGCCGGTGGCCTTGCCGCTGCGGTCGATCTGGAACCGCACCACGGTCTCGCCCTCCAGGTTCTGCAGCTTCCCCTGCCAGGGGTACCAGTCGCGCTTGGTGTCGATTTTTGCGTGTGGCAGCGCCCGCGGCACCGATTCCGGTGCTGCGCCCACAGGCGGCGGCGGTGAGTGTGGTGTGGCGCACCCCTGCAGCAGCGCGGCGAGTGCTGCGGGCAAGATCGCGACGCGGCGTGGTGTCATCTGAAGCCCCAGGGATCGCGGGAGCGGTGGGTGAGCCCCGCAGTGTAGGGCAATCGCCCTGCGGCGGACGGGTGGCCGGAAAGGTTGTAGGATTGCGCACTCGCACGAGGCGCCCGAGGGAGTGGCATGAGAAACCGGATCGGCTCAGTGGTGCTGGCCTGCCTGCTTGCAGGCGCGCTCGTCGGTTGCGTCGTCGCCCCTTACGCGGAGCCCGTAGGCGTGGATCAGGAGCAGGCCTCCGAGCCGCCGCCACCGCTGCCGGTCTACGAGCAGCCACCGTGCCCTGAAGATGGCTATGTATGGACTCCGGGTCTGTGGCGCTGGGGACCGGAGGGCTACTTCTGGGTGCCGGGCACCTGGGTGGCACCCCCGCAGGTTGGCGTGCTGTGGACCCCGGGCTATTGGGCCGTCGCCGGCGCCGTGTATGTATTCCACCCCGGCTACTGGGGGCCGCACGTGGGTTACTACGGCGGCATCAACTATGGTGGCGGCTACACCGGGTACGGCTATGCCGGCGGACGCTGGCGCGGCAGCCGCTTCGAGTACAACACCGCCGTAACCAACGTCAACACGACCATCGTACACAATACGTACCACGAGACCGTGATCAACGAGGGGCACGAGACGAACGTGACGCGGGTCAGCTACACCGGCGCACCAGGCACGCGGCCGCAGCCAAACCGGGCCGAGGCGAGCTACGGCCGCGAGACCCACACGACCTACACGCAGCCGCAGGTCGCGCACCATGACACGGCGCGCACCAGCCCCATGCAGAACGCCGGACGCAACGAGGGGCGGCCCCCGGTGGCGGCGACGCCACGGCCGTCGGCGTTCTCGGCCCCCGGCGTCACTGCCGCGAAGCCCGTCGGACCCGCCTATCATTCCCAGCATCCGCAGGGACACGAGGAGCGGCCAGAGCATTGAGCACGGATGCGCGCGCTTCGGGCACGCCAGCCGTGCCGGAGGTGTTTGGAGAGCCCAAGGGAGAAGCCGCGGCAGCGCCGAGTGCGCCGCTCGCGCAGCCGACAACAATGAATAAGATCACCGTCGCTGCCCCGAAGTACGATGTGCAGGCCCAGGCGTTGTGGCAGGAGGTCGCCGAGGCGTCCGACCTGGTCTCGACGATCGTGGACAGCATCCCCGGCCTCACGGTAGCGGGCGCCGAGACGCGCAGCGAGCTGGAGCGCGCTGCGGCGCTGCTGAAGGCGGTGGCCGGCATCCTGCAGCGCACTGAGCGGCGCGAAGGCTCACGCTACGCGACTACGAACCGCAGCATCCTCGGCCCGGATCCGGTGTCCTAGGAATTTGCGCGCTCCGGCGTCGGGTCTGGGAATCTCCTCATGAAGCGCACGCACACAACGGGGGTGTTCGCAGGCTTGCTGCTGGTGGCAACTCTTGCCGCGGCGGCCGACGCGGATACGGACAAGACGCCCGGCCCGCGCTGCGAGGTCGCGATCGTCAACCCGGTGAGCAACTTCGCCGAGTGCGTCAAGCCCCGGGGCGCGCACGTCGACCCGCCGCCCAGGCGCGCGGCACCGACCGCAGAGGAGTGCCGCAGGCACCCGGACCCCGACATCGAGGAATGCCGCCAGTACGCAAGTCCGCCAGCCGCCAGTCCCCGGGGCTGAAGGCCCTCGTGGAGTGCCGCTAGTGCGCGGCGAGTGAGCTCAGGGTCGACTGGCACGAGGGCGTGAGATCGGCGGCATGCGTGCGCAGGCACTGCATCGCCCGACCGCCCCCGAGGCGTACGTCGGCACAGAATTTCTGCAAGTCAGTGCCGCAGCTCGCGCGCACTAGACGCGCCTCGTCCCGCGGCGAGCGGCTCGGTGCCCCTGCCGCCGGAACTGCCGCCGCCGGAGCTGCCGCCGCCGGAGCTGCAGGTGGAACGGCAGACGCCGCAGGGGCGGGTGCGGGGCTTGCAGCGGCCGCCGCGTTTCCAGGTGCGGGCATCGCCGGCGCCAGCGCACCGCGGCAGCCCGCCGAGACCTCCTGGCTGTGCTGCACCAGGCACTGCAGGGATGCCTGCGTGCCCGTCGGCACGCTCGAACACACGCTCATATAGTCACCGCGGCAGGCGCTCTTGATGGCAGAGCGCTGGGTGTCCGATAGCTGGGCGAACGCCGGGCTGCACAGGACGAGGAGGAGGCAACCGGAGGACCACGAGAGGGAAGACTTCATGCTGCGCTCGCTTTTGGTTGGGTGTTGGCTCTAGCGCCTGCTACGGCCGCCGCTCTGGCGGCTGTTGCCCGTCTGAGCGCCGTTGAAGCGGCCGCCGGCACCGGCCTGGCGCCCGAGGCGATCCTGTTCCAGCTGCTGGTAATTGCCGCTGTCGGTGGCACCACCGCGATTGCCCTGGCTGGCACCCAGGTTGGCGGGATTGCCGGTCGGCGGGCTCGGATGGTTGGCCGGTGGCTGCACGGGATTCCAGCCGCCGCCCTTGTCGTACTTCTCCCAGCCCGAGTCGGTGTGCTTGTAGACGTTGCCATCGTGGCCGGCGTACACGTCGCCCCCTTGCGTCTTGACCGCGCCACCGCTGCCGCCGGTGACCGCGTTCTGGTAGCCGGCGCCCTTGGCGCCGCTTGAGGAGTTGAAGCCGCCGGCACGTCCATTGGCGTTGGCCCCGCTTTGCGTATTGACCGTCTGGTTGGGCCCGGAGAAGGTGCTCGACCCCCAGCGGCCATACGGGTTCACGTTCTGGTTCGTGGATCCGGAGACGCCGGTGCGGGCGTTGTAGTAACTCGCATTCGCCGTGCCGCTGCCGTTGCCCCAGGAAGCGCTGCCGTGCGCGTAGCTGCCGTTGCTCGGGTTGTACGCGGACCAGGCGCCGGCACCGCCATAGGGTCCATAGACCGCAGCACCGTGAGCCCACGCACCAGTGGCGGGGTTGTAGTAGCTGCCGCCCTTGGCGGCGCCACCGTAGGGCCCGTACACGACGCCGCCGCGCGCCCACGCACCGGTTGCCGGGTTGTACCAGACGGCGCCCGCGTAGGTGTATGGGTAGGGGTAGTAGATCGGTATGGGCCCGGCGATGATCACCGGCGGGTAGTAGAAGCCGGTGCCGTAGACCAGCACGCCTGAGCTCACGTAGCCGAGCGTATAGCCGGCCGTGAAGCCGAAGGTCACCACCGCCGGCGTCACCGCGTAGATGCGCACGTACGTCACCGGGTACACGGGGCTTGCCGCAGGAATCGTGTACACCACGGTCGGCACCGTGTCCGCCAACGCCCAGGGCCCCATCGCGCTCGGGGCGACGAACCAGGCACCCCCTTCGCAGGCGTAGAAGGCCGACTTGATCTGCAGCACGTAGCTGTTGGTGTTGACCGCGTAGAGCATCGCCGTGCCCTCGACAGGCGCGAAGCGTGGCGGCCCGGAGTAAACGACGGTGAGCTTGGCGGCGCTGCGCTTGAGGGAGGCCGTCGTGGGCACCTGTGCCTTGAGTACCGCCTCCTGCGCAGCGATGGTGCCCGGGACGGACGCGAGAACCGCGCTATCCGGACCGTTCGCCGGGATGAGCGAGAAGTCCGGCGGCAGCTTGTCGGTCGCGAACTGCCAGGGGCCCGTGAAGGCGTGTGCGCAGAACCAGCGCCCCGAGAGCAGCACGTAGTAGAGGTTCTGCGCGGGGTGGAAGAAGAGCACGTTCGCGGTGTTGACGATCCGCTGCAGGCCGGTGCCGGCCACGGCCCGCAGGGCCGGTGCGCCCTGCGTCACGATGATCTCGGCGGGTTTCTGGCTGACGAATACCTGCGCCGGTGTGTCCTTGGGCGTCAGCGGCTTTGCGGGTATGTAGGGGGCGCTGGCGGCGAAGCCCGGATCCTTCTTCAGGGCGAGGAAGGACTGCGGCAGGTGGCTCACCGGTGCGTAAGGGCCGCCCACCTGGGCAGCCGTGTACCAGAAGCCGTTGTTGAGCAGGTACCAGGCGCCGCCTTCCGTGAACACACTCCAGTTGGTGTTCACCGCGTACTTGAGGCCCGTCTTGCCCGCCGGCACCAGCACCGGTTCGCCGTCGAACACCACAAGACTTGCCGGGTGGTCCGCATAGAAGATGACCGGTGGCTCGTTACTGACTCGTACGGGTGCGACGGGCAGCTGCTTGAGACTCAGGAGCACCGACGTGAGAGGCACTTGCCGGATCTGCATCTGCGTGAGTGCTTCGCGGATCTTGGTCTCCAGGGCAGCCGCCTGCTGGGTGTCGAGCGCGGGGAAGTGCGAGGAGATGAGCTGCGGTTCGGACAGGTTTACGACACCGGCGGCCTCATCGACGCTGGTGGCGAGCGCAAGCTCGATCGTGCCCATCAGTGGCTGCGGCTGGCCCGGACGCGTGATTGCGAGCGCCGCGCGTGCGGTGATGCGCTTGCGGTCTGGCCACGAGGTTGCCTGCGGCTGGTAGATGGTGACGGTGGCGCCGTCGCGCACGATGGTATGAGGCCAGGAGGCAGCCGCAGCCGGCGCCGTGAGCGCTGGTACCACGGGGGCCGCGGCTTCCTGCGTCAGCGCGGGCGGGGACAGGCAGGCGCATAGCACCAGCAGGCCCACGCGGCGCGCAGCAGTCAGGACGGCAGGAGCAGGTGCTGATCCGTTCATGGAGGTTCTCTCGCAGCCAGGTGCTTGTTCTTATGTGTGCCGGGGCCAGGAGCGCAATCCGCCACGTCCTCAGGACCGATGCGACATCGTCCGGCGCACCGCGGCCGGGCACGCGGCCTGCAATCTTAGGTTTGAGGCGCCCCGTGGTCAACGTGCGCGCGTCTGGCGTGGATACCGTTCGCTCCGGCGCTGCATTACACTCCATCGCAAAGGCTCCTGCCGCCCCGAGCGCCTGACTCTGCCGGCGCCGGCGGCACCACCAGACAGATAACAACGAACGGAGAGCTAAGTATGAGGCAGCTGAACATGCGGATCGCCGCCCTGGCCACGGCGGCCGTCGCCTGCGCCCTGTGGGCTTGTGCAGGCAAACCCGTCACGCCGGAGCTGGTCAACGTGAGCGGCATGATTCCGATAACGGACACGAAGTTGCCCACCGCGCGCGCCTATGAGACGCCGGGCTTCGACCGCGGGAAGTACCACGGCATACTCATCGACCAGGCGGACCTGTACCGCGGGCCCGAGGCGGACTTCGGCAACACCTCGATCGCCGACCAGGAAATGATCGCCGCCAAACTCACCTCCGAGTTCCGTCGCGTGCTCGCGCCTGACTTCAACGTGGTCAACGCGCCCGGGCCTGGCGTCGTGCGCGTCCACATGACCCTGATGGGCATCAACGCCAGTCACCCGGTGTTGTCGACGGCGCTGCGCCTGACACCAGTGGGACTGGTGATGAGCGCAGGCCATACCGTGCTCGACAAACCCGCGAACTTCGTCGGCTCCATCAACGTGGCCGGCGTGATTTACGACTCCGTGAGCGGCCAGGTGCTCGTGGCAGCTCAGGCAGTGGTGTCGCCCGCCGCGCTCGACCTGACCTCCGGCCTGACCCCACTGCGCGCGGCGGAACTGAGCACGACCCGCGCCGCGGACGCCTTCCGCGACTACCTCTTGCGCAAGCGGGCGGGCGGCTAGCACGGCGGCGCGCTGCGATACCGCGCCGGGGTGACCATGGGAGGCGAGCAGGCGAAGGTGGCGGCGCGAGCCGTGATCCTGCTCGCGCTGACGCTCGTCGGACTGAGCGGTTGCGAGGTCGGGCCCGACTTCAGGCGGCCGGCGGCGCCGCTCGCGCCACACTGGATCGACGCACCCGAGGAAGCAGCGCCCGCCGCCCCGGACACGGCCGCGTGGTGGAAGCTCTTCAACGATGCGACGCTGAATGGGCTGATCGAGGATGCCTACCACGATAATCTCTCGCTGCAGGTTGCGGCCACACGCATCCTGCAGGCACAGGCGCAGCTGAATGTGGAGATCGGGGAACTGTTTCCGCAGCAGCAGGCACTCGGCGGCGGCGTGCAGCACGAGCGCCAGAGCCAGGCGACGCTGATTGCCCCGGGCCTCGATCCAATTCTGGATACGAGCCAGTTCGGCCTCAGTGCCAGCTGGGAGCTGGACTTCTGGGGCAAGTACCGCCGCGCGATCGAGGCCGACCGGGCTGCAATGCTGGCGTCCGTGGCAGCCTATGACAGCGCGCTCGTGAGCCTCACCGCGGGCGTGGCGAGCACCTACCTCAACATCCGTACGCTGCAGCAGCGCATCCACGTCGCCCGGGACAACCTGAAGACCCAGCAGGAGAGCCTGCGCATCGCGCGTGCCCAGTTCGAGGCGGGCGAAACGAGCGA
Source organism: uncultured Pseudomonadota bacterium (assembly GCA_963802995.1). GTDB lineage: Bacteria > Pseudomonadota > Gammaproteobacteria > Steroidobacterales > Steroidobacteraceae > 13-2-20CM-66-19. The sequence continues at coordinate 126,299 of CAWDKU010000002.1, forward strand.
GCTCGACGTGCAACAGGCACTCACGCAGCTCTCGCAGACGCAGGCGCAGATCCCGGGCCTGCAGAACTCGCTGCGCGCCGACAAGGACTCCCTCGCGGTGCTGCTGGGGATCACACCCGAGGCCATGGATGCGCGCCTGGGGGCTGAGGCCGACATCCCGGCGGCTCCCGCTCAGGTGGCCGATGGTATGCCAAAGGACCTGCTGCGCCGCCGTCCCGACGTACGCCAGGCGGAGCTCAGCGCTGCGGCGCAGAGCGCGGCGATTGGCGTGGCCAAGGCCAATCTCTATCCATCGTTCTCGCTCACCGGCAGCTTCGGCTTCGTCGGCACGAACCTGCGTGGCGCCTCCATTGGCGACCTGTTCAACTGGGACAACCGGGCCGCCAGCGCGGGGGCCTCCTTCGTGTTCCCGATCTTCAACTACGGCCGCATCGTCAACTCGGTACGTGTGCAGGACGCCGTGTTCCAGCAGGCCGTGCTCAACTACCAGAACACGGTGCTGCAGGCCCAGCAGGAAGTGGAGGACGCGCGCGCCGAGTTCGCGGCCTCACAGGCGACGCTCGCCACCCTCACCGAGGCCGCCCGATCCGCGCGCCGCTCCACCGAGCTTGCGATCGTGCGCTACAAGGAGGGGGCCTCCGACTACACGACAGTCCTGAGTGCGGAGCAGCTGCAGCTGCAGGTCGAGGACGGGCTCGCGAGCGCGCGTGGCAGCGTGCCCCTGTCACTCGTGAGCGTGTACCGCTCTCTCGGCGGGGGCTGGCAGCTCCGCCAGGGCGGCAACCTGCTGCCGGCCGCCACCCGGGACGAGATGGAGAAGCGTACCAACTGGGGGCGCCTGCCCGAGGGCGGCGCCAGACTGCCGGTGCCAGAAACCGAAGGGGAGTCGCGGTGATCCTGAAGTGCATCCGAACCAGACTGCCGCTGGCGGTCGCGGCACTCCTCGGCGCGGCGTCCGGGCTGCTCCCGGGCTGCGGTCGCAACAATCACTACGAACCACCGCCGGCGCCGTCGGTGACGGTGGCGAAGCCGGTCTCCCTGCCGGTGACCGACTATCTGGAGGCGACCGGGTCGGTCGCCGCCTCGAAGACCGTGGACCTCGTGGCGCGCGTGGAGGGCTACCTGCGCAGCGTCGACTTCAAGGACGGCAGCGTCGTCAAGGCAGGACAGCTGCTGTTCGTCATCGAGCCCGAACCCTACCAGGCCAAGCTTGCCTCTCAACAGGCGCAGCTCGCCAATGCCCAGTCCGAGTACGAGCGCCAGCTGCGCATGATCAAGGAAAACGCCACCTCGCAGGCCAACGTCGAGAAGTGGCGCTCGCAGCGCGACCAGGACGCCGCCGCGGTGACGCTTGCGAGGATCAATCTTGGCTACACCCGCATTACCGCGCCCTTCGCCGGACGCATCGACCGGCACCTGGTGGACCCGGGGAACCTCGTTGGCAGCAGCGGTGCGGCCACCAAGCTTGCGACCCTCGAGCAGATCGATCCCGCCTTCGTCTACTTCAGCGTCAACGAGCGTGACGTGCTGCGGGTACGTGCGGCGGCGCGCGCCCACGGCCACCCCATGAACGGCGACGTGTCTGCCATCCCGGTGACGCTCGGGCTACAGACCGAGCAGGGCTACCCGCACGAGGGGCTGCTCGACTTCGCAGGCACGGGCCTCGACACCGGCAGCGGCACGCTGCAGGTGCGCGCCGTGGTGCCAAACCGGGAGAGCATCTTCCTGCCGGGCCTGTTCGCCCGCCTGCGCATACCGCTCGGGCCGCCGGCTGCGCACCTGATGGTGCCCGACCGCGTGGTGAGCAGCGACCAGGTCGGCAGCTACGTGCTCGTCGTCGGCCCGGACCACAAGGTGTTGCAGCAGCGCGTCACGATCGGGGCACGCGAGGGCGGCCTGCGCGCGGTGCTCTCCGGGCTCAGTCCCGAGAGTGAGGTCGTGGTCGATGGCCTGCAGAACGCGATTCCTGGCAACCTCGTGACCCCGACCGAGCGGCCGCTCACACCCCCGGTAACGCCGGTGGGCGCTGCGCACTAGGAAGGCGCGCGTGCTCGCCAAGTTCTTCATCGAGCGGCCGGTGCTCGCCAACGTCATCGCGCTGCTGACGATGCTGCTCGGGATCGTCGCGATCTTCACGCTGCCGGTCTCGCAGTACCCGCCGATAACGCCGCCGACCGTGCAGGTGACCACGCGCTACCCGGGCGCGAACGCGCGCACGCTCATCAATACCGTGGCGCTGCCGATCGAGCAGCAGGTCAACGGCGTCGAGAACATGCTCTACATGCAGTCGACGAGCACCAACGACGGCAACTACACGCTCACGGTGACCTTCAAGGTGGGCACGGACCTGGACTTTGCGCAGGTGCTGGTGCAGAACCGCGTGGCCTCGGCGCTGGCATCGCTCCCGGCCGCGGTGCAGAACAACGGCGTGGTCACGCGTAAGAAGTCGACCGCGATCCTGCAGATCGTAACCCTCACCAGCGAGGACCCGCACTTCGACAGCCTGTTCCTCAGCAACTACGCCTCGATCCGCATGCGCGACGTGCTGGCGCGGCTACCGGGGGTGGGCGATGTGAGTGTCTTCGGCATCGGCCAGTACAGCATGCGCGTGTGGCTCGACCCGCAGCAGCTGCTGGCGCGCTCCCTCACGCCCAATGACGTGATCAACGCGATCCGCCAGCAGAACCAGGAGGTCGCGGCCGGCCAGGTGGGCACGCCGCCGGCGGCCAGCGGCCAGGACTTCCAGCTCACGGTCAACGTGCCGGGGGCGCTGAACGATGTCGAGGAGTTCGAGGACATCATCGTCAAGACGGACTCGGCCGCCGCCGGCAGCCGAGCGATAACGCGGGTGCGGGACGTGGCGCGCGTCGAGCTCGGCGCCCAGACATACAGCCAGTCCTTCACGATGGACGGGCACCCGGCCGCGGGCATCGCGATCTACCAGCTGCCGGAGGCCAATGCGCTGGATGTGGCCAAGGAAGTGCAGGCGCAGCTTGCGGCGATGGCGAAGGATTTCCCGCACGGGCTCAAGTACAGCATCCCCTTCGACACCACCAAGTTCGTCTCCGCGTCGATCCACGAGGTCTACCGCACCCTCATCGAGGCAGGCGTGCTGGTGCTCGTCGTGATCCTGGTGTTCCTGCAGAACTGGCGCGCGACGCTCGTGCCGGCGACCACCGTGCCGGTGACGATCATCGGCGCCTTCGCCGCCATGGCCGCCATGGGCTTCTCGGTGAACGTGCTCACGCTGCTCTCGCTTGTGCTGGCGATCGGCATCGTGGTGGACGATGCGATCGTGGTGGTCGAGGGCGTCAGCCAGAACATCGAGCGCGGCGAGTCCCCGCATGATGCCTCGGTCAATGCCATGCGCGAGCTCCTCGGGCCGATCATCGGCATCACGCTGGTGCTGATGTCGGTGTTCCTGCCGGCGGCATTCATGCCGGGCATCAGCGGCCAGATGTACCGCCAGTTCGCGCTGGTGATCGCGGCCACCGCGCTCATCAGCGCGATCAACGCGGCGACACTGAAGCCCACGCAGTGTGCGCTGTGGCTGCGGCCGATCGATCCCAACCGGCGCAAGAACTGGTTCTACCGCGGCTTCGACGCACTCTACAACCCCATCGAGCGAGCCTACGTACGCCTGATCGCGCGCATGGTGGCGCACAGCGGGCTGATGGCAATCCTCGCCGGCGCCCTGATCGCGCTGTCGGTGTTTGCCCTGACGCGCGTACCGACGAGCTTCATCCCGATCGAGGACCAGGGGTACCTGCTGGTGGCGGTGCAGCTGCCGGATGCCGCCTCGCTCGAGCGTACCCAGGCGGTGCTCGAGCGCATCACGCAGGAGGCGCTCAAGACCCCCGGTGTCGAGCACGCGATCAGCATCGGTGGTGTCTCGGCGCTCGATGGCAACGCCTCCCTGGCCAATGCCGGAGTCATCTACCTCACGCTCAAGGACTGGGATGAGCGCTACAAGAACAAGGGCCAGGACCTCAAGGGGCTCTACCAGACGCTCTCCAGGCGCCTGGGGGCGCTCGAATCCGCGCGCGTGCAGGTGGTGCCGCCGCCACCCATCCAGGGCATCGGCATGTCGGGTGGGTTCCAGATGCAGGTCGAGATCACCGACGGCAGCTTCGACTACCAGAAGCTGCAGCGGGTGACCGACCTGCTGGTGGGGGAAGCCAATACCCAGACCGGCCTCGAGCGGGTGTTCACCCCGTTCCGCGCCGACGTCCCGCAGCTCAGCGCCGAGATCAACCGTGCCAAGGCGCAGGCGCTGTCAGTCTCGGTCGGGAGCGTCTTCGACACCCTGCAGAGCTACCTCGGCTCCACCTACGCCAACCAGATCACCAAGTTCGGGCGCGTGTTCCCGGTATTCGTGCAGGCCGACAGTGCCTACCGGCTCACTCCGCAGGACCTGCGCCGCTACTACGTGCGCAGCAGCACCGGTGCGATGGTGCCGATCGGCACGCTCGCGGACGTCGACTACACCCGCGGACCTGCACTCATCAGCCTCTACAATCTTTATCCCTCGAGCTCGATCAACGGCATCACCGCGAACGGCTTCAGCTCGGGACAGTCGCTGCAGACGATGGATGAGCTCACCGCGAAGTCACTGCCGCCGGGCATGCAGAGCGAGTGGACCGCGATGTCCTACCAGGAAAAGCTCGCGGGCAGCTCCGCCTACGTCGTATTTGCCCTCGGCATGCTGCTCGTCTACCTGGTGCTGGCCGGGCAGTACGGCAGCTGGGTGACGCCCGCGGCCGTCATCTTCGGCGTGCCGCTCGCTCTGCTGGGCACCGGCGGGGCGCTGCTGGCGCTCGGGATCGCCAACAACCTCTATACCCAGATCGGGCTGGTGCTCCTGATCGCATTGTCCGCAAAGAACGCGATCCTGATCGTGGAGGTGGCGCGCGAGCTGCATGAAGCGGGTGCCAGCGTGGCGGAGGCGGCGGTGAAGGCGGCCGAGAAGCGTTTCCGTCCTATCGTCATGACCTCGTTTGCGTTCATCCTCGGCGTCCTGCCGCTGGTGCTCGCCAAGGGCGCGGGAGCCTCGGCGCGCGCCTCCATCGGCATCGCGGTGTTCAGCGGCATGCTGGCATCGACCTGCCTTGCGGTGCTGTTCGTGCCCTCGTTCTTCGTGATCCTGCAGCGCTGGCAGGATCGTCGCCAGGTCGCACCTGCCGTGTCGGTGCCGCCCCCGCACTGAGGCCAAAAACGCGAACCCCGGCCGCGGGGCCGGGGTTGCGCGCAGCGCGAGCAGGGTTAGGAGTTCAGCTGCTGCGGCGACGGCGCGACAGCCCGAGCCCCAGCAACGCAAGTCCGAAGAGGCTCAGCGTGGCCGGCTCCGGCACACCCGTTCCAGTCCCGGTGCCACCGCCCGTGCCTCCTCCAGTGCCGCCGCCCGTCCCACCCCCGGTACCGCCGCCCGTGCCGGTGGAGGGTGCGGAGAGGCCCCAAAGGTCGAACGAGCTGCCGCCGCTGGTGCCATCACCGAAGCTCACCGACAGTATCCCGGTCGGGTCCTGCAACGCACTCACCGGAGCATTGGTGTAGATGACATAGCCGTCGCTGTACGGAATGAACCCGGCGTAGAGATTCCCCGGCAGCGTCTTTGATCCGAGCGGCGTGAAGGCAATCGAGTTGCCGGTGCCGCTAGAGCGGGTGGCGGTCCCGGGGGCGCCGCTGGTGCAGCCCTCGACCTGGGCACCGAAGATCGGCCCGCAGGCCTCGACCTCGGTGTTGTAGCCGGCGAACGAGGACACCGTGGCGCTCGTGATGTTGGTCGAGTCTGCACCGGCGAAGATGAACGCGATGGTCACGTCGTTGGCACCGTAGGGATTCAGCTGCGTGGTGCCGACGGCCTCGATGACACCGCCGGAGCTGGCGCCGATCGAGAGTGCGGTCGATGCCAGGGCGCTCGTGCTGGTGCCGGTGGTGCAGGCGCCGCCGCCGAAGTAACCGCAGGCCGCCTGGATGACCGTAGTCTGGTCCGGGGTGCGTCCGTCGTACGCCGGCACCGGGCCGGTGCCACCAACCGGCAGTGCGAGCGGTGCCGCGCCAGCCGCGCCGGCCACCAGCATGGCGGTCAGTGCTGCGATGCGGGATATGAAGAGTGTGCGCATGTTATTTCCTCTCTGAATGCTCAGGAGTGGTTTGTTGGCCTGCGCGCCATCCGAACCGCGTCGTCTCACGCGCCGGCGAAATTTCTGTCCCCTGCAGCACAGGTGCAAGACGCGTGCCGCGATGCCAAGCGCGTGGCAATTCCGTTGGTTGCGGGCGCAGAGGCTGAATGTGCGCTCGCAGCAGCGTAAAGCGCATCGACGCCACAGTTGATTACAACTCAGGCGACCACACGGCGCTGCGTGGCACCGCCACGGCTATTAATAAGAGTGCAATGTCGGGGCGAGCGCGCAGCGCCATCGCATCGCTAAGGCTTCAGGCGACTCTCAGCACCACGCGGAAGCGGGCCTTGCCGCTCATCATGCGGTCGTAGGCCGCCTGTGCCTGCTCGAGCGGATACACCTCGTTCATCGAAGCGACGCCGGTCTGCTGGCTGAAGGTGAGGGTGTCCTCCGAATCGATGCTGGTGCCCGAGTACCAGCCTTTCACCGACGCGCGCTTGCTCAGCAGCTCCAGCGAATTGACCGGGAAGGTACCGACCGCACCGATCACCAGCATGGTGCCGTTGGGTCCGAGGCCGCCCACGATCGACTGCATCGCCGTGGCATCCGTCACGGTGGCGAGTATGGCGCGCGCGCCGCCGAGTGCCCGCAGCGCCGCGGCCGGATCGCCGCGTTCGCTGTCGATGTACTCGTGCGCCCCGAGCGAGCGGGCGAGTTCGGCCTTGTCAGCCCCACGGCTCACGGCCACGACCCGAAAGCCGAGGCGAGCCGCGAACTGGATCCCCAGGTGCCCCAGACCTCCGATGCCGTGCACCGCCACCAGGTCCCCGGCACGCGCGCCGCTGTTGCGCAGGGCGTTGAAGGTGGTGATGCCCGCGCACAGTAGCGGGGCGGACGCGATGGCATCGAGCTGCGCCGGCACGCGCGCGAGCGCGCTCACGTGGGCCAGCATATGGGTGGCGTAGCCGCCGTCGCGGCTCACCCCGGTGGCGCCCTGGACATTGAGGCAGGCGAAGGCATCGCCGTGACGGCAGTTGGCACAGAAGCCGCAGGCCCCCGGTGACCAGCCGACGCCGACCCGCGCACCAGCCTGCCAGCCGTCGACGTCGGCACCCAAGGCCTCGATCGTGCCGATCACCTCATGTCCGGGAATGCGTGGGAACTTCAGTCCGGGCATGTGGCCGGCGATGGTGAGTGCGTCGCTGTGGCACACGCCGCAGGCGGCCACGCGGATGCGCACCTCGTGTCGCCCGGGCTCGGGGATCTCCCGCTCCTGCAGCTCCAGCGGGGCACCTGGCCGGGTGACGATCATTGCGCGCATCTTCGCCATGGGACAGCTTCCTGGTGGGTCGCATTTTCAGCGGGGTGGCGGATTGTACGCCGCCCACCGCTTGCGCCTCTGCGCCAAAAGGGGGAGTGACGGTCTCAAGATGCATGGCGCGGGTGGTTTGACGCTCGCTGAGCCCGTTGCTTAAATCGCGTAACGGGCACCTTCCCGATTTCCATTTTGATTCTCAGGGGTGAGGCAGTGAAGCAGGCGTGGGCGCTGTCAGGGCTGATCGGTGTGGCCCTGTGGGGCGGCGCGATCGCAGCGCCGGACCTAAAGATGGACCTGCCGGACTGGCAGCACACGCCACTTGAGGACCGCGACCTCGGCCATGGCGTGCACATGCTCGAGAGCTTCGGCGGCAACATCGGCGTGGTGGCCGGTCCCGGCGGGGTGCTGCTGGTAGACGCGGAATGGCCGCAGCTCAATGCCCGCGTGCGTGCCGCGGTGATGCGCATCTCGCGCGAGCCGGTGCGCTACGTGATTGATACGCACTGGCACTGGGACCACGTGGGTGGCAACGCAGACTTCGCACACCGTGGCGCGCTCATCATCGCCAGCCGCGAGACGCACGACTACATCCTGGCCGCGCAGCACGCTGCCAAACCCACCGACACCCAGTACGCGCCGGATCCGGCCGGCGTGCCGGCGCTGGCGCTCGGGGCCGGGACGCAGCGCATGTATATCGGGGGCCAGACGCTCGAGATCATGCATGCGCCGGCGGCGCATACGGACGGCGACCTGATCGTGCGCTACCTCGAGGCCGACGTGCTGCAGACGGGCGACACGTTCTTCCATGGCTTCTACCCGGACATCGACTTCGAGCATGGCGGCACGATCGACGGCATGATCGCCTTCTACGACACGCTCTACGGCCTGTGCGGCCCGCATACGCGCGTCATCCCGGGACATGGTCCGATCGCCAGCCGGGAGGACATCCGGGCCTACCAGGCGATGTTGCGGGAGGTGCGTGCGCGCGTTGCGCGTGCCATCGCCCGCGGTCTGACCGAGGAGCAGCTGATCGCCTCGCATCCGCTCGATGACCTGGACCGCACCTGGGGGGGCAACCTCGTCAAGCAGCCCTACCTCCTGGCGATCGTGTACGAGGACCTGAAGGCCAGAGGCGCCGCGCCCGCCCACTGAAAGCGCGCGCCCGTCAGCTCCACGGCGGCGGCGTCAGGCGCCGCTTGCCATCACGGGAGAGCGCCAGGCCGGGCTCATCGAGGCCCTCACGGTCCCACAGCTCGCAGGTCACCTGGCGATGACGTTGGTCGAGGGCCTCGCAGTAGTTGGTGTACAGGCACAGCCGCACCTCGCTCCCGCGGCCGCTGCGCACTTTGCGGAACCAGTCCGGGTCGGCGAGCGCCTGGCGCGCGAAGCCCACGATGTCCGCCTGGCCGGCGGCGAGCACCGCCTCGGCCTGCGCGAAGCTGTGGATGCCGCCCGCAGCGATCACCGGGGTGCGGCTGCCCTGCGCACGCACGGCGGCGCGCACCCGGGCGGTCACCTCGAGGTTGCGGCCGTAGGGGCCGCGCGCATCGGAGTAGTAGGAGGGCATGCATTCGTAGCCGCTGCGGCCGGTGTACGGGTAGGCTGCTTCCCCGACCTTCGGTTGCCGCGCGTCATCGAATTTTCCGCCGCGCGACAACGACAGGAAATCCATGCCGGCACGTGCGAACTGCTCCCCGAAGTAGGCCGCATCATCGACCGCGCTGCCACCGTCGATGCATTCCTCGGCGAGGAAGCGGCAGCCGACGGGAAAGTCCGCACCGACCTCGCGCCGCACCTGCGCATACACCTCCAGTGGCAGGCGCACGCGGCGCTCGCGCGGACCACCGTAGCCATCGGTGCGCTCGTTGGTGCCGGAAAGGAAGGAGGCGAGGGTGTAGGCGTGGGCGAAGTGCAGCTCGACCCCGTCAAAGCCGGCGCGGCGCGCGCGCCCGGCCGCCGCCGCGAAGAGCGGCGGGAGCGTGCGCGGCAGCTCGAGGATATGTGCAAGGTCTGTGTCCGTGACGCGCTCGCGCGCGCCGTATTCCAGGGCCTCGAGCTCGCGCGGCTCGAGGACCCCGGCGAGCTGCGGCGGGGAGAGCCCGGCAAGCCACTCGCGCACCTGCGCATCGTCAGCGCCCGCCTGGCCGCAGGCGAAGCGGTGGCGCGCGCTGATGCGAAGGAACTCGCGCAGGAATCGATGCGGGTCCGGCCGTCGGCGAATGTTCAGGAAATCGATGATCTGGATGAGGAGGCGCGTCTCGGCGCCGCTCGCCTCGCGCACCACGCGCGCCAGCTCCCGCAGTCCGGGGACGAAGCGCTCATCCCCGATGCGCAGCAGTGGGCCGCTCGGGACGTCGCGGATCCCGGTGGCCTCCACCACCAGTGCCCCCGGGCGCCCGCGGGCGAAGCAGCGATACCACTCCAGCACCTCGGGTGTCACGACGCCGTCGTTCCCGGCCCGCCAGGGGACCATGGCGGGCACCCAGGTGCGGGTGCTGAGGCTCAGGGGCCCGATGGTAACCGGGGAGAACAGCCGGGAGCGCTGCGCCTCATGCGCATCGGGCCAGCGACCGCCGTCCGGGTCGTGGCGGATGCGCTCCGGTGGCCGCCACATGCGTGCCCTAGGACCCCTCGGGGATGACGGCGGTGGCCTCGATCTCGACCTTGGCCTGCGCCTCCATGAGGGCCACCACCTGCACGACGCTCATGGTGGGATAGTGCCGTCCCAAGACCGCGCGATAGGCGGCGCCAATTTCCTTGAGCTCCGCGTAGTACTCGGCGCGGCTCGTGATGAACCAGGTGAGGCGCACGATGTGCTCGGGTTGTGCACCGCCGGCCTCGAGCACGGCGCACACGTTCTGCAGTGCCTGGCGCACCTGCGCGGCGAGGCTCGCGCTGGTGAACCGGCCCTGGGCATCCCACCCGACCTGGCCGGCGACGAAGACCTGCCGCCCGCTGGCGAGGATGCCGTTGCTGTAGCCGCGCGGCGCGGCCCAGCCGGCTGGCTGCAGGATGCGCGCGCCGCTCATGGTGTCCCCGCCGCGGCCAGCAGTTCGCGCCCGATGATGAGTTTCTGCACTTCGGTGGCCCCCTCGTAAATGCGCAGTGCCCGGATCTCGCGGTACAGCTGCTCGGTGACCGAGCCGTGCACGACGCCGCGGCCGCCGAAGAGCTGCAGCGCGCGGTCGATGACGCGCTGCGCCGATTCGGTGGCCGAGAGCTTCGCCATCGCGACCTCCTGGGTGACGGTCTCGCCCCGGTCGCGTCGCCAGGCGGCGCGGTAGGTGAGCAGGCGCGCCGCGTCGATCTCCGTGGCCATGTCCGCGAGCGCCGCCTGCGTCAGCTGCAGGTCGGCGAGCGTGCGGCCGAACATGGCGCGCGTGCGCACGTGTGCGAGCGCTTCATCCAGTGCGCGCTGCGCGAAGCCGAGCGCGGCGCCGGCGACCGAGGTGCGGAACACATCCAGCGTGCGCATCGCCAGCTTGAAGCCAGCTCCCTCCTCGCCGAGACGCTGGCTCATGGGTACCACCACGTCCTCGAGGGCGAGGGTGCCGAGCGGGTGCGGCGCGAGCGTGTCGATGCGCGCACTGACGCGCAGGCCGGCGGTCGACGCATCCACTACGAAGGCGCTGATGCCGCGGGCGGCGACCGAGCCATCGGCACGCTTCTCCGCGGGCGCGGTGCGGGCGAATATGCAGTAGAAATCCGCGATGCCGCCGTTGGAGATCCAGGTCTTCTGGCCGTTGAGCACGTAGCGGTCGCCCTCGCGGCGCGCCTGGCAGGTGAGGGCGGCGACGTCCGAGCCTGCATCGGGCTCGGAGATGGCGAAGGCTGCGATGCTGTCGCCGGCGATCACCCCCGGCAGGTAGCGCGCCTTGAGCTCGGCGGAGCCCTCGAGCGAGAGTGCCCCGCTGCCGAGGCCCTGCATGGCGAAGGCGAAGTCTGCGAGCCCGTCGTGCCAGGCGAGCCGCTCACGGATCAGGGCGAGGGAGCGCACGTCAAAGCGCGCCGCCGCACCCGGCGGTGGAACCGCATGGCGCGTGAAGCCCGCCTCGCCGAGCGCCCGTACCAGGGTGCGGCAGCGCACGTCCACTGCAGCACGCTCTTCGGGGTGTGCGGTCGTCGCGAGGTGAGCGTCCGCCCAGCCGTCGAGCCGCCCCACGAGCTCGCGGTGCGTGGCGTCAAAGAAGGGCCAGTCGAGGAATGTGGTGGCGGCACGCATGGGATTGCGAGCTCAGTTGCCTTCAAACTGCGGTTTTTGCTTGGCGATGAAGGCCCGGTAGGCGCGCCGGAAGTCCTCGCTCTGCATCAGCTGCGCCTGGGCGGCCGCCTCGGCATCGATTGCCGCATCGATGGGCATGTCCCACTCCTGGTGCAGCATCTTCTTGGTCATGGCGTGTGCGAGGGAGGGCCCGCTGGCGATCTCGGCGGCCAGCGTCGCGGCGGCCTCGTTCAGGGCCTGCGGCTCCACCAGGCGGTTGAAGAATCCCCACGCCGCGCCTTCCTCGGCGGACATGGCGCGGCCGGTGTAGAGCAGCTCCGCGGCGCGTCCCTGGCCGATGATCCGCGGCAGCAGTGCGCAGGCGCCCATGTCGCAGCCGGCGAGCCCGACGCGCGTGAAGAGAAAGGCGGTCCTGGCCCGCGGCGTGCCGATGCGGAAGTCGCACGCCATGGCGAGGATGGCGCCGGCCCCGGCGCATACGCCGTCGATGGCCGCGATGAGGGGCTGGGGGCAGTGGCGCATGGCTTTCACCAGGTCACCGGTCATCTGCGTGAAGCGCAGCAGCCCAGCGGCATCCATCTGCGTGAGCGGGCCGATGATCTCGTGCACGTCACCGCCGGAGCAGAAGTTGCCGCCCGCACCGCTGATGATGATGGCGCGCACCGCGCTGACACCCGTGAGGGTGCGGAACAGGTCGCGCAGCTCCGCGTAGGAGTCGAAGGTGAGGGGGTTCTTGCGCTCCGGGCGGTTGAGGGTGATGACCCCGACGCTGCCCTTGAGCTCGAAGAGAAAGTGCCGCGGCTGCGGGTTGAATGCGCTCATCGGCTTGCCACCTTTTCCTTGTCCGCACCGAGGCTGATGTGGTGCTTGAGCTCCCCGAGGAGCTCCACCAGCTGCTCCTTGCTGCGGGCGCTGAGGCCCTCGAAGAGGGCGATGACCCACTGCTCGTGCTCGGCGGCCATGCGGCGGAACTGCCGCTGCCCTTCTGGGGTGAGCCGCACGCGGTACACGCGCCGGTCGCTCGCATCCACCTCGCGCACCACGAGCCCTTCCTTCTCCAGGCCGTCGGTGATGCCGGTGACGTTGCCCCCTGTCACCATCATGCGCATCGACAGCTCGCTCATCTTCAGCCCGTGTCGCGCGCGCTCCAGCTGTGCCATCAGGTCGAAGCGCGGCAGGGTCGTCTGGAAATTCGCCGCCATGTTCTGGCGCACCATGCTCTCGATGCGGTTGGTGCAGCTGAGCATCCTCAGCCACAGGCGCACCGAGAGGTGATGATCGTCGCGGATGCGCGTCTCGGCATCGACTGGGGCGTCGATGAGCTTCAGGCGGGGCTTGTCCTTGGGCATGGTGCGGCGTTCCTTTCAGGTCACCTCGCCGCCGGCGAGCACGATGCTCTGCCCGGTGACGCTGTCGGAACCGGGCCGGCACAGCCACAGCGTCGCGTCGGCCACCTCCTCGGAGGTGACGAGGCGCCCCTGGGGGTTGGTGGCGACCAGCGTCGCGCGCGCCTCGGCGGGGCTGCGGCCGGTCTTGTGGCTGATGTTGGCGATCGCATTCTTCACGATGTCGGTGTCGACGTAGCCCGGGCACACGGCATTGACGGTGATGTTGCGCGTGGCGTACTCGAGCGCGAGTGAGCGTGTCAGCCCGATGACCGCGTGCTTGGAAGTGACGTAGGCGGACAGGTAGGCCGCGCCGCGCAGGCCGGCGATGCTGGCGATGTTGACGATGCGACCGAAGCCACCCTTGAGCATGTCGCCCACGGCCTCACGCGCACACAGGTAGGTGCCGGTGAGGTTCACGCCGAGGATGCGGTCCCAGAGCTTGGCGTCCGTGTCGGTGAACTTGGCGCTGGCGGCCTGGCCGGCGTTGTTGATGAGGATGTCGACGGCACCAAAGCGCGCGCGGGCCGCGGCGAAGGCGCGCTGCACCGACTGCGCATCGGTCACGTCGGCGGTCACCGCGAGCGCCTGGCTGTCCCCGAGCTGCCGCGCCACGCTGGCGAGCGTCTGCTCATCGCGTGCCAGGAGCGAGACGCGCACCCCCTCGGCGGCGAGTGCCGCGGCGATCGCGGCGCCGATGCCGCGGCTGGCGCCGGTCACCACGGCGTGCTTGTCCTTCAGGGTGTAGCTTGCGGTCATGTCGGGACTCCCGGTGGGTTGGCGCGTGCGAGGTTGCGCTCGAGCTGCTTCTTGGCGGACAGATACGGGTTCGGCCACCACTGCGCCTCGTAGCCCTGGCGCGCGGCGGCCTCGAGCGTCCAGGCCGGGTTGGCGAGGTGCGGCCGCGCCAGCGCGCACAGGTCGGCGCGCCCGGCTGCGATGATGGAGTTCACGTGGTCGGGTTCGTAGATGTTGCCGACCGCGAGCGTGGCGAGCCCGATCTCGTTGCGGATCTCATCCGCGAAGGGCGTCTGCCACATGCGCCCGTAGACGGGCTTCTGCCAGGGTACTGTCTGGCCCGTGGAGACGTCCATGAGGTCGATGCCGGCCTCCTTGAAGGCACGCGCGATGGCCAGCAGGTCCGCATCGCTCAGGCCGCCATCGGCCCAGTCGCTGGCCGAGATGCGCACCGAGAGCGGCTTGTGCGCAGGCCACGCGGCGCGCACGGCGCGCAGCACCTCGAGGGGGTAGCGCAGGCGCTTGTCGATCGTGCCCCCGTACTCATCGGTGCGCAGGTTGGTGAGCGGGGAGAGGAAGGAGGCGAGCAGGTAGCCGTGCGCCATGTGCAGCTCGAGCATGTCGAAGCCGGCGGCGGCCCCAAGCTGCGCGGCATGCACGAACTCCCCGCACACCCGTTCCATGTCGGCGCGCTCCATGGGGACGGGGGCCTGGCTCACGCCCTCGTGCCAGGGCAGCGCGGAGGGCGCGAGCAGCGGCCAGTTTCCCTCCGGCAGGGGGGAATCGGGCTTCTCCCAGCCGAGCTGCGTCGAGCCCTTGCGCCCCGCGTGGCCGAGCTGCAGGCAGATCTTGGCCGGGGAGTGCGCGTGCACGAAGGCCACGATGCGCTCCCAGGCGGCGCGCTGCGTCTCGTTCCACAGCCCGGTGCAGCCGGGCGTGATGCGCCCGCTCGCCGAGACGCAGGTCATCTCCGTATAGAGGAGTCCCGCGCCCCCGAGGGCGCGCTGCCCGTAGTGCACCAGGTGCCACTCGCCGGGGATACCGTCGGTGGCGCTGTACTGCGCCATCGGGGAGACGACGATGCGGTTCGTCAGCTGCATGTCGCGCAGCCGGAAGGGCAGGAACATGGGCGGGCGGGGCGCTGCGGCGCCGTCGCGCTCGGCAAGCCAGCGCTCGTAGTCGGCCACGAAGCGCGGGTCGCGCACCTTCAGATTCTCGTGCCCGATGCGCTGGCTGCCGGTGAGGAGGCTGTAGGCGAACTGCTCGGGGGGCAGGTGCACGTAGCGCGCCACGTGCTCGAACCACTCCATGCGGTTGCGCGCGGCGCTCTGCAGCTTCAGGACCTCCACGTGGCGCTCGCGCTGGTAGGCCTCGAGCGCAGCCTCGAGCACACCGCCGGCGCTCACGTGGCGGGTGAGGGCGATGGCATCCTCCATGGCGAGCTTGGTGCCCGAGCCGATGGAGAAGTGCGCGGTGTGCGCGGCATCGCCCAGCAGCACGATGCGCCCATGGTGCCAGCGCGCGCAGCTGACGCGGTTGAAGTTGAGCCAGGCAGAGCCGCGCAGGTGGTTGGCGTTGCTCTGCAGGGGATGGCCGTCGAGGTAGGGCGCGAACAGCGCCTCGCAGAAGGCGATGGAGTCGGCGGTGCCGGCGCGGTCCAGGCCGTGCGCGGCCCAGGTCTCCTCGCGGGTCTCCACGATCACCGTGGAGAGCTCGGCGCTGAACTGGTAGGCGTGGATCTGGAACCAGCCGTGCTCTGTCTGCCGGAACGCGAACGTGAACTCGTCGAACGGGCGCGTGGTGCCGAGCCAGATGAAGCGGCAGCGGCGCACGTCGATGTCCGGCTGGAAGACCTGCGCGTGGCGGGCGCGGGTACGGCTGTTGATGCCATCGGCCGCCACGATGAGGTCGGCGTCCGCGAAGGCGGAGTCATCCTCGACCTCGTGGCGGAAGTGCTGCAGCACCCCCAGCTCCCGGGCACGCTCCTGCAGGAGGGCGAGCAGGCGCTTCCTCGCGATGCCGCAGAAGCCGTGGCCGCCGCTCACCAGCCGCCGACCGCCGAAATAAATGGCAATATCGTCCCAGTGATGGAAATTCGCGAGGATGGCGGCGTGCGATTCGGGGTCGGCAGCCTGGAAATTGGCCATCGTCTGGTCGGAGAACACCACGCCCCAGCCGAAGGTATCGTCCGGGCGGTTGCGCTCGAAGACCTCGATGCGCGCCGCCGGCATGGCCTTGCGCAGCAGGATCGCCGCGTACAGCCCGGCCGGGCCGCCACCCACGCAGACGATTCGTCTCATATCGGCTGGAACCCCCGTGGCGGCTCTATTGCAGGCCAGTCGCCTATGTTATATTGCCAGTTACTTCAGGTGTCAATCATTTCTCCACCGGGCGCGAAGCCCGCCGCACACGAGGGAAAGTCATGAGCACGGCCCCCCAGTCTCAAGGCAAGTCGTCCCCCGCTCTGGAGCAGCTGGTCGCCGGCATCGTCGGCGGGCGCATCCGCGTCGTCGACCTCACCGTGCCGCTGGAGCCCTCGACCCCCACCATCCAGCTGCCGCCGCAGTTCGCACCCTCCAGGCCCTTTGCGCTGGAGGAGATCTCGCGTTACGACGAGCGCGGCCCGGCCTGGTACTGGAACAACATCGCCTGCGGTGAGCACACCGGCACGCACTTCGACGCGCCGATCCACTGGGTCACGGGCAAGGACTACGCTAACAACGCCACCCATAACATCCCGGTCGAGCGCTTCATCGGCCCGGCGTGCGTCATCGACGTGGCGCGCGAGGCGAAGGCGAACCCGGACTTCCTCGTGACGCGCGCCAGCATCGAGGCCTGGGAGGCCGCCCATGGCCGGATCCCGGCCCATGCCTGGGTGCTGATCCGCACCGACTGGTCGCACCGCAAGAGCGCCAAGGATTTCCTCAACATCGGCGCCGACGGCGCGCACACGCCCGGCTTCCATCCCCAGGCCGTGCCCTTCCTCGCCAAGGAGCGCGACATCCTCGGGGTCGGGGTAGAAACGGTCGGCACCGACGCCGGCCAGGCGCCGACCTTCGAACCGATGTTCCCCTGCCACACGATCATGCATGGCTCGAACCGCTTCGGCCTCGCAAGCCTCACCAACCTCGACCAGCTTCCCCCCACCGGGGCGGTGGTGATCGCCCCGCCTCTGAAGATCGTCAACGGCTCGGGCAGCCCGCTGCGCGTGCTCGCGCTCGTGCCCGCCTGAGGGGGAGGGAACCGCAGTGGCCGAGCGCTCGTTCGCGAAGGAAGTCCAGTCACTGCGTCTCGGCGCGGGGGCTGAGTTCCGTGGCGAGGGCATCCTCGCCGTCACCAAGGCGCTGCTGCAGTCAGGCGTGGCCTATGTGGGTGGCTACCAGGGAGCGCCGGTGTCGCACCTGATGGACGTGCTTGCCGATGCCGAGGACATCCTCGGCGAGCTCGGCGTGCACTTCGAGGCGAGCGCCTCTGAGGCCACCGCCGCGGCCATGCTGGCCGCCTCCATCAACTACCCCCTGCGCGGGGCGGTGACCTGGAAGTCGACCGTCGGCACCAACGTCGCCTCCGATGCGCTCTCGAACCTCGCCTCCGCGGGCGTCAAGGGCGGCGCCCTCATCATCCTCGGCGAGGACTACGGCGAGGGTGCGAGCATCATGCAGGAGCGCACCCACGCCTTCGCCATGAAGTCGCAGATCTGGCTGCTCGACCCACGACCGCAGCTGCCACAGATCGTGCGCGCGGTCGAGCAGGGGTTTGAGCTGTCCGAGGCGAGCAACACGCCGGTCATGCTGATGCTGCGCATCCGTGCCTGCCACGTGTACGGGCGCTTCACCACGCAGGACAACCGCCGACCCTCGTTCTCGGGCGCCGACGCGCTGGCGCACCCGGTGCGTGACTACGGGCGCATCATCCTGCCGCCCTCCACCTACGCGCAGGAGAAGGAGAAGATCGAGACGCGCCTGCCGGCGGCGCAGCGCTTCATCGCCGAGCGTGGCCTGAACGAGATGCTGCCCGGGAGCGAGGCGGGCATCGGCATCGTCCTGCAGGGCGGGCTCTACAACAACACGCTGCGGGCGCTGGAGCTGCTCGGGCGTGCGGACGCCTTCGGGGCAAGCGAGCTGCCGCTCTACGTGCTCAACGTCACCTATCCTCTGGTGCCCGAGGAGTGGGAGCGCTTCTGCCGCGGCAAGCAGGCGGTGCTCATCATCGAGGAGGGGCAGCCGGAGTACCTCGAGCAGGCGGCGAGCCAGATCCTGCACCAGCGCGGCGTCGGCACCCGCATCCTCGGCAAGGAAGTGCTGCCCATGCAGGGTGAGTACACCGTGGACGTGCTGCGCACGGGCCTGAAGGCGTTCCTCGAGCGCTGGGCCGTGAGCGTGCGCCCGCCCGGGGAGGCAGCCGAGACCCGCAGCCGCGAGGCGCCGCTGGTACCGGCGGGCAAGCTCGCCAGCCTGGTGCCGCCGCGGCCCTCGGGTCTTTGCACCGGCTGCCCGGAGCGGCCGTTCTTCGCCGCCATGAAGCTGCTGCAGAAGGAAACGGGTCCGCTGCACATCAGCGCCGACATCGGCTGCCACTCCTTCGCCACGCTGCCTCCCTTCAACATGGGCAACAGCATCATGGGGTACGGACTCGGCGCCGCCGCCGCCTCGGCGTTCGGCAGCGGCAGCGGGCGGCGTGCGGTCTCGGTGATGGGCGATGGCGGCTTCTGGCACAACGGCCTCACGAGCGGGATCGGCAACGCTGTCTTCAACCGCCACGATGACCTGACCATCATCGTCGACAACGGTTACTCCGCCGCCACCGGCGGCCAGGACATCCCCTCCTCGCGCGCCGCCGGCGTGCACCGGCAGGGCAACAACTCGATCGTGGACGCGGTCAGGGGCGTGGGCATTCGCTGGGTGAAACACACGCACACCTACAACATGCGCGAGACCCTCGCGGTACTGCGCGAGGCGCTGAGCACGAGCTTCACCGGACCGAAGGTCATCGTCGCCGAGGGCGAGTGCCAGCTCAACCGCCAGCGACGGGTACGCCCCCTCATGCGCAAGGCGATCGAGGGCGGCGAGCGCGTGGTGCGCGAGCGCTTCGGGGTCGACGCCGACACCTGCACCGGGGACCACTCCTGCATCCGCCTCTCGGGCTGCCCGTCCCTGACGGTGAAGGCCAACCCCGACCCGTTGCGCCAGGACCCGGTCGCCTACGTGGACAACAGTTGCGTTGGCTGCGGCGTGTGCGGTGAGGTGGCGGAGGCTGCGGTGCTGTGCCCGTCCTTCTACCGCGCCGAGCTCATCTACAACCCGACGCGCTGGGACCGCCTGCTCGAGCGGGTGCGGCGCGCGGTGATCGGCACGCTGCAGCGCGGCAGCGAGCGCCGGCGCCTGCGCTGGGTGCTCTAGGGGCACGCGGTGACCGGGCGCACACTCAAGCTGACCATCGCCGCACTCGGCGGCCAGGGTGGCGGCGTGCTCACCGACTGGCTGATCTCGATCGCCGAGAGCTGCGCGTACCTGGTGCAGTCGACCTCCGTCCCGGGTGTCGCCCAGCGCACCGGGGCCACCATTTACTACCTGGAGTTCTTTGCACGCTCCGAGGCCGAGCGCCTCGGGCACGAGCCCGTCATGGCGCTCATGCCGGTGCCGGGGGACGTCGACTGCGTGGTCGCCTCCGAGCTCGCCGAGGCGGGGCGCTCCATACAGCGCGGACTCGTGAGCCCCGAGCGCACCACCCTCATCGCCTCGACCCATCGTTACTACGCGATCGCGGAGAAGAGCGCACTCGGGCAGGGCGTCACCGACACGGCCGCGCTCCTTGAGCTGGTGCGTGCCCAGGGCAAGCGCACCATCCTCTTCGACATGGAGGCCACCGCCGAGAAACACCAGGCGGTGATCAGCGCGGTACTGCTCGGGGCCATCAGCGGGGCGGGTGTGCTGCCCTTTCCCAAGCAGAGCTTCACGGACGCCATCACCCGCGGCGGCCTTGCCGTGCACACCAACCTTGCGGCGTTCGAGGACGCCTACCAGCAGGCGCAGGCCGGCGGTGTAAGCGGCCCCCCGGAAAAGGCTGCCGTCCCTGACCCGCAGATCCCGAGCCAGGCGCGCACGCCCGCACTCCAGCCGCTCCTGACCCGCATCCACGCATTGCCCGCGGTGGTGCAGCCGACGGCCCTCGAGGGGGTGCGCCGGCTCCTCGACTACCAGGATCCGCCGTATGCCGCGCTCTATCTCACGCGGCTCGAGGGCATCGCCGCGCTCGAGGGAGCCTCCGCGGGGGCTTGCGCGCTCACCCTCGCCACGGCCGCGCCGCTGGCGCTCTGGATGAGCTTCGAGGACACGCTGCGCGTCGCGCAGCTGAAGACGCGCGCCGCGCGGCGCGCGCGGGTCGGGGAGGAGATCCGCGCTCGACCCGGGCAGCTGTTCGGCATCACCGAGTTCATGCGCCCGCGCGTGGCGGAGATTGCCGGCACGCTACCGGCCGGGATCGGCCGCCGGGTGCTCAGCTCCCCCGCGGCGAGCCGCTTCCTCGCGCGCTTCACCGGCGGGCGGCACGTGCGCACGACGAGCGTGACGGGCTTCCTCATGCTGTACCTTCTCGGGGGCGCCAGGCGCTGGCGGCGCGGCACGCTGCGCTTCCAGGAGGAGAACGAGCGCATCGAGCAATGGCTCGGCCGCCTCGCGACGCTGGCCCCTGCGCACTACGCGCTGGCGGTGGAGCTGGCGAAGGCGCAGCGCCTCATCAAGGGCTACGGGGAGACGCACGAGCGCGGCTGGCGCAGCTTCTGCACCCTGGTGGAGCAGCTGGACGGGCTGCGCAGGCGCCCGGATGGCGCGCAGCGTCTGGCGCAGCTGCAGGAGGCGGCGCTGGCGGACGAGGAGGGGACGGCGCTGGCGCGCGAGCTGGCCGCACTCACGGGCGGCGGCGCGGCGGCGGGGGCCGCCGCCTGAGGGAACCGGACACAGCCGCGGGCAGTCCACCCAAGAGAGCAAGCCTATGGGTACGCGAACCACACAGCTGAGGATCCTGCAGGCGGCGCTCGAGATGTTCAACGAGCAGGGCACCGCCGCGGTGTCGGCGAACCGCATCGCCGAGCGTTGCGGCATCAGCAAGGGCAACCTGCAGTACCACTTCAACAACAAGCGCGACATCATCTTCGCGCTCTTCCAGCTGGCCATCGATGAGATGGACTCGGGCTGGTACCGCGATCATCTCGCCCCGACGCTCGAGCACATGGCGGCCATGTTCGTGCGCCAGCTGCAGCTGATCCTCAAGTACCGCTTCTTCTACCGCGAGCTTGCGGACCTACTGCGCCAGGATCCGCAACTGCGCCGGCGCTTCGCCCAGAACCGCGAGCGGCGCCTGCGGGACCTGGAGAAGTTCATGCATGCGCTGGCGGGGCGTGGCTTCATGCGCCTGCCTCCCGATGCCCGGCGCCTGCGTTCAATAGTCGACGTGACCTGGATCGTTTCGGAGAACTGGATCAACTACACCGAGTACCACGACCGGGAGGTCACTGCGGCGACGATCCTCGAGGGCTACTACGAGATCCTGGAGGTGCTGCGACCCTACCTGTGCGCGGACCCGCAGCAGATCACCCAGGAGTCCTACCACACCATCGAGCGCCTGGCGGCCCAGACCTCCCGCAGCCCCGATGAGCCGGGCGACGCGCTCGCCGGCTGATGCCCTAAGTTGGGGCGTCGATGCCCCGCACATTAGGCCGGCCAGCCTAAAGCGTGTCTGTACAAGCACCGGCACGTTCGGGAGAGTATCGGCCGTATGGCAGACCCGGTTGTTGCGCGGCCGAAACCCTGTCTGGTAACGCTCAAGGGCGGCCGGACATACTTCTGGTGCAGCTGCGGCCGCTCCGCTAACCAGCCGTTTTGCGATGGTTCCCATAAGGGAACGGGCCTCGAGCCGCTGAAGGTGACGCTGGCGGCTGACGAGGAAGTGCTCCTGTGTGGCTGCAAACAGACAAAGACGCCGCCCTTCTGCGATGGCGCCCACACCAACCTCCCGGGTGGCTCCCCGCTCGATGACCCCCTGAGCCCGCAGAACGCAGGCGTACCCATCGTCACTGAACGCGACGGGCCGCGGGCGAGGCTGAACGGCACCTGCTACGTGGTGCGCCCGGCGCTCGCCGAGGCGACCCGCCGCGGGCACCTGACCTACCGCTACCTCGTGACCGCCGAGCTCGGCGCGCTCTATCAGACGCAGGTACTGCTCGAGACCCAGGGCGGCACCTCCCCGGTGCTCTCCTTCGGCGAGCGCGACGTGATCCTGTTCGTCGTCGCAGGCGAGGGCGCAGTCAACGTCTCGGGGCGCAGCTTCAGGGTGCGGGCCACCGATGGCGTCCACGTCCGCCCGGGCGAGGCCATGCAGTTCACCCCGGAGGGCAGCCAGGTCCTGCGGGTCTTCGCGCTCGCCTGTCCGCTCGGGGACCTGTCCTGGCCCACGACGATGCCGGACAACTTCGATGCGGGATTTGGCGAGCGCGTGGTCTCGGTCGACGCCGAGCAGCGCACCGCGATGGGCTCGCGCTACTTCCAGGTGCTCGTCGACAAGCGCATCGGCTCGAAGGTGATCACGCAGTTCATCGGCCACATCCCGCTTTCGAAGGCCGCCCCGCACCGCCACCTCTACGAGGAGGCGATCATCGTGCTCTCGGGAGAGGGCTGCATGTGGACCGAGGACAAGAAGGCGCACGTGCAGGCCGGGGACGTGATCTTCCTGCCGCGCAAGCAGCTGCACTCGCTCGAGGCGACTTCGGCTGACGGCATCGACGTCGTCGGCGTGATCTGCCCGGGGGACAATCCAAGCATCAATTATTACGACTGAGGGGGAGGGCCGGCGCCTCTCTGGCGTGCGGCCTGCGGACTCTTAACTAGAACGACGTTACGGGGATTACATCGTGTCAAATTCAGCAAAGTTCACGGTCCGGTTACTTGGTTTCGGCCTCGCCTCATCCGCGGCGCTCATCACCTGCAGCGCTCCTGCGCTGGCCGCGGACGCCAGCAGCGACAGCAGTGCGCTGCAGGAAGTGGTGGTGACCGCGACCAAGCTCAATGCCGCCAAGGTGCTCGACGTGCCGGCCTCACTGCAGGCGATCTCCGGGGACACCCTGCAGCGCGAGGGAGCCTCGGGCATCATGAGCATCGCTGGACAGGTGCCGGGACTGTCGATCCAGGACCTGGGTCCGGGCGACAAGAAGTACGTCATCCGCGGCATCAACTCAACCGGTGACTCCACCACCGGGGTGTACTACGGCGAGGCGGTCATCTCGCAGGGCAACACCGATGACGGCGGCGGCTTCCAGCCCGACATCCGGCTCTACGACATGGATCACGTCGAGGTGCTGCGCGGTCCGCAGGGCACGCTCTACGGCGCGAGTTCCATGGCCGGTACCATCCGTTTCATCCCCAAGGCGCCGGTGATGGACAAGGTCGAGGGCTACGTCACGGGTGAGGACTCCAATACCCAGAACGGCAGCAACAACTACAACATCAACGGCGCCCTTAACCTGCCGATCGTCGACGGCGTGCTGGCACTGCGCATGGTGGGTTGGAAGATCTACGACAGCGGTTACATCAACCAGTACCGCGTGGGCACCGGAGTGACCGCGGAATCCAACGGTGAGGTGCTGCCCGTCAAGGCGCTCGGGTTCCTCAAGGGCATCAACGATGATGACGTCGGCGGCGGCCGCGCGATCCTGCGCTGGATGCCGCGGGATGACCTCACCATCGATGCTGACTACACGACGCAGTCGGAGAGCTCAAACGGCTCTTCGCGCTGGACGCCCCCTGGGGTCGCGGCCTTCGCTGGTGGGCCGATCGCGCCGATCAACGGCTGCGACCTGTGCAATACGGACGTGACCCAGAGCCCGTGGAGCGACAACATAAAGGTGTTCGGAGTCACGGGCAACTGGAAGACTGCCTTTGGCACCCTGACCGCCACCGACCACCAGCTGAACCGCGACACCGGCTTCACCTTCGACTCGACCCCGGTGCTGGTGTCGTTTGACGTCCCGGTGCCCGCCGAGACGCTCGAGCCGCGCGAGGTGCATTCCAACACCAGCGAGATCCGCTTCGCCAGCGACCTGCATTCGCCGGTCAACTTCGTGGCCGGCGCGTACCGGCAGCAGTCGACCCAGGATCTGGCGGTGCAGGTCATCACCACCAACGGCAACGGCCTGGTCAACGGCCAGTTCAGCAGCGACAACGCCGACGATGCCCTGAACTTCCCCGGCGTGGGCAACACCTTCTTCGGCCGCACCGACCACCGTTCGAGCGTGCAGTGGGCGGGCTTCGGAGAGGCGACCTGGAAGATTACCGACGCCTTCAGCGCAGTCGGCGGCGTGCGCTACTTCACCGAGACGCTAAACGGCGTGCAGGTGCAGACACATCCCTTTGGCGGCTTCCCGCCCGGCACCCCGACCAACGTGCCGATCTATGACCCGGAGCAGAGCTTCAACAAGGTCACCTGGAAGGGCAACCTGAGCTACAAGTTCAGCGAGGAGGCGCTCGCCTACGGCACCGTGTCGACGGGCTTCCGCAGCGGCGGCCTGAACGCGGTCAGTGAGCCCTTCGAGCCGATTCCGTCCGCGTACGAGCCTGACACCCTGATCAACTACGAGCTCGGCCTCAAGGGACGGCTGTGGAATGGGCTGCTCGACTACCAGGTGGACGGCTACTTCATCCACTGGGGTGACATGCAGGTGCAGCTGACGACCGCGGATGGCGCCTTCGTCTACCAGGGCAACGTCGGCGATGCACACATCAAGGGCATGGAGTTCGAGCTCACCGTGCGCCCGGTCGAGTACCTCACCGGCACGCTCAGCGGTTCCTACCAGGATGCCAAGGTGGTCACCGGCGCGGACCCGGATCAGAAGCTTGCCAACCCGACGCTGTGCGTCAGCGGCGACCCCATCCCGAACGTGCCGAAGTTCCAGGCCAACCTCGGCGCGGACTACACCCGCCCGGTGTCGGCCAACTGGCAGCTCAGTGCGGGCACCAACGTCACCTACCGTGACTCGGTGCAGGCCTACTGCCAGTCGAACCCGTTCAACATCCCGCTGAGTTCCTACACGCTGTGGGACCTGCGCATCGGGGGCATCTACAAGGACTGGACCATCACCGTATTCGGTCGCAACCTCACGAACGAGCGCGCCCAGGTCTCGGCCATCAACTCCAGCCAGGACCCGCACGCGCTGCTGACCGTGCAGCCGCGCACGATCGGCGTGTCCTTCACGCGCAAGTTCTAGGGTTCACAGCAGAAACGGCCGCCCGGCGGCACGATCAGGAGCTGATCGTGCCGCTGCGGCTGCCCTCGCCGGTATCATGCGCACGATGAGCAGTCCCGCCACCGACGATGCGCCCGCATGAACACGGCGGCTGAAATCAGTGAGCGCGAGAGCGGGCTCAAGCGCGGGCTGAGCAAGACGCAGATCGTCATGATCGGCCTGGGGGGTGCGATCGGCACCGGGCTCTTCATGGGCAGCGGGCTGGCAATCGGTTACGCCGGTCCGGCCGTGATCCTGAGCTACGTGATCGCAGGCTTCGTAGCGCTCGTCATGGTGTTCAGTCTCTCGGAGATGGCGGTGGTGCACCCGACCGCCGGCTCCTTCGGCACCTACGCCGAGACCTACCTGAACCCGTGGGCCGGGTTCGTGGTGCGCTACACCTACTGGATCGCACAGGTGATCGCCATCGGCGGGGAGTCGGTGGCGGCGGGCCTCTACATGCAGTTCTGGTTCCCGGGCGTCCCGGTATGGGCCTGGTCGCTCGGGTTCTGCCTCGTGCTCCTGTACTTCAACTCACGTTCGGTCAACAACTTCGGCACCGTGGAATCCTGGTTCGCACTCATCAAGGTGACCGCGATCGTGCTCTTCATCATCCTCGGTGCGGCCACCATCTTCGGGATCGCGATGCCTGCGGTCGGGTTCCACAACCTCAATGGCCTCCCCGGTGGCTTCTATCCGAAGGGCCTCACCGGGGTGTGGATGGCGGTGATCGTCGGCATCTTCTCCTTCAACGGCATCGAGGTGATCGCGGTGACCTCGGGCGAGGCGCGCAACCCGCAGGTTGCGATCCCGGCGGCGCTGCGCACCATGGTGTTCCGGCTGTTCCTCTTCTACGTGGCCGCCATCACCATCATCGTCACCACGGTGCCCTGGACTGCAACCGGGGTCACGGTGGTGGCGCAGAGCCCGTTCGTGAGCGTCTTCCAGCACTCGGGCATCCGCCACGCCGCAGGCATCATGAACTTCGTCGTGATCAGCGCTGCGCTCTCGAGCATGAACACCAACATCTATCTGTGCTCGCGCATGCTGTTCTCGCTCGCGCGCGGCAGCTATGCGCCGCAGTCACTCGGCCGGCTAAGCGGCAAGGGGAGCCCGGTGGTCGCGATCCTCACCTCCGGCGCCTGCATCCTCGTCGCCGCGGGCGTGTCGATCTTCACGCCCAACGCCTACGGCTACCTGCTCGGCGTGGCGCTGTTCGCGGCGATCCTGGTGTGGATGTTCATCCTGGCGAGCCACCTGAGCTTCCGGCGCCTCAACCGCGCCGAGGATCTGCCGGTGCGCATGCCGTTCTTTCCCTGGATGCAGTACGCAGGGCTCCTCTTGCTCGCGGCGGTCCTCGTGACCATGGGGTTCGACCCGAACCTGTATGTCTCCTGGG
Source organism: uncultured Pseudomonadota bacterium (assembly GCA_963802995.1). Lineage (GTDB taxonomy): Bacteria > Pseudomonadota > Gammaproteobacteria > Steroidobacterales > Steroidobacteraceae > 13-2-20CM-66-19. The sequence goes on from CAWDKU010000002.1 coordinate 152,755, forward strand.
TGTACGGGGTTCCGTGGCTGATCCTGATCTCGGTGGCGTACTTTCTCTGGAAGGCGCGCCACCGTGCGGCCGCGGCCCCCGCGGCCGCCTCCTAGGGAATGCCGCCGGCCAGTATAGTCGTGAGCGCCTCGTTCCCAAGGTTCCCGCCCGATACCACGGCACACACGCGCCGGTACGGATGGCGGCCGCTCAGGGCTGCGGCGACGGGCACCGCTCCCGCCCCCTCGGCGATCACCTTGTTGCCTTCCGCCATCAGGCGGATCGCCGCGGCCACTTCCGCCAGCGTCACCGTCAGCGCACCGTCGATCATCTCCCGGCACAGCGGCCACATCTCCGGGAGCAGCGTATGAAATCCCACCCCGCTTACGAATCCCGGGTGGCTCGCGGTGCGCACCACCGCACCAGCGCGCAGTGCCGCCCCGAAGGGCTGCGCACTCTCGAGTTCGCAGGCGATCACCTTCACCTGGGGATTCAGCGCACGCACGGCGCAGGCGACCCCGCAGGCGAGGGCGCCGCCGCCAAAGGGAGTGAAGATCGCCTCGATCCCTGGCAGCTGCTCGAGGATCTCGACCCCGAGCGTGCCGTCGCCGGCAAGCGCCGCCGGGTCGCGCACCGCATCGACGTAGGTTCCGGCCTCGCCCTCGAGCCCGCACACTTCCACGGCGTGCCACCAGGCATCAAAGGGCACCAGGCGGATGCGCGCGCCGAGCGCGCGCAGGCGCGCGAGCTTCGCCTCGGGGGCCGCCTCGGTGACCACCGCAGTGGCAGGGACGTTCAGACGCTGCGCGAGCCAGGCGACCGCCACCGCGCTGTTGCCGGAGCTGCAGGTATAGAGCCCCGTTGCGAGGCTGGCAGCGGTCCGCACCAGGACTGCGTTGCCGACCGGGCGGATCTTGAACGAGCCGATCGGCTGCAGATTGTCGAGCTTGAGGAATACCTCCGCGGCGCTCTCGGCCTGGCAGCGCACGACCGGCGTGCGCTCGGCGACGCCTGCCAGGCGCACCTGCGCGGCGTGCACATCGGCGAGCGAGACGGCGGCTACCGGGCGGCTCATTGTCTGAAGAGGAAGGGATGCATGTCATGACCACCGATTTCGCGGCGCTGCGGCGCAGGTTCCCCGTGCTCGAGCGCAAGACCTATCTTAACAGCGGCTCCTACTGCGCACTGGCCGACAGCGTACGCGATGCCATCAACGCCTACATGGACGATCGCCTCGCTGTGGGCGCGAACTGGGACGTGTGGGTCATGAAGAACGAGGCGGTGCGCGCCGCGATGGCGGCGGTGCTGCGGGCCGCGCCGGATGAGATCGCCGTCACCGCCTCGGCGTCGGCCGGACTGAATGCGCTGGCGAGCGCCTTGGACTTCACAGGCCCGCGCAACAAGGTGGTGGTGAGTGACTTCGAGTTCCCGACCAACGCCCAGATATGGCACGCGCAGGAACCGCGCGGTGCGCGCGTGGTGCACGTGCCGCGGGCGGCCGATGGCTACATCCCGCTGGAGCACTTTGCGCGCGCCATCGACGCTGAGACGCAGCTCGTGGCGGTGACCCAGGTGTGCTTCAGGAACGGCGCGCGTCTGGACATCGAGGGCATCGTGAAGCTCGCGCACGCGAAGGGGGCGCGCGTGCTGCTCGACTGTTACCAGGCCGTCGGCGGGCTCACCGTCGACGTCAAGGCGCTGGATGTGGATTTTGCGGTGGGCGGGATGCTCAAGTACCTGCTCGGTACCGCGGGGATCGGCTTCCTTTACGTGCGCGACGCCCTGATCCGGGAGCTCATTCCGGCCAACTCCGGCTGGTTCGCGCAGGAGCGCATCACCGCCATGGACATCACGGCCAACCGCCCATCACCCACCGCGCGGCGCTTCGAGGCGGGGACGCCTGCGGTGGTGAACTGCTATGCCGCGGAAGCCGGCCTCAGGATCATCCTGGAGGTGGGGACCGATCCCATCGAGGCGCGCGTGCGGGAACTGACGCGGCGCTGCCTTGCAGGCCTCGAGGCCATGGGCTGGCCAGCGGTGACACCCGCGGACGATGCGCGCCGCGGGCCGATGGTGGCGGTCCCCTCGTGCGACACCGCGGAGCTCTTCACGCGGCTGACCGAGCAGGACATCGTCACCTCGTTCCGGGACAACAACATCCGGGCCACGGTGCATTTCTACAACACGGAAGGGGACATCGACCGCTTCCTGGAGGCGATGCGCGCGCAGCGCGCGCGCTTTTTCGCGGCTGCCTGAGGCTGTCCGTGTGCTCGATATAGTACCGGCGGCCTAATTTTGTGCTGGCGTGGCTGAGGGAGCAGTTATGATTTTGCGGGAAATGCAGCAGCAGACAAGGCACAGCGGAGCGTGGCGATGAGTTCGGGTGCGGTCGCTGCCGCCCCCGTGGCCAGTGGCTTTCCGGCAGCGGCGCTGCGCAAGCAGTTCCCGGCACTGCAGCGCGCCGGGGAATTCATCTTCTTTGACAACGCCGCCGGCGCGCAGGTGCCGCAGGGGGTGCTCGACGCGGTCAACCAGCACCTGATCGAGCACAACGTGCAGCGCGGCGGCCGCTACCCCCAGAGTCTCGCCGTGGATGCCAGCATCGCGCGCGCGCGGGTGCGGGTCGGGGCGCTGCTGAACGCCCGCCGTCCCGAGGAAGTCGCGTTCGGCATGAACGCCACCTCCTTCATACGCCTGGTGAGCCTGGCCATCGGGCAGTCCCTCGGCGCCCGCAACGAGTTCATCCTCACCGACCTCGACCACGAGGCCAACGTCGCCACCTGGCTGGTACTCGAGCGCATGGGGGCGAAGTTCCTGTGGTGGAAGATGCGCGACGACGGCTGCCTGCACACCGAGGACCTGGAGCCGCTGTTGAGCGCGCGCACGCGCCTGGTCGCCTGCGCGCTGGCCTCCAACGCCCTCGGCAGCATAGTTGATGTCAGGACCGCGGCGGACATGGCGCACGCGGTGGGCGCGGAGATCTTCCTCGACAGCGTGCACTTCAGTCCTCACGGGCCGATAGACGTGCAGGCACTCGGGTGCGACTACCTGGTGTGCTCCGGCTACAAGGTGTTCTCGCCGCACATGGGTTTCATGTGGGGCCGGTACGAGCTGCTCGAGCAGCTGCCCACTTTCCGCGAGGACTTCATTCCGGATGCACCGCCGGGGAAGATCGAGGCGGGCACCTTCATCTACGAGAACGTCGCGGGCATGGCAGCTGCGGTTGACTACCTGGCCGAGCTCGGGCGGCTGCTCGGTGGCCGCGCGGCGGCAGCCGACCGCGGTTACATCCACACCGCGATGACGGCAATCCAGGCGTACGAGCAGACCCTCTCGCTCGCACTTTTCAGGGTGCTGCGGGCCAGCGGCGCCACGATCTACGGCATCAGCAATGACGCCCGCGTCAGTGAGCGGGTACCGACCGTGTGCTTCAACCTTCCGGGCACGGTGCCGGAAGCGGTCACCGAGGCTGCCGCCCGCGCAGGCATCGGCATCCGCGACGGGCACATGTATTCGCCGCGCCTCATGAGGCGCCTCGGCCTCTCCGTCGAGACCGGTGCGGTACGGGTCTCCCTCGTACACTACAACACCCTGGACGAGATCGAGCGGCTGGGCGAGGTACTCGCGCAGCTGCGCCGCTGACCACCGGCCCGGAGGGGTCGAGAGTGCCGCCGCCCCTAGAGGACGGCCTTGCGGATCATGAGCGCAAGGTACCCGAGCAGGAGTACCAGGGTAGCGCCCACGTCCACCACCACGAATTCCATAGTCCACCAGTTCATGGGGTGAAAGTGTAGGCAGCGGCTGCTGCCTGCACCGCCCCCTCGCGAGAGAGACCGGATGCCGATTAAGTAAGAAAGTTCCTCTCTCGTTTTGGGGGTATAGATAAGGAGTGGTCGCCGGCCTCTGCGGGCATTGCGCGCAGGGCCGGATCATTTGTGTGATCCGTACCGCAGCGGCCGGTCATCCCCCTGCGGGCCCTGGCGTTCCTTCAAGTAGCCTTGAGTGCATCCGGCCGTGCCGGTCGGGGCGCACCGGGCGCGGCAGTGACGGGAGCCTTCCATGACTTCAACGATCGGCAGGGGTATAGCAGTGCTGCTGGCGGGGATCCTCGCCGCTGTGGGTGCGCCTGGGGCGCGTGCGGACGCGCTCGGCGCGGTCGCGATCGTGCGTGCGGGCGGCTGCGGGGGCCGCGCCGCACTCTCCGCGCCGCTGCGTCACAGCGCGACGCTCGACCGGCTGGCCGCGCAATGGGCCGAGGGTCAGGCGCTCGTGCAACTGGCGGCTGCCCAGGGTTACCCGACGGGGACAATAACGGGCGTACACGTGCGCGCGGGCGCCGCGCCGCTCTCGGAGAAACTCAGCAGTACCAGCTGCGCTGCGCTCACAAGTCCCGCCCTGCGCGAGGTCGGCACCTACGAGCGCGCCCCTGATACCTGGCTGGTGCTGGGCGCAGCCGGCAACCCGCACCCACAGGCGCCCGGGCAGTTCGTGCGCCAGTCCCCTGCGGCGGCACCGTCCGCGCAGGCGGCCGTACGGGCCCCGCAGCTCTCGATGCGCGCACTCGCGCTCGTGAACGAGGTGAGGGCGCGTGGTGCGCGCTGCGGCGCAAAATCCTTTGCCCCGGTGCCCCCGCTGAGCCTCTCCGGGACGCTCGGCAGCGTCGCGCTGGGTCACGCGAGCGACATGGCCGAGCACAGCTACTTCGAGCACCAGGACCTCACCGGTCACTCCCCCGCCGACCGGGTGCGTGCGGTCGGCTACAAGGAGAAGCTGGTGGGCGAGAACATCGCCTACGGTCCGCAGAGCGTTGATGAGGTGATGCGCGGCTGGCTCGACAGTCCCGGTCACTGCGAGAACATCATGGATCCGCGCTTCGCCGAGATGGGCCTGGCACTGGCGCAGGGGCACGGCATGCGTCACGGGCTCTACTGGGTGCAGCTGCTGGCCGAGCCGCGCGCCTGAGCGCGGGTAGCCGGGGCACTGCGCGAGGGGGCGCCCCTGCCGCGCTGGCGCCCGTTGCACTTGTCACCGCCTTCGGCCATGCTCGTTTGGTCCATCCGGGAGCGCCGCCGTGCGTGACGGCGGTCCGACAAATACGAACAAGAGGTACGGACCATGACAGACCCGAAGCCCGTGACGGGATCACTCGCACTCGGACTTGAGCACCTGCACCGCGCCTGGGGCTGGTTCGTCGCGCTCGGAGTCGCGCTGGTCATCCTGGGCATCGTGTGCATCCTGGGGGAGATCGAGACCACGCTGATCACGGTGATCGTGCTCGGCTGGTTCCTGCTCATCAGCGGCGTGATTGCCCTGATACATGCCTTCCGCACTCGCACCTGGACCGGATTCTTCCTGTACCTCCTGAGCGCAGTGCTGCGGGTCGTGACCGGCTACCTGCTCATCCGTTACCCGCTGATCGGGGCGCTGACGCTCACACTGCTACTGGCGACACTGTTCATCGTCGGGGGCGTGTTCCGCGCGGTTGGCGCTGCCAGCCTGCGCTTCCCGCAGTGGGGCTGGACCGCAGTCTCGGGGGTGATCGGCATCGTGCTCGGCGTGATGCTGCTTAGCCAGCTGCCGGCCTCGAGCCTGTGGTTCCTGGGGCTCGCGGTCGGAATCGACCTCGTGTTCGAGGGCAGCGCCCTGATGGCGCTCGGCGCCGCACTGCGCCGGCGCGCGGCGCTGCCTGGCGCGGGCGCCACGCCGCAGGCGCTGTAGGCAAGCGCGCGGCGGCAGGCGGGGACAAGCCGGCCGCCGGTGCTCTATGATCGGCGTACCTGGGGTTGGTCGCCCCGCGGGCTGGCGTTGGATGTTATGTCGCGGTGGGCTCTCGGAGTTCTGATACTCATCGGGGCGTGGTTTGCCTGCGCCGCTGACGCGGCCATGCTGTGCACCGTGCTGGCCGATGGCGCCACGGGCAAGGTCCTGCACCAGGAGGGGCGCTGCGAGCAGCGCCTCACGCCGGCTTCCACCTTCAAGGTGGCCCTGAGCCTCATGGGCTATGACGCCGGCTACCTCACCGACGAGCACCATCCGGCGCTGCCCTACCGCGACAGCTACGCCGCCTCGGACCCCGCCTGGAAGACGACGGTGGACCCGACCAGCTGGATCACGAACTCCGTGGTCTGGTATTCGCAGCAACTGACCATCTGGCTCGGCCACGAGCGCCTGCAGCGCTACCTCGCGCGCTTCGGCTACGGCAACCAGGACATCTCCGGCAATCCGGGGATGAACGACGGTCTCACCCAGTCGTGGCTCGACTCCTCCCTGCGCATCTCCCCGCTCGAGCAGGTCGCGTTCCTGCACCGGGTCGTTGCACGGCAGCTGGGCGTCACGGCGCGCGCCTACGACATGACGGCGCGCATCACGGCCGTGGGTAAACTTCCCAATGGCTGGGACGTTCACGGCAAGGGTGGCACGGGGTTCCAGGTAAAGCCGGATCGTGTCGAGCCGGACCTCGAGCACCAGATCGGCTGGTTCGTGGGCTGGGCGACCAGGGGCAACCGCTCGGTCGTGTTTGCGTATGCCCTGGTCGATGAGGAGCGCAACAGCGCGCGCGCCGGTGCGCGGGCGAGGACCGCGATCATGCAGGCGCTGCCCGGGCTGCTCGATGCGCTTCCCGCCGCCGGACCCTGACGAAAAACGTTCCCGCGCGGCGCACTGGCGGGTCATCGAGGATTCGGGTTGCGAACGGCCGCGCGCCGTTCGGGTCAGAACCATTGGAGCGCCCGCGGTGCGGGTGTGAGCGGAGTCAGGCCATGAATTTCATTCCAGCGGGTCGTAGTCGAGCGTTCCTGGGACTGATCGGCGTTGCAATCCTCGGTGGCGCCGCGACGGCGCGCGCCGAGGATGCGGGCGTGCAGGCCGTGTGGACCCCCAAGAAGCTGCAGTTCACCTACATGGGATTCACCGCGCGGTATTCGTGCGACGGGCTCGCCGACAAGATGAAGCGGGTGTTGCTCGATCTGGGCGCCCGACCGGACCTGAAAGTCACGCCCATCGGCTGCAGCGGCGGCTTCGGGCGCCCGAGCCGCTTCCCGGGAGTCTCGGCAACCGTGCAGGTGCTCGAGCCCGTGGGCGACACGAGCCCGGGTCCGGATACCACGGTGGTCGCAGCGCACTGGAAGAACGTGGTCGTGGCGCCCAAGGGCGACCCTCTGAATGCTGCCGGCGACTGCGAGCTCACCGAGCAGGTCAAGCAGCGCATCCTGCCGATGTTCAGCACACGCAACATCGACTACAGCTCCAACTGCATCCCCAACCAGCTGCAGGTGGGGGGCACCCGGCTCAGCAGCGACGTGCTGATCGCAGATCCGCCGGCTGCACCGGCAGCCGCGCCCACCAAGGCCCCCTGAAGCATCGACGCCTGCCGCGCGGACGCTGCGGTCCGCGCGGCAGGGCCATGGCTACTTCTCCGTGATGTGCAGCGAGATGCGGCGGTTCTTCTGCCGCCCGTCCTCGGTGGCGTTGTCGGCCACGGGGTGCTCCTCACCGTAGCCCTTGGCGCTCATGCGCGAGGGGTCCACGCCGAGCTTGGCGAGCTCCGCCATGACGTTGTCGGCGCGTTGCTGCGAGAGCTTGACGTTCGCTGCCGCATCGCCGGTGTTGTCGGTATAGCCGCCGATGACGACCTTGGCTTTCGGGTACGCCTTGAGAATTGCGGCGATGTTGCCGAGCTGCTCCTGGGAGGCGGGCTGCAGTGTTGCCGCCCCGGTGTCAAACAGCAGGCGGTCAAAGTCGAACCAGGTGTCATCGCTCACGGTCGCATTCGCGTCGTCGAGGTACTTCACCAGCCGCGCTTCCACGCCGAGCGCCGGCGCATTGAGCTCGGTGCCATCGGGGAGCTTCACCTTGATCATGTCGCCGAGGGCCGTCCACGCCGAATTTGCGGCGTTGCTGACTGCCTGCGTGGTGGCCGTGGCGGCGCTCTGCACCGCATCCTTGGGCGCACTCATCGAGCGGAACAGCAGCCACGCGAGGATGAGGGCGCCGAGGATCGCCAGCGGCACGAGCCAGCGCGAGCCGCTCGCGGCTGCCGCCGTGGCGCCGGAGGTGACGGCGGTTGCTGCCGTGCCGGCACCGGAGGTGAGGGAACTCATGAGACCGGCGGGCAGGAAGCCCTGCAGGCTCGGGAGCTCCGACTTCAGCATGCTCCCGAGTGAACCGACGTTGAGTGAGCCGCTGCTCTGCGCCTTGCCGAGGAAGCCGAGCACCAGCGGGGCCGCCATCTTCAGCAGGCCGGTGACGGAGGCTGCGCCGAGCCCGGAGGACTGGCCGAGGGCGCTCGCCACCTGCGCCTGCTGCGAGCCGAAGACCATCGGCAGGAACTTGTTGACCAAGTCGCCCAGGCCGCCCGAGGCGCCACCGGAGGCAATGGAGGAGAGACTGCCCAGCGCGTTCTGACTGTTGGCGCTGCTGGCGAGATTCATGATCTGGCTGAGGAATCCGCTGTCGCCGGCCTTGGCGGCCAGTCCGCCGAGCGTTGCGGCGGTGGCAGCCCCGAGGCCCCCCTGCACGGCCTGGGGCGACTCGCCCAGTCGTGACGCAATGGCCTGCTTCATCTCCGGTGTGACCAGGGCCAGAATCGAATCCATCATTGAGGTAGGCATACTTTTTCCCCTGCTTCCTTTTGGTGTTAGTACCGATGGGGTGTTTTGGCGAGAAGACGCTGGCATTCTTACTCCACATCGATGCAGGCCGCCATCGTGAAATTCGAGACGGGCCGTGGAGTTATACGGTCATTTAAATGTTCGGTCCCGCCAGCGCCTACGCTGCAATGGCTCGCCGCAGCATGGACCCGTTTCGGCCCGCGCGGCCGCTCACTACACTTCAGGCCGGAGGATCCTCGCGGGGCAGGGCGGAACCTGGCGCCGTCAACCATCCAGGCGTGGCACCGTTGCCATGCACTAAGGACCTGAAAGGACGAGGCGATGAAGAGGGATTCGTGGTCACTCAGGCTCGCGCTCCTGTGCGGCGTGCTGTGCATGACGGCCGCCGCCGGCACGGCCGAGGCGTACTCCGCGAGCGTGGTCGCCAGCGTCAACATGCGCGCCGGCCCGAGCGTCGCCTACCCGCAGGTGGCACTGCTGGGCCCCGGCACCGCGGTGCAGGTGTTCGGCTGCGAGCAGGGCTACGGGTGGTGCGACGTGCAGGTCGGACCGAACCGTGGCTGGGTGGCGGCCCAGTACCTGCAGGCGCAGGGCCCGAGTGGCCCCGTGATCGTGGCGAACGCCGGCGTGATGCTGGCACTGCCGATCATCGCCTTCAGCTTCGGCAGCTACTGGGACAGCTACTACCGCGGACGGCCCTGGTACGGACGCCGCAGCTACTACTACGGCTACTGGAACCGCTACCCGCACGGGCGGCCGCCGCCACCGCCGTATCACCGACCGCCCGGATACCGCCCGCCGCCCCCGCCGCACGCGGGGCGGCCCCCGGGCATCTATCCACCGCCGCCCCCCGGGGGCGCAAGGCCGCCGCCGCGCCCGACGCCGCGGCCGGCGCCACCTTCGGCACAACCTCAGCCGCGCTGAAGGCGGCGGGGTGCGAAAGCCCTAGTACGGGAAGGTGCGGGCGCGCAGCTGCTCCTTGTCCACGTCGCGGGAGGCGATGAAGTAGTGCAGCGTCGCCCACAAGCCCGTCGGCACAATGCAGAGCATCGCGAGCCGCAGAGCGTCCGCCTGGGAGTAGTGCGCTGCGAAGTGATCGTTCAGCGCCCCGATGACGAGCGGGGTGATGATCAGGTTACCGACGTTGGCGAGGAACAGCGTCATCGCGCAGAACATGGCTCTCATGCGACAGGGCGCGAGGTTGTTCAAAAGCCCGAAACACGGCCCGATGTAGAAGTAGATTGCGGGAATGAATATCCAGAAGCTGATCCGCGCCACTTCCAGGTCGCGCGTCCAGTAGGCCACCCCGGAGGCGATCGTGGCGACGAAGGTCCCTGCGCCGAGCAGCCACATGATGTGTTTGGCGCTCGCCATCGCCGGACGCGCCATCAGCCAGCCCGTGACGATGGTGGCGATGGCGCCGCCCACGAGGTGCGCGTTGGCCGTCACGGAGGCGGCATCGCCAGGGCTCATGTTGTAGGTACGCTGCACGAAGGGCTGCGTCCAGTACATCAGCCCCCATCCCCATAGTGCGCACACCGCGCTGCCGATCATGAGATGCACGGCCGCGCGCTGCGACCACCAGAACTTGAGCGTTTCGCGCACCGAGGGGGCAAAGTCCTGCGTACCGGCGTCGAGACAGCCACGCGCGGGTTCGCGCACCGTGAAATAAATCGCCGCCCCCACGATCACACCCGGGACGCCGAGTGCGAAGAACACCGCGCGCCAGCCGTACAGGTCGTTGATGGTGCCGGCCACCTGGGCGCCGATCCAGGCACCAATGGGCGCCCCCAGTGAGAACACCGTGAGCGCCATGGCGCGGCGGTTGGCCGGGAAGTAATCCGACAGGAGCGAGCTTGCCCCCGGTGTACCGCCCGCTTCACCGACGCCGACCCCGATGCGCGTCAGCGCGAACTGGATAACGCCGCGCGCGAGCCCGCACAGCGTCGTCATGACCGACCAGGCGATGACGCAGGCGGCGATGATCTTGCGGCGGCTATAGCGGTCGATGAGCCAGGAAAGCGGGAAGCCGAGGAGCACGTAGAACAGCGCGAGCGGAGCGGCCGTGGTGAAGGCCACCTCGAGATTGGTCAGGTGCAGGTCGGCCTTGATCGGGTCGAGGATGGTCGAAACCACATAGCGGTCAGCGATGCTCAGCGTATAGACGAGGACCATCATGATCAGCACGTACCAGCGCTCACCCAGCGTGGTAGTCACCGCCGGTGCCGGTGTCAGCACACCCGACTGCAGTTCACTCATGCCTCATGGCCCCCTTCTTCTTGTGACAGGCAGGTTACGCCAGTGATCCGGCGCTGTCTGCGAGAATGAGATCGGCCGCCTTCTCCGCCAGCATTATGGTGGGCGCCTGGGTATTGCCCGAGGTGACGTTGGGGAAGGCCGCGGCATCCACGACGCGCAGCGCGCCGAGGCCGCGCACCCGCAGGCGTGCATCGAGTACCGAGGTGCGCGGGTCGGTGCCGATCGCGCAGCTGCAGCTGGCGTGGAACACCGAGCCTGCGCGCTTGCGAAAGTCCTCGAGCACCGCGGCGTCGTCACGCACCTCGAGCCCGGGCTCGCGCTCGCTCGCTGTCACCGCGGCGAGCGGCGGTGCGGCGGCGAGCTTGCGCAGGATGCGCGCGCCGTCGAAGACGTCGGCGACGTCGGCGGCGGTCGACAGAGAGTTTGGCTGTATGGTCGGCTTGACGAGCGGGTCGCGGCTCGCGATGTGTACCGAGCCGCGGCTGGTCGGCCGGCAGGTATTGAAAGACATCAGGAAGCCGGGGTATGGATCCGGGTTCAGCAGGCGCCGCCGCGAGCCGATCGTGGTGGTGCTGTAGCTTGCGGGGTTGAAGTAGATGTGCAGGTTCGGTCGCGCGAGTCCGGCGCGGCTGCGCAGGAAAGCGCCCGCCTGGTTGACGCTCATCGCGAGCGGGCCGCTGCGGGTGAGGGCGTAGCGCAACGCGGCGCGCACCTTGCCGTAGAAGGGCGCGAGCTCGTTGTTGAGGGTCGGCACCCGCGAGCGATAGAAGTAGGAGACGCCGAGGTGATCCTGCAGCCCCTCGCCAACCGCCGGGGAGTCCGCGATCACCTCTATGCCTAGCGCGCGCAGGCGCTGCGCATCGCCGACGCCGGAGAGCTCCAGCAGCTGCGGTGAGTTGATGGCGCCCCCGCACAGCAGCACCTCGCGCCGGGCCGTGGCGCTTGCGCGTGTCCCCTCGCGCAGGTACTCGATGCCGGTGGCGCGGTTTCCCGCGAAGGTGACACGCGTGGCGAGGGAATTCAGATGCAGCTCGAGGTTGGCACGTGCGCGGATGGGCCTGAGGTAGGCATTGGCGGTCGAGACGCGCACGCCGTCCTTGATGGTCACCTGCCACAGTCCCGCGCCCTCGCTCTGGCCGCCGTTGAAGTCGCTCGTGAGCGGGATGCCGATCTCCTGCGCGGCGCGCAGGAAGGTGCCGCACAGCGGGTGCACGCGACCGGATTCATCGCTCACGTGCACCGGGCCGCCGCTGCCATGGAAGGCGGAGGCCCCGCCCGGGTGATCCTCGAACTTGATGAAGTAGGGCAGCACGTCCTGCCACCCCCAGCCAGTGGCGCCGGCGGCGGCCCAGTCATCGAAGTCACCGGGCTGTCCGCGCACGTACACCATCGCGTTGATGGAGCTCGAGCCACCGAGTACCTTGCCGCGCGGCCAGAACTGCGTGCGGTTGTTGAGCCCGGGATCGGCGACTGTCTGGTACATCCAGTTGAAACGCGGGTCGTTGAAAGTACGGCCGTAGCCGATGGGTACCTGGATCCAGGGCGAGCGGTCCGAGCCTCCCGCCTCCAGCAGCAGCACGCGGTGCGCGCCGCTTGCGGTGAGGCGGTTGGCGAGCACGCAGCCCGCCGCTCCGGCGCCTACGATGATGTAGTCATACTCGGTCATTCTGTGGTAAGCATCCGGTTGCGATGAAGCTGACAGACGTCAAGACATTCGTGGTGGGCAATCCGCCGCCGGGCTACGGCGGGCGCTACTTCGTGTTCGTGAAGCTTACGACCGACGGCAACGTGCATGGCATCGGGGAGGCGTACAGCGTTCCCTGGGACCCGCACCTGGTGGCGCGGCTCATCGAGGACACCTTCGCGCGTTACGTTGTTGGCGAGGACCCGCACGACATCGAGCGCATCTGGCGCCGCGTGTACGCCGCGGGCTACACGCAGCACCCGGACCTTGCAGTGATGGGGGTGCTGAGCGCACTCGAGATGGCCTGCTGGGACATCATCGGCAAGGAGGCCGGGCAGCCCGTCTACAAGCTCCTCGGCGGGCGCGTGCATGAGCGGCTGCGCTCCTACACTTACATCTACTCGCGCCCCGGCGACAAGGTCAATGTCTACCAGGACCCGGAGCTCTCCGCGGAGCGCGCCGCCGAGTACGTCGCGCAGGGCTTCACCGCGATCAAGTTCGACCCGGCCGGCCCTTACACGGCCTATGACGGGCGGCAGCTGTCGCTTGCGCAGCTCGAGCTGTGCGAGCGCTTCATGCGCGAGCTGCGCGCCGCGGTCGGCTCGAGCGCCGATCTGCTGTTCGGCACGCACGGGCAGATGACGGCCGCAGGCGCGGTGCGCCTGGCGCGGCGCCTCGAGCCCTATGACCCCTTGTGGTTCGAGGAACCCGTGCCCCCGGATGCCCCCGAGGAGATGGCCCTCGTGGCGCGTGCCACCAGCATCCCGATCGCCGCCGGCGAGCGGCTCGCCACCAAGTACGACTTCGCGCGCGTGCTGCGCGCGCAGGCAGCCGCGATCCTGCAGATGAACCTCGGGCGGGTCGGGGGGCTGCTCGAGGCGAAGAAGATCGCCGGCATGGCCGAGGCACAGCACGTGCAGGTCGCCCCGCACCTGTACTGCGGGCCGGTGGTGGGCGCGGCCAACATCCAGCTTGCCACCTGCAGCCCGAACTTCCTCATCCTGGAGGGGATCGAGCGCTGGCAGGGCATCCACGCGGACCTGCTGGTGAAGCCGATCCGCTGGGAGGCCGGCTACGTGATCCCGCCGACCGAACCGGGCCTCGGGGTCGAGCTCAACGAGGACTTTGCCGGGCGCCATCCCTACCAGGGGCAGGAGCTGCACCTGGATTCCTCCGGCACGCCCGTGCCCTGAGGTCCTGCCGGCGTTCTTACGGCCGCGGCGCATCGCCTAGAGCTTCAGGGCCGCGCGCATGCGCTCCTCGTACCAGCTGTGGAACATGTTCACCATGTACTCGTTGCTGCCGATGGGGCCCGGGAGGTAAGCCGGGCTCGAGGCGCCGCGCTGGGTCTCGGCGACAAAGGCCGCGTCCTGCGCATTGGTGGCGTTCCACACGCTCGTCAGGTTCTGAAGATCATAGTCGACGCCTTCGACCGCCTCGGCGTTGACGAGCCAGGTGCTGCGCACCAGCGTCGTGTCGCGCGTCAGGGGCAGGGTGGCGAAGGTCAGCACGTGGTCGGCGAGAAAGTGGAACCAGGCGTTCGGCTGCACGTGGAAGTGAAGCGAACCCAGGCGCGCGTCGGTGAATTCACCCAGGAGCCGGCGCGAGGCGGCGCGCGTGTCGCGCGTCATGGATTCGCCCTCGCCGTCGAGCACCAGGCGCTCGGTGCGAAAGCCGGTCGGGCGCCCGAACAGCTCCTCGATGGGCTCGAAGGGCAGGTTGAAGCGCTTCCACAGGGCCTCCGACTCGCCGCGCGCGCCGAGGTAGCGGCAGTAGCTGGCCTGCTCCTTGGGCGAGAGCGCCTGCGCGTCGACCTCGCCGAAGAAATCGAACAGGGAGCGCAGCAGCTCGGGGTGCCCGGCGCAGTGGAAGCACTCGCGGTTGTTCTCGATCGTAAGCTTCCAGTTGCCGTGCTCGATGATGTCGACCTGGTGCGCCACCTTGGTGTGGGTGAGCGCGTGCGGGGCGAGGTAGGGCTGCATGCGGCGGGCCATGTCCTCGAAGTCCGCAGGCGGCTCGTCGGCCACGCACACGAAGATCAGGCCCTCGAGCGTGCGCACGTGCAGGGGCTTGAGCGGCGGCTGCGCCTGGGCAGATTCCCCGGTGGCGCCGCAGCTGAGCACGTGACCGCTCAGATCGTACGTCCAGCGGTGGTAGGGACACTGCAGCGTCGCTCCGACGACGCCCGTGTCCTGCTGCAGGATGCGCGAGCCGCGGTGGCGGCAGGTGTTGTGGAAGGCGCCGATGGAGCCGTCGTCGCGGCGCAGCAGCACGACCGGGTAGGGACCGACCTGGTAGGTGCGGTAGTCCCCGCCCTCGGGGATCTCAGGTTCCGAGGCCACGAACAGCCAGTGGCGCGCGAAGATGCAGTCGAGCTCCGCGCGGTAAAGCGCCTCGTCGGTGAAGAAGGCGCCGGGAAGCGCGAACCCCTCGCGGCGCGAGTCGAGCAGCGCCGCCACGTGCTCACGGACGCTCATCGGTATGCGGTCCAGATGGTCTTCAGGTCGCAGTACTTGTCGATCGCGTGCGGGGAGCGGTCACGCCCGGAGCCTGACATCTTGAAGCCACCGAAGGGGGTGGCCATGGTGGAGCGGTCGAAGGCATTCACCCACACCGTGCCGCCGCGCAGCGCGCTGCTCACCCGGTGCGCGACGTTGATGTCGGCGGTCCAGACCGCGGCGGCGAGACCGTAGGGGGTGTCGTTGGCGAGGCGCACCGCGTCGGCCTCGTCGGTGAAGCTCATGACCGAGAGCACCGGCCCGAAGATCTCCTCGCGCGCCACCTTCATCTCCGGCCGCACGCCCTCGAGCACAGTCGCCTCGACGTAGAAGCCGCCGCTCTCCCTGCGCGCCTGGTGGCCGCCGAGGGTGATGCGGGCGCCGTCAGCCACGCCGCCCTCGATGTAGCCGAGCACGCGCTGCATGTGCTTGCCGTCGATGAGCGCCCCCATCTGGGTCGAGGCTTCCAGCGGATGACCGAGGGTGATGGTGGCGGCGACGGCCCGGATGCCCTCGAGCAGCGCCTCGCGGGCGCTCTCGTGCACGATGAGGCGCGAGCCGGCGTGGCAGGTCTCGCCCGAGTTGTAGTAGATGCCCCAGGCGATGTCGTAGGCGGCCGCCTTGAGGTCCGCGTCCGCGAACACCACCTGCGGGGTCTTGCCGCCGAGCTCGAGCGCCACGCGCTTCAGGTTCGATTCCGCGGCATAGCGCAGCATCAGGCGCCCGACCTCCGTGGAACCGGTGAAGGTGATGAGATCCACGTCAGGGTGCAGGGCGAGCGCCTTGCCCGCTTCCTCGCCGAATCCCGGTACCACGTTGAAGACCCCCGGCGGCACCCCTGCCTCCAGGGCGAGCTCGCCCAGGCGGATGCCCGAGAGCGGGGACTGCTCGGCGGGCTTGAGCACCACGCTGTTGCCGGTGAGGAGCGCGGGGCCCACCTTCCAGCAGCTGATGATCAGCGGGTAGTTCCAGGGCACGATCGCGCCTACGACCCCCAAGGGCTCGCGGCGGATGAGGGCGAGGTCATCGGGCCCGGTGGGGGCCACCTCGTCGTAGAGCTTGTCGGCGAACTCGGCGTAGTACTCGATGCAGTCGGCGCAGTTGGCGACGTCGACGCTCACCGAGTTGCTGATCGGCTTGCCGACGTCACGCGTCTCCAGGAGCGCAAGGCGCACCGTGTCGGCGCGGATGCCCTCGGCAAAGCGCCGCAGGACGCGCTTGCGCTCGCGCGGGCCGGTGCGCCGCCACACCCCCGCCTCGAAGCTGCGGCGGGCTGCTGCGACCGCGGCGTCCACGTCGGCAGGCCCGCCGCGGGCGACGCTCGTGATCACCGAGCCATCAATGGGGCTCACGTCCTCGAAGGTGCGCCCGTCCTGCGCATCGCGGGCAGCCCCGTCGATGAGCGCGCGTCCCTGCGGGCGCAGCTTTGCGGCCAGGCGCTCCCAGGTCTCCCTGTCTGCCGGGATGGCGGTGCTCGTCATGCGTTCAAGCTTCCATGGTTTGCGGTGGTGGACGAAGTCGAGAAATTGAATAGCCCCATCTAAAAGAGGCATCGGTGGTACAGGGACCCTGATTAGAATAATGCGCCCGAGAGGAAGGCGGGGCACCCACGTCCACGCCGGAGCTGCACGCATGGCAAGAAAAGCGAAGGCCAAGGCCAAATCCCGGCCCAAGACCCGGCTCAAGGCCGCCGCCCGCCCCAAGGCGCGCGCCCCGCGCATCAGCGTGGCCGACCCGAAGGCCGCAACCCCGCCGCAGCGGCGCCAGGACCTCATGGCGCGCCTGAACCAGGGCGGGGTGATCTGCGCGGAAGGCTACGTGTTCGAGCTCGAACGCCGCGGCTACCTGCAGGCCGGGGCGTTCGTTCCGGAGGTGCTGTTCGACCACCCGGAGGTGGTCGAGCAGCTGCACATGGACTTCGTGCACGCGGGCTCCGACGTCACCGAAGCGCTCACCTACTACGTGCACCGCGAGAAGCTGCGGGTGATCGGGCGCGAGAAGGACCTGGTGCCGATGAACAAGGCAGCGCTCGGCATCGCCAAGCGCGTCGCGCGGCGCACCGGGACGCTGTTCGCCGGAGACCTGTGCAACACCAACATCTACGATCCGGGCGATGCCGCCTCGCGGCGCGAGGTCGAGCGCATCTTCGCCGAACAGGTCGGCTGGGCGGAGGATGCGGGTGTTGACTACTTCGTCGCCGAGACCTTCTCCTGGGGCGCGGAGGCCCTGATGGCGCTCGAGGCCATCCGCAAGCACTCAAAGGTGCCGGCCGTCATCACCATGGCGATGCACCGCGAGGACGCGACGCGCGAGGGCTGGAGCCCGGTGGAGGTCTGCCAGCGCCTGGAGGCCGCCGGCGCGGACGTGGTGGGCATCAACTGCCACCGCGGGCCCGCCACCATCATGCCGATGATGCGCGACATCCGCGCCGCGGTTGCCTGCCACGTGGCGGCGCTGCCGGTGCCCTACCGCACGACGCCCGCGCAGCCCTCGTTCATGTCCCTCACAGACCCGTGCTGCCAGGATGCGCGCGCCTTCCCGGTCGGACTCGACCCCTTCGTCTGCACGCGCCAGGAGATCTTCGATTTCGGCCAGGAGGCCTACGCGCTCGGCATTCACTACCTCGGGGTGTGCTGCGGGGCCGGGCCGCACCATATCCGCGCGCTGGCGGAGAGCCTCGGGCGCAAGCCCCCGGCGAGCCGCTACTCGGTCGACATGTCGAAGCACGCCTTCTTCGGCAATACCGAGCGCATCAAGAAGATCCAGACCGACTACCGCGCCAAGCTCTGATGGTGGGGCGCCAGTGAAGTACTCGGCCCTCGCGCTGGTGCGCGGCGCACTCAGCGGGGGGCGCAGCTGGACCCCGGCGTGGCGCTCCCCGGAGCCGAAGCCGCGCTACCAGGTGCTCATCATCGGTGGCGGTGGCCATGGGCTTGCCACCGCGTACTACCTGGCCCGCAACCACGGCGTGCGCGACGTCGCCGTGCTCGAGCGTGGCTGGCTCGGCGGGGGTAACACCGGGCGCAACACCACCATTGTGCGCTCCAACTACCTGTTTCCCGAGAGCGCGCGCCTCTACGAGTTCTCGCTCAGGCTGTACGAGTCCCTGAGCCGCGAGCTCGACTTCAACATCATGCTGAGCCAGCGTGGGCTCATCCTGCTCGCGCACAGCCGCCACGACCTCGAGTCGATGTCGCGCTGGGCGAACGCCATGCAGATGAATGGCATCGATGCGCAGCTGCTGACGCGCGAGCAGGTGGCCGAGCGGGCACCGCTCCTCGAGATGTCACCCGAGGCGCGTTTCCCGGTGCTCGGGGGCTTCATGCAGCGCCGCGCCGGCACCGCGCGCCACGATGCGGTGGCGTGGGGCTACGCGCGTGCCGCTGACTCCCTCGGCGTCGACATCATCCAGAACTGCGAGGTCACGGGCTTCACGCGCGCCGCCGACGGCGCGGTGACCGGCGTGCTCACCAGCCGCGGTGCGATCGCAGCCGAGCGCATCGGCATCGCCGCCGCCGGCCACAGCTCGGTGCTCGCAAGGCTCGCAGGCTTCGCGCTGCCGGTGACGAGCTACGCGCTGCAGGCCATGGTGAGCGAGCCGGTGAAGCCCGCGCTCGACACGGTGGTGCTCTCCCCGGGCACGGGCGCCTACGTCAGCCAGTCGGACAAGGGCGAGATGGTCCTCGGGGCGAGCCTTGACCTGTTTCCCTCCTACGCGCAGCGCGGCAGTTTCGCCATCACCCAGAGCATCCTCGCCGCCACGCTCGCCATCTTCCCGGCCTTCAGCCGCCTGCGGCTGCTGCGGCAGTGGGCCGGCATCGTCGACGTGGTGCACGACTCGAGCCCGATCATCGGCCCCACCCCGGTGCCGAACCTCTACATCAACTGCGGCTGGGGGACCGGGGGCTTCAAGGGAATCCCGGTCGGGGGCTGGACGCTTGCCCACGCGCTCGCCACGGGTCGCAGCCACGAGCTCGCCGAGCCCTTCCAGCTGTCGCGCTTCGTAAGCGGCCGCCTGATCGATGAGGCCGCGGCGGCCGGCATCGCGCACTAGGGACGCAGCAGACATGATGCAGCTGAGATGTCCGTGGTGCGGGGTGCGCGATGAAAGCGAGTTCGCCTGCGCCGGCACCACCCACATCGCGCGCGCCGCGCTCACCGCGACCGACGAGGAGTGGGGCAGGTACCTGTTCTTCCGCGAGAACCCGAAGGGCATGCACCACGAGCGCTGGCGGCACGTGTACGGCTGCGGGCAGTGGTTCAACGTCGCCCGCCACACCGTGACGCACGAGGTGCTGGCGGTGTACCAGATGACCGACCCGCCGCCGCCACTGCCCGGCGGCTCCGCGTGACGGGCGCACGACTGGCGCCACCGGCCGGGACCTTCCTTGATCGGGCCCGTCCCGTGGACTTCACGTTCAACGGGCGCCCCTATGCCGGCTTCCAGGGCGACACGCTCGCCTCCGCATTGCTGGCAAACGGGGTGCGCCTGGTCGGCCGCAGCTTCAAGCTGCACCGACCGCGCGGCATCTGGTCCTGCGGTACCGAGGAGCCAAGTGCCCTGGTGGACGTCGGCGAGGGCACGCGGCGCACCCCGAACGTGCGCACGACGCTGCTGCCGATTGCGCAGGGGCTGCGCGCGGTGAGCGTGAACTGCTGGCCCTCCCTTGGGTTCGACCTCGGGGCACTCACCGGCGCGTTCGCCGCACTGCTGCCGGCCGGTTTCTACTACAAGACCTTCAAGTGGCCGAGCTGGCACCTGTTCGAGCCGGCCATCCGCCGCATGGCCGGGCTGGGCGTTGCGCCCGAGGTCGCGGATGCGGACCACTACGAGGAGGTCGCCGTTGCCGTCGACGTGCTCGTCATCGGCGGCGGTCTTGCCGGGCTCACGAGCGCGGTGGCGGCCGCGCGCGCCGGGGCGCGCACGCTCCTCCTCGCCGCAGGTCCGCGCCTCGGCGGCGCGCTCGGCTGGCAGCCGGGCGGCGGCATCGCGCCACTGGTGGCGGAGGCCGCAAAGCTCGGCGTGCAGGTCCTGACACGCACCGTAGCGTTCGGCGTCTACGACCACAACCTCGTGTGCGCGTGCGAGACCCTCAGCGAGGAGGGCGCAGCGTCGCTGCCCTCCTGCGTGCTGCGCGAGCGCATCTGGAAAATCCGCGCGCGCAGCGTGATCGCCGCCGCCGGCGCCTTCGAGCGTCCGCTGCTGTTTCCCGACAACGACCGCCCGGGCGTGATGCTCGCCGGCGCCGCCGCCAAGTACGCACTCGCCTACGGCGTGGCGTGCGGGCGGCGCGCGGTGGTGGCGGCCGGGAGTGACTTCGCCCATCGCAGCGCCGCGATGCTAGCGGGCGCGGGGATCGAGGTGCTCGCCATAGCCGGCCCCGCGCCGGCCTCGGACAGCGGGTCAGCGCGCGGCAGCCGCTTCATGGAAGGCGCCCGCATCAGCGCGGTGCACGGCTCGCGCGGCGTGACGGGCTGCACCCTGACGGCGCCCGATGGCCGCCGCGAGCGCCTCGACTGCGACCTCATATTATCGGGCGCCGGCTACGCCCCGGCGGTGCACCTGCACTCGCAGGCCGGGGGCCGCCTGCGCTGGCTGGAGGAGAGCGCGATGTTCGTGCCCGACGGCGCGCCGCCTGGATTTGCAAGCGTGGGCGCGTGTGCCGGGGTGTTCGCGCGTGAGCCCCTGCTCGAGCACGCAGCGCAAGTGGGTGAGGCCTTCGCGCTCGGCAGGTCCGCCCCGCTCGCGACCCCGGCCGGCGCGGGGCGGGCGAGCCGGGTGGCGGCGGCGCGGGCAGCGCGCGGCAAGCAGTTCCTGGACCTGCAGAACGATGTGTGTGTCACCGACGTCGCGCTCGCGGCGCGCGAGAACTACCGCTCCGTCGAGCACCTCAAGCGCTACACGACCACCGGCATGGGGACCGACCAGGGCAAGACCAGCAACATCAATGCGCTCATGCTCATGGGCGAGCTCACGCAGCGCGCACCTGAGGAGGTGGGCACCACGCGCTTCCGGCCACCCTTCGTGCCGGTGACACTCGGGGCGCTGGTGGGCCGGCGCACCGGCTCGCTGTACCGGCCGCTGAAGCGCCTTCCCGCGCACGAGTGGCATGCCGCGCACGGGGCGCTGTTCGAGACTTTCGGGGACTGGAGCCGCCCGGTGGCCTATCCCCTGCCCGGGGAGTCGCTCGAGGCGGCCGCCACGCGCGAGGTGCGCACGGTGCGCACTTCCTGCGGTCTCTTCGATGGCTCCCCGCTCGGCAAGCTCGAGGTCTTCGGCCCCGACGCCGCGCGCTTCCTCGACCTCATGTACGTCGGCACCGTCTCGAACCTCGCCATCGGCCAGGCGCGCTACGGCCTGCTCCTGAACGAGAACGGCACGCTGGTCGATGACGGCATCGTCGCGCGCCTGGCGCAGGAGCGCTTCTGGGTCAACACCACCACCGCCGGCATCGATCGCACCCAGGCGGCGTTCGAGGAGTGGCTGCAGTGCGAGTTCGTGGACTTCAAGGTGCTGGTGACCCCGGTCACCTCGCGCTGGGCGAACGTCACGGTGGCCGGACCCCGTGCCTGGGAGTGGCTTGCGGCCGCGGGGCTCGAGGCCACGCTCGCACCCGCCACCATGAAGCACATGACGCTGCGCGACAGCGTGCTCGAGGGGGTGCCGCTGCGGGTGTTGCGGGCGAGCTTCAGCGGCGAGCTCGGTTATGAGATCAACCTCCCCGCGCCCCAGGCGGAGTGGCTGCTGGCACGCCTGTGGTCATGCGCCGGGGTCTTCGGCGCCGGGCTCTACGGCGTCGAGGCGCTGCAGGTCATGAGGGTGGAGAAGGGATACCTGCATATCGGCACGGACACCGACGGCACCACGCTGCCACAGGATGTGGGGTTCGCGCGCGGCATCGAGAAGAAGGCGGCAGACTTCGTCGGCCGCCGCTCCCTCAGCCGCCCCGCGGGCTGCGATCCGCAGCGCCTGCAGCTCGTGGGTCTGACCCCGGTGGATGGTCGCACGCTGCTCCCGGTGGGCGCCCAAATCGCCCTCAGGCCCCCGCCGACCCTCACCGAGGGGCACGTGACCTCCAGTTACTTCAGCCCCGCCCTCGGCTTGCCGGTGGCGCTGGCGATGCTCAAGGGCGGCGCGGCGCGCCTTGGGGAGGAGGTGCGTGTGTACCACCTCGGCGCGATGCACGCGGCGCGCGTCGTCAGCACGCCGTTCCTCGACCCGAAGGGGGAGCGTCTCAATGGCTGACCTGCGCGCCGATGCCGGGTTTGCCGGAGTGTCAGTGCGCGTGGAGGCATCCGCGACGGCCGCGGCGCTGCGCTACTTCACGCCCGACGGGGAGTTCGCCGCTGCCGCGCGGGCCGCGGGCGCTGCGCTCCCGCAACCGCTCGCGGCCCGCGACACCGGGCGCGAGCTGGTGCTCGCCTGGCGCAGCCCGACCGAGACCTTGTGCCTTGCGCGCAGCGCGCCGCGCCTGGCGCAGCTGCGCGAAGCGCTCGAAGGAGCACCCGGTGGCTGCTGCGTCGAGCTCACCGGTGCCCTCACCGTCGTGCACCTCACGGGCGAGCGCGTCGCAGACCTCCTGGCGCGCATCGGCAGCGCCGCCTCGCTCCCGGCTGCCGGTGAAGCGCGGCGCAGCCGCATGGCGGACGTGCCGGTCCTCGCCCTGTGCGTCAACGCCCCGGAAGTGCTGCTCGTGGTCGAGCGCGGCTATGCCCCGCACCTGCTCGGGTGGATCCGCGAGACGCTGCTCGATTTCGCCTGACGCGCGGCATCCGAACCACGTGAGGCAGCCGCATGCTTGGGGGATAATCCCGGCCCCATCCCTGCCCCCGGGGCGCCACCGTGATGCAGCCGTGTCAGCAATCGCCCGCCTGTGCGTGAGCGCAGCGTTGCTGCTGTGCCCCATGGGCGCGATGGCGCAGGCGAGCCCCGCTGCTGCCGCGAACATACCGCAGGCTCTGCCCGCGGCTGCGGCGCTGCTCTCCAGGTCCGCGCTCACGCACGGGGCTGCAGAGGCGCTGCGACAGGTGTATGCGGTTCGTGGCAATGAACCGCTATGGAGCCATGAGGGCGCCCTGACGCCGCAGGCCCAGGCACTCCTCGAGGCACTCACCCAGGCAGACCGCTACGGCCTGCGCCCTCAGGACTACGACGCCGCGCAGCTGCAGCAGCTCGCCGCTGCGGCGCTGCCCGCAGTCACCGGAGGTGAGGCGCAGCGCGCGCGCCTGGACACGCACCTGTCAGCCGCAGGCCTGCGCTTCATCAGCGACCTGCACTTCGGCCGCGTTGATCCTGCGGCAGCCGGGTTCCGGCTGCAGGAGCCGCGCGAGCCGTTCGACCTCGCCCAGGCGCTCGTGAGTCTCGCCTCGACGGCGCAGGAGGAGGACGCCATCGCAGCGCTCGAGCCGGCGTTCTACCACTACAGACTGCTGAAGGACGCGCTCGCGCGGTACCGCAACCTCGCGCCCGCGTTGAGCGGCAAGCCGTTGCCCGCACCGGTGGCAGCCGTGAAGGAGGGCTCACCCTATGCCGGCGCAGCGGCGCTGCGGCAGCTCCTCGAGGTGCTCGGGGACCTGCCGCCCGCGGCAGCGAAGGAGGCGGAGGCGGCACCGCTGTTCGATGCGGCCCTGAGTGCGGGCGTGCGCCACTTCCAGGACCGTCACGGGCTCACCCCCGATGGCGTGCTCGGCAAGGGGACGCTCGGGGCGCTCAACACCCCACTGGCGCAGCGCATCCGACAGATCAGCCTGACGCTCGAGCGCTGGCGCTGGCTGCCGCCCTTCAAGAGCCCGCCCATCATCGTCAACATCCCGCAGTTCCGGCTGTTCGCGTTCCGCACCACCGAGGACCGTGCGGCGGACATCCTGCAGATGCGGGTGATCGTCGGGCGCACCTTCGCGCGCTCGCAGACACCGGTGTTCGAGGGCGACATGCGCTACGTCGTGCTGCGCCCGTACTGGGACATCCCATCGAGCATCACGCGCAACGAGATGCTGCCGAAGATCCACGCCAGCGCCGGGTACGTCGCGCGCCAGCGGCTTGAGCTCGTCGACGGCCAGGGCGACCGCTCGCCGGTGGTGCCAGCGACGCCTGCGAACCTCGAGCTCCTGTCAGCCGGGAAGCTGCGCCTGCGCCAGAAGCCCGGCGAGGACAACGCGCTCGGGCTCGTCAAGTTCATGTTCCCCAACAGCTACAACGTCTACCTGCACTCGACCCCGGCGCACGGGCTGTTCCAGGAGTCCGTCCGAGCCTTCAGCCACGGCTGCATCCGGGTCGCGGACCCCGTGGCGCTGGCAACGCTGGTGCTGAAGGATGCGCCCGGGGACTGGACCGCGCAGAAGGTAGCGGCGGTGATGAACGGCACGGACAACAACGTGCGCATCAACCTGACGCGGCCGATCCAGGTGCTGATCCTCTACGGCACGGCGCTCGCGACCGAGGACGGCGAGGTGCGCTTCTTCGATGACCTGTATGGCTACGACCGCAGGCTCGAGCGCGAGCTCGGGCTCGCCGCGGTGCACTAGCGCCCCGGCGTCACCAGTGCCGCACGCGCCCGTTGTCGAGGTGCACGAAGTCGGAGGCTGCGTAATAGCCCACGCCGCCGCGGCCCATGCCGAGGGCGAGGTCGCGCAGCCGCGCGGTCGCAACCCCGGGCAGGCGCACGTCGATGGCGCGCCCCTGCAGATGCAGGCTGTGCTCGGCGACGCCGCTCGAGCGGGCGTGCAGCATGGCGTTCGTCTGCGCCGAGCGGTAGCCGCAGATGACCTCGAATGCCTCGTCACGGTCCGCAAGCGCGCGCACCTGCGCGAGGATGTCCAGGACCTCAGGATCGATCGCCTTCACCTCGCCGGTGCGTGAGTCGCGCAGCAGGTGGCTGATGCGCGCGAGCTCCGCGGGCACGTAGGCGCCTTGCCGGAAGTAGACGCTCGAGAGGCGCTCGCCGGTATGGGTATGCACGAGGGACAGCGAGCGCGTGGCCGCAGCGCCCGCCCACAGGGCGCCTGCCGGGGAGAGCGCCACGAGCAGCGCGCCGCAGCGGTGCAGGAACTGCCGCCGGGTGCGCGAGGGCCGGGCGGGAAGTGGCGGAGGGCTGTCCATCGGTGTGCAAAATCTTAACCCACCTGCCCCCGCGGGCGCAGTTGTCGTGCGTCACAGACAGGCAGGACGGGCTCGCAGTGCGTGCTCTTTCGGGTGCGCTAGGAGCCAGCCGCGCTCAGCGCGCGGCGCAGCGCAGCCTCCCAGCCCCCGATGAGCCGGCTGCGCCGGGCAGGATCCATGCGGGGGGCGAACTCGGCCTGGCGGGCCCAGGTGCGGCTGATGGCCGCAAGGTCGCTCCACACCCCGGTGGCCAGTCCCGCCAGGAAGGCCGCACCGAGCGCGGTCGTCTCGAGTTCAGCCGGGCGCTCGACCCGCGCGTCGAGCACATCGGCGAGGAACTGGCAGAACCAGTCGTTGGCCGCCATGCCGCCATCGACGCGGATGGCCGCCGCGCGCTGTGCGCCATCGCGCGCCATCGCCCTCGTCAGGTCGAGCGTCTGGTAGGCGATGGACTCGAGCGCGGCGCGCGCGAGCGTCGCTCCGGTGGTGTCGAGGTTCAGCCCGCAGATGAGGCCGCGGGCGTTCGGGTCCCAGTGCGGGGCGCCGAGGCCGACGAACGCCGGTACCAGGTACACCCCGTGGCCCTCGGGAACGGTGGCCGCGAGCGCCGCCGTCTCCGCGGCGCTGTTGATCACCCGGAGTGAGTCGCGCAGCCACTTGATGGCGGCCCCGGCGATGAAGATCGAGCCCTCCATCGCGTAGGTGATGCGCCCGCCGATGCGGTAGGCGGGCGTCGTCAGCATGCGGTTGGCGGAGGTCACCGCGACACTGCCGGTGTTGAGCAGCAGGAAACACCCGGTGCCGTAGGTGGACTTGACCATGCCAGGCTCGAAGCACGCCTGGCCGACGAGCGCCGCCTGCTGGTCGCCGGCGATGCCGGCGATCGGCAGCGCCGCGCCGAACAGCTGGGGCTCGGTCGTGCCATACACCTCGCTGCAGTCGCGCACCTCGGGCAGGAGCGCGCGCGGTACCCGCAGCAGCCGCAGCAGCTCCTCGTCCCAGGCCTGCGCGTGGATGTCGAACAGCAGCGTGCGCGAGGCGTTGGTCACGTCGGTCGCATGCACGCGGCCACCAGTCAGGCGCCACAGGAGGAAGGTGTCGATGGTGCCGAAGGCGAGCTCGCGGTTCTCCGCGCGCCGGCGGGCGCCGGGCACGTTATCGAGCAGCCACGCGACCTTGGTGCCGGAGAAGTAAGGATCGAGGAGCAGCCCGGTCTTGGTGCGCACCAGGCCCTCGGCCCCCTGCGCCTTGAGCGCTGCGCACGTGTCCGCCGTGCGGCGGTCCTGCCAGACGATCGCGCGGTGGATGGGCTTGCCCGTGGCGCGTTCCCAGATCACCGAAGTCTCGCGCTGGTTGGTGATGCCGATGGCGCGGATGGCGCCGACGCCGGCGCCGGCGCGCCCGATGGCCTCGCGCACGGTGTCGAGGGTGTCGCGCCAGATGTCCTCGGCGTCGTGCTCTACCCACCCGGATGCCGGGTAGTGCTGGGCGAACTCACGCCGCGCAAGCGCCACGGTGCGCGCCTGCGCATCGAAGAGGATGGCGCGCGTCGAGGTGGTGCCCTGGTCGATCGCGAGTACGTAGGTGTCCTTCATGTGCGCAGCCTCGCTCTTGGTGCGGCGCCGGTTCAGGGCCGCCGCGGCAGGAAGGGCCGCACGGCCAGCTGGTAGAGGCCGCCGCCGGCGATGCCGCCGAGCAGCGGGCCTGCGATCGGCACCCACCAGTAGTTGTGCGGCGCGGGCAGCGCCTGCGCACCCCAGCCGCTGAAGAAGCAGAAGAGCCGCGGCCCGAAGTCACGGGCCGGGTTGATCGGCCAGGCCTCGAGGTAACCGGCGCACGCCCCGATGGTCGCCACCAGCAATCCGATCATGAGGGCGCCGGTGTTGGCAGCCGGCGCGAGGGTATTGAACTGCTCGGTGATGGCGAATACCCCGAGGACGAGGAACCCCGTGAGCACGATCTCATCGACGAAGGCGTGGGCGGGCGTGATGCCCTCGCCCGGGTGGGTGAAGAACACCCCGGCTGCCCCGCCGTCGTCGCCGCGGTTCAGGTGGTGCAGGAGGTTGAAGTGATCGATCACCGGCTCGAACAGCAGGTACACGAGCGCCGCCCCGAGGAAGGCGCCGAGCATCTGCGCACCGACGTACGGCAGCACCCTGGCGCGCGGGAAACCGCGGTAGAGGGTGAGGGCGAGCGTGATCGCGGGGTTGGCGTGCGTGCCGGAGACGGCCCCCGTCACGTAGATGGCGAGCGTCACGGCGAGTCCCCACGCGATGCATACGCCCCAGTACGCGTGCTGGTAGGGGCTCGGGTCGTAGAGCACGTACATGGCGGCGACCGAGTCGCCGAGCCCGAGGATGATAAAGGTCGCGAGGCACTCGGAAATCAGCTCCCCGAGGCGCGCCCGGCGCGCCGCGGCCGCGGCGGTGTCATGGTCTGTCATCGATCCCCCCGGGGGTGAGCCTCGCCGAACGGGCGGCAGGGATCAAGGGCTCGAGGGGCGAGACTGAACCGACGCTGAATCAGCTGCCCGGGCCGACCAGGGTGCGTGGATCCTGCGGCCGTTGGGTCAACTGAAGAACTGCCAAGCCGTTCATGGCTGAGGTTGCCCGGCACGCATTAGGGTGCGCGGGCGTTCATTCAAACAGGAGAGGGAAACATGAAGGTGAAAAGTGCATTGCTGCTGTCGGCGGTGGCGCTGCTGGTCTCCGGCTGGGCCAGCGCGGACCTTCCGGGCAAGCACCCGTACTACCTGCACGCGCTGTCGGACCTGCGCACCGCGCGCTGGATGCTGCAGCACCGCCCGGGTGACGCGGCAGTGAGTGCCAACGAGGACGTGGCGATCACCGAGATCAACAAGGCGATCGGCGCCATCAAACACGCCGCGATCGATGACGGCAAGAACATCGATGACCACCCGAGCGTGGACCTGCCGCCCGACAACCCCGGGCGCCTGCACAAGGCTCTCGAGCTGCTGAACAAGGTGCACTCGGACGTCGCCCGCGAGGAGGATGACCCGATGACCCGCGAGCTGCGCAACCGTGCCGTGGTGCACATCGACGCTGCCATCGATGCCACCCGCGGTGCGATCGCCACCGCCGAGCACCGCTGACCCTCAAGAAACCTGCCGGGCGCCCGTTGCGGGCGCCCGGCACCTGCCCGAGCGGCGCGTCCCTCTGATGCGCGCCCGCAACAAGAGCCCCGCCAGGCCTGGCCGGGCTTCATTTTCCTGCAACACTGGGGTGTAACCTTGCCTGACCCGCGCGAGCGGGGCGGGGCACCCGCGGGGACCCCGGTCGGGTCCGCGATAACTTTTTCAGATGGGGTTATTCAAAATTAGGGCTTTCCGTGCTGCTACAGGTGTGGAAAGCTCCGGGGGCGCATCAGGGATGCGCTGCCAGCGGTGGCTCAGCCGCGGGTACCGGGCCAGCGGCTGTGTCATGCGCGCATGACGCTTTTATGCAAGCGCGACCCGGGCGAGTGGTATAGAACTCGATCAGGGGATCGGCTCGTGGCGCAAAAATGCGCCCGAGTGGGGAATTCACAACCAAAACCCTCAGGGGGCAAGAACGATGAAGCCTAATCCGAAGATCTCTGCAGCAGTGGCCGCCGTCCTCGGTGCAGCCAGCACCGGCTTTGTATTCGCCGCCGCGCCGGCGGATCAGGAGGCTGCCACGGCCGCCGGAGGAGGCGAGCTGCAGGAGGTGGTCGTCACCGCCCAGCGACGCTCGGAAAACCTTCAGGACGTGCCGATCACGATCCAGGCGATCAGCGGCGAGCAGCTCCAGGAGCTGAACGTCGTGTCCTTCAACGACCTCTTGAAGTACACGCCGAACGTGACCTTCAGCGGCAACGGCCCCGGCACCGGCAACATCTACATGCGCGGCCTGGGCGGCGTGGGTTCGGGCAACCAGTCGCAGTCAACGACCGCGCCGTTCCCGAACGTCGGCCTGTACCTCGATGACCAGTCGATGCAGTTCCCGGCGCGCAATAACGACGTGTACCTGGTCGACATGGAACGCGTCGAGGTGCTCGAGGGCCCGCAGGGAACCCTCTTCGGTGGCGGCGCGCAGGCGGGCGCCATCCGTTACATCACCAACAAGCCGAAGCTCGATGCGACCTCCGGTGAGGTCAACGCCGGCTACGGCATCACCACCGGCGGTGACCCGAACTCGACGATGAACGCGGTGCTGAACGTGCCGCTCATCAATGACACCCTGGCGCTGCGCGCGGTGGTGTTCTCCGACCGGCGTGGCGGCTACATCGACAACGTGCCGAGCACCATCGGCTACTTTCCCGGCACGCCCCCGCACGATATCGGCGGCAATCCGACGGCCTCGAACGCCTCGCTCGTGGCGACCAACACGAACCCGGTGGACTACCAGGGCGCGCGCCTCTCGGCCCTGTGGAAGATCAACGACAACTGGGACGTGCTGCTGCAGCAGAACTACCAGAACATGGAAGCGGACGGCTACTTCTACGCCTACCCGACCGGCACCAACGGCCAGACGCTCGGCCAGTACCAGATCAACGCCTATACGCCCGCCTACACCAAGGACCGCTACGAGAGCACGTCCTGGACGGTGAACGGCAAGATCGGCGACCTGCTGAACGCGGTGTACACCGGCAGCTACATGGTGCGCAACATCGACGGCCAGCAGGACTATTCGAACTACATGCGCAGCGTGGTCGGTTCGTACTACGCCTGTATCGGCACCGGCGCTGCGTTCTTCAACCCGACCGTGTTCCCCAAGGAACTCACCGGCCACAACATCCAGTGCTCGAGCCCGGTGGGCGACTGGACCGACCAGGTGCGCAACACCCACCAGAGCCATGAGATCCGCCTCAGCACCAACGCCGACAACCGCATCCGCGGGCTCGTCGGCGCGTACTGGGAGAAGTTCGTCATCGACGACAACATGAACTTCAACTACCTCGGCATCCAGCAGTGCAACAGCCAGGCGATCGTCGATGCCGCGCAGGCCGGCACCGGCCCTGA
Source organism: uncultured Pseudomonadota bacterium (assembly GCA_963802995.1). Lineage (GTDB taxonomy): Bacteria > Pseudomonadota > Gammaproteobacteria > Steroidobacterales > Steroidobacteraceae > 13-2-20CM-66-19. Next base: position 182,882 of record CAWDKU010000002.1, read on the forward strand.
CTGTCTGTCGGCGGTGGGCCCGTACCCCGGGTACACGGCGAGTGACCCGAGCCTGCGCGAGAACTCCAACACCGCCTTCGGTGAGGACGTGCAGCGCGGCTACAAGCAGCTCGCAGGCTTCGCCTCGGTCGACGTCGACCTGATCCCCAAGGTGCTGACCCTGACGGGCGGCTTCCGCTGGTTCCACTACGATGAGTTCGAGCACGGCTCCGAGTACTACAGCGAGACGCCCGCCGGCGCCGGCACCCCTGGCGGCGTGGTCAACAACATCAACGGCGCGTGCGTCGCCGCCGGCAACTGCGCCGAGCCGATCAGCCTTGACAAGACCGAGACCGGCCACCGCTGGCGCGGCAACCTGACCTGGCACATCACCCAGGACCTGATGGCCTACTACACCTACTCGGAGGGCTTCCGTCCGGGTGGCTTCAACCGCACCTACTCCCCCGTCGGCACGGTCAACCCGGTCGGCTCGGGCGAGGCTCCGTACTGCGCGTCCCCGACCGCCAACGTCGCGACGCTCACGGCGCCCGATCCGCGCTGCCGTACGGGCGGCTCTCTCGCCGGCCTCAACACCAAGCAGTTCAACAAGCCGGCCGGGTTTGATTCCGACCAGCTGACGAACAACGAGATCGGTATCAAGAGCGAGTGGTTCGAGCACCACCTGGTCGTCAACGTGTCCGGCTACATCATGAAGTGGACCAACGTGCAGCTGTCGCTGTTCGACCCGGTCAACCTCGGCAACACCACGTTCGATGTCAACGGGCCTTCCTACAAGGTGAAGGGCTTCGAGGTGCAGTTCGTGGCCAAGCTCTTCGCGGGCCTGTCACTGGAAGGTTCGAGCTCGATCAACAGCTCCGAGCAGACCAATACGCCTTGTCTGCAGAGCGGCGGCACGGCCACCTCGGCGAACAACCCGACCCCGGCCGGGGAGTGCATCACGGTCATCAAGGAGCAGAAGTACACCAGCCCGTATGGTGTCGTCGGCCAGCGCGCCTCCTTCTCCCCGCCGTGGATGTTCAACCTGCGGGCGCGTTATGACCTGACGATCGGCAACTACCGGCCGTTTGCCTGGCTCGGTGCCAGCCACATCGGCCCGCAGAGCAACGAGCCGGCGAGCTTCCCGAGCGGTGAGGGGGTGACCAACCCGACGACGACGCTGCTGCGCTACGACATCCCGAGCTACACCACCTACGATGCGGCGATCGGCGTCGCCAAGGACAGCTGGACGGCTCAGGTATCCGCGCAGAACCTCACCAACGTTTACGGGCCGTCGAACATCTCTTCGGGCCAGTTCATCGAGTCGCAGATTCCGCTGCGGCCGCGGGTGATCATGTTCCAGATCGGCTACAAGTTCTAAGGCCTGGCGCTCGGCGCGGCCGCCTCAGCGGCTGGTTGAGCTAATATCGGGGGGCGGACCATGAGGTCCGCCCCTTATTTTTTACGGCAATGGATCCGGCCCCGCTCACTCCCCAAGCCACCACGGCCGCCGAGGTCGTCGACCTGCTCAGGCAGCGCAAGTTTGCGCAGGTCCTGACCGCAGCGCCGCTGGTGCTGGCGGCCTCTCCCGGCAACCGCGATGTACTGCTGGCGCTCGCCATTGCGCAGCGCTTCCTCGGCAAGGTGCCGGATGCGCTTGAGACCCTGACCGCGCTCCAGCGCCAGCACCCGCGCTTCAGCCGCCTGTACGAGGAGCGCGGCCGCTGCTTCGTGGAGCTGCGGCGCGCGCCCGAGGCCATCGAGGCCTTCGAGGCGGCGGTCGCCCTGAACCATGCCCTGCCGGGCAGCTGGAGCATGCTGCAGGGCCTCTACCAGATGCGCGGGGATGCGGCCAACGTCCAGGCTGTGGCAACGCAGGCGGGCGGGCTGCGCGCGCTGCCCCAGGAAGTCGTCATCGCGAGCGGCCTGTTTGCCGACGGGGACCTTGAGGCGGCCGAGGCGCTGGTGCGCGGCTACCTGACGCGTCACGGCGACCACATCGAGGCCATGCGGCTCTTGGCGCGCATCGGCATGGCCCACAAGGTCTACCTCGATGCACAGATCCTCCTCGCCGCCGTGCTCGAGCGTGCGCCGGACTACACCGCAGCGCGCACCGAATATGCCTTCGTGCTGATCGAGCTGCACCGCTTCCAGGAGGCCCGGGCGCAGCTCGACGTGCTGCTGAAGGATGACCCGCAGAACGTCGCCCTCAAGAGCTTCTACGCGGCAAGCTGCGCGGGTCTGGGGGAACATGAGCGCTCGATCGGACTGTACCGCGAGCTGCTCACGGGTACCCCCGCCGATGCCGAGGTGTACCTGTCCATCGGGCACGCGCAGAAGACCCTCGGGCAGGGCGCCGCGGCCATCGAGTCCTACCACGAGGCTGCCCGCGCGCGTGCCGATTTCGGCGATGCCTACTGGAGCCTTGCGAACCTCAAGACCTACCGCTTCACGGCCGCGGAGATCACCCGCATGCAGCAGCTGGTCGCCGCCGCCGCCACGCACCTCGTCGACCGCTATCACCTGTCCTTCGCCCTCGGCAAGGCGCTCGAGGACAGCGGGGACTTCGCCGGCGCGTTCCGCAGCTACGAGCTCGGCAACGAGCTCAAGCGCCCCGAGTGCCGCTACCGCGCGGAGGTCGTCGAGACCAACACCCGCGAGCAGATCCGCGTGTGCACGGCGGAGTTCTTCGCCCAGCGCGCAGGCTTCGGTGACCCCGCGCCAGACCCGATCTTCATCATCGGGCTGCCGCGCTCAGGCTCGACGCTCCTCGAGCAGATCCTCGCCTCGCACTCCCAGGTGGAGGGCACGCAGGAGCTGCCCGACGTGCAGCAGATCGTCACCCGCCTGCGCGGCTTCGATTCCGACGCCGCCGAGCCGCGCTACCCGCGCATCCTCGCGAGCCTGAGCGCCGCGGACCTGAAGCAACTCGGTGCGCAGTACCTGGCCGGCACGCGCGTCTACCGCAGCGGCCGGCCGTATTTCATCGACAAGATGCCGAACAACTTCCGCCACCTCGGCCTCATTCACCTCATGCTGCCGAACGCGAGGATCATCGATGCGCGCCGTGAGCCGATGGCCTGCTGCTTCAGCAACTTCAAGCAGCTGTTCGCCAATGGTCAGGAGTTCACCTACAGCATCGAGGACATCGCCCGCTACTACCGCACGTACCTCGAGCTGATGGCGCACTGGAGCTCGGTGCTGCCGGGCAGGATCCTGAGGGTGCAGCACGAGGACGTGGTGGCGGACCTCGAGGGCAGCGTGCGGCGCCTGCTCGACTTCTGCGGCCTGCGGTTCGAGCCCGAGTGCGTGGCCTTTCACGAAACCAGGCGCAGCGTGCGCACCGCGAGCTCCGAGCAGGTGCGTCGCGGCCTCAACCGCGACGGCCTCGACCAGTGGCGCAATTTCGAGCCCTGGCTCTCACCCCTCGCGCAGGCGCTGGGTGACGCGCGCAGCCGTTACCGCGACTAGGGGCGGCATGAGTCCCGGGCGCAACGAGGCCTGCCCGTGCGGCAGCGGCAGGCGCTTCAAGCACTGCTGCGGGGCACCCACCTCGGGGGTGCCCGGTGTGACGGCAGCCCCGGAGACGGACATCGGCCCGATCGTGGCGCTGCTGCAGGGCGGACAGCCCGCCGCGGCGGAGGCGGCCGCGGAGGCGCTGCTGCGCAACCAGCCGCAGGCGGGGCTCGGGTGGAAGGCCCTGAGCGTGGCCCAGATGCGCCAGGGCAAGGATGCACGGCTGGCGCTCGTCCGCGCGGCCGAACTTCTGCCCCAGGATGCCGAGGCGCACGCCAACCTTGGCAGCTGGCTGCGCGGGCGGGGCGAGTGGCAGGCGGCGCTCCAGAGCCTGAGCCGCTCCCTTGCGCTGCAGCCGCGCAACCTCGAGGCCCTTACGCACGCCGGTGACGCACAGCGCGCGCTCGGCCGGCCGCGGGAGGCCGTTACCCTTTACCAGGCGGCGCTCGAGCTCGACCCGCGCCGCGTGCAGCTCATCAACAGCCTCGCCAATGCGTTGCTTGACCTTGGTGAGGCGCGCGCGGCGGTGCGCTGCTACGACCAGGCGCTCACCCTGCTGCCCGATGATCTGCAGATCCAGTGCAACCTCGCCAACGCGCTGCGTCTTGCCGGTGAGCCGGCGCAGTCACTGCACCTCACGCGCAGGCTGCTGCTGCGGCAACCGCAGCCGGCGATGGCCCACAACAACCTCGGGCTGCTGCTGAAGGCACAGGGCGACGCACACGCTGCGATCGCAAGCTTCCGCGAGGCCGTGCGCCTGGACCCAGGCCAGGTGGCCGCGCTGCTGAACCTCGGCGCCGCGCTGCAGGAGGCCGGGGAGCGCGGTGAGGCGCTGGCGCTCTACACCCGCGCCGTCGAGCTTGACCCGTGGCGTGCGGATGCCCAGGAAGACCTCGGCTACATGCTGCTCGACTCGCGCCGCGTCGCCGCCGCGCAAGCCGCCTTCCGGCGCGCGCTGGCGCTCAGGGCCGACTCCGCGCGCGCACACCTGGGGCTCGCCGCGACCCTGCGGATGCAGGGGCGCACGGCGGAAGCCGAAGCCAGCTGCGCTCGTGCCATGGCCCTTCAGCCGCAGAACCCGGAGGCGCTGGCGCTTCTGGGCGAGCTGCACGCTGACCGCGGCCGATTTCCCGAGGCGCGCGTGCAGTTCGAGCGCGCCATCGCCCTGCAGCCGCAGTTCGCCGCCGGCTACGCAAGCATCGCCGCCCTGCAGCGCATGGGCCCGCAGGATGAGGCGTGGCTTGCCGGCGCCACGGCGCTGCTGTCGGTCCCGTTGCCGAGGGCACAGCAGGCGCAGCTGCGTTTTGCGCTGGGCAAGTACTACGACGACGTCGGCCGCTACGATGAGGCCTTCGGGCACTACCGCGAGGCCAATGAACTCACCCGACGCGGCCATGCCGGCTACGACAGTGCGCGCCTCGAGGCCCTCATCGGGCGCATCATGGGGCTGTGCAGTCCCGCGCTCATGCGGGCCATGGCCGCGCCCGGGACGCCGGCACGGTCCGCGCAGCCACTCTTCATCATCGGCATGCCGCGCTCCGGGACCTCGCTCGCCGAGCAGATCCTCGCCTCACACCCTGCGGTGCTCGGGGCCGGCGAGGTACGCTTCTGGGACCGCGCCTTCCTGGTGCTGGAGCGCGAGGCGGCCGCAGGCGCAGCGCAGCTCGCACAGGCGCTGCCGAAGGTCGCCCACGACTACCTGGCTGACCTGCCTGAGCCTGCAGCCCCGGTGCTGCGCGTCACGGACAAGATGCCGGCCAACTTCCTCTATGCCGGCGTGATCCACGCCGCCCTGCCGCAGGCGCGCTTCATCCACATGCAGCGCCATCCCCTGGACACCTGCCTGTCGGTCTACTTCCAGCACTTCTTCCATGAGAGCCCGTACGCGAGTGACCTCGCCGGGCTGTGCCACTACTACACGCAGTACCGCCGCCTGATCGGCTACTGGCGCGAGGTACTGCCAGCGGGCATCCTGCTCGAGGTGCCGTATGAGGGCCTGGTGGCGGATGCGGAGCTGTGGACGCGCCGCATGCTGGAGTTCGCGGGTCTGCCGTGGGATGCGCGCTGCCTCAACTTCCATGCGAGTGAGCGCGTCGTCATCACCGCGAGCCGCTGGCAGGTGCGCCAGGGGCTGCACCAGGGCTCGAGCGGCCGCTGGCGCAACTACGAGAAGTACCTGGGTCCGCTGCTGCCGCTCCTGGACCTGCCTGCCTAGGGGCGGCGACTTTCAGCCGATGCGGGTCGCCCGCAGGCGCTCCTCATCCGTCGCATAGCCCATGCCGGGCTCCTCGCTCAGGTTTATCAAGCCCGCGGCGTCGACGCTGAGGGGTTCACGCATCAGGTAGTCGCGGCGCGCAAGGCTCCACTCGGGCGGGTCGAACGGAAACTCGAGGAAGGGCGTGTCGGCAAGGCCTGCCACGAGGTGCGCGTTGGCCGTGACGCCCATGCCGTTGGTCCAGGTGTGCGGCGTGAAGAGCAGGTGATGCTCCTGCGCCAGGATCGCGATGCGTCTCAGTCCGGTGATGCCCCCCACGAGCGCTGCGTCCGGCTGCAGCACGTCCACGCAGCCACCGCCGATCAGCTCGCGCAGCTCGTGCAGCTGGCGCGTCATCTCCCCGCCGGCGATGCGCACGTCGGTCGCCTCGCGCAGCGAGCGCATGCCCCGGTAGTCGGCACGGTGCAGGGGCTCTTCCATCCAGTAGACCTTCAGCCGCTCGAGCTCGCGCGCCACGGCGAGGGCGTCCTTGAGGGTCCAGGGCGCCTGCGTGTCCCAGGCCATCCGCCAGCCCTGGTTGCAGTCGACCAGCAGCTCCAGGCGCTCCCCGACCCGCGCCCGCACCGCCTCCAGTGCCCGCACGTCATCGCCCCAGTCGCCGCGGTGGAAGCGCAGCTTGAGTGCGGGGAAGCCCTGATCCAGGTAGCGCTCGGCCGCATCGGCCTGCGCACCCGGGTCGCGCAACGTGCCGGAGGAGGCGTAGGCGCGCACCCGGCTGGAGAGGCCGCCGAGGAGCTTCCAGCAGGGGGCGCCGAGGATCTTGCCGGCGAGGTCCCACAGCGCAAGGTCGAGCGGCCAGCAGCGCCCGTAGTGGAAGTCGATGTTAGACAGTACGCGGTAGTGGCGCTCGAGCGCGAGCGGATCCTGGCCGATGAAGAGCGGCTCATGGCCCTCGAAGCCGAGCATGCGGTCGCCGGAGGCGATACCCGTGAGACCGCTGTCGGTGCTGACGCGCACGACCGTGGCATCGAAGTGCACGCGCGGCTGCGTGTCCCAGCTAGCGTGGAAGGGCGGGTCGAGGGGCAGGCGGTGATGGGTGATCGTGATGGCCGCGATCCGGTGGGCGGGGGCGCCGGCGGCGGCGGTCACGGCAGTTGCGTTCATGGGCGACGGGTCGTGCAGGATCGGTGCCGGGCAGCGTTCCACAGTAAAGGCAGCCCTGACAGCCGAGAAATTCACTACCCGCATCGAAAAAAAGCATTGGAAAACAAGGCCCCTTGGCCAGACCCTGCGCTCTGGGCGAGTATGGCGCCGGTGCCGCTTTCCGCACCGTTAGGGACCCCTATGCAGAAGAAGACCATCGACCGGCGCTGGCTGCCCCTGAACGCGCTGCGCGCCTTCGAGGGCGTGGCGAAGCATGGCAGCTTCACGGCGGCCGCCAACGCACTCCTGATCTCCCAGAGCGCACTCTCGCGGCACGTGATCGCACTCGAGCGGCTCACCGGGGTGCAGCTGTTTGACCGCCGCCCCCATGCGCTCACCCTCACCAAGGCCGGCCAGCACCTGCTGCCTGCGGTGGTGAAGTCCTTCGACCGGCTCGAGTACGCCCTCGATGACATCCGCAACGAGGGCGCGCCGGTGCAGCGCACGCTGCGGGTGCAGATGCCACCGAGCTTCGCGGTGCAGCTCGCGGTGCCGATCCTGCGCGACTTCCGGCGCGCCAGCACCGAGGTCGACATCGACCTCATCAGTCCCTACGGGGTGGGTCCCCCGCTCGGGGACGTGGACGTCGCGGTGGTGTACTCCAGGCCCGCGGTGACGGACCTCGTCACCGACCTTCTGTGGAGCGTGCGCCTGAGCATCCTGTGCCACCCGGACATCGCTGCGGCGCACCGCGGCAAGCCGCTGGCCGCCTTCATCGAGGCGAACGAGATCGTGCACGTGCGCATCGCCGACCTGCCACGCCACCACGTGTGGCAGCAGTTCGTGCGCACGCACGGACTCACCGGGGTCAGCATCGAGCGCGGCCTGGTGTTCGACACCGCGGTGCTTGCCGCGCAGTACGCCCTCGGCGGCCAGGGCATCGCGCTCGTGGACACCCACCTGTTCGCGGACGAGATCCGCGAGGGGCGCCTGGTGAAGCCCTTCGAGGCGACCCTCGATGACGGTTACGGCTATTACCTCACCACGCACCCGGAGGGCCTCGGCGACACCGCGATCGCGCTGTTCCGTTCCTGGCTGATCGGCCGCTTCGGCACGCGCAGCGCCCCGGCCGCGCCGCCGGCGGTGCAGCTGGCGGTATCGAACGAGTAATACGGAGAACCCTGAGTGAAGAGTCATGCACAGGCAGTGGTGATCGGCGGCGGTGTCGTCGGGGTGAGCGTCCTCTACCACCTGGGCAAGGCCGGCTGGAAGGACGTGCTCCTCATCGAGCGCGGCGAGCTCACCTGTGGCTCGACCTGGCATGCGGCCGGTGGCATGCACACCGTGAACGGCGACCCGAACGTTGCGAAACTGCAGCAGTACACGATCAACCTCTACAAGGAGCTCGAGGCGCTCACCGGCCAGTCCTGCGGCATGCACCTGACCGGCGGGGTGATGCTCGCCGGTACGCAGGCGCGCCTTGACTGGCTGAAGATGGCCAAGGCGCGCGGCCGCTACCTCGGCATGGAGCTGGAACTGGTGTCGGTGGACGAGGCGGCGCGCCTGTTCCCGCTCATGAACAAGAAGCACTTCGTCGGCGGCCTCTACGACCCGATCGAGGGGCACGTCGATCCCTACGGCGTCACGCAGGCGTACGCCAAGGCGGCACAGCTGCAGGGCGCGACCGTGGTGCGCCACAACCGCGTCGTGGACCTGAAGCCGCGCAGCGACGGCTCCTGGGACGTCATCACCGAGCAGGGCAACGTGCACGCGCAGCATGTGGTGAACGCCGGTGGCCTGTGGGCGCGCGAAGTGGGGCGCATGGTGGGGCTCGAGCTGCCGATCCTTGCCATGGAACACCAGTACCTGATCACCGAGGACCTGCCGCAGCTGAAGGGTCAGAAGGAGCAGCTGCACGCGATCGACTTCGAGGGCGAGATCTACACCCGCCAGGAACGCGGCGGGATGCTGCTCGGCACCTACGAGCGCGCCGGTGTCCCCTGGTCGCCGCGCGAGACCCCCTGGGACTTTGCGCAGAGCCTGCTGCCGAATGACCTCGAGCGCATCGCGCCGAGCCTCGAGGTCGGGTTCGAGCACTTCCCGGCCTTAGGGGAGGTCGGCATCCGCAAGGTCGTGAACGGACCCTTCACCTTCGCCCCCGACGGCAACCCGCTGGTGGGCCCGGTGCGGGGCCTGAGGAACTTCTGGGTGGCCTGCGGGGTGATGGCCGGCTTCAGCCAGGGCGGCGGGGTGGGACTCGCGCTGTCGCAGTGGATGGTGAACGGGGACCCGGGCGCTGACGTGTGGGCCATGGACGTGGCGCGCTACGGGGACTGGGCGACGCTCGCCTACACCAACGCCAAGGTGCGCGAGAACTATTCGCGCCGCTTCAGCATCCGCTTCCCGAACGAGGAGCTGCCGGCCGCCCGGCCGCTGCGCACCACGCCGATCTACGGGGAGCTCAAGGCTGCGCATGCGGTGTTCGGGGACTACTGCGGCCTCGAGCATCCGCTGTGGTTCGCCCCGAGCGCCGCGCAGGCGCAGGAGGACATCACTTTCCACCGCTCCAGTGCCCACCCGTTCGTCGGCGCTGAATGCCGTGCGGTGCGCGAGGGCGCCGGATTGATCGAGATCTCCAACTACGGCAAGTTCGAGGTCACCGGCGCGGGCAGCACCGAGTGGCTGTCGCGCATCATGGCGAACCGCGTGCCGGCCGTGGGCCGCATCACGCTCTCCCCGATGCTCAACGAGCGCGGCAAGCTGATCGGTGACTTCACGCTGTGCCGCGTCGCCGAGGAGCGCACCTTCCTCATCTGCACCTACGCGGCCGAGGTGTTCTACCGGCGCTGGTTCGAGCGCCGCGCACCGCCGCCTTCCGTGCTGGTGCGTCCCTGCGCCATGGAGTACGTCGGGCTCTCGGTCGCAGGGCCCGGCTCGCGCGCGCTGCTGCAGGACCTGGTGCGCGAGGACCTCTCGGCGACGGCCTTCCCGTTCCTGTCCTTCGCCCGCATGGACGTGGGCATGGTGCCGGCGCTGGTGGGACGCATCAGCTTCACCGGCGAGCTCGGCTACGAGATCTGGGTGACGGGCGAGTACCAGCGCGCGCTCTATGAGCTTCTGATGGGCGCCGGGCGCGAGCGGGGACTGAAGCTCTTCGGCGGCCGCGCCCTCAACACGCTGCGCATCGAGAAGAGCTTCGGCACCTGGGCGCGCGAGTACCGCCCCATCTACGGGCCCTACGAGGCAGGCCTCGGGCGCTTCGTCGACCTGAAGAAGGGTGAGTTCGTCGGCCGCGCGGCGGCGCTGGAGGAGCGCGACAGCGGCGGGAAGCTGAGGCTTGCGACCTTCAGTGTCGATGCGGGGGAGGCGGACGCCATGGGGGATGAGCCGATCTGGCACGACGGCCGCGTGGTTGGCTGGGTGACCTCCGGCGCCTATGGCCACAGCGTTGGCCGCTCGCTGGCGCTCGGCTACATCCCGAAGGAACTCGCCACCGCGGACTCAGGCTTCGAGATCGAGATCATCGGCGCGCGGCGCGGCGCGCGGCGCGAGGCCGCGGCGGTGGTGGACCCGCAAGGGCGCCGCATGCGCAGCTAGGAGGCGGCTCTCAGGTGAAGAGGGCGAGGGTGCTCGCGGTGAGCGCGGGCTTGGTCTCACCCTCGATCTCGATGGTGTTGTCGGTGGTCACGAGGAACCGCCGCCCGCCGCGGCCGTTGACTTTGGCGAGCTTGATGCGGTTGCGCACCCGCTTGCCCGAGCGCACCGCGGTGATGAAGCGCACGTCCTCGATGCCGTAGTTGACGACCGACTTCGCCTCCACCCGCGCGACCAGGAGCTCGAACGCCGTCGGCGCGATGAGCGAGAGTGTGAGGAAGCCATGCGCGATGGTGCCGCCGAAGGGGCTCTCGCGCGTGGCGCGTTCCGGGTCGACGTGGATCCACTGGTGGTCCCCGGTGCAGTGGGCGAATTCCATGATCTTCGCCTGGTCGAGCGTGATCCAGGAGGACACGCCCATCTCCTCCCCGACGTGCTTCACCAGATCCGACAACGGCATCTTTTCGACGGTCATCACCCATCCCTTGCAGGCGCACGCGCGGGCTTGCTGGCGGCGCCGGGCGCTCCCTCGGAGCTTATCAAGCCATCCCGGGAGGCCGCCGGCTCCAGCCGCACGCCCGGGCGTTCAGTATATAAAGAGGCGGGGGGCGTCATCGCGCCCCCACAAGTGCTTACTTTATATTATTAATCATGAGGATGACGGTCCGCATGCGCGCTCTCCGGGCGGCGCTGCGCGCGCTCGGCGCCGCGGCACTCCTGGTGCACGCCGCAATGGCGCGCGCCGCGGAGATGCCTGCCAGCGCGGACATGGGCATGTCGATGCAGGCACTCCTCGGGCCCTACGCGATGACGCGCGAGGGTTCCGGCACCAGCTGGGCGCCCGATTCCACGCCGATGTCCGGGCTCATGAGCATGCACGGCGCCTGGAGCGGCATGATCCACGGCTTCGCCAATTTCATCTACGATGACCAGGGCGGCCCGCGCGGTGACACGCAGACCTTCTCCACCAGCATGCTCATGCTGATGGCGCGCCGGGAGCTCACCGAGGGGGCCTTCGGCCTGCGCCTGATGCTCTCGGGTGACCCGTTCATGGGTAAGCGTGGCTACCCGCTCCTGTTCCAGACCGGCGAGACCGCCGACGGCAAGACCCCGCTCATCGACCGCCAGCATCCGCACGATCTGCTGATGGAGGCGGCCGCGACCTACAGCCGCGACTTAACGCCGCAAAGCTCGGCGTTCCTGTACGTGGGCCTGCCCGGGGAGCCGGCGCTCGGGCCTGAGGCCTTCATGCACCGCCTCTCGGGCATGGACAACCCGGAGGCGCCGCTCTCGCATCACTGGCTCGACTCGACCCACGTCGCCTGGGGCGTCGTCACCGGCGGCTACACCTGGACGCTGCTGAAGCTCGAGGCCTCCGCCTTCAACGGTCGCGAACCCGACCAGTTCCACTACAACATCGAGACGCGCGGGCTCGACTCCTACTCGGCGCGCGCCACCGTGAACCCGACGGCGAACCTCTCCATGCAGGCGAGCTTCGGTCGGCTCGCGAGCCCGGAGCAGCTGGAGCCGGACGTGAGCGTCAGGCGCACGACGGCCTCGGTCACCTACAACGCGCCGCTTGCGACCTGGTGGCAGACGACCTTCGCCTTCGGTCACAACAGTCCCTCGCAGGGGACGGGCAGCGATGCGTGGCTGCTCGAATCCGCGCTCAAGCTCGGGCTCACGCACACCGTGTTCGCGCGCGCCGAGAGAGTCGGCAAGGACGAGCTGTTCCTGCCCGCGCAGCCCCTGTATGGCCCGACCTACACGATCGAGAAGCTCTCGGTCGGCTACATCCACGACTTCGTGCGCCTGAGCGCGCTCAACCTCGGGATCGGGGGACTCGTGAGCACCTACAGTTACCCGGCCGCGCTCAATGCCGCCTACGGCTACCGCCCGACCTCGTTCATGGTGTTCGTGCGGGCGCGGTTGTAGGATCCAACGGGCATGCAGCACAGGAACCTCACCCGCCGGGAGGCGCTGCTGATCGGCGCCGCCGGTGTCACGGCGCTTTCCATCCCGTCCCCGCCCGCGCGGGCGGCGCCAGCCGCCGCCGCCGCCGGCACGGTCAGCGTCGGCGGCGACCTCAGCGTGAACCGCCTGGGTTTTGGGGCCATGCGCATCACCGGTCCCGACATCTGGGGGGAGCCGAAGGACCCGGCGCAGGCGCGCGCGGTGCTGCACCGGGCGCTGGACCTCGGGGTCAATTTCATCGACACGGCGGACGCCTACGGGCCCGAAGTGAGCGAGCGCCTGATCGCGCAGGCGCTCCATCCCTATCCGCGGGGACTTCTGATTGCCACCAAGGGCGGGCTGATGCGCCCGAGCCCGGTGCAATGGGTCCCCAATGGGCGCCCCGCGCACCTGCGCGAGGCGTGCGAGGCGAGCCTCAGGCGCCTGAAGCTCGAGCGCATCGACCTCTACCAGCTGCACCACATCGATCCGGCGGTACCGCTGGAGGAGTCGGTGGGCGAACTCGGCAGGCTGCGCAAGGAAGGCAAGATCCGCCACGTCGGGGTGTCGAACTTCAAGTCCGACGAACTCGAGCGCGCCCGGCGGGTCGCGCCGATCGCCTCGGTGCAGAACCGCTACAACGTGGCCGACCGCAGTTCCGAGGATGTGCTCGAACTGTGCACGCGCGAGAACATCGTCTTCATTCCCTGGGCGCCGCTTGCGAGTGGCTCGGCGCAGCGCCTGGAGGGCGATGCCAGCGGTCAGGGGCTGGCGGCGGTGGCACAGGCGCGCGGGGTGAGCGTACTGTCGGTGGCGATCGCCTGGCTGCTCGCGAGGTCAGCTCTGATGCTGCCGATCCCGGGGACCTCCTCACCCGAGCACCTGGATGAGGACGTGGCAGCGGCGCGCCTGCTGCTGACGCCCGCGGAGATGAGCCGCATCGGCTGACGGGCGGTGCGCTCCCTACGGGACGACGTGCGAGCTGCCGACGTCCTTCCACTCGTAGCGCGGCACCTGGATCCACTTGCCGTCTTTCAGCTCGGGCACCTTGTGCACCTTGGTCTGCTCGACCGTCATGGTGCCGTCCTTGTCGTTGACCCAGAAGTCCACGTCGTAGATCTGGTCCTTGGTGCCGACCACGCGGAAGTCGGTGCAGGCGAAGTAGTGGCCGTTGTCGTCGAGCTGGCGGATCGGCTGGTGGGTGTCGATGAACTCAAGGTTCAGCACCTGCCCGGTCTTGTCGTCCTTGAGCTTGAAGACACCATTGTTCTTGGCGGCCTCCGCGAGCGCGCCCTGTTCGACCGCGGACATCACTTCCCAGCCGCGCTTGTTCGCCATGTGACCCGGGTGCTCGGAGGCCGGGATCCACCACCAGGGGATGGGGCTGCGGGCGTTGAGCGTCCAGGAGCCGTCCACCTGCAGCGGCTCCTTGTAGATGCGCGTCTCCTGGATCTTCAGTACGCCGCCTGCCGGGGCGACCCAGAAGTCCACGAGGTAGCGCTTCTCGGGCGTCGCCGCATCGTGGAACTTCACGTCCGGGAAGAAGCCATAGCCGTCGATGGTGCGCGTGAAGTCGATGCCGTCGAAGGCGAGCTTCAGGTGCTCCCCGTTCAGCGGGTCCTCGAGCGGGAAGGTGCCGCCGTTGGCCTTGAGCGTGGAGTCGATGTGCTCCTTGACCACCGCCTCGGCATCCGCGCTGTCGAAGTTCTGCATTGCCTTCTCGGTCGATTCGGTGCTGCTGGCGGCGAAGAAGTCGCGCGCCTTCTGCGCGTTCGCCGTGGCACTGGCGAGGAAGGACTTGCGCGCACCCTCGTTGCTGAAGCAGTAGCTCTTGCCGTCCTTGTCGGTGAAGCTGATCGAGCAGTTGGTGACGATGTGCTTGCCCTCGGCGAGGCCTTCGGCGCACTGGCCGCCAAACTGCGCCTGCTCGGGCGTCACCGGTGCGTCCGCGCCCCAGGCTGCGGCAGCGCCCAGGATGCAGCTGAGTGCGGTACTGAAGGCGGCCTGGCGCGCGCACGTGGCACGCGGTGCGCGGCGTTGGGAAGCTGAGGGCATGGATTCGATCCCCGGGAAATCTGCGCCGACGATGGCTGCCCGGGATCGTACTCCTTACACAGGCCAGGCGCCCGAGGGGCCGCGGGGAACGCACCTGGGGCGCCGGCCGTGCGGCCGCGAGCGGGGCGGGCGATCCTCAGGAAGCTGAGCATCGTCCGCCCCGGGCCGCCGCGCACGGAGGGGCGCTAGCGGCGCGCGAGGTTCACCGCGTACTGGGCGCTCGGGTGCGCGCTGTGCACGTCGGCGAGCGCGTTGGAGACGGCCTCACGTGCGCAGGCGTTGCCCGCCGCCACGGCCTCGAGGTCACGGATGTCATCGGCGGCGCACACCTTGCGGGCCGCAAGCGTGAGGCGCTGCTGGAGCGCACGGCTGCCGCTCGCGGTTGCGAGGTCCAGGTCACGGTAGCTGACCTTGACCGAGTTGGCCGCATGGGTCGCGCTGCTGGTCACGGTGCTGGCGGCCGCAGCCTTGTCCGCGCAGGCCTCGGCGGCGAGGGCCACGCTGCTGGCCCCGAGCACCAGGGCAGTGACGCCGGCGGCGAGGAGGGCTGACTTCGTGCGGCGGGTGGTATTCAGTTTGCTCATGATCGGATCTCCTTGGGGTGGTGTTTCTGTCGCGTATCGGCCCGTTGCCGATGGACGCTATGAAACGCCGATGCACGCCGGCCGCGAAGCCCCGCGAGCGCGTGTTGATCCCTGCCAGTGACGGGTTCGTACCGGGCGTGGCGGTGCACGAAAACCCCTTTAATTAAGCCTCCGCACGCATGGCCGACGGCTCCGGACCCAAGGCCCGCGGACTCGTCCCCGCCGGCAACGCGCTCGTCCCCGGCAGGTGGCGCCGCAGCGCACTGGCGCGGCGCTTCGGCGTAGGCTAGCGTTCCTGTGGGCTGAACGTTCCGCCCCCGTCACGACAAGGATCCGCAAGGCTTACTCGATGAGCGCCTCACCCCTGGACCGCATCGCACCTGCGCTCGCCGCCGTGGCCGGCAGCCCCCGTGAGCGCGTGGCGGCGGCCAACTCCGACGTGCCTGGCTTTCGCAACTTCCTGTGGCTCCTGAGCGCCTTCTGGGTGTACGTGGCGATCTCCAACGTCATGTACGCCAACAACATCCAGGCGAGCCTCTCCTCGATGAAGGTGGAGCACGTGTTCGCGCCGGCCGATGCGCGGCTCCTGCAGCACCTCATGCTCTACCCGATCTTCCTCTTCTGCATGTGGCGCTCGCTGCGCACCGGCTGGGAGCCGATGTGGAAGACGCTGCCGCTGCAGCTGCTGCTGGCGCTGTTGTTCGTGATCCCGGCTTCGCCACTGCTGTCCTTCGGGGAGTACCTCACGGGCCGCTGGTACGGCATGCCCGAGCATGCCATGACCGGGATGCACGCCCAGTCCGAGGGGTGGCCGACCTGGAACGAGTTCGTGAACGGGGGGGAGCTGCGTACCTGGATCGCGAGCATCACGAGCTTCCTCCTGACCTACTGCTTCGGCGTCGCCCTCATGACCGGTTTCGCCTTCTACCAGCGCCTGCGCGATGCCCAGCTGCGCGCCGCGGCCCTGGAGCGCGCGCTCACCAGCGCCCACCTGCAGACGCTGCGCATGCAGCTCTCGCCGCACACGCTCTTCAACCTGCTGCACACCATCCGCGGCCAGATCATCTGGGACCCCCCGGCCGCGCAGACCATGGTCGTGCAGCTCGGGGACCTGCTGCGCCGGCTCCTGACCGCCGGCGAGCGCGAGTTCACCCGCCTCGGGGATGAGCTGCAGTTCGTCACGCTCTACCTCGAGCTGCAGCAGAAGCGCTTCGCCGACCGCCTGAGCGTCACGGTGCCTGCGCGCGGCAGCGTCCCGCAGGTGTGGGTGCCCAGCCTCATCCTGCAGCCGCTCGTGGAGAACGCGGTGGTGCACGGACTTGCCGGCCACGAGGGCCCGGTGCACATCGAGGTGAGCGTCATGAGCGATGCTGAGGTGCTGACTCTGCAGGTGAGGAACACCATCGCCCCGGGGCGTGCCGCCGGGCACGATGGCATCGGCCTTGCCAACGTGCGCGAGCGCCTCGAGGTGCAGTTCGGCGAGCGCGCCAGCTTCAGTGCCGCACCCCGCGGGGAGGAGCTGTGGGTGGCGCAGATCCGCATGCCGCTGCTGCGCGACGGCCCGGAGGCTGCGCGCGTCGAGGTCCCGCGCCGGTGATGGACGTGATCATCGTCGATGACGAGCCGGCGGCGCGGCGCGCGGTACGCGAGTGCTGCGAGCGCGCGAGCGACCTTTCCGTGGTGGGCGAGTACGGTGACCCGGGGGCGGCGCTCACGGCCATCCGCCTGAAGGCGCCGCAGCTTCTGTTCCTGGACATCCAGATGGACTCCATGACGGGCATGGAGCTGGCGCGCGCCCTGGACCCTGCAACGCTGCCCCTCATCGTGTTCGTCACCGCCTACGATCACTACGCGCTCGAGGCGTTCGAGGTCAGCGCCGTCGACTACCTGCTCAAGCCCTTCGATGAGACGCGCTTCGGCGCCACGCTCGCGCGCGTGCGACGCCGCCAGCAGGCCGCGCAGGGCTTTGACCGCCAGGGCGCGCTCGCAACGCTCCTCGAGCAGCTCGAGAGCCGTGCGCGCGCGCGCGCCGAGGGACAGCCGCGGGTGCTGGCTGAGGCCGGCAGCCGCATGCACATGCTCGATGTCTCGCAGGTGGAGGTGGTCGAGGCCGACCGCAACTACGTGCGCCTCATCATCGGGCGCGACTCCTTCCACGCCCGCAGCACCCTGCAGCAGGCCGAGAAGTCCTTCCAGCAGCAGCAGATGCTGCGCATCAGCCGCTCCTGCCTCATCAACCTGCGCCACGTCAAGGAAATCAGCCGCACGCCCCGCGGCGACTTCATCCTGGTGATGGCCGGGGGCACGACGGTCACCTCGAGCGAGGGCTACCGCGAGCCGGTGCGGCAGTATTTCGAGCGCCTGAAGCTCGCGCCCGCCTGAGCGCACTGAGGTAAAGTGCGGCGCGTGCCAGCCACCGCGCCCGCCAGAACGCCTGCCGCCCCCACGCTGCGCGCCGCTTACTGGGCGCTCGGCCTGCTCACGGCCATCAACCTCCTCAATTACCTCGACCGCTACGTGGTCGCGCCGCTCACGACCGACCTGCGGCGCGAGATGGGACTCAGCGACACGCAGATCGGCTGGCTGCTGCCGGTGTTCATCCTCATGTACATGGTCGCAGCACCGCTGTTCGGCGCCTGGGGCGACCGCGGCTCGCGCACCCGTCCCATCGCGCTCGGCATCGGCATCTGGAGCATCGCGACCATCGTTTCCGGCTTCGCGCGCGGCTACCCGCACCTGCTCGCCGCGCGCGCGGTCGTCGGCATCGGCGAGGCGGCGCTGGTCGCCATCGCCCCGGCGCTGCTCGCAGACCTGTTCCCGGCGGCCGCCCGTGCCCGCGTCTACGCGCTCTTCAACATGGCGATCCCGGTGGGCGCCGCACTCGGCTACGTGGTCGGCGGCCAGGTGGGCCAGCACTTTGGCTGGCGCGCCGCCTTCTTCGTCGCCGGCGTCCCGGGAGTTGCGCTCGCGGTCGCGGCGCTGTGGCTGCCGGACCCGCCGCGCGGTATCCAGGACGGGGCGGCCGCGCGCGCCCCGGCGGCGCAGCAAGGCTCGCTCGCCGTGTACGCAGACCTGCTGCGCCGCGGGCCTTACATGCTCCTGGTGCTGGGCTATGCCGCCTACACCTTCGGGCTCGGGGGGCTCGCCGCCTGGATGCCGGCGTTCCTCGAGCGCGTGCGCGGCGTGCCCAAGGCGAGCGCGGCCACCGACTTCGGCCTGATCGTCGTGGCGACGGGCATCATCGGCACCGTGGCAGGGGGGTGGCTTGCGGACTACCTGCTCAAGTACTCGCGCCAGTCCTACCTGTGGCTCTCGGGTGTCACGACGCTGCTCGCAGCGCCGTTCGCGTTCCTCGCCCTGACGACGCCCTCGAGCGCCGTCTACCTGCCGGCAATCATCGTGGCAGAGCTCCTGATGTTCATGTCCACCGGCCCGTTGAATGCGGCCGTGGTGAACGTGGTTTCGCCGCTCGAGCGGGCCTCGGCAGGGGCGCTCATGATGTTCGTCATCCACCTGCTCGGGGACGTGCCATCCCCGGTGCTGATCGGTTACCTCTCGGATCACTGGGGCGTGACACCGGGAAGTCCCGAGGCGCTGGCACACGCAGTGCTCGTGGTCCCGGTCGCCGTCCTCATCGCCGGTGTGATCTGGATGCTGTGCGCCCGCAACGCCGGCCGGGCGGCCGCCACGAGGGCATGAAGGCGCGCGCGGCCAGCGCGCGCGCGCAATCGCCGGCCTCCCGGCCGCTGCGCTCACTCGCGGCAGGGGAGCTTCGCGAGCGCTTCGCGCACTGCCTCGCCGCCCGTGATGGCATCGAGGGTGCGCATTGCGTGCACGAGCTGTGGATGCGCGGCGCCTATGTCGCGGAGGTTGAAACGGCGCTCAGCGCGCTGTGGAGCGCGGCCGCAGCCTCGATCCCCGAGTGGCTGCCGATGCGCTATATCGAGTGGCTGCCGCTCGTGTACGAGGTCGCCGCCACCTTTCGCCCCGCACGCCGCGGCCGCAGCAACCTGTACCTCGTGCTGCTGGACTTCGAAGAGCGCCGCCGCGGGCCCTTCGGGGTCTACGTCGGGATGAGCGGCTACACCCCGGCGCAGCGCTTTGATCAGCACAAGGCCGGGATCCGCGCGGCGGGGAGCGTGCTTAAGCGTGGGCTGGAGGTGCTGACCGGACCGACGCTGCACCTGCAGCGCGTCGCCCGTGCGGAGGCGGCGCGCATCGAGGCCGCGCTCGCGCAGGCGCTCGGGGATGCGGGGCTCCTGGTCGAGGGTGGCCACTGAGGCAGGGCGGCGTGTCGGTCCCCGGCGCACGGTTCGCGGTAGACTCAAAGTCAGGCAGGGATGCCGTGTCCGCAGCCGGGGGGCAACTATGTCAGAGGGCCGCAGAGGTTCGATCGCCCAGGGGGCGCTCCTGGCGATGCTCGGGTTCGTCCTGCCGGGACTGAGCGCGGCCGCCGCGCTGCCGGCCGCTGCGCAGGTGGGGGCCGGTGAGCGGGTGGGCATCGTCAGCCTGCTCGATGCAGAGGTGACGCACTTCCACGCCGCGCGCCGTGTGCAGGACAGCTACCTCAAGACCTACGCCGTCGGCTGGCCGGTCGGCGGCATGCTCGCCGAGGCGGTGCGCGAGCGCCTCACGCAGCTGCAGGTGACGGGCGTGGCGCTGCCCCCGGGCACCGCGCTCATGCGCCTGCGCGAGGCATGTTTCCTCGATGCGAACTTCGAGAAGCCGCTGGCCAGGGAATGCGCGGCCGCCTACCAGGATCTGGCCGCAGGCGAGCACCTCGCCGCGCTCATCGTGCTCGGGCCCGGCCTCAACAACTCACTGCACGCGCAGTCGGGCCGCCGCAAAGACCTGCCCGAGTACCTGCGCGGCTGGTGCCTTGCGAGCGCCGAGGAGGGCACGCCGGCGGTGCTTAACCTGACCGAGCTGGTCCTCATTGCAATTACGCCCAGGGGGGCCGTGCTGGCCGGGCGCGCCTGGGGTGGCGCCGCAGGCGAGCCGGTGCCGGCGCTCGCCGCACCCGTTGACCTCAGGGCGCTCAGCGCCGCGCAGCTGGATGCCCTGCAGGGCGCCTACGCGCGGCTCCTCGGCTCCCAGGCGAACCTGCTGCTCACGCACCTCAACGCGGCCCACTAGGAAACCTGGCGCAGCGCCCAGGCGCACAACACCACGCAGCCAAGGCCCAGGGCGAAGCAGAGGGCGGCGTTGATCTTCTCGCGCCGCACCAGCTGGGCTGCGGTGAGCGGGGCGATCAGGAAGGGCTCGCCGTTCACCGGTTGCGAGATGACGCTCACGCGCTCGACCTTGGTGGAGAGCACCTGCGAGCGCGCTTCCGCGAGCGCCGCGGTGCGCGCGGCATCCCACTCGGCGGCATCGATGCGCCCGTCGTGGTCGCTGTCGAAGCGCGCCAGCAGCGCCTTCTGGTCCGCCTTCCACAGGCGCAGCTTCTCCTGGGCGAGGCGCTCGACGTCACCGACCTCGGAGGTGGAACGCAGCTCCCCGAGGACCGAGAGGCGCGCGCCGATGTCGAGCAGCCGCTCGGTGTAGCGGTAGCCGCCGAAGCGCACCGGGGAGGCGACCGCCGGTGGCGGCCCGCTCGGGCGCGGCCCCTCGCCGTACCAGACGCTGACCGTCGTGGGAGTGATCTCGGCGTTCACCGGGCCGATCAGGCAGTGCGCCCCGTCGTCATCGAGGAGCGCGAAGGGCTCGACGCTTGCAGCCCTCTCCACCGTGTGCCACTCGCGGCGCTCCCCGGCCTCGCGCTCACTGTCCTTCTCCTCGATCTGGAAGGACCACCACACGCACGGGCGCCCGGAGAGCGGGGCCTGCGTCGGCTGTGGCTGCGGGGGCTGCGCGTGGCCGCTGACCTTGACGTAGCCCTGCGCGGCCGAGCGCATGTGGACTGCGGCAGTGTCCTCGAGCAGGCGGTCGCGCCGCAGGTGACGCAGCGCTGCATAGAGCGCCGCGAGCGCCCCGGCGCCGGCGGCCAGCGCGACGAGCTCGGGGTGTTGCATGGGATGGTCCGCGGAAGAGGCCAGCCGCGCCGCGCGCGCCGGGTCAGCCGGAGAAGGCAGCCTTGAGATCGACGTCGGCCGTCTGGGCCGGCTGCAGGTGCAGCAGCTGTGCCTCGGGGAAGTTGCCGAGGCCGGCGATGAGCACGTCGGGGAAGGCGGCGATGCGCACGTTGTTGGTGTTGACCGCGTCGTTGTAGACCTCACGGCGGTCGGCGATCGCGGTCTCCAGGCCGCTGATGCGCTCCTGCAGGTGCTTGAAAGGCTCGCTCGCCTTCAGCTGCGGGTAGTTCTCGGCCACCGCATACAGGCCCGAGAGCCCGCTGCGCAGTTCCTGCTCGGCGGCGCCGAGGCTGGCGACATTGCCGCTGCTGCGCGCGGCATCGACCCCGGAGCGTGCGCGCATGACGCGCTCGAGCGTGGTGCTCTCGTACTGCATGTACTGCCGGCATACCTCGACGAGCTTGGGCAGCTCATCGTGGCGCTGTGCCAGCAACACGTCGATGTTCGACCAGGCGAGCTTGACGGCCGCGCGCACGCGCACCAGGCCGTTGTACACCCCGATGAGGTAGCCGATGAGCGCGAGCACCAGGAACAGCACGATCAACGCCGGCAACATAGCTATCGCTCCTTCGCGCGCAAACACGCGAACTTCCGGGGCCGAGGATACTCCGGCGGGCGGCGCCGGCGCGCGCCCGGGGCGCCAGTTACGGGACGCCCGTCACGCTGGGCGCTCGTCCCTTGCCGGCGGCGGGGTGCCCTGGGGGTGCAGGCGCAGTGTCAGGTCGATGCCGGCGAGCTCGTAACCCTTCCTGAAGTCGCGGATGTGGCGCGCCATCCAGGCTTCCGCCTGCGGCGCATCCCGCGCCCCGAGCGCGCGCACCAGGTGCTGCTGCGCGGTGACGATGCGCGAGCGCGCCTGGGGGACCTTGTCGATCATGATGACGAGGGAGGGCTCGAGCAGCTGCAGCAGCGGTTCCTGCGCGAGCCCGAGCACCGGGTTATGGGTGGCGCGGCCGATGCAGCGGAACACTTCTGCCGTGCGCTGCACCGCAGCACCGGTGTCGATCCCTTGCGCTTCAAGGGCCGCCGCGGCGCGGGTGAGGGCGCCGAGGTCCTCCGCGGTGCGCGCGCGGGCGGCTGCGACCGCGATCGGCGGCTCGAGGATGGTGAGGGCCTCCCACACGTCATGCACCGTGACGTCGTGCAGCAGCAGGGCATCGCTGATGCCGGCGGCGATGCTCTGTTGCTGCGGGCGGCTCACCGACATGAGCTTCGAGCCCGCGCGGCGCTGCACGAGGCCGCGGCTCTCGAGCTCGCGCAGCGCCTCGCGCACGGTGGAGCGGTTGACGCCGAACTGGCGCGCGAGCTCAGTCTCGGAGGGCAGCCGCTCGCCCTCCTGCAGGCGCCGCCCGAGGATGCGCTCGCCGATGGCGGCGGCGACCTTGCGGTAGGCCGGCTCGATCTGGATCTGCGTGAACTCGACGCTCACGCGGCCGCCTCGAACAGCTCGCGCCCGATGAGCATGCGGCGGATCTCCTGGGTGCCGGCGCCGATCTCGTAGAGCTTCGCGTCGCGCAGCAGGCGCCCGGCACTGTAGTCGTTGATGTAGCCGTTGCCCCCGAGCGCCTGGATGGCCTCGAGCGCCGCCTGCGTGGCGCGCTCGGCCGCGAACAGGATGCAGGCCGCCGCATCGCGGCGGCGCACGGTGCGCGCATCGCAGGCGCGCGCCACCGAGTACACGTAGGCGCGCGCGGCATTGAGGGAGGCGTACATGTCGGCGACCTTGCCCTGCATGAGCTCGAAGGTGCCGATCGGCGCGCCGAACTGGCGCCGCTCGCGCACGTATGGCAGCACCACGTCGAGCGCCGCCGCCAGGAGGCCGAGCGGGCCGCCGGCGAGCACCACGCGCTCGTAGTCGAGGCCGCTCATCAGCACCCGCACGCCGCCGTTCTCGGCGCCGAGGAGGTTGGCGGCGGGCACGAAGCAGTCCTCGAACACCAGCTCGCAGGTTCCCGAGCCGCGCATGCCGAGCTTGTCGAGCTTCTGCGCGGTGCTGAAGCCGTGCGTGCCGCGCTCCACGATGAAGGTGCTGATGCCGCGCGGCCCTGCGGCGGCATCCGTCTTGGCGTAGATGAGGAAGGTGTCCGCATCCGGGCCGTTGGTGATCCACATCTTGCGGCCGTTGAGCAGGTAGCCGCCCGGGCGCGCCTCGGCGCGCAGCTGCATCGACACCACGTCCGAGCCGGCAGCGGGTTCTGACATCGCCAGCGCCCCGACGTGCTCACCGCTCACAAGCTTCCTGAGGTAGCGCTCGCACTGGGCCTCGGTGCCGTTCAGGCGCAGCTGGTTCACGCACAGGTTCGAGTGCGCCCCGTAGGAGAGCCCGACGGCGCCCGAGGCACGCGAGATCTCCTCCATGACGATGACGTGCGCGAGGTAGCCGAGCGCGGCGCCGCCAAAGTGCTCGGGCACGGTGATGCCGAGCAAACCCTGGGCCCCGAGTTTCGGCCACAGGTCGCGTGGGAAGGCGTTGCTGCGGTCGATCTCCTGGGCGCGCGGGGCGATCTCCTCGTTGGCGAAGCGGCGCACCTCGCGGCGGATTTCATCGAGCTCCGGCCCGAGGCCGAAGTCGCTGTCGGTGTAGTCGAGCGTGGTCATGAGGCTTGCCTTGGTGGAGGCTACGATCGTATGATTGTCGGACAAACCGGCAACCATGGCAAGCGTCCCATGCCCCGTATCGCCTCCCGGGTAGACCTGCACTCGGCGGACTTCAAGGAGAACGCCAGCGCCATGCAGGCCCTGGTAGAGAGCCTGACGGGCGAGGTCGGCCGCGCCGCCGCGGGGGGCTCCAAGGCCGCCAGCGACAAGCACCGCAGGGCCGGCAAGCTCACCGCGCGCGAGCGTATCCGGGTGCTCCTGGACACGGGCAGCCCGTTTCTAGAGTTCTCGCAGCTCGCCGCCCACGGCATGTACGGCGGAGAGATCGCCTGTGCCGGCATCGTCACGGGCATCGGGCGCGTGGCGGGGCGCGAATGCGTGATCGTGGCCAACGACCCGACCGTCAAGGGCGGCACCTACTACCCCCTCACCGTGAAGAAGCACCTGCGCGCCCAGGAGATCGCGCGCGACAACCGCCTGCCGTGCGTGTACCTGGTCGAGAGCGGCGGGGCGTTCCTGCCGGCGCAGGACGAGGTGTTCCCGGACCGGGAGAACTTCGGGCGCATCTTCTACAACCAGGCGACGCTCTCGGCCGCCGGCATCGCGCAGATCTCGGTGGTGCACGGTTCCTGCACCGCAGGCGGCGCCTACGTGCCGGCGATGTCGGATGAGAACGTGATCGTGCGCAACCAGGGGCGCGTGTTCCTCGGCGGCCCGCCGCTCGTCAAGGCCGCCACCGGCGAGGACATCGACGCAGAATCCCTGGGGGGCGCGGACGTGCACTGCCGCGAGTCCGGGGTGTGCGATCACTACGCCGAGAACGACACGCACGCGCTCGCCATCGCGCGGCGCATCGTGGCGCGCCTGAAAAGCGCGCCCGGGCGCGACGCGCCACGCGCCGCCGCGCCACCGCATGCAGACGCAGGCGAGCTCTACGGCGTGGTGCCGGCCAGCCTGCGCAAGCCCTACGACGTGCGCGAAGTGATCGCGCGCCTCGTCGATGACTCCGACCTCGATGAGTTCAAGCAGCTCTACGGCACGACGCTCGTGTGCGGCTTTGCGCACCTCGCCGGCTTCCCCGTCGGGATCCTCGCCAACAACGGCGTGCTGTTCTCGGAGAGCGCCCTGAAGGGCGCGCACTTCATCGAGCTGTGCGCCCGCGAGTCGATCCCGCTGCTGTTCCTGCAGAACATCACCGGCTTCATGGTGGGGCGGCGCGCCGAGGCGGGCGGCATCGCCAAGGACGGCGCCAAGCTCGTGACCGCGGTGGCCTGTGCGAACGTGCCCAAGCTCACCGTCATCATCGGGGGCTCCTACGGGGCGGGCAACTACGCCATGTGCGGGCGCGCCTACTCCCCGCGCTTCCTCTACCAGTGGCCCAACGCGCGCGTCTCGGTGATGGGGGGCGAGCAGGCGGCGAGCGTGCTCGCAACCGTCAAGCGCGAGCAGCTCAAGGCCGCCGGCAAGGACTGGCCGTCAGCGGATGAGGCCGCCTTCAAGGACCCGATCCGCAGCCAGTACGAGACGCAGGGTCACCCGTACTATTCCTCCGCGCGGCTGTGGGACGATGGTGTCATCGACCCGATGGATACGCGGCGCGTGCTGGCGCTGTCGCTGGCTGCGGCCAGGAACGCACCCGAGGATGCGACACGCTTCGGCGTGTTCCGCATGTAGCCCATGCTGAAGAGCCTCCTGGTCGCCAACCGCGGCGAGATCGCCTGCCGCATCTTCCGCAGCGCCCGCAGCCTCGGGATCCGCACCATCGCGGTGTACTCGGACGCGGACGCAGGCGCGCGCCACGTGCGCGAGGCGGACGAGGCAGTGCACCTGGGACCCGCGGCGGCGCGCGAAAGCTACCTCGACATCCCCCGCATCCTCGCCGCGGCCCGCGCCAGCGGCGCCGAGGCCATCCATCCTGGCTACGGCTTCCTCTCCGAGAACGCCCAGTTCGCGCGCGCGGTGACGGACGCAGGACTCGTCTTCGTCGGCCCCCCCGCCTCGAGCATCGAGGCGATGGGCTCCAAGATCCTCGCCAAGACGCGCATGCAGGCGGTCGGGGTGCCCGTGCTGCCAGGGTACGCAGGCTCGGCCCAGGACCTGGAGACGCTCGCGCGCGAGGCGCGCCAGGCGGGCCTGCCCCTCATCGTCAAGCCGGCCGCGGGCGGGGGCGGCAAGGGCATGCAGATCGTGCGCACGGAGGAGGAGATCGCCCCGGCGCTGGCCGCCGCGCGGCGGCTGGCACAGAGCGCCTTCGGCGATGGCGCGCTGCTGCTGGAGCGCTACCTTCCCGCGCCACGGCACATCGAGGTGCAGGTGTTCGCCGATGCGCACGGCCACTGCCTGCACCTGGGCGAGCGCGACTGCTCGGTCCAGCGCCGCCACCAGAAGCTCATCGAGGAGGCCCCGGCGCCGCAAGTGCCGGATGAGGTGCGCGCACGGCTGCGCGCGGCGGCACTGGTGGTGGCGCGCGAAGTCGGCTACGTCGGCGCCGGCACCGTGGAGTTCCTGCTCGATGGCAGCGCCTTCTACTTCATGGAGATGAACACGCGTCTGCAGGTCGAGCACACCGTGACCGAGGCGATCACCGGACTCGACCTCGTGCAGTGGCAGCTGCGCGTGGCGAGCGGGGAAGCGCTGCCGCTCACCCAGGAGCAGGTGCACTTCAGCGGCCACGCCATCGAGGCGCGCGTGTGCGCGGAAGACCCCGCGCACGGCTTCCTGCCGAGCTCTGGCGTGCTGGCGCTCATGGACTGGCCGCGGGGGGAGGGTATCCGGGTCGACGCCGGCTTCGCGAGCGGCGACAGCGTGCCTGAGCACTATGACTCGCTCCTGGGCAAGGTGATCGCCTGGGGTGCCACGCGCGAGCTCGCGGCCGCGCGCCTCGCCCAGGCGCTCGAGGCGACACGCTGCGCGGGCGTCAACAGCAACGAGCATTACCTGGCCGCCATCCTGCGCACGCCGGCCTTCCTTCGCGTGCGCCACAGCATCGCCTTCCTCACGCAGGAGGGCGCGGCGCTCGCGGCGCCGGGGCCCGCCCCGGCGGAGGCGCTCATCCTCGCAGCCCTCGCAACGCTCGGCACGCCTGGGGCCGCGGCCGCGAATCCCTGGGATGAGCGCGACGGCTTCACGCCGAACCTGCCCGCCATCGTGAGGGTGCAGCTCGCGTGCGGGGGCAAAAGTCACACGGTGGATCTGCGCTGGCAGGGTGCTCGCTGCGTCGCGGCACGCATCGATGAGGGCGAGTTCCTCGCGCTGCACGAAGTGCACGCCGGCACACACGCCATCGTGCGCAGCGGCGCGCGGCGCTTCGCCGCGCGGCTGCTGCTGGCGCAACGCACGGTGCACCTGTGGACCGACACGGCGCACTACCGCCTCAGCGCCGAGGACCCGCGCGAGCGCGAGTTCGCGGCGAGTGCCGCGGCCGGCGGCCTCACGACGCCCCTGCCCGGGGTGGTGGTGAGCCTTGCGGTGCGCGCGGGGGATCAGGTGAAGAGCGGCGCGGTCCTCATGGTGATCGAGGCCATGAAGATGGAGCACACCATCACCGCCCCCTACGCCGGCCGCGTCGGGGCCGTGCACTTCGCCCCCGGCGAGCGCGTCCCGGAGGGCAGCGCGCTGCTGGAGCTCGAGCGCGGCGAGCCGCGCGCGCCCTAACCCTTCTTCTTCGGGGCCGTGGCCGGCGCCGCCGCCTTGGCGGCCGCGGCGTGCTCGGCGCGCACCTTGGCGATCAGCTTGTCGGTGTTGGCGAGGAGCTCCAGCTGCGTGTCGCCCAGGGCCACGTAGCGGCCGTCCACCGCCATCGTCGGCACGCCCGTGATCTGGAAGTCCTCGGCCATCTTGTCGGCCTGCACGGTCTGGTTGTTGATGCCGAATGAGGTGTAGGCGGCGGTGAACTTCTGCGCATCCCCGCCGTTCTTGCCGACCCAGTCAAACAGCGCCTGCTCCTGGAAGAGCGGCAGGTGCTGCTCGTGGATGGCGGTGAAGAGCTTCGCGTCCAGCCGGTCGAGGTCGCCGCTGGCGAGCAGGGCGTAGTAGGCGCGCTGCATGTTGATCCACGGCGGGCGGTCGAACCCCACCGGCACCTTGCGGAACACCACGTCCTTGGCGAGCGTTGCCTTCCAGGTGGCGAGGAGCGGCGCGAACTCCGCGCAGTGCGGGCAGGCGTAGGAAAAGAACTCGATCACCTCGATCTTGCCCGGACTCAACGTCGGCTGGGGCGGGGCGAGCACGCGGTACTCGGTGCCCTCGGCCTGCGCCTCGGCGGGCGCGGGGCGGACCAGGGCGGCGGTGGCCAGCAGGCAGGCGATCACACTCACGGTGTGCACGGGAAACCTCATGCCAGATCCTTTCTTCGAGGGGTCGTGTTGCCAGGCGTAGTTTAGGCAAAAGCGGGGCCGGAAGTTCCCTCAGTGCGTGTGAGGGGGTGCGCACCCCTGTGAGGAGCCCAGGCGGCGCCGCTGGGCAGCCGTCAGCGTCGAGACGCACGCCGAGGCCGCGTCGTAGAAACGCCACGGCTTGAGCGCCCAGGGGCCCGCGTAATCGACGCCGATGCGCGTGCTGCGCTCGATGCGCGGCGCGGGTGCGCCGCGCGGTGCGCGCTCGAGCCACAGCACGCTGCCGAGCAGGTCCGCCCCGTTCAGGCGCCGGTCGATGCCAAGCGCGCGGCACAGCAGCCCGGGGCCCGAGGTGCGTTCGCTCACTCCCGCGAGCGGTTCCACCGCCCGCAGCAACACCGCCTGCGGGATGCCGCGGGCACGCGTCACCACGTTCAGGCAGTTCCAGAAGCCGTAGATGAAGTAGACGTAGGCGCGCCCGGGCGGCCCGTACATGATGGCGGTGCGCGGGGTGAGGCCACGCGCGGAGTGGGCGGCAAGATCGTGGGGGCCGAGGTAGGCCTCGGTCTCCACGATGCGCGCCCGCTGCACCCGGCCGCCGTGCTCGTGCACCAGGTGCATACCGATGAGCGCGCGCGCCACGGTAAGGGTCGGCTGCAGGAAGAATCGGCGTGGGGGCTTTAGCGTGCGGCTCACCGCGCGCGATGGTAATGGAATCCACTACAATGGCACGACCCGACGGAACAGACACAGTCTAGGACCGTCAAATCAATAAGATACGGGACCTTCGCCGGAAGTACATGAAGCAGGACGCAGCCTCCACCCTGATCCTCGCACTCCTGAGTGCCGTCACCCTCGCCACGCCGGCGCAAGGCTCGGTGTTCCCGATCCCCGCCGACGGCTCCTCCGTCGTGGGCGCCGACTCGAGTGTGCGCACCGTGTACGAGGACACGCTCCCGGACCTCGCCCATCGCTACAGCCTCGGCTACTACGAGATCATCCGCGCCAACCCGGGAGTCGACGTGTGGATCCCCGGGGCCGACAAGGACATCGTGCTGCCGGGCAAGCGCATCCTGCCGCCCGGGCCGCGCGAGGGCATCGTCGTCAACCTGCCCGAGCACCGCCTCTACTACTACCCCAAGCCCAACGGTCGCGACAAGCCGGTGGTGATCACGTATCCGGTGAGCATCGGCAAGATGGACTGGCGCACGCCGCTTGGGGAGACGCGCGTGATCGCGAAGATCAAGCACCCGCCGTGGTACCCGCCGGAGTCGGTGCGCAAGGAGCACGAGGAGAACGGGGACCCGCTGCCGCGCGTCGTCCCGCCGGGCCCCGACAACCCGCTCGGGGACTACGCCATGCGCCTCGCCGCGGGCAACGGCACCTATCTGATCCACGGCACCAACAACCCGACCGCCGTGGGCATGGCGGTCACGCACGGCTGCATCCGCATGTACCCCGAGGACGTGGCGGCGGTGTTCGCGACCGTCCCGGTCGGCACCACGGTGCGGCTCATCAACGAGCCGGTGAAGGTGGCGTGGGTGGACGGGCAGCTGTACGTCGAGGCGCACCCACCGGTCGATGATGAGGGACAGACCGAGGAGCCTGACCTGAAGCTCTTGTCGAAGATGCTGAACCACGCCCTCGGCAACAATCACGCCGCCATCAACTGGGACGTGGCGCGCGATACCCTCGTGGCCGCCAAGGGCATGCCGACCCTCGTCGGCGTCGCCGCCCAGGCGCAGGCGAACCCGGCCGCGGCCAACAACACCGCGCGCCCGCAGTGAGCGCCAGCGGCGGAGCCGACTGAGGTGCTGCACTACGCGATCATCTTCCTCATCATCGGCATCGTCGCCGGGATCCTGGGGTTCGGCGGGATCGCCGCGGGCGCGGCCGGCATCGCCAAGGTGCTGTTCGTGATCTTCCTCGCGCTGGCGGTGATCACGTTCGTGAGGCGCGCCTAGCGCACGCGCACGCCGCTAGGGCTCGGCGCGCTCGCGGCGCCGCGAGCGCAGCTGCTCGATGAGCCTCAGGGCCATCGCGGCGCGCGAGCCGAAGGTGACGGCGGTGCGCGCCCAGCCGAGGAGCGTCAGCACCTGGCGCGGGCGACGCAGCAGCAGCAGGCCTGCGAGCGCGGCCGCCCAGGTGAGGGGCTTCAGCAGCGGCAGCCCATCCCCGCCACGCGACAGCAGCTCACCGGCCGCGCGGCTCAAGGGACTCGCCTTCAGCTCCCCGATGCGCTCGCTGAGCTCGCTGCGCTGCACCTCGCACTCGAGCAGCAGCAAGCGCCGCCGCGCCTGGAGTTCCTCGAGGCGGCTCACGGCCCGTTGCTCACGCGGCTCTGGTCCTCGGCGAGCTGCTCGAGGGAACCGGAGAGCAGCCCGGGGCGGTTGCGCACGCTGCGCAGCCCGAGCCATATGAGGAGAGCCCCGAGGAGGATGAACGCGGCACTGCCCCCGAGGAGTCCGAGCATGCGGTGGGTATTCCACAGCGCCACGATCAGCGCGGTCGCACCAAAGGCGAGCGCCAGGAGCAGGCAGGCGACCGCGCCCACGATCCAGGCGAGCATGCGCAGCAGCAGCAGGACATGGATCTCGAGCTCAACCGCGGCAAGGTCCAGGCGCGTGCGCAGCGCCTCGATGCTCGCGGCCGCGAGTCCGCGCACCGGTGCCTCCGGCGTGTCCGGGCCGCCTTCGGGTTCCGCAGCTATCACCTGCGCGCCATGATCAGCCCGAGGAGCAGTGCCACCCCGCCGGCGACCGCGACCGCCTGCCAGGGGTTGTCGCGCACATAGCTGTCGACGTCGCGCGCCCGCTGGTTCAGCTGCTGCTCAAGGCTGCCGAGGCGCGCCTTGAGGTCAGCCAGCGTGTCCTCGGCGCGGTCCTGCAGTTCTGCACCGCCCGCGGAAAGACCCGAGCGCAGCAGCGCCTCGGCGTCACTCACCAGGGTGCGCAGTTCGTCGGCCAGTTTCCCGGCGTTCAATGTTTCGGTCATGGCAATGCCCTAAAGGTCGCGCCCGCAGTGCGCGCATGATTTACTCACATCCGGGCTGAAACCGCGAGACTCGCGCGGCGCCCTGCGTTACCCTCACGAAAAACCCCAGGATTGCCATGCAAGGCACTGCCGCAAACCCGCTCTTGGAGCTGCGCCGACTCGGCGTCAGCGCCTGGCTCGATGACATCAGCCGCACGATGATCGAGGATGGCAGCCTCGCGAAGCTGATCCACGACGACGGCATCGCCGGGCTGACCTCCAATCCTGCGATCTTCGCCAACTCCATCATGAAGGATGCGCGCTACGCGCAGCCGATCGCGCAGCTGCTGCCGAAGGTAGCCTCCGCCATGGCGCTCTACGAGGAGCTCGCGCTGCATGACCTGAAGGACGCCGCGGGCCTGCTGCGCCCCCTGTACGATTCCTCCGGCGGCGCGGACGGCTTCGTCAGCATGGAAGTCTCCCCGCACCTCGCCTACGACACCGCGGGCAGCCTCAAGGAGGGGCGCCGGCTCTGGGAGCGCCTCGCGCTGCCGAACGCACTCATCAAGATCCCCGGCACCAAGGCGGGACTGCCGGTGATCCGCGACCTGATCGCCGCGGGCATCAACGTCAACGTGACGCTGCTGTTCTCGCCCGAGCGCTACCGCGAGGTGGCGCACGCCTACCTCGCGGGGCTGAAGATCCGTGCCGACCAGGGGCTGCCGGTGGCCTCGGTGGCCTCCGTCGCGAGCTTCTTCCTGAGCCGCATCGACACGCTCGTCGACAAGCAGCTCGATGCGCTCGCCGCGCGCGAGCCCGCGGCGCGCACCCTGCGCGGTAAGGCCGCGATCGCCAGCGCCGCGCACGCCTTCGAGGTGTTCGAGGAAGTGAGTGCGACGCCGCAGTGGGAGGGACTTGCGGCGCGCGGCGCGCGGCCGCAGCGCCTGCTGTGGGCCTCGACCTCCACCAAGGACCCGACCTTCAGCCCCATCAAGTACGTGGAGGAGCTCGTGGTCCCCGACACCGTCAACACGATGCCGCTCGAGACCCTGAACGCCTATCGCCGCACCGGCCACCCGGAGCTGCTGCTCGAGCGCCACATGGCCGACGGCAGCGACACGCGCGAGGGCTTCGAGCGCCTCGGGATCGATCTTGATGCGGCGGCCGAACAACTCGAGCGCGAGGGCGTGACCAAGTTCATCGAGCCTTTCGACAAGCTGCAACAGTGGCTCGAAGCCAAGCGTGGTGCACGCTGAGGCCGGAAACCCGGCAGGCACAGCGTCGCGCCGCTGCGGGGGGTAGCGGATGTGGATACCGAGGCGGTACGCGAGCGCCTGCTGCGGCGTCGCGAGGAGCTGCGGACGAGGGCAAGTGAGGCCAGTGCCGAGGCCCGGCACGAGGCCGACCCGCTGTCGGCAGACTTCGCAGAACAGGTGACCCAGCGTGAAAACGATGATGTGCTCGGGGCCATCTCCGACTCGGCGCGCTTCGAGCTTGCGCAGGTGGAGGCCGCGCTGCGGCGCCTGGCCGCCGGCCGCTACGGCACCTGCGCCGGCTGCGGGGAGGCCATCGAGGCGGAGCGCCTGGCGGCCGTGCCCCACGCCGATCGTTGCCGCGGCTGCGCCGAGCGCGCCGCCCCGCGCACCCCGGCGCGCCACTGAAGCGCCCCGCGCATGAGTGACCCCACGCCTTCCGGGGTCATCACGCTCACCACCGATTTCGGCCACCAGGGGCCGTTCGTCGGCGTGATGAAGGGGGCGATCCTCGGGCGCTTCCCGCAGGCGCGCCTCATCGACCTCACGCACGAGATACTGGTGCACTGGCCCGCGGAGGCGGGCTTCTGGCTCAGCCGCTCCCACCCCTACTTCCCCCCCGGCACCGTGCACGTGGCGGTGGTAGACCCGGGAGTCGGGACCGCGCGCGCGATCCTCGCCGTGGTGGCGCACGCGCAGGTGTTCCTGGCCCCGGATAACGGGCTGCTCGCGCCCATCGTCAGCCGCGCCCCCGGAGCGCGCATCGTGAGGCTCGCCCCGGCAACGCTTGCGCGCCTGGGCGTTGCGCGCGTGAGTGCCACCTTCCACGGGCGCGACATCTTCGCCCCGCTCGCGGCCGAGCTCGCCGCCGGGCGTCTCGTCCCGGCGGACCTCGGGGAGGAGGCAGACGAACTCGTGCCTGCCTGGGTCGATGAGCCGACGAGCGAGGCGCGCAGCGTCACCGGGGTCATCATCACCCAGGATCATTTCGGCAACCTCATCACCAACATCGACGCCAGCCTCACCGAGCGCTTCCGCCTGCCGCTGGTGCACGCCGGCAACCATTCCTTCCCGGTGCTGCGCACCTACGGGGAGGCCCGCCCCGGGGAGTACCTCGCGCTCGTGAACTCCTTCGGCGTGATCGAGATCGCGCGCGCACAAGGCTCGGCGGCCGACGGGCTCGGCCTGAGCCGCGGCGCTCCGGTGGTCGTGCGCGACCGCACCGACCAGCCCTGAAAGGCACAGCCAAGCTCTCGCTTGGAGCACGAAAAACGCGACAAATGGTGAAAAGTTGATCGGCGGCACGAATCCGTTATAGTTCGCAGCCTTGTCCGTGCCCCTTTTGGCACGTTACTCATTGAATTACTTCAGGATTTAAGCCCCGCGATGTCGGAACGAGACAACGAGAGCTTCGATATCGACGATGAATTCCTGAGCGGTCCGACCGAAGACGGCACCGATTACGACCGTTTGCTCGACCGGGTGGACAAGCGCGTGCGCAACCAGGGAAAGCGCGGCAAGGCGGCCTGGAGCCGCCTCGAGGAAGTGCTCGCCGACAAGAAGCTTGAGAAGGACCTCAAGGATTTTGACGACGAGCTTTAGTACACGCCCGTGTACGGTACGCTCAGCGCTCGGCCTTTAGCGCTGGCGCGGCGATTCCCCCGTCCCGGCGCGCTTAGGGATTGAAGCCGCGCCTGGAGAGACTCGACCTTGACCCCGCCCTCGGCCTGGATCGTCCTGAAGTTCGGCGGCACCAGCGTATCCAGCCTCGCCAACTGGACCAACATCGCCCGCATCGTGCGCGAGCGCCGCGGCAGCGGTGCGCGCGTGCTCATCGTGCACTCGGCCATCACCGGGATCACTGACCGCCTGGAGCGTCTCCTCGATGCGGCCATCGCCCAGGCGCACGAGGAGGAACTCACTTTCATCGAGGAGCGCCACCGCAGGCTCGCCAGCGAGCTGTCCGTGCCCCTGGGTGATGACGTCGCACGGCAGCTGGCGGAGCTGCGCGAGATCGCCGCCGGCGTCGCCCTGGTGCGCGAGGTGAGCGAGCGCACCCGCGCGCGCGTCATGGCGATGGGGGAGCTCATGGCCACCGCCATCGGCGCGCGCTTCCTTGCCGCCCAGGGGCTTGAGCTCGCCTGGACCGACGCGCGCTCGATGCTGCGGGCGGAACGAGCACCCGGGGGTGGCAAGCAGAGCCTGCTGTCGGCGGTCTGTAACTTCTCCCCCGATGCCTCCCTCGAGACGCATCTTGCGCAGCTGCCGCCCATCCTCATCACCCAGGGCTTCATCGCCAGCGACGAGGATGGCAACACGGTGCTCCTCGGCCGCGGCGGCTCGGACACCTCGGCCGCCTACCTCGCCGCGAAGCTGCGCGCGCAGCGCCTGGAGATCTGGACCGACGTGCCGGGGATGTTCAGCGCCGACCCGCGCTTCACCCCGACCGCGCGCCTGCTGCGCGCGCTGCACTACGACGAGGCTCAGGAGATCGCCACCAGCGGCGCGAAGGTGCTGCACCCGCGCTGCATCCTGCCCGTGCGCCAGTACCGCATCCCGCTGCACGTCTACGCCACCCAGGCGCCCGAGCTTCCGGGCACGGTGCTCGGCGCGGAAGGCACCGAGGGTGGCGCGCAGGTGAAGGCGATCTGCACCAAGAAGGGCATCACGCTGGTGTCGCTCGAGAGCCCGGGGATGTGGCACCAGGTCGGCTTCCTCGCCGATGCCTTCCAGGTCTTCAAGACCCACGGCATGTCGGTGGACCTGGTCTCCACGTCCGAGACCAACGTCACGGTGTCGCTCGATCCTGCGGCCAACTCCCTCGACAACGCGCGCGTGGCGGAGCTGGTGGCGGACCTCTCGCGCCTGTGCCGCGTGGCCGTGATCGGGCCGTGCGCCTCGGTGAGCCTCGTGGGCCGCAACATCCGCGCGATCCTGCACCAGCTCGGCGGGGCGTTCGAGTTCTTCGAGGAGCAGAAGATCCACCTCGTGAGCCAGGCGGCCAATGACCTGAACTTCACTTTCGTGGTGGACGAGAACCAGGGCCAGCGCCTGGTGGCGCAGCTGCACGAGCTCCTCATCCGCCCGGTGCCGGGCGACAAGGTCCTGGGTCCCACCTGGCAGGAGCTGTTTGCACGCCCGGGAGTGAGTGATACGGGGCCGCCGCCGTGGTGGCGCGCACGCCGCGCCGAGCTGCTGCGCCTCTTCGAGGGCGGGGAGGCCGCCTTCGTGTATGACCTCGGCGTGGTCGCGGGCGCGGCACGCGCGCTGAAGGCCCTGCCGAGCGTCGCGCGCGTGCACTACTCGATGAAGGCGAACCCGCAACGCCAGGATCCTCACGGCACTGCGCGAGGAGGGCGTCGACTTCGAGTGCGTGTCGCGCGGGGAGGCGGAACGCCTGCTCGCTCAGTTCCCGGATCTCGATCCCGCGCGCATCCTCTATACGCCCAACTTCGCCGCGCGTGGCGAGGTACGCCTGGGCGCTCGAGCGCGGAGTGCGCGTGACGGTCGACAACACCTACCTGCTCGCGAGCTGGCCGCAGCTGTTCCGCGGCAGGGAGATCTTCGTGCGCGTCGACACCGGCGTCGGCCGCGGCCACCACGATCACGTGCGCACCGCCGGCACGCGCTCGAAGTTCGGCGTGCAGCTCTCGGAGCTGCGCATGCTCGCAGGCCTCGCCCAGGCGGCCGGCGCGCGCATCACGGGGCTGCAGGCGCACGTGGGCAGCGGTGTCTTCGACGTCACGAGCTGGGAGCACACCGCGCGCGTGCTGGCGCAGGCGGCGCGCGGCTTCGAGGGCGTGCGCGTCATCGACGTCGGCGGGGGGCTCGGGGTGCCCGAGCGCCCGGACCAGGCGGCGGTCGACCTCGCGCGGCTCGATACTCTGCTGCAGGCGGTGCGCGCCGAGCACCCGCAGCTTGAGGTGTGGCTCGAGCCGGGGCGCTATTTCGTGGCTGCAGCCGGGGTGCTGCTGGCGCGCGTCACGCAGCTGAAGACCAAGGGCGACGTGCGCTTCGTCGGTGTCGCCACCGGGATGAACTCCCTCATCCGCCCGGCACTCTATGGTTCCTACCATGAGATCGCGAACCTCACGCGCCTGGACGAGCCCGCCACCGAGGTGGTCAACGTGGTCGGCCCGATCTGTGAGAGCGCCGACGTGCTCGGCCACGACCGCCTGCTGCCGGTCACGCAAGGAGGGCGACGTGCTGCTGATCGCCAATGCCGGCGCCTACGGGCACGCCATGAGCTCGCACTACAACCTGCGCGCCCCGGCGGCGGAGCTGTTCGTCTGAAGCGCCTGCTCCTCTTCATCGCCGGCGCCGTGGCGCTGGTGGCCGTGGGCTACGGCATCTACCTCGACCGCGCGGTCACGAAGCAGTTCGAGGGGCGGCGCTGGACGCTGCCGGCGCAGGTGTACGCGGCGCCCCTCGAGCTCTACGCCGGGCTCACCCTGACGCCCCAGGAACTCGAAGGCGAGCTGCACCGCCTCAACTACCGCCGCAGCGACAAGGCCGACTCCCCGGGCACTTACCGCATCGGCGGCCAGGAACTCGCGATCGCGCTGCGCCCGGCGCGCTTCGCCGATGAGGCGCGCCCGGCGCAGCTGCTGAACATCGAGATGGGTCCCAAGGCGCTCGAGGGGCTGCGCGATGCCGCCGGCCATGAGGTGCCGGTGCTGCGACTTGAGCCGCTCCTCATCGGCAGCATCTTCCCGACCCATGGCGAGGACCGCATCGTCGTCACCCCGGATGAGGTGCCGGCGCTGCTGCCGGCGGCGCTCAAGGCGGTCGAGGACCGCAAGTTCGACACCCACCACGGGGTCGATCCGGCCGGGATGCTGCGCGCGCTGTGGGTGAACGTGCGCGCCGGGCAGATCGAGCAGGGCGGCAGCACCCTCACGCAGCAGCTGGTGCGCAGCTATTTCCTCAACTCGCGCCAGACGCTCTCGCGCAAGCTGCGCGAGGCGCTGATGGCGATGGCGCTCGATGCGCACTTCACCAAGGCGGACCTCATGAACGCCTACATCAACGAGATATTCCTCGGCCAGGACGGCGACCGCGCCATCCATGGATTTGGCCTCGCGAGCCAGTTCTACTTCGGCAAGCCCTTGGCCGAGCTCGACCTGCACGAGGTGGCGCTCCTGGTCGCGATCGTGCGCGGCCCCTCCTACTACGACCCGCGCCGCCACGCCGAGCGCGCGCGCGCGCGGCGCGACCTGGTGCTGAAGGAACTCCTCGAGCAGGGCGTGGTGCAGGCCGACGAGGCGCGCGCCGCGGCGCAGAAGCCCCTGGGCGTCACCACCCGTCCCTCGGGCGCCTACTACCCGGCGTACCTCGACTTCGTGCGGCGCACGCTGCGGCGCGACTACCACGAGGATGACCTCACCAAGGCGGGCCTGAAGGTGTTCACGAGCCTCGACCCGCGCGCGCAGGAGGAGGCCGAGCATTCGCTCGAGAAGGAGCTCACGCGCCTGGATCACCTGAAGAAGCAGGCGAAGCAGCCGCTCGAGGGGGCGGTGGTGGTGACGACGCCGCAGAGCGGGGACGTGATCGCGATCGTGGGCGGGCGCGACGTCGGCTACGAGGGCTTCGACCGGGCGCTCGATGCGCGCCGCTCCATGGGCTCCCTCGTGAAGCCCTTCATCTACCTGACCGCCCTCGAGAGCGGCCGCTACACGGCGGCCACCGTGGTGCAGGACGAGCCGGTGGATCTTAAGCTCGCCAACGGCACCCACTGGAAGCCGGAGAACTTCACGCGCCAGACCTACGGACCGGTGCCAGTGGTGCGCGCGCTCGCCGAGTCGCTCAATCTCGCCACCGTCGGCGTGGGACTCGACCTCGGGCTGCCGAAGGTGTCCGCGACGCTCACGCGCTTTGGCCTGCCGCAGCCGCCCGAGGAGGTGCCGGCAATGCTGCTCGGAGCGGTGGATGTAACGCCGCTCGAGGCGGCGCAGCTCTTCAACGGCCTCGCCAACGGCGGCTTCAGGAACCCGCTGCGCGCGGTGCGCGCCGTGATCGGCGCCGACGGCAAGGCGCTGAAGGCCTTTCCGCTGCAAGTGACGCAGGTGGCAACCCCGGAGAACGTGTACCAGCTCGACCGCATGATGGTCGCGGTCATGGACCACGGCACCGGGCGCCCGGCGCGCGCGATCCTGCCCGCCGACCTCGTGGTGGCGGGCAAGTCCGGGACTTCCTCCGACTACCGCGACAGCTGGTTCGCCGGCTTCTCCGGCAGCCACCTGGTGGTGGTGTGGGTCGGGTACGACGACAACGAGCCGACCGGCTTCACCGGCTCTGCGGGCGCCTTGCCGGTGTGGGCGCACGTGATGGCGAACCTCGGCAGCCGCTCCTGGGACACCGCCATGCCCGAGTCACTCGCGGAGGTGCACCTGGAGTTCACAACCGGGTTGCGCGCACTCCCGGGGTGCGCCGAGGACCTGGTCGCGGTCGCAGTCCCCGCCGGCACGCAGCTGCCCGCCAAGCCCGGCTGCGGCTTCCCGGACGCCGCGAACGCACCGGCCACGCCGGGGGTGCTCAGCGAGCTCAAGGACAAGGCCGAGCACCTGCTGCAGAGCCTGGTGCACTGAGCCCGCGGCGGGCGCCGGGCTCTAGGCTGGCCCTGCGGGCAACGCCTGCCGCACCTGCGCGGCGAAGGCGGTCGCGACCGACTCGAGGCGCGCAGGCGACAAGCCGTCGCGGCAGTTGGCGTGCGCCACGCCGCCGTAGTGCATGCCAAGGTAGCCGAAGGTCTCGCGCCACGCCCCGAGGAACTGCGCATCCGGCTCCTCGCAAACCGAGGTGCACACGACGTAGGCATTCTTGCCGCGCAGCCGCCGGCCCTCGCCGAGGAGCTCGGGGATCTCGAGGAGGTCCGAGATGCGGTCGAGGAACACCTTCATGGGGGGACTCACCGCGTACCAGTACACCGGAGAGGCGAGGATGAGCTGCGCGTGGCCGAGCACGTGCCGCATGAGGGGCTCGAAGTCATCGCCGCGGTTGCGATGCTCGTAGTCGTAGGCTGACAGGCGCAGGCTGCCCAGGTCGATGACCTCGATTCCGAGCTCGCGCGCGATGCGGTCGGTGAGCTGCCCGGTATTGCCGTGGCGGCGCGAACTGGACAGCAGCGCTATGGTGCTGAGCATGCAGGCCCCCCGGGCCACGCCCGGCATCCGTGTGCCATCGAACCCATCGCCTGCCTCCTGGCTTGATTGCGCAGGCACAAACGTACAACCTCAAGTGCACTTGAGATCAAGGAGGCAGCACCCGTGGCAGGAAACCTCAGGAAGAAGACCGCAGTGGCGCTGTCAGCGGGCCAGGTCGCCGCGCGCAGCGGCGTTGCCGTGTCCGCCGTGCATTTCTACGAGAGCAAGGGACTGCTCTGCGCCTGGCGCAGCAGCGGCAACCAGCGCCGCTACAGCCGCGACGTGCTGCGCCGCGTCGCCATCATCAAGGTGGCGCAGCGCCTCGGGCTGCCGCTGGCGATGATCAAGGAGGCGCTCGACTCGCTGCCGGGCGGACGCACCCCGACCGCACGGGACTGGCAGCGCCTCTCGCGCGGGTGGCGCGCGGAACTGGACCGCCGCATCGGCCTGCTGCAGGCGCTGCGCGGCAGGCTCGACAACTGCATCGGCTGCGGCTGCCTGTCGCTTCAGGTGTGCGCGCTGCGCAACGCCGACGACGCGCTGTCCAGTCGCGGGCCCGGGCCGCGCCTGCTGGAGGAGGGCAGTGTCTGACACCGGGGGGTGGCGCCGGGGCGGCAGGATCCAAAGGCCGCCGCGCAGTTATGATGCACGCCATGCCGATCCGCACCCCCACCTGCACCCTCATCGCAGCGCTCGCCCTGAGTGGCTGCGCGCTCACCCGTCCTGCACCCTTTGCTCCGCCTGCGCAGCCCGCCGCGCCGCCCGCCGGCAGTGCCCAGCCCCAGCCGGGCATCCCAGCGCCCGGGAGCGCCGAGGCGGTGCCCGCGCCCCCGGAACGGCCCTCCGTGCCGCCGCCGCGGCAGTTCCGCCTGAGCGCCGCCTCTGGCGCGCTCGTCACCCAGGCGCACACCCAGGCCGCCGCTGGGGACTACGGCCAGGCGGCCGCAACGCTCGAGCGCGCCCAGCGCATCGAGCCGGAAAACCCCTTGCTGTGGATCGAGCTCGGGCGCGTGCGCCTGGCCGAGAACAACGCCCCGCAGGCCGATGCCATGGGCCGCAAGGCCCTGGCGCTCGCCGTCGGCGACCCTGCCGCGCAGGCCGCGGCCTGGCACCTGATCGCCGACTCCCTCAAGGCGCGCGGCAGGAATGGAGAGGCCGCCGAGGCCGAGCAGAAGGCCCAGGGCGTGGCCGCCCGCCAGGGGTAGGGCCTCGTGGGCGTTATGCCCACCGGGAAATCACCCGCATTTTCAGGCCCCTGGACGCGGGTGCTCTTGCCAGAAGTCGGCCGCGCCGCATAGACTCCGCGTTACTCATCGAGACCGGCTGAGGGATAAGGCCCTTAGACGCCGGGGCAACCGCCAGGCTTAACCACCCTGGAAAGGTGCCAACTCCTGCGAGTCCTCGGCGACGAGGCCTCGACAGATGAGCGGTCAGCGTAGCCCCGGTACCGGGTGCCGCAAGGCACCAGGGTGTCCGGGGAAGGACGTGACAAGCCTCGCCACGAGGGATCCCTCCATGGCCGGCGCGCTCCGCAGGGGACCGGTGAGACGGTCTATTTATTAGCGGAGTTCGCGATGAGTGCCCCACCGAAGACCCCGAAGTTCCCGACACCCAAGGCAGCAGCCAACAGCGCTGCCTCCCACGTCACGCGCGCGGTGCGCGCCGGCATCGAGTGCGACGATGACAGCGGCTGCGTGGTGCCGCCGTTGCACCTGACCTCGACGTTCGCGTTCCGCGCCTTTGGCGAGAAGCGCACCTACGATTACACGCGCTCGGGCAACCCCACGCGTGACCTCCTCGGGCAGGCGCTGGCCGAGCTCGAGCACGGTGCGGGCGCCGTCGTCACGGCGAGCGGCATGGCAGCGGTCACCGTCACCGGTTACCTCGTGCCCGCCGGCGCCCGCATCATCGCCCCGCACGACTGCTACGGCGGCACCTACCGGCTGTTCGATGCCTGGCGACGGCGCGGGGAGCGGCAGGTGGAGTTCGTGGACTTCGGCGACGAGGCGGCGCTGGCCGCAGCCCTGGCGCGCCCGGCGGCGCTGCTGTGGATCGAGACACCGAGCAACCCGCTGCTGCGCATCACCGACATCGCCGCCTGCGCGCAGCTGGCGCGCACGGCCGGTGCCATCACGGTGGTGGACAACACCTTCCTGTCGCCGGCCTGGCAGCAGCCGCTCACCCTCGGCGCGGACCTCGTGGTGCACTCGACCACCAAGTACATCAACGGCCACAGCGACGTCGTCGGCGGCGCGGTCATCGCCCGCGACCCGGCGCTGCTGGAGCAGCTGACCTGGTGGGCCAACTGCCTGGGGCTCACCGGCGCGCCCTTTGACAGCTTCATGACGCTGCGCGGCCTGCGCACCCTGCACGCACGCCTCGATCACCACGGCAGGAACGCGCAGGCGCTGGCCGAGTGGCTCAACGAGCGCGCCGAGGTGCGGCGCGTGTGGTACCCGGGCTTGCGCGAGCATCCGGGGCACGAGCTCGCCCGGCGCCAGCAGAAGGGCTTCGGCGCGGTGGTGACGCTCGAGCTGGAGGGTGGCGAGGAGGGGGTGCGCGAGTTCGTGGCGGGCCTTGAGTGCTTCTCGCTCGCGGAGTCCCTCGGCGGGGTCGAGAGCCTCGTCGCGCACCCGGCGAGCATGACGCATGCGGCCATGGATCCTGCCGCCCGGGCGCGCGCCGGGCTCACCGATGGGCTGGTACGTCTCTCGATCGGCATCGAGGGGCTCGAGGACCTGCGCAACGACCTGGCAGGCGGCCTCGAGCGCGTCGCCCGGGTGATCGAAGCCCCGGCGCTCAGCCGCGCCGTGTCAGGTTGCTGAGCACCGCATCGCCTGCCTGCGCGCAGCTTAAGGCCGGCTCGCCCGGGGCGGCGAGGTCGGCGGTGCGGGCACCGCGCGCGAGGGCTGCGTTGACGGCGGCCTCGAGTGCGGCCGCCTCGCGCTCGAGCTTCAGGGAATGGCGCAGCAGCAGCGCGACGCTGAATATCGTGCCGTAGGGATTGGCGATGCCGCGCCCGGCGATGTCGGGGGCGGAGCCGTGGATCGGCTCGTAGATGCCACTCGTGCCGTTGCCGAGGGAGGCAGAGGGCAGCAGCCCGAGCGAGCCTGCGAGCATCGCCGCCTCGTCGGTGAGGATGTCGCCGAACATGTTCTCGGTGACCAGCACGTCAAAGTCACGCGGCCGGCGGATGAGGTGCATGGCGGCCGAGTCGACCAGCATGTGCTCGAGCGCCACGTCCGGGAATTCCGCCGCCATCACCCGCGCCGTCACCTGCCGCCACAGGCGCGAGGTTTCCAGCACGTTCGACTTGTCGATCGAGGTCAGGCGCTGGCGCCGCTGGCGGGCGAGTGCGCCTGCCACGCGCACCACGCGCTCGACCTCCGCAACCGTGTAGGTGCACAGGTCCGAGGCGCTGCTGGCATCGCGGCGCTTCTCGCCGAAGTAGATGCCGCCGGTCAGCTCGCGCACGAACACGAGGTCGACTCCCTCGATGACCTCGCGCTTGAGCGTCGAGGCATCCGCGAGTGCTGGGTGCACCTGCACGGGCCTTAAGTTCGCGAACGCGCCGAGCGCCTTGCGCAGCCCGAGCAGTCCCTGCTCGGGACGCACGGTGGCCTCGGGGGCCGACCAGCGCGGGCCGCCGATGGCCCCGAGCAGCACCGCGTCCGCAGCGCGGCAGGCCGCGAGCGTCGCCGGGGGCAGGGGCTCGCCATGCAGGTCGATGGCCGCGCCGCCGAAGGCAAGCTCGGTGAGCTCGAACTCATGGCCGAAGGCATCCCCGAGCGCGCGCAGGCAGCGCAAGCCCTGGGCAATCACCTCCGGCCCGATGCCATCCCCGGGCAGTACCGCAATGCGCGCCTTCATCGCCTGGCGCGCTCGTAGGCCTCGATCTCAGCGCCGCGGGCGAGGAGGAAGCCGAGCTCGTCCACCCCCTCGAGCAGGCAGTGCCGGGCGAAGGGCTCGAGCGGGAAGGACACCTCGGTGCCGTCGGGAAGCGTGAGGGTGCGCGCGGCGATGTCGAGGCTCACCTCGACGCCCGGATGCGCGAGCAGCCACTCACTCACCGCCTGCGGCACGATCACCGGCAGCAGGCCGTTCTTGAGCGCGTTGCTCGTGAAGATGTCGGCGATCTCGGTGCTGATGATGGCGCGGAAGCCGAAGTCGGTCAGTGCCCAGGGGGCGTGCTCGCGCGAGGAGCCGCAGCCGAAGTTGCGCCCCGCGACCAGGATCTGCGCCCCGGCGCTCTCGGCACGGTTGAGCACGAAGTCCGCGCGCGGGTTGCCCGCGGCGTCATAGCGCCAGTCGGCGAACAGCTGCTTGCCCAGACCTGCGCGGGTGGTGGTCGTGAGGAAGCGCGCCGGGATGATCTGGTCGGTGTCGATGTTGGCCGCCGGCATCGCCACGGTGCGGGAGGTGAGTCGGGTGAAGGGTTGCATGGCTTGGTCTTCAGAGGAACTCGCGCGGGTCGGTGACCCGGCCGCGTGACGGCACAGGCGGCCGCGGTCAGAGGACTTGCGAGCAGGGTGCGGGCGCCGGCGCCCTGGCGGCCCTCGAAGTTGCGGTTGCTGGTGCTCACCGAGTACTCCCCGCGCGGCACCAGGTCGCCGTTCATGCCGAGGCACATCGAGCAGCCCGACTCGCGCCATTCGGCGCCGGCATCGATGAACACCCGGTCGAGGCCCTCGGTCTCGGCCTGGCGCTTGACCTCCTGGGAGCCGGGCACCACCAGCATGGTGAGCCCGCGCGCGATGCGCCGGCCGCGCAGCACCTGCGCCGCATCGCGCAGGTCCGAGAGGCGCGCGTTGGTGCAGC
This sequence comes from uncultured Pseudomonadota bacterium, assembly GCA_963802995.1. Taxonomy (GTDB): domain Bacteria; phylum Pseudomonadota; class Gammaproteobacteria; order Steroidobacterales; family Steroidobacteraceae; genus 13-2-20CM-66-19. The sequence goes on from CAWDKU010000002.1 coordinate 227,110, forward strand.
TGCCGAGGAACACCACGTTGACCTTCTGGTCGCGGATCGGCTGCCCGGGGCTGAGGCCCATGTAATCGAGCGCGCGGGCGAAGGCGGCATCCCCGGGACGCCTGGGGATCGCAGCGCCGATCGGGATCACCATGCCGGGGTTGGTGCCGTAGGTGATCATCGGCTCCACGGCCGCCGCGTCCACGCTCACCTCGCGGTCGAAGCGCGCGCCCGCATCGCTCGGCAGGGTGCGCCAGCGCCTCGAGCGCGCGCTCCCAGGCGTCCCCGTGCGGGGCGCGCGGCCGCCCGGCGAGGTACTCGAAGGTGGCCTCGTCCGGGGCGATCATGCCGGCGCGCGCGCCGGCCTCGATCGACATGTTGCACACCGTCATGCGCTCCTCCATGCCGAGCGCCTCGATGGCCTCGCCGCGGTACTCGATGACGTGCCCGGTGCCCCCGTCGACCCCGACCTGGCCGATGATGGCGAGGATCAGGTCCTTGGCGGTGACGCCGGCGCCACGGCGCCCGTCGTACGTTGATGGCCAGCGCCTGGGGCTTCCTCTGCAGCAGGCACTGGGTGGCGAACACGTGGCCGACCTCGGTGGTGCCGATGCCGAAGGCCAGCGCGCCGAACGCGCCGTGGGTGCTGGTGTGGCTGTCGCCGCACACGATCGTCTGCCCCGGCTGGCTCAAGCCCAGTTCCGGCCCGATGACGTGCACGATGCCGCGCTGCGCGTGCCGCATCGCCAGCAGCTCCACGCCGAACTCGGCGCAGTTGCTTTTCCAGCTGCGCCACCTGGCGAGCCGCCGAGTCGATGGCGATCGGCGCGCCGCCGAACACCTGGGCGCTCTTAGTCGGGGTGGAGTGATCCATGGTGGCGAGCGTGCGGTCCGGGCGCCGCACCGGGAGCCCGCGCTCGCGCAGCACCTGGAAGGCCTGCGGGGAGGTCACCTCGTGGATGAGGTGCAGGTCGATGTAGAGCACCGCGGGCACGTCCGCCGTGCCGGCCGTGACCTCGTGGCTGCTGCCACACCTTGTCGAAAGCGTGCGCGGGGAGTGCTTCATCGCTTGCAGGCTTTGCTTGGAGTGCGGATCAGCCGGAGGCTGCGACCTTGGGAGCGGCCATGTCGACGTAGTCGAGCCAGCCCCACTTGTCGGCCGTCTTGCCGTTGAAGAGGCCGAAGAACGCGTTCTGCAGAGTCTCCGTGATCGGGCCGCGCTTGCCATTGCCCACGCTCAGGCGGTCGACCGAGCGGATCGGGGTGATCTCGACCGCCGTGCCGGTGAAGAACGCCTCATCGGCGATGTAGAGAAGCTCGCGCGGCAGCGCGCACTCGCTCACCTCGATGCCGCGCTCGCGCGCCAGGCGCATCACCGTGTCGCGCGTGAGGCCGCCGAGGACCGAGTGGGCGAGCGCGGGGGTGAGGAGGGTGCCGTCCTTGACCAGGAACAGGTTCTCGCCCGAGCCCTCGCTCAAGGTCCCATCCGGGGCGAGTCCGATGCCCTCGGCAAACCCCAGGCGCCGCGCCTCGGCCCCGATCAGCTGGCTGGAGAGGTAGTTGCCCCCGGCCTTGGCGAGGGCGGGCAGGGTGTTCGGGGCGACGCGCTGCCAGGAGGAGATGCAGGCATCGACGCCGTGCTCCTCGGCCTCGGCGCCCAGGTACTTGCCCCATTCCCAGGCGGCGACCGCGACCTCGGTCGGGGGCTCGATCTTGGGCGTCACGCCGATCTCCCCGTAGCCACGGAACACCACCGGGCGGATGTAGGCGCCGCGCTTGAGGTCATTGGCCGCGATCACCTGGCGGCAGGCCTCGTTCATCTGCTCGACGGAGTAGCTGAGCGGGATGCGGTAGATCTTGGCCGAGTCGAACAGGCGCCGCGTGTGGTCGCGCAGGCGGAAGATCGCGACCCCCTTTGGCGTCTCGTAGGCGCGCACGCCCTCGAACACCGAGGAGCCGTAGTGCAGCGCGTGCGTGAGCACGTGCACGGTCGCCTTCTCCCAGTGGACGAGCTTGCCGTTGAACCAGATGAACTGCGTGGCCGGAATGGGCATGGCGAAAGACTCCTCAGGCGCTCGTGGCGGCGGCGGCGCGTTCCTTGTGGTGCCGCGCGCCGGCGGCGGAGAGCTCGATGCGGTTGATCACTTCGAGGAACGCACGCGTCGCGGACTCGACGATGTTCGTGCTGACGCTCGCGCCCCGATAGGTCTTGTGATTGTACTCCACGTACACCCGCGCCTCGCCCTGGGCGTCCTCGCCCTCACTCACCGCGTGCACCTCGAACTTGCGCAGCACCACCGCGATGCCGGTGGCCGCCTCGATGGCCTTGAAGGCGGCATCGACCGGGCCGTCCCCGGTGGCGGTGCACTCGGCGAGCCGGCCGTCGGCGTGGGTGAGGTTCACGACGGCGCGCGCCGGGCCCGAGCTTTTGGCCTCGGTGGTGAGCTCGGTGAGCGTCCACGGACCGTGGGCGGAGCCTTCGGCGCGCAGCACCAGGGCCTCGATGTCGCCATCGAAGAGCTCCTTCTTCTTGTCCGCGAGCGCCTTGAACTCCTCGAACACCCGGTTGAACTCGAACTCATCGAGCTCGAAGCCGAGCGCCTTGACGCGGTCACGGAAGGCGTGCCGCCCGCAGTGCTTGCCGAGCACCAGCGAGCTGCGCGCGAGGCCGACGTCCTCGGGGCGCAGGATCTCGTAGGTCGAGTGGTGCTTGAGCATGCCGTGCTGGTGGATGCCCGACTCGTGCGCGAAGGCATTCTCGCCGACCACCGCCTTGTTGCGCGGGATCGGCTGCCCGGTGATGCTCGAGATGCAGGCGCGAGGTCGGATAGAGGCGGTTGGTCTGGATGTTGGTGGCGACGTTGAAGAACGCGGCGCGCGTCTTCAGCGCCATCACCACCTCCTCGAGCGAGCAGTTGCCGGCGCGCTCGCCGATGCCGTTGATGGTGCACTCGATCTGGCGCGCCCCGGCGACCACCGCCGTCAGGCTGTTGGCGACCGCCATGCCCAGGTCATCGTGGCAGTGCACCGAGAGGCGGATCTTCTCGATGCCGCGCACGTTCTTGGCGCAGGTAGCGGAACAGCTCGGCGAACTCATCCGGCACGGTGTAGCCGACGGTGTCGGGGATGTTGACCGTGGTGGCGCCGGCGGCGATGGCGGTCTCCACCACCTGCGCCAGGAACTCGATCTCGGTGCGCGAGGCGTCCTCGGGGGAGAACTCGACGTCCTCGCACAGCTCGCGCGCGCGCGCCACGCCGGTGGCGGCGAGCCTGAGGATCTCGTCCTGCGCCATGTTGAGCTTGTACTGGCGATGGATGGCGCTGGTGGCGAGGAACACGTGGATGCGCTTGTGCGGGGCATCCTTGACCGCCTGCGCCACGAGGTCGATGTCATCGGGGTTGCAGCGGGCCAGCCCGCAGATGATCGGTCCTTGCACCTCGCGGGCGACCGCCTCCACGCTCTCGAAGTCCCCGCGCGAGGCGGCGGGGAACCCCGCCTCGATCACGTCGACGCCGAGCTCGGCAAGCGCACGCGCCACGCGCAGCTTCTCGGGGCGCGTCATGCTGCAGCCGGGGGACTGCTCGCCGTCACGCAGCGTGGTGTCGAAGATCAGTACGCGGTCGGGATTAGCCACCATAAGGCACTTCCATCGTTTATCGGGACAGTGGGGGGAGGGCGCGCCGCGCAGCCGGCGCGCACCGCTTCGCTCAGGCACGCTTCTCCTGCAGCCACGCCATGCGCGAGCGCAGCGCGGCGCCGGTCTTCTCGATCGGGTGCGCGAGGTCCTTCTTCAGCAGCTTCGCGTAGTTCACCTTGCCGGTGGCGTTCTCCTTGATCCACTGGCGGGCAAACTTGCCGCTCTGCACTTCCTTGAGGACCTTGCGCATCTCGTTCTTGACGCGCTGGTTGACGATGCGCGGGCCGCGCGTCAGGTCGCCGTATTTTGCGGTCTCGCTGATGAAGCGGTGCATCTTGGCGATGCCGCCCTCGTAGAGCAGGTCGACGATCAGCTTCAGCTCGTGCATGCACTCGTAGTAGGCAACCTCGGGCTGGTAGCCGGCCTCGACCAGGGTCTCGAAACCCTTGAGCACGAGCTCCGTCGCGCCGCCGCACAGCACCGCCTGCTCACCGAAGAGATCGGTCTCGGTCTCTTCTGCGAACGTGGTCTCGATCACCCCGCCGCGCGTGCCGCCGATGCCGTGGGCGTAGGCGAGCGCCTTCGCCTGCGCGTTGCCGGAAGCATCCTGCGCGACCGCGAGCAGGCAGGGGACGCCGGCGCCCTCCTGGTACTGGCGGCGCACGAGGTCGCCCGGCCCCTTGGGCGCGATCAGCACCACGTCGAGGTCCTTGCGCGGCTTGATCTGCCTGAAGTGCACGTTGAAGCCGTGCGCGAAGAGCAGGGTGGCGCCCTTCTTCAGGTCGCCCTTGATCTCCTGGTAGAACTCCTTCTGCGAGGTGTCCGGGATGAGGATGGCGATGAGGTCCGCGCCCTTCACGGCATCCTTGGGCGCTGCGACCGCAAGGCCCGCCTTCTTCGCCTTCTTCCAGCCCTCACCGCCCTTGCGCACGCCGACGACGACGTCGAAGCCGGAGTCGTGGAGGTTCAGGGCATGCGCGCGACCCTGGCTGCCGTAGCCGAGAATGGCGATGCGGGCTCCCTTGAGTGCCTTCCTGTCGACGTCCTTACGCGAGTACATCCTCATCTAAATCACTCCTCGATCGTGCGTTGGGTTTTCGGTTTGCAAGCATAAAAAACCCCGCAGCGGCTTTGATGCCGGTGCGGGGTCTTTGGTGTCTTACTTCGCTCGTGCCTGGGTTTTTCTTCAGGCGTCCGCGAGTGCCCCGCACCTTGCTCCGCTAAGGAGCGCAAGGCCGGGCAGGAGTACCAGCAGCAGCAGCGGGCGCAGGGCGCTTGAGGGCGCTGCGTCGCGGGAATCGATGGCTGCCGGGTATTTCATTACGGGGCGAACAAATCCTGAATGATCCCGATAGGAGCACAGGGCCCGAGGCCTTGTCAACGACACTGTTACCGCCTGAGCGAGCGCCTTAAGCTTGCGTCCCGTGCCCCAAGGCCGACCCGTCCAGCCCAGCCCCCTCGCCGAAGGCATCTTCCGCCGCGAGATCCTCCCCTGGGGGCTCCTCGGGCTCACCCTCGGGCTCGTGGAGGGGGCGACCGCGGCGATCCTGGTGAAGCAGCACTTCGCCACCGCCGCGGCCGCCTTCGGGGTCAACATCGCCGTCGCGCTGGTCGCGGGCGCCCCGGCCTTCTCCAACGTCCTGAGCTTCGTGTGGGCCAACCTCGCCCACGGGCGCGCACGGGTGCGCCTGATGGTGGCGCTGCAGGCAGCGTTCGCGCTCCTGGTCGGGTGCGTCGCGCTCGCACCGCGGGCCGCCTCGGGGCTGTGGGTCACGGTCGCCGCCGTGATCGCCGCGCGCGTGGCGTGGGCCGGCATCCTCACGGTGCGCGCGGCGATCTGGACCGCGAACTACCCGCGCAACGTGCTGGCGCGGATCACCGGGCGCATCGTGATCGTCAACGCGCTCACGGTCGCCGCCTCCGCTGCGCTCGTCGGCTGGGCGCTCGAGGCGCGCTTCATCGATGCGCGCTGGCTCTACGGGGCCGGGGCGCTCGCAGGCCTTGCCGGTGCCTGGCTCTACCGCGCCATGCGGGTGCGGCGCGAGTTCCAGCTGCTGGCCGCCGAGGCGGCCCACGGCGGCACGGGCGAGCCCTTCAGCCTGGCGATGGTGACGCGCATCCTCAGGGAAGACCCGGCCTACCGCGAGTACATGCTGTGGATGGGGGTGTTCGGCGCCGGCAACCTCATGCTCACCGCGCAGCTGGTGCTGATCTTCTCCGAGGACCTGCGCCTCACGAGCGCGCTGCAGATCGGGCTGCTGGCGGTCGTGCCCCTCATCACCCAGCCGCTCTTCCTGCCCGCCTGGGCGCGCCTGTTCGATGGCGCACACGTGGTGCGCTACCGCGCCCGCCAGGGATGGGCGCTGGTGCTCGCGACCGTCGTCTTCAGCCTCGGGGTGTTCACGCGCTCGCTCGTGCTCCTGTGGTCGGGCGCGGTACTGCTTGGCGCGGCGAACGCGGGTGCTAATCTAGGGTGGAACCTGGGCCACAACGACTTCGCCTCGATCGGGCGCGCGCAGCACTACATGGGAGTGCACGTCACGCTCACGGGGCTGCGCGGCGGCTTCGCGCCGCCCCTGGGGGTACTTGCCTACATGGCGCTCGAGCACTGGCACGCGGGCATCGGCAAGTACGCGCTGCTGCTGCCGGTGGCGCTCACCGCCGCGGGCGCACTCGGCTTCAACCGCATGCGCGCGGCGCAGGAACGCACACAGTCAGGACCGTGAGGTCCGCAACGATGAGGTTCAGTTCAGGATGAAGAAGAAGGGCACTGATCCGCGCGAATACTCGCGCGTGGTCTTTGATGGCGTGAAGCAGACTGCCTCGCGCGCGATGCTGCGGGCGGTGGGATTCGCGGATGCGGACTTTCAGCGCCCGCAGGTAGGCGTCGCCTCCACCTGGGCGAACGTCACGCCCTGCAACATGCACATCGGCGAGCTCGCGCGCGAGGCCTGCGCGGGGGTCGATGCGGCCGGCGGCAAGAGCGTGCTGTTCAACACCATCACCGTGTCCGACGGCATCTCGATGGGCACGCCCGGCATGCGCTACTCGCTCATCTCGCGCGAGATCATCGCCGACTCCATCGAGGCGGTCGCCGGTGCCGCCGGCTTTGATGGCCTGGTGGCCGTGGGCGGCTGCGACAAGAACATGCCCGGCTGCGCGATGGCGATCGCGCGCCTGAACCGCCCGGGGGTATTCGTCTACGGCGGCACCATCCGCCCGGGAGCCCAGCGCCGCGACATCGTCTCGGTGTTCGAGGCGGTCGGTGCGCACGCGGCGGGGAAGCTCTCGGATGCGGGCCTGCTCGAGATCGAGCGCACCGCGATTCCCGGCCCCGGCAGCTGCGGCGGCATGTACACCGCGAACACCATGGCCTCCGCCATCGAGGCCTTGGGCTTGTCCTTACCAGGCAGTTCCGCGCAGGAGGCGGTGGGGCAGGAGAAGCGCTCGGACTGCCACCGCGCCGGGGAAGCCGTGGTGCGCCTGGTGAAGCAGGGCTTGAAGCCCCGCGACATCCTCACCCGGCGCGCCTTCGAGAACGCGATCCGGGTGGTGATCGCGCTCGGCGGCTCCACCAACGCCGTGCTGCACCTGCTGGCGATCGCGCACGCCGCGAAGGTGCGCCTCACCCTGGATGACTTCACGCGCCTGGGCAGGCGTTCCCCGGTGCTCGCGGACCTGCGACCGAGCGGGCGCTTCCTCATGTCCGAGCTCATCGCGATCGGCGGCATCCAGCCCCTGATGAAGATGCTGCTGGAGGGTGGCCTGCTGCACGGCGACTGCATGACGGTCACCGGCCGCACCTTGAAAGAGAATCTGGAAAAGGTGCCCATGTACATGAGCGGGCAGGAGATTGTGCGGCCGCTCTCGGACCCCCTGAAGAAGGACAGCCACCTCGTGGTGCTCTACGGCAACCTCGCCCCCGAAGGCGCGGTGGCCAAGGTAACGGGCAAGGAGGGCGAGCGCTTCGAGGGCACGGCGAAGGTGTTCGACGGCGAGGAACGCGCCACCGAGGCGATCCTCGCCGGCCGCGTGCATGCCGGGGACGTCGTCGTCATTCGCAACGAGGGGCCGCGCGGCGGCCCGGGCATGCGCGAGATGCTCTCGCCGACGAGCGCCATCATGGGGCGGGGGCTGGGTGACAAGGTCGCCCTCATCACCGACGGACGCTTCTCAGGCGGCAGCCACGGCTTCGTGGTCGGACATATTTCTCCGGAGGCCGCGCTCGGCGGGCCGCTCGGGTTGCTCAAGAACGGCGACCGCATCCGCATCGATGCGGTGAAGCGCGAGCTCGCGGTGGAGCTTTCCGCAGCGCAATTACGTCGCCGCCGTGCAAGCTGGAAGCCGGGAAAATCCTTGGCAGGAAGCACCGCACTGGCGAAGTATGCGCATCTGGTCGGCAGCGCCTCGCAGGGAGCGGTGACTGAGGCGATACAGCCACGTCGGCGCACTTCTTAAGCTGTCGCCGGAGTTGTCAGTCCGAAAGACAGCGGTTAGAGTTCACCGAAGCAACCGATGCTGCGCCTCGCGGGCGCGGATTTCGTCTGAGGGCCGATTCTTATAAGTACGCGCCCCACGGAAGCGGATGCCGGAAAAGGTTTGTCGAAGACTACTGATGCTAGGGGGTCCGTACGGCGCATCCGCCGGGGACTTCGGGTCCGGGTTCTTCGGTGGGAGTTGCGGCGCAGGCGCCGCGAGCACGCCGCAAGAGCGCCTGGTGTGAATGGATAGCGGACGGCGACAGCAACACAAATGGCAGCTCTCGAAGAAACTTCAGGGTTTTTCACGCGACGTGGCCTCGTGGTGGGGGCGATCCTGCTCCTGCACGTCTTCATCGCGTGGGCGCTCGCCACCGGGCTTGCTCGCAAGGCGATCGAGGTGCTCGCGCCGCCGATCCAGACCGTGATCGAGACCGAGACCCACAAGGACGCACCCCCGCCGCCGCCGCCGCCACCGCAGTTCGAGCGCCCGCCGGTGGAGATCCCGCCGACCGACACGGTCGTGGAAGTGCCGACCGCGGCCGCCACCACCGCGATCAGCAACACCACCACGCAGCACGTAGCGGCAGCCCCGGTGGTGGCGAAGGCGTCCGTCAAGACCCCGGCAGGCCCTGGCAAGGGCTTCCCCAACAGCGAGGACTACTACCCGGCCGCCTCCAAGCGCCTGGAGGAGCAGGGCGTCGCGGTGGTTGCCGTGTGCGTCGGCCCGGACGGCAAGCTCACGGAAGCCCCCTCGATCGCGACGAGTTCCGGCAGCCCGCGCCTGGACGACGGCGCACTGAAGCTCGCACAGGCCGCCTCCGGTCGTTACAAGCCGGGCACCGAGGACGGCAAGCCGATTGCCTCCTGCACCAAGCTCGGCATTCGCTTCCAGATGAGATAATTCAGACGCCGCACCCCCAAAAGGTGCGGCATTTTTTTTGTTCCGAGGAAACTATGGAAAACCAAGCCGCCGCACCCGTAACCGCCGCCCCGCCCACCGTGGTCACTGACAATCCCTACGGCCTTGCCGCCCTGTGGCAGACCGGGGACATCATTGCCCGCTCGGTGCTCATTCTCCTGCTCATCATGTCACTCGCCTCCTGGTACGTGATCCTCACCAAGCTGTGGGACCAGGCCAAGCTCAAGAAGTCGGCGAAGGTCGTGGAGAAGCAGTTCTGGACCGCCCCCTCGATCAAGGACGGTGTCGAGCGCCTGAAGAAGGGTGACGAGTTCCGCGGCATCGCCGAGGACGGCCTGCGTGCCTCCTCGCACCACGACGGCCGCCTGACGGACCGCATCGACCTGAACGAGTGGATCACGATGTCGCTGCAGCGCGCTGCCGACGGCGTGCAGACCAAGATGCAGTCCGGCCTCGGCCTGCTGGCGACGGTGGGCTCCACGGCGCCCTTCGTCGGCCTCTTCGGCACGGTGTGGGGCATCCTGAACGCCCTCGTCGGCATCGGCATCGCCGGCCAGGCGAGCATCGACAAGGTGGCAGGCCCCGTCGGTGAGGCGCTCATCATGACGGCCATCGGACTCTTCGTCGCGGTGCCCGCGGTCATGGGCTACAACTGGCTGCTCGGCCGCAACAAGGGCCTGTCGGACTCGCTGCGGAACTTTACCGGCGACCTGCATGCCTACCTGGTGGGCGGTTCGCGCGTTAACGCCGAGACCAGCATGGGCGGCGCGCGCCCGGCGGCCGCGAAGGCTGCGTCGGTCACCAAGTAAGATCGTCGCGGTTGGTTTGAGTGCGGGGCGCCTTGCGCGCCCCGCACTTTCTAGGAGTAGCGCCTCATGGCAATGAGTGTCGGCCCATCATCCGGCGGGGAGCCGGGAGCAATCGCGAGCATCAACACCACGCCGCTCGTGGACGTGATGCTGGTGCTCTTGATCATCTTCCTGATCACGATCCCGGTCATCAACAAGACCGTGAAGGTCAATCTGCCGAAGGCCGTCAACATCCCGACGCAGACCAAGCCCGAGAACATCACCATCGCGGTCGACAAGGACGGCAACGTCTACTGGAACGACAAGATCCTCGCCAGCCGCGAGGACCTCCTGGCGAACGTGAAGTCCGCTGCCGGCAAGAAGCCGCAGCCGGAAGTGCACATCCGCGGCGACAAGGAGACGCGCTACGAGGCCATCGGCCGGGTCATGTACATGATCCAGCGCGGCGGCATCCAGAAGGTCGGCTTCCTCACCGAGCCCGACCACGGCGTACGCGGCTACCGCTGACAGTCTTCAGGAGTATTCATCCATGGCAATGAGTGTCGGTCCCTCCGGGGAGGCGATGTGCGAGATCAACACGACGCCCCTCATCGATGTGATGCTGGTGCTGCTCGTGACCCTGATCGTCTCGCTCCCCGTCATGACCCACGCGGTCAAGCTCGACATGCCCAACCCCAACGCCCAGCCGCCGCCGCCCGACACGCCCCCGGAAGTCATCGACCTTGAGATCGACTCCGACGGCACGGTGGTGTGGAACGGCACCCCGGTCACCGGCATGGACCAGCTGGAGGGCTACTTCCACAACGAGGCCGCCAAGGACCCGCAGCCGGAGATCCACCTGCGTCCCGACCGGCGCGCCAAGTACGGCGTGGTCGCCCAGGTGCTGGCGGCCGCGCAGCGCAACCGCATGGTCAAGATCGGCTTCACCAACGTCGCCGAGTTCGGCAACTAGTCCCGCTTCAACTTTCGAAAGTGCGAAACATCCCTATGAAGGCATCGGTTATCTGGGCGAGCGGCTTGGCCGCCAGCATCGGTCTTGTGCTTGCCAGCGCGCCGGCTCTGGCCGCGGGCAAGAACACCAACAGCGAGAAAGTGGCGAAGATCCTGCAGCCCGCGCAGGAGATGCTCAAGGCCAAGAACTACAACGGGGCGCTCGCCAAGGTCCACGAGGCACAGGCCCTCACGGACAAGAACGCCTTCGACCAGTACACCATCGATGAATTCGGCTGCTCCGCGAGTGCCGGCGCGCAGAACTACGCCGAAGCCGCCAAGTTCTGCGAGGCCAAGCTCAACAACAGCGCCTTCATGCCCGAAGCCGAGGTACCCGGGATGGTGCGCTCGCTCATCACCATCAACTACCAGCTGAAGAACTACGACAAGACCATCGAGCTCGCGCAGCGTGCGGTCAAGGGTGGTTTTGCGACCGAAGAGACCAAGGCGGTCCTCGGCCAGACCTACTACCTCAAGGGCGACTGGAAGGACACGCTCGCCACCGAGAACAGCATCGTGGACGGCGAGATCAAGGCCGGCCAGACGCCAAAGGACCAGCAGCTCGGCCTGATCCTCAACAGCTGCATCAAGCTCGAGGACCAGGCCTGCCAGGAGAAGGCGCTCGAGAAGTTCGTCACCTACTACCCGAAGCCCGAGTACTGGACGTTCCTGCTGCAGCGCGTGCGCTCCAGCACCTCCGGCAACGATGCGGTGACGCTGCAGGTGTACCGCCTGATGGTCGACACCGACACGCTCAAGGATGCCAGCGACTACAACGAGGCCGCCCAGCTCGCCCTCGATGCCGGCTCCCCGGGTGAGGCGCAGAAGATCCTGGAGAAGGGCTTCGCCGCCAATGCGTTCTCCGACCAGCGCGCCAAGGACCGCAACACGCGCCTGCTCGAGAGCGTGAAGAAGAGCGCGGCCACCGACCAGCCGACGCTGCCGAAGCAGGAGAAGGACGCCGACGCGGCGGCCACCGGCAGCAAGAACGTGGCGCTCGGGCTTGCCTACTACGGCTACGGCCAGAACGACAAGGCGATCGACGAGATCCAGAAAGGCATCGCCAAGGGCGAGCTCAAGAACGAGGCCGATGCGCGCCTGCTGCTCGGCGTCGTGCAGCTGAAGGCCGGCCACAAGGACGATGCGATCAAGTCGTTCAAGAGCGTCAAGGGCGACCCGACGCTCGAGCGCCTGGCGAACCTGTGGACGCTGCGCGCGCGCTCGGGAGCGGCGGCCTAGGAGAATCCATTCGCCTGCCCGGTGCGCCCTCGGGCACCGGCAGTGCACCTGACAGGGCCGGCGAGAGAAATCTCCCCGGCCCTTGTTTCTTCAACGGGTCGGCGCCGTATCGGGCGCCCCACCCACGACCTTCAAGGAGATCAAGGCATGGCGATCAAGGCAGGCGAGAAGATGCCCGCGGGCACGTTCAAGCGGATGACCAAGGAGGGGCCGAAGGATGTCTCGACGGACGAGCTCTTCAAGGGCAAGACCGTGGTGCTGTTCTCGGTGCCGGGTGCCTTCACGCCCACGTGTGATGCCAAGCACCTGCCCGGCTTTATCGAGCTGGCCGACCAGCTGCACGCCAAGGGCGTGGACACCATCGCCTGCATGGCGGTGAACGACGTGTTCGTCATGAACGCCTGGGGCAAGTCCTCGAGCGTCGGCGACAAGATCGTGATGCTGGCGGACGGCAACGGCGACTACGCCAAGGCGCTCGGGCTCGAGCTCGATGCCAAGGGCTACGGCATGGGCACGCGCGGCCAGCGCTTCGCCATCATCGTCAAGGACGGGGTGGCCAAGACGGTCGACGTCGAGGCCCCGGGGCAGTTCAAGGTCTCGGCCGCCGAGTACGTCCTCAACCAGCTCTGAGGCTAGAGCAGGCGCTCGATCTCGGGGATGACCTGGAACAGGTCACCGACGAGGCCGAAGTCGGCCACCTCGAAGATCGGCGCCTCGCCATCCTTGTTGATGGCGACGATGGTGCGTGCGTCCTTGATGCCGGTGAGGTGCTGGATGGCACCCGAGATGCCGACCGCGATATAGAGCTCCGGCGCGATGATCTTGCCGGTCTGGCCGACCTGCATCTCGTTGGGCGCGTAGCCGGCATCCACGGCGGCGCGCGAGGCGCCCACGGCGGCATCGAGCTTGTCGGCGAGGCTGTAGAGGATCTTGAAGCCCTCGGCGCTGCCGAGCGCGCGGCCGCCGGAGATCACGCGCGCCGCGGTCTGCAGGTCGGGTCGGTCACTCTTGGCGGCCGAGACCGAGACGAAGCGCGTATGGGTGGGCAGGGTCACCGCGACGTTCGCCTTCTCGATCGGCGCGGCCCCGCCGCCGCCGGCTGCCTCGAAGGAGGCCGTGCGCACGGTCGCCACGAGCTTCGTATCCGGGGATGACTCGACGGTGAGGATGGCGTTGCCGGCGATAGATCGGGCGGCGGAAGCGCGTCGCGCTCTCGATCGCCATGACGTCCGAGATCTGCGGCGCATCGAGGAGGCCCGCGATGCGGGCCATCAGGTCCTTGCCGAAGGTGGTGGAGGGCCCGAAGAGGTGCGTGTAGGGAGCGGCCACCGCCACCACCTGCGGGGCGAGCACCGCGGCGAGCGCATGCGCGTTGGCCGGGTTCTCGATGGTGATGACGCGCGCGACGCCGGCGAGCTGCGCCGCCTGGGCGGCCACGCCTGCGGCATCCACCGCGCACACCACGATGGTGATTTCCGCCCCGGCGAGCGTGCGGGCACAGGAGACGCACTTGGCGGTGCTCAGGTTGAGCTTCTGGCCGTCGTGCTCGGCGACGATGAGGATCTTGGCGCTCACAGCAGTCCCTTCTTCTTCAGTGCCTCGACGAGTTCGGCGGCGTCCTTGACGCGGATGCCCTTCTGGCGCTGCGGCGGGGGCTCAAAGCGCGCCAGCTTCAGCTGCTGGCGCTGCTCGACACCGAGGGCAGCCAGGGTCAGGGTCTCGAGCGGCTTCTTCTTCGCCTTCATGATGTCCGGCAGCTTCACGTAGCGCGGCTCGTTCAGGCGCAGGTCGGTGGTGATGACGGCGGGCAGGTCGACCTCGAGGGTCTCAAGCCCGGCATCCACCTCGCGCGTGACGCGGGCGGTCGTGTCGGTGAGTTCGAGCTTGGAGGCGTAGGTGGCCTGCGGGCGGTTCCACAGGGCCGCGAGCACCTGGCCGGTCTGGCCGTTGTCGTCATCGATCGCCTGCTTGCCCAGGATCACGAGCAGCGGCTGCTCCTTCTCGATGAGCTTCAGGAGCGCACGGGCCGCCACCAGCGGCTCGATGACCCCGTCGGCCTGCACGTGCAGGGCGCGGTCGGCCCCCATGGCGAGCGCGGTGCGCAGCTGCTGCTGGGTGTCCGCAGGCCCGATGGTGGCGACGATCACTTCCTCGGCGCCGCCGCGCTCCTTGATGCGCAGCGCCTCCTCGAGGGCGATCTCGTCGAAGGGGTTGACGCTCATTTTCACGCCCTCCGTGACCACGCCGGTGTTGTCCGGCCTGACGCGGATGCGCACGTTGTAGTCCACCACGCGCTTGATACCGACCAGGATGCGCTTCATTCCACAAACTCTTGACGAATGGCCCGGCGGGCGGGCAGGAAGTTGCGCAGTATAACGGGGCGGGCCGGGCGTTGTTGCCGGGACAGGCCACGGGTTTGACGAATTGCGCACGCCCTCCCTAAAGTGCCCGCCCATGCTGAGCTACGTCCTCCGGCGCTTTGCCGGACTCATTCCGACGCTCATCATCATCGTCACCGCCTCCTTCCTGATCCTGCGCCTGGCCCCGGGCGGCCCCTTCGACCAGGAGCAGACCCTCAGCCCCGCGGTGCGCGCCAACCTCGAGCGCGCCTATGGCCTGGACCAGCCGCTCCTGAGCCAGTACCTGGGGTACCTCAAGCACCTCGCGCACGGGGACCTGGGCACCTCGCTGCGCGAGCGTGACTTCAGCGTCAATGAGCTGATCCGCGAGGGGCTGCCCGTCAGTGCCGCCCTCGGGGGCGCGGCGCTCCTCCTCGCGCTCCTCACCGGCATCCCGGCGGGGATCGCCGCGGCGCTGCTGCACAACCGGGCGCCCGATTACGGGATCGCCGCCGCCAGCGCGCTCGGGCTAGCGCTGCCGAGCTTCGTGACCGGGCCGCTGCTGGCGCTGATCTTCGGGGTCATGCTCCGCTGGCTGCCGGTGGCGGGGTGGTCGGGGGGAGCGCTGCGCTACCTGGTGCTGCCCGCGGTCACGCTGGCCGTGCCGGTCGCGGCGACTCTTGCACGGCTTACGCGCTCGAGCCTCCTCGAGGTGCTGCGCTCGCCCTTCATCCGCAGCGCGCGGGCACGCGGACTCGGGCCGGTGCGCGTGCTCGTACGCCACGCGCTGCCGCCGGCATTGCTGCCGGTGGTGAGCTACCTGGGTCCCGCCGTCGCCTTCGTCGTGACGGGGTCGCTCGTGGTCGAGAGCGTCTTCGGGCTGCCGGGCACCGGGCGCTACCTGGTGCAGGGGGCGATCGACCGCGACTACCCGCTCGTCATGGGCATGATCATCGTCTACGCGGTGCTGACGCTGTGCCTGAACTTCCTCGTCGACCTGCTGTACGGGTGGCTCGACCCGGGCGTGCGCCGTGCGTGAGGCGCGCGCGCTGGAGGGCGCGGGTCTGTGGCGGCAGGCGGCCACGCGTCTGCGCACCCGCGCGGCGGTGCGCCTCGGCGCCGGCGCACTGGCGCTGCTGGTCGCGCTCGCGGTGCTCGGTCCCTGGGCGAGCCCGTGGCATGCCGAGGCGATCGACTGGCAGCACCTCGCCCAGGCCCCGGGGGCCGTGGCCAACCACTGGTTCGGTACCGACCGGCTCGGGCGCGACCTCTTCGTGCGTACGCTCACGGGACTGCGCCTGTCGCTGCTGGTGAGCCTGCTGGCGACGCTCACGAGCCTCCTGATCGGCGTGACCTACGGGGCGATCGCGGGCTTCGCCGGCGGGCGCACCGATGAAGTCATGATGCGCGGCGTGGACGTGCTCTACGCGCTGCCCTACCTCTTCATCGTCATCATCCTCACGAGCCTGCTGCCGCGCGGCAGCCTGGCGGTGCTGTTCCTCGCCCTGGGGGCGGTCGGCTGGCTGACCACCGCGCGCATCGTGCGCGGCCAGACACTGGCCCTCAAGCGGCGCGAGTTCATCGAGGCCTCACGCGCACTCGGGGTGGCCCCGCCTGCGATCCTCGTGCGCCACGTGCTGCCGAACCTCATCGGCACCGTGATCGTCTACGCTACCCTCACCGTGCCGCAGATGATCCTCTTCGAGAGCTTCCTCAGCTTCCTGGGTCTGGGAGTGCAGGAGCCGCGCGCGAGCCTCGGCAACCTGATCGCCGTGGGCGCGCAGGAGATGTCTTCCGCCCCCTGGATGCTCATCGTGCCCTCCGCGGTGCTGGTGCTGCTGCTCGTGTGCCTGAACCTCCTCGGCGACAACCTCGCCGATGCGCTCGACCCCCGTGGGCACTGAGACCCAAGGGGAGGTGCTGCTCGAGCTGGAGGGCTTTGGCGTCGAGTTCTCCACACCCCAGGGGACCGTCACCGCCGCGCGCGACATCAGCCTCAGCGTGCGGCGCGGGGAGTGCCTGGGCGTCGTCGGGGAATCCGGTGCCGGCAAGAGCCAGGTGTTCCTCGGGGTGCTCGGCCTGCTTGCCGCCAACGGCCGCGCCAGCGGGCAGGCGCGCTTTGCGGGGCGCGAGCTCCTCGCGCTCCCGTCGCGGGAACTGGATACGCTGCGCGGGCGGCACATCGGTCTCATCTTCCAGGACCCGATGACCTCCCTCACTCCGCACCTGACGATCGGCGCGCAGCTCACGGAGGTTCGCCGGCGCCACCTCAGGGAGTCCGCGCAGGCGGCGGGCGCGGCGGCCCTCGAGCTGCTGAGGCAGGTGCAGGTCACCGATCCTGAGCGCCGCCTCGGCCAGTTCCCGTACGAGCTCTCCGGCGGCATGCGCCAGCGTGCCATGGTGGCGCTGGCGCTCGCCGGGGAACCGCAGCTGCTGATCGCCGATGAGCCGACCACGGCGCTCGATGTCACGATCCAGGCGCAGGTCCTCGCGCTGCTCGCCTCCCTCAAGCGCGCCCGCTCTCTGGCACTCATCCTCATCACCCACGACCTGGGTGCCGTGGCCGGGCTCGCCGAGCGCATCTGCGTCCTGAAGGACGGCAGGCTGCTCGAGGAGGGCACGGCACAGGAAGTGCTGCTGCGACCGCGCGAGCCCTACACCCGGGCGCTGCTGGCGGCCGCGGCCTTGCCCCTGGCGTCCGCCGCGGCTGCGCCCGAGGCGGATGCACCGGCGGCCCTCAGCGTCGAGGCCGTGAGCGTCGAGTTCCCGCTGCGCGGCGGGTTCCCCGGGCGCGCGCGTCACGTCGCTGCGGTCAGCGACGTGAGCTTCGCGCTGAAGAGCGGTGAGTCGCTGGCGCTCGTCGGGGAGTCCGGCTGCGGCAAGTCAACCCTGGCGCGCGCGGCGCTGCAGCTGCTGCCGCTCACGAGCGGCCGGGTGCTGTGGCTCGGCACGAGCCTTGGCGCACGCACGCAGCGCGAGCTGCGCGCGCTGCGCTCGGACCTGCAGATCATCTTCCAGGACCCGCTCGCGAGCCTCGACCCGCGCGCCACCGCGGGGGCGAGCGTCGAGGAGGGACTGAAGCTGCACGCACCGCAGCTCGATGCCGCGGCGCGCGAGCTTGCGGTGCTGCAGGCACTCGAGGAGGTGGGACTCGCGCCGGAACTGGCGGCGCGCTACCCGCACGAGCTCTCCGGGGGCCAGTGCCAGCGCGTCGGCATCGCGCGCGCCATGGTGCTCAAGCCGCAGCTGCTGGTGTGCGATGAACCCCTGAGTGCGCTCGACCTCTCGACCCAGGCGCAGATCGTGGCGCTCCTCGAGCGCCTGCGCTCGCAGCGCCGCCTCACGCTGCTCTTCATCAGCCATAACCTGGGTCTCGTGCGGCGCCTGTGCCAGCGGGTCCTCGTCCTCTACCTCGGGCGCATGATGGAGTCAGCTGCGGCCGAGGCGCTCTTTGCCGAGCCGCACCACCCCTACACCCGCGAGCTGCTGGCGGCGATCCCGAGCACCGACCCGCGCGTGCAGCCGGCGCGCCTCCTGGCGGTGCGCGAAGGCGAGCCGGCGTCCCCGCTGCAGCCGCCGAGCGGCTGCGTCTACCGCACCCGCTGCCCGCACGCCCTGCCGCTGTGCGCAGCGCAGCGCCCGCCCTGGGAGCGGACCGCGCAGGGCGGGGCGGTCGCCTGCCACCGCTGGCGGGAGCTGCCGCCCTGGGGAGCCTGAGGCACCCCAGGCGGGCGCGTCACAGTTCACGCGGCGCCGGCTTGCGGCGCCTGCGCCCGCAACTGGTATTCTCCGAAGCCTCATGAGCGAAACCCACATCCGCCCGAGCGAGGGCCTGCGCCACGTGCGCTACGAGATCCGCGGCCGCCTCGCGCGCCGCGCGCACGAACTCGAACGCCAGGGCTACGAGATCATCTCCCTCAACATCGGCAACCCGCGCGCCTTCGGCCTGCGCACGCCCGAGACCATGCGCCTGGCGATGATCGAGAACCTGCGCCGAGGCGGAAGGCTACTGCCACCAGAAGGGCATCTTCCCGGCGCGCGAGGCGGTGGTGATGCAGCAGCAGGCGCGCGGCATCAGCGGCGTCACGGCCGAGGAGGTGTTCATCGGCAACGGCGTGAGCGAGCTCATCGACCTCACGCTGCGGGCGCTGCTGAACGAGGGCGACGAGGTGCTCGTGCCGAGCCCCGACTATCCGCTGTGGACCGCGGCCGTGACCCTGAACCGCGGCCGCGCCGTGCACTATCCCTGCCGCCCCGAGAACGGCTTCGTGCCCGACCCCGAGGAGGTCGCGCGCCTCGTGACGCCGCGCACGCGCGCGCTCGTCATCATCAATCCCAACAACCCCACCGGCGCCGTCTACCCGCGCGCCGTGCTCGAGTCCCTCGCGCGCCTCGCCGAGGCGCGCGGTCTCGTGGTCTTCAGCGACGAGATCTACGACCAGATGACCTACGAGGAGCGCGGAGTTCGTGCCGATGGCGACGCTCGTGCACGACACCCTGTGCGCGACGCTCGCCGGGCTCTCCAAGGTCTACCGCGCCTGCGGCTACCGCGTGGGCTGGGCGGTGTTCTCCGGCCGCACGCACGCGGCGGCCGAGTACCTCGGGGCTCTGGAACTGCTGTCATCGCTGCGCCTGTGCAGCAACGTCATGGCGCAGTGGGCGGTGCAGACCGCGCTCGGCGGCCACCAGAGTGTGCAGGAGCTCATCGCCCCGGGCGGGCGGCTCTACGAGTCGCGCGCCGCGATCCTCGCTGCGGCGCGGGCGAGCCGCTTCCTCACGCTCGCGCCCCCGCAGGGCGCGATGTATGCCTTCCCCGGCGTGAACGCACAGGTGCTGCCGGACTTCGATGACCAGCAGTTCGCGCTCGACCTGCTGGAGCAGAAGCACGTGCTCGTCGCCCCGGGCGTGAGCTTCAACGTGCCCTACCGCAACCACTTCCGTATCACGAACCTGCCCGACGCTGCGACCCTGAAGGAAGTGTTCACGCGCATCGAGGACCTCCTGGGCGGCTACGCCGAGGCGGCGCCGCAGCCGGGCCTCAAGGCTGCGAAGGTCGTGAGCGGCCGCTTCAAGTGATTCCTCGTGAAAGAGACCTAACCGGCTAATTTGTTTAGTCTTCCCCCCGAAATCGCCGGGCATCTCGCCTCCCGCGGCACGCTCCTCGTCCCCACCCGGCAGCGCCTGCGCGCCGTGCAGCTTGCACACGCCGCCGCGGCGCTGCGCCGCGGCCTCGCGGTGTGGGAAAGCGCAGACGTCCTCACCCCCGCAGCCTTCGCGCGGCGCGAGTGCGAGCGCCTCGCGGCCGCCACGCCCGGGCAGTGGCCGCGCCTGCTGTCGTCGACTCAGGAGTGGGCCCTGTGGCGCGCGGCGGCCGCAGACGCCGCACGCGGCCTCGATCTTCTGGATACCGGGGCCCTCGGGGAGGCGCTGCAGCAGTCCTCCACCCTCGCCCTGACCTGGGACATCGCCACCGGCGCGGGGGATGAGGGCGAGGCGCGCCTGCTGCGCGAGGCGCAGCGGCTCTTTGGCGCCCGCTGCCGTGACCTCGGGGCCACGAGCGTGAACGCCCAGTTCGCGCAGCTTGCCGGGCAGCGCCCAGCCGGGACCGGGTGGCCGCTCATCGCAGGCTTCGATGCTTTGCCGCCACGCATCGCCGCGCTCGGCCGGGTGGCCGCGGACGCACCCGGGCCTGCGGCCCTGCCCGCGGTGCTGCGCACCGCCGATGCGCAGGGTGAACTGGATGCCATCACCGACTGGTGCGTCATGCGCCTCACCGCACAGCCCGACGCGCGCCTCCTCGTCATGCTGCCCGGGGCCCCCGGCGCCCGCGCGCGCCTGGCGGCGCTCATCGCCACAGCGCTCGATGCGCCGCGCGTCCTTGGCGCGAGCGCTGCCGCCCGGGCGCTGGTGGGGATCGAGGGCGGGGAGCCCTTCGCGCAGCAGCCGCTGCCACTCGCAGCCCTCACCGGCCTTGCGCTCCTGGCCGGGGAGGAGCTGGAGTCGGGTGCCTTCAGCGAGTGGCTGCGCTCGCCGTTCCTCGCCGCACCGCCGGCGCCGCAGCGGGCAGCCCTGGCACGGCTGGTCGCGCAGCGCTGCGGGGCTGCCATCGACCTGCATGCGCTCCTCGGGGCACTGCAGCTGCCGCCCCCGGAACTGAAGCCCGCGGCGCGCGCCCTCGATGGGCTCCTGCGCCGCGCGGCGGCCGCCTTCATCGAGGGCGTGAGCTCCCCGCGGCGCTGGTCGGAGCGCATGGCCGCAGCGCTCACCGGGCTCACCTGGCCCGGCAACGCCACGGCGCACCCGCAGCTGCGCGAGAGCCGCATCCGCTTCCACGAGCTGCTGGAGGAATTCGGCGAGCTCGCGGTGAGCAGCGCCAGCCTGGCGCGCGCGGAGGCGCTCGGCCTGCTTAACGCCCTTGCGCGCCGCACCGCGTATCGCCCCGCGGACGAGGATGTCCCGGTGACGATCTCCCCGGTGTTCGCCGATCCCGTGGTGCACTACGACGGCGTCTGGGTGGCGCGCCTGAGCGCAGACGTACTGCCGGCGCCGCTGGGCCCCGATCCCTTCCTGCCGCTGCCCGCGCAGCTGCAGGCGGGGGTGCCGCAGGCGAGCGCCGCGGCGCGGCGTGCCCAGGCGCAGGCGCTGCTGCGCGCCTGGCGCGGTGGCACCGACGCCCTGGTGCTCTCGGTGCCCGAGCGCGAGGGCGACCTCGAGCTTTTGCCGAGCCCGCTGCTGGCAGGCTTTCCCACTCTTTCCGGCACGCCGCGCGCCCGCTGGCTCCCGGCGCAGCTGGCGCGCAGCGGACTCACCGAGCGGCTCGAGGACCGCCGCGGCGTGCGCTTCAACCCCCTCACGCCGCTCACCTCCGGCACCCGGGCACTCACCCTGCAGAATGCCTGCGCATTCCGCGCGTACACGGAGCTGCGCCTCGGGGCCGCCGCACCCGAGGCGGCCGAGCCCGGGATCGCGGCGGACCAGCGCGGCACGCTGCTGCACGAGGCGCTGCAGCAGCTGTGGGTTGAGCTCAAGGACTCGGCGACCCTCGCAGCATTGCCCGAGCCGCGACTGAAGTCCCTGATCGCCGCGGCGGTGGCGCAGGCCGCGCAGGCGCTCGCGGCGCAGCCGCGCGGCCACCGCCGGCGTCGCCACCGCGTCCCCGATGGCCAGTTCGACCTGTTCCGGGAGCTCTCTCCCGCGCTCTCACGCGAGTGCCGCCGCGCGGAGGCGCTGATCCTGCGCCTGTGCACGCTCGAGCTCACGCGTGAACCCTTCACCGTGGAAGCGACCGAGGCGATGGCGGAACTCTCCCTCGGCGGCGGGCGGGTGCGCATGCGCCTCGATCGCATCGACCGCGTGGCCGAGGGGCGCGTGATCCTCGACTACAAGAGCGGACGCCCCGGCAGTCCTGACTGGTTCGGCGAGCGCCCGACCCATCCGCAGCTGCTCGCCTACCTCGCCGCCATCGGCCGCGACGTGGTCGCGCTCGCCACCGTGAACCTCACGGCGCGCGAAGTGCGCTTCTGCGGGGTGGGCGCGAGCGCGGAGCTGCTGCCCAAGGTGAAGGCGGCGCCCGGCGCGCTCGCGTGGCCCGCGCAGCAGGCCGCCTGGCAGGCACTCCTCGAGCGCCTCATCGGTGAGTTCCTGGCAGGGGAGGCGCGCGTCGATCCCGCGCCCGGGGCGTGCGAGTACTGCCACCTCACTTCCGTGTGCCGCATCGGTGCACACGCGGCGCCCGAGGCCGAGGGTGCGGCCGGGGCCCCCGGGGACGCCGATGACTGACGACCCGTACGCACAGGATGCCGCGGCGCGCAGCGTCGCCAGCGACCCGGGCCGCTGCGTGCTGCTGCAGGCGCCGGCAGGCTCGGGCAAGACCGCGGTGCTCACCGAGCGCTTCCTGCGGCTGCTGTGCACGGTCGAGGACCCCGGGCAGATCCTCGCCATCACCTTCACCCGCAAGGCGGCCGCCGAGATGCGCGCGCGGGTGACGCGCGCGCTGCGCGGGGACATCCCGGCGCACGATGCGACCGCGGCCACCCTGCGCCCACTGGCCGCCGCGGCACTCGCCCACGGCGCGGCGTGCGGCTGGAACCTCATCGAGGAGCCCCAGCGGCTGCGCATCCAGACCATCGATGCCTTCAATTACTGGCTGGCGAGCGAGCTGCCGGTGGCCGCGCGCATCGGCGGCGCGCTCAACGTGACTGACGATGCGCAGTCCCTGTACGCGCGCGCGGCGCGCCGCACGTTGCTGCACGCTGATGCGGACCCGGACCTGAGCGCGGATGCGCAGCTGCTGTTCGAGCGGCTCGACAACCACTGGCTGAACCTCGAGCGCCTCATCGCCCAGATGCTCGCGCAGCGCGGCCACTGGCTCACCTTCGTCGCCGGCACTGACCCCGCGGCCCTGTGCCGGCGGGTGAACGAGAGCCTGGGCGCCCTCGTGGCGGCGCAGCTGCGCGCGCTGCTGGCGCTGCTGCCCGCGGCGCTGCGGGCCCGGGCGCAGGCGCTGCCCGGCGGCGGGGAGCTGGGCGCAACGGCTGCGGACCTTCCCGCCTGGCAGCGCCTCTCACGCCTGACTCTCACCAAGGACAAGGATCCTGACTGGCGCGCGCGCATCGGGGCGCAGGTCGATCCGGCCTTTGCCACGCCTGCGGCCGCGCAGGCGCTGCGCGAGCTGATTGCTGACTTGCGGGGCGTTGCCGGCCTGCGCGAGGCGCTCACCGAGGTGCGGCGCCTGCCGGCGGCTTCACTGCCGCAAGCCGACGCCGCCGCCATCGGCTCCCTGGCGCGGGTGCTGGCGCGGGCAGCCGCCGAGCTGCAGGCGGAGTTCGCGGCCGCGGGCCGCGTCGACCACACCTACGTCACGGGTGCTGCGCGCCAGGCGCTCACCGAGGCCGGCGAGCCGACCGAGCTTGCGCTGCGCACCGGCTTTGCGCTGCGGCACGTGCTGGTGGATGAGTTCCAGGACACCTCGCTCGCGCAGTTCCGGCTGCTTGAGATGCTCACCCTCACCTGGGAGCCGGGCGACGGGCGCACGCTGTTCGTGGTCGGGGACCCGATGCAGTCCATCTACCGCTTCCGCGACGCGGAGGTGGGCCTGTTCCTCAAGGCGCGCGACCAGGGGATCGGGGAGGTGCGCCTGGCGCCGCTGCGCCTGACGCGCAACTTCCGCACCGTGCCGCAGCTCGTGGCCTTCAACAACCAGCTCTTTGCAACGGTATTCCCGCCCGCGGATGACCTGCGCACCGGCGCGGTCGCCTACACGCCGAGCGTCGCCGCGCGCAGCGCAGGCACCGACGCCTGCGAGCCCCTCGTGACGCTGAAGCTCTTCGGCGGCCGCGCCGATGAGGCCGCCGCAATCGCCGCGCGCATCGGCGAGCTGCGCGCGCGCGACCCGCAGGGGAGCGTCGCGGTACTGGTCGCCGCCCACGCGCACGCGCTGCCCGTGATCGAGGCCCTGGACCGCGCCGGCATCGAGTCCCTCGGCGTGGACCTCGTGCCGCTGCGCGAGCGCACCGTGGTGCGCGACCTCGTGCAGCTGGCGAGCGCGGTGTGCGACCTCGCCGACCGCACCGCGTGGCTCGGCGTGCTGCGTGCGCCCTGGTGCGGCGCGACGCTGGCCACGCTGAGCGCGCTCTCCGGCCTCAACGACCGCCTGCAGGTCATCGAGGCCCTCCGGGACCCGCGGCGCCTTGCCGCCTGCGATGAGGCCGAGCGCGCGCGCCTCGGGCGCGTCCTCGGGGTGCTCGAGGTGGCGCTCGCACGGCGCGGGGCGGTCGCGGTCGCCGACTGGCTGGAGGCGGCCTGGGTCTCCCTCGGCGGCCCTGACTGCTGCCTGCCCGCGGAACTCTCCGACGCGCGCGCCTTCCTCGCCGCGCTCGCCGAGCGCGAGGCGGCCTTCGAGTGGCGCGGGCCCCAGGACTTCCCGGCGCTGCTCGCGCACCTGAGCAGCGAGCCCACCGCCACGGGCGCGAACCCGGTGCAGGTGATGACGATCCACAGGGCCAAGGGCCTGGAGTTCGCGCACGTGTTCGTGCCGGCACTCGAGCGCGGCACCCACGCAGGAGAGCGGCGCCTGCTGCGCTTCGTCGACCTGCCGAGCGAATCGGGCCCGAGCGATCTCATCATCTCCCCCGCGCCCGCCATCGGTGAGGGGCGCGAGTCGAGCCTCGATGAGTGGCTGAAGGAGCTGCTGCGGCGGCGCGATGCCAACGAGCGCCGGCGCCTGATGTACGTCGCGGCCACGCGCGCGCGCGAGACGCTGTGGCTCTCGGGCGCCCCGGAACTCAATGCCACGGGCGAGCCGCGGGTGCGCCCGCACACGCTCCTCGGGACGCTGTGGCCGGCACTCGCCGGACGCTTCATGCGTGAAGCGCCCGAGGCAGAGGCTGCCATGCCGCAGGCGCCGCCGCTGCTCGAGCGCCTCACCGGCACATGGGAGGCCGCGGTGCTGCCGCCGCCGGTGCCGATCGCACACCTGCCGGCCGCCCACCTGAGCGAGGCGACGCCGGAATTCAGCTGGGTCGGGGAGACGCAGCGGCACATCGGCATCCTGGTGCACGAGTGGCTGGCGCAGCTTGGCAGCGCTGGATCACTGCCGGCAGAGGCACAGGTCGACGCCGCGCGGGCCGCGGTGCTCACCCGCCTGGCGCGCGCCGGGGTCGCGGAGCGTGAGCGCGCGCGTGCGGCAGATCTCGTGCTCAGTGCGGTGAAGCAGACACTGCGCGATGAGCGCGGCCGCTGGCTCCTGGATCCTGCGCATCGCGAGGCGCGCTCGGAGCTGGCCCTCACGGGCGTGATCGATGCGCAGCTGCGCAACATCATCATCGACCGCTCCTTCATCGATGCCGAGGGCACGCGCTGGGTGGTCGACTTCAAGACCAGCCGCCACGAGGGCGGGGGGCTCGAGGCGTTCCTCGACGAGGAGCTGGAACGCTACCGCGCACAGCTGCGCACCTACGCGCAGCTCGCGCGCGCGCTCGGGCCTGAGCCGGTGCGCGCGGCGCTCTACTTCCCGCTGCTCGGGGCGTTCCGCGAGCTTGGCGCCTAGAAACTGCCCGACATCGAGAACTCGCGCCGCCCGCTGGCGTCCGGGGAGCCGAGGAACCTGAGGTTGTTGACGAGCTCGGGCGGTGCGTCCGCGCGCGGCGCCACCAGCGCCTGCACGTCGAAGCCGCCGGCCTGCGTGAGGCGCAGCGTCCCGGAGACGCTCAGCGGGCCGCCGGTGTCGCGCACCTGGCCGACAGGCTCGCCCGCGCCCCCGGGGAAGGTGACGAGGTAGCTGCCCAGGGGGGTCACGTGGCCTGAGCGGTCCTCGAGGTTACGCGCCTCGAGCGTGCCCTTCAGCTGCATGATGACGGCACCCTTCAGTTCAAGCAGGGCGAGGTCTGCATGCACATCGCCGTGCATCTGCGGCGGCAGCGCCGGCAGGACCTTGGGGTCGAGCGGCAGGTCTGCCAGCAGGCCGCGCACGGTGAGGCGGCCCGAGAGCCCGACCTCCACGTCCGCGCTGGCGCGCGCGGCCTCGCGGTTGAGCGTGACGTGGGCGGCGAGGCGCCCGAGGAGGAGCCGCAGCGGCGCGAGCTCCCAGGTGAGGTCCCCGAGCGGCATGCGCTGGAAGACGAGTCCCTCGCAGGCGCCGCTCCACAGGGAGCCCTCGATGCCGGCGCAGGCAAAGGGAGCCCCGGGACCGGAGGGCAGCAGCCAGCCGGCGGGCATGCGGGCGATGAGGATGGCGGCGAAGGCGAGAAGCGCCGCGAGCGTGATCCAGACGGTGCGCTTCACTTCAGCCCGAGTGCAGCACGATCGCAGCGTTCACCAGTCCCGGTGCCCCTGCCTTCTCGATGGTGGCCGAGTCCACCAGCACGCCGTTCTGCTGCGAGAGGCGCGCGAGCCAGCCGATCAGGCTGTCAAAAGGCGCCTTCTCCAGGCGTATGGAGAGGGTGTTGGCGCCGCCGGGCTCGCTGCCGGCCATGGAGCTCGCCAGGCCCGACTCGCGCGCCGAGCGGTCGATGATGACGAGCAGGGACTCCCCGGTGGCCGAGGGCGGGGCGGCGGAGGCCGCGATCTCGGGCGCGACGCTCTGCATCCAGGCAAGGTCGGCACGCTTCTGGGTGAGCTTGGCGCGCTCGCGCGACACCGCGTGGTCAAGCGGCACGATGACGCCGAAGACCAGGATGGCGAGCGCCGCTGCGCCGCCGATCAGCAGCAGGCGCTGCTCGCGCTGCGGCAGGCGGGAGAAGTTCTCCGGCGAGAGCGACTCGAGCGACTTCGGCAGCGTGATGCTGGGGAGCTTCATCTTCATGGTCAGTTGGCGTGCACCTGGATGCGGCCCTCGTAGCCGGCCCCGGTGTTGGTACCGCCGAGGAGGTCGGCCTGCCAGCCGTTGCTGCGCAGGGCCTGGTTCAGGTGATCGAGGCTCGAGGCGTCCGGGGCGGAGAGCTTCATCTCCACCGCGCCGTTGTGGAAGTTCAGCGACTGCAGGTTCGTCCCCGGCGCCGCGTCGCGCGCCTGGGCGAGTGCCTGCAGGGCCGGCAGCAGTCCTGTGCCCGCGCCGCGCGCGGCCGCGAGGCGCTGCTCCATGCGCTTGCGCGCATCGAGGAGGTTCGGGTCCCCGGGCATCGCGCTCCTGACGGTGTCGCGGATCGAGGCGTCCACCTGGTGCTCGCGCGTCTTCAGGAAGTGCAGCTGCGCGGCCTTGCCGCCGATGTGCAGCACCACGAGGGCCGCCAGCAGCATGGCCGCCACCCGCCACGCCTGCCACCCCACCGCAGCGCCGCTCTTGGGCGCGTAGTCGCCCTGCAGCAGGTTGATGGCGCTGCCGGCGGGCAGCTGCTGCGCGAAGAGCGCCAGCGGGCCACCGGTGAGCAGCTGGATCTTGATGCCGTCGAACTGCGGGCGCACCGCCTCGACCTGCGCCGAATGCTGCTGCCACTCCGCGGCGCCGGTGTAAAGGATCAGGCCGCGCGCACCGCTCGCGGTATCGGCCTGCAGGGCGGCGATGTCGAGCGCCTGGCCCAGGGCATCGGCGGGCAGCGTGACGGCGCTCGCCCCCGGCGGGCGCACGAAGACGCCGCCTTCCTCGAGCAGCACCACGGCCTGGCCTGGGTTCTCGGGCAGGAGGTCGCTGTCGGCGTAGATGGCATCCGGGTTGATGCCGGCGGCGCGCAGCGTCGCCAGCCACTCGTTCAGGAGCGCGCGCGCCACGACCGCGACGCGCGTGCGCGAGGTGTCGCCCACGGACTTGCCGATGGCGAACTGCAGGTCATCGATGTCGTCCGCCAGGTGCTCCTCGAGCGCGTAGGGCACGAGCTGGGCGAGCTTGGTGCCGGCCTTGGCGGGCAGCTCCGGCTCTGCGAGCAGCACGTCGGCCCCGGGCACCAGTGCGCACACCCGCCGGCCGCTGAGGCGGGCGGCGGCGAGGTTCAGAGGACCGCTCTGGGGCGGGCCCACGGCGGCGCCGCGGGCGTCCACGATCAGCCAGGTGGCCGCCTCGTCCGGGCCGTGCGGCAGGCGCAGGAGCAGCGTCTCAGCCATGCGCCGATCCTGTCACCGACGGGTGCGCCCGAGGCATCGACCGTGTCACTGTCCTTGGCACCTTGAGCTCTCTAGTCCGGGGTGAAGCTGCGCTGGATGGGGCGCACCATCTGCGCCTGCTGGTCCTGGTACAAAAGACTGTACAAGTTGAATTCCGTACTGCCAATAGACACCACGCTCGTCAGCCGGAAGTAGTGCGAGGTCTGCCCGAACTTCGACTGCAGCCCCGGAGTGCCGTTCACGCCCGTGTTGGCGCCCCCCGGGATGATGCTCTGGCCGATGCCCTGGTTCACGCCCTGGGTGGTGGTGCCGGTGGCGGTGGGTGCGGTGCCCGCCCAGACCTTCGGGTCAAAGGTCGCCTGGTAGTTGGCGAGCGTCGGGAAGCAGCCCGTGGCGTTCTGGCGGTTCTTCTCCAGATCGGCACCGAAGTCGCTGTGGCCCTCCCCCAGGAACGCATCCAGCAGCTCATGGCGGGCCGTGCAGACGTTGATGGTGGTGCCGTAAGGCAGAGCCGTCACGAAGGGGGCAAGCTGCAGGAAACGGTCGCGCCCGAATCCTGGAAGCGCCAGGAGCTCACTGGCACTCGTAATGTAGCGGTTGGGCGTGCGGTAGGGCAGCGTCTGGCCCATGTAGACACTGTCCTCGGCGCCTTCCGGGATGCTCGGCGTGCCGTCCATGTCGATCCAGTCGATGATGTAGCCGGTCCACTTCTGCTCGAGGCCGAGGGCCGCCAGCAAATTGTTGAAGCCCGTGACCATCGCCACGTCCGGGGTGCCGTCGGGTTTTACCAGGTTGTTGAGGTTGAAGCGCCCCTGCAGGTCCTCGAGCGAGGCCTCCAGCATCACCCCGGGAAACACCTCGATGGGCCCGATGGGCTTGTCCCAGCCCTGGCCCGGGTACAGCTGCTTCGGGTCGCTCTGCGCGATCTGGCGCAGCCCGTAGGCGGCCAGCGCCTCGGCGCCCTGCGCGACAAGGATCGACTGGTCAAAGGCATAGGTGGCGGTGCCGCGGCGCGCCGTCATGGCGTTCTCGTAGGCGACGGCCGCGGCGATCATGGTGCCCAGGGCGACGATGAGGATCGCCACCATGAGGGCGATGCCGCGCTGCGTCCGCACGCTGCGCAGGCCGCCATCGCGCCGCAGGGAGCGCGGCGTGCTCACGAGGCGATCTCGATGATGCGCACCACCTTGCCCCAGTCATCGGTCTCGAGGGTGATCTCCACCGCCAGCGGCCGCTGCCGCAGCGCCTGCTCCTGGGAGGAGCAGCCCTGGCAGCTGGTCGTCGGCGGCCACTGGGGCTGCCAGTTGTGGTTCACGTCGAGGTAGCGCAGCGAGAAGTTCTTAACGTGGCTCATCAGTTCGTGCTTGACCGTGGTGCTGGCGAGCGTCGGATCGAGCACGTTCCAGTGCTCACGCCTGAGCGTCCCGTTCTCGAAGTAATACGCCACGCGCTGCAGGCCCGGGCGCTGCAGGCCCTTGGGGTTCGCCCAGCCGGCGCGCGTGAGCGCCACCAGGGGCTGCGTGCCCGGCGGCGCGCCGATGAAGGCCAGCTGCGGCGGGTCGTCCCCGACGGCCTGGCGCACCGGTCGTGGCGCCGCCTGCACGAAGTCCTGCTCGAGGATGCGCAGCGTGTTCTGCAGCGCCAGCAGCTGGTCCTGCTGGTCCTTGACGAGACCCCGGGACTTGATCGCCTGGTCGATGGTGCCGTAGCCGATGGCGGCGATGATGGCGACGATGAGGATCGAGACCGCAAGTTCGATGAGCGTGAAGCCGCCGCTGCTGCGCTTCATGGCTGCGGTGGCTGCCCCTGCTGCAGCGTGTCGGTGGGCGGGCTGCCCGAGCCCAGGCCGGAGCCGGGGCTGGAGTTCAGGCCGCCGCCGGAGGAGTTGAGGCCCCCGGAGGAGTTGAGGCCGTTGAGGCCCGAGTCCGAATCCAGCGAGGAGAGCCCGGAGTCCCCGCCGGCGGGGGGCGCGACCTGCATGTTGCTCGCGCCCGAGCCGATGCCGTTGCCGGTGACGCCGGTGCCGTTGTTGACGCCATTGTTGGTGCTGCCGTTGGGCGTAGCGGCGTAGCGGGGCGCCTGGGCTCCCCAGTTGGGGTTGTAGCCATCCGCGCGTCCGACGGAATTGCCGGCGATGCCGCTGACGGTCGTGGTCCAGGCCTCGTCATCGCCGGCCTTCACTTCCTTGGGCCGCACCTTCACATCGATGCGCACCACACCCGGTATTTCCGTGCTCGCCACTTCCTGGCGCCAGTGCCAGCTGCGGTTGGCGTAGTCGACGTCCCCGCTCGAGGTGCCCGTCTGCGGGATCTGCCCCGAGAGGCGCAGGGTCGCGATCTTGTTGAGGGCGACATAGTTGGCGAAGGTCTCGTCGCGCAGGAAGTTGACGGTGTTGGCCGCGGAGGACAGCGCGCTCATCACCGCCGCCATGCCGACGGCGACGATGACGAGCGCCACCAGCACCTCGATCAGCGTGAAGCCGCGGGCAGCGCTCGCCCTCACTTGGGTTTCACCTCGACCATCTCCTTCTCGGTGACCTCGCCCTTGTCATCCTCGGTGATGGTGATGCTGCGCAGGCCACCGTCGCGCTCCAGCGTCGCGGCGAAGGTGTCGAGGTCGCCGTTGGAGAAGATCATCACCTGGGGGGTCTTGTCCTTGGCGTCCGCCGGGCGCTTGAGCACCACCGGGCGCCCCTCGAGGGTGAGTTTCACGTCCAGGCCATCGGGGAGCTTGCGCGCGCCGAAGGCATCGTCCTCGGTGACGCTGCGCCACAGGCCCTCGTGCTGGTCGTAGGTGAGGAACTCGTAGCCGTCGTCATCGAACAGCACCCCGAATTCGCGCGTCTGCAGCTCCGCCGCCTCGCGCGCGTAGGTGAGGAGCGCCTGCAGCCGGTCGCCTTCCTTCTGCAGCTCGCGGTCGCGCCCGGTGAGGTTCACCGACAGGAGCACGCCCACGGAGATGATCGCGATGATGGCCACCACGACCAGGATCTCGATGAGCGTGAAGCCGCGCGCGCGGCGCCCGCCCGCCCTCGAGTGGCTAGTCGCCGATGTTCCAGTTGCCGATGTCGGCATCGATGCCCTCGCCACCGGGGGCGCCATCGGCGCCGTAGGTAAAGAGGTCGTACTCCTTGCCGTGGGTGCCGGGGTAGACGTACTGGTAATCATTGCCCCAGGGGTCCTTGCTGATGCGCTGCAGGTAGCCGCCCGCCTGCCAGTGCTTGATCGTGGGATCGGTGGGCTGCGTGACGAGCGCCGACAGTCCCTGCTCGGTGGTCGGGTACTTGGAGTTCTGCAGGCGGAACATCTGCAGCGCGGTCTCCAGCGCCTGGATGTCCTGCTTGGCCTTCACCACGCGCGCCTCGTCCACCTTGCCGATGACGGTCGGCACGATGACGGCGGCGAGGAGACCGATGATGATGACCACCACCATGATCTCGATCAGGGTGAAGCCGCGCGCGTACCGTGCCGCACGGTGTCTGATAACCTTCGGGATGCTGTAAGTCATGCGTCGTCCGTACGCGGCGGGGGCCGCCGTTGTGAGCCCTGAAACGGGACCGGATCATAACAAATGGGGGTTGACCGGCCTGTGAACCGTGTGCGCACCGCACTCGAGTCTCTCAATTGCGACGGCCGCCTGGGCGTGGCACTCCTCCTTGCCTGCCTGTTGCTGCTCGCGCCCACCCTCGGCGGGGAGGCCGCGCGCCTCGGGCTGCGCTATGAGCGCACCGGCATTGCGCAGGGGCAGCTGTGGCGCCTCCTGAGCGCTCACTGGGTGCACCTGGACCTGCGTCATGCGCTGGTCAACATCGCAGGCTTTGCGCTGCTGTGGGCCCTGTTTGCCCGCGACTTCAGCCCCCGCCAGTGGCTCGTGATCCTCGCCGCGGCCGTCATCGCCATCGATGCCGGCCTGTGGTTCAGGGATTCGACCATCGAGTGGTACGTCGGTTCCTCGGGGGTGCTGCACGGGATCCTGGCGGCAGGCACGCTCGCGCACCTCAGGCGCGGGGAGCCCGACGGCTGGGTGCTGGCGGGGATCCTGGCCGCGAAACTCCTCTATGAGCAGCGCGTCGGACCCTTGCCGTTCTCCGGCTCGCGGGACGTGGTGGTGGATGCGCACCTCTTCGGCGTCATCGGCGGGCTCGCCGCGGCGCTCGCCCTGAAGCCGCGCCCGCTGCCGTTATAATCGCGGCGCGCCGACTGGACGGCGCTTACAGGTGCCGCGCAGGGGGGCTTCGATGTCGTTTGCGTTCGTCTTTCCGGGTCAGGGATCCCAGTCGGTCGGCATGCTCGGCGCGCTCGCCCAGGCGCTGCCCGCGGTGCGCGCCACCTTCGATGAGGCTGCGGAGTTTCTGCACTACGACCTGTGGAGGCTCGTGAGCGAGGGCCCGGCGGAGGCGCTCAACGCCACGGAGCGCACGCAGCCGGCGATGCTCGCCGCCGGGGTGGCCACCTGGCGCGCCTGGCAGGAGCAGGGCGGCGGCGTGCCCGCGGTGCTCTCCGGGCACAGCCTCGGGGAGTTCACGGCGCTGGTGTGCGCCGGGACGCTCGACTTCGGGCCCGCGCTCGAGCTGGTGCGCTTCCGCGGCGAGAGCATGCAGGCGGCGGTGCCGGCCGGCAGCGGTGCGATGGCGGCGATCCTCGGGCTCGATGATGAGGCGGTCATCGGCGCCTGTGCCGAGGCGGCGCAGGGCGCGGTGGTCGAGCCGGCCAACTTCAACTCCCCGGGCCAGGTCGTCATCGCCGGGCAGAGCGCCGCGGTGGAGCGCGCCATCGAGGCGGCGCGCGCGCGCGGGGCCAAGCGCGCCATGCTGCTGCCGGTGAGCGTGCCGGCGCACTCGAGCCTCATGCTCAAGGCCGCCGAGCGGCTGCGCGAGCGCCTTGGCTCCCTGACGGTGCGCACCCCGCAGATCCGCTACCTGAGCGCGGTCGATGCCACCGAGCATGCGCAGCCGGATGACATCCGCGCGCTCCTGGTGCGCCAGCTCTCAAGCCCGGTGCGCTGGACGCAGACGCTGCGCGCGCTGGCGACGCCGGACGTGGCGCAGGTGATCGAGTGCGGGCCGGGCAAGGTGCTCACCGGCCTCAACAAACGTATCGAGAAGCGCGAGGGCCTGAGTTACCTTGCGCTCGAGGAGCCGGCCTCGCTCGCCGCTGCGATCGCTGCCACGAAGGGGTAAAGAGACATGCTGGAGAAAGACATCGCGCTCGTCACGGGCGCCTCGCGCGGCATCGGCAACGCCATCGCGCTCGCGCTCGCGGCCGCGGGCGCCACCGTCATCGGCACGGCCACCACCGCGGAAGGGGCGCAGAAGTTCGGCGCGGCCCTCAAGGCGGCAGGATTCAGGGGGCACGGGGCGGTGCTGGATGCCTCCGATCCCGCCTCGATCGATGCCTTGCTGGCGCAGCTGGACGCGGACGCGCAGTCCCCGAGCATCCTCGTCAACAACGCCGCCATCACGCGCGACACGCTGCTGCTGCGCATGAAGCCGGAAGACTGGGACGCGGTCATCACCACCAACCTCACGAGCGTGTTCCGCCTGTCCAAGGCCTGCGTGCGGCGCATGATGAAGGAGCGCCACGGGCGCATCGTGAACCTCACCTCCATCGTCGGACTCACCGGCAACGCCGGCCAGGCCAACTACGCGGCCGCCAAGGCCGGGCTGCTCGGCTTCACGAAGTCACTCGCCAAGGAGCTCGCCTCGCGCGGCATCACCGTGAACGCGGTGGCGCCCGGGTTCATCGACACCGACATGACCCGCGGCCTGAGCGAGGAGCAGAAGGCGGCGCTGCTTGCGCAGATCCCGATGGCGCGCCTGGGCGCCCCGCAGGACGTCGCCGCCGCGGTGCTGTTCCTCGCCTCCCCCCAGGCGGGCTACATCACGGGGGAGACCCTGCACGTGAACGGCGGCATGTACATGCCCTAGGGGCGCGAGGGTTGGCTTGCGACCTACGCGCCCACCTGCTCGCGGTACAGCGTGAGCATCACCTCGCCCAGGGCTTCCTCGGCCTTCGGTCCCGGGTAGTTGGTCACCACCGTGACGGCGAGGTCGGCCACCGGGTCAATGAGCACCTTGGCGAGGTTCATGCTGTTGGAGCCGTTGTGCTGCAGCACCGGGTTCTTCATGGAGGGCCACTTCACCACGCCCCAGCCCATGGCATAGCGGCCCTCGGATGGGGTGCCGGGCTTGGCGTCCGGGATCTTGCCGGTATCGACGTGCCCGCGCTGGATGCGCGCCAGCGTCTCGGGCTTCACGAGCGCCGGGGCACGGCGCGCGCCCCCGGCGTTCCAGCCGGCCCAGGTCGCAAAGTCCAGCACCGACATGTGGGCAGTGCCCGCAGGACCTAAGGCCGGGGGCATGTCGGCCGCCGCTCCCCAGTACATCGGCGTGACGCTGCCGTCATCGTTGATGTTGTGACCGACCGGGGCGTCGAGCTTGCCGGGCGTCGCCTGGGCGCCAAGGCCCGCGGTGCTCAGCCTGAGCGGCTCGAAGATGCGCCGCGTGATGAGTTCCTCCCAGGGGGTTGCCGTCGCATGCTCGAGCATCGCCCCTGCGATCAGGTAGCCGAAGTTCGCGTAGTGGAACGCGGCGCCCGGCGCCGAGACCGGTGCATTGGCCTTCCAGGCGCTGAGCATGCGCAGCCGCAGGGGGGCCAGGTTGAAGTCGAACGCGTCGGTGTTGAAGTAGAGCTTCTTCATCTCCTCGGTATCGCTCGGGATGCCGGCCGAATGCGACAGCAGCTGCTCGAGCGTCACCGCGGCGAGCTTCGGGTTGAGCCCTGGGACGGCGCCACCGAGCACCTCCCCGAGCGTTGAGTCCCAGCGCAGCTTCCCCGCCTCGACCGCCATGCCGCACAGGAGCGCCGTCATGGCCTTGGTGTCGGAGCCGAGGTGAAAGCGGTCATGCACGCTCACCGCCACGGTGGTGCCGAGCGCCCGCACGCCGCAGGCCCCGGAAGACCTCAGCTGTCCCGCCCGCACCGTGGCCGCCGCCAGCGCCGGCAGGCCGTACCTGACGCGCACGGGCTCGAGCGTGGCGGTGAGGTCAGCACTGGCCGCGGGCACCTGCGCACGGGCCGCGAGTGCGGGCAGCACGGCGGCCGAGAGCGCCAGTCCCTTCAGACAGTCGCGGCGCGCGAGGAGTAGGGGTGAGGCGGGCGGTGCTCGGGTGTCATCGGACATGGGGTCAGGACTCCTCAAGGTGAGAATCAGGGGTGCTCGGGGGCGCGCGGCAATATAGCGGATGCAAGCGGCAGGCCCGGCGCGTTGCGGCCATGCGACGTCCGCAGGACTCCCGCCCCATCTTTCTCCTGCACCGCATCAGGCGCGTGGGCGGCAGCGCCGCGGGGGAGGGCCGGTACGGCGGCCGAGACTGGGTTCAGAAACGTTGGGGCGGCGCGACAGGGGAAGCCGCCGCGGGCACCCGGGAAGGGAACGCAAAGGCAGTTTCGCCTGTAAAAACAATCACTCGCGTGAGTGGCACGTGCGGGGGTGTTCCCCTACAATACCGCGCCCGTTGCCGGCGGTAATGCCTGCAACTGCAAGGGCAGAATTTTTTCATGTTCTACATAAGGACCAACCGCTAATGAGCACAGTCGAGCAGCAGGTCAAGGCCATCGTTGCCGAACAGCTGGGCGTCAAACAGGAACAGGTCACGAACGATGCCTCGTTCGTTGACGACCTGGGAGCCGATTCACTCGACACCGTCGAGCTCGTCATGGCCCTCGAAGAGGAATTCGAGATCGAGATCCCCGACGAGGACGCCGAGAAGATCACCACCGTCCACCAGGCGATCGACTACATCAACGAGCGCCGCGCGAAGTCCTGAAGCCCCACGCTTACTTTTTCAATTCAGGCGTACCAGGGATAGTGCGTGAGTAAGCGCCGTGTCGTCGTGACGGGCCTGGGCATAGTGTCCCCGGTGGGGAGCACTGTGGCCTCGGCATGGGACGCCGTGCTGCGCGGTGAGAGCGGCATCGGCCCGGTGACGCGCTTCGACGTGTCCGCCTTCCCGGCGCGCTTTGGCGGCCAGGTACGCGATTTCGACGTCGGCCAGTACATCTCGCCCAAGGAGGCGCGCCGCATGGATGACTTCATGCACTACGGCGTCGCCGCGGGCATGCAGGCCGTCACCGACAGCGGCATCGACTTCACCAAGACCGACCCTGGCCTGTGCGGCGCGGTGTGCGGCGCCGGCATCGGCGGGCTGTGGACGATCGAGAACGAGTACGAGGATTACCTCGAGGCCAAGAACCCGCGCAAGATCTCCCCGTTCTTCGTGCCGGCGACGATCATCAACATGATCTCCGGGCACCTCTCGATCAAGTACGGCCTCAAGGGACCGAACCTCGGCGTGGTCACCGCCTGCACCACCTCCACCCACGCCATCGGCCTCGGCATGCGCACCATCCAGTACGGGGATGCCGACGTCATCATCGCCGGAGGAGGGGAGATGGCGACCACGCGCTGCGGCCTCGGCAGCTTCGGGCAGGCCAAGGCGCTCTCCACGCGCAACGATGCGCCCAAGGAGGCGAGCCGCCCCTGGGACCGTGACCGCGACGGCTTCGTGCTCTCCGACGGCGGCGGCGCGGTGCTGCTGGAGGAGCTCGAGCACGCGAAGAAGCGCGGGGCGCACATCTACGCGGAGCTCGTCGGCTTTGGCATGACCGGCGATGCCCACCACATCACCGCCCCGCCCGAGGATGGCGAGGGTGCGCGCCTCGCGATGGTGAAAGCGCTGCAGGACGCCCGCCTCGAACGCGAGCGACGGTGCAGTACATCAACGCCCACGCCACTTCCACGCCTCTCGGCGACCGTGCCGAGACCTTCGCCATGAAGCGCGCCTTCGGTGAGCATGCGAAGAAGCTCGCGGTCAGCTCCACCAAGTCCATGACCGGGCACCTGCTCGGGGCCGCCGGCGTGGTCGAGGCGATCTTCTCGATCCTCGCGATCCGCGACAACGTCGCCCCGCCCACCATCAACTACCACACGCCCGATACGGACTGCGATCTCGACTACGTGCCCAATACCGCGCGGCGCATGCCGATCGATGTGGTGCTGTCGAACTCCTTCGGCTTCGGCGGCACCAACGGCTCCATCATCTTCAAGCGCTTCAGCGCCTGAAGTGCGCGCAGCCGCAGGGCTTTCGGCCACGCGCGCGCCCCTGGTGCGCGAGCTTGCAGCCCCGCCCGGGGTGCTCGGGGACCTCGCCGCGCGCTTCCCCGAGCGCTACCCGCTGCTGCTAGACAGCGCAGCCACCGGACCCTTGAGTGAGGCGAGCGTGCTGCTCGCGCACCCGAGTGCTGCCTTGTGGCTGGGCGCCGATGGCGCGCTGCGCTCGCAGGGCATGCAGCCTGCGGGCCCGGGATTCCTCGGGG
Source organism: uncultured Pseudomonadota bacterium (assembly GCA_963802995.1). Classification (GTDB taxonomy): domain Bacteria; phylum Pseudomonadota; class Gammaproteobacteria; order Steroidobacterales; family Steroidobacteraceae; genus 13-2-20CM-66-19. Next base: position 264,414 of record CAWDKU010000002.1, read on the forward strand.
CGCTCGATGAGTGGTGGCGCAGCGAGCGCGTGGAGGGCACGCCGCAGCACGCTGCGTTGCCCTTCTGCGGTGGCTGGGCGCTCTTCCTCGGCTACGAGCTCGCCCAGGAAGTCGAGCCACGCCTGCGACTGCCGCGCACACCGCTCCCCTGGGTGGCGCTCGCGCTGCGCACTCCCTGTGCGCTGGTGCACGAGCTCAAGAGCGGCCGGGTGCTGGCGATCGCGGAAAGCCACGCGGCCGCAAGTCTCGATGCGATCGAGCGCGACCTGCGCTCACTCACCGCCGGCCCGCCGGTTGCCGATACCCTCACGGTCCGCTCGGTCAGCGAAGAAGACCCCGCGCAGTACCTTTCTCGCGTGGTGCGTGCCAAGGAGTACGTGCGCGCAGGGGACGTCTACCAGACGAACCTGTCGCGGCCCTGGGACGTGAGCATCGGCAGCGCCGGGGGTTCCTCCGCCGCGGCGGCCCTGTACGCACGGCTGCGCGCCGCCAATCCCGCCCCGTTTGCGGCGCTCGCGCAGTGGGACGGCGTCGCCATCGTCAGTTCCTCCCCCGAGCGCCTGGTGCGCGTCAGCGGGCGCCACGTCGACACGCGCCCGATTGCCGGGACGCGCCCGCGCCGCGGTGGACCTGCGGATGACCTGCGCGAGATGTCCGAGCTCGCCGCCCATCCCAAGGAGCGCGCCGAGCACATCATGCTCATCGATCTGGAGCGCAACGACCTCGGGCGCGTCTGCGAGCCCGGCAGCGTGCGGGTGGATGAGCTGATGACGATCGAGTCCTACACCCACGTGCACCACATCGTCTCGAACGTCAGCGGGACGCTGCGGCCCGAGGTGACACCGGTCGGCGCGCTGCGCGCGGTGTTCCCCGGTGGCACCATCACCGGGGTGCCGAAGTTCCGCTGCATGCAGATCATCGCCGAGCTCGAGGGAGCGGGGCGGGGCGCCTACACCGGCTCCCTCGGCTACCTCACGGTCGATGGGCGCCTCGACCTCAACATCCTCATCCGCACCATGACGCTCGAGGGCGATCACGTGCGCTTCCACGCCGGCGCCGGCATCGTCGCCGACTCAGACCCCGAGCGGGAGCTCGAGGAGACCCGCGCCAAGGCGCGCGGCCTGCTGGCGGCCCTGGGGGCCCTGCCGTGAGCGCCTTCACCGGGCTGCCCGAGCGCACCTGGGTCAACGGCACCGAGACCGGCGAGGTCTCGGTTCTCGACCGCGGACTGCAGTACGGCGATGGCCTGTTCGAGACCATGGCGGCCCCGGGTGGGGAGGTGCGTTTCCTCGGCCTGCATCTGAAGCGCCTTGCGCAGGGCTGCGAGCGCCTCGGCATCGCCGTCCCGCAGGAGGCGCTGCTGCGCCGCGAGATCGCCACCGCCGCCGCAGGCGGGCGGGCGATCGTGAAGCTCATCGTGACGCGCGGGCAGGCGCGCGCCCGCGGCTACGGCGTGGGCGGGGGCGAGCAGGCCGCGCGGGTGCTGCTGCGCTATCCGTGGGAGGGCGAGGATGCGCCCGCGATGCGCGAGGGGGTGCGCGCGCGCATCGCGGACCTGAAGCTCGCCGAGAATCCGGCGCTCGCCGGCATCAAGCACCTCAACCGCCTGGAGCAGATCCTGGCGCGCCTGGAGTGGGATGATGCGCGGATCGCCGAGGCGCTGCTCTTCTCGGGCAGTGGCGCGCTGATCTCCGGCACCATGAGCAACGTGTTCCTGGTGCGCGACGGGCAGCTGCTCACCCCGCGCCTCGATCGCTGCGGGGTCGCCGGCGTGATGCGCGAGGTCATCGGGTCGCTCGCCGCCGGGGCCGGGGTAGACTGCGAGCGCCGTGTGCTCGACCTTGAGGACCTGAACCGTGCCGAGGAGCTCTTTCTGACCAGTGCGCTCACGGGGATCCGCCCGGTGGTGGAGCTCGCGGGGCGCAGCATCCCCATCGGGCCGGTGACGCGGCGCCTGCAGGCGGCACTCGCCCCGCAGCTCGCGCACGGGCAAGGGGCGCCCTCGTGAGGTTCGTGGCGAGGCTCCCGGCCGAGCGGGGCGGCGTCCTCGCCACCGTGCTCGTCTTGCTGGTGCTCGCCGGCATCGCCGCCGCTGCCGGCTACCACTGGCTGCGCAACAACTACGAGGCCCCGGGCCCCGCCACGGCGCTCGGGCGCCTCGAGGTGGCTCCCGGCACGAGCCTGCGCAGCGTGCTGACACGTCTGGAATCCGCAGGCCTCCTGCGCAACGCCCGCGCCGTCGCCTGGTACCTGCGCCTGCAGGGCGAGCATCCGAAGGTCGAGAGCGGTACCTATGAGATCCCGGCGCGCGCCAGCCCCGAGCAGATCCTGCAGCTGTTCGCCGAGGGCAAGGTGGTACTCGAGCAGGTGACGGTGGTGGAGGGCGCCACCTTCGCCGACTTCCTCGCCGTGCTGGCCGCCGCCCCGCACGTGCAGCACACGCTCAAGGGCAAGACACCCGCCGAGGTCATGACCGCGCTGGGGCACCCGGGCGAGAACCCCGAAGGGCGCTTCTTCCCGGACACCTATCGCTTCGCCGCCGGCACGGCCGACACCGTCATCCTGGGGCTCGCCTATGACGCCATGCAGCGCGAGCTCGCCGCCGCCTGGCAGGTGCGCAGCAACGGCCTGCCCCTGGAGAGTGCCTACCAGGCCCTCACTCTCGCATCGATCGTGGAGAAGGAGGCGGCACTCAAGAGCGAGCGCGCCGCGATCTCGGGGGTGTTCGTGAACCGCCTGAAGAAGGGCATGCGGCTGCAGTCGGACCCGACCGTGATCTACGGCCTCGGCGATGACTACGACGGCTCGGTGCACACCCGGGACCTGCAGACCGATACGCCCTACAACACCTACACGCGTGACGGCCTGCCGCCGACGCCAATCGCCCTGCCCGGACGAGACTCGCTGCTGGCCGCGGTGCAGCCGGAGGACACCGGCGCGCTGTTCTTCGTCGCGACGGGGGCCGGGGACGGGGCGCATCACTTCTCGCGCACGCTCGAGGAGCACAACCAGGCGGTGCAGGCCTACCTTGCGCGCCTGCGGGCCCAGGGCCATGCCGCGGCACCCAGGGCGCAGCACCCGTGAGCCGCGGGCGCTTCATCACGCTCGAGGGCATCGAGGGGGCGGGCAAGAGCACCGCCGCACGCCATGTCGCGCAGTACCTCGAGGCGCGCGGGCTCACCGTGCTCGCCACCCGCGAGCCGGGCGGCACGCCGCTCGCCGAGCGCGTGCGCCAGATCGTGCTCGAGCGCGGCACGGAACACCTCACGCCCGTGACCGAGACCCTCCTGATGTTCGCCGCCCGCGCGCTGCACGTCGACAACGTGATCCGCCCGGCGCTCGCGCGCGGGGAGTGGGTGGTGTGCGATCGCTTCACGGATGCCACGCGCGCCTACCAGGGCAGCGGGCGTGGCGTCGACGCGGCGCTGATCGAGGGTCTCGCACGCGCCGTGCAGGGCGAGCTCGTCCCCGACTGCACGTTGCTGCTGGACCTGCCGGTGGCCCTGGGCCTGGCGCGCGCGCGCGCGCGTGCCCCCGCCGCCACCGACCGCTTCGAGGCCGAGACCGTGGGCTTCTTCGAGAAGGTGCGGGCAGGCTACCTCGCCATCGCGCGGCAGGAGAGCTCGCGCGTGTCCGTCATCGATGCGGCGGCGCCTCTTGCGGACGTGCTGCGCGCACTCGAGGCGGTGCTCGCAGCGCTCACGGCCAAGTCCCCATGAGTGATGCCCCGCCGCCGTTGCCGGCGCCGCCCTGGACCGCGGCGCAGCGCGCGCACCTGAAGGCTGCGTGGGCCGCCGAGCACCTGCCCCATGCGCTCCTCATCCAGGAAGCCCCCGGTGCGGGCGGGGAGTGGCTGGCGCTGTGGGTGGCGCAGCTGGTGCTGTGCACGCAGGTCACCGCGGCACCCTGCGGGCAATGCCTGGCCTGCCGGCGGGTGCTCGCGCGCCAGCACCCGGACCTCCTCATGGTGGTGCCCGAGGAGGCCGGAAGGCAGCTGCGCATCGAGCAGGTGCGCGAGCTCGGCGCGGAACTCTCCCTCACCAGCCACGCGGGCGGTTACAAGGTGGGGATCCTGAGCCCGGCGGATGCCCTGAACCGCTTCGCCGCCAATGCGCTCCTGAAGACCCTGGAGGAACCGCAGCCGCGCACGCTCCTGGTGCTGGTCGTGAGCCAGCCCTCGCGCCTGCCGCCGACCATCCTCAGCCGCTGCCAGCGCCTGAAGGTGCCGGCCCCGAGCCGTGCGCAGGCCCTCGAGTGGCTGCGCGAGGCAGGCGGGGACAAGCCCTGGGAGGGGGCGCTCGATGCCCTGGGCGAGGCGCCGCTGGCGGTGCTGGCCACGGACCCGGAGGAAGTGGCTGCCGCAGGCAGCGACACTCAGCGTACGCTGGAGGCCCTGGCGCAGCGGGGCGCGGACCCGGTCGCAACCGCCGAGCGCTGGGCGCGTGCGGACCTGGCCCTGCGCCTGCGGTGCTTTGAGAATTGGCTCACAGAACGGGTCCGCCGCCAGGAGCGCGAGGGGGCCTTTATGACAGAAGTGCGGCCTGGCCCCTACTTGTCAGGGGGGCGTCCGGTCTTGAATATACGGGAGCTTTTCCGGCTGATTGACGAGGTGCGGGAACTGCGCGCCACGCTCGACGTCCCACTGAACCGGGGGGTCGCGCTGGAGGTCCTGTTCCGGCGCCTCGCACCCTGATGATCGGCGGCAGCTTATAAAGGGGCTTAGGGGATGGCAGCGAATCCAGCAAGCGTAGGTGGCGGGGACAGGAATTTGAGAGCGGGCGGCGCAAACAAACCGGGACTTCTCACTCTGACCATCAAGGACAAGAGTGCGCTGTACCTCGCCTACATGCCGTTCGTGAAGAACGGCGGCCTGTTCATCCCCACCAACAGCAACTACCGCCTCGGCGACGAGGTGTTCATGCTGCTGAACCTCATGGGCGAGGACGAGAAGCTGCCAGTCGCCGGGCGCGTCATCTGGGTGACGCCGAAGGGCGCGCAGGGCAACCAGGGCAAGCGCACCGCCGGCATCGGCGTGCAGTTCTCCGAGCAGGACCGCGGGCAGACGCAGAAGAAGATCGAGACCTACCTCGCCGGCGCCCTCTCGGGCGACAAGGCCACGCACACCATGTAGCGCCTGGGCCCGTTGCGGCTCCGGCACGCTTTCTCCCACCTCGTTCGGCTGAGCCGGCCCGTCCCGCCCGGGCGCGCGGCAATCACCCCGCAGTGCAGCCCGTTACTGGTCCGCCCATGACCAGCCCGTGATCTGCCACCCGGCAGCGCCCTTTTTGAGCGCCATCGTCACGATGGCCTTTTCCGCGACCGCCTTTCCCGCCTTGGTGTACGAAAGCGTCGCGGGCGTTACGAGGTACGCATAACCGGAGTCGACGTCGAGGTGGTGAGTCCTGGCGAGCGCGACGCTCGGGTCGCTGATCTGCGCCTTGGCGACAAACGCCTCGAAGTCCCGGTACCAGTTGGCGCACGCCCCCGCTCCCTGCCACACGTGCGGGGCAAAGTCGTCGATGATCAGCGCGCCGTCGGCGCAGTAGGAGGCGCCGGTCTTGCCGTCCCCCTTGTTGAAGGCATCGACCCACTGATGAACGACCGCCATCGCGTCGCTCTTGTCCGAGGCAATCGCAGCCGCGGAGGCAAACACCAACACACCCAGCACAGCAGCCCATGGTTTCATGATTTCCCCTTAGCCTGACTTGTCGTGGATGAAACAGTGCGAGTGTACGCCGCTCGGGTTGCCTCGCCGGTGGCGGGGCGTGCTGCGCTGCACGGGCGGCGGCGGCGGGTCGCGCGAAAAATTGCGTTGAGCAGAGCTGTTCTCAATGGCTGATCAGGTGCAGCGTCAGCGCCTTCCAGGCGGCATTGTTGAGGAGGGTAATCGCGGTGCACTGCAAGGCCAGTGCCCACAGCACTCCTGCAACGTAGGCCGGGTGCAGTCTGCCACGCGTCACGAGGTCATAGGCGCCGAAACCCAGCATCAGCACGTCGCTGCAGAAGTAGAGTCCGGCGAATTGGGCCCAGAGCGTGCCACCGAGCGGTGCAGCCACGAGCGGGTTCAGGAAGCGGGCGAAGCCGGCGTCGCTGATGTAGATGAGTCCGAGCAGCATGAGGCGCTTGTGCGCGGCCGCGCTGGCGCGCAGCAGCAGTCCGGCGCCGGTGAGTCCCGCGAACGCCACGATATCGAGCAGCTGCACCGCCAGGAATTCCGGGGTGCGCCCGGTCGCCACGAAGCGTGCGGCGTCCACGTGGAACGCCGTTGCCGGACCGAGCACGACCATCACCCCGGCCAGTGCCGCGCCGGCCTGGCCGACTCGCCGGTGCAGGTCCGGCCGTCCGTTGCGGATCAGCGCCACCTGCACGGTGAACAGGACCAGGTAGCCGACGAAGACGAGGGCATGGCAATGCACGATCAGGGGATAGTCCAGCCCGTGCTTGGAGATGTGATCGAAACTGTCGGTCCCGAAGCCGGACAGCACACCCGCCCAGACGAGGGCGGTGAAGAGCAGGAAGGCGTTGCGGTCCGCGCCGGCGCGTACGCGCGGGGCGGCGAGCGTTGTTGTAGTTATGGCGTTCCCCCGTCCGGTCGCTGCTCAGGGGCCGGCCGCTGCGGGGCCCCGGCCCGGGAGCTGCTCTGTTTGCGAGCCTCGCTCCTCACCCCAGTGTAACCAACTCGCGGCCCGTCTCACTCACTTCCGGGGGATGGCCTGCCAGCACCGCGGGCACTAGCGTCTGAGCCAGTCACGCGGGATCGTTCCTAACCGGGCTCGCATGACTGGGCGCCCACGGGTTGTGTCCGCAGCCCGTGGGCGCCGCTCGCCCCGGCGGGCTCAGCCTGCCTCGGCCAGCTCATCACGGCCGAGGAGCTCGAGAAGGCGATCGTTCCCCGTTGGCGACCTCGCCCTTCACGAAATCATCGTCCGGCAGCGCCTTGCGCGCGTCCAGATCGAGTGGGACGCCGGAGACGACGGTCGCGGCAGTGCGCGCCGCCCTTAAGGCTTGTCGGCGGCCCCGCCGCGGGTGAGCTGCAGACCGGCGCCGCTGCCGAGGCCCCCCTTGAGTACGTAGGCCTCGAAGCCGCGCTCGACCAGGATATAGGCGGCCGCGGAGCTGCGCCGGCCCGTGTCGCAGTAGACGACGTAGGGCTTGGTGCGGTCGAGCGTGGAGAGCTTCAGGCGGATCAGGTAGAGGGGTACGTTGAGCGCACCCTCGATGCCGAGGTTCTGGTGCTCGCTCGGCAGGCGCACGTCGAGCCAGCGTCCGCCACGCTCGAGGATCTTGCGCGCCTGCTCGGGCACCACCCACTGCAGCAGCGGCTCGTTCATGAGCTCGCGGAAGTCCTGCTTGTTGAGGCGCATGAGCACCCCGTCGGTCGTCATGGTGACCGTGGCATTGCGCTTGGCCTCGGCGATCAGGGCCTCCTCGCCGAAGGTGTCGCCGACGTTGAGCTCGGCGAGCTTGATGCCCTCGCGGCTAAGCGGCGTCTCGCGGGTGACGGCGCACTTGCCCTGCACGATGATGTAGAAAAAGTCGCCCTCGTCACCCTGCTTGATCACGACCTCGCCGGCGCGGCACGGGGTGCGCTGCAGGCGCTGGAAGATCGCCTGGATATTGGCCGGCGGGATGCGGTGGAAGGCGTTGGTCTGCAGCAGCGTCGTCATCCAGTCATCCGAGCCTGCGCTCTGCAGCTGCGCCTGCAGCTCCTCGACCTCGTAGCTGCCGGTCTGGTCCCAGGTGATCATCACGTCCAGAAGGTCGCTGTCGATCGCAACGAACGCGATGTCATCGATGGCGCGCACCGTCACCTTGCGCGGCAGGGCGGGGAAGAGGGGATTGCGGGCCTCAGGGGTGCCCGCGCGGATGCTCGCCACCAGCCGCTCGCCCTCGAGGGCCTCGATGCGGCCACGCACCAGCCACACGGTGCGCTTGTCGGTGTCGCCCTGCTGGAAGAGGGCGCGCCCGGCGGTGAGGGTCTTCACGCTCACCTTCTTCGCGAGCGCGTTCAGGTTCTCGCGCTTCATGCCGTCGAGCGGCGCGAGCGTCTTCAGAACCTGGACCGTGGCTGCCTGCTCGTCGGACATGTCTTCCTAAGCGTGTTGCGTGGTTTTGGCCGTAAGCGGACGAAAACTATACGAATATAGGATGGGACATATGCTCGTCCCGACCCCTTTCGGATGGTAGCACAGGGCTTTTGGGCTGCCGGACGCCTGTCACGCTTTTCCGCCGCCGGACAGTGAGCTCCAGCCCGCATCCGGCGTAAAGCGCGGCCCGTGCCGCAGACTCAGTTCCGTGAGGCGCGCCACCACCGCGGCGACGCCCCGGGCGCGTGCGTAAGTGAGAGGTCCGCCACGGAATGGGGCAAAACCGGCCCCGAAGATGAGCGCCGCATCCACAAGATCCGCGTCCGCCACCACCCCCTCGCGCAGGCACGCCACGCACTCGTTCACGAGCACCAGGATCAGCCGGTCGGTGAGGTCCTCGGGCGCCTTGCTTTGCCCGGCGGCTGGCTTCACGGCCTTGCCATCCACCCAGGTGTAGAAGCCCTCGCCGCTCTTGCGGCCGAGTTTCTTGGCGGCGATGAGCTCGTTCAGGCGCGCGATCTGAGTCACCGGACGTCCGAGTTCCGCGGCGATGATCTCGCCCACGTGCGCGGCCACGTCGAGTCCGACGACGTCGATCAGCTCGATCGGCCCCATGGGCATGCCGAAATCAAGCGCCGCACGGTCGATGCTGCCGAGCGGCACCCCCTCCTGCGCCGCGAGCATCGCCTCGTACATGTAGGGGGTGAGCACGCGGTTCACCATGAAGCCCGGCGCGCTGCGGCAGGGCAGGGGGAACTTGTCCAGCCGGCGCGCGAAGCCGGTGCCGGTCTCCAGTGCCGCGGCGCTGCTGGATGCGCTGTGCACGATTTCGATGAGCGGCATCTGCGCCACGGGGTTGAAGAAGTGCAGCCCGATGAGACGCGCCGGATCGGCGAGCTTCGCGGCGAGGGGCTCGAGCATGATGCTCGAGGTGTTGGTGGCCAGGAGGGCTGCGGGCTTCATGCGTGGTTCCAGGCGCGCGTAGAGCTCCTGCTTCGCCTCGAGGTTCTCGAAGATCGCCTCGATCACGACGTCCGCCTCGGCCACTCCTGCGCCCTCGACGTCCGCCTTGAGCCGCGCGCGCGCCGCGGCGTTCTCCGTGGGATCCTTCAGGCGCTTGTCGAAGAGCTCGGCCGCGCGCTTCAGCGCCGGCGCCACGTACTCGCTGGCACGGTCCTGAAGCGTCACGGTGAAGCCGCGCAGCGCCGCCCAGGCGGCGATGTCCCCGCCCATGATGCCCGCGCCGACGACGTGCACGTGGCGCAGCTCCTTGCCGGCCCTGGCCCCCTGCGCCTTGAGGCGGTCGGTGAGGAAGAACACGCGCACCAGGTTGCGCGAGGTGTCACTCAGGAACAGGCGGGCCATGGAGCGCGCCTCGGCCTCATAGGCCGCCTCCCCGTGCGCGCCGTAGCGCGCCCAGAGGTCCACGATCGCATAGGGGGCCGGGTAGTGCGCCCTGGGGGCACGCCGCGCCACCTCGGCAACGAGCGCTCCCCTGATGAAGGGGCGCACCGGGGCGAGGCTCAGGAGCCGCGCGGCAAGCGGTGCGTGGGTTGGGGCCGGGGGCTCGAGGATGAGTGCCCGCGCGCTCGCGCGCAGCTCGCCCTCGGGCACCAGCCGGTCGAGAAGGCCGAGCTTGAGCGCCTTCTCCCCCCGCACCGGGCGCCCGCTGAGCATGAGCTCCATGGCGGCCCGCACGCCGATCAGGCGCACGGTGCGCACGGTCCCCCCGAAGCCCGGGTGCAGACCGAGCTGCACCTCCGGCAGGCCGAGGGAGAGCCGCGCGTCGGCCACCCCGACGCGGTAGCGGCAGGCGAGCGCGGTCTCGAGTCCGCCGCCGAGCGCAAACCCGTGGATCGCCGCCACGGTGGGGAAGGGCAGCGCCTCCAGGCGGTCGAAGACCTGCTGGCCGCGGCGGATGAGCGTGTAGCCCTCGGCCTCGTCCCGGATGCCGGTGAACTCCCGGATGTCAGCACCGGCGATGAAGCCGCTCTTCTTGGCGGAGACGAGCACGAGGCCGCGCGGGGGCGACTGCTCGAGCCTGCCCAGGTGCTCGTTGAGCTCGGCGAGCACGCCCGCCGACAGTACGTTCGCCGAGGTGCCGGGCTTGTCGAAGCTCAGCCACGCGATGCGCTCGGCATCCTCGGTCAGCGTCCAGGCGGGCGCAGCGGGTGCGACGGTTTCATTCATGCGGGTTTACCGGGCAAGGAAACAATCAGGCCGCCGAGGCACGTCCGCTGCTCGCGCCGCTCAACACCTCGAAGTCGCACACGAGGGGGCGGTGGTCGGAGAAGCGCACGTCGGGGATACGGAACTCCCTGACCTCGATGCCCTCGCTCACCAGCACGAAGTCGAGCTCGATGCGCGGGATGCGCGCCGGGAAGGAGGGCAGGCCTGCGGTGTTGGCGCTGCGCAGCCCGGTGGCGCGCATGAAGAGGTAGATCTCGTGGGTGCCCCAGAAGGTGTTGAAGTCCCCGGCCACGATCACCGGCTTCGCGGCCTGGCGGATGAGGTCGTGCAGGGAGCGCAGCTGGTACTGGCGGTGGCGGTACTTGACCGACAGGTGCACCAGGAACACGCACACGTCCGAGAGCTCGAGCTCGATGATGAGGCGCTTGATGCCGGTGTCGAAGTAGTGGAAGCGCTCGCCGTGCACGGTGGGGGCCGAGAGGAAGGCGTTGCCCTGCTTGCGCACGATGGGCATGAACTGGTTGAGCGAGTCGGCGCCGTACTTGGTCTGGTAGGTGGAGTAGTGCCCGAGCTCGCGGGCGATGTGGTCGGCCTGGTTGAGCATGCCGGTGCGGATGGAGCCGGTGTCGACCTCGATGAGGCCGACGACGTCGGGGTGTTCCGCGCGGATGAACTCGGTGATGCCGCCGAGCACCTTCTTGTTGCTGCGCAGGTAACCGGCCCCCGGCAGGGGCAGGTGGAAGGCAGGTCCGGTGCCGGTGGCATAGCGGATGTTGTAGACGAGGAGTCTCACGGGGTGAACGTTTGCTTACAGGTGGACCGTAAAGTAGTCATTCTACCGTGGGCGGGCCCTGCGGTGTGTCGGCGCCCGCCGCGCCTTGTGTGCCGCCGTCGCCGGAACGCCTCAGCGGTACCCGAGCGCACATTTTGCAGCCACCGCCGCTTGTGCGAGACTTTGGCCCATGTCGCAGGACAATCCGATCAAGCTCTTCATCACCCACGCCTGGGAGCTCAGTGATGACTACCTGCGCGTCTTCGAGTACCTCGAGAGCGCGCGCAACTTCTTCTACAAGAACTACAGCACGCCCGACAAACCGGTGAGCGGCGACAAGGAAGCCCAGCGCGAGGACCTGCGACGCCAGATCGCGCCCGCCGAGGCGGTGATCGCGCTCTCGAGCCTCTACGAGACGCAGAAGGACCTGATGACCTTCGAACTGCTGTACGCGCAGGCGAACAAGAAGCCGGTGATCCTCATGAAGCCCTTCGGCGGCGGCAAAGAGGCGCCCAAGGCGATACTGGACCTCACCAACGACGTGGTGCAGTGGGATGAGCGGGCGCTGGTGGATTCGATCCGCACCCACGCGCGGCACGAGAAGACCGGACGCTGGGATACGATCGAGTTCAAACTCGACTGAAGGCGGGGGTTTAACCCTCGTGGGCGTAGAGCGAGATGACCTGCGGCACGCTCTTCTTCGCGCGCCCCCCCGGCACGGGCGTCACCGCCACACTGTTCAGGATCGCGTTCGCGGACGGGGCCTCGGCCCTGGTGATCTCGCGCACGTAGGCGGCGTACAGGCGCACAACGCTCGCCGCCACCTCGTCCGCCTCCTGGTTCGACATCTTGCGCACCGTGGCCCGCACGGCCTCCTCGCCAGGCTGCGGCCGCTCGCGGATGAGGGCATCGTGACAGGCGCGGAACTGTCCGCGCAGGGTGTCGGGGAGTTCCTCCGCATCGACCTGCGCAAGATGGTTGCGGAAGGCGTCCGCGAGACGGTCCTTGATGGAGCTGGCGCGCACCAGTGAGAGTGCGGCGCCCTCCAGCTGTTCCCACGTAGAGCTCATCGCGGCTACCTCGGTGACGCCGTCGTGCAGGTTCGTCCGGGTCGAGCCTGCGCAGCTAGGCGGCGTCGCTTAATTCTTGTTATCCGGTCGGTGAGGGAATCCAAGGCCGCTCAAGCGGCTACGCTGGAAATATAGCTCAGACTCTATGAAAACTATATGTCCGTGTGCTGCCCCGTAACCCGCGGAAATGGCGGGGATTACGCTGGTTTACGGACAAGGTCTGGCTTGCGGCCCCTGCGCCTGCCAACTAACTACATCATATTTATCATGTAGTCAGTTGATATATTTAGTTATTCCAGCACAGCTGTGTATTGTCCACATTAGTGGTGCTGAAGGCCCACTGCTTGCCCGTGTTATCAATCGCGAACACCGCGCACTGCGTATCGTTGTTCTGGTTGCCCAGCGGCGTCGCGTCGATCTCGTAGGCAGGCGCGGCCTGGTTCGTGTGCTGGCAGTTGGCATTCATCCCCGGACCAATGGCACAGACCGTCACCTGGTAGTAACCGCTGCCGACGGCCGTGGGGAATCCCGGCGGATTCGGATAGCCGAGGTCCGGTGCAGTCTGGGAGTAATTGGCCCCATTCTGGCTGGTGCTGAGATAGCGTTCTTCGCGCCCGGCCAGGTCCATGAGCGCGGTCTTGGCCTCCACGCGATGCGAGCGCAGCACGTAGGAGGAGTAGGAGGGTATCGCGATGCCGATCAGGATCGTCGCGATCACCACTACGATCATGAGCTCGATCAGCGTCATGCCGCGGGAATAGTGGGGAGGCCGGAGTTCCATAAATTTCTCTCGTGGCATTGAGTTAGCGCAGCTCGATCCAGCCCAGCCGTCGCCCTGAGACGTTGGTGGGTACGTTGGTCGCGGTGGAATTCCCCAGCAGCACGTTGCTGATGGTCGAGCCGTTCGGCCCGGTGGTATTGCTCTGCACCTGGTTGGTCTCGGATACCAGGTAATGCGTGCCGTTGGTGCTCGTCGTGACGAGTGACGTACCGGTCGCATTTGTCTGCAGGCCAATCGCAACAGGATCGGTGTACGGCGCGGAGTTGATGCTCGGGTTCGCGTTCAGGAACTGCTGCTCCGCTGGCGGCAGGAACACGCTCGCGAAGGCACCGCCGGTGAGCGCCGAGACGACGTAGGTGAAGCCCGTGTCGCTGTTGCTCGTGCAGGAGATCGGCGAATTGATCGCCGGCACGATGGTGTTCACGGTGAGGGCTGCCGAGAACAGCTCAGGGTTGTAGATCACCTGCTCCTGGTTGCCCGGCAGGTTGAAGTACCAGCCGAACTGCCGCGCCGTGCTGCCCGGGCAGCCACCCGTCCAGCAGATGGTCGCGTTGGTCTGGATCTCGCGGTCCTGGGTGGAGGAGTTCACCGTGACGATCTGCTGCTGCAGGTTGGACGGCGTCAGGGTAGTGAGGCCGGCGCTTGCGCGCGTGAGGCTCGCGAACTGCGCGCTGGAAACCCCGTCCCAGCCGGCCGGATGACCGGTGCCGGGGCCAAGGCGGCCGCCGTCGCTGCCGCTCAGGTTCCAGTCCCACACCCCGTACAGGGACTGGGTGCCGCTCGCGTAGGTCGTGGCGACCGCGTTGGTCACGCCGATCTTCTGGCCGGTGCCGAAGAGCACCATGACCTGGCGCTGCATGCCGGGGCTCGGGGCGCCCGCCGCGACCACCAGCTGGGTGGTGACCGGCTGCCCACCGGTGTTGAACAGCGGGCCCGGGCTCACGGCCCAGTTGCCCTCGTTCGGGTCGGTGAGGTCGAAGCGCCAGATGTTCCCCTTGAGGTCGCCCGCATACACGTAGTCGGTGATGTGGTCGCCGTCGAGGTCGGCCGGCGCGACGAAGCTGATGCCGTTGGAGCCGGTGGCGCCGGTGCTGAGGTAGTAGAACTGCGCGCCCTGGGCGCCCGAATTCGGGTCGATCGTCATCACGAAGATGCCGGCATCACCCGTGGAGCTGCCGAAGCCGTTGCCGAAGATGGCGGCCCAGCGCCCATCGTGCAGGCGGCGCAGCTGCGGCGTGCCGACGGTGTTGCCGAGGCTCGCACCGCAGCTCGAGTTGCCGACGCAGGTGATGGTGGTGTTGTTCCACTCGCCGAGAACGATGTTCGCGGCATTGCTCTCCGTGAGGCCGGCAGGGTTGGTGACGTCCAGCACATAGAGCGCTGCGCCGCCGGCACCCAGGCCGCCCACCAGCCAGCTGTGCCACTGGCCGCCGTAGAACACGTCCCCGGTGCCCGGGATCGCGTTCACGAAGTAGTTGTGGCCGTACTGCGGGTTCGAATAGTCGATCGGGATGTTGTTGGCGTTGGTGACGTCCGGGTGGATGAGCTGCGAGCTCGTGCCGGAAATCAGCGATCCCGGGATGTAGGCCAGCAGCTCGCGGCCGTCATTGTTTGTGAAGCAGCTCGCCGTGGGCGTGCTGGCGCAGGTGCCGGAGGTGTAGTTGTAGGTGCCGCTGCGGAAGGCGTGCACCAAGCCGTCGTTGGCGCCGACGTAGACCACCTGCTGGCGGCTGGTCTCGGCCGTGACAAACGCCGGGTAGCTCTGCACGGTGGTTGAGTTCTCCGGCAGCGGGTCGCTGCTGTTGATACGGTCCACCCAGGTATTGCCATAGGTCGCGCTCGGTACGCCGACCCAGACGGGGCTGGAGTCGATAATGTCCGCGAGCACGTTGCTGCGGCGGCGGAATTCACCGGTGCCAACGCTGTTGATCTCGTTGGTGCGGTCACCGCGCAGGAAGTTCAGCCGGTCCGCCGGTGTGTAGGAGGAGGGGTAGCCCTGGGAGGAATCACCCAGTGTCAACGCCTGCTGCTGCGCCGTGGTCAGCTGGTTGTACTGGAAGGCGACGCCCGCTGAGCCGTTCCAGGTGACGACCTGGCGCGAAGCGGCGACGTTGGGCGAGTTCGGGGCCTGCGCGGCGAGCGGGCCCGCCTGTCCGGTTGTACTGCAGTTGGTGCCCGCCACCAGCCCGGACAGCACGCAGGAGGCGTCCCAGTTCGGGATCGGAGCGAGAGTGATATTGCCGAACGAGTCGTAGATCAGGCTGCTCGCCGTCACACGCCCGGTCCAGCCGTCGCTCGGGTTGTAATAGGCGAAGTAAGCCTGCACGCCCGTCTCCAGCTTGGCCGACTGCTTCTCGCTGGCACCCGCGGAGCTCGAGGCCGAGGTCGCCGGGTCCGCGCGAAAGCACAGGATCTCGTGGATGTTGGAGCTGCCACCCGTAGAGCCTGCGAAGCCGAACAGGAAGTTCGCCGGCAGCGGCCCGTTGGCGGTCGTGATGTTCTGCTTGATCAGGACGTTCTGCCAGGAGCCGCAGCCGGCTGCCGGGCAAACCGCGTACTGCAGGCTGAGGAGCCCGTTCTGGGTGATCTTGAGCTGATAGTAGATCGGCGTCGCCGCACCACGTGTGGTGGCCGACTCATTGGCGATCTTGGTGCCCGACGGCAGCACGGTGTAACCACCGGGCAGGGCACCGTAGTCGAGGATACCCGCCGTGTTGGCGGCGTTCGTCAGACTGGTGGCGCCCGCGCTCGTGGGCACACCGGGCACTGAGTAGTTATAGAGGGTGCCGTACTTGCAGGTGTTCTGCACCGCGGAGTACCAGTCGACCTTGCTGTTGGTCGGCGTGGGGCTCACCGTCGCACTGCTCGTGGGAGCGATGGTATTGGTGGGGCTCCCGGTGGCGGTGATGGAGGTCGGCGAGCTGGCCGCCGGCGTGCCAGCGGTCGGACTCTTGGTGGTCGGCGTCAGCGTGGAGGCGCCCTTGGTACACAAACCCGTCCCTGCGTTGTAGGTGTAGCCGGTCGTGCAGACCTCACAAAGATTGGTGCTGGCGTTGTAGACGTTGGGCGACGTACAGCTCTCGCACTTGTTGGCGGTGAGGTTATATACGCCGGTCGTGCAGGTCTCACATTTGTTGGCGCTGGAGTTGTAGGTGCCGCTGGCGCACGTCTGCGTCAGACAGGTGTTGGTGCCCGAGGTGTAGGCATCGCCCGAGGGACAGGTCTCGCACTGACCCGTGGTGGAGTTGTAAGTGCTGCCACTCGAGCAGGTCTTGGTCGAGCAGTTGTTAGCGCCCGAGTTGTAGGTGTCACCCGAGGGGCAGCTCTCGCACTGGCCGGTCGTAGAGTTATAGGTGGCGCCACCGGTGCAAGTGGTGGTAAGGCACGTGTTATTGCTCGACTGGTAGGTACCGCTGCTGCAGCTCATGCAGCCGCCGGTGGTGGCATTGTAGGTGCCGCCGTTGACGCCGCAGGAGGTCAGCAGGCTCGCCGGGTAGTAGGGCAGCGCGGTGTTGTTCGGGTTTACGCCGTAGGCGGCAGTGAGGGCATTCCAGGAAATGCTGCCCGCGCCGCGCAGGCCGATGCGGCCGGGCTGGTAGCCGCCGCCGGTTGCGGTGTTGTCTCCCGAGGCGGTCGTGCCGCTCTCGTTGAGGGTATTCGTCGTTCCGTTGAGGAAGTTGCCGTACTCATCGATGCCGAGACCGAGGTAACCGCCGGTGAGGCCGTTGTAGGGCGAGTTGCTGTTGGAACAGGTGTATCCCAAGCTACCGCCGAAAGAGCCCAGGCCGTTACCGTCGCCGTTGGACTTGCCGTTGATCGTCGCTGTGTTCAGCTGTGAGGCATCCATCAGGAAGAAGCTGATGCCGTCGGCGCCGTCCGTGCCGCCACCGCCGGAGTTACCGAGATAGGTGACGGTCTTGAACGTGATTGAGACACCCTGGCCGGTCGGAAAGGGCTGGGTCGAGAGGATGCCGCCGCTCTCGTTGTAGCCGTACGGGTAGCCGTTGGTGAAGCGCAGCGCCCCCTTGCCAGCGGGATCGGGGAAGCTGCCGCTGTAGCCACCCGTCAACACCTCACCGGAGCTCTTGTTGTAATAGCTCGAGGCGATGGTGGTGCACCCGGGCAGCTGCCCGGTACCAGCGGTTGGTTCGACGCCGGTCGTGGTGCCGGCCGTGAGACAGGCACCGTTGAAGAAGTACCAGGGGTTCGTGGTGGCCCCCTGAGTGAAGTCTTCGGCTACCGAGGACTGTGCTGCCGCCGTAAAGGGCAACACGAGCGCCGCGAGCGCAGCGATGACGGTGGCGAATGTGTAGTGTTTCATAGTCACGGACCTGTAAGGCTTTGAACGCCTGGGGAGACTTCGTAGAAGCTTTCAACGAGCGCCACGGTGTTCTGGGCGCTGCCGTAGCCGTAGGCATCGATCTGGTACGCCTCGCCCGCGGCATCGTTGGCAACGCCCAGGTCTGTGATCCAGAACATGGGCGTCGCGTAATAAGGGGCGACCCCGGCGACCTGGGTGCCATTGTTGACAAAGGTCATGCCGGTTTCGGCGTAGGTCATCCCGGTGGGCCACCCTGACGTGTTGGGAAGGCTGGTCCAGGTCTGGCCGAGAACTGTGTAGGGGGTCTGAAGGCAGATCTGACCCTGTGTGGCGCTGGCGGCGATGATCTGTGAGCAATCAACCGCCGCACCCGGTACCGCGTTACCGTTCTGCAGCAGCCACCACTCGGCGTATTGCTGTGCGCTGGTGGCCGCATGCAGGGCACGTTCTTTTTCGCGCATGTTGCCGGCGATGCGTTCCTGGGTGCCAAAGCTGCGGAACATGCTCAGCGCAAGGATCGTGATGATGACGAGCAGCAGCAGGCTGGTCACCAGCGCCACCCCGGTTTGCCGGGCCCGCATCCTGGGTGAGGGGCTCACGTATGCACTCCGGCGCGCCCCATAACCTGGATTACGCGTTCGACGGTGACGTACGGCGGCTGCGTCGTTCCGACTGCGTACAGCGGATTGTCGAAACACAGCACCACCCGCAACGAGCTGATGGTGAGCAAGTCATTCACATTGGCGAGCTGATCGGCGGTCACGTAGGTGTCCACGTTGTAGTCAACGTTCGGCGCGTTGCGGTTAATGCCGTAGTAAACGGTCATTGCGTGCACCCCGTTCACGAGCGGAAACGGCTGGCCGCCGTTGACGCTGCACAGCAGCTGGTCCCCCTGGGTCGGGCTAGTCACGACGCTGAAGGTGACCGTATAGGAATTTGCGCCACCGAGACTGGTGTCGACACCGTTGCAGAGGATGGGGCCGTAGTTCTGCGCCGTCAGAAAGCGCGTCGCCACCCAGTCCTGCGCCACCGTGGGGCCGGCGCCGGCGCTGTGGAACCCGCTGAATGCGGCCCCCGCAGCGAAGCTGCCGGTGGCACCGAAATTGAAGCTCGACTGGCCGATCGGGTCGGCGAAGTAACCTCCCGCCTGAAGGGCATCGGTCAGCACGGTAAAGGCGAAGCGCTCCTCGTCCTGGAGGGTGGTCAGCTTGCTTTGTGTGAGGTTGGCCACTCGGACGTTCTGCACGATGCTCACCAGGCCGCCCAGCAGAAAGAGCGCGATGCCGACGGTGACCATCAGCTCGACGAGCGTAAAACCGCCCTGCGGGGGCGCCATGAACCGTTTGGGGTGCTGGTTTCTCATGGTTCCACGTACAGCATCAGAAAGGGGTTTTCGTTGGTGCTGGCGCCGCCGGCGGGGTTGTTTGCCTCCTGCTTCGCCTCTTGCGAATTTATGCCCACCGACTTTTCAGTCCAGCTGATGACGATGGTGCAGCTGACGGGCGCCTGCACCCCTGGTGGGACCTCCGGGCAATTGATGGTGCCGGTCGGGTTCGGCAGCTGCATCAGCACCTCGTTGTTCCACCAGCGCGCCAGATCGAACGCCGCCAGGTCTACCGGCTGCGGGCATGCCGGCAGGACTCCGCCGTCGCCGACGCAGGCAGTCGGGCTCGAGCTCGGAAGGTCGGCCGCCAGGGGCGGCTGCAGCGTGGGATCGCCGGTCACGGCGGCGGTCGCCGTGCCCAACGGGCCGGTGATCACGACGGTCAGGCCCGTCGCCACGGTGGGTCCGGCCCAGTAGTCCCGGTTGGAGTGCATCGAGGCCGCCAGACTCGCCGCCTCGATGGCCGCAAGCGCGCGCTGGCGGGACATCGTGTTATTGGACACCGACATGGCCTGCAGTTTGGCGATGCCCAGGAGGCCGATGCATATGATGACGACCGCCACCATGACCTCTACGAGGCTGAAGCCACGTTCCAAGACAACAATTGTGTTTGTGCGATTCATTAGCATTGGGTCGGATTGCCGGCGTGTGACAGGGAGGTCACCGTGCCGACGCTGTTGACTACGAGGCAGCGCGTGTACGCGACGTTGCCGCCCGGATCCAGAAAGGTCACCTGAGTCGCGACAAAGCCGCCACCGGCGCTGGTCACGAAGCCCTCACGGTTGTAGGTGTACGAGGTGACTCCATTCGCGTTGTCCGGGGTGTTGCCGCTGAAGGCTGCCTGAAACTTGAGCATGCGATCGCCCCCATCCACTACGGCATTGCCGTTGAGGTCTGAGAAGACGATCCAGCCCACGTTCCAGTTGGTGCCGCCGGTGCAGCTCGTGCCATTGGCCGACACGCAGACCGTCGCGGGGTTTCCTTCCTTGATGGCCTCGGCGCGCGCGTACTGCAGGTCACCGGAGAGGTTGTTCATCTCCGCGGAGAGTCGGTACGAGAGCGTCAGGTATTTGTACGAGGGGATGGCGATACCGAGCAGGACCGCGACGATGCCCGTCACGACCATCAGCTCAGTCAGGCTGAAACCTCTTTGGCGCTTGCTCATGGCGAGGCAATGTACTGGAGCCTGGCCGCGAGCAAAGCGGTACTGGTTCACACACGGGGGGCGGTCCGACCGGCGGCCGATGGGGGGCTACAGACGGTCGCAGGCGCTCCACATAATGCGGGTACGCGACCGAGGAGACCCACAGGCAAAGCAGCGGCGCAGACACCCCAAGATCGCCGCGGATCTGAAGCGCCCGCCCGGTCCCCAAATAGGTGCAGCGTGAAGCCGGCTGTGAGTTGTGCGCGATCTCAGCGTCACCGAGCACCAACGAGGGCTTACCTGGTTGTGCCGGACTCAGCCCCCGCGGGCGCGGGCGCAGGCTCACCGGGGAGGTCACCGCCCGGCGTGCCACCTCCGGTGCCCGCCGACGCACTAGACCTCAAGGGGAGGCTGAGGCCGAGCTCAAGAGAGAGCCTCGGGAACGGGGGGTGGGGCCTGGGGGGGGGCGAAGCCGCGAGGCCCTTACTAAA
This sequence comes from uncultured Pseudomonadota bacterium, assembly GCA_963802995.1. Taxonomy (GTDB): domain Bacteria; phylum Pseudomonadota; class Gammaproteobacteria; order Steroidobacterales; family Steroidobacteraceae; genus 13-2-20CM-66-19. Next base: position 284,654 of record CAWDKU010000002.1, read on the forward strand.
GAGTCGGTGCAGACCGACTATTCCGGCGGCCTGGTTCTTGTAGCCTTGTGCTACGGGAATGCCTGCGCCCTGTGCCTGGTCCTTGGACCCCAACCGTGAGGTGCACATGAAATCGATTGCAATCCTTCTCACCCTCTTTGCAGTTGCGGCGGTGGCGGACGAGCAGAAGGAGCCGCGCACCCTCGGCAACATGGCGGTGATGCATCTGTACTTCTACGTGCCGAAGTCGCTCGAGGTGACGTACGTGGACTCATACCTGTTCAAGGACGAGGCCTCGTGCAAGAACGCGATCCCCAAGGCATTGCAGATCGCCACGATCTACGCGAGCGAGGGCGACATGGTCAGCGCATCCTGCGTCGGGATGAATCCCCCCGAGTCATTCACAGACCCGCAGAAGCCCCCGCCCAGGGGCAGCACGGAGCTCTAGCCGCGAGCTCAAGGTGCTGCGCCTAGCGCAGCGACCACTGCTGGCTGGCAGTGCCGGCGCAGGTGGCGAGGATCAGCGGCGCACCCTCGACGATCAGGCCGCCGGGAACGTCCAGGCACTTGCCACGAACGCCAATCACCCGCCCGTGGGTGACGTTCCAGTGCTGGCCCGGACTGCCGTTGCACGGCATGGCAACGACCGGTGTCCCGTCGGTCCCCGCCTGGCCCTGCACGTCGAGGCACAGACCGGCAACGCCTGCGATCTGGCCGTTCTTGACGGTCCACTGCTGGTTATCGGTGCGGCCGAAGCACGCCGCCAGGGTCACCGGAGTACCGGCGAGGATCGGGGAGCCGTCCCAGGGGATATGCATGCACTGGTTGGTGTGGGTACTCGCCAGCTGATAGGGCGTGTAACACCCCGCCATGAGCGGCAGCAGCAGCGCGGAGAGGAAGAGAGTGGCTCTCACTTGATTCGCTTTCCGATACCTGCGGACTTCACAGCTTCCCCGCCCGATGCAGTGTCTGGTAAATCGCCTGCAGCAGCTGCTGTCCGTGATTGTCGGTGGCGTTAGGCTGGCTGTTCATGCCCACCGCGACGATGACGTCTGACTTCGGGTACCAGACATAGATCATGCGGTAGCCGAGCGTCTCACCCTCGTAGAACCAGAACTTTCCCATCGAAGGCAGCATGTCACGACCCACGCCGAGCCCGAAGCCGCGTGCATCGCCCTTGACGATATCGGCGATGGGCTTCCCGGTGCGCAACGACACGAGGCTCTCGAGCTCCTGCTGCTGCTTCGGCTTCAGCACCGCGCCGTGATAGAGCGCGCGGACCCAGTGCGTAAGGTCGGTCGGCGTCGACACGGCAGCTCCGGCCGCGCGTGCCCAGGAGACGCTCAGGTCACGCACGTCCCTGCCGTAAAGCGGCGCCAGTCCCGCGTTGTCGGGCGTATTGCTGAAGAAGTATCCGGAGACCAGGCGCTCGGCCACGGCCGCCGGGTACTCGTGCGACTCGTAGAACGTGTCGCTCAGGAGCAGCTCGGGGCGGGCGAGGAAGCGCTGCCGCAGTTCCTGGGCGTAACTGTGCCCGGTAACCTTCTCGATGACGAGCTCCGCCAGTACGTAGTTGGTGTTCGAATAGGACCAGCCGGTAGTTGCCGCGGGCGCACCCGGGGTGCTTGGGTAGACGTAGCGGATCAATTCCTGGGGCGAGAAGTCCTTGTGCGGGTTCGCGGCGTACGCCTGCTGCATCGCCTGCAGGGCGTCGTAGGTGGGGATGCCGCTCGTCATGTTGAGCAGGCGCCTGAGAGTGACCTCGCCCCACGCGGGGTACTGGGGCAGCCACTTGCCGAGGGGGTCGTCCAGCGAGAGTTTTCCCTCGGCCTCCAGCTGCAGCAATACGACCGCGGTGAAGGCCTTGGTGTTGCTGCCGATCTGGTAGAGGTTCGAAGACGTGATAGCGGCGCCGCCCGTGTACTGGACCGTGCCCGCGGTGGCTTCGATGTTCGAGGACTCCCCGGGGAGGCTCACGCTCAGCGACAGCGCGGAGATGTGCTCGATCGTCCGTCGCGAGGCCAGGTAGTGCCCGAGATCCTCCTGCAGCTGCTGCTGCAACGCCGGCCCTTCAGCAGCGAACGCCTCGCCGGCCACGCACGTTGCCGTCAGTACAAGGACTGTGAGTGTTTTCATGAAGCCTTCCCGGGCATCGCTTGGCCGGCTCGACCGGTCTTGTTACAACGCGCCGGCATCATACCGCGGTGCGGTGCAGGGGCGGGCGTCGACCCGTTTTATCGACCGGCGGGCTCTGCCTGGCGCCTGAGGGTTTTCCCACCCGGCGCAGCTGGCTTATAAGGGTGCGGCGGCGAAAGAATCAGAACGTCAGGGGAGGGGTGCATGCGCATCGCAAGCGTGGGTCATGCCGTCTTTGCGGCGACGTTGATCGCTCTGGGAATCCTGGGCCTCGTGCAGGGCGGTTTCGGCCCGATATGGGACTCGGTACCCAAGGGGTTGCCCGGCCGGGAGATCCTGGCGTGCCTCTGCAGCCTCGTCTGCCTCGTCTGCGGTGTCGGACTCCTGTTGCGCCGCGCGGCGGCTGCGGCCGCGCGCGTGCTCTTTATCTACCTCTTCATATGGATGGTGCTGGTCAAGGTGCGCCTCATCGTCCTCATGCCGCTCGTGGAGGGCGCCTATCAAAGCTGGGGCGAGACGGCCGTCATCGTCGCTGGCGCATGGGTGCTTTATGCCTGGTTTGCCGCTGACTCGGACCGGGCACGGCTCGGGTTCGCCGTGGGGGAAAGAGGTGTACGCCTCGCGCAGGTGCTCTACGCCCTGGCGTTAATCGCCTTCGGGCTGTCCCACTTCGTCTACGTCGACCTGACCACGCCCCTGGTGCCCGGCTGGCTACCTGGGCATACGTTCTGGGCATACCTGACGGGATGCACTTACCTGGCCGCGGGCGCTGCAATCCTCGCCGGCATCTGGGCGAAGCCGGCGGCGGTGCTATCGGCCTGGCAGATAGGCCTGTTCCTGCTGCTCGTATGGGTACCCATCGTGGCGGCGGGCAACGTGAGCGCCGAACACTGGAGCGAGACGATCGTCAACGTCGCCCTGCTTGCCGGTGCCTGGGTGGTGGCGGATTCCTTCCACCGCAGCGCCGCGCCAACCGCCTAGGTCAAGATCCGGGCGGGTGAGGGCGACCGGGTGTGCCACCGGTCTGCATCTAATCTACGAGCCATTCCGCAGGCCCCGTCATGGGGGCGTGAACGGGTGATCCGCATCACGGCCGCGGCCTGAAGTGCGCTTTTCGCTCGCGTCTGCGAGCACGTTCACATTCGGATCCTCAATGTTGCGAACCAGGGCGTCGTTACCCTGACTGGAAAGTGCCAAAACATAGCCTCGCAGCACTGGGCATGGAGTCCTCCTCGCAGGCCTTCTCAGTATGAATCCACTGATCTTCGCGATCTTCATGGACGTGGACTCTGCGGCAGTCGCCGGCCTTCACGCCGCGCTCGATTGTCCGAGGCAATATGAGTGCGGCGGAGTGATCTACGAGGATTCCGAGCATCACTATCGCGTCACCGCGCCCCTGACCTCGCATCAGCATTTCGGGGTCGAGATCCCGCAGTACAACGAGGCGATGCCCGAGGGCTGGCGGATCGTCGCGGACTACCACACGCACATCTGCTCGGTGCACAACCACCTGTTCGCGAACTTCTTCTCGCCCGCGGACGCCTACGTCAACCAGGGCTTCCATACCGTCGGGTACATGCTCAGCTTCTGCGACGGTAACGTGCGCCGCTACGACCCGTCGCAGGACGACCGCGATGACGAGGTCGTGCACTTCACGAGCGGTCGGGAGATCTACCTCACCTGCGGACACGTCGCAGGCTGGATCCCGGTACCGCTCTGAGGATGACCGCGGAAGAGGGCACTTCGCTAAATCTCCTCGGTCATCAGCGCTGACGGCTTCAGGTCCCCCTTAAGCGCCGAGAATGTGATGGCCGCCGCACAAACCGCACCCTACCGGCGACGGGCGGAGGCGGCTGGACTCAAGATGTCCGCTGGTTCTGGCAGGGAAGTTTTCGGTTATGCATAACCTGGCCCTCGTGCGTATCACCGCAGTTCTCGGGCTCGCTCTGCTCGCGGCGGGATGTGCATCCCACCGCGCAGCGATGTGCGCGAATCCGGCCAAGGTCCTTGGCGTCAACTCGGTCGACAACCAGGGTGGGTGGATCATTGTGCGCGACGACCGTTCCGCAGAAGACACTGCAGCACGCATCGCCACAACCTACCACGTACGCACCCAGGCGCTGACCTACCTGCACGGCTTCAGTACTTTCCCCGTGCCCCAGGAACCGAAGTTCCTGTGTGACAAGGCCATCGTCGAAGTGCACTACGCCGCATCGCAGGGCATGGCGTCGCGCTGACGATCTTTGACTATCCGGGAATCGGTATTCCGTTGTCCCGAAAGAAGGTTGGTGTACTAAGAAGCCTGCCCGCATATGCATCGGCTTCAGGGTGCGTCGCGAGCCACGCCACCACGTTCCCGGTGGTCTCTGGGGTGAACGCCCGTCCGGCCGCGACCAACGAACGCACACCCTCGCCGAAGACCGTCGCCATGGTGTCGGTGACGGTCATCTGCGGTTCCACGAGGAAGGAGCGGATGCCTTCATCGCAGTGTTCAAGGTGGAGAAACTCCGCAAGACGGTGAAAGCCGCTCTTGCTCGCACCGTAGAGAAGGCCCCATCCGCCCTTCGCCGGCGACACGGGAGGTGGCCCCACACCGGCCACGGAACCGATGCACACTACCGTGCCACCACCCTGGGCGATCATGCGAAGTATAAGTTGCCGGGTGATGTGGACCTGGTTGACGAGGAGGCAGGCGTCGAGCTGCTCCTGAGTGAACTCGGCGAAGCGGTACATGAGCCCCGGCCCCTGATAGATGGCGTTGTTGACGAGCACGTCGACGCGGCCCCAGGTACCCAGCACGGTATCGAGGGCTGCGTCGATCGAGGCGCGCGAGAGGATGTCCAGACGCAGCCCCAGGGCCTCTCGACCCAGGGCACGCACCGCGGTCACCGTTGACTCAATGCTGCCCGGCACGGACAGTTCCTTCGGGTCCTTTGCACTGACCGACGGGACCCTGCCGTCGCCTTCCTTGAGCGTGCGGCCGGTAACCACGACGTCATATCCCGCCTCTGCGAGGCTGAGTGCACAGGCCCTGCCAATGCCACGGGTCGCACCGGTCACAAATGCTACCTTTCGCATCGGGATCCCTCGTTGTATTCGGAATGCGCCGGCAGTGGCATCAAACATTGTTACCGGACCTGCGCGACGAGCAGTTCGGCGTATGCGTCCGGCCCTCGGCAGAGGCAGACCTTCGTACCGTATCATTATCACCTGCGGCGGCATTTGCGCGGCGCGGCGCGAACCCGGCGCTATATCAACCCTCGGATACCAACTATGGAAACCGTAACCCCTCGGCGCAATCTCACGGCGACCCTCGTCGGTCTCGTCATCGCGCTGTTCTCGCTGCCGGCATTCACGGCTGGCTATCGGGCGCTCACGGGCGAGAATCACTCGAACTGGCAGGTGCTGGGAAGAGAGTTCGTGATCTTCCTCTTGGTCGGCCTGCTGCTCTGGATAGTGAAACGGTGGGAGCACTTGCCTTTGAGCTCCATCGGTTTTCGTGCCGGCAGGATGCGAGGCTCGCTGCTGCGGGGACTCTGGTTCGCGGCGATCTTTCTCGCGGTCACGGTCGCCGTATATTTTCTTTTGCAACAGATGGGCATTCATCTCGGGGAAGAGCGAGCAGGTACGTTCCACCCCTCGCTCTGGGTCGTTACCGTGAGCATGCTCCGTGCGGGTGTGGCCGAAGAGACCTTCTATCGGGGCTTTGCCATCGAACGGCTGCAGAGCCTCACCGGCAGCAAGCTGCTGGCGAGCCTGGTGCCGCTGACTATATTCGCTGCATCGCACTACCGGCAGGGCATCGGCGGCATCATCGCGGTCTTCGTGCTTGGCGGACTCCTCACGGTGTTTTATCTGAAGTACCGCGATCTGGTTGCGAACATCACGGCGCACTTCCTTGCTGACTTCGTACTTAACGTCGCGCTGCCGCTCGTCAGCGGGCGTTAAGGCCTGCGCCTGAAGCCCGGTAGCAGGGGTCCATGTCAGCTCACTTGGCGAGGCTCTAAGCCCTCTGCCGATTAGGTTTCACTTCGCATAATGTATATTATGTTAAATGTCGTGGATACCTGCTAACCGGGCAGGAAAGCCGCGGCGTGCAGGCTCTCGCCCTGCCACCATTGTTTATCCCCGCAGCATCTACGCCCCGGCCCGAGATTGGAGCGAATGCAATATGAACATGACGAGCGTCCGTCGGTGGCATGCGTATATCGGGCTCTTTATCGGACCAAGCGTGTTGCTTTTTGCTTTGACCGGCGCCGTCCAGGTATTCAGTCTGCACGAGGCGCACGGGACGTACCGGCCCGCCGCCATTGTTGAGAAACTCAGCTCGGTACATAAGGATCAGGTATTCCAGCTGGGTCATCACCACGACCCGGCTGGGCCAGAGGCGGAATCACAAAAGTCCGACGCGGCCGGTACCCCAGGAGCTCCCGCGGCGGATGACGACAAGTCCACGCCAGCGACACTGGCTCTCAAGACATTCTTCCTTTTAATAGCGCTGTGTCTCGCCGCGTCGACAACGATCGGGCTCTGGATGGGGATCACGCAGATTCGTCAGAAGCGCACGGCGTGGGGACTGATCTTCGCCGGCGTGCTGATCCCGCTCGCTTTGCTGCTGTGCTCATGAGCAACCATCAGGCTTCCCGTGTGCGCAGGTCACGCCAGGCGCAGCACTGCAGCTCCGGCAGCAATGATGCAGGCGGCGACTACGCGCCTTGAGCCGACAGGCTCTTTCAATATCAGGCCAGCAATCAGGGTTCCGAAGAGGATTGAAGTCTCCCGCAGAGCCGCGACCACGGCGACGGATGCAAAGGTCATCGCCCACAGGGCCAACCCATAGGACGCCGTGGTGCCTATGCCACCGGCGATCCCCAAGCCCCAATAGCGTCGCAGGTACGACCGGAAGTCAGATCCTCGTGCGGTCAGCACCCATAGCACGAGCGGCAAGCCAGTCAGCAGGAACACCCACAGGGTGTACGCAGCGGGCGCCCCGGAGCGCCGAACTCCGACTCCGTCGATCAACGTGTAGGCCGCGATCACGAGTGCGTTCAGAAGTGCCAGACACACGCCTCGCCGATCCTTGAGGTTGCTACTGAGGGCGATACTGAAGATGCCGAGAGAGATTCCGATTACGCCGGCCCAGGCGATGGGCGAGAGTGTCTCACCGAGTCGAAACACGCTTACAAGCGCGACGATCAGTGGCGCGGTTCCCCGCATTAGAGGGTATGCCTGGCTCATATCGGCGATTTGATAGGTGCGGGCTACAAGCAGGAAATACGCGATCTGAAAAAGCGCCGATGCAATCGCGAACGGCCAGCTCGCGCTGGTGGGGGCCTTTAGAAACGGAAGCAATAACGCCGAGACGGCGGCGGCGGCCGTGGTCACCATGATCGTCGTCAGGAACTTGTCGTCCCCTGCCTTGACGATCGCGTTCCAGGTCGCGTGCAGCAGCGCGGCAGAGAGAACGACAGCGAACACCAGTAACGACATGCATGAGGCCCAGAACGCGAAGCACAAATTGCAGGATTGCCGGCGAGCCAGCCTACCAATGCGGCTCTCATCGTCAATGGCGACACACCCACCCATCGACTCCTGGTGGAAAATAGGTCGATCAATTCCTGCGGTGCTGGCGCCTTGTCGACCGGTAAGGCCTCCGCTGAGGGGGCAAGAGGCTCCCGGTCGGTCCCTTCCGACTCCAAGCCGGGTCCCCTGCCCCTGACATTGGCGATGGGTTTGCGGGATAGTGGCGCGCTCTTCCGCTACCCGAATTTCCCTCATGAGGTGCAGCTATGGACAGCAAGCTAGACGGCCTACGCGTCGCGATTCTCGCCACGGACGGTTTCGAACAGTCGGAACTGCTGGAACCGCGCCAGGCACTCGACAGTGCGGGCGCCACCACCGAGGTGGTTTCGCCTAAGAACACGGAAATCAGGGGATGGAGTCACGGCGACTGGGGTCAGAAGGTGGACGTGGACCGGACACTCTCTCAGGCGGATGCCGAGGACTTCGATGCCCTGGTATTGCCCGGGGGCGTTATGAATCCAGACGCTCTGCGGATGAACCCCGCGGCGGTCGCGTTCGTTAAGTCCTTCTTCGAGGCGGGCAAGCCGGTTGCTGCCATATGCCACGGTCCATGGACCGTGGTGGAAGCCGGCGAGGCAAACGGTTACCGCCTCACCTCATGGCCCTCCCTGAAGACCGACATCACGAACGCGGGCGGCCACTGGGTCGATCAGGAGGTCGTCGTGGACGACAATCTCATCACCAGCCGGCGGCCCGACGACATCCCGGCGTTCAACCGCGAGATGGTCACGGTATTTGCCCAGTATCAGGGTGGTAAGCGCGAACCGCGCCCGGCACACGAGATCCCGCAGCGCGAGCACTTCCTGCAGAAGTGAACCGGAACTGGCGCGCCGCGTCGGTGCGCCCTCTTCCACGGACGCCAGGTCTGCATGCGGGTGACTTCGCGGCCGCGAGCCTCTAAGGTTACGGCAGCAGGGCCCCAGGGCTCGCCGGACCCCCACGCATGCCCACCCGTATATTGGAATCGGCCCGAACGCGCGCACTGATTGCGTGCACCCTTGGAATTGTGCTTCAGGTGGCTTACGCCACCCCGGCGGCTGCCCCCGAGGTCGGTGCACCGGCCCCCGACTTCAGCGCGCGGGACTACGTCAATGGCGAGCGCATCCGGCTCGCGGCCCAACACGGAAAAGTCGCGGTCGTGACCTTCTGGGCGACCTGGTGTGCTCCGTGCCGCAACGAACTGCCTAACCTCGAGAAGCTCCAGGAGTACCTCGGCAAGGACAAGATCACCATCCTCGCCGTCAACTTCAGGGACGATCAGACTGAGACGATAGAGCGGCTGCGCCGGGACGCGAAGCAGGCGGCCTGGCAACTGCACCTGCTCCTCGATCCGGGCGAGCGAATCGCCAAGGCGTACGGCATCAGCGCGATTCCGCGCATGTACATCATCGGCAAGGACGGCAGGATCCGCGCCATTCATGCCGGCTTCGGCGACGGGACGCTCGATGACATGCTGACCGACCTCAACACGGTGCTCACCGAGAAGCCCGGGGAGCCTACCGCGCCGGCCGCCGCCACTCGCTGAGCGATCCTGGCATGTCGCTGCTGAAGATATACCTGCGGGTCCTCGCCCTGCTGGGGCCGGAAAAATGGCTGGCAACGGGCCTCGCCTTCGCCAACATCGCCATGGCCGCGGTCTTCCTGCTCGAACCCTGGCTGTTCGGCCGCGTGGTGGACGCACTGGCGACTCAGGGCTCGGGCAACCCCTGGTACTACATCGCCTGGTGGACCGGCGTCGGCTTCTTCGGCGTCGCCGCCAACGTCCTGGTCGCGCTGTACTCGGATCGCCTGGCACACCGGCGCCAGCTGGCGGCGATCGTCGACTTCTTCGAGCACGCCCTCGCCCTGCCCCTCGCCTTCCACGACGAACACCACACCGGGCGGCTGCTGCGCACCCTGCATGCCGGCAGCGGGAACCTGTTCGTAGTGTGGCTGGCCTTCTTCCGCAGCCATCTGAGCACGCTGATCGCGATCCTGGTGATGGTCCCCCTGGCGCTGCGCATCAACTGGCAGCTGGCGCTGCTGATGATCGGCCTGATGTCCGCGTTCGTACTCTTCAATACGATCATCGTGCGCCGGACCGGCAACGAGCAGCGCGAGGTCGAGCAGCTCAACCAGGAGATCGCCGAGCGCACCGGTGACGTATTCGGCAACGTCATGGTGGTGCAGAGCTTCGCGCGCATCGCCACGGAAGTCGCGGCTCTGCGCCAGCTCGTCGGCCAGGTGCTTACTGCCCAGTACCCCGTGCTGCGTGGCTGGGCCTGGGTGTCGGTGGCCAACCGCGCAGCCAGTACGCTGACCGTGATCGGACTGTTCGCGCTCGGAGTGCAGCTGCACGGCAGGGGTGAGATCACCGTCGGGGCGATCGTGAGCTTCGTCGGCTTCGCGATGATGATGATCGGGCGCATGGAGCAGCTTGCGGGTTTCATCTCCGAGCTGTTCTTCCAGGCGCCAGCCCTAGCCAACTTCTTCGAAGTGCTCGACACCCGCAGCGCGCTGCGCGAGCTGCCGGGCGCGGCGGAGCTGAAGGACGTCAAGGGCAACGTCGCCTTCGACAATGTCTCCTTCGGCTACGATGCGGCGCAGCCGGTGCTGAAGGACCTGAGCTTCCAGGTCGCCGCGGGCAGCACGGTGGCGATCGTGGGACCCACGGGCGCCGGCAAGACGACTGCCCTGTCGCTCCTCTACCGTGCCTACGACCCGGTCGGCGGGCGCATCACGATCGACGGCATCGACATCCGAGGTGTCACGCTGACCTCACTGCGCGCCCACATCGCCGTGGTCTTCCAGAACCCGGGACTCCTCTATCGCTCGATCGCAGAAAACCTGCGCATCGGCAAGCCCGACGCGAGCGATGCGGAACTCGAAACCGCGGCGCGCGCGGCGGAGGCCCACCAGTTCGTCAGCGTAAAGCCGGAGGGCTATGCCGCCATGGTCGCAGAGCATGGCAAGTCGCTCTCCGGCGGTGAACGGCAGCGCCTGTCGATCGCGCGTGCCATGCTGAAAGATGCGCCCATCCTGATACTTGACGAGGCCACCAGCGCACTCGACAACATCACGGAGGCTCGGGTACAACGCGCGCTCAGCACGCTCGTGAAGGGCCGCACGACGTTTGTCATCGCCCACCGCCTCACCACCGTGCGCACCGCCGACGTCATCCTCGTGCTTAAGGACGGTCGCCTCGTGGAGCGCGGGCGCTACGAGGAGCTCGTACGCCTGGGTGGGGTGTTCGCGGAACTGGATGCGCAGGGCAAGTTCATTGCGGATGCGCCGGGCGTTTCCGCCACCGCGCTCGAACCGCTGGCTGAAGGGGACTTCGGATAGTGCCCACGGTGTGATGCGGCACAGCCACATGGGGCCCTGTCAAAAAAGTGACACAAACCAATCTCCTGCCACAGGACTGTGACTCTTTGTAGTGCATGGGGAGTCTGTGAAATACTCAACGTGCGTTCCGGGTTCCATGATCGCACCGGCACTAAAAAAACGATAAATCGACGCTCTATCCGAGAGTTTCAGGGACTAACAGGAGCCATACCGTGGCCACAAGCACGCTGACTGCAGACGGGTCTGGGATCGACAAGGCGCACCGCCAGGTGATTTTCGCCTCGAGCCTGGGAACGGTATTCGAGTGGTATGACTTCTACCTCTATGGCTCCCTCGCCGCGATCATCTCCAAGCAGTTCTTTTCCGGCGTGAACGAGACCACCGGGTTCATTTTTGCGCTGCTCGCCTTTGCGGCGGGCTTCGCCGTGAGGCCCTTCGGTGCCCTGCTGTTCGGGCGCCTGGGCGACATGTTGGGCCGCAAGCACACGTTCCTCATCACCATCGTGATCATGGGTCTCTCGACCGCTCTGGTCGGCGTGCTTCCCAGCTATGCCAGCGCCGGCGTCATCGCACCGGTGATGCTCATCGCCCTGCGCCTGTTGCAGGGCCTGGCGCTTGGCGGGGAGTACGGGGGCGCTGCCACTTACGTCGCCGAGCACGCTCCCCGAGGCAGGCGCGGGCTCTACACCAGCTGGATACAGACGACGGCCACCCTCGGCCTCTTCCTCAGCCTTCTCGTGATCCTGGCCTGCCGTCAATGGCTCGGCCCGGACTTCGACACCTGGGGCTGGCGCATACCGTTCCTGATTTCCATCGTGCTGCTGGGAATATCGGTCTACATCCGCATGCAGCTCGCCGAATCGCCGGTATTCATGGAGATGAGGGCTGCGGGCACGAGCTCCAAGGCACCGCTGACAGAGTCCTTTGCCCGCTGGGGAAATCTGCGCCTGGTGATCCTCGCGCTCCTGGGCGCCACCGCCGGTCAGGCAGTCGTGTGGTACTGCGGGCAGTTCTACGCCCTGTTCTTCCTCACCCAGGTGCTCAAGGTCGAAGCCAAGACGGCGAACCTTTTGATCGCAGCGGCGTTGCTGGTGGCGACCCCGTTCTTCGTGTTCTTCGGCAGCCTCTCGGACAGGATCGGTCGCAAGAAAGTCGTCCTGGCGGGCTGCCTGCTGGCCGCAGTGACCTACGTCCCGATATTCGAGGGGCTCACCCACTATGCGAACCCGGCGATCGAGAGTGCCTCCACCCACGCCCCGATCACCGTGGTTGCGGACCCGAACGCCTGCTCGTTTCAGTTCGACCCGGTCGGCAAGAAGAAATTCGTCCAGTCCTGTGACGTCGCCAAGGCGGCGCTCGCCAAGGCGGGCGTGCCTTACCGCAACGAGGCCGCGGCGGTAGGCAGCGTCGCCCAGGTACGCATCGGCGATGCGGCGCCGATCCCCTCGGTGGAGGGCGGGACGATGTCGGCTGCCGACTTCAAGGCGGCTACCGACGGCTTCTCGAAGTCTCTGAGCGGGGCCCTGAAGCAGGCCGGCTATCCAACCAAGGCGGACCCGGAGCAGATCAACTATTTCATGGTCTGGCTGCTGCTCTTCGTGCTCGTGCTCTATGTGACCATGGTCTATGGACCCATCGCTGCGTGGCTGGTGGAGCTGTTCCCGGCGCGCATCCGTTATACCTCCATGTCTCTGCCCTACCACATTGGCAACGGCTGGTTCGGCGGCTTCCTGCCAACGGTCGCCTTCGCACTGGTGGCCTTGACGGGCAATATCTACTACGGGTTACGTTACCCGATCATCGTGGCGCTGATGACGCTAGTGATCGGGTTCCTGTTCCTGCCCGAGACCAAGGACCGCGAGATTCGCTAGGGAGCCCGCCGCAGTGGCTGGGCCGTACGACCGGTCAGCGGGGAACACCAGTTCGGGGGAAGCTATGAACGATACACACGGCAACCGGCGCGGCTGGAGCTGGTGGTACCTGCTCTTCGTCGTCCAGATCGTGGCGGTTCTGTGGCCGCCGTTTTACAACAGTGTCGAGCCCGCCTGGATGGGCATCCCCTACTTCTACTGGTACCAGATGCTCTGGGTCCTGATCAGCGCGGTGTTCACCGCCATCGTGTACTTCGCGACGCGCGGTCGATGAGGGGCGGCGGGCGACGCTGCGGGGGAATGACATGCAGGGCGTGAACTGGGTAGCGCTGACGATCTTCGTGATCCTGTTTCTGTTCGTCAGCTGGCTGGGCTTCGCCGCCGCGCGCTGGCGCCGCGGGGACCTCGACCAGCTGCACGAATGGGGCCTCGGCGGCCGGCGTTTCGGGACGCTCATCACCTGGTTCCTGGTCGGTGGCGACCTCTACACGGCGTATACCTTCGTCGCGGTCCCGGCACTGGCGTTCGGCACGGGCGCCCTCGCCTTCTTCGCCGTGCCCTATACGATCGTCATCTACCCGATCCTCTTCCTGGTGTTCCCGCGGCTCTGGCACGTGTGCCACAAGCGCGGCTACATCACCGCCGGGGACTTCGTGAAGGGCCGCTTTGGCAACCGCTGGCTGGCACTGGCCATCACGACAACCGGCATCGTGGCCACGATGCCCTACATCGCGCTGCAGCTGGTCGGGATCCAGGTGGTCGTGGGAGCCCTGGGGATCTCGGGTACCGGCTTCATGGGCGAGCTGCCGCTGCTGATCGCCTTCGTCGTGCTCGCCGCCTTCACCTATTCGAGCGGGCTGCGCGCACCGGCCTCGATCGCGGTGGTGAAGGACCTGCTCATCTACATCACGGCCTTCACCGCCGTGATCGTCATCCCGATGCAGCTTGGCGGTTTTGGCAAGATCTTCGCGGCCATTCCGCCCGCCAAGATCATCCTGGCGGCGCCGGGACCCAACACCACCGGCGCCTACAGCGCCTATGCAACGCTCGCGCTCGGCTCGGCGCTCGCCCTGTTCCTCTATCCGCACTCGCTCACCGGCATCCTCAGTGCCAGCAGCGGCAAGGCGATCCGCCGCAACGCCGCGATGCTGCCCGGCTACACCTTCATGCTGGGACTGCTGGCGCTGCTCGGCTTCTTCGCGATCGCCGCCGGCGTCAAGGAGATGCCCGAATACGCGGCCGGCTTCAAGCAGTTCAGTAACAACTTCGCCGTGCCGGCGCTGCTCCTGCATAGCTTCCCCAGCTGGTTCGTCGGCATCGCTTTCGCGGCCATCGCCATCGGCGCACTGGTGCCGGCGGCGATCATGTCGATCGCGGCTGCCAACCTCTACACCCGCAACATCCACCGCGAGTTCATCAACCAGAACCCTACGCCCCGGGAAGAGTCGCAGATCGCGAAATGGGTCTCGCTGCTCGTGAAGGTGGGCGCACTCGCGTTCATCCTGTTCGTGCCGACCAAGTACGCGATCCAGCTGCAGCTGCTCGGCGGCATCTGGATCATCCAGACGCTGCCGGCGGTCATGCTGGGCACCTATACGCGCTGGTTCAACTCCTGGGCGCTGCTTGTCGGCTGGGCTGTGGGCACGTTTGCCGGCACCTGGATGGCCATCGCCGCCAACCTGACGCCGACCTTCCCCTTGAACTTCGGCCACCTGGTGCTGCCCGGCTACAGCGCCTTCTATACGGTGGTGCTGAACCTTGCGCTGGTGCTGCTGCTGACACCCATATTCAATTCCGCCGGATCGCGTGGCAGCGACGAGACGCTCGCCTCGGATTACTTCGCTTGAACCGCATGCGTAAATGCCGGGGTCCAGATCCGCAGCCAACTGACCCTACCCCCGCAGCCCCCACCGGCAAGCCGCAGAGCGGCGTAGCCGAATGTCGCGGGGACGCTGTGCGATGAGGCCGCTGTTATCGTTCTGCCTTCTGCTCTTCTCTTGCGCGCCGGCATTCGCGGCCGAGCAGCTGCCGCCGGTTTTTCTGAATCACTTCTGGATCGCGCTCGACCAGGCGACCTACGACGCCCTGCGGACTTCAGACCGGGTGGCGGCGCTTGGTGCGGTGAGGGAGCAGAAGGTCGTGGCTGGGGATCAGAGCTGGTCAGGCTTCTACTGGACGGCCCGCCAGACCTACATGGAGTTCTTCGGGGCCGCCGCGCTCCCCGATGAAACTCAGGCAGGAGACTGTGGCATCGGCCTGTCAGTGGAATCCCCAGGCGGCGTTGCCCTGGCCGCCGAGCGCCTGCGTACCGCATTTGGCGACAGGATTGAGACCGACAAGCAGGTGAGAACCACGCCGGAGGGTGAGATCCCCTGGTACACCGCGACGCATCTGAAGGAAGCACAGACGACAGCGATATGGGTCATGGAATTGGATCCGGGATACCTCGCGGCCAGGCACCCGGAGGCGCCCGTCAGGGATCCGCTGAGCCGGCAGCAGGAAAGGTCTTGGGATTACCGCCCTGGCCAGACCCTGGACAACGTGGTGGGCCTCACTGTCGCGCTCAACCAGAAAGGCACGTCGGAACTTGCCACCCAGCTGGGACTCCTCGGCTGGTCCGTCCACCGCACCGCGACCGGCTTTCTTGCCACTGGGCCTGAGGTGAAAATACGCGTTGTACCGGCGGGCACACGCACGGGAATTAAGCAGGTGGAACTTCGTTTGCGTCATTCCGTCCCCAGGGAAAAGATCCAACTCGGCAACGCGGAACTCCGGCTCAGCGGCAATACCGGGCAGCTGGTCTTCTGGGATTAGCCACGGGGACGGAATCCCGTCGGGGCTGCCCGGGAAATCCGCAGTCGGCGTGGCGTGAGGAGCCACCTGCGCGGGGTGGCGCGACCGTTGATCGCCGGCTAGGGATTGCCCGGCGGCACCGCGGACGCTGGCTTCGCGCGCACCAGGCCGTCCGCCTCGGTTATCACTGCGGTGCGCGTGCGCCTATCGAAGAGGCACAGTTCGCGCCCCGGCTGATTCTTCATGTGGGGCTGCGGATAGGTCCCCGCAAGCAGCAGCGCGGAGTAGCCGGTGGCGTCGTCAAAGTCCACCCGCTGGCCTGCGGCATGCGGGTTCCTGAGCGAACTCGCGGCAGCGCAGGCCTTGAGGACCTCCGCGTCGTAGGCACTCCACGCCTGCGGCGTAGACGCCACGGCAGAGCCGGCCGCCGCCGCGACAATGACTGCCGAGCAGCCCAGCCGCTGCCACACCTGGCGGGCGGCGGGCAGGCAGGGGCTCACTTCGCCGGCATCACGATCAGGCCCTGCTTCTCCATTTCCTTGCCGGTCGCGGCTGCAACTTCGCTGACCAGCGCGTCGAGGTTCTGGGGATTCGTGGTGTGGCTGGAACTCGCCCACAACAGCTTGTCGTTCTTCAGCGAGTACACGAGCGTCTCGACCGAAACGATCGTGTCGGTGGTGATGGTGGGCGGGGAGTAGACCGTGCCCCAGCCGTAACCCCAGTAGGGCCCGAAGCCACCGTAGTACGCCGGCATCGCCATGCCGGGCGTGTAGTTGACCTGCTGGTCCTTTCCGACCACGCGCATGATGACCACCCCATCGCAGCCGGCAGCCTTGAGTGCCGCCCGCGCGGCGTCACCGCTCTCGCGCATCTCATCCGGCAGGATGGTATAGGCGGCGACGCCCTTGGCGCCGTGCATGGTGAGGTCGGCGGCGAGCTGGTCCTCGGCGGGACGGCGACGGCTTTCATCACGCGACACGAAGACGGCGGCCACAGTCTTGCCGACCGGGTTGATGGGCTCCGTTCCCGGGGCCTTCCAGGTGGACGTGAAGGTCGTCGTCGCACAGGCGCTGAGCAGCAGCACGACGGCGGCGAGTGTTATTTTCTGAAGCGTTTTAGACATGGAATGATTCCCTCCTGCGGGCAAAGACTACTCCGGCGCGCGAGGGACCGCCATCACGCAGCGCGACGCCGGCGGCAGCCTAGCCCGTCGGGTTGAACGCGATGATCTTGATGGTGCGCCTGCTGCACAGCTCGTCCCCGCAGACACCGCTGAACCACAGCTGCCCACTGCCGATCATCACGCCCTGGCTGTTCACAAACAGCCCCTCGTAGGACTGGGCGGCGATCTGCGCCCGCGTGGCCTGCGGCAACAGCTCGTCATAGTGTCCGAAGAACTGTTGGGTCGTGCCAATGCGCACCACGTGACCATGGATTCTTGCCTTGAGCGGATAGCTCACCATGGCAGCGACGCGGGAACGCTGGTCTGCGGCGACGGCTGCCTGCAAGTCGCGCAGGAACGCGCGGTACGGGTCATGTTCCCCGAACAGCAGGTCCAGCCGCGCGTCGATGCCGCCGCTGCTGCCCGGAGGCTCCTGCGGCTGCGCCGCAGGCGCGGGAATCCCCAGCAAGGCGCCCGCGATGAGGAGCGCAGCCGCGCACCTTGCCGCGCGATTGCCTGGTCCGGCCGTCCTCAACCCAAGCTGCCTGAGTCGTTTCTCGTCCAGAAAGCCCCCTAAGCCACTGCGTCCGGCGCCTTCGCCGGTGCGCGTTCGCGCCCCTCCGGGTTCCCCAGCACCGCCGCCAGCGCGGCGGCAAGCTCAGCGGCGTGCAGGGGCTTGCTGAGGATCGTCTGCACGCCGGCCGCGGCCGCCTGCGCCTGCAGGTCCGGACCGCCATAGCCGCTCACGAGAAGCGCCGGCAGCCCCCGCCGCAGGCGGCGCAGCTCCCTGAGCAGCTCGGTGCCGGACATCTCCGGCATGATGACATCGCTCACCACGGCATCGAAGCGCCCCGGGT
Organism: uncultured Pseudomonadota bacterium; assembly: GCA_963802995.1. Lineage (GTDB taxonomy): Bacteria > Pseudomonadota > Gammaproteobacteria > Steroidobacterales > Steroidobacteraceae > 13-2-20CM-66-19. The sequence goes on from CAWDKU010000002.1 coordinate 302,359, forward strand.
CGCTGCGGAACACCTTGAGGGCCTCCAGCGCCCCGACGCACCCCACCGGCTCATAGCCCAGGCCCGCGAGCACTTCCTCGGTCAGGCGCACGAGACTCTCCTCGTCATCCACGACGAGAACGGTCTCTCCGCGACCGGTAGCGAGCGCCACGGGTGCGGGCTCCTGCGTGGGCTCACCGCTCGCAAGTGGCAGAAACACGCTGAAGGTGGTGCCGGCGCCCGGGCGGCTCGTAACCTCGAGCGCCGCGCCGTGGTCGAGCACGATGCCATGCACCAGGGAGAGTCCGAGCCCCGTGCCCTCGCCTACCGGCTTGGTCGTGAAGAAGGGGTCAAAAATGCGCTCGACCTGCCCGGCGCTGATGCCAACGCCGGTGTCCGTGACGTCGACGCGCGCGTATGAACCCTGGCGCAGCCGTCCAACCGTGCAAACACGCTCAGCCTCGATGACGACGGCGCTCGCGTTGACCTCGACGCGCCCGGCATCGCCCACTGCCTGCACCGCGTTGGTCACGAGGTTGGCGAACATCTGGTGCAGCTGGGCGGCATCCCCGGCGACGACCAGTGGCGCCTGGGGTGCGCGCACGCTCACGGTCACCCGCGCCGGCAGCGCAGCGGCGCTCAGGTTGCGCACCTCGGCCAGGATTCTCTGCAGCACCAGGGCCTCCGCGCTCCCCATCCCGGGACGGCTGAAGGCGAGGATGCGCGCAACCAGGTCCCGGGCACGGTTGGCGGCCATGACGATGTTGTCCAGGTAGCGCCGCAGTGCCGTCCCGGGCTGGGTGTGTTCGATACCCAGCTCGCTGTAGCCGAGAATCGCCCCGAGCACGTTATTGAAGTCGTGTGCGATGCCGCCGGCGAGCGTCCCCAGGGCCTCGAGCTTCTGCGACTGGTGCAGCTGTCCCGTCATGCGCTCGTGCCGGGCGAGCTGGCGCAGGAACGCGACCAGCAACAGCGTGGCGAGCAGGGTGATCACGAAGGTGCGGATCACGTTGTCCCAGGTCTTCGCTCGCCAGTCCTGGAGGATCGCGTGCTCGCTGCGTCCCACCACGACAACCGCCGGATATCCTGGCACCTTGCGCAGACTCACGCGCATCGACCCGAGGGCCGGGTCTGTGGCCGCGAGCGAGAGCGACTCGCGGTCGCCGAGTTGCTTCAGTGCGCCGAGCCACGGGGATGGGGACGTGCCGATGACCTCGTGCTCGCGGCTGACCAGCGCCGTCCCGTCGGCGCGCAACAGCTCGATCGCACCACCGGCGCCGAGGTTCAGGGCGCTGTAGAAGCGACGAATGTACGGGACATCCACGGCGGCCCCGGCGATACCCCGGAAACCCTCCCCTGGCAGGCGACGCGACAGCACAAAGGTAGGATCCCCGGTCACGCGGCTGACGAACGGCTCGCTGACGAACAGGCCGCGATTCGGATCGTCTTGCTGCGCACGATAGTAGGTGCGGTCACTGAGGTCGGCGTTGATCGCGCCCGAAGGCGTCGTGCTGATGTGCAAGCCGCGCGCGGAGTCGAACAGGAACAGGTTGCGCACCTGCGGCACCCCGCTCATGTAACGCCGCAGCAGGTCGGCCAGCGTGTCCCGCGAGGCAGGTGCGCCCGGCACGTCCGGGTCGAGCAGCGCCGCCTGCTTCAGGATCAGGTCCGTGGCCTGCAGCGCGCGGGCGGCCTGCTCGGCGAGCGCGCCGGCAATGTTCTCGTACTGGCGCTCCGCGTCGGCGAGGATCGCCGTGCGGTCGCGCAGTGCATCGTAGAGCGCCGAGAGCCATACCGCAGCGCAGACCGCCACCACCACGAGGATCAGACGCAGGCGCAGCGCGCGGGCGCGGGCACCCTCGCCGGCCACCGGCGCCCCTAGCGCCGCGCTGCGTCGCTGTTCGGGGAGGCTGCTGCGAGGCCCAGGGCTGCCCATAGATCCGCGCGGGTGAAGGGCTTGGCGAGGATGCGTGTCACTCCGAGGCGGGCAGCCATGGCATCATTCGCCATGTCGCCCGCCGAAAAGCGCCCGGAGGCGAGCACGATCGCGGCGCGTGGATACGCACGGCGCCAGGTGTTGAGAGTTGCATGAGCCTGCTGCTGACACGAAACGTCGACCAGTACTGTATCGATATCCGCCGGAGCTTGGCCGGTAGCGTCGGCATACACAGCCTGCACGCCCCCTTCCTCGAGCCATTCACGGATGAGGTCCCGGTGAAGACTATCACGCTCGACGACCAGCACGCGCTTCACGGGTACCTCCCATGAACAGCGTCCCGGTGCCCCACGTGCTGGTAGTGGATGACGACAGTGCGGTGCGACAGCTGGTGGAGGAATACCTGGGCCAGAACGACTTCCGCGTCAGTGGCGCCGCCACCGGGGCCGAGTTCCTCGAGGCCTGCCGCACGGGTGTGGTCGATCTCGCGCTGCTCGACCTGCGGCTGCGGGGCGAGGACGGCATGCACCTGCTGCGCCAGCTGCGTAGCGAGTCCCATATCCCCGTCATCATCCTGACCGGGCGCGCCGAGGAAGCCGATCGGGTGATGGGGCTGGAGCTCGGCGCGGACGACTACCTCACCAAGCCCTTCAGCCCGCGCGAGCTGCTCGCGCGCATCCGCACGGTGCTGCGCAGGACGCAGATCAGCCAGGAGGCCAAGGGCACCCGCGTGTGCCGTGCCTACCGGATCCCGGGATGGGAACTGAACCTGCGCACGCGGCGCCTGACGGCCGCCGGCGGCGCCGACGTCACGCTCAGCAACGGCGAATTCAACCTGCTGGCGGCGCTCCTGGCGACCGGCAACCGGGTCGTCAGCCGGGACCAGCTGATCGAGATGAGTCGCCGCTACGACAACGAGGTCTACGACCGCGCCATCGATGTGCAGGTGCTGCGGCTGCGCCGCAAGATCGAGGCCAACCCCGCTGAGCCGCAGATCATCGTCACGGAGCGCGGCGTGGGCTACCGCGTCGCGGTGCCCGTCGAACCCGTTTACTGAGCCTCTGCTTCTCACCTAGCTCGCCCCCGCCTGCCCGTAGCCGCCCGTCGTACCGGGTCCGGTCCTGTGGCGGCCCAATTTCCACGTGCCGTGTCGCAGGCTGCTTGCGGGTGCCATTTCACCTGTAACAAAGAGTCGCCGGCGCGTAATCGTCGCTTCCCATGCCTCCGGTAACGTTGGCGGTCAAATGTGGATCGTCAAGCTCGCGCTGCGGCGCCCGTATACCTTCATGGTGCTCGCCATCCTGATCACGCTGCTGGGCGTGTTCTCGATCCTGCGCACCCCCACGGACATCTTCCCGAACATCAAGATCCCGGTCGTCGCTGCGATCTGGAACTACACCGGCCTCTCCCCGGATGAGATGGCAACGCGCCTGGTGCTCGCCAGCGAGCGCACCGCGCAGACGACCGTGAATGATGTCGAGCACACGGAGTCACAGAATCTCAGCGGCAAGTCGATCGTTAAGTATTTCTTCCAGCCGAATGTGAACGAGGAACTCTCGTTCGCCCAGATCACGGGCGTCTCGCAGACCGGCCTGCGCCAGGCGCCCCCGGGCACCACGCCGCCCTTCATTCTTGCCTACAATGCCTCCTCGGTGCCGGTGCTGCAGCTCGCGCTGTCCAGCACCACGCTCTCCGAGGCACAGCTGTTCGACCTCGGCAACAGCATCATCCGCACCGCGCTCGCCACCGTACCCGGCGCCTCCATGCCCTACCCGTACGGCGGGCTGCAGCGCCAGGTGCAGGTGGACCTGAACCCGGACGCGCTGCGCGCCCAGGGCCTCTCGGGGAACGACATCACCAGCGCCATCGCCGCCCAGAACTCGATCCTGCCGGCCGGCACGCAGAAGATCGGCGACCGCGAATACTTTGTCTCCGTCAACTCGAACCCGCGCACGGTCGCTGAGCTCAACGACATGCCGGTCACCACTCGCAACGGAACCGTGATCTACGTGCGCGACGTCGCGAACGTGCGCGACGGCTACCCGCCGCAGACCAACATGGTGCGCCGCGACGGCCGGCGCGGTGTGCTGATGAGCGTGCTGAAGACCGGCAGTGCCTCGACGCTCGACATCATCAAGGAAATCAAGGCGCGCATCCCCGCGGTGCTGACCCAGCTGCCACCAGGATTCAACATCGACCTGGTCGGTGACCAGTCGATCTTCGTGCGCGGCGCGATCTCCGGGGTGGTACGCGAGGCGGTGATCGCCGCAGCACTCACCGGCCTGATGATCCTGCTGTTCCTCGGCAGCATACGCAGCACGATGATCATCGCGATCTCGATCCCGTTGTCGATCCTGGCCTCCATCGTGTGTTTGTCGGCGCTCGGGGAGACGATCAACATCATGACACTGGGCGGCCTGGCGCTCGCCGTCGGCATCCTCGTCGACGATGCCACCGTCACCATCGAGAACATCAACTACCACCTTGAAGAGGGCAAGGAAGTCGAGGACGCGATCCTGACCGGCGCCCACGAGATCGCCACCCCGGCGCTGGTCTCGACCCTCGCCATCTGCATAGTGTTCGTGCCGATGTTCATGCTCGGGGGCGTGGCGCGTTACCTGTTCGTGCCGCTCGCTGAGGCAGTCGTGTTCGCGATGCTCGCCTCCTACCTGCTGTCGCGTACCCTCGTGCCGACGCTTGCCATGTACTGGCTGAAGAAGCACGACCCGAACAAGCACGAGACCGCAACCGGCTTTTTCCAACGCCTGCAGCAGGGCTTCGAGCGCTGGTTCACGCGCTTCCGCGCCGGGTACCACTCGCTCCTCGAGCGCGCCCTGGGTGCGGGCATGCGTTTCGCCGCGCCGTTCCTGGCAGCCATGGCACTCACCGCCGTGCTGGCCTTCCCGTTCGGGCGCTTCCTGCCCGGCCTCGGTCAGGACTTCTTCCCCGCGGTCGACGCCGGCCAGATCAAGCTGCACGTGCGCGCCTTCACGGGTGCCCGTATCGATGAGGCCGCCACGCTCTGCGACCGCGTCGAGGCGACCATCCGCGAGGTCATTCCGGCGGACGAAATCGCGACCATCGTTGACAACATCGGCGTCCCCTACAGCGGCATCAACACCGCCTACTCCAACTCTGCGCCAGTGGGATCGGGGGACGCGGATATCCTGGTGAACCTCAAGGAAAATCATCATCCGACCATCGATTACGTGCACAAGCTGCGGCCGCGGCTGAACGAGCTATATCCGTCGGCTACCTTCGCGTTCCTGCCCGCGGATATCGTCAGCCAGATCCTGAACTTCGGCCTGCCGGCCCCGCTTGACGTGCAGGTCTCAGGCTTCAACGTCGATGCCAACCGCGCCTACGCGAACGACCTGCTGGCGCGGCTGCACAAGATCCCCGGCGTCGTGGACCTGCGCATTCAGCAGGCGTATGACTATCCCACTCTGAACGTGGACGTCGATCGCAGTAAGGCCGCCCTGCTCGGCCTCACCGAGACCGACGTCGCGAATGACCTGCTCACGTCGCTTTCCGGCAGCGGCCAGACGCTGCTCTCGTACTGGATCGACCCGAAGAGCGGCACGCAGTACCCGGTCGTGGCGCAGACCCCGCAGTTCCGGCTGTCCTCGCTCACCGACCTCACGACCACGCCGGTAACGGGCCCCAACGCGCGGACCACGCAGCTGCTTGCGAACCTCGCTAGCTTCCGCCGCACCATGACCCCGGCCGTGGTCAGTCACTACGACGCCGTGCCGGTCATCGACATCTACGGAAGTGCGGATGGGGCCGACCTGGGTTACGTTTCGCAGCAGATCAACAAGATCGTGGCCGACACCAAGCACTCCCTCGCGCGCGGCTCCAAGGTCACGGTGCGCGGACAGATCAAGACCATGAACGACTCGTTCGTGGGGCTGCTGGTCGGCCTTGCAGGTGCCATCGTCCTCGTCTATCTGCTGATTGTCGTGAACTTCCAGTCCTGGCTCGACCCTTTCATCATCATCACCGCCCTGCCCGCAGCCCTTGCCGGCATCGTGTGGATGCTGTTCATGACCCATACGCCTGTGAGCGTCCCGGCGCTCACCGGAGCCATCATGTGCATGGGGGTGGCGACCGCCAACAGCGTGCTGGTAATCAGCTTCGCGCGCGACCGGATGACGGCCGGCGATGATGCCACGCACGCGGCGCTGCAGGCCGGCACGCAACGCTTCCGCCCCGTTCTCATGACCGCCCTTGCCATGATCATCGGCATGGTGCCCATGGCCCTCGGCCTCGGTGACGGTGGCGAGCAGAACGCGCCGCTCGGGCGCGCCGTGATCGGTGGCCTGGTGTTCGCCACCGTAGCCACGCTCTTCTTCGTGCCTACCGTCTTCTCCATCATTCATTCGCGCCGGAGTGAGAGTAATGTCCGACCAGCCCACTAACCCGACGGCCCCGCATACGGGCGATCCGCGGACGCGGCGGTACGTACTGATACTCATTGCCGTAGCGGCCGTCATGGCAGTCTGGGGGATCGTCAGCCGGTTGAGCGCACGCACCGCGCTCGAGCAGGCCGCCTCCTCCGCAGCGATTGCCACCGTCACGACCGTGAAGCCACACGGCGGCCCCGGCAAGGACACGCTGGTCCTGCCCGGCAGCGTACAGGCCTTCTACGAGGCTCCGATCTACGCGCGTACCAACGGCTACCTGAAGGCGTGGCACACCGACATCGGCACCCCGGTCAAGAAAGGACAGCTGCTGGCCGAGATCGAAACCCCGGAGGTCGATCAGGAACTGCGCCAGGCGCAGGCGGACCTCGCGACCGCGGACGCCAACTACGAGCTGGCGCGCACCACCAATGAGCGCTGGAAGGGGCTCCTGGCCACGGAGTCAGTCTCGCAGCAGGACGCCGACCAGCGCGCTGGCGATGCGGCCGCCAAGTCCGCCGCCAAGCAGTCCTCGGCGGCCAATCTCGCACGCCTGCAGGAGCTGGAATCCTTCAAGCGCGTGCTGGCCCCATTTGATGGCGTGGTGACCCAGCGCAACACGGATGTCGGCGCGCTGATCAATGCCGGCCAGAGCGCCGGCAATGCCCTGTTCCGCGTGGCGGACCTGCACCGGCTGCGCATCTACGTGTCGGTGCCGCAGCTGTACGCCTCTGCCATCCACCAGGGACTCAATGCCGGCCTGGTGTTTGCGGACCACCCGGGGAAGCGCTACGAGGGCGTGGTCGCGAACACTTCGCGCGCTCTGGATGCCAACTCACGGACCCTGCAGGTCGAGCTGCAGATCGACAATTCCCAGGGTGAGCTGCTGCCAGGCTCGTACGCACAGGTGTACTTCAATCTGGCGGGCGTGGATGACTCGCTGCGCATCCCGGTGAACACCGTGCTGTTCCGCACCGACGGACTGCGGGTCGCGGTTCTTGACGAGCAGCACCGGGTACACCTGCAGACCATTACCCAGGGACGCGATTTCGGCACGGAGATCGAGGTGCTCTCGGGTGTCACCGCCAACGATGTGCTGGTGGCCAACCCGCCGGACTCCATCCAGGACGGCGCCCAGGTGCGCCTCGCGCCCCCGCAGCCGGCGAGCACCAAGCCGCCGGGGCCCGGGCACTCCTGATGCGGCGCTCTCCTGCTATTGCACTCGCGGTGCTGGCGGCCCTGAGCGGCTGCTCGCTCGCGCCGCACTATGAGCGGCCGGCGATGCCAACCCCGCCCGACACCTTCAAGGAAGCCGGCGACTGGAAGGTAGCCACACCCGCTGATACCGCCCCACGCGGGCAGTGGTGGCAGGTATTCGAGGACGAGGAGCTCAACAGCCTCGAGGCCCAGGTGACCGATGCGAATCAGGGCCTCAAGGCCGCCTTCGCGCGGCTCGAGCAGGCCAAGGCGCAGACGCGGATCGCCCGCTCGGCCCTTTTCCCCTCCCTTGATGCCGACGCCGGTGCCACGCGCGAACGGGTCTCCTACAACTCGCCCAGCTACACCCTCGGCAAGCCTGCGACCGGCAACCTCTTCACCGTGGGCGGCAGCCTCTCCTACGAGCTGGATCTCTTCGGCCGTGTCCGCAACACGGTGGCCAACGCCCGCTACAGCGAGCAGGCCAGCGCCGGGGACGTCGCCGGGATTGACCTCTCGCTGCACGCGGAGCTGGCGACCGACTACTTCACGCTGCGTGGTCTCGACGTCGAGCAGCAGCTGCTCGACCAGACGGTCGCCGACTACGCCCGCGCCCTGCAGCTGACCCAGAACCTCTACAAGGGCGGCGCCTCGCCCATCTCCGACGTGCAGCAGGCGCAGGCGCAGCTTGAAACGGCGCGTACCCAGGCCGAGGACACCCGCCTGCGCCGTGCACAGACCGAGCATGCCATCGCGGTGCTCGTCGGACGTGAGGCCACGACCTTCAGCATCGCGCCCCACCCGGCACAGCGCATGCCGCAGCTGCCGACCGTGGACCCCGGCCTGCCCTCGGAGCTGCTGGAGCGCCGCCCGGATGTCGCGGCGGCCGAGCGGCGCGTCGCCGCCGCCAACGCCAACATCGGCGTTGCCCGTGCGGCCTACTTCCCGGTATTCAGCATCCTCGGCACCGCCGGGTACCAGAGCACGCAGACCGGCAACTGGCTTAACGCCCCGAGTCAGTACTGGTCACTCGGCCCGCAGGCGGTGCTGAGTATCTTTGATGCCGGCCTGCGCCGTGCCCAGTCCGCACAGGCCCATGCGGTGTACGACGAGAACGTCGCCAACTATCGCGGCACGGTGCTGACGGCCTACCAGGACGTCGAGGACAATCTGGCGGCGCTGCGCCAGCTGCAGCTGGAGGGCATCAGCCAGGCGGCCGCAGTCACGGCCACACAGGGCGCCCTTGACCAGGCCAACCTGCGCTACAAGGGCGGCATCGTCACGTACCTGGAGGTGGTCTCCACCGAAAATGCCGCGCTCTCGGCCCGTCTGACCGCCGTCGACATCGAGATCCGCCGCGCGAGCGCGACCGTGCTCCTCGTGCGCGCCCTCGGCGGCGACTGGAAGAAGCCCACCGTGGCGGCCGCTCCCGCCGCCACGGCGCCTAAGTCCGATCAGCCCGGCTGAGGCGGCGCCCGCCTCAGTGTCGCTGCCCGTCGCCCCAGAGGGCGCGGTAGACGACGCCAGCGATTGCGGCGCCGATGATGGGTGCCACCCAGAAGAGCCACAGCTGCGAGATCGCCCAGCCGCCGACGATGAGCGCCGGCCCCGTGCTGCGCGCCGGGTTCACCGAGGTGTTGGTCACCGGGATGCTGATGAGGTGGATGAGCGTCAGACACAGCCCGATCGCGATCGGTGCGAACCCGGCGGGCGCGCGGGCATCAGTTGCCCCGAGGATCACGGTCAGGAACATGAAGGTCATGACGACCTCGGTGACGAAGCAGGCCGCGAGCGTGTAGCCGCCCGGGGAATGATCCGCGTAGCCGTTCGAGGCAAGCCCCGCACTCAGATCAAATCCTGCCTTGCCGCTTGCTATGAAATAGAGCACCGCGGCGGCGAGAATGCCCCCAAGCACCTGCGCGATCACGTACGGCAGCAGCTCGCTGCCCTTGAAGCGGCCGCCCACCACGAGACCGACCGAGACGGCTGGATTGAGGTGACAGCCCGAGATGGGGCCGATTGCAAAGGCCATCGTGAGCACGGTCAGGCCGAAGGCGAGCGCCACGCCCAGCAGGCCTATGCCGACGTGCGGAAAAGCCGCCGAGATGACCGCGCTGCCGCAACCCCCGAGTACCAGCCAGAAAGTCCCGAGAAACTCCGCCGCCGCGCGCTTGGTGAGCGACATACCCTCTCCTAGTCTGTTGTAATTGTGGTCGCCAGTCCCGCGGCCAGGGCCGACGGGATCTTTCTAGAATAGCAGAGCTTCGCCGCGGGACAGGACGGGCACCATGAGCAAGGGTCGGAGCATGAGCCGCGCGCTGGTGACGTGTGTTGCGGTAGTCGCCTGGGCGGGCGTGCTGCTGCAGCTGTGGCTGTCGGCACGGCACGCACAGCAGAGCGGTCAGTCAGCCCTGCACGCAGCGCTCGTGGTGCTTTGCTACAACACGGTCCTCAGCAACATCCTCGTCGCGCTCGTCGCCACCCGGGTGGCCGTCGGCGGCCCCGGCGGCTGGCTCACGCATACCGGCACCCTTGCCGCCACCGCGGTCTACATCTTCGTGGTGGGCCTCATCTACTCGCTGCTGCTGCGCTCGCAATGGGCCCCCGCGGGGCTCTTCCGGCTCGCCGATGGACTGCTGCACGACGTCACGCCGGTTCTGTACGTACTGTGGTGGCTCTTGTTCGCCCCAAAGAGCGGCCTGCACTGGAGCGCACCCATCAAGTGGCTCGTGTACCCCCTCGGCTACTTCCTCATGTCGCTCGTCGCCGGCGCCTACACCGGGCGCTACCTCTATCCCTTCGGGGACGTCGCGGCCCACGGGCTCGCCCCGGTGCTGCGCAATGGCGCCCTGATTCTCGTGTTGTATCTCGGGCTGGGACTGGCTGCGGTGGCGATCGGGCGGCTCATCTCCCGGGCCGCGCGCTGACGGCTCCCGCCGAGTGGCGCGGCAGCCCGCGAGTGGTTAGGATTCGCGGGCGAACCCGGGGCCCCGAGCGGCCTTGAGTCACGGGTCAATAACTACAACTTACGCCCACAACAACTATCAAAAAGGGGAACGTGATGGAGTGGATCATCAGTCTGGTGACCGGTGCGATCGGTGGCAACGTCGCAGGAGCGGTGTTCAAGAACCTGAGCCTCGGCGGCCTGGGTAACACGATCGCCGGCGTGGTCGGCGGCGGCGCCGGCACGGCAATCCTCAACGCCATGGGAGCCGGTGGCGCCGGCGGCAATGGCATGATTGGCAACATCGCATCTTCCGGCGTGGGCAGCATCGTGATCATGCTGATCGCCGGCTTGATAAAGAACGCGATGGCCAAGAAGGCCTAAGGCCGCAGCCGTCCGTCGGGGGATGCGGCATCCCCCGACGGGTCGCTGGTCCGCTACCCCCCCGAGGCGGAGAAGTCCGAGAGCGCCTGGTTCTTCGCGCGGCGCGCCTCGGCGTTGGCATCCGCTTCAGGCTTGAGGGTGTGGATCGCAGCGCTCAGCCCTTCCCCGCCGGCGACCTTGCGCTTGAGGTCCGTAAAAGGGATGCCGAGGTTCTGTGCCGCGTGCAGCGTCGCAGCGCACAGCTGCAGGCTCTTGAACGAGTCACACACGGTCTGCGAGGTCATGCCCTCGGGGATGAGTGCTGCCAGGCGCGAGTTGTCGCTGCTCGGGGCTGCGCCCGGGGAAGTCATGTAGGAACTGGCTGCCGTTGACTCGCCCGCCTTGACCGGCCCCGGATCGGTCTGCGCGCCGGCGGTGGCTGCGAGCAATGCAGCGGCCAGCGAGCCAAGCAGCATCTGCGTCTGAATTTTCATGGGCGTACCTTCCTTAGTGTGGCGTTGGCCGCGCAGCCCGCGCCGGCCGTGTCGAAGCTGGGAACTTCACCGCGCGGGAGTCGCCGAACGTCCCTGTACAACGGCTCCACGCGCGGGAAGTAGACGCCAACATAGAACCATGAATAGGGTCCCCTAACCTGTCGGTGATAGGAGTCGCGCGCGCGTCAGCGTTGTCTGACAGGCGCGGGTGCGCGCCGTGCGCGCCTCAGCTGTGCACGCGGGCGAAGTCGATGAAGCCGCGTTGCACGTCGGTGTGCAGCAGCTGCACGCGCGCCTTGTCACCTACGTCGAGACCCTCGAAGCCCCGCACCACGCGCCCCTCCGCAAGCGGCTGCGCGATGCGCACCCAGGTACCCTGGGGTGAGGCGCCCGTGACGATGGCATCGAACTGCTGGCCGATCCGCGACTGCAGCAGGAGAGCGGCCGCGGACTTGCGCACCAGACGCTCGACCTTGTTGGCATTGCCCTCCTGGAGCGTGCAGTGCGCGGCCAGGGTCCGCAGCTCCTCCGCGCCGTAGGGCACCGCCTGGGCCGCAAGCGATGCCTTCAGCAGGCGCTGCGTGATGACATCGGGGAAGCGGCGGTTGGGCGCCGTGGCGTGCGTGTAGTCACTCACCGCCAGCCCGAAGTGTCCCTCAGCGGGTTGTCCGGGAAGCTTCAGCACGTACTCCCCGGCACCGAGCAGCTTCACCACCGACAGCGACAGGTCCGGGAACAGCTGCGGAGCTGCCGCCTGGCGGCGCACCAGGAAGTCACTGAGCGCCTTGGCATCGGCTGCCGCTGGCAGCGACTCCCCGAGCTGGCGCGCAAGCTCGACGATGCGCGGCCAGCGCTCCGGCGTGCGCAGCACGCGCCGCAGCGACGGGAAGCGTCGCGCCTCGAGGAACTGGGCCACGACGCCATTCGCGGCGATCATGAAGTACTGGATCAGTTCCTTGGCGCGGTTGTCCTCGTCCGGCCGCAGGTCCTCGAGCGCCGCACCGTCGTAGACCGCCTGCGCCTCAAGCGTGGTTAGTCCGAGCGCCCCCTGCGCCTTGCGCACCGCCTTCAGGGCCTGCGCGACCCTGTCCTGCACGCGCAGCTGCTGGTCCATGCCGGGCACGGCGGACAGCGGCGCGGGCGCCGCGGCCTTGCCGTCGAGCCAGGCCGCGACGCTGTTGTAGGCAAGCTTGGCGCGGTTCACCACCCGCGCGCGATAGATATCGGAGGCGGTCACGAGGCCCGCAGCGCTGACCGTCATCTCGATGACGATGCTCAGCCGCTCCCCGTCCTGTGCCAGCGAGGTCAGGTCGGTCGACAGTCGCTCCGGCAGCATGGCGAAGATCTGTGCCGCGGTGTACACCGAGGTGGTGTTGAGGCTCGCATGCGCGTCCACCGGTGTGCCCTTCTCCACCACCGCGTCCACGTCAGCCACCGCAATGAGTATCCGTACCGCCCCGTCCGGCCGCGGGTCGGCGACCGACAGCTGGTCGAGGTCGCGCGAGTCATCGTTGTCGATCGAGCACCACAGCAGTGAGCGCAGGTCGCGAATATCCGCGCCCGCTGCGCTTGCCGGGCCGCCGACACCTTTCACCTGGGCGCTGACTTCCGGCGGGTAGTCGGGTTGCAGTCCGTTGTCGAGCATCGCGCGATGCGCGATGTCCTTGAGCTGGCTCATCGAGCCGTTGGTGTTCTGTGTCATCGCGGCATGATAACCGGCGTACGTTACGGCCGCGCAAAAAGGCGAAGGGCGGTACGGAAAGATTCCGCACCGCCCCTCTTCTCGCGACGTCGCATCCTGCTTACGCGCGATTCCCCATCACATGGCTGGCAGCATGCCGGTGTAGTAGACGATCACGTAGGCCTTGAGCGTGCCATCGGACTGTGGCACCCCGAACACCTTTACCGGTACGCCCGCAATCAGGCTCTGGGTGATGGTGTTCAGCCCACCAGGCGTCGTGACATCGATCGGGCTGATGGTGATCACCGCACCGGTGCGGTCGACCTGGTAGACAAGCGTCGCCGACTGCGTCGCCGTGCTCACGTCCACCGTGGCCGGCTGCGCCCCGCCCTGCACCGTCATCGCGAAGCTGCTGCCGGCAAACGCAGTGCTCACCGTGCCGAGCGGCACCGGCGTCGGCAGCAGCACCGCCTCGCGCGCCGACCAGCCGCCGGCATTGGCAGGGTCGCCCCAGATGGTTGTACTCAGGCCCCAGGCCGTGAGTGCGCCGACGCTGCCGCCAAAGTTAACCCCGCCGTTGGTCGCGGCAACGAAGTCCGGAATGGCGGCGCTGCCACTGGTCTCAAGCGTCGGGTAGGTGAAATTCCACCACTTGAACCCCTGGATGGCGTTGCCATCGGCGTCGGTGCCGTTGGCGGTCGCGGCAGAGATGTAGTTGAGCGTGGCGACGTAGTCATCGCTCGTGCGCACGAAGTCATGCGTGTAGGTGAAGCCGGTCGTGGTCGCGTTCGAGATGCGCCCGGAGTAGGTCGCGGTCTCGATGTCGACGGTCTGTGCCACCATCGGGGTGGCGAGCGGGTCCACCACGCTCACGTGCACCTTGAAACCGCGCACCAGGTCCTGGTCGGCGAGGAAGCCGGTGCCGGTGGCGATCGGGGTGGCATCCGCCTGCGCATTGGCCGGCGTGCGGAAGAAGAACTGCGTGTTGGCGTCGATGCTCACCGGGGTGGCACCGCCGGACTCATTGGCCACGCGGATGATGCTGTTGGCGGCATCCACGCTCGTCACGTGCCCTTCCGGGCTCAGCCAGACATTGCTGAAGTCGCTGCTGGCCCATACCCGCACCGCCACCAGCGTGCCGTCCTCCTGGTAGCGCGCCGCAACCCGCACATATCTGCCGGCGAGCGTCGCAGCCTCGGTGGAGAAGTCCTTGACCACGGCGCGGGTCTTGGCGTCCACGTCGTAGAAGATGGTGCCATTGGTGGCGTCGGCCTGGATGGTCAGCATCTGCGAGCTCACCACCGCGGTCTCCGGGCTCGTCACCGGCAGCACCGGGTAGTCCTTGCTCATGGTGAAGGAGCTGGCATCGGCGGCCACGGTGCCGACGGTGCCGTAGGTATGCCGCAGCACGAGGCGCGCGATGTCGTGGATCGGATGATGGCGCAGCGGTCCTTTGAAGTTAACCGCCCACAGGGTCGTGCCCATGGCCGCCGGCGGCGTGTGACCGACGATGAACGCGGGGTTGCCGAGGTCAAACTCCAGATCGAGTGCGGGGCTGGAGCTGGTGCTGATCACGAGCGGGCTCGCGAAGCCGACGCTCACCGGCACGGTGTAACTGCCGCTCGCCCCCTGCCTGCCCTGGATGATGATCTGGTCGGCCGGAATGCTCGTGCCGGCTGCGACCGGGAAGCCGCTCTCCGGGTTCTCCGCGACCGTCAGCAGCACGTCGCCCGGATTGGCCGAGACCGTGAGTACCGCGCCAGTGTAAGTACCGGAGGGCACGCTGACGTTACCGAGGATCTCCGCGAGCTGATCGAGCTGCTCGAGGTTGACGAAGGGCGCGGGCGAGGGTGCGCTCCACACCGTAACGTTGCTGCCCCCGCCCTGGGGTACCAGAGCGATGCTCAGTACCCGCACGCCTATGGTCGACCAGTCATCCGAGGATGCATCGCTGAGGCTGAGCGGCATCGTCACCTGGCTCGTCGCCCCCGGGGTCGAACCCGTGGAGCCGCTGCCACCACCGCCGCCGCAGGCTGCGAGCGTCGCGGTCAGGCCCGTAAAGAGCGCGGCGCGAACCGCGTTTTGCATATTCCGGTGCATGTCCAAATCCCTCTGTTAGGTCACGGGCCGCATGAGTCGGCTCGTGGGAAGTAGCGAGCGAGGGAGGCTTTGGTTGACGGCGCCAGCGCCGAAAGCGCGCGCGTCCTGTCGCGCGCCGACGACAGCGGCGCGGCAGCGTCAGGGGGTTCTGGCGAGCAGTGCGCTCAAGTAGGCTTTCGCCTGCGCGCACGCCGGCGACAGCGGTGCGCCCAGCGCCAGATACGCGGCAATGGCGGACGCCAGCGCGCAGCCCGTCCCGCGCAGCGTTTTCCCGAGACGTGGAGCGCTGAGGCGCTCGAGGCCCTGCGGCCTCACCAGCAGGTCAACGCTGTCGGGTCCGCCGGCATGCCCGCCCTTCAGCAGCACCGCGCGCGCACCGCGCGCAAGCAGCTCGCGCGCCTGCTCGAGCGCCTGCACCTCGCTCCGCGCCACCGCGCACCCCAGGAGGGCCGCGGCCTCCGGGATGTTGGGTGTCAGAAGTGCAGTGCCGGCGAGCAGGTGCTCCATGAGCGCTCGACGCCCGCCCTCCTCCAGGAGCTCTCCTCCGGAAGTGGACAGCAGCACCGGGTCGAGGACTACCGGCACCCGTGCGTGCGGCGCGAGCGCCTCGGCCACCGCATGCACGACGGCCGCGCTCGCCAGCATCCCGATCTTGACCGCCGCAATCTCCCGGGTGGCGAACGCAGCCGCGACCTGCGCCCGCACCAGCTCCGGAGCCATCACTGCCACGGCGCTCAAGGCCCGGTCGCTCTGCGCCGTCACCGCGGTGACCGCGCACAGCGCCGGGGTACCAAGGTCGCCGAGCGTGCGCAGGTCGCGCACCAGGCCCGCGCCACCACTGGAGTCGGTGCCGCCGATCACAAGCACCGCGTTCACTCCCCGAGCGCCAGCAGCGCCAGGTTCGCGTAGCCGGCGCGCTGCAGGGCGCGGGCGGCACGCCAGGCGCGGATGCCACTGCGGCAGCACAGCACCACGCGGGCACCGGCGGCCGCCGGTGCTGCACCCTGCTCGAGCGACTCGAGCTCCAGGCGCAATGCCTGGGGGAACGGCGAGTGCGGCGCCTCGCTCAAGGAGCGCAGGTCGATCACCACATCCGCAGCCGCGACCTGCGCGGGCGTTATGAAGGTGAGCGCTGGCTGCGGCGGCTCCGCCGCGCCACCGAAGGCGAACCCGCCGACGTGCAGTGACTGGAAGTCAAAGGAGATCAGCCGGCCGCGCGGGCTTGGCTGCAGGTCAAGGAGCAGCGCGAGCGCAAGATGCGCCTGCAGTGTGCCGATGACGCCCACCGCGCTGCCGAGCACGCCGTTTGCGGCGCAGCTGCCTGCCTGCGAGGGCATGTCGGGAAACACCGCGCGGTAGCTCGGCGCGCCTCCGCAGAAGACGCCGACGTAGCCCGACAGTCCCAGCACGGAGGCGCTCACGAGGGGCACCTTGGCGGCCCGGCAGGCGTCGCTGAGGATGTAGGTGGCCGCCAGGCTGTCAGCGGCGTCGAGGATCACGTCGGCGGCGGCGACGCGCTGCGCCGCGTTACCGGCATCCAGACGCTCGCGGTGCGTCACGATGCCGACCGCGGGATTCAGGGCGAGGAGTGCCGCTCGCGCAGCGTTCACCTTGGGCATCCCGAGATCGCTCATGCGGTAGAGCGGCTGGCGGTGCAGGTTCGACTCCTCGACGCGATCCGGATCCATCAGCACGAGCTGCCCGACGCCTGCCGCCGCAAGATACGGAAGCACCGCGCAGCCAAGGCCCCCGGCGCCGACCACGAGCACGCGGCCGCGACGCAGGCGCTCCTGGCCCGCCGCTCCCACCTGCGGCAGCACGGTCTGGCGGGCGTAACGTTCGCTCATGCTAGGCCGCCGCCGCGTCGAGCCAGCGTCGCGCCTGCAGGCCGGGATCGGCCGCCGTGACGATGTCGCTCACGACCGCCGCCACGTCGGCTCCGGCCGCGAGCACGCCGGGCAGGCGCGCGAGCGTCACCCCGCCGATGGCGACGAGCGGCAGCTCGCCGATGCGGCGTTTCCACTCCCCGATGCGCGCAAGCCCCTGCGGCGCCCACGGCATCACCTTGAGCGTCGTCGGGTAGATCGGCCCGAGCGCGACGTAGTCCGGTGCCAGGGCCAGGGCGCGCTCGAGCTCCGCCTCATCGTGGGTGCTGACCCCGAGACGTACGCTGCCACGCCGCAGGGCGGGGATGTCCGCGCACTCAAGATCCCCCTGGCCGAGGTGCACGAAGTTGCAGCCGGCATCGAGCGCCAGCTGCCAGTAGTCATTGACGATGAGCTGGATCCCGTGGGTACGGCAGGCGCCGAGCGCACGGCGGATCTCGGCTTCGACCCATGGCAGCGGGCGCTCCTTGATGCGCAGCTGCAGCAGGCGCACGCCCGAGGGCGCCAGGCGCTCAACCCAGGCGGCGCTGTCGATGATCGGGTAGACGCGTGGCAGCTTCATCCGCGGAACGCGGTGCCGATGACCGGCGTCGAGGGGCTGGCGAGGTCGCGTGCCTCGATGGGTCCCGCGGCGCGCGCGGCAGCACCCGCCTCGACCGCCTGCGCGAATGCGGCCGCCATCTGCACCGGATCTCTGGCCTGGGCAACGGCGGTGTTGATCAGCACGGCATCGAACCCGAGCTCGAGCGCCTGGGCGGCGTGCGAGGGCACGCCGAGACCTGCGTCGATGATGAGCGGCACGTTCTGAAAATGCGCCCGCAGCGCCCGCAGCCCGTAGAGGTTGTTGAGCCCGCGGCCCGAGCCGATCGGCGCACCCCAGGGCATCAGCACCCGGCAGCCGGCCTCCAGCAGCCGCTCGGCGACCACGAGGTCCTCGGTGGTGTACGGGAATACCTGGAAGCCCTCCGCGCACAGGATGCGCGCGGCTTCCGTGAGCCCGAACACGTCCGGCTGCAGCGTGTCGTCCTCGCCGATCACCTCGAGTTTGATCCAGGCAGTGCCGAACACCTCCCGCGCCATGTGGGCGGTGGTCACGGCCTCCTTCACCGAGTGGCAGCCGGCGGTGTTGGGAAGCACCCGCACCCCGAGCTCGCGCACCAGCGACCAGAAGCCCTGCCCGGCGCGCTCACCGGCCGCCTCACGCCGCAGCGACACCGTCACCACCTGTGCACGCGCGGCGCGCACCGCGGCGCTGAACAGCGCGGGCGAGGGATAACGGGCACTGCCCAGCAGCAGGCGCGAGCTCAGCGCCGTGTCGTAGAGCTCGAGCATCAGCCCCCCTGCATCGGTGCCAGCACCTCGAGGCGGTCGCCCTCGGCCAGCAGCGTACGCGGCCGCGCCTCGATGGCGACGAACTCCCCGTTCACGGCAGTCGTCACGACCGCGTCGCCGTAGCCAAGGTCGCTCAGAGCGGCGGCCAGCGCTACCGAGGTAACCTCACGCCAGGAGCCGTTGACCTGGATTCGCATCCATCACCTCCGCAAAGTGCCGCCCCTCGAGCACCGCCTCGGCCGCGCGCCGCGCAAGCGCCGGGGCGATGAGGAAGCCGTGCCGGTAGAGGCCGTTGACGTGCAGCACCGGCCCCACCCAGGTGAGGCGCGGCAGGTTGTCCGCAAAGGCCGGGCGCACGGCGCTGCCGAGTTCCAGGATCTCCGCCTCGCCGAAGGCCGGGTGCAGCGCATAGGCTGCGGAGAGCAGCTCGAGCGCTGCGCGCGCACTGACTCCCGTGCCGGCGTCGCTCTCGAGCATCGTGGCTCCCACCATGTAGAGCCCGGCGGCGCGCGGCACGACATAGACCGGCAGGCGCGGATGCAGCACCCGCACCGGCCGCGACAGGCGCACTTCCGGCTGGCGCAGGATGAGCATCTCACCCTTGACGCCGCGCAGCTGCGGCAACCGCGCCCGTGCGGCAAGTCCCGTGCAGTCGATCACGACACGGCCGGCAGTGCGCCCGGCGGGGCCCTCGGAGCCGTAGTGCAGCGGCACGGCTAGCTCGGTGAGGCGTGCGGCGAGCGCTGCGAGCGCGGCGCGTGGCTCGAGATGACCCTCGGCGGCGAAGTACAGCGCATCGCTGAAGCGCCCGGCGAGTTCAGGCTCCAGTGCCGAGATCGCCTCGCGTCCCAGGCACTCGAAGCGCGTGGTGCGGCGGCCGAACTGCATCAGTTCCGCCCGGTCGCGGGCGTGCGCCAGCACCAGCGTGCCCTGCCAGCTGCTCGCCGGGAAGTGCGTGCGCCACCACGGCAGGCTCTCCTCGCCGAGCGCCGCGATCAGGGCGCCGGAGTTCTCCGCCTCGCACCAGGGCGCGAGCATCCCGCCTGCGAACCATGAGCAGCCGCGCACCTGCCCCGCCGGCGCGCGCTCGTGCACCTCGACGCTCACCCCGCGGCGCGCGAACTCGAGGGCGCAGGTGAGCCCGGCAACGCCCGCGCCGATGATGGCAACCCGCATCACTAGCTGGCCTTCACCGCCTCGGCCGGCACGTAGATCTCGCTCCCCTGGGCGCGGAACTTCTCCGACATGTCGCGCATGCCCGCGGCGCGCGCCTCGGCACGCACCTCGTGCGAGATGCGCATGGAGCAGAACTTCGGGCCGCACATCGAGCAGAAGTGCGCCACCTTGTGGCCCTCCTTCGGCAGCGTCGCATCGTGGAAGGCGGTGGCAGTGTCCGGGTCGAGCGACAGGTTGAACTGGTCCTGCCAGCGGAAGTCGAAGCGCGCGCGCGACAACGCGTCGTCGCGCTCCTGCGCGCCCGGGTGTCCCTTGGCAAGGTCCGCGGCGTGCGCGGCGATCTTGTAGGTGATCACGCCCGTCTTCACGTCGTTGCGGTCGGGCAGCCCGAGGTGCTCTTTCGGGGTGACATAGCAGAGCATGGCGGTGCCGAACCAGCCGATCATCGCCGCGCCGATCGCGGAGGTGATGTGATCGTAGCCGGGGGCGATGTCGGTGGTGAGCGGCCCCAGGGTGTAGAACGGCGCCTCGCCACAGGTGGCGAGCTGCTTGTCCATGTTGGCCTTGATCTTGTGCATGGGCACGTGCCCCGGCCCCTCGATCATCACCTGGCAGTCGCGTGCCCAGGCGACCTGCGTGAGCTCCCCCAGGGTGTCGAGCTCGGCGAACTGGGCGGCATCGTTGGCGTCGGCGATCGAGCCCGGACGCAGCCCGTCGCCGAGGGAGAAGCTGACATCGTAGGCGCGCGCGATCTCGCAGATCTCCTCGAAGTGCTCGTAGAGGAAGCTCTCGCGGTGGTGCGCCAGGCACCACTTGGCCATGATCGAGCCGCCGCGCGAGACGATGCCGGTGACGCGGCTGACGGTGAGCGGCACATACGCCAGGCGCACGCCGGCGTGGATGGTGAAGTAGTCGACGCCCTGCTCGGCCTGCTCGATGAGGGTGTCGCGGAACACCTCCCAGGTGAGGTCCTCGGCGACGCCGCCGACCTTCTCCAGCGCCTGGTAGATCGGCACGGTGCCGATCGGCACCGGGGAGTTGCGCAGGATCCATTCGCGGATGGTGTGGATGTTGCGTCCGGTGGACAGGTCCATGACGGTGTCCGCGCCCCAGCGGATCGCCCACACGAGCTTGTCGACTTCCTCGGCGGTCGATGAGGTCACCGCGGAGTTGCCAATGTTGGCGTTGATCTTCACGAGGAAGTTGCGGCCGATGATCATCGGCTCGGATTCCGGGTGATTGATGTTGGCCGGGATGATGGCGCGCCCCGCGGCCACCTCCGCGCGCACGAATTCCGGCGTCACGAAGTCCGGCAGCGCGGCGCCCCAGGAGTTGCCGTCGCGGACCGCGGCGGGTCGCTCGCTGCGCCCGAGGTTCTCGCGGATGGCGATGTATTCCATCTCCGGCGTGATGATGCCGGCGCGCGCATAGGCGAGCTGCGTGACCGCGCGCCCGCCGGAGGCGCGCCGCGGCGCACGGCGCAGCGGGAATTCGGGCGCGCCGCGCCCACCCTCGCTCAGGCCGTTGTCGATGAGCTGCACATGGCGGCCCGGATAGGCCTCCACGTCACCGCGGGCGCTGATCCAGGGGGCGCGCAGGCGCGCAAGTCCCGCCTCGATGTCGATGCGCACCGCAGGATCGGTGTAGGGGCCGGAGGAGTCATAGACCGCAAGCGGCGCCTCGCCGGCGGACGGGTGCAGGTCGATCTCGCGCATCGGCACGAGCAGTCCCTCGTGCAGGCGACCGCTGCGGTACACCTTGCGCGAGGCGGGAAAGGACTCAGAAACCACCTGCATCAGCTGGGCATTCATGTTCGCAGCTCCTCAACGTGTAGTCGAAGATCCGGCGAATGCCGCGTGCGGTGTGGAACTTCGGGACAGGCTCGAGACGGCACTGCAAGGCCGCGCGCGCAATCCCCTGTGACACTTTCCTACGCCAGCATTAACTGGATCAGGTTCAAGGGTCGCCATGCCGCGCTCACCTCCAAGCGCTCCGCTGGCCTCTCAGCCCCCTGCCGGGGCTCCCCTAGCTGCGTGGAAAGTAGTACGCGGGCGTGACGACGTCAATGCCTGCGCGCGTGACCGTGCCCGTGCGGGCGTGTGACACTGCGGCCATGGCTTCCTGGCAGATCTGGGCCCTGAGCTCCGCGGTCTTCGCCGCGCTTACCGCCGTCTTTGCCAAGCTCGGCATCGAGCACGTGAGCCCGGATGTGGCGACCCTGATTCGCACGGCCGTGGTGCTCACGGCGCTGACGCTGCTGGTCGGCGCGACGCGCCAGTTCCCGCAGGTGTTCGCAGCCTCGGCGCGCAGCTACCTGTTCCTCGTGCTCTCGGGGCTCGCAACCGGGGCTTCCTGGTGGTGTTATTTCCGGGCGCTGAGCGTCGGGGATGCGGCGCGCGTGGCGCCCATCGACAAGCTCAGCGTGGTGCTGGTGGCGCTCTTTGGCGTGAGCTTCCTCGGCGAGAAGCTCGCGCTCATCAACTGGATCGGGATCGGGATGATCGCGCTCGGCGCCTGGTGCGTCACGCTTCGCGCCTGAAGCGGCGCGCGCAGTTGCCTTAACCGCGCGCGCCGCCGGTTGCTTTACTCTACCCGCCCTTCCGCCATGCGGCGGAAAGCGGCGTCACGCCGGTCGGCTGCCGCCGCCGTGACTGGCCTGACCGCCCTTGCGCCCGGCCTCAGCGGCCAGCTCCGGGTGTTGCGAGAAGCTGCGCTTCTCGTCCGGTACGCTCTGCCCGCCCTTGCGACCCGCCACGGCTGCCAGTGTACGGTCCTGCGAGAAGCTGCGCTTCGCGCCGGGCACGCTCTGGCCACCCTTGCGGCCAGCCTCGGCGGCCAGTCGGCGGTTCTGGGAGAAACTGCGCTTCTCATCCGGCACGGCCTTGCCGCCCATGCTCGCGATCTGACGCTGACGTTCAGCGTTCATCGAGGCGAACCCGCGGTGGGAAGTGCGCCCTTCATCAACGGTTCCTTGTGCCATCACTCGTGCTCCTTAAGACCGCCACACGACCCGAGACGATGCCGGGTCACTTGCGGCGAGATGCGTTGAAAAAGCCTTACGAGAAACAGCATACCCCTCGATTGTGGCGGGGCAAATAAGCGATATCCGACAGGAAACGCGAAAAATCGGCCCTGAGGCCGGCTCCGCAGAGACTTCTTAAGGCGTCACCCGGTCGATGACCAGATTGAGCTGCCCGTCCTGCCCCACCCGGTAGGTGATTTCCCCGTATGGATCGCCGCTGGCACCCACGGGACTGCCCGAGCGGGCGATGCGTGCCACGACCTGCACCGCCTGACCGGCGGCAAAGGAGCGCCCCGGGATCATGGAATCCGCCGCCGTCAGGGTGACCGACTGCGGAAAGTGGCTGTCGAGGCGTTTGGCGGCCAGCGGCGGGCCGCCCGCAGCAGCATTCTTCACAAATACAAAGAGTGGCGCCGGGGCGCCCCCGCCGAGTGCCGGCGCCAGGGTGATGTTCACCGACACCGAAGCGCCCCCCGCTGCGGGCCCCTGTGGGCCCCCAGGAGCGAGCGCTGCGGCAGTGGCCGGCGCCGCCAGCCTCTCATCGATGAGGCGGATCTCCTGCTCGAGGATCGGCCGCACGTTGTCCGGGGGATTCATGGCAAGGATGCGAGCGAAGCGCTCGCGCGCGAGCGGCAGCTGGCCGCGCCGCGCTGCAACAGTGGCGGCAAAGAACAGCACTTTGGCGGAGTCTGGTTGCAGGGTGAGCGCCCGGTCGATGAGGCGCCCGGCGCGTCCCTCGAGCTCTTGGGGGTCCTGCAGCGCGAGCACTTCGGCCTCCCCGAGCAGCGCCTCGACGTTCTTGCCCGCACTCAGGCGGTCGGCGCGCTCGTAGGCGCGCAGCGCCAGCGGCAGCTCCTGCAGCACCGCGTAGGAGCGCCCGAGCATCAGCCAGCCCTCGATGTTGTTGGGGTTCTCCTCCAGCTGTCGCGCGAGGCGCGCCACCATGGTCTGGGGGGAGTCCGCAGCGGGCGCTGCACGCCACGACCAGTTGCTCCAGGCGATGTAGAGCAATGCTGAACCGATGATGAGCACCCCGGCGGAGGCAAGCGCCGCCCAGGGCGCCGGCGGCGCGGCCCCCTTGCCGCGGCGCAGCAGCGGCAGGGTCACGGCGAGCACGCCGCCGACGGTGAGCACTGCGGCAAGGATGGCGAAGGTGAGCATCAGGAACGCTCGTCGTCGAGCGGTTCGTGGTCATCGGCCACGAGCCGGGTGCGCGTGCGCACGATGCGCCACGAGATCGCGGCGCCCAGGGCGAGCAGCACCGCCGGGGCCGCCCACAGCCAGGCGTTGCGCCAGGAGTAGCGCGGCCGGAAGAGGATGAAGTCCCCGTAGCGCGCCGCCATCCAGTTGCGGATCTGCTCATCGGAACGGCCGGCGAGCAGCTGCTCGCGCACCTGCGTGCGCAGGTCGGCGGCAAGGTCCACCGGGGAGTCGGCGATCGACTCGTTCTGGCATTGCATGCAGCGCAGCTCGTGCGTCAGCGCCAGATAGCGCGCCTGCAGCTTCGGGTCCTGCAGCACGGTCGTGTCGAGCGCGGGCACCGCGGTGCTCACGAGCGCGAGCATCAGCAGCACGAGTGCAGCGCGCGGCGCGGCAGGCATCAGATCTTCCCTCCCTGCACGCGCGGCAGGATCTCGCGCTTCCAGGTGTCCTCATCGAGCGCGCCCACGTGCTTGAAGACGACGATGCCGGCCGGGTTCACGAGAAAGGTCTCCGGCGCCCCGTAGACGCCCCAGTCGATCGCCGCGCGACCGGAGCGGTCCACTGCGACGCTCTGGTAGGGATCGCCGAGCTGCCCGAGCCAGGCCTTCGCCTGGGTGTCATCGTCCTTCCAGTCGAGGCCGATGAGGGGCACCACACCCTGCGCCTTCACCTTCAGGAGCATCTCGTGCTCGGCGCGGCATTCCCCGCACCAGGTGCCCCAGACGTTGAAGAGATACCAGTGACCCTTAAGGTCCGCGGAACTCACCGTGCGCACAGGCTCGAACAACGAGGGCAGCGCGAAGGCAGGGGCGGGCTTGCCGATGAGCGGGGAGACGATGATGCCCTTGTCGGGGGAGTGACGGATGCCGATGACGAGCACCACCACGAGCAGCGCAAACACGCCAAGGGGCACGAGGAAGCGGTTCACCTAGGCCTCGCGCGCCAGGCCCGGGGCGGCCGCCGCGGCGGCCGCGGCCGGCACCGTGCGGTAGCGGCGGTCGGAAGCCGCGATGCAGCCCCCGATCGCCATGATGAGCGCGGCGAGCCACACCAGGCTCACGAGCGGACGGATCTGCACGCGCACGCTCCAGCGTCCGGCGCCGAGATCGTCCCCGAGCGCCAGCAGCAGGTTGTTGCCGCGGGTAAGGGTGATGGCAGTCTCGGAGGTCACCTGGCGCTGTACCCAGAACTGGCGTTTCTGCGGCACCATGACCGCCACGGGGGCGCCGCCGTGGGTGATCACGAACGTACCGCCGACGCCATCGAAGTTCGGCCCCTCGATGGGCTTCACACCCTCGAAGCGCAGCTCGTAGCCGCCCACCTGCGCAACCTCCCCCGGGCCGAGGGCCAGGTCGCGCTCGACCGTGAAGGATTCCACGGTGGTGAGGGCGATCACGGCGATCCCGAGTCCCAGGTGCGCGATGGTCATGCCGAGGACCGCTCGCGACAGGCTCAGGCCGCGCCGCCAGCGATCGATCGGGTCCACCAGCGAGGAGATCAGTATCCAGATGCCGAGGGTTGCCCCGACGGGGGTGAGCACGTGCCCGTGGCGGTAGATTCCGAACACCAGGGCGCAGGCGAGCACCGCGGCGGCGAGCAGGCTGTAGAGGAGCGTGCGCTGCGAGTCCTTCAGGTGCCCGCGCTTCCAGCCCGCGTGGATGCCCACCGAGAGCAGCGCCGCCAGCGGCAGCATCGAGAGCAGGAAGGTCGGGTTGAAGTATGGCGGCCCGACCGAGACCGTCCCGAGTTTCAGGGCATCGGAGATCAGGGGCGCGAGCGTGCCGGCGAGCACCGTGGCGGCCGCGATCACCAGCAGCACGTTGTTGAAGAGCAGGAAGGACTCACGCGCCCCGAGCTCGAAGCCGGCCTGTGACTTCAGCAGCGGCGCGCGCCAGGCGTAGAGAGTGAGCGCGCCACCGATCATGATGACGAGGAACACCAGGATGAACATGCCGCGGCTCGGGTCTGCGGCGAAGGAGTGCACCGACACCAGCACGCCTGAGCGCACCAGGAACGTTCCGAGCATGCTCAGGGAGAACGCGAGGATCGCCAGCAGCAGCGTCCAGCTCTTGAAGAGGCCGCGCTTGTCGGTCACCGCCAGCGAGTGCACCAGCGCGGTGCCCACCAGCCAGGGCATGAAGGAGGCGTTCTCCACCGGGTCCCAGAACCAGAAGCCGCCCCAGCCGAGCTCGTAATACGCCCAGAAGCTCCCCAGGGCGATGCCGCAGGTGAGGAACGCCCACGCCCAGGTGGTCCACTGGCGCGTCCAGCGCGCCCATGCCTGGTCGAGCCTGCCCTCGAGCATCGCCGCGCAGGCGAAGGCGAACGCCACCGCGAAGCCGACGTAGCCGGTGTAGAGGATCGGCGGGTGCACCGCGAGTCCCGGGTCCTGCAGGATCGGGTTCAGGTCGCGGCCATCGGGGGCCGGCGGGTCCAGTCGTGCGAAGGGGTTGGAGGTGGCAAGCGTGAACAGCAGGAAGCCGAAGCTCACGAGCCCGAGCACCCCGAGCACGCGCGCCGCGAAATTCGGCGGCAGGGCCGCCGAGCGCAGCGCCACCGCCACGCTCCAGAGTGCCAGCAGCAGGATCCAAAGAAGGAGCGAGCCCTCGTGCGCGCCCCACAGCGCGGTCACGCGGTAAAAGAGCGGCAGTGCGGAGTTGGAGTTCTCCGCCACGTACAGCACGGAGAAATCGTTGCTGACGAAGGCATTCACCAGGCACACC
This sequence comes from uncultured Pseudomonadota bacterium, assembly GCA_963802995.1. Taxonomy (GTDB): domain Bacteria; phylum Pseudomonadota; class Gammaproteobacteria; order Steroidobacterales; family Steroidobacteraceae; genus 13-2-20CM-66-19. Next base: position 328,798 of record CAWDKU010000002.1, read on the forward strand.
ACCGCGGTCACCACCATGACCGCCTGGCCGGCGAGCGCCGGAGTCACCGCGTGCGTCCAGCGCTCGCGCGCGAAGGCCGGTCCGGCGATGCCGAAGAAGGCCTGCAGCGCTGCCAGGAGCAGCGCGAGTATCAGGGCAAAGTGTCCAAGTTCGGGGAGCATGGGTCAGGATCCTGAGGCGCCCGGGACGGTGGCAGGGGGCGCACTTCCCGCATCGCCGTTGCGTGACTCGCCGTGGCGGCGCTTGAGCGAGCGTGCCACCTGCGGGGGCATGTACTTCTCGTCGTGCTTGGCGAGCACTTCGTCCGCGACGAACGTGCCGGACTCATCCAGGTGCCCGTGCGCGACGACGCCGGCGCCCTCGCGGAACAGATCCGGCAGCACCTGGGCGTAGCGCACCCGCACCTCGTGCTCGAAGTCGGTGACCACGAACTGCGACTCGATGCTGCCCGGCGCGCGCGTGAAGCTGCCCTCCTTCACCATGCCGCCGAGGCGAAACGCCTGGCCGCTCTTCACCTCGCCCCTGGCAACCTGGCTCGGGTCGAAGAAGAAGGTCACGTTGCGCTTGAAGGCGTTCAGCGCCAGGGCCCCGGCGATGCTGACGCCGGCGAGGATGCCGAGCACCAGGATCAGGCGCCGCCTGCGGGTGGGGGTCATGACCCACCCCGTGCCGCGAGGCGCCGCCGGGCAGCGGCCTGCGCGCGCGCCAGCGCCCGCCGTGCCCAGAACACGTTCAGCGCGATGACCGCGAAGGTGATGGCGTAGGAGGGCCACACGAAGGCTGCGTAGCCGCCCATGTCGAGGAATTCCCTCATCGGGCCAGCGCCTCCTTCAGCCACGGGTTGGCGCGCTCGCGCTCCAGGATCTCCGCGCGCAGCCGTACCAGGAGCAGCGCGCCGAAGAGCAGCGTGAAGCCTGCGAGCATCATGAGCAGCGGCACCAGCATGGAAGCGGCCATGGTGGGTTTCGCGAGCCGCATGACGCTCGGGGCCTGGTGCAGCGAGTTCCACCAGGTCACCGAGTAGTGGATGACGGGCACGTTGACCACGCCGACCACGGCCAGCACGGCGCTGGCGCGGTCGGCGCGCTGCGTGTCCTCGATCCCGGCGCGTAGTCCCATATACCCCAGATACAAAAAGAGCAGCACGAGTTCCGAGGTCAGCCGCGGATCCCACTGCCAGTACGTTCCCCACATCGGCTCGCCCCACAGCGAGCCGGTCACGAGCGCGGCAACCGTGAAGGAGGCGCCCACCGGCGCACACGCGGCCGCCACCGCATGTGCCACCTTAATGCGCCAGATGAGGCCCACCGCGGCCGATACCGCCATGGTCGTATACACCATGAGCGACATCCATGCGCTCGGGGCGTGCACGTAGATGATGCGGAAGCCATCGCCCTGCTGGTAGTCCGGGGGCGCAAGCACGAGCCCTCCCCACAGCCCGGCCAGGATGAGGAGCGCTGCCGGCCACGCGAGCCAGGGCGTCAGCCGCCGCGCCAGGTCGTACACGTACGGGGGCGAGCCGAGGCGGTGGAACCAGGTGAAGTTCATGGCTGCCACTATTCCAGACTGATGCGTACGGCGGCCGTGGCCGCGAGCGGCGCGAGCGTGACGCCAAGCACGGCCAGCGCCGCGAGCAGTTCCAGGGGGGCGACGAGGGAGCCGCCGCCGATGGCCACCTGCGTGGCGCGCGCGCCGAAGATCAGCACCGGGATCGACAGCGGCAGGGTCAGGAGCGAGAGCAGCACGCTGCTCCTCTTTATATTGAGCGTGAGGGCCGCGCCGATCGAGCCGATGAGGCTCAGTGACACGCTGCCAAGCACCACCGCGGCGATGATCCCGGCGAGCGAGCTGTTCGGGGCCCCGAGGGCGATCGCGGCCAGGGGCGCCATGAGCGCCAGTGGCAACCCCGTGAGCAGCCAGTGCGCCAGGGTCTTGGCGAAGATGAGCGCGGTGAGGGACTGCCCGGACAGTGCGTACTGCTCGAGCGTGCCGTCCTGGGAGTCATCACGGAACAGGAACTCGAGTGCCAGGAGCGACGCCAGCAGCGCTGCGGCCCACAGCGCGCCCGGGGCCACCTGGCGCAGCTGCGAGAGCTCCGGGGAGATGGCCAGCGGGAACAGCATGGTGACGAGCGCGAAGAAGGCCAGCGGCTGGAGGAGCTGCGCGGGCTTGCGGAAAGCCAGCGTGAGGTCGCGCCGCAGCGCAAGCCCGGCGGCGCTGAAGGAGGTGACCGGTGTCGCATCGGCCGCCTGCGCAGCGGCGGCGCCCGCCAGTGTCGTTACGGCAGGGGCGCTCATGCGGCAAGTTCCAGGTGCTGCCCGGCAGTCAGGCCCGGCAGCTCGTGGTGCATCGCCGCCACCGCGAGGCCCCCGCGCGCGAGCTGCTCGGCGATGAGGCTGCCGACGAGCCCCTGCCCTTCGCTATCGAGGTTGGTGGCCGGCTCATCGAGGAGCCACAGGGGCACGGCGCACAGCGACAGGCCCGCCAGCGCCACCCGCCGGCGCTGCCCGGCCGAGAGCGTGCGCACGAGGCGCGCGCCGAGCTCCTCCGCGCCCACACGGGCGAGGCTCGCCGCGAGCAGCGCATCGCTCACCCGACGGCGCGTGCCGATCCAGTAGCGCAGGTTCTCGCGCGCCGTGAGATCGGCCTTCAGAGGTGGCTCATGACCCAGGTAGGCGAGGGAGCCCTGGAAGGCGCGCAGGTCCTGGCGTACGTCGGTGCCGCGAAAGCGTACGCGTCCCTCTTCCGGGTACATGAGCCCCGCCAGGGTCCGCAGCAGGCTCGTCTTGCCGGCGCCGTTGGCGCCGGTGAGTTTCAGGCACTGACCGGCGGGGAGGCTGAAGCCGACACCGCGCAGCACGTGGCGCTCGCCGCGCCACAGGTGCAGGTTCTCGGCCTCTAGGGTGTCTGGCGGCATCGGACTCGCGTCGGTGGGCTCGTGCCCGGCAGGAATACCGGACCTACGGCGCGCAAGTCTGGCAAATTCATGCGGTTAGCGCGAGTGTCGGTGGCGGGCGTCAGCGCTGCGGCACTTTGGCCCGGAACGGATGATTGCTGCGCAGGTTGGTATTTGGCCCGCGTGACACCAGTCACACTGTCAACGGGGGTGGCGTGCGCGCGTTGCTGGTGCCGGTGTGCTCCCCCGGCGTAGTCACCTGATGTCCCCCGACAAGACTGCCCACGAGAGCACGCTGGCACCCCGCACACACTTTCACGCCAACCGCCTGGCGCCGCGCCGGCATGCGCTCGTGGCCGCCCTCTTCCTCGCGGCTCCGGTGCTCGCAGGTCCGCCCGCCGCCGAGGCTCCGGGGACCCCCGAGGTCACGATCGAGGCACGGCGCGCCCTGCAGCACCAGCTCCTGGAGTACGTCACTACCATCACCCACACGCAACGCCGGGATGAGGCGCTGCACCGCTGGGACCAGCGCGTGTGTCCGGCAGTGGTCGGCCTCACGAAGGAGCAAGGTGAGTTCATGCTCGAGCGGCTGTCGCAGATCGCGCGCGCAGCCGCAGCGCCACTGGATGGTGAAAAGTGTGAAGCCAACCTGGCGATCGTATTCACCGCGGACCCGGATGCCCTGATCAAGGCCTGGGGTGCGAGGCGCAGCGCCTTCGCGGGCGTACACGGCACGCCCGGTGCGTTCAGGCACTTTGCCGCCGGGCGCGGCCCGGTCCGCGTCTGGTACACGAAGACCTTCGGCAGCCCGGGTCCGGGGCCGACGTCCGTCGGCTCGCTCCAGCTCGGCCAGAGATACCGCGACGTGCCTGCCGGAACCTCGCTGATCGGCTCGAAGATGTACGTGAAGGATCTGCTCGCATTCTCCTCGGTCGCGGTGATCGTGGACGCGAGGGAGGCAGCCGGCATCCCGATCGGCCCACTGACGGACTACATCGCGATGCTCGCGCTCGCCGACACGGACCCCGAAGCCCCGCCCGGTACGGCCCCGACGATACTGCGGCTCTTCAGTGCACGGGCGGCGCACGAGCCGTTGCCGGCGGGCCTGAGCGACTGGGATCGGGCATATCTGAAGGCGCTGTACCGTACGACGCTCGATCTCATCACGCAGCGCTCGGTCATCGCCGATGAGATGACCGAGGACGTGGCGCGCTAGTCGCCGCTGCGCGGCGCCGGTGTGCCTGGGGCCGGACTCGAACCGGCATGGGGTCGCCCCCGAGGGATTTTCGTACCACTACAGCTTTCGCTGCTGCGTGCCGCATTTGTGGTCTGGACTTTACCTTTGCCCTCCCGACCGCCGAAGAACCGGCGACGGCTTAGGCAGGGGCCGTCAAGTCTCTACACTTTCCCGAAGGCCGCTGTGTCGATGACGATGCAGCCACTCCTGCAGCGGGCCCCCGGGCTTAGCTCGGTATTGCAGGCGCGCGGGCGCTACTGTTCCACCGACTTTGACCCCATTCACGCCGGCCGTTTCCGCGCCGGGTGCTCAATTTCCTCAAGTCCCTTGCGTCTACCAATTTCGCCACCCAGGCTCTAGGTTGCGCGGGCGCGATTCTACCGGATATGCGCCATCAGTCCTTGCAGTCGTAGAGGGTCACGCCCTCATCGCGATGCGCTACCGCGTGCTTGCCCTGCGCTGAACACTCCGCCTCGGCCTGCTCGAGCTGGCGCGCCTCGACACGATCATCGGACTGCGGCCGGATCTCCCCGGGGCTGGAGGGGTTGTCTACGGGAGGCGCGTTCACGCAGCCGGCCATCACCGCCGCGCAGCTCAGGGCAATCCATTTCATGTTCTCACGTCCTGTCGGAGTTGTTCGTCGCACGACCCGAGTGTAGTGCGTGGCCGGCGGGCGTGCTATTGGACCTCGCCAGCCCTGGGCGCGTCTGCGCGTGGGCTGAGGAGCGCTGCGGCGAGGCAGGCCGCAATCGCGAGCGCGAGCCACATGGGCAGCGCGAACAGATAGCGGTAGGCCACGCCCGCGAGGCACAGGAACGCGAGCAGGTGCGCGAGCGCTGCGATGCGGTAGCCGCGCCCACTGCGGGCCAGTGCCGCAAGCTGCCACAGCAGCACCGCCTGCAGCGCGAGCAGCACGCTGAGCGCAAAACCAAACCCCTGGTAGAAGTCCCAGTAGCTGCGGCTGTGGCCGGCCGCCTCGAAATGCACACCCTGCATGGCAACCGTGACGCCCTGCGCCATCAGGTCATGCGGCGCCGTCCAGGGGTGCCCCAGGGTGTGTCCTGCTGCATAAAGCGCCGCGAGGCCTGCGGCGATGCGCAGCCACAGGGGTGCGCTCACGCTCATGGCTCACCCGCTGCGGCGCGGCCGAGCGCCTGGGCAAAGAGCTCGAGGATCCCGGGCCAGCCATTCTCCACCGCCCCGCGCATGCCCTCGCCCCCCTCCTCCATGCGCTCGAAGTCGCGATGCTCGATGTCGACGCGCGTATGGGCCTGCCCCTCGGGGGTGAACCGCACCTCGACCTCGGAGGCGAGAGCGGTGCGCGCCTCGGGCTTCCATTGGGCGCTGATTTCCCAGCCGAACACGAAGCGCTCACCCGGCTCCCACACCCGCACGTGCCCCACCGTCACCTGCGAACCGTCGGTCAGCTCGGTGTACCAGCGCCCACCGACGAAGGGCTCGATTGCGCAGCGCCTGATCGGCGCGCTGCCGATGTTGTGTGTCTTCGGCCACCAGCGATCAATCCCCGCGGTGAAGAACTCGAACGCGGCGAGCGGGCTCGCCTTGACGCGGATGCTCTTGCGCACCGGGGCGATGCGGATCGTGGCACTCATGCATCCTCTCCCGAACGTGAGCCCTGCGCCTCGAGCCCGTCCTTGAAGGCGAGCAGCGCCTCATCCCAGAAGCTGTCCAGCCAGCGGCGCAGCCCCCCGAGGCCATGCGGATCGATGTAGTAGATGCGCCGGGTGCCATCGGGCCGCTCGCCCACCAGGCCCGCCTGCTTCAGCGCCCGCAGGTGCTGGGAGACGGCCGGGCGGCTGACCGGCATGCCGCGGGCGAGCACGCCCACGGACTTCGGCCCGCTGCGCAGGCGTTCAAAGACGCGCCGCCGCGTGGGATCGCTCAGGCAGTCGAGGGCCTTTCCGTAAACCATGGCTTACGGTAAGTCCATGCTTACCCTGTGTCAAGAGCCCGCGGCCGGACCGTTAAGAGTTCGTCATCTGGCGGGCAGATCGGGCTGGCGCGCGTTCTGGCAGGAGATGCGCAGCGTGGACTTTGTAATTCGGGAAGGCGCTTCACGTTCCATTCACCGCCCGGGGACTACGCTCCCGGCAGCTCCGGACAAAGGCAGGGATCATGTCAAAGGCTCTCTCGACTCCTCTTATTGGTGCGCGCTCGCTGGCGCGCGTGGCCCTCTTCGCCTCGGTCGGCGTGGTGGCTGCCGGCTGCACCGTGGCGGTGCGCCCGCTGCCGCCGCCCGCCTATGTCGCGCCTCCCCCGCCGGTCGCCGTGGTGGCACCCGCGCCCGTCCTCGAGGGGCAGGTTTACGAGGCGCCCCCGCCGCTACCGGTGTATGAGCAACCGCCCTGCCCGGTGGTGGGCTACATGTGGACGCCGGGCTACTGGGGCTACGCCGGGGGCGGCTACTACTGGGTGCCAGGCACCTGGGTGGCACCGCCGCGTGTCGGGGTGCTCTGGACACCCGGCTACTGGGGCTTCGTGGGTGGGGTGTACGCCTTCCATGCCGGTTACTGGGGCCCGCACATCGGCTTCTACGGCGGCGTGAACTATGGCTTCGGCTACGTCGGCAGCGGCTACGCCGGCGGCCGCTGGGTCGGCAACTCCTTCGCCTACAACGCCGCGGTCACCAACGTGAACGTGACCGTGGTGCACAACACGTACAACGAGACCGTGGTCAACAACGTCACCGTCAACCGCGTGAGCTTCAACGGCGGCGCCGGCGGCATCGCCGCCACCCCGACCGCCCAGGAGCGTCTCGCGGCGCAGGAGCCGCACCTGCAGCCGACGCCCCTGCAGCAGCAGCACGTGACGGAGGCGGCCAAGAACCCCGCGCTCTTCGCCCGGGCCAACGGCGGCCACCCCGCCATCGCCGCCACCACGCACCCCGCGACCTTTACCGGCCCCGGTGTCGTGGGTGCGAAGTACGCGGGTCGCCCCGCCGGCTCCGCGCCGGTGACCCCCGGCGCTCATCCGGCCCCGGGCGCGAAGCCTGCGGTGGCCGCCAATGGCGCCAAGCCCCCGAAGCCGCCCAAGCAGCAGCCGGTGCACAAGGAGCATCCGGACCACCCGGAGGGCGAGAAGAGCTGACCGCACGCGCAGCGCGCGTGCCCCAAGGACAGGCCGCCCCTTACCGGGCGGCCTGTTCGTTTGCGGGTCCTCCCCGCGGCTCAGTACTCAAGATGCACGCGCAGCGCGTAGAAGCGCGCAGGCCCGCGGTCGTGGTTGAAGCCGGGGTTGCGGATCAGCTGCACGTCGGGGCCGAGCTGCATGCGCACCGGCAGTCGCCCGATGGCATCAAAGACCTGCAGACGGTAATAGCTTTCCACGATCTCCTCGCGGGCATAGTTGAGCCGCCCGTCGTCGAGGAGAAATCCCGCGCCACCGGCAGCAAGGTAGTCGCGGTGTGGCCCCGAGAGTCCCTCCACCGCCAGCCCCAGGCCCAGGCGGTCCTGCGGCCGCCGCCAGTGGCTGCCCGAGAGCTGGCCGCCGAAGCTTGCCAGGCGGTCGACCTCGGTGAAGACGAACGACTCGGTGGCGCCGTCATTCCAGCCAAGGCGCATGAAAAGGCCGGTCTCGCCCTCATCGGCGAGCGGCAGTTCCCCGTTCACGCCGAAGCCGTACTTGTGCCGCCCGTTGCGCCCATCGGCGGCCACGTCCGGCACGGTGCCCGATTCTGCGGCGATGGCGAGCGCCTCGCGGTAGATGCCCATGCGCGCGGTGTTGCGGTACGTGAGGAAACGCAGCACCGCCCCATCGCTGAAGGGCGACAGCGTCAGCTCGAGGTTCTGCCCCTGGGCGCGGTTGAGGGTCTCCAGCGTCTGCGCATTGGCGTAGAGGGGCATGCGGTAGATGCCGTACTTGAGCGTCCACTCGGGACTCACGTAGCCAAGCACCACGCCGTCGGTGTAGCCGCGGGTGTTGGCGGCGTAGTCCCACGCGGTGTTGTCCCACAGCGACCAGTTCATGAACTCGGTGCGCGTGGAGCCCGCGTAGCGGTTGTGGTCGAAGTCATCATTCACGGCCATGAGCCCGGCCTTGAGCTCCAGGCGCGTCGCCACCTCGTTCCCGGCGACCTGGTCCTGCGCCCGTTGCACGTGGGCGACGCTGTCCCCGAGGGGCACCATGAAGCGCGCGAACGCGCGCGCAATGTAGAAGGTTTTCTTCAGGCCGACCACGCCCTCGCGCACCACGTCCCCGTTGGTGAGGCCACCGAGCCCGGTGGCCCCGCTGACCCCGGCCCCCATGAACTTCTCGGTATCGAGATAGAGCTGCGCCCAGCTCGCCAGGCCCCAGCCCCCGTAGAAGCCGATGGTGTGGGTGGCCTCGGTGTCGCCGGAAGGAATGAGGCTCAGGCGCCCCGCGTAGGGTGAATCGAGCGCGGTCTGGTGCTGCAGGACGTAGGTGTACTGGGCGCCCAGGAGTGCGGGCCAGTAGGAGTCGGGGCCGGCAGCCGCCGAGGCCACGGGCGCTGCGGGGGCCACTTCATCCGCCGTCGCCGTCCCGGCCTGCAGCGCGAGCAACCCGGGAAGCAGATTCAGTACGAGCCGCCGTGCGTGCCGCCCGCCTGGCACGCGCCGCCGCGTTACCTTTGGCACTCAGCCGCGGTGGGTGCCGCGCACGTGGGCGCCCGCCCTGCGGCGGTTCCCGGCGGCGGTGTGGCTGAGCTCGCCCAGGATCCCGCACGCCTTGTCCTGGCGCGCCGGCTGGCACTGCCGGCGCAGCGAACGCAGTTGGCGCTCCAGCTGCTGCAGCTCGGCGATCCTCGCGGCCACGTGCGCCACGTGCTCGTCGAGGAGCGCATGGGCGGCATGGCAGGCGTCCTGGGGCAGGTCACGGAACCGCAGCAATTGTCTGATCTCATCCAGAGTCATGTCCAGGGCGCGGCAGTTGCGGATGAAGGCCAGGCGCTCGACGTGGGCGCGTCCGTAGACGCGGTAGTTGGCCGCCGTGCGCGTGGGCGCCGGCAGCAGACCCTCGCGCTCGTAGAAGCGGATGGTCTCGGCCTGGCACTGGGTGCGGCGCGCCAGTTCACCGATCTTGAGCGTCAGGTCCATGATCCCTTGACCTTAAAGTGACTGCAGGGTTTTCACTATACGCCAGCAGGCACACGCACGCAGCTGGGCGGGCGGCCACCGCGCACCGGCCAGGGGGGCGTTCGTTCATGACGGGCACACATTCGCACGCGCACGGGGCTCACGGTCACCGGCATGATGCGCACCATGGCCATTCCCATCGGGGTGCGGGCGGCGGGCATTCCCATGGGGCAGCCCGCAGCACCCGGCGCCTGCTGATCGCCCTTGGCATCCTCGGCACGTTCACGATCGTCGAGGGCGTTGGCGGGTATTTCGCCAATTCCATCGCGCTGCTCGCCGAGGCCGCGCACATGCTCGCCGACTCCGCCTCGCTGGTGCTCGCCGTGGTGGCGATCCGCGTCGGGCAGCGCCCCGCTGATCACCGCCGCACCTATGGCCACCGCCGTTACCAGCCGCTCGCCGCCTTCATCAACGGGCAGCTGCTGCTGCTGCTCACCGCCTGGGTCGTCTACGAGGCGATCGTGCGGCTGCGCCACCTGCCGCCCGTGGACGGGCGCCTCATGCTCGGTATCGCGCTCCTCGGCGGCGTGGCCAACCTCGCCGCGTTCTTCGCCCTCTCCGGGGCGGACTCCCTCAACGAGCGCGGCGCCCGTGCCCATGTCCTCAGCGACCTGCTCGGCTCGGTGGCGGCGAGCTCCGCCGCGGTGCTGATCCTCGCATTCGGCTGGCGCATCGCCGATCCGCTGCTCTCGCTGCTGGTCTCCTTCCTCATCCTGCGCTCCGCGTGGGCGCTCACCCGCGAGTCCGCCGATGTGCTGCTCGAGAGCGCCCCGGCGCGCTTTGACGTGTCACAGGTGGAGGCCTGCCTCCTCGGGCACGTGCCCGGACTCGCCGGCGTGCACCACGTGCACGTGTGGTCGATGACCGGCGAGCGGCCCACGGTGACGCTGCACGCCGACCTCGAGCCCGGCACCGAGCACCGCACGGTGATCACCGCGATCCACGCGCGCCTGGAGACGCAGCTGCGCGTCGAGCACTGCACGGTGCAGATCGAGGAAGGTGAATGCGCCACGCCCGCCTGCGTCGAGGACGCGAAGCCGCGGCGGCACCGCTAGCACCAGGCCTGCCCGCGGCTTCAGGAGCCTCGGGTACAAACGCACGGAACGACCATGACAGAGGAACACGCCGACCACCCGGATGAGCCGCAGATCATCGACCAGCCCGCCACCCCGCGCGGCCGGGCGTTCCTGTGGGGCGGGCTCGTGCTCGGTCTGCTCCTGGTCCTCCTCCTGTACACGCACGGGTTCGGGCTGCTCGCCGCGCGTCCCGCACCAGAGCCCCCGCCGCTCGTGGAGCACCGCGGCGCGAGCCTCTTCGTGCCGGAGACCTCCGCGCTGCGCTCGCGCCTCACGGTCGCACGCGTGGAGGAAGTGCCGGTCAGCGGCCGCCTGCTGCTGCCGGCGGTAGTGGAGTCCGATCCCGCCCGGACCGCGGCAGTCCTCACCCCGCTCGCCGGACGTGTGGCGGAGCTGCGGGTGCGCCCGGGCGACCGCGTGGCCGCCGGCCAGGTGCTGGCCGTCATCGACTCGCCCGATCTCGGCCAGGCCTACGAGGATGATCTCAAGGCGGCCGATACCTTCAACCTCACGAAGAAGAACCTCGAGCGCCAGGAGGGGCAGGCCAAAATCGGTGCCCTCTCGGAGCGCGACCTCGACCAGGCACGCAGCGATCACCGCCAGGCGGCCGCTGAGTACGCGCGCACGCAGGCACGCCTGCGGGCCATCGGGGCGAGGGGTGACAGCGGCTCGCGCCTGCTCACCCTGCGCGCCCCCTTCGCCGGCAGCATCACCGCCCTGAACGTCGCCACCGGCAACATGATCAACGACCCGACCCAGCCGGTGCTCACCCTGGTGCACGTGGGCACGGTGTGGGTGACCGCGCTCGTGGCGGAGAAGGACGTCCCGAAGGTGAGCGTCGGCCAGGAGGCGCAGGTGCGCCTGGACGCAGCTCCCGGGGAGGTACTCGAGGGCACGGTGATGAGCGTCAACGACGTGCTCGAGCCGGACTCGCACCGCAACAAGGTGCGCATCTCCTTTCCCAACGAGGACTTCAGGCTCAAGCCCAACATGTACGCGAGCGTCACGCTCGCAGGCGCCGCGCGGCCGCAGATCGTGGTGCCAACGTCCGCGCTCCTCATGAACAACGACCGCACCACGGTATTCGTGGCGACGGCGCCCTGGACCTTCGAGCGCCGCACCGTCGAGCCGGACCTGCAGGAGGGTGACTCGGTGCCGATCCTCGGCGGCCTCAGGGCCGGGGAACAGGTGGTCATCAGGGGCGGAATCCTGCTCAATGATTGATCAGTTCGTCGGCTTCTGCCTCGAGCACCGCATCCCGGTCATCGTGCTGGCGGCGCTGCTCGCCTGCTTCGGGGTGTATGCCTGGGAGACGCTCTCGGTCGAGGCCTATCCGGAGCTCGGCGACGTCGCCGCCCAGGTCACCACCCAGATGCCGGGGCTCGCCGCCGAGGAGGTGGAGCAGCTCATCACGGTGCCGCTCGAGCGCCAGATCAACGGCACCCCGGGCCTGCTGCTCATGCGCTCTTCCAGCACCTTCGGCCTGTCGCTCATCACGGTGCTGTTCCGCGACGGCTACGAGGACTACTGGGCGCGCCAGCGGCTGCTCGAGCGCATCAACCAGGCGGTGCTGCCCGCAGGGGCTGCGCCCTCGCTCGACCCGGTCGCAGGGCCGGGCGGGGAGATCTACCGCTACACCCTCGAGTCGACCACCAGGAACCTGCAGCAGCTCTCCGAGATCCAGCGCTGGACCGTGATCCCGGCGCTCAAGTCCGTCCCCGGGGTGGTCGATGACACCAACTTCGGCGGCTTCACCACCGAGTACCAGCTCGACCTCGACCCGAAGCAGCTCGAGCACTACGGGCTTGGCATCACCGACGTCATCAACGCCATCAATAACAACAACGTCAACGCCGGGGGCGGGCGCGTCTCGCGCGGCGAGCAAAGCTACGTCATCCGTGGCGTCGGCCTGATGCGCAGCCTCGAGGACATCGGCGCCACGGTCGTCACGCAGGTGAACGGCACCCCGGTGCTGGTGCGCGACCTCGGGCGCACCACCCTCAGCCACCAGGAGCGCGAGGGCATCGTCGGCAAGGACCGCAACCCCGACACCATCGAGGGCATCGTGCTGATGCTCAAGTACCAGAACCCCTCGCAGACGCTGCGCGGGCTGCACGAGAAGGTCGCGCAGCTGAACCGGGAGCTGGCGGCGCAGGACGTGCGCATCGTGCCCTACATCGACCGCGACAACCTCGTGCACGCCACCGTGAGCAAGGTCGGGCGCACCATTGCGGAGGGCATTGCGCTGGTGTTCCTGGTGCTCATCGTGTTCCTCGGCAGCCCGCGCAGTGCCTTCGTGGTCGCGGTTTCCATCCCGATGGCGCTCGTCTCGGTGTTCTCGTTCCTCAACCTGACCAAGGTGTCCGCGAACCTCCTGTCACTCGGCGCCCTGGACTTCGGCATCCTCGTGGACGGTGCCATCGTCGTGACCGAGGCGGTGCTGCGCCGGCGCGAGGCCACGCCCGCGGAGGAGCTCTCGGAGAGCGAGGTCAAGGCCGCGGCGCTGCAGGTGACCCGTCCGATCTTCTTCGCCAGCCTGATCATCATCACGACCTACCTGCCGCTGTTCAGCTTCGAGCGCGCCGAGGCGAAGCTCTTCACGCCGATGGCCTACACCATGGGCTACGCGCTCTTCGGCGCCCTCCTCACGAGCCTTGCGCTCGTGCCCGCGCTCGCCTACTACGCCTTCCGCGCGCCCGGGCACGTCTACCACAACCGCTGGCTCGAGCGCCTCACGGTGCACTACGACCGCTGGCTCGCCAGCTGCCTGCGTGAACCGCGCATCATCTACGGCATCTCGCTGTTCGCGCTGCTGGCCGTGATCGGTCTTGGCATCACCATCGGGCGCGACTTCCTGCCCGACCTCGATGAGGGGGCGCTGTGGCTGCAGGTGCAGATGCCCACCGGCATCGCGCTCAACCAGGCGAGCGACATGGCGAGTGAGCTGCGGCGCACGATCCTGAAGTACCCGGAAGTCTCCTACGTCGTCACCCAGACCGGGCGCAACGATGACGGCACCGACCCCTGGACGATGTCGCACATCGAGGCACCGGTCGGGCTCACCGCCTACGACAGCTGGCCGAACCACGAGTCGAAGAAGGCCTTCGTCGACCGCCTGGCCGCCGACCTCGACAGGAAGCTGCCCGGCTACTCGATCGGCATCAGCCAGCCGATCATCGACGGCGTCAATGACCTCCTCGGTGGCGCCCACAGCCCGCTGGTCGCCAAGATCTACGGCGATGACCTCAACGAGCTGCGCGACATCGGCGGCCAGATCGTCACCGTGCTCGAGGGCATCCAGGGCACCTCCAGTGCCTCGATCTTCCAGGAGCCCCCGGTGCCGCAGATCGAGATCAAGCTCGACCGCGCCAAGGCCGCCCGTTACGGCATCAACATGGCCGACGTGCAGAACGTCATCCAGACCGGCGTCGGGCAGGCACCGGTCTCGACCGTGTATGTCGGGGAGCGCACCTACCCCCTGACCGTGCGCTACCTGCCCGGCGCGCGCAATGACCCGGACGTGCTCGGCAACCTCACCGTGCGCACCAGCGGCGGCATGAACGTGCCGCTCGCCCAGATCGCCGACATCCGCGTGCGCCAGGGCGAGAGCACGGTGACGCGCGAGAACGGCCAGCGCAACCTCACCATCCGCATCGACAACCGCGACCGCGACCTCACCTCCTACCTCAACGAGGCGCAGCAGAAGATCGCGCGCCAGGTGCACTTCGACCCGCACCGCATCCGCCTCGAGTGGGGCGGGCAGTTCGAGAACCAGCGACGCGCGGAGTCACGCCTGCTGGTGATCCTCGCCATGGTGATGGGGCTGATGCTGATCCTGCTCACCGTCGGCATCGGCAACGTGCGCCAGGCGGCCCTGATCCTGAGCGTCGTGCCGCTGGCGACCCTCGGCGGCCTCATTTCCCTGCACCTCACCGGCCAGACGCTCAACGTCGCCACCGGCGTCGGCTTCATCGCCCTCTTCGGGGTCGCGGTGCAGAACGGCATCATCATGGTCGCGAACCTCAACCGCATGCGAAAATCAGGCTTCGACCTGCACGAGGCGATCATGAAGGGCGCTACAGAGCGGCTGCGGCCGGTGCTGATGACCGCCACGGTCGCCACTCTCGGGATGCTGCCGGCCGCGATCCACACCGGCGTGGGGAGCGACGTCCAGCGCGGCATCGCGACGGTCGTCGTGGGCGGGCTTGCGGTCGCGACCCTGCTCACCCTCTTCGTGCTGCCCTCCATGTATCACGTGATCGAGCACTGGGCGGAAGAGCGTGGCGGGCGCCCCCTGTGGGGCAAGGGATGAGGCCGCTTTGCACGCTGCTGCTCGGCACCCTCGTGGCCGGCTGCGCCGTGGGGCCGGACTTCAAGCGACCCGCTGCGCCCGCGGACCAGGACTACGGCCACGCCCCGGTGAGCGGGCAGACCCAGGCGAGCAGCGGACCTGCCGGGGAAGCGCAGCGCTTCCTCGCCGCGCGCGACATCCCGGCGGACTGGTGGCGCCTGTTCCAGTCCGAACCGCTGAACGAGCTCGTGAGCCAGGCCCTCAGGGACAACCCGGACGTCGCGGCGGCGCAGGCGGGGCTGCGCCAGGCAAACGAGCTCTACGCCGCGCAGCGCGCCACACTGTTCCCGACGCTGCAGGGCGGCTTCAGCGCCCAGCGCGCCAAGAACGCCACCGGCACGATCGCCAACCCGACGAACCTCCCGCAGCAGAACCCCTACTACAACCTCTTCACCGCGCAGCTGAGCCTCACCTACACCCCGGACGTGTTCGGCGGCACGCGCCGGGCGATCGAGATCACCCGGGCGCAGGCTGAAGGCATGCGCTTCCAGCTCGAGGCCACCTACCTCACGCTCAGCAGCAACGTCGTGGTCACGGCGGTGCAGGAGGCGGCCCTGCGCGCCCAGATCACCGCCACCGAGCGCCTGCTCGCCGTGCAGCAGCAACTGACAGCTACGGTGGAGGGCCAGAAGGGCTTCGGCACGGCAAGCCAGCTCGACCTGCTCGCGCAGCAGGCCTCCGAGGCACAGACGCGCGCCACCCTGCCGCCCCTCAACAAGCAGCTCGCGCAGACCCGCGACGCCCTCACCGCGCTCCTTGGCCGCCTGCCCGCCCAGGAGCCGGCCGCGACCTTCCGCCTCGAGGACCTGACGCTTCCCCAGGACCTCCCGGTCAGCATCCCCTCGCACCTGATCGAGCAGCGCCCGGACGTGCGCCAGGCGGAAGCCAACCTGCACGCCGCCTCCGCCGCGGTCGGGGTCGCGATCGCCGACATGCTGCCGCAGTTCTCCCTCACCGCGCAGACCGGCTCGAGCGCACTGCAGATCAGCCAGCTGTTCACGTCCTACACCGGTTTCTGGGGCGCGGGCGCATCCCTGACCCAGACACTGTTCGACGCCGGCGCGCTGCTGCACAGGAAGCGCGCCGCGGACGCCGCCCTCGACCAGGCCGGCGCCCAGTACCGCGCGGCGGTGATCCTCGCCTGCCAGAACGTCGCCGACACCCTGCACGCGCTCAAGGCCGACGCGGAGACCCTGAACGCCGCGGTCGCGGGCGAACAGGCCGCCGCCGCGGCATTCGAAATCGCCCGCCAGCAGCGTACCCTCGGCACCATCAGCACCGTGGCGCTCCTGAATGCCGAACAGACCTACCAGCAGGCGGTGCTCACCGTCGTGCAGGCACGCGCCAACCGCTACGCCGACACGGCGGCGCTGTTCCAGGCGCTCGGCGGCGGCTGGTGGAACCGACCCGGAGGAGCTTCGCGATGAGTGACCTCGTGCTGCGTGAGGACCGCCAGGGCGCGGCCATCCTGACCCTCAACCGCCCCGAGAAGATGAACGCGCTCACCAAGGACGTGTTCGAGGCGCTCGAGACGCACGTGGATTCCCTGACGCGCGAGTCGCGCAAGGTGGGGCTCGTGATCGTGCGTGGCGCGGGGGGCAACTTCTCCGCCGGCTACGACATGCAGGAAGTGCTCGCCTACGTGCGCGCGCACGCCAAGCCCCACTTCAACTCCGAGGTCATCGAGAAGCTCGCGAACCTGCCCCAGCCGGTGATCTCCGCGGTGCAGGGGCACTGTTCCACCGGCGCCCTCGAGCTGGCGCTCGCCGCCGACCTGATCGTCGCGGGCGAGTCGGCGCGCTTCTGCGACGCCTACGGGCGCTGGGGCCTCACTCCCATCTGGGGCCTGAGCCTGCGCCTGCCGCACCGCGTCGGCAGCGCCAAGGCGAGCGAGATGATGTTCACCTGCCACAGCTACTCGGGCGCCGAGGCGCACGAGATGCACCTCGCGAACTACCTCTACCCGGACGCGGAGTTCGAGACGCGGCTTGCGGCGCTCGCGCAGAACATCCTTGCCAACTCCTGGTACGCCAACCAGGTCAGCAAGCGCGCGCTGCAGGAGAGCGACGGCCTGAGCCTGCGCGACTCGCATGCCCTGGAGCTGTTCAAGAACGAGGGGCTGGCGCCGGATGCCGCGCAGCGCATCGAGCGCTTTTTCCGCCGCAACAAGCCCTGAAAGGGCCCCCGCGCCACCCCCGTAGCCGTGCGGGGAACCTCCGGCGCGCCGGCTGGTCCTATCCCCCGGCCCCAGGAGTATAGTCACCCGAAGCTCCTGCGCAGCCACCCCAAGATGCGCCGCAAGACTCACATTCTCGTGATCGACAGCGAGGGCCTGGCCCGTGACGGCCTGTGCGCGCTGCTCACCTGTGAGGACGGGCTGCACGTCGCCCCCGCCTGCGCCAGCGTGCGCGAGGCGCTGCGCGGGCGCTCCGGCGAGCCGGCCCCCGACGTCGTGATCATCGACTTCTCGCTCGCCATGAAGACCGGGCCGCAGACACTCCTGCACCTGAAGCGCCGCTGGCCGCAGGCCGCCTGCCTGGTGCTCTCCGGCAGCCGCGAGGGCCAGGCCATCGAGTCCGCGCGCCGTGCCGGGGCCGATGGCTACGTGCTGCGCAACGACCGCCGCGCGGAACTGTTCAACGCCATCCGCACGCTCGCGCAGAAGAAGCACTACATCAGCACCTCGGTGCTCGAGCTGCCGCGCGCGCGCTCGGGCGGTGAGTCCCCGCACCGGCGCGTCACCGACGGCGCCGGCATGCTCACCAGCCGCGAGCAGGAGGTGGTGGCGCTGATCGCCGAGGGCTACCGCACGCGCGAGATGGCACAGCTTCTGTCTTTGAGCCACAAGACCGTCGAGCGGCACCGCACCAATCTCATGCGCAAGCTCGGGGTGCGCTCGGCGACCGGCGTGGTGGCCTACGCCATCACGCACGGCTACGTGGGCTTCTAGAGCCGCACGGGCACCCGGCCCTCGCGGGCGTTCCCGCCACGTTCCGCCGTTCCCGCCCCCTCGCCACGGCGCACGCCGGCGTCGGCTCGCCGCGCCTGGTGATTTAAACCAGGAACCCGGCAGTAGCATCCAAGATCGCATGGGACGGTTCCCTGTCACCCGGGCCTGAGCCATGGAGAGCCTGCGCTGGTCGAACAAGAGCCCCATCGGCATCGCGGTGGTGGCGATCTTCGTCCTGCTGCTCGGGCTGCTGAGCCTCTCGCATCTGCCACTGCAGCTGTTCCCGGACATCCGGCGCCCGGAGCTGCAGATCCAGACCGGCTGGCGCACCGCCTCGCCCGAGGAAGTGGAGTCGGAGCTCCTGGAGCCGCTCGAGAACGTGATGCAGGGCCTGCCCGGGGTCGAGGAGATCGAGGGCAACGCCCAGGTGGGCGGCGCCAACCTCAACCTGCGTTTCGCACTCGGCACCGACATGAAAAACGCCCTGGTGGAGGCGATCGGCCGGCTCGACCGCCTGCCGCCACTGCCGCGCGACGCCGACCGGCCGCAGATCTCCCTCGGCGGCAACGGCGACACCAACGAGACGCTCTCCTGGTTCTTCGTGCAGCTGCTGCCGGGCACCGCGGGCCCGATCGAGAAGCAGCGGCGCTTCATCGAGGACACGGTGCGCTCGCGCCTCGAATCGATCCCGGGCGTCGCGGCGGTCAACGTCAACTCCGGGCCCCCGGACGAGGTGCACATCAGCGTCGACCTCGAGCGCGCGGCCGCGCTCGGCATCATGATCCCGGACATCGCCAGCCGCGCGGTGGCGGCCAGCAACGTCTCCGGCGGGCAGCTCTCGGTCGGACGGCGCCAGTACACGCTGCGCTTCACGGGGCGCTTCACCCCCGAGGAGCTCGGCAGTCTGGTGCTCACCTGGCGCGACGGCCGCCCCGTGCACCTGGCGGATGTCGCAAGCGTGGACGTCGCCCCGCCGCCGCGCACCTTCTTCGCCTACCAGAACGGCAATCCCGCCATCGGCGTGCAGGTGTTCCGCGCCAACGGCGCCAACGTGCTCGGCACGCTCGATGCGGTGAAGGCGGCGGTGGCGGAGCTGCGTGCCGGGCCGCTCAGGGCGCACGGGCTCGGCATCGAGCAGTCCTTCGACGCGGCGCTCTTCATCCGCCGCGCGGTGCACCTGCTGACCGAGAACCTCATCGTCGGCGCGCTGCTCGCCCTCGTGGTCGTGTGGTGGTTCATGCGCGAGTGGCGCGTGACGCTCTTGATCGCGGCGACCATCCCGGTGTGCCTGTGCGCCACCTTCGTCGCGCTCGACCTCATGAACCGCAGCCTCAACGTCATCTCCCTCGCCGGGCTCGCCTTCGCGGTCGGCATGGTGGTAGAGGGCGCGATCGTAGTTTCGGGAAATGTCGTTCGTCTTCGCGAACAGGGCGTGCCACTCGGGGAAGCGACTACCCGGGGCGCGCGCCAGGTGGCCGGCGCACTGATCGCCTCGACCGCAACCACGGTGGCGGTCTTTGTGCCGGTCCTTTTTTTGAAGGACGTCGAGGGGCAGCTGTTCGGGGACCTCGCGCTCACCATTTCCATCGCAGTCGCGGTATCGATCGTCACCGCGCTCACGCTGCTGCCGCAGGCGCTCGGGTTCGTGCTCGAGCGGCCCATGAAGCCCAGCGGCTACGGGGCAGGCTGGCCACGCCTCACCGACTGGGTGCTGCGGGTCACCGACACCCGCGCGAAGCAGCTCTCGTGGATCGCCGGGCTCCTGGTCGGGCCGCTGCTGCTGAGCTGGTGGCTGCTGCCGCCGCTGGACTACCTGCCCCCCGTCAAGCGCGCCGCCATCGACACGTTCTTCGAGTTCCCGCCCGGCATGAGTCCCGAAGCGGTGAACCGGGAGCTGCTGCCGACGCTGCTCAAGCGCATGGATCCCTACATGCGCGGCGTCGCCGAGCCGCACCTGAAGAACTGGTACCTGCAGGCGTGGCCCGGCGGCGGCACGATCGGTGCCCGGGTCATCGATGAGAAGCGCATCGGCGAGCTCGAGCGGTTGCTGCGCGACAAGGTCACCGTGGGCCTGCCCGACACGCGCGCCTTTACCGCCGAGGGGGAGCTGTTCGGCGGCATCGGCGGCTCGGCGCGCTCGGTCGGCATCCACCTGCAGAGCGAGGACACCGCCGCCCTCAACCGCGTCGCGGTCGAGGGGCGCGCGCTGCTGGACAAGGTGTTCCCCGGGGCGACCGTGCTGTCCTTCCCGAACCCCGAGGAAGCCGGCCTCGAGCTGCACGCCGTGCCCGATGACCGGCGCATCGCCGAACTCGGCTGGGATCGGGCTGCGGTGGGCACGGTGGTGCGCACCGTCGGCGAGGGCGCCTGGCTCGGGGAGTATTTCGATGGCAAGTCACGGCTGCCGGTGATCCTGAAGTCCAGCCAGGGGGCGACGCCGGATGAGCTCACCAACGCACCCCTCGTCACCCCGACCGGGCTCACGGTGCGCCTCGGGGACCTGGTGGCGCTCTCGACCGAGCTCGGGCCACCGGGGATCCGGCGCCTCAACCACCGCCGCACCGTGACCCTGACCGTCGACCCGCCCGCCTCGATGTCGCTCGAGAAGGTGCTCGGCATCATCGATACCCAGGTACTGCCGGCCCTGCGCGCACGCATGCCCGCGGACGGCTCGCTGCGCCTGGCCGGCAGCGCCGACAGCCTCAGTCAGACACTCAGCGCCATGAGCCGCGTGTTCGGCATGGCGCTCGTGGTGCTGCTGCTGCTGATGACGGTGCTGTTCCGCTCGCTGCGCGACAGCCTGATCGTGCTGCTCACCGTGCCGCTGGCGCTGGTCGGTGGCGTGCTCGGCCTGCGCATGCTGGACCTGGTGAGCTTCCAGGCGCTCGACCTGCTCTCGATGATCGGCTTCGTGATGATGATCGGGGTCATCATCAACCACGCGATCCTCTTGGTGGCGGCGGTGCGCAGCGCGCAGGCCGAAGGCGCGCCCCTCGAAGCGGGCATCCGTGCCGGCCTGCAGCAGCGCCTGCGGGCGATCTTCGCGAGCACCCTCACCGGGGCGCTCGGCGCCCTGCCGATGGCCGTGAACCCCGGTCCCGGCAGCGTCATCTACCGCGGGCTCGCGGCGGTCAACATCGGCGGGGTGGTCGTGAGCCTGATCTTCAGCCTGGTGCTGATCCCCTCGCTCATGCGCCTGCTGCAGCCGGCGGCCGCACGCGCGGCAGGCGCCCTCGAGCCCCTGCCGCTCACCCACCCGTGAGAATCGCCCACGCGGAGCACCCGAGCCCATGAGCATCCAAGCCCCCCTCTTCTTCGCCCTGGGTGCCAGCCTCACCTGTGCGCTGTGCGCCGCGGCGGACCCGCAGCCCGGCCCGGAGCGGGTCGTGGTCGAAGTGGCCACCGTGAGCGCGCGCCCCTTGAGCGTCGCGAGCTGGATCCCGGGCTCCATCGTCAGCCGCGCGGATGCGCACATCGCCAGCGTCATCGCCGGTCGGGTGACCTGGATCGCCGACGTCGGCACCCGCGTGCGCGAGGGCCAGCCCCTGGCGCGCCTCGATGACACGCTGCCGCGGCTGCGCCTCGAGGACCTGCGCGCCCAGGTGGCGCGCGCCCGCGCCACCCGTGACGTCGCCAGCTCGCAGCTCGAGCGCTTCAACCGGCTCGCCGCCACGCAGGCCCTGAGCGCGAGCCAGCTCGATGACGCCCGTGCGCAGCGCGACGTGTCGAGCGATGACGTGGCGCGCGCCGACGCGCAGCTGCGCGAGGCCCAGTACGAGATCGACCAGTCAGTGATCCGCGCCCCCTTCCCGGGTGTCGTGAGCGAGCGCTTCATCCAGCGCGGTGAGTTCGTGCAGGTGGGCGCCGCCACCGTGCACCTCGTCGACACCGGCGACGTCGAGGCGCGCGCCACGGCGGCGCTGGAACTCGCCGCCAACGTGCACCCGGGCCAGAGTGTCACGGTGCGCGACCACGGCATCGAGAAGGCCGGCACGGTGCGCACGGTGGTGCCGGTGGGGGATGAGCGCTCGCGGCAGTTCGAGGTGCGGGTGGCGCTGGCGAGCCAGGAGTGGCTCGTGGGCACGCCGATCGAGGTGAACCTGCCCGCCGCGGCGGCGCGCTCGGCGGTGACGGTGCCGCGCGATGCCCTCGTCATCCGCCAGAACCATTCCTACGTGCTGCGCGTCACGCGCGCCAACACGGTGGAGCAGCTCGACGTCACCCCGGGTGTCGGGGTTGCCGACGCGGTGGAGGTGCGCGGCGCCCTCTCCCCGGGCGACCGCCTCGTGGTGCGCGGCGCGGAGCGGCTCGCCGCCGGGCAGGCCGTGCGGGTGATCGCGACCGACCCGCCGGCAGCGCGCCCGCTAGATCCCGGCTGAGGGCCACAGCAGCGGAAACAGCCGGTGCTCGAGCGGCGCGCCGGGCGGCAGCTCCCCGGTGAGCCCCGGGAAGTCGGGCGACGTCTGCCAGCGCCGCGGCGCGTGGCGCACGTCATCCCCGGTCAGGCGCACCGAGAACACGCGTCGCCGCCGCCCCGTGCCGACCCCGGCCGAGGCATGCAGGGTCAGCATGTGAAAGCACACCGCATCGCCAGGCTCGAGCGCCCACCCGAGGATGCGATGCGCGCCGCGCTGCGCCTCGATGTCGGGCAGGTCCGCAAGGCTGCCTTCCGGGAACCATTTCGCCTGCGCATCCATGAAGGAGCGCGGCATCAGCCAAGGTCCTGAGTGTGAGCCCGCGACGAACTCGAGTGTCGACTCGCGGCTGACGGGGTCGACCGGGATCCAGAAGCTGCAGGTCTGGGAGCCCTCGATGTTGTAGTAGGGCTGGTCCTGGTGCCAGGGCGTGCGCGCCCTGGTACCCGGCTCCTTGGTGAGCATGTGATCGTGGTAGAGCCGCGCGGCGCGGCTCTTCATCAGCTGTGCGCCGACCTCCCCGAGGGCCGAACCAAAGATGAAGCGCCGGTAGGCCTCGTTGTGCTGCCAGTTGCAGAAGTCTTCGATGAACCAGCCGGGGTCTCCCGGGGAGCTTGCGACCTTGGCCCGCGCACTCGGCTGCGCGAGGTTCGCATCGATCCCCCGCGTGAGGAGCGCAAGCTCACTCTCATTGAACAGCCCGCGTATGACGGTGGCACCGTCGCGCGCGAAGGCCTCGATCTGCTCCGGCGGCAGCGTGCGCCGGTTCGCTCCTGAGTTCTTGAGGTTCATGGTCGCTACTTTAGGCAAAGCCGTGGCGTTGAGCACTTCCGGCCGCGCCCGGGGCAGCAAGGCGGCCGGCGTAGTCCGCCTCCGACCCCGCCTCGTTCCCAAGCCTGACCCCCGATTGAATCATCCCGCCGACACGGCTGCGACTACGTTTACGCAAAGCTATGCCCACAACGTAGAGGAAGGAAACAGCCGCCATGACCATGTTGACCCGTACATTCATCTGCCTCGCCATCGCCGGCGCAGGCCTCGCGGCCGGCTGCGCCAGCGAGGGCCCGCGCCCCGTCGAGCAGCTGACGCGCGCCCGCACGCTCATCGATGCCGCCGACCGCGGCGGTAGTGCGCAGCGCTACGCGGGCGCGGACCTGCAGCGCGCGCACGATGAGCTCGCCAATGCCAACACGGCCGACAGCGCCGGTAAGTTCAACGAGGCGCGCGCCTATGCTGAATCGGCAGCCGCCGATGCCAACCTCGCGGCGGCCCGCGGCGCCGCCGGGGAGGCGCAGCACGCCTCGCACGAGGTCGCGCAGAGCAACGCCTCCCTGCGCACCGAGGCGGACCGCGCGGCGGATGCCTCCGCCGTCATGCCCGCGCCGCCGCCCCCCCAGCAGCAGTAACGCCCCCAATCCTTTCGGAGAGCGAACGTGAACAGATACCTTTGGATCGCAGTGCCGGCGCTGATCGTCGCCGGGTGTGCCTCGGCCCCCCAGCGCAGCAGTGAACTTGAGACCGCACGCAGCGAGGTGGAAGCCCTCGCCGGCCAGCCGCTCGCCCAGCAGGCCGCGCCCCAGGACCTGCAGAACGCCCGCACCCAGCTTGCGCAGGGTGAGCAGGCGCTGCAGCAGAAGCGCCCGATGAGCGAGGTGGACCACTTCGCCTACCTGGCGCGCCGCAGCGCCGAGGCCGGTGAAGCGCGCGTCGAGGAAGCGCAGGCCAAGCAGCAGCTGGCCGCCGCCCAGGCAAACCGCAACGCCATCCTGCTGGCAGCGCGGGCACGCGAGGCTGACAACGTGAAGAGCCAGCTGGCCGCCACGCAGCAGCAGCTGGCGGACCTGCAGGCCAAGAAGACCGACCGCGGCATGGTGGTGACGCTGGGCGATGTGCTGTTCGACACGGGCCAGGCGACCCTGAAGCCGGGCGCCAACCTGGTGCTGGACCGCCTGGCGACCTTCATGTCCCAGAACCCGCAGACCAACGTGCGCATCGAGGGCCACACCGACAGCACCGGCTCCCCCGACTTCAACCAGGCACTCTCGCAGCGGCGCGCGGACGCGGTGGCGATCGCGCTCGAGAACCGTGGCCTGTCCCCCGAGCGCGTGCGGGCCATCGGGCGCGGCCAGGACTTCCCGGTCGCCTCCAACTCCTCGGCCGCCGGCCGGCAGCAGAACCGCCGCGTCGAGATCGTGTTCTCGGATGAGTCGGGGAAATTCGCCGCGCAGGGCTGATACCTCCCGACCGTAGCTGAGGCACACGGCCCCCGCGCAAGCAGGGGCCGTTTTGCTTATGGCGGGGCGCGCGCCGGCAACGCGCTACAATGAAGCCAACCGCTGCGGCACGCGCGCATGACCCTCACACCGCCACCGCCGCAGGGCAAGCGCTAGGACGAACTCCATGACAGATGCCCCGCCCCCCTCCCGGCGGCGCGACCGCGGGCGCACGCCGCGCTCGACCGGCCCGACGCTCAGTCCCCTGCCGATGCTGCGCAACCCCTGGCCGCCCCTCGAGGTGCTGTCCGTTGAGCAGGTGGAGCGGATCCTCGTGGCAAGCTACCGGGTGCTCGCGGAAGCGGGGCTCGAGATCCGCAGCAGCGCCGCACGCGAGGTATTCCGCCGTGCCGGGGCGCTCGTCGATGAGGCAACGCAGAACGTGCGCCTCGGCCGGGAGCTCATCGAGGCGCAGCTCGCCCATGCACCCGAGCGCTTCGTGCTGCACGCCCGCAACCCCGCCCGCCACCTGCACGTGGGCGACAATGTCGTGAACTTCGGGCCCGTCAACGGCGCGCCCAACATCCGCGACATGGAGGGCGGACGGCGCTACGGGGACCTCGAGGCGTTCCGCAACATCCTCAAGC
Source organism: uncultured Pseudomonadota bacterium (assembly GCA_963802995.1). Classification (GTDB taxonomy): domain Bacteria; phylum Pseudomonadota; class Gammaproteobacteria; order Steroidobacterales; family Steroidobacteraceae; genus 13-2-20CM-66-19. Next base: position 353,697 of record CAWDKU010000002.1, read on the forward strand.
TCACCCACACCCTGGGCGTCCTGCACTGGCAGGGCGGCATCGTGGTGGAGCCCGTGGACGTCCCGGTGGCAACGCGCCACCTCGCCACCTACCAGGCCCACATCGAGTGCTCGGACATCGTCTGGGCGGCGCGCGGCATCGGCGGCGTGCAGGCCGAGGATGCGATCGCGATGTCCGCGATCGAGCATGGCTGCACGGCGGAGGACCTCGTGCGCCGTCCGACCCTCATGACGGTGACCAACGTCAACTCCCCGCGGCGCGTGGACGAGGAGATCCTCGACAACATCATGGTGATGGCCCGCCACGGGCAGTGCGTGGTCATCACCCCCTTTACGCTCATGGGGGCGATGGCGCCGGTGACGCTCGCCGGTGCCCTCGTGCAGCAGACCGCCGAGGCGCTCGCGGTGGTCGCGCTGTGCCAGCTGCTGCGCCCCGGCACCCCGTGCGTCATGGGCAGCTTCACCTCCAACGTCGACATGCGCACCGGCTCACCGGCGTTCGGCACGCCCGAGTACGTGCAGGCCGTCATCGCCAGCGCCCAGCTCGGGCGGCGCCTGAAGCTGCCGGTGCGCACCAGCGCGGTCAACGCCTCACCGACGGTGGATGCGCAGTCCACCTACGAGACCGCGTTTTCGCTGCAGGCGGCGATCCTGAGCAGCAGCCACCTGATCAACCACGCAGCGGGCTGGCTCGAGGGAGGCCTGTCGGCATCGCTCGAGAAGATCATCGTGGACGCGGAGCTGCTGCGTAACTGGGCACAGATCCTGAAGGCGGTGGAGTTCAGCGACGATGACCTGGCGGTGGAGGCGATCAAGGAGACCGCCGCCGGAGGTCACTTCTTCGGCTCGGCGCACACCCTCGCGCGCTACGAGACCGCCTTCTACCGTCCGCTGCTCTCGGACTGGTCGAACTTCGAGAACTGGCGCGACGCGGGCTCGCGCGATGCCACCGTGCGTGCCACCGCCATCTGGAAGAAGCTGCTGGCCGAGTACGTGCCACCGCCGCTGGACCCGGCGGTGCGCGAGGCGATCGCCGACTACGTGGCGCGCCGTTCCGCGCAACTGAGTGCCGCATGACTTGCAGGACCGCCGCCGCATCCTCATGAGCGCGTGGATCGCGAACGCACGCATGTACTCGGTGACGCCCGCCGTGGAGGCGGCGTGGCGCGAGCTGCTGGAGCGCGTCGCGACCGACGCCGGCGTCCCCCTCAGCTACGTCCCCTATCCCGCCCCGCAGCCGCTCGAGTCGCTGTGGGGTCGCGCGGACCTCGGCGCGGTATTCATGTGCGGCTACCCCGTGGTCCTCAAAATGGCGGACGTAGTGCCGCTGGCGGCGCCCATCCCGCACGCCGCCTGGGCGGGCGGCCGCGCCCTCTACCGCACGGACCTCATCGTGCGCGAGGCCAGCGCCTACCGCACGCTCGAGGACACCTTCGGGGGACGTCTCGGTTGGACCGTGAGCCACTCGCAGTCAGGCTTCAACGCACTGCGCCACGAGTTGCTCGGGTACCGCAGCGCCGGGCGCCCGGCGCTCTACCGCGAGGTGCAGGGCAACCTTGTCACCGCGCGCAACGTGCTGGACGCGGTGCGCGAGGGACGCATCGACGTGGGGCCCCTCGATGCCTACTGGCACCTGCTGATCGCGCGCCATGCACCCGCACTCACCCGTGGGGTACGGGTGCTCGCGTCGACGCCACTCACCCCGGTGCCGGGATTCGTCGCCAGCGCGGCCGCGCCGCCTGAGCTGGTGACGGCGCTGCGCGAGGCGTTCGCCGCCGCTGCGCGCCGGCCCTGGTTCGCCGCGCTTGCCGATACCGTGATGATCGACGGCTTCGCGCCGATGAGCGCCGATTCGTACCGGCTCTACCTCGACTGGGACGCGCAGGCGCGCGCAGCCGGGTACGAGATACCGGCCTGAGGCGCGACCCTCCGCAAGCCCCCGCACGAGCAGGAGTACCCATGAATAGCGACGGACTGATCACGCTGCAGAGCACTGGCGGCCCCGAGGACACCCTGGCGCGCCTCGAGAAAGCCATCAAGGCGCGCGACCTCACCGTGTTCGCGCGCATCGACCACGCCCGGGGCGCCGCCGACGCAGGCCTCACTCTGCGGCCGACGCTGCTCGTCATCTTCGGCAACGCCCGCGGCGGCACGCCCCTGATGCAGGCGGCGCAGACGATCGGCATCGACCTGCCGCTGAAGGCGCTGGTGTGGGAGGACGCGGCCCGGGTGACCTGGCTCTCCTACAACGACCCGCACTGGCTCGCCGCGCGCCACGGCGTGGCCGCGGGCGTTGAGGGCCCGCTCAGGGCTCTCACGGGTGCCCTCGCCGCGATCGCCGCCGAGGCAACCTCAGGGCAGTCCGCAACCCCCTGAAGGGGGTGCGGCTGGGGGAGTTCTTCCAGTCGACACCCGGAACCGGCGCGGGATCGGGGCCGGTGCCTCAGAGCGCGTTCGCCGGGACACGCCCGGTCGGATGCAGCAGCACGTCGTGGGAGCGGAACAGGTAGCGGCGCGCCACGTCGAAGTAAGTGCGGTACACGAGTCCGCCATTGGCGGCGATCAGGCGCTCGCGGATGATGCGGTAGCGGGACGGGTACTCGTACCAGGGCACGAGCGGTGACTCGTGGTGCAGGGAGTGCAGGTTATTGAACAGGAACAGCGGACCTAAGATCCATGAGTCCTCGACGATCGCGATGCGCTGCGGCGCCTCGGGCAGTGCCCGGTGCTCGGCGAACGAACGGATCAGCTGCACCCCGTTTGCCGGCACCACCATCGCGAGGAAATAGATCCACAGTGGCATGCCGCACACGAGCTTGACCCACACGATCACCGGCACGCACCACAACAGGTGTTGCAGCCACACTGCCCGCACACCCTCCTGGTCGCGGACTAAGGCGCGCGCCTCCATGTTGAGAAATGCGCCCACGCGCCAGAAGGAGCCGACCACGATGCGCCCGGCGAGCGTCTGCTGCGCCCGCAGCAGCAGGCGGCTCACCCCGCTCAGGCGCTCCCACTCCTTCGGGCACCAGTAGAAGGACTCCGGGTCATCCAGCGGATCGGTGAGGCGCGCGTCGACGTGGTGGATGCGGTGCAGGGCGCGGTAGCGGTCATAGGGCAGCCACAGCGACAGGGGCAGGATGCCGAGCAGGCGATTCACCGTGTACCAGCGCGTCGGGTGCCCGTGCACGATCTCGTGCTGCAGGGAGCTGTGGAGCGTGATGCACAGCGCGGTCAGCGGCGCGACCGCCCACAGTGACCAGTGGCCGTACTCGTGCGTGAAAGCCAGCCAGCCCCCGTAGGTTGCGGCCAGTAGCAGAAGGGTCGGCAGCTCCACGGCGCGGCGCTGGCGCAGTGCGCTCGTGTGGGGCGCAGGAATGGCGGGGCTGTTGTCGGCGGAACTCATCGGTGGTGGAAAATCCCCTTCCGTCGCACGGAATCTCGGGGGATCCACCCAGACCGGGCGTGCGGAAGACTGTCAGGGCGTCATTCTATCGAAATCGCGTTCCCCGCGTCGCTACTGCGGGCGCTTTTCGGGAGGTCGGTCTCACTCGGTTTGGACCGTCCGGCACGCGTAGCGTTCGAAGGCGACCATGGCGTCGTATAGCAGGACCGCCATCAGCGCCGTCACGAGCCCGCCTTGCAGGATGAAGGCGGTGTTGCTCGACAGCAGTCCTGCAATGATCACCTCGCCCAGGCCCTTGGCGGCCACGGTCGAGCCGATGGTGGCGGTGCCGACGTTGATCACCAGGGACAGCCTAATTCCCTCAAGAATCAATGGCATAGCCAGCGGAAGCTCGACTGAGACGAGGCGCTGGCGGGCACTCATCCCCATGCCGCTCGCCGCCTCGAGCACGGCCTTCGGGGTTGTCTGCAGCGCCACGATCGTGTTCTCGAAGATGGGCAGCAGACCGTAGGCAAAGAGCGCGATCAGCGTCGGTTTCTCCCCGAAGCCCACCAGCGGCACCGTCACCGCGAGCACGGCGACCGGCGGAAAGGTTTGGCCGATATTCACAAGCGTTCTGGAGAGCGGCAGGAATTCCCGCCCGCTCGGGCGCGTCACCAGGATCCCCAGGGTCACCGCCACCACGGTGCTCGCCGCGGCCGCCAGGATCACGGTGCCAAGGTGGGCAAGAGCAAGGCCCAGAAGATTCCCCTGGTCGTAGATCGGGGGCGCGCCGTACTGCGTCAGCGGCGCAAACAGCGGCGCGAACTTCTGCGGCACCACGAGGAAGGTGACGAGCAGCGCGAGCGCTGCGAGCCTGAGCAGGGTGCTGATGCGCATCAGGCAGGCCGCGCGTGGGCGAGGATTGCCGCGACGGTGAGCTGCCCGCACGGCGTGCCATCGGCGCCGATCACCCGCGCACCCTGAGCCCCGCACCACAGGATCTGCGACAGGGCATCGCGCAGGGAGGCGCCCGCCGGCACCTCGGGACCGGCCCCCTCCCCCGGGGCGGCCAGTTCCCCCGCCGTGGTGAGTGAGAGCAGTCGCAGCGCCCGGTCTGCAAGTCCGGTCATGCGCGACACGAACGGATCGGCCGGGTGCGTGAGCAGCATGGCGGGACGGTCGTACTGCAAGAGGCGCCCCTGGCTCATCACGGCGACGTGGTCCCCGAGGTGGAACGCCTCGTCCATGTCGTGGGTCACGAGCACCACCGTGGTGCCGAAGCGGCGCTGGATGGCGAGCAGGTCCTCCTGCGCCTTGGCGCGGATGATCGGGTCGAGCGCCCCGAAGGGCTCATCCATCAGGAGCACCCCAGGCTCGGCCGCCAGCGCGCGCGCCACGCCGACGCGCTGCTGCTGCCCGCCGGAGAGCTCGTGCGGGAAGGCCTGCGCATAGCGCTGCGGGTCGAGCTGGAATACCTCGAGCAGCTCGTGCACGCGCGCGCGCACGCGCTGTGCGTCCCAGCCGAGGAGCTTGGGCACCGTGCCGATGTTCTCCCCCACCGTGCGGTGCGGGAAGAGACCATTGCCCTGGATCGCGTAGCCGATACGGCGCCTGAGGAGGTGCGCGGGCTCGCCGCGGGTGTCCCTGCCATCCAGCAGCACGCGCCCGCCGGTGGGCTCCACCAGGCGGTTGATCATGCGCAGCAGCGTCGACTTGCCCGAGCCGGAGGTGCCGACGATGACGGTGATGGAGTTGCGCTCGATCTGCATCGACACGTCGTCGACGACCGTCGTGCTGCCGTACTGCTTGGAGAGATTCTCGATGGTGATCAATGCCCGCCCCTGTCCAGTACTTCCACCAGTGCATCGAGCAGCACGGCTGCCGAGAACGCCAGCACCACGATCGGGATCGCCCCGAGGAGGACGAGGTCGATGGCCGTCTGACCGATCCCCTGGAACACGAAGGTCCCCAGGCCCCCGCCGCCGATCAGGGCGGCGACCGTCACCATGCCGATGTTCTGCACCAGCACCACGCGGATGCCGGTCAGTATCACCGGCAGCGACAGCGGCATCTCGATGCGCGCGAGCACCTGGGTGTTGGTCATGCCCATGCCGCGCGCCGCCTCGACCGCGGTGCGCGACACGCGCTTGAGTCCGAGCACCGTGTTGGCGACGATCGGCAGCAGCGAGTAGAGGAACAGCGCGATCGCCGCAGGAGCCGCCCCGATGCCACGGATCCCGAGGCGCTCGGCGAGCGGGTAAGCCGCGGCGAGGGCCCCGAGCGGGGCCATGAGGATGCCAAAGAGCGCGATCGCCGGGACGGTCTGGATGACGTTCAGCGTGCCCAGGATCGCCTCGCGCACGCGCGGCACGCGGTGGCAGAAGACCCCGAGCGGCAGCCCGACGACGACTGCGGCCGCCAGCGACCCGAGCGCGAGCGCCACGTGCTGGCGCAGCTCGCGCCCGAAGCGCTCATGGTTCACCGCATACTCGCGCATGATCGAGAGGTGATCGAACGCCCCGGAGGCCAGCGCCAGCACCGCGGCCGCGAGGAAGGCAAAGAGCAGCAGCACCCGCCGACCCGGGCGCGGCGCGAGACGCGTGATTGCATCGGTGGCGAGCAGCCCCAGGCACAGCAGCAGCACCCAGAACCCCGCCCCGGGGGCGATGCGCACCACGCGGTTCCCCGCCGGGCTCAGGGCATCACCGGCAGCCGCAAGACACAGGAGCACGGCGACGAGGGCGAGGAGCGCGGCGGCGAGCCGCAGGCGCGCATTGGCGGCCAGCAGCGCCGCCGCCGCGGCCAGGGCAAGGCATAGCGTACAGGCGAGCGTCACTGCGAGCGGCAGCACCGCCCCGAGCGTGTGCGGTTCACCGGGCACGATGCGGTTGGCCTTCACCACGACGAACGGCAGCAGGTAAAGCGCCGCGGCGCCGGCGAGCGTCAGGAGCGTGCCGAGGCGGTCGATGCGCTGCGCCCGCACGGTCCCCGCCCGCATGCCGAGCGCCTCAGCCATGCGTCACAGCCCTGCCGGGCGGCGTCGGCGGCCTCATTTCACGAGCCCCCTGGTGCGCAGGTAGTCCGCGGCCACCTCCTGGTCGGACTCCCCGTCGATCTGCACCCGGGCGTTGAGCTTCTGCAGCTCATCGGTGGTCAGGCTCTCCATCAGGGGCTTCACGATGGCGGCGATCTGCGGGTAGCGGGCCAGCACCGCCTCGCGCACCAGCGGGACGGGTGCGTACACCGGCTGCTGGTGGCGGTCGTCCGCGAGCAGCACCAGGTGCGCGGCGAGGATGCCGCCGTCGGTGCTGTACACCATCGCGGTGTTGACCCCGTTGGTCCCGGCGGCGGCTGCGCCGATGGTGGCGGCGGTCTCCCCGCCGGCGAGCACGATCTTCTGCTGCGGCGTGAGCGTGAAGCCGTAGGTCTCCTGCAGCGCGCGCAGCGTGCCGGCGTTGGCGAACTCCGCCGAGCAGGCGAGCATCACCTTGCCGCCGCCTGCCACCCAGCGGCCGAAGTCGCTCATGCTCGAGAGGTGGTTGGCCGCGGCGACGTCGCTGCGCACCGCGAGTGCCCAGGTGTTGTTGGCACGTGCCGGGGTCAGCCACACGATGCGGTTGGCATCGCGGTCCAGTTTCGCGCCGCGCTGGTAACCGGCCTCCAGGTCCTTCCAGGCGGGATCGGCGACGTCGTTGAAGAAGAACCCGGCGTTGCCGGTGTACTCCACGTACAGGTCGATCTCGCCGGTGAGCAGTGCCTTGCGCACCACCGGCGTCGCCCCGATGCGGGTGCGGTCGATGGTGGGGACGCCATTGGCGTTCAGCAGCAGCCGCACCATCTGGCTGAGCATGGTCGCTTCACTGTCGAGCTTGGAGGACACCACCACGGCAGCCGGCGCCATGCCCGAGGACAGGAGCGCCGCCAGCAGGCACAGCCACTTGAAGGTCTTCGGCAACTTGAGCGCTCTCCTTCAGGCACAACGGGTCCATACAAGGGGCAGGTCGGGGGTGTTCAAGGCCCGCACAACCCGCCCGGCCACACGTTCTCGTGCGCCAAGGGTTCTCGTCAAGCACGCCACGGGTGTGCAGTGACGGGCGTGTGCCCCCGCACCGTGAGCCTTATCATGAGCCCACATGAGTCTTCCGCCGACGCCGGCGCCCCCGGGCGCACCCGCCCGCCGCCCTTCCAGCGGCCGCTACTCCGCCCTGCGGCTGTTTGCGGAAGGTCTGCGCGGGCAACGCGGCTGGCGCCGGGCCTGGGCGCGCCCGACGCCGCGTGCGGAGTACCAGGTGGTGATCGTGGGCGGCGGCGGCCACGGTCTTGCCACCGCCTTCTACCTCGCACAGGAGTTCGGCATCACGGACGTGGCGGTGCTGGAGCGCGGGCCGATCGGCCTCGGCAACGTCGGCCGCAACACGACCATCGTGCGCTCCAACTACTTCCAGGCACCGAACATCCGTTTCTACGAGTTCTCGCTCAAGCTGTGGGAGGGCCTGGAGCGCAGCCTCAACTTCAACGCCATGGTCAGCCAGCGCGGCACCCTCAACCTCTTCCACACCGAGGCGCAGCGCGACCTCTTCACGCGCCGCGCCAACCAGATGCGCCTGCTCGGCGTCGACGCGCTCGCGGTGGATCGAGACGAGGTGCGCCGCCTGGTGCCGCTGGCGGACCTCGACAATGGCCGCTACCCGGTGCTCGGGGGCTTCCTGCAGCCGCGCGGCGGCACCGTGCGGCACGACGCGGTCGCCTGGGGTTATGCGCGCGCGGCCTCCGAGCATGGCGTCGACATCCTCGAGCACACCGAGGTCACGGGCATACGGCGCGAGGGCGAGCGCGTGACGGGGGTCGAGACCCGCGACGGCTTCATCGCTGCGCGCACGGTGTGCCTTGCGGTCGCGGGCCACTCCTCGCGCCTCGCAGGCATGGCGGGCCTGCGGCTGCCGATCGAGAGCCACGTGCTGCAGGCCTTCGTCAGCGAGGCCCTGAAGCCCGTCATCGACGTGGTCCTCACCTATGGCGCCGGGCACTTCTATGTCAGCCAGTCGGACAAGGGGGGCCTCGTGTTTGGCGGCGCGATCGACGGCTACAACACCTACGGGCAGCGCGGCACGCTGCCCATGGCCGAGGAAGTCGCAGCTTCCGCCGTGACCCTGCTGCCGGCGCTGGCGCGCGTGAAGGTGCTGCGCCAGTGGGGTGGCGTCATGGACATGAGCATGGATGGCTCCCCGATCATCTCCCACACGCCGCTTGCCGGACTGGTGCTGAACGGTGGCTGGTGCTACGGGGGCTTCAAGGCCATCCCCGCCGGCGGCCTCACCACCGCGCACCTGATCGCGCGCGGCACTGCGCACCCGGTCGCCGCGCACCTGGACCTGGCGCGCTTCGCGCAGGGTCGCACCATCGATGAACGCGGCGTCGGCCCGTTCCCGTACGCGCACTGACATGCTGCGCATCCCCTGCCCCTGGTGCGGTGAGCGCGACGAGATCGAGTTCCGCTATCGCGGCGACGCCACCGTGCAGCGGCCGCCGGCCGCTGCCCCCATGGAGGCCTACGTCGCCTACGTCTACGCGCGCGACAACCCCCACGGCTGGCACCTCGAGTGGTGGCTGCATACCGGGGGCTGCCGGCGCCTGCTGAAGGTGCTGCGCCACACCGTGACGCACGAGATCCGCGAGGTGGTGGCCCCCGAGGAGTGGCCGCAGGGACCCGGGGAAACCCGCGCCCCGTGAGCGGCCCGACGCGCATCAGCGGGGGGCTCCTGACCGACCCGGGTCGACCCGTCGCCTTCAGCTTCGACGGCCGCCCGCTGCGGGGCCTGTACGGGGACACGCTCGCCTCCGCCCTGCTCGCGGCCGGTGAGCGCGTCGTCGGCCGCAGCTTCAAGTACCACCGCCGCCGCGGCATCCTCACCTGCGGAGCCGGCGAACCGTGCGCGCTGGTGGACCTTGTCGGCCCGCAGGGGCGCGAACCGAACCAGTCCGCCACCGTGCTCGAGCTGTACGAGGGCCTGAGCGCGGTGAGCCAGAACCGCTGGCCCTCGCTGCGCTTCGACCTGCTCGGCATCAACGATCTGCTGAGCCGCTTCCTGCCTGCGGGCTTCTACTACAAGACCTTCATGTTCCCGGGCTGGGCGTGGGAGCGCATCTACGAACCGCTCATCCGCCGCGCCGCGGGCCTGGGCGAGCTCGCGGCGGTCGTCGGCCCCCATGCGGCGCCGGCCGAGACCGTGCACTCGCACGCGGACGTGCTGGTGGTCGGCGCCGGCGCCGCGGGTTTGTCTGCCACGCGTGCACTCGCAAGCTGCGGGCTGCGCGTCATCCTCGCCGACCAGGACGTGGTCGCCGGCGGCGGCACGCTCCTCGATGAGCGCTGGCACGCCTGGCGCGAGGGCTGCATCGCAAGCGTCGCGGCCTTCCCTTCGGTGCGGACGCTCACCCGGACCAGCGTCGTCGGCGCCTACGGGCACGGCGTGTTCGGCGCGCTCGAGACGCTCGCCCCTGATGATCCGCAGCGCGGGGGCGGACTGCGCGAGCGTCTGCACGTCATCCGCGCGCGGCGGGTCCTGCTCGCCACCGGCGCGGCCGAGCGCCTGATCGCCTTCCCCGGGAATGACCTCCCCGGCGTCATGCTCGCGGGGGCAGCGCTGGCCTACCTCAGGCGTTACGGCGTGGCGCCCGGCGCGCGGCCGGCGTTGTTCACCAACTGCGACGAGGGGTACGAGGCGCTGCTGGCGCTGCGCGCGGCGGGCCTCGAGTGCGCAGGCATCATCGATCCGCGCGACGCCACGCCGGCAGCCGCGCGGGCACGCACGCTCGGGATCGAGGTGCATTGCGGCGCGGTGGTGACCGGCGTCGCCGGGCGCGCGGGCGTCGAGTCGGTGAGACTCGCGCGCCGCGACGGCAGCGGGGCGCACAGCCTCGCGGCCGACTGCCTGCTGATGTCAGGGGGCTTCTCGCCCCTCACCGCGCTCGCCACCCAGATGGGCGCGACGAGTGAGTGGCGGGAGGACCTTGCGGGCTTCGTGGCGCACCTGCCGGCACGCACCGGCGTGCAAGCCGGTGCCCTGCGCGGCACGAGCGGGCTCGCCGCAGCCGCCGCCGACGGGCTGGCGGCTGCGCAGGCGCTGGCGCTCGAGTTCGGCCTGCCACCGCTCACCGACGCTGCGCCGACGCTGCCCGCCGATCCTGAGCGCGCCGCGCCGCTCGCGCTCTGGGAGGTGCGCGGCAGCGGCAAGGCATTCGTGGACCTGCAGAACGACGTGACCGCGGATGACGTGCGCCTGGCGGCGCGCGAGGGCTACGAGCACGTCGAGCACATGAAGCGCTACACCACCCACGGCATGGCCACCGACCAGGGGCGCAGCGGGGGCCTCGTGGGCAGCGCGGTGCTGGCCGCCGCGCGCGGCGTCCCCGTCGCCGAGGTCGGGCTCTCCAGGCCGCGTCCCTACACCGAGCCGGTGCCCTTCGCCGCGCTCGCCGGCGGCGAGGTGCGCGAGCACTACAAGCCGCGGCGCCGCCTGCCGCTGCATGAGTGGCACGCGGCGGCGGGCGCGACCTTCGTCTCCACCGGTCTTTGGCTGCGGCCGCTGGTCTATGCCCCGGGCGGGGGCTGGGAGCCGGTGCTGAGCGAAGCGCGTGCAGTGCGCACCGAAGTCGGCATCACCGATGTCTCCACCCTCGGCAAGATCGACGTGCAGGGCCCGGAGGCCGCGCAGTTCCTGGACTTCCTCTACGCCAACACCTTCTCGACGCTCGCGGTCGGGCGCGCGCGCTACGGCATCATGCTGCGCGAGGACGGCATGATGTTCGATGACGGCACCACCTCGCGCCTCGGGCCCGAGCACTTCCTCGTCACCACCACCACCGCCAACGCCACCGCGGTGCTCGAGCACATGGAGTTCCAGCTGCAGGCGAATTGCCCGCAGCTGCGGGTGGCGCTCGCCGACGTCACCGACCAGTGGGCGCAGTTCGCCATCGCAGGTCCCAGCGCCCGCGAAGTGCTCCAGAATGCCCTTCCCGACAACGACGTATCCGCGGCGGGCTTCCCCTTCATGGCGGCAGGCGCGGTGGCGATCGCCGGCATCGCCGCGCGCCTGTTCCGCATCTCCTTCTCGGGCGAGCTTGCCTATGAGCTCGCCGTCCCGGCACGCCACGCGCTGCTTGCCTGGGAAACGCTGCTGCGCGCCGGTGAGGCGCACGGCATCCGCCCCTACGGCCTCGACGCCCTGAACACGCTGCGCATCGAGAAGGGCCACGTGACGGGCGCGGAGCTCAACGGCAACACCAGCTCCGATGACCTGGGGTTCCAGCGCCTGCTGAAGAAGAACGGCGACTTCATCGGCCGCGTGCTCGCGCAGCGCCCCGGGATGATCGAGCCCGGGCGACTGCAGCTCGTCGGCGTGCGCCCGAGCGACAAGGCCCAGCGGCTACGCAACGGCACGCAGCTCGTCGCTCCCGCCGCCCCGGAGGTTAGCCTCGGCTACATCACCTCCTCGACTCCCTCGGTCGCCCTCGGCGGCTGGGTCGGGCTTGCGCTGGTCGCCGGCGGCCGCGCGCGCCTCGGCAGCCGCCTCATCGGCAGCGCGCCCGTCTCAGGCGAGAGCACGCAGGTCGAGCTCGTCAGCCCCCACATGTTCGATGCGGAGAATGCGCGTGTCCGCGCCTGAGCCCGCCGCTACCCGCGGCGTGTGGCTGAGCAGCTGCGACTGCGACGTCGTGGAACTGTCCACCTACGCGCTCGCGGCACCGGATGCCCGCCGGCGGGTGGCCGGCGTCGAGCTCGCCGCCTTCGGGCACGTGGGCAAGGGCGCAGGACACCTGGTGCTCAGCGTGCGGCCCGGGCGCTGGCTGCTCATCACGACGACCGCGGCCGCGGGGGCGACGGCGGCGGGCTGGGCCGCAGCCGTCGCCGGCCAGGGCGCGGTGGTCGACCTGTCTTCCGCGCTCACGGTCCTGGTGCTGGCGGGACCCAGGCTGCGCGAGGCGCTGGCGCGCGGCTGCCGACTCGACCTTGCGCCCGAGGAATTCCAGAGCGGCCGGGCGGCCGCGACTATCATGGCGCAGGTCGCGGTCACCCTGGCGATGCTGCCGGACTGCCTGCTGCTGCTCACGCCCTCGAGCACCGCGCAGCACCTGCGCGAGTGGCTCGCGGCGACCGCCGCACCCTTTGGCCTGATGAGCGTATCGGGCGTTTCATTTACGGACGTTTTCGGAGAGTGATGGCTATGAAGGCTTCTGCACGTGCGGTGGTGATCGGGGGCGGCGTGGTCGGCGCGAGCGTCCTCTACCACCTGGCGAAGATCGGCTGGACGGACGTAGTGCTGCTGGAGAAGAGCGAGCTCACCTCCGGTTCCACCTGGCACGCGGCCGGCGGCATGCACACCTTCAACGGCGAGGCGAACATCTCGCGCCTGCAGAAGTACACCATCGACCTGTACCGCGAGATCGAGGCGCTCTCCGGGCAGTCCTGCGGCCTGCACCCGAACGGCGGGCTGATGCTGGCCGCCACGCCCGGGGAGCTCGACAGCCTGCGCCTGATCTGCTCGCGCGCCCGCTACCTTGGCATGGAGACCGAGATGATCTCACTCGAGCAGGCGCTCGAGTACAACCCGCTCATCGATCCTGCGCACTTCATCGGCGCACTGTGGCGGGCGGATGGCGGGCACTGCGACCCCTCCGGCACCACCCAGGCCTACGTCAAGGCCGCGCGCAAGCTCGGCGCAAGCGTGGAGCGCTTCACGCGCGTCACCGCGCTCGAGCAGCGCCGCGACGGCAGCTGGGACGTGCGCACCGACAAGGGCGACGTGCACGCCGAGCACGTCATCAACTGCGCGGGCCTCTGGGCCCGCGAGGTGGGGCAGCTGGTCGGGATCGAACTGCCGGTGCTGGCGATGGAGCACCACTATCTGCTCACGGAGGACCTGCCGGAGCTGAAGGGCCGTGAGCGCGAGATCGTCAACACCACCGACTACCTGGGCGAGATCTACATGCGCCAGGAGCGCGGTGGCTGCCTGATCGGCACCTACGAGCCGCACGGCATCGTCTGGTCGCCCATCCGCACCCCCGATGACTTCTCCATGCAGCTGCTGCCGGAGGACTTCGAGCGGCTCGCGCCCTACTTCGAGGTGGGGTTCAGGCATTTCCCGGCGCTCGGCCGGGTCGGCATCCGCAAGGCGGTCAACGGCCCCTTCACCTTCGCACCCGACGGCAACCCACTGGTGGGCCCGGTGCGCGGCCTCAGGAATTACTGGGTCGCGTGCGCGGTGATGGCAGGGTTCAGCCAGGGCGGCGGGATCGGGCTGGTGCTGTCGCGCTGGATGGCGCAAGGGGACCCGGGCCAGGACATCCTGTCGATGGACGTGGCGCGCTTCGGCGCGTTCGCCACCCCGAAGTACACCTCCATCAAGGTGCCCGAGAACTACGCGCGGCGTTTCCGCCTCGCCTACCCCAACGAGGAGCTGCCCGCCGCACGCCCGGTGCGCCGCTCGCCGATCTACGAGCGCCTCAAGGCCGCCGGCGCGGTCATGGGGGCCAACTTCGGGCTCGAGCACGCGCTGTGGTTCGCACCGCGCGGCACGTCACCGACGGAGACCCCGACCTACCGCCGCTCGGAGGCCTTCCCGGTGGTGCGCGAGGAGTGCCAGGCGGTGCGCCGCGCGGTCGGCATCTACGAGACCACCAACTACGGCAAGTACCAGGTGACGGGCAGTGGCGCGCGCGCCTGGCTCGACCGCGTGTTCGCCTGCCGCATCCCGAAGGTCGGGCGCCTCGGGCTTGCGCCGATGCTGAACGAGGCGGGCCGCATCATCGGCGACCTGTCGATCGCCTGTCTTGCCGAGGATGAGTTCCTCATCATCGGTTCAGGCTTCGCCGAGGAGTTCCACCTGCGCTGGTTCTGGCAGGCATCCCCGCCGGTGGACGTGCAGGTGCGCTCGGCCGCCTCGACCCTCAGCGGCTTCTCCGTAGCAGGGCCGCGCGCCCGCGAGCTCCTGGCGCGCCTGGTGCGCATCGACCTCGGCGCCGACTCATTCAAGCTCTTCAGCGCGCGGCGCACCGCGGTGGGGCTCGCCCCTGCGATCCTCACCCGCGCCGGGTTCACGGGCGAACTCGGCTACGAGGTGTGGACTACGCCGGACTACTTCGAGACGCTCTACGATGAGCTTCTGGGCGCCGGCAGCGACCTGGGCCTCACGCACTTCGGCGGCCGCGCGCTCTCCTCGCTGCGCCTGGAGAAGGGCTACGGCTCCTTCAACAAGGACTTCCGTCCCGACTACACGCCCGCGGAAACCGGCCTCGATCGCTTCGTCGATTTCACCAAGACGGGCTTCACCGGGCGCAGTGCGGCACTCGCCGAGCGCGCCACGGGGCCCAAGCGGCGCTTTGTCGTGATGGCCGTCGCCGACGCGGACGCGGAGGTCGTCGGTTACGAGTCGATCATGAAGGACGGCGCGGCGGTGGGCTACGTGACCTCGGGCGCCTACGGGCACTGCATCGGCAAGAGCCTGGCCGCAGGCTACGTGCCCACGGCGCTGGCACGCGAGGGGGCGCGCTTTGAGATCGACATTCTCGGCGAGATGCGCACCGCCACCGTGCACCTCGAGCCGCTCTACGACCCGCAGGGGCTGAAGCTGCGCGGCTAGGCGTGCGCACGTGAAACGACCCCGGGGCCTGCGTTGGCAGCGATGCTGAACCCTCCGTCGCAGGCGCCGGCGCCCGTGCGCCACCCGGCGCTGGTGCTTACCGCCACGATCCTCGCCTCGAGCCTCGCCTTCGTTGACGGCTCGGTCGTCAACGTCGGCCTGCCCGCGATCGGTGCGAGCCTCAAGGCAGACGCGCAGGGCCTGCAGTGGGTCATCAACGCCTACCTGCTGCCCCTGAGCGCGCTGCTGTTGCTCGGGGGTGCGGCCGGGGATCGCTTCGGGCGCCGCCGCCTCCTCATCATCGGCACCATGCTCTTCGGCCTGACTTCGCTCGCCTGCGCGCTCTCGCCCGGCACCGCAGTGCTGCTGCTCGCGCGCTTCCTGCAGGGCGCGAGTGCGGCGATGCTGATGCCCAACAGCCTTGCGATCCTCGGCACCACGTTCCAGGGCGAGGCCAAGGGCCGCGCGGTCGGGGTCTGGGCGGCCACCGGGGCCGGGGTGGCTGCGGCGGGACCCGTGCTCGGGGGCTGGCTGATCGACCTTGGCAGCTGGCGCGGGATCTTCCTCATCAACCTGCCGCTTGCCGCGGCGGCAATCGTGCTCGCGTGGCGCTACGTGCCCTCAGATGCCGCGCGTCGCGCCGATCCGCTGGATGCCGGCGGGGCGCTGCTCGCAACCTTCGGACTCGGGGCCCTCACCTGGGCGCTCACCATCGGCTCCTCCCCGCAGGGCTGGACGCCACGCCTGCTGGTGCTCTTTGTGGCGGCGCTGCTTTCGCTCGCCGCATTCGTCGCCGTCGAACAGCGCCGCGGCGAGCGCGCCATGATGCCCGTCTCCCTGTTCGCCTCGCGCGCCTTCACCGGCCTGAGCCTCCTGACACTCCTTCTATATGGGGCGCTCGGGGTGCTGTTCGTGCTGGTGCCCTACTTCCTGATCGAAGCGGCGGGCTATTCCGCCACCGCCGCCGGCGCGGCGCTGCTGCCGCTGCCGCTGATCCTAGCGGTCACCTCGCCTTACCTCGGCGCGTTGGCCGGACGCGTTGGGGCGCGCGCGCCCCTGACCCTCGGGCCCCTCATCGTCGCAGCCGGATTCCTGCTGACCCTGCGCATCGGCACGCCGGCGCACTACTGGAGCGAGGTGTTTCCGGCACTGGCGCTGCTCTCGCTCGGTCTCAGTGGCGCGGTGGCACCCCTGACCACTGCCGTGCTGAGTTCGGTCGACGGCCCCCATACCGGCGTCGCTTCCGGCTTCAACAGCGCCGTGGCGCGCACCGGCGGGCTCATCGCGACGGCGCTGCTGGGAAGTGCGCTCGCCGCGCGCGGCACGGCATTGCTCTGGGCGTTTCACGCGGGGATGTGGCTGTGCGCGCTCGCATGCCTGGGCGCTGCGGCGAGCGCCGCGCTGCTTCTCGGGCAATCGGCACCGCGAAGGCGGCGGCTCTAGGGAAGCGATTGCGGCACGGGGTGGGCGGCTAGCGCAGCTGACTGTCCTTGCTGCCGCGGCGGTTGTAGCCGGCCGACTGGATGTTCTCGCGGTCAGCGGCCTCCTGGCAGGCGATGCACAGCCGCACGCCGGGGATCGCCGCGCGGCGCGCCTCGGGAATGGCGGCGCCGCAATCGGCGCAGTGCGTGAGGGAGGGCCCCTGCGGCAGGCGGCTCTGCGCACGCTTGATGCCGTCCTTGACGGTCGCGTCGATCTGGTCGTTGACGGCGTTGTCGCCTGCCCATCCGGTTGCCACTGCCGCACCCTCCTACTGCGAATCCTGCTTCATGCTGCATACTGGTGGCAAATAACCCCTTCACAAGACGCACACCAGCCCCCTAAGGGCCGCCCAGATGCGCACCCTTTCGGGCCGAGCCGCGTGACCGACACCCCGTCCGTTCCCGTCAACCTTCTGTGGGAGAGCGCGCAGGCCCTGGGGCTCACCGCAGCCCTCGCCTGCCTCCTGCTCTTGCTCCTGCCGGTGCGCCCGCGGATGCCCGGCCGGCTCACGCTGCCGCTCACGCGGCATGAGTTACTCGGGTGGGCCGCCCTCACCTGCGTGGTCTCACACGCGGTGCTCGCCCCGGTGAGCGACAAGGTGGCGCTGGAGCATCTGAAGCTGACAACGCCACTCTACGAGTGGGCCGGGATCGCCGCACTCGCCCTGCTGCTGTTCCTGTGCGTGCCGGCGAGCGCGTCGCTGCGCCGGCGGCTGTGGTCGCGGCACCGCAGCTTCCAGGCAACCCACGTCATCGCCAGCTGCGTGCTGCTCCTGCTCATCGCGGTGCATGTCCTCACCACCGGGCGCTACCTGCACGGGCTGCCGGCGCGCGTCCTGGGCGTGGCATTGTGCGCCGCGGCGCTCCTGGCACCGCTGCGGGCCCGCGCGCGCCGCACCGACGCTCCACCGCGCGCGCCGCTTACGGGCGCTCTCGTGTTCGGGCGTCACTCGCGCCTGGTACTCGCCAGCGTGTGCCTGTGTCTGGTCGGCAGCGCCGCGCTCCTGCTGCCGCACGCGCGCCTCAGGCTGCGCGAGCCCCTCAGCGCGCGCCGCGAGCGGCTGGTCCTCGACTTCCCGCACGACAAGCACCGCGACGTCAACTGCATCGCGTGCCATCACAACTTCACCGACGGCAGCGGCGCGGACGCCTGCGTCACGTGCCACCGCAGTGCGCGCACCGACCTCGCTGCGGGCCCCGAGGCGCGCTTCCACGAGTTCTGCCTCGACTGCCACCGGGACCCGCCGGCACGCTTCTCACACCACGGGCCGGTGACCGGCTGCCAGAGCTGTCACGCGCCGCCGCAGGCGCCCTGACGCTTACGGCCTGCGCGCGGCGGTGCGCGACAGGGTGCGTGGTATCCTGCGCCCCCGCGGCACTGCCACCATTGTTGGGAAATGTAACTCATGGCATTCGATCTCCACACCGGTGCGCTGATCGTGGGCGCGCTCGCAGTGCTCCTGGCGCTCCTCGGCGGCTCCTTCCTGCGCGCGGTGGCGCTGCGCACCGTCCTCGGCATCGCCGGCATCGCGCTCGTGGCGTGGGGTGTATTGCCGTACCTCTCGCGCCCGCAGCCCCTGGTGTCGGTGAATCCACCCCCCGCCCCGGTGCAGGCGGCACCGAGCCCGCCTGCGCCTCCGCTTCCGGGTGCCCCGGCGCAGGCGGCCACCGAGGCTCTGGAAGACTGCAGCCTGCCGAACCCGCCTTCGGTCCCTGATGGCGCCAAGGTCTCAAAGGCGCAGATGGTGGCGGCGCACACGGCGTTCCAGGCCTACGATGCGGCCACCAACAACTACACGCACTGTGTGGACGCCGTGGTCGAGAAGATCACCGCGCAGTTCCCGCGCGCGAGCGCGCAGGACCTGCAGACGGTGAAGGTGCTCGGCATCGGCGCGCACAACACCGCCATCGACCAGGAGCAGGCGCTCGCAGACCAGTTCAACGCCCAGATCAAGGCCTTCAAGGCCAAGCATCCGGGAGGCTGAACCGTGCGCCCAGGTCATGCCCGCACGCTGCAGCTGCCCAGCCTCGCCTTCGGGTTGCTGTGCGCGCTCGGCGCCAGTGCTGCGCCGCCCGCGCCGCCGGCGATGAACACCGTGACCGCCGGTGACCTCGCCGCGTTCTGTGTGGGCTCGGACCACGTGAGCCAGAACGTGTGCCGGATCTACATTCTCGGGGTGACCCAGGGCGTGGTGCTCGGGCTCGGCAACGCCCCGGTCACCCGTGCTCACCCGTGCGTGCCGGCGGACATCAGCGCCGAGACCCTCGAGGAAGCGGTGAAGGCGCGCATCGAGGCCGAGCTGCAGGCGCACCCCGCGGCGGCGGCCCAGGATGGCGCGCGCTTCATCGTGGCGATGCTCGGTAAGGCCTACCCGTGCGCGAAGGCCGGCGCGCCCTGAGGACCGGGTGCGCCCCGCCCGGGCGTCCTCACAGGTACGGCGACAGCAGCCACAGCAGGCTGTTACGCAGCCGCGCGTAGAGCGGCAGCACGCTGATGGACTCGAGCGGGTAAGGGGCAGACCCCTCGCGCGCCGCGATGATGTACTGCGCCAAAGTCCCGGCGCTCTCGGGGCAATACACCTCCAGCGCAATCTCGAAGTTCAGCCGCAGGCTGCGCGGGTCGAGGTTGGCCGAGCCGATCTGCGCGTAGGCGCCGTCCACCACCAGAAGCTTCGTGTGCGAGAACGGCGTTGGCTGGCGGTAGATGCGCACGCCGCGCTCCAGCAGCGGCCGCCACCAGCGCATCGAGGCCCAGTCGACGTAGCGCAGGTTGCTCTGCTCCGGCAGCACCAGGCACACCTCCACCCCGCGCAGCGCCGCCGCCTGCAGGGCGGAGCTCAGCTCCGGCTGCGGGATGAAGTACGGGGTCATGATGAGGATTTGCCGGCGCGCCACCGACAGGGCGCCCAGGATCACGTACAGCAGCTTGTCGGTGTCCTCGTCCGGCCCCTCGGTGATGACGCGGCAGGTGGCCGCGCCCATCGCCGCTGAGGGCGGCGGCAGCGCGAGGTCCTCGCCGGCGGCGAAGCGCCAGTCGATCGCGAATGCACGCCCGAGCTGCGCCATGATCGGCCCGCGCACCTGGAAGTGCAGGTCCGCCATGCGCCGCTTGCTGCCCTTGCCCACCTCGCGGCCGCCGATGTTCATGCCGCCGAGGAAGCCGGTCTCCCCGTCCACCAGCAGCAGCTTCCGGTGGTTGCGCAGGTTGATCGCCACCCGCGGCGGCAGCAGCCGCGGGGCGAGGAAGCGCGCGGCGCGCACGCCGGAGCGCCTGAGCAGCGGCACGACGTGCGGCCAGCTGTACCACTCGCCGATCCCGTCCACCAGCACCCGCACCTGCACGCCACGGGCGCTGGCGGCTGCGAGTGCCGCGACGAACTGGCGCCCGACGGGGTCGGTCTCGAAGATGTAGGTCGCGAGCCAGACGCTGTGGCGCGCGGCCGCGATCGCGGCCAGCATGCGCGGGAAGGCGTTCTCGCCGTTCTCAAGCAGCTCGATGGCGTTGCCGGCCATGCGCGACCACTGCGTCACCGCGTCGCCGATGTGGGTCAGCTGGGCGGTGAAGTCATCCGCCTGCGCAGCGGCTGGCGGCAGCGCCTCGCGCACGCTCGGCAGGCCCGAGCGCAGCTGCCTTGCGCGCGAGCGCACGCGGTTGATGCCAAACAGCAGGTAGAGCAAGGGGCCCGCGAGCGGGAACACCCAGCACACGACGATCCAGCCGAAGGCGCTGCGCGGGTCGTCCTTGGTCAGCAGCGCGTGCGCGGTGGCGACACTTGCGAATCCTGCATGCAGGATGAGCAGCACCACCGTCCCCAGGAGCGCGTGCGAGACCATCAGGGAGCTGCCACTCAAGTGCCCTCGCCCGGGTTAGAAGGGGCCATCGCTGTCTTTCTTATGCCGTG
The DNA here is from genome assembly GCA_963802995.1 of uncultured Pseudomonadota bacterium. GTDB lineage: Bacteria > Pseudomonadota > Gammaproteobacteria > Steroidobacterales > Steroidobacteraceae > 13-2-20CM-66-19. The sequence goes on from CAWDKU010000002.1 coordinate 374,106, forward strand.
AGCGCCGGACGCTCCCTGCGCGCAATATAGCTTCTGCCCGCGCGGGGGGCCGGCACTTTCGCCGCCGCACCGGGCGCGGGCGCCGCCCGACCGGTAAGATCGGGCGCCTCGAAGGCAGTGACCGGAAGCAGGTTCCGCGCGTGCAGATCCGATCCCTCAACAGTGTCGATGCGGACGCCCTGTTCCAGCTGCGGCGCGAGGCGCTGCTCGACTCCCCGCTGGCCTTTTCCGCCTCCCCCGAGGATGACATCGCTTCCTCGGAGGAAGCGGTGCGGGCGCAGCTGGAGAACCGCACCGGTTCGCTGGTATTCGGGGCGTTCGAGGGCGGCCTGCACGGCATGCTCGGGATCAACCGCGCCCGCCACATCAAGTCTGCCCGCAAGGCCTACCTGTGGGGGATGTACGTGAAGCCCGAGTGGCGCGGCAAGGGGGCGGGCGCGGCGCTCCTGGGTGCTGCCATCACCCACGCGCGCGGCTTGAGCGGGGTGCGGGCGCTGCACCTGAGCGTCTCGGAGGCCGCGCCGCAGGCCCTGCGGCTCTACGAGCGGGCGGGATTCCGCATCTGGGCGACCGAGCCGGACTCCATCCAGGTCGGGGAGCGGCTCCTGAGCGAGTACCACATGCTGCTGAAGCTGCCCTCCGCATGAGCGCGCGCCGGGTGCCCGCCGCAGGGGTGCGCATGACGCCCGGGCATGCATGACTTCATCATCATCGGCGGCGGCATGGCCGGGGTCAGCCTCGCCGATGCGCTCGGTGGTGCAGCGACGGTGGCGCTGCTTGAGGTGGAACCCGAGCTCGGCTACCACTCGACCGCCCGCTCGGCGGCACTGTTCGCGCCCGCCTACGGCAGCACGCCTTTTCGCATCCTGACGCGCGCCAGCGAGGCATTCCTTCAGGCGCCGGCGGCGGCAGGATTTCCGGCATCCACCTTGAGCCCGCGCGGGGCGCTGCTCATCGCGCGCGCTGACCAGAGCGCGAGCCTGCAGGCCGAGATGGCCGGCGTGCGTGCCTGCGGCGTCAGCATCGTGGCGCTGACGGGTGCCGAGGCACGCGCCCGCGTGGCCGCGCTGCGCGAGGACTACGTCGCGCAGGCGGCCTTCGAGCCGGGCGTGCGCGACATCGACGTCGAGGGGCTGTTCCGCGGCTTCATCCGGCGCGCGCGTGCGCTCGGCGTGCAGTTCCACAGCGGCGTGCGCTGGCACTCCCCGCGCTGGCACGAGGGCTCCTGGCGGCTGCAGATTCCGGGCGGCGAGCTGCGCGGCCGCGTCATCATCAACGCCGCGGGCGCCTGGGCGGATGAGGTCGCGCGGCAGTTCGCGGTCGCGCCGCTCGGCCTTGCGGTGCTGCGGCGCTCGGCGGCTATCATCGATGCGTCCCCGGGCACTGACGTCTCGGCGTGGCCTGCGATCTTCGACGCCGAGGACCAGTTCTACCTGAAGCCCGATGCCGGGCGCCTCCTCATCTCCCCTGCCGACGAGGAGCCGGTGGCGCCCGGGGATGCGTACGCGGAAGATGTCGCGATTGCCGTGGCGGTGGAGCGCATACAGGCGGCACTCGACCTCGACGTGCGGCGCGTGCACCGCAGCTGGGCGGGACTGCGCACGTTCGCCCCCGACCGCGATCCCATCATCGGTTACGACGCCCGGGTACCGGGCTTCTTCTGGTGCGCCGGACAGGGCGGCTACGGGATCCAGAGCGCCTTCGGGTTCTCGCGGGCTGCGGCGGCACTGGCCCGACACCAACCACTCCCGCGCGAGCTTGCCGAGGGCGGCCTCACGAGCGATGCCCTGTCGCCGGCGCGCTTCGCACACGCTGCGGGCGGCGCGTCTGGCTAGACCGGGCCGCTCCCGAGCGCCGGGCCGCCGTGGCCGGTGCGCCTGACGATGGCCCCGTACAGCACGTGCAGTTCCCCGAAGCCGATGCCGAGCAGCGCGGCGCGCGTCTGGTCATCCGGGGGCAGCACGAACGCCACCAGCGCGAGCAGCACGAAGCAGCCCCCGAGAATACCGATGCCGCGGGAGGTCACGGTGCTCGCGTAGAGCAGCCCGCATCCATAAAGGAGGAGCCAGGTTCCCGGGATCGCCTGCGTCTGGGCGCTCTTGAACAGCACCACCGTGAGCACGGCGCCGGCCAGCAGACACGGCAGCAGGCACCAGTACACCTTGCGCACCGACGCACCGAGCAGCGTGAACGCCTCGCCCGGCTCGCGGCGCGCGAGGAAGAAGGCGCCGCTCGCAGCGCCGGCCGCCGCCGCCAGGATCCAGATCTCGAGCCAGTAGGAATGCAGCATCCCGGTGGACGACAGGGTGGCAGCGGCGAGGCCGACGATGCCGACGCCCACTCCGGCGGCTCCCGGGACGGCGACGGTGCCGGCGGCATCCATCGACGCACGGATGTAGCGCAGCGTCGCCAGTGCCTGTGAATCAATCCTGACCGCGCCGGAGGACATGCGCATAGGGTGCGGCGTCGGCGGGCACCGGGTCAAGCGCGAGGTTGCCGCCACGAACGCAAGCCGGCGTCATCTTCCTGCAACGCTGACCAACATCGCGCCCGTCAGAGGCGCCGTGAAGCGAGCCGCCGCTGCGCCGGAGGGAAGCGCTCGCCCGCGCACCCGTGCAGTATGCTGAGCTCATCGCCCCGAAGGCCCTGAGGAGTCAAGCGCCATGAGGATCCTGCGCCGCATCCTGGCAGTGATCGCCCTCGTCGCAGCCCTGGCAGTGGCGGCGCTCGCGCTCGTGCTGCGCCATGACTCGCCCTGTCCCGCGGGCGCAGCTGCCGCCGTCGGTGCGGCGGGCATCAAGGCCATCCAGTATCACTGCTACGGATCCCCCGAGGTCCTCAGGCTCGAGAGCATCCCCAAGCCCACACCTGCAGCGGGGCAGATCCTGGTGCGCGTCAGGGCGGCCTCGCTGAACCCCATCGACTGGCACTACATGCGCGGCACGCCCTACCTCGTGCGCATGGACAGTGGCCTCGGCGCCCCGTCCGACCCGCGCTTCGGCGGCGACTTCGCCGGCACCGTCGAGGCGGTAGGTGCGGATGTGACGCATTTTCATCCCGGCGATGAGGTGTTCGGCGGCAGGAACGGTGCCTTCGCTGAATATGTGGTGGTGCGCGAGGACCGCTCGGTGGTGCGCAAGCCCGCCAACGTCAGCTTCGAGGAAGCCGCGGCCGTTCCCGTCGCGGGCCTCACGGCGCTGCAGGCGCTGCGCGACAAGGGGCAGCTGCGAGAGGGCCAGAAGGTGCTCATCAATGGCGCGTCCGGGGGCGTGGGCTCGTTTGCCGTGCAGATCGCCAAGGCCTGGGGTGCGCAGGTCACGGGCGTGTGCGGCACGCGCGCCGTGCAACTGGTGCAGTCCCTGGGCGCCGACCATGTGATCGACTACAGCGGCGAGGATTTCACCCGCGGCAGCGAGCGCTATGACCTGATCCTCGACACGGTCGGCAGCCACACCCTTGCGGAATACCGCCGGGTGCTCACGCCGCACGGAACGCTCGTGCTCGTGGGGACCAATGACAAGGGCGCCTGGATCGGGCCGCTGCTGCCCTCCCTCAAGGCCCTGGTGCTGTCACCGTTCGTCAGCCAGAAGCTCCTGCCGTTCCTGGCCGAGTTCAACCCGAAGGACCTCGAGACCCTGCGCGTCATGCTGGAGAAGGGCGAGATCCGCTCGGTGATCGACCGGCGCTACAGCCTCGCGCAGACCCCCGAGGCCATGCGCTACCTGGAGGAAGGTCACGCGCACGGCAAGGTGGTACTGGATATCCCGGCAGGTGCGGTTCCCTGAGGTCAGGCCGGGCGGCGCGCGATGCGGCAGGCGATCGGGGCATCCTCGTCGTGGTACCAGGCCGCGCAGATGCGGTGGTAGCCATCGGCCACGGTGAGCGCCACGGCATGCCCCGCATGACCCTGCACCAGGAGCACCGGGGCGAGCGCGCGCCCCTTGCGGATGCGCTTGAGGTCCTGGGCGACCTGCGATTCCTCGCGCGTCAGGAGCGGCAAGCCGCTGGCACGCAGCAGATCCTTCGCTGCGTGCTCAGTGCTCGTCGTGGTGCGCAGCAGGCGCACCAGGGCGGAGGCGCCGGCGGCGGGCTCGAGCAGTGACAGGTACCGCCCGGCCGCCGCAAGGTCGCGCGCCCCGGGGGACTTCTTCCACGTGATACGACCCTTGCTCACGAAGTCACCCCGTTGCCCGCTGCCCTATCAGGGCTTGGGATCTGACTCGGCACGGGCAACCTTTGCGCGTGCCTTGGCGAGCTCGTAGTCCGCGTCCGCCTGGTCGCGGCAGGACTTCTGCGCAGCTCCCGCCAGCGACTCGCACTGCGCGAGCGCAATCTTGTGCATGCCGTCGGCGGCGGTGTCGGCCACCTTCTGGTCCTGCACCGAAGCCACGTGCGCAAGGTCACCCTGGTCGCGGGCGACGTCCTTCGCCGCATCGTTGACGCGTGCATCGGCCTTCTGCTCGGCGTTGGCGACGTTCTGCACCGCCTTCTGCTCGGCCGCCGCGGTGTCCTTGGCCACCTGGGCGTCACTCTTGGCGTGGTCACACCCCGCCATGAGACAGGTTGCGAGCAGCGCCGCTGCGGTCATGTAGCGAATCTTCATGTCTTGGCTCTCCCATGTTGCTTGTTGCGCGCCACGCCGTGGGGGCGTTGTGCGCTTGTTCCCCACTGTGTCCGAAGCAACGGCCGCGCGGGAGGCGGCAAAGCCGCAGCTTGGCGTCGGACGGGGGCTACAAGCCGCGCAGCGTAGGCGCAGGCTGACCGCGTGTCAGGGACGTGCGCGATTTCGCCGCGCCGCGGCCGCACGTATCGTCTGGCACCCGCAGGCGCCCGCAAAACTTCCCGGAGGATATATGGGACGCGGAATTCTCTTGTGGCTTCTCGGCGTGCCGATACCGGTGATCCTGCTTCTGGCGATGTGCACGCATCACTGAACGAGGCCACCGGCAATCAGCGCGGCACTCACCCCTGCCCTTCAGGCTCCACGCGCTCGGCAATCGAGGTCAGGGCAGTGGAGGTCAGGCTGCCTGCGCCTTCAGCAAGGGCCTCGGCTCCCTTGGCCGCGGAGCGCACGCCCTTCGCCACCACCTTGCGGCCCGCATTCACGGCGCGCTCGGCGCCGGCTCGCGCCAGCGCGCGGGCGGTGCGACCGGCGCTGACCATCACGCGCTTAGCGGCGGCCTTCACGGTCTTGGGCTTACCGCGCCGGGCGCGCTTGGCGGCCGCGCTCAGCGGGCGCGCCTTCGGCACCTTCTTGCGTGCGCTCGTGCGTGACTTTGGGCGGGCGCTGTTTCGCGCGGGGCTCGCCTTGCGGCGCGACTTTTTCTTCGTTGCCATGGAGTCTCTCCTTGTCCCGCCCGCATGGCCGCTACTTCGGCGCGCTGAGCGAAAGTGTCTGAAGCTCAATCCTAGGCATTCAGTATGGCCCTCCTGCAGCCGCGGTGCGGACAATCGGCGGCCAGCGAAGTCCTACAGCGCCTGAGTGGGCACTGCACCGCTACCGCGGGACAGAAAAGTGCAATAGTCGAGCCCGCGGTTCTCCACCGATTTAATCCACCGGGGCACGATGGCACTGCAGTTCATGACGGCCTGCCGGACACACGGTCTGCGCGCCGGCGCCTGGGCGCTGCTCGCCGTGCTCGTGCTCGCAGGCGTGGCGCTCGCGCTGGGCGAAGGCCACGCGCGGGCGCTGGTGCTGCACCTGGTCAGGGCGCGCACCGGGCGCGAGGCACGGATCGATGGGCCCTTCGCGCTCGAGCTCCTCAGCCGCAACCCCTCGCTGCGCGCGCAACAGGTATTCATCGGCAATCCTCCCTGGATGGCCGCCGGCCCCACCGCCCGTGCGCAGGCGATCACCCTGCACCTGAGGTGGCAGCTGTCGCTGCCGCCGCTCGGGCTTGAGCGCATCGAGGGGCAGGGCGTGGAGCTCACCCTGCTACGCGATGCACAGGGGCATGCCAACTGGCACCTGAGCGCTGAGGGACCCGGCCGCGGACCGCCGCTCATCCGCGGCCTCGACATCCCCGATGCACACGTCACGCTCCACGACGAGCGCCGCCACCTCGACTTCAGCGGGATCGTCTCGGCCCTGGACCGCAGTGACTCAGGGCAGCCCGGTGGCCTCAGCATCCGGGGAGCCGGACGCCTGAACGGGCGTGATGCCTCCTTCACGCTCGAGGGTGACCCGCTCGCCACGGTGCACGCCCACGTGCCCTATCACTTCGTGTTCAGGGAGAGCTCGGGGGATGCGCACCTCAGCGCGCACCTGGAGCTGCCGCAGCCCTTCGATATGCGCTCGCTCCACGGGCCCTTCGAGATCAGCGGCGCGACCTTCGCCGACCTGTACTTCCTCGTCGGGCTGCACCTGCCGCAGAGCAGTCCCTTCACGCTGACCGGGGGGTTCGAGCGCGAGCAGAAGCGCTTCGTGTACCGCGACCTGGCCGCGCGCTTCGGCAGGAGTGACCTCGCGGGCACGCTGCAGGTGGACAGCTCGGGCGGTCGGGCGCACGTGACCGGCGGCCTGAGCTCGCACCTGCTGGTCCTGGCCGACATCGGCGCCGGCGCCGCCAGCCCGGCATCGACCACCCTGCCCCCGGCGCAGCCCCCCGCCGCGCAGATCAACACCGCCGCCTTACGGCGCACTGACTGGAACCTCACCTTCAATGCCACGGCGTTGCAACTGGGTTCGCGGCTCCTAAAGCCCGTGAGCGCCTCGCTGAGCATCGAGCAGGGCGTGCTGCGCGCAGAGCAGGTGCGCGCCGGAGCGGCAGGCGGCGAGATCACCGCCTCGGCGCGCCTCGACGTCACCCCGAAGGTCCCCCAGGGGAGCCTCGACCTGCGCTTCCGGGAAATCGAGCTGGCCGACCTTGCGGCCTCGGGGAGCCCCACATTCGCCGGGCGGCTCGGCGGGCGCGTGAAGCTCAGTGGCGAGGGCCGCTCGTTTCACGAGCTGCTCAGCACCGCCAACGGGACGGCGGCGGCTCTCCTGCCCGGCGGCTCGCTGCGCGAGTCGACCGCCGAGCTCACGAGCCTCGATCTCAACGGCGCACTCGGGGCCTTGCTGAAGAGCCACGAGCAGACCCCCATCCGCTGCGGGGTGGCGAGCTTCGAGGTTCAGGATGGCGTCGCGGCCGCACGCTCTCTGCTTCTGGATACACAGAACGTGCTGATCAGCGGCAGCGGCGCGGTGCACCTGGACTCCGAGGCCCTCGACCTGACGCTCCAGGGCCACCCTAAGCACCCGCGGCTCGGCCTGCGCTCCGCGGTGTCGATCCGCGGCACGCTGCGCCAGCCGCAGGTGCGGCTCTCGGGCAAGGGCCCCCTGGTCCAGGCGGGCGCCGCGATCGGCCTCGGTTTGGCGCTCACGCCACTGGCCGCGCTCCTGGCCTTCATAGACCCCGGGCTTGCGCACAACGCCGACTGCGCGCAGCTGCTCGGCGAGGCCGCCGTGGTGGCGGGAATCCCCGACGGCAAGGCGGCACCGCAACCCCATTCACCCTAGAGATCGAGCTCCCAGTTCTCGCTCACCACGTCCTGTCCGAAGGAATGGCGCGGTTCTGACGCCGTCATCCTGAAGCCGGCCTCAGCGTAGAGGTGGCGGGCGGCGGTGAGGTTGCCGTGCGTCCACAGCACCATGCGGCGATACCCGGCTGAGCGGGCAAACGCCAGGCACTCGGCCACGAGACGCCGACCGAGCCCGAGCCCGCGGGCCTGAGACTCCACGAGCAGCAGCCGCAGGCGCGCCGTGGTGTCATCGTCCCTGGCCACGAACACGCACCCCAGGCGGCGGCCACCCCGGGTGGCAATCCAGCAGCGCTGACGTGCAGGATCCGGCGCGCGCGCGAACTCGGCCACGATGCCGGCGCACAGGCCCTCGAAGCCCTCCCCCCAGCCGAACTCGCGGGCGTAAAGGACGGCGTGGCGCTCCACGACCCAGCCGAGATCCCCGGGGGCCGGCTGCCGCAGGCGCAGCGCCCGCGCCGGCGGCGGTGCAAAGGCCTCGAGGATGCTCGTCATGGCAGACACGACCTCACCGCGTTGCGGCTCATCGAGCGCCGCGAGCATCTCGCGCACGCGCTCCTGGGAGCCGCGCTCCAGCGGGCGGTAGGCGCGCCGCCCGGCTGCGGTGAGCCTCAGGAGCTGGTTGCGCGCATCGGGCGCGCCGCGCTCGCGGCGCAGCAGCCCCTGCGATTCGAACCCGCGGATGATGCGGCTGAGGTACCCCGCATCCAGCCCGAGGTCGGCGGCGAGCGCAGTCGCCGTGATCCCCGGGCGATGCTCGATCTCGTACAGCACCCGCGCCTGGGTGAGCGAGTAGGCACTGTCGTGCATCCCCTGCCCCAGCACCCCGATGCGACGGGTGTAGTCGCGGTTGAACGCGCGCACCTCACTGATCTGCCTGAGCGCCACAGCCATGCCCGTACCCTCCTCGGGCAGCACTGTCGCGCCAACAGTTGCTTCAGTCAACTAATTTTGAGCGACGCCCCGGCGCCGCGCACGGCGTGGCCGCAGGGCATGCGCGTCACGCTGAGCAGGGATCCGGCCCTTCGGTTCAGGGGCCGGGCGAAGATTCGTGGTGGTAGGAGAATGAGAGTGCCACCACGCGCTGCGTGCGCTGCTCCACCAGCGGGCTGTGGGCCGGCGCGCCGCGGATCTGGCTCAAGGCCATGTCGAGGTTCACGAGCCAGTGCGACCCGAGAAACTTCGTGGCGCTGAAGCCGACGCCGGCATTCGTGGTGCCCGAGTGTTCGATGTCGTACACCGGGTGGCCGGACGCGAGCGACTGTTGCGGGGTGACGCCGTAGAGGGTCTGCATGTAGTGGTGGGTGGCCACAGTGACCGAGGGTCCGGCGAACATTACGAACCGTTCCGAGCTTCCCGGCAGCGGCAGGTAGACCCCCGCGTCCCCGACTGCGCCCTGCGCGCCCCCCATGAACTGGCGGGCCGCCACCCTGAGGATGAGCGGGAATTTCTTCGACAGCACCCAGGAGCCGTAGAGCTTCGCGACCGGCGCTGCCGGGATGTCCCCCATGCCGTGCAGGTTCGTCAGGTCATCCTCGTCGCGGCGCCCGAGGTCATAGGTCAGTCCGAGACCCACCTGGTAGTGATCCCCGTGCAGCACGTTGTAGCCAAAGCCCTCCCCCGTGGAGAAGAAGGCGAGGTCCTTGTAGTGGATATCGATCACCGGGCCGCCGCTCACGTGGTAGGCGTGTGCGCCGTCGTATACGGGCTCGACGTCGGAGCCGATGCCGACGATGGTCCGCCAGCGCGGCAGGTCCGGCTGGAACAGCCGCGCCAGGATGATACCGCCGGAATACTGCCACTCCTGCAGGGGCGAGGGGGTCTGCGCCCAGGCCGCAGGAGTTCCGAAGATGCTCAGCAGCACCGCTAGGATGCCGAGCCGCCGCCACACGCGTGCCGCACCGCGAGAATTCATTCTGTCATTCATGCCTTCACTCATCCCGGAGACGCCCCGGGCGCCCCTCATCCTTAAGGAGAACTCTTCGGCCGCGGTTGCCCGCGGCACACTCAGGCCCGTGGCCGCTCCCAGGCATCCTCGAGGCTCGAGAGCCGCGACAGCAGTGCCTGGCGGAAGCCCGCCCCGTCATCCGATCCGCGCCAGCGGTCCGGGCTGAACCAGCCGGCCAGTTCCATCTCCAGCTGCATGAGGATGGCGAGCGGGCGGTCCCACGCGGCGTCCGCCCGCAGGCGGCGTACCACGCTGAGGGCGCGCGCGAATACGCCCGGGTTCTCGCCCGGCCCCTGGTCGATGTACTCGTGCAGTTCGTCGCAGGTGCGCGCGACTTCTTCCGGGTTCATTGCTGCCCTCTGGCTTGCGTCTTCGCTGGGCAGACTATGGGAACACGGCAGGCGCGGCTGTAGGCGCTCACCGTCTTTGAGTCAGGCGGCAGCGCTCATGGGCGCCGCGGATTCGTATCAGCGCAGACTGACACCGCACTGAGCCGGCGGAGTGGCGAGGTCGGCGCGGGCCACCGGCCCGGCAGCTGCGACGCTGCGCGCAGGCGGCGCCACGCAGCGCATAGCGTCACGCAGCGCATAACTGAAGGGGCGGCGCGCTCGCGCGCGCGTGGCCTAAGCGCGCCGGGGCGAGGCGCTCGCCGCGCCGTCGGATTCCTCGCCGGCTGCCGCTTCGGGCGGCAGGCTCGTCAGTGCCCGATTGGTGCCGGTCTGCTCCAGCAGCCCTTCCACCAGGATGCCCTCCGTCGGGTGCCCGGTGCGCGCCTGGATCCAGCGGAAAGCGGACTCCAGCGAGGGTGAACCCCAGAGCCTGCGCCCGTCGGCGGTGCAGATGTCCCAGGGCGCAAAGGTCTGCAGGTCGCGCCGGTAGCGCACGATCCGCGTCGTCCCTGCGATGTCCACGCGCCAGACATCCGGCTCGATCTCTTCGATGGCGTAATCCATAACGCTTCCCCAAAAGTCCCATTGCCGCCGCGCGCGGGCGTATCGATTGTTGTTGCAGGGCGCCCCGCGCCTCCACCTCAGTAGTGTAAGACCGCGCGCGCATCGCGTTGAGACCCGTTGCGCCCCGATTGAACATATGTTCGCAAAAAATGCGGGAAACGCCGGCCGTGCGCGGACGGCTGCCACTTTCGAGGCAGCCTTAGGGTGGCGAAGGAGAGGTGCCTCGCCGCGCCCGCCACAGGCCTCAATTGCCGCATGGCGTTGCCACAATCGCTGACAAGACTGTGTCCCTGAAGGCCCATACCCCTCAGGAGCACTCGTCATGCCCGATCGACTGAAGTCTCTCGCCACGTTCCTCGAGCGCACCCTGCTGCCATCGCTGGTAAGGCTTTGTAAGGCAGTCGCGGACACGTTGCGCCGCGGCATCGCCGGCGCACGCGCCCTGAGGGTACGGCTCGTCCTGCTGGCGCTGCTCGCAACCCTTGGCTATGGCCTGTACCGGCACCCGCCCTTCTCCACCGTGCGCCCGAGCGAAGTACTGGTGCGCATGAACGCGGTCAACGGGACGGCGACCGCCTTCACCTCGGGCACGGTGCTGGTGCTCCCGGGACTGCACCAGGTGCGCCGTTACTCGACCCGCGACCAGGTCTACCGGCCTCCCGGCAGTGACAGCGCCACGGGGCGCGCGCCCTTCCAGTCGAGCGAGGGTCTTTCCATCGGCGTCGAGTTCTCGGTGCGCTGGTCGATCGACCGCGCCCGGGTGGCGCGGCTGTCGCGGGAGTTTCCGGATGACCTGAACGCGGACCTGGTGGGGCCCGCCGTGCAGGGGATCGTCTACCCGGTGCTCGCGCACCACACCGTGCGCGAGATCTTCTCCAGCGAGCGCGCCGCCATCCAGAAGGAAATCATGGTGCAGCTGGCGCCGCGCCTGGAGGCGCTCGGGTTGCACCTGCGGGGCGTGGACATGGGCCAGGTCGACCTGCCGCAGGAGTACCGGGCGCAGATGGCGAAGCTGCTGGCCGAGGAACTGGAGACCCAGAAGATCCGCTACACGCTGGAACTGAAGGAAGCGCTGGTCAAGGAGACCCTGCTCGAGGGCGAGGCCGACAAGGTGCGCCAGCAGAAGGCCGCCGAGGCCGCCGGCGAGCAGCAGGTGATCGCCGCGCGCGCGCAGGAGGAAACCATGCGGCACATCCTCCCGTTCAAGGAAAAGCAGATCGAGCAGCGGCGGCTGGAGGCCGAAGCGGAGAAGGTCGCGCGCATCCGCTCGGCCGAGGGCAGTGCCGCGGCGCGCCTGATCGAGGCGCAGGGCGAGGCGCAGTCGCGCCAGCGCCTGGCGGACGCGGAAGCCTACCGCCTGGAGCTCATCGGCAAGACCAACGCCGGCCAGATGGAGCGCGAGGGCGCGCTGCTCGCGCACTACCCGCTCCTGATCCAGAAGACCCTCGCCGACAAGCTCTCCGACAAGGTGCAGGTGATCATTGCTCCGACCCCCGCGGCCGGCCAGTTCATCGGCTCGAACCTCATCGGGGCCAGCGCCGCGCCGGCGCAACCGAGCGACGGGAGCGCGCGGGCGGAGAGCCGGCCGTGATCCTGGTCCTGGCCGCAGCGCTTGCGATCGTGGTCCAGGACCGCGCCTCGCTGCGCACCGCACCCGAGGCGAGTGCCGCGGAACTCATCGCCCTTCCCCAGGGCGAGTTGCTCGAGCTGCGCGGCGAGCACGCCGGCTACCTCAAGGTGTATGACCACCGTCGCGAGCGCGGCGGGTACCTGAGGGCGGATGGTGCGCGCGTCATCGGTCTTGAGCCTGCCGACGCTCCCGACCTGCTGGCAGTGCTGCGCTTCCTGCGGGACACCCCGGGCTCGGAAGCCCTCGGCATCAGCTACGGCGCCGCTTACCTGCGGGCCGCCCCGCGCGGCACGCCGACCGCCGAGCCCCTGGACGCTATCGCCCGCATGGCCGAGCGCCTCGCCGACCAGGCCTCGGGCGTGGGCCCGCGCCGCGCTGGCGCCGCGACCCGCCTTGAGGTCGTAGAAGGCCTCGGCGTGCACACGCGCACGCTCGAGCGCGAGGGCCGGATGCAGGTCTGCTACGACGGGGAGTTCTTCCGCCGCGTGCTGTCACTGCCCGACGCCAGCCCCGAGCAGCGCGCCGCCGCTGCGCTTGGCATTTCGCGGGCCGATTGCATCGACCCGCAGTCAGGCCCGCTGCTGCGCGCGAGCCTCGATGGCGAGCGCCAGCGCGTGCTCGATGCCGTTTCGGATACCGGCTTGAGTGGCCTCACACGCGCCCGCCTCCACGCACGTCGCGCCGCAGTCTTTGCCAGCATCGCCTGGGACCACGCCCGGGCACACGAGCCGTGCGCCGAGGCCGCGCAGCGCGCGCTCGCGGAACTCATGGCCGTGCACCCGGATGAGCTCGGCGATGACCGGCGCGACGAGTACCGCGACGCGCTGGTGCGCGTGGCTGCGGTCCGCTGGGCGGCAGGTTCCGCCACGCCACTCACCGGTTCACTGCAGCTGCGCACCAGCCCGGGGGAACCCGGGCAGACCTGCGTGGAGTTAGTAACGCTGCGCCGCGAGCGCGAAACCTCGCTGGTGCGACGCTGCACCTACGGGATGGTCTGGACGGGCTCGGCACGCGCCATCCCGCAGGCCCCAGCGCTGGCACTCGCCGTACAGCCGCTCGAGAGCTGGCGGGAACTCTGGCTGTTCCACGAGACTGCCGGCACCTGGAGCATCGATGTGGTCTCCCCGGGGCTCGATGAACCGCTGGCAGGATATGCCGAGTTTGCAGGCTTCGTGCCTGCCACGCGGCGCGTGCTGGTCGTGCGTGAGCTGCGCGAGCACGGCAGCATCCGCCGGCACTTCGAGGAACTGCGGCTCGATGACCTCGCCCTGATGCGACAGGCGACGACGCCGGAGCTGCTCAGGGACTTCGGTCGATGGCAGGACCCTGACTGGCGCCGGGACACCCTTGCGCTGCAGTGAGGGACGTGGCGAGGAAGTCCGCCGCCAGGGTGGCGGCCCGAAGAGTTTCGCGCAGAATGATGGCCAACGAAATGGCCGCTCAGCAAAGCAATGGCAGGCACCGGAAGGATTCACGAACGCAGCGATTCGGGTTCCCTCAAAGCACCGTCCAACCGGGCGATGACTGCGCGATAGTCGCGCCAGGCCTCGAGCACTTCCCCAAGTTCACGCGGCTCGAGGTTCTTGAGAGGACGCTCGTAAGAGACGTACCGTGGCTGCACGCCTGGCTGGTGACTCTCGACGCGATCGAGCCTGCGCTCGAAGTCCGAGGGCGGCCGCTCGTGTGGTTGACCTGACGTATTCATCGCGACCTCGCCCTGGCGCTCCTTCCCGGGCGCACCACGTTAGGCGCGAAGTGCTGCAGGGGCATTTCAGAGCGATGCAAAGCCCACTATCTTCCCGCTCTTGTCGACCAGAAGGGTTGCCGGGATGACCGGGCAAAGCGTGCTTTGGTGCGCCACCGCTAAAACCGCGCGCTCAAAGCTCGAGAATCCCCCGGGAGAACGACGAATGAGAATTTCCGCTTTTCGTGTTCTCGCGCCCCGCGCTGGTCGTCATGCTTGGCATCGGCATCGCGGTAGTCGCGGGCAACTGCCTGCGCATGCTGCGCGATCTGGTGCAGGCGGGGACTGACTAGCCACCTGCGACGATACGGCCAGGGCCTCTGTTCGTCGTTCCTGATAAAACTCATTCACTTGCGGGGCGAAGCTGATGCCCACCCTCACAAGTGTGCACTCTGCGTTGCCGCGTGACACCGAGTGCGCTAGCGCGCCAGCGCCCGTGTGCGGACAGGGTCAGGCCCCGATTCAGACCCAAAAACTGGGGAGATGCAGGGCTTTCACTCTATTATATGCGCCATGAACGCCCTAACCCGTCCCGCCTCGTCGATGCTGGTGCAGCACCAGAACGCAATCGAAGCTCTGGCCGAGCGCTCCGAAGCCCCGCATGACGTAATCGAGACCATGTACTGGAACGAGCTGCGCACACTCGAGCCTTATGCGCGGGTAACGCAGTTTCTCCCGATCTTCACCAGCCGTCGCGTGCGCGAGCGTTTGCAGCGGCGGTCTGTGGAACAGTAGCTCACCGTAATTGTCGTCCTGGGGCTGACGCGCCACACGGGATGGCTGAGCGGGCGGCGCGCTCGCGGGGCGGCGCTGGTTGCCTTGCGAGCCCCGGCTAGTATGACTGACGCGCCCACGTGCCTTCTCCCGGCTCCCTGCGAGACCCGAATCGCCGTTCGTAGCCGGGCTGACGCGAAGCTCTGCTCAAAGACTATGACGATCTTTCACCCTGACCTGCAGTCGACCGCACGCTTCATTCCTCGCTTTTCCTTTACCCCACGCCTGGTGGGGTTCATCAACTTCATGGCGCGCATGCGAGGCGTTCCGAAACCGCCCGTGCTCGATGACGTACTCGTCGAGGATGTCTTCCTTCGCGGGCAGCAGGCCTCACCGCCCATTCGTGTGCGTGTCTACCGGCCGAGGCAAGCACGCGAGAGAGTGCCTGCGATGCTGTGGTTTCACGGCGGTGGCTTCGTCTTCGGAGCTCCGGAGTTTGACCAGGTGAACAGTATCGCGGCGGTGCGCGAGCTCGGCATCCTGGTCGCTGCCGTTGACTACCGCCTCGCCCCTGCACACCCGTTTCCCGCACCCATGGACGACGCGTACACGGCGCTGAAATGGCTGCATTCGAGCGCCGATGCCCTTGGAGTGGCGCAGGGTCGCTACGCGGTCGCAGGATCCAGTGCGGGCGGCGGTCTGGCAGCAGGTCTCGTGCTGATGGCGCACGACCGAGGTGAAGTGCCCGTGGCGTTTCAACTCCTGCTTTACCCGATGCTCGACGATCGCACGGTCCTGCGCACGGACATCGACGCGTCAAACCTGCGCATGTGGGACACCAACAGCAACCGCTATGGCTGGGCCTCCTACCTCGGCAGGGAGCCCGGCGGCGCGGACGTGAGCGCGTATGCCGCCCCAGCCCGGCGCGCGGAGCTCGCGGGACTGCCGCCCGCATGGATTGGCACGGGCGGGTTTGATTTGTTCCACGATGAGAATCTCGACTACGCGCAGCGCCTGAGAGCGGCGGGCGTCAGCTGCGAGCTACGCGTGGTGGAGCGGGCCTATCACGGCTTCGACTCGATCAGCCGTAATGCGAAGGTCTCGCAGGGCTTTCGCAGCAGCTACATCGAGGCCCTGCGCCGCGCGTTGTTCACCGGGCCGCCAGGCCCGACGCCTCCATAGACATCCCCACGCGCCGTCGCGGCCCGTCAGCCTGACGGCGGGGGCCGCGACCGATGTGTAACCGAGCGCCTAGGGATGCTCATCCCGCAGTTTTCCGCCAAGCGCAGCCGACAAGCACGCGATGAACGCTCCGATGGCCATCGCCAAGGCGGCGAAGATAGCTGCCTTCGCTGCCGCCTTGCGCGCTGCATCCGCGGCTGCCTGGACCTTCCCCTTCGCCTCGTTTGCAGTGGCGATGAAGTCGTTCAACCTGCGCTGGGCTTCATCAGCAGAGACTCCGGTTTTGGCGGCAACCACGCCCGCAAGGTACGCCCGGTCAGAATCCGAGATCGTCCCGTCGCTGGCCGCGGCCTGCGCAACCACATGTTCGACCTCCACTCTCGCATCCGAACCACCTTGGGTGGCAACGGAGGCGGCATCAGAGGGGCGGAACAACCGGTCGAGGCCATAGGCATATGAGGGTGTCGCCGAAACCGACGCCTGCGCCGCGCCCGCCGCAACCCGGGACCCGGCACGGACACCGCCGCCCACCACGGATGCAAGCAGCCCGGCGACCAGCACCGTGGCAACCGCCCACGTGATCAGCCCGTGGGCCGTATCGCGAAAGAATACCTCATGCGGATTCGTGCCGATCCAGCGCGTGCGGAGTCGCCCCGCGATATAACCGCCGACTGCGGATGATAGCCACTGCATGATGATGAACCAGATGGCCGTCGTGATCGCAAACGACGTCACGGACAGGCCCTGGTTGTGCCAGGGGGACACGAGCGCGAAGCCCAGACCCGAACCCAGCGCGAGCAGCACCAGAGACACGCTGGCGGCGACAAACGCTCCCGCGATGATTGCGGACCAGGACGCAGCCGACTTTGAAGTTCCCGTTGGCGGCCCCACGCCCGAGCCAATACTCCGTGGTTCAAGCACCGATTCCATGGATGGATCCTTCATTCAGTTCAAGTGTGTGAACACATTGCCAGCAGAAGAATGATGGGGATGGGGACACCCAAGAGCCAAAGTAGAATTCCGCGACCCATGACGACTTTCCTTTAAGTGGTGATAGCGATGAATGCTGGCTGGACGAAACAAGCCCTTACTAGGCTCGCTTGATCAGCCGCAGTAAGAAGATGAGGATCACAGCGCCGATTGTTGCGACAACAATCGAGCCGAGCAGTCCTCCGCCGAGCGAGGCTCCCATGGAGCTGAACAGAAACCCGCCAAGCAGGGCACCGATGATGCCTACCACGATGTCACCTACTACACCGAACCCGCCGCCCTTCATCAGCTGACCTGCTAGCCAGCCGGCGATCAACCCAACCAGAATGAACCACACGAATTCCATCACTGTCTCCCTCGTTGCTTGTTGGTCTGTAATCCGCAGCGAAGGCGTGACGGTACGCCGGCGGGTGCCTGCATTACATGTTCAGGACACTGGATCTGCGGTAGGCCCAGTCTTACCTTGGGCGGACGTTCTGGTTGCTGAAGGCGGGAGCGCTGGCCGTCAGTCCATGTACAGGGTGAAATGGATCCCGGGTATGACCTGCGGATTCAATCCCAACGCGAGGAGACTTCGGCCTGAGCTCCACAGTTGGACGATGGGCAAGCCGTTAGGGCGGAAGTTGCGCGGCAGGCTCACGATCTTCGGGTTCAGATTCGCCGGAGTGCTTTCCCATTGATGGAGAATGCGGCGCGCAGATTGAGGTGGCCTTGCTCTGAATCGGTACGGGGCACGATGGAGGCTTACGTCCACGCCGAGTACTCGCAGCGCCGACAGTCCATGTGTCGGCCGAAAGTCTCACATCGCGGCGGCAGCTGACAGTCAGCCCGCAGCATTCATGGTGTGGTGGCCGCTGGTAACAGGTGAGCGAACCAGGTATGCGGGCGCCTCCGGCGCGCTCGCGGGGGAAAGTGATGACGACGCGGAATGAAGAGACTTCGGACCAGGACATCGGGCGCCCCGGTCCCTGGGGAGAGGGTCGGCATAGGGTACCGGGACTCAGTAAGGAGCAGTCCGTACTTACGCCCCCCGGAACTTCACCCGGCCCGGCGGCTCCGCCCTCCACACCCGTGACAAGGAAAGACTACGAGTCCTCACCCGACGATGACGTGAGTCCGGAGCCGCCCGGAGGAGACGCAGGCTAGCATTCCGGAATCGCCGCCCGACGGGCTCAATGCAGCGTACGTATTTCGCCCGCCACGGCCTTCGCGACCATCTTTGCGAATTCGGCAGCGGACTCTGGGACGTCGCGCTCAAACTCCGTCCAAACCTCTGCGGCCTGAGGCTGCGTGATTCGCAATGCGCTGAAGGCATAAGCCATGCGCCCATCAGTGACCACGTAGCAGCCGATCTTCGCCTCGGGATCAAACGACATCGCAATACGGGCTTCCCGATCCTCGAGAATGCGGCGCAGGTCCGGTCCTGCCTTGACCGCCTGCAGGAGCTTGGATAGCTGCGCCTCATCGTCCAGACGCGCACCACCTGCGTAGACAGTCACCTCGTCCTGTTCTTCCATACCCGCATGCATGTGGGCGTCCGGCGTGCATTCAAGCGCCATGGCCGGGCGCAACAACCCGCCGCCTCGGGGGCACAGGCATCTCCTGGGAGTGGCTCGGCCGCGCGGGCAGCGGCCTCCCGCGGTCGGGAAGCTGCCTTCGGCAACCGCGCGTTGACATGCAAGCCCATGCTTGCCTATTATTCGGGCAAGTAATTACTTGCCCTTAACGAGATGATTGAGCGCCACGATACCGACCTGCTATTCAAGGCTTTGGCAGACCCGAGCCGCCGCAAGCTGCTCGATCTGCTTCATGCGCACGATGGCCGCACACTCAGTCAGCTGTGCGAATTCGTCGACATGACGCGGCAGGGCCTGACGCAGCACCTGGACGTACTGGAGGCTGCCAACTTGGTGACTACCCTGCGGCGTGGGCGCGAAAAGCTCCACTACCTCAATCCTGTGCCGCTCCAGGACATCTATGAACGCTGGATCGCCAAGTTCGAGAAGCCGCGCCTCAAGGCGCTCTCGGAACTGAAGCAACGACTGGAGAGACCCGATGGCTAGATCAACCTTCGTGTACGTGACCTACATCCGGACCACGCCTGAGAGACTCTGGTCCGCACTGACCGACGCTGAGTACATGAAGCAGTATTGGTTTGGCGTGCACTGCGAGAGCCAGTGGACGGCAGGATCTCCCTGGGAAATGGTCTCCGCCAGCGGCCAGATCCTGGACTCAGGCGAAATCATCGAGGCCATGCCGCCGCGGCGCCTGGTCATCCGCTGGCAGCACCAGAGCAAGCCGGAGCTCAAGGCCGAGGGCGAATCGCGTTGCACGATGGAGCTGGAGCAAACCGGCACGGCGGTCAAGCTCTCCATCACCCACACGATCGAGCGCGATCCCTCGCAATTCATCGGGGCGGTATCCGGTGGCTGGCCGAAGATCATCTCCAACCTGAAATCACTGCTGGAGACTGGCTCAATCGTCCTGCAGGACCCGTATCCGGCAACCCCGCGCTAGAGCCAACCCGGACCGTTGCCTGGTCCGGGGAATCCTTCACCTTTTCTTCGTTCGCCGTTGAGCGAGAGCCGCGGAGTTGGCGCTCACGGCGGCGCGTATCAGCTCTTTGAACGCCGTCTCGCTGATTTTCTGCCCTTCCCGAAGATCGATTGCTCGGCGGGTGTTTCCTTCCAGGCTTGAGTTGAAGAGCTGCTTCGGGTCCTTGAGTGCAGCCCCGCGCGCAAACGTGAGCTTCACAACCTGCTTATAAGACTCCCCCGTGCAGACAATTCCGTCATGCGACCAGACGGGGGTCCCTCGCCATTTCCACTCCTCCTGGATTGCAGGATCCGCAGCGTGAATGAGCTCGCGGACACGAGCCAGCATCTCTCCTCGCCAGTCCCCGAGTTCTTCAATCCGCTCGGTGATGTTCGCCGAGGCGCTTCCCACGTCCGATCTTGCTTTAGCGTTCATGCGGGAACGAATTCTACAACGTTCTCCCAGGGCAAGCCGCGAAGGGCGCGGAGCGTGCGCTCCCCCGGAAGTTGGGCGTCCCGAGGCGCTGCGATCGGCGGCAATGCGGGCGGGCAGGGATTCAGGGGCTCAAGCCGACGGCTCGTCCGCCCAGGGATAGCGTCGCGCACGTCCCTGATGCAGGCGGTACGGTCTGGCGGCCTCGCAGTCGAGGCACACGATATTGATCACTGCGTGCGGCGATGGAACATTGCCTGCCGTACTCCGGGCGATGGCCAGCACGCTGTCACAGGAAGCGCACAGCCAGCAGTCATAAGTCTCCCCGACTACGAACTCATCGTCTCGCAGAGCCACAAATGTAGGAGGAGCGGTGTTGCGCTCTGGCACCGCCGGGCCTGTCTGGCGGCCAGGGATCAGCGGTTTGCGCCGCGCGCCGTATATCGGTCCCGCGCACATCAGAGGTGCCTATGGGACTGGTTCCCAGCGCCGCGGTGCAACTTGGCTGTCACGCACATGGCTGTTGGTAGAAAGCGAGTTGTGACTCGACGGGACTCGCTCAATCGGTCGATACCAGCGTTCTCACCCAACGCTACGCCGCCCTCCTCGCTCTGTCGGTACGGGGGCGTACCGACTAAACCGGAGAAATCTCTTAATTTCCGGGGGTTGAGCGAACGATCAGGCCATCCGTAGCCGTGAAAGACACCAGGCGGATCCCTCACAGGAGCCGCCATGTCCATCCCGAGCGCCCGCGCTGCGAAGGCCAATCGCCTTCTGGCCGCCCTTCCCCGCCCCGAATTTGAACGCATCTTGCCCGATCTTCAGCTTAAGTCGGTGATCGTCCGGCAAGTTCTGCAAGCGCGCAATGCCCCGATTGAGAACGCCATCTTCCCTCTTTCGGGGGTGGCTTCGATGATCTCTATGGGTGACTCGGGAGGCTCGATTGAGGTGGCCACCATCGGCTGCGAGGGCATGGTCGGCCTGCCCTTGCTCCTCGGCGGTGAGAGTGCCGCTGGTGAGGTGTTCGTGCAGGTACCGGGGGACGCACTGGTCATGGCCGCCGCTCGATTCCATCACCACATGGAGCAGCCGGCGTTCAAGCGTATCCTTCTGCTCTACACGCAGGCACTGCTCACCCAGATCGCGCAATGCTCCGCCTGTAACAACCATCACGCTCTCGCGGGCCGCTGCGCACGTTGGTTACTGCAGACCCATGACCGAGTGCGAGGTGATGAGTTTCCCCTCACGCACGACTTTCTGGGATTGATGCTGGGTGTGCGACGGGCGACGGTTTCCGAGGCTGCGCAAGCGCTTCAAGGACGCGGACTAATCCGGTACCACCGGGGTGTAGTGACCATCAGCAACCGCACGGGGCTCGAGCGGGCCTCCTGTGAGTGCTACGAGCTGATCCGGCGTGAATTTACCCGCCTGATGAAACTAGCTCCCCGGGCACGCGTGGGTTGAGCTCTGCGCCATCCGAAGGCCGCGTGGTCGGATCAACTTGCCGACGCCTGTATTAAACGATG
Source organism: uncultured Pseudomonadota bacterium (assembly GCA_963802995.1). Taxonomy (GTDB): domain Bacteria; phylum Pseudomonadota; class Gammaproteobacteria; order Steroidobacterales; family Steroidobacteraceae; genus 13-2-20CM-66-19. Next base: position 395,281 of record CAWDKU010000002.1, read on the forward strand.
GCCTGGTGCGGGCGCATCGAAGCGCGATCCCGCGTGCCTTCCGCTGGTTTCCTGGCCGATTCGTGCGCGAGAGGGATCTGTCGTTATTACGAGTCCGTCAGCTCGCCGAATTAACCGGGCGTTCGCTAGCCATGGACGAACACACTGCAGTCGCGCCCGTCTAGCCCTGACTCAGATGCGATACCAGACCGAGCGCCTGGCAGGCCGGGCAGCGGACAAACTTCGGGAGCTCAAGCTCGAACCATGAGCGCCCGCATTCGCAGCGCATCTTGTAGACACGTTGCGCGGTAACCGCGCCCCACTTCTCCTCGTGGACTTCGATCCCCGCGACGGTTGCGCCTTCAGATGGCGCGGCTCGCAGCTCCACTGGTCGGACGCGCAGCGGAGAATCGTCGTAATCGGTAGAGCGTTCTTTCACGACGCAACCCTCTGGCCCGAACACTTTCGCTCACCCTAGTCCCAACGAGGGAGGCGCGCGAGCTTGCTCTTATGCTTTGCTTTGCACAGCCGGGTTACGGACCTTGTGTTCGTGCTGAGGGCACACTTGCGTTGACTCGAGCGAATGGCGACCGACGGCACGACACCTGGTCAGGCCGTGCAACAAGGTACTGAGTCGCGGTCCGCCCCTACTTGTTTCGCATGCTCAAATAACTCCCAGTTGTTGGCGACGCAGTCGCGACTGGGGGAGACTGCTCGCGGGTGTCGCATAGCACGGATGTTCACGATCGATTCTCCCCGTCGAGAGCCTTGTGGGCGGGCTGGACGCGGCGCCCCATCCTTCGCGGCGACGCTGACAAAGCCCCTGCAGGCGCGAAGGGCGCGCACGCTGCCGATTTCTTTGAACGTCACCACTCTTAGGAACATAGCTGCAATGAAGAGAGCCTGGGTTGTTTCCGTATCAATTTCTGTCTGGGCCGCTGCCGCTTACGCTGCAGGGCCGACACAGCTCGTAAGGTCGACTCCCGCGGATGGAAGCGTCGGTGCGAACCCGACCAACATCGTCCTGGAGTTCTCCGAGCCCGTGCACTTCTCGCGCGCGTTCCTCAAGAAGGATGGTGGCAAAGCGGAGGCGCTTCGGGACCTCCCGCAGAAGGAGGCAACGACGCAAACTATTTCAACCGCTGCGCTAGGCCCAGGTCACTACGTGCTTCAGTGGGAGGTCTTCACTGGGCACACGACCATATTCAGCAGCCACATACAGTTCACTGTCTCCGCAGATCAAACTGCGGCTCGGGCCGGATCTCAATAGAGAGTCCACTCTCCGCGGAGCCAGGCGCCGCGGCGGGTCTCCCTCGGATTCGGGCTGATGACCCGACGAGACCACTGCGCAGTTCGGCGCGGGCGGCGCACGTCGGCAGCCGGGGTGCCACTCAACGGTGAATGACGTGTCGCGGCGCTTCCAGTCCGTCGCCCGGACGCTTCCGTGCGTCGGGTTCCATCGGGAATGCAACTGTGTCGCAAGCACGATGGCCACCAGTCCGACGGACCCTGCGGCAACCGGGTCTACCGATACCGGGGCCCGGTCGGGACCGCCCTCAGCAGACGGTCCCGACCGAGAGGCGTCCTATTTGACGATCTTGCTAATCTTGGCGCCTTGCAGGGAGGCATCTCCCATCAGCCCCTTCTCGCCGAATACGAATGCCAGTACGGGCTTTTTGAGCGTCTGACTGTCGTAATCCCCGCCGGCGCCCTTCTTCATCACGGCCACCGAGGCGTCGGCGCCGATTGACCAATCACCACCGTTGACGAACTTGTCGCGCGCCTCCGGCGAGTTGAACAGAATCACTTCGCTGTGGCGCGACACCCCGAGGGTCAGGCCGATCGACGCGCCCGAAATCGCGTAGTAGCCAACAGTCTTGCCGTTCTGCTGCAACGCGCCATCGCCGTGCTCACCGCCCACGCCGACGCCGGCCTTGGTGATGCGGGGGAACACCAGCACGGCCGCGGCATTTTGCACCAGGAACTTATTGTTGGGGGCCAGCGTGTAGAAGCGCTCGAGGGTGGTTGCCACGTGGCTATCAATCGCTGCTGTGTCAGCGGCCAGCGCCGTTGTGCCCATGCACGCGGCTCCCACGGCGATGAGCACCGTGAACATGAGCGACTTGAACGATTTTACTTTCATTCTCGAATCTCCAGGACTGATGAGGGGATCTAAAATAATTGACCAATCCGCCGGTTAGCCTTTACCTAGTTTCTTGTCTGCCTTCGCATCTATCCGCGCTAACGTGGCCTTGCTGATTCGACCTTTGTCGTATTGCTGCTTGGCCCGCCCCTTTGCATCCGCGGCGTGTGCTTTGTCTTCGATCGGGTAGCTCCGACCAGGTCCGGCGAAATCCTTGTCCGGTATTCTCTTTCGGGCCTTGGACGTTAGCTTAACCATAGGTGTCTCCTCAGATCTGACGCGGTCGCGGCATGCAGTTCTAACGGACCGCGCCAACACCGCGGTCCCGCGAGCTATCGGCTCGTACGTTAACCGTGTGGGCTCCGCTTGGCCTACATCCGGCGGGCACACCGGATGTAGGACCTTTCCGACCCTTGGCGAACAATCGGGCGATTAAGACGGAGGGCGACATGGGCGCGAGGCCGGCAGTGCACCGCCGCAGGAACGAAGAAATGCGGCGATTGCACGCGCCAACACATACTCCCTTTACTCCACGCCCCTGAACAGCCACCGAATGTGCTCGGTGCTGGCAGGTCTACAGAGTTGGTAGCGACCTCCCTGCGCCTCCTTCCATTTGCGGGATTTGCTTCCGTGGAAGTTCCTATGTAGTTGAATATAAGAGTGTTTTCTCTCTGGCGAATCGCCCTTACTGCTCCTGGCTTTTCCAGCCCCCGTCGCGCCCAACGCTTGGGTATCGGGCGGTTCGCGAAATTGGCCAGTTGAGCCCGCGACGACGCAGACCATCGGTACACTGAGCCCCTGGCGCCGAGACTGTTCGGTCTCCAGACAGGCTTTCTAGCGTGCGATTTGCCACGACAGTGTTATCCCCCGAGCAACAGACCGGGCGATTTTCAGGAAATTCAAGAATGCCGCAACCCGCCCCCGAGACTGTCGACACCATCATCATTGGCGCGGGTCACAACGGGCTCGCGGCGGCTGCATTCCTGGCCCGCAATCGAGTGCGCGTGCTGGTGCTGGAGAAGAACGACTACGTCGGCGGCATGGCGGGCTCGCGAGAAATCCTGACCGGCTGCCACAACGACGTTGGCGCCACCTGCCTCTTCCCCTTGGCGAAGGAAGTCATCGACTTCTACGACTTCGAAGGCATGGGGGTTGAATACATCCCCCTGCCCGTGTTCGCCACGAATCTAACCGGCATGAATGCAAAGCCGCTCGTGTTCCAGACGAACACCAGAAAGCAGCTCTGGTCGATCCTGCGCGATTTTGGCCCGGGCGCGCTGCTGGGCTTCATTCGCATGATGAAGTTCTTCCAGTACCCGGCGCGGGTAATGAACCGCTTCACGGCCCGCCAGGCGCCGCACAGCCTTGAGGATCTCTTGGCGAATGCGCCCGACGCGGCGCGCCGCGATCAGCTGCGCTTGGCTTTCACGGGCTCCGCCATGGACGTGATGGACCGCTTCTTCCCCGACAAGAAAAAGCACATGGAACTGCGCGCCAATCTTGCCTTTGCCGCGATCCAGTCGACCTACAAGGGCCCTTACACGCCGGGCTCGGCCATGTGTTTGGTATTCACGATGGCGCAAGAGGGGTCCGAAGGACTCATGAAGCGCGTCAAAGGTGGAATTGGAAAGATGTCCGAGGCGCTTGCCCGCCAGATCGAGCAACACGGTGGCGAGGTGCGCTTGAAGCAATCGGTGGCTCGCATTCTTGTCGAGAACGGCACGGCCGTCGGCGTTGAGCTCAAGAATGGCTCCGTCATCAAAGCGCGCATGGTCGTGTCAAACCTCGACAAGGTTGCGACTTTCGACCGGCTGCTCGCGGGCTACGCCCTGCCCCCAGAGACGCGGGAGAAAATCGATGCGATCGTGCACAAGGGCGCTTTCGTCCACATCTGCTTCAAACTGAACGCGTTGCCGCCGTTTGCGCCCCGCTTCGCACAGTTAAACGCCATGCCTTACGCACATTTTGGTGGGGCCATGGTGTTCGAACCGGAAGAGATGCAGAAGTGCTTCGACTTGTGTAAGGCAGGCAGCATGCCGCCGCGCATTCCAATTGCATATCAGTTCCCGACGATCATGGACGATACGTTGGCGCCCGAGGGCTTCCACATCGCAACCGCCTATGGCTTCTTCTATCCATGTGACGCGCCGAAGGAGAAGCGCGGCGAAATCCGCGACCAGATGGCCGAGCTGGTGATCGCTCAGATGGACGAGTATTTTCCGGGCTTCCGCGCCGCGATTGTGGCAAAGGCGGTGTTCGCATCGGACCATTTCGCGGCCATGCACTGGGCAACCAACGGCGACTTCACCCATGGCGTCATCCATCCCGAGCAAATGCTCGGCAACCGCACGCTGGTCGACGGCACCGGGCACGCCACACCGGTGAATCATCTTTTCTTATGCGGCGCTTCCTGCCATCCGGGACCTGGCGTCACCTTCCTACCGGGGTACAACTGCGGCAACGAGGTGCTGGCGGCATGGAACACCCTGACGCGGGACTCGACGCCCGACTCCCCTGCCAACGCCGATAGCGCTGAATCCCACTATCGCGCAGCCGCCGCTTCTTGAGGGACCCGCAGACACGTTTGGACCCCAACCTGTGCTCTGCCCCGCGAGTTCACGACTCGGCTCGTGCGCGTCGCGAGGTGTGACAGAAACTGCGCGCACTGAAAGTGCCCGCGAGCAAAACGACGGCGCGTCGGAGCGGGTTGAATTCCTGGGTTCTCGACCGCCCACAACGGACTGTCAATCCGTTGGTGTGAGCACGTCGGATTCGAGCGCGAGTGACCCGGGCCGGGCCGGCGCAGCGACGGGAAAGGGATCAGGAGTCCCCGCGAATCTCAAATCTTAGTCAGACTGTCACAGACGCTGCCGGTTGCTCGGCGTCCCTAAGCGCTTCGGTGACGATGAGTCGCCAGTTCCCCCCTTTGAACCAGGATCAGTCAGCGGAAAGACCCCGACCCGTATCGATCTGAGCAGCTTATTCGCAGTAAAATAAGGCCCTGCTTCCGGTAACGGCGAGTGATCTGTCATGAGCATGTCTTTGCGCGATCAGCTGCTACAGGCGGGCTTGGCCAATAAAAAGCAATCCAAAGAAGCCGAGCGCCATACGCGGCAGCAGGAGCGCGAGAGGCAGCAGCTTCCGAAGGACAAGCGTGCAACCGCGTCCAGCGCGGAACTCGCAGCACAGCAGGCACAGCTGGCCAAAGCCGCGCGCGATCAAGACCTCAACCGCCAGCGAAAGGAGCAGTCGGACAGGAAGGCGCGCTACGCGCAGATCGCGCAACTGATCGAACAGAACCGCTTGCCGGCCGCTCAGACCGATGAGCGGTACAATTTCGTCGATGGCAATAAGATCCGTTACATCCCGGCTGACCGTTCGGTGCGTGAGCGGCTCAGTCGCGGAGAGATTGCGATCGTTCGCAGCAAGGGGGGCTACGAGCTCGTGCCGGCGGAGACTGCAGCGCGCATTCGGGAGCGTGATGAGAGCGCTGTGCTCGCACCCGCTGCCGATCAGGACTCAGCCACCGATGGCGTACCGGATGATCTCAGGTGGTGAGACCAGGGCAATCCGCCAGCTGGTAACGTTGCTCAGGCGACTCGGAGCCAGAGGACCCTGCGGAAATTGAGCCCCAGCCACGCATCAAACGGGCCGACGCGCCCTCGGGAGGATTAATGGCTACCGCCCCGCTCAAGAAGTTTCTGGTCCTCTATCTGGTACCCACGAACGTAATGGCGGACTGGGCTAAGACGGATCCGGCCACTCGGAAGCCGGCCGAAGAAAAAATGCAACGCGATTGGCAGCGATGGATGAGTGAGCACGCGAAGATGCTCACTCTCACGGAGGGCGCTGGGAAGACCAAGGCCGTCACGGCGACCGGCATCGCTGACATCAAGAACGATGTCATGCTGTATTCGACGGTGGAGGCGCATGATCATGAGAGCGTCGCCAAGGCGTTCGCTCACCATCCACACCTCACGATCCCCCAATCGTCCATCCAGGTAATGGAGGTTAAGCCGCTGGGGCCGGCCTAGCTATGGAATTCCGCGCCGCAGGCGGAGCCAAACCCAGCGCTCGCTGACCGGTGCATGACGCCCCAGCCACGGCGTCACGTCGGGGATCGATCCCGATCCTTATGTGCCGCAGTCGGAATCAACGAACACGTTTACCGTGTCGCCATCGCTGATCCCCGGCCTGTCACGATGGCCGCACCGGCGCATATCTTTCCCGATCGTATTCGCGGTCCAGGACAGATGACCTTCGCCGGAGGCATCCGCAACGATGAGGATGGACATCGAGGCAAAGCTGTTTACTGTCTCGCTCGACAAGACACGCATCGGAGGGCTGGCATTTAGGTCATACACGGTGACCAGCAGATTCCTCGTCGTGTTGTTATTGATGGTGACGTTCACACCATCGTCCCCGATCACTGAGGTGCTGAGCATGGTCATTGCGGCAATGACGCATCCCGCGCTTACCTGCCTGAATCCTCTCATCGTTGAAGCCTTCCTGGAAGCGAGGATATATAGGAGACCGCCAACCCCGGGTCATTATGCCGCGGATCTCGGCCGCCGTTCTGCACACTGCGCTGGGTAAGGGCTCTCCCACCGAGGCAGCCCCGGCCTGCCAGGGTGCCCTGTCCCACCCCGCAGGAGGCATCCCCCCGGGCACGCTGTTGAAAGCCTTGGCTTCGGTCCCATCTCCCCCCTACCCCAGCCATACCCCTCTCGCACCCCCGAATGTCACTCCGCCGTTCCCTGCTGCTACCTGCACTGATCTTGGGACTTCTTCACACCTATATTGGCTGGCGCATCCTCCCAGCATGGCCAGGGGGAGTAACCCTCCATTTGACCGGTGCAAGCCTCCTGGCGACGTCCTGCGGATTGCTCCTGCTTGGTCTCGTCGCTCGATCCGCTGAGCGCATGCCCTGGTCCGATCCCCTCGCCGCCGCGGCACTCTTCACGGCCGGCCTGTTCTCCTCTTTGCTTGTGCTCACCATTCTGCGTGACGCCGTGCTGGTAGCGGTCTGGCCGCTCTTGTCGAGGCCCCACCTGCTATGCCTCGAGTCCGCCTCTGCAGTACTAGTGATAGCGCTGACAGTGTTCGCAACCCTGGTCGGGTATGCGAACGCGCGCCGCCGAGCCCGCGTTAAGTTCGTTGAGATTCTGCTGCCCAATCTTCCTGCCGGTCTCGATGGATTTAAGATTGCACAGATCAGTGATATCCACGTTGGCAAGACGATAAAGCGCGACTACGTCGACGCGATCGTCGACGCGGTGAACGCACTCAACGCCGACCTCATCGCGGTGACGGGGGATCTGGTGGATGGCTCCGTGCGCGATCTGGCACCGCACACCGCGCCCCTCGCGCGCCTCGCCGCGCGCTACGGTACATTTTTCGTGACGGGCAATCACGAGTACTACTCAGGAGAGGCTGCTTGGACGGCAGAGCTTCGGCGGTTGGGACTGCATGTTTTGAAGAACGAGCATGTCGTCTTGCGCCATCACGGCGTCCCGCTGCTAGTCGCTGGAGTCACTGATTACAGTTCGCATCATTTCGACGCTGCACAGCGCAGTGATCCGGCCGCGGCAGTCGCCGGCGCGCCGGCCAATGTGGGCGCGAAGATCCTGCTGGCGCACCAGCCACGCTCAGCGGCCTCGGCGGCTGAGGCAGGTTTTGATTTGCAGCTGTCCGGCCACACGCACGGCGGACAGTTCTGGCCCTGGACGTTATTCGTGCGGTTCCAGCAACCCTTCACGGCAGGTTTACACCGTCTGAACAATCTAAGAATCTATATCAGCCGTGGAACCGGCTATTGGGGACCCCCCAATCGATTTGGAGTCCCCTCCGAAATAACGCTGTTGCGGCTCGTTCGTGCGAGAGCTGCTGAGCAGTCCGGCGCGCTAACGGCGGTCGAAGCGCGCTAGGCACGGCCTTAGTTTGCGGCTCCGATCTGCGTCATTAGCGAGGCGTTGTCCCAGAACAGGTATTCCTTGTCCATGGTGCCCTGCTTATTCCAGTGCCCGAGTGTGGCCATGGGCAGGTGATAGGCCTTGCCCGTGGGCTGGATGACCTTTCCGCCTGGCAACACCAGCGGCTTAGTGAATGTTCCATCGAGATAACCCATCACCGCGGTCCACTCGCCTTCGGCAGTCGCGAAGCGAATGTGATGTTCGGTGATCCGGTTGTCCGGAGCGAAGGTCCACATGAAGTTCAGTTCTTTGATGTGATCAGGAATGCCCTTCGTCGTGTGCCCATCCGGATAATAGACAATGATGTCTTGCGCATGGCTCTTGTGAAGATTTTCCCAGTGCTGCCCCGTATAGACGTGAAAATCCAGATCGTCGAACGTGGCCAGATTTTTCGCCACAACGGCGGGAAGGCCTTCGACCTTCGGTATCGGCTTGTCCACACTCGTGGACGGCCAACTGTCCTGACCGACCGCGATGGTCGGTGATACCAGCAGAACACTCGTGGCAAACAAGCCGAACGCCACCGTCCACGACCGAAACGTATTCATCGCTCAACCCTCGTGAGAAATCGAGTGGGGACGCCTACTTTCGGCCAAAAACGCCACTGCTGCAACGGGCGCGCTGGTGGACCGATGGCACGCGAGTCCCACACGTCGGAATCCGGCGTCATAGCCAGTGACAACGGCTATCGTCCTGACGCACTCCAAAGCGCATCGAGCGAATACCTGCCCGCGCCGGTGACGTACAACAGCAGGAAGCCACCTATGATGGCCAGATTCTTGTAGAAGCTGTCCATGCTGTCGATCAGCTGCGAACCTTTCATCGTCCAGTAGCGATGCCCGATGAGCGCAGTTCCTAGCGTGTATAGAGCCATCAGCAGGGCTGCGGCGCGGGTGAACGCGCCCGCGGCGATCGCGGATGCCACCACGACCTCCATAAACGTCGATACGCCAGCGGCCAACCCCGGCGTCGGCACGCGAAGCTGCGCCATCTGACTCACCGTGCCTGGAAAATCCAACACCTTTCTCCAGCCGAATATGACGAAGAGTGCCGCAAGGAAAAGGCGGGCTAGCAACGCAAGCTCATCGTGTCCCATTTCCAGCGCCCCACACCCAGCAGATGTCGATGAAATCAGTCACGGCAATTCGACCTCGGCGCAACCACGGTTCGACCCTCGGACCCGCTCATCCGCAGCGGTTCTGCGCGCGAACCTACCTCACTCTCGGCCCGCCTGCAGATAGACGAAGGTGCAATGGCCCGCCACTCCGGAATAGGAAGCGTGGCGCCCTAGAGACGGCTAACCCACCACTTCGAGAACCGGTGGTCGTCAACCACTGCTCGGCTCTAGCTGTATTGTTTCAAGGGATCGATGAACCCCACCGAATCTCGCATCCGCGCCCTGAGGTATCAGTGGCAGAACCCCGACAATGCGTTGGCGAGCTGGGCCATCCCGCGGGTATCAACCTCGGAGTTATCAGCGGTCTCATCGCTCTTGGCCAGGCGGATTCCCGTAAGGCCTCCCGGCATCAAGGCCACGATATTTCCACCCCAGCCGATCATTCTCGGATATGACACTCGGCAGTCAGCCGACACAGCGTATGATGTGACCCAGAAGGCATTGATATACGTTGTCTCACCCCCTGGCAGCTGTTCGCCGGTCGGAAACCCCCGTTGATTTCGGCTATCCAGCAATTCCCGTATGCGCGGCCCATACAGGATCTGGCGGCCGCCCTGCCTGCCACCGTTTTGGTAAAGCCGTGCGATTAGCACCATGTCGCTGATCGTCGGGTAGTAGCCGTAGGCCATGAGCGGCTGCCCCGCGCTGCCGTCCGACTCGATCGTCCGGTTGGTTGGCGCCTGATGAATGCCGATCTGCGCAAACACTTCTCGCTCCAACATCGACCAGATGTCGGCCGCAGGCCCCTCCTTCGACTTGAGAAAGCGGTCCATTGCGAGTCCCAGGATGAACATGTCCTGATCGCGGTAGCGCGTGACTTTCCCCGGGCCCCACGGATATGTGCCCCCGTCATTGAGCAGCGCGACCACCTTCTCTTGTGTCGAGCGGGCCTCGTACCATCGCGAGTAATTGGCGTCGATATAGCCGTCAAGTGCGTCATTCGGCTCACGCTTCGTGCTGCCGTTCCCAAATCCCGTTGCCATGTTTATCGCATCTTCGAACCTGACGTTTGCCCATCCATGGCGGGCTGCCTCCGGGACGTAGTCCGCAATCCTGAGGGAGAATACGGCCGGCCCGTACTTCTCGGCCAGCCTCAGCAACGCCGTTTCGTTCGCCAACGCCTTGGTGACCGACCAGACCCCAAAGCGCGCACGATCACACCACGGCAACTGGCCACCGGCGCTCGGGCATCCCTTCAGATAGAAAGTGCCCTGATAGTCGATCCCGGACAGCACGACGTCGCTGGCGCGCATCGGGCCATCGAAGTTGATTAGATCGGAGCTGCGGACCCTTGCCGCGAGTCGGTCCCAACTGGCAATCGGTACTGCATCAGCGCGACCAGATTCGTACTCCCGCTGTAGCTGACTCAAGTGGTTGCGGGTAACCGGCGCAAAGGTGGCCGCAATTAGCCCGGCGGCGACGAAATTCGCCTTGATCTCGAACGGCGCCGTTTGCTGCACGATCTGAAAGCGCAAATTTGATACTCGACCGCTTCTATAGAGAAATGTCGCCAACCCATTGTGCGTTTCGCCCTCTATGGAATTCACCAGCGCAAATGGGAAAGCGGCACGCGACCAGCCTTCATCGCCAGGCTGGGACCAAACCCGACCGGGCTGCACGATGATGTCCCAGTAGCTACGCCCCACGCCATCAGACGCGTATCGAATCACGTTCTGGGTAAAGGGGACGAGATCGCCCTTGTCGGTGAAGAACGAAACGGCAACTCCCGGAAACAATTTCGGGTCGCGACCGAAGACCGACTGCGGTGAGAGTGTGGCAGGTTCTGTAAGCATCTCCGTCTCGGCCAAGCGCAGCGTTCCCAAGAACGGGCCGTGTGCGGCCGCGGCATTCGAGTCCGGCGTAAACGCGCTGTTGGCGATCGTCCCACCGGACCATGTCGGCGAAATCAGTTCGGCTGCATCGATCCGCTGTGCCGCGCGAGTTGTCCGGGGCGCACCCGCGGGCACCAGCACGCAGAAAACCAGCAGTATGCAACGCCATGCGGTGGTCGCAGGGAGCTCAATCTCGCTCAGCATATGCACCTTTTTGCCCACTCAACTGAATGATCCCGACTCATACCAAACCGAGGGCTCGTGCAACAGGTTTTGCCAGGGCTCTTCTATTGATCAACCGACAACAGCAGCCATCGCCTCGGCACCTTCCCAAGCGTATGTAAGCTATCGCTCGGACATGCCTGAGTTAATGGCAGAGGCAGACTACTCAATCGGGGACTTGCAAAGAACCCCCAGGACGGTCCCTAGGATCAGTAAACCCCCATGAAATCCCGCTTCCCGATGGGTAGCCCGTTGTGACGCAAAAGCGCGTAGGCGGTGGTGACGTGAAAAATAAATTGCGGCAAGCCGTAGTTGGCCAGATAGGCCTGACCACTGGGTTTCTTCTCCTTAGGCGTACCAGGACGCAGAACGATTTCCTTCGTCTCGCTGCCCTCAAATCCGGAAGGATTCACGCTGGCCAGAAATTCCATTGTCTGTGCCAAAAGACCGTCGAGATCGGCAAAACTCTTCTCCTTGCCTTCATAGACGGGAACATCGACACCTGCTAGGCGTGCGGAGATCCCGCGCGCAAAATCGGCCGCAATTTGCACCTGTTTGAGCAATGGAAACATGTCCGGATACAGACGAGCCTGCAAGAATGCGTCTGGCTCTACTGAGTTGGCGACGGCATGTGCATCGGCCTGAGCCAGAATGACTTTCAAAGCCGACAGCAATTGCTTAAAAACGGGAACCGAGTTCGTATACATAGGACTTTTCATGTCGTTCCTTGATTGGTTTGGCCGGTGAGGTTATTCGTTGAGCAGTACGCGCAATTGGCATTGCCGAGCAAGACCGAACCTAACTCCAGGCTCTCCGCCCAATGCAGATGCTGAGCAGGTCTGAGCGCTGCATCCGGCCGGCGCGCCCTACGAACCTAGGCTCTCGGGTCCGGATCTACGGCTGAACGTTAACGCCCTTCCAAAATGCCACGCGACCTTTGATCTGCTGCGCCGCGCTCGAAGGCTCCGGGTAGTACCAAACGGCGTTCTTGTTCTCCTTTCCTTCCACCTTCAGCGTGTAATAGTTGGCTGTGCCCTTCCACGGGCAAACGCTGGTATGAGTTGAACTCTCCAGATATTCCTTCCTGACAGACTGTAGCGGAAAATAATGGTTTCCCTCCACGACTACGGTCTCGTTGGATTCTGCGATCAACTGTCCGTTCCAGATGGCTTTCACGATGCTCTCCTTAAAGGTCCATTAGTCTGCCACCAGTGAACCATAAGCGTTCCTGTGACAACACCAAACGCGCTGCCCGGCTCGGAATCGACAGGGTCGTGCAACTATATGAGTGCGCGCAGTTTTTTTGCTCAGCATGCCGCAATTAACCCGGTCGCTACCCTAATCAGGCTTGTGCAGGCGCCAGGATGGAGTGGCAAGGAGCAGACTCCTCACCGACCAGCCGTTCTCGCATCGAGCGCCACCGGTCGGTGACCGCTCTACCGGTCCATCCCACGTCCAGCAACGTGGGTGCAGCCAGGACCCCATCAGTTCGAGGCGACTCGATTGCTAGAAGACGTGAGAGGTCGAAGCGTTCTTCTCGAACAGTTTTGAGATAGGTTCCAGTACCATCATGGACGACCCCGCGAGCACAAACTGGCGCTCTTGCATCACTGTTGCCTTGTGCGCTCGCATCGGCCGTAACAAAAAGGGAGCTACATGAAGAACCGTGTCGCAGTCGTGACCGGTGCGAGCCGGGGCGCCGGTCAGGGAATCGCGCGGGCACTGGGGGCCGCGGGATATACCGTCTATGTCACCGGACGCAGCCAGACGGCGGACGCATCGCCGTTGGGTGGTACGATTCACGCGACGGCGGCGGAGGTGACCGCTGCCGGCGGACGTGGCGTCCCTTTCGCCTGCGATCACGCCGATGACGAAGCGGTGCGCGCCCTGTTCGCGACGGTTGAGCGCGCTGAAGGTCGGTTGGATATTCTGGTCAACAACGCCGCGGCCATCAGCAGCGATCTGATCCAGCGCGGCGGATTTTGGACCAGGCCGGTGGCAATGGCCGACATCATCACCGTCGGCCTTCGATCGAGCTATATCGCCGCCCACGCGGCGGCACCCCTGCTCGTCGCCAAGCCCGGAGGGCTGCTCGTCTTCACTTCCGCGCCGGGCGCGGTGAACTACGCTCACGGCCCCGCCTACGGCGCGCAGAAAGCCGGGACCGACAAGATGTCGGCCGACATGGCGGTGGATCTGCGGCCCTTCGGCGTGGCGTCGGTCAGCATCTGGATGGGCCTGCTGAAGACTGCGCGGTCGGCAGCTTCAATGGCGGAAAAGCCAGGTCAGTTCGATTTTCTGTTGCCGTATATGGAAACGCCGGACTTTACCGGGCGCATTATCGTGGCGATCCACAACGATCCGGACATGATGGCGCTGTCCGGCCGCACCATAATCGGCGCAGAGCAGGCCAAGGAGTATGGCGTGCTTGATCTGGACGGCAACAGTCCGGATTCTCTACGACCCGTCACCGGCGGTCCATTTAAGTATGACGACCTCATCATCGACTGACGGATGGAGTGCAGCTAATCCCTTCGCACGACTCGAGTTCACCCGCCCACGCGAACGTGATCTGTCTCGGTGAAAGTGTGGAGGCGTAGGCGGCTGACGGCAGTGCTGCCGCTTACCTGCGGCGCCGGTGCGATGCTTCATTGCGGCAAATTGGTCGTGTGCAGGCCCTCTCTCACTGTTCGTGTTGATGGCCCGCGAGATTGGCTTCGCGGAGATCGAGCTCCCGCTCGAGCCGGCGTCGTGTGGCGTCTTTGAGGCCCCCGTGCCTGTAAAGCTCATTGATTCGGCTCCGTTCTGCCGAAATCAGCAGTAGCTCGACTTCATCCGCTAACGCAGTCGGATCCTGATTGTCTTCCTGCACCTCGGCCGCCGGCTCGAAATGATCGACACGTTCTTGAAGCTTCTTGCGGAGCCCCTTGAGTAGCTCTGCTGGCAACCCCCGTTCGGCCACTATTCGATCAAGACGCTCCGTAGCGGCATTTATCGCCTGTCGCCGCGCCACCAATTCTTCGGCCCTATCTGCTCGCAGTTCCTTTTCTCCCGCGTTCGCGAGGCCGAGCACTCGAATGACCGCGGGCAACATCAATCCCTGGCCCACTAGAGTTACCAGGATCACGAAAAAAGTAAGGAAGAGAATCAGACCTCGGTCCGGGAAAGGCCGACCGTCGTCCGTCGTCAGAGGAATGGCTAGCGCCGCAGCGAGAGACACGATGCCACGTACGCCAGTGAACCCGAGGATAAACGGCCACTGCCAAGGCGGGGACGGGTCCTTGCGAGCTATGGCTGCAATCAGCCACCGCGGCAGGTAGGTGGCGGGGAACATCCATACAAATCTAGCCAGGATCACCACGGCGGTAACGACAAGGGCCGCGCCCAATAGGGCGGACCAGGAATACGTAGCTAACTCCGCGATCAAGGTGCGAGCCTGAAGACCCGTCACGAGGAACACGATGCCCTCTATCAGATAAACGAGGACATCCCAAAAGAACACACCTTGCAGCCGCGTCGCCGCACTGATCATGCTTAATCCGTTCCAGCTGACGTAGAGGCCCGCGGCAACCGTGGCGAGCACTCCTGAACCGCCAAGGTATTGAGGAGGCCAGTAGGCCACGAAGGGCGTCAGGATCGAAAGCAGGATCTCGATCTGCGCTTCCGCCACCCAGCGACGCAGGCGCAGCATCAGCCAGCCGACCGCGATTCCCCACACCACCTCTGCCCCGAGGATGATCGCGAACTGTCCTGCCGCGTCTGCGAGTGAAAATGCCCCCGCGCTCACCGCGACAACCGCAAAGCGATACAGAATCAGTGCGGTGGCGTCATTGGCGAGGCCCTCGCCTTCAAGAATGACCAGAATCCGCCTGGGGAGCTGCATCCTCCGGGCGATCGCCAAGGGCGCGACCGCGTCCGGCGGTGAGACGATCGCTCCCAAAACGAAGCCCACCGGCCAGGAGAAGCCGAGGAGCCAGTGCGCTGCGGCGGCTGCGGCCACGGTTGTAAACAGGACACAGCCTATCGCAAGCAAAGAGATCGGACGCAAATTGAAGCGAAACTCCCGCCAGCTCATCGCCACCGCAGACGAGTAGATAAGGGGCGGCAAGACAAGGAGCAGCACCAGCTCTGGCGCTAGCCGCACCGCCGGCAGGCCAGGGATAAGAGCCAGTACCAATCCGGTGAGCACCAGGAGAATCGCGGGCGGAACATTTGCCCGCTTGGCCACGACCCCCACCACGGCGATTGCGACAAGCAGGAATACAAAAATCTGGATCTGGTGGAGAATCACGTGGCGCAACCAGCAATCGAGCTTAAGCTACTTGCGAGGCCACACATTCGGCCGATCGGGTGTTGTCGTGACATTGCGTGAGAATTCCAGCGAGTGCCAACCCACCGGTCGCCCTTGCCCAAGCAACTGCGGTGGTGAATCGTTTAGCACTCAGTCTCACAAAGCAAGCCGCAAGGAGGTCACACCGGGTTTGCGAATATAGGCCAGTATAATCGCGTCACTCCTCGAGTCCTGATTCAATTCGGTGCGCGCGCAGCCGCTGCGCAGCGCGGGTGTCACTGCACTGCCCGCACTTGAAATGCGCGCCAAGACTCGCCCCTATTGCTGACGCAGAGCGCAAGCTGCGTTACAGCCGCGCTGTCGCTGCGGCGCGGGTTCGATCCCGATCGTCCCGCCCATCCACGCAAGATCACCGAGACTGTGTAGTGCTTGTATGCTGAGCGGCGACGTAGTGCGCGAGAAAATCCTGAATTGCCGCGCGTGCGCCGGCTTTGTTGAACACATAAAACAATTCGTTCGCGCGCGGCGCGCGCCGAAAGTAATCCTCTTCCGGCGCACGCGGATAATCCGGACGGTGCGCAACCATTACCGAACCACAGCTGATCTGCTCATCGGGGGACAGCCGCAAGTCATGCATGGACTCCAAGGCAAACAACTTCCGGACCTGTAGGTCGTGGGCGACGGCATGCGAATATATTTTCTGCACCCGCAGGCGTTGCTCACCGGGCGGCAGCGACACCACCGTGCCCGCAGGCCCATAGGGATAATGGTTCCCGTCGCTGTGATTGGTGTACAGCAGAAAGACTGGGTCACCTTGCCATTGCTCGACTGCCTGCTCGAGGGCCACGCTGGTAAATTCATGGTCTAAGTGAGTGTCAAGTCGTGGGTCGGGCATGACGACAATCGCGGGGTTCACCTTGCGCAGCACCTCCACCAAATCCTCCACCAAATGTTGCCAGGTGTTGCTGCGCGCGGCGCCCGATACCAGCGTACTCAGGTTGGCGCGCCGGTAGCGTGCGACGTCGGTGTTTGCGCTGTAGACCTCGGGGATCACCTGCGTGGGCGCGAGGTACATCGCATCCAGCCGCCCGTCGAAGTACCCGAGGTTGGCGGTGCGCTCTGGCGGAATCTGCCCCTGCCAGGGCACCGTCACGCTGTCGACCGCCCGCAGATAGCCCTTGAGCGCGTAGTGATCCGCGGGATCACTGACATTGGCGCTATAGTTCATGTCACCCGCGTTGCCCGCCGTAACCGTGACCACGCTGGCTTGCCGGTCGGCATACAGAGCAAAGGCGGCGATCTCGGCGTCATCAGGATGAGGGGCGATCACCAAGATGCGCTGTCGCAGGTCGAGGTGATTGTCGAACAGGCGTAACGTCGCCACCTCGGCTTCGAGGATCACCGCATGCGTGCGCAGAGTTACTTCGCTGCCGGCTGTCAGCTGTGGGCGCAGGCCGCTCAGATTCAGCCAGCGAACGCCCACCGCATCAGGATCGAGGTACTGCTCAACGCGGGACCCACCGGCGGACACCTCGACCCAGGAATCGTGCTCCGCGCCCCGGGAGCGCACTGACAGCAAGGCCGTGTCCCATTGAGGGACGGCGCGCGGCCAGCTGAAGCTAATGCTGTCGCCAACTCGCCTCAGCCTCACGCCGTAGGCCACACTCTCGGCAGTGGCGAACTCATAGGGATCGCTCTCGTAATGTGCCTTGGCGCTCGCCCCTCGCGGCGCGCCGACTTCTGGTCCTGATGGCACTTGGGCGGCGCAGGCCTGCGCAAGCGTCGCCAGTGTCACCAGCAGGTAACACGTGACGCACCTAGACATCGAGAACGCCCGACCGGGGTTCGGCGCGCGCCCCCATCGTCGCGTTGCTTATTAGCGGTCGCGCCCACATGCCCACACTCAACACGAAGCCAAAGGTGACATAGAGGAACAGCATGCCGGCTCGCAGGCCGTACAGGTCCCCGAGCCAGCCGATGACGAAGGGCACGAGAGCGCCACCCATGATCCCCGAGCACAAGATTCCGGCGAACGGCCCGTGGTGCTGGGGTACCGAGTTCAGGCCCAGCGACACGATCGTCGGCCACATGATCGAGGCGAAGAAGCCGATGCAGGGAAATGCGACGCGCGATACTTCGGCGGGGCCGAACAGCGCCGCCGACAGCATGCACAGCGCACCGACCGAAAATCCGATCAGTACCCGGCGGCTGTCGAAGAGCTTCAGTAAGCCCATGCCCAGCAGGCAACCGGCCGTCATGAGTCCCCAGTAGTAGGCCACCGCGTCGGCACCGCCCTTGTGGGGATCGACGTGGTGATAACGCTCAAGGAATGGGGACATCCAGTCCGCCGTTCCTTGCTCGCAGCCGACGTAGGCGATGATGGCGAGAAAGTAGAGCCAGACGTAGGGATTCCGCAGCAACTGCCGGTACATGGAGAGCGTACCAGCCGACTCCTCTTCCGTACGCTCGACCTTGGGTAGCCGCAGCAGGGCGATCAGCACCACGCACGCGCCCGAGACCGCCGCGAACACCCAGTAGATGGACACCCAGGGAAGCGCGGGGGACGTGATGCGGCCGAGGACTCCGTAGAGCCCCTGCAGATCGCGATGCGCGGGGTCGAGGTGGCTCACCAGGTTTGAGTAAACCAGGGGACTCAGGAAAGAGGCTGAACCGAAAATGAGCTGGGCGAACGCCGAGTTGAACGCAAAGTGCTCCTCGCCACCGGCCACGCGCAGCAGGGGGTTTATCGCAACCTGCAGAACGGCCATCCCTGCCCCGATCACGAACAGCGAGGCGACGGCCATCGAATACGTCGGGAAGGCAGCGAAACTCGCCGCGCCGATGCTCGCTGCAACGAAGGAGGCCACCATTGGCCTCTTCTCTCCCCAGCGCTGCACGGCGAAGCCGGCCGGAATCGACATCACGCCGTACGCAATGAAGAACGCGAACGGCAGGACCGCGGCCATCGTCAGTGACACGCGGAAGTCGGCGATGATGTCCGGGACCAGGGGACCGAGGATGTTCGTAAGAAAGGAAATGACGAAGAATACGAAGAACACGACCGCGACCAGGAAGCGACTGCGGCCTTGGGTTGCGCTGCGCACCGTGGATGTCGTCGTCATCCGGTGGTCCCCCGGGTCGTCATACGACCGGCACTTGGCTGATGTTGTTCTTCGGGTCCATCCAGAAGGACTCGTTGGCAAAGCGGCCGAAGATCTCGCGCGGCAGGACGGGCGCGCGCTCAAGCGGCTCCACCTTGGGCCGCACGCGATGCAGCCCCGGCATGCCGACGCGGGCATCGAACTCATCCGCGTTGTAGGAAACGTGCTCGAAGTCGTGCTCGAACCAGGGTTCGCCGATGAACTGGTACACGGCCCGCATGGCCGCCGCAGGATTGCGTGCCAGGCTTTCGTAAGTCAGCAGCATCAGGTGCCCCGGGGCATACTGGCCATAGAAGGCGTCCTTGGTGGCCTGGAAGGCGAAACCGACCATGCCGCGCGGATCCGTCAGTGCCTCGACGCGCGAGTACACCGTAGTGTTGGTGTCGAAGCGGAATACCTTGCTGACCCCGACCGGTTGCCGGCGCACCAGTCGTTCCATGCTGTCCAGTACCCAGGACAGCTGGCGAACGCAAGCGATGACCTTGGCCTCCGGAAACAGCGTCTCGAGCAACTGCATCCGACTGCACCAGAGGCGGCTGGTGTCAAAGACGACGCCCGCGTCCGCCTGTCCCGCATAGAAGTTCTCCACCAGGCCGCGCAGCAGGGCAACGCGCTGCTCGTCGGAGACGTCGAACGAGAAGTCGTTCTTGCTGCTGGTCTCCGCCATCACCACACCCATGATGTCGGCCAGCGGGCTCGTCATGCCCGACCGAAAGCGCGGGTTCTGGTTGAGCATGGCCGCCAGCAGGGTACTGCCGGAGCGCGGCAGGCCGGAAATGAAGTGGAATTTCCGGGCCGACTTCCCGACGTCGTTTGCCGCTGGCATGTGGGTCCTGTTCGGTGGGTTGGTGGGATGGATCAAGTGAAAGCGGTAACCTGGACTCCGGCGGATGGTACCCCGGTCCCGGCTATGGTGTGAAAGCTCCCTTCATGGAGGACCGGACGGACTCGGAGACTGCTCTGTTTTGGAAACGACTGGCCGCCCTTCGGCAGTAATCGGGGCGCTCTGGACCGGAGCGTTCCACCCGCTCACTTCCACCACCGGCGCAGCTCCTGCAGGCGTCGCGAACCGGGCGGTCAGGGTGAGTGATTCTCCAGGCCAGAGCGTGACGTCATTGTCGCTCCACAGGATCGGCAGCAACGGCTCGCCACCCGCGGAGCGCCTGATCGATACGTGACGGAAGAGCGCCACCGCCTTGGCGGAGGGGGGCATCGTGAGGGTGACTGAGACGATGCTCTCCGCCCCCTGGTGACGTAGCGTTGCCCGGATCTCGCTCGCGGCGGGGGCCAGGGACTGCAACGGGCTCAGGTCCGCGTAGCGCGTCACTGGCGTCAGGTACCAGTTCGAATGCCCCCAGTCGAGCTCGTCGCTCTGGGTGGAGAGCCAATAGACGTTGTGGCTGAGAGGTTTCCCGTCGGCCCGAACGAGATCAAGCTCGACGAAGTAGACGCGCGACAGGCTGGGTAAGGCGGGTAGCGTCGCCAGTTCTCGCGTGGCGTTGCCGCCAATGCTGATGTCCTGCAGGTGCTGTTCGTGCGCAATGCTGCCGTCCAGGTTGCGCACACGGATGACGGCACGCAATCCATGTTCCTCGTCGAGTGTGTGATTGACCAGCAGGATCGCGTGCTTGTCGTACGAGTACTGGATGTGTACCGGCTCGTTGGCGATCCTGGCCCCGAAGTAGGCGCCGGCCGGATTCAGGTAGTAGTCGTACAGATGCCAGTGCAAGGAGGGCCATGCATTATTGAGCATCCAGTAGATGACGCCGGTCGAGGGCTTGGCCGCGTCCATGTGCGCGTTGAACGCCTCGAACTGCGCCCGGACATTCTCATAGTTGTCGAGCTGGGCCTTGGCTACGTAGTCTGCCAGGCTCCGGGGTGGGCCATAGCGCTTGGCCAGCGCCACGTCGAACGGGGTCAGCGTCGCGAACGTCGACCAGGCTGCCGAAGCGTGGAACTGCCTGGCCTCGGGGTCTTTCCACAGGGCCTCCAGTTCCCACGGCGCCAGCATCCGGTGGAGATCCTCCAGCAGGGGAATCGAGGCGCCCGCGCTGACCTCGGAGTCGAAGCCGAAGGCGCCACCGAGCTTGTCGGCATACCAGTACGCCGGCGGGATCCACGAGTACGGCCCTGCCATCTTCATGCCGGACGCCCCGGTCTCGGGTGTGCCCTGATCCGCCGCCGCCGCGATGATGGGCAGCGACCAATCCTCCTTCTTGAGAGCGGCGACGTACAGGCTGGAAATCGCCGCCGGCGGAGCGTTGTCGCTGCCGATCAGAAATCCGATCACCGACGGGTGGTTCTGCAGCAGCTGCGCCGTGCTCGCCATCGAGGCTGCGGCCACCCTCTCATCCGCGGAATTCCACGGTTCCCCCCCGGTCTTGGCCCACGACTCCCATTTGTCGCAGCACTCCCAGCCGGGAAGAATCATGATGCCCTCGCGGTCGGCCAGGTCGTAAAAGCGTGCGTCCTCCAGCTTGCCCTCACTGCGGATGGTGTTCAGGCCCAGGTTGATCACGTAGCTGAACTCGGTCTGCATGCGCTTGGGGTCATCGCGCAGGAACATGTCAGGGGCCCAGCCGGCACCGCGAATCAGCACGGGCTTGCCATTGATGACGAACTGCCGATAGCCCTGCGGGGTGAGGCGAGACGTGATGCTGCGTATGCCGAAGGTCGCGCTGACGGAATCGGACGCGGCGCCGTCGGTGCCAGCGGACATCTGCACGCTGTACAGGGGGTGCGCGCCCATGCCCATCGGCCACCAGACCAGCGGATGACTGACATCTAGACCCGCATCGCTCGTCGGACTGAATACGACGGTCTGGGTCTCTCCGGGCTCAAGGTGAATCTTTCGCCGTAGCGACACGCCAGCCGCCACGCCTGTGATGGTTGCGTCGTGCGGCGCGGCGTCGAGGTTCCGGGCCGCAACCTTCACGGTCAGCGCAGCGTGCGAGAGATCCGGAACCGACAGTGCCGCTGTCACCTGCGGCAAACCGATCCGGACCGGCCCCGTCCTGATGACGTCCACGCCGCGCCAGGGGCCCATGTTGTTGTCCGGCGGCGTCGGGTTCCAGTCGACCCAGCCGATCGAGAGGCTCTTCCTCGGGTCCTCCGGATATACGCGCAGCGCAAGGATATTGCTGCCCGCATGCACCCAGCGTGTCACGTCGAGTTCGTGCACCGGATAGGCGCCAGCGACGGCTGCGTGATCGGCGACGAGGTTTCCGTTCAGCCAGACGTCAGCGCTCGCGATTATGCCGTTGATGCGCAGCAGCGTCCGCAGCGCTCGCGCGTCGCCGGCCAGCGTAAACTCGCTGCGGTACCACCAGGGGATCACGAACACGTTACCGCTGGAGTCCGGTTCCTCGACCGCGCGAAGGTTGTCGCTGTAGAACACGTTCTTATACGTGTCGTTCTCCAGCAGGCCCGCCATCGTAGTCGCCCGGCCGCTCACTGGGTACCAACCGCGGGTTGAGTAGCCGGCAGAGGAGATCTCCGCGCCGCCCTGCTGCGCCTTAGCACTCGACTGAATCTGCCAGTGGACTATGGCCGTTGCGGACCCGGTATCGCCTCCGATGCGGGTGGGCGCGAACGTCCCGGCAGCCCAGCCGAGTGAGGCGGCGGCGAGCGCGCCCAGCGCGGACGCAACCCGGAGTGTGGCCCTCCCTCGGTTCGCTCTCACGTCAGCAACCTCCCGGCCTCCTCACCATTGGCCCCGGACGCCGACCGTGAACATGCGCTCCGAGAAGTTCGAATGTCCCCACTGGTCGGGCCACACGAGGTAGTAGCGCTGATACTCGTTGGTCAGGTTGGTGGCGTCGACGAATACCTGGGCGTACTTGTTGATCCTGTAGGCGGCGGAAGCGTCGAGATAGTTCTGGGGCGCCTCGTATTCCTCCAGGCCGCTGATGCCTCCCACGTCCGAGGCGAAAGCCCGCTTCGAACGGTAGTTGTACGCGAGACGGACTTCGAGGTGCTTGTCGTCGTACCAGAGGATCACATTTGCCGACTCCGTGGAGTTGTCCTGGAAGGGAATCTCGTTCCCGGCCAAGTCCTTCTCTCCGGTCTTGCTGGGCGCGTATGTGAAATTCAACTCCACGCCGGTATTGGCGAGGAACCAAGGGAGGAACGTGAAGCCCTGGCGATAATCGAACTCCGCTCCCTGGATGCTGTTGCCGGAGCCCTGCAGCGGGGTGGTAATCGCGATGCAATGGTGCCGGACTACGCCATCCTCGTCCGGCAGATTGCAATTGGTGATGGAGCCGTTGTAAATGAAGCTCTGCACGTTGATGCGGAACAGTTCGAGGTTGATGATGCTCGCCGGGTTCATGTAGTACTCGAATGACGCCCCGTAGTTCGTCGAGCGCCACGGATTCAGGTTCGGGTTGCCCGCGGCATTGCCAGTGGCGACCTGGTAGATCGGGCCGGTCTTGGTTTCCAGCAGCGAGTAGTTCAGCTGAAGGCCACCGCCCCACGTACTCAGGTCGAGTGGCATCATGTTCTTGGAGGCCGACAGCCGGACGGTGAACTTGTCAGTCACATTCAGCGCCAAGTTAATGGCCGGCAGCACGTCGTTGTAGCTGCGGTTGGTGGTTTCGGTGCCTGCATCGGCAGGCTCAGTTCCGTATTGGCCCGGATCACCGGTCAGGTGCTGGGTCACATTGAGGTCGGTGTGGATCAGGCGCGCACCCACATTGCCGCTGTAGGTCATGCCAGCCAGCTGGCCGCGGAAGTCGGCCTGCAGGTAGGTCGACAGTTCGTGCATCGAGACTGCCCAGGTGATTTCCGGGGCTGCCTGGGTCGTGGTATTCGGGTACAGCGACTTCCAATACGCAAGCGGATTGTCCAGGGCGTTCGGGTTGATCGCCCAGAAATTGATCCCGGTTCCGAGCAGGTTGTTGTATTGCTGAAAGTTATTTGCGAGCGGCGCCGGGGTCTTCGACAGCTGCTGTGAGGACAACGGGCCGGCACGGAACGAGCCCTGTGAGTTACCAGCCGTACACCAGGTGCTGGGCGTGGTGTCGGTCGCATTCCCGCTCAGTATCACGTCCGAGCCGACATAACGGACCAGGCATCCGCCCGGGTCGCTGGCGCCTATCCCGCCGTATACCGGCACTACCAGCGTGAACCCGTCGTTGCTGGCACTGCGGATGCCGTTGCGCACTCCGAAGTTCAGGTTGAAGGTGTCGTCGATCTTGTAGTGCCCGTCGAAACGCAGTGCCGTGATCGCGGTCTGCCGGTCGTAGTCATCCGCGGACTCGAGCGTTTTCATCGTCCAGGCGTTTGGGTTGGCGAAGGCGGTGGCGAGCGTCGAGGGCAGCGTGATGGCGAGATTGCGGCCGGTGGTGTTGAAGATGACGGGCTGCGTGTTCTGGGGGATGCCGGTCGCGTTGAAGACGCGATTCCCGCCCAGCTGCGCCGGGTAAACGAACGTGCCACAGGGCAGGTTAGTGTTGGGATCGGCCCAGAGGCAGCCGTCGGAGTCGGAGATGTTGATGTCGGTCTCGATGAACTCCTGCGTGGCCGTTTCGCGGACGCCGCGGACACTACCCTTGAACGGGCCGCCATTGTCGAAATCAACCTGCAGATTGAAGTTCCGCGCGGTGGAGTCCCGGCGGATGACCTGTGTGTACGATTCGACGTCACCCGGCCATTTTTCGTATGTCTGGGTGGTGTAGATCTGGGAGCCGGCCCAGGAGGGATCAACTGGTGGAGTGTTGTACTGGCTGAGGGCCGTGGCGCCCGTGTTCCGGGACTGCAGGGGCACATAGGTGGCGCCCTGCCAGTTCGTTGAGTTGAACTGCAGTCCGTAGCTGCGCTCCCACTGCGTCTGGCGCGTGTAGAAGAAGTCGCTCGTCAGCGTGAATCCGTGGCTGAGGTCCCCCTGGAACGACGCATTGCCTGACTGACGCTTGCGTTCGATGCTGGAGTTGTACAGACCAAAATCCTGGCTGCCCATGAAGACGCCGTTGGACTTCCCGTCGCCATTCACATCGACACTGCCGTCTGGGTTCTGATGGATCCGTGATGGAATCGGCGCACCGTTCCATGCTCCCAGGAACCCGTTGTAGGCGCCGGCGCTCTCGGCATTCTCACCGTTGAAGATCACGCCGTACTGGTCGAGGCTTTCCGTTGGATTGCCACCGGAATTGGCGGCGCCCGCCGTCCCGAAACGCGTGGTGTCGGAGTAGTCCGCGGAAACCAGCAGGCCCCAGGCGCCATCGTTGTTGAATGAAATCAGGCCGTTCGCCTCGGGCCCGGTTTTTTTCGAGGTGCTGCCCCGCTCCCCATCCGCGGAGTAGCTGTAGGTGAATCCGTGCGGCAGGTCCCAGGGCCTGAAGGTATGCAGGTCGATCGAGCCGCTGATGCCCCCGATGGTCTGTGCCGCGGTGGGCGACTTGATGACGTCCACCTGATTGAACATCGTAGCCGGCAACGTCGTGAAGTCCGGCTGCTGTGAGTCGATCTGGTCAGGCGATATGAAGACCTCGCCGTTGAGCATCGTGCCAACCTGGGGCAGGCCGCGGACATCGACCGAGGTTCCGACGCCCGCGTCACGGTTGATCTGGACGCCGGTGATGCGCTGGAGCGCGTCCGTTATCGTGACGTCAGGCAGTTGACCGATGCTCTCGGCCGAGATGCTGTCCTGGATGCTCGGCGCCGAGCGCTTCACTTCGATCGCTTTGATCTGAGACTGCCGCACGCCGGTGACCGTTACGGTCTGCAGCGCATCATCCTCGGACGCCGCCCCCCGCTTCTTGGCATCTGGTGCGGGCGGGGCCGGGACGTCCTGCTGCGCGGGCTGCACGGCAGCGTCCCCCGCGGGTGCTCCCGCGCGCGCTGCCGCGGCGGCTGCTGCGAGCAATGCCAGGGATACGGCAATCGACACGGGGTGCTTGCGATATACGTATGACACGGGCCTTACCTTTGGATTGTTATCTAGCGAATTGCCGTCGCCCCGTGGCGGCCGGCACGTGTGCTCCCTCTATCGAGAATGCGATTCGCGCCAGTACTCCCTGGCCACCGCACGGACCGCCGATGGGCAAAGTGCACGGCGCACGCGGGTCGCTCGGTTTGGACGCTGAAGTTCTTGCCGTGAGATCGCCGTCGCACCAGACGCTCCCCAAGACCCACGCCCGGCGCCCTGGGTGTCGGAAGGTGCAACGGGCGGAGATGTGCGGAACGCCGGCGCGCGGGCGCGCGCAGCACCCGGGACCGCCAGCCGGGTGGGCTGCTTCCTGCTCTCCGCTTTGATAGACCCCGATGACCGATGGCACTGTTCACTCGTGCTTACAAGGGATATTGATTCGGTCGCAGAACGAATCAATACTGCCCTTGAGATGATGAATGGTCAAGCCAGATGGATTTATGGCCCAATGCAGTTATGATAGTTCGGAGACATAACGAATTAAACGGACTGATAGTGCCCCCCCAGCTCACGAACAGCGTGACTCGCCAGCTATCACAGCGGAGCGTCTTCGAGGCCCTCCTGCATCGCAGCCCTATTTCCCGCGCCGAGCTTGCCAAGGTGACCGGTCTGTCAAAGCAGACCACTTCGGAAGTCATCGACGCCTTCGAGCAGCAGGGACTCGTTCGCCCGATCGGACGGACAAGTGGCAATGTCGGACGCACGGCCGTGTTGTATGAATTAAGCCCCGAGGGTGGTCACGTACTGGGCATCGATCTGGGCGCGCGGCGACTGACCGTCGCACTGGCGGACATCGCTGGCAGGGTCCTCGCCGAGGCGGATGAGCCCACCGACACCCGCGGGGGAGTGTGGGCGATCGACCAGATCGCACGACTCTCGGACCGGCTGGCGCGTGACAACCACACGCACCCGAGCCGCATTCGCTCCATCGTCCTGGCCACCCCTGGCGTGGTGAACCCCAAGAGCGGCGCCATCGACCTGGCTCCCAACATCGCCGGGCTGGGTCATCTCAACGTCGTGGGTTTGCTCGGTGAGAGGCTGGGCAGTCCCGTCATCCTTGAAAATGACATCAATCTCGCCCTGCTCGGGGAAATATGGCATGGCTGCGCGCAGAACGTTGACAACGTGGCTTTTCTCGCGCTCGGCAGTGGTGTGGGCCTTGGGCTCTACGTGAACGGCCGCCTCGTGCGCGGCGAGAACGGCGCTGCCGGCGAAATCGCCTACCTGCCGATTGGTGGGGATCCGCTGCAGGCCAACTCCCGCGCGCAGGGCTGCCTGGAATACCAAGTGGGTGCTACCGGCGTAGTGCGGCGCTATGGGGAGGCCGGAGGCTCCGAGGTCGAGTCGGTCAGGCAGGTATTTGAGCGGGCGCAGGCGGGAGATCCGCTCGCCGTGGAAGTCGTCGACCAAACGGCACGGCTGACTGCATTTGCGGCCGCGACGGTCGTGGCCACCGTGGACCCGCAATTGCTGGTGCTGGGCGGCTCGGTCGGCGGGCGCGCGGACTTTGCAGACAAGGTCGCAAGCGTACTGTTGCAGCTGTCGCCACGGCCGGTCGAGATCCGCATCAGCAGCCTCGGCAGGCGAGCCGGGGTCGTCGGTGCCCTGTCGGTGGCCCTGCGGCGTCTGCATGCTGAGTTCTTCGGAGTGGCAGAACTCGCGGGGGCTCTGCCGCTCCCGCCCCCCGCCCCCGGCAGCACACGCCAGTGACGCGCGAAAATGCGTATTGCTTTGCCGCCGATCTGGGTGGCACAAAGCTGGCCGCGGCGATTGCCGATGCGCGTGGCTCGATAGTGGCGGAACTGACCGAGCCCACCGATCCGCGCGGCGCCGCCTATGTAGCCGAGCAGATCGCCGCCTGCGCCGAGAAGCTCGCGCACAGCGCCGGGATCGCAGTCGCGCAGGCGCGTCACGTCATGGTGGGAATTCCTGGCGCCATCGACCCGCACACCAGCCGCGTCTCGCTGATTCCCAACATCGCCGGGCTGGAGAACTTCGATGTCCTGAGCTTTCTGCAGGATCGCTTCGGGCCGGATGTCGCGATCGAAAACGACGTCAATCTCGCGATGCTCGGCGAGCATGCACTTGGCTGCGCGAGTCGCTGCCGCAACGCGGCATTCTTGAGCCTGGGAACAGGCGCAGGTCTCGGACTGCTCATCGATGGCAAGCTGTTTCGGGGGGCGCGTGGCATGGCGGGGGAAATAGCCGACCTGCCGCTCGGGGGCGACCCGGCCTCGCAGACCCTGTCCGCCAGCACCTCATTCGAGTTCGAGGTGGGCTCACTCGCCATCGTGGATCGATATCGGCGCCAGGGTGGAACCGCCGCCGCCACGGTCCGTGACATTTTCAGGCTCCTCGAGCAAGGAGACGAAGTGGCGGCATCGGTTCTCGACGCGACGGCAAATCGGGTCGCCCTCGCGGTGGTGACTCTGCAATGCCTCCTCGATCTCGAGCTCATCGTATTGGGGGGAAGCATCGGCGTGCGTTCCGAGCTGTACGAGCGGGTCCGCCGGGCCCTTCCAGCCCTCTTCTCAAGACCCATTGCCGTCGAACCCAGCCGGCTCGGCGACCGCGCAGGCCTCATCGGTGCTGCGTGGGCTGCGGGGCAGGCCCTTCGTTAGAATCCGACTCCGCGAGCCGCCGATAGTCCCGCAACTGCGTCGAGTGTGCTTTCGAGCCTGCGCTGGGCTCTTTGGTTAGGAGGAGACAGCCACTGCTGAAGCTGGATCTTCGGCAAGCTCGAACAGGTCCAACCACACGACATCCGCTTGTTGCGTGACTTCCGGCATCGCCAGGAGATACGCCGTGAGCGCCTCGACGTTCTCTCGGACCGGCTCCTGCGCAAGCGTCCGGACGCGGCCGACCGGGTCATTTTGAAGTGGGCGACTTCGGCCGGCGGTTCGCAGACTCGCGCTCCAGCATACGCATGGCCACATCATCGGCACTCGGGGTATGGGTGGGGAACTACGGGGAGGAGGAGACGACCCCTTGGCCCGGCGTAAGGAACTCGCCCGAATCAGTTTAGCTACCGCGCAGATAGATAGATTACTGGCAAGTGCAACTCGAGCCCTGCATGCAAAGGTCGCTTCCGCCGGGAAATTCCTGGCCGACCGTGCAGGACGCCTGTTGCCCACTGCAACTGATTGAGCAACCTGGGCAACCACCCTTCGGCGCAGATGTGGGCGCGCTGCAGGAAGTGTTCTTGGTGGGGGGCTGTGGCATGACGGGGATGCCGATGCCGATGGGCAACACTGCGATTCCAGGAGCTGTGGGAGCGGCGGCGGCGCTGTTGCTATTTCTCGAGGCCGCGTATGCGTTCGCACCCTGGCTCATGCACTGGATGTACGCGTCGGATCCTGGAACCAGGCCGAAGCTCTGGCATTTCTGAGTGTTGTAGGCCTGCTGATCCGCGGCCATAGTCGCGCAGCCGGTGCCCAAAGGAACGCTGCCCACCATGAGCGCGGCCAACCACCCCGCCGAGACAAGTTGTCGATGTTGTTGCACGTTGCGTTACCCTATAGGCCCCTAATGCTTCGGAATCTCTGGGCGCAAACCATTCTATTGCGGCGCGGGAGCATCTTCACGCCGCATCGCAGCGACGATGGAAGGTTCTGGGCCGTCTTCTGCCGGATGGGCCCCGACGACCGGTGTTGATCCGCTGCTGGCTTGCGACACTCCCAAGAGTTGACGCTCAGATTGCAAGTAGCCAACCGGCTCCGTTCCGCTCAGAGTCACTGTTTCTCCGTTAAGAGCGAGTGATTTCATATCAAATGCGATTGTGCCTACAAGCAGGAGCATGCAAAGCAATCTAAAGACAAGCGGCCAGGAGCACCTTAGTGCACCAGCGACACGATTCTCGCTCATCACTTCAGTTCCTCAGCAAATGTCATCCCGCCACTTTCAGTGGTCGCCAGTACTATAAATGATGCCCAATCCGCGTCTTACATTGCTTGGTCCGCAACCAGATTCCTCTTGAAGACCACCCACAATCCACTACCTATAATTACCCGGGAGCCACCCCGGCTGATGGTATGGCGACTGCAATGAACAAGCTAGAAATGGGAATCGAACGAATCCTCTTCCTCTCGCGGTGGCTTCTGGCTCCTTTTTATCTCGGGATGGTCCTGGCGCTAGCCGCGATTCTCGTCGTTTTCTTCCACGAGCTCGTCGCGGGGCTCACCCAACTCGGAGCATTCGATGCCGAGCATGTAATTTTACTGGCGCTTTCCTTGATAGACCTATCGCTGACCGGAAACCTGCTCCTGATTGTGATCTTTTCGGGCTATGAAAACTTCGTATCCCGGATTCATGTTGCCGATCACGAAGATCGCCCCTCGTGGATGGGGACTGTCGGTTTCTCGGATCTCAAGATCAAACTCATCGCCTCAATCGTTGCTATCAGCGGCATTGCGCTGTTGCGCGCATTCCTGCCGCTTGGCGACGTCGGCGCGCGCGTAGATACCCCACGCCTCACGTGGATGGTTGTGCTGCATCTGACGTTTGTGGTCTCAGGCGTCCTGATGTGCACGATGGACTGGATTGCTGCAAAAAACGCCCCGCACAGCCGGACCCGCCAGTCCTCCTGAGAATTTGCTTCCGGAGAAAACAGGGTTGGAAACGAAAAGCGCTGGTGACTATTTGAGCAAAGACGAATCGTGAGCTGGAGAAAATAGTGCTTACGCCAGTGCGTACCCCCACCAGAGAAACCGCGGGAGATTGTGGTATTTCCGCTGTTCTATTTTCTGGCGACGAGGTGTGCTATTTTTGTGCTATATGCCCTGAGGAGGAGCGCAACAATGGCTGCAACGACCACTATCCGACTACCACCAAAACTGCGTGCACGGCTCGACAGCCTGGCCAAGCAAACGGGTCGCTC
Organism: uncultured Pseudomonadota bacterium; assembly: GCA_963802995.1. Lineage (GTDB taxonomy): Bacteria > Pseudomonadota > Gammaproteobacteria > Steroidobacterales > Steroidobacteraceae > 13-2-20CM-66-19. Next base: position 425,862 of record CAWDKU010000002.1, read on the forward strand.
AGCTCATAGCCTGATCGTAGAAGCTGTCGAACGACACGCGAGCTACGAAGAGCAGATGCGCAGCCTTGTCAAAGATGCCCTCGCCGCAGACTCGGAAATCAACAAGACCGGCGAGGTCTATCTCCCCGACGATGTTCATGCATGGATGAACCGGCTGGCGACTGACGCGTCAGCGCCACGACCAAAACCATGGCGCAGGTAGTCTATTCGGCGCGTTCGCTAATGCATATTGAGCGCGCTTTTCAGCTCTTACGCGATCAAAATCCTACCGCAGCGGCGGCCGCAGTAATAGCCATCCAATCGGCCGTTAACAACCTTGCGGCGCATCCGTTGATTGGGCGGCGCATCGAAGGCGCGCTGCGAGAGCTCGTCATTTCCTACGGACAAACTGGTTACATCGCACTATATCGATTTGTGATTGCCCGGGATCAGGTACGCGTTCTAGCGATTCGTCACCAGCGAGAGCTGGGCTTTCAGCCTTAGCCACCGTGCTCGGCCCGCCGCTGCGACTTTCTGAAGCTGCTGATCCTAATCCGTGTGCCCAAGCGACGGATAAGAAAGCAGCTCCCGGGGCGAAATCAGCAGACATACACAGGCTTGGACCTCAAGTGACGAATTGGGTCGGGCTCGAACCACAATGCTTGCGACGTTAGCAGCTGCCGCAAACGGCAAACCTTGAGTTTGGCCAGCGCTTCTTCTCAAGCCAACGTCCTTTGCACCGGCTCGGCAAAAGCGCGATGCTCGAACGGTCGGGTGTTTCGCTCGAGGTCCAAAGTGAATCGTCTTAGCCAAGTGCCCTATCCCTCACCGTCTAATAGCTACAGTTTTCCGAACCGGTCGGCACTTTGGACCTTGGCTTGCGCGTTCGGGACCCCTCTCCTCTGGTTTGCATCCGCGCAGGCGTTCGGTCAAACACTTGGAGAGATTGTCTACAGCGGCGTGATATCGACGCATTCGCAGCGCGGCGCAACGGTACAACTGGTTTCTGGACCTGCCAGCAGGCGCAGTCGAGACCAGGACATCTTGCCAAACTGGGTAACCAAAGGCTCCTGGTCGGCCCGACACCCGAGCGACGAAGATACCTTCAACGCCGAGGATCAGCAGCAGTTCTGCGGCGCGCTGGCAATGAGCCTCGTGCACGTAGGTTTATTCAAGCAGGCAGCAGAAACAAATGTGGTGCGGCCTGCGGACATTAACTTTAAGGTTACGTTTAATAGCACGGTCTACCATGTCGGATCGGCAAACTACACACTCGATGTGGAATTGCAGATCAGTGGCGACGGAACTTCGAGTTCCGCTCACTATCTGGCTGAGTCCAAGGGTGGTCACCACTGGATACCGGATGGGATGAGCGGCGCAGATGCATTTAAGACGGCGGCCGCCGCGGATTTGCTACATAAGATGATGCCAGACATCGAAAACTGGATGCAGCAAGGCCACACGATGACTCAGACCGTCTCAGATTCGCATACCGAACAATCTGCGACTCAATAGTCGATCTTCGCGTCGCGCCTTGCGCTCGATGCTGGGGGCTATCTGGTCTGCGACCAGGCGCCGCGCCTCATCGCGCTTCTCGCGTGCACGCTTGAGCGGCACGTCAGGGTAAATACCCAGCGATAGGAGCTTCTCGCGCTCTCCAATGCGATACCGGAAGCGCCACAAGCGACTGCCCGTGGGTGTTACCTAGAGGTACAACCCTCGTTCGTCGAACAGCTTGTACGTGCGGTCGCGCGGCTTCGCGTTGCGCACCCGCAGCTCGGTCAGCAGTGCCATAAAAGCCCCCGGATACCCCAGTGGCCGGAAGGTACCTGCGGGATACCCCAGGTCCAATCGCGGGACCGTCAGACAGCTTCAGACAGCACCATACGCGGAAAGCCTATGTTTTCCGGCGTTCGGAGATATTTTAGAATCCGGAAGGACGGCCCTGAACGGGCCAATTAGATTCCGGAAAAGGCTAGGGTCGGAAACGAAAAGCGCTGCTAACTATTTGAGCACACAGGAATTGTGGGGTGGAGAAAATAGTGCTTACCCCAGTGCGTACCCCCACCAGAGAAACCGCGGGAGACTGGGGTATTTCCGCTGTTCTATTTCCAGCGGCGAAGTGTGCTATGTTTGTGCTATATACCCTGAAAAGGAGCGCAACAATGGCAGCAACGACCACTATCCGACTACCACCAAAACTGCGCGCACGGATAGGCAGCCTGGCCAAGCAAACGGGTCGCTCGGCTCATAGCCTGATCGTAGAAGCTGTCGAACGGCACGCCAGCTACGAAGAGCAGATGCGCAGCCTTGTCAAAGATGCGCTCGCCGCAGACTCGGAGATCGACAAGACCGGCGAGGTCTATCGCCCCGACGATGTTCATGCATGGATGAAGCGGCTGGCGACTGACGCGTCAGCCCCACGACCCAAACCATGGCGCAGGTAGTCTATTCGGCGCGTTCGCTGATGCATATTGAGCGCGCTTTTCAGTTCTTACGCGATCAAAACCCTACCGCAGCGGCGGACGCAGTAATCGCCATCCAATCGGCCGTTAACAACCTTGTGGCGCATCCATTGATTGGGCGGCGCATCGAAGGAGAGCTGCGTGAGCTCGTCATTTCCTACGGGCAAACTGGTTACATCGCACTATATCGATTTGTGATTGCACAGGATGAGGTGCGCATTCTAGCGATTCGTCATCAGCGGGAGCTGGGCTTTCAGCCTTAGTCACCGTTCTCGGCCCGCTGCTGCGACCTTCTAAAGCTGCTGGTCCCAGCCTGCCGGATAGAAGCCATGCGGTCAGACGGAATGCCGGGGTGGCTCATTCCCCTCCTCGTTCGTATTCGCCACCGACGATCCGCAAAAGCGTCTCGCACACCAGACGCCGACGCGGCTATAAACGGGTCGTGCTCATAGCCTGAGGGGCGGCTCGGAATGGGTGCAGTGAGGGCCAGATCTAATGCACTGACGATACCTCGTTCAGTCGTAACCAGAGGCCATGAGCTGCGGCGCCGGGGATAAGCACATGGTCAGCGGATTCCCAGCGAGGACACCGAGGGAGAGTGGCGTATGTAGGTGCGTCGACGCTAGCAAATCTCCACGCGGCTCTACGGCTTAACTGCCCTTCCAACGCATGCCCGAACGCCCTATTGCCTGGTGTCCGATCGGCGGAGCGCTGCCCTCAACTGGGAGGGTGTCGTCCCCTCCCACGCTCGGAACGCTCGGTAGAAAGAATTTGAATCCTCGTAGCCGAGCAGAAAAGCCACTTCCGTGACATCTATCTCCGGGCGGTTGAGGTACTCGTGCGCCAGTTCCTGCCGCACCTCAAGAAGCAACTGCCGGAAGGTTGCGCCGTCATCGATGATGCGGCGCTGTAAGGTCCGATCGCTCAACCCCAGCTCGCGCGCGACGGCCGCGATCTCCGGTCGGCTCCCCGCGAGCATCCGTTTGAGAATCCATTTCACCTGCTCCCTGATCGAACTCTGCGCATGGCGCTCTTCAAGCGCGCGTTCGAGCTGCGGATTCAACATGTCCAGCAACTCGGCGTTGTAGGTAAGGAACGGCCGATCGAGATCTGCCGTGTGCAGGACGAGCGCATTGCGTCGCGCGGCGAACGCGATCGGGCTCTCGAAATAGGCTTCGTGGAAGCCCGTCGCCTCCGGTCCGCGCTTCAGCTCGACCCTCTTCGCCCTCACCAGATGGCCTGTCCCGCGGCGACCCAGTTCAACGAAAGAGGCGAAGGCGGCGTCTGTCCATAAAGCCGGCGTATCTTCCTGCGCGTGGAGCCACACAGGCTCGATCACGCACTCGTCCTTGCTCACCTTGATGTGCAGCTCCTCGGGCGAACACAGTTGTTTGAAGCGAGCGAGGCGGCTGAGAGCATCCCGGTAGTCACGGGCATAATAAGCGGCCATAGTGGACGGCGGCCGATTGCCGACGTCGATCTGGGTGGCGATCTTCAGGCCCGCGGCCGGATCACGAGAGACCTCGCCCACGGCACGCCAGAGGGCGAAGAACTGCGCCGTTGTGACCAGGTTTTTCTTGCCGTCGTAAACAGTCAGTGGCAAACGAGCTTGGCGGAGCACCGCAGCAGGCGTTAGTCCAATCTTGGCGAGCCCTATCCAGAAGGCATTCGCGACTTTAAAACGGTCTGGAATCTGGACGGTCATTTGTCACTCGTCGGCCTCGTCTGGAAGCCATCGCTCTCCCAGGATATTCCTCGGGTTAGCCGATGATGGCCTTGGGCTCAAGGTACTCCTGCAGGCCGAAAATCCCGCCCTCCCGGCCGATACCTGACTGTTTGAACCCACCGAAGGGAGCAAACGGATCGTGACTTAATGTATTGATCAGGACGCGGCCGGCGGCGAGTTTACGCGCTACGCCGTGGGCCCTTCCAGAGTCCGCCGAGCTTACGTAGGCCATGAGGCCAAATTCGGTGTGGTTGGCGATTTCAATGGCCTCAGCTTCTGTCTTGTAGGTCAAAATCGACAGAACCGGTCCGAAGATTTCTTCCTTCGCGATACGCATCGCGCGGGTGACATTGGCGAACACGGTGGGCTTCACGAAATTGCCACCTGCGAGTCCCTGCGGATGCCCTTCTCCGCCGATGACGAGCTCCGCACCTTCCTCGATCCCGGACCTGATGTACTCCTGCACGCGCTGATACTGCCTTGTGCTGGCCAATGGGCCGAGGGTGACGCCCGGGTCCCTCGGGTCGCCCACTCTGATACCTTCGACCGCCGCCTTGGCCAGTCGCTTCACTTCGTCGAGGCGGTCTTCCGGCACGATCAGACGCGAGGCCGCAATACAGGCCTGGCCATTATTGAGGTAGCACGCGTTGATAGCCATCGGGATCGCCACGGAGAGATCGGCGTCATCCAGGATGAGGTTGGGCGACTTGCCCCCAAGCTCCAGCGTCAAGCGCTTCATGGTGTCCAGGGAGTTCTTGGCGACCAGCTTGCCGATCTGCGTCGACCCGGTGAACGCTATTTTCTGAATGTCGGGGCTTTGTGTCAGCGCCGTTCCGACGACCTCACCGAGGCCCGTCACGACATTGATAACGCCCGGCGGCAACGCAGCTTCATGAAAGGCGTCCATCAGCACTTCGGTTTGCATAGCGCTCATCTCGCTAGGCTTGATGACGACCGTGCATCCGGCCGCGATCGCCGGCGCCACCTTGATCGCGATCGAGCCGGCGCTCGAATTCCATGGGGTAAATATCCCTACTACGCCGGCCGCCTCCATCACGATCTTGGAGGTTCCGACCGTCTTGACCAGGTCGAAGTCGTCGAGGACCTTCTTGAAGTGCAGAAAGATGTTCGCCGCGAGGTTATTGGAGCCCTTGGCACGGTCTTGCGGTGCGCCGTACTCCGTGACCGTTGCTTCCACGAGTTGATCCATGCGCTTGGCCACCGCGTCGTGCAGGCGCTGGAGCAGCTCCATTCGGTACTCCTTGCTGCTCTGCGAGAAGGTGTTGAAAGCCTCTTTAGCTGCAGCGATGGCTTTGCGGGCGTCGACATCGTCGGCCATGGTGACCTTGCCGATAACCGTGTTATCGGTCGGGTTCACCAGATCGACGATCTGGGTTCCATGGGGAGTGACGAACTGGCCGTTGATGTAGGCGCGATCAAAGGCTCTCACCCGACTCGTGGTTTCACGTGTTTTCATCTGAATCTCCCTTCATGAGGTTTCGGCGTTACCCGGCTCGCTGTGTGTCTCAGGACCCGAGCTCACGATTTCAGTGTGGATTAAGAGCATCCCGGCGGAACTAGCAAAAGACGCCAACGCTCTTGCAGGACGTGCCAAACGTCTGCTTATCGGCCAGCGAATACGACGGCACTTCATACGATTGGGTGCGGGCGGGCTCGGCGGTCAGGGCGAAGGGCAGGAGCTCGTCGCGGCTCAGAACTGCGTCGACGAGCTTAAGGGCGACGTGGCTACGGTCACTCGTGCGTTAGGAAGGATGCGCAGTCCTGCCATTGTCGTCTGCCATTGTCCGGCGGAACGGCGATCGCAGCGGCGGCGACCGACGACTGAGTTTTCGGGCTAGCTTAGATCGCTGCGCGGATTCCCCGACCTCTAAAGAACGCCCGCACGTCCTGCCCACACTGCAATGTAACTCTTCAGAAACGAAGTGAACTCATCTGCCCCCGGCGGCAAAGCGTGGGCCCGCGTACTGATCAGGTAAAAATCAAAGCGGGCCACCGGATTGACCAACTGGCTTACCACCACCTTACGGTTACGACACGCGGGTACGCCGAAGGACGGAATGATGGCGATGCCCTCTTCTGCCTCGGCGAGGGCGATCTGCGTGTCCAGGAGGTTCACGACGGATCCGATCCGGACTTTCACACCGGCCCGGGCCAGGTGCTTGTCGATGAGTTCCTGATGTGGATGACCCGGCGACAACGAAATCAACGTCTCCCCGTCGAGCGCACTTCAGGGCAGGGTCCGTCGCGGTGGCACGTTGTCCCTGGCGGCTCGCGCTACCATGAGCGAAAAGCGAGCTCGATGTCGATTTGCCGGGTTGCCCCGTTGACCTCGATATTGATCACCGCGGCCCTCTTCTCGTTTTGAGAATCAATCCCATCTGCGCCACCAAAAGCCCGTGCACCCAAATAGGCGATGCGCGTACGGCCCGCTTCGCGGGCACCCGGCCAGCGCCTCGCATACCACTAATTTGGTCCCAGCTGCGAGGTCTGCCGGTGGACGGCAGGCCCACGGTAGCGGCCGTAGTCTCGGTTTTGGCGGCGAAGCGTGCACCTCGACTTCGCGGGCGCCTTGTCCGATCGATTGGCGGTCAGCTTTCTTAGCCAGCACAGCATTGGCAGCCGTTCAACGTCCGGAGTTCAGGCGCCAGAATCCTTCTCATGCAGCCGGTCTCCAAGGCCGCCCTGAGGTCTTAGGCTTTGTATCAGGATTGTTGCTTGCGTCCTCGTGACGAGAATTGTGCGAATGATGCATACCCCCAGTCAAACCGGTCTAGCAGAGGCGAGTGATTTCCTCCGGCTCACGCGCTGGGGGTGACCGGCCAGCAGCCCGAGCAGGACTGCCACCTTGGAATACGCTAGTAAGATCAGACTCAAGCGACCCGAAGTTTATCGACGTCCGCCGCGCACGCCTCCAGGAACCCGGCGTTCGGCCCGTGTGTTGCCGAAAGTGCTTACTCAGATGCGCCTGGTCAGTGAAGCCACACTGCAGCGCGATCTCGCTTAAGGATGCGCCCGTTTCCAGCATGTAGCGCTCCGCGCGTCGCAACCGCTGCCGGACTAGGAATGCGTGCGGTGACTCACCGAAAGTGCGCCTGAATGAGCGTGAAAAGTGCGCTTCGCTCAGCTGAAGAAGTGAACAGAGATCCTGTACCCGCAGTGCCTCGGCCAGGTGGGTATCGATGTAGTCGCGCACCTTGCGTGCCTGCCACGCCAGCAGGCGTCCTCTTGCGTCTACGGCCGCTGCCTCCGGTCCTCCATCGAGCTGCTGGCGCAACAATGACGCGGCTTCCGCGAGAGCGCCTACAGCCCCCGGCTCCCGGTGGAGCTCGTCGAGGACCCTCTCCAGCAGGGTCAGAATTCGTCGCAGCCAGAGATTGGAGGCGCTCGCATTCGGCGCGGAATCGGCCCTGGCGGATACGTTCGCCACATTCACTCCCCTGTGCGATGACACCTTGCCGAGGTATAAACGCATCCTTAGGAGATCGCGCCTAACCAAAGTGAGGGCTTTGGTTAGGTGACCGTCCTCTCTTTAAGAAGCAACACCAGTCGCTGCGGAACAAGCTTTGGCAGCGAGGGGGGCGCCCCCGTTTACGCACTGGCGTGCGACCGCGGGCGGCCCCTGCCCTAAGTGGAGAAACGACCGTGAGGTCAGGTACTTGCAGGCCCATCCGCCCCCCGCCTCGCCGCCAACGTTGGGAGGCAGTAGCATCCCCGCGGGGGCGGGGGTCATGACGGACAGTCCAGGCGAGACGCTTATCGAAGGCAAGCTCTATCCCGCTACCGGGACAAGAAGCCCCTTGCCACGCCCGCGACTTGAGCCCTCGTGCGATGCGCTCGACGAGGGCTACGCGGTGCTCCTGGTCGCCGCGCCAGCCGGATACGGCAAATCCACCCTCATGGCGCAATGGCACGGCCGGCTCACGCATCGAAATGTTCCGTGCGCCTGGCTTTCGCTCGATGAGGACGATAACGACAAGAGCCGGTTCCTGCGGCACCTCATCGCTGCGTTGCAAAATGCGGACGCATGGGCCGGTCGTGAGATTGCCGGCAGGCTCTCCGCTGACTTCTCAGGCGACACTAGGACGCAGATCGAAGCTCTTGCCACGGCGCTGTCAGCCATTCAACGGCGGATCGTTCTCTTCCTGGACGACATGCATTTCGTTCGGGACCCAGAATCCCTACAGATCGTAGATTGGCTCGCCAATTACTCGCCGCGAAACATTCGGTACGTCATTGGCACTCGAGACAAGCACGGACTTCGGCTGAGCGGGCTACGCCTGCGTCGCCAGCTCCTGGAGGTCGACCTGCGGCAACTTCAATTCGATGGTGCCGAAGCGGCTCAGTTCTACAAGGAGCGCCTCGGCCACGACCTGGCGCCCGCCGACTTGCAAAGTCTGCTTGCAAAGACCGAAGGATGGCCGGCGGCCCTTGAGCTCGTCGCCCTCGCCCTCATCGGTCTGGAGAACCCGCGTCCCTTCATCAACGGTTTTGCCGGTGCCAACGGTGCCCTGGTGGACTATCTCGGTGAAACCGTGTTGTCACGTATGGACGACCGGACACGCAGCGGCATATTCCGGCTGTCGATCCTGGACCGCGTGTGCGCGCCGCTCGTTCATGCGATCGGCGGAATCGATGATGCTGAAGAGCTGATCCAAACGTTGCGGCTGCGCAATCTCTTTTTGATTCCCCTGGACGACAGCGGTACGTGGTTCCGCTTCCATCACCTGGTCGGAGATTTCTTTCGCGAGCGCTATCGCCGTTCAGCGCCTGCCGACGCCAAAGAATGTCTCGTTCGCGGCGCGCGCTGGATGCATGCAAGTGGCCATATCGAAGACGCGGTGAACTGGATGATCCGCGCCGAAGAGTGGGAGGACGCCACCCGGTGGGTTGCCGAGAGCCTCGAGGAACTTGTCTTTCGGCGCGGCTATCACCAGACCATCCTGCGATGGATGAATTCGCTTCCCGAGACCTGGGTCGACCGGTATCCGGTTATACGCATCCAGTACGCCTTCGCGCTCGCCTTCTACGCTCGTTACCAGAAGTACGAGGCGCAGATCCACGCGCTGTCGCAAATGCTGCAAAGGCTCGAGTGCCAGCCGGAGCGCGACGAGAGCAGGGTCAACGAATTGCGGTGTGCCGTTGACCTGCTGACAGCGATGTCAACGGGGCTCCGGGATGAAGGTGCGCTCGGCGGGGAATTGGCAGCAGCATGGCTTGCGCGGTGGCCTCGGGATTCAATGCGCCGCAAAGGCGTCATGGGAAACGTCCTTGCCTTCGGATACAAGACGTCGGGGAACATCGACCGGGGATTGGAGGTGATCTCCGAGACCCGTCGGTGGCTGGAGCAAGCCGAGGGCTACTATGCACTCTCGTGGACCGCATACCTCGAGGGCGTGCTGCAAATGAAGCGCGGCCGCTGGCTCGAGGCCAAGCTCGCCTGCCAGCTAGGGCTGGAACTCGTCGACCGCGAGCTACGAGGCCAAAGTGGTCAGGCGGGCATGTTGCATGCGCTGCTCGCCGGCATCGCCTACGAGTTCGATGAGATTGACGCGGCTGTTACGCACACGGAGCGGGCGTTGATTGGCGTGAACGAGTGTAGCCACGCTGACGCTGTGATCATAGCCTATCTGACACAGGCTCGAATTCAACGCCTCCGGCGCGACCCGGACGGGGCGCTGGCGATCCTGAGAGAAGGACAGGAGCTTGGGGAACGGCGTAGCCTGCGGCGCGTAATTGTCTCGCTGGCGGCGGAGGAGTGCACCGCGTTAGTGCGTGAGGGGCGGCAGGGGGAAGCCAGGCTTGTCGCGGCGCGCTTCGGCTTCGATGAACTGCCCGCCGCCGGTGCCCCCTCGGACCTGATTGCGGACAAAGCGCTGCGTGCAGCTTCACGCTACATGCTTCTCGAGGCGCCGAGACGTGTGATTTCTGTTTTGGATGCTGCAATAGAGTCATGTCGAGGGCGGGATTTTGCTCACCGCTCGGTGGAGCTACTGCTCATTCGCGCATTGGCGCGCGAGCGGGCTGCCGACAACCCAGGTGCGGAGGCAGACCTGATTGAGGCGCTCATCCTGGGTGCACCAAGAAAATACCTGCGCGTGTTTCTTGACGAGGCACGCGAACTTTCCGCTGTGATCAGGCGATTGGATTTGGAACGTCTGCGCGGCTCGCCAGCCTCACCCGTGTTGCGTCTCTTACAACAGCAGACGCTAGGCAGGCCAGAAAATGGGCTTTACTCTTCGGAGCCGGTCAGCCAGCAACTGACCCGGCGCGAGGTCTCCATCCTCAAGCGTCTGGAATCCGGCCTGAGTAACAAAGAGATCGCTGAAGCTATTTTTGTTTCAGAAGGCACCCTCAAGTGGCACCTCCACAATGTCTACGGCAAGCTTGAGGTCAAAAATCGTACCGGGGCAATTTCTCGTGCGAAGGATCTCGGAATTCTCTGATCTGAGTCCGTATGCCCAGGCCGTGAGTGGTCGCCGCAAGGCCCGCGATTAGGATCCGGAGCCGCTTCAGCCTCCGGTGACCTACAGCTTCCGGACTCCCGCTGAAGTGCAGCATCGCCAGCTCAAGGCGCCGTCATTCCCCCGCGTCCAGGTTCCTGCGCGCGCGTCTCCAGGCTGCCGGAGTCTGACCCGTCGCCAGCCGGAAATGCCTGCACAGATGCGCCTGGTCAGTGAAGCCACAGCGCAGCGCGATGTCACTCAAGGACGCCGTGGTCGTGAGCATGTACTGGGCCGCCAATTCGACCCGCCGGCGCACCACGAAGGAATGGGGAGGTTGCCCGAACGTGCGTTTAAACGAGCGGGAGAAGTGTGCCTCGCTGCGCTGTACGAGCGCACAAAGATCCGCGACCAGGACCGGGGCCATGATATGGCCATCGATATAGTCGCGCACCTTCCGGGCCTGCCAGGCAGGCAAGCGCCCTCTTCCGTCGGAACCGTCCCTTGGCGCCGGCAGGTCAGCCTGCTGTCGCAACAGGAGGGCCGCTTCGAGTAGTGCGCTCCCAGCCGGGTGTTCCCGATCGTGAAGCTGATCCACGGCTTCCTCCAGCAGCGTAATCAGCCGGTGTATCCACCCGTGCGAATGGCCCGCAACCAGCAGCGATTGCGCTAGCGGCTCTTCGAGGTGCCCGTCCATTACCGGAGTTCTCTGCCAGACCCCAGGAGCAGCCCGCTCGCTGCGGATTCGGGCCTCCGCGGACTGTTGGTTGTTCGGCAAGCAGACCGCGAAAACCGTTGACACACGGGCTCCCCTCCTAGTCAACTTTGGTCTGTGGTAGGGTCATCCCGATTCGGAACTGCCGCCACACCCGTTGCCGCAGTAGCAGTCCTGTACTCTTCTACAGGGCAGAGCAACAGTAGCCGGTCAAGGAAGGGCGAAGCGGTTCCCAGGGCATTGATCCGAAACAGCTAATAGAACCGACTGGCAGAGGTGTCCCCTGAGTTCCGCCGCGCCCATACGGATCCTGTGCGTCGAAGATCACCCGGTTTTCCGGGAGGGCCTGGGCACCATCATTGCCTCGCAGCCGGACATGCAGCTGATCGGATATGCCGGTAATGGCGTCGAGGCCGTGGCGGAATTTCGCCGCTATCAACCCGACGTGACCCTTATGGACCTGCGGCTTCCTGGTTCAAACGGTACCGACGTTCTGGTTGCCATTCGGGGCGAGTTCCCTCGCGCCCGGATTGTCATGCTTACCAGCTCGGACAGCGATGGCGAGATTCAGCGTGCCATGCGGGCCGGAGCCGCCGGTTACCTCTTGAAAAGCATGCCCCGAGATGAACTACTGGCGGTGATCCGAGCAGTGCACGCGGGCCGACGCCACGTCCCGGCGGAGGTCGCTGCGGTTTTGGCCGAGCATCTCGGCGAGGACGAACTCACCGCTCGCGAGCTGGAAGTACTCCGTCTCATTCGCGATGGTTCCCGTAATAAGCAGATCGCAGATCAGCTGGCCATTGCCGAGACGACGGTCAACTTCCATATCAAGAATCTCGTCGCCAAGCTTCAGGCGAAGGATCGGACGCATGCGGTGACGATCGCCCTTCGCCGCGGCCTGCTTCAGATATAGCCCTGGCACCTATAGATAACTGCAGGGCGGGCGCTCTGACTCCTCATGGGGCAAGACCGGCGCGCCGCCACTACTGTCGAGCCGCTCTCAAACGGGTGGGGACCGCCGTGTCCGAACATCTCGAGCGCGCATGAAAGACCCTTCGAATTCCCCGTCGCTGCGTTCCCCGCCCGGTCACCGCACAGCCCTGGCGATTGGAAGCGTACTCCTCCTGATTTTGACGGGAACTGCCTCCGCCCTCGATCCTCACCGGCTCATATCTCAATATGCGCACACAGCCTGGAGAGTGCAGGACGGCTTCCCGCGCGCGCCGCACACGATCACCCAGACACGCGACGGGTACATCTGGATTGCTGCCGGCGGATTGCTACGCTTTGACGGATTAGTAGCGACCCCCGTCGCGCCGCAGAAATCCTTCCCGACGGACGCAGGCATCAATTGGCTCCTGGGTAGCCGGGACGGAAGCCTGTGGATGGGCACCTATCGTGGCTTGTACCGCCTGAAGGACGGCGAGACGTTCGCCACGCCTATCACCCGGGGCGGCGTGCAGAGCCTCATTGAGGATCGTGACGGTGGCATATGGATTACTCGCACTCGCGTGGGCGGCATTGAGGGCTCCCTGTGCCGCCTCGCCGGAAGTGATTTGAAGTGTTATGGCAAGGACAAAGGCGATGGCAACCCGGCAAGTTTTGCCACCTCCCTTGCCGAGGACAGCTCCGGAGACATCTGGTTCGGATGCCAGATGCTGTGCCGCTGGAACGGGCGTTCCATCAGTCACTACATGCAAGATCAGATGGATCACCCATCTGGTGATGGCGTGGTCGGACTTGCTGCCGGGGCCGCAGGCTCGGTATGGGTGGCCATGGACGGAGTGGGCCCGGCGCTGGGAGTCCGAAACCTTAGTAACGGGGAATTCACAAACTACGCGGTTCCCGGCTTCGACGGCGCAACCATTCGCGCGGTGTCGATGCTCTTGGACCGGGCTCAAACGCTCTGGGTTGGAACAGAGTCTGAGGGCCTCTACCACATCCACGACGGGCATGCCGATCACTACGGCGCCGCGCAGGGTCTGACCGGCGAACGAGTGAATTCGATCTTCGAGGACACAGAGGGAAATTTGTGGATTACCACCGACAAGGGCGTCGATCTTTTCCGAGATATCCCCGTGATCAGCTTCTCCTCGACCGAGGGTCTACGTGGCGGCAGCGAGGTCAGCTCCATACTGCCGCGAAACGACAATTCCCTTTGGGTGGGGGTTAGAGGCGCTCTCGCCCTCGTTCGTCCGGACTCCATCTCGCTGATGACCATGGCCGACGGACGTCCGATTCAGGATGTCTACGCGCTGTTCGAGGACCATCTGGGTCAGGCTTGGCTCGGGATCAATACCACGGTGATGGTGCATCAGGGAGGCCGATTCTTTGAGATCGCAGGGCAGGATGGACATCGCCTGGGCCAGATCGGAAAAATCTTTTCGTTTACCGAGGACATCGACGGGAATGTCTGGGCAATCGCATACGACGATCCGAAGCAAGCCACCCACCTGCTGAGGATCAGAGGCCGCAGAATACAGGAGGACGTTCAGATCACTTCACTCGTTCCCCACGCTCATTTTCTCGCGGTGGATCCGGCCGGCGGCATTTGGATAGGCACCGGGGATCGCAAACTCGCTCACTATCAGAACGGGGCCGCCAACATTGTCTCCACCGGGCGCAGTGCAGCGCCGAATCTGATGATGTTTAGCTTCTTTGCCGACTCCGCGGGAGTCCTGTGGGGGGCGACCAGCGAGGGCTTGTATCGCTGGGACCATGGCACATTGAGCGTCATGGATTCGCGCAATGGCTTGCCGTGTTCCGAGGTCATTGCGGCAATCTTGGATAAATCCGGGTCTATGTGGCTGGACACCAAGTGCGCCGGCTACCTGCGCATTTCCGCGGCCGATCTGTTGAACTGGACCTCGCACCCCGAGACCCGGGTGACGGTGACAGCCCTGGGCGCACTCGATGGGGCGGATCCGGGATGGAATGGAGACCGAGTCCAGCCGAGTGCAGCGAGATCTGCCGATGGTCGACTCTGGTTTGTCGGCTACTCATCCTTGCAGATGATTGACCCTGGCCGCTCTTACAAAAACCCCATCCCACCGCCGGTCCACATCGAACGCTTGCTGGCTGACGGCAAGAGCTACTCAACCGCTTCCCCTGTCACTCTTCCCCCCAACACGCGGGACATCCAGATCGACTACACCGCGCTGAGCTTCGTGCAGCCGCAACGGATCGGCTTTCGCTATAGGCTCGAAGGCCACGATCGCGGCTGGGAGAATCCGGGCTTGCGGCGCCAGGCGTTCTACGGGGGCCTTCGACCCGGGAGTTATCGCTTTCGCGTGATCGCCTCCAATAACGACGGGATCTGGAATGAGACTGGAGCCACGCTGGACTTCACGATGGCTGCTGCGTGGTATCAGACGTACTGGTTTCGCGGGCTGTGCCTGATCGCTGGCGTACTGCTGCTCTGGTCAATCTATCGATTGCGGGTCCGCCAGATCGCCCGGACCATGCGAGCTCGCTTCGATGAACGTCTGGCCGAACGCACGCGCATCGCACGCGACCTGCACGATACGTTTCTGCAGACTATTCAGGGCAGCAAGCTGGTTGCCGATGATGCGTTGAGCGTCAGCAACGATACCCCGCACATGCGTCAAGCGCTGGAGAAGCTGTCGGCCTGGCTGGGACGAGCCACCGAAGAGGGTCGGGCCGCGCTCAATTCCTTGCGCACCTCCACCACGGAAGTTAATGATCTTGCGGATGCACTCAGGCGGGCACTCGAAGAGTGTCGCATCCACAGTTCAATGGGAGTGTCGCTCGAAGTCTCCGGTGAGCCGCGGGAGATGCACCCGATAGTCCGAGACGAGGTATATCGAATCGGGTATGAGGCGATCCGCAATGCATGCGTGCACTCGCGGGCCACGCAGCTTAAGGTCGAACTCTCCCATACCCAGGATCTCAACCTGCGCATCCAAGACAACGGCCAAGGGATCGATCCCGAAACCGTGCGTCATGGCAAGGCCGGACACTTTGGTCTCCAGAGCATGCGCGAGCGCGCTGCCCGCATAATGGGAAAACTCTCGATCGTGAGTTCCGCCAGTGACGGCACGTTAATCACCCTCACGGTTCCCGGCGGGATCATCTATCGCAAAGTGCGGGCGTAGCCACGCTGGCGACGCTGCGACGACGACGAACAGGTTTCCGAACGGCGCCCCGCAGTTGGCTCCCCACATTCGCTAAGAGAGTCTCGACAGGTAATCCATCTCGAGCTCGCCCTCATACGTTTCCGCGCCAACCTTCAATGCATCCTTCACGCGCGCCTGGGTCACATCGCTGGCTACACTCAAGTCAGACTCGTGAGCCTCAACCAGAAGCCCCTCGGGCAGGGAGCTGAACGCCCCGGCGTCGACTGCCGCCTTGGCGTGGGCGATCGCATGAGCCGGAAAGGAGGCGATGCGGTGGGCCAGATTCTCGACAAACGGCGTCAGTTCGTCCGGCGGTAGCGCCCGATTAATGTAGCCATACCGTTCGGCGAGCTCCGCTGAAAGATCATTGCACCCCAAAAGCACCTCCAGAGCCCGTGCCCGCCCGATGAGCCGCGGCAGCCTTTGCGTGCCCCCGCCGCCCGGTACAAGTCCCACTGCCACTTCCGGATGCCCGAAGACCCCTTTCCCGATAGCGGAAAAGCACATGTCCATGGCAAGGGCGATTTCGCTACCTCCGCCACGGGCGCGGCCCTCAACTTTGGCGATAGTGACCTTCGGCATGTTCCGGAAGCGCTCCCCGATAACCTGGGTGAGGCGGAAGCTCCGCGTAGCCGAGACCACCTTGGAAGCGCTGCCAACGCGACCCAACCCCGAGTGGGCTATAAAAAAATCGGGAAGCGCACTCTGCACAACGACGACGCGCACGCCCTCGTCCGCCTCCAGTTGTCTACCGAGCTGGTCGAATTCCTGCGACAAAACCTCGTCAAGGAGATTGATCGGCGGGTGATTGATACTGATGAACGCGACTCCGGCATCAAACCGAAACCGGAAGCACTTGTAGTCAGAATACGGCATCGATGGACTCCGTTTCGCTGAGCATCAGCCCGCCCCCGGGCGGCTGAGCTCTTCGAGCAGGAAGATAAATGACTCGTATGGCCGCCCCGTCGCCTGACGCAGGCCCATCTCACAGGTACGGTTCGATGACAGGTAGGCGTCACAAGGGCTCGCATCCAGTTCGGCTCGCACCTCCCGCGTCGCCGAAACGACCAGTTCCGGATGTAATAGCCCCCGGTCGCCGGCAGTGCCACAGCAGGTTGTGCCGATGGGGACCTCGACCTCGTCAGCCAGGTGCCCCGCGATTTGCTTGATGACATCAGCCAGCCCAAGGTGCGTCGTCGAGCAGGTAGGGTGGACCGCGACCCGGTGCAGCCTCCGCCTGATCGCCAGGTTCGGCACAAGATCACGGCACCACGCGACCGAGTCGATGATCTTGAGGCTCTGGTACCGCGTCTTCTGCTCCCCTGCGAGCTGTGTCGCCACATCTTCTTTGAGACCCAGGGTGCACGAGGCAGCGTCTACGACGATGGGAAGCGCTCCGCCATCGCTCCAGCGCCATAGCGCCTCAGCCATCGCTTGAGCCATGTATTTGTGCCCCTGGCCGAAGCCCTTGGAGTGCCAGGGCGTTGAACAGCACAGACCCGCGACATCTGGCGGAATCCACAGCGGCTTACCGGCACGCCGGGATAGTGCAACAAAGGTCTCCGCGAGCGAGGGAGATGCCGGCCCAGCCGGATCGCGACCGAACATTCGGTTAATGCAGGCGCAAAAATAGACCGCCGAGGCTCCCTGTCGTTCGGTTGCGGGCATGCCGGACGCGGGGCGTGGCATCGGTCCGGGAACGGCGGGCACAAGGTCGGGACTGACGACACCTCGCACGGCGTCGGTAAGGACCGTGAGCGGCTTGACACCGAACACCGACGAGAAGGCGTGGGCGCCCCAGAGGCTTGCGCGCGATAGCCCTTCGACTGCCTTCCAATGCCTCGCAAGGCGCAGTGCCGCACTCTCTCCCGTCGGGGTGTTTTCTTGTACTCGCAGTTCTTTAATCAGCGCCCCCGTGTTGATTCCGATCGGGCAGGGAATGGCGCAGGTGCCGTCGCCCGCGCAGGTCTCAATTCCGTCGTACTGATACTCCTGTTGCAGCTGTGCAAGCATGGCCGAGTCAGCCTTCTGGCGCGCCATCTCGCGGCGCAATGCGATCCGCTGACGTGGTGTCATCGTGACATTGCGGCTTGGGCAGACCGGTTCGCAGAATCCGCACTCGATGCATTGCGAGGATCCCGTGATCGCCTCGATCTGCGGGAAGGACTTCAGATTCTCGAGGTGCAGGCGTGGATTGGTCGTTAGGATCACATCCGGTGCCAGGACGCCGTGCGGATCGGCCAGGCGCTTGATGCGCCACATCATGGCCGTGGCTTTCTCACCCCATTCGGCGGCGACGAACGGCGCCATGTTCCGGCCCGTTCCGTGCTCGGCCTTCAAAGAGCCGTCGTGTTTACCGACGACGAGATCCACCAGTTCGCTCATGAAGGCCGAGTACCGGGCCAGTCCCTCGGCGGCCCCGAGATTCGCAACCAGCGTAAAGTGTAGGTTGCCGTGAGCGGCATGGCCGGCGACACCGGGAATGAACCCATGCTTGGCAAGCAGTTCCTGTACGTCGTGCGCCCCCTGCGCCAGCCGCTCCGGGGGAAAACAGACATCTTCCGTGATGAGCGTCGAGCCTTCCGGGCGATTCTTGCCGACCAAACCCAGAAGCCCCTCGCGGACGTGCCACGCGAGCTCGACGGCCTCGGCGACGCTCGTAAACTCCACAGGCTTGAGCAGCCTGGCGGAACTCGTAACCTCGATTACCTGGTGTTGTGTTGCTTCAAGCGCCTTTGCGTCTTCGGCACCGACTTCGACGAGTAAGGCTGCGGCCTTAGGGTCGAGGGTTCTCCAGTAGCACGGCGTTTCCGCGAAGGCGTGACCGGCCGCGGTCAGCGCTGGTGCAACCATCAGCTCGACGGCGGAGGCGCCGAGCTTCACGAGTCCCGGCACAAGGGCAATGGCTTCGTCGATGGTGGGCACCGGGATCCAGGCCACGCTCGTGACGCGGGGCGCTGGAACCGACTCGACGACCGCCTCCGCGATGAATGCAAGCGTGCCTTCGGAGCCAACGAGCAGTCGCCTGAAAATGGCGAGCGGCGTTTCGCCGTCGAGCAGTGCGCACAGCCTCAATCCATGGGTGTTCCTGATCGAGTACTTCCGACGGGTGCGCTCGGCCAGTGCGGGATCGGCCAGCAGCTCCTTGCGCAGCTCGAGCAAGCCCTCGGCGAGCTGCGGTTCTGCCCGCGCAAAATCGCGTTCCGCATCAGGACTCGAGGTATCGATTACCGCGCCGGATGGCGTCACGAAGGTGAGCGCGGCGACGGTGTGGTAGGCATCCTTCTGCACAGTGCACCGCATGCCACCAGCGTTGTTCGCGATCACGCCTCCGATCGTGCAGGCATGCGAGCTTGCCGGGTCGGGCCCGAGCCGCCGACCGTAGCGCTGCAGGAGGGAGTTAACGTGGCCGAGGATCATGCCCGGGCGCGCCCGCACGCGGCGACCGCCATCCTCCACCTTGGCGCCATACCAATGACGACGGACATCGACCAGGATGTCATCGGACTGCGACTGACCGTTAAGACTCGTGCCCCCTGCCCGAAACGTCGCGTGCCGCCCGGTCTCACGGCAGTAGCGGAAGAGCTTGATGATGTCCTCGTTGGTTCGAGGCAGCACGACGACCTTGGGAACGAGCCGATATGGGCTGGCATCGGAGGCGTATCGCACGAGATCAATGGCCCTGTAGAGGACGTTCTCCTTTCCGAGCAGCCTAATGAGATCGGCCTTCAGGTCGCCCGGGGTGCCATCGACCAAGGATGCGGGGAATGCATCGTCCATTGGGGGCCCGTCGAACCGCCCGATGCGCTCTGGATTCGCCGAAAACAGTTTTCTGGCCAATGCGGCCCCCGTATGCGTGACTTGCGGAGAGTATTCGGGGAGTGCAACTCGTCCATCCATCCCCTCAATGGGGGGAGAGGCTCGCCAAACGCACACTCGTGGCCTGTGTACCGTTTTTCGACTAAATGGCGGGAAGCCACAGGGGCCGACGCTTCGGGTGGTGCGTAAGCTTCCTGAGGGCTCCAGGCGACGTCATCAACAACTGAGTGCGCTCAAGCGCGATGCTGCCAGCCCCTCGTGCATCCAGTGTGCGAGTGCGCTCAGTACTGTATGGAACCGGCGGCTGAATGCGTGCTCATGGTGAGAACCCCAGTCCCGCGACCGTGTGAGCGCTCATGCTCGTCAAGGTCCGAAGAGGGACTGAGTGGCAGCCAGGTAGCGACTCTTGCGTCACAAGCCCCGGGCGAGACGCTTGTCCCACGAGACCACACGCTGCGTCTGCGTCCCGAGTCCTTCGATGCCCAGCGACACGCGGTCCCCGTCAGTCAAGAAGATTGGATTGGGTTTGTGGCCGGCGCCGACTCCCGCCGGCGTCCCAGTGGCGATGATGTCGCCCGGATTGAGCATCATGAATTCCGATATGTAGGCGATCATGTAGGGAACGTTAAAAATCAGGTTCTCTGTCGATCCCTGCTGGCGCCGTGTGCCGTTGACTTCAAGCCACAGTTGCAGCTTTCCGGGGTCGGGTATCTCGTCGCGGGTCACTAACCAGGGCCCAAGCGGAGCGAAGCCGGGGAAACTCTTTCCCTTTGTCCATTGACCACCCCGCTGCAGCTGGAATTCCCGGTCCGTGAAGTCGTTGAAGACGCAGTAGCCAGCGACGTGCTCGAGCGCGCTGGCACGCTCAATGTTGAGGGCCTGCTTGCCAATGACCACGGCGAGTTCCACCTCCCAGTCTGCGTGGCTCGATTTGGGAGGCAAGGCGATGGCGTCATTGGGGCCGGTCGGAGCGCAACCCTTCAGAAACAGGAGCGGCTCAGTCGGTATAGGAAGGCCGGCCTCTTTCGCATGGTCGGTGTAGTTCAGGCCGACGCATATGATTTTTCCCGCTCCGGTATAGGGGGCTCCGAGGCGCGCGTCTCCCTCGACCGTTCTCAAGGATCCGGGATCAACGGCCGCAAGGCGCGCCAACGACTCATCAGAGAGGTCCGCACTCGTGATATCCGGAATGTGTCCCGACAAATCGCGCAGTTTCCCATCGCCATCAATGAGCCCCGGCTTCTCGGTACCTGGGGTGCCATAGCGTGCCAGCTTCATACAGTCTCCACTTCGTCGTCGATGGGGTGATCAGCGCAAACACCGAGTCGGGCGTCTGCCGCAGTCGGTGACTTCTCGCTCGCGACCGTCGCACTACGCTCACCGGGATAGGGACGGGGCGCCATCCCCCGAACGAGGGGACGACCCAGACGGGTGGCTTACGGATCGCGCAACGCAGCGGAGCCGTTTGGGCATTCGTCCCGCAATGAAGATGAGAACGCACCGGCTCGAGTGGCCGCCGCTCTATACGGGGTGCTACCGCAGGGGTTGGTCTGAGAGTCCCTTAGAGAACTGCGTCAGAATATCGGACAGCGCCGTCCCGTAGCCATCGACAAGCGCGTCCGTCGATCCGCTCTGAACCGTGACTCTGCGGGACAGAACGCATTCGTACGCCACCCTGGGACGGGCCACGTTCTCGTCGATGATCGTGAAATGAATCGACATTACGGCAGCGGGATCGCCGGCACCGGCCTCGAAGTCCCCGTAGAGCTCGGTCACTGTCGCCTCGAGAATCCACCGCGCGGGCGCAGCGCTTCCAGGGCCATCGACAGAGCGGAACAGCCCCGAGGCGCTCAGCCATGCCGTAATCCGATTGCTCAACAGCGGCGCTGGATCCGACAGGAACGCATGATAAGGGTCCGATATGTAGCGAACCCCGTTCAGCCGGTAAACGAGCGCGGTTCTATCGTACGGCGCGGAAACGCGGACGCGCGCCACGCGCAGGCGATCGGTACTGACCGGCTTCAGAGCCTCCGACGCCGCAGGTCGTGGCTCGATGGCGTAAGTGGTTACGGTTGGTGCCGGACGGCCTATCGAACAGGCCGTGGCGATTAACGCGAAAGCCGCTACGGCAAAGTGCCTGAGACTCATCGTGACCGTCCCGGAAGCTGAATCTTCTCTGGCGGTCCGCCGAGCAGCACCCCTGCCGGATACTTCTTGACGCTCTCCGAGAGCGTGCGGAGGTTCGCGGCCGTGGCGCGCAGGTCCTCCACGGTCGCGCGGACGTCATATTGATTGTCACCCACGAGAGCGTCCAAGCGCTCGGAGGTGTCATCAAGATCCTTGACCAGCTTGTCCAGCTCCCCGTCCTCAATCATGTGACGTGCGCGATCGGAGATGAACGCCGCATTGTCGACCGTGCGCCTGAGCGCCGGGTCCGCCGCGAGACGATCGAGTCGCGCGAGTGTACCTGTGGCCGCCTTTAACGCGGCCTTGAGTTCGTTCGTAAGCTCGCCCACCGGAATCTCATCGAGCTTCACATCCAGATCAGTAACGAGCCTGTTCAGTCCCTGGCCCAAGGCTTTGATATCCGCCTCGTTGAGACTCGCCAGAAACGTCTGCGCCTTCGCAATAATCTCCCCGGCCGAGCTGGGCGCCGACGGGAGGTACGGGTACTTCGGGGTCCACGCAAAGGGTAACGGCGGATATTTTCTGGGATCTAGAAAATCCAACGCGAGGTACTGCTGGCCGGTGATACCCGCAAGTTGAGTTTGGGCGCGCAAGCCCTTTGCCGCCAGGGTCTCGGCGTCTCGTCTCATTTGGTTCGCCTCCTCGCCTGAGAGGTTGATCTCCACCCGAACCACGATGTACTCGCGCCGACTGTCGAGCGACACCGTTTGCTCGTACGTCGCAGACGAGGTCAGTATCGCGGTAACGTGCCCCAGCGGCACCCCGCGAAACCTCACCGGCGATCCGACCTCAAGACCCGCCACCGATTGATCAAAGTATGTCTCAAACATGAAAGTCGGCTGGAACCACTGGCGGCCTCCGAGCACGAACAGTCCGGCGGCAAGCAAGCACAGACCGACGGCGACGAACGCGCCCAACCTGCCATAGCTCTTGGCGTCCTTCATGGCTACCCGCCCGCCGGTACTCGTTGGCGATCAGCCTGGCGGTTGAAGAACTGATGCACCCGCGGGTCGGCGCTGTCATCGCGCAGCGCCGTGGGCTTGCCATCCGCAATGATGGCACGCGATACCGGGTCGAGCATGATGGCCCGGTCGGCAATCGTGAAGATACTATCGAGCTCGTGCGTGACGACAATCAGCGTAACTCCGAGATTCTCCCGTAATGACAGCAGCGTCAGGTCGAGGTTTGCCGCCGTGATGGGATCAAGCCCAGCTGAGGGCTCATCCAGAAACAGGATGTCGCACCCGAGAGCCATCGCGCGCGCGATGGCCACCCGCTTGAGCATCCCTCCCGAGAGTTCCCCGGGCATCAGGGCCTCGGCATGCGTCATCTCCAGCGTTCGCAGGAGCATGCGAGCGGTGAGATTCTTCTCCTCCAACGTGAGATCCGTGAAGCGGTCCAGCGGAAAACGGATGTTTTCCAGGACAGAGAGTGACCCAAAGAGTGCGCCGCTTTGATACATGATGCCCAGCTGGCGCTGGAGTGCCGTCTTCTGTTCCCCGTCGGCGTGCACCAGGCTCACTCCGCGAATCAGAACATCGCCGGCCAGTGGCGCCTGCAGTCCGATCAAGTTCTTCATCAGACTCGACTTTCCGCTTCCGGAACCCCCGAGGATCACCACAATCTCACCGGCATGAACGTCAAACGTCGCGCTTTCGAGCAGCACGCGCGACGCATACCCCATGCGGAGGTTGCGCACACTGACAGCGGGCACGGTTGCCGCCGCGTTGTCTGTGTCGCATGGAAGCGGGACATTCCTGGGACTTTCCATTTAGCTCGTGAGGACCGCAAAGAAGCCGTCGATCACCACTATCGCGACAATGCTCGCGACTACGGCACCGGTTGCCGAAAGGCCGACGGCCGCCGGCCCGGCCCCCGTCCGGAATCCGCGATGGCAGCCAATTACCGCGATGGTCGCGCCGAAGACGGCCGCCTTTACAATTCCGAGGACGAAGTCCTGCGCGGTGACCGACTTCAAGAGTTGCGAGTAGAACTGCAGATAGCTCACGTGGAATGTGCCGGCCATGACCAGCGCCCCGCCGAAGAGTCCGATGACGTCGGCGAACACCGTCAGAAGCGGGACCACCAGTATCGTGGCGAGAATCCGCGGCACGACCAGAAACTCCACCGGATTGAGTCCGAACGTGGAGATCGCATTGATCTCCTCATTGACCTTTTGGGTTGCGATCTGGGCGGCGAAGGCCGCCCCTGTGCGTCCCGCCAGCACGATGGCCGTCATCAGGGCACCAAGTTCCCGCAGCACTGCCTTGCCGACGCCATTGACAACAAAGATGATCGCGCCGAACTGCCGGGCGACCAGGCCCACCTCGAAGGCGATGATGACTCCCATCAGGAATCCCATCAGAAGTACGATGGGGACAGCGTGAGCTCCGGCCTCTGTGGCCACATCCAGAACGTCCGACCAGGCCACCGTGTCGGGGTGAAGAATGGCCCGTACGAGGGCCCGTCGGCTGAGACTCAGGAACTCGGCCAGATCCCGCACCACCTCGAACTGTGCCGATGCAGACCGACCCAGATGCTCGAGAACCCCCACGTGGTGGCGCCGCGGCACCGGGCTTGCAAACTCGGTGGCGTCATACCGATCAAGCAGGGATGCGAGATTCGGGGCGAGCGCGCGGAAGACAACACCCGCCTCCGGCGAGCGCTGTTGGCGGCCGAGATCGAATAGCATCGCCACCCCAACCGTGTCGACGTACTCCAGGCGTGATGCGTCGATGACGATCGGTCGATCCGGGTGCGCCGCCAGAGTCTCAAGGGTCGAGCGCCAGATTGCAGCCGCGCTGTTCGCAGTGATTCGCCCCTCCAGGCGAACGGTCAGATCTACGTCAGGGGCCATCGGTTGATCCCTCGACTATACAATCCGTGTTGTCTGTCCCCGGAGCGCGACCCACCTACTCTGACTTGTTCAATCGGAACCCCGGATAACCGCGTCACGCCCTCTCAATTCTGGAGCGTGACTCGCACGCCGTCCGCCGACAGATTGAACTTGAGCCCGGTGGTATTGGCGATCAGCTTGATCACGACACCGTGCTCATTCTTCAGGTAGATGGCTGCCACGCCATTGATCACGGCGACCCCCGCCCCCGCCGCGACGTAGTTACCCGAGAAGTCCGCGAGTGATTTCAGGTTGTAGACGCTGCCGGTGGCATCGAAGCCCGTGGCGCCCACGTCAACGACGGACACCCCCTTACTCGAAAACTTGTGGGACTGGTCGGTGGTCTTCAGTTCTCCATGACCCCAGGTATATCCGATGCTAGCTGCGACGCTGCCGCCACTGAGCGTGATGGCACCGTCAGGCTTCGCATTGTCGGCGACCGGAGCGGTCGAGTCCGCCTTCCCGGCGTACGCCATGGTACAAATCACTAAGGATGCGGCGAACGAGATGAATTTGCGCATTGAGCGAGCTCCTTCAGCGACGCGCCGCCGACGCGGCGGGGCGATACTATTGAGCGAATCCGACTGACCTGGCTTTCCCCCGATTGGGGGACGCCACCACCCCAAGGCTGCTTCGTGCCTCGAAAGTCATCTCCCGTGAAAAGGCTGGCAGGTCGCAATTCGACCTGCCAACCCAGGGGCCGCGCGGGCGCGGGGGAGTGGTTGCCTACGCGGTGACAGACGATGAAGCGTCCATCGACGTCACGCTCTCACAACACAGGGGGGATATCTTGTACTGTACTGACCAACTTGTTCGGCTGTGCGGTGGAGCTGCCGGCACTCCAAGGCCTACGGACCCTCGCGCGTAGGTAAGCCTGACATGACGGCCAGGGCTGCCGGAACAGCCGCCGCGATCAGCATGAGGATAGGGATTGTCAACCACACAAGCTCGGAGACGATGTGCTGTCGATACGTTGCCGCTCGTTCTGGGTGGCTGCGGGTGCTCCACACGGACAGATACATCATCAGGAAAACGCCCGCGGAGACGACTCCGCACATACCCAGGATCACGACTCTCATAGAATTATCTCCTTGCCAATAGCCTCGATGTCCCGTACGGCGTCGATTGACCGCCTCAGTCTCAGGCTACCCACAACCCCACGGAACCCATGGTCTGCAATCGGTTGCATCCCATGCTTGGCGGATCAGGATGTCCTTTGTGGACCTGCGTTTTCGGCCGGTCGACAGAAGCTCACTTGTCATCGTGGGTGGGGTTCTCGATCACTGTGCTATTCAACTCGAGGCAGCGCGGAGCGCTAGGATATTCCTGCCCCGCGCTTGTTCGTTCCTGACAGCACCGACGCTCGATGCGTGACTGCATCGTTGGACAAGTGACGAGTACGCATCACCCCCCATGTGGGGGATCGGTACAGCCACCCGCCTCCCCTAGCCTGATGCGTGGCGAGCCCGAACTGCGGTTCGCTTGCAGATCGCTAGCCCTCTCATGCGCAATTCTTCGAGAACCCTGGCCTTTGTTCTGGCGAACGCCGTTGCGGTGTTAATCGCTCTGTATCTTTCTTTCGCCAGCGACCTGGCCCGTCCCTATTGGTCAATGTTTACGGTGTTTGTGGTCGCAAAGCCCATCGCCGGAGCGGTCCGCTCCAAAGCGGTGTTCCGCCTCATCGGAACACTCGTCGGCGCCAGTGTTTCACTTCTCCTGATTCCCCCGCTGGTGCAGGCGCCCGTCCTTTTGTGCCTCGCCACCAGTCTTTGGGTCGGGCTGTGCGTTTACCTGGGCTCTTTGGATCGGCGCCCGCGCAGCTATGCTTTTCTCCTCGCCGGATACACCGCAACCATCGTCGGGCTTGCGGTCGTTAATGCTCCAGAAACCATCTTTGACACGAGTGTCGCGCGGGTAGAAGAGATCTCTCTGGGACTCATTTGCGCCGCAGTAGCTCACTCGGTGATCTTCCCGCAAAGCATGCTCACCGAACTGCTTGAGCGCGCCGAGAACGCACTGCACAAGTGCGCTGCGTGGCTCTCCGAGGCTATTGCCCGCACGGCAAATGTCAGTGATGTGCAATCCCAACAGCAGCTGGCCGCGTTTGTCGGCGATCTGCATGTTCTCTACGATCACGTGGCATTTGAAACTTCCGACGTTCCCCGGCATGTCGGGCTGATGCGCGCCCTGCAGGACCGATTTGCCTGGTTCCTCCCGCGTGTCTCAGGAATACAGCAGGCGCTCGGTGCCTTGGCTGCTGAGGATCGGCTCTCACCCCCCGTTCAGGACGTCCTCGGCAAGGCGTCACACTGGGCGCATGCGCTATCGCAACCGGAAGCGCCGCCCTCCGAGATCCGCAATTCGACCGTGGAAGTGCGTGCAGCTTGTGCACGGCTCGCCGCCGAGCCGCGTCAGGGCGACACCTGGTCCTGGGCGCTGCGCGAGTCCATCGCCGCGCAACTGCCGCGGGCCGTCGAGGATCTCCTCCAGGCGGAGCACATCATTGCAGCCCTCAAAGGTACGGAAAGCATCGAGGCGCCGCGGATTCGCTCCCTGGAGGGAACCCTTCGTCCGCGTCCGATGCATCGCGATCGCGGGCTCGCCATTTTGTCCGCCGCCGCCGCGGCCGCTGCAACCCTGATCGCCTGTGGCCTATGGATCGAGGGCTCATGGCCCGAAGGGGGGGTCGCCGCGCAGTTCGCAGCGATTGGCTGCTCCTTGTTTGCAACACTCGATCGACCCTCCAAGGTGATCTTTGCGGCAGTGGCGGGCATTCTGGTCGCCCTGCCGCTGGCCGCGGTCTATCAGTTCGGCATTTTCCCGCGCATCGACGGGTTTCCATCCCTAGCGCTAGTCTTGCTGCCGCCCGTACTGCTCTTTAGTTGGATGCAGGCATCCGAGCGGCTCGAAGGGGCTGCGCTCGTGATGGCGATCGCCTTTGCCGGGGGCTTAGCGCTGCAGACAAGCTATCAACCTGACTTCGCGGCCTTTATCAATTCGAATACCGCAGAGATCGCCGGACTGCTGATCGCTGCCATCACCAATCTGGTGTTCCGGACCATCGACCCGCTCTGGAATGCACAGAGAATTTCACGGGCCGGCTGGCGGTCCCTGGTCGATCTGGCACGGGGCGCGACGGTAGATGTCACCAGCTGGGTACTGGAGATGTTCGACCGCCTGGGACTGGTAACCGGACGACTCCTCGCGGTCCAGCGACTGGACTTGATTGGCTCGCGGGTAGACGTGCTCAGGGACATCCGGGTCGGGATCAATGTGACCCGCCTTAAGCGCTCAAGCCGCGAGCTCAGCCCTGCGCTCCAAAAAGCGCTGGCGCCCGTGCTCGGAGCCGTGGGCCGAGCCTATCAAGGCCTGGCACGTGGCGCGTCATTGCCGGACCCGCATTGCGCGCTTGCCATCGACGTTGCGATCGCCGCCTTGTCCGTGCAGGTGCCGTCGCTGGCCAATCAGCGGGCGCTGCGGGCGCTCGTGGGGCTGCGTCTGGATCTTGCCGGAATTGGCTCCCGCTATGAGGCTCGGGGGGTCACGTCATGATAGGGGAGGCTGAGCTTGACGGAGTGTTCATCCCCTATCTGCTGATACTCACGGTCACTGCTTTCTTTGCTTTGCTTCCGATCAGGTGGGTGCTGAGACGCACGCATCTCTATCGGTTCGTATGGCACGCCGGACTGTTCGATGTCGCCATTTTTGTGGTCATTTTGTGGATTCTCGCCCGGGCGACCGTACGCATCAGCCCGGTTGGATTGGGGTTGTAGATGAAAAAATGGGCACTGCTGACTCTCCGAGTGGCCATCACGCTTACCGTGGTCGCCCTGGCGCTGGTGGGCGGACGGTGGCTGTGGGTGCGCTACAACGTTGAGCCATGGACTCGGGATGGTCGTATCCGGGCCGACATCGTTCAGGTCAGTCCGGACATCAATGGGCTGGTGACCGAGGTCCGGGTGAAGAACGATCAGACCGTTGCGGCCGGGGACACGCTTTTCGTGCTCGACCAGCCTCGATATGAACTGGCGCTCCGGCAGGCTGACGCGTCGGTCGCTTCAGCGGAAGTCGCTCTCGCACAGGCGCGCCGCGAGAATGCGCGAAACAAGGGCCTTACAGATCTAGTCACGTCCGAACAAGTCGAAGAGGGACAATCCAAAGTCGACCAGCTGGCTGCACAGCTCAATGCGGCCCGCGTCGCCAAAGACCTAGCCCGCCTGAACCTCGAGCGCACGACAATACGGGCGCCGGTGAATGGCGTCGTCACCAACGTCGAACTGCAGCCAGGAGACTACGCAAGCGCCGGACGCCAGGTGTTGGCGCTGGTAGCCACCGACACCCTGCATGTGGATGGGTACTTTGAGGAGACCAAACTGCCGCGTATCCGCGTGGGTGACCGCGCGGTAGTTAGCATCATGGGCATCGCGACTCCCCTTCCGGGCCAGGTCGAGAGCATCGCGGCGGGCATCGAAGACCGCGAACGCGCCGCGAGCGGCTCAGACTTGGCCAACGTAAACCCCAGCTTTAGCTGGGTACGGCTGGCACAACGGATTCCGGTGCGGGTCAAGCTGGACCCGCCGCCGGAAGATGTACGACTCATTGCCGGCCGCACTGCGACGGTTTCCATTATTGAGCCGCCGGGGCGGGCGCTCGAGGGACAGCGTCGATGAGTGGGATATACCGCCCGTTACTCATCCTCACCGCAGGCGTCCTGATCACCGGGTGTCAGGTCGGCCCGGACTACCGGCGTCCGGACAGTGCCCTGATCAACGCCGACAAGGCTCGGGGTTCATTTGTCGGAGCCGACAATGTCGCGCTCTCACAGGATCCGTCGCCGGATGCCTGGTGGCAGCTCTATGACGACCCACGGCTCAACGAGTGGGTTCGGCAGGCACTTTCATCCAATACCGACCTTCGCAAGGCGGAAGCCAATCTTGCTCGTAGCCGGGCCTCGGTACGAGAGGCCCGGGCCGCACGCCAGCCGAGCGTGCCGGTCACCGCCGGAGTGCAGTACGCGCAGCTCGCCGGCGAGCAGTACCTCCAGCCCATCACACCTCCGAGGGACACTTACTACGACACCGAGCTCACGGTCGCCTATGACCTCGATCTCTTTGGGGGCATACGACGCGGGATCGAAGCCGCCGAGGCCGACGATCAGGCGGTTGAGGCGGCCCGCGACCTGGTTCGGGTCAACGTGGTGGCGGAAACGTTGCGGGCGTACGCCGATGCGTGCGGCGCCGGCCAGCAACTGACGGCCGCGCGAAAGACTCTGCGGATTCAGACCGAGAGCCTGGGATTGACCCAGCGCCTCTACCAGGGCGGCCGGGCCACCAGCCTGGACGTGACGCGCATCCGTCAGCTGGTCGATCAGCAGACGGGGACCCTGCCCCCGTTGGAGGCAGCCCGGAAGAACGCCCTCTTCAGGCTCGCCATACTCAGCGGCAAGCCTCCGGCGGACTATTACCGGGAACTGGAAACCTGCGACACGGTGCCCCGACTGCTGCGACCGCTCCCGGTCGGTGACGGCGCTGAGCTTCTGCGACGCCGGCCGGATGTGAGGGAGGCCGAGCGCCAGTTGGCCGCTGCCACCGCAACCATCGGCGTACAGACGGCCGCCCTGTATCCGGACATTCAGATCGCGCTGCCGCTGGGTTCCACGGGCGCGGCGCGCGACGCTTATACCTCCCCGACGAATTTCTGGGGGATCGGAGGCCTAGTTCACTGGCAGGCGAATCAAAACGCGACCCGCGCCCGGATTGCTCAGGCGCAGGCTTTCGCACGGCTCAGGCTGGCAACCTTTGACGGCGTCGTCCTGGCCGCGCTTCGGGACGTCGAGGTGGCTCTCAACAATTACACTCATGATCTCGCCCGCGAAGACAGCAGCAAGCTGGCCGTCACCGACGCCGAGCGGGCTCTTAAGGACGCCGAAAGACTCCAGGTCGGCGGCCGCGCCACATCGCTGACGGTGGTCGACGCTCAGCGCGCCTATGCGACCGCCGAACAGACCCTCGCCCAGCTTGAGGCTTCAATCTCGGACGACCAGATTGCGACGTTCCTGGCACTCGGCGGCGGTTGGAACACGACGCAGGAGCCCATTCACGCCGCTCGAGTCGCTAATCCCAATCCTGCTCGTCCAGATCTTTGAAGATCCTGACCGCGCCTATCAAACCATAGATCAGGCACAGTACCAGGGTCACGACAAGAACCACGTACGTATCCGCGTTCAGATTTGGAAGCGATACGAGATCAGGAACGCGCGGCTGCCGTCTTGCGCAAGTGTGCTCTACGCTGAAAAATTAATGCATGCCATACATGCCCATCAGCGCTTGTGGGCACCCCGGTCTCGGGCCGCTGGATGAGCACGCCCGAGGATAACGAGACTCCTTAGGCACCCCCCAACAAGGGGATAGCAAGGGCGCCGCGCCTCAGCAGAATAGGTGATGCCAAACGCCCTCGCTTTCGACGCTAGCCGCCTTCTTTGTGAGGACACGCGATGCCGCTCAAAGGATTTACCGTTCCGCTGACCCCTCAGGGACACTCCGCGCTGGCTACATTGCCGCCCTGGCACTACTCGAGCGATTGCATCGCGGTTGAGTACTGGACCAACCCGGATGCTATCCAGGCCCTGCTCCCGCCTGGGCTTTCGCTGGATCCGAAATCCAACGGACGGGCCTTCTTCTGGTTCCTCGACTGGCAATTCACCGGCTCGAACGACGAGCTGACCGACCCGGCGCGGTACCAGTACCGTGAGGCCTTCGCCCTGGTAGAAGCGATATTCGATGGCAAGCCCGTCAATTACTGTCCATTCATTTTCGTCGACAACGACGCGGCCCTCGCCCGCGGCTGGACCCAGGGGTTCCCGAAGAAGCTGGCGAGCGTTTACCAGACTCGCACGTTCGCCGCGCCCAGTGCCGCCGCGGCGCCGCTAGCGCGGGGCAGCCGCTTCGGGGCGAGCGTGGCTGCCCATGGTGAGCGTCTTGCGACGGCGCGGATCCAGCTCGAGCAGCAGGTCAAGGATCCCGCCACTGTCTTCAATCGTCCCACGCTGATGCGTCGTTACTTCCCACAGTTGGCGGCAGAGCGGCAGAGCAAGCCGCCGGTCGATGAGCTGACCCTCTCACTGACGGACGATCTCGCCATCGTGGACGTCTGGGCCGGGACGGCTGAACTTCAGATCCCGGATGTTCGGGGTGAGGATATGCACCAGATCGCACCGATCCGCGTCGGACGGGGCTTTCGGCTGGGCATGGCGTATACCGTGACCGACCTGCGAATCTTAAAGAGCTACGCCACCTAAAGGCGTTGGCCCCCTCAACCCGGAAGCCCCACGCCTCTGAGCCACGCACCACCACCCTCCCAGGACGAGCCCGATGAGTAGGACTGCAGCGGACTACATGGCCGAGACACTGGCTCAGGCCGGGGTGAAACGCATCTACGGGGTGGTTGGTGATTCGTTGAACGGCTTCACCGACTCGCTACGACGCCTGAAATCCATCGAGTGGGTCCATGTACGGCATGAAGAAGGCGCGGCGTTCGCGGCAGGCAGCGAGGCCTACCTTACGGGGCAACTGGCGGTCTGCGCTGGGAGCTGCGGCCCGGGCAACCTGCATCTCATCAATGGACTTTACGATGCACACCGCAGCAACGTGCCGGTGCTCGCCATCGCGGCCCATATTCCCAGCAGCGAGATCGGCATCGACTACTTCCAGGCCACGCACCCGGAAAATCTCTTCAGGGAGTGCAGCCACTATGTTGAACTCGTCACCCGCGCTGAACAGCTCCCGCAGGTGCTCTTGCGTGCCATGCGCGCCGCGGTTGGACAGCGTGGCGTCGCGGTCGTCGTACTTCCCGGTGACGTTGCGCTTCAGACGCTTGATAAAGCGCCTCCGAACTGGATTCTGCCTTCTTCGCCGGTGGTACTCCCGCAGGACGATCAACTCCGGGAGCTGGCTGAACTTCTCAACCGCGGAACCCGAGTTACGCTGTTCTGCGGTGCGGGATGCGCGGGCGCACACGATGAGGTCGTCGAACTCGCGCAGAAGCTGAAGTCCCCGACCGTTCACTCCCTGCGGGGGAAAGAGCACGTAGAATACGACAATCCCTACGACGTCGGTATGACGGGACTCGTCGGCTTTGCCTCAGGTTATTGGGCAATGAAGAAGTGCGATGCCCTGCTTCTGCTCGGCACGGACTTCCCGTACCGACAATTCTTCCCCGAAAATGCCCGGATCGCGCAAATCGACCTTCGACCGGCCGCGTTGGGCAACCGGTGCTCGCTGGACTTGGGAGTCCTCGGCTCCGTGAAGGAGACCCTTCGAAAACTCCTGCCGCTGATCGAGGAAAAGAAGGAATCCGGTCATCTGAATGAAGCGCTTCAGGACTACCGCAAGGCTCGCGCAGACCTGGATGCGCTGGCCGAGAGCGGCCCCAACAGCAAGCTCATCCATCCTCAATACGTGACACGGGTCGTCAGCGACCTTGCGGAGCACGATGCCATCTTCTCGTGTGATGTCGGCACCCCGATCGCCTGGACGGCCCGATATCTCAAAATGAATGGGCGCAGGCGCCTCGTCGGCTCGTTCAACCACGGTTCCATGGCCAATGCCATGCTGCACGCTCTCGGAGCTCAGGCAGCCTTCCCGCAAAGGCAGGTCATTTCGCTCTCAGGGGATGGCGGCTTCACCATGATGATGGGAGAGTTCGTGACACTCCTGCAGACAGGGTTGCCCGTCAAGATTGTAGTTCTGAATAACGGCACCCTTGGGTTTGTGGAACTGGAGATGAAGGCCTCGGGCTTTTTGGACAGTGGTTGCGACCTGAAGAATCCCAACTTCGCCGCCATGGCTCAAGCCATGGGCATCAAAGGCATTCGCGTGGAGCGTCCCCAGGATCTCCCGACCGCCGTGGGCGAAGTGCTCGAGCACAAGGGACCGGCACTTCTGGATGTCGTGAGCGCGCGCCAGGAGCTCGTAATGCCACCCACCACCACGTTGGACGAGGCCCACAAATTCGGGTTGTTCATGCTGAAGGCAGTGCTGGATGGCCGTGCAGGTCAGCTCATTGACCTCGCCAAGGTGAATCTCACCCGCTGATGTGCCTCAGCTTGCCGAGCGCCCGGCCGCCAAAGGAGCCTCGTCGATGCCTCTTTATACCGTCAGCACTCAAAGCGGCGTACTCACGGACGAAAACAAGCTCGCACTGGCCGAGGCACTCACGGCCTTCCACTGTGACTATGCCGGAGTCCCCAGGCCCTGGGTGCATGTCATCTTCCAGGAGTACGCCCCTGGGAATGGGTACTCCGCGGGAAAGGCCGCAGCCGCCGCCGCGCTCACCCTGCTCATCCGAACAGGCCGCTCGGTGGAATACAAGCGCGGACTCATCAAACGTCTATGGGAAATCCTCCAGGACGCCACACGCGCTCCCGACGATCAGATCGTCATCGGAATTACGGAGGTTCCGCCCAGCCAGGCCATGGAAATGGGCCAAGTCATGCCGGAGGTGTAAAGCGCGTTGTCGCGGTCAGAGCAGCCTTGCGGCACCGCGTGCCTAACTTGGTCAGGGATGAGACCGGAATGCCTGGGCCACACCTGTAAAGAGCGCCCTCGCGATGTCGCTTTGCCGGTGGAAGTCCTTCGCCGCCGTGTCACTCTTGGCTCTGATCGCTTTCACAAACGCCTCGTTGGCGTCGGAGAGGTCGCCCGCCGCCTGATAGCAATCTCCCGCGCGTTGATACTGACCTTGCCGGTACAACTCGTCGGCGAGCCATTTAGCCTGTTCCGGCGTTGCAGCCGCGCAGCTGGGAATATTTCCGGGGGCCGGTTCGGCACGACCAACGGAGGCTACCGCGACCGTGAGGAAACCCAGCGCCACGATATTAGCTAATAACCTTTGATTCCATTGCATTGCGGCCACCCGATTTCCGCCGATGCTCGGTATGTGGAGTTCCTGTGTCGTGGAACAAGTACCTCGCGGTCAGTCCATGCTTCCGGGTACCGAGTCGCTATCCATTAGGGGATAGGCGAGATCACTCGGCCCACGGTTACGGGATCGAACCGTGCCTCGAAACCCGCGACAGCCCGTTAGCGACCAAGATCGGTGCCTCCGTCCTTAGACAATGAGTCGACGAAGCGTGAGTAGTCCTGCGCGAGCGCCGTTGCCACCAGGTGAAATGGGGGTGGCCCTGCGACTGCACGTCGAGCGGTCAGGAGGCCTATGAGTGCGATGAGTCCCCACAAACCACAGGTGATCCAGGCGACGGTGGTCCTATGGGGCCCCGGAGAACTCGACAGGATTACCGCGACGCTCAGGAAGCATACGAAGATGAGCCCTGCGCCGGCCGCGATCGCGGCGCCCGCGCTCGCCTTGACGAGCTGCTTTTGAAAGCGACGCATGTCGCCGGACACCAACGGGGTGTAATGAGGCAGTCGCTCCTGGATAAAGCGAACTAGTGCCCTACCCTCATGGATTCTCTCAAACACCACTGAGAAATCCCTCCTGACCCGTGATACCTCCGACGCTCAGCCTGAGGAACACCGTTAGCGCTGGATCTTGATCAACTCATCCATCGACATCATGTTGTGATTCAAGTGCGTCATGATCATCATCGACCCAAACACGATGAGACCGGTCACAAAGACCCCGAAGGCCAGCGCGAGAAAATTGTTGGTCTGATCCGGCGCGCTTGAGATGTGCAGAAAGAATGCGACGTGAACGCCCATCTGCGCGATTGCCAGGGTCGCCAGCAGCACCGGTACCGCCGGGCCATAGACGAGCGGGGATGTCGCCGCCCAGAAAGACGCCAGAGTCAACGGCACGGCATATAACAGGCCCACGATATAGCTGCGCCCGCTGTGACGATCACGAATATCAACGCCCGGGGCCGCGCCCTGCGCCTGTCCCTGCGAGTTCATCATTTCGCCCCCAGATATACGATCGTAAATACACCGATCCAGACGATGTCCAGCGCGTGCCAAAACAGACCAAATGCAAAGAACCTGCGCCCGACCATCGGTTGGAAGCCGAGCGTCATGACCTGCAGCAACATGATCACAAGCCACACGAGCCCCAGGCTCACGTGCAGACCGTGGGTGCCCACAAGGGTGAAAAACGCCGACAGAAATGCGCTGTGGGACGGCCCCGCGCCGGCTGCGACCATACTCGCGAACTCCCTGCCCTCCAGGGTCAGAAACGTGACACCCAGGACAAAGGTCGCGCCCATCCAGAAGAACATCGCCCGAGCATCCGCGCGTTGCACCGCCAATGAGCCGAAGCCACAGGTGACACTGGATGTCAGCAGGCACAGCGTTTCAATGAAAACGTGCCTCTTATCAAACAATTCAGCGCCCGTCGGTCCTCCGGCAGTCGACCCTGACAGCACGGAATAGGTCGCGAACAACGCAGCAAAGAGAATGATGTCGGAAAGGAGAAAGAGCCAGAATCCGAACCCCGCCACGACGCGGATCGGTGCCGGTCCGCGCAGGGAGATCGGAACCTCCGGTTCGATCGGCAGCGCCTCGCCCACAACGCTCATGACCGCGTCCCCGGCGTTGAACCCACCGTCCCCACCCGACCGGTCAACCCGATCCCATGGATCCGCTCAAATGCTGCAACTTCTTCAGCCGGTACCCGAACCTCGAGATCGGTCTTCCAGGCCTCCCTGAGGACTACCACGATCGCGCCGATGAGCCCGATCGCGGCAAGCCAGTCGATGCGCCAGATCAGGGCGAAGCCCAGGATGACGGCAAAGAACGCCAGGAAGATTCCGACGGGCGAATTGCGCGGGAGGTGTAGGTCCGTTACGGCCTTTGAGGATGAGCTGGAAGCCTTGCCGGCCTGCTTTGCGTGCCAGTACGCATCGGTCTCCTGAACGGTCGCGACCTCCGTGAAATTCCACGCCGGCGGCGGCGAGGGAACCGACCACTCAAGAGTGCGCCCATTCCAGGGATCCCCGGTCTGATCCCGATGCAGGCGTCGCTGTCGAATGCTCACGAAGAGCTGCAACGCCGTCAACCCGATCCCCAGCAGGATCACAATCGCGCCCGCGAGCGCCACGAGCATCAAGGGCTGCCAGTGGGTATCCGGGTAATGCTGCATCCGGCGCGTCGCTCCCATGAGGCCCAGTGCATAGAGCGGCATGAATGCCAGGTAAAACCCTATGAACCAGCACCAGAAGACCGCCTTTCCCAACCGCTCATTCAGCTTGAAACCGAATGCCTTGGGGAACCAGTAGGTGTAGCCCGCCATGGCACCAAATACGACACCCCCTATTGCGACGTTATGGAAGTGCGCAATCAGGAAGAGACTGTTGTGGAGGACAAAGTCCGCAGGCGGGATGGCCATTAGTACCCCGGTCATGCCGCCGAGGACGAACGTCACGATGAAGCCGACGGTCCAATAGAGGGGGACGGTGTACTGGATGCGACCGCCGTAGAGCGTGAAGAGCCAATTGAAGACCTTCACACCCGTAGGCACGGCGATAATCATGGTCATGATGCCAAAGAACCCATTGACGTCCGCTCCCGCGCCCATCGTAAAGAAGTGGTGCAGCCACACCATGAACGACAGCATGCAGATGACCATGGTTGCGAGAACCATCGAGCGCCGGCCAAAGAGGGGTTTCCCCGAAAACGTCGCAACCACCTCTGAAAAGACGCCGAAGGCGGGCAATATCAGGATGTAAACTTCCGGGTGACCCCAGATCCAGATCAGGTTGACGTACATCATCGGATTGCCACCGAGGTCATTCGTAAAGAAGTGAAACCCGCAATAGCGATCCAGTAACAGCATTGCGAAGGTGGCGGTCAGGACCGGGAATGCCGCGACAATCAAAAGATTCGATGCCAGCGCCGTCCAGCAGAAAATCGGCATGCGCGAATAGCCCATACCCGGCGCACGCATCTTCAGTATTGTCGTGGTCAGGTTTATGCCAGCAAGCAGCGTCCCCATGCCCGAAAGCTGTAGCGACCACAGGTAATAATCGACGCCCACCCCCGGGGAGTAGGCCAATTCACTCAGGGGCGGATAGGCAAGCCATCCAGTGCGCGCGAACTCCCCGACAAACAGTGAGAGGTTCACTAGGAGAACCCCCGAGGCGGTGAGCCAGAAGCTCACGGAGTTAAGCTTGGGAAACGCCACGTCACGCACGCCGAGCTGCAGCGGTACGGCGAAGTTCATCAGGCCGACCACAAACGGCATCGCCACAAAGAAGATCATGATTGTGCCGTGAGCTGAGAAAACCTGGTCGTAGTGCTCAGGCGGCAGATAGCCCGGGGCGTTGCCGGCCGCGAGGGCGAGCTGGGTCCGCATCATGATCGCGTCCGAGAACCCTCTCACGAGCATCACGAGCCCCAGAATCATATACATGACTCCGATGCGCTTGTGATCGACGCTCGTGATCCACTCGCGCCACAAATAGGGCCAGCCGCCTTTCAGGGTAATGAGGGCGAACACCGTTGCCAGCACGACGCCCACGGTCGCGCACGTCCACATGACGATAGGCTGGTCGAACGGAATCGCAGACCAGCTCAGTCTTCCTAGCATGTCAGAGCGCCTCTTTTACGGACCACTGAGTCTTGATGTGCCCGGAAGCGATCGACTCAAAGGGGTCCTCGGCAACCGAAGCATAGGTATACTCATTGCCCGCTCTCGTGGGCCGCAGCAGCTCGGCAACCGCAGAGCCATCGAGGATGGCGCCCTGTCCGCGCGCCTTGGCAACCCAGGTTGCGAACCCCTCTCCCGACTCTGCGCGCACCGTGAAGTGCATATCGGAAAATCCGGGGCCGCTGAATTGTGCCGAGATACCCGGATACGATCCCACTTTGTCGGCCTGTAGATTGAGCTGGGTGGTCATGCCGGGCATCGTGTAGATCTGACTGCCAAGCTCCGGGATGAAGAAACTGTTCATGACACTGGTTGAGGTGAGGCGAAAGTGAACCGGGACATCCGTCGGGATGACCAGGTAATTGACCGTCGCCACGCCCTCGCGTGGGTAGATGAACAGCCATCGCCAATCCAGCGAGACGACCTCTACTTCGAGCGCCGGTTTCGAGGATTGCAGGGCCCGCGGGGGATCCAGCTGATGCGAGCTGATCCAGGCAATGCCTCCCAGGAATAGAATGAGCAACGCGGGTATTGCCCAAATGATCAGTTCAATCCGTCCGGAGTATTCCCACTCGGGGCGATAGGTCGCACGGCGGTTGCCTGCACGAAACCACCAGGTGAATATCAGCGTCAGAAGAATGACTGGAATGACGACGGCCAGCATGATGGCCGTAGCGTCGTACAGGATCACTCGCTCCGCGCTTCCAACCGGACCCTGTGGATCGAGCGGACCTTCGCTACATGACGCGAGGACCAGACTGCTGCAACAACTGGCGGCGAGAAGCAGCCGCTTCAATGGCCGTTCGTTACCGCCGCGGCGCATTTTCCGGGATCGTAACGCCGGGAATCTGAGACGGTTTTCCCGGCGGCATCCTTGGGCGGCATGATAAACAGTCATGCAACGATGCTGTCTGATCGGGCATACAAGCCCTATCCCCCCAACGGGGGGAAGCTGGCGGCACGTTCAAACAGCCGGCAGCCCCGCTTCTCGAGATGCAGCCTGTTGACTAGCAGACCCCGAGTGGGCCTTGAAGTCTTGACTAAGCGAGCAGGCCGGACCCGCCATCGTCAGGTTACTTCTGTCCCAGGATCGCAGAATCCTACAAGACGCAGGGTTCTTTAGGACTCACGTTCCTTCGTCCTCGCAGGCGATCAAGCTCTGGGAACACGTGGTGTACGTGCGCTTGGACGGGCCTGCGCAGAATTGCACAAGTCTTCGCGGCCTGTGTACAAGCACGCAGGCTGACTCATCCCTTACGCTCGGCTCATGTCCACTGTAGAACGCGTCCTCAGATCATCCCACCACCGCCTGACCGGCCACACCTGGGATGCCTCGGCGCTGACCTACATCACGACTCCGGCGCTGCCGCCCGGCGAGAGCTGGCGTATCCGGCGCGAAATCGTTCGCGCTGGTCGTGCGATCATGGGCATGCACCTGCACGAAGCCTCCGGATCGATCGCCCTTTCCAGGCGACTGCTCCGTGACAAGCCATGCTACGCCAGGTACGGCCGAGTTCTACGCACGCTCGAGGCGTTTATCCTCGTTGCGGAGGATGATCTCTCGGCCGCGCGGAGCGCTCTACTCGAACTCAATCTGAGAGCGGAGGACGCGCTCGCAGGCGGCGTTCTTAGATACCTGGACTGGAAGCAGGACAAAGGCGACCGGCCAGGTGTACCCGACACCGCTGACTATCTGAGCACGCCCGTGGGCCGCAGAGCGCTTTCGCGCATACTCAACCTGTGTGTCAGCGCCGCGGTCGCCTTTGAACGCCTGCAGCTCTCGGTCGCCGCCAGTCTTGCTACGGAAGCGCTTCAACTGGCGCGCACCCGGTACGGCAACAACTCTCCCCCGACTACCCTTCCTGCGACCTTGCTTGCCCAGGTTGCCTACGAACAGGGACGCCACGATGAGGCGGAGGCCCTCGTCCGGCCGCGGATCGCGGTTATCCGTGCCTCCGGATTACTTGAGTGCGTCGGACGTGCCAGCGTGCTCCTCGCGAGACTTTCGCTGCATCGTGGTCGACACCGTGCCGCCTTGTCGATACTCCGCGAGACCGAAGCGTTGGGCCTTACCCGGTGTTGGCCGAGACTGGTGTCGATTGCCTCGGCCGAGTGCACCCGCACCATCGAGGCGCTTCGATTCGATGAGGCCCATCGCGACACGCGTGTTCCCGCCAAGGCGCACCCCGCATTTCCGACCCTCAACAACCGCCGACCGCGCGAACTACTCTCTGGAAAACCAGGCAACGGCTCGAAGTCGGAACAGGCGGTGACCTTTTCGGACGTAGAAGGCTCCCTTCAACGAGCATCGGCGGCCGCGACGCTGGGTCTGATTGAAGAAAGCTACGAGCTCCTGATCTGCTGCCTGAGAATCGGCGTAGCGCGTGGTTTGTGCATGGCATTCGTGGATTCCGGTCGCCCACTTTTTGCATTGCTGGGATGCCTGTACCACGCGCTTCCGGCCAGCGATCCACAACTGGCAGAACTGCGGCCTTACGTGGCCACGCTTCTGAGGTCGACACTTCAGTGCCGGAGTGAGGACTCCGCCTCGGCGAGCTATCGATCGTTGTCGCAGCGCGAGACCGGCATTCTGCGCATGATCGCGCTCGGGATGTCAAACAAGCGAATCGCGCAATCTCTCGGGATCACACCAGAAACCGTCAAGTCACACGCGAAGAGCATTTTCGTCAAACTCGCAAGCCATACCCGTGCTCAGGCGGTCGCACGCGCAGAAGCAGTCGGCCTTCTTTAATCTCAGGACCTGCGGGAATGTAACTTCTCCGCTGGAGCGTTAGCCGGTCGGCCTCCCTGGCAGGAGCTGCCCGCCGCCGTAGCCTCATCGAGGTCAGGATTTGTCACGAGTGAAGCGCCCATCGACGCTTGGCACCCGCCCTCCCCACTCTGCGTGCAACCGAAGCTCCCACCCGTAGGGGGGATATCTACCGCCGCCTCCATCGTCGAGGCTGCGGATAGCCCCGGCACCCCTTATGGAGTTCGACGATGAGTAAGAAAGTAGCGCAGGTCGTTATTGAGGCCCTAAAGGACGCCGGCGTCGAGCATTGCTACGGCATAGTCGGCGACACGCTGAACGCGTTCGCTTCGAGCCTGGCTCCTGCCGGCATCAAGTTTGTTCACATGCGGCATGAGGAAGCCGGAGCGTTTGCTGCGCAGGGTGAAGCCTTACTCCTCAATCGACTCACGGCCGTGGCGGGGAGCTGCGGTCCCGGGAGCCTGCATTTCATCAACGGCTTATACGAGGCAAACCGAAACCGCGCGCCGGTGATTCTGATCGCAAGCCAAGTGGTAAGGCGCGAATTAGGCTTCGATTTCATCCAAGAGGTGGATTTCAAGGCAGTCTACACAGGCTGCAGCGTCTTCTGCGAAATGGTCCTAACGCCTGAGCAGGCCCGCCGTCTCACTGTTGCGGCATGCCAGGCCGCACTCACGCGCCGGGGCGTAGCAGTCCTGATTTTGCCGGTCGACGTGGCTGACTCCCCCGCGGTCGAAGAGCTCCCGTATCGTGTTCATAGCAACGTCCCCGTTGTTCGTCCAAGCGACGCAGATCTGGACGAGATGGCGCGTCTGCTGGACCAGGGGTCCAACGTCACTATCTACGCCGGCGCGGGTTGCGCCGGTGCGCACGACGAGATCGTGCAGCTCGCTCAGCGGTTACAGGCCCCCGTCGCACACACCTCGCGAGGGAAGGACGTGCTCGAGTACGACAACCCAAACAACGTGGGTATGACGGGCGTCCTCGGGATGGAGTCCGGGTATCAGGCTATCTTGAATTGCGACACGCTATTGCTCCTCGGGACCAATTTTGCATGGTCACAGTTCTACCCGAAACACGCCACGATTATTCAAGTGGACCTTGATCCGACGCGAGTTGGGCAGCGCCACCCCATCGAACTCGGCGTGGTCGGCAATATCAAGGACACAATTCAGGCTCTTCTTCCACGGTTGAGTCAGCGTGAAGATTCAAGTTTTCGCGACGGCTACGTCGCAAGACATGAGAAGGCCCTCAAGGCGCAAGCCTCGCGCGCCACCCCAGGTCGCCACGGTTTGATTTACGGCCAGTACTTGACCTCGATCATCAATCGCAAGGCTGCCACGGATGCTCTTTTCGCTGCCGACGACGGCACCTGCGGCGTGTGGATGTTGCGCATGATTGTCGCAAACGGGAAGCGAAAGATGTTCGCGAGCCTGTTGCACGGAACCATGGCGAGCGGCCTCGGGACGGCGATCGGGCTCCAGACCTGTCAGCCCGATCGTCAGGTTGTCTGTGTTGCGGGCGACGGTGGATTATCCATGCTATTCGGGGACCTGATGACACTTGTCTCAGCGAAGCTTCCAGTCAAGATCGCGGTATACGACAACGGAAAGCTGGGTTTCGTTGAGCTGGAACAAAAGAGCGAAGGCCTGCTCCCCACCTATACTGACCTGGATAATCCGGACTTCGGCAAGGTGGCGCAAGCCATGGGCCTCTGGGGCCGCACCGTCACCGACGCAGGCGAACTGGAAGCGGCCGTGGAGGAATGGCTGGCTGAGAGCGGTCCTGCTTTACTGAACGTCAAGGTCGCTCCGATGGAGCTCGTCATGCCACCCTTCATCGCAGCAGAGGCGGCCTACGGCATGGCAATGTACTCCGTTCGAGCCGTCATGCACGGTCAGGCAGGCGACGTATTTGAGATGGTTCAAGAGAACTTCCCAAAATGAGTCATTCCCTCCATAGATGAGGCAGGCTTAACTCTGTTTTCGAGGTGCCGTTGCGAAAAGAGATGTGGTCGGCCGAAAGAAGCTTGCTGGGACGCGGCGCGGCGACAAATGCCATAAACTCGGGATAAGTGGTTGGTGCTTTGACGACCAAGGACGCGTTCTGACAATCTGTCTTTTTGCGTTTCTAATCGGTGCGATCGCGGGATCGCGGACCTTCACAGCGCCAGCAGCCGTGGGCTGGGCCGCTCGTTTTCAGTGGCTGCATCTGAGCGGCACTCCCCTAGTCAGCTTGTCGACGATCAATTCGCCGATTGCAAGAAGGCTAAGTAGGAGTGGGGCCGCGAGCGTGGCTAAGAACCCCCCTCCCCCTCGTTCAGCTCTCGAGAAAAATGCGCGACGCCGAATCCCGCTTTCCTCATCGCCACGTCCGTTATAGCGCAGTCGTACCGAGCCAAAAGCGAGCACAAGTCACTATGGTCTGCTTGATTGTCAACTCGCTCGCCATCTCGATACCGCGCCAGCATATTCCTAAAGTGCTCTATTGCATCCTTGCGCGTTCGCCACCTGCGCCCGTTACCAAGAATCACCGCTTTAGCCATGCGTTAACTCCCTTCCGCCAGACGCAATTCCGCGCCCTGCCACTCACTGTCCCTGCGCAGCAGCAGGCTGCCTAGACGACGAGAGCCCATCAAAGAAGTACCGCAGGATGTACAAATCGAAGTGATCGAAATCATGGATCATTAGTGAGAGCCGATCGAACCCC
Organism: uncultured Pseudomonadota bacterium; assembly: GCA_963802995.1. GTDB lineage: Bacteria > Pseudomonadota > Gammaproteobacteria > Steroidobacterales > Steroidobacteraceae > 13-2-20CM-66-19. Next base: position 469,324 of record CAWDKU010000002.1, read on the forward strand.
ACAGCTAGCAAAAGGCCAATTGCCTCGTGGATGTCTTCCAGGTTCTCCAAGTCCACGATACCTCCGTTGCAGATTCTCCGTGAAAGCATTCTTGGCAGTCCGTATTCTTCAAGTTGATAAACCACCCTCGGGAGAAATGCATACGAAAGCCTCGCGATTGCGCGCGACAGGTCAATGGGATCCTCTTTGTGAATCCGGTTGTATATGGTTTGAACATCGCCCAATAGCGCGGCCAAACGGAACGTTGTATTTCTTTCGAGCTTAAAAAACTCGTCAATGCCGATATCTCGCACACTCAGATCGTCAAGCAATTCCGGGATCGTCTTGCTCCAATTGCCAGCGAGGACTTTCACGAACGCAACGTAACGAGTCCAGTCGATTTCCCAGGCCGAGGGTTCAAGCTTAATGAGCTGATAAAGGAGTCGATCCCAGGTCTCTACATTGTCCGAATTCAAATGACGCAGCCCATTCCACGATCTCGGGTTCGTGCGCAGTTCTTTCGCGATCAACAGTATTAGATCGGTATCGCTGCTGTTCAGCACATCACCTGTTTGCAAATAAGATATGTCTTCGGGCTCCACAAACGCCCGCATCTCATGTTCAAACTGTCGGATTTTGGCGATCTGCGCCGGCGTGTACTGGACGGTCGCACGCCTCGGATTCACAAGACCGAGGAGTTGCTCGGGATACTCAAGCCGCAGTTGAGTTGTCTCCTCTGAAGGCGGCTTCTCAAGGACAAATATCCTGCCGACAAAATGCCTGAACATGCGGCCGCCCCGTCCTATGATGTTCTTGTAAGTGAAATCGTTGAGCTTGATCGTGCCGTTCTTATTGCTCCAAAGAATTACATTCTTTGCCGAGGTATTGACCCCTTCTATGATTGAGGACGTCGAGACTATCTGATTCAGACCGTCTTCATCTTCGAACAGCTTGATCTGAATTTGGCTCAACGAGCGGTGCAACTGTCCGTTGTGAACCCCGACGCCCTTCCCGATTAGATGAGTAAGGTCCCAATTGACTGCATAATGCTTTGCGAGCCAAGATTGAAACTCACGAAGCCTAACGCTCTCCGTAGAAGGAAGAGTATCTATTAGCAAATTCGCGACCTGCTTAATGCTTGAGTAAGTACCGGCATAGATGAGGCTTTTTCCGTCATTCTCCAAAAGAATGGTTAGCAGAGCGCCGCTCTTCTTCGCTTCATCACGACCGATCATCTGATAAAGCTCGGTCTTTTCGAGAACTACCGTATTGAAATCCAACCTGAGGAATTCCATTCCCTCAGTGAACGAAGTATCAGCCAGCTCGGAAATGTTCGGGGCCAAGTAGTACCGCTGCCGCGCGATATTGCCAAATTCGATGATTGATCTGATTAGCGCGGGCGCCCGTTCTTTGTCGAAGGCTTTGCTGGCCTTATAGAATTCATCGACGATCAACATGTCAATGTCGCCGAGCCTGTTCGCGTATCCGACGGCACGCTCTTGGGGGAATATAAGTATGTTTCTCTCCGACAGGCCCTGCTCGGTCGTAGTAATTATCTTGTACCGATCCCCAAACTTTCTCTGCAGGCGTCGTCGAGTTTCGTCCGCTAGCGCGATTGTCGGCACTAATATCACTACATTTGCCGGATTCCGAATTGCAATGAATGCGTCAATGACGAAGCTTTTGCCGAAGCTCGTCGGCGCGCTAACCGCGATGCTTTTTCCTGAGAGAAGAGCATCCAAGAGACGCCTCTGCTCTAAGTGAAGCGTGACCGGCTCTCCATCTCCCACGTCCGCCTTAAACACCTCGTGGACGTAACGCTCCTCCCAAGCGCAGCTTGGAATGTCGAGATAGGGATAGAGGCCGACGTCCCGGATCATCCGATTCAGCAGCGGCGTGTATTCTGCTCCCGTCTCGCCTTCTAGTGCGCCTAGCAATCGAATTAGCTTGTCCCTGGCGGCGTTCATCTCGCCGCACAAAAGATGATCATTGACCGCTCTGCAGGCCTCAAAGACGTCCATTTGTCTACTCTCTATATAACTTCACTTGAGAAACAAACTTGTCAACGATCGGCTGCTTCTTCGGAACCGGAAAGAGAATCAGGTGAAAAGTAAGCAATGCGTACTTATGGATGCTCCCGAGTAACTCAATTTGCTTTGTAAAATATGCAAGTGCACGTTCCTTGTGGTAGGTGATAAGCGCCTGGGTGTACTCCGGGGAAATCTCCGAGGCGGTCGATGTAAGATCGCACTCATGCAAGAGCAAGATGGGAACGTGAATCTTGGATTTGAGGTCGTCAATCGATGCACCGTGAGATAGCGCCTGCTTAATTGAGGATCGCAGATCCGCGTCCAGATCGAGATCGTCTAGATCAGACACGCTTGTCACGATGCTGTTTTCTTTCTTGAGCTTCTCGGTGGTTATAGATTCCTTGATCGTCCGGACGATGCCCAGCAGCCGCGCGTCCTCTATGCTGCTATAGAACTTTGCCTCACCGAACCAAAGTGTAAAGTCTCCACCAGGTTCCAGAACAATGTGAACACTGTCAGCACCCTTTGCGTTGTCTTGAACATTCTGCTTGTAGAAGATCTTCGGAACTACGGGCAGGGCATCGTAGATGTGCTTCATGATTCCGTATAAGACAACTTCCGCGAGTTCGCTGCCCTTACCGAAATCCTCCATCGAGTCGGTTAAGCGGAGGTTTCGCGCAGCTCGAGTGAGCAAGGATGCGGGTCGCTGCTGAAGAGCATTTCGTTCTCGATGAGACAGCGCAGTCTCTGAAATGTTGTCCCAGACGAAGTTTTGGAACTTTTCGAAACGCCAAGAACCGCCTTCAAAGTCGTTTACCAGAGTAAGCAGCCGCTTCCTGGACACGGGTTGAAGGTCAGACTCGGCCCAGAGCTCCACAAACGTGCTGTCGATGAGGATAGAAAATTCCATACTTGCGTTTGCACCTATGCGGGATCAGGAGCCAGTGAGCGCGATTTCCTTGGATTCTCTTCAGAGTCTGATCCGAAACGACAAAGCGACAGCCTCCGTGCTTTGCGCTCCAGCCATCAGCGGAGCTTATTATGCGGGCCTCGGCGGTTACGTGAGATGAGTCGAAAATCGATGCCTAAGCGGCAGCGCGATGTGGATGAACTACGTTGAGACTCGTTGCCGTGGCTGTTAGCGACCCGGCGCCCGATAGCCGCCTTTGATTGCACTGTCGTGTCTGCGAATTCCATCTCACGCGATTGCGCTGCAGCATCCCGGTCATCGCAAGAGTACGTCACTGAGTAAGCGGATATCAGTGCCCCTCTATGCAGATGGCTTGAGGCCATTGGCACCATCTCAGTCGCCGTCTTGGCGGCATTCGGCGAGACCGTCGGAGCTTGGTTCTACCACCCGAAGTTTCGCTGACGGCGCGGTCATCGGCTCGGAGCCATGCAATCAGGCTTCCGACCCTATATGGGCTCGCCCGCCGTCACCGTGGACACAACGCCGAGCGCGATCTCAGTCAGCCACCCTAGGAACACCGCCGGGACACCGTGCTCAGAAAAGGGGCTCTGCAAGAAGAGTTTCGCCTCTTCAGATACTCGAACGCATGATTCGTAGAGCCATGGAAGTGATCGTATGACGACAGCCGTCGCAGGGCTATCCTGCCTATTACCGTTCTTGGCGCCTCTTGTTACACGCGTTCGGCGGCTATTGTGATACAGCCTGACGGTCACCGTTCGCGAGCCGCGAGGTCTGCTGGTAGCGCCCACTTTTCACGCGCGCTAGGCCCTTGGCACATCGTGCCCGCGCGATGTCACCCGGAAGCGCTGCGAGACACTAAGGGACTCGGAAGGACACTCGACGGAATGGGGCTTGGATTTGTGCCGGCTCGAGGGGGGTGCCTTCTCTGGAACCTCTTGATTCCTCTGAAGCTCAGTGAGAATTTGGCCGGAGTATTGGGGCCGTACGACCACAATTAGCCAAAAACAATCTCGAGTTTTGACCAAAAACGGCGCAGGTCAGCGCTTTCTTTTGTCTTGCAACACCCGCAACGTGGTCAGCACGACCGTCGCGGCAATTACCACCGGTCTGATGGCCCAATAACATACGGGACGGCTCCCTTTCACCGCATTGAGGGCACCATGCAGGACCGTGCGCTTTACTCCATCCAGGAAGCCCGAAAACTCCTCGGTGGCATTTCCCGAAACACGATCTACCACCTTCTCCGGACTGGAGAGCTTGCCAGCGTCGTCATCGGCTGCAGACGGTTCATCCCGCCGGATGCGATAGCCGACCTTGTCGCGAGGTCGACGACGACCGTAAGTCCGTCGGTAGCCTCGACACGATCGCGCCTGACAGCCCAGGCGGTTCTTCCGCTGCCACTGCCGACCTCCCGCCGAAGGCGGTCTGTTCGGGCGGAGAATTGATCGATGCGGCGTGGCGTCGATCTGTCGTCCCGGCATCAAGCCCGATGCGCGACATCAGAAGCGTTCAGCTTTGCTCCAGCGTCACCGACTGGTGAGTCCCGGCAATTCGGAGACGACCACTTACTCTCGCAGCTGGAGCCGCGTGCAGGCGACAGAAATTGGGGTGAGGGCAGGATAGCGAAGTGTCTGCGTCTGCAGCGGCATGAGCAGCTGGTATGACGTGCGGCTCGCCCAAGTCGTCGACGCCCTCGATTACCGTCCGACCTTCGGCCGCGGAGAAGGCTCGCTTTGCGCGCTTGGCTGATGCGGCCGGAATGTCGGAGGCGGCCCTCGCACTCAAGGCGATTCGTGCCGTACTACCTCCCGATGGCAATGCGAGTTCCGACTCGGCCACCGTTTCGGAGCACACGCCCTCGACCGACCGCATCACCGTCCGACTACGACCGGGCGATGCCGCCGCCCTCGCCCGTCGTGCCGCACAACGGGGGATGAAGGCCTCGACCTACCTGGCCGCGCTGGCGCGGGCCCATATCGCTGCCAACCCGCCCCTCACGGTCGCTGAGCTCGCCGCGCTCAAGACGAGCGTATTCGTCCTGTCGGGGCTCGGACGCGCCCTCTTCCAGGCCGCACGGGCCGCCGCCAGCGGAGCGCCGGACGAGAGCCAGGTCCGGAAGCAGCTCGGTGAGCTGCGCGCCGCTGTAGCCGCTCTGGAGCGGCATACGCACGAGTTCGCGCGAGCGTCCCTCATGAGCTGGGAGTCGCGCAGTGGCTAGCCCGCGAGTCTCGCCGCAGGAGTCGCGAGCCTTCATCGAAATCATCAGCTACGGCCGCAAGGGACCGGCCGATCGCGACCGGTTCAGCGCCGTACAGCTCGGCCAGATTGCCCGTACTGTACGAAGGACGCCGGAGGTCATGGTGAAGGTCACCGGCGGCGGCGGGAGCGCAGGCGCGGTAGCGGCTCACTTGGCCTACATCAGCGGCGAAAGCGGCAGCGAGATCGAGACGGATTACGGCGACGCTGTGGACAAGGAAGGCCGGAAGGAGCTTCTGAAGACCTGGCACCTGGAGCTCACGTCAGGGCAGTACCGCCGCGGACAGGATGGGACACATCTCCCTCGTCAGTTGAAGCTAACGCACAACATCGTTCTCTCGATGCCGCGTCCAACCCCTCCCGAGGCCGTGTTGGCGGCAGCGAGAAAGTTCGCCCGCGAACAATTCGGGGCAAAATATTCGTCTGCCATGGCGCTTCATACGCACCAGGAGCATCCCCACGTCCATCTCGTCGTGAAGGCCGAGGGGCTGGACGGGCGCCGCCTCCACATCGACAAGCGCATGCTGCGCGAGTGCCGGGAGCATTTCGCCCAGCTGATGCGTGACCAAGGAATACCTGCGAACGCCACCCCTCGGGTGGTTCGGGGGCGCAATAAGACGTTCACTAGAGATGCGATCTTCAGAACGGACCCCTCGAAATCCCGAGCGTTTCACGCACGCGTCGTAAGTGTCATGAAGGAGCTCGATACGGCCGGCACGATCCGGGATTCCGCGCGCTCCAGGCTGCTGGCCACGCGAAAGGCGGTAGTCGAGGGGTGGATGGGAATCGCCAAGACACTAGACGCCCAGGGCGAGTTCGTCCTGGCGGGTGATGTGCGTTACTTTGCCATGCATCTGCCTTCAGTTCTTACTGATCGCGAGAAGCTTGCCAAGGACGTCGTGGCTTACGCTAATGCTCAACGTTCCAAGGCAGAACCCGGAATCCTGCACCGGGCCCGGGAGCTGGAGCGGGACCGCTAGCTCCGCTCTCATACGGCCATCGGAGTACTTGCTTTTTTCCATTCGCAAGTTCGTGTATTCAGGTAGTACGTCTGATCGTTGGCGACCCAATGTTCCGTCTTTTCACCTTGGGAGCCGATGAAGCCGCCGGTGACTATGATGTCGTCTCCCGCTAGTACCGCTCGATGTTGGTATATCCATCCGGGCGACACGCCGCTAGTGTTCACTTTGCGTATTCGATAAGAGACCGTGTCAAGAACATACACCTGAGTCTCGCCGTATCGACGCGCGGCGGGGTATCCGAGCGAGCCAATGATCCAGATTCCCTCGTTAATCAGCGTTGCGGTATGAAAATCGGTGCATGGGAACTCCGATTCTGCGTAGCCAAAGATGCGAATTACGCCACCCGGCTCATGTACAAACACATCGTTGTAAATACAGAAGTCCTCATCATAACTATCCTCGTGCTCCCCGCCGATTTGGATTGCGCGGCCGTCGTCCAAAAATGTAACTGATTGACCGAATCTCTGCGCACACCAGACCGGCCGAGAAACGATGCTGCCTGAATTTCCAAACAGCCGCGCCGCCTGACACGCGCTTATCCCCGAGCGAATCATTCCAGACCAGAACGGCTCAGATATTTCTTCCGGGTTTCGCGTGCCAAACCGTCTCGTCTGTCCGCGATGAAACTCATCTACGGTGACCTCAAGAAGCTCCTCGTCCGGTTCCCGCAGTAGCCCAAGCATGGCCCGCTTGGCTTCAAAGGACAGATCCTTGGGATCTGCGCCAGCGGCGAGCAGCTTCTGAGCGATCGTGGGGCTGACACAGTCAGAAAGTGCTGTCTGTTCGTGCGGTCGTGTGCGATCAACCGCGGCGCCGTGGGCAAGTAACACTTCGACGGCATGAGGGTTTGCGTACTCCACCGCCGTCATTAAGGGTGTAGCTCCAAATTCATCGGTCTGCTCAATATCCTCCCCGGTGCGGATCAGCCACTGCAACATTGGAATGTGATAGCTCTCGATAGCGTAAAAGAGTGGTGGCTTCCGGCAGCGGCCGACGACGCTGCGCTCGCTTCCCTTCTCCACCAATAGCTTCGCTTTCTCAATTTCGCCTGTTTGAATTGCGACGAGCCAAGCTGTTCGTTCCCAGTAGTCGCGCCCTTCCAGAGAGCCGCCTTCCGCGATCTGACTACCGATGTCCGCGAGTGTCCCCAGCGCAGCAGCCTTGATGAGGGGTGTCCAACTCAGGAGCGACTCGTCAGCGCCCATCTGCAGCAGGAGTCGCACCGCATCGAATCGACCAATTCTCGACAATACTCGAAGAACCGATTCGCTATGACTCGTCACGGTATTTTTGCGAGCGCCCCGTTCCGCGAGCTCGCGCAACAGGCTAAGCAATCGTGAATCGCGCAACACGTCCCGGCCATGGACCGCGTCGATGAGCACGTCGTAGCCGTTGCGCATGTACCCGATGTCGGCGCCGGCAGATAAAAGTGCGAGGACGATTTCCGGGTCTCCTGCCCTCGCGGCAAGCGCTAGCGCTGGCTCCCCCGCCTCGAATTCTGCTTTGCTCTCTTGGTGAACGTTAGCGCCGGCTCGAAGCAGGAGTCGGACGCACTCCGGACTGGGGCTTTGAACCGCATACATCAATGGCGTTCGACCGCGGGCGTCGAAGGCGTCGATGACGGTGCTCCCATCGCGAGCCGATAACAATTCTTGCACCCGCGCCGCATCGCCGCGCCTGCAGGCACCGTGAAGTTCGTTCATATCTCAGGATGAACTGGGCGGCAGTAGCACTGTTGCGCCAGCCCCGGGTTATTGTATCGTTTCATTCTCGTCAGCGCGGCGACGCTCGCACGCGGCGATGGCGCTCTGAACTGAAGCGCGAAAATACACCGCATCCCGGGCATCGAGTCGCCTCTCAAGCGCTCTAAGCGCAGGTAAGAACCGGGGATCACCCAGCAGGCCGGCCGCCTCTGCTGCCCAATCACCGTGGAATTCGCCCTCTAACTCCCTCTGAATGGCGACCGAAATGCGCGCATCCCGTCTACGTGCGAGCCCTAAGACCGCCTCACCCCGAATCTCCGGGTCCGGGTCGTTTAAGCGATCGCGGAGGGCGGCGCGGAGCGCCTCGGAGTCCGACTCAAACTGACTTCCGAGCGTGAAGGTGGCCCAATCCCGCACGCCCCTGTCGGGATCCCGTGACAGCTTTGCGAGAGCCTCGACAACCACGGGCGTATCGTGTGGCATCAAGCCGTGAACTGCCGCGTATCGGAACTCTGCGGATGGGTGCTCCACAAACGCCAGAACCGGCTCAATCGCGCGGGGACTTGCCCGGTGCCCGAGCGAATAGATTACCGATTGGACGACAGAGTCGTCGGGATCTCGCAGCGCAACCAGCAATGCGTCGATAGACTCCTCGAGAAACGTCTGGTCCTGCCATCCGAGTTGTGCCAGGACGTCCGCGCCAGCTGAACGTTCATGTGGATCCGTGCTGTTCAGAAGCTCTAGTCCGGCAGCGAATTCTTCCGGACCGCCGCGATAGTGCACCGTCGCGAGAGAGTTCGTCGCATCGTCGTTACGCTGACTGCGCAGGTATGCCGTTACGATTTCGGCCGTGCTCCGCGTGTCGGAGGCACATGGATCGTCGACGCTCCGACTACCCGTGGCCACAACGGATGCATCCCAATACGGGGCGTTATCGGCACGTCGCGGTTTGTCGGTCACAGTCGCCGTCCTTGAGACCGCTCGCAGGTCCCCTGACGGTGGAATCTATCAGGAGCCCGAAAAGGAGAATCGAACTGGTTCACATAGAGGTTCCATTCCCCCTCGGAATGGGGCTCTACCCGAACGTAGGACGCGGCTTCGCCCTGGTCCCCCGCTACCACTTCGAGCGACTTTCCCTTCCTGGCCCATCGAGTGGTTGTAAACCGTCGGCCAGTGCTGTGCCGGCAGGTATCCGGCGTCATCCTTCAAGTCCCGCCAGTTCGCTGGCAGCGACGTCATCGCGTGCGCCACAAGGAACTTGCCTGACTCGTGCGGGCGCAACCATATGCCGCCTCCCGCGCGCACAACCTTACGACGCTCGCGGACTAGCTGTCGAATGGTGCGGTGCGAAATGCGCTGCGGTGCAGTGGTGGCAGCAAGAGGGTATTTAGATCCCCGCGACTAGGTCGCTGCGGAGCTGGTGCGGTAGTAAGCGACCGCGGTGTTTGATTTCACTTAGAACCTTCCTGCTTCCACTCGAGAGTCGGGGGCGACTTCGTGTACGACACGAGATCCATCGACTTGCAGTTGAACAGCTCGCGTCCCGTGTACTCTGGGTGATCCTTTACGGCGTCATCATTCATCCGTGTCGCCGACCGCATGCACGCGGCCGCGTCAACGAACGCCCCGATGTCCGGGTTCTTTCCGGCGGGGGCGCCAGCGAGGTAAAGGATGTAGATCGTGACATTGAGGATATTCATGACTTCACCCAGGTAGGTTTGAGTCGGTAGTTTGGCACGCGCGCCTCCGACCCCGGCGACACTCTATCGCCCCTCTCAAAGTCCGTCACATACCTCGCGACCAAGCTCGGCGTAAACGTGAACCACGGCCGACCGTTCTCCTCTTCGGTGAGCACCTGCAAGCGTACGCCGTGCGGCATACCCGGTTTCTTAGCCAACCACTCCTCACAATCCCGTGCGAACGCAGCCCATCCGCGCTCGCCCCGTTCCTGCTCCCTGGCCTCCGTCCGCATCTTCCGGCCGCGTCGCTGTTGCGCCGCGAGCGTGCTCCCGACGCACAAGCAGACCTAGGCCAGTACTAGAAACGATCCCGTAACCATACGACCCCCTAACGCAGCGGAGTCTCTTGCGTCACGCGCGCGGTGAACGTCTCGCGCCCGGAGTGGCTACCTACATACCCGGCTAGCGGCTATCGAGGCGCTGGGGCCTCGTGGCAAACCCACGAACGATCTGGGCGCCGCGCCCGCGATCCTTGGGGAGCGATTGCCGCTCATCAAACAGCCGAAAAACTTCTCGTCCCTCTCACTAGGGCAAACGGAGAGGCTTTCGTTTCCAAGCCACTGATTCATATCGGGGCCATGAGTGATGATGAGAACGATTCCGGAGTCTTTGACAGCCCCTGAAACCGGGGATGTGTAGGTCCTACAATCTAGGCATGCCTAGCCTCGTTTACCTCTCCGATGCCGGAACGAAGGCCAACGAAAAGCTCACTACGGTGGCGGGGATCGTCATCGCGCGAGATGACCAGTGGCACCACGCGGTGTGGCACCTTAACTGGGTCGTTAACAAGCACGTGCCAGAGAAGGTGCGCGCCTCGGGCATGCTGCCGCGCGCAAGCGAACTGTGGACCAGCAAATACGACGAGAGCTGGCAGAAGGAGTCGCGCGGGGCTTACCTGCATGACCTGCTTTACGTGACCGAGAACTCCAGCCTCCTTCTGGCATGGGGCATGGCGCGCGACCCGACGACTTTTTTTAACGCCCCGATACCACTGCGACCCGAGCAGGCTCGGCACGCGCTCGCTTTTCAGCAGTGCATGGCACAGGCTGATTTCGGTATTGGGGTAAACCTCCCCGGGCACACTACGATGATGTGCGTGTGCGAAGACAACAGTAATCGCGAATTTCTGCAGTGGCTTGCCGAGTACAACAGGCAGAACCCGCTCGTCCTACCCGCCAGCCCCGATTTAGAGAGCCGGGCCTTCGGAGTTGTCACTAGAGGTCAGGCACAGGTCTTCAGTACAAGGCGCATGATCGATACCGTGCACTTCGCTGCCAGAGGCAGCGCGCCGCTAGTTGCGCTCGCTGATGTCTGCGCATGGGCTATCCGGCGTTACATGACTGGTGACCGGGCCTTAGCAAACGAGTTCATGAAGTCACTGCTCTCGAAAGTTCCGCTGGAGCAAGCGTTCGGTAATGCCAAGGGCCGAGCAGGGAGCGGCGGCTCAGGTTTGCTGGCCCCCGCAAACCCGTTCGGACCCAACGTCACGCCGCCTCCGGGACTTGGCTTCCCGTCGGAACGGAAGTAAGTATGCCCCATCTCGTATACTTGGATGAAGCGGGCATAGCGTCGAACGATCGGGTAACCGCCGTCGCAGCGATCACGGTGCATTCCGATGAGCAGTGGCTCGCTGCTGTAAATGAGATCAACGGCGTTATAAATAAGCACGTGCCACAGTCGATCCGTGCCGAGGGGTTCATTCCGCACGCGACAGACGTTTTCGAAGACGACTACGGGGGCAGATGGCCCCTTCCATCGCGAATCGCGTACATGCATGACCTGCTCTACTTAGTCGAGCACTGCAGCCTGGGACTCGGATGGGGTGTCACACGCGATGCTCTGAGGCTGACTTCACTCCCGGAGGGATTGACCCCCGAGCAGGGCCGGCACGCCTTCGCTTTCGAACTGTGCCTCTGTCAGACAGACCGAGGAATCCGCGAGTACTTTGCGGAGCCGCAGGGGACTGCGATCGCCATTTGCGAGAAAAATGACCTCAGCAGCTTCCTTCAGTGGGTCGCGGCGCACGTCAGCCGCAATCCCTTGATCATCCCTGCAGAGCCAACCATGGGCGACCTTGCGTTCGGCGTAGAGAGCAATGGTACGGAGCAGGTGTTCCGAGTTGAGCGAATGATCGACACGGTCCACTTTGTAGCGAAAGGCCAAGCGCCGCTCATGGGGCTCGCTGATGCGTGCGCCTGGGCGATTAAGCGCTTCATATGGGGACTGGGTTACGCCGAAGAGTACATGTTGTCGCTGTTGTCCAAACCTTCGTTGCTGGAGGTATTCAGAACCGGAACTAGCAATTACGCGGCTGGTTGGCTTATCCCGGCGCTCAATCGCGAGCCGGGCGACACGAGCGACGGCCCTCCCGCCCGGCTCGGATACCCGTCTACGCGAAGTCGCTAAGGAAGCTGAGTGGCAAAGTCAGGCGGCCACGCTTTGAATGACCTCAGTCGTCAGAAGCTGAATTCCGCCTCGCTACAACGATTCGGCTATCTCGAACCGGATTGCCGTCGCAGAGGAATTATTCGTGCGCCCTCACGCAGATCATCAAGGTAATCTGCCCACGCCTGCATCATTGTCCGTCGCTCCGGGAGTCGCTGGGCCTTGTTGTACGCCGCCCGCACCTTGTTGCGTTCCGCGTGTGCAAGCTGCAACTCGATTACGTCCGGGTGGTAACCCTGCTCGTTCAGGAGAGTACTCGCCATCGTGCGGAATCCGTGACCCGTCTGCTCCTCCCCCGAGTATCCGAGACGTCTCAGAGCTGCGTTGATCGTATTGTTGGACATTGGCCGGTCGCGCGAGCGCAGCGAATGAAATACATATCGACCGCCCCTGGCAAATGGCCGCAGCTCCTCAAACAGGGCAATCGCCTGGCGCGCTAGCGGGACCACGTGAAGTTCCTTCATCTTCATCCGGGCGGCTGGGATACGCCATTCGGCCCCGTCCAGATCGATCTCATCCCATTGCGCCTGACGCAGCTCACCAGGGCGCACGAATAGGAGTGGAGCCAGCTTGAGTGCCAGTCCCGTCATGGGGTGACCGGTGTAGCCGTAGATCGCGCGCATGAGCTCTCCGACCCGGACGGGATTGACAACCGAGGCGAAGTTCTTCGACTTGACAGGCGCCAGGGCATCCCGGAGATCGGCGGCCACGTCGTGCTTGGCACGCCCGGTTGCTACCGCATACCGGAACACCCGGCCCGCCAGGGCGCGCACCCGGTGAGCTGTCTCGTGCCGTCCCCGCGACTCGATCTTGCGAAGCGCTGAAAGGACCTCCACGGCCGTGATGGATCCGATCGGACGGGAGCCCAGGTAGGGGTACAGGCCGCTGTTGAGGCGCGCCCCCAATATAGAAAGGGTCTCCTGGGACAGAGACTGTCTCTGCAGCTCGAGCCACTCCTGGGCAACGCCTTCGAAGGTCACAAGCATCGCTTCGCGCCTGGCCTTGCGCTCAACACTGGGATCGATCTCGTCCGCGACCAGGCGTCGTGCCTCGTCCCTCTTCTCCCGGGCACGCTTGAGCGGCACGTCTGGATAAATGCCCAATGACAGCAGTTTCTCGCGGTTTCCGATCCGGTACCGAAATCGCCACAGACGTCCGCCTGCAGGTGTGACCAGGAGAAACAGCCCGCGTTCGTCGAACAACTTATAGGCGCGATCGCGCACCTTCGCGTTACGTACCTGCATCTCAGTCAGAAGTGCCATACAGCCCCCACATACCCCTGTGCCGGGAAAGTACCCCTGGGGTAACCCCAGGTCCAATCGCGGCACCGTCAGACGGCTTCAGACAGCGCGGTACACGGAAAGCCTATGTTTTCCGGCATTTGGAGACATTTAAGGACCCGGAAGGACGGCCCTGAACGGGCCAATTAGATTCCGGGAAAGGCTAGGGTCGGAATCGAACCGGCGTAGACGGCTTTGCAGGCCGCTGCATGACCACTCTGCCACCTAGCCGAAAGGTGAGGATTTGGCGCGGGAATGAGGCTCCGCGGGGGTCCACCCGGAGTTGTGTTTCCGGGCTGCGGGTACCCACTTCAGATACGTTACAGTTAAGGGTAGCAAAAAGGTCACACGGGGTCGATTACCCCGGCAAAACATTTCGCTTCTGGCAGGTAATTCCGGGCTGTAGTTGAAGAAAAACTAGGGGGACCTATGTCGGTGAATGCTGAGACCGCTGCAGGGTTGCTGGCGCGTGCGCGCACGGTAGCGCGCCCGGGCTTCAACCGCTGGCTCGTGCCGCCGTGTGCCCTGGCCATCCACCTGTGCATCGGCATGGCTTACGGCTTCTCGGTCTTCTGGCTGCCGCTCTCAAAGGCGGTCGGGCTGACCAAGCCGATCGCCTGCCCGGCGGATTCGGGCCTCGCCTATGCACTCACCACCACGACGTGCGACTGGAAAGTCGCGCTGCTTCAGACCTGGATCTACGGGCTGTTCTTCGTGTTTCTCGGCTCATCCGCTGCGCTCTGGGGCGGCTGGCTCGAGCGCGTCGGTCCACGTAAGGCTGGGGTAGTCGCCGCGATCTGCTGGTGTGGCGGACTTTTGGTGATGGCACTCGGCGCCTCCAATCACCAGCTGTGGATCATCTGGGTGGGTGCGGCGATCGGCGGGATTGGCCTTGGCCTCGGCTACATCTCCCCCGTCTCGACGCTCATCAAGTGGTTCCCGGACCGCCGCGGCATGGCAACCGGACTTGCCATCATGGGGTTCGGCGGCGGCGCCATGATCGGCGCACCGCTCGCCGACAAGCTGATGAAGCATTTCGCCACCCCGACCTCGGTAGGCGTGGCATCGGCACTGGTCGTCCTGGCGGCAATCTACTTCCTGTTCATGATGGCCGGGGCGTTCGGCTATCGCGTGCCCCCGACGGACTGGCGGCCCGCCGGCTGGAGCCCGGACCTGACGAAGAAGGTGCTCGTCACCCGCGGTGACGTGGCCCTGAACACGGCGACCCGCACCCCGCAGTTCTGGCTGGTGTGGCTGGTACTCATGCTCAACGTGTCCGCCGGCATCGGCATCCTGAGCATGGCGTCCCCTCTCCTGCAGGAGGTGTTCGGCGGCCGCCTGATCGGCGTGGCGGCGACCTACGATCAGCTCACGCCTGCGCAGGTAGCGAGCATCGCGGCCATCGCGGCGGGCTTCACGGGACTCCTTTCGCTCTTCAACATCGCCGGCCGGATCTTCTGGGCCTCGCTCTCCGACCGCATCGGGCGCAAGGCGACCTACGCGCTCTTCTTTGTGCTCGGAATGGCGCTCTACTGCTCCATACCCTGGACCGCCGCCAGCGGGAGCCTTGCGCTCTTCGTGCTGTTCTTCGGCGTGATCCTCTCCATGTACGGCGGCGGCTTCGCGACGGTGCCTGCGTACCTCTCGGACCTCTTCGGCACGAAGATGGTGGGCGCCATCCACGGCCGGCTGCTCACGGCGTGGTCGGCCGCTGGCGTCCTCGGACCCTGGCTCATCGGCGCATTCCGCCAGTACCAGCTGGACCATGGGATCCCAAAGGCGCAGGTCTACAGCACGACGATGTACGTGCTGGCAGGGCTCCTCGGTGTGGGCCTCCTCTGCAACCTCCTCATCCGACCGGTCGCCGAGAAGAACTTCATGACTCCGGCGGATACAGCCAAGTTCGACGCTGCGCAGCAGGCGGCACATGTGACCGACAGCGGTACGGCCGCGGCCGGCAGCAGAGAGCCCTCGCCTGCGTGGCTCCTCGCAGCCGCCTGGCTCGCG
Source organism: uncultured Pseudomonadota bacterium (assembly GCA_963802995.1). GTDB lineage: Bacteria > Pseudomonadota > Gammaproteobacteria > Steroidobacterales > Steroidobacteraceae > 13-2-20CM-66-19. The sequence goes on from CAWDKU010000002.1 coordinate 484,716, forward strand.
GTCGGCATCCCTATCGCCTGGGGGGTATGGATCACCCTGCAGAAGGCAGCGGTACTCTTCAAATAAGGGCACGCCGCGACGATCGCCCACTTCGTTCCAGGCCGGCCGTGCGCGCACCTTTAGTCACGCGCGCTCCGCTTCCCGTCTATCCAGCGGCAAGACGCGCCGCACGTGTGCATAGAGGAAGGCGGTCGTCAGTCCGAACAACAGCAGGCCGTTGAGCGCCTCCAGTGCGCCCATCAGCTGCCAATGCCGCGCAAGGTACAGCTCCGCATGCCCGTAGGTCGTGAGGGCACTGAGTGAGTACAGCAGCGCCTCCCGGATATCGGGAAGCGCGGCGAGTTCGTGATAGGCCACCGCCCAGATCGCCGCCTCGGCGGCGTGCAGCAGTGTGGCGAGGAACGTGACGATACCCATCACCACCACGAAGCGCAGCATGAAGCGGCGTCGGTCACGGAATTTCTCCAGCTCCGCAATCACCCGCGTGTTGATGAACCCCAGCACGATGACGTGCAGCATGACGGTGAGGACGATCAGGGGAAGTGCCCACAGCCAGTTGTTGCTCCAGATCTCTTCCTGCACGAGCCCCCCAGATTCCGCAAAGCGAGTGTGCGGCCGCTAAAGCCACGACGGAAGCCGCCATGTTAATGCGGAAGCGGAGCCTGCGCCGCGACCGTTGGCGTCGCCGTCAGGCAGGGCCTACGGAGTTTGAATACCCGCGACGATGGATTCGCGGTCGGTGGGCGCGGAAGCTTGTCGCTAGCCAACAGAGGTGTCCCATGCACGCCCGTACTGTTCTTCACGTATCGGTAGCCCTGATGTGCGGCTGCGCTGCAACGGCAACCATGGCCTCGCCTCACGAGGGGGATCCGACGCTTGAGGATCTCAGGGTCACGGCGGCCAGCGATGGCACCCTAACGCTGAGCGGTCAGGCCAGCTCAAAGGAAGCAGCGCAGCGCACTATCGAGATCGCCCGCAGTAGTGCCGGGGTCAAGCGCGTTCAGAGCAATCTCACGATCGTGCGGCACACGAAGCGCTGAGCCGCCTGGCACTTAAGGGGAGATGGAGCGGGAAACGAGACTCGAACTCGCGACCCCGACCTTGGCAAGACCGGACGAAACCTTATAAATCAGAGATATAGAGCACAAAGGCCGACCAGCCGGGCCAGCCAAATCAATAACTTGCCAGTCAGTGCGTGCCAAGTGCGTGCCAAACGCGGCGCCGCCAAGCAGTACCTAATGGCAAGCGCGATCGACAGGCGCGAGCCTCAGGCGGGGGTACGTTATCGGATCAGCGCCGAACGATCTCCACCGCCGCCGCTACATAGAGGCTCTCCCGGCGCCACCGTGGCAGGCGAAACTACGGATGCGCCGCCGCCTACGGAATCGGGTTGCCCTGACTGTCCGTAGCTCGCGGAAACCAGATGAAATTCTCGCCGGGCATCCGCTTTTGCAGGAGATCGTGCAGTCCCTGGGCGACGGTGGGCAGCTCCTGAAGCGAGGTATACAGGAAGGTCCGGATGTCGTCGATATAACCCGTCATTGCCGCCACCACCCGTCTCTCCAAGAGCTGCTCGACGTTCTCCATCGGAGTGCCGGGCGGCATGAAATAGCTCTCCAGCCTCGGGGTGACATCCTGCTCATGCATCTGCGACCGCCGGCGCACCGTATCCGCAAGCGTGCGGTACTGGTCGGCGAGCTTGTCGAGGGAGAGCATGATTCCGGGCGCGTCGCTCTTGAGCAGGAACGCCAGCGCCGTGTAGTCAAACCCGATTCCTTCCAGGGGCGGCTCCCCTCCTGGAGGCATCAGGTACCAGAGCAGCGGATCGTCTCGCCAGGGTTCCATCCGTTGGCGCCAGAAATTAAGCTGCGCGTTGTACATCCGCGAGAGCGTGAATAGAGCCATGTTGCCGGCCAGCGCCTCGCGATCGCTCTCGCGCTTCTCTTCGCGCCGGTCGCTTCGACGCTGATCCTCCTGAGCTCGCCTTCGCTCGAAGTAGAAGGCAAGCCGCGCGCCAGCGGTGGCGCCCATTAAGGCCGCCAGGCCTTGGGAAGCAAGGTCCTCGGCAAACCTCATCCAAATCGTAGGCTCGGCCACGCGGCTACTGCGGAGGCGGTCGGCGGGCGTCGACAATGCGAAGCAGGTGCGAGGCAAGCATCACCATCTCCTGCGCCTCCAGGGGTTCGGGAGGCGCGACGGTCCGGTGGGACCTGGGATTCTTGTACGAGCCGATAGCCCCGGCGAACAGGTTACTGAGCGCTTCGCGCTCGGCTATGGGCTGCTCGAGGTCGGTCAGCGGCCCGCTCTCCATGTGGAAGGCCTTACGCATCAGCGGCACGCCGATGTCTTTGTGATCAAGACCCGCTGCGGCGCGGACCGCCTCCTCAACCGTGCGGAACGCGAAGAACACAGCTCCGTCATAGTCACCGCGGGCAAGTTGCGGCCACACTGTCTCGACGATCGCAGCATGCAGCAGCTCCCTAGGGAAGGCCGCTGCCCTACGGTAGTCGCCGAACTGCTGCTCCGTGAGGGCCTTCTGCCCGCGGCGGCCGATGACGTTCCACCCATTGCGGCCGTTCGGCGCAGGCGCCGGCATTAGGAACATATTGAGCTCGAGCCAACGCCAGGCCTCGGTCATGGCCAGCTCCAGGTCAGGAGAAAAGTTTGGATAGCCGTTTGCCGAGATGACTTGCTCCAAGGTGGTCATCCGGCTCTGCTGCAGGATCGACTTGGCGAGCTTAAGCACCTGGAAGGCGAGCTCCTCCGGCGCGAGCGCCAAGGCGACATTCGGATCGGGGATTAGCTGGCGCATGGTCGTGGTCATGAGCGAACTCCCGTCAGGCCTTCGGTCGCGCGGCCATCACAATGCCGAGCACGATCTTCTGCGCCTTGCGCCGCTTCACGTACTGATCGATCGCCACCAGGGCCGCCCCAATCGCCACGAAGAACTGGCGTGGGCGGTTGAGCCAAAAAATGCATCTGCAGCACTGCCTCGAGCTCCTCCTGAGCCACCTCAGCGACGTGGAAGGTTTCGAGCAGCTCCTTCACGCAGGCAGGTCGAGCAGCGGTCGCAGTTCCAGACCTTGCGCCGTCAGAAGGGCCATGAGGCCTTCATCGCCGCTAAGGTGAGCGGCGCCGACAAGCACCAGCGTGGACTGCTCTGCCGTAGCAATGTGGTCGGTTATCAGCGGCATCCAGAGATGATTCCGCTCCGCGAGCACCACTCGCCTGGTTTCGGGAAACCGGCCGAGTAGCCCCTCATCGGCCGCAGCAAGAGCCGTGTCCGGGTCACCGGAGATCCAGGCAGTGTAGAGGCTCTGGATGACCTGATTTCCGATGCCTCGGTTATCGAGCACCCAGCCAATGGCGTGATCCCAAACGGCATCGGGAACCCTGGTCGCGAGCTCAAGGAACGTCTCCGCGTTCTCGAGGTAACTGATGGTCTTACCTCCCTCCGCGGCACGGGCCTTGGCAAGTCGTTCCACGCCGGGGTCTCGGGCGACTCCATCGAAAAATACGTGCAGCGCGATTACCTCTGGCTTCAGGGCTTGAAGCCCGGGCAGCCACTCCGGGTGCTCCGCCACGACGCGAGGCCAGGAGTTCGGGAGCCTGCCGTCGACGACTTGGTTCTCAGGTAGGCGGGCCAGCTGCGCCGCGCGCGCGGGAGGCACGTTCGGGTCGGCCTCAAGCACGATATGCCGAGCCCACCCAATGGCATCGCTCACCCAGTCCGGCAACGTTTGCCCGAGCGGCACCTCGTGCATGCTGCCGCCGATGCGGACGTTGGAGCCTTCGATTTGGAAGTACATGCGCGCCTACTGGTTCTGTCCGATCCGGGCCAACGCTCTCACCCGGCGTGCCGCTGACGAGCAACTTGACTCACCAGCGCTTAAATCTAGACCCGATCCCGGATGAACAATGCACCGTCGCACGAGCACCAGAATCCCCCGCTATGGTGCCAGTCAGCGGTCAGCGGCGATGCCGGATTTTGCGACTTTGACAGTGAGTCGGGTGCGCCGTGAGGAGCCCCTATTGAAGGACCCGCAGTCACTCTCGTTCCACAAGCGTGCTATGCGCAGCAATCGCAACTATACGGTCCGCCCAAATCTCCGACCGAAAATCCGCGCGGTCAGCAAGAGCTGTAATGCAAGTAATGACCAGACTTCGAATCCCCCGCCACCCCCTCCGTTGGCCGGCGCGGGATTTTCCGTGACCTTAACTGACGCTTGCGACGACTGACTTGTTGCTGGTGCGTCGCAAGTTAGGGTAAACGTTAGGGTCAATGCAGACGCTGGGCTATTTGATTCTTTGATCACGGCCGTCCCGCTTGTCGGGCGCGTGGTCCCTGTCCAGCCGTCGCCTACCGCACCCCCGCTCGCGGTGCAACTTGTCGCATTTTTCGAAGTCCACGTGAGGGTAATCGATTGCCCTGATGTGATGACGGTAGGGGCTGCCGAGATACTCACCGTGAGTGGTGCGAGCGGGGTTAGCAAGTACGCGTGATTCGCTCCGGACGCGACCACCGTTCCATTCGCGGCAATAGCACCGGTTGCGTTAATGCCTACTGCAGTGGTAAGCAGGTTGCCGGCTGCGTCCTGAGCGCTGATTAAGGTATTAAGATCCGTGATGGCCGTGCCGCCCGATGTCCACAAAGCCGCGTGAATCGGTCCACCGAAACTTGCATTCCCCACGATCTGTCCGAATGAGTTGATTCCGAAGGCGATGCTTGGCTCCATCGCCCTCAGGAACACAGTTGTAGTTCCGTTCCAAACCGTAGCCGCAGACATTGCGGCGGTCTTATTCTGACCGGCGATTAAACCCGCGCTGTTGATCGCGAATGCCGCGCCCGCATTCCCATCAGAGGCGGGCAACTGCGTGAGGGTGTTGTTGATCCAAGTAGCACCGTAAAACGTCATATTGACGAGGCTCTCGACGCAACCGACTACCTGTCCAGCGTCGTTAATCTGATAAGCAGTACTTTTCGCGTTGGGCTCAAAAGGAGGCAACGCGGTAGCCGTGCCCGCCGACCACACCGTCGCGGTTACTCCAGTACAGTACATGTAGGTTAGCGGTGGATTGCTGGCGTCCCCAACCGCGCCGACTATGTCGCCGGAGTTATTTATGCCATACGCGTAGCCCGATGCCGCGCCGGCCGTCCCGAGATCCTCTATTGTCGCGCCGTTCCACTCGGTCGCATGATCGGCTCCGCCAGAGGTGCGGGCGTATCCGACTATCTGTCCATTATCGTTAATCGCAAAAGCTTCGCTCGTTGACCCGCCAAGGGTGCCTAGGTCGGTGATGGTGCCTTGGGTGTAGACATACGCGTGCGTCGCCGCGTTGCCTGCTGTTAAAGAGCTGCCAACGACCTCGCCTGAACTGTTAATGCCATACGCCGTGCTTGCTGTTCCCCCGAGCGTTCCGAGATCGGTGAGCTGATACGTTGGCTGCTGCCCCCACCCGGGCCCCGACAGAAGCGAAAATACACCCGCGAACGCCAGGCATGACCTGTGCTGTATGTGACTTACCATGGCTGCAGTCCTGCGTTTCCAGGTCTATGTCAATCCAGGAGCTCGGGCTTTTTCGAGGTGCGTTAGCGTTCCCGTGCCAATGCAGGGAGGCTCCATCGTGGAGAATTGCGTCATGGCAGCGGAGCCTTCCTGAAACTTGAACGAACCCGCACTGTCACTCACGGTGACAGCGGAAGGCCATCGCCACGGGATGTGCGGCTCAAGACGCGGCGCAGCAGAAGCGCTCAACCCAGGTGAACCAATGCATCGGCCTCTCGAATACTTCGAGTTAGCGTTCAGCGCCGCCTGCGTCTGCGCAAAAGGCGTGATCGTAACTCCACTACCGGGCATGTACGTGACCCCCTGTTTGCTTCGACAAGATAAACCCTCGAAGACCTATGAGCGTGAGGAACGCGATGAGCGAGAGGCCGTCCAAACCTCCGCCACCGTCTTTCTGGGGAGCAGCCACCGAAACCGTTACTTGTCCGGTAACCTTCTGCGAGCCGTACAGACAACTCAGGACGTAGACGTGAGTCGCTGGAGATGTTTCCGAGATTAAGAAAGACCCGGACACAGGATGAGAAGTGTTCCAGCCATCGGCAGTCGACCCGCCGGAGCCCATACAGCTCGTCACGGTTGCGGAGGTCCAAGTAAGCGTAAAGCTCGTACCAGCAGTGACATTCGTCGAAGAAGCTCCCAGTCGTACGGCCGGAGCGGCAATTACTTCAGTACTGGCGCTCGCGCTTACCATCCCTGCCGACCCTTGGCAGGTAACCGTGAAAGCGGCGATTCCCGTAGCAGACTCGGTGACCTGCTGTTGACCGCCTCGTGTAGACAATTCAGAACCCGACCACCCGTCCCCGCTCCCGCCTCCGGATGCGGTGCAGGAAGTCACGTTCTGATCGATCCACGCCACAGTGAAGGCGGATCCCGTTTGGGCAGACGATGTGACAAAGACCTGAACGAACGAGGAGTATGCCGTCTCAGGCGTCAGCAGATAGGCGAAGCCGCCCCCTCGGCTGTCTGTCCCGTTCGCGACGATCCAGCCGTCATCGTTAATCGCAGTCGCCTGCAGCAGAGTGACATACGGGGCCAGCGGGTCATTTGGATCGATCAGCGTATTCAGATTGATCGTCGCACCATTGCTGTAGAGAAAGGGCTCGTACGCGCCGTTTATCGCCGCCGCACCGACCACCTGGCCTGCATTGTTGATCCCAAGTGGCAGGCTATAGGTCGCGCCTGCGAGCGCGGGTAGAGTCTGGGTCGTGCCGTTGCTAAAGAGGAATGCAGCCGGATTGAGCGGGACCGTTCCGGGGTAGTAGCCAATCACCTGACCGGCGTTATTGATGCCGGTTGCGGTCCCACTGAACGGGGCCGTAACGACACCGTTGCTGTAAAGATATCCATCGCCCACGACTTGGCCGTAGTCATTGATGGCGCTTGCGCCCTGGGACGTTGGCGAGATCTGCTTCGGTACCAGATTTGTATATAGCAGGCCCAAAGTTGGACCCCCACCGGTGGCTTGAGATACACCGGCGATCAAACCGCTGCCGTTTACAGCATTCGCTGACGCGAAGATGTAATTAGCCTGACCCGGCTCCGCGAGCGTAGGCAAAGCCATTATTTGTCCGTTTAAATATACAAAGCCGTAGGGAGACGTTTGAGCGCCAACGTTTTCTATTTGGCCGACCACCTCGCCCGAGTCGTTGATGCCTAGTCCAGTTGCAGCGAGTCCTCCCAGGGTGCCCAAATCAGATGTCACTCCGGCACTGTAGAGGAATGCGTGAGCGGGACCGTTTGACGCAGTCGAAGAGCTGCCAGTCACCTGACCGGATGAATTGATGGCGTTACCGGTCGTGCCACCAGGCGACCCTCCCAATGGGGGAATGACCGTCAGACTGTAATTTTGTGCTCCTGCAGCCGAAGATTCCAAGATGAGCAGGACGCTCATCAACTTCATCGCCGTCCAAAGCATCCGATCCATAGCTCGATTCCTTTTCGTACGTCGAACTGACTGGAAGTCCACGTGCCCCCATGCAACTCAAAAACGGACCCGTCGTGAATGGTCACCGCATTCGCAGTTGTGGCGTGCAAGATGATCTTTTCACAGACTTCGGCACCGGAAATTCCGGTAATAGAAATGGCAGCCGCATTGGTTAACGAAACCCGCGCAACCGGCCCAGTGCCGGCCCCAGAAACATTGACGACACCAGAAATTGCGAGAGTAATGCTGGGGCTCATATCCGACTGACCACGCAGCTGCCCCGTCGGAAGAGTGGGTGATGTCGGTCCTGCGGGTGTAGTGGCGCTGTCTAGTTCATTTGCTGCGAATAGATATGGCGGCGCCGAGGAGTTATCAGCATAGCTCCAATATGCCGATATACGCCTCTGTGGCAGATGCGGACAGGCTCCCAGTTTGGTCTGTTCCAGGATGCACTGGAGGGTAAGACCGCTCCCTTGTAAGAGAGTGTAAGCAGGTGGATGGAGTTCTCCTCTCAGCATTAGCCACCTGCTACTGGTTTTGTGGAATCCGCTTCGTCAAGGTCTGAATTCCTGGCCAGCGACAAGGCATTTGGGCCCCGCACTACTCCCCAGGCCCGTGCCTTTCACGACCTGAGCGAGGCGCAGAATACGAATCGGCTCGGATACAGACGGCGGCCCCAGAGGGCTTATTAGGCGTTCGTGCCGCCCCCGCCGGGGTTCCGCCCACCGTATCAATATCAACAAGGTCCCGACTGGCGAGAAAAGATACCGATCGACCTTCCTGAGGACTCTCGACGGGGGATAAAGCGCGAGATTCGCGCGTGTGACAAGAGCGGCCAAAATCGGTGGGTGGCCGGATAGCGGGGTGTCCGCGTTTGCAGCAGATCCTAGTCCGAACTCTTGCGCTAATTCGGTCAGCTGTACGCCGTCGAGACGCCCGGTGGCGGCCCGAATCCGGCCGCGAGGACCCCAGGAATCGTCCTGGTATTGGGGCCTTTCGACCACGGGTGCGGAAAAACAATTTCGAGTTATGGCCGAAATCGGCGCAATACCTTGGCTGACTTTCGGGAGACCGCCAGCCCATGATTTAGCCACTGCGATGGGTATTTCGGATCGAATGGATGTCGCAATGCGGCGCATTACCTGCAACGTGCGCATCGAGGTCAATTCGGCACCTCGCAGGCTATCGGGTGAGGCGACTCCCGAGAACAATCGATCAGCATCGCTTTGTCCGCCTTCGATCCGGGGAATCCTCTAGTGAGCTCGCGAGCAGACGCTTCATCCGTGCCTTCAATCACCGCCCGTCCCTCGCCGGAAGAAAAAGCCCGGTTCGTCAGTGTCGCAGTGTCAAAGGGGATGACGGAGTCCGCCCTTGCGTTGAGAGCCATCCGTATGTACCTGAGTTTTGCACCGGCGGCACCGAACACTTGGCCCGATACCTGGGTACGGGCCACGGAACGGATCACGATTCGACTGCGCCCCGGCGACGGTGGATGGGTCGCGCGTCGGGCGGCTGAGCGCGGCATGCAAAGCTCGGGTTACATTGCCGCCCTAGTCCGCGCCCACGTCTCACGCAACCCGCCACTGCCTGCAGACGAAATCCGGGCCCTCAAGCGAGCCGTCTCGGTGCTGGCCGAGATGGGCCGGGTTGTGAACAGCAAGTCTTCAACCCAGCTCACGCGCGATGATCTTCAGCACACCCGCGCCGCGGTCGCCGCGGTTGAGAAGCGCCTGCAGGAATTTGCCAAAGCCTCCCTGATCGCCTGGGAGAGCCGCGTTGACTAGACCCGCATCCGTTCTCGCTCCCCGGCGTGAACCGCTCCTGGATCTCTACGGCGCCGCTCGCCTGGGTCCGGGGCGACGGGATCGATTCACAGCCAAACAGCTGGAGCACATCCAGCGCACTGTACGGCGCACGCCCGAGGTCATGGTCAAGGTCACGGGCGGCGGCCGAACCGCTAAGGGTGTTGTGGCCACTCTTGCGTACATCAGTCACGATGGCGAAGCGCCGTTTGAGGATGACCGGGGTCGCTCGATCACGCAGTCTGAGCAGAAGGCGCTGCTGAAGGACTGGCATCTGGAACTATCCTCCGGCCAGTACCGGCCCACCAGAACTGCGGACGGTCGGGCTCGGCGGATCAAGCTCGTACACAACGTAGTGCTGTCGATGCCCTCGCCCACTCCTGCCAAAGCGGTCCTGGCTGCGGCGCGCCACTTCGCCCGGGAGAAGTTCGGGGCGCAGCACTGTTACGTCATGGCGCTGCATACACACCAGCAGCACCCGCACGTGCATCTCGTCATCAAGGCCGAGCCTGAGGACGGCCGAAAACGTTTGCGCATCGACAAAGCGATGCTCCGCGAATGGCGCGAGGACTTCGCCCAGGCAATGCGCGCGCAGGGTATTCCGGCGAACGCAACCCCGCGCGCCTGGCGTGGCCAGAGTAAGCGCTCAACTCTTGACCGGGCCTTCTGGGCTGAGCGTAACGGTCGGTCGTCTGTAGTGGCGGCACACATGCGAGGGATCCTTCCCGAAATCAAGAGCACCGGCACTTTCCGGGATCCGGGCCGGGCAAAGCTCATCGAGTCTCGCAAGACTGTCATCGCCGGCTGGGAAAGAATCGCCCGGGCGCTCGACTCCCACGGAGAGATCGAGCTTGCGGGCGATGTGCGCTATTTCGTCAGCCAGATGCCCCGGGTGCTCACGAATCGCGAGCGGCTCGCGGCGGATTTCATCACGTACGTAAACCGCGAGCGGTCCCGGGAACGCGGTACCGTCGAGCGCGTGCGCGATCGCACCCAAGAGCACACACGATGAGCTGCAAGCCTCGACTCGGCTCGGCGCCACCGCTCGACAGTCTGCCTCGGCTGTATCTGCCCGAGGAAGTGGCGGGCTATCTGCGCATCAGCCCGAGGACCGTCAAGCGGTTTATCGCATCAGGTAAGCTAAGGGTGACTCGTTTCGGACGTTCGCCCCGGGTATCGGAAGAGGATCTTCAGACGTTTCTGCGGGAGGGGACATGCAAGTTGAACGAGAACGCGCGGGAAAATTCTTCCTCAAGCAGCGCGGACCGGAAGGGACCTGGTACATCTGTTGGTACAGCGGTGACTCTCGACAGACAGAGCGTCTTTCAACTGGCTCAAGCGACCTCGAGACGGCGCGCAAGGCGCTCTATGAGTACGCTCTCCGGCACGATCGAGTCGACGCCCAGCCCGACGCCCAACTCGCCCGAGTGATGCAGACCTGCTGGGTGAGCTACGCCCAGCACCTGCCGAGCGCCCACACGCACCTGGCCGCGCAGCGGGATGCGCTCGAGATTTGGGGCGACGTGACCGTCCGCGCACTCGACCGGCGCAAGCAGCTCGAGTTCGTGCAAGCCATGAGAGCGCGGGGTCTTGCTGACTGGACCATCAGCACGCGCTTAAGGCGCATCTGGGCCATGATGAACTGGTTCAAGCGCGACAACCCGGACCTGCAGGTACCTGAACCCATCACGGCCGCCGACTGGAAGCCGGTACTGCAGGACAACGACAAGACGTACTCTCTTCGCGAACTCGGCGCGCTGTTCAACGTCGCCGCGTCACAGACTCCTGACTTGCGTTATACCCGTCAGCACTGGTGGCGATTCCTGGTGCTCGCGATTGGCACCGCCTCGCGCGAGGCGGCGCTGCGTGAACTGACCTGGGACCAGGTGGACTTAAAGCTCGGGCGCATTTATCTGAATCCCGCCGGGCGACGACAGACCAAGAAGCGACGCCCTACGGTGCCGATCTCACCGACCCTCGGGCGGGAGTTGGACTCCTGGACGCGCGATGGCACTCACGTCATTACGTACTACGGGAAGGCGCTCTCAACGCGCGAGTTCTTCGATCGTCTTGCGGAGATCGCCGGCGTCACCGGTGGACCTAATGTCATTCGCCACACGGTGCGCACGTTCCTTGCGGAAGCCGGTGTGCCTGATGCGGAGGCCGACGTCTTCATGGGTCACAAGGCTGAAGGCAGCGCCACGGGCAAGCGCTACATCCATCGGCGGCCGGAGTATCTGCGGGGCGTTATTGAAGGAATAGAAGCCCTGTTCAGGGCTCTGGGTGAGTTCGTCGAGCAACCCTTCAAGGGACTCGAATGGACCGATCAACCGCCGCCGGATGACCCGTTTTCAGGCTTACTGCGTGCCAAGTGCGTGCCAACCCAGCACACGCACCTTTGCAACTTATTGAATTTGGAGCGGGAAACGAGACTCGAACTCGCGACCCCGACCTTGGCAAGGTCGTGCTCTACCAACTGAGCTATTCCCGCATCCGGAATCGAGGAGCGCGAGATTCTATGTGCACCCCTTGCGAAGTCAAGGCGGATCCCAGCGGCACCCTACCTCGAAACTACCTTACATACTAGCACATTTATCAATATAAAACAAATAGTTACGGACCATAACTAGCGCTTCAGCTCAGGCCACGCAGCGCGCAAATACATCCCCATCGAGACGAGCGTCGCAAGTGCTGCAACTTCCGTGAGCCCGACCCCCAGCCGGTAGGTGGGGATGACCCCGAACAGCGGGATCCGGTAGAGCATCATGGAAAGGCCCGTGATCTGGAGGATCGTCTTGTACTTCCCGAGCTGGGACACGGCGACCTTGCGCCGGGCGCCGATCTCCGCCATCCACTCCCTTAGCGCGGAAATCGTGATTTCACGACCGATGATCACGGCCGCCGTGAGCACGATCAGGGCGCGCGGATCCTTGCTCACCAGAAGCACGAGCGCGACCGCGACGATGAGCTTGTCGGCCACCGGGTCGAGGAACGCTCCGAGACGCGAGATCTGGCCGAGTCGGCGGGCGAAATAGCCGTCGAGTGAGTCGGTGATCCCGGCTACTGCAAACAACAGCCCCGCCGCGGGGTCGGCCCACGGGTACGGCATATAAAAGAGTGCCACGATGAGCGGTATCGCAGCGATCCGGGCCCAGGTGAGCGCGTTGGGCAGACTCAAGGCCATCGGGTTCGCCGTTGATCGGGGATGCGCCGATAATAAAGACTTCGGGCCGCAGTTGCGTCGATTCGGTAGAGTTCCTGCTCAGGATCAGCCGCACCTCGCTCGGGGCCACAGAGCGACAGAATTGGCATCGCAATCTTGAGATTCGTTGACACTGGTACAGGATACAGTGGTCGGATGGCATTGGATTCAACCGCGAGACTGAGTGCGGCGTGCTGAACTTGCCGGATATGTGTGACAGGCGCCCGCCAACCAACTCTCATGAACGACGTTCACAGCAACCCCCTACTGATCCCGCCTCCTGAGCAACAAGGCGCCACCGGCTGGCGCAGATTCCTGACAGCACGCTGGCTGGCGGTCATCGGCGCCATCCTGGCCCTGATTCTCCTCGCCTGGTTCCTGCGTCCGGGTCCCCCCAAGGCCCCGGGCGGCCGCTTCGGGGCCGCCGGCGCGCCGATGCCCGTCGCCACGGCGGCCGCCCAGAGCGGCAGCATGCCGATCATCGTGAACGGCCTGGGCACCGTCACGCCCATCACCACCGTCACCGTGCAGAGCCAGATCAGCGGCCAGATCACGCAGATCGCCTTCAAGGAGGGCCAGTCGGTCAAGAAGGGGGACCTGCTGATCCTGATCGATCCGCGCCCCTACCAGGTGGCGCTCGAGCAGGCCGAGGGTGCACTCGCCCGGGACAAGGCGCTGCTGGCCAACGCGCGCATCGACCTTGAGCGCTACACCACGCTCTTCGCGCAGGACTCGATCGCCGAGCAGCAGCTGGCGACGCAGAAGTCCCTCGTCGCCCAGGATGAAGGCACGGTGAAGACCGACCAGGCCGCCATCGATGCCGCGAAGCTCAACCTGATCTACTGCCACATCACCTCTCCGGTGGATGGCCGCGCGGGACTGCAGCAGGTGACGCTGGGCAACTACGTGACGCCCGCCGAACCCAACGGGCTCGTCGTGGTCACGCAGATGAAGCCCATCACCGTGGTGTTCGCGCTGCCGGAGGACTCGATTCCGCCGATCCTCGCGCAGATGCAGGCGGGCAAGACGCTGCAGGTGACGGCCTACGACCGCACACACACCACGCAGATCGCGGTCGGGGCACTGCAGAGCGTGGACAGCCAGATCGACACCACCACCGGGACGGTGAAGCTCAAGGCAACCTTCTCCAACCCCGACGAGAAGCTCTTCCCGAACCAGTTCGTGAACGTCGACTTGCTGGTCAATACGTTGCAGAACGCCGTGCTAATACCCCAGTCCGCCGTGCAGCGCGGCGCCCCGGGGACATACGTCTATGCGGTCAATCAGGATCAGACCGTGAGCGTCAGGAAGATCACGCTCGGCCCGGGGGATGCCACCAACATCGCGGTCCAGCAGGGGCTGGCGGTCGGCGACGTGGTCGTCATCGACGGCGCGGACCGCCTCAAGGACGGCGCCAAGATCCTGGTGCGCGCAGGCGTCGGCGCCAAGACGGGCGCGGGTGCGGGTGCGGGTGCGGCGCAAGCGCCGGGCCAGCCCGGCGCGCAGGGGCAACAACAACACCAACACCGCCGAGGCAATCACGGCCAGGGTGCTGACCAGAGCGGTCAGCCTCCTCCGGCTTCGAAGTAGGCCTCAGCGCGTGAATCCGTCCCGGATCTTCATCCTCCGGCCAGTCGGGACGTCGCTCCTGATGGTGGCGATACTCCTGGTCGGTATCGTGGCCTTCGGCTACCTGCCGCTCTCGGCGCTCCCGGAGGTCGACTACCCGACCATCCAGGTACAGACCTTCTACCCCGGGGCGAGTCCTGAGGTCATGACTTCCTCGGTGACGGCGCCGCTGGAAGTGCAGTTCGGGCAGATGCCGGGCCTGAACCAGATGTCCTCCACCAGTTCGGGCGGCTCCTCGGTCATCACACTGCAGTTCAGCCTCGATCTGAGCCTCGACATCGCCGAGCAGGAGGTCCAGGCGGCCATCAATGCCGCCGGGAACCTCCTGCCCTCGGACCTGCCGGCGCCGCCGATCTACGCCAAGGTCAACCCGGCCGATGCGCCGATCATCACCCTCGGCATCACCTCCAAGACCCTGCCGCTCACGCAACTGGAGGACCTCGCCGACACCCGCATGGCGCAGAAGATCTCCCAGGTCGAGGGCGTCGGGCTCGTCAGCGTCAGCGGCGGCCAGCGCCCGGCGGTGCGCGTCGTCGCCAACGTGCGCGCGCTTGCCGCCTACGGGCTCAACATCGATGACCTGCGCACCACCATCGCCAACGCCAACGTCAACGCCCCCAAGGGAACGCTCGATGGGCCGGCACGCTCCTGGACCCTGAACGCCAATGACCAGATCCAGGACCCGAACGACTACAAGAGCATCATCGTCGCCTACAAGAACGGCAATCCGGTGCGCCTCTCCGACGTCGCCGACGTCATCGCCGGGGCCGAGAACACCTACCTTGCCGGCTGGGTGAACAACAGCCCCGGCATCATCCTGAACGTGCAGCGCCAGCCCGGCGCCAACGTCATCCAGGTGGTCGACCGCATCAAGGCGCTGCTGCCGGCGGTCACGAGCTCGCTCCCGGCGGCCGTGGAGGTGACGGTGCTGACCGATCGCACCAACACCATCCGCGCCTCGGTGCATGACGTGGAGTTCGAGCTCGGGCTCGCCGTGGCGCTGGTCGTGATGGTGATGTTCCTGTTCCTGCGCAGCATCCCGGCCACCATCATCCCGAGCATGAGCGTGCCGCTGTCCCTCGTCGGCACGCTCGCGGTCATGTACCTCCTGGGCTTCAGCCTCGACAACCTGTCGTTGATGGCGCTCACCATCGCCACCGGCTTCGTCGTCGATGACGCCATCGTCATGATCGAGAACATCTCGCGCTACATCGAGCAGGGCGAGAAGCCGCTGCAGGCAGCGCTCAAGGGTGCAGGCGAGATCGGCTTCACCATCGTGTCCCTGACGGTGTCACTGATCGCGGTGCTGATCCCGCTGCTCTTCATGGGGGACGTGGTGGGGCGGCTGTTCCACGAGTTCGCCATCACGCTCGCAGTCACGATCGTCATTTCGGCGGTGGTGTCGCTCACCCTCGTGCCCATGATGTGCGCGAAGCTCCTGCACCACGTCCCGGAAGGCTCCGAAGGGCGCATCGCGCGCTGGTCGAACGAGAAGTTCCAGTCACTCATCGACCACTACGGCCGGGCCTTGGAGTGGGTGCTGGAGCACCAGCCGCTGACGCTGCTGGTCGCGGTACTGACCCTCGCCCTGACCATCGCCCTCTACGTCTTCATCCCCAAGGGCTTCTTCCCCGTGCAGGACACCGGGGTCATCCAGGCGATCACCGAGGCGCCGCAGTCGGTGTCCTTCGCCGACATGTCGCGCCGCCAGGCCCAGCTCGCCGCCGCCATCCTCAAGGACCCGGACGTGGTCAGCCTCTCCTCCTTCATCGGCGTGGACGGCACCAACATCACCCTCAACAGCGGACGCATGCTGATCAACCTCAAGCCGGTGGACGAGCGCTCCGAGACCGCCAGCCAGGTGATCCGCCGCATCCAGAAGAACACCGCCGACGTCACCGGCATCTCCCTCTTCATGCAGCCGGTGCAGGACCTGTCGATCTCCGACACCGTCAGCCGCACGCAGTACCAGTTCGTGCTGGAGGATGCGAACCCGGATGAGTTCAACACCTGGGTGCCCAAGCTCATCGCCAAGCTGCAGACCCTGCCGCAGCTGGAGGACGTGGCGAGCGACCAGGAGAACCAGGGGCTCTCGGCCTACCTGACCATCGACCGCGACACCGCCGGGCGCTTTGGCATCACCCCCGCCACCGTCGACAACGCTCTCTACGATGCCTTCGGCCAGCGCATCGTCTCCACGATCTTCACGCAGTCGAACCAGTATCGCGTCATCCTGCAGGCGGATGACTCGCTCATGGGGTCACTCGATGCCCTGGGCACGATCTACCTGCCCTCCTCGACCGCGGTGGGCGGGGAGGTGCCGCTGTCTGCCCTGGTAAAGGTGTCCGAGCGCACCGCACCGCTCTCCATCGACCACCTCGGGCAGTTCCCGGCCACCACGGTGTCCTTCAACCTCGCCCCGGGCGCCGCTCTTGGCACCGCCGTCGATGCCATCGACAAGGCCGAGAAGTCCATCAACATGCCGCCGAGCCTCATGACGAGCTTCCAGGGCGCAGCGCTCGCCTTCCAGGCGACCCTCGGCAACGAGCTGTTCCTGATCCTCGCCGCCCTCGTCACCGTCTACATCGTGCTGGGCGTGCTCTACGAGAGCTTCATCCACCCCATCACGATCCTCTCGACGCTCCCCTCCGCAGGCGTCGGGGCGCTGCTCGCGCTTCTCATCGCCGGCAGTGACCTGGGCGTCATCGGCATCATCGGCATCGTGCTGCTGATCGGCATCGTCAAGAAGAACGCGATCATGATGATCGACTTCGCGCTGGTGGCCGAGCGCGAGCAGGGCATGAGCCCGCATGATGCGATCTACCATGCCTCGCTGCTGCGCTTCCGCCCGATCCTCATGACGACGATGGCAGCTCTGCTGGGTGCCCTGCCCCTGATGCTCGGCACCGGCACGGGCTCGGAGCTGCGCCACCCGCTGGGCATCACGATTGTCGGCGGCCTGATCGTGTCGCAGATGCTGACGCTCTTCACCACCCCGGTCATCTACCTGTACTTTGATCGCCTCGAGCGGCGCATCACCGGGCGCACCGGACCCCAGGCGCTTCCGAGCGGCGCGGGCTCGGCATGAAC
Source organism: uncultured Pseudomonadota bacterium (assembly GCA_963802995.1). GTDB lineage: Bacteria > Pseudomonadota > Gammaproteobacteria > Steroidobacterales > Steroidobacteraceae > 13-2-20CM-66-19. The sequence goes on from CAWDKU010000002.1 coordinate 501,930, forward strand.
CTCTCCGAACCCTTCATCCGCCGCCCGGTGGCGACCACGCTGCTGACGCTCGGCATCGCACTCGCCGGCGCCCTGGCCTACTTCAAGCTGCCGGTGTCGCCGCTGCCGCAGGTGGACTTCCCCACTATTTCGGTGCAGGCCTCGATGGCGGGCGCCAGTCCGGATGTCATGGCGGCAACCGTCGCGACGCCGCTCGAGCGCCACCTCGGCCAGATCGCGGACGTCACCGAGATGACCTCCTCGAGTTCCACAGGCTCCAGCCGCGTCACGCTGCAGTTCGGCCTCAACCGCAGCATCGACGGGGCGGCGCGCGACGTGGAGGCGGCGATCAACGCGGCGCGCGCCGACCTGCCCACCGCGCTGCGCAGCAACCCGACCTACCACAAGGTCAACCCGGCCGACGCGCCGATCATGATCCTCACCCTCACTTCAGCGACCCTCACCACCGGGCAGCTCTACGACTCGGCCGACACCATCCTGTCGCAGAAGCTCTCGCAGGTCTCAGGGATAGGTCAGGTGCAGATCGGCGGCAGCTCGCTGCCAGCGGTGCGGGTGGAGCTCAACCCGAGCGCGCTCTTCAAGTACGGCATCGGACTCGAGGACGTGCGCGCGGCGCTCGCCTCGGCGAACGCCAATACGCCCAAGGGCTCCATCGACGTCGGCGGCGAGCGCTACCAGATCTACACCAACGACCAGGCGAGCAAGGCCGCGCAGTACCAGAACCTGATCGTCGCCTATCGCAACAACGCCGCGGTGCGGCTCTCGGACGTCGCCACCATCCTCGACTCGGTGGAAAACGTGCGCAACCTCGGGCTCGCCAACGGCAAGCCCGCCGTCCTCGTCATCCTCTACCGCCAGCCCGGCGCCAACATCATCGAGACCGTCGACCGGGTGCGGGCGCTCATCCCCTCGCTCAAGGCCTCGATCCCGAGCAACATCGATCTTGCGGTCGCGATCGACCGCACCACCACCATCCGCGGCTCGCTGCAGGCGGTCAAGATGACCCTGCTGATCGCCATCGCGCTGGTGGTGCTGGTGGTGTTCCTGTTCCTGCGCAACGGGCGCGCCACCATGGTGCCGGCGGTCGCGGTGCCGATCTCGCTGCTCGGGACCTTCGGGGTCATGTACCTCCTGGGCTACAGCCTCGACAACCTCTCCCTGATGGCGCTCATCATCGCCACCGGCTTCGTGGTCGACGATGCCATCGTCGTGCTCGAGAACATCACGCGCCACATGGAGGCGGGCGTGCCGCGCTTCGAGGCGGCGCTGCTCGGGGCACGCGAGGTCGGCTTCACGGTGCTCTCCATGAGCCTGTCCTTGGTGGCGGTCTTCATCCCGATCCTGCTGATGGGCGGGCTCGTCGGGCGCCTGTTCCGCGAGTTCTCGATCACGCTTTCGGTGGCGGTGCTGATTTCCCTTCTGATCTCCCTCACCACGACGCCGATGCTGTGCTCGCGCTTCATCCGGGTGATCAGGCCCGAGGAGCAGGGCCGCTTCTTCCAGATGACCGAGCGCGGCTTCGAGGCGGTGCTGCGCGCCTACGGGCGCTCGCTGCGCTGGGCGCTGCGCAACGGGCCGCCGCTGATGGTGCTGCTGCTGGCTATCGTTGCCTTCAACGTCTACCTCTACTGGGACATCCCCAAGGGATTCTTCCCGCAGCAGGACACCGGCCGCCTCACAGGCGGCATCCAGGCCGACCAGTCGATCTCCTTCCAGGCCATGGAGAAGAAGCTGCGCGAGTTCATCAAGCTGGTGCAGGCAGATCCCGCAGTGGACACGGTGGTCGGCTTCACCGGCGGGGGCTCGCAGGGCGGTGGCCAGACCAACGGCGGCTTCGTCTTCATCTCCCTCAAGCCCAAGAGCGAGCGCAAGCTCTCGGCGGATGAGGTCATCGCGCGGCTGCGGCCGAAGCTCACCCAGGTGGCCGGCGCCCGCCTGTTCCTGCAGTCGGTGCAGGACATCCGCGTCGGCGGCCGCCAGAGCAACGCCCAGTACCAGTACACGCTGCAGGGCAACGACGTGGCCGAGCTCTATGCCTGGGCGCCCAAGCTCGCCGACGCCCTCGGGCACGTACCGGTGTTGACGGACGTGAACTCGGACCAGCAGCAGAATGGCCAGGAGATCGACATCGGCGTCAACCGCGACACCGCGTCCCGGCTGCAGCTGAACCCGGCCTCCATCGACAACACCCTCTACGATGCCTTCGGCCAGCGCGACGTCTCGACCATCTACAACCCCCTGAACCAGTACCACGTCGTCATGGAAGTGGCGCCCGAGTACTGGCAGAGCCCGGAGACGCTCAACAACCTGTGGATCAGCACCGCAGGCGGCACCGTGGGTGGCACGCAGTCCACCAACGCGGTGGCGGGCACGGTCACCTCGGCGGCGACCAAGTCCACCAACACCGCCGCGGCGCTGGCCACCAATACCGCCATCAACCAGGCCACCAACGCGCTCGCGAACAGCGGTCGCGGCAGCGTCTCCACCGGTTCCGCGGACAGCACCGCCGTGGAAGCCATGGTGCCGCTCGCCTCCATCGCGGCACACGCCCCGGGGACCACGCCGCTCGCGGTCAACCACCAGGGCACCTTCGTTGCGACCACGATCTCCTTCAACCTTGCCCCCAATGCCTCGCTCAGCCAGGCCACGGCTGCGATCGCCCAGGCCTCGGCGCAGATCGGCATGCCGGCGGACATCCACGGCAGCTTCGCGGGCACCGCGGCCACCTACCAGTCATCCTTGAGCAGCGAGCCGCTACTGATCCTCACCGCGCTGCTGGCGGTGTACATCGTGCTCGGGGTCCTCTACGAGAGCTATATCCACCCGATCACGATCCTCTCCACGCTGCCCTCCGCCGGCATCGGCGCGCTGCTCGCGCTGCGCCTGTGCGGCGCGGAGTTCAGCATCATCGCCCTGATCGGGGTGATCCTGCTGATCGGCATCGTCAAGAAGAACGCGATCATGATGATCGACTTTGCACTCGAGGTGCAGCGCCAGCAGCACCTGACGCCGACGGAGGCGATCTTCCAGGCCTCCCTGATGCGCTTCCGGCCGATCATGATGACCACCATGGCGGCCATGCTCGGTGCCCTGCCGCTCGCCTTCGGCACCGGCGAGGGCGCGGAACTGCGTCAGCCGCTCGGCATCTCGATCGTCGGCGGCCTCATCGTCAGCCAGCTCCTCACCCTCTACACCACACCGGTCATCTACGTGTACCTGGACCGCTTCGGCAAGTGGTGCAGCAACCTGTGGGCGCGCCACTACGTGGGAGCGCCCCGCGCCCCCGATGACCTGACAGCGGCGAATGCCACGTGACGAAACCCATGCGAAAGACTCTGACGTTCCTCACTGCCGCGGCCCTGAGCGCCTGCGCGGTCGGCCCGAACTACCACCGCCCGGCGGCCCCGACGCCTGCGCACTTCAAGGAGGCCGACGGCTGGAAGCCGGCCGAGCCGCGCGAGGCTGCGAGCGGCACGACCTGGTGGTCGGTGTACGAGGATGCAACTCTCGACTCGCTCGAGAAGCAGGTCGACGTCTCCAACCAGACGCTCAAGGCCTCCGAGGCCGCGTGGCGCGAAGCGGTCGCCGTGGCGCAGGTGGCGGGCGCGCAGATCTACCCCACCACCGCCATCAACGCCACCGCGCAGCGCTCGCGCGGCACGGTGACGAGCTTCACCAGCACCAACCCGAATGCCGGCACGCGGCCCGCACCGGTGAACGAGTTCTCCGTCAATGGCAGCGCCTCCTGGGACCTCGACATCTGGGGCAAGATCCGCCGCACCATCGAGAGTGACGTCGCCAGCGCCAAGGCGAGCGAGGCGGATCTGGCCGCCGCGCGCCTCTCCGCGCAGGCGACGCTGGCGGTCGATTACGTGGAGCTGCGCCTCGCCGATGAGCAGATCCAGCTGCTGGCCGACACCATCAAGGGCTACCAGCGCTCCCTCGAGATCACCCAGAACCAGTACAAGGTCGGCGTCGCCGCCAAGGCCGACGTCATCACCGCACAGACGCAGCTGGACGGCGCGCAGTCGCAGCAGATCGGCCTCGGCGTGACCCGGGCGCAGCTCGAGCACGCGATCGCGGTACTGGTCGGCAAGCCGCCGGCGGACTTCACCCTTGCCGCGGCGAAACTCTCCGCGACCATCCCGGTGGTGCCGGCAGGCGTGCCCTCCACGCTCCTCGAGCGCCGCCCGGACATCGCTTCCGCCGAGCGCAAGATGGCCGCGGCGAACGCCCAGATCGGGGTCGCGGTGGCCGCCTACTTCCCGGATCTGACGCTGAGTGGCTCCTACGGCTTCGCGAGCCCCGTGACCGCAGGACTCCTGCACGCGCCCAACAACGTCTGGTCGGTGGGCGCGGCGGCGAGCGATGCGCTGCTGGACTTCGGGGCGCGCCGCTACCAAGTGCGCGAGGCGCGTGCCGCCTACGACGGCACGGTGGCGACCTACCGCCAGACCGTGCTCACCGCGTTCCAGCAGGTCGAGGATGAGCTCGCGGCGCTGCGCATCCTCGAGTCGCAGTACCAGGTGGCCGACCAGACGGTGAAGGACGCGAACCTCGCCGTGACCCTCACCCTCAACCAGTACCGCGCCGGCATCGTCGCCTATACGGCGGTCGTCACCGCCCAGGCGATCGCACTGACTGACGCGCAGGCGCTCCTCAGCATCCGCCAGAGCCGCCTGGTCGCAAGCGTCACGCTGATCCAGGCGCTCGGGGGCGGCTGGGATGCGCAGGACCTCTCCCCGGTGCACGTGGCATTGCCGACGCCGCTGTAGCGAGTCTTTCTATCTCAGGAGCCCGGGTGCAGGTGCTCGTACACCACGCGCGCGAGCGTGTCCCCGATGCCGCTCACCTGGGTTAAGTCGGCGACGCCGGCGCGCATGATCCCCTGCAAACCGCCGAAGTGCTTGAGCAGCGCGCGGCGCTTGGCGGGTCCTAGGCCCGGCACCGCCTCCAGCACCGACTCGTTGTAGCGCCGCGCGCGGCGCCTGCGGTGGCCGGTGATGGCGAAGCGGTGCGCCTCGTCGCGGATGCGCTGGATGAGGCGCGACGCTGGTCCGTGGGACTCGGGCACCACGGCGCGCTCGAGCCCGTAGACGAAGAGCCTCTCCTGGCCGGCGCGGCGCTCGGGCCCCTTGGCGACCCCGACCAGCGTGAGGTCCGCGAAGCCGAGTCCCTCGAGCACCTCGTGCACGCTGGAGATCTGCCCGATGCCGCCATCGATCAGCAGTACGTCCGGGGGCGGCACCTCCCCGTCGCGCACGTGCCGGTAGCGCCGCTCCAGCGCCTGGCGCAGCGCCCCATAGTCATCCCCCGGGGCGATGCCTGAGATGTTGAAGCGGCGGTATTCCTTCTTCAGGGGCCCTTCGGGCCCGAACACCACGCAGGAGGCGACCGTGCCCTCCCCGCCCGTGTGGCTGATGTCGAAGCACTCGAGGCGCTGCGGGGCCTCGGGCAGGTCGAGCTCGCGGGCGAGGTCGATGAGCATCTCATCCATGCCCTGGCGCTGCGCGAAGCGCATGCGCAGCGCCTGGGTGGCGTTCTCGCGCGTCAGCTCGACCCAGCGCACCGCGAGCCCGCGCTGCGGATGGCGCACGTCGACCACGTGCCCGGAGCGCTCGCTCAAGACCTCCGCGAGCGAGGCGGCCTCCTCGATGCGGCTGCCGAGCAGCACCTCCGGCGGCACGTCGTTGCCGTAGTACTGCATGACGAAGGAGGCGAGCGCCTCGTGCGGCTCAGCGAGCGCGGCGCGCGGAAAGTAGCTGGTGGTGCCCAGGTTGCGACCGCCGCGCACCAGCATCACGCTCACCGCGAAATCCCCGCCACTGCCCACGATCGCGAACACGTCGACGTCGCGCTCACCCTCGGCGGTGATGAACTGCTGCGACTGCACGCGCTGCAGGGCTGCCAGCTGGTCGCGGATCTGCGCCGCGCGCTCGAACTCGAGCCTGCCGGCGGCCTCCTCCATGCGCGCCTGCAGCTCGGCAGTCACCTCCTCGCTGCGCCCCTCGAGCACCTTGATGGCGGAGGCCATGTCCTGGGCGTAGGCCTCGCGCGTGATGAGGCCCACACAGGGCGCCGAGCAGCGTCCGATCTGGTGCTGCAGGCACGGGCGGCTGCGGTTGGCAAAGAAGCTGTCGCGGCAGTTGCGGATGCGGAACAGCTTCTGCAGCTGGTTGAGCGTGTCGCGCACCGCGCCGGCGTTGGGGAAGGGGCCGAAGAAGCGCTCCCCGGCGCTGCGCGGGCCGCGGTAGAAGGCAAGACGCGGGAAGCGGTGACCGGCGCACAGCTGGATGTAGGGGAAGCTCTTGTCGTCCTTGAGGACGACGTTGAAGCGCGGCTTGTGCGCCTTGATGAGGTTGTACTCAAGGAGCAGCGCCTCGGTCTCCGAGTTCGTGACCGTGACCTCGATCGAGCTGATCTGCTGCACCAGCGCCTGTACCTTCGGATCAACGTTGCTGGCGGCGAAATAGGTGCTGACGCGGTCCTTGAGGCTGCGCGCCTTGCCGACGTAGAGCAGCTCCTGCTCCGCGCCGAACATGCGGTACACCCCCGGGCGCCTGGGCAAGGCCGCAAGATACTGCTTGTGGTCGAACACGCCCTACCCCCTGGCGGCCCCGAGCGCGGCGGGCACCGGCAGCTGCGCGAGTTCGCAGGCACGCGCCAGCACGGCGCGGAACATCGCAGGCGTCAGACGGCGGGTCTGGGTGTTGTAGCGGCTGCAGTGGTAGGAATCGATGAGGACCTGGCGCTCGCTGAGGCGGTGCTCGCTGCCGTGCCCGAAGGCATGGCGGCCCCGGGAGACGCCGTGCGCCAGCAGCACCGCATCGTGCGCGATGCGCCCGAGCGCCAGCAGCACGCGCGCGGCGCTGAGCTCGCGCAGCTCCTGCGCCAGGAACGCATTGCAGCTGCGGATCTCCTGCGGCAGGGGCTTGTTCTGCGGTGGCACGCACTTCACCGCGTTGACGATGCGCGCCCCCTTGAGCGTGAGGCCATCCTCGGTGCTCAGCGAGACGGGCGCACTGGCGAGTCCGGCATCGGAGAGGCACTGGTAGAGAAGGATCCCGGCGTGATCGCCCGTGAACGGGCGCCCGGTGCGGTTGGCGCCGTGCATGCCGGGTGCGAGCCCGACGATCAGGAGCCGCGCCCCCTCGTCCCCGAAGGAGGGCACGGGGTGCGCCCAGTAGTCCGGGTAGCGCGCCCGGGTCTCCTCAAGGAAGCTCGCGAGGCGCGGGCAGCGCACGCAGTCCGGGTCGTAGGACTCCTTAGTCATCCATGTGCCGGACGACGGCGCCCGCAAAGCCGGAAGTTGTCATGAGCGTGGCCCCCGGGATCAGGCGCTGCAGGTCCTCCTCGACGTTCCTGCGGGCCGCGAGCTCGCGCTTGGGGGTCTTGATGCCCTCGCGCAGCCGCGCCAGGTCGTAGGTGAGCTCCTTGTTGGCGATGGTGCGCTGCATGCCCTTGACGATGAGGTCGGCGGCCTCGCGCCACCGCAGATACCGCAGCATCATCTCCGCGGAGAGGATGAGCGAGCCTGGGTTCACGCGGTCCTTGCCGGCGAACCCGGGAGCCGTGCCGTGGGTGGCCTCGAACACCGCAAGTCCATCGCCGATGTTGCCCCCGGGGGCAATACCGATGCCACCCACCTGGGCGGCGAGCGCATCTGACACGTAGTCGCCGTTGAGGTTCAGGGTGGCGATCACGTCGTACTCTTCCGGGCGCAGCAGCACCTGCTGCAGGAAGTTGTCCGCGATCACGTCCTTGACCACGATGTCGGTGCCGGTGAGGGGGTTGCGGAACGACAGCCACGGCCCCTCGCCGATGGGCCTGGCCCCGAACTCCTCGCGCGCCAGCTGGTAGCCCCAGTTGCGGAATGCCCCTTCCGTGAACTTCATGATGTTGCCCTTGTGCACCAGGGTGACCGACACCCGGTCGTGCTCAATGGCGTACTGGATGGCCTTGCGGATCAGGCGCTGGCTGCCCTCCTTGGAGACCGGCTTGATGCCGATCCCGGAGCTCGAGGGGAAGCGGATCTCGGTGACCTTCAGCTCGCGCTGCAGGTAGGCGATGAGGCGGTGCACCTCGGCCGAACCCGCCGGCCACTCGATGCCGGCATAGATGTCTTCGGTGTTCTCGCGGAACACCACCATGTCGGTGAGGCTGGCATCGAGCATGGGGCTGGCGACGCCCGGGAAATAGCGGATCGGGCGCACGCAGGCGTAGAGGTCGAGGTTCTGGCGCATGGCGACGTTGAGCGAGCGCATGCCGCCCCCGACCGGCGTGCCGAGCGGCCCCTTGATCGAGACCACGAATTCGCGCAGCGCGTGCAGGGTCTCGTCGGGGAACCAGCTGCCGTAGCGCAGGTTCGCCTTCTCGCCCGAGTACACCTCCATCCACTGGATGCGCCGGCGCCCGCCATAGGCCTTCTCCACCGCGGCATCGACCACGCGCTGCATGGCCGGCGTCACGTCGATGCCGATGCCGTCGCCCTCGATGAAGGGAATGATCGGCTCATCCGGCACGTTGAGCGAGAAATCCGGGTTGATGCGGATCCTGCCGCCCGCGGCCGGAACGGCGATGTGCTCGTACTGCATCGCTAGGCGCCTGCGCGTTTCAGGTCTTGGCGTGTGCGCCAGGCGCGGCACGCTTGTCGGCACGGCGCTGCTGGCTCTTCTCGGCGATCAGCATGGCAAGCTCGAGCGCCTGCTCGTGGTTCAGGCGCGGGTCGACGCTCGAGCGGTAGGCGCGCGCCAGGTCCTGGTCGGTGAGCCCGCGCGCTCCCCCGGTGCACTCGGTGACGTCATCGCCGGTGAGCTCGATGTGCACGCCGCCCAGGTGCGAACCCATGTCGGCGTGGATGCGGAACGCGAGGTCGAGTTCCTTCAGGATGTTCTCGAAGCGGCGCGTCTTGAAGCCCCCGGCGGTGGACTCGGTGTTGCCGTGCATCGGATCGCACACCCACAGCACCGTCTGCCCGGTCTGGCGCACCGCCTCGATCGCTTTGGGGAGCGAGTTGGCGACGTCCCTGGCGCCGAAGCGGTGGATGAAGGTGAGGCGCCCGGGCTGGTTCTGCGGGTTGAGGGTCGCCACCAGGCCCTGCAGCCATGCCGCATCCATCGCCGAGCCGACCTTGACCGCGATGGGGTTGGAGATGCCGCGGAAGTACTCCACGTGCGCCCCGTCGAGCGCCGCGGTGCGCATGCCGATCCAGGGCATGTGCGTGGAGAGGTTGTACCAGCGGTTCTGGCGCGGGATGAAGCGCGTCTGTGCCTGCTCGTAGTGCAGGTGCAGTCCCTCGTGGCTGGCGTAGAAGTCCACGAGCGTCGCCTCGTGCACCTGGCGGCCGCTGATGCCCTCGAAGAAATCCAGTGCATCGCCGATCGCGTGCACGATGCGCTCGTAGGCATCCTTGAGCGGCGCGTGGTGCACGAAGCCTAAGTCCCAGTATTCCGGGTGGTGCAGGTCGGCAAAGCCGCCCTCCACCAGCGCGCGCACGAAGTTCAGGGTGAGCGCGGCGCGCTCGTAGCCGCGCAGCAGCAGCTCCGGGTCCGCCGCGCGCGCGGCGGCGGTGAACTCCGGGCGATTGACGAGGTCGCCGCGGTAGGAAGGCAGCGTCAGCCCCTCGCGGGTCTCGGTGTCCGTGGAGCGCGGCTTCGCGTACTGGCCGGCCATGCGCCCGATGCGCACGATCGGCTTCTTCAGGCCGTGCAGCAGCACGAGGCTCATCTGCAGGAGGATCTTCAGCTTCTTCGTGATGACGTCCGACTCGCAGTCGGCGAAGGTCTCCGCGCAGTCACCCCCCTGCAGCACGAACGCCTCGCCGCGCTGCGCGGCCGCCAGGCGCGCCCGCAGCGCCTCGATTTCCCAGGACACCACGATCGGGGGCAGGCGCGAGATCTGCGCCACGATGCGCTCGAGCGCCTTCGGGTCCCCGTAGACGGGCTGCTGCTGGGCGGGGCGGGTCTGCCAGGTGGCGCTGTGCCAGGAGGTGGTCTCGGGGGATCGCATGGTGCTGCGATCCTAGCATGCGTCCGAGGGGGCTTTTTTGGGGCTCCCGGGGCGCTTTTTCCGCCCGTCCGGGATGGCTGGCGCGCGGCGCGCATCGCGGGCAGAATGCGCCCCTTTTCCGGGGGACCCTCATGCATCGCGTACTCATTCTCGGCGCCGGCAAGATCGGCGCACTGATTTCCGGATTGCTAGCCGAATCCGGCAGTTACAGAGTCCAGCTGGCCGACGTGGACGGCGCTGCGGCGGAGAGCGTGGTGCGCGCCCACGGGGCCGCCAATCTCACCGGCTACGCCCTGGACGCGACCCAGGGGCCGGCGCTGGAGAAGCACCTGGCCGAGCACCCCGTGGATGCGGTGATCTCGAGCCTCCCCTACTACTGCAATGTGGTCGTGGCCGAGGCGGCAAGGAAGGCCCGCACCCACTATTTCGACCTCACCGAGGACGTCGAGGTCACCCGCGCCGTGCGTGCGATCGCGGTGGGTGCGTCCGAGGCGTTCGTGCCCCAGTGCGGGCTCGCCCCGGGCTTCATCAGCATCGCCGCGGCCGAGCTCATCACCCACTTCGACACCCTGCGCGCGGTGAAGCTGCGCGTCGGCGCCCTGCCGCAGCACCCGAACAACGTGCTCAAGTACTCCCTCACCTGGTCGACCGACGGCCTCATCAACGAGTACGGCAACCCCTGCCAGGCGATCAGCGACGGGCGGCTGCTCGAGGTCGCCCCGCTCGAGGGCCTGGAGGAGATCGAGCTCGACGGCACGCTGTACGAGGCCTTCAACACCTCGGGGGGCCTGGGCTCGCTTGCCGAGACGCACGGCAAGCACATCGAGTCGATGAACTACAAGACGATCCGCTACCCGGGCCATTGCGAGCAGATGCGCCTGCTGATGAATGACCTGAAGCTCAACCACGATCGCGCGACCCTCAAGCACATCCTCGAGAACGCCGTCCCACAGACACTGCAGGACGTGGTGATCGTGTACGCCGCGGTCACCGGCACCCAGGACGGGCAGCTGCGTGAAGAGAACTACGTGAACAAGGTGTACCCGCAGGTCATCGCCGGACGGCTGTGGTCGGCAATCCAGGTGACCACCGCCGCCGGCATCACCGCGGTGGTGGACCTGGTCCTGGAGAAGAAGGGGCGCTACCAGGGTTTCATCGCCCAGGAGGAGTTCCGCCTCACCGACATCCTCGCCAACCGCTTCGGACGCTTCTACGCCCCCGGCGGCACCAAGAACGAGTCCGGCGAGGTCGTGGTCGCCGGCAAGACCGGCCACCAGCGCCGCAAGAAGGCGGCGAACGCATGAGCAAGGTCGACCTGAACACCGTACTCACGCGCCTCGGGCTCTCCGGCTCCAACCCCGGCGCCTGGTCAGGCAGCGGCGGCTGGTCCACGAGCATGGACGCCGGCGCCCTCATCAACGTGCGCAACCCCGCCGACGGCACGCTGCTCGCGCAGGTGCGCCCGGCGGGCCCGAAGGACTACGAGGCCGTCATGAGCTCCGCGGTGAGCGCGGCGGCAGCGTGGCGCGAGGTGCCGGCGCCCAAGCGCGGGGAAGCCGTGCGGCTCCTCGGCGAGGAACTGCGGCGCCACAAGCAGGACCTGGGCACCCTGGTGTCGCTCGAGAACGGCAAGATCCTCGCCGAGGGCCTGGGCGAGGTGCAGGAGATGATCGACATCGCCGACTTTGCGGTGGGCCAGTCGCGCATGCTGTACGGCCTCACCATGCACTCCGAGCGCCCCCAGCACCGCATGTCCGAGCAGTGGCTGCCGCTGGGCGTGGTCGGCATCATCTCGGCGTTCAACTTCCCCGTGGCGGTGTGGTCCTGGAATGCGTTCCTGGGCGCGATCTGCGGCAACGCCTGCGTGTGGAAGCCCTCGCCGAAGACCCCGCTCACCGCGCTCGCGGTGCAGACGCTGTGCAACAGGGTCATGGAACGCGAGAAGCTGCCGCCGATCTTCCAGCTGTTCATCGACTTCGGCACCGAGCTTGCGACGCGCTTCGTCGAGGACCGCCGTGTGGCGCTCGTCTCCTTCACCGGCTCCACCGAGGTCGGCCGCCGCGTCGGGGAGCGCGTCGCCGCGCGCTTAGGCAAGAGCCTGCTCGAGCTCGGCGGCAACAATGCGGTCATCGTCGATGACACGGCGAACCTGGACCTTGCGGTGCCGGCGATCGTGTTCGGCGCCATCGGCACGGCCGGGCAGCGCTGCACCACCACGCGGCGCGTGTTCGCCCACCAGGGGATCGCCGCGGAGCTGGAGCGCCGCCTGGTGCACGCCTACAAGCAGGTGCGCATCGGCGACCCGCTGGAGAGCGGCACCCTCATGGGCCCGCTCATCGATGCCGCCTCGGTGGCGCGCTTCACCGAGGCGCTGGACCTGGCCAAGCAGGCCGGCGGCGAGATACTCACGGGTGGGGCGGTGCTCAAGCGCCCGGGCAACTTCGTGGAGCCGGCGATCGTGCGGGCACGCAACGAGTGGCCGATCGTGCAGACCGAGACCTTCGCCCCGATCCTCTACCTGATCCCGGTCGCCTCCCTCGAGGAGGCGATCCGCGAGCAGAACGCCTCGCACCACGGCCTGTCATCCGCGCTGTTCACCGACCGGCTGCGCAACGCCGAGACCTTCCTGTCGGCGGCCGGCAGTGACTGCGGCATCGCCAACATCAACCTCGGCACCTCCGGGGCCGAGATCGGCGGCGCGTTCGGCGGGGAGAAGGACACCGGCGGCGGGCGCGAGTCGGGCTCGGATGCCTGGAAGGCCTACATGCGCCGCCAGACGAACACGGTGAACTGGAGCCGCTCGCTCCCCCTCGCCCAGGGCATCGAGTTCAACGTCTAGCGCCCGGGCAGGCGCACGCTCAGGCGCGCACCGCCCAGGGGTGATGCGTCGATCGCGAGCGCCCCGCCATAGAGCTCGACCGTGTCCAGCACCATGGCGAGCCCGATGCCGTGGCCGGGCACCTTCTCGTCGGCGCGCACGCCGCGCCCGAGCACCCGCGCGCGGTCGGCTTCTGAGATCCCAGGGCCATCATCCTCGACCGAGAGGGCGAGCCGCTGGCGCGGCACGGCGGCGGCGTCGACGGCGGCGCTCAGGCGCACGCGGCCGTGGCACCACTTGCAGGCGTTGTCGAGGAGGTTGCCGAGCATCTCGGTGAGGTCGCCGCGGTCGCCGATGAAGACGGCGCCCGGGCCGATGGCGAGCTCGATCGAGAGGTCCTTGCGCCCATAGACCTTAAGCAGCGCCACGCGCAGCTCGGCGGCCACCTGGGCAAGGTCCACCGGTGCTGCCCCGAGAAGTGCCCCGCCGGAGGCGGCGGCGCGCTTGAGCTGGTGCTCGATGATGCCGTTCATGCGGTCGATCTCCGCCGACAGTGCCTCGGTGCCCGGTGCCTGCGGCAGGCTGGTGCGCATCACCGCGAGCGGGGTCTTCAGGCTGTGCGCGAGGTTGCCGAGCGTGTCGCGGTAGCGCGCCACGCGCTTGCGCTCCCCGAGGAGCAGGGCGTTCAGGTCACCGGCAACACCGGCGAGCTCGCGCGGGTAGCCGCTGCCGAGCTTCTCGCTGCGCCCCTCCTCGACCTCACCGATCTCGCGCTCCATGCGCCGCAGCGGCGCCAGCACCCAGCGCAAGAGCGCCGCGAGCGTCACCAGCAGCGCGAGCATCAGCCCGATGAACCAGCCGAGCAGCTCGCGGCGGAACTGCCACAGCTGCTCCTCGTAGGGGCTCAGGGAAACCGCGACACTGCAGGTGAAGGCGCCGCCCTCGCTCTCGGTGCCCTCGAACTGGATGGCGCGGCTTTCGATGGCCACGCGGTCGTGGCCAAACTCGGCGTAGCTGAAGGTGCGCGACCCGGTCTTCAGGAGCGGGCCGAAGTCGCTGCCGGCGCCGACCGTGGAGGGCGAAAGCCACTCGTGCTCGCTCGAGCGGATCTGCGCATAGAGCCCCGAGCGCGGGGTCGCCAGGCGTGCCTCCAGGGACTGCGGCGGGGGCGCGTAGCCGCCCCCCGGCAGCGGGTCCGCGGCCGCGATGAGGGAGACCATCTGCGCATCCAGGAGCTCGTGCAGCGAGCGCTCGGAGAGGGCACGGAAGCTGCTGTCGAGCACCAGCATCATCACGCCAAAGAACAGTGCCAGCGGCAGGGAGACCGAGACCAGGAGCCGCCGGCTCAGGGAATGCACGGGCGCCTTTGCGGCTGCGGCCAGGGGCGACGCCTCAGGCGTCGCGCGCCAGCGCGAAGCGATAGCCGCGCCCGCGCAGCGTCTCGATCGGCTGCAGCTCGTCCTGCGGGTCTAGCTTGCGGCGCAGGCGGCCGATCAGCACCTCGATGACGTTGCTGTCGCGCTCGAAGTCCTGGTCGTAGAGGCGCTCGGTGAGCTCGGACTTGGAGACCACCTCCCCGGCCCGCAGCATGAGGTGCTCCAGGATCCGGTACTCGAAGGTCGTGAGCTCGATCGGCTCGCCATTCACGCTGATGACCTGGGAGCGCGTATCGAGCACCACCGGGCCGCACTTCAGCTGCGGGCTCGCCCAGCCGCCGGCGCGGCGCAGCAGTGCCTGCACCCGCGCCAGCACCTCCTCGAAGTGGAAGGGCTTGGCCACGTAGTCATCGGCGCCGGCCTGCAGTCCCTCGACCTTGTCCTGCCAGTTGTCGCGCGCCGTGAGGATGAGGATCGGATAGGTCTTGCCCGAGGCACGCAGGCGCCGGATGACCTCGAGTCCGGGCACCCCGGGGAGTCCTAAGTCGACGATGGCGACGTCGAGCGGATACTCGCTGCCAGAGAACAGTCCCTCGTTGCCGTCGCGGGCGACATCGACCGTGAAGCCCGCTTCCGCCAGGCGCGCCTTGAGGGAGTCGCGCAGTGCCGCCTCGTCCTCCACCACCAGAATACGCATCGCACGCCCCCCGTATCGTCAGTGCACCGCGCCGCTCGCCGCGTCCACGTGCACCGTCCACACCCTGCCGGACTCGTTCAGCAGCTTCAGGACATAAGTCGTGTGCGGGCCACTCCTCTGCACCTCGGCCTTCACCACGCGCGCGTGGTACTCGCGCTCCACGAGCTTCACGGCCTGCTCCATGCTCATCTCGTGGGTGGCCCCCGCGTGCGGGGTGTCCGCGACGCTCGCCCCCGCCGCAACCGATGCGGACAGCCAGACGATGAGCAGCGCGGCGCGGTGGGCGTTCATGTCGCGAACAAGCCTAGCGCATCCGCTTGTTAGGTTGCGACCTTCCGGGCGCTTCGACAATTCTTCAGGAACGGTTCAGTTTCGCCTCGCGCCATAGCGCGTCCCACTCGGCCGCCGAGAGCTCCTTGAGCGACAGGCCGCGCGCACCGGCGAGCGCCTCCATGTGCGCGAAGCGCTGCTCGAACTTCGCGTTCGCACTGCGCAGCGCCCCTTCCGCATCCACCTCCAGGTGCCGCCCCCAGTTCGCCACCGCGAACAGCAGGTCACCGAGCTCCTCCGCCACTGCCGCCTGCGCACCCTCGCCCGCGGCGGACTGCGCGATGGCCTCATCGACCTCACCAAGTTCCTCCATCACCTTGGCGCGCGTCTCGCGCGCATCCGGCCAGTCGAAGCCGACGCGCGCTGCGCGCCGCCCGAGCTTGGCGGCACGCGTGAGCGCCGGCAGTGCGCGCGGCACCCCACCCAGCACCCCCGCCTGCGCGCCCGCATCGGCGGCGCGCTCCTGCGCCTTCTGCTCCTCCCACACCCGCACCAGGTCCTCGGCGGCGAGGTTCGCGCCCGCGAAGATGTGGGGGTGGCGCCGCGTCAGCTTCTCGGTGATGGCGTCGGCCACGGCGGCAAAGTCGAACCAGCCACGCTCCTCGGCCATGCGGGCGTGAAATACCACCTGGAACAGCAGATCGCCGAGCTCATCCTTCAGGTGCGCCTGGTCGTGGCGCTCGATGGCGTCGGCGACCTCATAGGCCTCCTCGATGGTGTAGGGGGCGATGCTCGAGAAGGTCTGCTTCAGGTCCCAGGGGCAGCCGCGCTGCGGATCGCGCAGCCGTGCCATCAGCGCCAGGAGCTTCGTCAGTGCCGCCTCTGCCTCGTTCATTTCCGGTCCGCCCCGACGCAGATGCGCCACAGTGTCAGGAGCATGCCGGCGGTCGCGCCCCAGATGTTGCGCTCCCCGTACGGGATGTCGCAGAACTCGACCTCCTCGCCCGTGAATCCCGAGCGACGCACCTGCAGGCGGTGATTGGCCGGATCGAAGACGAAGCTCACGGGCACCTCGAAGGTATTCTCGACCTCCTCGGAGTCCAGCAGCAGCTCGAATCCGGGGCTCACGAAGGCGACCACCGGGGTGACGCGAAAGCCGGTCATGACGATGTGGTCCGGCAGGTAGCCGGCCACGGAGACGAAGCGCTCCTCGAGCCCGATCTCCTCGTGCGCCTCACGCAGCGCGGCCTCGCGCGGGCCGGCATCGTGCGCCTCGATGCGCCCGCCGGGGAAGCTGATCTGTCCTGCGTGGTTGCGCAGCTGCGTGGCGCGCTGGGTGAGGAGCACGGTGAGTTCGGCGCGCTGCACCAGCGGCACGAGCACCGCGGCGGGCCTCGGTGCGGGCGGGAAGTACTGGCGGAATTTCTGGCTGTCCGCCGCGCTCAGGCCCGGCACCCGCCAGTCGGCGATCTCGTGGTGCGGCTGGCTGCCCGCAAGGCGCGCGCGGATGACCTGCGCCCAGTCTGTGACCGGGGGCGTGGAACCCGGATCCGCCGGCAAGGCGCTAGCCCCCGCCGCTGGTGCCGCCCTTGATCCCGCCGCTCGTGAGCTCCGCCGGGTCGAGGAGCCGGGCGAGTTCCTCGCGCGGCAGGTCGGTCATGGCCTGCGCGACCTCGAGGATCGGCTTGCCCTCGGCGTAGGCCTTCTTGGCGATCGCGGCGCCCTTCTCGTAGCCGATCACGGGGTTGAGCGCCGTCACCAGGATCGGGTTCTTGTCCAGGGCCTCGGCGAGGCGCGCCTTGTTCACCGTGAAGCCGCGCGATGGCACGGTCGGCGAGCGCGCGAGATGCGTTGCTGAGGAGCTCGATGCTCTGCAGCAGGTTATAGGCGATCAGCGGCAGCATGACGTTCAGCTGGAAGTTGCCCGATTGCCCGGCCACCGTGATGGCGACGTCGTTGCCGATGACCTGGGCGGCCACCATCGCCGTGGCCTCCGGGATCACCGGGTTCACCTTGCCCGGCATGATGCTGCTGCCCGGCTGCAGCGCCGGCAGCGCGATCTCGCCCAGGCCGGCGAGCGGGCCGCTGTTCATCCAGCGCAGGTCATTGGCGATCTTCATGAGGCTGACCGCGATCACCTTGAGCTGCCCGGAGAGCTCCACCGCGGTGTCCTGTGCGGACATGGCCTCGAAGTAGTTCGGCGCCGGCGTGAACGGCACGCCGGTGATGGCTTTCAGCTCGGTGCAGAAGCGCTGCCCGAACTGCGGGTGCGCGTTGATGCCGGTACCCACCGCGGTTCCGCCCTGCGCCAGCTGCAGCAGGCGCGGCTGCGTGGACTGCAGCCGGGCGAGCCCGTTCTCGATCTGGGTGCGCCAGCCGGAGAGCTCCTGCGACAGCGTCACCGGCATGGCATCCATCAGGTGCGTGCGCCCGGTCTTCACGATGCCCTGGACTTGCGCCTCCTTGGCCTTGAGCACGTCGCGCAGGTGCGCAAGCGCCGGCACCAGCGCATCGCGCAGCGCCAGCGCGGCGCTCACGTGCACCGCGGTCGGGATCGCATCGTTGCTGCTCTGCCCCATGTTGACGTGGTCATTGGGGTGCACCGGGGCGCCAAGGCGCCGGCTGGCGAGCGCGCCGATCACCTCGTTGGCGTTCATGTTGGTGCTGGTGCCCGAGCCGGTCTGGAACACGTCGATGGGAAAGTGCGCATCGTGCTGCCCGGCAGCCACCTCGGTGGCCGCGCCCTCGATCGCCTGCGCGACGCCGGCATCGAGCAGCGCCAGCGCGGTGTTGGCGCGTGCCGCGGCCTGCTTGATGAGGCCGAGCGCGCTGATGAAGGCGCGCGGCAGCCGCACGCCGCTGATCGGGAAGTTGTCGACCGCGCGCTGGGTCTGGGCGCCCCACAGGGCCTCGGCGGGTACCTTGAGCTCGCCCATGCTGTCGTGCTCGACCCGAAAGGAACTCGTCATGCATCGCTCCGCGAAGGTGGTTACGCCCGGCCGGACGACCGTATGCGTTATGATGCAAATCCTAGCACTTCAAGGGCCAAAGCTACGCATGTCGGGGTCCGCCAACGAGCCACTTTCGGCGCTTGACGCGCTGGCACCGGTTGACGGCCGCTACCGCGCCGCGACCGCACCCCTGCGCGGCCTGCTGTCCGAGGCGGGGCTCATCCGCGAGCGCATCCGCATCGAGGCGCAGTGGCTGCTGCACCTGGCGGCGGCCGCCCCGCAGCTGCCGGGAGCGGCACTGAGTCCCACGGTGCGCGCCCGTGCCGCAGAACTCGCCCGCGCCCCCGACACCGCGGCCCCGGGGGCGGTCAAGGCCATCGAGGCGCGCATCAATCACGACGTGAAGGCGGTCGAGTACTACGTGCGCGCGCAGCTCAAGGAAGCCGGCGCCACGCCTGCGACCCTGGAGCTGGTGCACTTCGGCGCCACTTCCGAGGACATCAACAACCTCAGCTACGCGCGCCTGCTCGCCGGCGCGCGCGCGCTGCTGCAGCAGACGCTCGGCACCCGCATCGGCGAGCTCACCGCGCTCGCCCACCGCTACGCGGACACGGCAATGCCGGCGCGCACCCACGGCCAGAGCGCAAGCCCGACGACACTCGGCAAGGAGTGCGCGAACTTCGCCGCGCGCCTGAAGCGCGGCGAGCGGCGCTGGGCGGGCGTTGCAATCCTCGGCAAGTGGAACGGCGCGGTGGGTAACTTCAACGCCCACGCCGCGGCGCTCCCGGGGCTCGACTGGCCAGGGGTGGCCGAAGCGTTCGTGACTTCCCTCGAGCTTCAGTACAACCCCTGGACCACCCAGATCGAGCCGCACGACTGGATCGGGGAGTACTGCGATGCGCTGGCAGCGCTGAATGTCATCCTCATCGACCTGTGCCGGGACTTCTGGGGTTACATCTCGCTGGGTTACCTGCGCCAGCGCGCGGTGGCGGGCGAGGTCGGCTCCTCGACCATGCCCCACAAGGTCAACCCGATCGACTTCGAGAATGCCGAAGGCAACTGCGGCGTCGCCAATGCGCTGCTGCGGCATTTCTCCGAGAAGCTGCCGCTGTCACGCTGGCAGCGCGACCTCACCGACTCCACCGTGCTGCGCAACTTCGGCGTCGCGCTCGGCCACACGCTCATCGCGTGGAATTCCCTCGGGCGCGGGCTCGCCAAGGTCGAGGCGGACCCGGCGCGCATGCAGCAGGATTTCGCCGCCGCCTGGGAGGTGCTCGGGGAGGCCGTGCAGACGGTGCTGCGCGCCGAGGGTGTGCCGGATGGCTACGAGCGGCTGAAGGAATTCACCCGCGGGCGTGCCATCGATGCGGCGACCCTTGCGGCCTTCATCGATGCGCTGCCGCTGCCGCAGGCGGAAAAGACGAGGCTGAAAACCCTGACTCCCGCCTCCTACGTGGGCCTCGCCGCGACGCTGGCCCGCAGCGTCTGACGGCTGCGGCCGAGGCCGCGCTCACCCGGCGAAGTGTCTCACCCCGCCGACAGGCCTTCGGGAAAGTGCGAACTGAGCCGCGCTTTTGACTTACTGCCCGCCCCAGGGCCGCGCAAACCGTGAACCGTTCCGCACTGATTTCTGAGGTTTCCTCACTAAGATCCTCCGCAGCCTGCCTTTCGTGCCGGCAATGCGAAGGCGCCACGTGTGGCAATAACCGGGGAAATCGACATCAACAGTGCGCTGGCGCAACTCGCCAACGCCCGCTATGCCTCCGATCCGGGCAGCAGCGGCACCCCCGGGCTCAACCGCCAGAACGGTGAGACCCTGGCGGTCCTGACCTCGCTCGCCGAAGTACGCGCCGCGGTGAATGAGATCGCGGCCACCGCCCAGCGCCTCATCTCCGTCTATACGCCGGACCTCGAGCCGGACCTCTACGACCAGAGCGCCTTCCTCGAGGTCATCAAGCACTTCGTCCTCACGCGCAGCTTCGCCAAGGTGCGGGTCCTGCTCGGAGAGCCAACCAGAGTCCTGCGCGACAGCAACCGCTTCGTCGCCATGGGCCGGCGCCTCTCCAGCTGCATCGACATCCGCTATGCGGTCGCCCAGGCCCCGCAGCGCGCCTCCACTTATCTCATCGCCGATGACCGCGCGATCGTGTACCGCATGCGCGCCGATACCTGGGACGGGGTCGCCGACATCAACAACCCCGTCGCCGCGCGCCTCTATCTGCAGGAGTTCGATCAGGTGTGGAACGCCAGCGCAGCCGAGCACGGACTGCGCGCCGCCCGTCGCGGCTGATCAACTCCTTTTGGAGCCGGGGGGCACGCCGGCGGTTACAATCCCTCCCATGCCCCGCACCCCCGATATCACGGTCGCCGCGATTGCCCAGACCGCGGGCCGTTTCCTCTTCGTCGAGGAGCGCATCAACAACCGCCTTGTCTTCAATCAGCCCGCCGGCCATGTCGAGCTGGGCGAATCGCTGCTGGCCGCCGTGGTGCGCGAAGTGCGCGAGGAGACGGCCTGGCACTTCGAGCCCCAGGGGCTGCTCGGGGTCTACCTGTGGCGCCGGCCGAGTGCACGGCGCGCCACGCTGCGCTTCGCCTTCACCGGTGCGGTCTCGGACCACGATGCCCGCCAGCGGCTCGACCGCGGCATCGTGCGCACGCACTGGCTCTCCGAGGACGAGCTCCTCGCCCATGAAGGACGCCTGCGCAGCCCCCTGGTCCTGCGCTGCGTGCGCGACTTCCTGGCCGGGAGCATCGCGAGCCTGGAGTCGGTTGCGCAGCTGGACCTGGAGACCGCAGCGGCCGTGGCCCCGACCGCGCGGCTTTGACGGGCCGGGAGGCCGGGCGGGCGGCGCCCCTGCGGTAGAATCGGCTCCATGGCCTCTGCTCCTCACCCTCCCCGCGCCCCGGCCGGCGCCCGCGTCATCGTCGGCCTCTCCGGAGGCGTGGATTCCGCTGTCACAGCCCTCCTTCTGAAGGAGGCGGGCTGGGACGTCCAAGGGCTCTTCATGAGCAACTGGGAAGAGGATGACGACGCCTATTGCACGGCCGCCGGGGACTACCAGGACGCGCGCGCCGTGGCCGCAGAGCTCGGCATCCCCCTGCACCGGGTGAGCTTCGCGCGCGAGTACCGCGAACGGGTGTTCGCCCACTTTCTGGCGGAGCACAGCGCGGGGCGCACCCCGAATCCGGACGTGCTGTGCAACCGGGAGATCAAGTTCGGCGTCGGCCTCACCTGGGCGCGGCGCCTCGGCGCGACGCACTTTGCCACCGGGCACTACGCGCGCCTCCTCGCCACGCCCGATGGCGTCGGCCTCTTCAAGGCGCTTGATGCGGCCAAGGACCAGAGCTACTTCCTCACCGAGTTGCCGCAGGCAGAGCTTGCCTGCCTCCTCATGCCGCTCGGGGGGCTCGACAAGGCCGAAGTGCGCGAGCGTGCTCGGCGCGCAGGCCTGCCCGTCTACGACAAGCCCGACAGCACCGGGATCTGCTTCATCGGCGAGCGCCCGTTCCGGGAGTTCCTCGCGCGCTATCTGGCGCGCTTTCCCGGTCCCATCGAGGCGCCCGACGGGGAGGTCCTCGGGACCCACCAGGGACTTGCCTTCTACACCCTGGGCCAGCGCGAGGGCCTGAACATCGGTGGCCGCCAGGGTCGCGCCGAGGCACCCTGGTACGTCGCCGCCAAGGACGCCGGGCGCAACGCCCTGATCGTCGTGCAGGGCCACGACCACCCGCTGCTCGCAAGCCACGCGCTCATGAGCGCGCGCTGGCACTGGCTCGCCCCGCCACGCACGGCGCCCTTCAGCGCCGGCCTCAAGGTGCGCTACCGCCAGGCCGACCAGAGCGGGCAGGTCGTGCCTTTGGGCGAGGGCACCATGAGGGTCGAGTTCGAGCGGCCGCAGCGTGCGGTGACGCCCGGCCAGTACGTGGTGGCCTACGAGGAGGAGCGCTGCCTCGGCGGCGCCGTGATCGAGAGCGTTACACCTGTCATCGAGCACTCCGCTGCCGCGTGAACCATTGGGCAGCACTCCACCGGGCTGCCCGATATAATTAGCGGCTCACGGCGGAGGTACGCATGACGAACAGTTTCCGGGCGCGCTCTACACTCACCGCGGGCGACCGCTCCTACGAAATCTGGAGCCTCGCCTCCCTCCCCCAGGACAAGCTCGCGCGCCTGCCCTACTCGCTGAAGATCCTCCTCGAGAACCTGCTGCGCTTCGAGGATGGGGTCAGCGTGACGCGCGCCGACATCGAGGCGCTGCTCGAGTGGGACCCCGCCGCCGCGCCCTCGCACGAGATCGCCTTCACCCCGGCGCGCGTCATCCTACAGGATTTCACCGGCGTCCCCTGCGTGGTGGACCTGGCCGCCATGCGCAACGCCATCGTGCGCTTAGGCGGAGACCCCGAGCGCGTCAACCCGCTCGCGCCGGTCGAACTCGTCATCGATCACTCCGTGCAGGTGGACGAGTACGGCTTCGCCGGCGCGCTGGCTGCCAACACCGCCATCGAGTTTGCGCGCAACAAGGAGCGCTACGCCTTCCTGCGCTGGGGGCAGACCGCCTTCCGCAACTTCGCCGTGGTGCCGCCGAACACCGGCATCGTGCACCAGGTGAACCTGGAATACCTCGGGCGCGTGATCTTCGATGCCGAGAGCAATGGTACGCGCCGCGCCTACCCCGACACGCTGGTGGGCACCGATTCGCATACCACCATGATCAATGGCCTCGGCGTCCTTGGCTGGGGCGTCGGTGGCATCGAGGCTGAGGCCGCGATGCTTGGCCAGCCGGTCACCATGCTGATCCCGCAGGTCATCGGCTTTCGGCTCGACGGCAAGTTACAGCCCGGCGCGACAGCGACGGACCTCGTCCTCACCGTCACCGAAATGCTGCGCAAGAAGGGCGTGGTGGACAAGTTCGTCGAGTTCTTCGGCGATGGCCTCGGGAATCTCCCGCTGGCGGACCGCGCCACCATCGCCAACATGGCGCCCGAGTACGGCAGCACCTGCGGCCTGTTCCCGATCGATGTGGAGACGGTGCGCTACCTCGAACTCTCCGGCCGGCCTAAGGAGCGCATTGACCTCGTAACGGCCTATGCCAAGGCGCAGGGCATGTGGCGCAGCCCGGGGGCAACGGCGGCGCGCTATACGGACGAACTCGAACTCGACCTGGGCAAGGTGGAGCCGAGCCTTGCAGGACCACGCCGTCCGCAGGACCGCGTGCCCTTGAGGACGGCGAAGAAGGTCTACGAGACCAACGCGCAAAAGACTGCAGACGAGCGCACGGCGCGGGATGGACAGGGCAAGGGCGTAGCCGAGGTCACCCTCGGCGGCAAGCACTACCAGCTCAAGGACGGCGCGGTACTGATCGCGGCCATCACGAGCTGCACGAATACGTCCAACCCGTCGGTGATGCTCGGAGCCGGGTTGCTGGCACGCAAGGCGCGGGCCCGTGGAATCACGTCCAAGCCGTGGGTGAAGACCAGTCTCGCGCCGGGCTCGCGCGTGGTGACGGACTACTTCACCAAGGCGGGCGTACTGGATGACCTGGCGCAGATCGGCTTCGACCTCGTCGGTTACGGCTGCACCACGTGCATCGCGGCCGGTACGCCGGTGCTGATGGCGAACGGCACGTCGCGCCGCATCGAGCAACTGCCGCAAGGCGGTGGTGCCGCGGTCTTCGCGCCGGATGCGCAACGCCGGCTGGCGCGGGCCGTGCAGACCGAGATGATGGTCAAGGGTGAGCGCGAATGCGTGAGCCTCGTACTGCAGGACGGGCGCGCGCTCGTGTGCACACCCGAGCACGAGATCCTGCGCGCCGATGGACGCTGGGTGCGCGCCGATGCGCTCAAGCCGGGCGAGGACCGCGTGGTCATGGGGCTCGAGGCGCCGCTCGATGAAGTTGGTGAGGACGAACGCGGTTACCGGCTGCGCGCCGGCGAATTCGAGTTCACGCTCGATGACAGCGAGTCGCGTCAGCGAGCGCTTGCATTCGCGCGCCTGCTCGGGCACCTCCTGAGCGACGGCTTCATCAGCCGCGCCGGCCAGGGGCGCATGAACCTCGGCCAGGCGCTCGACCGCGAAGCGGCCCTGAGCGATGTCGAGCTCCTCACCGGCAAGCGCCCGCTCGCCAACGCGTACGATGAACGCAAGTGGTCTATCGTGCTGCCGCAGGAGCTCACCACCGCCATCATTGGGCTTCCGGGTGTGCGTACCGGACGTCGCATCGATCAGGCACCGACGCTGCCGCAGTTCGTGCTGGCGGATGAATGCCCGGTCGCCCTCGTGCGCGAGTTCCTGGGTGGCCTGTTCGGTGGCGACGGCCACGCTCCTGGCCTGCATCGGTACGGCAGCGACCCGGATGCGGCGGGTCTGTCCCGGCCTGCCTATGCCCAGAGTGCCAAGCCCGAATTCGTCGAGGCCACCAAGGCGCTGATGCGGGACATCGTGCACCTCCTGGTTCGCTGTGGCGTGAAGGCGCGCGGAGCGACGGTGCGCGAGTACCCCACGCGACACTCCGCTTCCTCGTACCCGCAGTCGCAGGATGGCGTGCCGCGTCAGGAGATCCGGCTGGACCTCCCGGAAGGGCTGACGTTCGTCGAACGCGTGGGATTCCGCTACTCAACCGACAAGATGCTGCGCGCCAGCGCTGCGGCCGTGTACTGGCGCATGGTGGACACCATTAACCGGCAGCGCCTGTGGATGGCCGACCGGCTCGAGGAAATCCACCGGGTCAACGCCTCGCTGTCCTTCTCCCAAGCGCGCGCGCTTGCGGCTGTCGAACTGACTGAGCGCGAGCCGCCGGTATTCGCGCACTACTCTCTGTTGGAAGGATATGACCGCTTCTCGAGGCTGCCGGTAGCCTCGCAGCGTTTCCGACCGCTGCACCGCGACAGCTGTGACTTCCCCTCGCCACGGGAGTTATTCGAAGAGATGGGCGTCAGCGCCTGGTTTACCGCGACCAAAGCCGTCGACGAGATAGAAGACCCTAAGCGCTACTGCACTGCGAAGGATGCGATGGCGCTGCCAACATTCACGCTCGCCGTCACGGAGCGGCGTGCGGCGGGCAAGCGCGCGGTGTTCGATCTCTCGGTAAGCGAGCTGCATGCCTTCGTGGCCGCCGGCGTTTCGGTGCATAACTGCATCGGCAACTCTGGTCCGCTCAAGCCCGAGATCTCCGCCGCAGTTAAGGCGGGGGACCTGACCGCATGCGCGGTGCTCTCCGGCAACCGCAACTTCGAGGGTCGCGTGCACCCGGAAGTGCGCATGAACTTCCTCGCTTCTCCGCCCCTGGTGGTCGCCTACGCGCTCGCCGGCACTCTCGACATCGACCTGACTACGGAAGCGATCGGCAAGGACCAGGACGGCAAGGACGTCTTCCTCGCCGACATCTGGCCGAGCGACCAGGAAGTACAGGAACTCCTCAAGCGCTCGATCGACTCGCAGATGTTCCGCGACAGCTACGCAAGCGTGTTCAAGGGCGATGACAACTGGACCAGCATCCAGGTACCTGCCGGCAAGCTTTACAGCTGGGATGCAAACTCCACCTACGTCAAGGATCCGCCCTACTTCGAAGGCATGACCATGACGCCCCCGGCACTGTCGGACGTCAAAAATGCCCGAGCGCTCGCAGTCCTCGGTGACTCCGTCACGACCGACCACATCTCCCCGGCGGGCAACATCTCAAAGTCGAGCCCCGCGGCGCGCTACCTCATCGAGCAGGGAGTGGACCCGAAGGACTTCAACTCCTATGGCGCACGGCGCGGCAACCACGAAGTGATGATGCGCGGCACCTTCGCCAACATACGCCTGCGCAACCTCATGGTTCCGGGCGTCGAGGGTGGCGTGAGTGTGCACCTGCCCGATGGTACGCAGGGCTCCATCTACGACGTCGCCATGCGCTACAAGAAGGAAGGCACGCCACTCATCGTGCTCGCCGGGCGCGAGTACGGCACCGGCTCCTCCCGCGACTGGGCGGCCAAGGGCACCCTGCTCCTCGGGATCCGGGCCGTCATTGCGGAGAGCTTCGAGCGCATCCACCGCTCCAACCTCATCGGAATGGGCGTGGCGCCGCTGCAGTTCCTGCCCGGCCAGAACGCCGCATCTCTAGGACTCACCGGCCGAGAGTTGTTTGCGATCGAGGGCCTAAGCCGCGGCGATGCCAAGGAAGTGAACGTCACGGCCACCCCGGAGACGGGCAAGCCGATCCAGTTCAAGGCGCGGCTGCGCATTGATACGCCCAAGGAGCGCGAGTACTACCGCCACGGCGGCATCCTGCAGTACGTGCTGCGGCAGCTCGCCTCCCAAGGCGGGGCCGCCTGACGGCGCCAGACGCACCCACGGTCGCGGAAAGTCCCGCGCCGGTTGCCCGGCCGCCGCTGGTGGCGGTTTTCGACCTCGACGGCACCATCACGCGCCGCGACACGCTCGTGCCGTATGTGTTCGGCTACCTGCTGCGCCATCCCTGGCGGCTGCCGCTCGTGCTCGGCGCCCTGCCCGCATCCGTGCGCTTCCTCATCGGCAGGGGCGACCCCGGAGAGGCCAAGTCGGCGTTCATTCGCTCGACCTTAGGAGGACTCACACGGGCCGCACTCGCAGCGTGGACTGCCGAATTCGTGCGCCACCTTTTGATCCACGGGGTGTTCGCCGATGCGCTGCAGCGCATCCGCAAGCACGCCGAGCGCGGTGACCGGCTGGTGCTCCTGAGCGCGAGCACCGATCTCTACGTGCCCGATATCGCAGCCAGGCTCGGCTTCGAACAGGTGATCTGCACGGGGCTCGTGTGGCGGGGAGACGTGCTCGAGGGGCACCTGAGCACCCCGAACCGCCGGGGCGAGGAGAAGGTCCGCTGCATCGAGCGCCTGCGCGTGCAGTTCCCAAGCCACGCGTTTGCCGCCTACGGCAACGCGGGCACGGACCTTGCGCACCTGCGCATGGTGGAACGTCCGCTGCTCGTCAATGGCAGCCGCTCGGCGCGGGCCCTCGCGCAAAGCTACGGCATCCCACAGGCCACCTGGCGCTGAGGGGCCCAGAGCGTGCCCTCAGGGGCGCCGCTGCGTCACATCGACGTGCGTATCTGCCACAACTCGGGGAAGAACTTCAGCTCCAGCGCCTTGGCAAGGTAAGACACCCCACCGGTACCGCCCGTGCCGGGCTTGTAGCCGATGATCCGCTCCACCGTCTTCAGGTGATGGCAGCGCCACAGCTGGAAGTTCTGGTCGAGGTCGACCAGCCGTTCGGCGAGTTCGTACAGGTCCCAGTCCTTGTCGGCGTTGTGGTAGACCCCAAGCCAGGCGCCCGCGACCTGCTTGCTCGCGCGGTACGGCTGGCTGAAGTCACGTGACAGGTAATCGTCGGGGATCTCGTAACCGCGCCGGCTGAGGAGGAACAGCGCCTCATCGTAGAGCGAAGGGGCGTTGAGCGCGCGCTCCAGCGCCGCATAGCCCTGCGGGTCGCGCTTGTGCACGGCCAGCATGTCGGCGTTCTTGTTGCCGAAGGTGAATTCCAGCAGCCGGTACTGCACCGACTGGAAGCCCGAGGAGCGCCCGAGCGCGTTGCGGAACGCCGAGTACTCGAACGGCGACATCGTCGAGAGCACGTCCCACACCGAGGTGAGCTGCGTCTGCGTGCGCGAGATGCGTGCCAGCATCTTCAGTGCCGGGTCGAGGTCGTCCTTGTGCACGCACGCGAGGGCCGCGGTGAGCTCGTGCAGCATCAGCCGCATCCACAGCTCCGAGACCTGGTGCACGATGATGAACAGCACCTCGTTGTGCTCGCCCGAGAGCGGCTTCTGGGCGCTGAGGAGCTTGTCGAGCTGCAGATAGTCCCCGTAGGAGATGGAGGAACCCAGGTCCCAGTGCACCGCCTCGTCGGCGAGCTCGACGCGCTCTGACTTGTCATACGGGCCGCTGCTGCTCATCAGACGATGGTACACGTCGCCGGGCGCGCGGCAACTTCAGGCCCAAAGAGCGAGGCGCCGCCGTGGCAAATCCGCTAGGATCGCGCGCCTGAGTTTTCGCAGGGATTTACGTGCACTCGTGAGCGCAGCGATCCTCGAAGTCCGCGACCTGGTGAAGCAATACCCGGCCACGACCGCAGTCGCCGGCGTGTCCTTCAGCGTCCCGGAAGGCACCTGCTTCGGGCTCCTGGGACCCAACGGCGCCGGCAAGACCACCACCATCGAGATCATGGAAGGGATCCTGCCGCCGACCTCCGGCCAGGTGCTCTACCGCGGCGAGCCGCAGGGCCGGCGCTTCAAGGAGGAGGCCGGCATCCTCTTCCAGAAGACCGCGCTGCAGGACTTCCTCACCGTGCGCCAGAGCATCGCCCTCTTCCGTGGCCTGTACGCGCACGGCCTGAGCGTGGATGAAGTCATCAGCCTGTGCGCGCTGGAGAAGCTCGCGGAGCGAGACAGCCGCAAGCTCTCGGGCGGCCAGCAGCAGCGCCTGCTGCTGGCGATCGCGCTGGTGAATGACCCGGCGGTGCTGTTCCTCGACGAGCCCACCACGGGACTCGACCCGCAGGCGCGGCGCAGCTTCTGGGAACTGGTGCAGTCGATCAAGGCGCGCCGCAAGACCATCATCCTCACCACGCACTACATGGATGAGGCGGAGCTGCTGTGCGATGAGATCGCGATCATGGACCGCGGGCGCCTGATCGCCATGGGGCCGCCGCGCAAGCTGCTGCAGGAGCACTTCGCGGAAGTCATGCTGGAACTGCCGCGCCAGGACTTCACCCCTGCCGCGCGCGCACTGAACCTGACCGTCATCGAGGCCGCCGAGCGCATCGAGATCAGCACCCACGACCTCGAGGGGACGCTGCGGGCCCTGATGGCCGCGCAGGTGCCGCTCGCGCACCTGCGCATCCGCCCCCCCAACCTCGAGGACCTGTTCCTCGAGCTCACCGGCTCGGAGCTGCGCCCATGATCAAGCGCCTGCTCGCGATCCTGCACGCGCGCAACCTCGAGTTCCTGCGCGACCGGGGCACGCTGCTCTTCACCACGCTGCTGCCGCTGCTGGTCGTAGTCGGCATGGGGTTCGTGTTCGGTGGCCCGGAGCGCCCCCTGTTCAAGGTCGGGGTCGTGGCCACCCGCATCGACCGCGACCAGGACGCCTTCCTGCGCGAGCGCTACGTCGAGTTCGTGCCCGAGCAGGACGAGGCCACGGGGCTCGCCAAGCTCACCCACCAGCAGATCGACCTGCTTCTCACCCTGTCCTCCCCGGTGCGCTACTGGGTCAACACCGACTCACCCAAAGGCTACGTCGCAGAGAGGCTGCTGCTCGCCGCGCACCAGGACGCGCAGCGCCAGACCGTCACCGGCAACGCGGTGCGCTACGTCGACTGGCTGTTCCCCGGGATCCTCGGCATGAACATGATGTTCAGCTGTCTCTTCGGGGTGGGCTACGTGGTAGTGCGCTACCGCAAGAGCGGTTTCCTCAAGCGCCTGCACGCCACCCCGCTCACGGCGTTTGAGTTCCTGAGCGCCCAGGTGCTCTCGCGCCTGCTTCTCATCCTTTTCGTGACCTTCGTGCTCTACATGGGCATCAGCCTCATCATCGGCTTCCACAACGCCGGCAACCCGCTGCTGCTCATCCTGGTCGCAGTGCTCGCGGCGCTGTCGATGGTGGCGCTCGGCATCACCATCGCCGCCCGCTTCTCGAGCGAGGAGCTGGTCGGGGGCCTGCTGAACCTCCTCACCTGGCCGATGATGCTCCTGTCCGGGATCTGGTTCTCGCTCGAGGGCTCACCGACCTGGGTGCAGTGGATCGCGCACATCTTCCCGCTGACCCACGCCCTCGATGCCGCGCGCGCGGTGATGCTTGATGGCGCAGGAATCACCGCGATCGCGCCCCATCTCATTTACCTTGCGGTGACCGCGCTCGCGTTCCTCGCCTTTGGCGCCTGGTCGTTCCGCTGGCGGATCGACTGAAGCGCCCCCGGAGTCCCCCATGCAGTTCCTGAGCGACAACACCTCGACGGCCTGCCCGGAGATCCTGGCCGCGCTTGCACAGGCCAACCACGGCCGCGTCCACAGCTACGGTGAGGATGAGTGGACCATGCGCCTCGACCGGCTGTTCGGCGAGTACTTCGGCACCGAGGTGCGCAGCTTCGCCGTCGCCACCGGCACGGCTGCCAACTCGCTCAGCCTTGCGACCCTGAGCCCGCCCTACGGGGCGATCTTCGCGCACCAGGAAGCGCACATCGAGACCGACGAGTGCGGCGCGCCCGCGTTCTTCTCCGGCGGCGCGCAGCTCGCGCTCCTGCCGGGCGACCACGGGCGCATCGCGCCCAAGACCTTCGAGCGCGCCCTCGCGAACCACCCGTCCGTGAACGTCGGGGTGCACAGCACCCAGCCGGCGGCCCTGTCGCTGACCCAGATGACCGAGATGGGCACGGTGTACCGAGCCGAGGATGTGCGCCAGCTGTGCGCCCTGGCCCACGGGCGGGGGCTCCCCGTGCAGATGGACGGCGCCCGCTTTGCGAATGCGGTCGCCTTCCTCGACTGCCACCCCGGTGACATCACCTGGCGCGCCGGGGTCGACGTGCTGTCCTTTGGCGCCACCAAGAACGGGGCGCTCGCGGCGGAGGCCGTGGTGTTCTTCAACACGAGCCTGGTGCGCGACTTCGAGCTGCGGCGCAAGCGCGCCGGGCACCTGTTCTCCAAGTCCCGCTACATCGCCGCCCAGCTCATCGCCTATGTGGACGGGGGGCTGTGGCTGAGGAACGCCCGGCGCACCAACGCACTGGCGCAGCGCATCGCGCAGGCGGCGCCCCGCGAACTGCTGCATCCGGTCGAGGGCAACGAGGTGTTCCTCGCCCTGGGAGTGGAGCGCCGCGCGCGCCTGCGCGCGGCGGGCTTCGAGTTCTACGACTGGGGGCCGCCGCACAACGGGGAGGCACGTCTGGTCGTCTCCTGGGACCAGCCCGAAGGCGACGTGGACGCCGTCTGCGCCGCCCTGGCGCGCCTCTAGCGACGCCGGCGGCGCTCAGGACTCGCGCAGGCTGGTCGTCACCGGCAGGCGCGCCGCGCGGATCGCCGGCAGCAGGCCGCCGATCATGCCGATCACCACCGCGATGATGAGCCCGCGGATCACGAGCGCCGGGGTCACCTTGAAGTTGAAAACGACCTGGGTGAAGTTCTGCCCGAGCGTCGACACCGACATGTTGTTGAACAGCACGTAGGCGATCAGTGCACCGAGGATCCCGCCGACAAGCGCCAGCAACAGCGCTTCGAGCATCACCGACACCAGCACCGGCAGCCCCCCGAAGCCGATGGCGCGCAGCGTCGCGATCTCCTTACCGCGCGCCGCCACCGCCGCGTACATGCTGTTGAGTGCCGCGAAAACGGCTCCCAGCGCCATGATGATCGTGACGATCCCGGCCAGGATGCCGATGGTCCTGCGGAACTGCTTGGTCTGGCCGTCGAAGTAGTCGCGCTCGCGCAGCACGTCGACGTTGACGCGCGGATCCGCCGCCAGCGCCGCCTTCATTTTCGCCAGGCCGTCCGGCCCGTCGAGGGCTGCGAGGATCGAGCTCGAACCGCTGCGCCCGAAGGTCGAGCGCGCGACGTTGATGTCGGTCCACAGCTCACTGTCGTGGGCGTCGCCGGACTCGAACTCCCCAACCACGGCCCAGTCCGAGCCGCGCATGCGCACCGCCTGGCCGATCTCGGCACCCTGGAACTGCCGCAGCACCCCGCTGCCGACAATCAGTTCGCGCAGGCCGGGCGTGAAGTTGCGCCCCGCGACGATCTTCAGCTGCGGTCGCAGCGCGAACGCCGGCGGCTCGACGCCGCGCACCATGATGTTTGCGCCGTTGCTCTTGTCATCCTTCCTGACGAGCTCGGCGATCACCATGACCTCGGCGGAGACTTCGCGGGTGCCGTCGGCGGCGGTCGCGATGCCGGGCGCCTCCTTGATGATGTCGGTCTGCTCACGGTCGAGCGCGGAGTTGAGCTCCGCGTCCGAGCCGCCGCGCATGATGATCGCCGCGTCTTCGCGCCCGGTGGCCTTGAGCGTGCTGCTGAAGCCGGTCGCCATGGCGAGCAGTGCGCAGAACACGGCTACCACACCCGCGAGGCCGATGACGATGACGAGCGAGGAGGTCCAGCGCTCCGGGATGCTGCGGATGTTGATGCCGGTGATGGCGAGTGCTTGGCCGAACACGGTGCAGTCTCCTTGTAAGCTAGCGCCCCGCCAGCGCGTCCACGATCTTGAGGCGCTGTGCGCGCAGGCCCGGCAGCAGCCCGACGGCGAGGCTCATGACGACGATGGCCGCGAGCCCGATGAGCCATACCCTGACATCGACGTTGACCGGGAACTGGTTGCCGGTGGCCTTGCTGACCGCTGCCCCCGCAAGCGTGGCGAGCGTGAGTCCGACGAGCCCGCCGAACAGGCACAGCGCGAAGGCCTCGGCGATCACGAACCCGAGCACCGTGGCATCGGAGAACCCGAGTGTCTTCAGCACCGCGAGCTCCGGCACCCGCTCGCGCACGCTCTGCGCCATGGTGTTGCCCACCACCAGGAGCAGCGTGAAGAACACGGCGAACAGGATCCAGCGCACGATGAGTCCGATGTCACCGATCTGCTTCACGAAACTGACGTTGAAGTCCTTCTCGGTCTGCGTCTTGGTCTCATCCGGTGAGTTCTCGAACATCGCATCCACGGTCCTGCTCACCGACTTGGCGGCATCGCCGTTGGTGAGCTTGAGGATGAAGAAGTTGGTGCGGCCGCGGCCGAACTGGTTGGCCTCGTCGAAGTAGTCGTAGTTGATGAACGCCTGGTTGGTGCGCTTCTTGCTGTCCTCGTCCTTGCCGTCGAAGATCCCGACCAGGTCGAAGGTCCAGGACTTGCTGCCGTTCTTCTGCGGGTAGATGTTCGAGCTGATGGGCAGCTTCTGGCCGATCTTCCAGCCGTACTGCTCGGCCATCTGCTTGCCGGCGATCATGCTGGTGCGGGTCTTGGCGAACGCCTGCCACTGCTCCTCCGGCATGACGTACTCGGGGTACACGTCACGCTGGCGCTGCGGGTCGGCGGCGAACACCACGAGCGGCGTATTCTCCTGCCACACCCCGCCGAACCACTGCCACCACTGCACGCGCGCCACACCGGGCACCGACTCGAGCTTGGGCACCATGCTGATCGGCAGTGCCGAGGTGAAGGACACCCGCGCCTGGGTGATCAGGCGCGTGGCGCCGACGAAGTCCTCGCCGGCGTTGAACATCGAGTTGATCGACTGCAGCAGGCCAAAGAGCAGGAACGCCATGATCACCGACAGCAGCGTCAGGACCGTGCGGGTGCGCTTGCGGAACAGGTTGGCGACGACGAAACCGCTCTTGGTCATGGCATGCCCTCCTTCACGGGCTCCTAGGCAGCCTGCTCGAGCAGCTGGCCCTTCTCCAGGTGCAGCGTGCGGCGCGCGAACTCGGCGGCCTTGGGGTCATGGGTCACCATGACGATGGTCTTGCCGTGCTCGCGGTTCAGCACCTGCAGCAGCCCCAGGATCTCATCCGCGGTCTTGCGGTCGAGGTCCCCGGTCGGCTCATCGCACACCAGCAGCTGCGGATCCGACACCAGCGCGCGCGCGATCGCCACGCGCTGCTCCTGGCCGCCTGAGAGCTCGCGCGGCTTGTGCTTGGCGCGGTCGGCAAGGCCGACGACCTGCAGCGCCACGCCGGCGTTCTTCTTGCGCTGCGCCGCGGAGAGCTTGGTCAGCAGCAGCGGCAGCTCCACGTTCGCCTCGGCGGTCAGCACCGGCATGAGGTTGTAGAACTGAAACACGAAGCCGACGTTGTGCGCACGCCAGCGGGCGAGGTCGCCGCTGGAGAGCCGGTCGATGCGGTGCCCGCCCACCGTGATCTCACCGGAAGTGGGCTGATCCAGGCCCCCGATCAGGTTAAGCAGGGTCGTCTTGCCCGAACCCGAAGGACCCATGAGCGCGACGAAGTCGCCCCTGGGGATCGAGAGCGTAAGCCCGTGCAGCACCTCGACGGTCTGCTTGCCGCGCTCGTACACCTTGGTGACGTTCCTGACCTCGACCATCGGCTCGCTCATAAGTACCTCGGCTCTTGCAAAACCCGTCCGTTGGATCCTACGCAGGCCGCGCCCAGGATGCGCGCGCCCGCACTCATGACTTCGCGACACTCACCGCCATCCCGTCCTTGAGCTGTGCCGGCGGATCAGTAATGACAGTCTCCCCGGCGCGCAGGCCCGAGAGCACCTGCCGCTCCTCGCCCGCCGTGCCCCCCAGCGTCACGCTGCGCCGCTGCGCCCTGTCATTCTCGAAGACGTACACCACCTGGGCGCCATCCTCGGCGCGGATGGCGCTCACGGGCACGAGCACACCCGGCGGGGCCGCGGGAGTCGCGCCCGCGTCCGCGGCCGGCTTCTTCTCCTCGAGGAAGGATACGCGCACGCCCATGTCCGGCACGATGCGCGGGTCCTTCACGTCGATGGCGATGCGCACCTTGACGGTCGCCTTGGAGCGGTCCGCGGTCGGGATGATCGCGATCACGTGCGAGGGGATCTTCCAGTCTGGGTAGGCGTTGAGCACCGACTCCACCGGCTGCCCGGGGAGCACGCGGTTGATGTAGGCCTCGTTGACGTCGACCTCGATCTCGAGGGAGTCCATGTCGACGATGGTGCCGATGCCGGTGCGCGTGAAGCTGCCCCCGGCCGAGAACGGCGAGATGATCTCCCCGACCTGCGCGGACTTCGCGATCACGACGCCTGCGAACGGGGCGCGCACGGTGCAGTAGTCGAGCTGCACCTGCGCGGAGCGCAGGTTGGCCTCGGCCAGGTTCACCTGGCGGCGCTGGCCCAGGACCTGCGCGGTCTGCTGGTCCACCTGCGAGCGTGACTGCTCCACCGCCTGCTCGGAGACCAGCTTGCGACCCACCAGGTCCTCGTTGCGCTTCAGGTCGCGCACGCTCTGCGCCTGCTGCACCTCGTACTGCGTCAGCAGCGCCTGCGCGGACTGCAGCGCCGCCTGCGCCTGGGCGAGTGATGCCCGCTGCGCGGTGTCATCGAGGCGCCCGATCACCTGGCCTTCCTTGACGCGGTCGCCCTCCTCGATCAGCACCGCGGTCACCGTGCCGGTGATCTGCGCCGACACGGTGGCCTCGCGGCGCGCGGTGACGTACCCGGTCGCATCGAGCACCGAGGCGCTGGCGGCCGCGCCACCCGGGATCGGGCGTGCGGCGACCACGTGCACCGGGAGCGGCTTTGCCGCGCCGAACAGCCACCACAGGAGTGCTGCGAGCAGCACGAGAGCCACGAGCGCACCCACGAGCAGGTAGCGCCGCGTCGGCGGGCCCTGCGGCTCGTGATCCGTGCGGTCGATCCGCAGCTGCTGCAGCAGTGCTTTATTGTCGGCTTCGGAGGACATCGGCGCGAGATCCGCAGGCGAAGGCGCGCAAAGATAACATAGGGCCGTGAACTTTCCGGGCGGCGCGCTTATACAGCCCGATAGCCTGCGCGCCCCTGTGGCAGCGGCCTCTAGCCGGAGGCGATCTT
Organism: uncultured Pseudomonadota bacterium; assembly: GCA_963802995.1. Classification (GTDB taxonomy): domain Bacteria; phylum Pseudomonadota; class Gammaproteobacteria; order Steroidobacterales; family Steroidobacteraceae; genus 13-2-20CM-66-19. Next base: position 537,555 of record CAWDKU010000002.1, read on the forward strand.
CGCCATCAGGCGCCGTGCCTGGACGTAGTCGGGAGCGAGCAGCAGCGCATGCTCCAGGGCATCGCGCGCGCCGACAGCGTCGCCGTGGTCCAGAAGATCGTGTCCCAGGTAGAGGTACGCCTCCGCCGCACCCCACCCCGGCAGCGGTTCGGGACCGGCGCGCTCGACCTCGAAGGCGGCGGCCGCGGCGCGCAGCTTGCCGAGCGCGCGCTCCTTGTTGCCGCCGGCCGAAGGGGCGAGCAGGTAGTCGCTCATCGCATCGACGAACAGCACGCGCGGGTTCTTCGGTGCGAGGCTGAGCGCGCGCTCGATGTCCTTGTGGGGTCTGGGTCCGGTGAAGGGCACGTGCAGGTTCGCGCCCCCCACCGGGGTCACCGCGCACGCCGCGCGCAACGCCAGACCCTCGGCGAATTCTGCCTGCGCCTCGAGCGCAGCGTCCATCTCGTGCACGCAGTGCTGCAGCAGCTGCGCTGCGCTCGTGCCGCGGGCGGCGGCCGGATTCTGCGCCGCCAGCAGCGCGAGGCGCCAGTCAGCGAGCGCGAGGTAATAGCCGCGCAGCTTCTCGTGCGAGTCGCTCGCGCCCAGGGCCTCGGCGACGTTCGAGAGCGTGCGCGCATCCTCGGTGTAGTAGCCGTACTGCACGCGCGCCTCGGTATCGCGCCACTGCGTGTCGTCGGCCCAGGCCAGCGAGGCGCCAAGCGCGAGCCCCGCAAGTGCCGCAAGACCCCGCCAGCGCCTGCGACCGCGCTCATCAGCACCGCTCTTGAGTAGAATGCGCGCCACGATGGCCGACCATAACATAGCCGCCACGGCAGGCGCCGCCGCGCGCCCGCCTGCGCTCATCGACATTGGCATCAACCTCACGCACGACAGCTACGATGCCGACCGCGACGCGGTGCTCGCGCGCGCAGCAGCCGCGGGCGTCATACAGATGATCGTCACGGGCGCAACGCTCGAGGGCAGCAGCGCCGCCCTGGCGCTGGCACGCATGCACCCGCAGCGACTGTATGCCACGGCGGGCGTGCACCCGCACCACGCCCCGCAGCTCACGGCAGAGAGCCTGAGCGAGCTTCGCGAACTCGCGCGCGCCCCCGAGGTGGTGGCCGTCGGGGAATGCGGTCTCGACTACTTCCGCGACCTGGCCCCGCGCGAGGCGCAGCGACAAGCCTTCCACGCCCAGCTCGAACTCGCGCAGAACCTGGGCAAGCCCGTGTTCCTGCATCAGCGCGATGCGCACGAGGACTTCCTCGCCATCCTCACCGAGCACGCCCCGCTCTGGCAGGGCGTCGCCCACTGCTTCACCGGCACGGCGGCGCAGCTGCAGAGCTACCTTGCACTCGGCCTTGCGATCGGCATCACCGGCTGGATCAACGATGAGCGCCGTGGCGCGCACCTGATCCCACTCATGCCGCAGATCCCGCCGGGGAAGCTGCTGCTCGAGACCGACGGTCCCTACCTGCTGCCCCGGGACCTGAGCCCCAGGCCGGCATCGCGGCGCAACGAACCGGCGTATCTTGCGCACGTGGCAGCGAAGGTGGCGGCCGCGCGTGGCGAGCCGCTCGCGCAGCTTGCCGCCTCGAGCACCGCGGCCGCCCGGGCACTGTTTGGCCTCGCGGCACCGGCCCAGGACTCGGACTGACATCTGGTATCATCTTCAAACTATTGATTTCTATAGAGACCAACGCATCACATGGACGCCAAGCAGCTCTCAGCCTCGATCGCGCGCACCTGGAACGACTCGATCATCGACCGCCTCACCGCCTACGTGCGTATTCCGAACAAGTCCCCGCTGTTCGACCCGGACTGGGAACGCCACGGGTACATGGAGGCGGCGATCCAGCTCATGGCTGAATGGTGCCGCGCCCAGCCCCTGCCGAAGGCGACCATCGAGGTGCGCCGGCTGCCGGGCAAGACGCCGATCCTGCTCGTGGACATTCCCGGGGAGATCCCCGGGTCCGTGCTGCTCTACGGGCACCTCGACAAGCAGCCGGAGTTCACCGGCTGGCTGCCGGGCCTGGGACCCTGGGAACCGGTGATCCGCGAGGGCAAGCTCTACGGGCGCGGCGCTGCGGATGATGGCTACGCGGTGTTCAGCTCGATCACCGCCATCGCAGCCCTCAAGGCCCAGGGCGTGCGCCTGCCGCGCTGCGTGGTCCTGATCGAGGCCTGCGAGGAGAGCGGCAGCGTCGACCTGCCGGCGCATCTTGCGGCCCTGGGTCCGGCTCTCGGCGAGCCCTCGCTCGTGGTGTGCCTCGATGCCGAGTGCGGCAACTACGAGCAGGTGTGGTGCACGACCTCGCTGCGCGGCAACATCGTCGGCAACCTGCGCGTGCGCGTGCTCACCGAGGGCGTGCACTCCGGCATGGCGACCGGCATCGCCCCGACACCGTTTCGCATCCTCGAGCAGCTGCTGGGGCGCATCGAGAGCCCGGTCAGCGGGGAGCTGCTGCTCGAGGAGCTGCACGTGCCGCTGCCGCAGGACCGCAGGCTGCAGGCTGCGCACGCAGCGAAGGTGCTCGGTGCGGAAGTCGCCGGCAAGATCCCCTGGGCGCCGGGCGTGCAGGCACTGACCAACGACCCCACCGAGCTCATCATCAACAACACCTGGAAGGCGACGCTTGCCGTGACCGGGGCCGAAGGGCTGCCGCCGCTTGCCTCCGCGGGCAACGTGCTGCTGCCGGAAGTGTCGGTGAAGCTGTCGCTGCGCCTGCCGCCGACCTGTGATGCGCAGCGCGCCTCGAGCGCGGTGCGCGAGGCGCTCGAGCGCGACCCGCCCTACGGGGCGCAGGTGAGCTTCGAGGGCGACGGCACGGGGGGCTGGAATGCGCCGGCGTTCGCGCCGTGGCTCGAGGAGTCGATCACCAACGCTTCACGCACCATCTACGGGCGCGATGCGGTGCATATCGGCTGCGGCGGCACGATCCCCTTCATGGGGATGCTCGGCAAGCAGTTCCCGAAGACCCAGTTCTTCATCACCGGGGTGCTTGGGCCGCACGCCAACGCGCACGGGCCGAACGAGTTCCTGCACCTGAAGTACGCCGAGAAGCTCACCGCCTGCGTGTCGCTGGTGCTCGCCGACCACGCCCGCACCCTCGCCTAGCGCATGTCCACCATGTAGCTCGGCTTGACGGTGTCCTTCAGGCGCTGCCAGCCCTCGCGGTACTGCGCGGCAGCCTGCTCCGGGGCGCCGAAGTCGGCGGCGCTGAACTCCGGCACCAGCGCATCGAGCATCAGGGTCCACTTGGGCAGGCCCTTGGGGAACTTGCCGCGGCGGGTGAAGACGATGCGGCCCTCGACGGGCACGTCGCCGGTGATCGCCTTGACCGCGGCGATGCGGTCGTAGAGCGCGCTTTGCGGGTTGGTGAAGGTGAAGCGCTGCGCGCCGTCCATCACCGTCCACTCGGCCATCTGGTCGCCGCCGAAGATGTTGCCCTTCACGTCGCGCAGGTCGATGACGACCACGCCGCGCTGGCTGAGCAGCAGGTAGTCGACGTGGAAGCCCCCACCCATGCCATCGGGCACCAGCACGTCGATGAGGTGCTCGCTCGCGCCCGCCGTCACGGCCGCACGCAGCGCCTTGCGCGCCCGGTACTGCCGGTACCAGCGCCAGGCCCACGACAGCCCGAAGCCGATCGCCGCGGCCGCCACGATCAGGCCCCAGGCGGTGGGCGTGAGTTTGCTCAGCTCTTCATTCACTTTTCGCTTCTCTCCGCCAGTACCGCCTCCAGCGCTGCCAGCTGCGGGTCGATCTCCACACTCTGACTCGGCCGCGCGAACAGCGCCGCGAGGGTCTCGGGCACGGGCACCTTGCGGCCGATCAGGGGCTCGACGATCTCGCGGGAACTTCGCCGGGTGCGCGGTCGAGACCAGCACCCAGCGGCGCGCCGCGCGGCGCTCGGGCGTCAGGCCCTCCCAGGCTTCCGCGGCGGTCGCGGTGTGCGGGCACCAGATCTGCCCGTACTGCTCGTAGCCGATGCGGATGCGGGCCCGGATCTGGGTATCCGACACCGAGCAGGCGCTCACCGCGTGGCGCAGGTCGCTGAGGTGCGGGAAAAGCGCGAGCAGGCGCTCCATGTTGCTCGGGTTGCCAACGTCCATGGCCGAGGCGAGTGTTGCGATGCTCGGCCGCGGCTCCCAGCGGCCGCTCGCGAGGTAGTCCGGCACCGCGCGGTTGGCGTTGTGCGCGAGCACCACCTCGCCGATCGGCAGGCCCGCGGCGCGCGCCCACAGGCACGCCACCGCGTTGCCGAGGTTGCCGCTCGGGATGACGAACGCGGCGGGCTCGCCGTGCGCTCGCCACACGGCAAGGCTCGTCGCGGCGTAGTAGACCGCCTGCGGCAGCAGGCGCCCGAGGTTGATGCTGTTGGCGGAAGACAGCTGCGAGCGCGAGCGCAGCGCCGCATCGAGGAAGGCCTGCCTTCACCAGGCGCTGGCAGTCATCGAAGGTGCCGCGCACCGCAAGCGCGCGCACGTTGCCGCCCCAGCAGGTGAGCTGGCGCTCCTGCGTCGGGGACACGAGTCCCTTCGGGAACAGCACCACCACCTCGATGCCGGGACGCCCGTGGAAGGCAGCCGCGACCGCGCCGCCGGTATCCCCCGAGGTCGCCACCAGGATCGTGAGGGGTCGGTCCGCGCCGCGGCGCAGGCGGCTGAAGCAGGCGGCGAGGAAGCGCGCGCCGAAGTCCTTGAAGGCGGCCGTGGGCCCGTGGAAGAGCTCGAGCACCGCGAGGCGGTCGTCATCATCGAGCGTCACGCGCGGCGCGGGGAAGTTGAAGGCCTCATCCACGATCGCCGGCAGCTCGGCTGCGAGGGGCTCGGCCGCGACGAAGCCTGCGATGAAGCGCGCCGCGACCTGCGGCAGCGTCGTGGCGCCGCCGAAATCCTGCGGCGTGAACTGCGGCCAGTGGCTGGGGACGTAGAGGCCGCCATCGCCGGCCAGTCCCTGCAGCAGCGCCTCGCTGAAGGTCGCCGGCGCGACGCCGCCGCGCGAGCTCAGGAAGCTCAGCGCCGCCGCGTTCACGTGAGCACCCGCGCACCGTCCGGGCTCACCCTGGTGCACCAGGCATCGGTCTTGAGGTCCTGGCGGGCAAACTCGCGCTGCATGGCGCTCAGGACTCCCGGGGCCGCAGCCGCGGTCGCCCAGGCGAACATCGAGGGGCCGGCCCCGGAGATGGAGCAGCCGAGCGCGCCCGCCTGCATGGCACCGCGGCGCACGTCCGCGAAGCCCGGTATCAGCGCCTGGCGCTGCGGCTCGATCACGACGTCCTCGAGCGAGGCGCGGATCATGTCGAGGTCATCCGTGTAGCAGCCGGAGATGAAGCCGGCGAGGTTGGCGGTCTGCCACACGAAGTCCGAAAGCTCGACGCTGCGCTTGAGGATGGCGCGTGCCTTGGCGGTGGCGAGGAACATGTGCGGGTGCACCACCACCGCGCGGATGTCCGCGGGCACCGGGATCTGCTTGACGCGCGGGTGATCGATGCCCACGGTGAGCACGAGACCCCCGAAGAGCGAGGGCGCGATGTTGTCGACGTGCTGGCCGCCGCTGGCGACCGCCTCACCGGCCATCGCGAACTTCAGCAGGTCGAGCTTCGGCAGCGGCTCGCGCAGCAGCGCATTGCCGGCCACCACCGCGGCCACTGCCGAGGCCGCCGAGCCGCCGAGGCCCGAGCCAAGCGGGATGCCCTTGTCGATCTCGACCGCGACGCCAAAGCCCGGCCGCGCCGCCTCCAGCAGCGCCATGAGGGCGCGCCCGGCGGTGTTGTCCTGCGCCTCGCGCGAGATCTCGACCGCGACCCCGCGCACCGCACGGATCTCGACCCCGGGCTCGGCGCGGCGGCTGACCGTGACCGTGTCCCCGAGCGCGCTCAGGGCGAAGCCTAAGATGTCGAAGCCGATGGCGACGTTGCCGACCGAGGCGGGGGCGAAGGCGCTGGCCCGTTCGGGCGGCCCGCCTTGGCTCACAGCCGCGCCCCGAGGTAGGCCGACAGGCGCAGGAGGTCTGCGAACACACCGCCCGCCGTGACCTCAGGCCCCGCACCGGGGCCCTGCACGATGAGGGGGTTGTCGCAGTAGCGGCGCGTGGCGAAGCGCACCACGTTGTCGGTGAGGGCGATGTTGGCGAAGGGGTGGGTCGCCTCGAGCTCCTTGAGCCCGACCGTCGCCTCGCCCTGCGCGGTGATGCGCCCGGTGTAGCGCAGCACCCGGCCGCGGCTGCGCGCGGCGCGCAGCCGCTCGAGCATCGCCGCGTCGTAGCGCGGCAGCTGCCCCATGAACTCCTCGATGGTGCCCCCGGCGAGCTCGCTCGGCACCAGGCTCTCCACCCTCACGTCCGTCAGGTCGAGCGCCAGACCCATCTCGCGCCCGAGGATGATGAGCTTGCGCGCCACGTCCATCCCGGAGAGGTCATCGCGCGGGTCAGGCTCGGTGAAGCCGCGCGGCGCGCGCCTCGTGCACGATGGAGGAGAAGTTCTTGGTGCCGTCGTAGACGTTGAAGAGGTAGGCGAGCGTGCCGGAGAAGATGCCCTCGATGCTCGTGATCTCGTCCCCGGTCTCGCGCAGGTCGCGCAGCGTCTGCACCACCGGCAGCCCCGCCCCGACGGTGGCCTCGTAGAGGTAGTGTGCGCCGCTGGCGCGGCGCGCACTGCGCAGCTTCTGGTAGTAGCTGAAGTCGCCGCTGTTGGCCTTCTTGTTGGGCGTCACGATGTGGATGCCCGAGCTCAGCCAGTCCGCATAGCGCGCCGCCACCGCGGCACTGGCGGTGCAGTCGACGATGACGGTGTGCGGCAGGTAGTCGACGCGCACGTGCTCGAGGAAGCGCGCGAGGTCGGCTTCGGTGCCGTGCGCCTCGAACTGGCCGCGCCAGTCGGCGAGGTTCACGCCCGGGTCCGCCAGCAGCATGCGCTGCGAGGTGAGCAGGCCGCGCACCCGCAGGTCGAGCCTGAACTGCTGACGCAGCCGCTCGCTCTGGGAGGCGAGCTGGTCGAGGAGCACCCGCCCGACCGTCCCCGGGCCGATCACCCCGATGGAAAGCGTGTGCGGTGAGAGGTAGAGGCCCGCGTGCACGGCGCGCAGCGCGCGCGTGGCATTGCGCCCGTCGACCACCGCGGAGATGTTGCGCTCGGAGGCCCCCTGGGCGATGGCGCGCACGTTGACCCCGGCGGTGCCCAGGGATGCGAACACCTTGGCCGCGATCCCGGGCGTGCCGGCCATGCCATCGCCGACGACGGCGAGGATCGCCAGGTCCGGGTCCACGTCCACGCTCTGGATCTGCCCGTCCTTGAGCTCCCGCTCGAACGCCCGCAGCACGATGGCCGCGGCGCGCTCGGCCTGCTCCTGGGGAATAGCGCAGCAGATCGAGTGCTCCGAGCTGCCCTGGGAGATGAGGATGACGGAGATGCCCTCCTCGCGCAGCGCGCCGAACAGGCGGTGCGCGGTGCCCGGCACGCCGATCATGCCGGTGCCCTCGAGGTTGACGAGCGCCACGCGGTCGATGCTGGTGATGCCCTTCACCGGCAGCTGCGAATCGGGCATGGCGCAGATCAGCGTCCCGACCTTGTGCGGCGCGAAGGTGTTGCGGATCCAGATCGGGATACTGTCCTTGACCGCCGGCGCCATGGTCTTCGGGTGGATCACCTTGGCGCCGAAGTACGCCAGCTCCATCGCCTCGTTGTAGGAGAGCGAGTCGATGACCGTGGCATCGGGCACGCGGCGCGGGTCGGCCGACAGCACCCCATCGACGTCGGTCCAGATGTGGATCTCGGAGGCCTCCAGCAGCGCCCCGAAGATCGAGGCGGAGAAGTCGCTGCCGTTGCGCCCGAGGGTGGTGCGCACGCCGCGGCGGTCGGAGGCGATGAAGCCGGTGATGACGAGCGTGCCGCCAAAGTCCGCCGGCACCTGGGCGGCGAGGTTGGCACGCGACTCGGCCCACTGGATGCCCGGGCCCCAGGCGCTCCAGTCCACCAGCACCACGCGGCTCGCATCCACCCACTGCACGGGGCCCGCACGGCGGCGGCGCTCCTCGAAGAAGCGCTGGAAGAGGCGCGAGGACCAGATCTCCCCGTAGCCGGCGATCAGGTCGCTCACGGTACTGGCCGCCGAGCGCGTCAGCTCCACCGCGTGCAGGATCCCGAGCAGGTCCTGGCAGTCGCGGTCGAAGCCGGCAAGGTAGGCCTGCGCGGACTGCGGCGTGAGCACTTCCTGGGCGATCGCGGCGTGGCGCGAGCGCAGCTGCGAGAGCTCGGCGCGGTAGCTGCCGTCCTGGCGCTCGGCGAGCGCCACCAGGCGCAGCAGCGCGTCGGTGACCCCCTTGCAGGCGGACAGTACGACGGCCAGACGGGCAGGCGGGGCGGCTTCGAGTATGGCCGCCACTTTGCGGAAGCAGTCGGCGTCAGCGACGCTCGACCCCCCGAACTTGTGCACGACCCACGGATCGGGTTGACTCATCGCGACAGGATTGAAAAGGGACCTTAAGACAAGGCCGTGCGACTCTACTGACGCGCCGCGGGCGGCGCAATGACAGCCTTGGCCCGCACCCGGGATCCGCCCCGGCCCGCACGGAGTGTGAACCGGTGGGTGGCGCCGAGCGCCATGCTTCCCCTCAAAGAGCGCACCGGCCAGCCTGCCTCGTAAGGCAGAGGCCTGTTCCGGCGCGGCCGCAGGGCCGCGCTGGCATAATCGATGCCGCGTGGAAGCCACCCTCGGACCCCTCCTGCCCCTCTTTGAGCGCGAGCGCCGCGCCGGGCGCACGCTTGCGCTCGGCATCCTGGTTCATACGCAGGGTTCGACCTACCGCAAGCCCGGCGCACTCATATTGATGGCCGCCGACGGCGACTACGCCGGCCTCATCTCCGGGGGGTGCCTCGAGGGTGACCTGCGCGAGCATGCGCTGCGGGTGATCGAGCGCGGCCAGCCGCACACCGTGCAGTACGACCTCAAGGGGCCCGATGAGCTCCTGTGGGGGTTAGGGCTCGGCTGCGAGGGCGCGATGCGGATCCTCATCCTGCCGGTGGGCGCGGCCAACGACTGGCAGCCGCTCAGGAGCCTCGCCGCAGCCCTCAGCGATCATGTGCCCTCCGTGGTCGGCGTGGTGTGTGACTCCTCCCAGCCGGGCGTGCCGGTGGGGAGCCTGGCGCTGCCGCAGGATGAGGCGCACACCGCCCCGGCGCTGCGCACGGATGCGGTGCGGGCCGCGCTCGCAGACGCCCTTGCGGCCGGCGAGAGCCGCTGGCTGCACGCGGAACACGGCTCCTTCACGCTGTTCGCCGTGCCACTGGCACTGCCGCCGCGGGTGCTGATCCTCGGGGCCGGCCCCGACGCCGCCCCGGTGGTGGAGTTCGCCGCGCGCCTGAACTGGCGCGTCACGGTGCTCGATCATCGCGCCGCCTACGCGAACGCTGCGCATTTCCCGGGCGCCGAGGAGGTCCATCATGCGCGACCGGATGAGCTCACGGCCTTCGGGCTCGGGCGCTTCCGTGCCGCCGTGCTCATGACGCACCACCTCGCCACGGACCTGACCTACCTGCGCTCGCTCGCCGCCTCCGCCGTGCCCTACGTCGGCCTCCTCGGCCCGGAGGCGCGGCGCGACAAGCTGCTCGCGCGCCTCGGGAACGAGGCGCGCGCGCTCACCGGGCGGCTGCACGCACCGATCGGGCTGCCCCTCGGCGGCAGGACCCCGGAAGCCGTGGCACTCGCCATCGTGGCGGAGATCCAGGCCTTCCTCGCCGACCGCCTGCCGCGCGCGCAGGCCCGCGTCGCGCCGCGCCTGCGCGTCGCGAGCGCGGACTGACGCCCCATGAACGAGATCCAGCTCATCCGGCAACAGCTGGACACCGAGCGCGAACACGCCGGCAGCGTGGCGCGCGCCTGCGCCGCAGTGCTCGGGCGCAGCGGCGCGCAGGCACCCGCCAGCGGCAGCCCGCTCGATGCCTTCCGCCAGGCCTGTGTCGATTACCTCGTGTGCGTGCTCGCCTGGTTCGAGGAGCGCGACCGGCGCCTGGGTGCGCTGGTCAATTCCTACGGGCCCGAGCACCCGAGCCGCGATGCCCTCGATGAGGCCCTGGCGCGCCGCGGCCGCAGCCGCGATGCCCTGGAGAAACTCGAGGCGGCCTTCGCGCAGGGCCCCGACGCCCATGCGCCGCGCAACCTGTGGACGGAGTTTGCGCACTACCTGCACGGTCCCTGGAGCAGCCGCCGCGATGCCCTGGATGCCCTGCTCGCCGCCAACCCCCGGCCCGGGGAATGGCGCCAGGTGAGCGGCATCGATGCCGACGGCATCCTCGAGGAACGCGCCCGCTACGGGCGCATCGAGCAGTCCCTGCCGGCGGGCGTGTCGCTCGCGGCGCCGCCCGTGCTCGGGGCCTGAAGCAGGCAGCAGCACCCATGGACGCGGAAAGTGCCCGCCGCCCGGGGGAGTCGCTGTTCGCCATCGTGCTGGCCGCCGGCGCCTCCACGCGCTTTGGCTCCCCGAAGCAGCTGGTGCGCATCGCCGGACGGCCGCTGCTGCACACCGCGGTGACGCGCGCCTCCGAGGTGGTCGGCAGCGCCCTGATCGTGGTGCTCGGGTCAGGGGCCGCCGAGCTTGGGGCACTGCTCAAGCACTCCCCGGGCTCGATCGTCGTGAACCATGACTGGCGCGAGGGCCTCGGCAGCTCCATCCGTGCAGGCATCAGCCGCCTGCCCCCGACCTGCTCGGGCGCCCTGCTGATGCTCGCCGATCAGCCGGCGGTGACGGCCGATGACCTGAGGCGCCTGGCCGGCACGTGGCGCCGCCAGCCGCTCTACATCGCCGCCGCGCTCTACGGGGGCACCTGCGGCGTGCCCGCCATCTTCCCGAGGAGCCTCTTCCAGGAGCTGACGCAGCTGCGCGGCGACCAGGGCGCACGCATGCTGCTGCGCCGTAACGCGGACCGCCTGGTGCGCGTGCCGATGCCTGGCGCCGAGCTCGACATCGACACGCCCGAGGACCTGCTCGCCGTGGAGGAGCCCAAGGGCGCCGGCTAAGCGGGCGCGCGCCGGGCCGCCAGCACGCGCTGCGCCTTCAACAGGTGTGGCCGGTCGATCATCTGCCCGTCAAGGCTCGCCACCGCGGCGCCGCCGGCGGCGGCAAAGGCCGCCAGCACCCGCCTGGCATGCGCCTCCTCCGCCTCGCTCGGGGAGAAAGTCGCGTTGATCGCGCCGACCTGCCCGGGGTGAATGGCGAGCTTGCCGGTGAAGCCATCCCGCCTGCCCTCCTGTGCCTCGCGGGCGAGCCCGTCGGCGTTGCGGAAGTCGGTGTAGACGCCATCGATGGCCTGCACCTCCAGGGCCGCCGCTGCCAGCAGGCAGTCCCTGCGGGCGCTCATAAACGTAAAGGTGTAGCCACCGTCGGCCGCGCGCGCCGTAGCGCCGAGCGCGGCACTGAGGTCTTCCGCCCCCCAGGTGAGTCCTGCGAGCCGACGGCGCACGATGGTCGAGCCGGAGAGCTCCTGCGGATAACGGGGCAGCGCCAGAAGGCCCGCCGGGGTTTCCGTGACGAGCGCCAGGAGGCGCACCGGCGCGGTGCCCGCCGGGCGCCGGCTCTCGCGCGCCGCGAGCTGCTCGCACAGCGCCACGATCTCGGTGGCCGCACTCACCTTCGGCAGTACCAGGCCTTTTGGCAGGGGGCCTGCGCACACCGCCTCGAGGTCCGCATGCACGTCCGCCCCGCCGGGGGCGGACAGGCGCACCCACAGCTCAGGTCCGGCAAGCGCACTGCCGGCGGACAGGAGGCGCGCGACCTGCGCACGGGCGGCCTCGCGCGCCTGCGGGGCGACCGAGTCCTCGAGGTCGAGGATCAGGGCATCCGCCTCGCTGCCGAGCGCCTTGACCTGCTTCTTCTCGCTGTCGCCCGGGACGAAGAGCCAGGAGCGCAGCGAGGTCGGAAAGCCCTGCGCGCTCATGCCGCGGGCCGCTTGAGCATGAGGGCGCTGCGGCGGCAGGAGGCCACTTCCTCGTTGCGCTGGTTGAAGGCGCGATGCTCGAACACCACGATGCCTGAGTCCTGGCGCGACTGGCTCTCGCGCTTGGAGACCACCGCGGTGGCGGCCCGCAGGGTATCCCCGATCAGCACCGGGCGCGGGAAGCGCACGTCCTCCCAGCCGAGGTTGCCTAAGGTCGTGCCGTAGGTGGTGTCATACACGGACAGCCCGGTGAGCAGGCCGAGCGTGAAGACGCTGTTCACGATGCGCTCGCCAAAGGGCGTGCCCTTGGCGTACTCCGCATCCAGGTGGATGGCGGCCGGGTTCATGGTGAGGGCGGAGAACAGCAGGTTGTCGGTCTCGGTGACCGTGCGGCGCACCAGGTGCTCGAAGCGCTGTCCGACGGAGAATTCCTCGTAGTAAAGCCCGGGCACGATCATCTCCTTCAAAAACAGGGACCTAGTGTCCCACAGGACTCATAACCCAAGAAGGGGTGCACCCAACCAGACGGTATTTAGCCCGCTTCCGGGGGGCCCCTATAGTCGATGCGCCATGTACCAGTATGACGAACTCGATCAGGCCTTCGTGGACGAGCGCGTGCGCGAGTTCCGCGACCAGACGCGCCGCCACCTCGCAGGGGAGCTCTCGGAGGATGAGTTCAAGCCGCTGCGCCTGCGCAACGGCCTCTACATCCAGCGCCACGCGCCGATGCTGCGCATCGCGATCCCCTACGGGCTGCTCTCCGTGCGCCAGCTGCGCAAGCTCGCCGACATCACGCGCCGCTACGACCGCGGCTTCGGGCACTTCACCACCCGCCAGAACCTGCAGCTGAACTGGCCGAAGCTCGAGGACGTGCCGGACATCCTCGAAGAGCTCGCCAGCGTGCAGATGCACGCCATCCAGACAAGCGGCAACTGCGTGCGCAACGTCACCGCCGATCACCTGGCCGGCATCGCCCCGGACGAGGTCGATGACCCGCGCCCCTACTGCGAGATCATCCGCCAGTGGGCGACGCTGCACCCGGAGTTCACCTACCTGCCGCGCAAGTTCAAGATCGCCGTCACCGGGGCGGCGGCTGACCGTGCGGCCTCCGAGGTGCACGACGTCGGCCTGCACCTGGTGCGCGGCCCCGACGGGGCGCTCGGTTTCCGGGTGCTGGTGGGCGGTGGCCTCGGGCGCACGCCCATCATCGGCCAGGTGCTGCGCGAGTTCCTGCCGCGGCAGCAACTGCTCGCCTACCTCGATGCGATCCTGCGCGTCTACAACCGCCAGGGGCGCCGCGACAACATCCACAAGGCGCGCATCAAGATCCTGGTGAAGTCACTCGGGATCGCGCACTTCCGCGAGCTGGTCGACGCCGAGTACACCGCCAACGCCGCGCACGCCCCGATCCTCCCCGTGGAGGAGATCGAGCGCGTGCGCGCCTTCTTTCGGCCGCAGCCCTACGAGATCCTCGGCGACCTCGACGTCACCAAGGACCGCGAGCCGCGCTTCCTCGCCTGGTACCGCTACAACACCCGCGAGCACCGGGTGAGCGGCTACCGCGCCGTGTTCGTCTCCCTCAAGGCGCACGGCAGCGTGCCCGGGGACATGACGGCCGAGCAGATGGACGCCCTCGCCGGCCTCGCCGAGCGGGTGAGCTTTGGCCTGGTGCGCGCCACGCACAACCAGAACCTGCTGCTCGCGGACGTGCCGCAGCGCGAGCTGTACGCGGTGTGGCAGGAGCTCGAGCGCCTCGGGCTCGGCACCCCCAACATCGGCACCCTCACCGACATGATCGCCTGCCCGGGACTGGACTTCTGTTCCCTCGCCAACGCCGGCACGCTCGACGTCGCCCGGCAGATCCAGACGCACTTCGATGACCTCGACTACCTCTATGACCTCGGCGAGATCGAGCTGAAGATGTCCGGCTGCATGAATGCCTGCGGCCATCACCACGTCGGGCACATCGGCGTGCTCGGCGTCGACAAGCATGGCGAGGAGTGGTACCAGATCACCCTCGGCGGCTCCTCCTCCGGCGGCGCCACCGCGCTCGGGGAGGTCATCGGCCCCTCCGTCGCCAAGCAGGAGGTGGCGGCAACGCTCGAGCGCATCGTGGAGGTGTACCGCAAGTTCCGCCACGAGGATGAGCGCTTCGTCGACACCGTGCACCGCATCGGCATCAAGCCCTTCAAGGAGCAGGCCTATGCGCCACATCCTGCGGCGGCGTGAGCTCACGGCCGATGCCTGGCGCTACCTGGGCGAGGACGGCGCGGACACGCAAGCCCTGATCGTGCCGTTCGCCGAGTGGCGCCGCACACCCGAGACGTGGGCGGCGTGGCGCGGTGCGCTCGGCGTGCGCCTGGCGCCGGTGGACCGCGTGGAGGACCTCGTCCCCGACCTGCCGCGCCTGAGCCTCATCGCCGCCGAATTCCCCTCCCCGGGCGAGGGCCGCGGCTACACCCAGGGGCAGCTGCTGCGCGGGCGCTTCGGCTTCACCGGCGAGCTGCGCGCGGTCGGTGCGGGCGTGCGGCAGGACCTGATCTGGCTGCTGGCGCGCTGCGGCTTCGATGCCTTCGAGCTGGCGCCGCACGAGGACCCGCAGGCGGCGCTTGCGGCGCTGCACCGCTACGACGTCATCTACCAGGGCAGCGCCGGGCAGCTGCCCGTGCGCCAGCAGCGCTACTACAGCGCCTAGCGCTCCGGCAGCGTCACGTCGGCGAACATGCCGCGCACCTCCTCGGCAGATGCGGCGCGGTGTGCACGGTCGATCAGGCGGCGGTCCAGGTGCGGCGCCAGGAGCTGCGCGAACTCGTACATGTACTTGCGCAGCAGCGTGCCGCGCCGGAAGCCGATCCAGGTGGTGTGGGCGGCAAACAGGTGCCCGGCATCGATGGCCTTCAGGTCCGGGTCGTTCTCATCGATGGCCATGTGGGCGACGATCCCCACCCCGAGACCCAGGCGCACGTAGGTCTCGATCACGTCCGCGTCGCGTGCGGTGATGGCGACGTTGGGCACCATGCCGGCGCGGGCAAAGGCCTCGTGGAGCGATGAGGGCCCGGTGAAGCTGAAGGTGTACGTGATCAGGGGGTAGGCGGCGAGCGCCTTGAAGGTGAGCCGGCCGCCTTCGGCCAGCGGGTGGCTGCGCGGCACGATCACCGTGCGGTGCCAGCGGTAGCAGGGCAGGAGCGTCAGGTCCGTGAACAGCTGCTCCGAGCCGGTCGCAATCGCGCAGTCGATGCGGTCACTCGCCACCATCTCGGCGATCTGCTCGGAAGTGCCCTGGTGCAGGTTCAGGCGCACCTGCGGGTAGCGGTCGCGGAACACCCGGATGACGTCGGGCAGCACGTAGCGCGCCTGGGTGTGCGTGGTGCCGATGGAGAGGCTGCCGCGCCCCTCGTCGCGCAGCTCGGTGGACAGGTCGCGGATGCTCTGCGCCTCCTGCAGGATGCGCAGCGCCCGCTCGATGACCTGCTGCCCGGCCGGGGTGATGCGGGTGAGGTTGCGTCCCTCGCGCACGAAGATCTGGAACCCGAGCTCATCCTCCAGCAGCTTGATCTGCTTGCTCACCCCGGGCTGGGAGGTGTGCAGCTTCTGCGCCGCGGCGGTGATGTTGAGGCCGCTCTGGGCGACGGCGGCGAGGTAGCGCAACTGGTGCAGTTTCATAGGGGCGCTAAGCCTAACCCAAGGCGTGGTGCTTTCGTTAAGTCCCGTCACCGTCCTATAACCGCCGTGTAACCCTAAAGAACCAACCATTCGTTCTGTCCCGGCGGCCGCGCTCCTATAGTTCTCCCATGATGGCAGCAGCCCTTTCCCCGCAACTTAAGCTCAAGGCCGACGCCGTGCGCAGCCGGCTCGCCGCAGCGCTGGCGCGCCACGGGCGGCTCACCTACTCGAACAGCCTCGGGGCCGAGTCGATGGTGCTCACCGACATCATCTGGACGCACCTGCCGCAGATCGAGATCTTCAGCATCGACACCGGGCGGCTGCACGAGGAGACCTACCGGCTGCTCGACCGCCTGCAGCACGCCTACGGGCGCACCGTGCGGGTGGTGTACCCGGATGCGCGCGAGCTTGAGCGCCTGGTGGCGCGCCAGGGCATGAACGGCTTCTACGACAGCCTCGAGGCGCGCCTCGCGTGCTGCCGCATCCGCAAGGTCGAGCCCTTCCGCCGCGCCATCGCCGGCTTCCCCGCCTGGGTCACCGGGGTGCGCCACGAGCAGTCCCCGGGGCGTGCCCTGCTCGCCGCCGAGGAGTGGGACGCCGAGTACGGCCTCTACAAGGTCAGTCCGCTCCTCGAATGGTCCGAGGCCGAGGTGTGGGAATACATCCGCGCCCGTGGCCTGCCGTACAATCCGCTGCACGACCGGCAGTACCCGAGCATCGGCTGCTCGCCCTGCACGCGCGCCATCCAGCCCGGGGAGAGCCGGCGCGCGGGTCGCTGGTGGTGGGAACAGGCGGAATCACGCGAATGCGGACTGCATCCAAGACACACGGCCGTCGCCGCGGCGCAGGCGAGCTAGGTCCGCAGATGGACTACCTGCCGGTATTCCTGAAGGTCGAGGGCCGCGCGGTCATCGTCGTGGGCGGCGGTGAGGTGGCGCTGCGCAAGGCGCAGTGGCTGCTCAAGGCCGGCGCGCGCGTCACGGTCATCGCACCGGCGCTGCACGCAGACCTCGCCCGCTACGCGGTGAACGCGGAGCTCTCCCACACCCCGGGCACCTTCCGTGCCGAGCTCCTCGAGGGCGCCGTGGCGGTGGTCGCCGCCACCGACGAGCGCACCGTGAACGCGGCCGTGTCGGCGGCCGCCCAGGCGCGCGCCATCCCGGTGAACGTCGTGGACGATGCCGCGCTCTCCACCTTCATCTTCCCGGCGATCATCGACCGCTCCCCGCTCATCGTCGCGGTGAGCTCCGCCGGCCAGGCGCCGGTGCTGGCGCGCGGCGTGCGCGAACAGATCGAGGCCCTGCTGCCGCAGCGCCTCGGTGCCCTGGCGCGCTTCATGGGCCGCCACCGCAAGGGCGTGCACAGCGCGCTCGCCGCGCCCGGCCGCCGCGCCTTCTGGGAGCGCATCGTGCGCGGACCGGTGGGCAGCCAGGTGCTCAGGGGCGACGAGGCTGGCGCGCTCAGCGGGCTGCGCCGCGAACTGCTCGCCTCAAAGCTCACCACCCCGCGCAGCGCCTCGGCCCCGGCGCTCGGGGAGGTCTACCTGATCGGCGCCGGCCCCGGGGACCCGGACCTCCTGACGCTGCGCGCGCTGCAGCTGCTGCAGCAGGCCGACGTCATCCTCTACGACCGCCTGGTGAGCGAGGCGGTGCTCGAGCGCGCGCGGCGCGATGCACAGCGCATCTTCGTCGGCAAGGAGTCCGGTGAGCGCGGCCAGCAGGAGCGCATCCACGCGCTGCTCATCGAGCTCGCCTCCCGCGGCCAGCGCGTCGCGCGCCTGAAGGGCGGCGACCCGTTCGTCTTCGGGCGCGGCGGGGAGGAGATCGAGGTCCTCAAGAGCCACGCCATCCCCTTCACCGTGGTGCCGGGCATCACCGCGGCCCTGGGCGCCGCTGCGAGCTCAGGGCTCCCCCTCACCCACCGGCGCCTCGCCCAGAGCGTGACCTTCGTGACCGGCCATCAGGGCGAGGCGCCAGGCACCGACTGGCGCTACTTCGCCGATCCCTCGCACACCGTCGTCTTCTACATGGGGGTCGCGCAGCTGGAGGGGATCCTCGCGCGCCTGACCGAAGCCGGGGCGCAGGCCTCGCACCCGGTGGCGATCATCGAGCGCGCAACGCTCCCCGAGCAGCGCGTGCTGCGCGGCACGCTGGCGGACATCGCAGCGAGCGCCAAGCGCTCGCAGGTCGGGCCGCCGGCGCTCCTGGTGGTGGGCGCGGTGGCCGCATTCGCAGGCGCCGATGACCTTGGCGCGCTGGCAGCACCGGCGGCGGTGGGCGCCCTGGCGTGACTGGGGTCGCAGGCTTCGCCGGCGCCGTCGGCAACACGCCGCTCCTGCGCCTTGCGCGCCTGAGCGAGGAGACCGGCTGCGAGATCCTCGGCAAGGCCGAGTTCATGAACCCCGGCGGCTCGGTCAAGGACCGCGCCGCGCTCGCCATCGTGCGCCGCGCCGAGGAGCGCGGCGAGCTGCCCCCGGGCGGCACGGTGGTCGAGGGCACGGCCGGCAACACCGGGATCGGCCTGGCGCACGTGTGCAACGCCCGCGGCTACCGCTGCGTCATCGTGATGCCCGACAACCAGTCGGCCGAGAAGTACCGCCTGCTCGGCATCCTCGGCGCCGAGGTGCACCAGGTGCCGGTGGTCCCCTACAGCAACCCGAACCAGTACCAGAAGGTCGCGCAGCGCCTCGCCGCCGCGCTGCCGAACGCCATCTGGTCCAACCAGTTCGACAACACCGCCAACCGCGATGCGCATTTCGCAACCACCGGACCCGAGATCTGGGAGCAGACCGGCGGGCGCATCGACGCCTTCGTCGCCGCGAGCGGCACCGGCGGCACCTTTGCCGGGGTGGCCTCCTACCTGAAGTCACGCCGCCAGAGCGTGCGCTGCGTGCTCGCCGACCCGCCCGGCAGCAGCCTCTACGCCTTCGTGCGCAGCGGCACGCTGCAAGCCACCGGCAAGAGCTCCATCACCGAAGGCATCGGCATCGGCCGCATCACCGCGAACCTCAGGGACGCGCCCATCGATGAGGCGCTGCACGTGGAGGACGAGACGACGGTGCGCTTCGTCTACCGGCTGCTCAACGAGGAGGGGCTGCTGCTGGGCAGCACCAGCGGCATCAACGTCGCCGCGGCGGTGACGCTCGCCCGCGAGCTCGGCCCCGGGCACACCATCGTCACGGTGCTGTGCGATGGGGGCGCGAAGTACCAGTCGCGACTCTTCAACCGCTCGTGGCTCGAGGAGAAGGGACTCGCAGCGCACGTCCCCGTCCTGCCGGCCGCCTCGCGCGAACTGCTGAAGACCGCCCTCGTCGCCTGAGGACACCCCCCTCTGGCTGAAGACGACGCCTCCGTGCCACAGTGCGCGTGAGATGCCGATCCGCACCCCCTACCCCGCAAGATGACAGGTCTGCTCGGCCCCCCTGAGCTTGAGGCGCTGCGCCTGAGCCTCGCCGTCGCCGCCATGAGCGTGCTCTCGAGCCTGCCGGTGGCGGTGCTGATCGCCTGGCTTCTCACGCGCGTGCGCTTCCCCGGGCGCACGCTCTTTGATGCCTTCGTGCACCTGCCCCTGGTGCTGCCGCCGGTGGCGGTGGGCTACGTGCTGCTGCTGCTCTTTGGCGTGCGCGGACCCGCCGGTGCCTGGCTCGATCAGCACCTGGGCATCCGCCTTGCCTTCAGCACCCAAGGGGCGGCGCTTGCGACAGCGGTGATGACGCTGCCGCTGATGGTGCGCGCCGTGCGCCTCTCGCTCGAGGGCATCGATGCGGGACTCGAGGATGCGGCGCGCACCCTCGGGGCACGCCCGCTCGATCGCTTCTTCAGCATCACCCTGCCCCTCATGCTCCCCGGGATCCTGGCAGGCCTCGTCACCGCCTTCGCCGCAGGCCTGGGCGAGTTCGGCGCGGTCATCACCTTCGCCTCCAACATCCCCGGGGTCACCCGTACGCTTCCCCTGGCGCTCTACACCGCCATGCAGTCCCCGGGCGGGGAGCCGCTGGCGCTGCGCCTGGCGCTCCTCTCCTTCACGCTCGGGGTGCTCGGCCTGATCGGCGCGGAGTGGCTGCTGCGCCGCGTGCGGCGGCGGCTGACGGGCTGAGCGCCATGCTCGACGTGCAGGTCACCCGGCGCCATGCAGGCTTCACGCTCGAGGCTGCCTTCGAGGCGCCCTACCCTGCGGTCATCGCGGTGTTCGGCCGCTCCGGCAGTGGCAAGACGACGCTGCTTAACCTCATCGCCGGACTTGCGCGCCCGGATGCGGGCCACGTCCGCGTGAACGGCGAGGTCCTCACCGACACCGCGGCCGGGGTCGCGGTGCCGGTCGAGCGGCGCCGCATCGGCTACGTGTTCCAGGAGCCGCGGCTGTTCCCGCACCTCACCGTCGCTGCCAACCTGCGCTACGGGGAGAGCCGCGCCCGCGGCGCCCCGCGCGTTGCCGGGTTTGCGGACGTGGTGGCGCTGCTCGGGCTCGAGCGGCTCCTCGGCCGCCAGCCGCACCGGCTCTCCGGCGGGGAGCGCCAGCGCGTCGCCCTCGGGCGGGCACTGCTGTCACAGCCGCGCCTGCTGCTCCTCGATGAGCCGCTCGCCTCCCTCGACGTCACGCGCCGCGAGGAGGTACTGCCGTACCTTGAGGCGCTGCGCGACCGCCTCGCGATCCCCATGGTGTACGTGAGTCACCAGTTCGAGGAGGTGCTGCGCCTGGCCACCTACCTCGTGGTGCTCGACGGCGGCCGCGTGTGCACGCACGGCGCGGTGAGCGAGGTCAGCCTGCGGCCCGAGTTCCAGGCGGTGGCGGGAGCGGAGCTCACCGGCGCGGTGCTCGAGGGCGTCGTCACGGCGGTGGACGCGGCGAGTGGCGGCGCCGACCTCAAGGTCGGCTCGGGTACCCTGCGGGTGAGCCTGCGGGGCGCCGCGCCGGGTGCGCGCGTGCGCCTGCAGGTACTGGCGCGGGACGTGATCCTCGCCACCCAGCCGGTGCAGGGCGTGAGCGTGCGCAACGCGCTGCCCGGGGTGGTGCTCTCGGTCAGCCGCGATGAACACGGCGTGCTCGTCACGGTGGATGTCGGCGGCGTGCCGGTGCTCGCGCGCATCACCCCCGAGGCGCGCCAGGCGCTCGACCTCAAGGCGGGCGATGCCGCCTGGGCGTTGTTCAAGGTGGTCTCCACCCGCGGCCACGCGTTCCCCATGCCCGCACCGGGCGCCCCGTCCTGACAGGGGGCGCGGCGCTTGCCGGTTTGCGCACCGGGCCGCCTTCCCCCTAGAGTGGCGTCCGCGCCCCTCGTCTTGCAGCGGCGCTGTTAGGGGTTACGGGGTGTCATTGTTCCTGGCCGGCGTGCCACTGTGGCTCGGTGCGCTGCTGATCGTCATCCTGCCGACGCTGCTGGCGATGTGCGGGCCCATCCTGGTGCGCCGCCGCTTCGGCCTCGAGCGCCTCACCACCAACAACGAGATCGCGGGCTTCAAGTTCGCCACCGTCGGGGTGATCTACGCAGTGCTCATGGCCTTCGCGGTCATCATCGTGTGGGAGCGCTTCGCCGATGCGGAGAACGCCGTGGTGCAGGAGGCCGGTGCCGCCGCGACCCTCTACCGGCTCGCCGAAGGCAGCAATCCGGAAAGCCAGGCGATGCGCGCCGCGCTCGGTGATTACCTGCGCGTCGCACTGGCCCAGGACTGGCCGCAGATGGCCCGCGTGCACGCCAGCAGCCAGGTGACGCGCTCCCTCGATACCCTCTACTCGAGCGCGCTCGCGCTGGCGCACTCGGGCTCACGCGAGCCGGCGGTACAGGTGGAAATGTTCCACCAGCTGGACAACATGACGCAGGCGCGGCGCGCGCGGCTGCACCTGGCGACCGGTATCGTGCCGGGGGTCCTGTGGGGGGTGCTGGTGCTCGGCGGGGTGCTCACCGTCGCCTTCACGTTCTTCTTCGGCACGCGCAACCTGCGCGCCCAGGTGATGATGACCGGGATCCTGGCGCTCATCGTCTTCATGGGGCTGTTCGTGATCGTCTCGATCAACCACCCCTTCACGGGGCCGGTGCACATCGAGGGTGAGCCGCTCGCCAGCGTGCTCGCAGACTTCGGCAGCCGCTGAACTACCAGTTCAGGTCGCTGAGGAGTCCTGCGTACACCTCGATGCCGTCCCAGAGGTTGCCGAGCCGCAGGTTCTCGTTGCGGGTGTGCTGGTTGTCGTCGTAGTTGGCGATGCTGACGCCGACCATCGGCACCTTCAGCACCGCCACGATGTCGGCCATCCCGGAGCTTGCCCCGACGATGGGCAGCTCGATCACCGGATAGCCGACCGTGCGCCCGATCGATGCGGCGACGGCCTTCGAGGCCGGCAGGTCGAGCGCGGTCTTGGTGGCGAGCGCCCCGCCCTCCTCCCACAGCACCTTCACGACCCTCGGGTGCGCGCGGCGCGTCGCCGCATCCGGGGTGTCGCGCACGATGAACCAGCCCTGCGCCGTGAGGTAGTCTTCCGTGAGCTCGCGCACGTGCGCCGGCGTCTCCCCGGGGGCGAGGCGGAAGTCGAGCGAGGCCTGCGCCTCGGTGGCGATGGCGTTGGCGGCATTGGGACCCTCATCGCCTGCGTGCAGGGCGCGCACGTTGAGCGTCGGGGCGAGGTAGCCGTCCGCCAGGCGCGCCGGCCCGATGTTGCGCCCGAGGCCGAACGCGGACTTCAGGTCCGCCTCCACGGGGGGGAGCGCTGCGAGGGCTGCGCGCTCGGCCGCCGAGACCGGCGCCACGTCGTCGTAGAAGCCGGGGATGAGGATGTGCCCCTCGTCATCGCGCAGGCTCATGATGAGGCCGGCCATCATGACCGCAGGATTCGGCACCCAGCTGCCGTAGTGCCCGTCGTGCAGTGGCTGCAGCGGGCCGTACACGGTGAGGGTGAAGCCGGCGAAGCCGCGGTTGCCGAAGTTGACCATCTGCCGGCCGCTCTGGTGCATCGGCCCGTCGCCCATGATCAGCAGGTCACACTTCAGGAGCGCGGCGTTGGCCGCGACCAGCTGCGCGAAGTGCGGCGAGCCCTGCTCCTCCTCGCCCTCGTAGAGCAGCTTCACGTTCACCGAGTGGCGGCGCCCGAGCGCACGCAGCGCATCCAGCGCCGACAGCAGCGCCTGGATCGAGGCCTTGTCATCGCCGGCCGAGCGCGCGAACAGCCGCCAGTTGTCGTCGAGGGACGTGCCAGGGTCCTGCCAGCTGACCGGGCGCGAGTCCGGCAGCGCGGTGCGCACCTCAGGCACGAAGGGCTCGGTGATCCAGCCCTTCTGCGACACCGGCTGGCCGTCATAGTGGGCGTAGAAGAGGACCGTGCGCCTCGCCCCGGGGGTGGCGAGCGCGGCGTACACCGAGGCGGGGGTGCCGGGGGATGCCCGCAGCAGCTGCGGCGTGAAGCCGCGGGCGCGCAACGCAGCTTCGAGGTACGCCGCGTTGCGGTCGACATCCTCGATGCGGGTGGCGACGTTCGGCAGTGCCAGCAGTGCCATGAACTCCTCGAGGACCTGGCGCTCGTGTGCGACGCGCCAGGCGCGCACCTGCGCGTTCACGGCAGGTGCCGCGGAGGCTGCGCCGCTCAGGGCGAGCAGTGCCAGGCAGCAGGTCAGGGGGCCCTTGAGCGGTGTCATCGTGGATCGCGTACCTCGGCGGCGGGACGCGCATTGTCCCGTGCGCGCCCGGGGGCCTCAAGCGGGCCCTCAGGGGGCGTCGGGCACTGCCTTCTCGCTCACCATGGTGAGCACGTCGTAGCTGGCCACGGTCTCGCCCGCCTCGTTGGTGATGGCCGTGTCCCAGCGCACCTCGCCGTACCCTGAGCCCACGCGCAGCGACTTCTCCTTGCAGGTGAGGCGCACCTTGATGCGCGTGCCGGGCTTGACGGGCTTCAGGAAGCGCAGGCTGTCGAGCCCGTAGTTGGCAAGCACCGGCCCGTAGGGGGCATCGACGAACAGTCCCGCCGCCGCCGACACCAGGAAGTAGCCGTGCGCCACGCGGCCGCCGAAGAGCGGGTTGCGCGCCGCCTGCGCCTCGTCCATGTGGGCATAGAAGTGGTCCCCGGAGAGCGCAGCGAAGCGCTCGATGTCCTCCACCGTGACCTCGCGCTCGGCGGAATTGAAGGTGTCGCCGATCGCCAGCTCCCCGAAGGGCTTGCGGAACGGATGCACGCGCGGATCGAGCTCGCGCGCGCCGCGGGTCCAGCGCCCGCTGACCGCGGTGATGAGGTCCGGGGTGCCCTGCACGGCAGTGCGCTGCAGGTAGTGCATGACACCGCGGATCCCGCCCATCTCCTCCCCGCCCCCGGCGCGCCCCGGGCCGCCGTGCACCAGGTGCGGGAGCGGGGAGCCGTGTCCGGTGGACTCCTGGGCGCAGTCGCGGTTCACCACCACGATGCGCCCGTGCCAGGGCGCAAGTCCGAGCACCAGCTGCGCGGCCAGCGCATCATCGGCACTGAACACGGAAGCCGCGAGGCTGCCGTCGCCGCGGCGCGCCAGCGCGATCGCCTCGGTCGCGTCGCGGTACGGGAGGAGCGTGCACACCGGACCAAAGGCCTCCACCGTGTGCACCTGGCGCGCGGCGGCGGTGTCGCGGCAGTAGAGGAGCGTCGGGGCGAGGAACGCCCCGCGCTCCGCATCGGCGCCCTCAGGGGAGAGTGCGGCGCCCTCGCCGAACACCACTTGCGCCTCGCGGCGCAGCTTGCCGAGCTGCACGAGCACCTCGCGGCGCTGCGCGAGGGATGCGAGCGGGCCCATGCGCACGTTCTTCAGGCGCGGGTCCCCCACCACCACCTTGGCGAGCGCGGCGCGCAGCGCCTCAAGGGCCGCCGGGGCGTACTGCGCGGGCACGAACGCGCGGCGGATGGCGGTGCACTTCTGCCCCGCCTTGACGGTCATCTCGCGCACCACCTCGCGCACGAACAGGTCGAACTCGGGCGTGCCGGCGGCGGCATCGGCGCCCAGCAGCGAGGAGTTGAGCGAGTCGGTCTCGGCGGTGAAGCGCACCGAGTTGCCGAGCACCGCCGGGTGCTGGCGCAGCTGCAGCGCCGTGCTCGCCGAACCGGTGAAGGCGACGACGTCCTGGCAGGTGAGGTGCTCGAAGAGTGCGCCCACGCCGCCACAGATCAGCTGCACCGCCCCCTCGGGCAGGAGCCCGGAGCCGATGATGTGCCGGAACACGCACGCGGTGAGGTAGGAAGTCTGGGTGGCGGGCTTGACGATCGCGGGCATGCCGGCAAGCAGTGCCGGCGCGAGCTTCTCGAGCATGCCCCACACCGGGAAGTTGAAGGCATTGATGTGCACCGCCGCGCCCTCAAGCGGCACGCACACGTGCTGGCCGACGAAGCTGCCGCCCTTGGAGAGTGCCTCGGTGCCGCCGTCGATGTAGATGCGCGCGTTGGGGAGCTCGCGCGTCCCCTTGCTTGCGTACACGAAGAGCGTGCTGATGCCGCCGTCGATATCGATCAGGGCATCCGCCTTCGTGGCGCCGGTCGCGTAGGAGAGCTCATAGAACTCCTCCTTGCGATCGGAGAGGTACTTGGCGAGGGCCTTGAGGAGGTTGGCGCGCTCGTGGAAGGTGAGGCTGCGCAGCGCCGGGCCGCCCACCGCGCGCGCGTGCTCGAGCGCCGCGGCGGTATCGAAGCCCTCCGCGCTCGCGCTGGCGATCACGGCCCCCGTGGTGGCATCCCGCAGCGCGGTGCCCGTGCCTGCCCCGCTCTGCCAGCCTCCGGCGATGTAACTCTCAAGCTGCATGGCTCACATTACTCCGCGGGCAGCACCGGCCCGTCGATGCGGTAGGAGCGGCCGCGGAAGAGCGCGAGGCGCTCCCCGTGGCCGTTGAAGATGACGATCTCGTAGAGCCCGTTGCGGGGCGTGCGCCACAGCTCGCGCGCCTCCGCCGTGAGCATGTCGCCCACGCGTGCAGCGGCGAGGAAGTCGATGCTGGCCGCTGCCCCCACCGTCGCCTCGTTGTAGGTGTTGCAGGCGAAGGCGAAGGCGCTGTCGCCGAGGGCGAAGATCAGGCCGCCGTGGCACAGGCCATGGCCGTTCACCATGTCGGCGCGCACCTGCATGGTCACCTGTGCGAACCCGGGGCGCACTCCTGTGACGTTCATGCCGAGTGACTGCGAGGCGCGGTCGCGCGTGTAGAGCGCATCCACCGAGCGCTCGGCGATGAGCTGGGCCTCGGCGGCGGCAATCGCGCCGGTCACCCCTCAGCGCCCCGTGAAGCGCGCCGGGCGCTTGGCGGCAAAGGCCGCGACGCCCTCGGCATAGTCGGCGGAGCGGCCGAGCTCGCCCTGGTAGTCACGCTCGGTGTCCAGCTGCTCGGCGAGGCTGCGGCCGAGGCCCTCGTAGATCGCCTGCTTGGTGCGTGCCAGCCCGCGCGTCGGGGCGTTGGCGAAGTGCCGTGCCAGGTCCTCGATGACGGTGGGAAACTCTGCATCCTCGACGCTGCGCCAGATGAGTCCCCAGCTGGCCGCATCCGCGGCGCTGAGCTTGTCCCCGAGCAGCGCCAGGCCGAGCGCGCGCGCCGTGCCGACCAGGCGCGGCAGCGACCAGGTGCCGCCCGAGTCAGGCACCAGCCCGAGCCTGGCGAAGGCCTGCACGAACACCGCCGAGCGCGCCGCCACCACGATGTCGCAGGCGAGCGCGAGATTCGCGCCGGCACCGGCCGCCACGCCGTTGACCGCCGCGATCACCGGCAGCGGCAGCGCGCGCAGGGCGAGCACGAGGGGCTTGTAGTGCATCTCGATCGAGGCGGCGAGGTCCGGCGGCGCGGCTCCCGGGGCGACCGCACGGTCGTTGAGGTCCTGCCCGGCGCAGAAGCCGCGCCCGGCGCCGGTGAGGATCAGCACCCGCGCCTGCGAGCCGCGCACGGCGTCCAGCGCAGCGCGCACCTCGGCGTGCATCTCGGTGTTGAAGCTGTTGAGCCGCTCGGGGCGGTTGAGCGTGAGGCGCGCGATGCCCTCCTCGATGCCGAACAGTATGGTGTTGTAGCTCATGGGTGCCTCCGGCCTTGGGCTCATTTCTCGTCGTAGTCGAGTTCGAGCGGCGCCGTCTTGATGTGCGACTGGCAGGCGAGCACGTAGCCCTGCTCGAGCTCCCAGTCCTCGAGCGCATAGTTCTGCGCCATGCTGACCTCGCCCGCCACCACCTTGGTGCGGCAGGTCGAGCACACGCCGGCGCGGCAGGAGAAGGGCAGCTCGATGCCGGCGCGCGCGGCGCCATCGAGCACCGTCTCCCCCTGCGCCTTCATGGTGAAGGAGCGCCGCCGCCCGTCCATGAGGATGCTGACCTGCGCCTCCCCGTCCTGCGGCGGCAGCGCCGCGGGCGAGGGCTGCGCGTCCCGGGCCGCAGTGCCAGCCTCGGTGGTGGCGAGCGTGAAGTGCTCGCTGTGGATGCGGGCGGGCTCGACGCCGAGCGCGCGCAGGGTTGCCCCGACGCTTTCGATCATGTTGCCCGGACCGCACACGAAGTACTCGCGCACCGCGCGCGGCTCGAACAGGTGTTGCGCGAATTCGCGCACGCGCGCCGCGTCCAGGCGCCCGTTGTAGAGCTCCATCTCCTGGGGCTCGCGACTCATGACGAAATGCAGCGCGAGGCGCGTGAGGTGGCGGTCCTTGAGCGCGAACAGCTCCTCCAGGCACATGGCGCGCGCGGTGCTGGTGTTGCCGTAGAAGAGCAGCACCCGCGCCGCGTCCTGGGCCAGCAGTGCCCGCAGCACCGAGAGCACCGGCGTGATGCCGCAGCCGGCGGCGAAGGCGACGTAGGTGCCCGCGGCGGGGGCGGCGCGCGGCGTGAAGCTGCCATTCGGCGGCAGCACCTCGAGTGTCTGCCCGGCGCGCAGCTCTTCTGCCAGGTGCCCCGACATGCGCCCGTCGGGCAGCACCCGCGGCACGATGCGCAGCGGCCACTCCCCCGGGGCATTGACGAGCGAATAGGTGCGGCGCAGCTCCTCCTCCCCGCGGCGCGTGCATACGACGACGTGCTGCCCGGGGGAGCCCCGGTACTGCGCTTTCAGGGCGTCGGGCACCTCGAGTGCGATCTGGATGGCGTCGGTGGCCTCGGGCGCGACGCTCAGGACCTTGAGTGGGTGGAACTTCAGCATCGGCCTAGAGGCACTTGAAGTAGTCGAACGGCTCGGCGCAGCTCGTGCAGCGATGGTGCGCCTTGCAGGGCGTGGAGCCGAATTCGCTCATGCACTCGGTGGCAAGGCTGCCGCAGCGCGGGCAGGCGACCGGGCGTGGCGCGTGCAGTGCGCGCAGGCTGCTCACGGGTGCCGCGGGCGGGGCAATGCCGAAGGCGGCAAGCTTCGCGCGCCCGCGCGTGCTCAGCCAGTCGCTGCTCCAGGGCGGGTTCAGTTGCTCCTCGAGTACCGCATCGGCAAAGCCGTGCGCTGCGAGTGCCGCGCGCACCAGCGCGCGGATGACCTCCGTCGCCGGGCACCCCGAATAGGTCGGCGTCAGTGCCACGCGCACCGGCGCGCCCGCGCGCGCCTCGACGCGGCGCACGATCCCGAGGTCGACGATGCTGAGCACCGGGATCTCCGGGTCCTCGACCGACTCGAGCACCGCCCACACCGCCGCCTCGCGCGCGCCGGCAGCCTCGAGGTTGAGGGCGGCAGCGTTCACGTCACCACTGCACGCCCGGGTGGGCGCGCGGCAGCTGCTGCATCTCGGCCAGCAGGTGCGAGAGGTGCTCGGTGTGCGCTCCGCGCTTGCCGTGCCAGGGATAGGCAGCCGCGGGCGGGCGCGTGAGCGTGGCGGCCCCGAGGTCCGCGGCGACGCGCGCCGACCACGCCGGCTGCAGCGCTGCGAGCTCGGGGGCGATCCCGGCGGCGGCCACGAGTGCGTCGGTCTCATCGGCTGCGAAGAGTTCGTGGGTGAAGCGCCACAGCTCATCGAGCGAGCGCTGCACGCGCTCGTGGCTCTCCTGGGTTCCATCGCCGAGGCGCACCAGCCAGCCGCTGCTGAAGCGCTGGTGGTAGCGGGTCTCCTTCACCGCCTTGGCGGCAATCGCCGCCAGGCGCGCGTCGGTGGAGTGCATCAGCGCCTCGTAGACCACCAGCTGCCAGGTGTCGGTGAGCCACTGCCGCACGATCGTGTGGCCGAAGTCCCCGTTCGGCTGTTCCACGAGCGCCAGGTTCATGAACTGCGGGGCATCGCGCAGGAATGCGAGGGCATCCTCATCGCGGCCCCGGCCCTCGAGCTCCCCCGCGTAGCTCAGGAGCAGACGCGCCTGGCCGATGAGGTCGAGCGCGAGGTTGGCAAGGCCCAAGTCCTCCTCCAGCTGCGGGGCGTGCCCGACCCACTCGCCGAGGCGCTGGCCGAGGATGAGGCTCGTGTCGGCGAGCCGCAGCACGTACTTCACGTGCGCCGCGGCCAGCGCGGAGGGCTCAGCCACAGTGGTTGCCGGCGCGCTCACAGGTTCTTCACCTCGTCCGGGATCTCGTAGAAGGTCGGGTGGCGGTACACCTTGTCGCGTGCCGGCTCGAAGAGCGAGTCCGCCTCCGCGGGGTCGGAGGCGATGATGGCGGCCGAGGGCACGACCCACAGGCTCACGCCCTCCTGGCGGCGCGTGTAGACATCGCGCGCGTGCTCGATCGCCATGGCGGGGTCGGCGGCGTGGATGCTGCCGACGTGGCGGTGCTCGAGGCCCGCGCGCGAGCGGATGAATACCTCAAAGAGCGGCCAGTCCTGGTTCATCGTGAGGATCTCCTTAAACCTTCAGGCGGCGGCACGCGCGGCGAGCTTGGCGGCGTGCGCCGCGGCGGCCTCGCGCACCCAGGCACCGGCTGCGTGGGCGGCGCGACGCGCCTCCAGGCGCTCGTGGTTGCAGGGGCCGTGGCCTTTGAGGACCGCGTGGAACTCGCCCCAGTCGATCGGCCCGATCTCGTAGTGGCCGCTGGCCTCATCCAGGCGCAGCTGCGGGTCCGGGATCGTGAGCCCGAGGAACTGCGCCTGCGGCACGGTGATGTCGATGAACTTCTGGCGCAGTTCATCGTTGCTGAAGCGCTTGATCTTCCAGCGCATCGACTGCGCGGTGTGCCGCGAGTCCGCATCGCTCGGGCCGAACATCATGATGGACGGCCACCACCAGCGCGTCAGCGCGTCCTGCGCCATGGCGCGCTGCGCGGCGCTGCCGCGCGCCAGGGTGAGCATGATCTCGAACCCCTGGCGCTGGTGGAAACTCTCCTCCTTGCAGATGCGCACCATGGCGCGCGCATAGGGCCCGTAGGAGCAGCGGCAGATCGGGATCTGGTTCATGATCGCAGCGCCATCGACCAGCCAGCCAATGGCACCGACGTCCGCCCAGCTGAGGGTCGGATAGTTGAAGATGCTCGAGTACTTGGCGGCCCCCGACAGCAGCTGCCCGACCAGCTGTGCGCGCGCAACACCCAGGGTCTCGGCGGCGCTGTAGAGGTACATGCCGTGACCGCCCTCGTCCTGCACCTTGGCGATGAGCACCGCCTTGCGGCGCAGTGAGGGGGCGCGCGTGATCCAGTTGCCCTCCGGCAGCATGCCGACGATCTCGGAGTGGGCGTGCTGGGAGATCTGGCGGATGAGGGTCTGGCGGTAGGCCTCCGGCATCCAGTCCTTGGGCTCGATCTTGTCCTCGGCGTCCACGCGCGCCTGGAAGCGTGCCGCGTGCGCATCCTCCCCGGCCGCCTCTGCGGCCGGGGACGGGGGCTGGCTGTCGAGCGCCTGGGTATACATGGGACCTTCCGCGTGCCGCTCAGGATGTGACACAAGAATACCACGATGGGCGATACTTCTGTGTCACAATTTGCCGCCCATGCCCAAGGCCACCCCGATGCCCGCGCCGCTGCGGCGGCTGCTGACGCACTTCCGCTCGCAGCGACCGCTGCGCGGCGGCTCGCTGCTGGTGACGATCTTCGGGGATGCCATCGCCCCGCGCGGCGGCGCGGTGACGCTCGCGAGCCTGATCAGCCTCGCCGCCCCCTTCGGCCTCACCGAGCGCCTGGTGCGCACCTCGGTGGCGCGCCTCGCGCGCGAGGGCTGGCTGACCGCGGTGCGCTCCGGGCGCCGCAGCGAGTACCGCCTGAGCGCTCAGGGCGCCGAGCGCTTCGCTCAAGCCACGCAGCGCATCTATGGCACCGCGACGGCGGTGTGGGACGGCCACTGGACGCTGCTCGTGCTGCCGCAGGGACGGCGCCGCCCTGCTCGGCTGCGCGAGGAGCTGCGCTGGCTTGGCTTCGGGCAGCTCTCGGGGACCGTGTTCGCACACCCGGGTACCACCGCCGAGGAGACGCGCGGCTGGCTGCAGAGCCTCCCCGGTGCGCACGACGGCCTGCTGCTGCACAGCACCGCGGCGGACGGCGCCACCGAACGCTCCCTCGCCGCGCTCGGGTGGGACCTCGGGGAGCTCGAGCGCGGCTACCGGCGCTTCCTCGAGCGCTTCGCGCCGCTCGAGCCGGCCCTGCGCGGATCGGCGTTCACCGGCAGCACCGCCTTCCTCGTGCGCACGCTCCTCATCCACGAGTACCGCAAGATCCACCTGCAGGACCCGCTGCTGCCCCCGACGCTGCTGCCGCCGGACTGGGTCGGCACGCAGGCGTACGAGCTCACGCGGCGCATCTATGGGGCGGTCTTCGCCCCTGCGGAAGCGTACCTGTCCATGAGCGCGCGCACGCTGGATGCCCCGTTGCCTGAGGCCGCGCCCGCCGCCCGGGCCCGCTTCGGCGCTCGCTAGGGACTCTCGCCCTCAGCTTCGCTCAGCGCACCACGAAGATGTCGTACTTGACGTAGGAATCGCTCTTGTAGCTGACCATCTTGCCGATGCACTGCACGGCATTGAGCCACTCGTACTTCTTGGCCGAGGTCTGCAGCGTGGGGGCGATGACGAAGTACATGTCCCTGGACGTCAGTACCTCGCCCTTCGCCGCCCGCGCCTCGGTCTCTTCAGAGTCCTTGTAGATACCGCCGTACGAGATGTAGATGAGCGCGCCGTCGTCGGTCTTGATGGTGGCCCGCACATCCAGGTGCGCCACCCCCGAGGGCAGCACGCGCGCCCAGTCCCCGCCCGGGGCGAGGAGCGTGCCGTTGATGCGCGGCCCCTTCACCCAGCCGCCGGGCTTCACCTCGTTGATTTCCAGTGCGGCATCGATTTCCTGGGTGGGCCCGAGGGGCGCGTACAGCGTCATCAGGTATTGCGTCGAAACCGTCGTCGTCTGGGCGCCAAGCGCCATCGGCAACAACAGCGCGGCCAGGGCGCACGAGCCCGCCCGAAGATCCCGGCCCATCAGTTTAAGGAAGCGCATTCCTGTCTCCGCTAGTGACACCGAACCGTTGCCATCCAGGCCCCGCATGGGGGTGCCTTCAAGGGTTCCCGGAGCGCGGCCGGGTATCGATCACGCGCCGCGCCTTGCCCGCGGTGCGCTCGAGCGTCCCCGCCTCGAGCACCCGCACCTGCGCGGAAAGCCCCACCGCCCCCTTGATGAGGTCCTCGAGCGTGCGCTGCAGCTGCTCGTGCCGCTCGCCGCCTGCCCGGTTCGCGCGCTCGACGCTCACGGTGAGCTGGTCGAGCTGCCCGGAGCGGCTGACCTCGAGCTGGTAGTGCGCGCCCAGGCCCTCGCACTTGAGCACCAGCTCCTCGATCTGGCTCGGGAACACGTTGACGCCGCGGATGATCAGCATGTCATCGGAACGACCGCGGATGCGCGCCATGCGGCGCATGGAGCGGGCCGTGGGCGGCAGCAGCGCCGTCAGGTCGCGCGTGCGGTAGCGGATCACCGGCAGCGCCTCCTTGGTGAGGGTGGTCAGCACCAGCTCCCCGATGGTGCCCTCGGGCAGCACCGCGCCGGTCTCGGTGTCGACGATCTCGGGGTAGAAGTGGTCCTCCCAGATGACGGGCCCGTCCTTGGTCTCCACGCACTCGCTGGCCACTCCCGGGCCCATCACCTCGGAGAGCCCGTAGATGTCCACCGCGTCGATGCCAAAGCGCGTCTCGATCTGCGCACGCATGGCATCCGTCCAGGGCTCCGCGCCGAAGATCCCGACCCGCAGCGCGGTCGCGCGCGTATCGCGCCCCTGGCGGGCGAACTCCTCCGCCAGCTCCAGCATGTAGGAGGGCGTGACCATGATGACATCCGGGCGCAGGTCCTCGATCAGCTGCACCTGGCGGCGCGTCTGGCCCCCGGACATCGGCACCACGGTGCACCCGAGGTACTCCGCGCCGTAATGCGCACCGAGCCCCCCGGTGAACAGCCCGTAGCCGTAGGCGATGTGCACCACGTCGCCGGGGCGGCCGCCGGCGGCGCGGATGGAGCGCGCCACGAGCGCCGCCCAGGTCTCAAGGTCGCCGCGCGTGTAGGCCACCACCGTCGCGCGCCCGGTGGTGCCGCTGGAAGCGTGCACGCGTGCGACCTCGCTGCGCGGCACCGCCAGCAGGCCGAAGGGGTAGTGCTCGCGCAGGTCCTCCTTGACCGTGAAGGGGAAGTGCCTGAGGTCCTCGAGCGTGCGCAGGTCATCCGGATGCACGCCGGCCTGCTCGCACTTGGTGCGGTAGGGGGCGACGCGTTCGTAGGTGTAGTGGAGGACGTGCTTCAGGCGTGCCAGCTGCAGCGCACGCAGCTCATCCTCGCTCGCGCGCTCGATCGGCTCCGGCACTGCACGCTGCGACTGCCCTGGCATGGGCGGCCATCATCGCACTACGCGGGCCAGTGGGTGAGCCTGCCGACGAACACCTCGAGGAAGCGGTTGGCCTGGTGGCCGTCCATCACCCGGTGATCGAGGGTGAGGGTGACGTAGCAGCGCGGCCGCACCACGATCGCCTCGCTGCCGCCCTGCTCCACCACCACCGCGCGGCGCTCGAGCTTGCCGATGCCGAGGATCGCCGCCTGCGGCTGGTTGATGATGATCGGGGCTGCCAGCAGGCTGCCGCTCACCCCGTGGTTGGAAATGGTGAAGGTGCCCCCGCGCACGTCCGCCGGGCTCAAGAGCCCTTCGCGTGCGCGGCGCACGAGGTCATCGAGCCCGCGCGCGGTGTCCTTGAGGTCGCGCCGTTGCGCGCCCTGCAGCACCGGCACCACGAGACCCGTGCCCTCCACCGCGGTCGCGATGCCGATGTTCATCGCCTCGTGCAGCTCGAGCGCGGTGTCGGTCCAGCGGCTGTTCGCCTCCGGCACCGCGCGCAGCGCCGCCACCGCGGCCTGCACGAAGTACGCCGTCAGGGTAAGCGGCACGCCCTCGCTGGCGAACGCCTCGCGCTGGCGGGCGCGATCGGCGAGCACGCAGCTCAGGTCCGCCTCGAACACCGTCGTCACGTGCGGGGAGGTGTGCAGCAGGCTGTGCACCATGTGCTCGGCGATGCGCCGCCGCACCACGGTGTGGGGCACGCGGCGCACGCCGCCGCCATCAGCGGGCGCTGCCGGCGCTGCACTTGCCCCTGGCTGCGGCACCGCCGGCGCAGGCGCGCTGCCTGCGGCTGCCGCCGCGAGCACGTCCTCGACCATGATGCGCCCGGCAGGCCCGCTGCCGCGCACCTGCACGGCCTCAAGCCCGCGCTCGGCCAGCAGGCGCCGCACCGCCGGGCTCAGCTGCCCCCCCGCGGGCGCCTGGGCCCTGGCGGGTGCGGCCGTGGTGGCCGCAGCCGTGCTCACCGGCTGCGCGCGCGCGGCGGCGGGGCCTTCCGCGGCGTGCACCTGGATGCGCGCCAAGAGCTCCCCCGGCTCGATCTCCTCCTGCTCCTGCTTGAGGATCTCGCTCAGGACACCCGCGCCCGGGGATGCCACCTCGACGGTGACCTTGTCGGTCTCGATCTCGATCAGCGGCTCGTTCTCGGCCACGCGCTCCCCGACGGCCTTGAGCCACCGCAGCAGCTGCGAGCGCGTGCCCTCGGTCTGTTCGGCGGGCGCCCGCACCTCGAGTGCTGCCCCCGCGGCAGTCACAGGCTTGCCACGCGCTGCAGGGCGCGCGTGATGCGCGCCACGCTCGGCACCGCGGCCTCGAGCAGCACCGGACTGTGGGGACTCGGGATATCGGGCATGGCAAGGCGCTCCACGGGGGCGTCGAGGTCGTAGAAGCACTCCTGCGCGAGCACGGCGGCGATCTCGGCGCCAAAGCCGGCGGTGAGGTTGTCCTCGTGCACGATCAGGCAACGGCGCGTCTTGTGCACCGAGGCGAGCACCGCCTGCTTGTCCCAGGGCGAGAGGGTGCGCAGGTCGAGGATCTCCCCGTCCACGTGGCTGGCCGCGACGGCCTGCTCGCAGCGCTCCACCATCGCCCCCCAGGTCACGAGCGTGATCTCGCTCCCGCTGCGCACGCGGCTTGCCACCCCGAAGGGCACGGTGTAGTCGTTGCCCGGGTACGGGCGGCGCGCCCACGCGCCATCGAGCATCGCGCGGTGCTCGAAGAAGATCACCGGGTCGTTGCCGCGCAGTGCCGAGCGCAGGAGCCCCGCGGCGTCCTGGGCGTTGGAGGGCACGGCAACCTGCCAGCCGATGCCGTGCACCCAGGCGACTTCGTTGGTCTGGCTGTGCCAGGGATCGCCGCACTTGAAGAACCCGCCGGGCATGCGCACCACGAGGGGCGCCGCGAAGCGGTTGGCGGTGCGCCAGCGCAGCGTGCCGCAGTCGTTGAGCTGCTCGGCGGCAGGATCGGCGTACTTGCGGAACTGGATCTCGGCCACCGGCATGAGGCCTGCGAGCGCCATGCCCACGGCGCGCCCGATGATGCCCTCCTCGGAGAGGCTGGTGTCGAAGACGCGCCCCACGCCGTACTTCTCCTGCAGCCCGAGGGTCGCGCCGTGCACGCCGCCCTTGGGTCCGACGTCCTCGCCGAACACCAGCAGGCGCGGGTTGACGGCGAGCTCTGCATCGAGGGTGCGCCGGATCGCGGTCAGCATGTTGATGCGCGTGCCTTCCGGGCGCGCCACCTCGCTCCCGCGGGGCAGCTGCACGCCCTCGGGCAGCAGTCCCCCCTGTTGCTGCGCGGCGCCGGCCTCGGAGAACACGTGGCGCGTGAGCTCGCGCTCATCGGGGAGCGGGCGCGCGAGTGCGCCGGCGATCGCCGCCTCGACCTGCGCGCGCGCGGTGCGCGCCACCTCGCTCCACTGCCCTTCCGAGAGCACGCGCGGCACGAGGTGCGCGTGCAGGCGCAGCAGCGGGTCGCGCGCGCGCTCCGCGCTTAAGGTCGCGGCAGACTTGTAGGCCTGGGTGTCCTGGCCGGAGTGCCCGGAAAGTCGCGGCACGGCGAGGCGCAGCAGCAGCGGCGCGCGCTCCTCGCGCACCCGCTGCACCGCCTGCGCGAGCAGCGCGGCCGCATTCTCCGGGTCGCTCCCGTCGCCCTCGAGAATGGCGAGGCCGGCGAAGGCGGCGAGGTTCGCGGCGATGTTGCCCCCCGGGGTCTGCAGCGTCGAGGGCACGGAGATGCCAAAGGCGTTGTCCTCGATGTAGAACAGCATCGGGAGCTTGAGCGTCGTGGCGATGTTGAGCGCCGACCAGAAGCCGTTGGTGGCCGTGGAGGCATCTCCCCCCAATGCGACCGCGATGCTGCGCGCGTAGCTGGCATCGCCCAGGGACTCGTGGCGGAAGCGGATCGCCTGCGCCCACCCTGCCGCGGGGGTGTACTGCGCGCCCACACCGCCGCACGCGGGCAGCACGCTCACGCCGCCATCGGCCGGTCGGTTGAAGACGACGCCGATGTCGCGCCCGCCCGAGAAGCTGCCGCTGCGGGCCAGGGGCGCGGCCGCTGCGTCCTCGAGGCTCACGCCGAGGGCGAGCATCAGCGGCCGGGAGCGGTAGTAGACCGTGGCCGCATCGTGCGGCTCGGTGAGATTCAGGCCGAGCAGGATCTGCGCCAGGTCATGACCGCGCGCCGAGAACTGGTAGAGCACCTTGCGCTCGGGCACGAGACGCGTCTCCTCGATCTCATCGAGTGCGCGCGAGGCGTGCAGCAGGGCTGCGACGCGGCGCCAGTCGGGCGCGGCTGCGCAGCCCGGTGCGGGCTTTTTCACCGCGGCGATCGATGCGGCCATGTGGGCTCCGGGGCGTCCTGGGGCGATTGCCGCCAGTTTATTCCCCCATGTGCGGAATTACCTTGCGTCCCTTGCTCTTATTTGCTTCCCTTTGGCAATATTATTGCTCAAACCGGAGTCACCGAATAATACGCCATGGCAAAGAGCCTCGACCGCCTCGACCGGCGCATCCTCGAGGAGCTGCAGCTCGATGCGCGCATCTCCAACCAGGAACTCGCCAAGCGCGTGGGACTCTCCCCGGCGCCGTGCTGGCGGCGGCTGCGGCGCCTGGAGGAATCAGGGTTCATCGAAGGCTACGCAACGCTGCTGCGGGCGCCCGCGATCGGGCTGCCGATCGCAGCCTATGCCCTGGTGTCGCTCGAGAACCACCACCCCGAGTCGGTGGCACGGTTCGATGAGCTGGTGAAGACGCGCCCGGAGGTGCTCGAGTGCCACTCGATGTCGGGCGCCAACGACTACCTGCTGCGCATCGTGGCGGCGAGCATGGAGGCGTACGAGCACTTCCTCTCGACGCAGCTGCTGCGTCTTGCGGCGGTGCGCTCAGTCAATACCAGCTTCGTGCTGCGCACCAAGAAGTTCACCACGCGGCTGCCCCTGCACTGAGCTGAAGTGCTGGCACTCGCAGCTCGCCGCATCCGCGCCCGCGTACCAGAAGGCCGAGGACGGCAAGCGCACGTCGGCGTGGCTCCAGGCGCGCGCCTGCGAGCGCGCCACGCGTTCGCTGTCGGTCCTGCGTCCCTCGAGCCGCAGCGCCTGCGAGAGGCCGAAGAGCGACCAGCCGTTGTCGGGGTTGCGCCTGAGGTCCTCGCGCAAGACCGCCTCGGCGCCCCTGGCATCACCCATCAGCAGCAGCTGCGCACCAAGGAGCTGGCGCACGGGGAAGAACCAGTCGGCCGGCTCGTCGTAGCCGAGCGCATCCTCGGCGGCCACTGCCTGGGTGAGGAGCGCGACCGCATCGGCGTTGCGGTGCTCGGTCGCCGCGATGCGCGCATCCAGCACCGGCTCTGCGACCGCGATGACATCCACGAGGCGGTTCTCCCCGGCGTGCATCCCCGGGGAGACGCTGTCCTTCAGCGCATGCAGCGCCGCCAGCGCCTCGCGCGCCTGCGTGACGTTGCCGCGCGCGGCGAGCCCGAAGCCATGGCCATAGAGATAGGCCGCGGTGGCCCCCGGCAGGCGCGCATCGGGAGGCGCGAGTGCGATCAGCTCGTCCCACAGGCCAAAGCGCACCAGTGCGGCGTACTGCTCCCCGGTGCTCCAGCCCGAGTCCGCCATGCCGAGGAGCACCGGCACGGGGAGCGTGGCGATGACGTCCTGAGCGGCCGCGAGTGTCTCGGCCTTGCGCCCCTCCATGGCCGCCGCATAGGCGAGGAAGCTGCTGTTGTGCACCAGGTACATGCCGTAGTAGTCGGGCGGCGTGGTGGCCGCCAGGTAAGCGCGGTCGGCGCGCACGCCCTGGCGGTTGGCCTCGGCGGCCTCCTCGTAGCGCCCGACCCGCTGCATGATGTGCGCCGGCATGTGCTCGAGGTGCCCGGCCGCGGGCATCATGCCGCGCAGGCGCCGCGCGGCGGCGAGCGCCTTGCCCGGGGTGGGTGAGGCTTCCATGACGTGCACGTAGTAGTGGTTCGCCCCGGGGTGCGCAGGATTGCGCGCCAGCACCGCCTCCAGGCGCGCCTCGATCTCGGGCGTGCCCTCGACCGGCTCGCCCGCGGGTGTCCACAGCTTCCAGGCATGCACGGTCATCGCCGCCTCCGCGGCCAGCACCTGCACGTCATCGTCCGCCGGGAAGCGCGCGGCGAGGGAGTGAATCGCCTGCGCGTACGCGGCGAGCCGCGCGGCACCTTCGGCGTGATCGGGCGCCTGCGCATCCGGATAGCGCGACGCCAGCGCCTCGATCAGCCCCGCCTCGACCGGCGTGGCGGCGCCCGCATGCTGCTGCGCTGACTTGAGCGCCGCGAACGCCAGCGTCGCGCGCGCCGGCGCCACGTGCGTGAAGTTGTAGTTGGGGCCGACCGTGAGCGCGACGCCCCAGTAGCAGGCCGCGCAGTCCGGGTCGAGCATCGCCGCCTCGGCAAAGGAGCGCGTCGCCTCGTCGTGATTGAAGGCCCACAAGAGGCGCATGCCCTGGTCGAAGTACGCCTGGGCCTGTGCGGAGGAGGTCGTCACGGCGCGATGGAAGTCCCCCAACCCCTGGTAGAGCTGCGCCCCGGCGGCCCACTGCGCGAGGCTCGCAGGCAGGTGGGCCTCGTGGTCAGCCTCCTCGGCCGCCGCCGATCCCAAGCCCGGCGCGAGCAGGGTGCACAGCAGCCACGCGGCCGCGGCCCGGCGCATGCTCAGGTCTCGAAGCCACGGCCGCTGGCGGCTGCGCGCTTCAGCAGCGCCGCCGGAGCCCAGCGCGCGCCGTGGGTCTTCGCCAGCTGCTCCATGGTGTGCACCACGCGCCCGAGGCCCGAAGACTGCCCCCAGTACATCGGTCCGCCGCGCCAGGCCGGGAAGCCATAGCCGTTCACGTACACGACGTCGACGTCGCTTGCGCGCAGCGCGATGCCCTCCTCCACGATGCGCGCGCCCTCGTTGACGAGCGGATGCAGCAGCCGGTCGAGGATCTCCTGGTCGGGAATCTGCCGCCGCCGGATGCCAAGGTCACGCGAGACGCCCTCGATGATTGCCAGTACCTCAGGATCGGGCAGGCGCGTGCGGCCGTCGTAGCGGTAGAAGCCGCGGCCGGCCTTCTGCCCGAGCCGCCCCGCGCCGACCAGGCGCTCGAGGATGGGAGAGAAGCGCTCATCGGCGGGCAGGCGGCGGCCCTTGCGGATCATGAAGCCGACGTCGTTGCCGGCAAGGTCGCGCACCGCGAGCGGCCCCATGGCAAAGCCGAACCCCTCGATCAGACGGTCGATCTGCTCGGGCGTTGCGCCCTCCTCCAGCAGGAACTCCGCCTCGAGCCCGTAGAAGCCGAGCATGCGGTTGCCGATGAAGCCATCGCAGTTGCCGGCGAGCACCGGCACCTTGCCGAGCGTGCGGCCGAGCTCCATGACGGTCGCGATGACCTCCGGTGTGCTGCGCCGGCCGCGCACGTTCTCCAAAAGCTTCATGACGTTCGCCGGGCTGAAGAAGTGCGTGCCGACCACCGAGCCCGGGCGCGAGGTGCTCGCGGCGATCGCGTCGATGTCGAGCGTCGAGGTGTTGGTGGCGAGGATGGCGTGGGCCTGCGCCACCTCATCGAGGTGCCGGAACACCTGCTGCTTCACGCTCATGCTCTCGAACACCGCCTCGATGATGATGTCGGCGCTGCCGAGCTCGGCATAGTCGGTGATGCCGCTGATGAGCCCGAGCGCCGCATCCGCACGTCCCTGCGAGAGGCTGCCGCGGCCGACCGAAGCGGCGTAGTTCTTGCGGATGAGCGCCAGCCCGCGCTCGAGGGCCTCCTCGGACTGGTCCATGATCATGACCGGCAGCCCCGCGTTCGCGAAGGTCATGGCGATGCCGCCGCCCATGGTGCCCGCGCCGATCACCGCGGCGCGGCGGATCGGCAGGCGCGGGGTGTCCGCGGCGATGCCGGGGATGCGGCGCGCCTCGCGCTCGGCAAAGAACAGGTGCACCAGCGCTGCGCGCTGCGGGCTGTCGCGGCACTCGATGAACGCCTGGCGCGCCGCCTCCAGCGCCGCAGCCTTGGGCTTGAAGCACGCCGCCTCGATGCAGTCGATGATCTTCCAGGGCGCCAGCTGCCCGCGCGCCTTCGGCTCGATCCTGCTGCGGAACGCAGCGAACAGCTCAGGGTCGGCATCGCCCTGGCGCACCGGGGCATCGCTGACGATGCGCAGCGCGCGTCCCTCGGCCACGGCACGCGCCGCGAACGCCTGGGCCGCCGGCAGCGGCGCATCGGCAAGTTCGTCCACGAGGTTCAGCTCCAGCGCCCGCGCCGCCGACAGCTGCGTCCCTGAGGTGAGGGCCTCGAGCGCCGCCCGTGCGCCTGCGAGGCGCGTGAAGCGCACGGTGCCCCCGGCCCCGGGCACGAGCCCGAGTTTGACCTCCGGCAAGCCGAGCTTCGCTGAGGGGGCGGCGATGCGCCAGTGGCAGGCGAGCGCCAGCTCCAGGCCCCCGCCGAGCGCGCTGCCCTCGATGGCGGCGACGAGGGGCTTCAGGGACGCTTCCATCAGCCCCTGCAGCTCCAGGGCGAGCGGGGGCGTGAGCGACTCCCCGCTCTCGATCTCGGTGATGTCGGCGCCCGCGGAGAAGGCGCGCGTGGAGCCGGTCACGACGATCGCCGCGACCCCGGGGTCCTCCGCGGCACGCGCGAGCGCGGCGGCGAGCCCGGCCCGCACCGCCAGGCTGAGCGCGTTCACCGGCGGGTTCTCGAGCGTCACGATGGCGATGCCGCGCTCGATCCGATAGTTCACCACCGCCACGGGATGCTCTCCTCTTCGCAAAGAGGCGCATTGTACCCGCAGCGCCACGGCGCCCGTGGCCGGCTACACTCACCCTCGGAATCTCCCATGGACAGCATCGATACCGTCATCATCGGCGCCGGCGTCGTGGGACTAGCGCTGGCGCGCGAGTGCGCGCTGCGTGGCCACGAGACGCTGGTGCTGGAGGCTGCGGACCGGATCGGCACCGGGGTCAGCGCCCGCAGCAGCGAGGTGATCCACGCCGGCATCTACTACCCCGCAGGCTCGCTCAAGGCGCGCCTGTGCGTGGCGGGCCGCGAGCGGCTCTACGAATTCGCCCGGCGGCACGGGGTCGGCCACCGCCGCTGCGGCAAGCTCATCGTGGCGGTGAGCGCAGCGCAGCGCCCGCAGCTCGAGGCGCTGGCGGCCACCGCGAGCGCCAACGGCGTGGAGATCGTGGCGCTGGATCCGGCAGCGGCGCGCGCCCTGGAGCCTGAGCTTGCGTGCGCGGCGGCGCTCTACTCCCCGCGCACCGGGATCGTGGATTCGCAGGCTCTGATGCTCGCGCTCCTCGGTGAGGCGCAGGCACACGGGGCGACCCTGAGCACCGGCAGTGCCCTCACGCGCGTGATCCTGGAGGGCACGGGCGCACGGCTGGGCGTCAATGGCTGCGAGCCCGCCGTGCGCGCCCGGCGGCTCGTGAACTGTGCGGGGATCGCCGCGCCTGCGGTGGCGCGCCTCATGGAGGGGCTGCCGCGGGCCGACGCCCTGCCGCGTACCCACTTCGCCCGCGGCAACTACTTTGCGCTTGAGGGCGGCGCGCCCTTCCGGCACCTGATCTATCCGCTGCCCGAGCCCGGCGGGCTCGGGATCCACTTCACGCTCGACCTTGCCGGAGCTGCGCGCTTCGGGCCGGACGTGGAGTGGCTCGAGCGCGAGGATTACAGGGTGAACTCCAGCCGCGCCGCGGCCTTCGAGGCCGCCGTGCGCCCCTGGTGGCCGGGCCTGCCGCAGCGCTCACTGCGGCCGGCCTACGCGGGGATCCGGCCGCGCATCACGGCCCAGGGGGAGGCGCTGGCGGATTTCCGGATCGAGGACGCCGCCGTGCACGGGGTGCCGGGGCTGATCAACCTCTTTGGCATCGAGTCACCCGGCCTCACGGCCTCGCTGGCTCTCGCCAGCGAGGTCGCGGACCGGCTCGAGCAGCAACTCTAGCTGTGCACGCCCTCGACCTGGATGGCGAGCTTGACGTCCATCTTGAAGCCGTACTTGTCGCCGAAGGCGATGCCGTAGTCGGCGCGGTTGAGGGTGCCGGAGGCATCCGCACCGCAGTGCTCCTTCTTGTCCATCGGGCTGTTGACGCACTTGAAGGAATTGATGGTGAGGTTCAGGGGCTTGGTCACGCCGTGCAGCGTGAACGTGCCCTCGACCATGGTCGGGGCGCCGTCCTTGAAGCCGGTGAGCTTGCCCTTGTAGGTGGCGGTCGGGTACTTGGCCACGTCGAACATCTCGGCGGACTTGGCGTGCTCGTTGAGCTTCGGGTTGCCGAAGTCGATCGAGCTGGCATCCACGGTGATGTCGACGGTGCCCGCGCCCTTGGCCTTGTCGAGCACGATGGTGCCGGAGGAGGTGTCGAACTTGCCGCGCCACACCGAGAGGCCCCCGAAGTGATCGGCCTCGAAGCTCGGGTAGGTGTGGGAGGGATCGACCTGGTAGGTCACAGGATCGGCCCAGGCGGCGGCGGCCGCAAGGCTCAGGATTACGGCCGGCAACACGGTCTTCGTCACGGAAACCTCCAGGTGGAATGAACGGTGGCCCTAGCCTAGCCGGGGCGCGCTGGCACGGCCACCTCCCTTTGTGGGGACGCTCGGGAACGAGCCGGCTGGCGCCTCAGGGCGTATAGGGCCGGGCGCTCAGGCCGAGGGCCTTTGCGACCACCTCGTGCGTGATGTGGCCGGCGTAGACGTTGAGGCCGGCGGCCAGCCCGGCATCCTTCTTCAGCGCCGCCTGCCAGCCGAGGTCGGCCAGCGCGCGCACGTAGGGAAGCGTGGCATTGGTCAGGGCGAACGTCGAGGTGCGCGGCACGGCGCCGGGCATGTTGGCCACGCAGTAGTGGATCACGCCGTCGACCACGAAGGTCGGGTCGGCGTGCGTCGTGGCGCGGCTGGTCTCGAAGCAGCCGCCCTGGTCGATGGAGATGTCCACGAGCACCGCGCCGGGCTTCATGGTCTTCACCATGGCGCGCGTCACGAGCTTCGGCGCCGCGGCGCCTGCGACCAGTACCGCGCCGACCACGAGGTCCGCATCGCGCACCAGGTGCTCGATGGTCTCGGTGGTCGAGTAGGTGGTGCGCAGCGTCGAGCCAAAGAGCGCGGACAACTCGCGCAGGCGGTTCACCGAGCGGTCCACGATGGTGACATCGGCACGCATGCCGACCGCCATCTCCGCGGCATGGGTGCCGGAGACCCCGCCGCCGAGTATCACGACCTTCGCCGGCGCCACGCCCGGCACCCCGCCGAGCAGCACGCCGAAGCCGCCGTTCGCCTTCTGCAGGCTGGCGGCGCCCACCTGGATCGACATGCGCCCCGCGACCTCGCTCATCGGCGTGAGCAGCGGCAGCGAGCCGTTCGGCGCGGTGACGGTCTCGTAGGCGATGGCGGTGGCGCCGGACTTGATGATGCCCTGCGCCTGAGCGGGGTCGGCGGCGAGGTGCAGGTAGGTGAAGAGCACCTGGCCGCTCCTGAGCATCTCGCACTCGCGCGCCTGGGGCTCCTTCACCTTCACGATCATGTCGGCCTGCTGGAACACCTCGGCGGCGTGCGCGGCGATCGCGGCCCCGGCG
The DNA here is from genome assembly GCA_963802995.1 of uncultured Pseudomonadota bacterium. Taxonomy (GTDB): domain Bacteria; phylum Pseudomonadota; class Gammaproteobacteria; order Steroidobacterales; family Steroidobacteraceae; genus 13-2-20CM-66-19. The sequence goes on from CAWDKU010000002.1 coordinate 581,343, forward strand.
GCGCGGTACTGCGCGTCATCCACGCCGATGCCCGCACCGGCGCCGCTCTCGATGAGCACCTGGTGACCGGCCGCGGTGAGCTCACGCACGCCTGCGGGAACGAGCCCGACCCGGTACTCGTGGACCTTGATCTCCTTGGGGACGCCGATACGCATGTGATCCTCGCTGAAGGTGTGGGGAGCCAGTCCGCAGGGAGGAAAGATTAGGAGCGAGTGCGCGGCGGGACTTTGCTAAATCGACGCAGCTCTCCCCAACCCTGTGGCAGAATCTGCCACTTCTCATGCAAAACCAGACAGAACGGTGCGCCCATGGACCTGGACCGCTTTGATCGTGCCATCCTGAAGCTGCTGCAGCACGATGCGCGCATCACCAATACCGCGCTCGCCGCGCGGGTCAGCCTGTCAGAGTCCGCCACCCTGAGGCGCGTGCGGGCGCTCGAGGAGTCGGGCCTCATCCAGGGCTACACGGCGCTGCTGGACCAGCAGAAGGCCGGCTTCCCCGTGAACGTGTTCGTGAACATCACCCTCGACCGGCAGAGCCAGGCGGGACTCGAGGCGTTCGAGAGCGCAGTGCGGCGCGTGCCGGAAGTGATGGAGTGCTACCTGATGACCGGGGAGCACGACTACCTGCTGCGCCTCGTCGTCGCCGACATGGCCGACTTCGAGCGCGTGCACGCGCAGCACCTGACACGCCTGCCGAGCGTCACGCGGGTGCACTCAAGCTTCGCGGTGCGCACCGTGACCCGCTCGCACGCGCTGCCGAGCCGCCCCTAGCCGCCGCGGGCCTCAGTGCCCGTAGGCAGGCAGCCGGCGCGCGAACTCGCGCAGCACGCCGATGCCGCTCGCCTCCGCGCCGCGGCACCATTCCGCCAGCTGCGTCACCGCGCGCGCCTGGTTGACGGCCGCCTCGTTCCACAGCAGCTGCAGCGCCTCGCGGTGCTCGACCACGCGCCTGAGCACCTCGTAGCGGGACAAAAGCTCGCGCAGGCGCCGGCGCGCCTCCTCGGCGAGCACCGCCGGGTGGCGCACGATCAGCCGCGGCATGTTGGGCGGCAGTGCGCCGCGCGGCTCGCGGCGCGCGAGCTCCCGGCACACCGGCAGCACCACCTCGTGCGCGTAGGCGCGCAGCACGTGCAGGCGCTGGCGGAAGAGCGCATTGACGGTGCGCTCATCGAGTTCACTCACGGTGCCCGGGCGCTGCGGGCGCGGCGCCAGCCAGCGCACGCGCGCGAGCCCGACGGCGCGGAACAGGCAGATCCACAGCCACCCGATGTCCACTTCCCAGGGCTGCACCGCGAAGCGCGCCGAGCGCGGGAAGGCGTGGTGGTTGTTGTGCAGCTCCTCGCCGCCGAGCAGCAGTCCCCATGGCAGCAGGTTGGTCGCCGCCGAGGGCATCTCGAAGCTGCGGTAGCCGAGTGAGTGCCCGAGTCCGTTTATCACCCCGGCGGCGAAGAACGGCTGGGCCGAGAGGTGCACGGCGATCATGATGATGCCGGGAACGCCGAACAGCAGCAGATGCAGGAGCACGAAGAGGGTGATCCCGGCGTAGGGGTGCGCGGCGTAAAGGCGCCGCTCGAGCGCATCCTCGGGCGTGCCGCGACCGAAGGTGCGCAGCGTGTCCGCATCGTGGGCCGCGGCACCGTAGAGCTCATAGCCCTCGAGCAGCACGCGCTTGAGGCCAAACACCACCGGGCTGTGCGGATCGAGCGGCTGGTCGGCGTGCGCATGGTGGCGGCGGTGCACCGCCACCCATTCGCGGGTGATGGCCGCGGAGCTGAACCACAGCCAGAAGCGGAACAGGTGCCGCAGTGCCGGATGCAGGATGAGTCCGCCGTGGGACTGGTCGCGGTGCAGGTAGAGCGTGACGCCGAGGAACATCGTCTGGATGGTGAGGAAGGTGACCAGCACGTAGCCCCACCAGGGCAGCTCGAGCAGACCGTACGGCAAGAGGCTCATCGGCGTACCCCTTTATTCTTCATCGCCCTGGCGCAGCGCCGGCCAGCCTACGCCGAAGCGGCGCCCGAAGTCACCGTGTGGTGTCGGCGCTCAGGTGACGAGCACGATCTTGCCGATGTGCGTGTCCGATTCCATCAGCTTGTGGGCTCCGGCCGCATCGGTGAGCGGGAAGCGCGCATAGATCACGGGCTTCAGCCCCCGCGAGGCGAACAGCGGCCACACCTTCTGGCGCAGCGCCTGCGCCAGCTTGCCCTTGGCCTCGACTGACTGCGGCCGCAGCATGCAGGCGCTGATGGTGAGGCGCTTCGACATGAGTGCCCGCAGGTCGAGCTCGCTCTTGGTGCCGCCCTGGGTGGCGATGAGCGCGATGCGGGCGTCCATGGCAGCCGCGGCGACGTTGCGCGCCAGATAGTCCCCGCCCACCATGTCGAGGATGACGTTCGCGCCCTTGCCGTCGGTGGCGCGCAGCGTCGCCTCCACGAAGTCGGTCTCGCGGTAGTTGATGGCGACGTCGGCGCCGAGCTCGCGGCATGCGGCGCACTTGGCGGCAGTGCCCGCGGTGACTATCACGCGCGCGTCGCAGGCCTTGGCGAGCATGATGGCGGTCGTACCGATGCCGCTCGAGCCGCCGTGCACCAGCAGCGACTCCCCGCGCCGCAGCCGGGCGCGCTCGAACACGTTCATCCACACCGTGAAGAAGGTCTCGGGAAGCGCAGCGGCCTCCTCGAGAGTGAGCTGACCCGGCACGGGCAGGCACTGCACTGCCGGCACGTTCACGTACTGCGCATAGCCGCCCCCGGCCACGAGCGCACACACCCGCGCGCCGAGTGCCGGTTCACGCACCTGCGCGCCCCGCGCCACGACCTCGCCTGCGACCTCGAGCCCGGGGATGTCACTGGCCCCCGGGGGCGGCGCGTAGGCGCCCTTGCGTTGCATCACGTCCGGGCGGTTGACGCCGGCCGCCGCCACCTTGACCAACACCTCATCGGCTGCGATGGCGGGGACCGGCCGCTGCACGGGTCGCAGCACCTGCGGCGGACCCGGCTCGCGGATCTCAACGGCCGTCATGTTCTCGGGGATCATGCGGGAGGATGTTGGATTCGGCGGCCGCCGGCGTCAACCGCGGCGGCCGGCAGCGCCGCAGGCATGCGCACCCTTCAGCTGCGCGCCGCCACGGCCACCGCCGCCCCGGCGAGCACCGCGCCGGTGCCGCGCTGCAGCCAGCGCACCGTGCGCGGCTGCGACAGCCGCTCGCGCGCCCGGGCGGCGAACAAGGTGTAGGCACCCAGGACTGCCGGCAGGACGATGAGGATGACGAGCGCGATGAGGAGGAAACCCGCCGCGCTCAGGTGTGCCAGGTCGACCACGGTGGGGAGGACCGCGAGGAAGAACACCATGGTCTTGGGGTTGCCCAGGGTAAGCGCGAGGGAGCCGAGGAACACCTGCAGGTTGCTTTCACGCGGCAGCTCGGAGCGCGCGCCGAAGCTGCCGGGCGGCGCACGCCACAGCCGCCAGGCGAGGTAGAGCAGGTAGGCGGCGCCGGCGAAGCGCACCACGACGAACACCGTGTGTGCGCGCTGCGCGAGCACCGCAAGTCCGAGCGCGGCGAGCGAGAACCATAGGAGGTCGCCGACCAGGAAGCCGCCGATGAAGGCCGGGGCGCCGCGCGCGCCGCGCCCGAGCGCACGCGCAATGACCGCAGCGATTCCCGGTCCCGGGGTGGCCACCGCGAGGGCGTAGATGAGGGCAAAGACCAGGAGCGCGGAGGCGGACATGCGCGCCAGTGTAGCCCGGAAGCAGCCTTCAGGCCGCCTGCACCGCGAGCAGACCCGAGCGGCCGGGGACCTCGCCCTCCAGGATGCGCCCTGCGCTGAGGCCCTTCAGGTGCAGCCGCCCGGCGTAGCTTGCAAGGTCCGTGAGCTCGTGCCCGCGGCATTGCCACTCGCGCAGCAGCCGCTCGAAGGCGCCAAGATATGCCCCGCCCTCGAGCTCGGCGTGCAGCGTGAACACCTGGTCGCGCCCCGGGGCGGCTGCCACCAGGCGCAGCAGGTGGTCCACCGGGTCCTCGCCCGCAAGGTCGGGGCGGCCGACCAGTTCATCGAGCGTCGGCAGCGTCGTCGGCAGCTGCGGCACGCCGGGCGAGCCGTCCGCCTGCAGCGGCAGGAAGGGTGCGCTGCCACGGGTATCCGAGGCATAGCGGAACCCGAGCTCGCGCTCGAGCGAAGGCACGAAGGCGTTCATCTGCCAGCCCGCGGCGCCGTGCACCAGCGGCATGCGCCCGAAGACCTCGGCGAACTCATCGCGCGCCAGGCTGAGTTCACGCCGCGTCCAGGCCTCACCGGCGCGGCTCACCCCGTCCTGCCAGCGCACGTGATCCCAGGTATGCACTCCGACCTCGAAGTCGCGTGCGCCGATGGCGCGCATCTGATCCGCGCAGCGGCGCCCGATGCGCGGCCCCGGCAGCAGCACGCCGTACATCAGGGTCTTGAGCCCGTAATGCTCGAGCACGGAGGTGCGCTTGACCTTGCCGAGGAAGCCGGGCCGGAACGCGCGTCGGATCGCGCGGCCGGTATGGTCGGGGCCCAGGCTGAAGAGGAAGGTGGCGCGCACCCCGAGGCGCGCCAGGAGATCTGCGAGGCGCAGGGCGCCCTCGCGGGTGCCGCGGTAGGTGTCGACGTCGACCTTGAGGGCGATGAGCGCCATCGTGTCCTAGAGTGCCACCGGGTACTGCGCGAGCTGCGGGGCGAGGGACTCAAGATCCAGCGGACCGTCCGCGTCGGCGGCCCCCAGGAGGTGCAGCAGCTGCCCGTCCGTGCACGCGATCAGGCACTTGCCCTGCGAACCGTACAGGCGTGGTGCCGCGGATCCGGCGGGCGCGCTGCCCCCCAGCCGCGTGCGGTGGATCTCCCAGCGCTCCTTGCCGACCGTGGCGAAGGCCGCAGGGAAAGGCGGCGCCACGGCACGTACCAGGTCATGGATGCGCCGCGCCGGCCAGTGCCAGTCGATGCGTCCGTCCTCGGGCGTGCGGCGCCCGAAGTACTGCCCGGGCTCGATGGGCTGTGGCTGTCGCGGCGCGCTGCCGGCGATCAGCCCCGGGAGCGAGCGTGCGAGGATGGTCTCGGCCGCCACCGTGACCTTGGCAAACACCGCGCGCGCATCGTCGTCCTCGAGGATCGGGATCGCGAGCTGGTCGACGATATCGCCGGCATCGGCGCGCTCGACCATGTAGTGCAGCGTCGCGCCCGTTTGGCGCTCGCCCTTGAGGATCGCCCAGTTGACCGGCGCGCGGCCGCGGAACTTCGGCAGCAGCGAGCCGTGCATGTTGAGGGCGCCACGGCGGGCGGTGGCGAGCAGCGGCGCTTTAAGCATCGAGCGGTAATAGAAGGAGAACAGGAAGTCGGGTTCAAGCTGCGCGAGCCGTTTCTCGAGCTGCGGGGTGTTGGCATCGGGTGGCGTGATGGCCTCGATCCCGTAGTCGCGGGCGGTGTCGGCAACGCTTGCGTACCACTGGGTCTCGTTCGGGTCGTCAGCGACCGTGACCACCAGGGGCACCTCGACACCGCCCGAGAGCAGAGCCTTCAGGCAGCGCACACCGACATCGTGATAGGCAAAGACGACGGCGCGCGTGCCGTTCACTCAGGCGCCCCGGGCAGGGATGAGGGCACGGTGGCGATGAGATCGGGCGGCGCGGCGCGCGGCAGCTGCAGCGGCAGGGTCGCGGTCCCCTCCTCCAGCACCGCCGCGACCGTGTAGCGCGGCCGCTGGCGAACCTGCTCGTAGATGCGCCCCACGTACTCACCGACCACCCCGAGCCCCATCAGCGTGACGCCGATAAGGAAGAAGGCGACCGCGAACAGCGTGAACAGCCCTTCCGCCTCGGGTCCCACGATCAGGCGCCGCAGCAGCAGGTACACCACGAGGAAGAAGGAGATCAGGGCGATCACCCCGCCCGCCATGGAGAAGAACTGCAGTGGCGCGACCGAGAAGCCGGTCATGAGGTCGAAGTTCAGGCGGATGAGGGAAAACAGCGAGTACTTGGACTGCCCGACGGTGCGCTCGGCGTGCGTCACCTCGATCTCCACCGGGTGGCGCGCGAAGGTATAGGCGAGCGCCGGCACGTAGGTGCTCACCTCGGTGCAGTTGTTGACCGCGTCGATGACGCTGCGGTCGTAGCCGCGCAGCATGCAGCCCTGGTCGGTGATGCGGATCGAGGTCGTACCCTCGCGCACGCGGTTCATCAGGCGCGAGGCGGCGCGGCGCCACATGACGTCCTGGCGGCTCATGCGGATGGTGCCGACGTAGTCCGCGCCGGCATCCATGGCGGCCACAAGACGCCCGATCTCCTCGGGCGGGTTCTGCAGGTCGGCATCGAGGGTGATCACGTAGCGGCCGCGGCTCTGCGCGAAGGCGGCGAGGATCGCCATGTGCTGCCCGGCGTTGCGTGCCAGCACCACGACGCGCGTGACGTCGGGGCGCTTCTGGAACTGCTCGCGCAGCCCCGCCACCGAGCGGTCCGAGCTGCCATCGTCGACGAACACCACCTCGTAGGAGCGCCCCAGGGCATCAAGCGCCGGGTACAGCCGCGCGAACAGCTGCGGCAGCCCCTCCTCCTCGTTGTAGACCGGGATGACGACCGAGACGTCGGGGTTCATCGGCGTGCCCCGCGCAGGATCGCATCGGTGGCCTCGACCACGCGCTCGACGTCGGCGGCCTGCATGGCCGGGAACAAAGGCAGCGTCACCGTCTCGCGCCCGATGCGCTCGGCGTTCGGGAACTGCCCCTCGCGGTAGCCGAGCGCGCGGTAGCAGCTGAAGAGGTGGATGGCCGGGTAGTGCACGCCGACCCCGATGCCGCGTGCCTTCATGGCCTCGATGAAGCCATGGCGCGTGATCGGGAGCTCAGTCAGCGGCAGCAGCGGGGTGAACACGTGCCAGCTGTGGCCGGCATCGCCACGCTCGGGCAGCCGCAGCGCCGACCTCGCGCCCCACAGCTCGTAGTAGCGCGCCACCAGCGCGCGGCGCCGGTTGTTGAATTCTTCCAGGCGCTTCAGCTGCCCGAGCCCGACCGCGGCGGCGACGTCGCTGAGGTTCGACTTGCCCCCGGGCAGGAGCGTGTCGAAGCCATCCACGCCGGACTTCACCTGCCCGTGCCAGCGCTCCAGCTCGATGCGCTTGAGCTCCTCGGGCGTACCGCCCGAGATCGCCCCGCCCTCGATGGTCGTCATGTTCTTGTTGGGGTGGAAGCTGAACACCACGAGGTCCCCGAAGCTGCCGATCCGCCGGCCGCGCCAGCTGGAGCCTATGGCGTGCGCGGCATCCTCGATCACCCGCAGGCCGTGCGCGGCGGCGATCGCATACAGGCGCTCCATGTCAACCGGCAGCCCCGCGAAGTGCACCGGCATGATGGCGCGGGTGCGCGGCGTGATCGCCGCCTCCACCTGATCGAGATCGAGGTTGCGCGAGTCGAGCCCGACGTCGACGAACACCGGGCGCGCGCCGACGCGCATGATGACGTTGGCGGTGGCGACGAAGCTCAGCGCCGGCGTGATGACCTCGTGCCCGGCACCGACCCCGGCGGCCAGCAGCGCCATCTCCAGCCCCGCCGTCGCGGAAGTCTCGACGCGGATGGGGCGGCCGGCGCAGTAGCGCGACAGCTCCGCCTCCAGCTGCGCGACCTTCGGCCCCGTGGCGAGCCACCCGGAGCGCAGCACGTCCGCGACCGAGGCGATGGTCTCCTCGTCGATGCTCGGACGGGTGAAGGGCAGGAACGGAATCTCGGTTTTGTGCACGGCATTCATGAGCGGGCCACCAGAATAACTCCAACCACGATAACGGCGACGCCGGCGACGCGCTGCGCATTGGGCACCTCGCCCAGGAGCCACCAGGCGAGCCCGATGTTGATGACATAGCCGAGCGACAGCAAGGGATAGGCCTGCGTGACCGGCACGCGCGACAGGCCGACCAGCCAGACGATGACGCTCAGGCCATAGGCGAACAGCGCATACCACAGGGGCGGCACGCTCAAGAGCTGCAGCCCGCGCTGCCACACGCCCTCGTCCCCGGCGAGCAGGGGCCCGGTGACCCTGGTGGCGGCCTTCAGCCCCAGCTGCGCGAGCGCATTGAGCAGGACGCCACTGAAGAGGATCGAGAAGTCGGTCAGTTTCACAGGCGACTCACGGCAACGGTGTGGTAGTCGGCGGCGATGACACGGCCCGGCAGGCCGCGCCGCCGCCAGGTATCCCAGACGTCGGGCTCGAAGAATGCCACGGCGGCGCCCCCGCTGCTCCAGGCCTGCACGAACTGCTCGGTGCTCATGCGCCGGCCGGGCTCCTCGGTGAGCCCGAACTGCAGCTCCCCCTCGTAGCCTGCGAGCACCAGCGTGCGACCCAGGTACGGGGAGAGTGTCTCGCGATACTGCCCAACGCTGTAGAGCGGCATGCCAGGCTCGATGAAGGGGCGCACCGTGCGCACCAGCTGCGCCGCCGAGCGCGCCGGCGGCATGAGGCTGAAGCCGCACAAGAGGAACTGCCAGGCGAGGATGCCCGCCAGCGCGGTCGCGAGCGCCAGGCGCAGCGGCCGCAGGGCCGACCCGAAGGCGTTGACCAGCACCCCGGCCACCGCCGTCAGTGCGCCTGCCAGGCACCAGGCCAGCACGGCCTGCGGCAGGAAGCTATTGCGGCGCACGCAGTAGATGAGGAGGCCGGCGGCGACGATGACGGCAAGCGCCGCCCCGATCTGCGAGGCGCGCCGCGCCAGCCGCACGGGATCTGCCGCGTAGACCCCGGCGAGGACGGCCAGCAGCGGGACCATGGGAAGGATGTAGGGCGCAAGCTTCGAGCCGGAGGCGGAGAAGAACACCAGCGTCACCGCGCAGAAGACCAGCAGGAATTTCAGGGGCCTGAAGTCTGCCACGGCCCCGCTGCCCGCCACGCGCGGCAGCTCGAGGCTGCGCGCCGCGAGGCTGCGCCACGCGGCCGTGACCCAGGGCAGCACCGCCAGCAGCAGCAGCGGCAGGAAGAACCACCACGGCTCCACGCGCTGGTGCACGGTCGTCAGGAAGCGCGCGAAGTGCTCGTGCACGAAGAAGAAGCCCGGGAAACTCGGGTTGCGCAGGGTGACGAGCACGAACCAGGGCGCGGCGATGAGGAGGAACAGCGCCACCCCCGGCAGCGCGTGCAGCCGCCGCCAGACGCGCGCATCTCGGGCAAGGAGCGAATAGAGGACGAGCGCGCCACCGGCGAGCACTCCCACCACGATTCCCTTGGAGAGCACCGCCAGTGCCGCGCACGCCCAGGCGATGAGCATGCCGTTGCGCTCCGCCCTTCCCGTCTGAAGTTGCGCCCAGGTGAAGGCGAGCACCGCCGCCGTGAGCCAGAAGGTGAAGGCCTGATCGAGAAGGTTCAGGTGCCCGAGGACGACGAAGTAGGGGCTGACGGCGAGGGCCACCAGCGCAGCAAGGGCCGCGCCCGCCCCGTAGAGCCGCCGCGTCCAGGCGTACACCAGCGGCAGGCAGGCGAACGCAAGTCCGACGCCCCACAGGCGCGAGCTCCAGGGATGCACGCCCGCCACCTCGTAGGTGGCCGCGGTGGCCCAGTATTGCAGCGGGGGCTTCTCGAAGTACTTCAGGTCATTGAAGCGCGGCGTGACCCAGTCGCCGCTCACGAGCATCTCGCGCGGGATCTCCGCATAGCGTCCCTCGTCGGGGTCGAGCAGCGGACGCAGCGGCAGCGTGGCAAACCAGGCGAGCGCGAGCAGCAGCCATGGCAGCCACCCGAGTCTCGCCGGCGGCGGCTGGCCCGTGTCGGTGCTCATGGCCGCAGGATCAGCGCGCCTGGGCTTAGATCCCCGCCGCCATGGCCGCCGCCCGGGTGCCAAAGCCCGGCTGGTTCACGTAGAAGGCGATGGTCTTGCGGATCGCGGTATCCATGTCGGTGGTCGGCTTCCAGCCAAGGTCGCGCCGCGCGGCCTCAACGTTCGGCACGCGTACCTGGATGTCCTGGTAGTACTTGCCGTAGTACTCGCCGGCCGAGATATCGATGATCTCGGTGGCCTTGGCATTCTCGCGCAGCACCGGGAACTCCTGGGCGATGCGGATGGTGCGCTCGGCCAGGTCACGGATCGAGATGCAGTTGTTGGGGTTGCCGATGTTGAAGATGCGGCGGCTGGCGCGCTGGTCCTTGTTCTCGAGGATCGTCAGCAGGCACTGGATCGCATCCTCGATGTAGGTGAAGGAGCGCTTCTGGCTGCCGCCATCGACGAGCTTGATCGGGCGCTTGTAGAGCACGTTGGAGAGGAACTGCGTGAACACGCGCGAGCTGCCCTCCTTCGGTTCCTCGACGTTGTCGAGGTTCGGCCCGATGAAGTTGAACGGCCGAAAGAGCGTGTAGTCGAGGTTGTCGCGTACGCCGTAGGCGTAGATCACGCGATCGAGCAGCTGCTTGGAGGCAGCATAGATCCAGCGCTGCTTGTTGATTGGCCCGTAGACGAGGTTGCTCGTCTCCTCATCCAGCACCGCGTCCGGGGACATGCCGTAGATCTCGGAGGTCGAGGGGAAGATGAGGCGCTTGTTGTACTTCACGCAGTGCCTGACGATGTCGATGTTCGCCTCGAAGTCGAGCTCGAACACCCGCAGCGGATGCGTGACGTACTGGGCCGGATTGGCGATCGCGACCAGGGGCACCACCACGTCGCACTTCTTCACGTGGTACTCGACCCACTCCTTATTGATGGTGATGTCACCCTCGACGAAGTGGAAACGGTCGTTCTTGGGCAGGTCCCCGAGCTTGTTGTCGGAGAGGTCGATCCCGTAGACCTCCCAGTCACGCTCCCGCAGGATCGCATCCGTGAGGCCGCTGCCGATGAAGCCATTGGCGCCGAGAATCATGATTTTCAGAGACATTTGCGTCCTTCCGCAGGGCAACAATCCGTAACCGGGCGCCCGATGGTGAGCCCGTTATCTTAACATTTTCCGGCACCTGCGGGCCCAAGGGCCCGGTTTGTGGCTGATTCCCGGTCTTCCAGCACCCCGCGCGATTTCCGTCGACTACCGCGGTACCCGCCCCAGGCAGCGCAGCAACACCCGCTCACGGCTTACCGCTCAGTCGCCACGTATCGCGCGCGCCGAATTCCCGCGGGCCATGGCTGCGGCGGTTACGGATGCGGTGCGCGCGCAGCGCCGCGCTCCGGGATTGTTGGAATCGAGCGGTCACCTGCGCCTCGGGCAGCACGCCGGCGGATTTCGGCTAAGCTCGCTCACTGCCTGCCTCCACCTGAGCTTCCGAGCCGACGTCCCGGATGACCGAGCCCCGCAAAGCCGTGTTCCTGAGCTACGCCTCCGAAGATGCCGAGGCGGCGCGGCGCATCTGCGAGGCGCTGCGGGCTGCCGGTGTCGAGGTGTGGTTCGACCGCAGCGAACTGCGTGGCGGGGAGGCGTGGGACCGCCAGATCGTGCGTCAGATCCGCGAGTGTGCGCTCTTTGTTGCCCTCATCTCAGCGAACACCGAGGCGCGCGACGAGGGGTATTTCCGCCGCGAGTGGCGGCTTGCGGTGGAGCGCACCCGTGACCTCGCCGATGACAAGGCGTTTCTGCTGCCAGTGGTTATCGATGCCACTTCGGATGCAACGGCCCGGGTGCCGGAGAAGCTGCACGAGGTGCAGTGGACGCGCCTGCCGGCCGGCGAAGTAACGGCCGCTTTCACCGAGAGGGTTCTCGGCCTGCTGAGCAGCCCCAGGACCCTCCTATCGGGCGCGTCCGCGCCTCCTGCCGCGCATGCCGCGTCGGCCACTTCGGACCGCCCGGCTGAAGTCGCGCAGGCGGAGCCCCTGCGCAGGACGAGGAGAGCGGGCCCGGTCCTTACTGCCATCGGGCTGCTGCTGGCCGCGGGCCTGGGTTACCTCGCAGTGCATCTCGGCGGCTCCCGCAACGCCACCACCAATCCGCCTGCGCGCGCGGTCAACGCAATCCCGGAGAAGTCCGTCGCGGTGCTGCCCTTCACTGACATGAGCGAGAAGCACGATCAGGAGTTCTTCAGCGACGGCCTGTCCGAGGAACTGATCGACATGCTGGCGAACGTGCCGCAGCTGCACGTTCCGGCGCGCACCTCATCGTTCTACTTCAAGGGCAAGCCAGAGAAGATCTCCACGATCGCCCGCGAACTCGGTGTGGCACACGTCCTCGAGGGGAGCGTGCGCAAGGCCGGCGACCGCCTGCGCATCACCGCGCAGCTGATCCGGGCCGACAACGGCTACCACATCTGGTCCGCAACCTATGACCGCGACGCAAAGGACGTGTTCCAGGTCCAGGATGAGATCGCGGCCGCCGTGGTAGGGGCTCTGAAGCTGACGCTCCTCACCCCGCCGGACTCGGCAGGTCGCCAGACCTCCAGCGCCGAGGCTTATTCGCAATACCTGCTCGCCAGGCAGATCCAACAGGACGGTGACTGGAAGGACGGCCCGAAATCGGTCGCTGCCCTGCGCCGGGCGCTCGAGCTCGACCCGGGCTATGCGCCCGCCTGGGCGGAACTTGCCGGCGCCCTCGACACGTCTTCTGAAGACGACTCGGTGTCAACCGCCGACTGGCAGCAGGCCAAGCTCGAAGCCTTCGCTGCTGCCGACCGGGCTATCGCGCTCGCGCCGAAGCTCGCCGACGGCTACGAGAGCCGCGGCTACCTGCGTGCCTGGGTACGGCGGGATTTCAAAGGTGCCGCGGAGGACTACCAGCGGGCGCTGGAGCTGGCGCCGGACAGTGCGGATGCGCTCAAGGGCTACGCGGGCTCGGTGCTTGCCCCGACCGGACGCCTCGATGAAGCGCTCGCAATGGCCCGACGTGTCCTTGAGCTCGACCCGCTGAGCGCTGCCTCGTGGCGCCTGCTCGGCTACGTCCTGTGGCTGCGCAAAGAGTGCTCGGCCTCGGTGGATGCCAACCAGCGCTCCCTTGCCATCAGCCCGCAGCAAGCCTTCACCCCGACCTACATCGCCTACTGCCGGCTGATGCAGGGCAAGCCGGCCGACGCGCTGGTCGCGGGACAGCGCTCCACCGAGGCCGCCTTCCGGCTGACCTCCAGCGCCATGGCGCTGCACGATCTCGGACACACCGCAGAGTCCGACAAGCTGCTGGCGGAACTCGTGAAAGGGTTCGCCTCCAACGCCGCCTACCAGATAGCCGAAGTGTATGCGTGGCGCGGCGAGCGCGAGGCTGCGTTCCAGTGGCTCGAGCGCTCTTACGTGCAGCGCGACGGGGGCCTGACAATCGTGAAGTGCGACCCCATGGTGGAGAAGCTGCGTGGCGATCCGCGCTTCGCTGCGCTGCTGCGCAAGATGAACCTGTCCGACTAAGGCGGTCCACCCTCACCCGCTCAGCAGCAGCGACTCACCCCGCTCCACTTGCGCCGCTCTTCGTCGGCGCAGAACTCGCGGCGACTCAGGGCAGGCGTGTCCGGATGCCGCAGTAACTGGTGGGCGAGGTAGCGCTCGTAGGCATCATCACCGGACAGGCGCCGCAGCCAGGCCCAGGCGCGGCTCAGGTACCTCGCTGGCGGCATTCTCATGGGGACCCCTGCGTCGCCACGTTCAAACGGGTCTCGCGGTAGGGTGCCTCGGAACTGGCGGGGACGCGCTTCCCGCGCAGCGAGCGCAGGCAGATGCGCGCCATGTCCAGGATGATGAACCAGAGGATGGCGGTAAACAGCATCGCGAGATACGCATCGAGGCGCTGGTTGAATATCAGCTGCGGGGCCACGGCGGCGCGCGCGGCGGGCAGCGCTCCGGAGGCGAGCTTCGCGGCCAGGTCATCCGCCGCGGCGAACAGGCCGATGTGCACATCCGGGCTCGTGATCTTCTGCCAGGCGGCCGTGCTCGTCACCACCGCGAGCCACGCCAGCGGCACGAGCGTCACCCAGGCGTAGCGCGCCTTGCCGGACTTCACCAGGATCCCGGTGGCGATCGACAGCGCGATGGCAGCCAGCATCTGGTTGGAGATCCCGAACAGCGGCCACAGGATGTTGACGCCGCCATTGGGGTCGATGACACCGACGTAGAGGAAGTACCCCCAGCCGCCCACGATGATGGCGCTGGAGAAGAGCACGGAGGGGTACCATGAGGTGCGGCCGAGGGGTTCCCAGGCGCGCCCGAGCAGGTCCTGCACCATGAAGCGCCCGACGCGCGTGCCGGCATCGAGCGTTGCGAGCAGGAACACCGCCTCGAACATGATGGCGAAGTGATACCAGAGTGCCAGCAGTCCCTTGCCAAAGGTCGAGCCGAAAATGCTCGCCATGCCGACCGCGAGCGAGGGCGCGCCGCCGGTGCGCGCGAACAGCGTCTGCTCGCCCATGGCGCTCGCAAGGTCGCGCATCTGCTCCACCGTCACCGGGAAGCCCCAGCCACTGATCGTGTGCACGGCCGCCTCCGGCGTGGCGCCGACGATGCCGGCACCGCTGTTGATGGCGAAGAACACCCCCGGATCGAGGAGCGTCGCGGCGATCAGTGCCATGATGGCGACGAAGGACTCCAGCGCCATGCTGCCGTAGCCGACCAGGCGCACGTCCGCCTCGCTGGAAATGAGCTTCGGGCTCGTGCCACTGGCGATCAGCGCATGGAAGCCGGAGATCGCCCCGCAGGCGATGGTGATGAAGACGAACGGGAACACCTTGCCGCCAAAGAGCGGGCCCGAGCCGTCCACGAACGGCGTGATCGCCGGCATCTTGATGGTCGGGTGCGTGACGACGATCGCGATCGCCAGCAGGATGACGGTGCCGAGCTTGAGGAACGTCGACAGGTAGTCGCGCGGCGCGAGCAGCAGCCACACCGGCAGGATGGCCGCGAGGAAGCCGTAGACGATGACGAAGCCGGCGAGCGCTAGGCCCTCGTAATCGAACAGCACCCGCAGCTGCGGCTGGTGGTCGAGCCAGCCCCCGCCCACGAGCGCCACCATGATGAGGATCACCCCGAGCACGGTGGCCTCGAGCACCCTGCCCGGCCGCCACAGCCGCAGGTACAGCCCCACCAGGATCGCCGCCGGGATGGTGGCGAGCACGGTGGAGGTCGCCCAAGGGCTGTGCTTCATGACGTTGACGATGACGAGGCTGAGCACCGCGCACAGGATGATCATGATGAGGAGCGTGCCGATCAGGGCGGCGAAGCCGCCGACGGGCCCGAACTCATCGCGCGCCATCTGGCCGAGGCTGCGCCCGTCCCGGCGCGTCGAGAGCAGCAGGATGACCATGTCCTGCACGCAGCCCCCGAACACCGCGCCCACGAGGATCCACAAGGTCCCGGGGAGGTAGCCGAACTGCGCCGCGAGCGTCGGGCCGACCAGCGGTCCGGGGCCCGCGATCGCCGCAAAATGGTGCCCGAAGACGATCGCGCGGTGGGTCGGCACGAAGTCGCGGCCGTTGTTGAGCCTCTCGGCCGGGGTGGCGCGCGTCGGGTCCACGCCCAGCACCCGCGCGGCGAGCCACGCGGCATAGATGCGGTAGCCGAGCAGGTACACGCACACTGCTGCCGTGACGATCCACAGGGCGTTGATCGGCTCGTGCCGGTGCAGGGCGATGCCTGCGATGGCGAAGGCACCCACGAGTGCGAGCACCACGCCCGCGAATTTCTTCAGCATCGATCCCCCTCTTCGTCTGGCATTCAGGCGAGCAGCCGGCGCATTGCCTTGGCGTAGCGCCCCTGGATCGCCTCGCGTGCCACGTGCCGTCCGTTCACGACCACCTTCGCCCCGGCGCGCCACACGCAGTCAATGGCCGAGCGGCCGCCGCAGAAGATCCAGCTGTCCAGGATTTCGTCCTCGCGGCGCGCGACCAGCGCCGGATCATCACCCCTGAGCGTCACGAGGTCGAGCCAGCCGCCGACCGCAAGACCGGTGTCCTTCGGGCCTGCCTTCCTGTTGAGTGCCTGCGTGCCACCGGCCAGGGCCGCATCGAACAGCGTGCGCCCGGTGGAGGCACCGCTCGCGGCGGCCAGCACGTTGCGCGCACGGTGCGCGAGGCGCTGCGAGTACTCGAGCAGCCGCAGTTCCTCGGCCGCATCCAGCCGCACGTTCGAGTCACTGCCGATGCCAAGGCGTCCCTGGTGCGCGCAGAAGTCGCGGGCGGGGAAGATGCCGTCGCCGAGGCTGGCCTCGGTCATCGGGCACAGGCCCGCCACCGCGCCGCTCGCGGCGATGCCGGCAAGTTCCGCAGCGTTCGCGTGCGTCGCATGCACCAGGCACCAGTGCTCATCGACGCTCGCGTGTTCCAGCAGCCACTCGATGGGACGCCGGCCGCTCCAGGCGAGGCAGTCCTCGACCTCCCTGACCTGCTCGGCGATGTGGATGTGCACCGGGGTTCCCCGCCCGAGGGCGACCACCGCGGCCAGTTCCTGCGGCGTGACGGCACGCAGGCTGTGCGGGGCGACCCCGACCAGCGCCCCGGGAAGCGCGCGCACCGCGGCGCGGCTGGCCTCCAGGAGCCTGGCGTAGCGCTCAGGATCGGTGATGAAGCGGCGCTGCCGGGGAGCCGGTTCGACGCCGCCGAAGCTCCCATGTGCGTAGAACACCGGCAGCAGGGTGAGCGCGATGCCGGTAACGGAGGCGGCAGCGGCGATGCGGCCGGCAAGCTCGCCCGGATCGGCGAACGGTGCCCCGTCGCGGTCGTGGTGCAGGTAGTGGAACTCGCCCACGCGCGTGAAGCCCGCCTCCAGCATCTCCGCGTAGGCGAGCGCGGTCACGGCCTCCAGGTCCTCCGGGTCCATGCGCTCGACGAACTGGTACATAAGCTCGCGCCAGCTCCAGAAGCTGTCGCTGTGTGCCCCGCGACGCTCGGTGAGGCCGGCGAGCCCGCGCTGGAAGGCGTGGCTGTGCAGGTTCGGCAGGCCCGGCAGCGCGATGGCATGCCGTTCG
Organism: uncultured Pseudomonadota bacterium; assembly: GCA_963802995.1. Classification (GTDB taxonomy): domain Bacteria; phylum Pseudomonadota; class Gammaproteobacteria; order Steroidobacterales; family Steroidobacteraceae; genus 13-2-20CM-66-19. Next base: position 598,175 of record CAWDKU010000002.1, read on the forward strand.
TCCCGTGGCTCCGGGGCGACCCCGGTGAGGAGGCTCTCGATGCGGCCGGCGCTGCCCTCGATGCGCACCTGCGCCGCCCACCCCTGGGGCAGGAGCGCTGCTTCGAACCACAGACTCGTCATGGGGTCCATTATTGATGATTGGCGCAGGCGGCGCAGCCTGAGGGAAGATGGCGGGGCGATGGACCCAGAGACCGTCCCCGAATGGCTGACCGTGAGGCATGGCAGTGCGCCGCTGCTGCTGTGCATGCCCCATACGGGCACGCACATCCCGGCGGACATCGAGCCGCGCTTCCGCTCCTCCTGGCTCGCGCGGCGCGACACCGACTGGTATGTCGACCGCCTCTACGAGTTCGCCGGCAAGCTGCACGCGACCGTCATCCGCACTTCTATCTCGCGCTCGGTGATCGACGCCAACCGCGATCCCTCGGGCGCCTCCCTCTACCCCGGGCAGGCAACCACCGAGCTGTGCCCCACGACGACCTTCGATGGCGAGTTGCTCTACCGGGAAGGCATGCTGCCGGATGCCGGTGAGATCGAGCTGCGCACGCAGCGTTACTTTGCGCCCTACCACGAGGCGATCCAGGGGCAGATCGCGCGCCTGCTGCGCCGCTATTCGCGCATCGTCGTCTACGACTGCCATTCGATCCGCTCGCAGATCCCGCGCCTCTTCGAGGGCGTGCTACCGAACTTCAACATCGGCACGTTCTCCGGTGCGAGCTGCGACCCGACGCTCACGGCTGCCATCGAGGCGCAGTGCTCGGCCGATGGCTATTCGCACGTCGTGAACGGGCGCTTCAAGGGCGGCTACACCACCCGTCACTACGGCCGCCCGCAGCAGGGCGTGCACGCGGTGCAGATGGAGCTCGCCTGCCGCGGCTACCTGGACGAGCCAGAAGGCGAGGTGCATCCGGGCAACTGGCCGCCGGAGTGGGATGCGGAGGTCGCACGGCCCCTGGACACGGTGCTGCGGCGCGTGCTCGCGGCGTGCCTGCGCTTCGCGGCCGAGGGTGCGCCCTAGCGGTGACGCCGCAACCGCCGCCGCACCGCGGCCACGAGGTCGTGGACCTCGCGGATGCCGAGCGCGTTGGCGACCAGGAAGAAGGCGGCCGCACTCACCACGATGACCAGAAGAAGGCTCAGGCATTTCGGCCAGAAGGCCTGCGTGGGCCAGTCCGCGAGCAGGTAGTGGCCCCCGGCCCAGGCGATCGCGAGCAGCGCGACTGAGGCGAGCCCCACCTTCACTAGCAGGCGCGCAAGCGCGCGCGACTCGAGCCTGCCCAGGTGCGAGCGCATCAGGAAGTAGAGGATGAGGAAGTTGCTGGTGGCGACGCAGGCGGTCGATAGCGCAAGGCCGCGGTGCCCCCAGTTGAGCTCGCGCGTGAAGATGAAGTTGAGTGCCAGGTTCAGCACCACGGCGACGAAGCTCACCAGCATCGGCGTCTTGCGACGGTCGATGGCGTAGAAGGCGTTCACCAGCACTTTCAACGCCGCGTAGCCGCACAGGCCGATCGCGTAGAAGCGCAGGGCCCCTGCTGACTCGGCCGTCTCGTGGGCGCCGAAGCGGCCGTGCTGGTAGAGCACCGAGATGATCGGTTCGGCCAGCACCATGAGGCCGACGCTCGCCGGAATCGTCATGAGGAAGGCGAGCCGCATGCCGCGGGCGAGCTCGCTGCGGAACACGGGCATGTTGTTGGCCGCGGCCATGCGCGCCAGCAGCGGCAGCGCTACGGTACCCAGGGCCACCCCGAACACCCCGAGCGGCAGCTGCATGAGGCGGAAGGCGACGGTGAGCCAGAACGTCGGGCCGTCGCCGAGCTGCGAGGCGAACACGGAGTTCACGAGCACGTTGACCTGCGTGGTGCTCGCGGCGATGACCGAGGGTCCCATGAGGCGCAGGACCGATCGCACGCCCGGGTCGCGCCAGTGCAGGTCCGGGTGGAAGCGATAGCCCTGGCGCCTGAGCGCCGGCAGCTGCACCAGGAACTGCAGCGCCCCGCCCACCAGCGTGCCGATGGCCAGTCCCATGATTGCGCGCGGTCCGAAGTGGGGATCCAGCCAGTAGCCCAGCAGCACGCCGGCGACAATCGAACCGAGGTTGAAGAAGCTCGAGGCCATCGCCGGCACGCCGAACACGTTGCGCGCGTTCAGCATCCCCATGACGAGCGCGGCGAGTGACACCAGCAGGATGAAGGGGTACATGACGCGCGTGAGCGTCACGGTGAGCTCGGCCTTCGAGGCATCGAAGCCCGGGGCGAGCGCCGCCACGAGCCACGGCGCCGAGAGGATGCCGAGCACGGTGATGGCGCTCAGGGTGACGACGGCCAGCGTCGCCACCTTGTTGGCGAGCCGCCAGGCGGCCGCTTCCCCGTCCACGGTGGCGGTGCGGGCGAACACCGTCACGAAGGCGGTCGAGAGCGCTCCTTCGGCGAAGAGGTCACGCAGCAGGTTCGGGATGCGGAAGGCGATCGTGAACGCGTCCATGACGCGTCCGCCACCGAAGAGCGCCGCGAAGATCTGCTCACGCGCCAGGCCGAGCACCCGGCTGCAGAGCACCGCGAGCCCGACGACGCCCGCGGCGCGGGTATTCAGCCGCTCTTCGTGCGCTTGTGCTGCGGTCGAGCCCGCCGGTGTCTCGCCTGGTGGCATGCGGCCATCAAGCTACCATCCGGCGGCGCGCGGTGCGAGGTCAGTGCACGTGCCAGGTCGCGGTGAGGCCCACCGTGCGCGGGCGGAACGTGTAGGTGTTCTGCTGCGGCGTGCTGTAGCCGTCGTTCTGACCCAGGGAGTAGTTGGTCACGGTGTGCGAGTCGAACAGGTTGTCGCAGAAGGCGGCGAGCTGGAAGTCACCGAAGTTCATGCCCGCGCGCATGGAGGTGAAACTGGTCGACGGCAGCGTATAGGAGTACCCAAGGTTGTACTGCGCCTGGTTGTTCGGATCCTGCACCGCGGCCAGCCAGGGGTTGCGCGCCTCGTACTCCCAGTCGGCACGCACGAAGGCGTCGCGCTGCGCGAGGCGGAAGTTGTATTGCACGCCAAGCGCCACGGTGAAGGGAGCGTTGGTGCCGGGAGAATAGTTGATCGCCGCCTGCCCGGAGATGGCATCGCCGTTGCTCGCCAGGCAGGGAGCCGGGTTGGCTGCGGTCTGGCAGTTGGCCGGGGAGTCCTTGCTGTAGCGGGCGCTGGTGTAACCGGTGGCGAGGTTCACGTCCACGGGTCCGAAGACAGCCTCCGCCTGGATATCACCGCCCCAGGCCACAGCTTGGCCGAGGTTGTCCGTGAACTGCAGCCCGCAGGCACCAGCGACGTAGATGCTCTGCTGGATCTGGTTCCACTTGATGTAGTAGATGCTGGTGGCGACCTTCAGCCAGCTGCCGAACGCGTTCTTGGAACCGATTTCGTAATTCTGGGTGGAGTCTGACTTGTAGGTCAGCGGTGCGCCGTTGGGATAGCCCGCCGCGGCGAGGTCCGCGTCGCAGAAGGGTGGCAGTGGCGCGTTGCCACCGCCGACGCGGAAGCCCTTGGCGTAGCTCAGGTAGTACAGGTCCTTGGGGTCGACCTGGAAGGAGAGCGTGGCCTTCGGGGTGTTCGGGGTCTCCTTCTGGTTTGCCTGCGCGGGTCCGGGCCCGTAGTTCTCGTAGCCGTCCGCGTAGTGGTTGAGCGAGAACGTGGTGTGCGCAACGCGCTCGCCCACCGTGAGCTTCATCCAGTCAAAGAACGAGTAGCTGATCTCGCCGAACCCCGCGATCTGGCGGTCGAAGGTGGTGTTGTTGTTGTAGTAGATGTCGCACGCCGGGATCGAGGGATAGGCGGCGTTCGTCGGACAGGAGTAGAACGAGCCGCCGTAGAAGGACGCCGGCGTGAAACCGTACAGGTAGTTGAAGACCTGGTCGATGTTAGTCGACTTCAGCTCCTCGATGCTGTTCTCCTTGGCCAGCTGCCAGAAGATGCCCGCGGTCCAGCTCCACTTGGAGCCGGGGTTCGAGGATTGCCAGCGCAGTTCCTGAGTGTAGCTGTCCTGCCTGTTCGTCATGGTGTTGGGTGTCTGCGTTCCTGCGAGTGCGCCGGGCAGATGGATGCCGCCCGCATCGATCAGGGGGTACCAGGAGCAGCCTGGATCCTGGTTCGAGGTACACCCGGGGATGCTCTGCCAGTACGCGAGGTCGTACACCGTGCCCTGGTAGGCCGTGATCTGCTCGCGGTGGTAGTAGGACGTGCTGGAGATGATCTGGCTGGTGCCGAGATCCCACTGCACCTTGAGCGCCGGCAGGTAGTACTTGTCCGGGCCACCGACGCGCTCAGGAGTCGCGGTGTTGAACTCACCCTGCCCCGGGTTCGAGTACGCAGGCCAGTAGGTCGAGTCGTCGTGCTTGTCCTGTCGCTGGTAGAGGATGCTCGGGGTGACGCTGAGACTCGACGTCGGTGTCCAAGCCGCCGCGAGGCGTGCCACGACTGTATTTGAGTAGTTGACGTTGTGATTGATGACCGCATCGGTCGAGTCATCAACCCGGTCGATCCAGCCGCCGTCATAGCGGTACCAGATGGAGGCGCGCACGCCGAGCGTGCCGTCGATGATCGGCTGGCCGTGCGCGATGCCGAACTCCGCACTCGGCTGCCCGTACTGGGTATAGGACACCTCGCTGCGCATGTAGGTATCGGTCTGGGTGGTGCTCGGCTGAGTGAGGATGTAGCGCACTGCGCCGCCCTCGGAGCCGGCTCCGAACAGAGTGCCCTGCGGCCCGCGCAGGACCTCCACGCGCTGCAGGTCGAAGGTCTTTGGCAGCGTGTCATCGGGATTGAAGCCCACCGAGCGCATCTGCACCGGCGTGTCGTCGATGTAGATGCCCGTGGTGCCGGCGCCGCCGGAGGAGGAGATGCCGCGGATGGAGATGGCGTTCGTGCCCGAGGTGTCGATGTTAACGCCCGGGGTGAAGCGCGCGACGTCCTGGAAGTCCTTGATGCCCAGGGCATCCATTGAGTCTTGCGTGAGGGCGGTCACCGAGATCGGTACCTTGCTGAGGGCCTCCTCGTGGCGCGTCGCGGTGACCACCACTTCCTGCAGCCCGTTGGCACGGCCACCCTCGGTGGCGCTGCTGCTCTCGGAAGGCACCGTCTGTTCGTCGGCGCCGGCAATGCCTGCGCCGAGCGCCGCAAGAGACCCCGCACCCAGGAGCAGCCAGCCGCGGGCTGCCGTAACGCGTGTTGCTTTCTTCATGGACCCACCCCTGATCGCTATTCCCCAGAGACCCGAATCGTCACTATGACTGCAGCAGAACCGCCGCATCAGCACTCCAGCTCACGAAAACCTCGTCACTCCAGTCAATCACGGCTTCCGACGTACGCCGCTCGTTCTGCGCGAATACCGTAACCAGTTTGCCTGTGGCAGTGCGGATGCGGTAGGTGGAGCGATTGCCGAGGTAGCCAAGCTCCCACACGGTACCGCGAAGTTGATTGGTTCGCACCGCGCTTGAGGCTTCTTTACCCAGACGCACCTTTTCGGGGCGCAGCGCCACCCAGACGCGCTGTCCTATGGCAAAGCTGCCCTTGTCATCCACCAGCAGCTCGCAGCCGGTCTCCGTGCACTCCACGCGCACGAGTCCCGGCTCGCAGGAGCTCACCCTGCCCTCGAAGAAGTTCGTGGTGCCGACGAAGTCGGCGACGAAGCGGCTGCGCGGGAATTCGTAGATCTCCGCCGGCGTGCCCACCTGGATCACGTGACCCTTGTCCATGACCGCGATGCGGCTGGCGAGCGCCATGGCCTCATCCTGGTCGTGGGTGACGACGATGAAGGTGATACCGAGCTTGTACTGCAGGTCCATGAGCTCGAACTGCGTCTGTTCGCGAAGCTTCTTGTCCAGCGCCGACAGCGGCTCATCCAGCAGCAGCACCTTCGGCCGGCGAATGAGCGCGCGCGCCAGCGCCACGCGCTGGCGCTGGCCGCCGGAGAGCTGGTGGGGCTTTCTCTTGGCGAGCGCCCCGAGCTGCACCATCTCGAGCGCCTCCTGGATACGCTGCTTCTTGGTCGCCGCGTCCAGCGGCAGGCGCCTGAGCCCGTAGCCGACGTTGCTCTCGACGCTCATGTGCGGGAAAAGCGCGTAGGACTGGAACATCATGTTCACGGGGCGCTCGTGCGGGGGCACGGTGCCCATGTCCACGTCGTCGATGAGGATGCGCCCGCCGCTCGGGTGCGCAAAGCCTGCCAGCATGCGCAGCAGCGTCGTCTTGCCGCAGCCTGAGGCACCCACCAGGGCGAACATCTCGCCCTTGAAAATGCTGAGCGTGATGTTGTCGACCGCCGTGTGGGTGCCGTAGGTCTTGCTGACCCCCTCGATCAGGATCTGCGGTTTCGCGGCAGGGTCGAGCCAGGGCCGGTCGGCAAGCGGTTTTGACTGGGTTGCTAGCATCGGCCGGTGGTCTGATTATGCTTCAGAACTCCGCCGGCGGCGTAGTGCGTCGCCGTGCGGGCGCGAAGAAGGGCCGCTCCACCACCCGGGCCCGCACCATGCGCCGCTCCCAGGTGAGCTCTCGGTTGAGGTAGATCTCCGCCCATACGCTCGAGCCGGTCGCGATGTAGGGCGCGTCCACCATGGCGAGCGCGAGGTTGCGCTTGCAGGTGGGCGACCAGGTCGCAGACGTCACGCTGCCCGCCTCCTTCTTGCCGGAGCGCTCAGTATAGAGAAGCGCATTGTGGGCCGGCTTGGTGCCCTCGATGTCGAGGCCCACCAGCTGCCGGCGCGGGCCGCGCGCCACCTCGGCCAGCAGAGCCCGGCGGCCGGTGAAGTGGCCCTTCTTGTAGTCGACCAGCCACGCGAGCCCCAGCTCGATGGGCGAGCGCTCGGTGCCGAGGTATAGGGTGTGCGCGGCGGAGACGAAGTCTAGGTTGGGCAGCACGAAGCCGGCCTCGATGCGCACCATGTTCAGGGCCTTGGAGCCGATCGGGCGCACCGCGCGAGTGCGGCCGAACTCCATGAGCGCGTCCCAGACGCTCTCGGCATCCGCAGGCTGCATCCACAGCTCGTAGCCGAGGTCCCCGGTGAAACCGGTGCGCGAGACCATCATCGCGATCGGCGCGCCGCCGCCGGCACGCGGCATGGAAAACTCCCCGTGCTCGAAGGGCTTCAGGCGCTCGATGCCGTTCAGACCGACCGCCCTCAGCAGCTTCGCCGAGGTCGGCCCCTGCACCGCGAGCGCTGCGACCTCTTCTGTCACCTCGCGAATCTCGACGTCGTAGCCGATCGCGGAAGCGCGGAACCAGTCGAGCTGCCGCTCGGCAGTGCAGATACGGTACTCGTCCGGCCCCAGGCAGAACACGGTGCCGTCATCGATGAGCTTGCCGGCATCGTCACACCAGACCACGTAGGCGACCTTGCCGGGACCTACCTTGCGGACGTCGCGGGTCACCAGGCGGTTGAGGAAGGGCAGCGCATCCTTGCCGGCGATGCGGTACTTCACCATCGGCGTGAGGTCGTAGAGGGAGCTCGCGTTCCTGACGGCGAAGTACTCCTGCTCGACGCTCGTGAACACGTCGACCGTGGTGTAGCCGGCCCACGGCACGAAGCTGTCGAGCTGGCTGTACTCGCGCTGGCGCTCGTGGAAGGGCGTCTTCAGCAGCGGCTGGCGGTAATGCGGTTCGCTCTCGGTCAGCATGGTCTCAGGCGGCCTCGCGGATCAGCTGGCGGGCCGCGTTCCGGCCGGCAAGTCCCATGACGCCACCGCCGGGGTGGCAGCCGGCCCCGCACAGGTACAACCCCGGCACCGGGGTCTGGTACTGCGCGGCCCCGGGCACGGGGCGCGTCATCATGAACTGGTCGAGGGTCAGTTCGGCGTGGTGCCAGTGACCGCCGTTGATGCGGAACTCGCGCTCGATATCCTCGGGCGTCAGCAGCTCGCTCGCGCGGATGCTGCCGCGCAGCTGCGGCGCGTGCGCGCCGAGGGTGTCGATGATGCGGTCGGTGAAGGCCTGGCGACCGGCCGCCCAGCCTCCCTTGAGGGTGTAGGGGGCGTACTGCACGATCACGGACATGACGTGCTGGCCCTGGGGCGCCAGCGTCGTATCGCTGAGGCTCGGAATCGTGACCTCGAGCATCGGGTGCTCCGAGAACTCCTCGTACTTGGCGTGATTGTAGGCGCGCTCGATGTAATCCGAGGACGGCGCCACCAAGAGGCGCGCGCGCAGCGCCTGCTCGGAGAGGCCAGGGAACTGCGGCAGGCGCTCGAGCGCCAGATGCAGCTTCGCGGTCAGGCCGCGCGAGCGCACCTGGGTGACGCGGCGCGTGAAGCCCGCATCGAGGTGCTCGCTCCCGAGAAGCTTCAGGAAGGTGGTCTTCGGATCGGCGCTGGAGACCACGGTGGGGGCTGCGATCTCCTCGCCGGAGGCGAGCGCGACGCCGGCGACGCGATCCTCGCGCACCAGGATCTTCTCCACCGCCGCATTCGTGCGCACCTGCACGCCGGCGGCGGCTGCCGCGCGCGCCAGCGCCTCGGAGAACGCCCCGAGCCCGCCCTGGGGCAGAGCCAGGGACTCCGCGCCCTGCACCGCAGCCAGGCGGTACAGGAGCGAGACGACCGTGCCCGGCGAGCGCGGTCCGAGATTCGTGCCGAGCACCGCATCGAGCGCCAGCGCACCCTTCAGCAGCGGCAGCCGGAAGCGGTCCTCGAGCAGGTCATACACGCACATGCCGCCGATGCGCAGCAGCTCCCGCATGTCCTTTCTGCCGAGGCGGCGCACGCGCCAGCCGATCCCCAGCAGCGCCGCGCGGTCACGCCAGGCATCCGTCCCGAGGCGCGGCGGGGTCTGCGCCAACACCGGGTGCAGCGCCCGCGAGATGCGCCGCATGAGGGCCTGCCAGTCGCGCAGCGCCGCGGCATCCGCAGGCGATGCGCGCTCGAGCGCGCTCAGGTCCGTGGGTGCAAGGCCCAGGTGCTGCGCGTCCGCGGACAGCGCGACGGTGGGCAGTGACTCGGCGGCGAGTTTCAGGCCGTGGGTGGTGAGCCCGAGCTCGCGCATGAGGGCAGGCGGCATCAGATGCAGCAGGTGCGCACAGGAGGAGACCCTGAAACCCGGCGCGAACTCGCGCGTGACCGCAGCCCCGCCGATCGCCCCGGCCGCCTCGAGCACCAGCACCTTGCGGCCGCCGCGCGCGAGGAAGGTCGCGCACACGAGGCCGTTGTGGCCACCACCGACGATGATCGTGTCGTAAGGGCCGGCCGGACTCACTGGATGCGCCCCAGGTCGCGCAGGATGGCGTTGGCTGAATTGGCCCCGGGAGCACCCATCACGCCCCCACCCGGGTGCGTGCTCGAGCCACACATGTACATGCCGCGCACCGGCGCACGGTACTGCGCGTAGCCTGGCACCGGGCGGTTGAAGAGCAGCTGGTCGAAGGTGAGCTCACCCTGGAAGATGTTGCCCTCCGTGAGCCCCACTTCGTTCTCGATGTCGCGCGGGGTGCGGATCTCGGCGTGCAGGATCAGCTTCTTGAAGTCCGGGCTATGGCGTGCGATCGCATCGATGACGGTGTTGCCGAACGCCTGGCGCTTCTCCGGGGTCCACTCCCCGTCGGCAAGCTTGTAGGGACAGTACTGGACGAACACCGACATGTAGTGCTTGCCGTCCGGGGTCATGGTCGGGTCGATCTGGGTCGGGATCAGCATATCGACGTACGGCTCGCGCGACCAGCGCCCTTCCTTCCAGTCGTCATAGGCCCGCTCGACCATCTCCAGAGTGTCGGTGATGTGCATGTCGCCACGCGTGGAAGGCGAGCCCTGCGGGATCGCGGGAAAGTGCGGCAGACCATCGAGGGCGATGTTGAGCTTGCCCGAGGAGCCGCGGATCTTGAAGCGGCGCACCTGCTCGAGAAACTCCGCAGGCAGGTGCTGAGCCGAGACGGTCTCGAGGAAAGTGCGCTTGACGTCCATGTTGGACACCACCACCGGGGCCGAGATCTCCTCGCCTCCGACCAGCACCACGCCCGTGGCACGCCCGTTCTTCACCAGGATCTGCTCCACCGGGGCGCTGGCGCGGATGGTGCCGCCGCTCGCCCGCAGGGAGGACCCGAGCGCCTGCGTGATCGCTCCCATGCCGCCGCGCGCAAAGCCCCAGGCACCCACCGCGCCATCGATGCTGCCCATGTAGTGGTGCAGCAGCACGTAGGCGGAGCCGGGCGAGCGCGGACCGAGCGCCGTGCCGATGATGGAGCTTCCCGAGAGGTGCGCCTTGACGATCTCGCTCTCGAAGTACTCCTCGAGCATATCCGCGCAGCTCATGGTGAAGAAGCGCATGGTGTCGTACATGCGCGCCTCCCCGAGCTTGTGGAAGTGCTTGCCGAGGAACATCAGCTCCTGCAGGTCGCGCGGCCGGAAGGAGGTCGGGTCCGGTGGCTCGCGCAGCAGCAGCGGCTTGATGAAGCGGCAGTGCCTGAGCATGTCGCGCACGTAGCGGTCGTAGGCCTCGGCGTCGTTGCGCGAGTGGCGGGCGATCTCGCGGCGCATGGCGTCGTGGTTGTCGTAGACGGCCAGGTGCCCGCCGTCACGCATCATGGTGACGCCACCCTCGTAGGGGATGATCTGCAGCCCGTGCGCGGGCAGCTCCAGACCGCGGATGATCTCGGTGCGCAGCAGGCTGCACACGTACGAGCAGTTCGAGTAGGTGAAGCCGTCGAAGAGGCTGCGGCTCACCGCCGCCCCGCCGATGTAGGAGTTGCGCTCGAGCACCAGCACCTTGAGCCCCGCGCGCGCGAGGTAGCAGGCATTTACCAGCCCGTTGTGGCCCGCGCCCACGACGATGGCGTCGTAGCGGTTGGCGGCAGCGTTGCTCACGCGCGCGTTTCCTCCCCGAGCCGCTTCAGGCCGGCACCCTGCGATTGGTGCCGAGCGCGTTCAGCGTCTGATCGATGGCAACCTCGAAGCCACGCAGCGTGTCCTTCAGGCACGAGTCATCGTGGGCGGCTGATATGAACCACGGCTCGCGCGAGTCCGGCTCGCACAGCACCATCTCATCGTGCAGCACCTTGGCCACCGCGTCGTAGAAGGTGTAGTCGCTGCCCTTCCAGTCACGGTAGGTGCGCGGCGGGTTCTGGGCGAAATAAAGTCCGGTCATCGAGGGGTGGCCTACGAAGCTGTGCGCGATGCCGCGCGACTTAAGGATAGCGGACTTGCCGGCGCGCAGGCGCGTGCCGTAGCTGGCGATGCGCTCCAGGGCATCGGTCTCATCGAGGATCTCGAGGGTCTTCTCGGCAGCGGCCAGCGACACGGGATGGGCCGTGTAGGTGCCGCCGTGGGCGACACCCTTGCCGAGCTTGCGCATGATGTCCTCGCGCCCGGCCAGCACCGAGATCGGGTAGCCGTTGGCGACCGCCTTGGCGAATGTGCACAGGTCGGCACGCACGCCGTAGAGCTCCTGCACGCCGCCGCGGGCGACGCGAAAGCCGGTCTTGACCTCATCGATGATGAGCACCACGCCGTAGCGGTCGCACAGCTTGCGCGCGGTGCGCACGTACTCAGGCTCCGCCGCGATGCCGAGGCAGTTGCCCATGATCGGCTCGATCAGCAGGCACGCGAGCGAGTCGCCGTGGCGCTTGAAGACGTCCTCCAGCTGGTTGGCATCGTTTGCCTGCACGAAGTGCGCGAAGCTGCGGGTGGCGAGCGGCACGCCCTCGCTGTAGGGCACCACCTGCGGGTCCCCGACCTGGGACCACTTCTCCATCGGCGTGTACCACATGGCCGCATCGAACAGGCCGTGGTAGCTGCCCTCGAGGATCACGTAGTTGTCGCGCTTGGTGAAGGCGCGCGCCAGGCGCAGCGCCGCCATCACCGCCTCGGTGCCGGAATTGGAGAACCGCACCAGTTCCGCGGCCGGCACCATCTTGGAGATGCGCTCGGCCACGGTGTACTCGCGCTCCGTAGACAGCGCAAAAACGCCCCCCACTTCCATGCCGCGCTTGGCGGCCTCGTCCACGCGCGCATCTGCGTAACCGAGGATCGCCGGCCCGTAGCCCATGCGGTAGTCAACGTAGACGTTGTCGTCGAGGTCGGTGACCCGGGCGCCGCGGCCCTCTTTGACATAAATCGTCCGGTCTTCGCCCCAGAAGCGGAAATTGGAGGCCACGCCTAAGGGCAGGCGCTTCAACGCCTTCCGGTAATGTTCATGATTCCGGGTGAGGTTTCGTGCCATGGGAGCGCTCTCTTTGAAATACGAAAAAAGGTAGCTTGGGCGGCAACTTACCACCCCGGCGGGGATCAGTCTATATGCTCATATAATTTTTTCCGGTAGAATTATATGACCATATACACCCACCGGACGTACCCGCCATGAACGCCCCTGCCCCCCGCCCGGTCGAGACGCTTGCAGCCCCCATCGCCCGTGCCCTCCCGGCCTGGGTCTACAACCATCCGGAGATGACACGCCTCGAGTACGAGCGCGTGCTGCGCCCGGCCTGGCAGATCGTCTGCCACGTGAGCGCACTGAAGAAGCCGGGTGACTACGTCACCGTCGACCTTGGGATCGACAGCGTGGTGGCGCTGCGCGACTCGCAGGGCGAGATCCGCGCCTTCCACAACGTGTGCCGCCACCGCGGCGCACGCATCCTCGATGGCAGCGGCAACTGCCCGGGAGCCATGACCTGCCCCTACCACGGCTGGTCTTACAAGCTCTCCGGGGAGCTTTTGGCGATCAGCGCGCGCGACACCTTCCCGCCGCTCGACCGCACGCAGCTCGGCCTGAAGCCCATCCGCATGCAGGTGCTGTTCGGCTTCGTGTTCATCTGCCTCACCGGGGAGCCGCGGCCGCTGGAGGAAATCTTCGCCGGCGTCGCCGCCGAGCTCGAGCCGCACCGCTTCGAGGACATGGAGCTGATCGGCAACGATTACATCGAGCACTGGGACTGCGACTGGAAGATCGCGATGGACAACTATCTTGAGTCCTACCACGTGCCGATCGGGCACCCGGGGCTCAACCGCATGTTCACGCCCGACTACGATGACCAGAAAAACTTCCCCGGGGTCGCCCGCGGCATCAGCTGGATGCGCGAGCGCCCTTCCACGCGCTGGAGCGAGCGCATGTACCAGGAACTCATCGGCAAGGTGGCGACCGACGTGCCCGAGTCACACCGCAGGCGCTGGAGCTTCTACAGCTCGCTGCCCAACCTCGGCATCGACGTCTTCCCGGACCAGATGGACTTCTTCCAGGTGATCCCGCGCGGGCCCGGTAAGTGCACCATCCGCGGTGCCTCCTACGGGCTGCCCGACTCGCGCCGTGAGATGCGCGTGGCGCGCTACCTGACGATGCGCATCAATCGCCAGGTGCAGCGCGAGGACGAGTCGCTGTGCCGCCGCGTGCAGCAGGGCCTCGCCTCCCCGAGCTACGAGCCGGGCCCGCTGTCGCGCCTGGAGAACTGCATGCTCGAGTTCCACAACCTGCTGCGCGAGCGCATCCCGGAGGTGCGCCTGCCAGCCGCTCCGGCGCGCTTCGCCTGAGGAGCGCGCGGGCTACTTCGTCGCGAGCGCGGGCAGGAGCGGCGTAATCGAGTCGCGGAACTGCGCGAGTACCGGCGTCACGGGCCCGGTATCGGCCGCATCCGCCGCCGCGCCGAGGAAGCCGCTCTGGGTGGATTCGGCGAGCGCTACCTGGGAGCTGAGCCAGGCATCCATCTCGCGCTTGCCGCTGTCGCGCGCACCGCGGGTGGCGCGGCTCTTGTCAGGGACAAAGTCAAAGCGGCGGATACGCGAGCGTCCGGGCGCGGTGGGCGTCACCTGCAGGATCACCGCACTGTCGCCACGCACCTCAAAGAGCTGATTCGGGGCGAGGAAGTGCTGATGCGCCTGCGGGTTCTCGAGCCACTGCTCGACCAGCACCTTCCAGTCGGCCGCGACCTCGAGGTCCGCTACGCCGCGCGGCGCCAGGGTCGCGAAAGCTTCCCACGGCACGCCACCAGGCAGCCCCTCGGCGGCCGGCAGCGCACGCGCCAGCACGATGCGCTCGCGGCGCAGCAGCTCAAGCGGCGTCAGGTCCCCGGGGGTCTTGCCCTCCACCAGCTGGCCGTCGAACGTGTAGGTGAGCGCGTGCGTCGCGCAGCGGATGGCGCTGTGCAGCTGCCCGGCGCGCTCGGTCACGAGCGCATGCGGGCTGCGCCTGCAGGTGTTGCGGAAGGCATGCAGGCGGTCGCGCTCGGCGCGCACCACGAGCACACGCTCGCCGCCGAGGTCCCCGCTCAGGTAGTCCCCGGGCACGCGCAGTTCCGCCTCGTGGCCGAGTACCTGCCAGGCATGGCGCAGCAGTTGCTCGCGCTCCGCGGCGAGCAGCCCCGCGTCCGCGTAGGCGCGCGCCGGCAGGCGCGCGCCGGCGGCACTGAGGCCAGCTGCGGGAGCTGCCAGTACCGGGGTCGGCGCAAATTCCCCGGGGAACACCGAACTCAGGTAGGCGAGCGCGCGGTTCACGGCGGCGCGCCGGTCGATGTTGGCCTCGCTCTGGAAGGCGATGGTCTGCCACAGCACCTCCAGCACCCCGATGAGGCCGAGCGCGACGCCGTCGGCGTTGAGGTGCGTGGCACCGGTCTGGGCGATCAGGCGCTGCGTGAGATCCAGCACGACGGCCGCAAAGTCATCGTCGTTCTTGCCGCAGATGTCGAGGTATTCCTGGCGCGAGCTCGCCTCGCCCCAGAAGGAATACCAGACCGAGACCTTGCGGGGACTGGCGATGTCCGCATCCAGGTACAGCTCGACCAGCAGGCGCAGCGCCTTGACCGGGGTGTCCTTCAGCTGCCGCACCGGCACCATGACCCGGGACTCGAACTCGCGCCCGAGGTAGTCGAGGGAGGCCAGCAGCATCGCGGCCTTGGAATCGAAGTAGAAGCGCACGATTCCCGGGGACAGGTCGGCGAGCGCCACCACCTTCTCCACCGTGGTGCGCGAGGGCCCGTAGATGTGCAGCGCCGAGATGCACGCGTCGATCAGACGCTGGCGCTGGCGCTGGCGGATGCGCGAGCCGCCGCCGGATGGCGCTGCCGGGATTTCCGAAGTGCTTCTCTGGACCGCCACGTTGCCTACCGCCGACCGGCGCATCCTGTGCGCGCCGGGTCAATAGCTTCACTGTACCTGAGTTTATCGCGCACAATAGCGCCGAGGCACCGGGAAAAGCTCCTAACATGAAACCGACCTGGCGACCGGGGCGCTGGCTGATCATCCTGCCGCCCCTCATCTTTCTCTTCGTGTTCTTCTTCGTCCCGTTTGCGTTCGCCTTCAAGATCAGCTTCGCCGAGGCCATCCCGCACGTACCCCCGTTCTCGGACGTCATCTCCTTCACCCCCGAGCATCACCTGCAGGTGTCGGCGCACCTCGGCAACTACAGGTACCTGCTGACGGACCAGGTGTACCTCTTCGCCTACCTGTACTCGCTGCGCACGGCGTTTTTTTCCACGCTGATCTGCCTGCTGATTGGCTACCCGATGGCTTACGCCATCGCCCGCAGCCCGAAGTCGACGCAGAACCTGCTGCTGCTGGTGATCATGCTGCCGTTCTGGACCTCGTTCCTGCTGCGCGTCTATGCGCTCGAGGGCATCATCCGCGACAACGGCTTCCTGAACACCGTGCTGCTGCACCTGGGGCTCATCCACGAGCCGCTGCACATCATGCATACCGGGGTCGCGGTCTACATCGGCATCATCTATTCCTACCTGCCCTTCATGGTGCTGCCGCTGTTTGCGACCCTCGAGAAACTCGACCCGACGCTGCTCGAGGCGGCTTCCGACCTCGGCAGCACGCCCAAGCGCGCCTTCCTCGACGTGACACTGCCGCTGTCGTTCCCCGGGGTAGTTGCAGGCTCGATGCTGGTGTTCATCCCGGCGGTGGGCGAGTTCGTAATCCCCTCGCTCCTCGGCGGCCCCAACAACCTCATGATCGGGCGCGTGCTGTGGGATGAGTTCTTTGGCAACCACGACTGGCCGGTGGCGGCCGCCGTGGCGATCGCCTTCCTGCTGCTGCTCGCCGGCCCGATCGCGGTCTACCAGTACTACAACGTCCGCCAGATCGAGAGCTAGAGCCGCCGTGGAACGACGCCCCTCCGCATTTCTGCAAACCGTGCTGTTCGCCGGCATCGCGATACTGTACGTGCCGATCCTGGCGCTCATCGCCTACTCGTTCAACGCCTCGCGCCTCGTGAACGTGTGGGGTGGCTTCTCGACCGCCTGGTACGTCGAACTGCTGCACAACAGGCAGCTGCTGGAGGCGGCGCTGCTGTCCCTGGAGGTCGCGGTCGCCGCCTCCACGGGCGCCGTGGTGCTCGGCACGCTCGCCTCGGTGGCGCTGGTGCGCTTCGCGCGCTTCCGCGGGCGGCTGCTCCTGACCGGGATGGTGAATGCGCCGCTCGTCATGCCCGAGATCATCACCGGCATCACGCAGCTGCTCTTGTTCGTGTCGATGGTGCAGCTGCTCGGGTGGCCGCACCGCGGGTTCACCACCATCGTGATCTCGCACATTACCTTCTGCACCGCCTACGTCACGGTCACGGTGCAGTCACGCCTCGCCGCCGCCGACCGCTCGCTCGAGGAGGCGGCCATGGACCTCGGTGCGAGCCCGGCGCGGGCGTTCCTGGAAGTGACGCTGCCGATCATCATGCCGGCGATCATCTCCAGCTGGCTCCTGTCCTTCACGCTTTCCCTCGATGACCTCGTGATCTCGAGCTTCGTGGCGGGGCCTGGCGCGAGCACCCTGCCGATGATCATCTACTCCAAGGTGAAGCTCGGGGTGAGTCCCGACGTCAACGCGCTGGCGAGCCTCATCGTGTGCGCGGTCGGGGCGTGCGTGCTGGCGGCCGGCTACCTCATGGTGCGTAGCGACCGGCGCCGCGAGCTCGAGATCCAGCTCGCCGCCAAGGGCGCCTGAAGGGGCACCCCTACAGCCCGGTCTTGATGCGCGTCCAGGTGCGGGTGCGCAGCCGCTCGACCGCCGGGGTGGCTTCCTCTGCGATGTACAACCGCGCCTCGACCGCCGGTGGCGGGTACACGGCCGGGTCGTTGAGGATGGCCGGCGCCACGTAGGGGCTCGAGGCAATGTTGTCGTTCGCGTAGTGGATCTCGTTGGTGATCGCGGCAATCACCTTGGGCTCCAGGATGTAGTTGAGGAACTTGTGGGCCGCGAGCGGGTGCGGCGCATCGGCAGGGATCAGGAGCGCGTCGAAGGCGAAGTTAGAGCCCTCCTTGGGCACCGTGAAGGCCAGCGGCAGGTCGATGCCGGCGGCCCGGGCGCGGGCGCGCGAGGTGGCGTAGTCGGCCGACCATGACATGGCGATGCAGAAATCCCCCGTCACGAGCCCGTTCATGTACTCACTCGAGTCGAAGGCGCGGATGTAGGGCCGCACCGCCAGCAGCAGCTTCTCCGCCTGCGCGTAGTCCTCGGGGCGCGCGGAGTTCGGGTCGAGATGCAGGTAGTTGAGCGCCAGCTGCAGCACGTCCTCGGCGGAGTCGAGGAACGTCACCCCGCAGTCGGCGAAGTGCTTGATGACCTCGGGCTTGAAGATCATGTCGAGGCTGTCGACCGGCGGGTCCTTCATGCGGGCCCTGATGGCCTCGGTGTTGTACGCAAAGCCGTTGACGTGGCGCAGGTAGGGCATCGCGTAACGGTTGCCCGGGTCGGCCTTCGCCTCGAGCTCGAGGATGTGCGGGTCGAGGTTCTTCCAGTTCGGCAGCAGCGACTTGTCGAGCGGCCGGTAGATCCCGGCCTTGATCTGGCGGCCGAAGAAGTCGGTGGAGGTGCTCACCACGTCATAGCCGGAGTCCCCGGCCATCATCTTCGCCTCCAGCGTCTCGTCCGCATCGTAGGTGTCGTACACCACCTTGATGCCCGTGCGCGCCTCGAAGTCGGCGATGGTGTCCTTGCCGATGTAGTCGGCCCAGTTGTAGATGTGCAGCTCTTTGGCTTCCGCGGGCGCGCCGTGCCCGGGACCGCCACAGCCGGCCGTCAGGAGGAGCCCGCAGAGTGCGAGCCCTGCGGTGCAGCGCTGCCGCAGGCGGGCGCGCACGCCTAGAGCTTTACCATCACGTGGCGCACGACGGTGTAGTCCTCGAGCGCATAGATCGACATGTCCTTGCCGTAGCCGGAGCGCTTGAAGCCCCCGTGCGGCATCTCGTTGACGGTCGCAAAGTGCGTGTTGATCCAAGTGACCCCGTACTGCAGCTGGGAGGCAACCTGCATGGCGCGCGAAATATCGCGCGTCCACACCGAAGATGCCAGCCCGTACTCGGAGTCGTTGGCCCAGCGGATGGCCTCGTCGGCATCGCTGAAGGGGGTCACGGACACCACCGGCCCGAACACCTCGCGCTGCACGATCTCATCGTCCTGGCGGGCGCCGGCGAGAATGGTCGGCTCGAAGAAGAAGCCGCGCCCGCTGCCGGGCTTGCCACCGGTGGTGAGCGTTATGTGCGGCGTGGCGGCGGCGCGGTCCACCATGCCGGCGACGCGCTCGCGGTGGGCGGCCGAGATCAAAGGACCCATCTCCACCCCCGGGGCCTGCTGCGTGCCGACCTTGATGGAGCTGGCGGCCTGGGTGAGGTCGGCGACCACGCGCTCGTACACCTTCTTGCCGACGTACAGGCGACACGCCGCCGTGCAGTCCTGCCCGGCGTTGTAGAAGCCGAAGGTACGCACGCCCTCGACCAGCGCCTGCACGTCCGCGTCGTCGAATACGATCACCGGCGCCTTGCCGCCGAGTTCCAGGTGTGTGCGCTTGAGGTTGTCGGCGGCGCCGGCGAGGATCTTCTGGCCGGTCGCGATGGAACCGGTCAGCGACACCATGCGCACCCGCGGGTGGCTGGTCAGCAGGCGCCCGACCGGCTCACCGCGTCCGCACACGATGTTGACCACCCCCGGGGGCAGCACCTCTGCCAGCAGCCCCGCGAGCATGAGCGCGGTCAGGGGCGTCTGCTCGGAAGGCTTCAGGATCAGCGTGTTGCCGGCGGCGAGCGCCGGGGCGATCTTCCAGGCCAGCATCATCAGCGGGTAGTTCCAGGGCGCGATCGAGGCGACGACGCCGACCGGGTCGCGGCGGATCATGCTCGTGTGCCCGGGCAGGTACTCCCCGGCGGCAAGTCCCTGCGGGGCGCGGCACACCCCCGCGAAGTAGCGGAATATGTCCGCGATCGAGGGCAGCTCGTCGCTCAGCACGGCGGCGAGTGGCTTGCCGGTATTGCGCGACTCGAGGGCGGCGTACTCGGCGGCGTGCGCCTCGATGCCATCGGCGATCTTCAGCAGCAGCGTCGCGCGCTCCTTGGGCGGCGTGCGTGCCCAGCCCGGGAACGCCGCCTCGGCGGCCGCCACGGCGGCCTGCACCTGGGCCGGGGAGGCCTCGTTCACCGAGGCAATCTGCTCGCCCGAGGCGCTGTCGAGGACGCCTTCCGCGTTCCCCTCGCCCGCCACCAGTCGGCCCGCGATCAACAGCTGCGTCTGCATGTGCGCTCCTTAATGCGGCGCGGCTTGCCGCGCCGTGCCGCACCGTTATATTATTGTCGCCATAATATTACCATGTCACGCGACCCACTCGCGAGGCCACCATGAACCAAGACGTCATCATCACCTGCGCCATCACCGGCGACGACACCAAGGTCACCAAGAGCCCGCACTGCCCGGTCACCCCGGAGCAGATCGCGAACTCCGCGATCGATGCCGCGCGGGCCGGGGCCGCCATCGTGCACATCCACGTGCGCGACCCTGAGACCGGCGAGTTCAGCATGGCCACCAAGCACTACCGCGAGGTGGTCAAGCGCATCCGCGAGAGCAAGGTCGACGTGCTGGTCAACCTCACCTGCGGCATGGGCGGCTACATCGTGATCGGCAAGAACGGGCTGAAGGATACCCCGGCGCCGGGCTCGGACTTCGTCACCCAGAGCGCGCGCATGCAGCACGTCATCGACCTGTGCGCCGAGGGGCTGTACCGGCCGGACATCGCGACCCTCGACTGCGGCACGCTCAACTTCGGCGACGGCAACCGCGCCTACATCTCGACCCCGGAGTACTGCCGCGAGGGCGCCGGCATCCTGCGCGACCTCAAGGTCAAGGTGGAGATGGAGGTGTTCGACACCGGCAACCTCTGGTTCGTGAAGCAGATGGTCAAGGAAGGCCTGGTGCCGGGACCGGCCATGATCCAGCTGTGCACCGGCATCCCCTACGGGGTGCCGGCCGACACCGGACACCTGCTGGCGATGGTGAACTCGCTCCCGGAGAACAACGTCTGGAGCTCCTTTGCGATCAGCCGCATGCAGATGCCCTGGGTAGCGCAGTCGATCCTGCTCGGCGGCAACGTGCGCGTGGGCCTGGAGGACAACCTGTACCTGAGCCGCGGCGTCTACGCGAGCAATGCGCAGCTGGTCGAGAAGGCGCGCACGATCATCGAGGCGATGGGCGCACGCGTGGTCACCGCAGCGCAGGCGCGCGACCGGCTGCAGCTCGGCTGACGTGGCCGGCATCCGCATCCACGAGACGCCGATCCGCGCCGAGTGGATCGACTACAACGGCCACCTGCGGGATGCCTACTATGGCCTCATCTTCAGTGAGGCCGTGGATGCCCTGATGGACCGCGTCGGCCTCGATGCCGCCTACCGCGCGCGCACCGGCGGCACCCTTTATACGGTGGAAATGCACCTGCACTTCCTGCAGGAGGTGAAGAAGACCGACACCGCCATCGTGACGATCCGCCTGCTGGGCGTGGACTCCAAGCGCATCCACGCGGCGCTCGAGCTGCTGCGTGCCGGGCACACCGAGGTCGCGGCGAGCGCCGAGGTGATGCTGCTGCACGTGCGCCAGCACGAGGGCAAGGTGACGACAGCCCCCTTGCCTGCCGAGGCCAGTGCCGCCCTCGCCGCGCTCACGGGTGCGGCCGCGGGGATGGAAGCCGGAGCCCCCGGCTCGCGACGCATGGAGCTGCGTCCCGCGCGTACCCCATGACGGCGCGCGCGATGCAGCGCCTGCTGGCGCCGCGCAGCGTGGCCCTCATCGGCGGCACCTGGGCCGACGCGGTGCACGCGGCGAGCCGCGCCATCGGCTACGCGGGCGAGATCTGGCGCATCCACCCCAAGCGTGCCTCGAGCAGCTCCCAGCAGTACTTCCGCAGCGTCGATGACCTGCCCGCCGCGCCCGATGCGGCCTTCATCGCCGCCCCCAACCACGACGTGCCCGGGATCGCCGCAGCCTTGAGGCAGCGCGGCGGCGGCGGCTTCGTGTGCTTCGCCGCCGGCTTCTCCGAGACCGCCACGGCAGACGGACAGCGCCTGACGCAGGAACTTATCGCCGGCGCCGGCGAGCTGCCGTTCTTCGGCCCAAACTGCTACGGCTTCATCAACTTCTTCGATGGCGTCGCGCTGTGGCCGGACCAGATGGTGGGCAGGCGGCGCGAGCGTGGCGTGGTGCTCATCTGCCAGAGCGGCACCATCGCCCTGAACCTGCTCTTCAATGACCGCTCGCTGCCCCTGGGAGCGGTGCTGACGGTGGGCAACCAGACGCGGCTCGCCGCGGAGGACCTGATCGAACTGCTCGCCGATGATGAGCGCGTGAGCGCCTTCGGCCTGTACCTCGAGGGGATCAAGGACGTAAGGCGCTTCGCCGCCGCGGCCGAGCGCGCGCGCCTGGCCGGCAAGCCGATCGCGCTCATCAAGGCCGGCCGCACCGCCGCCGCGGCGGACACGGTGCGCACCCACACCGGTGCGCTTGCCGGCGCCGACGGCGCCTTCGATGCGTTCTGCGCGCAGGCGGGCATCGCGCGCTGCGAGTCGCTCGCGAGCCTGTGCGAGACGCTCAAGATCTTCCACGCCGGCGGACCGCTCAAGGGGCGGCGCGTGCTGGCGCTGGGGGCCTCCGGCGGCGACATGGCGATGACCGCCGACGCGGCGCGCGCGTTGCAGCTGGAGTTCACTCCCCTGCCGGAGACGGCACGGGTCCAGCTGCGCGAGATCCTCTCCGACAAGGTGCACCTGTCCAACCCGTTCGATTTCCACACCCACATCTGGTTCGACCTGCCGCGGCAGCGGCAGATGTTCAGCGTGGTGCAGCGCGCCGGCTACGATGCGGTGGCATTCATGCTCGACTGCCCGCCGGCACCGGCCGACGATGTCGCCTACGTGAACGCGGTAAAGGAATTCGCCGCAGCGCTCCCCGGGGCGCCGGCGCGCGGCGCAGTGGTCTCCTCGCTCCCGGAGTCCCTGTCGCCGGCCACCCGCGAGCTGTGCTTTGCGGCCGGCATCGTGCCGCTGCAGGGCCAGCGTGAGGCGCTCGAAGCGCTCGACCTCGCGGCCACCGTCGGCACGCGCTGGTCACAGGGCGCGACGGTCGAGCTGCGCATCCCCGCGCCCTCGGCAAGGAGTGCCCACGCGCTTGCCGAGCACGAGGGCAAGCGCGCGCTGGCCGCCTACGGGGTGCCGGTGCCGCGCTCGGCAGTCGTCGCGGTGGGTGACGCCGCAGATGCGGCCGTGAGGCTCGGCTTCCCGGTCGTCATCAAGGCCGCCGCGGCGAGCCTCGAGCACAAGAGCGAGGCCGGCGGCGTGATCCTCAACGTGAAAAGCGCCGCGGAAGCGGCCGCCGCGGCGCAGCGCCTGGCGCACCTTTCCGGGACGCTGCTGGTCGAGGAGATGGTGACCGATGCGGTGGCGGAGGTGCTGGTCGGCATCTCCGTCGACGCGCAGTTCGGGCAGCTGCTGGTGCTTGGCGCCGGTGGCGTGCTCACCGAGCTGCTGCGCGACAGCGTGAGCCTGCTGCCGCCCTTCACTCCCGAGGCCATCGAGGCGGCACTGGCGCGGCTGCGCATCGCACGGCTGCTGGCCGGCTTTCGCGGCAAGCCGGCCGGCGACGTGCCGGCACTGGTGGCCGCGGTGCTCGCCTGCACCCGCTACGCGGCTGATAACCTCGCCCGCCTGAGCGAGCTCGATCTCAATCCCATCATCGTGCGCCCGCAGGGTAAGGGCGCTGTCGCGGTGGATGCCCTGATCCGCCTGCGCGAGGAGAGTTAGAGATGTCCGACGGAGTAAAGACGGTCACCAACGGCGCGGTCCTCGAGGTCACGCTCGACCGCCCCAAGGCCAACGCCATCAGTCTCGCCACCAGCCGCCGCCTGAACGAGGTGTTCACCGCGTTCCGTGACGACCCGGCGCTGCGCGTCGGCATCATCACCGGCGCGGGCGAGCGCTTCTTCAGCCCGGGGTGGGACCTGAAGGACGCCGCCGCCGGGGAGGCCTCGGACTCGGACTGGGGTGTCGGGGGCTTCGGCGGCCTCAACCACCCGCGCAACCTCAACAAGCCGCTCATCGCCGCGGTCAATGGCATCGCCTGCGGCGGGGGCTTTGAACTGGTGCTCGGCACGGACATCATCGTCATGGAGGAGCATGCGAAGTTCGCCCTCCCGGAGATCAATGTCGGCGTGCTCGCCGATGCCGGCACCATCAAGCTGCGCCGCCGCATCCCCTACCATGTCGCGGTCGAATTCCTCATGACCGGGCGCTGGATGGATGCGACCGAGGCCAAGCACTGGGGGCTCGCCAACCACGTGGTGCCCAGGGGTGAGGGGATGGCGAAGGCGCGCGAGATCGCACAGCAGCTCGCCGCGGGGCCACCGCTGCTGTTCCCGGCGATCAAGCAGCTGCTGCGGCACACCGAGATGGTGGCCGAGGGCCCGGCCTTCGAGCTGCACGACAGCCTCGACGCCGTGATGAAGGTGGTGCGCTCGGAAGACCTCAAGGAAGGCGCGCGGGCGTTTGCCGAGAAGCGCACGCCCGCCTGGAAAGGTAAGTAGCCCTAGCCGCCGAGCGGGCGCAGCAGCGCCCGCGAGATGATGTGGCGTTGCACCTCGCTGGTGCCGTCCCAGATGCGCTCGATGCGCGCATCGCGCCAGATGCGCTCCAGCGGCAGCTCGCTCATGAGCCCCATGCCGCCGTGGATCTGCAGTGCCTCGTCGGCGACCATCTGCAGCATTTCCGAGGCCTTGAGCTTCGCGATCGCCATGTCAGTGTCGGTCGCGGTCTTCTGGTCGAGCTTCCAGGCAGCCTCCAGCGTCAAAAGCTCCGCGGCGCGCAGCTCGACCGCCATGTCCGCGAGCTTGAAGCTCACGCCCTGGAACTTGCCGATCTGCTGCCCGAACTGCACCCGCTGCACCGCCCACTCTTTTGCGGCCTGCAGGGCGCGCTCCGCACGCCCGAGGCAGGTGGAGGCCACCTGCAGGCGCGTGGCGCCGAGCCAGGTGTTGGCCACCTCGAAACCGCGGTGCAGCTCGCCCAGGACCGCGGACTGCGGTACCCGGCAGTCGTTGAACTCGAGGATGCTGTTGGTGTAGCCACGGTGCGAGACGTTGCGGTACCCGGGACGCACCTCGAATCCGGCGATGCCCATGTCGACCAGGAACGCCGTGATCAGCTTCTTCTTGCCGCGCGCGGAGTCCTCCTCGCCGCTGGCGGCGAACAGGATCACGTAGTCAGCGTGGTCGGCGTGGCTGATGAAGTGCTTGGTGCCGTTGATGACGAAGTCCCCGCCCTTGAGCACCGCGGTGGCCTTCATGCCGCGCACGTCCGAACCGGCGCCCGGCTCGGTCATCGCCAGGCAGTCGACCCGCTCGCCGCGTACCGTGGGCAGCAGGTAGCGCTCGCGCTGCTCCCCGGCGCATGCCAGGAGGATGTTCGAAGGGCGCGCCACGCAGGCGTACTGCAGCGCGTAGCCGGTGTAGCCGAGTTCCTTCTCGTAGAGCACCCAGCTCACCGCATCCAGGCCCCCGCCGCCCACCTCGGTCGGCATGTTGGCCGCGTAGAGGCCGGCCTCGATCGCCTTAGCCTTGAGTTCCTGGTAGAGCTCGGTGCGCAGGACGCCGGTATCCTCCACCTCCTGCTCATGCGGCACGAGTTCGTTGCGCACGAAATCGCGCGTCGTCTTGATGATCAGTTCCTGCTCTTCGGTGAGCGCAAAGTCCATGAGTGTCCCCCTTTAGCCCAGCGCCCGGGCGCCGCGCTTGAGCGCACTCGCCCTGCTGCCGCTCATCGCCCAGGTGTAGAGAAGCTCCAGCTGCAGGCGCAGCTGCGCGACCTGGCGCTCCGCCGGCCAGTCGCTGCGGCTCGCCACGGTGCTCGCGGTGATGCCGTTGATGAAGGTGACCACCGAGCCGAGCACCTGGCGGCGCGTCGCGGCCGGCCAGCGCGGCCACTCGTGCCAGCCGCGCGCCAGGCAGCGCTCGAAGAGGCGCAGGTACTCGCGGTGCAGCCAGGCATTGATGCTCTTCAGGCGCCGGTCCGAGGGCACCTGCCCCCAGAAGGCGATCCAGAAGGCGCACTCGGTGTAGCGCGCCTCGTCGACCGGCAGCGCCTCGGTCAGCAGCGCCAGCAGCTGAGGCTCCGCGGCCCCCGCCTGCCGGCTCAGGCGCTCCTCGATGCGGCGCAGGATGAGCCGCAATGCCGCGATGATGATGTCCTGCTTGGTGTCGAAGTAGTGCGCGACCATGCCGGTGGTGTAGCCCGCCTCGCGCGCGATGCGCACGATGGTGGCCTGGTCGAACCCCACCTGCGCCACCACGCGGCAGGCGACGAGCGCGATCTCATCGCGACGCTTGTCGTGGTCGACGATCTTCGGCATGTGCGTGCGCCCTAGATGGCCGGGGGCGCGCCTCAGCGCCCGCCGCGGTTGCCGACGCGCCCGGCCTGGGCGGGTGCGGGCAGCGCTGCCTGCGCCGCATGTGCCCGGGCGAGCAGCTCGTGCACCGCCGGCTCCATCGGCGCGGCCTTGCCGCCACTGACGTGCAGGTACACCTGCTCGGCGGTGGCCACGAGCACATCGTCGCGCTTGCGATGCAGGGCATGGAACAGCCGCACGCGCTTGTCATCGAGCTCGAGCACCCGCGTGTTCACGTACAGCGACTCCAGCGCCTTGGCCTCCGCCTGGTGCGTGACGTGGGTCTCCACCGTGAACAGCGCGCGCCCGGACTTGCGGTAGGCATCATCGACGCCCGCGTAACGCAGCAGCGCGTCGGTGGCATCCCCGAACACCTGCAGGTAGCGCGAGTCGGTCATGTGGCCGTTGTAGTCAATCCACTCCGGGCGCACCTCGAGCTCCACGAGGCGCAGCTCCGCCCCGCCCTGCAGCGCGCCCTTGATGCGGCCCCTGGCGGCGGTCGCCGAGTCCTCATAGAGCCGCTCCTCGAGCGCCCGCAGCGTCGCGCCGGCGCCGATGTTGTATTCCTTGAGAACCTGCTGGATGGCGACCAGGTAGCCATCGCGCAGGCGCTCGATCTCGCGGATGGAGCGGCCGGCCGCCTGCTCCTGGGTGCCCGCCACCATCTTGTCTATCAGTGCCTCGGTGAGCTCGGGCGCCTCGAGCTTGGTCCACGGCCACTTCAGCGCCGGGCCGAACTGGCGCAGCATGTGGCGCATGCCGGTCTCACCGCCGGCCAGGTGGTAGATGAGGTTAGTACCCATGGCGGCCCAGCGCAGGCCGGGGCCATAGACGATGGAGTCGTCGAGCTCCCCGGTGGTGGCCACGTCCTCGTTGACCATGTGCAGGATCTCGCGCCACAGCGCCTCCTGCAGGCGGTCCGTCAGATGCCCCGGCACCTCGCGGCGCACCTTCAGCGCATGCATGCCGATATAGGTGAAGAAGCGGCTGGCAGCCTCGATCGCCTCCGCCGAGGTCTGGCGCCCCCCGACCAGCTCGACCAGGGGCAGCAGGTACACGGGATTGAAAGGATGCGCGACCAGGAATCGCTCCGGGTGCTGCATGTCCTTCTGCAGCTCGGTCGGCATGAGCCCGGAGGTGCTGGACGCGATGATGACGTCGGCCGGCGCATGGCGGCTCACCTGCCCGAGGATGCGCTGCTTGAGCTCCAGCTGCTCCGGGATGTTCTCCTGGATGAAGTCGACGCTCGCGGCCATCGCGTTCAGGTCGGTGGTGAAGGTGAGCTTGCCCTTCGGCGGCAGCGGCGCCAGCGTGAGCTTGGCCAGGGCGCCCTCCGCGTTGGCGACCGCGCCGCGGATCCAGTCCTCCATCTCGGGCTTCACGTCCGCCGCCAGCACGTTGATGCCGAAGTGCAGCGCACGCGCCGCCCAGCCGCCGCCGATGACTCCGGTACCAAGGAGTCCGAGCGTCTTCACCTGTCTCATGATTCACGCACCCGCTAGGTTTATCGCCAGCGCACCGCCGTGGTTTGCCCGCAATCGCAAGGCTTCACGCAGCGGCGCGTTTTTTTAATGTCGTCGTAATAATATAATAAAACGCCCTGCCACGGCAAAGCACCGGGACCCCGCCACGGCGCACCGCCGGCAGCGCCGCAGGCCGCGGCGCGATGCGCCTTGGCCGCGCCCCTGACTTGCCGCAAAATGAGGGGCCGATAACTTCAACAACCAAGGGAACGGAACATGGGCTTACTGGATGGATTGCTGGGCGGTGCGGTGGGAGCGACCGTGGTCAGCGCGTTACAGTCGGTGATTCAGCAGCACGGCGGCGTGCAGGGCGTGGTGGCGCAGCTTGAGCAGCAGGGGCTCGGGAACACGGTGCGCTCCTGGGTGTCGAGCGGCCCGAACCAGCCCATCTCCGCCGACCAGGTGAACTCAGCCTTCGGGGGCGTCATCAACCAGATCGCGGCCAAGACCGGCATGACGCCGCAGGAGCTGACGGCGAAGATCGCCCAGCACCTGCCGGCGGCGATCGATCACCTCACTCCCCAGGGCAGCATCCCCACGAAGACCGCGTAAGCGGCGCGGGCGGCGCGCCCGGGAATGCGCCCTGGCTCACAGGCAAAGCGGCGCGGCGCGCGCCGCTCTGCTTGCGCCTGTCACAAACCCGGCGCGCCTTACGATTTATGTAATACGCCGCCGCTGTTCCCGCTCTTGCATTCCCCAGGAGGCGCGCGCATCGTGCGGTGCGCCGCCACATGAAGAAGAAGGCGGTTCAAAACAAGGGGATTGTTAATGAACACCAGCAAGTACTGGCTCGCTGCAGCCGTCGGCGTTGCGCTGATGGGTGCTGCGGGCGCCGCGCCCTACCCGCGTGGACCGGTCTCCGCGACGGATCTCGGGCCCGCAAGTTCCTTCGCCGAAAACTCCAAGATCACGGTGACGGTGGCCCTCGGCCTGCGCAACACCGAGCAGATGGAGCAGCTCATCGAGGCAGTCCACACCAAGGGCTCGCCGCAGTATCAGCACTTCCTTACCCCCGAGCAGTTCGCTGCGCAGTTTGGCCCCTCGGCGGCCACCATCGCAGCGGTCAGCAAGCAGTTCGAAGCCTCGGGCCTCACCGTGACGCGCGCCTCCACGGCGCATCTGCACGTGAGCGGCACCGTGGCGCAGATCGAGAAGGCCTTCGCAGTGGAGCTGCACACCTTCGCCGTGCCCGCGACCGCCAGGAACGCCGAGTACCACTACCGCGCGCCGGTGGGCGCCGCGCAAGTGCCGGCCGCCATCTCCGGGTCGGTGCGCGCGGTCCTCGGACTCGACACCCGTCCGCGCCTGGCGCCACGGCTGCACAATCCCCTGAGGGCGCCGCTGAAGCAGCCGAGCACCAGCAACACGAACACCAACACCACCGATCCGCCAGGTGAGTGGACGGTGCTCGACTACGCCCAGTACTACGACCTCAACCCGCTCTACAAGCAGGGTCTCACCGGCAAGGGGCGCACCGTCGCCATCGTGACGCTTGCCTCCTTCACCCAGAGCGACGCCTACAACTACTGGTCGGCCATCGGGCTGAGCGTCAACCCGAACCGCATCACCGAGGTACAGATCGACGGCGGCCCCGGCGCGCCGAGCGATGAGGGCGGCTCGGACGAGACCACGCTCGACGTCGAGCAGTCCGGCGGCCTGGCCCCGGGTGCCAAGATCATCGTCTACGAGGCCCCGAACACGAACCAGGGCTTCGCCGATGCGTTCGCTGCCTGCATCGACTCCAACCAGGCCGAGACGGTCTCGACCAGCTGGGGTGAGTGGGAGGGGTTTGACGGTCCTGACCCGGTGGTGGGCAACGGCACCATCACCAACCCGGTCACCGGGCGGCAGACCGACATCATCAAGGCGAACGACGACCTGCTGGCGCAGGCGGCCCTGCAGGGCCAGACCTGGTTCGCCGCCGCCGGCGACTCGGGTGCCTACGACACGGGCGGCGCCCTGCCGTCCTCGCCCTCGGCTACCGACCCCGACAGCTTCAACTTCCCGATATCGGTCGATGACCCGAGCATGCAGCGCTACATGACCTCTGCGGGTGGCACCACGCTGCCGGGGCTGCAGCAGTACGCAGGCCCGAACGGCACGACCATCAACATCAACGTCAAGCAGGAACAGGCCTGGGGCTGGGACTACCTGCGGCCGCTGTGTGGCGGTGAGAGCGACATCGACTGCGGCATCTACCCGGTCGGTGGTGGCGGCGGCGTCAGCATCTATTTCAACCGGCCCTTCTACCAGTGGTTGACGCCCGGCATGGTCAGCACCGTCCCCGGCCAGTCGCTGGTGCAACTCACCCCGGCGCCGGCGCAGACGCTCTTCAGGCTGCCCGCCCGCTTCCCGGGACGCAACGTGCCTGACATCTCGACCAACGCTGATCCGCAGACCGGCTACCTCTTCTACTACACGCCGAGCAACCCGGCGGACCCGCCCGGCTTCTACGAGGCTGGCGGCACGAGCTTCGTCGCGCCCGAGCTCAACGGCGTGGCGAGTGTCATGGTGCAGGGCCTGCGTCACCGCATCGGGTTGTTCAACCCGCCGATGTACCTGATCTCGCTCCTCCCGGGTGCGCGCTCGGGCAAGCATGCCGCCTTCAGGGACATAACCAAGGGCGACAACTGGTACTGGACGGCGCGTCCTGGCTACGACCAGGCGACCGGACTGGGTGCACCGGACTGGGCGAACTTCTACGACTGGCTGCAGGCCATCGCACCGTAGAGTCCCGCAAGAGAAGCCCATGACAGGCGGGGCGGCTCGCCCGCCCCGCCTTTTTTCTGGGCCGCCCCGTAAGATGCGCCCATGGGAGCGGCCTCGCGCAAGAGCCTCGAATCGTGCCTGACGGACGCGTTCGCCGAGCGCGGCTCGCGTCTGCGCCGCTCACTCGGTGTTGTCAGCCTCACGGCATTCGGCGTCGGCTGCACGGTGGGGGCCGGCATCTTCTCCCTCACCGGCGACATCGCCGCCCACCAGGCCGGTCCCGCCGTGTCCCTGTCCTTCGTGCTGGCGAGCATCGCGTGCTTCTTTGCCGGACTGTGCTATGCGGAGTTCGCCGCCATGGTGCCGCTCTCGGGCAGCGCCTACTCCTACGCCTATGTGACCCTGGGCGAGCTCGTTGCCTGGCTCATCGGCTGGAGCCTGGTGCTCGAGTGGGGGCTGTCGGCCTCGGTGGTCGCGGTCAGCTGGTCCGGCTACACCCAGGCGGCGCTGCGGGACCTGGGGGTCACGCTCCCCGCGGCGCTAACGCAGGCGCCGTTCGCGCGCGACGCGGCCGGGCACTGGACGCTCACGGGCACCTGGTTCGACCTGCCCGCGGTGCTCGTGGTGCTGGCGTGCACGGCGCTGCCGCTGGCGGGGATGCGCGCCTCGGCTACGGTGAACGCCACCATCGTCATCGCCAAGGTGTTTGCGCTCCTGGTGCTGGTGGCGGTCGGGGCCCGCTACGTGAACCCGCAGAACTGGCACCCTTTCGTGCCCCCCAACACCGGCAGCTTCCGCGCCTTTGGCTGGTCGGGAGTCCTGAGCGGCGCCGGCACGCTCTTTTTCGCCTACATCGGCTTCGACGGCGTCGCCACTCTCGCGGAAGAAGCCCGCAACCCGCAGCGCACGCTGCCGCTGAGTCTCTTCGCCTCGCTGCTGATCTGCACGGTGCTGTACGTGGCCGTGAGCGTGGTGATCACCGGGCTGGCCGACTACCGCACCCTCGCCGTGCCCGACCCGCTCTACCAGGCGCTCTCGGGTGCGCACGCCGCGCTCGGACCCGTGCAGGCGCTCATCGGCGTGGTGGCGATCCTGGGACTCATCCCGGTGGTACTCGCGAGCGTCGTCGGCCAGGCACGCATTTTCTACTCGATGGCGCGCGATGGCCTGTTGCCGCCGGCCTTCGCCCGGCTGAGCGGGCGCAGCGAGGTGCCACTGGCCGGCACACTCCTCACCGGCGTGTTCTTCGCCGTGGTCGCAGCCCTCGTGCCGCTCGCGGAACTCGGCGACCTCGTTTCCATAGGCACGCTCCTCGCCTTCGCGATCGTATGCGTGGGCGTCGTCGTCCTGCGGCGCACTGCGCCCCTGGCGCGCCGCCCGTTCCGCACCCCCTGGGTGCCCCTCGTGCCGGTGCTCGGCTTCGTATGCTGTGCGGTGCTCATGGCTTTTCTTCCCTGGCCCACCTGGCGCCAGCTGGGCGTGTGGCTCGGGGTCGGCCTGGTCATCTACTACGGCTACGGGCGCCACCACTCGAAGCTGCGACGCTAGCGGCGCCGCCGTGACCGCAGCGCCTGAAGTCCCTGAGCGCGGTTCGCTCCTCACCACGCGCAGCCGCGCGAGGATCCAGCTCGCCTTCACGCTGATCTACCTTGTGTGGGGCGTCACCTATGCGGTGAACCGCATCATGGCCCTCGCGCTGCCGCCCCTCCTCGCCGCCGGCGCCCGCTTCCTCCTCGCCGGCTCGGTGCTCGCCGTGGTTGCACGCGCCCGTGGCCTCGTCATGCCGCGCCGCCTGCGCGACTGGCGCGCGGCAGCGGTAGCGGCAGTGCTCGGCATCGTGCTCAGCAACGGCCTGACCGTGTTGGCGCTGCGCCACGTCGCGTCCAACCAGGCAGCGCTCATCAGCGCCGGCTCCGCCTTCTGGCTCGCGTGGCTCGGGATGTACGGGCGCCGCGCGACGCCTGTCAGCACGCGTACCTGGCTCGGACTGGCGCTCGGGTTCATTGGGGTTGCGGTGCTGGTGTCCGCCCGGGGCTTCGGCCCGCAGGCGCAGGTCGGCTGGCAGCTCCTGGTACTGATCGCATCGCTGTGCTGGGCACTGGCCAGCATGGTCATCCGCGAGTCACATGCCGAGTGCGACCTGCTTGCCTTCACCGCCTGCTATCTGCTCATCGGCGGCGCGCTGCTCGCGGGTTTCGGGTTTGCCCAGGGCGACGCGGCGCGCTGGGTCTGGTCGGCCTCCGGTTTCGGCGCCGTGGTGTTCCTCGCGATCTTCAGCTCCACCCTTGGGTTCGTGGCCTATACCTACCTGCTGCTGCACGAGACCCCCTCGCGCGTCGGTACCTACGCCTACGTGAACCCGGTGGTTGCGGTGTTCACCGGTTGGCTGCTGCTGGATGAGCATCTGGACCTGCTGCAGTTCGCAGGCTCGGTGATCGTGTTCGCAGGCGTGATCCTGGTGCGCAACCTGCGGCTGTGGCCGCGGCGGCCGCTGTCGCTGCCAGGTGCGTGAGCCGCAATCCGCGACCCGCCCGGCGGTCAGTATCCTCTGACACGCTGTATTCGCCACAGCCGGCTGTGGCCGCGGTGAAGGCCGCGGCACACTAAGCTCCCGTACTCGACAACCGTGGGAAGAATCGACGATGAGGCGCACCGTGGATTACCGCTCGGCTCTGGTCATGGCCGCGACCCTCGGGGGCAGCGCCCTGGCACAGGCCTCAGCCGTGCGCGCCGAGCCGGAGCACTACTGGACCGGCGCCGCGGAGCCGGCTTATGCCCGCTGCATCGCCGAGCCGTCCATTCAGGCACGGGCCGCGCCGGTTGCGCAGGGGCACGAGCCGCGCCCGGGCTGAACCCGCTCATCGGACACCGCTGACAGGTGCGGCGCCGCCGGAATGCGGCGCCGCTTTCTTTGGCGTTCCGCGCCGGCTGCCTCAGCAGCCCACTGACTGCACGTGGATCACGCCGCTCGCGTCGGTGGAGAAGATCTGGCGCAGCGCCACGTGGCCGGGAAAATCCTCCCCTTCGAGCATCGCGCGCTCGCTCGTCACAGCCAGCGCGCGCGCGTAGTCGAGCGCGTCCTGCCAAATCGTGAACTCGGCGAGGAACCAGTCGAGTCCCTGCTGCGTGACACCCCAGCGCTCGCCCACGCGCCGCACGCTTACACACGGCATATCCATCGCGGCAATCTCCTTGGCCTGACGCGGCCCCCTGCGGGCCGCCAGGGGAGCGTGCCGCACGGGTGCGCAGCCGGCTATCGGATGCATTTATGCGCCGTATGTCGGCGCCCGCCTACACGAGCCTCTTCAGCCCATGACCACGCGCACGACGTGTTCGGCGTCATCGTCGATGAGCGGCACGCGGATCGGGGGCCGCAGGATGGTCAGGTGATCCAGCTCCGCGTGACTGACGCCGCTTGAGGCACCGAAGGGGTTGGTCACCGTGATGTGGTACAGCGAGCGCCCGTGGCGCACTTCGACGTCGAAGCGGCGCCAGCTGCGCGGAATGCACGGCTCGATGCTGAGCACGTCGTCGCTGATGCGTATGCCGAGGAGCGACTCCAGGCCCGCCCGGTACAGCCACCCGGCGGCCCCGGTGTACCACGACCAGCCGCCACGCGCCGGCGGGGCCGGGGCGGCGTAGATATCCGCTGCCACCGCGTAGGGCTCGAGCTTGTAACGCGACACTTCCGCCGGTCCGCGGCTGTGGCACACGGGGCTGAAGCAGTCGAACAGTTCCTTGGCCCGGTCGCCATCGCCGAGACGCGCGAATGCCATCAGCGACCAGATGCTGCCATGAGTGTACTGGCCGCCGTTCTCGCGGATCCCGGCAGGATAGGCGCGCACGTAGCCGGGGTCGGGCTCGGAGGTCACGAAGGGCGGGGTGAAGAGCAGCAGCTGCTGTTCCGCGGGACGCAGCAGGTGCTCGATGACGGCGGCCATCGCGTGGGCGGCGCGCGCGGGGTTGGCCGCCCCCGAGAGCACCGCCCAGGCCTGCGCGATGGAGTCGATGCGACACTCGGTGCTGCGCGCCGAGCCCAGCGGTGTACCGTCATCGAAGTAGCCGCGGCGGTACCAGTCCCCGTCCCAGCCGGAGTTCTCCAGCGCCGCCTGCAGCGACTTGCTGAATGCGGCCCAGCGCTGCACGCGCACGGTGTCCTGGCGCGCCTCGGCAAGCTCGCTGAAGGCGGCCAGCGTCGCGCACAGAAACCACCCGAGCCACACGCTCTCGCCGCGTCCCTGTGCGCCCACCTTGTTCATGCCGTCGTTCCAGTCGCCGCTGCCAAAAAGCGGCAGGCCGTGCTCACCCACGGCAAGGCTGGCATCCAGGGCGAGCGCGCAGTGCTCGTACACCGAGACGGTGTGCGTGGTGGTGCCGGGCGCGAAGTAGCGGTCGCTCACATCGGGCGGCAGCACCTCCCCGGTGAGGAACGGGACCTGCTCATCGAGCACCGCCGCGTCCCCGGTGCGCGCCACGTAGTGCGCGGCGCAGAACGCCAGCCACGCCTTGTCATCACTGATGTGCGTGCGCACGCCGCGACCGTTCTCCGGCATCCACCAGTGCTGGACGTCGCCTTCGGTGAACTGCCGTCCCGCCGCGCGCAGCAGGTGTTCGCGCGCGATGCCGGGAGCGGCATGCGTGAGGGCGAGGCAGTCCTGCAGCTGATCGCGGAAGCCGTAGGCACCGCTCGCCTGGTAGAAAGCCGCGCGCGCCCACACCCGGCAGGAGAGCACCTGGTAGAGCAGCCAGTGATTCAGCAAAAGGTCGAAGCTGCGGTCGGGGGTCTTCACCTGCACCCGCTCGAGGATCTGCTGCCAGCTGCGGCGCACGTCCGCGTACGACTGCGCCAGGTCAAGGTTGCGGGCCGCCTGGATGTCGGTGGCTGCCCCGCCCGCATCGCGCGCCTGGCCGAGGAAGCAGGCGACCTCGCGCACCGCCCCGGCGGCAAGCTCGAGCCGCGTGAGAAGCGCTGCGCACGGGTCCAGGCCCGCGCCGCTGCGCCCGGCGAGGGGCGTGCCGGCGCGCAGCCCGAGCGGGGCGGCCGTGCTGCCATCGAGGCCGAGGAACTCGCGCCGGTCGCAGGTTGATTCCAGCTGCTCCCCGGCCAGGTCGAAGTACGCGGTGCACTCGGCGAACTCGGTGTTCCAGGGATTGCGCGCCAGCAGCGCCCCGGTATGCACGCAGCGCTCGGTGATGACGTACGGAGCCATCGCCGCGCGGCCGGCGCCGAGCGCCCACTCCGCGTAAGCGCACACGCTCAGGCGCCGCGGCTTGGTGCTCTCGTTGCGGATGGTGAGGCGCGAGACCTTGAGCGAGCGGCCGCGTGGCACGAACTGCAGCAGCTCCAGAGCGAGCCCGCGGGTGGCGTACTCGAAGCGCGAGTAGCCGCGCCCGTGGAAGGCGAAGTAAGTACCGTCGGCATCGCGGATCGGGGCGGCGGTCGGGCAGAAGATCTCACCGGTGTCATCGTCGCGGACGTAGAACGCCTCCCCTGCCGGGTCCAGCACGGCGTCGTTCGACCACGGCGTGAGCGCGTTCTCGCGGCTGTTGCGCGCCCAGGTGAAGCCGCTGCCGGTGGCGGAGACCTGGAAGCCGAAGTCCGGCTGGCCGATGACGTTCACCCAGGGCATCGGGGTCGCGACCCCGGGCTTGAGCACGATCCCGTACTCCTGGCCGTCCTGGGCAAAGCCGCCGGTGCCGTTGAACAGTTCCAGTGCCGGGTGCTTCACGGCGGCGGGGCGCGCGGGGCTGCGGGGGCGCAGCGTCGGCGGCGGCGCGGTCTCCGCGGACGGGTCCTCGAGACGGTCGAGCTGTTCGGCGAGCGTGCCGCGCCGGGCGATCAGCGCCACCCGCGCCGCAGCCAGGAACGCAAGGCGCGATTCGGGCGACATCACCTCGGAACGCAGCGTGTAGACGCTTCCCTGTGCGGTGCCTTCCGCCTGTTGCAGGCGCTGCTGGCTGGCGCGCGCCAGCGACTCTATCGCCCCCTGCAGCTCCTGCACGTAGGAGGTCGCGGAGGAATTGATGATGACGAGGTCCACCGCGAGGTTCTTGAGTGTGAGGTAGCCGTGGGCACGCAGCATCTGGCGCACCAGACCCAGGTCCGCGGCATCGTCGACCTCCACCAGCATGATCGGCCGGTCGCCCGACACCGCATGCGCCCACAGCGCCGGCGGCCCGGCGCGATTGCGACGCAGCGCGTCGGGACCTGCCCGCAGCGCCGGGTTCAGGTAGAGAATGTGCGCGGCGAGGCGCTGGAACAGGCTCGCCTCGTCCGGGTCCAGCCCCAGGTGATGCAGCTGCACCCGCGCCCGCGTCCAGGCGAGCGTGGAGGCGCGGTCGAAGGAAGCTGGCTCGCGGCACTTGTCCGCGACGCGCAGGACCTCCGCCTGGGTAGTTCCCACCACTGTCCAGAAGGTGATGCGCGCGGTCTCCCCGGGTGCCACGCGCAGCCGGCGGCGCAGGCCGAACACCGGATCGAGCACGGTACCGGTGGCACCGCTGAGGGCGCTGCGCTCCGTCAGTACGCGTGGCGCTGCGAGAGTGCGGTCACGGCCGATGAAGCGCGCCCGGTCAGTCTCGAACTCCCAGTCCCCGACCGCGGTGCCCTCGATGACACCCAGGTGTGCAGCCCAGGCAGCGGCGTCCCCCTCGGAGCGCGGTCGGCGGCCGGCCAGCAGCGTCTCGAGCTGCGGGTCATAGGACGTCTGGACGAACAGGTTCGAGAAGGCGCGGTGCGCGCGGTCCGCCGCGGTCCCCGTGAGTACCACCTCAGCGTAGGACGTCACCTCGATCTCGCGGCTGCGGTCGCTCTGGTTGGAGACCGATATGCGGCGCGCCTCGGCGTCGTGCTCGGCCGAGACCAGCACCTGCAGGCGCGTCCCCCAGGGCCCGTCGCGGCGCAGGATCTCCACCCGGTCCTCGGTAAAGGTGACGCGATAGGCCTCGGGCGTCACCGTCGTCGGCTGGAAGCCGCAGGACCAGGCCTCACCGCTGTCGCAGTCGCGCAGGAACACCGCCTGTCCCCCGCTGTCGCTCGTCGGGTCCTCGAGCGCGCGCGTCACTGCAAGGTTGCCGCAGCGGCTGAAGCCGGCGCCCGCGGCATTCACCATGACCGCGTAGCGGCCGTTGCTGAGCAGCTGCACGTGTGGAGTGCGCGGGCGCCAGGTATGCAGCCGGCGACGGCCGGCAAGCACCGGCAGTCGCGGCTCGCGCGCCTCGGCGCGGCTGCCTTCTGCGGGGGCCTCCACCGAGCGCGGCGGCTTCTCCTGCAGCAACAGCTCGGTGGCCCGCGCCGCGGCTTCGGCGTGGAAGTAACCCTGGATGGAACCGCCGCGCAGCGCGTTGGCGATCGCGACGATGGTCATCCCCTGGTGATGGGCCATGTAGGCGCGCACCACGGCGAGACGCTCGCCCTCGAGCAGGCGGTCCGGGGTGTAGTCGAGTGCCTCGTAGAAACCGTAGTCCCCGAGAGCCCCAGCGCGCTCGAGCTCGCGGAAGTTCGCCGCGGCCGCTGGTGCATCCACCATCGCAGCAAGGCCCGTCGCGTACGGGGCGATGACCGTGTCGTTGGCGAGCCCGCGCTTCAGGCCCAGGGCCGGGATGCCGAAGGGAGAGTACTGGTAGGTCTGATCGACGTCGCGCACGTTGTAGGCGGACTCGGAGATGCCCCAGGGCACCCCGAGCGCCGCGGCGTACTCGCGCTGCGTGCGCACCGCGACACGGTGCGCACGGTCGAGGAGACTCCCGGCCGGGGAGCGCATGACGAGTGCGGGCATCAGGTACTCGAACATCGAACCCGACCAGGACAGCAGGGCCGTGAGGTTGCCGAGCGCCACCGAGCGGCGGTCGAGGCGGAACCAGTGGCGCGCTGGCACGTCGCGCTTGGCGATAGCCACGAAGCTCGCGAGGCGTGCCTCGGAGGCGAGCAGGTCGTAGTCGCCGGCGTCGAGGCGGCTTTCGCTGACGTTGTAGCCGATGGAGAGCAGCATGCGGTTGGGCTTGAGGAGGAAGCTGAAGTCCATCTCGTTGGCGAGCGCACGTGCCTGCTCAGCCAGCTTCGCGAGCCGCACCAGTGCCTCGCGCGCCGCGCCACCCGGCGCCTCAGCCGCAAGACCGACAAGCGTCGCGGAGCCGGCAACGGCGTCCTCAGCGGCGCCGTCGGGGGCGAATGCCGCGAGGTCACGCAGGTGACTGCGGGCGCAGCGCGCCGCGGCGAGCGTCCAATCCGGCCCGGTCGTGATGGCACAGTCTTCGTGCGCCAGCGCCGCGGCCGCCGGTGCGAGCTGCCGCAACTGCCCGGGCACCGCCGCGGCGGGCACGGACTCTGCCAGCAGGAAGCGGCGCATGTCGGCACCGGCCCCCGGCGGGGCGAGCGCGAGCGCATCCGCGATGCCGGTGAGTCGCTCGCTGCGCCATAGCGCGCTGCTGCCGGCGGCCTCGATGGCGTTGGCGAGCGCCAGCAGGTGGCCGGCAAGGTTGCCGCTGTCGACGGTGGAGACGTAGCGCGGCAGCAGTGGCTGCGCGGTGCGCGTGTCGTACCAGTTGAAGAAGTGCCCGCGGAAGCGCTCAAGCGATGCCAGCGCGGTCAGCGTCGCCTCCAGGCGTTCCGCCCAGTCGAGGATGCCGAGCCAGCCGAAGTCCAGCGCTGCGGCGCTGGAGAGCAGGTACATGCCGATGTTGGTCGGCGAGGTACGCTGCGCCAGCACCGGCGCGGGAGTCTCCTGGAAATTATCCGGCGGCAGGCAGTGGTCGGCCGGGGTCACGAAGCGCTCGAAGTACGCCCAGGTACGGCGCGCGACCAGCCGCAGCGAGCGCGCATCCGCGCCCGTGAGCTCAGGCCCGGGCCGGTCGGACTGCGGCACGCTGATATAGCGCGCCACCACGGGAGCGGCCAGCCACAGCAGGAGCCAGGGCAGCGAGAGCACCAGATTCTCCGGACGCAGCAGCGCGATCGTGATGCCCACCAAGAGCGCCACCGCCATGCCGCCGCGCATGCGGGCCGCGTAACTGGCAAGCCCGAGGCGGCTGTCGCGCCGCGACTGTGCCGCGGTGGTCCAGTCGAGCAGGTGGCGGTGGGTGAAGAACAACCGCACCAGGGTGCGCACGATTGCATCGCCCATCCACCAGGCGCGGTCGGCCAGCAGCGCAAGGCTCAGGGCCCAGCGCAGGCAGGCGAGCCGCAGGTCGTGGCGCAGCGCCTGGCGCTCGCTCTCGCGCCGCAGGTGGCGCGGGCGGTCGCGCACCGCCATGAGGATGGGCATGAGCGGGGCAATCCCGAGTCCAAAGACCAGCAGCGCCGTCCAGGCCGCACTGTAAGGCTGCGGCAGCAGCCACCCCGCCAGCAGCGCGGCGAGTGTCGCGACCGGCACCAGCGTGCGGCGCAGGTTGTCGAGGAGCTTCCAGCGGCCGAGCGCGGAAACGCGCGACGCCGAGCGCGCCTCGCGCGGCAGCGTGAACGTCGGCCGCAGCCAGGGCAGCAGCTGCCAGTCCCCGCGCGCCCAGCGATGCTCACGGCCCGCGATCACGTCGTAA
The DNA here is from genome assembly GCA_963802995.1 of uncultured Pseudomonadota bacterium. Lineage (GTDB taxonomy): Bacteria > Pseudomonadota > Gammaproteobacteria > Steroidobacterales > Steroidobacteraceae > 13-2-20CM-66-19. Next base: position 637,557 of record CAWDKU010000002.1, read on the forward strand.
CGGTCCGGCGAGGGCTCGACGACGGCCACGTCGGAGGCCACCGCCGAGCGCGCAAACAGCCCCTCGAGCAGGTCGTGGCTCAGGACCGCATTCTCGGCGATGCGCCCGGCGAGCGCGTGCTCGAAGGCGTCCACGTCGTACAGCCCCTTGCCGGTGAAGGAACCTTCCGCGAACAGGTCCTGGTAAAGGTCCGACACCGCGAATGCATAGGGGTCGAGCCCCGGGGTGCCCGACATCACGGCCTGTACGAGCGTGTTGTCCGCGCCAGCGGGGAGCGCCGGCGTGACGCGCGGCTGGATGATGCCGTAGCCGCTGCTCACGCGGCGGCCTGGTCCATCGAACACCGGGCGGTTGAGGGGATGCGAGAGCTTCGCGATCAGCTTCTCGGCGCTGCCGTGCGGCAGCTGCGTGTCGGCATCGAGCACGAGAACGTAGCGCACCCCTGGCGGCAGGCCAGCGTAGTCAGGCTCGCCGAGCACATAGCTCGTGTCGCGTGCACCGCGCAGCAGGCGGTTGAATTCGTGCAGCTTGCCGCGCTTGCGCTCCCACCCCATCCAGCACCCCTGCGCCGGATTGAAGCGGCGCGCGCGGTACAGCCACAGGAACCGCGAGCCGCCCTCCCCGGGGCCGTAGCGCTCGTTCAGCGCGGCGATCCCACGGCGTCCGGCCGCGATCAACTCGGCGTCGGCGTCGCTCTCGGCGTGCGGTGCGTCGACGCCATCGGCGAGAATCGCGAAATACAGTTCACCGCGCGCCCCGGCCAGAAACTGGCTCTCCAGGTTCGCCAGCGCCTCGTCCACCTCGGCGGTCGTGGTGAGCAGGAGCGGCACGGCGACCACGGTGCGCAACTCCTCCGGGATGATCCCGGCAAGATCGAGTGCCGGGAGTGCGTCGGGCTTGATCAGGCGCGTCGCGGCACTGTTGAGCAGCGCGATCACCACATCACTCACCGGCAGCGCAAGCAGCAACAGCAGCAGGGCGCTCTGGAAGGCGGGCAACTCGGGCAGGAAATGCGCCACCAGCGCCACCACTGCGAGCGTGAGCACGGCGACCAGTGTCAGGTAGCCGCCGATTCCGGCCCCGCGCACGCCGCGCACCAGGCGCGTGCGCCAGGGGGCACGGTATCCGACTGTCTTTTCCAGCGTCAGCCGTCCGGGGCCTATCAGGAAAAAGCCGGGCTCGCGGGCGGCGGCAAGCCCGCCGGTAGCCTGCGCGGTCGCATCGATCGCGCGCTGCGCCACCTCGGCCTCACGAGAGCCTGAATTGCGGGCGATGTCCTCGATCGCGCTGCGGTAGCGGTTGCGGGTCGCGAAGTCGAGGCCGGTGAAATCACTCTGTGCACCGAGGATGGCATCCACGGTGCTCAGCTGTTCGACGATGTCGGCCCAGTCGAGCGCCGAGAGCTGCACCAGGCTCGTCACGATGTTGCGTACCGTCACGTTGGCGGCGCTCTGGCGCTGCAGCTCCTCGCGCACCACCTGGTCGGCGCTCATGCCCCCGGCATGCAGGAGCTCCTCCACGCGCTGCAGCGCCGGCGTGACGTTCGGGTCGCAGTCGCGCAGGCGCTGCACCAGCTGCACCGCGAGCGTGCGCGGCAGCGGACGGCGCTCGTAGACCGCGAGTACCTTCTCGACCGGCTCGGGCGCACGGGTCGGGGAGCCGAGCAGCCGGTCGGCCAGCATGTCGGCCGCCTCGCGCTCGGCGCGGCCGCTCACGATGCGGTCGGCCGAACGGCGCAGGTTCTCGATGAGTACCACGCGCAGCATGCTCGCCAGCGCCCATAGCTCACCGATCGTGAGTGTCTCGACCCGTTGATACGCCGCTACGAAGCGCAATAGCACCGGCGCGTCGAAGTGGCTGTCGGTGTGCGCAACGAAGCTCCACACCATGCCGGCGATGCGCGGCAGTCCCGCGAGGTGGCCGGCGGCGAGCTTGGGCAGCTGACGGTAGTAGGCCGCCGGCAGATCGTCACGGATCAGCTGCAGCTGGCGCTCGACCACGTAGTAGTTGTCGACGAACCACTCGGCGGCGGGCGTCACGCTGCGCTGGCTGGAGGTGGTGCGCGCGATGCTGTCGTAGTGGCGGCGCAGAACGCGCGCGTTCTGGCGCGTGCGGATCAGAAGCGCGCGCCCCTGCCAGGAGGAAGGCAGCAGCGGCTGTGAGCCTGCGAGGGTCTCGGCGAGCTGCTCGAGCCGCTCCACGCTCATGAGCTCGGCGCGGATCGGGCCGGACTCGGGGCCGAGGTTGCTGTGGCCGGGATCGAACCAGCGGCGCGCCCGCGTTTCGTGCAGCGCGATCTGCGTCATGGCGCCGCTCCCAGTCAGGCAGGCACATTGAGCCACGCGTACATCCCTGTGCGGATGCAGTGCGCGGCGTGCGGCGGGGTGTAGGGGACTTTAGTGCCCCGAGGGTAACAGGATTGCGGCAGCATTGACATCGAGTCTAAGCGTGGAAGCTGCGCGCCGATTGTAGGACTGCACCGCCAGAATCTGACAGCCGGCAGTGACGCTCAAGCCAGTGCCTCCGCCCGGTATGCTTGAGAGACTCGCTTAGGAGCCCCTTTCATGTCGACTCGTTCGCGGCGGCCTGCAGCTGCAGCGCAGGAAGTGCGGGGCGACGTCGCCCTCGTGGACCGCCTGCAGCGCGGCGCGTTCGACTACCTGTGGCACTACGGCAATCCCGAGAACGGCCTGGTCGCGGACACCTCGCGCGCCGGCTCGCCGTGCAGCATCGCGGTCGTGGGCTTTGCTCTCTCCTCCTACGTCATCGCGGCGCAGCGCGGCTGGCTCATGCGCGCGGACGCGGCCGCGCGCGTGGAAACCACCCTGCAGTTCTTTCTGCATAGCGTGCAGGCGGAAACGCCGGATGCGACGGGATACCGGGGCTTCTACTATCACTTCCTCGACATGCACAGCGGCAAGCGAGCCTGGAATTGCGAGCTGTCGCTGATCGACACCACGCTGCTGATGGCAGGGGTGCTCGCGGTGGGGCTGTATTTCGATCGTGCGCAGGAGGGCGCGATCCGCGCGGCCGCCGATGCGCTCTACCGGCGCGTGGACTGGCAGTGGGCGCAGGCGAACTCCCCGACGCTCTCCCAGGGCTGGTTGCCTGAGGGCGGCTTCCTGCACTACGGCTGGGAGGGGTACAACGAGGCGCTGCTTCTGTACATCCTCGCGCTGGGTTCCCCGACCAACCCGCTCGAACCGGGCGCCTTCCTCAGATGGCAGCAGACCTACCAGTGGGAGCGGCTGCTCGGGCACGACGTGCTCTATTCGGGTCCGCTGTTCACGCACCTCTTCCCGCACGCCTGGGTCGACCTGCGCGGCATACGCGATGCCTTCATGCGCGAGAAGGACTGCGATTACTTCGAGAACACCTGCCGGGCGATCGCCGTGCAGCGCGAATACTGCGACCTCAATCCGCGCCAGTTCCCCGGCTACAGCCGCGACCTGTGGGGCATCAGCGCCGGCGACGGTCCAACCGGGGAAGGCGCACCGGTGTTTGCCGCCGACAACCGCCTGTTCGGCTACATGGCGCGTGGGGTCCCCTTCGGCCCCGACGACGGTACCCTGTGCCCCTGGGCCATGCCCGCCACCCTGCCCTTCGCGCCGGCCGCTGCCCTGCGGGGCACGCAGGAGCTGCTGCGTACCTACCCGCAGGTGCTGCGCGAGGGGAAGCTGGTGAGTGGCTTCAACCCAGGCGTGGATGACGGTCACGGTGCCTGGCTCTCGGAGGGCTGGTACGGGCTCGACCAGGGCCTGCTGGTGCTGCAGCTGGAGAACTCGCGCACCGGGCTGCTGTGGGCACTGCTGCGCCGCTCACCGCACCTGCGCCGCGGCCTGAAGAAGGCAGGCTTCACCGGCGGCTGGCTCGCACGCTCATGAGTACGCGCGCGAGACGAAACACCGGTGTGCGCTGCGAGCTCGCCGTGATCGGTGCCGGCCCGGCTGGCCTCGCGGCCGCGGAATTCGCGGCGCGGCGCGGCTTCAAGGTGGCGCTGTTCGAGGCGCGGCGTCTCGGCGGCACGTCCCTGAACGCAGGCTCTGTGCCCTCTAAGGCGCTCATTCGTTCCGCCGCGCTGTTCGCCGGCATCCGCGAGGCGGCCCGGCTGCAGGATGCAGCGCATCCGCAGCCGCTTGCGGACCTCGGCAGGCTGGCGGAACGCCTGCGCAACATCGAGGCACGCATTGGCCGCTATCACTCGCCAGCGCGACTTGCGGCCCTCGGGGTCGAGGTGCACTTCGGTGCCGTGCACTTCCTCGACCGGCGCACGCTCGGCACCGCGGACGGCCCGGTCACCTTCGAAAGGGCGCTGGTGGCGACCGGCGCCCGCCCCGCCGCACACGGGATCGCCGGCCTGACGCAGGCCGCGGCCCTCAGCAGTGAATCGATCTTCGACCTGCAGCAGCTGCCGCGGCGCCTCGCCGTGGTCGGGGGCGGTCCGCTCGGGTGCGAACTTGCGCAGGCGTTCTGCCGGCTGGGTGCGCAGGTCACAATCGTGCAGAACGAACCGGAGTTTCTGCCGCGCGAGGAACGGGACGCGGCCCAGGTGCTGGCCCGCGCCATGGCACGCGACGGGGTGAACATCATCCTCAACACCGAGGTGGTCGGGGCACAGCCTGAAAGCGGCCAGGTGCGGCTGCTGACCAGAAGCTACGCGGAACGCCGGGACGTGCTCGCGGATCAGGTGCTGGTGAGCGTGGGCCGGGTGCCGCAGCTGTCAGGACTCAATCTCGAGGATGCGGGGATCGGCTTCGACAAGGACCGGGGGATCACGGTGGATGACTTCCTGCGCACCGCCAACCCGCGTGTCTATGCCGCCGGAGACGTCTGCATGCCGCACAAATACACCCACGTCGCGCAGGCGAGCGCGGAGATCGCCGCCCACAATGCCCTCAGCCAGGGTCGTGCCCGGCGCTTCTCCGATCTGACGATCCCGTGGTGCACGTTCTGCGCGCCCGAGATCGCGCACGTGGGGCTGCAGGTATGGCAGGCGCGCGCCCTGGGTATCCCGGTCAAGACCTACACCGTGATGATGCAGGACGTGGACCGCGCCATCACGGACATGCAGGATGGCGGCTTCGTGAAACTGCACGTCACGGAGGGTAGTGACCGCATCCTCGGGGCCACGATCGTCGCGGCACGCGCCAGCGAGATGATCAATGAGGTATGCGTCGCGATCCACAGCGGCGTCGGACTGCGGGCGCTCGCCGAAGTGGTGCACACCTACCCGGCGCAGTCAGCGGCGATCCGCATGGCCGCGCGCAGTTTCTGCGACGATGCCGGTACCGGCAAGCGACCGCGCCGCGGCGCGCGGGCGGCCAGCCGCAAAGGAACCGCCGGACGCTAGCCGGTCTTCAGCCGGCCGCCGAACACCGTCGGCACCTGCAGCCGCGACCGGGGCACTTCCGCCTCATCGAGACTGCTGATCGCGGGGCCGAGGAAGCGCAGCACAACTCCCGCGCCGCTGCGGGCCGCGGCGACCTTGATGGCAAGCAGCACCGGCAGCGCGAACATCACGCCTGCGATTCCCCAGAGCCAGCCACCGAACCACAGGGTGATGAAGATCACAATGGGGTTGATATCCAGGCGGCGGCCGAAGAACACCGGCTCGATGATCTGACCTTCAATGGTGGCAAGGGCCAGGTATGAAGCGGCCACCAGCAGGACATGCGGGATGGAGTCGAAGCTGACGAGGGCCACCACGCTCAGTACCAGGAGCGTGACCGCCGAACCCAGATAGGGGATGAAGTTCAGGACCGCCGCCAACGCACCCCACAGCACTGGATTGGGCATGTGCAGCAGCCACATCGTCACGGCAGTTGCCGTGCCGAGGCTCAGGTTGATGAGGGCGAGCGTGCCGTAGTAGCGCCCGACTTCAACCCGCACGGAATCAATGGTCTTTAGCACGTGGACCGCCTGCAGGTTGCCGCCTACCGAGGCCATCATGCGTGCAAGCGTCGGCGGTCCGGCCGACAGCAGCAGGAGCGTGAGGACCCCCACGGTCACGATAACACCCGCCACCCAGCCGGTCTCCGTCAGGACCTCCATGGCAGTCAGGGGGGTCGCGACCGAGTTCGCCGCCGCATGATTGTTCTCCACCTCCGAGCCGGTGATGGCGGCCGCCCGGGCCGCCAGATCGTTCATGCGCTGCACCACGGCACGCGCCGGGCGCACCTTGTGCTCGATCTCGCGCATCACCCGGGGCGCGCTCTGTGCCCACTCCTGCGCCGGTGCCCACAGCGCGTCGACTGTCCCCGCGAGCGCTACGCCGCCCAGCAGCAGCAGCAGGGTGGCACTGACGCCGCGCGGAATACGGATCCTGCGCAGCCCCTCGACCAGGCCGGAGAGCATCAGCGACAGCAGGATTGCCAGGATGATCGGGACCAGCGCCTCACGGCAGGCGCGCAGCCCCATCAGCAGGGCACAGAATGCGAGTATCCACAGCGGTCGCGACAGGCTCTGTAGCCGCCCTGCGATGCCGCCGCGCTCTTCAGACTCAGCGTCCGGGCTTGCAGGCAGCGCGATCAGACCACGCGGGGCCCTGGCCGCTTGAACTTTGTCTTCTCGCAGTGGCTGCACGTCGTTTGCCCCTGTCATGTTTATTCGGACCTACCCTTTGCCCTGCCCTCACGGGTGGGCTCCTCCGTGCGCCGCCCCGTGAGGGCCATTGCGACACCGCGCCCCATCAGGCGCGGGCGCGCACGAAGTCATGGCCTACCTGGCCGCGCGAGTTACCTCGATAGTGCTCTTCACCTCGACCACGCCGTCAGTGGTGCGGGCGATCTCCACCGCACGGTCTGCGGCCTCCTGGGTTTGCGTCGTGCCACTGAGCCATACGACGCCGTCGCGGTCGGTATCGACCTGCAACTGCGTGAGGCTCGCGATGTGATTTGCGGCGAGCCGCGTCTTCACGGCCGCGCTGATCGCCGAATCCTTCACGAACTGCACCGGGCTGGAGCTGTCGGCATCCGGCTCCGCGGCGCTCACGAGGCCTGGACCCGCGAGTGATGCGGCAATCATGCAGGCGAGAATTGTTCCGGCGTTCATGGCATGTCCTTCGAGTTGAGATTCCCAGAAGCGTCTTCGTGCTTAGGCGTGCTGTGATCGTGCTCGCGCTTACTCATTCACGCCGTCCCCGCCTCGCGCCTTCGATCGTAGGCTGCGGCCTACGGTGCGCGTTGCAACGCTGCATGCGCGCTCGTTACGTTAAGTTCATTGGCCCATCGCGGCCCGGAGTCACGGCAGGATCCGGTGACCGCCGCGCCCCTGCGTGCGCCGCCAAGTAGTCCCGGATGACGCATCGATCAGGCGCGCGCTGTGCCGCGCTCGTAGGACATTGTAGGAGCCGGCCTACAGACGGTCAGGCGAAAGGCGTACGCTCGCGCTTATGCTGAGCGCGTACTGTCACGCCTGCCGTAAGCGAGGTCCGATCCATGTACTGCCGTAACGGGGAGGTTCAATGCCTAGCGTTCTGATTGCTGACGACCACGCCATGGTGCGGACCGGCCTGAGGCACTATCTCGAACAGGACCGCGCGATCGAAAAGATCGGTGAAACCGGCACTGGTGCCGAGACGTTGCAACAGCTGCGCGAGGATCGTTGGGACCTCGTGATCCTCGACATCAATATGCCGGACCGCAGCGGCATCGATATCCTGCGGCACATCCGCTCCGGGCACCCGGAAACCCGGGTACTGGTCATGAGCGGCTTCGCGGAGAAGCAGTACGCCATCAACGTGCTGCGCGCCGGCGCCTCGGGCTACCTGGCGAAGGACCAGGCCCCCGAAGAATTCATGCGGGCCGTGCACACCGTGCTGGCCGGCCGGCGCTTCGTCAGCGCAACCTTGAGCGAGATGCTGGTGACGGCGCTGGACGAGCCCACCGACCAGCCGCTGCATGCGTCCCTGTCGCAGCGCGAATTTCAGATCCTGTGCAAGCTCGCGGTCGGCCGCTCCGTGTCGGAAATTGCCCAGGAGCTCTTCATCAGCGTCAAGACCGTCAGCACCTATCGTGCCCGTGTATTGGAAAAGATGAACCTCGATACCAATGCCGACCTGACCACTTACGCACTTCGCAACGGACTGGTGCAGTGAGCTAAGTGAAGGCGGCGTCGGTACTCGCTGACATTTCTGCAGGTTCGGTGCCGGCATCGAATGCCGCGCCGCATCATTATTCTTTGTATCCAGATGAAAGCGAGGACAGCGGCGCCCGCCCGGGCTGCATAACGGCGAGTCGTGATGAACGTTGCGAGCCCAAGGATCATGCCCCCTAACCCAGCGCTGCGTGTTCTCCTGGTCGAGGATTCCTCGCTGCTGGCGGCGCGGCTCTCGGAACTCATCCGGCGTCTGCCGGATGTCGATCTCATCGATACAGTGCAGACCGAGACTGACGCCGTCAGCCGTATCAGCGCCTCGCTGCCCGACGTACTGATCCTCGACCTGCACCTGCGCAGCGGGTCCGGGTTCGGTGTGCTGCGCTCGCTCGCCCGCGAGAAGTCAGCGCCGCGCCCCAAGGTCATCATCCTCACCAACTTCGGTCTGCCTGAATACCGACGCGAGGCTGAAACCTTCGGGGTCGAGGCCTTTCTCGATAAGTCCCGCGATTACTTCCGACTCCCGGCGCTGCTGCAGGACTTCGCCAAGGAACGCTCCGGGCACCAGGCCACCTAGGAATCAGCCGGCGGCCGGGAACACCTCGACGGGTGCCTCGGGCGCCAGGATGCGTTCCAGCGGCAGACGCACTTCGATTTCCGTGCCGCGCTCCGGGCGTCGCGTGATGTGCCACTGTCCGCCGAAGCCGCTCGCGCGATGGCGCATGGAGGCAAGCCCGTGCGAGCGCAATGCGCGCCGCCGGTCGAGCGGCAGCCCCACGCCATCGTCACGCACGGTGAGCACCAACCAGTTCTCCCGCACCTCGATTGTGACCTCGACGTTTTTTGCCTGCGCGTGCTTGAGGATGTTGGTGAGGGATTCCTGCACGATGCGGAAAATCGCGATCGAGACCTCAGGGGTCAGCCGCAGCTCTTCCTCCGGGTAGCGCTCTATGCAATTCAACCCCGCGCGCCCACAGGAATCAGACACCTGCCAGCGCAGCGCCGAGAACAGCCCGAGATTGTCGAGCAGCGTCGGGCGCAGGTTCTCAACCACGCGGCGCTTGAGCTCGACGCCCTCCTGGAGCGCGTCATGCACCCGCTTGAACTGCGCCTGCACCCCGGGATCAGAGCTCGCCACCTTCTCCTCCAGCCAGGAGAGGTCCATGCGGGCAGCCACCAGCAGGCCGCCTAGTTCATCGTGGAGTTCGCGTGAGAGCGCTGCGCGTTCCTTCTCGGCGACCAGCTGCAGCTGCGTTGACAGGTCGGACAGGTCCTCGGTGCGGCGCTTCACCACGCGCTCGAGCTGCGCTTCGCGCTCCGCAGATTCCTCCATCTCCTGTTCCTTGGAGTACATGTAGCGCAGCACCAGGCGGCGCAGGAACCAGACCAGGGACAGGCTCAACAGCAGCGCGCCGCTGCTGATCGCAAGGTTGAGCCAGCGATCGGTGCGCCACGAGCGGCTGGCCTCCAGCATGTCGTCCGTCTCGGCGGCCTGGATGCGCTCCACGCGATCCGCGATCTGCGTCATCGTGCGCTGGCCAAAGTCGGTCCTGATGAGCGAGATTGCCGCGCTGCGCCCGCGGTCACGATAGAGGTCAATGGTCTCGGTCATCTCCTGCAGCTTGGTGCCGCTGAGCTTCACGACCTCATCGACGTTGGAGCGCACCTCATCCTCAGCGCCAGCGAACGCCTGCGTCAGCCGGGAGAGCTTGGCAGGCAGCTGCGCGACGCCCTCCTTGTAGGGCTCGAGGTAGGTCTCGTTCCCCACCAGAATGTAGCCGCGCTGGGCACTTTCAGCCTCGCTGAGCGTCTGCAGTACGTCACCCAGCGCGTGTTCCCGCTGGGCCGCGATCTCGACCCGCTGCGTCGCGGCGGCGAGCTTCTGCTGGCCAGACTCTGCGGCCACGAACAGGCCGCTCACCGCCGCAAGAAGCAGACCGACGACGATCAGCTGGCGCGCGGCAGTACTCACGGTGCGCCTACCGGGCGCGGTACCAAGTCCGGGTGGTCCGACTGGGACCAGGTGCAGCGCTTCAAGCAGATTTCCCCGATGGCGATTGCCGACGACCCGCATGATAGCGTGCCGCAGGGACTTGCAGTCTCAGAGCCGCGGCAGCTCCCCGCTGGCGGGCAGCGCCCCACCGTCGTCCTCCCACCGCTGGGCATCCCGGCGGGGAACCTCGCGCATGAGGCGCTCACGGCGGCGGTGCCGCAGGTAGATGCCGCCGCCCAGCAGCAGCGCGCCGATCAGCAGGAGGGCCGGCACTTGTACCGCGAATACCCCGCCGCAGGAAGAAAATGCAGACGCGTCTCGGGCATGACCGGGGGGTCGGTATGAGCCGTGGGGGTTGACGCGTCCGCCGGCGCAGTTATGCGCCCAAACCATGAGCTGTACACGCCGCGGTTCATCCCCGTGGGGACTCCGTGGGGCGCAATGGCGGGCTCACCGCCGCGAGCATGCTCGAGAGGTCCTCGGCGTGCTCTTCCTCCTTGGCCAGGATCTCCTGGAGCATGCGCTTGGTGGTCGGATCGTCCGCCCCGATGAAGGCGATCATCTCCTTGTAGGAGTCGATCGCCACTCGCTCGGCCACCAGGTCCTCCCGGATCATCTCGTTCAGCGAGTTGCCAGCCACGTACTCGGCGTGGCTGCGCTCGGCGAGCCCACGCGGATCGAAGTTCGGCTCACCGTCCAGCTGCACGATGCGGGCCGCGATCATGTCCGCATGCGCCTGCTCTTCCAGAGCGTGGGTCCGAAATTCCTCCTTGACGGACTCCGCATTGATGCCGCTTGCCATGAAGAAGTGCCGCCGGTAGCGCAACGTACAGACGATCTCCGTGGCGAGCGCTTCGTTCAGCAGACGCAACACCGTCTCCCGATCCGCCGCATAGCTCTCGGTGACCGCGCCTTTCTCTATGTGCTGGCGCGCCCGCTGCCGCAGGGTTGCGATGCTGCTGAGCTCGCTCGCCTCGTGAATCCCTTCCGCGCCCGCGTTCATGTGCTCTGCCACGTTAACTCCCGTCGTGTTAGTCGTTTGCGCGTGCAGCACCACGCGGCCGCCGCCGCGTCAGCGCCCAGCGTCCTATGAATTGCAATAGCCCCGGCCGCATCATCGCGGCAGTGAGCGCCGTGGAGGCCAGGGCGCGTGGGGTCAGGTGCCCCAGGATCCAACGAAACGTGGCGCTGCGCGGAAAGCCAGCGGCACCGGACCGGCGCCCCTCGCCAGACCGCAGTGACTGGCGCAGCTCCTCGCGGTCACGCTCCAGCGTCAGGCGTGCGGCCGCGGCACGCAGCTCGATCGCGGAACTCATGCATCCCCCGCCTGCGGGCGATCCAGGAGCTCCTCGAGGAGCCGCCGATCCTTGTCCCACTCACGCGCGGTCTGCCCGAGCAGGGGTACGGAGTTTGCCTTCACCCGGCGCAGCCGCAGGAATGCCAGGGCTGCAACCAACAACGCCGCGCCAATCAGGCCGCCGATCACCCACAGACGCGCTGGTGTGTCCCAGACCGCGGCAATCGCCAGCGCGCACGCGAGCGCTGCCGCCAGGAGAACCCCGAACCCGAGCATCGCGGCAGCCACCAGCTGCCGCCGCAGATCCTGCGAGCTCAGACTCAGGTCACTGGCGATCAGATCCGCGTACGCACCGGCGTGGCGCACTGCTATCGAGGCCGTGGCTGAGAGGCGATCCATCATGGGGCGCGGTTCTTCGGTCTAGCGCCGTGAGGACAGCAGGAACCCCACCGCAACCCCGGCGAGCGCCGCGATGCCAATGGCCTCCCAGGGCTGGTTGCGCACGTAGCGATCGCTGGCATCGAAGGCTTCCTTGGCCTGGCGCTGTACCTGGTCCGCCCCGGAGGCGATGGTCTTCTTGGTCGAGGCGACCGCGGCGGCCACCTTCGAGCGCAGCCGCTTGACCTCGGGGTCCGCGGCGTCGCCGACGCGGTCGATGAGATCCTCGACGTCCGCAATGAGGTTCTGTACCTCATCGCTCGCGGCGGCACCCACCTGGTGCACCTTGTCACGGGCCGCGCCCTTGCCGGCGCGGAAACTCTGGTCGAAATCCTTTGCTGTTGCTTCCACGATCGTTTTCTCCTCAAGTTGCGGACCGATGTTGGGTCCGACGGTCACGGTGTTCAGTATCACTGCAGTCTCGGCGAGAAAGCTTGGCCGGTCGGTCGGGGCCGACGCAGAGGCGATGTAGGATTGCGGCTACACGCTCTCGTGCGAGTGGCACCTAGCCGAGGTTGGCCGCTGCAAACTCCCAGTTGATGAGCTTGTCCAGCACCGCCTGCACGTAGTCCGGACGGCGGTTCTGGTAGTCGAGGTAGTAGGCGTGCTCCCAGACGTCCAGTGTCAGCAGCGGCCGCAGGTGCGAGGGCAGCGGATCCTCGCCGTTGGCGGTCTTGATCACCCGCAGCTTCTCGCCATCGAGCACCAGCCACGCCCAACCCGAGCCGAACTGGCTCACCGCGGCCGCGGCGAACTCCTTCTTGAACGCGCCCAAATCGCCGAACGAATCCTTGAGCTTCCTGTGCAGCGTCGCGGGAATCTCACCTTCTACCTGTGGTGTCAGGCAGTGCCAGTAGAACGTGTGGTTCCAGGCCTGCGCCGCGTTGTTGAACACCTCGGCCTGCTCTGGCTTGCCGGCGGTATGGAGGATGAGCGCCTCCAGGCTCAGCTGCGCGAGCGGGGTTCCACCTACCAGCGCGTTTAGCTTGTCGACGTAGGCCTTGTGATGTTTCTCGTAATGGAACGAGAGCGTCTTGGCCGAGATGACCGGCTCGAGCGCGTTCAGCGAGTACGGCAGCGGCGGCAACACGTGGGGGGCCGCACTGTGATCACTGTCCGCATCGGGGTTGGCGCCGGCGGCGAGGGGGTCCGGGGGCTGGCCGCTGCGGGATACTGACTGGCTGTGGATGCTCGAAGACATGGTGGTCGCGCTCCTGGGGTAGTGTCGATCGATGCTGACCTGATCCGCGTGCGGGATCTGTCGGTCATTTACTCCATTTTCGACCGCCGTGGTGCACCGTAACCAAATTACAACCAGGCCTCGTCCGTAGGACGGCACCGACGCAGCGTGGGGACCCGCCTGACGCACGGTCGGGGTCCTCACCGCCTTAAGCTTCAGCCGCGGCTTGGGTAACGTACCGGCAGCCATCCGAGGGGCCGACTACGGGAGGATTCATGACTCAGACAGCATCCGTATCCAAGCTCGCCGTTGCGCGATCCGCGCGGGCGCGCAACAGTGAGCTCGCCGGCCAGCTCCGCGCCGCCGCCGTTGACGGCGACGACGCACGTATTACCCGCCTGCTGGCCGAACTGCTGCGCTGCAAGGGGCTTTCCCGCGGCCAGCGCATCGCGTTGCAGCAGAAGGCTCTGGTGAGCCTGGTGCAGTCGCTGCGCTCTGCCGCACTCAATGACGACCTGACCGGACTGCAGAATCGTCGCGGCTTCAGCCAGAGCGGTACGCGGCTTCTTGACCTCGCGGCGCGTGACGAGGATGCGGCACACCTGATGTGCTTCAGCATCGATAACCTGGAGCGCCTGTACGACACCCTTGGCGCCCCGGCCGCGCAGATCGTGGTGCGGCAGACCGCCAACCTGCTACGCGACCTGTTCCCGAACTACGGCGTCTACGAGGTGCTCGGGCGCATCGGGCACGATGAGTTCGCCGCCGTGACGACCAGCCGCGAGTACCCGTCCCGCGAGGCCGTGATAGCCCGCATGCGCTCCTCGCAGCAGCATGCGCCGGCCCTTGCCCTCAGCGTCGGCATCGCACGCTTTGATCCCGCAGACCCCGTGAGCATCGATGAGCTGCTCGAGGAGGCGCGCCGCGATATGAACCAGCCGGCGAGCCAGCTCGGATTCAGCGTAGAGATGCGGCCCCTGGGGATGGGCGGCCTGGCGCGGCACGGCGTCTAGCTGATTGCTGCCGGCTCGCTCCGCGATCCGGCAATCCCCGACCCCTCACTCCATGGCGGCGTAGACGGCCTGTGCCTGATCGAGCTCCCTGAGGACCGCGGCCCTTTCGGACTCCGAGTTCCAGTCCGGGTACGCCGCGGTCACCCCTCGCAGATGCTCGATCCAGGTCCTGAAGAAGGTGGCATCAGCGGGGGAACGCGGCCTCTCGCCCCCCACCGTCAGGTATACCGGGCTCGTGGTGGCATACACGAAGTTGTCGAGCACGGGGTATTCGGCGTGGGCCGTGAAGGCCCGCAGCAGGCACCACCCGCTGTGCTCGATGAGGACGCTGCCGCTGAGCTCAACTGACTCACCGGGCCGGCCCGCCCGCAGTTCCCGGGCCACGCGGCCATTGCACACCACCTGCACGTGATCGATCGGCACGATCGCGTGCACGCGCGCTGAGAACTGTACGGCCTTCGGCCGCTCCAGAGCCACGACCGCCCCGGGGGGCGCACGGTCGACCGAGAAGTCGAGTAACGGTCCGTTGGTTGCAAACGTGCGCCCGGCGCGCAGCGACGCCAGCCACGCCTCGCTGCTCAGGACTCCGTCCGCGACGGATGCATAGACCCGATTGAGCCCAACCGGGCCGCGCAGCGTCGCGTAGTCGGCCATGGCGTCGGTGCCGCCAGCGGCCGGAAGATGGAAGCCGAGATTCAGGAGCCGGTACCACACCGAGGCGGTCGCCTGATGGTCGGCGAAGGACACAATCTCCATGTAATCCACTTTGCCGAGCGCGACATCGACCGGCAGCTCATCGGCATCGGTGTGCACCGGGTGAGTCAGGGGCTGCGGCTCCTCCTCGAAGGGATGCACGTACCCGACGAGTGCGCCCTGCGCGTGCGCCATGTCGGCGACGTCCGCGTTGGTCGGCGACAGGCTAGCAGCCGCGGTATTCGGATAGCCCGCGTAGCCGGGCAGCAGGATGTTACCCTGGATCGCCAGGAGACCAAGGTGGCCCCAGTAGCTGGTGTGGAACTCCTGACCGTGCACGATCAGGGTGGCCGGGGTCGAGGCCACGTCGACTCCCCTGCCGCTATAGGCGATATCGGGAATCCGCTGCTCCTTGTTGACGATGAGATCCTGGACGATATCCAGATCCTCTGCCTGTGCCTGCAGGACCAGGTGGGCCGGAGTGTTGCGGTAGTGTCCGCCGTAGTTCATGTGCACGTGCACATCCGCGCTGACCCAGCGCCGGTCTGGCCCGTCCCTCCAGGGGACCGAGTTGAGCGTCGCGCCGAGCTCGCTCACTTCACCGGCCCGCACCTCGACCTGGCGGCGCACCGGCATGCGGGCCGGACCCTTCATCATTTCCACCGACACCCTGCCGGCCGGCACCTGGAGGGTGTCATCGCCGCTGCTGTGGAAATAACGCGCCTCGAAGGGATGTTCGTTGCGGTCGAACTCCGCGTGGTGCATCCAGGCTCCGGCGGGGGCGTAGCTGCGACCGTTGGCCGCAGTGACCACGACACGTGCCGGGGTCAGGGCGCCCGATTCGTCCCTCACGCTCAGGTGGAGCGTGCCGATCGCTCCGCGATAGTGGCGTTCGGACACGCGCAGCTCGCGTGAATCGCCTCCCGGGATACCCAGCAGACGCAGCTGGGTGTCGCCGCCACGGTTGGAGATGGAGGCGATCTGCGTGCCATCCGGCGACCACCGCGGCCCGGTCTCATCCCACTCGCCGTAGCTCACCGGAAAGGGCTCGCCTCCCGAGCCGGGCATGAGCCACAGCTGCAGGGAGTTGCGCCCCAGGTAGGAGCTGTAGACGATCCGCCGCCCGTCCGGGGAGAAGTCCGGCCGCGCCTGCCAGTTGGTTTCCTCGTAGCGCAACTCCCGGGCCGCAGCCCCGGGCGTCGCAGGCATCTGCCAGATCCCACCCGTGCCGTGGATGCGGTCGCGGTTGGAAACAAATACCACGGCCTTGCCGTCGCGGGTCCAGGTCGGGTTGATCTCGTGATCAAAGGCACTGTAGTAGTAGCGCGGCAGCGCGCTCTTGTTCTCGCCCGTCAGCCGCGTTACGTCCGCCAGGGCCCCGTCGCGGAACTCCGCGACGAACACGTGGAAGTGGCGATTGTAGGCGGTGGACGTGTAGACGATGCGCCTGCCATCGGGCGACCAGCGTGGCTCGACGTTGACCGCAGCGTCGTGTGTGAGCGGGCGGCTCTGACCGCTTGCGAGATCCAGGAGCCACAGTTCCAGCACCTCGCCGGTTCCCGAGGTGTAGAGGATGTAGCGGCCATCGGGCGACCAGTCCGGCTGATAGTCATAGCCGCTGCCATCGGTGAGCTGCTGAGCGCTGCCGGAGTCCACTCTCTGCCGCCACAGCGAGCCGCCCATCGAGAACACCACCTCGCGCGAATCCGGCGACCAAGCCACGCTGCTCGGGCCACTGGTCAGCTGCGGCAGGAACATCTCGCGGTAATAATAAGAGTGGGGCAGGTCGATGAGCGCTGCCGGGGCCCCGAGGAGCTGCGGCTCGTAGGCCGCCGCGAGTAGCGCGGTGAGGACCAGGAAGCGCAGCGTGAACCTCATGGATGATGCGCGGTCAGGAGCACGGGGGCCGAACCCGCCCGCCGCGCCATCGGCGGCCTCGGCGCGGCGGCCGCACCTGCTGGAACGCACATCACGGGCCACCTACTCGTCAGTGCTGCGCCGGCCACGCCGCAACCGGCGGTCAGGCTGCGTGATGCCCCGTCGCATGCCAGTCTCCTCTTCCTCGCGCCGCGGTCCCTCGCGCCGGTCAGGGTATTTGCGATAGGCACAGCGACAGGTGGCGGGGGTGGCGCATTCATTCAACGGAAGTCGGGGCGCATCAGCTCCCAGGAAGCGCTTGCCCTTCAGAGCCCGCGCCGCCTCGCAACCGCCCCCGGCGGTGACGACGGAAACGGCGGCCCAGCGTGTCCCGCCCGGTTTGCTCATAACACCTCAAGCTACCGTCCCCGTGTTGAGGGTGCAACCTCCACGTAGGCGTCACGCGCGCAGCAATCCGCGCCGCCGCGCTGGTAAGCTGCCGTCCGCCCCCGAAATCACCCAGGACCTGCCGCGTGCGACCCGAATACCCCAATGTGGAGCAGCTGCTGCGGGCCAAAACAACCGACACGCCGGTATTCTGCCTGTTCCCCAAGCGCATTCGTGCTGCTGCCGAGCAGTTCCGCCGCGGCTTCTCGGGGGAGGTCATGTATGCAGTCAAGGCCAACCCCGATCCGGCGGTGATCGGCTGGCTCATCGAGGCGGGCATCGAGGCCTTCGACACCGCATCGCTGTCCGAAATCGAACTCGTCCGCGCGGCTCTGCCGGCTGCGCGCTGCTCGTACAACCATCCGGTCAAGCCGCGCGCCTCCCTCGCCGCGGCCTACAAGAACTTCGGCATTCGCGATTTCGTGGTCGATCACGTCGCGGAGCTGGAGAAGGTGTTCGAGGAGATTGGACACGACATTGTGGTGCAGGTGCGCGTGGCAACGCCGAACCCGACCGCCAAGGTGAGCTTCAACGAGAAGTTCGGCGCCACGCCCGAGGCGGCCGGACGCCTGCTGCGCCTGGTGTCCGAGCGCGGCGCCACGCCTGCGCTGACGATGCACGTCGGGTGGCAGACCATCGACCCGGAGGCCTTCGCCGCCGGGGTGCGCCTGCTCGCGGAGATCTCCGACGGCGTCGGCGTGTACCCGGAGTACCTGAACGTCGGCGGCGGCTTCCCGAGCCTACTCATGCCCGCCGGGATGCAGCTGACGCAGTTCTTCGATGCGATCGACGGTGCGCACTCCTCGTCCCCGAGCGTCGCGAGCGTGCCGTTGCGCTGTGAGCCCGGCAGCGCGCTCGTGACCACAGGAGGCGCGGTGCTTACCCAGGTGCTGCTCGTCAAGGAGCACGCGCTCTACCTCAACGACGGGATCTATGGGGCGCTGGCTGAGCTCCTGCACTCCAAGTTCCAGCCACCGACACGCGTCTATCGCCGTGACGGCGAGCCTCGTAACGGTGCCCTGCGCGAGTTTCGCATCTTCGGACCCACCTGCGACTCATTCGACGTCAGCCCCGTGCCCTTCCGTGTGCCGGCTGATACCGCCGAGGGCGACTGGCTGTTCCTCGAGTCGATGGGTGCCTACTCGGCGCCGCTGATAACGGACTTCAATGGCCTCGGCGCCCACGAGTTTGTGATCTTAGACCCCTAGGCGGTCAGTGCCCGCTCAGCCCGAGGGCGCATCCTGCACGCGTCCCTTCCACTTGCCGCCACGGCCTCTTGCGTACTGCACGGCCGAGTGCAGCACCGCGCCGAGATAAAAGAGCGCGATCAGCGGCAGCCCCAGGCACCACCAGGGCGGCAGTGCATAGAAGCGGACCATGGGCAGGTAGCACAGGCTCATCAGCGCCAGGGCGAGGGCACCCAGGCCCACCGTCACCGGATTACCGGTGAACAGCAGCGCCACCGGCGCCAGGTACGTGCACAGGAGGCCGAGAACGGTTGCCAGGAGCAACAGGTAGGAGTGCCCGAGCTGACTGAATGCGGTGCGCGAGATCATCACGCCAATCTCGCCCGCGCTACCGTAGACCCTGAGGCTGCGCGTCTCCGGTGACAGACCGAGCCAGATCCGGCCGCCGGCTTCCTTGACGGCCCGCGCCAGCGCGCAGTCGTCGATGATCCGCGAGCGGATGGCTTCGATTCCTCCGATGCGCGCGAGCATCCGAGGTCGGATGAGGATGCAGCCCCCTGCCGCCCCCGCCGTCCCTGCCTCCGGCGCGGCAATCCAGCGCGGGGGGTAGAGCTTGAAGAAGAAGAACACGAAGGCGGGAATGAGGAGGCGCTCCGCCGCCGTGACCGTGGACAGCCGGACCATGTGCGACACCAGGTCCCGGTTCTGCCTCTCCGCGTGACCCACCAGCGAGTCAATGCTGCCGTGTCCATGACGGATGTCCGCGTCGGTGAACAGCAGGTAGTCAGGAGCGAATGGCGCGGCCGCCGCGATCCCCTGCGACAGCGCCCACAGTTTACCCGTCCACCCCGGCGGCAGTGCCGCGCCGCGGATCACGCTGAGGTGAGGCGCAAATCCAGCCGAACCGGCCGCCGCGAGCGCGACATGCGCGGTGCCGTCGGTGCTGCCGTCATCCACAACGATGACGTGCATGAAGCCCGCGAAGGACTGTGCGCCGAGGGAGGCCACAGCCGCGCCGATAGCGGACGCCTCGTCGCGCGCCGGGATCACCACCACCACCCTGCTCGGGCTCGCGGGCGCCTGAGGTCCTGCCACGATGAAGGGAGCGAGACGCCAGAATCCCCCCCGGGCAAGCACGAGGTAGGTCCAGATGAGCAGCGGTATGGCGGCGATGAGGTAGGCGTTCAAGCTGGCAACTCAGATCCCTCAGGGGCCGGGTTGATGGGCGGCCAGCCTTCCTACCAAACCGGCGTTCCGGCCGCAACGACAGCTGGGGCGCGGGCGCATCTCCGGGACGGCCGGACAGCGCGTCAGGGCCGGTACGTCCCACGGGCACATGTGTCAGTAGATCGGAAGATGTGACAGGCTCATCGCAACGCGCGCCGTCCGCGACGCCTCGTGTAGCGGGGGCGCGAGGACGCGGGCGGTCAAGTCCCGGGCGAAATATGTCTCCCGTGTGGCACATCGGGACCGCCCGGCACTCAAGGCGGCATACTTTGCGCAACGAACCTGTGAGGCAGCACCATGCGCGTAATTGACCGGGACGAGATCGCCCAGCGGCTGACTTACGACGCCTGCATCCGCCTGGTGCGCGAGGCCATGATCAGCTTTTCCGCAGGCCAGACGCGCCAGTTGTTGCGTTCGATCATCCCGCTGGCCCGCGGACACCTCTTCGGCGTGATGCCGGGCGCCCTCGGTCAGGATGCTGCCTTTGGCGCCAAGCTCATCAGCGTCTATCCAGAGAATTTCGCCAACGGCCGACAGTCGCACCAGGGCCTGGTCGTGCTCTTCGAGCCCGCCACCGGGGAACCGGTGTGCGTCCTGCACGCCGGTGAAATTACCGCCATACGCACCGCCGCCGCGAGCGCGGCCGCCACGGCGGCGCTGGCACGCCCGGAAGCTCACCGCCTCGCGATACTCGGGTACGGGGAGCAGGCTGCCACGCACGCGCGCGCCCTCGCCCGGGTCCGCCGCCTCACGACGGTCGGCGTCTGGGGTCGCTCACCACAGCGGGCAGCAGCGTTCTGTGAGCGCATGCAGGCGGAGCTCGGGCTGCCCTTCAGCAGTGCCCGTGATGCCCAGGCCCTCGTCAGTGAGGCCGACATCGTCTGCACCGTCACTGCCTCCCCAGAACCGGTCCTGAAGGGCGCCTGGGTGCGCCCCGGCACCCATATCAACGTAGTCGGGTCGGGCGTGGCCGGACCAGCCGAGATCGACACTGAGCTCGTGGTGCGCTCGCGCTTCATCGTCGACAGCCGCGAGGGGGTTCTCAAGCAGGGTGCGGAGTTCCTGCGGGCCAAGGCGGCCGGCGCGATCGATGACGCGCACATCGTCGCGGAGATCGGCGAGGTTTTCGCAGGGAATAGTCCGGGCCGGCAGTCCCCCTCCGACATCACCGTTTACAAGTCACTCGGGCACGTGGTCCAGGACCTGGCATGCGCGTGGGCGCTCTACACCGGATCCGGCCTGCCTGAGTCCGCCGACCCAGATCGCTGAGGGTACCTGCGCCATGCGGACGAGGCGCGCGCACCGCGCCGGGGCATAGACTGGCATCGGAATGTGCATGGAGCCTCGAACGTGACTACGACCCCGCTGGAGACACTCGCCGCCCAGGTTCAGCAGCTGCTCGACATCGAGCAGATCAGGCAGCTGAAGTACCGCTACTTCCGCTTTTTCGACACCGCCGATATCGAGGGAATCGCCACGGTGTTTCACCCGGACGTGACTCTCGATGTGAACGGGGGCATCTACCGCTTCCGCATCGAGGGGCGAGAGAAGTACCTGGACATGGTGCGCGAGGGAGCACACGCCGACATGATCATGCAGCACAATGGCCATCACCCCGAAATCGAAATGCTTTCGCCGACCGAGGCGCGCGGCGTCTGGTACCTGCAGGACAACGTGTGGGAGTTCCGACGCAAGCTGCATATCACTGGAGCTGCGCTGTACCGTGACCGGTACGTGAAGGTCGGCGGCTCCTGGCTGATCAGGGAGATCCAGTTCGAGCGCATACACGAGATCGTGGAGCCGATCGAGCGGGCGCCCAACGTGACGTTCAGCTACCTCGCCGAGCACGGCAAGCGTCTACCCCCGGGTGACCTGCCCGCCTACCGCAAGGAATGACGGGCCGCACCGAAGATCCGCCGACGCACGCAGCCCAACCCCGGAGAACACGATGCTCAAGGTGATGACACTTTTCCTCAAGCGTCCCGATCTGACGCGCGCTCAGTTCCGCGACTACTACGAGGGCCATCATGTAGCAATGGGCCTGGCAGCCAACAAGTACTTCGGCTTCACCAAGTACGTGCGCAATCACGTGGTGGGCGCGAATCCGTCCCCTCCTGCGCGGGCATTCCCGGAGTTCGACTGCTTCAGCGAGTACACCTTCCGCGACGTGGACGCGGCGGTCGAAGCGCAGAAATTCATGCTCACACCCGGTGGCAAGGCGCTCGCCGACGACGAACTGAACTTCCTGGACATGAGCTACCACCCTTCATTTGGCAGCGCCGAAACCCTGGTGGCCGGTGTTCCCCGCGGGGTCGACGTCGGCACCACGCGCAAATGGGCGCTCGTGATCGCGCGCGGTGCGGGCATCGACGGGCCAGAGTTCGTGAGGTCCATCGAGGCTTTCGCACGCAACTTTGCGCAGGAGCATCCCCAGACGTTTGAACGCCTGGTTCTCGATGCGGCCCTCGATGGTCCGGCGGGCCGGCCGCCCTTTGATGCCATCCTGTCGCTGTGGCCCAAGGCAGGGGTTACGCAGGCGCCCCCGGCGTTTCGCTGGCAGAACACGAGAGACCAGGCGCTGCTGCTCGCGCTTGAATCCCTCGAAGCGGCCCCGGAGACGCTCGGAATTTAACTCGACGTTGCGCCTGCGGTGGCAGGTCCTGCCCCATTACCGCAGCTCATCAGGCCTTGGTCGCGCGGAAGACCAGCTTCGCCTGCAGGTGGCGCGACATCAGCCGCGAGCAGAAGGCGAGCACCTTATTCAGGCCACCGGCGACCACGCTCGGTTTGTGCGCGAACAGCGCTTCGAGACCGATGCGTGCCACCTCCGAAGGAGCAAGGAGGGTGTGGCGTACCGAGGCCGGGGCCTCGTACCCGGAGACGCTGGCGAAGCCGGTATCCATGAGTCCCGGCGAGAGCACCGTTACCCCGACGCTGGGTGCCAGTTCCACGTGCAGCGCCTCGCCCAGGGAAAGCACGAATGCCTTGGCCGCACCGTAGGCTGCGGTTATGGGCGTTGGCTGGTAGGCCGCGGTGCTTCCAACGAGGAGGATCAGGCCCTTGCCGCGCCTCGCCATGCCCCTGCCAAAGAGCAGCGCCAGCTCCGTCAGCGTGACGACATCCAGCTGGAGCATGGCGCGCAGTCGCTCCGGGTCCTGCTCGATGAACAGGCTTCCGATGCCGGACCCCGCGTTGTTGATGAGGATCTCAGGCTCTATCCCCGCGCGAACCAGCCTTTGCTGAAGGACCGCCGCGCTACCGGGCTGCGACAGATCGAGCACCTCCACAATCGTCCGGATCCCCCAACGGCGCCCGAGATCGGCTGCCAGCTCGAGCATCGGCGCCTCCCGGCGCGCGACCAGAACCAGATTGAGCCCGCGCGCCGCGAGCCCGCGAGCCAGCTCCACCCCGAGTCCGCCCGAAGCCCCCGTGACCAGAGCCCAGGTTACTTCTGCTTCAGACATGACACCTCCCCCCGATGACTTCACGATACCTCGGTAGTCGCTTCCGCGCGGTCCTCGGGCCTGACCCAGGCTGCGTCACGACGGCCCGCAGGGCCGAGCGACTGCGTATCTCCCGCCGTCACTCAACATGTCAGCATTCACCTACACGCGCCCGCAGCGCAATGGCGCGCGTTGCGTCGGCTCTTTCGCGCTAACCTACCCTATTGCAACATCCCTCAATGTTCCCGCAGGGTGAGCGCTTGAAGTCGACAATCCAGAGCCCGGAGCAGATCGCCCTCCTCCCGGGCGAACTTAACGAGCTGTATCTGACTCAGGCGCGGCTGGCCGCGATCGTCGAGTCCTCCGACGATGCCATCATCAGTAAGACGCTCGACGGGCAGATCGTATCGTGGAACGCCGCGGCGGAGCGCCTATTCGGCTATAGCGCGGAGCAGATGCTCGGCAAGCCCATCACGACCATCATCCCGGCAGAACGACTGGCGGAGGAGCGAGAGATTATTGGCCGGATCCGGCGCGGCGAACGCGTCGAGCACTTCGAGACGGTCCGACTCGGACGCGACGGCCGGGAAGTCGAACTGTCGCTGACGATCTCCCCGGTGCGCGGACCACGGGGCGAGATCGTCGGGGCCTCGAAGGTCGCCCGCGAGATTACCGCGCGCAAGCGCGCCGAGCGCACCCAGGCGCAGCTGGCCGCCATCGTGGAGTCCTCCGACGACGCCATCATCAGCAAGACGCTGGACGGCGTCATCCAGTCGTGGAACTCTGCGGCGGCGAGGATCTTCGGCCACACCGCAGAAGAGGCGATCGGACAGCGCATCACGCTCATCATCCCGGACGATCTGCAGGGCGAGGAGCGCGAAATCATTGCGCAGTTGCGCGCCGGCAGGCGCATCGAGCACTTCGATACCACGCGCCAGACCAAGGACGGCCGGCGCATCCCCGTGTCACTCACCGTATCCCCCATCCACGATGACAAGGGCCGGGTCGTCGGCGCTTCCAAGATCGCGCGCGACATCAGCGAGCGCCGGCGCGCCGAGGAGACACTGCGCGCCACCGAAGATGCGTTGCGCGCCGCACATCGGCGCAAGGACGAGTTCATGGCGTTGCTGGCGCATGAATTGCGCAATCCGCTGGCTCCGATTCGCTACGCCCTCGCCACGAGCCGCAAGCATGGCGCAACCGCAGAGCAGCGCGAGCGCGCCCAGGAGATCATCGAGCGCCAGGTTACCCATATGAGCCGGCTGCTGGATGACCTCCTCAACGTCGCGCGCATCACGCGCGGCACCCTCGAGTTGCGTGTCACGACGCTCGAATTCACCAGCGTGCTCGGCACAGCGATCGAGGCGGCCAGGCCTTTCCTTGACGCCAAGCAGCACAGCCTGTCGGTGGAGCTGCCCTCCGAAGCTCCGCGTATCAACGCGGACCCCATCCGCCTCGCACAGGTGTTCTCCAATCTCCTCATCAATGCGGCCAAGTACACCGATCCTGGTGGCAAGATCCGCATCGTCGCCTCACTCGAGGGGAACATGCTGGTGGTCGCGATCCGCGACACCGGCATCGGGATTTCGCAAGAGATGATGCCCCGCCTGTTCGAGATGTTCACGCAGGCCCAGGATGCCCTGGACCGCTCGCAGGGAGGCCTGGGTCTTGGTCTGGCACTCGTGCGCGGGATCGTACAGCTGCACGGCGGCTCGGTGAGCGCCCACAGCGAAGGCGAGAATCGCGGCAGCGAGTTCACCGTCCGCCTCCCGCTCGGGGGCGTCTCAGGAACTCCCCCGAGCAGAGCAGAGGGCGGTGCGCCGGTCGATGGGGAGCGCTTCAGGATCCTGATCGTCGATGACAACGAGGACGCTGCCGAGATGTGCGCCACGTTCCTGGAACTCGCTGGCCAGGATGTGAGGCGCGCCTACGACGGCCGCAATGCGCTGGCTCTTGCTGAGGCATTCCGGCCGCGCGTCGCATTCCTGGATATCGGCCTGCCGGACATCACTGGCTATGAGCTCGCCCGCACGCTGCGTCATGCCCCCTGGGCAACAAATCTGCTGCTCGTCGCGGTAACCGGCTGGGGCCAGGACCAGGACAAGCGGCGCGCCCTGGAAGCGGGCTTCGATCACCACCTGACAAAGCCGATCGAGCCGCACGAACTCGAGCACCTGCTGCAGTCGATCACGGCCCGCGCCAGCGCCGACGCTGATTTGGCACGCAAGATCTCCTCCTGAGTCACGCCACACAGCAGCCTGCCGCGCGCCAGCCTCCTAGAACCTTGCCTAATCGACTGGGATATTCCATCGTCGCTGTATCAGGCGTCGACAGTCAGCTACACCATGATGGCGGGCCCTCCCCATGCCTAACCTAATTGCCGCAAGCGTCTTCTTCCTGGCCATCCACTTTCTCGTTTCGGGCACGCGCCTGCGAGACGCCCTGGTGCGTCGCCTCGGTGAGCGGGCCTACCGCGGCGCATTCTCGGTGGTTTCCGTGATCGGCCTCGTCTGGATGATCTACGCGTTCCGGCACGCCTCTACCGTGGCCCTTTGGAGTACGTCCCCCGGCCTGCGCCCGCTCGCCCTGGCGCTGGTGTTCGTCGCCTTCCTGCTGGCGGTGATCGGACTGGCGACACCGAGCGTTACTGGCGTCGGCCTGGAGTCCAAGCTGACCACACAGGACGCGACCTCGCTGATCCGCGGCGTGACCCGGATCACGCGCCATCCCTTTCTCTGGGGGGTGGCTGCGTGGGCAGTGGCACATCTGATCGAGAACGGCGACCTCGCATCCCTGGTTCTGTTCGGTTCGTTGCTGCTGCTGGCTGTTCGCGGAACAGTGAGCATCGATGCGAAGCGGCGGCGTGTGTATGCGGAGGGCTGGTCGCATTTTTCCCAGGCCACCTCGAGCTTTCCGTTCCTTGCAATCGCTGGTGGCAGGAACAGTCTCACCTCGGCCCTGCGGGAGATCGGGATCGTGCGACCGCTGGTGGCTATCGTTGCCTACGCACTGGTATTTCACTTCCACGGACGGCTATTCGGTGCCCCACTGAGCTGAGGGAGCGCCGCATCCTGTCCCGGCAATAGCCGGATTCACGCCCGGGAGGCCGCCACCCATCTTTTACCGGCCCTGGGTGCCGACGGCAGGCCTCCGTGTCTCCTACACGACTTCGGGGCCATGCGGGGGTAGCCGCTCGTGGAGCTCCACGGGACAATTCCGCAGCGCCATGTTTGGCGCTCGGCACTACTCAGGGCGAGCTACGCTCATTCAGCCCATGACCAACCACCACGAAAAACCTCAGTCAGGCTCTGAATCAGCGCCTGCCGCCGCAGGTTTGTCTGAGCACATCCTTCAGAATATCGAGACCGTCGTAGACCTGCAGCGACGCGAATGGTCGGCAATGCCCCCGTCGCAGCGACATCTCGAGGCGGTCTCGCGGCTGATCGGCCGACCCGGATACCTGGTCGTGGTGGTGGCATTCATTGTGGCGTGGACCGGATTCAATTTCCTCGTAGCCCGCACCGGACGGCCGGCCTTCGATCCGCCACCATTCGCATGGCTCGAAGGGCTGCTGACGGCGATCGCGCTCTTGACCACCACCGTCATCCTGATCGCGCAGAACTACCAGACCAAGCTCGAGCGGCAGCGGGCGCACCTTGACCTGCAGGTGAATCTGCTGACTGAGCAGAAAGTTACCAAACTCATTCACCTTCTCGAGGAGCTGAGACGGGATTTGCCCATGGTGCACGATCGGCAAGATGTGCAGGCAAACGCAATGCAGCAGGGGGCCGACGCGGCACGGGTAGTATCGGCCATCGAAGACGTTGGCCTCGCCGAGCGCTCGCCCAAAACCCAGTCGTGACGATCGGCGCCCGGTACAGGCGCGCCTCCGCGCACTCCGGGTATCGATTGGGCTGCGGACCCGTTGGTATCAGCGCCGCCCGAACCGCGCGGCGCCTACGGTGATCCCACAGCCCGCATGATGAGCCAGTGAAGCGCGCTGACTCGCGTGCCACGAACAGCCGCATCGACGGTCCGGTGATCTGCAGGCCCGCTTGTGCCCGTTGTAGCACCGCACATGCCCCCGGTCACTACGACCTTCGTCGAAACTCCTTGCGATTCACCGGGGTCTATTATCCCGCCGCGGCTCAGGCGCCACATGCCTGCGCGCCGCGAGAGTTTGAACTGGGATATTAAGGGGGAAGTTCAAATGGCCAGACGTACATGGCTGAGAAAGCTGATGGCGGCCGCAGTCGTGTTATGCGCCTGCGCGGCATCGTATGCGGATCCGCTCCCGGAGACCTTCAGTTTCGCTGGCGTCACTTTGTTCGCAACGATAGATGTCGGTTACGCCTACCAGTCCGAAGGCGTCCCACTCAGCAGCAAATACCTGGGCGGCCTCGAATACCAGGCCTTCACAACTACCCGAAATTTCTCGGGCTCCCAGTCAACGCTTGCGGAAAGCGGCATTGAGCAGTCCAAGGTCGGGCTCATGGCGGACATACCTGTTGGCCATGAC
Source organism: uncultured Pseudomonadota bacterium (assembly GCA_963802995.1). Lineage (GTDB taxonomy): Bacteria > Pseudomonadota > Gammaproteobacteria > Steroidobacterales > Steroidobacteraceae > 13-2-20CM-66-19. The sequence goes on from CAWDKU010000002.1 coordinate 664,945, forward strand.
TTCAACGCTGTTGGCAGGCTTGAAACCGGATTCAACCCGCTATCCGGTGACTTGACCGACGCGTGCGCGAGCATCCGGGACAACAGCGGCGTTCCGCAGGGGAAACAAACGGCGAACGCGGACAGCAGTCGCTGCGGACAGCCCTTCAACGGCGTTGCTTATGGCGGCATCAGCAACAAGATGTACGGTACGCTCACAATCGGCCGCCAGCAGTCGCTGCAGCTTGATGCGCTGGCGCGCTTTGACCCACAGACCCTGTCCTACGCGTTCTCGTTCCTGGGGTATTCGGGATTCGACGGCGGCGCAGGAAGCACGGAAGCGGCGCGCCTCGATAATTCCGCCAAGTACGTCTATCAATATGGACCGGTGCGGGCCGCTGCGCTTTATTCCAATGGCGGCGCGGATACCGGCGTGCTCGGCAAGGCTTACGGGCTGGAGCTCGGCGGGACCGTACAGGGCCTTACCGTCGACGCGGTTTACGAGAACGCCAAGGGCGCCGTGAACCTTCGCAGCTCCTTCGACAACATGCCTAACCCACTCCCCACGCCCGGCCTGGCGGCGTACATCTCCAATGATGTGTCCTGGAACATCATGGCCAAGTACACGTTCGATTTCGGAGCGGGGGCCGATCCGAAGGTCGCTCCCGGCAACAAGCTCACTCTCTACGCCGGCTACTCGCACATCGAAAAGGGACATTCCGACGAAGCAACCGGAGCGTCACAGGGCGACTACCCGCTCTCCATCGGCATCAACATCAATAACTCGGCGATCTACAGCCTGGAGTGGGTGGGCGCCAAGTTCGCCATGCCGAGCGGATGGAGCTTTACGGGCGCCTTCTATCATGCCAACCAGAACAGCTGGACCATCGGTCTTGGACCCACCGGCACGGACGGCATTGGCTGCTCGGGCGCAGGCCTGCTGTGCTCGGGAACCTTCACGGAGGGCTCGGTGACTGCAGACTACGCGTTCAGCAAGCGCTACGACGCCTACGCCGGCGTGAACTACTCGCGCGTTACCGATGGCCTGGCAAACGGCTTCCCGGGCACCACTGCGGATGGCACCTCTGGCAGTGAGAAGCAGGTTACGTTCATGATCGGCTATCGCATCAGGCTCTGACAGCAACGCCGGCGCCAGGCAGCTTGCGCCGGCGTTCGTTCACCTGGTGAGTCCGGCGCTGCGGTCCCGCCCTTTGACCAGCTGCGCTCGCAGCGTAGGATAGCGCGCGTATGTTATCGGGCTGGCTGCTCCTCGCGCTCGCGGTCGCCTATCTTGGATGCCTCTTTGGCATCGCTTTCTACGGCGACAAGCACGCGCTGTACGCGACACACCCGCGGGTGCGCCCCTATATCTATGGTCTGGCGCTTGGGGTGTACTGCACGTCCTGGACATTCTTCGGTGCCGTTGGGACGGCCGTCCGCGACGGCTGGGCGTACCTCCCCATTTACCTCGGCCCCTCCTTGGTTTTCATCTTCGCGCTGCCCTTCATGGAACGCCTCGTGCAGATCGGTCGCGCGCACAAGGTCACGTCGATCGCAGACTTCATCGCGTCTCGATTCGGGAAGAGCCGGCCGTTGGCTGTCCTGGTCACCCTGATCGCCACCACCGCCGCTGTCCCATACCTGGCACTGCAGTACAAGGCAGTTGCCGCAAGCATCGGAGTGCTGACCGCCCCACTCGGACACGAGCCCTGGTACCGCGACTCGGCGCTCGCCGTGGCGTTGCTGATGGCGCTGTTCGCGGTCCTGTTCGGTGCCCGTCGCGTCGACGCGAGCGAACGGCGCGAAGGCCTGATGGTGGCGATCGCTTTCGAGTCCTTCCTGAAGCTTCTGGCGTTTGTCGCCGTCGGTACCTTCGCCTACCTACATCTGCGTTCAGGAGCGATGGCCTTACCACCGCCCCTGGCAACGCGGCAAACGCTGCTCAACCCCGACGCTCTCACCGCTACCGTACTGGCAGCGGCAGCGATCTTCTGCCTGCCACGCCAGTTCCAGGTTGGCGTGGTCGAATGTGTTGACGTCGTTGACCTCAAGGTGGCCCGCTGGCTTCTGCCGGCCTATCTGGGCCTGATATCCGCGCTGGTGGTTCCGGTGGTGGCCCTCGGTTCCTTGGGGGGTGCGCCCAGCCGCGGCGCCGCTGACGTCCTGATCCTGACACTGCCCATGAGCTATGGGCTGACGTGGCTGACGATCCTGGTATTTCTCGGCGGATTGTCCGCAGCCACCGCCATGGTAGTCGTCGCCAGCATTGCCCTCTCCACGATGATCTCTAACGACATCGTCGCGCCACTGCTGTGGCGACAGCGACTGGAGTCCGGCGCGAGCCTCGGGCGCCGGGTTTTGTGGGTGCGTCGGGCCATCATCGTCGGCCTCGCGCTGGTCGCTTTCGCCTACTATCGTTCGACCTCGGGTTCCACGAGCCTCGCCACCATTGGCCTGCTGGCCTTCGCGGCGGTGGCACAGTTCGCGCCTGGACTCCTGGCGGCGCTGTACTGGAACGGGGCCACCCGGCTTGGCGTCTTCTGCGGGATGCTCAGCGGCTTCCTGATCTGGGCATACCTGCTATTTCTGCCGAATCTGCTGGCAGGCGGTCTGATCACGTCCACCGAATTTGCACCTCCTCGCGCACTTGCAGGCTTCTGGCCGCACGCTCTCGTCGATCCACTGAACTGGGGGGCCATCGCTCCTGCGGCGCTGCTCGCCCTGATCGTGAACGTGGTCGTTCTCATAGCGATCTCGCTGTATCGCGGCGTGACGCTGCAGGAGAGCCTGGCCGCACGCACCTTCCTGATTCCAAAACGCCCTATGGCGGGTCTGCCGGCGATCACCGCCACGGTCGGCGATCTTGAGATGGTCGCGGCCCGGATGATTGGCGGCCACGCCGCCCGGCATGCACTTGCGGAGTACGCCGCTCAGACTCGCCAGAGCCTGCCCAAGCCGGGGGATCTCGCCGATCGCGGGCTGCTGCAGCACTTCGAGCGCGTAATCGCCGGCTCCATCGGGTCCTCGTCCGCGCGCGTGGTCCTGAGCCACGCACTCAAGCGCAAGGGGCTGGAGCTGGACGAGGTGGCCGAACTCCTGGACGAGACCTCGCAGGAGCTGCGGTTCAGCCGTCAGCTGCTACAAGCGACAATGGAGAACGTCACTCAGGCGATAAGCGTGGTTGATGCAGACATGCGCATCGTCGCCTGGAATCGGCGCTATCTGGAGATGTTCGGCTATCCCGAGGACATGGTTTTTGTCGGCCGGCCCGTGGAACACCTCATCCGCTGGAACTTCGCACGTGGGGAATTCCGCGATGACGACGCGGAACAGCAGGTGCAGAAGCGCCTGGCTCACCTGCGCGCCGGCACCCCGTACACCTTCCAGCGCAAGCGCCGCAACGGTCAGGTCTACCGCATCCACGGCCAGCCCATGTCGGGAGGCGGTTTTGTAACCACCTATACCGACGTCACCGATTTCAAGCACGCCGAACAGGCGCTCCTGGATGCTAAACAGGGCCTCGAAGAGCGAGTTGCGCAACGCACGCACGAGCTGCAGGAGGCGCTCGAGGCGCAACGGCTGGCCAAGCAGGAAGCAGAGCGCGCCAACGGCAGCAAGACACGTTTCGTGGCGGCCGCCAGTCATGATCTTCTGCAGCCCCTCAACGCGGCGCGCCTGTTTGCCTCAGCCCTCGAATCCCGCGTCCGGGAAGTTCCGGAGCTGCACGAACTTGCCAGCCGGATCGATGACTCAATGCGGGCGGCCGAGGAACTGCTGAGTGACTTGCTCGACGTTGCACGACTGGACATCGGGGTGCTCAAGCCGGATGTCAGCCTATTTCATATCGGCGATCTGCTGGAGGAGTTGCGTCGCCAGTACGCCCCGCTCGCGGAAGCGCGTCGACTGCGCCTCGATGTGGTCAGTTGCCGCGACATCGTACGCAGTGACCGCGTCCTCCTGCGCCGGATCATTCAGAACTACCTCTCTAACGCCCTGCGCTATACACAGAGCGGCGGTGTCGCGCTGGGATGTCGCCGGCGCGGAACCGCTCTGGAAGTCACAGTCTTCGATACTGGCCCGGGCATCCCCCCCGATCAACAAGAGCGAATCTACGGTGAGTTCCACCGGCTTGAACAAGGCTCCCCGTGGGGAGAACGAGGTCTCGGCCTGGGGCTTTCGATCTGCGATCGCCTGGCACGGCTGCTCGGTCACGAACTGTCGTTGCAGAGCCACGCGGGCCGAGGTTCCGCGTTTGGAGTACGGGTGCCGCGCGACGCACGACCGATGGCATCCACGGCCAGCACACCACAACCACGCATCAGCGACCCGGTGAGCCTGATGGGTCTGCGCGTACTGTGCGTCGACAACGACTCCTCCATACTCGATGGCATGGAAGCGCTGCTCGGCCTGTGGGGAATAGTGGTGTTAAAGGCCCGCAGCGGGGCAGACGCGCTGCGCGTGGCCGCGGCCGCGACAATCGATGCGGTCCTGGTTGACTACCATCTCGGCGGGGGCATCAACGGGCTTGAGTTGCTGCGGCAGCTGAACGGCAACCGTGCCGTAGCGTTGCCGGGCGGCCTGATCACGGCTGATCACGCGGCCGACATTGCCCTTGCAGCCCGCATTCACGGCTATCCGCTCCTGCACAAGCCGCTGCGGCCCGCCGCACTCCGGGCGTTGCTGGCGGCACTGAAGCGCCGCGCTGCCGCCCGCATCCCCGAGACCGTCAGTCGGCCTCTTCCGGCTGAGGCTTGAGATCGTCGGGGTTCATCGTCAAGCGTGCGGCCAGCAGGACCACCTGAGTACGATTGGCGGCACCAAGTTTGCGCATGACCGCAGTCATATGCGCCTTCACGGTTGCCTCGGTGACCTGAAGTTCGTGGGCGATCTGCTTGTTGAGCCGACCTGAGCACAGCATGGTAAAGACCCGAAACTGCTGCGGTGTGAGCCCCGCCAGCCGCTCCCCCACATCCAGAGCCACAGCATCCGTCGCATGCGGCTTCGGGCCCACGAAGCTGCGGGGAACCACCATTTCTCCGCGCAGCGTTGCTGTAATGCATTCGCATATTGCCGCGGCATCGGCGGACTTCGACAGGAATCCCTGCGCTCCAAAGGCCAAGGCCTGCTGTATCGTGGCAGCGTCATCCAGGGCCGACACGACGATGACTGGCAGCTGCGGATACGTCCCGCGCAGGTAGGCCAGGGCACTGAAACCATGGGCCCCGGGCAGATTCAGGTCCAGTAACAAAAGATCAGTCCCCGGCTCGCGCTCCAGATGCTCGAGCATGGCCTCCACGCTGTCGGCCTCATGGAATTGCCCCTCCGGACAGGCGCCGGCGACGGCACCCCTCAAGGCTGCCCGATACAGGGGATGGTCGTCGACGATCATCACACGGTACGCCATCGGTCGCTGCTCGCTGTATTGAGTCATCGCGTGGATCGGCCGGGTGCAGTGCGCCCTGGCCTTCGGCATTTTCGCCAACCGCGCCACTTAAGACCATCGTCTAGTACCGACCAGACTATCCCTCATTCATGATCAACGCGATTGCGATAGCGCGGGGGATCGATTTCGAACGCTGCAATCCACTCAGGCTCTGTCCGAGGCGCCATAAGAGCCCGGCGTGGCCATAGCCGCACGTGCGGCATGGGAGCGCTACATCTGGCGACAGGTTCGGGCGTGGGCGACGCATTTCCAGGAAAACAGGAGCCATACCGTGGCGACGAACACTCTGACAATGAGCGGTCCCGGCATCGACAAGGCACATCGCCGGGTCATCTTCGCCTCAAGTCTCGGCACGGTCTTTGAATGGTACGACTTCTACCTGTATGGCTCGCTGGCGGCGATCATCTCCAAGCAGTTCTTTTCCGGAGTCAATGAGACCACGGGCTTCATTTTCGCGCTGCTGGCCTTCGCGGCGGGCTTCGCGGTGCGACCCTTCGGCGCCCTGGTGTTCGGGCGTCTGGGTGACCTCGTCGGGCGCAAGCACACATTCCTCATCACCATCGTAATCATGGGACTCTCCACGGCGCTCGTGGGCGCGCTGCCCAGTTACGCCAGCGCGGGCGTCATCGCGCCCGTTGCCTTGATTGCCCTGCGTCTCCTGCAAGGCCTGGCTCTTGGCGGTGAGTACGGCGGGGCGGCCACGTACGTGGGTGAACACGCTCCTCAGGGCAAGCGCGGGCTGTACACCAGCTGGATTCAGACAACGGCAACACTTGGCCTGTTCCTCAGCCTGCTGGTGATCCTCGCGTGCCGCAACTGGCTCGGCCCCGAGTTCGACACCTGGGGCTGGCGCATCCCTTTCCTGATCTCCATCGTGCTGCTGGCAATCTCCGTGTACATCCGCATGCAGCTGGCGGAGTCGCCGGTCTTTCTGGAAATGAAGGCTGCCGGAACCCGATCAAAGGCGCCGCTGACAGAGTCCTTTGCGCGTTGGGGCAACATGCGCCTTGTCATCCTTGCCCTGCTTGGGGCTACCGCCGGCCAGGCCGTCGTCTGGTACTGCGGTCAGTTCTATGCGCTCTTCTTCCTCACTCAGGTCCTGAAGGTCGCAGCGCAGCCGGCTAACCTGCTGATCGCTGCAGCGCTACTGATAGGGACCCCTTTCTTCGTGATATTTGGCAGCCTCTCGGACCGCATCGGCAGGAAAAAGATCGTGCTGGCGGGGTGTCTGATCGCGGCCCTCACGTACATACCGATATTCAAGGGCCTCACTCACTTTGCCAACCCCGCGATAGAGAGCGCCTCCATCCACGCGCCGGTCTCCGTGGTCGCAGACCCGGACTCCTGTTCGTTTCAGTTCGACCCGGTCGGCAAGAAGAAATTTGTGCGGTCCTGTGATGTCGCCAAGGCCGCGCTCGCAAAGGCCGGTGTCCCCTACCGCAACGAAGCAGCCCCCGTAGGGAGTGTGGCGCAGATCCGCATCGGCGATGCGCCGGCAATCCCCTCGATTGAAGGCGCGCGCATGTCAGGCGCCGATTTCAAGTCCGCTACCGAGACCTTTTCGAAGACACTTGCCGGCGCTCTCAAAGAAGCCGGTTACCCTACCAAGGCGGATCCCGCGCAGATCAACTACCCCATGGTCCTGGCACTGCTTGTCCTTCTGGTGCTCTACGTCACCATGGTCTATGGCCCGATCGCCGCTTGGTTGATCGAGCTGTTCCCCGCCCGTATCCGCTACACGTCGATGTCGTTGCCCTATCACATCGGCAACGGCTGGTTCGGGGGGTTCCTCCCCACCATAGCCTTTGCCCTGGTCGCACTGAGCGGAGACATCTACTACGGATTGCGCTATCCGATAATCGTCGCCCTGATAACCGTCGTGATTGGGGCATTGATGCTCCCGGAGACTAAAGACCGCTCCGTAACCTGACGGCCGACGGCGCGGCGGGGCTATGTGTTGCCCGGCAACACAGGCCGATGAGAAGCCAGCGGTGCATCCTTTCCGGTCCCCAGTACCTCACGCAGCACGAGGATCTCGCCCCGCGCTTCCTCCAGGGCCTCGGCCGCCTTCGGGTTGGACACCACCCCAAGGGCCTCCTGAATTTCCGTGAGCCATCGGGCGCCCCGCCCACAGTCGGGGCTGTCGCTTCCGAACATTGTCATCAGGTCATCGACCCGCCGCGCGGCCGGCTCGAGCTTGTCACGATCGATTCGGTCCGCGCTGAAGTGCATGAGTGCATCGCGCGCCTGTGTCAGGCTCCTGCGCAAACTCCACAGATGCGCCCGAGTCCTCGCGTACTCCGCCCGCGCTAGAACTCCGTTGACTATCATGGGTTGGCCAAGGCAAATGCCTCAGTCACAGGGCCAGCGGATTCGTGTCCGAGGTTAGATCGATGCGTCGGCGTCAAGGTTTCAACCACTTCGATCATCGGGTAGGAGACACTCGAGTCAGCTGCAGGGGCGTCGCGGCCAGCGAGCCGCTCACACTCCCGCGCAATCTCGTTCGGGCGCAGCACGAACTGTACGCAACCGGTTTCAATGGCATTGATCGGCATGCCGGGAAATCGCGCCGAGCCGGGATACTGCGCCACTGTGGTGCCTCCGCGTGCCTGGATCGCTTGCACCCCCAAAGCGCCATCGGCACCCTCACCCGAAAGCACGATGCCAATCGCGCTCCGCCCACGTTCCTTGGCAAGCGATGCGAACAGGAGATCCCCCGGATGATGCACTCCCACTTCCGGCGCCACACGAATACGGCTCTCGCTGAGGGTCAGTGTGGTGTTCGCGGTCATCAGGTAAATGTGTCCCGGGAGTGCTTGTACATCGTTGTAAACGTGTACCAGCGGGCGAGCGGTCTTCTGTGCGAGGACGTCGAACAGGAACTTTTCCCGACCCGCGACAACTCGTTGGACAATGACTAAGGCGGCGTGATACCCGAGTGAAAATGCGGAGACCAGCTCCGCAACCGCCGCAAGGTCGCCTGCAGAGGAGGCAATGCCTACGATGGGGAGTGCGTTCACCTGCGCTCAGGCAATCCCTCGTTCGAAGACGCCTGACTCTCCATGCGAATGGGCGACAGCCACACGGCGCGTTCGCCTCCGGAAGACTTCTTTCTCCTTTCAACAGGTGAGAACATCGAAACCTCCCGGTGAAACAGGCACTCGCGCCAAGGCTAAGCTGTACGACACCTTCAATTGGTGCCGCACCTCGATCACTTGTACACCAAATGACTCGAGTCGATTGTCTCGTCTGGGTTCCCGTGCAGGAGATAGCTGGAGCCGCGAGCGCCGCTGTTCCGAAAAGTAGCGCCTCATAGCCGCAGCCCCTAAGGCTGCCGCCCGGGACGCTAGGCGCCCCCGCGAGCCGACTGCTTGACTCACCACCTCCGTGCGGTAACGTACGGACACTCAGCCATTCCGTCTGTTACCGGGGCACCCGGCTGCGCGGCATAGCGAAGCCGGAACATCGGGCTGGAGTACAGAAGAGTGATCTACTCGAGCCGCCAGGGCCAATTCGAGTGGTCAGCACGGCCGTGGGGGAAACGAGTCAATGAAACTGCGCAGCTGGCTGGTTCTGTTCGTATTGCTGGTCGCGGCTGACGTATGCGCGGCTCAAGATGCGCCGACATCCGCAAGTCCGTCGCCCACGACGTCTGATCAGAGCTCAGCGGGGGACGCCCGCAGGGCGGCCTCGGATGCCAAGGAGGCGACCCGCAAGGCTGCTCAGGCGGCAAAATTGGCGGTGCAGAGCGCGGGCCACGCTGTCACCGAGGCCTCACAATCAGCAGCCGACACGGCGCAGCGGGCAGCTCACAAGGCAGATAGGGCCGCAAAACGTGCCGAACGGAAAACCGCTGAGGCGGCAATGAAGGCGAGCGCTGACACCCAAGGTGCCGCACGCGCGGCGGCAGAAGCGGCGAGGCAAGCAGCCGTCGCCACTCATGAGGCGGCTCAGCAGGCCGAGCGCTCCGCCAAGGAAGCGGCTGAGTCGAGCAAGGAGGCTGCGCGCAAAGCCGCCGACGATGCCCAGAAAGCCGCGCAGAAGGCCTGGGAGGCAACCAAGCAGGCGGCGGACAATGTGCTCAAAGCGTTCTGAGACGCGCTGGGCACCATCGGATTACTAGTCCGACTATAGGGTGTTCAGATCACCGATCTGACAGCCGGTCACGCGCTGCGCTACGCGCCCCGTGCAACTTCAGTGAAACCGCGCGCACCGGCAAGTTCCCTCTCCCGGAGCCGGAATCTCCTACTTCACATTAAACGTGGGAACCGCACCGCCGTTCTCGATGAACGTACACTTGCCCTCTGCGCACACCCTATTCTCCATTTCTATGCGTTTGAGCTGCACATACTGTTCGGCTGAAAGTCCGAGCGCCTGCCGGTAGGCATTGTCGGCTGCTGCGCGAGACTCCTCGGCCGACTTGCGCTGGTCCTCAGCAAGCTTGATCTGCTTTTCCGTCTGCACCCGCTGTTCCTGAGCGGCAGTCTCGATGCGCTGGTTCTTGATCGCATCCGGGGGATTCGCCTTACCGACAGTCATCGTCACCAGGCGTACCGGGAGCCCCTTGTCCTTGATGAATGCCTGCAGCGAGTCCCGGATCTCCTCATCGATGGCGTCCAGGGCGGTTGTACTGATGGCGGTCTCATTCATCCCGCGTTTGCGCACCGCCTGCCTCACCATCGTCTGGAACGGCTGCTCGAGGTTGTTCTGATACCACCTGGGCCCGAAGTTCTTGATGAGCGTCACCGAGTCGGTCACCTGCAGAACGATGATCGCGTGAAAGGTGATCGGGACCCCGTCAGACGTCATCATGTCCGACATCTGTGCCTCGAACTTCTCCGGCTGCATATTGACATCCACGCCAGTGGTCGTCGGTGCGGTGAACGTACGTCCCGTCTTCACCGGGTCCGCATCCACCCCGCCGTGGCCAAAAAGTACCGGCTTCTCGACCAAGACGACCTCATGGCCCGCGTCGGGTGAAAACGAGTTGCAGCCGCTAAGCGTGAGAGCGAGCAGAGTGATCAGCCGTTTCATTTCGTCACCTTGTGTTCCCGGAGCGCCGCTCCGATCCGCGCCGGCAATCATACGAGAGACTCCGCGCATCTGTGCCAGCAAGCGGTTCGAGTGAGACATAGGTGACACTTTCGACGCTCGCGAATGCGCCGGAGCCGGTCAACCCTTATGACGCCGTCGCGCCGCTCACGCCGCTCACGCCGATGTCGCCGGTATCACCACTTCTTGCGGGCTCTTATCGTCCCGGAGACCAAGGAATACCGGCTGGCGCAGCTTGCGGTCCGCGGTCCATTCCTGGAATGCGATCTGGGCAATCAGCCGGGGCGCCAGAAACGTGAGCCCCGCCTCCCGAGGAACGTCCGTCAGCGTGGAACGCGATCGCCGCAGGGGCTGAAACCTGCTATGCAGCATCGCAAGCGTCGTGGCATCAAATCCGGTTCCGACCTTGCCCACGTACAAGAGTTTTCGGTCCTGGTACGCGCCGAGCAGCAGTGCCCCAAAGTACCTTCGGGAGCCGGCGGGTTTGGTGTACCCGCAGATGATGAATTCATCCTCCTGGTGCACCTTTACCTTGAGCCAGAACTTGCTGCGACCCTCGACATACGGACTCGACACATCCTTCGCCACCACACCCTCGTAGCCCTTGCGCTTCGCGAGGCGGTAGGCCTCGAGACCATTCGTGGTTAGCCGCCGCGAAATCCTGAGGCGCGGACTCTTTCCAATCGTACTGGTGAGCACCGCCCGCCGCTCGGAGAGTGGCTGTTCCCGCAGGTCCTCGCCGGCGCGGTAAAGGCAGTCGAAGATTACATAGACCGCATCACCCTGCCCCTGCTGTAGCAGCTGAAATCTTGAAACCTCCTTGGCGTCAAAGACCACCACTTCCCCATCCAGGAGCAGCGTCTCGGGCCGCAGCCGGCGGATCGCCCGCTCGAGCGCTGGAAAGCGCTCCGTGCGCTCCTTGCCATTCCGCGATAGCAGTCGCACGCGATCCCCCTCCTTGTAGGCCAGGATCCGATCCCCGTCGTACTTCTCCTCATAGACCCATTCTTCTCGATCGAAGGGCTTGGCTACGAGGGTCGCCAGCATCGGCTGGGCCCGGAACGGTATGCGGCTGCGCAAGAGGGCACCTCGTGGGACGGCTGCCCCCCTGTTTATCAGGTCCGCCGAGCGCCGGCGACCCGAACCCCAAGGCGGCACCGCCCGCATGTCGGAATCGCGCTCGCTTGGCGGCCCTTTGCCCGCGCCCGAGACCGGATTCCCTCTTAAACTCCGCACACCTGCGGGTCAGAGAAGCCGATCCTCCACCGGCCAGATCTCTGGATCTCTCGGAACTCGGCTTGAAATGGCGGTGTGTGCGACATGGTCAGATCATTGGCGACTCTTCTGGCTTCAGTGCTTCTCCCGATCAGCTGCCAAGCCGTCGAGCTCTACGACGACTTTCCCGCCGCGATCCATGCGAATGAGCGGTACGTGATTTACTCCCATGGCGCGATCGCCGAAGGCAGCGACCCGCGACCAGTCTCGCCTAATTTTGGGGAGTACGACTTCCCGGCCATCAAGCAGGCGCTATTTCGTGACGGGGGCTTCAACCTCGTCGCCTACCAGCGCCCGAAGGACGCCGATTTCGGCCGCTACGTTGAAACGCTCAAGTCATGGGTAAGGCGCCTCGGCGAAGCCGGGGTTCCCCCCGGTCACATCACGCTGGTGGGGTTCTCGAGGGGCGCGAAAGAGACCGCCTACGCCTCGAGCGATCTGTCAGGGTACGGCATCAACACCGCACTTCTCGCGACCTGCGCTGCCGGTGACGTCCAGCGCGATCCGCCCCTGGTCCTGGCGGGCAACCTCCTGTCGATCTACGAGACGTCCGACGAGATGGGCTCATGTGCCAGGCTTGCCACGCGAAGTCACCTTGCCTCATTCAGGGAAGTCGCCATCTCGACGGGGAAGAGTCACGGGGCTTTCTATCAACCATTGCCCCAGTGGGTTGAGCCACTGAAATCATGGATCGCACAAACCAATCGCTAGGCGCCCTGGAGTCGCATACCGAAGCGCCGCGAGCGCATGAACCGTCGGCGGCTGCCCGAGGCCTCACGCCGGTAACCACCCGGTCGTCGCCCGGGTCGGCTTCGATCTCCTGCACCCTGCTGGTATCCGTACCGCCTCTGCCGTCTTCCTAAAGTCGCTCATCTGACGTCGCGCCGCATCGCGTGTCCCGTCACATGGAGGCTCCTGCCAACGTGACGCCGATCACGGTAGTTATGTCGTGTCGAGCGTTTCATATCCGGATTCGGGGCCTCAACTGAAGGATAGCCGGCATGTCTCTTGTCGATCGTTGCCACCACTGGACGCAGGTCGCCCGCCGCGCGCCGGCAAATGCGGCCGCTTCGATAAGCGACCTTCCCGTCGCCAATGACCACCATCGCCGGGGGGACCCCTCATGAGCAGGAAAACGGTAATGCCGACGGCCAAGGACGCATTGCCCGGACGCGCTCAGGCACTGAGCGTTTCGCACGCGCACTTTGTCAACGGTCACCGCATCGTGCCGCCATTCCCTGTCGGCCTGCGCGAAGCAATATTCGGCATGGGCTGCTTCTGGGGCGTGGAACGGCTCTTCTGGCAGCTGCGCGGAGTGCACTCGACCGCAGTCGGCTACGCGGGTGGGTTCACTCCCAATCCCAGCTACGAGGAAGTATGCACTGGTGATACCGGGCATGCCGAGGTCGTGCGCGTGATTTTCGATCCCGCCAAAGTGCGTTACGAGGATCTGCTCAAGTCGTTCTGGGAGTCGCACGATCCCACCCAGGGGATGCGGCAGGGAAATGACATCGGCACGCAGTACCGCTCCGCGATCTATGTGACGGACAAAGGACAGCGAGACGCCGCCGAGGATTCCGGGCGCGCGTATCAGACCCGACTCACCGCCGCCGGACACGGCACCATCACGACGGAGATCCGCGACGCGCCACAATTCTTCTACGCAGAAGACTATCACCAACAGTATCTGGCAAAGAATCCAAGCGGCTACTGCGGACTGGGGGGCTGCGGCGTGCCCTTTGAGTCTGCAGAGGTGCCGGTGAGCCGGAAAGCGTCTCGCTAAAGAATGGCGGGCAGCGGACGGCCATGAACAGCTCTGACGGGAATATTGCCGCGCGGGAGGTTGACGCTCTTTTGGAGCAGACCCCGTCGCGGCAAGTAGAAACGCTGTTCCGCAATACCGTCGAGGAGGCCCCGATTGGCATCGCCTTCGCCGATCGGGACGGGCGCTACCGTCATTGCAACCGCGCCTTCTGCGCCATGCTCGGTTTTGATGCCGGCGAGCTCAGGGGCGAGTCGATGGCAACCCTCACCCACGCGGGGGACCTGCAGTCCACGACGGCGGGCCTCGAGCGGCTCTGGCGCCGTGAGATTGCTCATCTGGATGTCGAGAAGCGCTACCTGCACAAGAATGGTGGTGCGCTGTGGGTCCATGCCACCACCTCTCTGGTGAGCAGCGGCGGCCCGGAGCCGGAATGCTCGGTTGAGTTTCTGCTCGACATTTCCGCGCGCAAGCAAATGGCGGCCGCCCTGCTCCAGAACCAGACGCTGCTGGCCACCGTCATCGCCGAGCTTCCGATTGCACTGGTGGCGTGTGACGTGCGGGGCCAGGTGACGCACCACAATCGCGCCGCGGCCGAGTTGCTCGGGATCCCGGCGGAGGAAGCGGGCGGCGCCACACCGCGCAACCCCTATCCCCTGACTTCCCGGGTCTATCTCGCGGACGGCACGACGCCCGTGCCGCGCGAAGATCGCCCGTTGGCGCGCAGCCTGCTCGGAGGCGAGGTACGCAACGCGGAGTTCGTCATCGTTCGGCCCGACGGCGCACGTCGCACGGTGCTGTCGAGCGCGCAGCGCATGGTTGGCGAGGCCGGCCAGCCACTGGGCGCCCTCACGGTAATCGAAGACATCACCGACCGGCGGCTCGCCGAGGAGGAGCTCGAGCGCGTGCACAAGCAGCTGCTGGTCGCCTCTCGGCAGGCGGGCATGGCCGAAGTGGCCACGAATGTGCTGCACAACGTCGGCAATGTGCTCAATAGCGTCAATGTTTCGGCGAGCATCGTCTCCGAGCGCATCAAAAAGTCAAAGTGTGTGGGCCTGTCGCGGGTTGCCGGACTGCTGCGCCAACACGGGTCTGACCTGAGCGCCTTCTTGGCAGGACCTCAAGGCACGCACCTGCCCGCGTATCTGCAGGAGCTCGCTGCGGAGCTCATTGCGGAGCGTGATATCGCCATTGCGGAGCTCGCAGAGCTGCGAGGCAACGTCGAGCACATCAAGGAGATCGTGGCAGTCCAACAGAGCTACGCACGCCGCGGTGGCGTGACTGACATGGTCGACATCCGCGCACTGGTCGAGGACAGCCTCAGGATGAACGAGGGAGCATTCAGCCGCCACGGGGTCACCCTGGTGCGCGACTTCCAGGACGTGCCCCCCCTAACGGTCGACAAGCACAAGGTGCTCCAGATCCTGGTGAACGTGATCCGCAACGCCAAATATGCCTGCGACGAGTCCGGCAGGAGCGAGAAACGCGTGACCGTCCGTGTACGCGCGGCCGATGGGCAAATGCTGGTAGCCGTCATCGATACTGGCGTCGGCATCCCCCCGGAGAACCTCGAGCGCATCTTCAGCCACGGCTTCACCACGCGCAAAGACGGCCACGGCTTCGGCCTGCACAGCTGCGCGCTCGCGGCCAAGGAGCTGGGCGGTTCCCTCAAAGGCGCGAGCGAGGGCCCCGGACGGGGAGCCACATTCACGTTGACGCTGCCCCTCTCCCAGGCGGAGCCGCCCCATGGCCGATGAGACCGAGCTGCTGACTCACCGCCTGCTGATGATTGACGACAATCCCGCCATTCACGAGGATTATCGCAAGATACTCGCGGGGCGCGACGACAGCCGAATATCGGCAGCCGAGGCAGCACTCTTCGGCGAGCCGCAGTCCACGGTTTCGCGTCCGGTGTTCGACGTGGACTCGGCGATGCAGGGACGGGAGGGAGTGGAGCTGGCGCGGCAGGCGCTCGCCGCGGGACGACCCTACTCGGTTGCCTTCGTGGACATGAGGATGCCGCCCGGCTGGGACGGGCTGGAAACGATCGAGAATCTCTGGAAGATCGATCCCGAAATACAGGTGGTAGTCTGCTCAGCCTACAGCGACTACGACTGGATGGAGCTTCTGGCGCGCCTCGGCCGCTCCGACAAGCTCATCGTCATCAAGAAGCCCTTCGAACCCATCGAAATCCTGCAGTCTGCGAGCGCGCTGAGCCGCAAATGGCAGAACGCGCGCGCTCTAAAGGGCTACGTCGAGGGCCTCGAGCGGGTCGTCACTGACCGCACCCGTGGCCTCGAGGCTGCCAACCGGCAACTGCGCCATCTCGCCTCGCACGACACCCTCACCGGGCTCCCAAACCGCCTGCTGCTCGATGACCGCCTCACGCAGGCGATTGCCCAGGCCAACCGCCAGGCGCACGGGTTCGCCGTTGCGGTCCTCGATCTCGATCGGTTCAAGCTCATCAACGACTCGCTCGGCCATCGCGCCGGCGATCAACTGCTGTGCGAGGTGGCGGCACGCCTCAAGGGAGCCATCCGCGCCGTGGACAGCATCGCGCGCCTCGGTGGCGACGAGTTCGTGATCATCTTCGATGGGCCCATGACGCAGGTGCAATCCATGGAGATGGGCACGCGTCTGCTGAAAGTCATGGAGCCCTCCACGCGGCTCCTCGGCATCGACGTGCATGTCTCGCCCAGCATCGGCATCGCATTCTACCCGCGTGATGGCGCAACCATCGATACACTGCTGGCGCACGCGGACGCCGCCATGTACCACGCCAAGGAGCGCGGCCGCAACAACGTGCAGTGCTACACCGAGAGCATGGGAACGGTGACGCAGGAGCGTGTGAAACTCGAGAGCGAGCTGCACGAGGCGCTGCGCGACGGACAATTCGAGCTGCACTACCAGCCCAAGGTCGACACCGCGACCGGCCGCATTAACAGCGCCGAAGCGCTCATCCGGTGGCGTCATCCACAGCGCGGCCTGCTGATGCCCGGTGACTTCATTCCGGTCGCCGACGAGTGTGGGCTGCTCGACGCCATCGGGGAGTGGGTGCTGCACGAGGCATGCCGCCAGGGCAGCATCTGGCAGCAGCGCGGGCCGCGCGCCCTGCGCGTCGCAGTCAACCTCGCGCCCTCGCAGTTCCGCCTCATGGATCTGGTCGGGCAGATTCGCCGCGCTCTGGATGCCTCGGGACTCGATCCCGGGCTCCTTGAGATCGAACTGACCGAAACCGCGGTCATGAGCGACGCCGAGGAGTCGGTGCATATTCTGGAAGCCATCAGCCGCATGGGCGTGCTGGTCTCAGTCGATGACTTCGGGACCGGCTATTCGAGCATGAGCTATCTGCGCCGCTTTCCGATCGACAAGCTCAAGATCGACCGCTGCTTCGTTGAGCAGATGACCGCGCGACCGGAGGATGCTTCCATCGTAGGCGCAATCATCTCACTCGCCCATAGCCTGCGCCTGAAGGTGATTGCGGAGGGAGTCGAGACGCCCGAGCAGCTGCAATTGCTCGCCCAGCTCGGCTGCGACCAATACCAGGGATTCTATTTCAGCCCTGCCCTGGTACCCGCCAAATTCGAGCAGCTGCTGCGAGAGGACCCGCTCCTGAGCGAAGAGGAATCGGTCCGAACCCACAGCAAACTCGCCCGCTTGAAGAGCTAAAGAGAACAAAACTTGTGGGCATCGCGGATATGGCCGCGGAGCCTGGGGCCAGATAGTCCGCCCCACTACGCGCTCGCGTCCTGGCCATCCCTCCCGAGGCACAGATGTACCGCGGCCTCAAAGGAACTCACTCCGTCCTCCGCAGCGGCAGGGGGTGACGTAAGACCGGCGGGAATCAGCACGCCGGGCAGAAAGACGGTTATCACGCGGCCGCCCGGGAAGCGCTGCTTAAGTCGCTCGATCGCGCTCTGGGACTTATCGCGTTCCGCGCTCGGAAAGGCACTGACGAGATAGACGGCACCGATCGACTCGGGCTTCGCATCGGGTGGACGTTCGGCGCTGTCGAGATCGTCCATCAACACATGGCGGGCATCGAGGCGCTGTTCGCGCAACGCACGCACCAGGAGTTCGGCAGCGATGGTGTCAGCCCGGGTCCCCAGCCCGACGCACAGCAGAATCGAACCCGGCGGCACGGCGATCGGTCCCTGCCATCTTCCGAGCAGTTGCTCGCGGTGCTGAAGCAACAGGAGTCCGGGGTTCTGGTCCTCCAGCACTGAGGCGGGTCGCCGCGACAGACGTCGGGGCTCGTTCCCCAGTTCAGATACCACCTGCACGAGCGCGTCGCGCATCTTGGTCTGCTGCTCGGGGCTGATTGCACCGTTTTCGCGATCCAAGGTCGCGAGATGAAGCGCGGGCATTACAACCAGATCACAGTAGGCAGCGAATGAGTTTCGCTTGAGGAAGTTTCTGGCGAGAGTCAGGATCTCGACCGCATCACCCGAGAGCGCCCGCTGGTAGAACTTCTGGGCCAAAGTCAGCGGCTGCGAGCTTCCCAGCAGCAGATCGAGGAAGCTCAAGGCGCGAATATGGCGGCCCAGAACCAGCAGGCACAGGGTGAGCGGTGTCGACAGCACCAGGCCGACCGGACCCCAAATTGCGCTCCAGAAGATTGCCGCCACCACCACCGACAGCGGTGACAGTCCCGTGGTATGCCCGTACAGATTGGGTTCGACCACCTGACCCGCGATGAGTTCGACGACCACGAACAGCACCAGCGTCCCGATGGCAAGGGACCACCCTGGGTCGACGGCCACTGCCAATGACGTCGCCAGCAAAGCCGCGAGCCACACTCCGATATACGGGACGAAGCGCAGCAAGGTGGCGAGCGCGCCCCACAGGAACGCCTGCGGCACTCCCAGGAGCGCCAGGCCGAGCCCGATCGCTACCCCGACGCCGAGATTGACCGCGAACTGCGATACGAAATACCGCGACAGCCTCTCACCGGCGTCGTTGAGAGCTGCCGTCGTCAAGCGAATGTTGTCCCCGCCGGCAACGCGGATAAAGCGGTCACGCAACGCCTCATGTTCAAGAAGCACGAAGACCAGCACCACCAGTACGATCCCGCTCGAGGCGATCGGCTGCCAGACGGAGGCGAGCACGCGCCCGATGATCTGCAGCGGCGTGGCCCGCGGCTGGTGTAATTCAACCGGGACCGGTGTGGAGCCGGGAGCGGCCATGCCTGCGCCGGTAGCTGCGGAGCGGCTCTCGACGAGCCGACTGGTCTCGCTCGTCAAGGCGTCTACCCGACCGCGGGTGATCTCATCCAGGTAGCTCAGCTTTTGCTCGATGGTTTGCTCGTACTGAGGCAGTCCGGCCGCCATGCGCAGGACCTGCGTCCCGAGCACCACGCCCACCGCTGAAAGGACGACGGCCACGCCGAGCACCGCGATGAGCACTGCGGGCGTCTGCGAAAGTCCCGTGCGCCGCAGGCTGCGAACCAGCGGGGCTATCAGCAGGCTGAGTATCAAAGCCACGGTGAAGGGGACCAGCACGCCGCGGCCGGCATAAAGCAGGCCCAGTACGGTCGCAAAGGCAATGATCCCCAAAGCGCGGTCGCGTAGCGGGCCGGCGCCGGGGGAACTGGGGGTCATGGGGCCACCATCGGGCTCCGAATGGAATTGTTCCATGCGTCCACCAAAGAGAGGATCCGGTAGCCGGCTCAGGGAGCAGCAGTATCCGACACGGCGGGGGCGCTCCGGGTCCGCGGTATGTTTAAGTGAATTTATACATACAGTTTGATACAGTTGCCTCGATAGTTATCGGCATCGGGCACACCGTCCCGGCCGCAGACGCCTGCTGCGTCGCGGTCTGTCTTGAGTTTGCGGTTTGCGTGGCAACGGTGGCCGATCAGCGCCACCAGCCACGGGAGCAGGCTGTCGCACGGTCGGTCTCTTGCCTGCGCGGCCCACCGTTTGACGGAGAGAATCGACATGAACCGAGCGTTCGTCCTCTTGGGATTACTGCTGTGCCTGCCCGCCCTCGCCGACTCGCCGAACGACAGCGGCCCTCCGGCGGACATCCTCGCAGTCCGCAATATCGAGATCGTCTTCCACACAGCCGGCAGCGTCCTTCCCAGCAAGGACCTGGAACTGATGATGAGCCTCTATGCCGACGACGCCGTGCTCACAGACACGGCGCATGACAACAAGGTCTACCGGGGCAAGGAGCAGGTGCGCACTTACTGGGCCGACGTCAGCGGTCCATTCCGCCCCGAGCATCATTGGATCGGCTATACGCCGGCGATGCGGATCAAGAGCCATGTGACAGGGGACACCGCCACGCTCTACTTTGAGTGCCTGTGGATGGACGTCGACAGTAATGCCGTCGGGGCACACGCGTTCTCGTCGATGGACCTGGTGCGCACCAACGGGCACTGGCTGGTCAAGGGCATCAAGGTCGGCAAGGTCGAAAAGCTCTAGTCCGCTCCTCGGCCCGCTCACTCGACAAGGAGTGGCAGCGCCAACGTGAGCGCACAGCTTCGCCGTAAAGCCACGGGGCCGCACGTGAACTGCCTCAGTCCCAAACCTCGCTAAGGTCGCGCTGAAGCCCAGGGGCTTCACGTCCAGCCGAAGTCGCGGTTCGCGCCGGCACGAGTGCCATGCACCATCCGCGTACACTCCTCGTCAAAGGCCCCCTGTGCTCCACGTCCGCCTGGCAAGAGAGCATGGGCCACCCATGCTATGGCTCGCGAGGCTAGCTTCCGCTATGAAAACTCCGCTTTTTCTGTACCTGCTGATCGGCGTCACCGCAACCGTCGCGGCCGCACAAGACATCCGTCCCCAGGACTGGCCGATGTTCGGCGGCAACGTGCAAAGCACCAGCGCGAACCCGACAGCTGGGGGCATCACGGCCGCCAACGTCAGCCAACTCAGGCGCCGGCAGATAAAGCTGGATGGCACGGTGGACGCCAGCGCGATCTACCTGCAAGGCGTCACTGTTCATGGCGCGCTCCACAACGTCATCTTCGTCACGACGACTTACGGCAAGACTCTCGCGCTCGACGCAAGCTCGGGCGGACTTCTGTGGGAATACACACCCGCCAGTTACCAGGCACTGTCGGGCAGTCGTCAGATCACGAACGCGACCCCCGTGGCAGACCCGGACCGGACATCCATCTATGCCGCATCACCGGACGGCTATATCCAGAAACTGACGGTGAGCGAGGGACAGCCGGTCTGGCGCACAGCCGTCACCAGACTGGCGCAGCGGGAGAAACTCGCTTCGCCCCTGAAATTCTCCCAGGGTCGGGTGATCGCGGTAACTGCGGGCTACATCGGCGACCGCCCGCCCTATCAGGGGCACGTCGCGGTTCTCGACGGCAACTCCGGCGCACTGATGCACGTCTGGAACTCGCTGTGCAGCGACCGCACGGGGCTGCTCGAGCCGGACGCCTGCCCCCGGAGCCAATCCGCGATCTGGGGGCGGGCCGGCGCGGTGATCGATCCGGGTAGCGGCGACATCCTCATCGCCACTGGTAACGGCACCTGGGACGGCACGACCTACTGGGGTGATGCGCTCCTCGAGCTCGACGCCAGCGCCACGAAACTCCTCGGCAACTACACCCCCGCCAACACCGCAGAACTGAATGCGCGCGATCTCGACCTCGGTTCCGCATCTCCCGTACTGCTGGACGCGGACTTGATCGCCCAAGGTGGCAAGGACGGCAAGGTGCGGGTCATCAGCAGGAAAGCGATCGCGGGAGCCACTCCTCATCAGGACCATGAACTGCAGACCGTTTCCACTCCCAGCGGTACGGATCTGTTTGCGCAGCCGGCCGTGTGGACGCATGAAGGCCATACGTGGATGTTCGCCGCGGACAATGGCGCTACCGCGGCCTGGGAACTGGAAAACGGCAAGCTCGAGGAGAAGTGGAAGGCGGCCCCGGGCGGCACCAGTCCGTTCGTGTCCGGCGACCTGCTATTCGTTTATGCGCGCCAGGGCGGGCTGAATGTGTATGACGCAGTGTCCGGCAAACACATCGCAACGCTGGAGTGCGGCCACGGGCATTGGAATAGTCCGGTCGTGCTGCAGGGACTGATCATCCTTCCCGAGGGCAATGCCAACGACCACGCCACCACCGGCGTGCTGGACATCTGGAGCCTGCCGGCGCCGTGAGGGAGTCGCGGCGATAAGCCGACTTCGTAGGGACCTGCAACCAGCAGCTAAGACTGACGTATGAATGCCGCAGATGGTCCAGAGGCCGGACCGGCCTCATCCCCGAGGCTCATGGCGGCAATCAGGCCGCTGTTCACCGTGAACACGTGCAGGACTTCGCAGTCCGAGAGTATGTCCCCCTGGAGACTCTTCACGAGTTGGTGGACCCTGACGCGTGTCTTGCCCGCGTCTTCCTCGGTCATTTCGAGCGGCTCCACGTGGGGGTCGAACTCACTCCATTGTCGGGTCCAGTAGGAGCGAACCTGCTGCTTGCCTACGGCCTCACCACCCTCCGAAGCCTTGGGCCAGCGCACGTCTTGCGTCATCAGTTCCAGCGCCGCGTCGATGTCGCGCTGGTTGAATGCCGCGTACGCCCGCTCAATGGTGGCCCTGGTGCTTTTCAAGGACGGTCCTGAACATTCCTGCCGTGCACTCGATTCCCGTCACTGCCAATGAGCAATTAAATTGGGGCGTGACGGATTCGAACCGTCGACCAGCGGATTAAAAGTCCGATGCTCTACCGACTGAGCTAACGCCCCACAGCGATCGGTCTGGCGGTCCTGGAGGCTCGCCGCGAGCAGTCCGCGCGGGGGCGAAATGATACTACAGTGCCTCATGGCCGGCCCGCCGAGCGGACGCCGCCCAGCGCCCCGGCTGGACGCAGTCTCAGCGTCGGGGTCGCGTTGACGCCAGCCGCAACCGCGGCCTACATTCGGGTGCAACACAGCCGCGCCGATCGACTCAGATCGGGTGGCACCGACAACATTGCCCCTAATTCATGATCCCCGAATCCCAAACGGTCCTGCATACGTGGTGCCGGCAGACGGACTGGAATGCGCCCACCATCACCGGGGGCGCAGGCGCCCACCTGCATACCGCCGAGGGCGGCTCGATACTGGACATGAGCAGCCTTGCCGAGTGCAGCAATCTCGGCCACCAGCACCCGCGAGTCGTGGAGGCCATCCGCGCGCAGGCCGCGCAGCTGTGCTTCGTGACCAGTGCCTGGGGCGCCGAGCCACGCGCGCGGCTCGCCGCGATGCTCCTCGAGCGGGCCGGCTTCGAGGGCGGCCGGGTGTTCTTCACGCTCGGGGGGGCCGACGGCAACGAGCACGCGGTGAAGTTCGCCCGCCAGGCTTCCGGCAAGCCCCGCGGCTGGATCATCACGCGCGATCGCTCCTATCACGGCGCGAGCTACGCCACGATGGCACTGTCTGGCGATACCCGTACCGCAAGCCAGGCAGACAGCTCCACCTACCGCGTGGTGCACGTTCCGCCCCCCTACGCCTATCGCTGCCCGTTCGGCACTGGCACGCCTGCTTCCTGCGGCACGGCCGCCGCGCAGCGCGTGGCCGAGGCCATCGACGGCCTCGGGGCCGGCGAGGTAGCCGCAGTGCTCATGGAACCCAACGCGGGCACCAACGGGATCGTGGCGCCTGAGACCTTCTGGCCCGCATTGCGCGAGGCCACGCGTGCGCGCGGCGTATCCCTGATCGCTGATGAGGTCATGAGCGGCTTTGGCCGCTGCGGTGAGTGGTTTGCCTGGCAGCGCTACGGCAGCGCCAACCGCCCGGACATCATGACGCTCGCCAAGGGGCTCACCGGTGCGCACATGCCCCTCGGTGCGGTCGTCGTCTCCCCTGAGGTGGCCCACAGCCTCGAAGGGCAGATGCTCATGACCGGGCTCACCTACTCCGGTCACCCGCTGGCGTGCGCAGCCGGCGTCGCCGCACTCGAAAGCTACGCGGCCGAGGACCTGATTGCACGCTCGCGAACCCTCGGCGCCGCTCTCCTGAAGCGTCTGCGGGAGCTGCAGTCCCGGCAGCCGCTCATCGGGGAAGTCCGTGGCGGCGATGGCCTGTTTGCCGTGCTCGAGCTGGTGCGCGACCGCCAGAGCCGCGAGCCCCTGGCACCATGGCCGGAGATGCACCCGGGGCTGCGCAGGCTCCTGCGCGACGCCTTGTCCGAGGGAGTTTCCTTTGCCGCCCGCGGCAACCTCATCCTCCTCGCGCCGCCGCTCATCATCAGCGAGGAGGACCTCGGCTCAGCGGTCGATCTCCTGGAGCGCCTGCTCGGCGCCCTTTCAGCTTCACTGCGCGGGGAAGTTCCGGCATGACCTTCAAGCTCACTTACGCGACGATGTTCGAGCCGCCCGAAGCGCTGCACGCGAGTTTCGAGGCAGCCCTCATGCGGGCGCGCGAGCGCCTCGGCGGCCGTTACCAGCTCCATATCGGGGGCGAGGAGCGCGCAGCCACCCGCTATTTTCCCAAGACCAATCCCGCCAACACACAGGAGGTGCTCGGCGAGTTTGCCGCGGCCACGCCCGAGGATGCGGACGCGGCACTCGCCGCCGCCGCACGGGCTTTCCCGGCGTGGCGCAACACCCCGCTTGCGGAGCGCGCACGCCTGCTGCGCCGCGTGGCGCAGCTCATCGAGGAGCGCGTCTACGAGCTCGCGGCGGTGCTGACGCTGGAGGTCGGCAAGAATCGCATGGAGGCGCTCGGGGAGGCCCAGGAGAGCGCAGACTTCTTCACGATCTACACCCAGGACTTCGAGGCACAGCGCGGCTTTGACCGGGTGCTGCCGGATGACCCGGTCGCAGGGTTCGCCTCACACAATCGCAGCGTGCTCAAGCCGCATGGCCCCTGGGTGGTGATCGCGCCCTTCAACTTCCCGCTGGCGCTGATGGCCGGACCCACCGCCGCGGCCCTCATCACCGGCAACACGGTCGTCGCCAAGGGCGCAAGCGCGACCCCCTGGGCGGACCGGCTGTTCGCCGACTGCATCCGCGACGCCGGCCTGCCGCCGGGAGTCTTCAACTACCTGAGCGGCCCCGGGGCGGTCATCGGGGCGCGGCTCATCGCGAACCCCCTCACTGCCGGGGTGACCTTCACCGGCTCCTACGAAGTCGGCATGGGAATCCTGCACACGCTGCAGGCGCCGCCGTACCCGCGCCCCTGCATCGCCGAGATGGGCGGCAAGAACGCCTGCATCGTGACGGCCAACGCCGACCTGCGGCGCGCAGCGCTGGGTATCGTGCGCTCCGCATTCGGCATGGGCGGCCAGAAGTGTTCGGCGCTCTCGCGCCTCTACGTGCACGAGGCGGTGGCAGACGCGCTCACCCATGAGCTCACCCAGCAGATCAGCGCGCTGCGCATCGGCGACCCGGCGCGCCGGGAGCACTGGCTGGGCCCCGTCACGACCGCCGCGGCCTACGAGAAGTACGCCCGCTACTGCGGCGCGCTGCGCCAGGGCGGCGCCCGCGTCCTCAGCGGCGGGGAGCAGCTGCGCACGGGGGACCTCGCGGCGGGCTACTACGTGCGCCCGACGCTCGCCGAGGCGCCCCTCACGCACGAGCTGTGGCGGGAGGAGATGTTCCTGCCGATCCTCACGATGCACCGCGTGGACCGGCGCGAGACAGCCATGCATCTTGCGAACGAGTCCGTGCTTGGCCTCACCGCCGGGTTCTACGGCGGCGCCGACGAAGTCGCCTGGTTCAACGAGCACATCCAGGCCGGGACCACTTACGCGAACCGCCCGCAGGGAGCGACCACCGGTGCGTGGCCGGGCTACCAGGCCTTCGGGGGCTGGAAGGGGTCGGGCAGTACCGGCAAGGCGATTGGCTCCTTCTATTACCTGCCGCAGTACCTGCGCGAGCAGTCGCAGACGGTCGTCGAGTAGCCATGCCGCTCCTGAGCCTGAAGGATGCCATCGCGCGCCACGTTGAAGACGGGCAGAGCGTCGCGCTCGAGGGCTTCACGCACCTCATCCCGTTTGCGGCCGGGCACGAGATCATCCGCCAGGGACGCCGCCGCCTGCACCTGATCCGCATGACACCCGACCTCATCCACGACCAGATGATCGGTGCGGGCTGTGCCTCGGAGCTCACCTTCTCCTGGGGTGGCAACCCCGGGGTCGGCTCGCTCTACCGGCTGCGGGATGCCATCGAGAAGCAGTGGCCGCTGCCGCTGAAGATCACCGAGCGCACCCACGCACAGATGGCAGTCGCCTACCAGGCAGGAGCCAGCGGGCTGCCCTGCGGGCTCATGCGCCACTACGCTCCGACCGACCTTGACCGCGTCGACGCCGCCGCGAGCGCCGTCATTGCCTGCCCCTTCACCGGGGCGCCGCTGCTCGCCATCCCCGCGCTGAACCCGGACGTCACCATCCTGCACGCCCAGGCGGTCGACCGCGAGGGCAACGTCCTCATCCGGGGCATCGTGGGCGCGGCGCGCGAGGCCGGCCTTGCCGCCCGTTGCCTGCTCGTGACCGCAGAGCAGCAGGTCGAGCATCTGCAGGCGCCCCTGAACGCGATGGTGCTGCCTCACTGGATGGTGAGCGCCGTGAGCGTGGTGCCAGGGGGTGCGCATCCTTCCTACGCCGCAGGCTGCTACGAGCGCGACAACCGCTTTTATGTCGCCTGGGACGACATTGCGCGCGAGCGCGAGAGCTTCAGCGAGTGGCTGCGCACCCACGTGCTCGGCACGCGCGATCACGCCGAGCTCCTGCGGGCCCTCAAGGTGGCCGCATGAGCGCGCCCGGCTACACCGCGGACGAGATGATGACCGTGACCGCGGCGCGGCAGCTGAAGAACGGCGCGGTGTGCTTTGTCGGCATCGGCCTGCCCAGCGCCGCCTGCAACCTCGCGCTGCGCACCCATGCCCCGGACCTGGTGCTGATATACGAGTCGGGCACGGTCGGCACGCGCCCGAGCGTGCTGCCGCTGTCGATCGGGGACGGAGAACTCGCCAGCACGGCAACCGTCGTGATCCCGCTCCCGGAAGTGTTCGCGCACTACCTGCAGCGCGGACGGGTGGACTTCGGGTTCCTCGGAGCCGCGCAGATCGACCGCTTCGGCAATCTCAACAGCACGGTGATCGGCCCCTACGCAACACCCCGGGTGCGGCTGCCCGGCTCCGGCGGGGCGCCTGACATCGCCACCCACGCGCGCGAGGTGCTCCTCATCATGAAGCAGTCCCCGCGCAGCTTCGTGCCGCGGCTCGATTTCCTGACCAGCGCCGGCTACCTCGGCGGCGCCGGCGAGCGCGGCCGGGCCGGCTTCCCCGGGCGCGGCCCACGCGCCGTCATCACTGACTTCGGCATCCTGCGCCCGAACCCCCACAGCGAGGAGCTCGAGCTCACCGCGCTCTACCCTCAGGTCAGCATCGATGCCGCCCGCGAAGCGACGGGATGGCCACTGAAGGTGGCGGGCGTCCCGGAGACGCTGCCGCCGCCCTCGTCCGCCGACCTAGCGGTGCTGCGCGAGATGCAGGCCGCCACCGAGCGCGCGCACCGCAGTCCCGTGCGCATCACCCTGCCCGCATCCTCTTAAACCCTCAAGGACCCCCGCCATGGCGCTCCCGCACATCCGCACTCCCCTGCCCGGGCCGAAGGCCCAGGCGCTGCTCGCGCGTGATCGCGTCGTGAGTTCCCCTTCATACCCGCGCGACTACCCGTTCGTGATCGAGCGCGGGCGCGGTGCGGAAGTCTGGGACGTGGACGGCAACCGCTTCCTCGACTTCGCCGCCGGGATCGCCGTGTGCAGCACCGGCCACGCGCATCCGCAGGTCGTGCAGGCCATCAAGGATGCGGCCGATGACTTCCTGCACATCTCGAGCGACTACTGGCATGAGCGCATGACGCGACTTGCCGAGCGCATCAATGAGCTCAGCCCCATGGGGGAGCCCACGCAGGTGCTGGTGTGCCAGAGCGGCACCGAGTCGGTCGAGGGGGCACTCAAGCTCGCCCGCTACGTGACCGGCCGGCCGCGTTTCATCGGCTTTCTCGGCGGCTTCCACGGCCGCAGCATGGGGTCCTTGAGCTTCACGGCCAGCAAGTACACCCAGCAGGCGGGTTTCTTCCCCACCATGCCCGGGGTCACGCACGTGCCCTACCCGAACAGCTACCGCCCGCTGTTCGCCGGCGCCGACCAGGGGCGCGCCGTGCTCGACTACATCGAGAACAACCTGTTCGCGAGCAACGTACCGCCGAGCGAGGTCGCCGCGATCCTCATCGAACCGATCCAGGGCGAGGGCGGCTACCTCGTGCCCCCGGATGGCTTCCTCGAGGGCCTGCGCGCGCTGTGTGACCGCCACGGGATCCTGCTCATATTCGATGAGGTGCAGTCAGGCATCGGCCGCACCGGCAAGATGTTCGCGAGCGAGCACTGGGGCGTGCGCCCGGACATCATGACGCTCGCCAAGGGCCTGGGCTCGGGGCTGCCGATCGGCCTCGTGGTCGCGAAGAAGACGCTCATGGAAAAGTGGAAGCGCGGCGCCCACGGCAACACCTACGGTGGCAACCCGCTGTGCTGCGCCGCCGCTCTTGCGACCCTCGATCTGGTGCAGAACGGCTACGCGGCCAACGCCGCCGAGGTCGGTGGCTACTTCCTCACGCGCCTGCGCGAACTCGCGAAGGAGTTCGACTGCATCGGGGATGTGCGTGGCAAGGGGCTCATGATCGGCACCGAGCTCATCGACCGCGCGAGCGGCAAGGCCGCACCCGCCCTGTGCCAGCGGGTACTGACCCGCGCCTACCACAACGGCCTCATCCTCCTTTCCTGCGGGGTGAGCACGGTGAGGTTCATCCCGCCCCTCATGGTGAGCCGTGCGCAGGTCGATGAGGCACTCGCACTGCTGCGCATCGCGTTGCGCGAAGCCGTGGCGGAGGGTTGAGCATCGAGGCCCCTGTGCCTGCGCCGGGTGCCCGCTCGCTCGGCTTCTGGATGGCCACCGCGCTGGTGGTCGGCAACATCATCGGCGCCGGGATCTTCGCCATGCCGGCGGCGCTGGCTCCCTTTGGCCTCAATGCCCTCAGCGGCTGGCTCGTCACCGTACTCGGCTGCGCGTGCCTTGCGCTCGCCTTCGCGGAACTCGCGCGGCGCTTCCCGCGCGATGACGGACCCTACGCCTACACGCTGCGCGCCTTCGGGCCGTGGTGGGCGTTCTTCGTGATGTGGTGCTACTGGGTGTCGGTGTGGGTGGCGAACGCCGCGATCGCCATCGCCGTCATCGGCTACGTGCTCTACTTCGTGCCGCGCCTCGCCGCGAACCCACTCGCACCGCCCATCGCAGCGCTCGGGCTGGTGTGGCTGTTCGTGCTCGTCAACCTGCGCGGTGCGCGCACCGCCGGCTGGGTGCAGCTGCTGACCACGGCGCTGAAGCTCGTGCCCTCGATCGCGGTCATCGTCCTGGGCCTCGGCCTCCTCATCACCCACCCGCACCTTTATGCAGAGCACGTGCCCCCGAACCCTGCCTCCTGGCGCGAGGTGGCGAGCGTCTCCTCGATCGCGCTGTTCGCCATGCTCGGGCTCGAGTGCGCCACCGTCCCGGCCGCGCGGGTGCGCGACCCGGCCCGCAACATCCCGCGCGCCACGCTCGCCGGCACGCTCATCGCCGCGGGCCTCTACATCTGCATCTCCGTCGTTCCGATGTTCCTCATCCCGCAGGCCGAGCTCGCCGCCTCGAGCGCCCCGTTCGCAGACCTGTTCGCGCAGCGCCTGGGGGGCCAGTGGGGCGGCTGGATCGCCGCCTTCTGCGCCATCAGCGGACTTGGCGCCCTCAACGGCTGGACGCTCATCATCGGGGAGGTCACGCAGTCGATGGCGCGGCATGGGGGCTTCCCGCGGTCGCTGGCGCAGGAGAATTCACGCGCCGCCCCGGCCCGCGCCTTCATCCTCAGCGGCATCGTCACGAGCGTGATGCTGCTCATGAACTACGTGGGCTCGGTGGGCAGCGTCTTCGCCTTCTTCAGCGTCGCCGCCACGATCCTCACCATTCCGCTCTACGTGCTCGACCCGCTAGCGGTGCTGCGCCTGCGGCGCGCCGGCGACACCACGCGCACCGTCGGCCCCTTCACGGCCGCCGCGGCCGTGCTCGCGGTGGTCTACTGCGGGTGGATCCTCTGGGGGGTGGAGCTGAAGCCCCTGATCTGGGGGCTGCTCCTCGGGGTCGCCGGCATCCCGGTGTACTTCGTGTGCACGCACCTGCAGCGGCGCGTCGCCTCAGCCCGGGCCTGAAGACTCGCGAGCCGCGCCTTCCTGGTAGGCGGTCGGGTCGGCAACGTCCGCAGCCTCGAAACCTGCGCGCCGCAGCCGACAGGCGTCACAGCGCCCGCATGCGCGCCCGGCGCCATCGGCCTGGTAGCAGGAAACCGTCATCCCGTAGTCGACCCCGAGGCCCATGCCGGCGCGGATGATCTGCGCCTTGGTCATGCGGATCAGCGGGGCGTGCACGCGGCACGGTGCCCCCTCGACGCCGGCCTTGGTGGCCAGGACCCCCAAGGCCTCGAAGGCTGCGATGAACTCCGGGCGGCAGTCCGGGTAGCCACTCGAATCGAGGACGTTGACGCCGATGAAGATGTCGCGGGCGCCTGAGACTTCTGCCCAGGCGAGGGCCAGTGACAGCATGAGGGTGTTGCGCGCCGGTACGTAGGTGATGGGGATCCCGGCACTCGGGGCCTCCGGCACCGCAAGGGTCGGATCGGTAAGCGCCGAGCCGCCGATACCGGCGAGGTCGACGTGCATCACGCGATGCTCGATCGCGCCCAGCGCGGCTGCCACGCGGCGCGCCGCGTCTAGCTCGGCGGCATGTCGCTGTCCGTACTCCACCGAGAGCGCATGGCAGGCAAATCCCTGCGCGCGCGCCATGGCGAGCGCAGTGGCCGAATCAAGCCCCCCGGAGAGCAGTACGATGGCAGGCGCCTGCCCCATGTCATTTCCCCGGCACGTTGCCCCACAGGACCTTGTGCAGCTGCACCTGGAAGCGCACCGGCAGCTGATCGGCGAGGATCCAGTCGGCAAGCTCGCGCGCCGGGAGCTCCTCGTGGCTCGGCGAGAAGAGCACCGTGCAGCGCCCTGGGAGGTCCAGTTGCGCGAGTTGCGCGCGGCTCCACTCATAGTCGTGGCGCCCGCAGATGACGAACTTGACGAGGTCCTGGGGTCCCAAGCGCTCAAGTTCCGCGTAGCGGTTGCGGCGTTCCTCGCCGGATCCGGGTGTCTTGACGTCCACGACCTTCACCACGCGCGCGTCCACCCCCTCGAGCGACATCGCGCCACTGGTCTCGAGCGAGACCCTGAGGCCGGCATCGCACAACAGCGTGAGGAGCGCGGTGCAGGCCTTCTGCGCGAGCGGCTCGCCACCGGTGACGCAGACGTAGCGCGTCGCGAACTCCTGCACGCGCGCCAGCACCGCGCCCGGCTCCCACCACTCCCCGCCATGGAAGGCGTAGGCCGTGTCGCAGTACTGGCAGCGCAGCGGGCACCCCGTGAGGCGCACGAACACCGTGGGCACGCCCGCGGTGTCCGCCTCGCCCTGCAGCGAGTGGAAGATCTCGGTGATCTTGAGCCGCGTGGTGTTCACTCGAGGCCCGTTTTGCAGCGCGTCCGCGTGCGTGCGCGGACTACTGCTCCGGGATGCGCTTCAGGCGCTCCGCGGCCAGGCGCGCCGAGTCGGTCCCCGGGTACTTCTGCGTGACATCCGTGAGGGTCGCCTTGGCTGCCGGGTACTGCTTCTGCGCGTACTGGGTGTAGCCGAGCTTCAGGAGCGCGTCCGGGGCCTTGCGCGAATCGGGCCACTTCTTGAGCACGGCGCGGAAAGCCCCCGCCGCCGCATCGTAATCGTGGTTCACGTAGTAGGCCTCCCCGAGCCAGTACTGGGCGTTCTCCGCCAGCGGGCTCGACGGGTAGGTGCCCATGAAGTCCTTGAACCCGGCGATCGCCACCGAGTAGCTGCCGGCCTTGAGGGCATCGAAGGCCTGCGAGTAGACGGCCTGCTCGGTCGAGGATGGGCCTGCGTCCGCGGATCCCGCGGCATCGGCAGCACCTGCCGCCGCGCCGCCCGCAGCGGCTCCCGCCGCCGCTCCCGCGGCAGCACCGCCCCCCAGGCGCTTGTCGAGGTCGGCATACATGTCGCGCTGCTGCTTCATCAGGGCCTGGTTGGCGTGCTCGAGCTCATCGATGCGGCCCTGCAGCTCCCGCAGCTGTGCCTGCATCTCATCCACGTGCTGCGAGACGGCCACCTGGTTGTTGACGCTGCGCTCGGTGCGCTCCATGCGCCCATCGAGGTCGGTGAGCTTCTGCTGCACCGGGTCTTCCTCCGGGGGCGTGGTGGCACAGCCGGCGAGCAGCGCCAGCACGCAAAGGGCCGCAAGGCCGGTTCGCATCCGCATCGGTCGCACCTCTCAGGGCTTCGGCGCGCTGGCCGGGAGCGCGAGGTAGACGATCTCGACGCGCCGGTTCTTGGACCAGGCAGCCTCGTCGTGCCCGGAAACCGCGGGCCGCTCCTCGCCGTAGCTCACGGTGGAGATCTGGGCGTCGGTGGCGCCCTGCAGCAGCAGCGCACGGCGTACCGCCTGGGCACGCCGCTCGCCAAGGCCAATGTTGTACTCGCGCGAGCCGCGCTCGTCGGTATGCCCCTCCAGGCGCACCCGGGTGCCGCTGTGTGCGGCCAGGTACTTGGCGTGGGCGGCCACGACATCGGTGCCGGCCCCCTTGATCTCGCTGCTGTCGAAGTCGAAGTACACCACGCGCGTCGCGAGCAGCCCTCCCTGCGGGCCCTGGGCCTCATCGTCCGGGTTCGCCCCCGCTGCCATTGCGGATGCGGCATCCCCGGCGCCGCCGGTGTTGGCGTTGGCACTCGCCTCGCTCGGGGTGCTGGAAGCGGCCGGCTTGGGCTTCTTGCTGGCGCAGGCGCCGAGACTGAGCGACACGGCCATGAGGAGCACGACGATCAAACGCTGCATGGATAATTTCTCCGCCATTTCAACAATCCTCCCAGTAACCTTCACGCACCTTCAGGGGACGAACGGCCCCCAGGCCGGCTCACGGATCTCCCCTTCCGGGGCCTTCAGCCGCAGCCCGGTGAGCCCGTCGGTGGACACCGTCGCCAGCTCCCCGCGGTTGCTCTCGCGCTCGGCGTATATAAGTGTAGCCCCATTGGGCGCAAAACTCGGCGATTCATCGAGCCGCCCGTGGCTGAGCACGCGCACCGCACCCGTGGCCAGCTCCTGCACGGCGATGCGGTAGCTGCCGTTGTCGAGCGTCACCATGGCGAGCAGCGTGCCGTCCGGGGACACGCGCGGGCGCGCGTTGTAGGAGGTGCCGAAGGTGATGCGCTTGGGTCGGGCGCCCGACTGCGTGCCAATCTGGTAGATCTGCGGCGACCCGGCGCGGTCGGAGGTGAAGTAGATGGAGCGCCCGTCGGGTGACCAGACCGGCTCGGTGTCGATCGCCGGGTCGTCCGTGACGCGGGTCAGCACCTGGCTGCCGAGGTCGAGGATATAGATGTCCGGGTTGCCGCCGCTGCCACCCAGGGTGAGTGCCAGGCGCTTGCCATCCGGTGACCACTCGGGGGCGCCGTTGACGCCCGCACGGGCCGATACCTGGCGGCGCTCCCCGGTGCGCACCTGCTGCACGTAGATCGCCGAGTGCTTGGTCTCGAAGGACACGTAGGCGAGGAACTGCCCGTCCGGGGACCAGGACGGCGACATCAGCGGATAGCGCGTCTCGAGCACCCGCTGCTGGTTGGCACCGTCGGCGTCGGCGACGAACAGGCGGTAGGTCTGTGCCGGGGGTGCGCCGTCGACCGCGACGTAGGCGATGCGCGTGGCGAAGGCGCCGCGCACCCCGAGGATCTTCTGGTAGACGACGTCACTCACCCGGTGGGCGCCGTTGCGCACGGCGCTCGCCGGACCCGTGAAGCGCTGCGTGGCGAGCTTCGCCCCGGTTAGGGTGTTCACGAGGTCGAAGTCGACCGCGAAGCCACCTCCCTCGGTCCCCGACACCCGGCCCACGACGACATAGTCGCTGCCGACGGCCTTCCAGGCAGACGGCGTCACTTCCTCGGCGCGGGACGGGGTCGCGGGCAGGCGCTCGCGCGCCAGCGCCTTGAAGCGTCCGCTGCCCTCGAGGTCATGCTGGATCACCTCGGCGACGTCGAGCCCCTGGTCGGCGCTGCTGCGCGCGAACGGCACGATCGCGACCGGGATCGGGTCGCGCACCCCGCTCGTGACCTCGATGTCGAGCGCCGCCCGGGCGCTGCCGCCCGCGCCGCAAATGAGTACAAACGCCAGCGCCAGGTAGGCGCCGCGCAGGGGACGGGAGAGGCTAGTCAACGTTGGGGGCATGTCTAGTCCGGCTTGAAGTTGATCTTGAGGTTGCGGTCAAAGAGCGACGGGTCCGGCGGCGGCGGCAGCGGTGAGGCGCGGTACACCGCCGCCTCGATCGACTCGCGCACGGCCTGGTCGCCGTTGCATTCCCCGAAACCCACCTGGATCACGGCCCCTCCGGGCGCCTGCGTCACGTTCAGCACACATTCTATGCCGGGCCGCGCGGTCGGCGGCCGCAGCCACGCCCGCTCGATCTTGGCGGTGATCTGCGACTGCCAGCTGGCGAGCGCCGGCCCTGCGCGTACCGCGCGCGCGTGCTCCTCGGCGGCGAGGCTGCGCTTCAGGTCCGCCTCGCGCTCCTGAGCCTCCTGGGCATCCTGCGCCTGGCTCTTCGCAAGCGCCGCGGCCTCAGCTGCCTTCTTCTGCTCCTCGGCCTTGCGCTGCGCGTCGGCCTTGGCCTTCTCCTGCACCTTGCGCGCCTCCTCCGCCTGCTTTGCCTGGGCGGCAGCCTCCTGCGCGGCCTGCTCCTCCGCGGCCTCCTTCGCCTGGGCAGCAGCCGCCTGCGCCTTCTGGCGCGCCGCCGCGCGCTGCGCGAGCTCCTCCGCGCTCGGCTCGGGCGGCCCTTCGGGCTCCTGCGGCGCGGGGGCTGCCGCAGGCGGCGCCGGGGCCGGGGCATGCACCGCGCCCTTGAGGGTGCGCGCGTCCACCACGGTGGCCTCGATCGCCAGCGTCGGCGCCGGACGCGGCGGCTGGCGGAACAGCATCCAGCCGTAGACGAGGAGCCCCGCGAGCGCTGCGTGCAGGAGCACTGACAGCACTATCGACATCCAGCGGTCACTCGCTCGCTGCATCGCGCCCGGGATAATCAGCTCCCCGGCCGCACCGGGGCCGGCGGCGGCTCGGTGATGAAGCCGATCTTGCGCGCGCCGGCGTGCTGCAGCACCACCATGGCCTGCACCACGCGCCCGTAGGCGACGGCATTGTCAGCCTTCAACAACACCTGCGTCTCCGGCTCCCGCCGCAGCAGCGCGGCCGCGCGCGTGGCGACGGTGTTCTCATCCAGCGGCGTCTGCGGGTTACCGCCGACATTGAGGTACCAGCGCCCGGCACGGTCCACGGACAACACCAGGGGTTGGAGCCGCTGCGCCTCCAGAGGTTCCGCAGCCGCCTTGGGCAGGTCCACCTTGACGCCCTGGGTCAGAAGCGGAGCCGTGATCATGAAGATGATGAGCAGCACCAGCATGACGTCGATGTAGGGAACGACGTTGATCTCCCCCATGAGTCGCCGCCCGCGTGCCGTCTGTGGCATGGCCGCCTAGCGCTCCGGGGTGGCCGTGGCGCTGCCGCGCCCGGCGTGCCGCTGCAGGATGGTGGAGAACTCCTCGATGAAGCCATCGAAACGCATCTCCAGGCGCGACACCTGGTCGGCGAAGCGGTTGTAGGCAACTACCGCCGGGATGGCGGCGAAGAGGCCGATCGCGGTTGCGACCAGTGCCTCCGAGATCCCGGGCGCCACCATCGCAAGCGTCGCCTGCTGCACGTTACCCAGGCCCGAGAAGGCGCTCATGATGCCCCACACCGTGCCGAAGAGGCCGACGTAGGGACTGGTGCTGCCCACCGTCGCGAGCGTCGCGAGGTTGTGCTCCAGGCGGTCGATTTCCTTCAGCTGCGCCACGCGCATGGCGCGCCGAGAACCCTCCAGCAGCTGCTCGGAGGTCGCCCCCGCCTGGCGCAGGCGCGCGAACTCACGGAACCCGAACTCGAAGATGCCCGCCATGCCGGTGGCGCCCCCGGCGGACTCGATGGCGCGGTAGAGCTGCGCCAGGTCATCCCCGGACCAGAAGCGGCTCTCGAAGCGGTCCGCCTCGTTGCGGGCGCGCGCGATGACGCGCGCCTTCCTGAAGATGATCGCCCAGGAGGTGAGCGAGGCCAGGAGCAGGATGGCGATCACCACCTGCACCGGCACGCTCGCCTGCACGATCAGATGCACGATGGAGAGCTGATCACCCATGAAGCTTCATACTTTCAGCCGTGGCGACGGCGTTGACGAGGAACTGCGGCAGGCGCCTCGGGCGCAGGGTGCGCGCATCGAGGCAGGCGATGCGCACCTCGGCCTCGAGCAGGAGCTGCGGCGGGTGCACGCGGTGGATGTCCTGCAGGAAGTTGAGCGTCGCGCCCCTCTCCGCCTGCGGCTCGCAGGAGATCTCGATCTCATCGTCCAGGCGCGCTGGCGCGCGGTAGTCGACCTCGAGGCTCACGACGCTGAAGAGGATGCCGGGGTCGAGGGCCAGCGCCGCCTGCGAGTAGCCGTGGCCGCGCAGCCACTCGGTGCGTGCGCGCTCGAGGAAGCGCAGGTAGTTGGCGTAGTAGACGATCGCCCCGCCGTCGGTGTCCTCCCAGTAGATGCGCGCGCGCCACGTGAACTCTCTCACTGCGGGTCCTCGAAGAGCTGCAGCGTCGTACTCACCCGCTCCGGGGGCTTGAGCCCGAAGTGCAGGTACGCGGTGCGCGTCACCATGCGCCCGCGCGCGGTGCGGATGAGGAAGCCCTGCTGGATGAGAAAGGGCTCGGTCACGTCCTCGAGCGTGCCGCGCTCCTCGCCAAGCGCGGCGGCCAGGCTGTCGATGCCGACCGGCCCGCCCTCGAAGCGCTCGATGATCGCCATCAGGAGCTTGCGGTCGAGCGTGTCGAAGCCCTCGCGGTCGACCTCCAGGAGGTCAAGCGCCGCGGTGGCCACGGCCTCGTCGATGTAGCCCTGCGCGCGCACCTGGGCATAGTCGCGTACCCGGCGCAGCAGGCGGTTGGCGATGCGCGGCGTGCCGCGCGAGCGCTGCGCGATGCGCCTGCCACCACCCTCGTCGATGCCGACGTCGAGGATCCCGGCGGAGCGCTTGACGATGCGCTCCAGGTCCTCCGTGCCGTAGAACTCCAGGCGCTGCACGATGCCGAAGCGGTCGCGCAGCGGGGAGGTCAGGAGCCCGGCCCGGGTGGTGGCACCGATGAGGGTGAAGGGCGGGAGGTTCAGCTTGATCGAGCGGGCGGCCGGCCCCTCCCCGATCATGATGTCGAGCTGGTAGTCCTCCATCGCCGGGTACAGCACCTCCTCGACCACCGGCGACAGGCGGTGGATCTCGTCGATGAAGAGCACGTCGCGTGCCTGCAGGTTGGTGAGGAGCGCGGCCAGGTCCCCCGGGCGCTCGAGCACCGGACCTGAGGTCTGGCGCAGGTTCACGTCGAGCTCGGCGGCGATGATGTTGGCGAGCGTGGTCTTGCCCAAGCCCGGAGGCCCGAAGATCAGCACGTGATCGAGCGCCTCGCCGCGCGCACGTGCGGCGCTGATGAAGATGTCGAGCTGCGCCTTCACCGGCCCCTGGCCGACGTAGTCGGCGAGCCGGCGCGGGCGGATGGCGCGCTCGACCGCTTCCTCTTCCGCGCCGGCCGCGGCGCTGATGATGCGTTGTTCGGTCACTTCGGGGGTCGTCACTCGCGTACCGCGCCTCGCAGGGCGCGGCGGATCAGTTCCTCGGTGGACTGTGTACCGGGACCTGCGCCTTTGAGCAAGCGCGTGGCCTCGGCGGGGCGGTAGCCGAGTGCCACCAGGGCATCGTAGGCCTCCGCCTCCGGGCTCACCGCGCCTGCGCTGCGCACGCCGCCGGTGGTGAGCTCGGGCGCTGCGAGACGGTCGCGCATCTCCACGATCAGCCGCTCGGCGGTCTTGCGCCCGATGCCGGGCACGCGGGTGAGCGTAGCGGTGTCCTGCGCCTGCACGCAGGCATGGAACTCAGCGACGCTCATGCCCGAGAGCAGCGCCAGGGCGATCTTGGGCCCGACGCCAGAGACCTTGATGAGGCTGCGGAACAGCCGCCGCTCATCCTCGCCCCCGAAGCCGTAGAGCACGTGTGCATCCTCGCGCACCACGAGGTGCGTGAGCAGGTGCACTTCTGCGCCCACGGCGGGCAGGTGGAAGAAGGTCGAGAGCGGCGCTTCCAGTTCGTAGCCGACGCCACCGACCTCGACGGTCAGCTGCGGCGGTGTCTTCGCCAGGATGCGCCCGCGCAGCGAGCCGATCATCGCCCACCCTGGAGGGAGCGCACGGATCTTGTGGCGGTGAGCAGGGCGAGGGTGCGCGCGTGTGCATGGCAAACGGCGACCGCCAGCGCATCGGCCGCGTCCGCGCCCGGGCGCTCCTTGAGCGCGAGCAGCGCGCAGATCATGTGGGCCACCTGGAACTTCTCGGCAGAGCCGCTGCCCACCACGGCGAGTTTGATTGCCCGGGGGGCGTACTCGAACACGGGGATGCCATGGGGAATGGCGCACAGGGCGGCGCCGCGCGCCTGCCCGAGCTTGAGGGCGCTGTCGACGTTGCGGCTGACGAACACGCGCTCGATCGCCACCTCCACCGGGGCGTGCTCGGACATGAGCCGCTCGAGGCCCTCGAAGATGAGGCGCAGGCGTGCCATCGGGGTGGCACTGGCGACGTTGAGGCAGCCGTGCGCGAGGGGCACGAGGGCACCGCCGCGGCTTTCGATGAGCCCGAAGCCGGTGCGGCGCGAGCCCGGGTCGAGGCCCAGGATGCGGACGCTGGACGCGGCGACGGGACGCGGGCCGGCCGCCGGGCGTGCCGCGGCGGCTTCCGGATCAAAGCCGCGCCAGGACCTCGTCCGATATCTCGACATTCGAATAAGCGTCCCGTGTCAGCAAACGGCTGAGCGTCATTTGTGCTGCGCAAGGTTAACTGAAAACAAGCACTTACGCATTCCCGCCTCGCCGTCGGCCTCACTGGCGGCCGGGTGTCGGATCCCCTCGCCGCGCCCACCAGCGCCGCAGCGCGACCACCGACCAGATGGCCTCAACCACACCGAAGGGCCATGCCCCCTGCAGGAAGCCGTAGACCGAGCCCAGAGCACAGGCGGCGGCGAACGCGAGGACGAACCACGGGCTGCGATCCTCCAGCGCGTAGCTCGCCAGCATCGCGCTGACCGCGATGAGCCCGAATACGGTAAGGCCGCTCACTCAGGACGCTCGCGCACGGAGCAAGCCCGCCTGCTGCGCTTCAGATGCGCGACAGCACGTCGTCCGAGATCTCGACATTCGAGTAGACGTCCCGGACCTCCTCGAGTCCCTCGAGGTCCGCCAGCAGCCGCACCATCCGCTCGGCGCTCTCGCCGCTGAGCTCCAGAGCGGTGGCCGCGCGCTGCGTCACCTCGGCGGTCGCGGGCGTGAACCCCCCGTGCGTGAGGACCGCGCACACCGTGTCAAACTCCAGCGGGTCCGCCAGCACCTCGACCGAATGGTCCTCACTCGGCACCACGTCCTCGGCCCCCGCCTCGAGCGCCACGCGCATCAGAGCCTCCTCGTCGGTGCCGGGCGGGAAGGTCATGAGTCCCACGGTGTTGAACAGGTAGCTGACGGAACCGTCGGCGCCGAGGTTGCCGCCGTTGCGCGCAAAGGCACGGCGCAGCTCATCGGCCACGCGCCCGCGGTCGTTGGT
Organism: uncultured Pseudomonadota bacterium; assembly: GCA_963802995.1. Classification (GTDB taxonomy): domain Bacteria; phylum Pseudomonadota; class Gammaproteobacteria; order Steroidobacterales; family Steroidobacteraceae; genus 13-2-20CM-66-19. The sequence continues at coordinate 704,211 of CAWDKU010000002.1, forward strand.
GAGGCAGTCGACCATGACGGCGGCGCCGCCCGGCCCGTAGCCCTCGTAGCGCACGCTCTGCAGGCCTTCCGCTGCCGGTGAGGCCGCTCCGCGGTGGCGCTTGCGCAGGAGCAGGCTTTCGCGCCGCTGGATGTTAGCCCACTTGCTGTGTCCGGCCATACTCGAACGCCGCGGTAAAAGCAGGCGCGTATGATAGCGGTAATCCTGCGCCGACAATACGTTGCGCAGCATTCCTGCCGAAGTAGCCGCCCACTTGGAAACTAATCTCACCTGCCCGTCTGCGATCCGCGACGCCATCGGCGCCGCGCGCACGCAGCTCGAGGACGCTGGCAGCCTGCCCGAGCTCGCCCGTGCCGCCGAGGCCGCCGAGATCATCGGCGGCCTCACCGAGAGCACCGAGCTTGCGCTCGCCCTGCTGGCGCGCGCCGCCCTCGCTGCCGGTGCCACGCCCGAGGCGACGGGCGCAGCCGTGGGACCAGGACCTGCGGCGATCGCCGCCGCCCTCATGCGCTTAGGGGCGCTCGGTCTGCCACGCGACTGGTCACCGGAACTCGGACTCGATACGCGCCAGACCGAGACGCTGCGCAAGATGCTGCTCGCGGTGGTGAGCGATCCGCGCCTGGTGCTGGCGCGCCTGGCGGAGGAACTCGTGGCGCTGCGCCACGCGCGCACCCTGAGCGCCGCCGAGCGCGCCCGGCGCGCGCTCGAGGCGCGCGCCATCTACGCCCCGCTCGCCAATCGCCTGGGGGTGTGGCAGCTGAAGTGGGAGCTGGAGGACCTCGCGTTCCGCTACCTCGAGGCCGACGAGTACCGCCGCGTGGCTGCGGCGCTCAACGAGCGCCGCGCCGACCGCGAGCGCTACATCGAGTCGCTGTGCGAGGCGCTGCGCGCCCAGCTCACCGAGTCGGCCATCGGGGCCGAGGTCTACGGCCGCCCCAAACACATCTACAGCATCTACCGCAAGATGCAGAGAAAGCAGCTCGACTTCTCGCAGCTCTACGACGTACGCGCGGTGCGCGTGGTGGTCGGCTCGGTGGCCGAGTGCTACGCGGCGCTCGGCATCATCCATGGGGCCTGGCCCTACATCCCGGGTGAGTTCGATGACTACATCGCGACCCCGAAGGGCAACGGCTACCGATCCATCCATACCGCGGTGATCGGGCCCCAGGCGAGGAGTGTCGAGGTGCAGATCCGCACCCGCGACATGCACGAGCACGCCGAACTCGGCGTCGCCGCGCACTGGACCTACAAGGAAGGCGGTCCGCGGGATGCGCAGTACCAGCGCAAGATCGAGTGGGTGCGGCGGCTGCTCGAGCCCGAAGACGGCGGCGAGGCGCCGCGCGACCTCATCGAGGGCATGCGCGCGGAGCTGTTCGAGGACCGCGTCTATGTGCTCACCCCCAAGGGCGAGGTCATCGACCTGCCGCGCGGCGCGACCCCGCTCGACTTCGCCTACCAGGTGCACAGTTCCCTCGGCCACCGCTGCCGCGGCGCCAAGGTCAACGGGCGCATCATGCCGCTCACCACCGCGCTGGCGAACGGCGAGATCGTCGAGATCATCACCGCCAAGCACGAGGCACCGAGCCGCGACTGGCTTGCGCCCGAGCAGGGATACCTCGTGTCAGCGCGCAACCGCAGCAAGGTGCGCGCCTGGTTCCGCAAGCAGGACGCCGGCGACAACCGCAGCGCCGGGCGCGAGATCGCCGAGCGCGAACTGGCGCGCATCGGGGTGAGGAGTGAGCAGCTCGCAGCTCTCGCCCAGGAGCTCAAGGCGCGCGACGCCGAGAGCCTCTACGAGCTCCTCGGCGAGGGCGAGGTCACCGTCACGCAGCTGCTGCAGGCGGCTGCGCGCCTGATCGCACCTCCCGAGCCACAGGTGGTGCGGCCGCCGCGGGCTGGCAGCCCGCGGCGACGCAGCTCCCCGGTGGAGATCGAGGGCGTCGGTGACCTGCCGATCACGCTGGCACGCTGCTGTGCGCCGCTGCGGCCGCAACCGATCGCAGGCTACGTCACGCTCGGCCGCGGGGTCACCGTGCACCGGCGTGACTGCGCCAGCTTCAACCGCATGAGCGCGGTGAAGGGCGACCGGGTCCTGAAGGTGGAGTGGGCGAGCGCGGTGCAGGAGGCGATGAACGTGGTGCTCGCAATCCGCGCCTACGACCGGCGCGGGCTGCTACGCGACTTGAGCGACGTGCTCGCCGTGGAGCGGCTGTCCATCGATGCCGCCCAGACGCGCACCGATCACGACAGCGGCATCGCACACTTCGCACTCACCGTGGGGGTGAAGGACCTCGAGCAGCTGGCGCGCGTGCTGCGCCGCCTGACGGGCGTCGCTAACGTCATCGACGCGCGCCGCCAGCGCTGAGGCGCCTCGGGAGCTGTCAGCGGTTGATCGAGTCGATGGCGCGCTTGTCGGCGTTGAGCGCCGCCTCGTGCACGGCTTCCGAGAGCGTCGGGTGCGCGTGGATGGTGCGCTGCAGGTCCTCGCTGCTGGCGGAGTACTCCATCGCCAGCACCGCCTCTGCGATCAGTTCGCCTGCAAGCGGACCGACGATGTGCACGCCGAGGATCTCGTCGTCATCGCGCGCCGCCAGTACCTTGGCGAAGCCCGTGGCCTGCTCCATGGCGCGGGCGCGGCCGCTGGCGAGGAACGGGAACACCCCGACCTTGTACTCGCGGCCGCTCTTCCTGACCTCCTCTTCCGTCAGTCCCACCCAGGCGATCTCCGGGGCGGTGTAGATGACCGAGGGGATGACCTTGTAGTTCATCTCCCCGTAGAGCCCGGCGATGAGGTCGGCGACCATGACGCCCTCCTCCTTGCCCTTGTGCGCGAGCATCGGGCCGCGCACGCAGTCCCCGACCGCCCACACGCCCTCGACCCCGGTGCGGCAATGCTCGTCTACGACGATGAAGCCGCGCTCATCGAGCTTCACCCCCGTATCGGGGGCCAGCAGGTCCTTGGTGAACGGGCGGCGCCCGATGGCCACCACCACGCGGTCCACGCTCAGGCGCTCCTCGCCCTTGGCGTCCTGGTAGGTGACTTCCACCGCCCCACCGGTCACCTTGGCGCCGGTCACCTTCGCGCCCAGGCGGATGTCCAGGCCCTGCTTCCTGAAGTGGCGCAGCGCTTCCTTCGCCAGCTGCTGGTCGGCGATGGCGAGGAAGTCCGGCAGCGCCTCGAGCACCACGACTTCGGACCCGAGGCGTCGCCACACGCTCCCGAGCTCAAGGCCGATGACGCCGGCGCCAATCACGGCCAGGCGCTTTGGCACCGCCTCGAAGTCGAGCGCGCGCCAGGAGTCGACGATCTCCGGGGCCTTAAAGGGCGCCGAGCGCAGCTCGATCGGCGTCGAGCCGGAGGCGAGGATCACCTGCTTGGCGCTCAGGATGCGCCTCGTGCCATCGTTGGCGGTGAACTCCACCTGGCGGTTCGCGAGCAGTCGCCCATGCCCCTGCAGCGGCGTGACGCCCGCGGCCTTGAACAGCGCGAGGATCCCCTGCGTCATGGTGCGCACGATGCCGCTCTTGCGCTTCTGCATCTGCGCAAGGTCGAGCGTCGCACCCGTGACCTTGATGCCATGCGTGCCAAACTCCTCCTGCACCCGGTGGAAGAGCTCGCTCGACTCCAGCAGCGCCTTGGAGGGAATGCAACCGGCGTTCAGGCAGGTGCCGCCGAAGGCTGCAGTGCCATCGCGGTTCTTCCACTCATCGATGCACGCAACGCTGAGCTTGTTCTGCGCGGCACGGATGGCGGCGGGGTATCCGGCAGGGCCGCCACCGATGACGATCACGTCGAAACTGTCGGCGGCAGGTGCGCTTTTGCTTTCGTTCGGCATCGCAATAACACCGGGCAAATTAAGAGGGGCGCGACAGTACCATAAAGAAGGAGTGCCTCAGAGCAGACCCGCCGCGCGCCCGGCGACCCGGCCGGTCCTCATTGTTGTGGGGGCGGGGCCCGATGTTACAAGTGCACAGAACCTGGCCCAACCGTGGCAGATCAAGGCCTTAGCTCCGAACGGGCGGGCCATTTGCTGCCATCTGAAGCGTGGCTGTCACATTACTAAAACATTACAGCCCTACCCTGCCACCTCTTCACGAAACACCCGAAGAGTGGTCCCCTATGAGCAGCGTCGCCGTCGAGAGCCTCCCGGCATCCTCCAGCCGTCCGAGTCTGGATCGCAAGCCCGGCATGGGCACGATCTTCGTGTTCCTCGCGCTCCTGGCGCTGGGGATCGGCTACACCGGGTGGAGCCTGGTCAACGACATCAGCAGCACGCCGCAGAAGATGTCGCTCCTGCCCTACCTGCTGCTCGGGGTGGCGCTGCTAATCGCACTCGGCTTCGAGTTCGTGAACGGCTTTCACGACACCGCCAACGCGGTCGCGACCGTGATCTACACGCATTCCCTGCAGCCGAACGTCGCGGTCATGTACTCGGGCACGCTCAACTTCCTCGGCGTGCTGTTTTCCAGCGGCGCGGTCGCCTTCGGCATCATCTCGCTGCTGCCCGTGGAGCTGATCATGCAGGTCGGTACCAGCGCCGGCTTCGCCATGGTGTTCGCCCTGCTGATCGCGGCGATCCTCTGGAACCTCGGCACCTGGTACCTCGGGCTCCCGGCCTCCTCCTCCCATACCCTGATCGGCTCGATCATCGGCGTCGGCGTCGCCAACGCCCTGATGCACGGCCGTGACGGCACCACCGGGGTGGACTGGAGCCAGGCGGCCAAGATCGGCTGGTCACTCCTGATCTCACCCGTGGTCGGCTTCGTCGCCGCGGCGCTGCTGTTCCTCGCGCTCAAGGCGCTGGTGAAGAACAGGGCGCTCTACCAGGAGCCCAAGGGCAACCGCGGGCCGCCGTGGTGGATTCGCGGCATCCTGATCCTCACCTGCGGCGGAGTGTCGTTTGCGCACGGCTCCAACGACGGCCAGAAGGGCATGGGCCTCATCATGCTGATCCTCATCGGTGTCGTGCCGATGGCCTATGCCCTGAACCGCGCCATGCCGCAGGCCGAGATGGTGCCGTTCGTCGCCCTGGCGACGGCCACGCAGCACGCGATCGACAAGTACGCGACCGGCCCGACGCCGGCGGACCCGCGCGCGGCACTCACCACCTACGTGCGCACGCACAAGTGGGATGACTCGGTGTTGCCGGCGCTCTCGGCGGTCACGGGCAACATCGCCGACCAGGTGCGCGTCGACGGCGGCTTCAAGCAGATGCCGGCCAACACCGTGACCAACATCCGCAACGACATGTACCTGACGTCCGAGGCCGAGCGCATCCTCGCCAAGGACCCGCACGCCAAGGCCTTCGACGCCGAAACGATGGGCACCATCGCGGCCTTCAAGAAGGAGATCGACAAGGCGACCAAGTTCATCCCGCTGTGGGTGAAGGTGGCGGTCGCAATCGCGCTCGGTCTCGGGACCATGGTCGGCTGGAAGCGCATCGTGGTGACGATCGGTGAGAAGATCGGCAAGACGCACCTCACCTATGCCCAGGGCGCCTCTGCGGAGCTCGTGGCGATGAGCACCATCGCGGCCGCCGACATGTTCGGGCTGCCGGTCTCGACCACCCACGTGCTCTCCTCGGGAGTCGCGGGCACGATGGCAGCCAATCACTCAGGCCTGCAGATGCAGACGCTGCGCAACCTCGTCATCGCCTGGGTGCTGACGCTGCCGGCTGCGATCCTGATCTCCGGCAGCCTTTACTGGGTGTTCAGCCACGTCTTCTGAAGACTTCCCTGGCGCCGCCACCGGCGGCGCCAGGGCTTCAGTGCTGACATCGGCAGGGCGCTGCGGCGCCTCTCAGATCCCGAGCAGGATGCGGCCCGGATCTTCCAGCGCATCCTTGATCGCGACCAGGAACTGCACCGCCTCGCGCCCGTCGATGATGCGGTGGTCGTAGGTCACGGCGAGGTACATCATCGGCCGCGCCGCGATGGCGCCATTCACCACCATCGGGCGCTCCTGGATCTTGTGCATGCCGAGGATGGCGCTCTGCGGCGCGTTCACGATGGGCGTGGACATGAGCGAGCCGAACACCCCGCCGTTGGTGATGGTGAAGGTGCCGCCGGTCAGGTCCTCGATGGCGAGTGACCCCTCGCGCGCCTTGCGGGCGTAGTCGGCGACTTCCTTCTCGATCGCCGCGAAGCTCTTGCCATCGGCATCGCGCACGATGGGCACGATCAGGCCGCGGTCGGTGGAGACTGCGACCCCGATATCGTAGTACTCGTGGTAGACGATGTCGTTGCCGTCCACGGAGGCATTGAGCACCGGGAACTTCTTCAGCGCCTCGATCGTCGCCTTCACGAAGAACGACATGAAGCCGAGCTTCACGCCGTGCTCCTTCTCGAAGCGCTCCTTGTAGCGCGCGCGCAGCTCCTGGGTAGCCGTCAGGTCGACCTCGTTGAAGGTGGTAAGCAGCGCCTGGCTGGACTGAGCCTCGAGCAGGCGCTGCGCGATGCGCGCCCGCAGGCGCGTCATCGGCACGCGCTGCTCCTGGCGCGCCCCGCTGGCCGCCGGAGCGCGCACCGCAACGGGCGCGGGAGCCGGTGGCGGCGCTGGGCTCTCGGTCGGCTGCTTGCCGAGATAGCCGACCACGTCGGACTTGGTGAGGCGCCCGTCGCGCCCGGAAGCGGGGATCGCCGCAGGATCGAGCCGGTTCTCCTCCACCAGGCGGCGCACCGAGGGGCTCAGGCGTCCCGCGTCCCTGTCCGCGGCGGCAGCGGCCGGCGCGGCGGCGGCCTTCGCAGCGGCAGCCGGCGGCGCCTTGGCGCCGGGCGGGGCTGACTTTGCCGGGCCCTCGGCGGCGGCCCCCTCCTCGATCAGGGCGAGGAGCTCGCCGCTCTTCACCACCGCACCGCTTTGCACCTTGATCTCGCGCACCACGCCGTTGGCCGGTGCCGGCACCTCCAGCACCACCTTGTCGGTCTCGAGGTCAGCGAGATTCTCATCACGCGCGATCGGGTCCCCCGGGCTGCTTGTGCCAGGCCACGAGGGTTGCGTCGGCGACTGACTCGGGCAGCTGGGGGACGCGGATTTCGGTGCTCATGAACTCTTTCTCAGCGGGGTCGCGGCGGGCGTGCCGGCAGGCTTCAGGCGCTGCGTGTCGCGGCCGGACTCCTCGGTCGTGGTGGCATGGAGAGCCGCGGCGACGAGCGCCTGCTGCTCGAGGGTATGGATCTTGCCGATGCCGGTCGCCGGCGCCGCCGCGGGTGCGCGGCCCGCGTACAGCACGTCGCGTCGGCCGGTGGCGAGCTCCTGCAGGCGGTGACGGATCTGATACCAGGCCCCCTGGTTCTGGGGCTCCTCCTGGCACCACACGATCTCGCGCGCCGCCGGGTAGCGCGCGAGCGCCGCCTGGTACTCATCGTTCGGGAAGGGGTAGAGCTGCTCGATGCGCACCAGGGCGACATCCTGCCGACCCTCCTCGCGGCGCGCCTTGAGCAGGTCAAAGTAGACCTTGCCGCTGCAGAACACCACGCGCCGCACGTCCTTGGCGTTGAGCTCGTCGGTCTCCCCGATCACGCGCGCGAAGCTGCCGCGGGTGAGGTCCTCGAGAGCCGAGACCGACAGGTCGTGGCGCAGCAGGCTCTTGGGAGTCATGACGATGAGCGGCTTGCGGAAGCCCTGCAGCATCTGGCGGCGCAGCAGGTGAAACATCTGCGCCGGGGTCGAGGGCACGCACACCTGCATGTTGTTCTCGGCGCACAGCTGCAGGAAGCGCTCCAGGCGCGCCGAGGAGTGCTCGGGGCCTGCGCCCTCGTAGCCATGCGGCAGCAGCAGTGCGAGCCCGCAGAAGCGCTCCCACTTGGCCTCGCCTGAACTGATGAACTGGTCGATGATGACCTGCGCGCCGTTGGCGAAGTCGCCGTACTGCGCCTCCCAGACATCGAGCGTGCCGGGGTCGGTGGTCGAGTAGCCGTACTCGAAGCCCATGACGGCTTCCTCGGAGAGCACCGAGTCGATCACCTGCACGTGCGGCTGGGGCTCGGCGATGTGCTGCAGCGGTACCCAGGTGGCATCGGTGTTCTGGTCGTGCAGCACCGCGTGGCGGTGGAAGAAGGTGCCGCGGCCGCTGTCCTGGCCGGTGAGACGCACACCGAAGCCGTCCTCGACCAGGGCCGCGTAGGCCAGCGTCTCGGCGCAGCCCCAGTCGAGCGGCAGCTCGCCTGCGAGCATCTTCCTGCGGTTGGCGATGATCTGCGCCACGCGCGGATGCAGCGTGAAGCCCTCCGGCACCGCGGTGATGCGCGCGCCGAGTGACTCCAGGCGCGGCAGCTCCACGCCGGTCATGACGCGCTCGGTGAAGTCGACGCCCGAGTACTGGCTCCAGTCGACCGTGTACTTGTTGCCGATCATGCCAAGGGAGGCGCGTGCCTGCGGGCGGCCCTCATCGAGGCCACTGCGGTACTGCTCGAACATCGCCTGCACGTCCGCCTCGGTGATGAGGCCGGCGGCAATCAGCTGGTCGGCGTACAGGCGCCGCGCGGTCGGGTGCTGGCGGATGACGCGGTACATCCCCGGCTGCGTGGCCGCCGGCTCGTCGGCCTCGTTGTGGCCGTGGCGGCGATAGCACACGAGGTCGATGACGACGTCCTTGCGGAAGCGCTGGCGGTACTTCAGCGCCAGGCGCGTCACGAACACGACCGCCTCGGCATCGTCCGCGTTGACGTGGAAGATCGGCACTTCCAGCATCTTCGCGACGTCGCTTGCGTAGATGGTGGAGCGCGCATCGTGCGGGTCGGAGGTGGTGAAGCCGACCTGGTTGTTGATGATGACGTGCACGGTGCCGCCGGTGAAGAAGCCGCGCGCCTGCGACAGCTGCAGCGTCTCCATCACCACGCCCTGGCCGGCAAAGGCCGCATCGCCGTGCACCAGCAGCGCGAGCACGCGTTCGGCGCGCTCATCGCCGCGGCGCTCCTGGCGTGCGCGTACCGAGCCCTCCACCACCGGGTTCACGACCTCAAGATGCGAGGGGTTGAAGGCGAGCACGGTGTGCACGTTGCCGTTCGGGGTGCGCAGGTCCGCGGAGAAGCCCTTGTGGTACTTCACGTCCCCCGAGCCCTTGAGGCGCGCCGGGTCATAGATGCCCTCGAACTCCGAGAACAGCGCCGCCGGGGACTTGCCAAGCAGGTTCACCAGCACGTTGAGGCGCCCGCGGTGCGCCATGCCGATGACGACCTCCTCGATGCCGGCGGTGCCGCAGTCCTGGATGAGGTCGTCCAGCAGCGGGATGAAGGCATCGCCGCCCTCGAGCGAGAAGCGCTTCTGGCCGACGTACTTGGTGTGCAGGTAGCGCTCGAGGCCCTCGGCAGCGGTGAGCTGCCAGAGAATGTTGCGACGCTCCTCGGGCGTGAAGCTGCCCTTCAGGCGCCCCTCCTGGAACTGGTCCTGCAGCCACAGCCGCTCCTCGGAGTCGGACATGTGCGCGAACTCAGCCCCGACGTTGCCGGCGTACACGTACTCGAGCTGCGCGAGGATGTCGCGCAGCCTCATGCGCTTGGGGATGGCAGGAGTGCGGCTGCCGGTGAAGAACTCGGTGTCGAGGTCCTGGGGCGTCAGCCCGAAGTAGTCGATGTCCAGCACCCGCGGGCGCGGGCGGCGCGTGAGGGCCAGCGGGTCAATGGTCGCGAGCAGGTGTCCGCGGTTGGTCCACACCTGGATGAGGCGCGACACGGCCGCCTGGCGCGCATCCGCGCCGCCGGCGGTTGCGAGCGGCGTGCCGCCGCTGGCGGCGCGCTCCTTGATGCCGGCGCGCACCGGGCTATGGGCCTGCTCGGTGCCCGCCGCCGGTCCCAGGGTCGCGAAATAAGTGCGCCACTCGGGGGCGACGCTCGCAGGGTCGCGCAGATACTGCTCGTAGAGCGCATCCAGGAAGTCGGCGTTACCGCCGTAGAGAGCTGTAGGTTCGAGCATGGGAGGGCGAAAACCACTGGCAGGCCAATAGTTTAGCTAAAAAGCAGGCGCTAGGTAAAAAGACCCGGCTGCCCGGCACTTACGCCATGTTGAGCAGGTGCAGCTCGTAGCCGATGACGACGCCGTAGATCGCGAGCACCAGGTACAGGAACATGCCGGCAGGTATGCGGCCGAAGGCGCGAATGCGCGCCAGCTGGGTGAGAAGCACGACACCGGTTGCCGTCAGGGCCACCTTCACCAGCGCGAATGCCAGCCCGGAGTTGGCCCCCACGAGCGGCGCCATCAGCGGGTTCGCCTCGGTCGCGATGCCGCGCTCGACGAGGATCAGGGTGAGGAGCGCATCGATGCACGAGCCGATGACGATCAGCATCGAGACCGCGAGCCACTGCGGGTGGTGCCAGTCGAGTGCCGACACCAGGCGCTCGTCGGCGCGCCGCGGGCCGCGGCGGCGCGGCCGGAAGCTGCCGTAGAAGAGCGCCAGCAGGGTGCTCGAACGGCGCTCACCGCGGCGGCGCTCGGGGAGGCCGGCGCGCGGGCGCGGGGCTTTGGTCTCTTCGGCATCGATCGGCAAGGTGTTCTTCTTGTCGCGCGCCGCGTGTTGCGGCGAGGGACCATTGTAGCGATGGCCGCTGCGCTGCCGCCCTGGCAGAAGCGTGACGCAGGTCACACTCGACCGCACGCCCCTACGCGGCACGGTTATGACAACTGAATGCTCCACTCATCTATATGATGCCTCCCGCGCATGAGTCCCCCGAGGTCAAGCCCGAAGGATCCGCAGGCCATGCCTGACGGACTGCCCCCGCCGCGGCGCTACTGGGCCATGGCGGTGATCGTCCTCGCCATCATCATGTCGGTGCTCGACAGCACCATCGTCAACGTGGCGCTGCCCACCATCGCGCGCGACTTCCGGGCCGGCGCCGCCGCCTCCATCTGGGTGGTGAATGCCTACCAGCTCGTGATCCTCATGCTGCTGCTGCCGCTGGCATCGCTCGGGGAGATCGTCGGTTACCGGCGCGTGTCACAGGCCGGACTGGCGGTCTTCACGCTCGGCTCGCTCGCCTGCGCGCTGGCCCCTTCACTCCTCACCCTCACGCTCGCGCGCGTGCTGCAGGGCCTCGGCGCTGCCGGCATCATGAGCGTCAACGTCGCACTGGTGCGCTTCACCTATCCGCAGAGCTCCCTCGGGCGTGCGATCGGCATCAACGCCTTCGTGGTGGCCACCGCGGCGGCCGTCGGGCCGACGCTTGCCTCGGGCGTCCTGGCGGTGGGCAGCTGGCGCTGGCTGTTCGGCATCAACGTGCCGATCGGCGTCGTTACCTTCATCATCGCCGTGAACGCCCTCCCCGACTCCGAGCGCAGCGCCCGTGCACTGAACTTAGCCGGCACGCTCCTCTACGCGGGTGCCTTCGGGTTCGTGCTGAGCGGGCTGCAGGCGCTCTCGCACCACGCAGCGACGCCGCTCGCCCTGGGGCAGATCGTCCTGGGTGCGCTTCTGGCGGTGCTCCTCATCCGGCACGAGCTGCCGCGCGCAGCCCCCCTGATCCCGTTCGACCTGCTGCGGCGCCCGGTGTTCGCGCTCTCGATCCTCACCTCGGTGTGCAGCTTCACCGCGCAGATGAGCGCCCTCGTGGCGCTGCCGTTCGAGATCCAGCGCCTCGGCCACAGCGCCGTGGAAACGGGCCTCTTCATCACCCCCTGGCCACTGGCGCTGGCGCTGGCCGCGCCCATCGCCGGGCGCCTCGCCGACCGTCACCCCGCAGGGATCTTGGGGGGGCTTGGCCTCCTCGTCATGAGTGCCGGGCTCGTGCTGCTGGCGCTTTACCCGCCCACGGGCAGCGCCTTCGGCCTCGTGTGGCGCATGGCGCTGTGCGGCCTTGGCTTCGGTTTCTTCCAGTCACCCAACAACCGCACCATCATGGCCTCAGCGCCGCGGGCGCGCAGCGGCGCTGCCGGCGGTATGCTCAGCGTCGGGCGCCTGGCCGGCCAGACGCTCGGCGCTGCGAGTGTCGCGATCCTGTTCCGCGGCTTCGGGGCCGCCGCCTCGCACCTGGCGCTGTTTCTTGCGGCGGCACTTGCCCTCACGGGCGCGCTCGCCAGCCTCGCGCGCCTGAAGCACGCACCGACCCGCTGAAGGAGTCACCGAGCATGAGTCAGACCCCATCCCCGCCCGCCGTGGTGAAGCCGCCCTTCACTCTCGCCACGGCCATCACCAAGGTGCGCCTCGCCGAGGATGCCTGGAACAGCCGCGACCCGGAGCGCGTATCGCTCGCCTATACCGAGGACTCCGAATGGCGCAACCGTGCGGAGTTCCTGCGCGGTCGCCCTGCGATACGCGAGTTCCTGCGGCGCAAGTGGGCACGCGAACTGGACTATCGCCTGGTGAAGGAGATCTGGGCCTTCGCTGAGAGCCGCATCGCGGTGCGCTTCGCCTACGAATGGCACGATGACTCGGGCCACTGGTTCCGCTCCTACGGCAACGAGAACTGGGAGTTCGACGGCTCCGGACTCATGCGCCGCCGCCTCGCCTCCATCAACGACCTGCCAATCGAGGAAAGCGAGCGCCGCTACCGCTGGAGCGCACCGGGTGCGCGCCCGCCGGAACACCCGGGCCTGAGCGACCTTGGCCTCTAGGCGGACCGCGGCGGCTGACTGTCAGCCAAGCGCGGCCTTGAACGTCACGAGAAGACGCGCCCAGGCCTTCTCGGCCTCTTCTGCGTTGTATACCTGCGAATCCGGCGGGCACCAGCCGTGCAGCGTGCCGGGGTAGACCTCGATCTCGGCCGGCAGCTTCGCCGCGGCGAACGCCTTGCGCAGCACGTCCTTGGCCTCAGGCTGCTTCTCATCGTCGTTCGCGGCGATGGCGATCAGGTAGCGGGCCTTCATCTTGGGGATAAGCAGGTACGGACTGTCGGGCTTGTCGGTGACGAGGCCGCCACCGTGGAAGGAGGCGGCCGCTCCGATGCGGGCCGGAACCGCCGCGGCAGTGCGCATGGTGAGCGGCCCGCCCATGCAGTAGCCGGTGGTGCCGATTTTCTTCCGGCGGTCGACCGCGCTCTGCGCATCGAGCCATGCCACGAATGCCTTGGCGTCGGTGAACCCCGTCTCCTGGGTGAGTGAGCCCATCAGGCTCATGAGCGCTTCGCGCGTGGGCGGGTCGTTGAAGTCCGGGTGTTCGGGAGCCGTCGGCGCCTTCATTTTGCGGTAGAAGGGGTTCACCACCAGCACGGCGTAGCCGGACTCCGCCAGGCGCTTACCCATCTGCCGGAATGCCGGCCGCAGCCCGAAGATGTCCGGCCAGATGATGACCCCCGGGTGCGCACCCTGCACCGGGTGCACGAAGTAGGCGTCCGCGGTGCCGTCCGGCGTGCTGATCTCGACCTCCGCGTCCGTCACCTCGGCAGCATCGGCCGCGCGCGGCAGGATCGACAGGACACCCGCCCCGAGGGTAAGCGCCCCGAACTGGCGGCGCGTCACGCCGCCACTGCGCAGCTGATAGGCAGTCATGTCCTCAAACGCATCCTGATCGCACACAGGGGACCTCTTTTCTTGCTTAACGGTGCCTGGCGTCTGCTTGAGTGGCCGCTCGCCACTTCGCGCGTCGCATGTTGCACCGTCACATTGCAGGCCCGCAAGCCTCGGTCGCGGCGCGGGAACGGTGGCGCGGGATGGCGACTGTCACGCTGTGGGCTCCGACCGTGCCACAAATCCTTCACCAGAAGGCGCCGTCCGCTCACGCGTGCCGCGACTGTCACGCCTTTGTTACCGCCCCCGTACCGCGGCATAACCTGCCCGCCGCTAGACTCCCCTTCATGGAACAGAGGCGCACCATGGCAGGGACTGAAGGGATGGATCCGCGCGTCGGGTCGATGTGCGGGTACCCGCGTCATGCGTGAGCGCCACATCGTCATCGTCGGTGCCGGCTTCAGCGGTACCGCGCTCGCGATCCACCTGCTGCGCGACGCCAGCGACCCGCTGTGCATCCACCTCATCGACCGTGAGCAGATCGCGCGCGGCGTGGCCTACGCGCGGCGCCCGTTTCCCTACCTGCTGAACGTGCCCGCCGGGCGCATGTCGGCCTCGGCGGCCGACCCGGACGAGTTCCTGCGCTTCGCACAGCGGCGCCTGCCGCAGGCCAGCGCATCCGATTTCCTGCCGCGCGAGCTCTACGGCGATTACCTCGCGGTGACACTCGCGGACGCCGAGCGCGGTGCCGCGGGCGCGGTGCGCCTCGAGCGTCTCTACGGCTCGGCGATCGCGCTCGAGCGCCCCGCGCGCAGTGACACGCGGCGCGTGCACCTGGCCGATGGCCGCGCGATCGAAGCTCACGAGGTGGTGCTGGCGCTCGGCAACCCGCCACCCGCGGATCCCGCCGCGACCGCAGCACTCGAGGGCTCCGCGCGCTACGTTGCCGACCCCTGGGCTGCGCCCCCGCAGCTGCGCCCGGGCGAGACCGTGCTGATCCTCGGTTCCGGGCTCACGATGGCCGACGTCGTCCTGGCCGGCGCGGGCGGGGCCCGCGGCCCGGTCACCTTCCACGCCCTCTCGCGCCGCGGGCTGCTGCCGCCGCCGCAGTCCGCGTTCGTGGCCGCCGTCTCGACGGCCAGCTCCGGCCCGCTGCTGCGCGCGGCGGCCGCCTCGATGCGCGAGCTTCTGGTGGCGGCGCGCGAACTGGCGCGCGACACGGAGGCTCGCGGCGGGGACTGGCGCGAGGCGATCGCCGTACTGCGCTCGCAGGCGCCGCAGCTGTGGCAGCTGCTCGGCCACGCCGAGCGGCGCCGCTTCCTGCGCCACGTGCGCGCCTACTGGGACGTGCATCGCCACCGCCTGCCCGAAGGCAGCTGGAGCCAGCTGCACGAAATGCGGCGCGCCGGCGCGCTGACGCTGCACGCCGGGCGCCTCGTGCACCTGGAGCGTGCCGGGCGGCGCGTGCGCGCGCTGTACCGGTCCCGCGGCGCCGCCGCCACCGCGGCGCTCGTGGTGGACCGCGTCATCAACTGCACCGGCCCGGACTACGATGTCAGGCGCAGCAGCGAGCGGCTGGTGCGCTCGCTCCTCGCCCAGGGAACGGCAAGCGCCGACGCGCTGGGCGTCGGCCTTGCCACCGATGCGCGCGGCGCGCTGATCGGGCGCGACGGCCGCACCGCGAACGATGTGTTCTACCTTGGCCCGTTGCTGCGCGCCGCACACTGGGAGACCACGGCGGTCGCCGAACTGCGCGAGCACGCGGCGCACCTCGCGCAGCACCTCATCGACAACCCGCGCGCGCGGCCGCTGCGGACGGTGATGTCGCGCCGCCTGCACGCGCACGCGGCGCCCTGAAGCGGCAGCTGCACGCACTCATGCCGATCGGGCATGCGCACAGAAGCAGGAAGTGTTGGAGGCAAGCGCGTCGGGCGCGCTAGATTTCAGACCGGGCCTCGCGGCCCGCGAGTGAACCAGGTGAGTTGGATGACCCCCTCGTTCGATTTTCCGTGCACTCGCGGGTCCGCGACCGCCCACCACCGCCGCCACCCGCTGGCGTGACCCGGGACAACGGATCCTCATCAGACCGCACACGCCTCCGCCACCGGCGCAAGCGCCGGGTAGTCGGTGTACCCCGCCCCGCCCTGCGAATAGAAGGTGGCATCGTTCCACGGATTCAGCGCTGCAGCCGTGGCGAAGCGCTGCGGCAGATCGGGATTGGCGATGAAGAGCTTGCCGAAGGCCACCGCATCGGCTTCCCCGCTCGCCAGTGCGCGCGCGGCGCTTGCCTGCGTGAATCCCTCGTTGACGATGTAGGCGCCACCGAAGGCGGCCTTGAGCGCAGGCCCCAGGCGCACGCCGTTCTGCGACTCGCGCGCACACAGGAAGGCGAGGCGACGGCGGCCAAGCTCGCGCGCGACATAGCCGAACGTCGTGCCAGGGTCGCTGTCGCCCATGTCATGCGCATCTGCGCGCGGCGCGAGGTGCACGCCGACGCGCCCCCTGCCCCACACGCCCACGACCGCATCGGTGACTTCGAGCAACAAGCGCGCGCGGTTCGCCAACGTGCCGCCGTAGGCGTCGGTGCGGTGATTGCTGCCGTCCTGCAGGAACTGGTCGAGCAGGTAGCCGTTGGCACCGTGGATCTCAACGCCGTCGAAGCCGGCGCTGAGCGCGTTCTGGGCGCCGGCACGGAACGCGGCAATCACCGTGGGGATCTCCTCAAGCTCGAGCGCGCGCGGCGTCACGTAGGGACGCTGCGGTCGCAGCAGCGCCACGGTTCCCTTGGGCGCGATCGGGCTCGGGGCCACCGGCAACGCGCCGCCGTGGTAGCTCGGGTCCGAGACCCGCCCGACATGCCACAGCTGCAGCAGGATGCGGCCGCCGGCGGCGTGCACGCCCTCGACGACCTGGCGCCAGCCCTGCGTCTGCTCCTGCGACCAGATGCCCGGGGTATGCGGGTATCCCACCCCGAGGGCGGAGACCGACGTGGCTTCACTGATGATCGCCCCGGCGCTCGCACGCTGCGCGTAGTAGTCGCGCATCAGCGCATTCGGCACGCGGCCCTCGCCGCTCGAGCGGTTGCGGGTGAGCGGGGCCATGAGGATACGGTTCGGGAGGTTCAGCTCCCCAAGCGTGATGGGATCGAAAAGCCCTGGCATGGTGTTCCTTCGGATAGGGGTTGGCGCGACAAGCGCGTGGGCGCCTTGCCTCGCGCTGCGCGGCAAACTAACAACCACGGCCGCGCCGCGGCTACTGCATTTTGCGCATGAGGATATGCCCCGCGCCCCGCGCGCCTTACGGGGGGCACGCGCGTGCCTCCTTGGAGGCAGTGCATGCAAGTGTTCCCCGCCGCAGGCGCCTGGCCTGCAGCGGGGAGGGAGTCGGGCCGCGCCTAGGGAGTCACGCCTTCCATGAGCAGGATGCTCACGCCGACGTTGTCGACCTCGATCGCCCACAGCCGGTTACCGCTCAGGGGGTAATAGCCGAAGGAGCTCTTGGCGGTGAAGTCGTTGGGGTTGAGGCCGGCGAGCGTCAGCGTGCCGTTGGTGGTGTTCGCCGTTCCTGACAGCGCCACATTCTGCATCGGCTGGATCGTCAACAGGGTGAAGTCGGTGTAACCGGAGACATTCCCGGAGGACACTGCCACCGGCCCGACCGCACTCCAGGGCACGCCACCACCGCTGGTGGCGACGGCGCCCTGGCCCGACAGCGCGTAGTTGCCGGCGAGCGTGATGCTGCCCTGCTCGAAGGCGATTCCCTGGGAGGTCTGGAAGGTGTCCGCACCCATGACCATGGCGTTGCCGTTGCCATCGAGGTAGAGCTCGTACGTGAGCGCGGTGGCCGGCGGGGCTGCAGTGCCGGAGGTCAGGGAGTTCACCGACACCGTGACGCGCCCGGTGGGATCGACCGCATAGCTGCCCCCCATGGTCCAGGCGCCGATGTTGGTGAGGTCATTGACGGCCAGCACGCCGGTGAGGACGCCGTTGAGTGCCAGCCCGAAGGCACCGGAGAATACCGCCGCGCCGTTCGGATCGATGCCGCCACTGCCCTGGGCGTAGCTCTGGTTGAGGACGCTCGCGCTCGTGAGGCTGAAGGTGCCGGTGTTGGCGCCCTGCCCGAGGGCGCTGCCGCCGGTGTTGGCGTTGAGCGCGTCCGCGGTCTGACCCGATTCGACCAGCTCGATGCGGTTCGGGCCTGCGATGTAGCCGGCGAGCGCGATCGTCGGGATGCCCGTCGCCACGAGCGGGGTTACCGTGATGACCACGCGGCCAAAGGAATCGGGCGCGGTCACGCTGCCGGACTGGAACGACTCCTTGCTCTGCACCACCGCGGAATTGATGCTGGAGTTGAAGACGCTGAGGTCGAAGACGCTCCCGGACGTGACCAGCGTCGTGTTGCTGAAGTTCAGGATGCCGCCGATCGAGAGCGGGTTGCCATTGGTGTCGTTGCCCGAGATCGCAAAGGCATAGCCGCCCGCAGGCGCGGCGGTGCCGGTCTGCAGGTCGAGCGACCCGGTGCCCGCCGCCGTGATGTCATATTCCGACAGCAGCACACGGGTCGCCGAGACCACGGTGCCACGCAAGGTCTCCACCCCGTTCACGCCGATCGCGGTGTTGCCGGTATCGAGCACAACCTGGATGTTCTTGCCGGTCGTGTTGACGCTGCTGGTCTTGGCGTTGAGGTTGTCGGTGTAGCCCGCATTCGGGTCGGAGAAGTCCTGCTCACCGCCGGTGATGACTCCAGCGGCGATGGTGAAGACACCGGCCACGGTATAGGGACCGTTGGAATCGGTGCCTGACAGGTGGAACAGGTAGTTTCCATCGGCCAGCACCGGGCCGGAGGGCGCGGTGATCGTGACGCTGGCGGAGACCTTCTTGGTGGTATCCGTGACCGAGGTCGCGGTGATGGTCACGCTCGCAGGATTCGGCACGGTGGCCGGCGCCGTATAGGTCGTGGGGCTGGCATTGGTGGTGCTCGTCGGGCTGAAGGAGCCGCAGTCGGACCCCGAGCAGGTCACGCTCCAGTTGACGCCGGCGTCTGCGGCATCGTTACTCACGATTGCCGCCATGCTCGCGGTCGTCCCGGTGCTCAGGGAGGACGGCGGCGCGGTACTGAAGGCTACCGAGATCGGGTATTGGTTCGAGCCGCCACCGCCGCCGCACGCGGCGAGGGCGAGCAACACTGTGGCCGCGAGCAGGCGACCTGCGAACATGCGCTTGAACATCATTCCTCCCAGTCGTGCATTAGAACGGGCGACGTCCGGCTCGCCCGCGTGTTTGTTGGGGGGTGAGACTAATGCGATTCAGTGCAGGAAGGAAGGTCGCGCACGCTCAGCGCTGGCGTCGCTGTTCCCGGGCCAGCGGCACCCTAAGACAGCAGCGAGAACTCGCGCATTGCCGGGATAAAGTTCTCGTTCGAATGCCCGGGGCGCGTGAGCTTAAAGAGCGCAAAGCGCTGCAGCGGGGTGAGCAAGGCCCACTGCGCGGACGAGGGCGGGACGACGCCCACCCCCTGCGCCCACTGCACGACACGGGCTGGAACCGCGCTCGCATCCGCCCAGGCAGGTGAAGCGTCGATGCTCGCGTATTCCACCGGGCTGCGGGTATGCGCCTCGATCGCGCCGCAAAGAAACTCCCGGTAGGCAATGATCTGGGCGCGTTCCTCGCACGGGCGGTCGATCAGCGCCTGGCGCTCCGGGCCCGGCAGGCGGTTCCACTGCTTGAGTGACAGCTTGATGCCCACCTCGTCGAGCTTCATGCGCACACTCATCGGAATGCAACGCAGCGTCCCGGCAAAGTCGGTCTCGAACTCAAAGATGCCGGGGATCTTGGGCTTTACTGGGACCGGTTCAGGCGTGCGCGCACTGCGTGTCATGCCAGGGAGCTTAGCGCCATCCGCGATCGCGGGCCCGCCACCGATGAAGGCGAAAGTACCCGACTCGATGCGCCCCTCAGCCTCATCGGTGGCATCTATCACGTGATTAACCCGGCCTATGCAGAAAGCCTCCCAAGTGTGCGGAAAACATTGCCCTCCGAGGGGGGCACGCAGGTCAAAGCACCCCCATTGCAGTAATATCGGGCATCGCGGACCAAGCTCTCTGATGTCGCATATGGGCAAAAAGTCGTCGCTTCGTGTCATTCCGGTGAAGGTCGAGCCCGTCTCGACGCTCACCCCTGCGGAGCGCAGTGCGGTGCTGGATGCGTGCGCGAAGCTCAAGGGCATCGCCGGTCCCCTGATTCCCATCCTTCACGCGGTGCAGGACGCCCTGAGTTACGTACCGCGGGACGCTGTGCCGCTGATCGCCGCAGAACTCAACCTCTCGCGCGCCGAAGTACACGGGGTGGTGAGTTTCTACCATTACTTCCGCCAGGAGCCCGCCGGGCGCCACGTGATCCACGTGTGCCGCGCCGAGGCGTGCCAGTCGGTGGGCGCGGTGGCGCTCGAGAGCCATGCCAAGAAGTCCCTCGGTGTCGACTATCACCAGACCACCGCCGATGGCGCCATCAGCCTGGAGCCCGTGTATTGCCTCGGCAACTGCGCGCTCGGCCCCTCGGTCATGCTCGATAACCGCCTGCAGGGGCGGGTCACCCCGCAGCGCTTCGACGCCCTGGTCGCCCGCGCGCGGAGCGAATCGTGAGCGCACTGAAGATATTCGTCCCGCGCGACTCGGCTGCCGCCTCGGTGGGCGCGCACGAGGTCGCCGAGGCCATCACCCGGGAGGCCGCCCGCCGCGGCCTGCAGCTCGAGCTCGTGCGCAACGGCTCGCGCGGCCTGCTGTGGCTCGAGCCGCTGGTGGAGGTGGTGACGAGCGCGGGACGCATCGCCTACGGCCCGGTGACGCCGCAGATGGTTCCGAGCCTCTTCGATGCCAACCTCGCGCAGGGGGGCGCGCACGCACTGCGACTCGGCGCCGTCGAGGAAATCCCGGAGTTCAAGAGCCAGGAGCGCCTGACCTTTGCGCGCGTCGGGATCACCGATCCGCGCAGCGTCGCTGACTACGTCGCGCACGGGGGCTACCGTGGCCTCAGGGCGGCGCTGGCAATGGAGCCTGCGGCGATCGTGGCGCAGGTGACCGAGTCCGGGCTGCGCGGCCGCGGCGGCGCAGCCTTTCCGGCAGGCATCAAGTGGAAGACCGTACTTGCCACCGAGGCGCAGCAGAAATACATCGTCTGCAACGCTGACGAGGGCGACTCGGGAACGTTCTCCGACCGCATGGTGATGGAGGGCGATCCCTTCGTGCTGATCGAGGGCATGACCATCGCGGGACTCGCCACGGGTGCGACCCGCGGCTTCATCTACCTGCGCTGGGAATACCCCGATGCCAAGGTGGCCCTGGATGCGGCCATCGAGGCGGCCACAGCGGCCGGCTACCTCGGAGAAAACCTGTGCGGCGGCACGCGCAGCTTCTTCCTCGAAGTGCGCCTCGGCGGGGGTGCCTACATCTGCGGCGAGGAAACCTCGCTCCTGGAGTCACTCGAGGGCAAGCGCGGCCAGGTGCGCTTCAAGCCTCCGCTGCCGGCGATCGCCGGGCTGTTCGGCAAGCCCACCGTCATCAACAACGTGATCACGCTCGCCTCGGTGCCGGTGATCCTCGAGCGCGGCGCCGAGTTCTACAAGAACTTCGGCGTCGGCCGCTCGCGCGGCACGCTGCCGATCCAGCTCACCGGCAACATCAAGCACGGCGGCCTGATCGAGAAGGCCTTCGGCGTGACGCTGCGGCAGCTCCTCTATGACTATGGCGGCGGCTCCCTGAGCGGCCGGCCCATCCGCGCGGTGCAGGTTGGCGGTCCTCTCGGGGCGTACATGCCCGAGTCCCAGTTCGACACGCCGCTCGACTACGAGGCATTCGCCGCCATCGGCGCCATGCTCGGCCATGGCGGCATCGTCGTCTTCGACGACACCGTCGACCTTGCCGCACAGGCACGCTATGCGATGGAGTTCTGCGCCATCGAGTCGTGCGGCAAGTGCACTCCCTGCCGCCTCGGCTCCACGCGCGGGGTCGAGGTGATCGACCGCCTGGTCGCCGGCGAGAACGCGCCGAAGCAGGAGAAGCTGCTGCGCGACCTGTGCGACACCATGCTGTACGGTTCGCTGTGCGCCTTGGGGGGACTTACCCCCTACCCCGTGATCTCGGCCCTGAACCACTTCCCCGAGGATTTCGGGAAACCCGCGGCCGCCCAGGCGGTCTGAGACCTTATAGAGAGCACCTATGCAATCAATCGCGGAACAGGATCTCGGGACACCGGCGCGCAGCAGCGCCAAGACCGTCACGCTCACGGTCGATGACCGCGAGGTGGTGGTGCCCGAGGGCACCTCGGTGCTGCGCGCGGCGGCCATCGCCGGCGTGTCGATCCCCAAGCTGTGCGCCACCGACCAGCTGGAGGCCTTCGGCTCCTGCCGCATGTGCCTGGTGCAGATCGAGGGCATGAAGGGGCTCCCCGCCTCCTGCACGACGCCGGTAGCGGCGGGCATGAAGGTGACGACGCAGAACAAGCAGATCGCCGACGTGCGCCGCAATGTCATGGAGCTCTACATCTCCGACCACCCGCTCGACTGCCTCACCTGCCCTGCCAACGGCCACTGCGAGCTGCAGGACATGGCAGGCGTCGTGGGCCTGCGCGAGGTGCGCTACGGCTACGAGGGTGCGAACCACCTGAAGGCCGAGAAGGACGAGAGCAACCCGTACTTCACCTTCGACCCGAGCAAGTGCATCGTGTGCTCGCGCTGCGTGCGCGCCTGCGATGAGCAGCAAGGAACGCTCGCCCTCACCATCCAGGCGCGCGGCTTCGACTCCAAGGTGTCGGCAAGCCAGAACGACTCCTTCATGGATTCCGAGTGCGTTTCCTGCGGTGCCTGCGTGCAGGCATGCCCGACGGCGACGCTCTCCGAGAAAAGCCTCATCGAGAAGGGCCAGGCCGAGCACAGCATCGTCACGACCTGTGCCTACTGCGGCGTCGGCTGCTCGTTCCGCGCCGAGATGAAGGGCGAGGAACTGGTGCGCATGGTCCCGAACAAGGACGGCCACGCGAACCACGGCCACTCGTGCGTGAAGGGCCGCTTCGCCATCGGCTACGCGACCCACCCCGACCGCATCGTGAAGCCGATGATCCGCGCCAGCATCTCCGACCCCTGGCGCGAGGTGAGCTGGGAAGAGGCCATCGGCTACGCGGCGAGTGAGCTCAAGCGCATCCAGGCGAAGTATGGCCGCGACTCGATCGGCGGCATCACCTCCTCGCGCTGCTCGAACGAGGAAACCTACCTCGTGCAGAAGCTGATCCGCGCCGCCTTCGGCAACAACAACGTCGACACCTGCGCGCGCGTGTGCCACTCCCCGACCGGCTACGGCCTCAAGCAGACCCTCGGTGAGTCAGCCGGCACGCAGAACTTCGACTCGGTCATGAAGGCCGACGTGATCCTCGTCATCGGCGCCAACCCGACCGACGGCCACCCGGTATTCGCCTCCCAGATGAAGCGCCGCCTGCGCCAGGGCGCGCGCCTCATCATCGCCGACCCGCGACGCATCGACCTCGTGCGCACGCCGCACATCGAGGCCGACTACCACCTGAGCCTGCGCCCGGGGACGAACGTTGCACTCCTGAACTCGCTGGCGCACGTCATCGTCACC
Source organism: uncultured Pseudomonadota bacterium (assembly GCA_963802995.1). Classification (GTDB taxonomy): domain Bacteria; phylum Pseudomonadota; class Gammaproteobacteria; order Steroidobacterales; family Steroidobacteraceae; genus 13-2-20CM-66-19. The sequence continues at coordinate 727,214 of CAWDKU010000002.1, forward strand.
GAGGGCCTCGTCAAGGAGGACTTCGTGCGCGAGCGCTGCGAGCTCGACTCCTTCGAGAAGTGGCGCGCCTTCGTCGCCGCGCCGCGGCACTCGCCCGAGGCCCTGGAGGCCGTGACCGGTGTGCCGGCGGCCGCGGTGCGCGGTGCCGCACGCCTGTACGCCTCGGCCGGCAACGGCGCGATCTTCTACGGCCTCGGCGTCACCGAACACAGCCAGGGTTCCACTGCCGTCATGGGCATCGCCAACCTCGCCATGGCCACCGGCAACGTCGGCCGCGAGGGCGTGGGCGTCAACCCGCTGCGCGGCCAGAACAACGTGCAGGGCTCCTGCGACATGGGCTCCTTCCCGCACGAATTCCCCGGCTACCGCCACGTGTCCGACGATGCGGTGCGGCACTCCTTCGAGGCCGACTGGGGGGTGACGCTGCACGCGGAGCCTGGCCTGCGCATCCCGAACATGTTCGAGGCGGCGCTCGACGGGGACTTCAAGGGCCTCTACATCGAGGGTGAGGACATCGCCCAGTCCGATCCCAACACGCAGCACGTCACTGCGGCGCTGAGCGCGATGGAGTGCATCATCGTGCAGGACCTGTTCCTGAACGAGAGCGCCAAGTTTGCCCACGTGTTCCTGCCGGGCTCCTCGTTCCTGGAGAAGGATGGCACCTTCACCAACGCCGAGCGGCGCATCTCACCCGTGCGGCGCGTGATGAAGCCGAAGTCAGGCTACGCCGACTGGGAGATCACCCAGCTGCTCTCCAACGCCCTCGGCTACCCGATGCACTACACCCACGCCTCGCAGATCATGGACGAGATTGCGCGCCTCACCCCGACCTTCACCGACGTCAGCTACGAGCTGCTCGACAGGGTCGGCAGCGTGCAGTGGCCGTGCAACGCCGCCCACCCGCAGGGCACGCCGACGATGCACGTCGGGGAGTTCGTGCGCGGCAAGGGCAAGTTCCTCATGACCGAGTACGTGCCGACGCGCGAGAAGGTGAACGTCAAGTACCCGCTGATCCTCACCACCGGGCGCATCCTCTCCCAGTACAACGTCGGCGCGCAGACGCGCCGTACGGAGAACAGCCGCTGGCACGATGAGGATCGCCTCGAGATCCATCCGAGTGATGCCGAGCAGCGTGGCATCGCTGAAGGTGACTGGGTCGGCATCGCCAGCCGCGCTGGGGAGACCGTGCTGCGCGCACGGGTGACCGAGCGCGTGCAGCCGGGCGTGGTCTACACCACGTTCCACTTCCCCGAGTCCGGGGCCAACGTCATCACGACCGATAATTCAGACTGGGCCACCAACTGCCCCGAGTACAAGGTGACCGCGGTGGAGGCGACGCGCGTCAGCCAGCCCTCGCAGTGGCAGAAGCGCTTCCAGGAATTCACGCACACCCAGGAGTCCCTGGTCGACCAGGACGCCTACGTAAAGACCTGAAGACCTGCCCGGGCGTAGCGCCGCGGACCTTGGGGCTACTTGGCCTTGCCGCCCTCAGGCACATCGAGCGTGGCGAGCGCCGCCCGGGGCAGCTCGTCGAGCCCGCCCGCGCCTGCGGATGCGGCCAGGTAGGCGTTCAGCTTCTGCCGCATGCGCGGCGTCCAGAAGCGCTTGATGTGACCTGCGATGCCGGCGATGGCCTCATCGCGGCTCTGCGGGCGAAAATAGTTGCCGATGTCGTTGGCCATGACGACGAGGTGCTCGCCACTTTCGTGCCCATGCGCCGCTGCCGATCCGGTCATTGAGGTCCCTGCCCCTGGAGTGCGCCTGCGCGCGTGTAGGGATTGTATCGCGCGGGACCGGGCAAAGGCAGGCGCCCGCCACGCCGCTTCAGGCATGATGGGCCCCGGGCTGACAACAAGAACTCATCCGGAAGCCTCCAACGATGCCACGCGGCCTGCTCATACGCGCCGGGTTGAGCCTCGCCGTCCTGCTGGCGGGGTGCGGCATCTGTGCCCCGTGCGCCGCGCAGCAGCACGCGGCGGCACGCCCGAAGATCTGCCTGGTGCTCTCAGGCGGCGGGGCGCGTGGCGTTGCGCACGTGGGCGTCCTCCAGGTCCTCGAGGAAATGCGCGTGCCCATCGACTGCATCGTCGGCACCAGCATGGGCTCGATCGTCGGTGGTGCATACGCTGCCGGGGTATCCCCGCAAACCATGGAGGCGAGGATCCGCGCGGCCAACTGGGATGAGGTGCTCTCAGACGCTCCGCCGCGGCCGCGACGCTCCCCTTACGTGAAGGAACTGGAGCGCGGCAACATCGGTGGCGCGGAGTTCGGCTTCGGCAAGCACGGACTGAAGCTCCCGGCGGGCGTCATCCTCGGGCAGCAGCTGGAGATCTTCCTGCAATCACTCATCGGGGCCGAGGTGCAGCTGGACTCCTTCGAGGACTTGGCGATCCCCTACCGCGCGGTAGCGACCGACATCACCAACGGCCACATGGTGGTGCTGGAGCGCGGCACCCTGAGCACCGCGATGCGTGCCAGCATGGCGGTTCCGGGCGTATTTGCGCCGCAGCGCCTGGATGGCGCGCTGCTGGTGGACGGCATGCTGGTGCGCAACCTCCCGGTGGACGTCGCGCGGCAGATGGGTGCCGACGTGGTCATCGCCGTGAACCTTGGCAGTTCGCTCCTGAAGCCCGAGCAGGTGCAGTCGATCTTCGGGGTCGCCGAGCAGACCCTGCAGATACTGACCGAGCAGAACGTCGAGCGCTCGCTCGCGGAACTTCGGCCGCAGGACATCCTCATCGTGCCGGAGCTCGGCGACTTCTCCTCCTCGGACTTCGCGCATGCGGCCGATACCATCCGGATCGGGGCCGCGGCGGCGCGGCGCGCCGCGCCCGCGCTGCAGCGCCTGAGCCTTAGCGAGCAGGACTATGCGGCGTGGGCGGCTGACAGCCGCCACCGCCTGGCGGCGCCCAAGTTCGCCGGCGTGCAGCTCGATGCGTCCGAGCTCGGCTTCGTCTCGGTGACGGCGGTCAAGGCCCTGGTTGACACCAGGAAGGTCGCGCCCGATGACCCGCTACAGCTGCAACGCACGATCGATGAGCTGCTCGCGACCGATGACTTCGAGCGCGTTCGGGTGCGCACGACCGAGACCGATGGCACACCGCAGATCGCCATCCAGCCGGCCGCCAAGAGCTGGGGCCCGGACTACTACCACCTGGGCCTTGGACTCTCGACGGACTTCTCCGGTGGCAGCGACTTCCAGCTCAGCGTCGCGCAGCGCCTGAGCTGGCTCACCGATGCCGGGCTCGAGTGGCGCAACCAGCTCGAACTGGGCTATCTCACGGGGCTGGTGAGCGAGCTGCGCGTGCCACTGGATGCGGCACGGCTGTGGTACGTGGCGCCCTGGGGGCGCGTCGAGCAGCGCAACGCCGACATCTACCTCGACGATGACGATATCGCGCGCTATCGCGAGCGCGACGGCTGGGTCGGGATCGACCTCGGGCGCCGCCTCGGGTCACTCGGGGAAATCCGCATCGGTTATGAGTGGGGCGACCTGCGCGGCACGCGCACCGTCGGCGCGCCGATCTTCAATGCCGTCTCCGAGGACATCGGCGCACTGCGCGTGAACCTGGTGCTCGACAGTCTCGACTCCTGGGACTTCCCGCGCTCGGGACGCTTCCTGGCGGCCGAGTTCCGCCTGGCACGCACCGCGCTCGGCTCGACCGCCAGCTCCGAGAAACTGAGCGTCGACCTGCAGCAGGCGTTCGGCGATCCCCGCGACAGCATACTCATCGGCGCCCGCTACGGCAGTTTCGGCGGCAGCTCCACCACCTTCATGGACGCCTTCGCGCTCGGGGGCTTCCTCGACCTGTCGGGTTTCCGGCCCGAGGCCTTCCTGGTCGATGACTATGTCCTGGCGCGGGCGCTCTACCAGCGCCAGATCCATGACGGCATGGGTCCGCTGCGCGCACTCTACGTCGGCGGCTCGCTCGAGGGCGCGGACCTGCACGAGGCGTTCAACACCACCAGTTCCCCCGGCATCGTCTGGGGTTCGTCGCTCTTCGTCGCCGCCGACACGGCCATCGGACCGTTCTACATCGGGGTCGGCGTGGGCAAGGGCGGCAACCGCGCGCTTTACCTGTTCCTGGGACGCCCCTAGGAAAGGCACCGGTTCCACCCGGCCGGGGGATGGCACGAGGGGCCTCGCGCCGCTAAGGTCGCCCGGTCACGATCAAGGGGATCTGCATGCGACTTCTGGTGGTGGGAGCCGGCTCGACCGGCGGCTATTTCGGGGGGCGGCTCATGCAGGCGGGCCGCGACGTCACCTTCCTGGTGCGACCCGCGCGCGCAGCGGTGCTGCGCCGGGATGGCCTGCGCATCGTCAGCCCGCACGGCGACGCGACGCTGCAACCGAAGATCGTGACCGCCACTGAGATCACCGCGCCCTACGATGTGCTGCTCCTTGCGCTCAAGGGCTTCCAGCTGCAGGCGGCGCTCGGGGAAATCGCGCCCGCGGTCGGGAGCGAGACCCTGATCCTGCCGGTACTCAACGGCATGTGGCACATGGATGTCCTCGCCGGGCGCTTCAGCGCCCACAACCTCATCGGTTGCGCGCTCAAGGTGTCGACGGTGCTGGAGGACGACGGGCGCATCGTGCAGCTCACCCCGCTGCAGGACCTCGCCTACGGGGAGCTCGATGCCCGCCTCACCCCGCGCATCCAGGCGCTCGATGCCTACCTCAAAGGGGCCGACATCGGCGCGCGGCTCTCCCCGGACATCACCCGGGAGCTGTGGGAGAAGTGGGCCCTGCTGTCGAGCCTCGGCGCGATCACCTGCCTGATGCGCGGGACCATCGGGGAAGTCGAGGCGAGTCCTGGGGGCACAGCCTTCGCGCTGCGCCTCCTCGATGAGGTGCTGGCGATCGTCGCCGCGGTCGGTGTGCCGCCCTCGGCAGCCTTCGTGGAGTGGGCCGCAAGACTGCTGACGGCCAAAGACTCCGCCCTGGCGTCCTCGATGTACCGCGACGTGCAGCGCGGGCGCCCCGTGGAAGTAGAGAACATCGTTGGCGACCTGATACGGCGCGGCACGCACTCGGGCATCGCGGCGCCGCTGCTGTCGGCCGCGTATGCACACCTGTGCGTCTACCAGCGCCGCCTGGACCAGGCTCCCCGGGCCTGAGCGGCCGGCGGGCCTCCGAGCACCCTCCCCCGGGACCGCTTCGGTCCCGTCACGCTTCGGCGCTGTGCCGGCTGCGGGTGTCCTAAGCATCAACTATAGTAGATTCACTCGATGAGCTACTCCACTGACATCGTTACAGTTAAGGCGTCGCGCGATCGGCGTGCGCCGCGGCAGGTGCGGCGAGCACTGCGGCTGGCCGCTGGTGCGGCCGGCCGGCAGCGGCGCACCTGGACGTGCTGCGCGCGGTGACCTGCCATTCGGCTGGCGACGCGCCTGAGCAGTCGGACGAGCAGTGCAACGCTGCCTTGTCGCGCTGAGAAGGCAGCACAGTTGCACTACCGATCACGCGGCACATTCAAGGCCCTGGCTGGCCTCCTGTGCCTCCTCGGCGCCTCCCTCGCCTGGAGCGCGGAGGACGCGTTGCCGCCGCGCGGCGAGTGGCATGCGAGCGCCTCCTCCGCCTCACCACAGAGCATGGCACCCGCGATGGCGATCGACGGGGACGCGGCCACCCGCTGGGACGGCAACTTCTCGCCCGGCAACTGGCTGCAGGTGGACCTGGGGCGCGACGCGATGATCGGCGGGGTCATCATCCGCTGGGACGTGGCGTTTGCGCCCGCTTACATCGTCCAGGCCTCCAGCGACGGGCGGCACTGGCAGAACGCCTTCCAGACCGCGGACTCGCTCGGCGGCGTGGACTACGCACTCTTCCCCTCGGTGCGTGCCCGCTACCTGCGCCTGACAAGCCCGAAGGATGCCGCCAACGCCGGCGTCTCGCTGTTCGAGTTCGAGCCGCTCGCGGCCGCCGATGCGCCCCGCATCACGGGGGTCGACAAGGGCCTGGACGCGGCGGGACTGTGGAGCGCGGTGGTGCACAGTGACGTCGTTGAACCGGGCCCCGAGGCGGGCACCCGCCAGCTGCACGTGTTTTTCCCCAGGCCGCTCACGGTCAGCGGCCTCGAGGTGTTCTGGAACGCCTCGCGCCGCGGGGCGCGACTCGAGGGCCGCGAGCCTTCCGGGGAGTGGCGCTGGATGGCGGAAGACTCAAGTCCCCTCGGCGACACGTCCTACCTCGCCGCGAGCAGCGCACGCGCGGTGAGCGAGCTGCGCCTGACGGTGTGGTCCACGAGCATCGAGGCCCCGGCGATCCGACGCCTGCGCCTCCTCAGCCGCACGCAGAGCATGACGTCGCTGAAGCGCTACGAGATCTTCGCCGATCGCGAGCACCCGGCATTGTTCCCGCCATCCCTGCACCACCAGCAGGTGTACTGGACCGCGCTGAGCGTGCCCTCGGGTGAGCAGAAGAGCCTCTTCGATGAGTACGGGGACCTCGAGCCCGCCAAGGACGCCCCCCTGCTGCAGCCGCTGTGGCGCGACGCCTCGGGCCGTGTCGTCGCCGCCTTCGGTGCTGCGCGCGTGCAGCGCCTGCGCGAGGGCTGGATTCCGATTCCCGAGGTGCAGTGGTCGCCCCAGCCGGGGCTCTCCGTGCGCAGCGAGGCCGTCGCGGTCAACACGGCCACCGGGCCTGCGACACTGACGCGCTATCGCCTGGAGAACACCGGGCCGACCGATGTCGACGGCCAGCTGGCGCTCCTGGTGCGCCCCATGCAGGTGAATCCTGCGTGGCAGAACGGCGGCATTTCCGAGATCCGCAGCGCGAGCTTCGAGGGCATCGGCGCGAACACGAAGCTGATCGTCAACGGCACAACGCTGCTCGTCTCCCTCACCGGACCCTCCGCCCAGGGCGTCGCGGCATTCGGGCCCACCGGCCAGGGCGAGATCACGCGCTACGTCATGGAAGGCGGTGTACCCACCACAGCGTCGATGCGTGACCCGGTGGGACTCGGGGCCGCCGCCATGCTCTACACGGTTCACCTCGAGCCGCGCGAGCAGACCGACGTGGTTATCATGTTTCCCGGGGCGCCGCAGGCGGCCAAGCCTGCCGCCAGGGCGCATCGCGAGGCGCCTGCCGAGGAAACCGTGCCGGCGATCACCTCGCCTGCGGACTATGACAAGGCGGCCGCCTTCACCGAGCAGCAGTGGCGCGCACACCTGCTGCACGTCGGCATCGAGCTTCCCGATCCCTCGATCGTCGACACCCTGCGGGCACAGGTCGGGTACATGCTCGTCAACGCCCGCGGTCCCATCCTCCTGGCAGGGCCGCGCAACTACAACCGCTCCTTCATCCGCGACGGCGCGGCGACCGCCGCCATCCTGCTGCGCATGGGCGTGCCGGGTCCGGCGCGCGAGTACCTGCGCTGGTATGCGGACCACGGCGTGCGGCCAAACGGCCTGATCTCCCCGATCCTCAACGACGATGGCAGCGTCAACCGTGGTGTCGGCTCGGAACTGGAGTACGACAGCCAGGGAGAGTTCGTGGCGCTCGTCGCCGACACCGCGCGCCTGGGTGGCGGGGCCGCCAGCGTGCGCGAATACCTGCCGGCGGTGCGCGGGGCGCTGCAGCTGCTGCAGGCGCTGCGCGAACGCACGCTCGCGCCCGGCTACCAGGCCGGCAGCGAGGCACCGCAGCGCTTCCGCGGGATCCTCGCGCCCTCGATCAGCCACGAGGGCTACCCGGCACCGACCCACAGTTACTGGGACGACTACTGGGCGCTCCGCGGCTGGCACGACGGCGCCTGGCTCGCGCGGGCCTGGGGCGCGAACGACTTGGCGCAGTGGGCGACACAGCAGGAGGCGGCGCTGCGCGATGCGCTGGCAGCCTCGATCCGCGCCACCATCCAGTGGAAGCACATCGACTACATTCCGGCCTCCGCTGATTTCGGTGACATCGACCCGGCCAGCGTCTCGATCGGTCTGGACCCCGCCGGCCAGCAGCAGCTGTTGCCCGACACGGCATTGCGCACGACGTTCATGCGCTACCTCGATGAGGTCCGCAGGCGCAGCCTCCCGGGGGCGCGCTACACCTACACACCCTACGAGTTCCGCAACGTGCTCACGTTCGTGCACCTCGACCAGCCGCTGCTGGCGCAAGAGCTCCTGAACCGCCTGCGCACGGCGCGCAACCCCGCCGGCTGGCAGGTGTTCGCCGAGGTGGTGCGCGCACCGCCGCGCCAGGTGTTCTACCTCGGCGACATGCCGCATACCTGGGTGGGGGCCGAGTACGTGCGCGCCATCATCGGCATGCTGATGCACGAGGACGACGGCCGCCTGGAACTCCTGCCGGGCACGCCGCCCGACTGGGTGGCCGGCAAGGGACTCGCGCTCGAGCGGCTGCCGACCGCCTTCGGGCCGCTGTCGCTGTCGGCGCAGCAGGACCAGGGCACGCTGCACCTGCAGCTTGGTCCCACCCTGAACCCGGCAACGCAGCTGGGCGTGAGCTGGCCGAAGCGCACCCGGCCGCGATCCGTCCTGGTGGATGGCAAGCCGCGCAGCGACTTCAGCGACGAGGGCATGCAACTGGAGCGGCCGTTCCACGACCTCGTGGCCGAGTGGTAGGCGGACCCGGGCGCGCGCGGGGCGCCCTGGGGCGCCGGCGCGGCCAGGCACAAACCGCTAGCGGCGGCTGCCGGGGGGCACGTGCGTCCCGGGTGGCATCGTGACCAGCACCAGGCCGTCCGGGGGGATGTCGAGGCTCAGTTTGCGTCCTGCAAGCGCCCGCAAGTCGGGCGCCGGCAGGGTCGCAGACTTCTGCAGTTCCTGCAGCTGCTGCCCGGTGGGATAGCGCGGGGATCCCATGCGCCGGTAGGCCACCGCGAAGTTGCCATGCGTGGCGTCGAGCACCTGGACACGCACCGCGCGCGCTGCGGTGTGCTCGAAGGTGAGCGACACCGACCGCGCCTGGGCATCCTTCGAGCCGACCTCGCGGTAGTTCCACAATGCCAGTACCAGCGTCCCATCGTCGCGCCGCGTGAGCAGCGCTTCAGGTACCGCGGCACCGAAGCGGTGTTCCCCGAGCTGGTGCAGCAGCGCGAACGCGTTGAAGGAGGGCTTCGGGATGCCGCCCACCGCGCGCAGGCCGAAGCCGCCGTAGAACGGGGTCTTCACCACCCCGCCCTCCTCGAACACGTCCGAGAACGTCCAGAACGCCATGTCCTGCGCAAGACCGTCGCACTGGCGCACGGTCTCGGCGAGCCACGGGCCCATGAAGGGTGCGTCGGTCACGTCCGGATGATTGGCGTAGCTGGCGTTGAACTCGGTCCACAGCAGCGGCAGGTCGGGCCGCGTTGAGTCGCTGATCTCCTTGTGGACCTTGGCCACGGCACGGCACACGAGCTCGCGGCGCGGCACCGGCTGGTCCGAGCCGAAGACCCGCGGCGTGTCGTCGCCGTAGACATGGGTGGAGATGAAGTCGACGGGCACCTTGCGCGCCGCGGTGAAGCGGATGAAGTCCGGTACCCACGCCGCCTGGGCCGTGGCCGGGCCGCCCACGCGCAGCCCGGCGTCGACGCGCTTGAGCGCGCGCGCGGTGTGTTCGTAGAGCGTCCAGTAGGTCTCCTGGCGCGGTGAGCCGGCCCAGAAGTCCAGGTTCGGTTCATTCCAGACCTCGAAGTACCAGCGCCTGACCTCGGCGACTCCATAGCGCTCCACGAGGTGCCGCGCCAGGGCCTCGATCAGGTCGTCCCAGCGCCGGTAGTCCTTGGGCGGGGAAATGACCGGGTGGTACCAGAACGTATGGCGCACGTCCTGGCTGGCGAGGTCGCGCGGCATGAAGCTCAGTTCCACCAGCGGCCGCACGCCGCTTGCCAGCAGACCGTCGTAGATCTGATCGACGTAAGAGAAGTTGTAGGCGGGCTGCCCGTGGGTGTCCTCGCTGTAGACGCCCACCTCATCGTGCAGGATGGCGTGGAAGCGCACGTAGCGCAGCGCCGTCACGGCCTTCACGGCCCGCAGGTCCTGCCGGTAGCCGTCGCGCAGGCTCAGGATCGCGCGGCCGGAGCCGAAGGTGTGCTCCCAGTAGTGGGGGAAGGGCTGCGCCTCGGCCGTGGCGTCGACCGTGATGGCTTCGGCAGGCGCTGCGCGTACCGGGGCCGCCCCCGCGATGGCAAGAGCCAGGACCGCCAACCACGCCCGCGAGCGGGGCGCGAAGCCCTCACCCGGGCGCACCAGCGGCATCGATCGTCCGGGAGGATTGCTTCTCATGAGTGGTTCCTATGCCAGACCAGCGCCTGCTGGCTGGGGGTCGTCGGTGAGCAGCGGGCGACGCGCATACAGGCCAAAGAGCAGGATCACGCAGTAGCAGGCCGCGGGCACGATCAGGGCAATCCTCAGGCCGCCCCAGGCATCCGCTGCAACCCCCGACAGCCAGGGGACCACCGCACCGCCCACGATGGCAACGCAGATCACGGCAGATCCCTCGGCGGCCCGCTCGTTGAGTCCCTCGGAAGCCAGGGAGAATATTGTCGGAAACATGATCGAGTTGAACAGCCCGACACCCAGCAGCGACCATCCCGAGACCGCGCCGGTGGTATTGGCGGAGATCAAGAGCAGTGCGACCACCGTGGCGGCGGCGGCGGCGAGCACCTTGCCCGGCGGGCAGATGCGCAGCAGATACGCGCCGACGAAGCGCCCCACCATGGCCCCGCCCCAGTAGTAGGGGACGTGCTTGCCGGCCTCCTCGGCGGCGAAGCCCAGCACGTTGCCCTGCATGAGGTAATTGACGATCACTGAACCGATCGCGACTTCCCCGCCCACGTAGAGAAATATACACAGGGCGCCGAAGGCGAAGCGCGGGCGGCCGAGCAGGTTGAAGGCACGCAGGATCGGCGTGCCATCCGTGGCCGCCTCCACCAGTGCGCGCCGCCGCAGCCACAGCGTGCCGGCCAGCAATAGCAGCGCGCAGGACAGCCCCAGGTAGGTATGGGCGATCACCCGGGTCTCGGCCTGGCGGAAGGAGCCGAGGGCCGCGCCCGAGAGGGTCGCAGGATCCGCGGTTGCCAGCGTACCCAGAATCAGGATCGAGCCGACGTACGGGAAGATCGTGGTGCCGAGGGAATTGAAGGCCTGCGCGAACGTCAGGCGGCTGCTGGTCGTCGTCCTGGGCCCCAGCATCGAGATCAAGGGATTGGTCACGACCTGCACGGTCGTGATGCCCGCGGCGAGCACGAACAGTGCCACCAGAAACAGCGAGAACACCCCGTGCGCGGAGGCCGGTACGAACAACAGGCACCCCGCCGTCATCGTCAGCAGCCCAACGACCGCGGAACGCATGTAGCCGATGCGCTTGACCAACGCCGCTGCCGGGATCGAGACGATGAAGTAGGCACCGAAGAACGCCGACTGCACCAGCATCGCCTCTGCATGCGAAAGCGCGAAGAGCGCCTTGAGCTTGGGGATCAGGATGTCGTTGAGGCTGGTAATGCCGCCGAAGACAAAGAAGAGCGCGAACACGAAGGCCTGCAGGTCGGGGGTGTAGCTGAGCGCCCCGCCGGAATTCTGGGTAGGGCCTGAAGTCATGCTGCAGCGAGCGGACCGTGCATCGGGGTTCCCCATTTGGAGGGTTGAAGGCAGGCGCCAATTTACCAAGATGCGTCGCGGGCGTTTGGAAAGCCTTCACCGGTGCCGGGCTGCTCGTCCCTGAAGCCAGCTCACCTAGCAACAGCGAAGCGCACTCAGGCTGTATGCCACGCGACAACAACAAGGCACTTAAAGAAAGAGTCGCGATGTCTGGGTTGGCGCCCCCGGCCGGAGTTGAACCGACGACCTACCGCTTAGGAGGCGGTCGCTCTATCCACTGAGCTACGGGGGCGCGCTTTGGGCGGCAAGTGTAGCGGCGTGCTCCGGTGGCAGGCCAATCCCGTTCGTCCGTGGCCGGTTCCCCTCACACCGGGTCGATCCCGAGGCTCTGGCCTGGTTTGTGATATTGTGTTAATGTATTAGCGTACTATTACATTGGATCGCCCTATGAAGAGCCACCAGAACGTCACACCCCGCCAGGAGCAGCTGACCGAGCGCGCCTTGTACAGCGCGGTCGCAGCGCTCGAGACACCCGATGAGTGCCGGGCGTTCTTCCGGGACCTGTGCACGCCGGCGGAAATCCAGGCCATGGCCGATCGTTGGGCCGTAGTCGATTACCTGAACCGCGGCCTCCCCTACCGCGAGATCCACCGGCTCACGGGCGTGAGCGTGACGACGATCGGCCGGGTCGCCCGCTTTCTGTCCAGCGGCAACGGCGGCTACGAGACCGCCGCCAAACGACTCCAGGAAGCCAAGGACGCAAGCCCCCGTGCCTAAAGTCCCCTCCCATGAGGAGCCGCGACTGAAGATCGCGGTGCAGAAGTCCGGACGCCTGACTGAGGCCTCGGTCGAACTGCTGGCGCGCTGCGGCCTCAAGCTCTCCCGCGGCAAGGACCAGCTCATCGGCTTCGGCGAGAACATGCCGCTCGATGTGCTCTTCGTGCGCGATGACGACATCCCGGACCTGGTGCACGAGGACGTGTGTGATCTGGGTCTCGTCGGCCTTAACGTCCTCGAAGAAAAGTGCCTGAAGCTGCAGGCGCAGGGCCAGCCCGCACCGACTTGCCAGCTGCGCAACCTCGAGTTTGGCCGTTGCCGGCTGTCGCTCGCGATACCCGACACGCTGTCCTACGCGGGGCTCGCCTCCCTCAATGGCACCCGCATCGCGACCACCTACCCGCATCTGCTGGGTCGCTACCTGGCCGAACGCGGAGTGCGCGCTGAGATTGTCACCTTGTCCGGTGCAGTCGAGATCGCCCCGCGCCTGGGCCGCGCCGACCTCATCTGCGATCTGGTGTCCACAGGCTCGACGCTGCAGGCGAACCACCTGAGGGAAGTAGAAACCGTGCTCGAGAGCCACGCCGTCCTCATCCGCACACCCCGGGAGCTGCCGCCCGGGAAAAACGAGTGGGTACAGCGTCTGTTGCTGCGGATCGATGGGGTCCAGCAGGTACGCGAGAGCAAGTACATCATGCTGCACGCACCTCGCAGTGCGCTGAGCGAGATCCGCAAGCTCCTTCCCGGCTCCGAGTCCCCGACCATCATTCCGCTCGAGGGCACGCTCAATCGGGTCGCGATCCACGCGGTCTGCCGGGAGAACGTGTTCTGGGAGACGCTCGAGCGCCTGAAGCAGGCCGGGGCCAGCGACCTGCTCGTGCTGCCCGTCGAGAAGATGCTCGCATGAGCACGCCGCGCTCCGACGCCGCTCGCACCAGCCCCGCCTGACGGTGTCCGACCGATCTCATGCGCATCCTAGACTGGGACACCCTCGACAGACCGGCGCGCCTTGCGGCGCTGGCCAGGCCGCTGCCTGAGTGCAGAGCGGAAGTTGCGCGCGTCGCAGCCGGCGTGATCGAGAGGGTGCGGGCCGAGGGCGATGCCGCGCTGCTCGATTTCACACGAAGCCTCGATGGGGTATGCCTCGAGAGACTTGGCGTGGGCGCGGCCGAGTTCAACGCCGCGCGGGCATCGCTGGGCGCTGCACAGCTCGCGGCCCTCGAGCGGGCCATGACGAACGTTGAGCGCTTCCACGCGGCACAAAGACGCCAGCCGGTCAGCCTCGAGACTGAACCCGGCGTGCGCTGCGAGCAAATCGTGCGTCCCCTTGCCGCGGTGGGACTCTACGTCCCTGCCGGCACCGCGCCGCTGGTCTCAACGGTCTTCATGCTCGCCGCCCCGGCCCGCCTGGCCGGCTGCCCGCAGCGCGTGCTGTGCACACCCGCCCGACCCGACGGCACGATTCACCCGGCCATCCTGGTCGCCGCCGAGCTGTGCGGCGTCGAGGCCGTTTTCAAGCTCGGCGGCGCCCAGGCCATCGCGGCGCTGGCTTACGGGACGCAGAGCGTTCCGCGCGTCGACAAGATCTTTGGACCCGGCAGTGCCTGGGTGACCGCCGCGAAGAGTCTGGTCAGCATCGACCCCGCCGGCGCCAGCTGCGACCTGCCGGCGGGCCCCTCCGAGGTCCTGGTGCTCGCCGATGACTCGGCGGACGCCGGCTTTGTGGCAGCGGATCTTCTGGCACAGGCCGAGCACGACCCGCTGGCGCAGGCCATCCTGGTCACGGACAGCCGCTCGATCGCGCAACGCGTTCTCGCCCAGCTTCAGCTGCAGCGCTCAACACTGTCCCGCCAGCGGATCCTGGACGAGTCGCTCCTGAGCTGCCGTTGTGTCGTTGCCCCGGACCTGGATACGGCCATGCGCATCAGCAACGACTATGCGCCCGAGCACCTCATCCTCCAGGTGCGTGAGCCGCGGCGCTGGCTCAGGCACGTGCGCAATGCCGGCTCGGTGTTCCTCGGCCCCTGGTCCCCCGAACCCATGGGCGACTACTGCTCCGGCACCAACCACGTGCTGCCCACGTACGGCTACGCGCGCTCCCTGAGCGGGCTGACCCTGGCGGACTTCACCAAGACCATATCCGTCCAGGAGCTCTCCGCAGAAGGCCTGGCCGCACTCGGACCTACAGCGATCACGCTCGCAGAGCTTGAGGGTCTGGATGCGCACGCGCAGGCGGTGTCGAGGCGCCTGGCGGTCCTGAACGCAGCCCTCAGGCCGGCGAGCAGCGGGGTTGCCTCGTGAGCTGGGTGAGGCAGCTGGCGCGCCCCGAGATCCTCACGCTCAAGGCATACCAGCATGCCGCCTGGGAGCCGGGCCTTGCACGCCTGCATGCCAACGAACTGCCCTGGCGTTTGCGCGCCGATGAGTCCGCCGCAGGCCTCAATCGTTACCCTGAGCCCCAGGCGCGGGCGCTGATCGAACGCCTCGCGCAGCTCTACCAGGTCACCCCGGAATCTGTGCTCATCAGCCGCGGGAGTGACGAGGCCATCGATCTTCTCGTGCGGGCCTTCTGTCGCCCCGGCGAGGATGCAGTCCTGCTGTGTCCACCCACCTTCGGGATGTACGCGCTAGCTGCTCACATCCAGGGGGCGAGAGTCGTCTGCGTGCCACTGTGCGCCGCGCGAGGCTTTGCCCTGGACTGCGGGGCGGTTCTCGCGCAGTGCACGCCCAGCGTGAAGATCGTGTTCCTGTGCTCCCCGAACAACCCCACGGGCAATCTCCTGAGCGAAGAGGCAGTTCTCGAGGTTGCCGACGCCCTCGCGGGGCGCACGCTCGTCGTCGTGGACGAGGCGTACGTGGAGTTCGCCGGACGCGGGAGTCTTGCGACCCGCGTCGTGAACAGACCGCATCTTGCGGTGCTGCGTACCCTGTCCAAGGCACACGGCCTCGCCGGTGCGCGTCTTGGCACGCTGATCGCGGATCCGGAGATCATCGCGCTGCTGAGGAAACTGATCGCGCCCTACGCGGTACCGCAGCTGGTACTCGAGGCCGTGACGGGCCTGCTGGATGCACCCCATGTCAGGGCACTGGCGCGGCGCGTTGCGCGGATCCGCTGCGAGCGGGCGCGGCTGGCGCACGCGCTGGCAAGTCTGAGCGCGGTGAGGACGGTGCTGCCGAGCGACGCCAATTTTCTGCTCGCAAGGATGACTGATCCGGAAGCGGCACTCTCGCGCGCCTGTGCCGCCGGACTTCTGGTGCGCGACGCGCGGGGATACCCAGGGCTTCAGGACGCGTTGCGCATCAGCATCGGGACGCGCGCCCAGAACCGTCGCCTGCTCGAGGCCTGGTCATGACTCGCGCTACGCTCTTCATCGATCGCGACGGAACGCTCATCGAGGAGCCGCCTGACTTTCAGGTCGATCAGCTCAACAAAGTTCGCCTCATGCCCGGCGTGATCCCCGCCCTGATCCGGCTCGCCGAGCGGGGCTTCAGGTTTGTGATGGTCACCAACCAGGACGGCATGGGAACGGCAAGCTTCCCCGAAGAAGCATTCCGCTCCTGCCAGGACCATCTGCTCGAGCTGTTCCGCTCCCAGGGGATTGGTTTTGATGCCGTATTCATCTGTCCGCATCGTGAAACCGACGGCTGTAACTGCCGCAAGCCCAGGCTCGGGCTGCTCGAGTCGTACCTCAGCAGCCAGCCCATCGACCCGCAGGCGAGCGCGGTCATAGGCGACCGGCCAAGCGACCTTGAGCTTGCGAAAAACCTCGGTATCCGCGGGCTCATGATTGGCCAGCATGGCGCACCCGCTCACACCTGGGCCGCCATCGCACAGACGCTCACGTCCCGCCACGCTGCAACGCTGCGCGAGACCCGGGAAACACGCATTGACGCGCGGGTGACGCTCGACAGCGAGACTGCGCCCGAGGTGTCCACCGGCATCGGGTTCTTTGATCACATGCTCGCGCAGCTCGCCCAGCACGCGGGCTTCGAGCTGAAGCTCGAGGCCGCCGGTGACCTTCACGTGGACGAGCACCACACGGTCGAGGACTGTGCGCTGGTGCTCGGCGAGGTGCTGAGCCGGGCACTGGGGGACAAGCGTGGCATCGGCCGGTACGGGTTCGTGCTGCCGATGGATGAGGCCCGGGCACGCGTGGCGATTGATCTGTCCGGCCGGGCGTTCAGCGACTTCGAGGGACGATTCCCGCGCGACCGGGTCGGCGCATTGCCGACGGAACTGGTCCCGCATTTCTTCCGCTCCCTGAGCCAGGGCCTCGGCGCCGCGATCCACATCGAGGTGACGGGCGAAAATACCCACCACATGGTGGAGGCGTGCTTCAAGGGTGTGGGGCGTGCCCTGCGGCAGGCCCTGCGCATCGAGGGGCAGACGCTTCCGAGCACCAAGGGGACCCTGTGAAGGACGTCGTGATCGTCGACAGTGGGGGGGCCAATCTTGCCTCCCTGCGCTTTGCACTCGAGCGCCTCGGGGCGCGCCCGCAGGTGAGTGCCGAGGCGCGCACGATCACGAGCGCTGAGCGCGTGCTCCTGCCCGGCGTCGGCGCGGCCGCAGCCGCCATGCGTCACCTGAAGGCCCTGGGTCTCATTCCGGTGCTGCGCGCGCTTACGCAGCCGGTCCTGGGTGTCTGCCTCGGGATGCAGTTGCTCTTCGAGCGCTCCGAGGAAGGTGCGGCAGAGTGCCTGGGGCTCCTGCCGGACACCGTGCGCAGCCTTGCGCCGCGTGCTGGCCTGCCGGTGCCCCATATGGGCTGGAACACTCTCATGCCGCTTAAGTCCGATCCGCTCCTGGAAGGCGTGCGCGCGGGGGACTATGCCTACTTCGTCCACAGCTACGGGGTGCCGGTGAGCGGCGCGACTCTGGCGAGCGCGGAGTACGGCACTGCGCTGGCCGCGGTCGTGCGCGGCAACAACTTCTGGGGCACGCAGTTTCATCCGGAACGCTCGGCCGCTACCGGCGCGCGAATTCTCGGTAACTTCCTGAGGCTCGAGTGATGCTGCTGATTCCCGCGATCGATCTGGCCCAGGGACGGTGCGTGCGTCTGCGCCAGGGTGACTTTGCCAGGCAGACCCACTACCCCGCCGCGCCGCGGGAACTCCTCGAGCGCTACAAGTCCCTTGGTGCCAGCTGGGTACACATCGTGGACCTGGATGGCGCGAGGCAAGGCCAGCGCGCCAATCAGCAGCTCATCGCAGAGCTTGCGAGCACTGCTTCCCTGCAGCTGCAGGTCGGGGGTGGGCTGCGCTCGGCGGCCTGCCTCGAGGCGCTGCTGGGTGCCGGCGCGGCGCGCGTGGTCATCGGCAGCGCCGCGGTGCTGCGCCCTGCGGAAGTCCTGCAATGGCTCAAGCGGTTCGGGGCGCAGCGCGTGTGCCTGGCGTTCGACGTGCGCCTGGAGCCTGGCGGCGAGCCGCAGGTTCACACGCACGGCTGGACGCAGCGCGGGAACCTGAGTCTTTGGGATGCACTCGCGCCATTCGGCGCGCACGTGCGGCACGTGCTGTGCACCGACATCGCCCGCGACGGGATGCTCGCATCCCCGAATCTCGAGCTGTACCGCCAGGCGCTCGCGCGCTTCCCGCACCTTAAGTGGCAGGCCTCCGGGGGCGTGAGCAGCGCTGCCGACCTCGGGGCACTCGCGCGCATCGGGCTCGCGGCCGCGATCAGCGGCAAAGCGCTCCTGGAGGAGCGCATCCGTGCCGAGGAGTTACGACCATTCTTGCCAGACGCATCATTCCCTGCCTCGACGTTCGCGACGGCGCAGTCGTAAAGGGCGTGCGCTTCCGCGAGCACCAGCCCGCGGGCGACATCATGGCGCTCGCCTCGCGCTACCGCGACGAAGGCGCGGACGAGCTCGTCTTTTATGACATCACCGCCAGTCCCGAGGGCCGCTCGGTCGATCGGGGATGGGTGAGCCGCGTCGCACGCACACTGGACATTCCCTTCTGTGTCGCCGGAGGAATTCGCACCACCCGCGACGCCGAGCAGGTGCTGAACGCGGGGGCCGACAAGATCTCCATCAACTCCCCGGCGCTCGAGAACCCCGCGCTCATCGATGCGCTCAGCCGGCGCTTTGGCTCACAGTGCGTGGTCGTCGGGATCGACAGCCAGAAGACCCCCGCGGGCCATCGTGCATGGCGATTCAGCGGCGATCCCGGGCGTGCGGGTGACAGCGGGCGTTGCGTGACCGCGTGGGTGCGGGAAGTTCAGGACCGCGGCGCGGGCGAGATCGTTCTCAACTGCATGGGCGCGGACGGCGTGCGCGGGGGCTACGATCTCGGGCAGCTGTCCGAGGTGCGCGACGCCTGCCGGGTGCCCCTCGTCGCCTCAGGTGGCGCCGGCTGCGAGGATGACTTTCTCGAGGTCTTCGGGATCGGCGTTGATGCCGCGCTCGCTGCGAGCGTCTTCCATTCGGGTGCCGTGAGGATCGGCGCGCTCAAGTGCTATCTTCGTGACAACGGCGTCGAGATGCGCGCATGAGCCCCGCCTGCATCGAAGGCCTCGACTGGGCGAAGGGCAATGGACTGCTGCCGGCGATCATCCAGGACGCCGGCACCGGCGTCGTGCTCATGACCGGCTTTGTCAACCGGGAAGCGCTCGTTGCCATGGAGGAGCGGCGGGAAGTGGTGCTGTGGAGCCGCACGCGCCAGTGCCTGTGGCTCAAGGGCGAGACGTCCGGAAACCGCATCGCCGTCGAGCGGATCGTGGCCGACTGTGATCGGGACGCAATCCTTGTACTGGGCCGCCCGGGCGGGCCGGCCTGTCACACTGGGGCGGGGAGCTGCTTTCCCGAGGGCACTCCGCAGGTTGCCTCACTCGCCTTTTTGGCAACCCTGGAGCAGATCATCGACGCGCGCCTGCAAGCCCCGCCCCCCGGAAGTTACACCGCCGAGCTCGTGGCCTCCGGCATGCGCCGCCTTGCACAGAAAGTAGGCGAGGAAGGACTGGAGGTTGCCCTGGCCGCCGCCGCATCCCAGGACGAACTGGTCAACGAAAGCGCGGATCTGGTCTTCCATCTCATGGTACTGCTGCGCGCCCGAAACGTCGGCCTCTCGCAGGTGACCCGCATGCTCGAATCACGTCATCGCGCGCGTGAGCCTGCTACCGGTTCCATATGCGCAGGCGGCGAGCAGCCCTCCTCTGCATGACGCAGACACTCAGGTTGCGCGAAGGGATCCTGCATAGTCCGCCTGAGGCGCGGACGCCACCTCGGTCACGGCCGCCGTGAGGCGCCGCGTGCCTGAACTCAGCCGCTTCGAGGCTAGCATCTGCTCGTAGAGCGATTTGACAGCCGAACTGCCCGTCTCACGGAAGAGGCCGGGAACGAGTCCGTGAACGAGACAGGCGGCCCCGGCACCGATGAGCGTGGCACCGAACCGCGTGGCGCGTCGCTGGTGCTGCCAATAGCTCTCCCCCAGGGCCCGGGGGTGCTCGAGCAGAAGCTCCGCCAGCGCAGAGCGCGCATGGACCTGCCAAACCCGCAGCGGGCTTTCCTGACGCATTGTGTCTCCTCCGGTTCTGCGTGTGTCGCTAGGCTGCCGCAAGCGCAGTGACATAGCGGTAACGGCGCGGGAGAAAAGCGCGTACAGCCACCGCTGCAGCCTCAGGCGCCGCCCGGGATGGCCGCAGCGCCCGCCAGACGCGGCTTCGGCCCGCGCTACGTGCCCTTCACGCGGGATTGAAGTCGGCAGCGTCGTGACGTTCAGGCATCTGGTCCGCGGGCTCACCGAAGGTGCGATTCACCCGGCGACCCCTGCGCACGGCGGGTCGCTGCAGGATGAGGTCCGCCCAGCGTTGGACGTTGTGGTACTCGGCGACGCTCAGAAACTCGCCCGCACCGTAGAGCCAGCCCTTCGCAAGGCCCCCGTACCAGGGGAAGATCGCGATGTCGGCGATGCTGTACTCGGCTCCGGCTATGTACTCGTTGTGCGCCAGGCGCCTATCAAGCACGTCCAGCTGACGTTTGACCTCCATGGCGAAGCGGTCTATCGCGTACTCGATCTTGGCGGGCGCGTAAGCATAGAAGTGGCCGAATCCACCGCCAAGATACGGCGCACTGCCCATCTGCCAGAACAGCCACGACAGACACTCTGCTTGCGCGGCAGGCTCGGTCGGCAGGAAAGCGCCAAATTTCTGCGCCAGATACAAAAGTATGGCGCCCGACTCAAATACGCGGATGGGAGTGGCGGTGCTGCGGTCGAGCAGCGCCGGGATCTTGGAGTTCGGATTTACCGCGACAAACCCGCTGCCGAACTGCTCCCCCTCGTTGATCCGGATGAGCCACGCGTCGTACTCGGCTCCCGTATGCCCGAGCGCGAGCAGCTCTTCGAGCATCACGGTAACCTTGACCCCGTTCGGGGTCGCGAGCGAATACAGCTGCAGGGGATGACGGCCGACGGGCAGCTCCTTCTCATGGGTTGCCCCGGCGACTGGCCGGTTGATGTTTGCAAACTGGCCGCCACTCGCCTTGGTCCATGTCCACACCTTGGGCGGTGAGTAATCGGATGAGTCCGTCATGTTGGCGCTCGCTTTCTGGGAATCCTGCGGATGAGGAGGGTGCTCGTCACCGCGGGGCATTCTCGGGATGCTCATTTCACCGGCCACGCCTCGCTTCCGTAAATACCCCGAAAGCATGCGCCTCTCCTCCGCCGCCTGCCGGATGGTGGATGCGGGCAGGGGGCAGCTCGCCTGCATGCTCGGACTCGAGCGTCCGCAGCGGCGCTGACTTTGCAGATGGCCAGTGGCGCGAAGATTTCTGCGCGCGCCCAAAGCAAAACCCGGTGATCCAGGCTTATTCGAGAGATCTCTGGAAGCTACGTCGAAACCACCGTAGCTTGCTGTTTCTTCTAGAGAAATCGGGATGTGGAGCGGAAGGGGATCGAACCCTCGACCTTCGCATTGCGAACGCGACGCTCTCCCAGCTGAGCTACCGCCCCATTTGCAAGGCGCGCGATTCTAGCATCGCAGTCCTTGAGGTCCAATGAAGTTTTAACCGCGCCGGCGGGATACGGCTATCATCGCGTTGGGGGTTCCATAACGTCGCAGAACGGAGATGACGCCATGCTGCCCATCGGGGGGCGCGCGCCGGAATTCACGCTGCCGGACCAGGACGACCAGAGTGTCTCGCTCAGCACGCTGCTGCGCCACGGGCCGCTCATCCTGTATTTCTACCCCGCCGACTTCACCCCCGGGTGCACCCGCGAAGCCTGCAACATCCGTGA
This sequence comes from uncultured Pseudomonadota bacterium, assembly GCA_963802995.1. GTDB lineage: Bacteria > Pseudomonadota > Gammaproteobacteria > Steroidobacterales > Steroidobacteraceae > 13-2-20CM-66-19. The sequence continues at coordinate 748,757 of CAWDKU010000002.1, forward strand.
CCTGCACACGGAGCTGCTGGAGTCCGGGCTCGACGTGGCGGGGGTCAGTCCCCAGTCACCCGAGACGCATCGCAAGTTCCGCGAGAAGTACAAGCTGCCCTTCACGCTGCTGGCGGACACTGACAAGTTCGTCATCCGCATGTACGACGTACTCGGTCCGCTGGGCCTCGGGGTGCGGCGCGCAACCTACCTCATCGACCAGGCGCGTTACATCCGCGCGGCCGTACTGGCGGACTTTCGCATCGGACAGCACACGGAGTTCATCCGCCGCGCAGCGGCACTCAGTGCCGGGGGCACCCGGCGCGAGACTCCGACTGCCGGCTAGAGTCCCTAGAGCCGCAGGCGTACCAACCGGGCGCGCCCGAAGCGCGGCAGGCTGACCACGTAGATGACGTCAGGGTCCTCCTGCACGGCGGGCAGCTCCTCCCCGCCGAGTGCATGGAGCATCTGCGTGAAGCTCCCGCCGCCTGCTATCACGAGCACCGCCTCGCCGGTATGGTCATGCAGCAGCCGTGCAGCGGTCGCCCCGACCGCAGCGGCGCTGAAGGTCACCGGGACCCGATGCAGCCGCTGACCCAGCGGTGCCGCGGTCTGCTGGGCGCGCCGATCCTCACTCACGTAGATCGCGTCCAGGCCGGCCGCCGGGCCGCCGTCACCGAACAGGTGCGCGAGGCGCTGTGCCCGCTCCTCGCCCTCGGGCGACAGGGGCGGATCGGCAATGGTTCCCGGGTCCTTTTCTGCCGGTCGCATCAGCATCACGACCGTGGTGCCGGCGCTGCGATAGACGGCAAAGCCGAGCGCGGCGATCACGATGGCCGCGGCCAGGAGACTCATCCACAAGGGCGCGAAGAACGGCCGCGGGTAGCGTGTTATGGCAGGCGCTTCCATAGGCGCGCAATGATACTAGTCTCACCCGCCGCACGTGGCTCGTCTCGGCCGGATTGTTACAAGTCACGCTATCGGGCCGCGGGGCACTATTTGCTGTCTCGGTGGGGTACTCTGCGCACTGGCAGACAGATGCGCTGTCGGGAGGGGTCGGTGGCGTCGGGCGGGCAAACAACGGTCATCCAGCGCATTCTCGAGCGCCGCGCCGAGCGGCCGCCCACCACTACGGAAGAGACCACCGCCAGCATCGCCGTGATGTTGCGCGTCGTGCCGCCGCCCAAGGCGCTGCTCGCCATCACCGAACCGGTGCTGCGACAGCAGATCGAGCGGCGCATCCTCGGCGACATGCTGGATTTCGTCTCAGTGGCCGATGAAAACGAGGCGCTGCGGCGCTTCGTCGCCGAGTTCCGCCCGGTGGTGATCACCGATTCGCTGGACATGGTGCGCCGACTGCGCTCGCGCCGCGGTGAGCGCACGCCGGTGATCCTCTACATCGCGGAGCTGGATGACAGCGCGGAGCGCGAGGCGGGACTCGTGGCGGGTGCAGACGACTGCGTCGGCCGCCGTGCCTCGGAGCGCGAGGTGGATGCCCGCATCGCCGCCGCGCGCCGGGTGGCAGAGCTTGAGGCGGTGCTGCGCATCACGCTGGCCGAGAACCGCAAGCTTTCAGCTACCGACGACCTGACGCGCGTCGCCAGCCGGCGCTTCTTCAGCAAGCACTTCCCGCGCGAAATGGAGCGTGCCGCGCGCTATGGCCGTGGCCTGTCGCTCGTTCTTTGCGACATCGACTTCTTCAAGAACCTCAACGACACGCTCGGCCACGCCGGGGGCGACCAGGTGCTGCGGCAGTTCGGTTCGCGCCTGCAGCAGAATCTGCGCCGCGGCATCGACTGGGTGGCGCGCATCGGCGGGGAGGAGTTCGCAGTGGTGCTGCCGGAGACCACTTACGAACACGCACTGGAGGTGGCGCGCAAGCTGCGCGTGGCCGTGGCGAGCACACCCTTCACCTACGACCGCAAGAGCGTAGAGGTCACTGCGAGCTTCGGCCTGTGCGGCCTCGACCGGGTCCCGGCCGGCGAGCGCCAGCTCGCGCAGCGCGTGCTGAAGATCGCCGATGCCGCTCTCTACCGCAGCAAGAACGGCGGCCGCAATCGCGTGACCGCCACGATGTTCGGTGGCACGCCGTAACGGGACCAGCCGAGCGCGCCGCCGGCAGGTGGCGAAAAGGCGCGCACCGTAACGCAAGTTCTTGCTGGGGCTCGGCCTTTGCCTCCCCGCGCCGGTTCTGTCCACATAGTTATGCACAAATTCTGTGGATAACTTCGGCAGGGTGGTAACGCTGAATCGCTTGTGTGAGACTGGTGCTCTTTTCGCTTCGCAGAGCCGCAGATGAAAAAGACAGGCAGCGAACAAAATGTCCCCGCAGAGCCCTTTGAGCGCGCGCGCCTGCAGGCGGACGTCGCCAAGCAGCGCGTGCGCATCGCCAAAGAGGAACTCAAGCGCGCGCGCAAACGACTGAAGGAAGCCAAACGCGAGGCGCGGCGCGCGCGCAAGCAGGCGGCACTCACCCGCAAGGCATTCAAGCGCGCGCGCCGCAAGCAGAAGGCAGAAACCCCGCGCAAGAAGCCACGCAAGGCCCTCGCTGCCAAGGCGCCGGTACGCAAGGCCGTGGTGAGGAAAAAGAAGGCCGCGAAGAAAGCGATCAAGAAAGTCGTGCGCCGGATAGCGCGCCGTCCGAGAAGGAGCGCTGCGCCACGGGTGCGAAACAGGGTGGCCAGGAAGGCGCCGGTGAAGAAGACAGTGGCGGTCAAGCGAGCGCGCCCGGCCCGCCGGTCACAGGTACGCCCCTCCCCCGGCCCGGCACCACAGGCCCCGTCGGCACGGCGCACGAGGCGCCCTGCAGCGCGGCGTGCAGCAGCGCCGCTCACAGCTTCCGCGCCGCAGCCGGCGCCCATCCCGGCACAGGATGCGACCGCCCCGGTCGCGAGCGGTGACTCGCCCGGTCCGACCGAGCGGGCTGCCTGACGGTCCCCCGCGAGGAAGCCGCATGCAGCCCTCCCAGAGCGCGCCGCACACTCTCACGAACCCCTCGAGCTCGCGGATGCTCGCCAGTTATCTCACCGATATCGAGCAGCTGCTGGATGAGCAGCGCTGGGACGCAGCGCTGCGCGAGGCGTGCGACCTGCCCCGCATCGCAGTGGCACTCAGCGACCCTGGGTTGCGCTGTTCGGGCGAGGACGTCGGCACGTGGTGCGCGCAATGGCTGCCCCGGCCGCCGTCCGCAGATGCCGGCACTCCGGAGCCCCTCTTGAAGACCCCGCCCGCGCAGCACAGCGGGCCGGCGGCTGTCCCGGCACTGGCACTGCGGCGCCTGCAGCTGCGGCGCCACGTGCGCACGCCACCCAGGGGTTACCGGCAGAGCCCCGATGACAGCCTCGATCCGCAGGGGGCACAGTCGGCAGAGACCGGGCTCGCCCTCATTGGGGCCGCGCGACGCTGGTACGCGCGCAGCGGATGTCACGACGCCACTGTGCAGAGCAACCTCGCCCGCCTCGCCGTCCTGCGCTGAGTTTCCCTCGGATCCCCGCCGGCGCCCGTAAGCCTCCGGACAGGTACGGCCGCATCCTCAGCCGGCGCGAACCCGCAGTCGCCTTCCACACCCTGAATGGGCGTTCAATCGAGCGTTCCCATTGGGCCGGCGCGCCATTTGTCGCATATTCGATTGTTATTGCTGCATTTATACGCTCGTGCAATTGTGTCTTGCGTCCCCGAGGGCGTTAATGGAATATAGCAGCGAGGGGAGTCAGTACAATAATTGAGTGCGCGTTCAATGCCTCACTCAGGTCCAGCCGTAAGAACAGCTGCAGCCGAGCGTAGTGCACGCCCGCCGCTGCGGGTTGGCGTCGTCCTCGCCCATCAGTTCACGCTGTCCGCGTTCGCAGTCTTCATCGATCACCTGCGCCTGGCCGCCGACGAAGGTGACCGCAGCCGGCCACTCAACGTGCAGTGGTCGATCATGTCGGCCCGCCCGGAAGCGGTCAGCGCAAGCTGCGGCGTGCTCATCCAGCCGACGAGCCCGCTGCTGCCCCCCGAGCAGCTCGACTACGTGGTCGTCATCGGTGGCATCCTGCACGCGGGTCCCCAGATCGATGAGCCCACGACACGCTACCTGCGCGATGTCGGCGCCACGGCCGTGCCGCTCATCGGGATATGCACCGGAAGCTTCATCCTCTGCCGCAGCGGCCTCATGAAGGGCCGCCGCTCGTGCGTCAGCTGGTACCACTACCAGGACTTCCTCGAGGCCTTCCCCAGTCAGGAAGTAGTGGCCGACCGCCTGTTCCTGGCTGACGGGCCGCGCATCACCTGCGCCGGAGGCGCCGGAGCTGCCGCACTCGCCACGTACCTGATCGAGCAACATCTGGGCCGCGCGGTCGCGCAGAAGGCCAGTCAGGTGCTGCTGTTTGACCGGCAGCGCTCTGGCAGTGATGCGCAGCCCCACCCGCCTCTGTCCGAGACGGTCGCCGAGCCGCGTGTGCGCAGGGCGCTGCTGCTCATGGAGCAGAACCTTGCGCGCCCGATCGCAGTCGCCGCGGTCGCCGCTGAGCTCGGGCTGTCGGCCCGCCAGCTCGAGCGGCTGTGCCGCCAGCACGTCGGCATGGGACCGGCATCTCTGTACCGCCAGCTGCGCATGCGCTACGCCAACTGGCTGATCGAGAACACCGATCGCTCGGTGACCGACATCGCCAATGAGGCCGGCTTCGCCGATTGCGCGCACTTTTCGCGCCAGTTCAAGGACGCCTACGGGCTCTCGCCCTCGACGCGCCGGCTGCAGCCCCACCGCGTGCCCCACGGGGACGCTGCGCGGGCGCGGGTCTTCGAGTGAGGTGTGGCTGCTCGCGCGCGGTGCCGGGGCGGCACCTGCAGCGCTGCCAGCCGCAGGGTGCGCGTGCCTGATTTCCAAAGCGCGGGGCAGGCAGCCCGCCGCGGTCAATAAGGTTTCTTCAAGGGGAGCAGCAATGAATTCGAAGATCTCGTGTGCGGTAGCGGCCATCCTCGCGGGAGTCTCCTGCGGAGCCTCCGCAGTAGTGCAGGCAGCTGACACCACGGTGACCAGCTCGGACACCACCTCGGAAGGACTCGTCGAGATCACCGTCACAGCACAGCGCCGCAACGAGAGCATGCAGAACGTGCCCATCTCGATGCAGGCGTTCACCGGCGAGACGCTGCAGCAGCTGAACGTCACGACCCTCGATGACTACCTCAAGTACCTGCCGAACGTGACCACGGCCAACAATGGTCCCGGGCAGAACGAGGTATTCATGCGCGGGCTGAGCGCCGGCTCGCAGCCGAGCCAGGGCAGCGGCTCCACCGGCCTCAATCCCAACGTCGCCATTTATCTCGACAACCAGTCCGGTCAGCTGCCGAATCGCAACCTCGACGTCTACGCGGCGGACCTGAACCGCATCGAGGTGCTGGAAGGCCCGCAGGGCACCCTGTACGGCGCCGGCGCCGAGGCGGGCGTGATCCGCTACATCACCAACGAGCCGAAGCTCGACGTGACCGAGGCCAACGTCAAGGCCGGCTACGGCACGACGGCGCACGGCGACCCGAACTCCAACCTCACCGGCGTGCTGAACGTGCCCCTCATCGCCGACACCATGGCGGTGCGCGCAGTCATCTACAACGATCGCCGCGGTGGTTACATCGACAACGTTCCGGCGACGTTCACCCGCAACAACAACGACATCGGGATTCATTACGCCAACTACCCGGTCAACGGCGCGGGGCAGTGTCCCAACGGCGCGCCGTCGAACACCGGTTACTGCGTACCCCCGGGCAGCCCGAGCCTCACCAACGCCCTGCTCGTCGGCAACGCCATCAATCCGGTGACCTACAGCGGCATCCGCGTCGAAGCCCTGTACAAGTTCAACGAGGACTGGAACGCGCTCATCACGCAGAGCTACCAGAACATGGACGCGGAAGGGGTGTTCTACCAGCAGCCCAACGCCTCCGATGGGGCGCCGCTGCAGCCGCTCGAGGTGACCCTCTTCAACCCCTCCTTCGACAAGGACCGCTTTGAGAGCACCGCCTGGACCCTCAACGGCAAGCTCGGCGTCCTGAAGGCCGTCTATACCGGTGGCTACCTGGTGCGCAACGTCGAGCAGGTCGGCGACTACACCAATTACTCACGCGGCGTGTACGCGGACTACTACCAGTGCTACGGGCCGACCGCCTATCACCCCAATCTCACCTCCAAGTGCTACTCCCCGAGCGCCACCTGGCGCTCGAGCGAGCGCAACGTGCACCAGCAGCACGAGTTCCGCCTGAGCACGCCCGATGAGTGGCGCCTGCGCGCGATCGCGGGTGCCTTCTGGGAGAGCAATACGCTGTACGACCAGACGGGGTGGAACTACAAGAACGTCCCGACCTGCACCTCCGACGGTGCGCAGGACACCCCGGGGAATACCGGCTGCTTCGCCAATGTCGGCACCATCCCGGGCTCAAGCGTGGTCAACCCCGGCATCCAGGGGGACAACACTTCCTTCTACCAGGACACGCAGCGCAAGACGAAGCAGACCGCCTTCTTCGCGTCCATGGACTTCGACATCGTCCCTAAGGTCCTGACGCTAACCCTCGGCACGCGCCATTTCCGTTTTGACAACTATTCCGCCGGCAGCGTGCTCTCGAGCTTCGGCTGCTTCGAGGGCGGCACTCCGGCCACCGGCTGCCACGTGACCCAGACGCTGAACCCGCCGAACAGCCCCTACTACTACAGCTACAACCTGAATTCGGCCAACCTCTCTGACACGGAGTCCGGCTTCAAGAGCCGCGGCAACCTCACCTGGCACGTGACTCCGGATACGATGTTGTACTACACCTTCTCGCAGGGCTTCCGGCCTGGCGGCTTCAACCAGAACGGCGGCTCGCCGCACGCCTTCACCCCCGGCGTTGCGCCGACTGACCCCTCCTCGCCCCAGTACTTCATCCCCAAGTCCTATTCCTCGGACAAGCTGACCAACAACGAGATCGGCTGGAAGACGGAGTTCTTCAACCATCGCCTGCAGTGGAACGGCGCCATCTACCGCGAGGAGTGGGACAACGTGCAGGTGGCGTTCTTCCAGCCCACGGTGGTGGGCAACATCTTCTTCAACACTAACGGCCAGGATTTCCTCATCAAGGGTCTCGAGACCTCACTCGTGGCGCGCGTCACCAACGAGCTCACGGTGCAGGGTGCGGCCTCCTGGAATCAGAGCCGGCAGACCAACTCCCCGGCTCTGATCAACAACAATCCCCTCAGCCCCGGCTTCGGCACCCCCATCACACAGGCCTGCAACTCCTTCGGCAGCGGCTGCGCGGCGGTCACCAACCCGTTCGGCCCCATCGGCTCTCCGAGCGCGAATGCGCCGCCGATGCAGTTCAGCCTGCGGGCGCGCTACGAGTGGAGCATTGCCGGCTACTCACCTTATGTGCAGCTGGCGGCCACGCATAGCGCCCACTCCTTCACCCAGGCCGGCTCCAATCCCGACATCGGGGGCGGCACCATCAGCACCGGCCGACTGCGCTTCGAGAACCCGGCATACACGACCTACGACGCCTCGGTCGGGGTCGCCAAGGATGCCTGGTACCTCAACGTCTTCGGCCAGAACCTCGGCAACTCCAACGCCAGCACCTTCGTGAGCACGGACCAGTTCATCGTCGCGCAGACGCCGCTGCGGCCGCGCGTGCTCGGCGCGGAGATCGGCTACAAGTTCTGAAGTGTGCGGCGCGCCCGTGCTGGCTGCGAGGCCAGCCACGGGCGCGCCGGTGCCTGTCACCTAGCCCGAGGACAGCACGAACTGGTTCCCATCGGGATCCCTGAACGTCGCGAACGTGCCCCAGGGCTGCTTCTCGGGCGGTTTCACGAACTCCACGCCCCGCGCGCGCAGCTGCCGGTAGGTAGCCTCCACATCGTCGCACTGGAAGGAGCCGTTGAAGAACGTACCGATGCGCTCCTCGTGACCCTCGGGCGTGAAGAGCACGACCCGCGTGGGCGAGTGGCCGATGCGCAGCTCGATCCAGCGCTGAGCCTCGCTGAAGGGCTGGTCGGTGGCGATCTCGAAGCGCAGCTGCTCGGTGTAGAACTTCAGCGCACGTGCCTGGTCGCGAGTGGGGATGCCAACGAACTTCAGCTGGGTGATCATCGGGGAACTCCCTGGGTCGTTTCGGCGTTCATTGTAGGGGTCGTGACTGGCCCAAGGTACCGATAATCGGTATAGTAGTTATCGCTATGCAGCGCCTAGCACTGGAAGCCTACGTCGTCGACGCCCTGATGCCGGACCTAGTCGGCCACGATCGCAAGCCCGCCGCCTTCATCGTGTATCTGTACCTGCTGCGGCAGGCGGCGCGACTAAAGCGCGATGCAATCTCGGTCAGCCTCCAGACCATCGCAACCCACACCGGGCTCTCCAAGTCGACTGTCCAGGTGGCCATCCAGCACCTGCAGCGGCGACAGCTGCTGGACCCGGCGGTTACCGCCACCTCGACCGATCCCATCCGCCGGGTGCTGCGGCCCTGGGTTCGCTGACGAGCTTCCCGTGAGCGAACCCTCGGCAGTGGAACTCGAAGTGCGGCGTGTCCGCGAGCTGGTGCAGGCTCGCCGCTTTGCCGAGGCGCTGGCAGCCACGGATGTTCTGCTCGCCAGCGTTCCCGAGAACCGCGACGTCCTCTACCTGCGCGCGCTGGCGCAGCGGCAATCGGGCGCCCTGTCCGCAGCCCTGGCGACTCTCACGACCCTCGAACAGCTGCATCCGCGTTTCAGCCGCCTCTACCAGGAGCGCGGCAACTGCCACGTGGCACTCAGGCAGGCGCCGCAGGCCATCGAGGCTTTCCTGCGGGCGGTCAACATCAACCCGGCGCTGCCGGCCAGCTGGAGCATGCTCGAGCGCCTCTACGGCATGACCGGAGATGCCGGCAACCGCGCGGCGGCCGCCGCGCACGTGGCGACGCTGAAGTCACTGCCCGCGGAAGTGGTGACTGCCACCGCCTTGTTCTCCGATGGCGACCTGTCTGCCGCCGAGGAACTGATCCGGCCGTTCCTGATCAGGAACGGGCATCACGTCGAGGCCATGCGCCTCCTCGCGCGCATCGGCATCCAGCGCGACGTGCTCGATGACGCGCAGCTGCTGCTCGAGGGGGTGCTGGAGATCGCGCCGGACTACCGTGCCGCGCGCTTCGATTACGCGCAGGTGCTGGTCGCCCGCCACATGCACGAGGCCGCCCAGCAGCAGGTCACGCGCCTCCTCGCCGCCGATCCCGCCGACCGCAACTACCGCACGCTCTACGCCACGACCTGCGTAGGGCTCGGGCAGCACGAGCGCGCCATCGAGCTGTACCGCGCGCTGCTCCCCGGGGCGATGCAGCCGGCCGACCTGCACCTCTCGATCGCGCACTCTCTGAAGACGCTCGGGCGGACAGCCGAGGCCATCCAGGAGTACCGCGAGGCAGCCCGGGCCCGCGCGGGCTACGGGGATGCCTACTGGAGCCTCGCCAACCTCAAGACCTACCGCTTCGAGGACACCGAGCTCGATGCCATGCGCGCGGCGGAAGCGGCGCCCTCGGTGCCCCTGCCCGACCGCTATCACCTGTGCTTCGCCCTCGGCAAGGCGCTCGAGGACCGGCAGGAGTACGCCGAGTCGTTCGTCTACTACGAACGCGGCAACTCCCTGAAGCGCGCCGCCAGCCGCTACCAGCCGCAGGTCCTGGAGCAAAACACGCGGCTGCAGGTCGAGGTGTGCACGCCGCAGCTCTTCGCGCGCCACCGCGGCAGCGGCGTGCCGGATGACGCTCCCATCTTCATCGTCGGACTGCCGCGCTCCGGGTCCACCCTGATCGAGCAGATCCTCGCCTCGCACTCGCAGGTCGAGGGCACCCAGGAACTCGCCGATATCCCGCGCATCGTGGTCGACCTGCAGGGGCGTGACTGGAACCCCTCCGAGCCGCGCTACCCGGGGGTGCTCGCGCAGCTGGATGCGCAGGAGCTGCGGCGCCTCGGCGAGAAGTACCTCAAGGACACGCGCGCCTACCGCACCGGCAAGGCGCGCTTCATCGACAAGATGCCGAACAACTTCCGCCACGTCGGACTGATCCAGCTGATCCTGCCGAACGCCAGGATCATCGATGCGCGACGCGAGCCGATGGCCTGCTGCTTCGGCAACCTCAAGCAGCTCTTCGCGCACGGCCAGGAGTTCGCCTACAGCATCGAGGACATCGCACGCTACTACCGCACCTATCTTGAGCTCATGCGGCACTGGGATGCGGTACTGCCCGCGCGGGTGCTGCGCATCCAGCACGAGGACCTGGTCGATGACCTGGAGGGGAACGTGCGCCGCCTGCTCGAGTACTGCGAACTCGACTTCGAGTCCGCCTGCCTCGACTTCCACAAGACCGAGCGCAGCGTGCGCACTGCGAGCTCCGAGCAGGTACGCCAGCCGATCTACCGCGAGGGACTGGACCAGTGGCGCCACTACGAGCCGTGGCTTGGCCCGCTGCGCGAAGCGCTCGGGGATGCGCTGACGCGCTACCGCGACTGAGACGCGGCGGGCCGCCTCAGCGCTGCGCGCTCTGCCATGCGGGCGCGCTGTAGTACGGCACCGTCGCCTGCGGCAGCGGGCTCACCCCGCGAATGCAATCGGCCGCCTTCTCCGCCAGCATGATGGTCGGTGCGTTGAGGTTACCGGTCGTGATCGCAGGCATGATGGAAGAATCCACCACGCGCAGCCCCTCGAGACCGATGACGCGCGCCTGCGGGTCCACCACCGCCATGGGATCCGATACTGCCCCCATCCGGCAGGTGCAGGAGGGGTGGTAGGCGCTCTCCACCCGAGCCCGGATGAACTCATCGATCTGCGCGTCGGTGGTGACGTCTGCGCCGGGCTGGATCTCGCGCCCGCGGTAGCGGTCGAAGGCGTGCTGCGCGAAGATCTCGCGCGTCAGGCGCACGCAGGCGCGCATCTCCACCCAGTCCTCCTCGCGCGACATGTAGTTGAAGCAGATCTTGGGCTTGTCCGTGGGCTCGGCGGTGCGCAGGCGCACGTAGCCGTGGCTGCGTGAGCGCATGGGTCCGACGTGCGCCTGGAAGCCGTGCTCGCGCGCGAGCGAGGAGCCGTCGTAGCTGACAGCCAGCGGCAGGAAGTGGAACTGGATGTCCGGGTATGGCACTCCCGTGCGGCTGCGGATGAAGCCCCCGGTCTCGAAGTGGTTGCTGCTGCCGATACCGCCGTGTGTCAGCAGCCAGCGCGCGCCGATGAGCGCACGCCGCCACAGCGACATCTGCGAGTAGAGGGTGACGGGCTCGCGCGAGGCGACCTGGAAGTAGAACTCGAGGTGATCCTGCAGATTCTCGCCCACGCCCGGCACGTCCCTGACGACATTGATGCCAAGCTCCGCGAGCTCCTCCCCTGGCCCGACACCGGAGAGCTTCAGCAGCTGCGGGGAATTGATCGGGCCTGCGGACAGGATCACTTCGCGCCGCGCGACGACTTGGTGGCGCGTGTCACCGCGCCGGTAGCGCACACCCACGGCGCGCCGCCCCTCGAACATCAGGCGCGTGGCGAGCGCGTGGGTGCGCACCTCGAGGTTGGGGCGGCGCATGGCGGGGCGCAGGTAGGCGTTGGCGGCGCTGCAGCGCCGGCCGCCACCGACCGTCATGTCCATGTAGCCGAAGCCTTCCTGCTGGAAGCCGTTCATGTCCTCGGTCACCGGGTAGCCCGCCTCGCGCCCCGCGGCGAGCCACGCAGCGTGCAAGGGATTCGTCAGCAAGCCACGTTGCGTGGCGAGCTTGCCCTGCCCGCCACGATAGTCATCGCCACCCGCGGCACGCCCCTCGGCCCGCTTGAAGTACGGCAGCACGTCGCGGTAACCCCAGCCGCTCGCGCCGCGCGCCTCCCAGCCCTCGTAGTCGAGCGCGTTGCCGCGCACGTAGACGAGCCCGTTGATGGAGGATGAGCCGCCCAGCACCTTGCCGCGCGGGGTGTGCAGGCGACGGTTATTCAGGTTCGGCTCCGGCTCCGTGTAGTAGCGCCAGTCGTAGCGCTCCATGTTCATCGGGATCGAGAGCGCGGTCGGCATCTGGATCCACAGCGAGCGGTCCGAGCCCCCGTACTCCAGCAACAGCACACTGTTCCTGCCGTCTTCGGTGAGGCGGTCGGCCAGCACGCAGCCGGCGGAGCCTGCACCAACGATGACGTAGTCGAAGGTCTCGTGCTTGTCGGGCATCGGCGCGCCTAGTAGGGAGCCTCGATGTCCCCGAGCGCCACGTACACGCTCTTCAACTGCGTGTAGTGCTCGATCGCGGCGCGGCCGTTCTCACGGCCGAGGCCGGACATCTTCACGCCGCCAAAGGGCAGCTCGACGGGCGTGATGTTGTAGTGGTTGATCCAGCAGGTGCCCGCCTCCAGCTGCGCGATCACGCGGTGCGCGCGCGCGAGGTCGTTGGTGAACACTGCCGCGGAGAGGCCGAACTCGGTGGCATTGGCGCGCGCCACCACCTCGTCCTCATCCTCGAACTCGAGCACCGACATCACCGGCCCGAAGATCTCCTGGCGCACGATGTCCATGTCGTCACGGCAGCCATCGAACACCGTGGGCGCCACGAAGAAGCCGCGCGCCAGCTCGCCGCCCGTCACGCGGTGGCCGCCGGTCACGAGGCGCGCGCCCTGGGCACGGCCGCGGGCGATGAAGCCGAGCACCTTTTCCATGTGCTCCTCCGAGATCAGGGCGCCGACCTGGGTCGCAGGATCCAGCGGATCACCGACCTTCATCGCCTCGGTGCGCTCGCGCAGGCGCTCGATGAAGGCTCCCTTCAGGCTGCGGTGCACGAACACGCGCGTGCCGTTGGAGCACACCTCGCCGGCGGAGTAGAAATTGCCAAGCATTGCCCCCGAGACGGCGTTCTCGAGCTTGGCGTCGCCAAACACGATCAGCGGCGACTTGCCGCCGAGCTCGAGCGTCACCTGCTTGAGGGTCGCCGCCGCATCGGCCATGACTGCCTTGCCCGTTCCGACCTCCCCGGTGAGGGAGACCTTGCGGATCTGCGGGTGGCGGGTCAGGAGCCGCCCAGTGTCCGCCAGCCCCTGCACCACCTGGAACACACCGGAGGGCACGCCGGCGGCCGCATAGATTTCCTCGAGCTTGACCGCGGTGAGCGGGGTGAGCTCGGCGGGCTTGAAGATCATGGCGTTGCCGCAGGCGAGCGCGGGCGCAGACTTCCAGCAGGCGATCTGCAGGGGGTAGTTCCAGGCGCCGATGCCGGCGACCACGCCCAGCGGCTCGCGGCGCGTGTAGCCGAAGGCCTGCGGACCCAGGTTAATGTGCTCACCGGCGATCCCGGCGGCGATCCCGGCGTAATACTCGAGGCACTCGGCGCCCGAGAGCACGTCCACCGCGCGCGTCTCCTGGATCGGCTTGCCGGTATTGAGGGTCTCCAGGTGCGCGAGCTCCTCGTTGCGTTCGCGCAGCATGCGTGCGGCACGCTGCAGGATGCGCCCGCGCTCAGCACCCGTGAGCGCCGCCCATTTCTTCTGCCCCGCCTGTGCGCGCGTGACCGCAGCCTCGACCTGCACCGGACCATCGACCGGGATCTCGGCCAGCACTGTGGCCGTCGCGGGATTGAGGACGCGGAACGAGGAGGCGGTGCGCGGCGCACGCTGCGCCCGGCCGCCAGCGGGTGTCAGGTCCTTGAGGCGCCCTTCCACGAACGCGGTAAGCAGGGCGCGCGCGCTGCCGCTGTCAGCCTCCTCCCATTCCGAGAGCGCCGCGCGCAGCCACACGCCATCGATCATCGCCGCGATCATGGCCGCGAGACTGCGGGCTTCGTCGCCGGGGATGATCTGGCGCAGGTCGTTGCGCAGGTTCGACAACATACGCTTCTGGTAGGCGGTCTGGACGCGCTTGAGACCCTCGACGTGCAGCACCTGGCCCCAGAAGGCGAGCCATGCAGTCCCGGTGCGCTTGTCGAATTCCTCGGGCGCGAGGTTGGTGTCGATAACAGCTTGCACGCGCTCGCGCGGCGTATGAGCGAGTGCCAGCACCGAGCGCATGCGCACCGCAATCGTGCGTGCCAGGCGCCGGAAGGTAGCCTCGAGCAGACCGTCCTTGTCCCCGAAGTAGTGCGCAACCAGTCCCGGAGACACCCCCGCACGGCGCGCGATCTCCGCGAGCGTCGTACCGACGTACCCGACCTCGGCCAGACTATCGATGGTGACTTCCACCAGCTGGATGCGCCGGGCCTCTTCGCCCTCGTCGCGCGGTGGCGCCGCGGCGCGCGATGCAGCTTCCCTGGAAGTGGTTGATTGCCTGTTCAATGCAAGCTCCGAAGGCGTTCACCGGGCGGGCATTCAATGCCTCGTGGTCTTGTGATCCGGGAGACGATACTTCCAGTCCCATCAGGGACTTGCCTATGTTTCACGGACTTGACAGCGCGCCGGTTAAACGGCTATTCAAGTCATAACGAGAATCATGAAGGCCGGGGGCCTCGCGGGTCAAGTGCGCGAGTCATCTTCAGCCACCGCGGAGCGCGCATGGCGCCAGTTGAGTCGAACTCCCCGAAACCGGTGAAGGCGCCCCTGCCGGGCAGGCGGTACGCGCGCACCGCTGCCAGCCTGGCACTGACGCTGCTCTGCAGTGCCGGCGCGCACGCGGCGCAGCCGACTTCCCCCGTGGGCGAGCCCCCGCAGTGCCAGATCGTGCGGCTTCCTGACATCGGCTGGACGGATGTGACCGCGACCACCGCGGTGTTCAGCGCGTTGCTGAAGCGCATCGGCTATCGGCCGACGATCACGGTGCTGTCGGTGCCGGTGGCGTTCGCGTCGCTGAAGAACAGGGACCTCGATGTGTTCCTCGGCAACTGGATGCCCGCGCAGGAGGCGGACCGGCGCAGCTACATGCAGGACGGCTCGATCGAGGTCGTGCGCGCCAACCTCAAGGGCGCCAAGTACACCCTCGCCGTACCTGCGTACGCCTACGCAGCCGGGCTCAAGACCTTCGCCGACATCGAGCACTTCGCCCCACAGCTGAACGCCTCCATTTACGGCATCGAGCCCGGCAACGACGGCAACCGCCTCGTGTTGCAGATGATCAGCAAGAACCTCTTCGGCCTCGGCAGCTTCCGGATGATCGAGTCCAGCGAACAGGGAATGCTGGCGGAAGTGGAGCGCGCCATCCACGCGCACCAGCCGATCGTCTTCATGGCCTGGGATCCGCATCCCATGAACATGCGCTTTGACCTCAGGTACCTCGAGGGCGGCGACAGCGTGTTCGGCCCCAACTACGGGGAAGCCACGGTATATACCAACACCCGCTCCGGTTACAGCCGCGAGTGCCCGAACATGGGACGCCTGCTGCGCAACCTGACGTTCACGACGCAGCAGGAGAGCCGCGTCATGGACGACATGCTGAATCGCCACCAGCCGCCGGACGTCGCGGCCGGGAACTTCCTCAAGGCGAACCCCGACACCGTCGCCGCGTGGCTGCAGGGTGTCACGACCTTCGACGGGCACCCGGCGCTGGCGGCGGTGTTTGGCAGCAACAGGCTGATCGCGAGCTTCAGCCTCGAGCGCTGGCTCGCGGACCACAAGATCCCGGTCGGCGACACCGTGGCCGTCATGATCGATTACGTGAAGACCCACTTCAGCGCGTTCTTCAACGGCATCTCCGTCGTCATCCGCGCGAGCGTCAACGGTCTCACGGCACTGCTGCGCGTCATTCCCTCCCCGCTCCTGGTGCTCGGGGCAGCCGCGCTCAGCTGGTTTTTGCGCCGCTCCTGGGCCCTGGTCGTTTTCACCATCGCGGCGCTGCTCTTCATCATGAACCAGGGCTACTGGGAGCCCACGCTCGAGACGCTCGCGCTCGTCATCGTGGCGGCCCTGGTCTCAACGCTCCTCGGCGTACCCCTCGGCATCGCCGCCGCGCACCGCCCGCGCGTCTTCGCGGCGCTGCGCCCGGTGCTCGACCTGATGCAGACGCTGCCCACCTTCGTCTATCTGATCCCGACGCTCGTGCTCTTCGGGCTGGGCGTAGTGCCCGGACTGATCTCCACCGTCATCTTCGCCCTGCCCGCGCCGATCCGACTGACGCAGCTCGGCATCAGCTCGGTGCCGAAGTCACTGCTCGAGGCCGGCGAGGCCTTCGGGGCAACCCGCATGCAGATGCTGTGGAAGGTCGAGCTGCCCAGCGCCGCGCCCACGATCATGGCCGGCGTCACGCAGTGCATCATGCTCAGCCTCTCGATGGTCGTGATCGCCGCATTGGTCGGCGCGGGCGGCCTCGGAGTACCGGTGGTGCGCGCCCTCAACACCGTGCAGGTGGGGATGGGCTTCGAGGCCGGCTTCGTCATCGTGCTGCTCGCCATCGTGCTCGACCGCATCAGCCGACCCGCCGACAAGGGCGGTGCGCCATGACCAGCGCGCTCGAGTTCCGCGCCGTCGACATCCTGTTCGCGCCGCGCGCCGGCCGCCGCGCCGCGGCTGCCGCGACCCAGCAGGCACTTGCCCTTCTGGATGCGGGCGGCACGCGCGCCGCGATCGCCGAGAAAACCGGCGTGGTGCTCGGGGTGGCTGGCGCCTCCCTCGCCGTGGCGCGCGGCGAGATCTCGGTGCTCATGGGCCTCTCCGGATCCGGCAAGTCGACGCTGCTGCGCGCCGCCAACGGCCTCAACGCCGTGACGCGCGGCCAGGTACTGGTGGCGGACGGAGACTCCACCGTGGACATCGGTGCGCACTGCGACCCAAGGACGCTGCGACGCATCCGCCGCCAGAGGATCGCGATGGTGTTCCAGCAGTTCGGGCTGCTGCCGTGGCGCACGGTTCGCGACAACGTCGGCTTCGGTCTGGAGCTGCGCGGCGATCCGCCCGCGCGGCGCCGCGAGATCATCGATCGCCAGCTCGAACTCGTCGGGCTGTCGCAGTGGGCCGAGCGCTACACGAGCGAACTCTCCGGCGGCATGCAGCAGCGGGTGGGCCTCGCGCGCGCCTTCGCCACCGACGCCGACATCCTGCTGATGGACGAGCCGTTCTCGGCGCTCGACCCGCTCATCCGTCGCAAGCTACAGGACGAGTTGCTCGCGCTGCAGGAACGCGTGCGCAAGACCATCCTCTTCGTCAGCCACGACCTCGACGAAGCACTGAAACTCGGCGACAAGGTCACGATCATGGAAGGCGGCCGCGTCGTGCAGACCGGCAGCGGGCGTGACATCGTGGAGCGCCCGGCTAATGACTATGTCGCGGAGTTCGTGCTGCACGTGAACCCGCGCACTGCGATCAAAGGTGGCGCGGCAGCCGACCCAGCGACGCGCGCCCCACCCTAGCGGACGCGCACGCATCCCCTGCACGTTTCAGGGGCCGGGAGCTTGGGCCGGTTGCTTCGAGGTGAGCACCTCGGGTTCGTAAGAGGAGGGTTCCCGCGGATCGGAGGCAACCTTGAGCACCGGGTAAGGCGCGAGCGGGTCAACGTCCTCCCTTCGATACAAGCGGCTGCCGAGCCAGGCGAATTCCGGCTGTGCGTGGGTCGGCTTGGCCTTCAGCAGTGTCATGACTTGCTCGACCGGAACATTCCACTCGAGCGCCAGGCGCTCGGCGGAAGGCTCCATGAATGTAAGGTACAGAAGCTCCGCGAAGGTGTGGTCCTGGGTGCGCTTGAAGTCGACCTTGGAATCCAGACCATTGCGGTACTGGTCGACGAGTTTCATGCGCTCGGCGATGAGCGCGCCGAACTGCTGGGTGGTGTAATAGCCAGGCGTATCAACCAAGTTCTTGATTGCCGGCTGCAGGCGGATCTCATGACACCACAGACACTTTGAGGGCTTGCCTGCGGAGGTCAGAGCCGGAGTCGCACTTGTCTTCAGATTCCCCTCAAGGTCATAGAGCGCGAAGCGCAACTGACCATTCTTCATGAATTCGAGGACCTCGATCTCCTTCTTCTGGAAGGAGCCGTTGGCAATCGCGCCGGTTCCCTCGTACGCGATAAATCCGATCTCGTCGAAGCGATGGGCTTCGCCTATGTCTATGAGGCGATTCCCAACTGCAATCTCAGATTGGGTGACCGCCATCTGCTCGCGCTCGAAGGCATGTCTCGCCCGCACCTGTTCCAGGTGCGGCGCAACTCCCGTGAGGACATAGTAGTTGCGCGGGCTGCATAGCGTGAGCATCAGAAAACGCCCGATATCCATGCCGCCGGTGTGGCGGTATTCGTCGCTGCCCTTGAGCTGTGCGATGAGTTCCACCCAGGCCGGCCGCGCGGCCGCCGGAATGCCAATCCGGTCAAAATCCACGGTAACCAAGCGGTCTTTCCAGATGAAAGCCTTGGGCGCGCTCCGCGGGAACTCCGCGCCCAGGAAGGACAGAGCCCAGAGCAGGCCGGTCTCGATCTTCTTCTCGTTCTCGGCACCATAGCCCTTCACCCATCGCAGCGTGAGTGTGAGATCGTGAGGGCCGGGGGGCGGAGCCGTTTCGGTGCACGCACAACTGAGCAAGGCGACAATGCCTGCGACAATCATGATACGTAGCGTTTGCATCGGAGGGCGCATACCCCTCTGCGGTGAGCCTGCGAGGTCCGGAATCATAGGCCACCCTGCGCGAGGTTGCCCAAGATCAGGGCAGCCGAGCCGTGAATGCTGCGGTCTTCGGACTCACTGCGGCACTGGGATTTCGAGCGGGAACGGTCAACCACCTTGAGTGCACAAATCCCCCCCCGGACCCTTCGTTATCGCCCCGAGATCGACGGTCTGCGCGGTATTGCCGTGTTGGCCGTGGTGCTGTACCACGCGCACGTTCCGGGCTTCAGCGGAGGCTATGTCGGCGTCGACGTGTTCTTCGTCATCTCTGGTTACCTGATCACGCAACTGCTCGAAGCCACAGGCGGCACCGGCAGCCCACGTGCCTGGGGCGAGTTCTACCTGCGTCGCGCACGACGTCTGCTGCCGGCGCTGCTGGTGCTTCTGGGCGCAGCAGCGATTGCCGCCACAGTCCTGTTCTTGCCAGCGGACCTGGTTCGGTTCGGGCGCGGCCTACTTCTCGCCACGGTCTTTCTGGGGAACGTTGGCGCGTGGCTGGACGGGGGATATTTCGCCCCGGGCTGGCGATTCACGCCCCTGCGTCACCTGTGGTCAATCGGTGTCGAGGAGCAGTTCTATCTCATCTTCCCCGTAGTCTTATTCGGCATTCTGCGGCTGCCGATGCGATGGCGAACGCTGCTCGTCGCGCTCCTGGCGCTGTCATCGCTCTCGCTCGCGATCTGGGCGGCAACGCGCTGGCCGGTGCAGAACTACTACCTGCTGCCCACCCGCGGCTGGGAACTCCTGGTGGGCGTCTGGGCAGCGTTGTATCCCCGGCCGGCCTCCGGCTCCAAGCACACCGGGCTATCAGCACTCGCATTTGTCACTCTCGCTGCAGTGGTATGGCAGGCAAGCTTCGAGCATTTCCCAAGCATTGCTAATTTGGCCGCCTGCGCGAGCACCGCGCTACTCATCCGTACCAACACCGGGACGCAGACGGCTATCGGGCGAGCGCTCAGCGCCCGGCCGCTGGTGTTCACAGGGCTGATCTCCTACTCGCTGTACCTCTGGCACGCACCGGTGCTGGCATTCGCCAGCTACTACAGCGTCACCGAGCCATCAGGCCCGTCGCGGGTCCTGCTTCTCGCGCTGATCTACGCCGTGTCGGTGCTCAGCTGGCGCTACGTTGAGCTCCCCTGGCGCGCGCGATCACCGCTGCGTGCGGCTCGCCTGCTCCTGCGGGTCGGTGTACCGGCAATGGTGCTACTCGCGTCATACGGCTACTGGTTGTGGCACTCCACCGGGCTTCCGGGCCGTTTCGATCCCGGCGTTGTGCGCCTTGCTGCGACCGACCCGCAGCTGTCCCAGCGCTCTATCGAACCGCGCTGCCTGAACCTGACCGACCGGGAGATTGAGCGCGGCCAACTGTGCTCCTTTGGACCGACAGATGACTCCGCGGGCAGGATCGTCGTCTGGGGGGACAGCCACGCCCAGGCATTGCTGCCCGCCTATCGGTCACTGGCTGACAGGTATCACCTGCGGATTTACTTCGCCGTGAAGGGCGCCTGTTGGCCGCTGCTGGGATCGGAGGCAGGGGCCGCCGGAAACTTCTGGCACGAACGGTGTACGCATTTCAACCAAGTCATGGCAGAGGGCATCCGGCAGCTCAGACCGCAGCGCGTGGTGCTGAACGCCTATTGGCGCGATGCCTCGTCGGCCGGTTGGCCGCAGTACATAAACCAGCTGCTGCGTCCGGAAGCATCGATTTCCCGGGGAATCGAGCGCACGCTCGCGGCCGTGAGCTCGGCCGGAGCATCGGCGTGCGCCGTATTGACGGTCCCGGGCTACCCCTATCCCATCCCCTACGCCAGGGCGATGGCGGAGCAACGCCATCTCGCCCCCAGCTCATTGGTGATCACACGCGAGGCCGCACTGAACCAGTTCCAAGATGTCGAACGGCAGCTACGTGCCTTTGCTGGCCGGAATCAGCTGCTCGTCGTCGACGCCAAAGATGCGATGTGCCCCGGTGCGCAGTGTCTGATTTCCGCTCCGGATGGCGATTCTCTTTACGAGGATGCCAATCACCTGTCGGTCGCCGGAAGTCAGTGGGTCTCGCCGCTGCTGGCGCGCTGCATCTTAGACCTTGAGCCAGCCGGGACTGCGACATCGGAAGCGCCGGCGACCTCGCCGGGCGGCTCGAAGTAGTCAATGATTGGTTCCGTCCTGGCCGGGTCCGAATCGCACTCAAGGCACGCGCGGCTCGCACTGCGTGAAGTGACCGACACCACCCACCCGCTCACGAAGAGCAACTTCAGGTCGACCCCGCGAGTCCGTTCAAGCGCGCGCCGCGTGGGCGTGGCAAGCTTCCGCAGCGCGCGGCAAATCACCGGGAGACGAGTTCATGCCAGCACGGGGAATTTCACCAGCGAGCGCCATCCTGCTCACACTCTGCGCCCTCATGCTGCGTGTTCCGGCGTGGGCGTCCGGCGACACCACCGCCTGGTTCCAGGCCAGCACGCAGGCATTGATGGATGCGGTGACCAGTGGCGACAAGGCGGTCTGGGAGCGCGACCTCGCAGCCGACTGCGTGGTCACGAACGAAGATGGCGACGTCTTCGACAAGACCCGCATGCTCAAGGATCTCACTCCGCTGCCAGCCGGCTTCAGCGGCGAGATCAAGGTCCGCGATCTGACGGTGCGCCAGGCCGGTAATGCGGCCGTGGTGCACTACTGGCTCGATGAGTGGGAGAAGATATTCGGCCAGACGCTCAGGACCACCTACGTGGAAACCGATGCCTGGGAGCGCGTGGGTGACTCCTGGAAGGTGATCGCGATGCACACCACCGTGGTACCGCGCGACCTCGAGCCCCTCCAGGCCGATCCGGCGGCCTGGCCGAAGCTGCTTGGTGACTATGCCTACAGCGAGCAGGCGAAGTCGCGCTATCACGTCTTCATGCGCGAGGGGGTGCTCTACGGGGGCACCAATGAAAAGACCGCGACGCGCCTGATTCCGCTCGCCCCGCTGGTCTATTACCAGCAGGGGAGCATTCATCTGATGATCTTCGTGCAGGACAAGGCCGGGGCAGTCACCGAGGTACGCGAGCTGCACAAGTACAACGAGGTACGGATGCAGCGCATTGCCGCCACCCGATAGACTGCGCGGGCCGCGCCAATGTCGCCGGGCCAACATGACATCCTCGTGACCGCGGCCACCCGGGTGTGCACGCTACGAGGGCGATCCCGGTGTCGCTATTATTCAAGTCTGTCGCCGTGCGAATCCTAACCGGCACCGGCACGGCGGGCGCATGATGCGCGCCCAGTCGCGCGTACCTGCGGGAAGTACAGGATGCAACCCTTCTCTGCCCTGTCGCTGATCCTGCGGGGTCTCACCGGCCAGAAGAGCTGGCAGCCCCAGTGGCGCAGCCCGGACCCGAAGAAGAGCTACGACGCCGTCATCATCGGCGGCGGCGGTCACGGCCTCGGGGCGGCCTTCTATCTGGCCGCCGAGCACGGCCTCACCAACGTCGCCGTGCTGGAGAAGGGCTGGATCGGCGGCGGCAATACCGGCCGCAACACCACCATCATCCGCTCCAACTACCTGTTCGACGAGAGCGCGGCGCTCTACGACCACGCCGTGAAGATGTGGTCGGACTTGAGCCACGCGCTCAACTACAACGTCATGTTCTCGCCGCGCGGCGTGATGATGCTCGCGCACACCGTGCACGACATGCAGGTGTTCAAGCGCCACGTGTACGCCAATCGCGCAGCCGGGGTCGACAACGCCTGGCTCACGCCCGAGGAAGCCAAGGCGTTCTGCCCGCCGCTGAACATTGGCGACATCCGCTACCCGGTGCTCGGCGCTGCCCTGCAGCGCCGCGGCGGCACGGCGCGCCACGATGCCGTCGCCTGGGGCTACGCGCGCGCGGCCGACGCGCTCGGGGTCGACATCCTCGAGAACTGCGAAGTCACCGGTATCGTCAAGGACGGTGAGGGCCGCGTCGCGGGAGTCGAAACCACCCGCGGACCCATCCGTACCCAGCGCATCGGGGTATCAGCGGCGGGCAACACCAGCGTCGTCATGAAGCTCGCGGGCGTAGAGCTGCCGCTGGAGAGCTACCCCCTGCAGGCGCTCGTGTCCGAGCCCATCAAGCCGTGCTTTCCGTGCGTCGTGATGTCCAACACCATCCACGCCTACATCAGCCAGTCGGACAAGGGCGAGCTGGTCATCGGCGCCGGTACGGATGCCTACACCTCCTATACCCAGCGCGGCGGCCTGCACATCACCAGCCATGCGCTGGAGGCAATCTGCGAACTCTTCCCGATGTTTCGCCGCCTGAAGATGCTGCGCAGCTGGGGCGGGATCGTGGACGTGACGCCCGATCGCTCCCCCATCATCAGCAAGACCCCGGTGCCGGGCTTGTACGTCAACTGCGGCTGGGGCACCGGGGGCTTCAAGGCAACCCCGGGCTCGGCGCACGTATTTGCCTGGACGATCGCCAAGGATGAACCGCACCCGATCAACGCGCCCTTCACTCTCGAGCGCTTCCGCGACGGCAACCTCATCGACGAGGCGGCCGCGGCGGCAGTGGCTCACTGACCGCGCGCCGGCCGACCCCATGCTGCTTATCAACTGTCCCTACTGCGGTGAGCGCCCAGAGCCCGAGTTCGTCTACGGCGGCCAGGCACACATCGCACGGCCGGCGCAGCCAGCCGAGGTCGACACCCAGCACTGGGCTGACTACCTCTACCGGCGCGACAATGCGCGCGGCGTGCACGCCGAGCGCTGGCGCCACACCCACGGCTGCGGGCGCTTCTTCAACGCGCTGCGCGACACCACCACGGACCAGTTCCTGGGCACCTACAAAGTGGGCGAGGCGCCGCCGGCGCAGCCTCGGGAGCGCACGTGAACGCGGGTCTCAGGACGGACACCGGCGGCACGATCGACCGCAGCCGGCCCGTAAACTTCACCTTTGACGGGCGCCACTACACGGGCTTTGCCGGTGACACGCTGGCGGCCGCGCTGCTGGCGAACGGCGTGCACCTGATGGGACGCTCGTTCAAGTATCACCGGCCGCGTGGGCTGCTGGCCGCCGGCGCCGAAGAGCCGAACGCCCTCGTGATGGTCCGGCGCGACAGCGCGCGCGAGACCCCGAACCTGCGTGCGACCCAGGTGGAGATCTACGAGGGACTCGAAGCGCTGAGTCAGAACCGGTGGCCCTCACTCGCCTTCGATCTGGGCGCCGTCAATGATTTCTTCGCCCCTTTCATCCCGGCCGGCTTCTACTACAAGACCTTCAAGTGGCCACGCAGCGCCTGGTACGCACTCTACGAGCCGCGTATTCGCGCCGCTGCCGGGCTCGGCCGCGCGCCGCGCCTCGCGGATCCGGACCGCTATGGCAACCGCTTCGCGCATTGCGACGTGCTGGTGATCGGCGCCGGCCCTTGTGGCATCGCGGCAGCCTCGGCCGCCGCCGCGGCGGGCGCGCGCGTCATCCTGTGCGACGAGCAGTCATTGCCCGGGGGCTCGCTGCTGAGCGACCCGCACGCGGCGCCGTCTCTGATCGACGGGCGCAGCGCGGAGGTCTGGCTGCGCGAGGCGCTCGCGGCACTCACCCGCAACCCGCGTGTCACCCTCCTCACCCGCACGACCGCCTTCGGGTATTTTCCCCATAACCTCGTCGCGCTCAGCGAGCGACTGAGCGATCACCTGGAATCCCCGCCCGCCGACTTGCCGCGCGAGCGGCAGTGGCAGGTGCGGGCACGCGAAGTAGTGATCGCCGCCGGTGCCATCGAGCGCCCGTTGGTGTTCGCCGGCAACGACCGCCCGGGGATCATGCTCGCGGGCGCCGCGCGCACCTTTCTCAACCGCTATGGCGTGCTCGCCGGCTCGCGCGCAGTCCTCGTCACCGCGGACGACGAAGCCTACGCTGCGGCCCTTGAGCTGCACGATGCCGGGGTGTTCATCGCCTGCATCGCCGACACACGGCCCGCCGGCGCTGCAAGCGAGCAGGCACGGGTCGCGGGCATCCCGGTGCTGAATGATGCGGTGGTGCTGGGCACCCAGGGGCGCCGGCGCGTGAACGCCATCGAGCTGGCGCGCCTTGAGGGCAGCGAACTCGCGCAGCAGCAGACCCAGCCCTGCGACCTCGTCCTCATGTCCGGGGGCTTCACCCCGAGCGTGCACCTGCACTCGCAGTCGCGCGGCAAGCTCATCTGGAGCGAGAGCCTGCAGGCGTTCCTCCCGGGCGCCCCCGCGGAGCGCTCGCGCAGCGCCGGGGCCTGCCGTGGCGTGTTCGGCCTCGAGCAGGTGGTCAGCGACGGCGCCGCCGCCGGCAGCGCCGCCGCCACCGAGGCCCTTGACCCGGCGCGCCCGGGCGTGGCGCCCGCAGGCGGCGCAGGGCGCCTGGGGGAACCGGCACCCACCCGTCCTGAGCCAGGCCTCGTCGGTGCGCTGCCGCGCACCTCCCGCACCCACGGACGCGCCTTCGTTGACTGGCAGAACGATGTCACCACAAAGGACTTGGCGCTCGCCCTGCGCGAGGGATTCCGCTCGATCGAGCACGTGAAGCGCTACACCACCACCGGCATGGCGACCGATCAGGGCAAGACCTCGAACCTCAACGCCCTGGGCATCGTCGCCCGCTCCCTCGGCAAGAGTCCGCCGCAAGTAGGGCTCACGACTTTCCGCATGCCCTATACCCCGGTCACGTTCGGCAGTTTTGCGGGCCTTGCCCGCGGGGAACTGTTCGACCCCTTGCGCCGCACGCCGATGTACGACTGGGCGGCCGCGCGCGGCGCGGTGTTCGAGGACGTGGGCCTGTGGAAGCGCGCCCGCTACTTCCCGCGCCCCGGCGAGGACATGCATGCGGCGGTGGCGCGCGAGTGCGTTGCCGTCCGCAGCGGCTGCGGGATCTTCGATGCTTCCACGCTCGGCAAGATCGAGGTGGTGGGCAAGGATGCCGTGACCTTCATGAACCGCCTGTACGTGAACTCCTGGAACAGCCTCGCGGTGGGTCGCTGCCGCTACGGCATCCTGTTGCGCGATGACGGCTTCGTCTACGACGACGGCGTGGTGGCGCGCATCAGCGAGGACGTCTTCCACGTCACCACCACCACCGGCGGCGCCCCGCGGGTACTGGCGATGATGGAGGACTTCCTGCAGACCGAATGGACCGAGCTCAAGGTCTGGCTCACTTCCACCACCGAGCAGTGGGCGGTGATCGCCGTCCAGGGGCCACAGGCCCGCGAGGTGCTGCAGGAACTGATCGACACCGACATCAGCGCCGCAGCCTTCCCGCACATGAGCGTGGCGCGCGGCCACATCTGCGGCGTGCCGATGCGCCTGTTCAGGGTCAGCTTCACCGGCGAACTCGGCTTCGAGGTGAACGTTCCAGCAGACTTCGGCAGCGCGGTCTGGGAGGCCATTTACGAGCGCGGCCAGGCCTACGGCATGACCCCCTACGGTACCGAGACCATGCACGTGCTGCGCGCCGAGAAGGGCTACATCATCGTCGGGCAGGACACCGACGGCACCGTTACTCCCGATGATGCGGGCCTCACCTGGGCCATCGGCAAGTCCAAGCCTGACTTCGTCGGCAAGCGCTCCCTCGCCCGACCTGCGATGAGCGCCCCCGAGCGGCGCCAGCTCGTGGGCCTCATGACGCGCGAGCCCACCGTGGTCCTCGAGGAAGGTGCCCAGGTCATGGCGCAGCCCGGCGCCCCGGTCCCGAGCCGCCCGCTCGGCCACGTGACCTCGTCCTACTTCAGCGCCAACCTCGGTCGCTCGATCGCGATGGGACTGGTCTCCGGGGGGCGGGCGCGGATCGGGCAGACGCTCCACGTACCGACCACCGGCGGTGACGTTGCGGTCGAGGTGACGTCAACCGTGTTCTTCGATCGGGGCGGAGCGCGCATCAATGCCTGACTTAAGCCATGCCCGCACCTTGCCGCCGGTCAGTGAGGACCTGTGGCTGCGCCTGCTGCCGAGCGCCTGCCGCTGGGTGCTGCGCGGGGATGCTGCCGTGCGCGCCGCCACCGAGAGCGCCCTCGGCGTTCCGGTGCCCGCCGCGGCCTGCCGTGCCGGCGTGAATGGCGAGCGCGCCGCGCTGTGGCTCGGGCCTGACGAGTGGCTGCTGCTCGCGCCGGCCGCTCGGGCGGGACTGGAAACGCGCCTGGAGCGCGCGCTCGAGGGCCTGCCGCACTCCCTGGTGGAAGTCTCCCATCGCCAGGTCGGCCTCCTGGTGCACGGGCCGCAGGCAGCGCTGCTGCTCGCAAGCGGCTGCCCGCTGGACCTCGACGTGCGCGCGTTTCCGGTCGGCATGTGCACGCGCACCATGCTGGCCAAGGCCGAAGTGGTGCTGTGGCGCACCGCGGCCGATGAGTTTCACCTTGAGGTGTGGCGCTCGTTCGCGCCTTACGTCACCCAGTTCCTCGCCGAGGCCGCCCGCGGGACCATTTAGACAAGGGTCCGTCGCAATTGGAGTCCCGGCGGGGGGGCTGCCGGCTACACTGACTTCAAGGGGCGGTTACCGCCCTTCAGCTTGCGGAGAATCGACTCGTGAAGACGCATGTTCGGGTCCTGGTCATCGGCGGCGGCGTGGTCGGGGTGAGCACGCTCTATCACCTGACGAAGAAGGGCTGGAAGGACGTGGCGCTGATCGAGCGCACCGAGCTCACGGCCGGCTCCACCTGGCATGCGGCGGGCCTGCTGCCGCTGTTCAACATGAGCTACACCGTCGGGCAGCTGCACAAGTACTCCGTCGACCTGTACAAGCGCCTGCCCGAGGAGACCGGCCAGGACGTGAGCTTCCACGTCAGCGGCAACCTGCGCCTTGCCACCTGCAAGGAACGCATGGACGAGTACCAGAAATACTGCGGCACGGCCAACACCATCGGCGTGCCGTTCGAGGTGATCGGGCCCAAGCGCGTCAAGGAGCTGTGGCCGCTGGTGGAGCTCGGCGGCAGCGCCGACACGCCGGCGATCATCGGCGCGCTCTACCATCCGGATGACGGCCACATCGCCCCCGCCGACCTCACCATGGCACTGCGCAAGGGCGCGCGCAGCGCGGGCGCCGAGATCTACGAGCACACCGAGGCGCAGGCGATCGAGCGCACCCCTTCCGGGGAGTGGAAGGTGCGCACGCCCAAGGGCGACATCGTCGCCGAGCACCTGGTGCTCGCCACCGGCAACTACGCGCGCCAGACCGGCAGGCTCCTCGGACTCAACGTCCCGGCGATCCCGGTCGAGCACCAGTACATCGTCTACGACGAATCCCCGGAGCTCAAGGCGTACCGCCAGGGCGGCGGCCGCGAGCTGGCGGTACTGCGCGAATCGGACCAGTCCTATTACCTGCGCGAGGAGCGCATGGGGTGGATCCTCGGCCCCTACGAGAAGGGCGCGCCCGCGCGCTTCGCCGACGGCGTGCCCGACTGGTTCGGCCGCAGCCTGTTCCCGGGGGACCTCGATCGCCTGGTGCCGCACGTGGAGGCGGCGACGCGGCGCGTGCCCGCACTGGAGAACTGCGGCATCAAGGACATCGTCAACGGCCCGATCTCCTACACCCCCGACGGCAGCCCGCTCATCGGGCCGGCATTCGGCCTGCGCAACGTGTGGCTGAACGAGGGCCACAGCTTCGGCATCACCGCCGCCGGCGGCTCCGGCTGGCAGCTCGCGGAGTGGATCACGCAAGGGGAGCCCGGCATCGACATGCTGGCGGTCGACCCGCGCCGCTACGGCGCCTACACCGGCAAGCGCTATGTCGTGCAGAAGAACGAGGAGACCTACCGCAACGTCTTCACGATCCACTTCCCGGACGAGGAGCGCGCCGATGCGCGCCCGGCCAAGACCAGCCCCGTCTACGACAAGCTCTCTGCGCGCGGCGCCGTGTGGGGCCAGCGCTATGGCTGGGAGCGGGCACTGTGGTTCGCACCACCCGGCGTCGAGCGCAAGGATGCGTGGAGCTTCCGGCGCACCAACTACTTCCCGCACGTCGGCAACGAAGTGCGCCTGATGCGCGAACAGGTCGGCATCATCGACCTCACGCCCTTCACCAAGCACGAGATCACCGGTCCGGGCGCCGAGGCGTGGCTCGATGGGCTGGTCGCCAACAAGGTGCCGACCAAGATCGGTCGCATGGCGCTCTCGCATGCCCTCACGCCCCGCGGCGGGATCCGATCCGAGTTCACCATCACCAAGGTCGCCGACCAGCATTT
This sequence comes from uncultured Pseudomonadota bacterium, assembly GCA_963802995.1. Taxonomy (GTDB): domain Bacteria; phylum Pseudomonadota; class Gammaproteobacteria; order Steroidobacterales; family Steroidobacteraceae; genus 13-2-20CM-66-19. The sequence goes on from CAWDKU010000002.1 coordinate 777,378, forward strand.
CTACGTGGTGAGCGCCGGCGCCGCCGAGCGCTTCGATGGGGACTACCTGGTCAAGGCGCTGCCCGCCGATGGCTCAGTGCAGCTGCGCAACATCACCAATACCCGCGGCTGCTTCGTGGTCGCAGGACCGAAGTCCCGCGCGGTGTTAACCAAACTCACGGACACCCCGCTCGACAACGACGCCTTCCCGTGGCTCACCGCGCAGACCATCGAGGCGGCGCTGGCAGTGGATGTCTACGCCCTGCGCGTCAACTTCGTGGGTTCCCTCGGGTGGGAGCTGCACTTCCCGATCGAGTACGCGCACAACCTGTTCGACGCCTTGTTCGAGGCCGGCGCCGCCCACGGCATCGGCATGGTCGGCATGCGCGCCATGGAGTCGCTGCGCATGGAGAAGTCCTATCGCATGTGGGGTAGCGACATGACCCCCGACTACACGCCCTTCGAGGCGAGCCTCGACCGCTTCGTGCGCATGAAGAAGGGGGCCTTCATCGGCCGCGAGGCGCTGGAGAAGCAGCTTGCCGCGGGCATCCCCAACCGCTTCGTGACGCTCGAAGTCCACGGGGTCACCGATGCCGACCCGCTCGGCAACGAGCCGCTGTTCGATAAGAGCGGCCGGATGATCGGGCGCGCGACCTCCGGCTACTACGGGCATTCGCTCAAGAAGAGCCTGGCGATCGGCTATGTGAAGGCCGAGTTCGCCGAGCCGGGCACGCCACTGTCGATCCTGATCCTCGGGGAGATGAAGCAGGCGACCGTGCTGCGCGAGTCACCCTACGACCCGGACAACAACGAGCTGCGCGCCTAGCCCTGCCCCACCTCGCGGCCCCTCGGCCATACCAGCCGCCCGCAGCGGGCGGTGCCCCCCCGCCCCGCACGGCAGGTCGCGCGCCCCGCCGCCGATGTCGGGGCGGCCGTGGGCGATGAAGTCCCGGGCGAGGATTCCATGTCTCGCACAATCACCCTGCTCCCCTGGTGCGGGCAGCAGCAACCCATGGCATCACTGCGCGGGCCCTGCAGCACCTGCTGCCGCGAGACGTCCGGCGCAGCCGGCGTGGCCGGGGAGCACCAGGACCGGTAAATCCAGAAGCGCGCTTGGGCGCAGCCCATAACGCGTGCCCATGTAGATCGGGCGGCGCGTAGGCGCGGCGTCCTCGGAGACGGTCAGGCGTCCGCGATTGCCGGACGCAGAGTCGCCGGGCTTCACTGTTGGCGGGAGCCTACGGAGCCCTCTGCGGAGGCTTTTTTATATGGACGTATAGTGTTGCGGCTGCGGGAACGCCTATATATTATCGATAGCATAATATTACGAACGGGCTTTCCGACGCGTGTTGGCTGAGCGCGAAACGAGTCTCCTCCCCCGCCTGCCCGCGCACGCGTGCGCCGTATTCGTCCTGTTGCTGTTGCTCAGCATCGCCGGCCACGCCGCCCCCGCCAAGATCGACCTCGATACCTTCGACGCGCAGAAAAAGACCGTCACGCTCGCCAACGGCCAGGTACTCGCCTACGTGCCGATGGGCAACCCGCACGGCACACCGGTGGTGCTCATTCACGGCTACACCGACAACGCCCGCGACTGGGTGCCGCTGGTGCCCTACCTCGCGCCGCAGTTCCGGCTGATTCTGGTGGACATCCGCGGGCACGGACGGTCCGCCAAGCCCGAGTGCTGCTACACGCGCCTCGACTTCGCTTACGACATCAAGCTGCTGCTGGATGCGCTGCACATCGATCGAGCCGACATCGTCGGGCATTCCCTCGGCAGCATCATCGCGCAGACCTTTGCCGAGTTCTGGCCGGAGCGCACGCAGCGGGTGGTGCTGATCGCCTCCAGCGGCGGCCACCGCCCCGGCACCGTGCCGCCCAAGCCCGCCTACGACTACGCCAGCGAGATCCGCAAGCTCAAGGAGCCGATCGACCCAGACTCCCCTTTCATGATCGCGTGGTGGTCTTCCCCGACCCCGGTGGACCCGGACTTCCTGCGCCGCCAGCGCAAGGACGCGGCCGCGATCCCTCTGAAGGTGTGGCTGGCGGTCCTGGATCAGGGAATCACCGACACCGACCTGCAGCGCACGCTGCCGAAACTGACCGCACCCACACTCCTCATCTGGGGCAGCAAGGACCCCATCATGGAGGAGGAAGTGCGGCAGACACTGCGCGAAGCACTGCCAAAGGCCCAGGTGAAGATCCTGCCGGGCCTCGGCCACAACCCCTTCTGGGAAGATCCGGCCGCCTGCGCCGCCGCGATCAACGCTTTCCTGAGTGCAGCGCCGGGGGGCGCTGTGACCACGCACTAGCCACGCTTTTAATCAAATCGACCGATCCTGCAGGGGAGTTCCACTATGAAGTCGATGGCATTGATGAGGGGTGTTTACGCAGGCAGCGCCGCGCTGCTGGCCCTCGTGCTCGGGGCAGCGGCGCCCGTTGCGGCACAGGAGCAGGCTTCCGCTACTGAAAACAACGGGGCCATCGAGACGGTGGTCGTGAGCGCGCGCAAGCGCGAGGAGTCGATCGCGGAGGTGCCCACCAGCATCACCGCCTTCACCTCCGAGACGCTCAAGGACTACAACATCCAGTCCTTCACTGACTACGCCACCAAGACCCCCAACATGTCCTTTACCTACGGTGGGGGTCCGACAGGCTTCGCCGACGCCCGCACCGTCGCTATCCGCGGGATCACCGGGCAGAATCTGTTCGGCACCGCCGGCGCCACGGGCTTCTACATCGACGACACACCGGTGCCCGGCTCGATCGACCCGCGGGTGGTCGACCTTGCCAGCATCGAGGTGCTCAAGGGTCCGCAGGGAACCCTGTTTGGGGAAAGCTCCCTAGGAGGCAACGTCCGATTGATCACCCGCCAGCCGAACCTCACTGAATCCGGCCTCGGCTACATGGCGCAGGCGGGGGCAACCTCCGGCGGCGGCAGCGCGGACGGCGGCGCCAACGCCATCGCCAACATCGTGATCGTGCCGAGCAGCGTGGCCATGCGGGTGGTGCTGTTCGGCAATCACGACGCCGGCTACCTCACGCGCACATACCCCACCGATCCGGATGATGCGTGTACTGCGAATCCCGCTCTGAGCTGCCCGCGCACCAGTGTCGGTGACCAGGGCGCCGACACCTCATACGGTGGCTCGGCGGCGGTCCTGTGGCGCGCGAGCGATGCGCTCGACGTCAAGCTGCGCGTCATGTTCCAGGACCAGAAGTACTATGGCTTCCCGGCCACCTTCGCGCCGTTGCCGACCTTTGAGCCGGTGTACACGCTCAACCGCGCATTCAACGTACAGTCTCGCGCCGAAGATAAATGGACCATGCCCACGCTGGACCTGAAGTACTCGGGGCAGGGCTGGTCGGTCACCTGGGCCAACAGCTATTTCTATCGTCACACCCTGGACACCGAGGACTCCACCTACGGTACCGAGCAGGTGCTCACCGGGGGTCTGTACAACGTCACTGGTGTCGCCGCGCAACCCTACCTCTGGATAGGCGATCGCCACCATGACCAGACGGCCAGCGAGCTGCGTTTCTCGTTCGACCCAATCCACAACTGGAGCGGAACGCTCGGCCTTTACTGGTCGAACACTCACTCGCGCTTCACCATCCCGGAGACCGACGCGCAGGGTCTGTCCACGCCCGGCACGACGTCGTGCCTGTTCCCGGATCCGACCTGCACACTGAACAACCCGGCGTGGCCGACCAATGAGATATGGACACAGACCAACCCCGCAACACAGGAGGACAAGTCGATCTTCGGTGAGCTGTACTACAAGTTCCTGCAGAAGTGGACCCTGACGCTCGGCCTGCGCGGCTACTGGCTGCACCAGACCACCGACTACACCGCCGATGGGCTGCTCAATGGTGGCCCGCAGCCAAGCTCGCCCCAATCCAACAGCGAGACCGGCGTCAATCCGAAGGTCGCACTCCAGGTGCAGGCAACGGACTCGACCATGGTGTATGCATCGGCCTCGAAGGGCTTCCGGGCCGGCGGTGCCCAGGCGAACTTCCCGGGCTGCTCGGCGGACTCAAGTCTCCCGCCATCGGCGATCACGAATATCCGCTCGGATACTCTCTGGACGTACGAACTCGGCAGCAAGATACAGCTGGGGAATGTCCTCATCTCCGCGGCCGCCTACGACATCGAGTGGAGCAACCTGCAGCAGCAGGTAGCGCTCGCCTGTGGCTTCTATGTGCAGATTAATGGCAACAAGGCGCGCGTCGACGGCGCCGAGATCGAGGCCAACGGCAGCATCGTCAAGGGCCTGACCTATCGTCTCGGACTTGGTTACGAGAAGACCGACATCACGGACCCGGGATACCTGGCGGATGCCGGCGTGCTCGCCGGCAGTCGCATCAGCGGCGTACCCGCCTTCACTGCGACCGCGGGCGCCGTGTACTCGCACCCGCTCACTGCCAGCACCGACGGCTTTGTCTCGGCCGATTACAGCTACACCGGCAATAGCGTCTCACTGATGGTAGGTGGTAACGGTTACGAGCCGACGCGTGCGGGGTACTCACTCGTGAACCTGCGCCTGGGCGTTGATCACGGCACCTCGGAACTGTCGCTCAACGTGCACAACCTGTTCAACGCGAAACCGAACCTCGGCGACATCGGCTATATCGGTTACGCGCAGCAGGGACCTCAGGTGGTGAACCTGACCAACATCATTCCGCAGGCCGCGACACTGCAGCCGCTCACGGTGACGTTGCAGTACACGAAGTCGATCCAGTAACAGATCCGGGCCGCGGGCTGCGGGTGCTTCAGGCGCCCGCAGCCCTGCGGGCCGGCGGCGCGCCGGCGTTGCCCATCGCCCATGAGCGCAGCAGGTCCAGCTGCAATCGCAGCTGCTCGATCTGGCGTGCCGCGGGCCAGTCACCGGCGTTCGCCACGGCACCGGCGGTCAACCCGTTGATGAAAGTCACGAGTGAGCGCAGCACCTGCTCGCGGGTGGCGGCGGGCCATTGCGCCCACTCCGGCCAGCACTGAGCCAGGCAGCGCTCGAAGAGCCGCAGGTACTCACGGTGCACCCAGCCGTTGATGCGCTTCAGGCGCTTGTCGGTGCTTACCTGCCCCCAGAAAGTGGTCCAGAAGGCGCACTCGGTGCGGCGGTGCTCGTCCACGGGCAGCGCCTCGGTAAGAAGCGCCAGCAGGTCGGGGCGCACGCCGGCGCCAGGTGGCTGCGTGAGGCGCTCGTCGATACGGCGCAGGATCAGGCGCAGTGCCGCGATCACGATGTCCTGCTTACTGTCGAAGTAGTGGGCCAGCATGCCGGTGGTGTAGCCGGCACCGCGCGCGATGCGCACCATGCTCGCCTTCTCAAAGCCGTGCTCGGCGACCACCCGGCAGGCCACCAGGGCTATCTCATCGCGCCGCTTGTCGTGGTCGACGATCTTGGGCATGGGCGAATGGTACTTAAAGTACGCCGCCTGGCGCAGCGGCAGGTGCATCGAGTCCGGCGTCGGCAACCTGCGCGCGGCGCTCCTCGGCGGCGAGGTCGAAGCCGCGGTAGGCCCACAGGTACACCCCGGCCGCGACGGGCAAGCCAATCAGCATGGCGATGTCCGCACCGCCCAGCAGCTCCGCAATCGGTCCCTTCCACTTGTCGGTGGAGAAGAACGGGATCATGGCGATGAAGCCTGCGGCATAGGCGACGAGGCCGCGCCAGTTCCAGCGCCCGTACATGCCTTGCGGGTTGAAGATCTCGCGGATCGAGTAGTGGCCCTTGCGCACCACGTAGAAGTCCACGAGGTTGATCGCGGTCCAGGGGGTGAATAGGTAGAGCAGCACCGACAGCAGGTCGCCAAAGCGCGCGCCGAAGCTGCCCGAGGAGGCAAGCGCGATGGCGGTGCTGGCAACAAACGCCACCGCCAGGCTCACGAGGCGCTTCCCCACCGTGCTCTTGATGGGTCGCAGCGTATCCGCGATGCTCAATAGCGTAAGCGACGCACCGTAAAAATTGAGGGTCGAGACCGCGATCAGCCCGAGGAGCGATCCGATCAGCAGCACCTTGCCGAAGCCCGGGTACAGCTGGTCAGCGGCGAACTCGATCGCGGCGCAGACTTCGAGCTTCGGTGCGAGCGCCGCGGCAACCGTGCCGATGAGCATCATCCAGGCACCGCCGATGAAGGCACCCAGGTAGGTCCACCAGAACGAGGAGCGCACGCCCACGTCGCGCGGCAGGTAGCGCGAGTAGTCGGAGACGTAGATCGACCAGCTGAGCTGGTAGGAGGCGGCGCCGAAGAGCTGCGCGAGAAAGGGCACGCCGCGAAAGCCGGCCACGTCCCAGGCGCCCGCGGGGAATCTCAGCCCGAACGTCGCCCACGCCGTGAAGACGGTGAGGATTGCGATCATGAGGTACGCGAAGGCGCGCTGCGCGAGGTGGATCTTGTCGTAGCCCACGGCCGCGAGCGCCAGCGCAAAGAGCGCGAACACGGTGATCGCGGTGGGGGACGTGGCGGGGATGGCCGGATGCAGCTGGTGGATGGCCTGCCCGGCGAGCACCTGGTTGAAGGCGTTGTAGCCGATGTAGGACACCATGGCGACGCCCCACACCAGCAGCGCCCCGGTGTAGCCGAATTGCGGACGCGACTGGATCATCTGCGGCAGCCCGAGCTGCGGCCCCTGGGTGGAGTGGAAGGCCATGAAGAACGTGCCCAGCAGGCACCCGAGGATCACCGCCAGCGCGGTCCACAGCAGGTTGCCCCCGAGGGCGATGCCGAGCACACCGACCGCGACCGTCGCAAGGTGCGCATCACCTGCGAACCATACCGGCCACAGGTGCCACACCTTGCCGTGGCGTTCGGCGAGCGGGACGTAATCGATCGAGCGGGATTCGAGCAGCTTCGCCATCGTGCAAATGGCCCCGTTATTTAATTATCAGCTCAACATTACAACAAACCGCCCGCCGGCGACCGGCGAACTCCTCGCAGGAGCGGGCTGACCGTGCGCGCGCTAGGTTTTGGGATTGGTCAGGGCGAGGAATTCCGGGTGATCGCGCAGCGGGGCGAGGTCGGGGTCGTTCCTCATCCAGCCAAAGGATGCATGTCCTTTCTCAATCGACTGGCGCAGCGCCACCAGCGCCCGCTCGGTTTCTCCCAGCCGTGAGTAAACGCAGGCGCAGTTGTAAAGGATCAGTGGGTCATCGGGGCTCAATTCCAGAGCCTTGCTGGTCTCGCTCACCGCCTCGGTACGGTGCTGGCCCTCGGCCAGGGTCACGGCGTAAATCACCCGCGCGCGCGAATCATCCGGGTTCTGCAGCAGGTAGTTCGGCAGGAGCTCAAGCACCCGGTCGCGCGCGGCGCGCGACTCACCAAGCCGCCCCAGTTTTTCGCAGGTCATGGCCAGATCAAGGTAGCCGGTAAAGAAAGTGGGCTTCAGCTCGATGACGCGACGAAACAGGTCGTACGCCGGCTCGAACTCGCCGTTGGAGAAATGGATGCGCCCGCAGGTCCAGTGCGCCACGAAGTCATCCGGATTGAGCTCTATGGCTTTGCGGCTGGAGGCGCTGGCTTCCTCGAGGCGGTCCCAGATGAAGTAGGACAAGCCCATGGCCGCATAAGCCTCGGGCAGGTTGCTGTCGTACATCAGCGCCTTGAAGCTCAGTTCCTGCGCGCGACTGCGCGAGCGCTCGTCGCGGGCGAAGTACTGGTACATCTGCCCATAGGCGCTCGAGCAGGCGGCATAAGCGGCCGCATAGCGCGGGTCGAGTTCGATCGCCTTCTCGAACAGCTGGATCGAGTACTCGATGCTCTTCTTCGTGAGCCGGTAGAGATAGTCCTGGCCGCGCAGGTACAGGTCGTACGCCTGCACGTTCACGGTCTGGCGCTTGGTGAGTGAGACCTTCTCGGCGAAGGATAGCTTGAGTTTCAGCGCCTCCACGATCTGTTGCGCAACCTGCTCCTGGATGTCGAAGATATCGTCGAGCTTGCCCTTGTAGGTGTTGCCCCACAGCGGGCGGTCGGTCACCGTGTCGACCAGCTGCACCGTGATCCGCACCGAGTCCTGGAAGCGACGCACGCTGCCACCGACGATATAACGGGCACCAAGCTCCTCCTTGATGGCGCGTACGTCGCCCTTGCGCTCGCGCATCTGCTTGGAAGCCCAGCGCGAGATCAGTTCGATCTCGCTCACGAGCGACAGTCGCGCCATCAGCTCCTCGGTGAGCCCGTCGCTGAAGTAGTCGGTCTCCTGGTCAGGACTGATGTTGTCAAAGGGCATGACCGCGAGCGCCCCGCGCTCCATGCTCGCCGCCGCGGCGGGTGCGGCAGCCTCCGTCCGCCGCGGTGCGGCCGGCTGGCTTAGAGCCGGTGGCGGCGCAAGCTTGACGCCGAGGCGCTCGAGGGCGCGCAGGATCGCCTTGAGTGCCTCGTCGGACTCGCTGAAGTACTCCACGTGCTGGATCCCCGCCAGCTGGTATCGCAGCGCCGAGGGGATGACCGTCGGCGCAAGGTGCACCGGCAGGATGTGGCCCTTGCGCTCGCTGACGAGCACCACTTCCTTGGCGACGTTATGGGAGTTCACCGAGGAGCCACTCACCATCAGAAGCATTGCCTTCGCGCTCTCGAGCGCGTTGACGATCTGTTCGCTCCACTGGGAGGCGGCATCGATGCCTCCCTGGTCGATCCACAGCGACACGCCGGCGGCGCGCAGCTTCCCCACCAGGTCCGAGACCCGGGCGGCGTCCTCACGGGAGTAACTGACGAAAACCTCGGCGGCCTGGGGCACTGACTGGGTCATTTACAATTGAGGAATTAATTGTTGTCCGGTCAGCTAAAAAGATTAGCACGAAGCGCCGGCTTGGCGGTCCGTGCGCCGTCACCACCGGCGCGTCGGCTGAGACCTGAGCACCCGCCGCCCGGCAATGCTTGCTCCGGCCTGCAGACGACCCCGCGCCACGCTCCCCCGGATCCGTGACCCATTTGTCGCATTCAGGCAAGAAACGTGTAAAATCCGGCATGTGGCACTCCCCCGCAGCAAGTTCGCGTTTCTGACCCTGCCGCGCTACTCGATGATCGCGCTCTCGAACGCGGTCGAGCCGCTGCGGATGGCGAACATCATCACGGGCCAGACGGTCTACGAATGGTCGATCGTCAGCCTCGATGGGACGCCAACCCCGGCGAGCAACGGGCTGCAGCTTTCCCCGACGATTCCCCTCGAGCCTCTGGCTGCCGTGGACATCCTCTTCGTGTGTGGCGGGGTCGATGTGCAGGCGGCGGTTTCCACGAAGATGCTCGCCGCCCTGAAGCGCGTGGCCGAGCGGCGCGTGCCGCTCGGGGCCCTGTGCACCGGCGGCTATGCGCTCGCCAAGGCCGGGCTCCTCGACCGCTACCGCGCCACGATCCACTGGGAGAACCTCTCGGCGCTGCGCGAGGAATTCCCGCGCATCCAGCTGAGCGACCAGCTCTTCAGCATCGACCGCGACCGCTTCACCTGCTCCGGTGGCGTCGCGCCGCTGGACCTGATGCTGCACCTGGTCGAGGCGCAGCACGGTGCGCACGTCTCGCAGCTCATCTCCGAGCAGTTCATCGTGGACCGGGTACGCAATGACCGGGACCGGCAGTACGTGCCGCTGCGCGCCCAGATCGGGGTCTCGCACGAGAGCCTGATCAAGGTCGCGCAGCTGATGGAAGAAAACATCGAGAAACCCCTGTCGCTCGATGAGATCGCTTCCGCCACCGGCCTCTCGCGCCGCCAGATCGAGCGGCTCTTCAAGCGCCACCTGAACTGCGTGCCCAAGCGCTACTACCTGCAGATGCGCCTGCGGCGCGCCCGCGAACTGCTGCTGCAGACCTCCATGCCGATCATCGACATCACGACCGCCTGCGGCTTCCAGTCTCCGCCGCACTTCTCGCGCTGCTACCGGGCGCAGTTCGGCTGCCCGCCGAGCGCCGAGCGCCAGACCCGTCCCGGGAAGGGTGCGCCCACCCCCTCCCCGCGGGGCGAACCGGCGGCCGCCTGAACAGAGGCGGCTCTGCGCGACCGGGCGCTTGCCTTATTTCACCGCCTGTCGCAATGGGGCATGCCGCAGTCGCGAAGCAGCCATTGCCTTGGGTACCCTCCCCTTACCATCCTTTGTAAGCGACCGCGCGAGCCGCTAACCCGAAGTCGCGCATGGAGATTTCGACAATGGCAGAGCAAGCCGAAGGCGACTTCAACCTCCGCGATCTCAACGACCAGGAGCTCACCGAGCAGGTCCATGATGACCTGTACAACGGGCTGAAGGCGGAGGTCGAGGAAGCGACCCACATCTTCCTCGAGCGCGGCTGGAACGCTGAGAAGGTGTTGAACGACGCCCTGGTCGAGGGCATGCGCATCGTCGGCATCGACTTCCGCGACGGCATCCTGTTCGTCCCCGAAGTGCTGCTCGCAGCCAACTCGATGAAGGGCGGCATGGAGATCCTGCGCCCGCTCTTGGCTGAGACCGGCGTGCCGCCCATCGGCAAGATCGTCATCGGCACCGTCAAGGGCGACATTCACGACATCGGCAAGAACCTCGTGTCGATGATGCTCGAGGGCGCGGGCTTCGAGGTGATCGACCTCGGCATCAACAACCCCGTAGAGAAGTACCTGGCGGCACTCGAGGAGCACAAGCCCGACATCCTCGGCATGTCCGCACTCCTCACCACGACCATGCCCTACATGAAGGTCGTGATCGACAAGATGAAGGAGACCGGCATCCGCAACGACTTTATCGTGCTGGTCGGCGGCGCACCGCTCAACGAGGAGTTCGGCAAGGCGGTGGGTGCGGACGCTTACTGCCGCGACGCGGCGATCGCCGTGGAAACGGCGAAGTCTCTGCTGGCCGCACGGCGCGCGACCCAGGCCGCCTGACCTTTAGCCCGCGGCGCGAGGCATCCATGGACGACAAGCGCGGCGGTACCCTGGTCATCGCCTGCGGCGCGCTCGCGCGCGAGATCGCGGCCCTGCGGCGCGCGAATGCCTGGGCCGCCCTCGACGTACGCTGCCTGCCCGCGGAGCTGCACAACCGGCCCGAGCGCATCGCACCGGCGGTGCGCGAGCAGATCCGTGCGCAGCGGGCGCACTACGCGCAGATCTTCGTGGCCTACGGCGAGTGCGGCACCGGCGGGCAGCTGGATGCGCTGCTGAAGGAAGAAGGCGTCGAGCGCATCGCCGGGGCGCATTGCTACGAGTTCTTCGCAGGTCCCGCGGTGTTCGCAGCGCTCGCGGACGCAGAACCAGGCACGTTCTACCTCACCGATTTCCTGCTGCGCAACTTCGAGCGCTTCGTCGTGAAGCCACTCGGACTCGACCGGCACCCGGAGCTCAAGAGCGAGTACTTCCGCAACTACCGTCGTCTGGTCTACCTGGCGCAGGCCGAGAAGCCCGGCAGCATCGAGCGCGCCCGCGAGATTGCCGCCTACCTTGGCTTCAGTTTCGAGTATCGCTTCACCGGCTATGGGGCCCTTGCTACGCGCCTCGCGGCCCTGAGCCCGCGTCCGCAGGTTCCCGCATGGCAAGCCTGATCATCATCTCCTGGCGTGACGTGCCGGCGCAGGTGATCGTGAAGCGCGGCCGCGAGACCGCCAAGGTGCAACTCTCGCAGCGCTTCCAGGAGGCCGTCGACCGCGCCGCCATGCGTGCCGGAAAGGGCAGCTCGGATGCCTACCTCGCCGACTGGAAGCGCAGCGATCCGCGGCCCTGCGGCGATGACCTGCAGGCGGAAGCCGCCGCGGAAGCCGCGCGCCTGGAGGCCGCCTTCACCGACGAGGCACTCGAGGCCCTCATCAAGGCCAAGGGCCTCCTCAAGCCGGAGACCTGAGAGCGTGTACGCCGTCCGACAATGGTCCGTGCGCCACGCGCGTGGGCTCAACAGCTTCTACCGCGCCTTTGAGGCGACCCTGACCAAGCTGCATCCGCTGTTCAAGGCGGTGGGCTACGAGCGCCTCGAGCGCCCGGTCGCGGCCGTCGAGCGCCAGGTGAAGGGGCTGCTGTTCGACTGCAAGATGTGCGGGCAGTGCGTCTTGAGCTCCACCGGCATGTCCTGCCCCATGAACTGCCCGAAGAACCTGCGCAACGGTCCCTGCGGCGGCGTGCGGGCCAACGGTAACTGCGAAGTGCGCCCGGAGATGAAGTGCGTCTGGCGCGAGGCGATCGCTGGCAGCCAGCGCATCCCCGGGGGAGCTGAGGCGATCCGACAGGTGCAGCCCGCGGTCGACCGGCGCCTGCAGGGCCACTCCTCGTGGCTGCGCGTGGTACGCGAGAACCGCCCGGAGAAAGGCGCGTGAAGTTCGAGGACGAACCGGTGCCGGGCTACCCGCTGCCGATCCTTCCCGGCCACACCTCCCCGGGGCGCTTCGAGCGTGTGCTGCGCGCCGGGCAGTTCGCCGTCACCGCAGAACTCGCGCCTCCCGACTCCGCCGACCCCGAGGACGTATACCGTCGCGCGCGCATCTTCGATGGCTACGTGGACGCCATCAACGCAACCGACGGCTCGGGTGCGAACTGCCACATGTCGAGCCTTGCGGTGTGCGCCCTCCTCACCCGTGTCGGCTACGCGCCGGTCATGCAGATCTCCTGCCGCGACAAGAACCGCATCGCCATCCAGGGAGACATCCTGGGCGGTGCGGCCATGGGCGTGTGCAACATCCTGTGCCTCACCGGGGATGGCGTGCAGGCGGGGGATCACCCGCAGGCGCTGCCGGTGTTCGACCTGGACTCGATGTCGCTTTTGGAGACGGCGCGGACGCTGCGCGACGAGCACCATTTCCTCTCGGGGCGCAAAATCACGTTCGCGCCGCGGGTGCTGCTCGGGGCGGCCGAGAACCCGTTTGCGCGCCCGATGGACTGGCGCGCGACGCGCCTCGCCAAGAAGGTAGCCGCCGGTGCGCAGTTCATCCAGACGCAGTACTGCTACGACGTGCCGGTACTGAAGGAATTCATGCGCCAGGTCGAACAGCTCGGGCTGCTCGACAAGGTGTTCATCCTGGTCGGGGTCGGGCCCTTCAAGTCCGCCAAGGCCGCCGACTGGATGCGCACCCACGTGCCGGGCGTACACGTGCCGGATGCCGTGATCGAGCGCCTGAAGGGCGCCAAGGACCAGGCACTCGAGGGGCGCCGCTTCTGCACCGAGATGATCCAGGAGATCCGCGCCATCAAGGGTGTGCACGGCGTGCACCTGATGGCGTACCGCCAGGAAGAGACCGTCGCCGAGATCATCGAGCGCTCAGGGGTGCTCGCCGGGCGTGTGCCCTGGCACCCCGCGCGCGACAGCCAAGCGAATTCAGACAGGAAAGCCTCATGACCGACACCGTACTCAGCTCCGCCACCCGTGAAGTCGTGATCGGCTTCGACCGACCGTTCGTCATGATCGGGGAGCGCATCAATCCCACGGGTCGCAAGATCCTCGCCGCCGAGATGACCGCCGGCAACTTCAGCCGGGTCGAGTCCGACACGCTCGCGCAGCTCGCCGCCGGGGCGCAGATGCTGGACGTGAACGCCGGCATCCCGCTGGCGGACGAGCCGGCGATCCTCGCCAAGACCATCCAGCTGGTGCAGTCGATCACCGACGTCCCGCTGTCGATCGATTCCTCGATCGTTGCCGCGCTCGAGGCCGGCCTCGCCGTCTACAAAGGCAAGCCGCTGGTCAACTCAGTAACCGGCGAGGAGGAACGCCTGGAGACGGTACTGCCGCTGGTGAAGAAGTACGGCGCCGCGGTGGTCGCGATCTCCAATGACGAGACCGGCATCTCCGAGGACCCGGACGTGCGCTTCGAGGTCGCCAAAAAAATTGTGAACCGCGCGCGGGACTATGGCATCCCGGTGAGCGACATCGTCGTCGACCCGCTCGTCATGCCGATCGGCGCGATCAACCAGGCGGGCGTGCAGGTGATGCGCCTGCTCGGGCGCCTGAAGAACGAGCTGAAGGTGAACACCACCTGCGGCGCCTCCAACGTGAGCTTCGGACTTCCCGCGCGCGAGGGCATCAGCGCGGTGTTCCTCAGCATGGCGATCGGCTCCGGACTCACTTCGGCGATCATGAACCCGATGCACCTGGAGATCGTGAAGGCCTGCATGGGAGCGGACGTCATGATGGGTCACGACCCGGACTGCGCGCGCTGGATCAAGCGCTTCCGCGAGGCCCCGACGCTCGGTGCCGGCGGCGCCGCGGTGGCCGCCCCCGAGGGCGCGGCCCGCGGCCGGCGCGAGGGCGGACACCGGAGGCGCGCCCAGACTCCGACATGAGCGAACCGGACGCACTGGTCGTCTTCACGCCCTCGGGCAAGCGCGGGCGCTTCGCACTCGGTACCCCACTGCTGCAGGCGGCGCGCAGCCTCGGCGTGGACGTGGACTCGGTGTGCGGCGGCCGCGCCCTGTGCGGGCGCTGCCAGGTGCTGGTGATGGAGGGTGACTTCGCCAAGCACGGCGTGACCTCGAGCGCCACGCACCTCTCGCCCATCAGCGCCACGGAACAGAACTTCTCGCGGCGCCGGCCGCTCGCCCCGGGGCGCCGCCTCTCCTGCCAGGCCCTGATCGAGGGCAACCTGGTGGTCGACGTACCCGCCGACAGCCAGGTACACCGCCAGGTGGTGCGCAAGGCCGCCGAGGCCCGCGAAATCACCCTCGATCCGATCACGCGCCTGTATTACGTGGAAGTGCGCGAGCCGGACATGCACGACCCGTCCGGCGACCTGCAGCGCCTCATCCAGGCGCTCGAGAAAGAGTGGCAGCTGAAGGACCTCACCTGCGACCTTGCGGTGCTGCAGACGCTGCAGCCGCTGCTGCGCAAGGGCGAGTGGAAGGTGACGGCCGCCGTGCGCGCCGGGCGGCAGATCGTCGGCGTGTGGCCGGGCCTGCACGAGCACATCTACGGGCTCGCGGTCGATGTCGGCTCCACCACCATCGCCGGTCACCTGTGCGACCTTGAGTCCGGGGAGATCGTCGCCGCCGGGGGCCTCATGAACCCGCAGATCCGCTTCGGCGAGGACCTGATGAGCCGCGTCTCCTATTCGATGATGCACCCGGGCGGCGCAGCACAGATGACCGAGGCGGTGCGCGGTGCGCTCAATGGCATCGCCGCCGAGGTCGCACGCGAAGCCAAGGTACCGGTCACCGACATCCTCGAGTTCACCCTCGTCGGCAACCCGATCATGCACCACCTGGTGCTCGGCATCGATCCGGTGGAACTCGGGGGCGCGCCCTTTGCGCTGTCGACCGACGAAGCACTGACGCTGCGTGCCACGGAAATCGATCTCAAGGTCAATCCCGGCGCCCGCGTCTATACCCTGCCCTGCATCGCAGGTCACGTGGGTGCGGACGCCGCCGGCGTCATCCTCGCTGAGCGCCCGGACCTCTCCGAGAAGCTGACACTGCTCGTCGACGTCGGCACCAACGCGGAGATCGTGCTCGGCAACCGCGAGCGGCTGCTCGCCTGCTCGAGCCCGACCGGCCCTGCGTTCGAGGGCGCGCAGATCAGCTGCGGCCAGCGCGCCGCCCCGGGGGCGATCGAGCGGGTGCGCATCGATCCTGCAACCCTCGAGGCGCGTTTCAAGGTGATCGGCTCGGACCTGTGGTCGGATGAGCCGGGCTTCGAGGCGGCGGTGGCACGCACCGGCGTCACCGGCATCTGCGGCTCCGGCATCATCGAGGTGATCGCCGAGATGTACCTCGCCGGCATCATCAGCCAGGACGGCGTCGTCGACGGCGAGCTCGCCGCGCGCAGCGACCGCATCGTCGCCACCGGGCGCACCTTCGCCTACACGGTCTACCGCGGGGCGGTGCCGCTGCAGATCACGCAAAACGACGTGCGGGCGATCCAGCTCGCCAAGGCCGCGCTCTACGCGGGCATCAAGCTGCTGATGGACCATCTCGGCGCGAGCCAGGTGGACCGCATCCGCCTCGCGGGCGCCTTCGGCAGCCATATCGACGTGAAGTACGCCATGGTACTCGGCATGATCCCCGACTGTGACTTGTCACAGGTGTCTTCGGCCGGGAATGCAGCCGGCACGGGCGCCCGCATCGCGCTGCTCGACAAGTCCTCGCGCCGGACCATCGAGGAACTCGTGCGCCGCGTGGAGAAGATCGAGACCGCGATCGAGCCGAAGTTCCAGGCGCATTTCGTGGAGGCGATGGGCATCCCCCACTCGACCGCGCCGAGTCCGTGCCTGAGCCGGGTCGTGACACTTCCGCAGCCCAGGGCCGCGGCCCCGCGCGGCGGCGCGCGCTCACGCCGCCGTCCTGCCTCCTGACGCGCCCGCCTTACTGTCCCACAATCCGCCAACCGCCTCGGCTGCGCCGTGCACGGCTCTGCTGCTCGGCTTTCTGCCGGCGCAACGGTAAACTGCGGCCATGCTGCGCGCGGACCCCGGTAGGATGATCCGGAGCCCGTGGCCGGCCTCATGTCCTGTGCCTTCTGATGGACCAGCCCACACAAAGTGACCTACGCCTGACGAAGAGCCCGTACCCGCAGACCGAGCCCGCGGCCGGGGAAGTTGCGGCAGCGGATTCGCATCAGGCCTACGTCACGCAGCTGTTCCAGAAGTACCGCACCGCCCTGCAGCGTTACCTGCGGCGCTTCGTCTCCGCCGACGATGCTGCAGACCTGGTGCAGGAGTCGTATTTCCGGCTGCTGCGGCGCGGGGAACTGGTGCACGTCGAGGCGATGGCACGTGCCTTCCTGTTCGAAACCGCCACCAACCTCGCCCGTGACCTGCGGCGGCGGCGCATCACGCGCCACGCCGACCAGCACGTCGACCTCGACACGGTGGAGGTGATCGACGGGCACACGCGCCCGGATGAGCATCTCGCCGGGGAGCAGGTGCGCGTGATCCTGGAGCGCGCCATCGCGCAGCTGCCTCAGGAGACGCGCACCGTGTTCCTGCTGCACCGCTACCGGGACCTGAGTTACCCCGAAATCGCCGCCCTGACCCGCCTCAGCGCACGCACGGTCGCGCGCAAGATGGCGCAGGCGATCGAGCAGCTGAGCGCCGCGCTCGGGGAGAGCGCATGAAGGTCGTGCCCCTGCTGCAGCCCGGCGCCGCCTCGGAGTGGTTTGCCCGCATCCGCTCGGGCGAGCTCGATGCCACGAGCGAGCAGGAATGGGCAGCCTTTGCCTCTGAGCCGCGCAACGAGGCCGAGCTCGAGCAGCGCGAGGCGGCCTGGGCGCTCAGCGCAGACCTGGCCGACCGGCCGGCGATCGGCGCCATGCTGGCCGAGGTCGATGGCCTCATCGCCGGCAAGGTCCCGCCTGCCGCGGGGCGCCGCACCGGGATGCGCAGGATCTGGCCGCTGGCAGCCGCCGCCTCTCTCGCCCTGCTCGCCGCAGGCCTCATCCTCCTGCAGCGTAACCGGGCCAGCGTCCAGGACTACAGCACCAGGATCGGCGAGCAAAGGGTCGTGACCCTCACCGACCAGTCTTCCGTCACGCTCAACACCGGCACCAGCGTGCGCGTCACTTACTCGCGCAGCCTGCGTCGTGTGGACCTCATGCGCGGTGAGGCATTGTTTGCGGTGGCGAAGAACCCGGCGCGCCCGTTCGAGGTGCATGCACTTGAGGGCGTGACCACCGCGGTCGGCACGCAGTTCGACGTGCGCATCGGGACGGGCGCGACGACGGTCTCCGTGCTGGAAGGCGCAGTCACCGTGGCCGCCGCCTCCGGCGCGACACCGGTGGGTGCGGGCCAAGTCGTCGACTACGGGGCCGATGGCCGGGTCTCAGCGCCGCAGCCCGCGAACGTCACGCAGATCCGTGGCTGGGTGGCGCAGCGCATCGTGTTCAGCGATGAGCCGCTGGTGCAGGCGCTGGAGGACTACAACCGCTACCGCACCTCCCCGATCGTGCTCTCGGACCCGGCGCTCGGCTCACGCCACATCAACGGCGTGTTCCGCATCGGGGATGAGCCGGCCTTCCTTGGCGCGCTCGAGCAGGGACTGCACCTGAAGGCGGACCGTGAGGACGGCCAGATCGTGCTCAGGCCGCAGCAGTAGCACCGTGACTAGCGAAGGGCCCCGCGCGCCTCGGCCGCCATCCGCTCGGCGTAGGCCTGCAGCTGCAGGCAGGCGCCCCGATCTTCCGGGTGGCGCACGTGGCGCTCCGATGCCGCGAGCCACTCGATGAGCCGGCCGATGACGTGCGCCGGTAAGCCGCGGCCCGCGTGCAGGGGACCGAGGCTCTCGGTGGCCCGCTGGCACATCTGCCCGTAGGCGGCGAGCCCCACCGCGCGGGCCGCCGCGTGCAGGCCGCGCAAGCCCTGCAGTACCTCTTCGGTACGCCCGGGTTCATTGCAGGCCGGCGCACGCCTCCACGCCTGCAGCAGCGTGCGCAGGTACTGCAACCGGATCAGCACCTGGAAGGCGCCCTGCGCTGCCGCAAAGCGCGCCGCGGATGAATTTCCAGCCGTGCCCGAGGAAGAGTCCGTTCGCCTCGGCACGCGCCGGCCACCCGTCACTGGGGCCCGGACCGGCACGCGCCGGCCCGCTCCGCACCGTCGGCCACACGCGGCTCGCAGGATCCATCCCTGTCCGTTCGCACGCGCTTCGCCGCCGTATGCCAGCTGGTTGCCCCCACCTCAGCGGGCAACCGGACGGGAAAACTGCACGGTCACGCGGCGGTTCTCGGCGCGGCCGGCCTCGGTATCGTTGGTCGCAATGGGGTTGGCCTTGCCCAGGCCCGCAGAGCTGAGCGCGTCCCGCGCGATGCCGTGCGCCGTGAGGTAGCCGACTACTGCGGCTGCGCGGCGCTCGGAGAGCTTGAGGTTGTAGGCATCGGCGCCGCGCGCGTCGGTGTAGCCGCGCACCTCGGCCCGCGCGGCCGGCCGCGCGCGCAGCACCGTGAGCACCGCGTCCAGCACCGCGAAGGAGTCCGGGGTGAGCTGCGCAGAATTGCTCCTGAAGTTCACACCGCGCAACACCAGCTCCTCGACTTCGCAGCCGTCCGCATCGACCTTCAGGCCCGGGGGCGTGCCGGGGCACTTGTCGAGGTAATCCGGAACGCCGTCATGGTCGGAGTCGAGCGGGCAGCCATCGGCGTCGACCACCACGCCGCGCGGGGTGTTGGGACATTTGTCGCGGCTGTCGGGTACGCCATCCCCGTCGCTGTCCGCTTCCGGCGTGGGTGGAGTTGGCAGCGCGGCTGCCGGCGCAGGCGCGGGGGGCGGCGAGCCGCCGAAGCGGTAGCCGATGCCGATGCCGTACAGCAGCGGGTCGAGGTGCAGCTGTCCGAGCGGGCTCGCCTCGGTGCTCAGCGCGGGGCGTACCCGCGCCCATTTCACGTCCACGTTCAGCAGCCAGTGCTCGGAGAGCTTTACGTCGAACCCCGCCTGCGCAGCCGGGCCCGTCGTCGTGCGGGTGAGTGACAGGGCGGGCGCGGCACCCTGATCGTAGAAGCTCGCGACGTTGAGCCCGGCGCCCAGGTAGGGCCGCCAGCTCCCCTCGGGATTGAAGTTGTACTTGGCGGTCAGGTAACCGGGCATCAGCCGGAAAGTCCCGGCTCGGCTGCCGGCGATGCTCAGGTCGTGCGAGCGCGGCAGGTCGAGTGCGAGCTCCGCGGACCAGCGCGAGGTGAAGAAGTATTCGAGGTCGAGCTCCGGCGCCCACGCGGAATTGGTGCGGCTCTGGTCCGCCGGCACCACTTCCGGCGGCGGACCTGGGAGGGTCAGGGCATCCGAGCGCGTTCGAGGCACGAGATCCGTGGCACGCAGGCGCACGATCCAGGGTCCTTCCGCGTCGCGCGCCGTGCGCGGCACCACCGGGACCGGCGCGGCCACGGGTGCAGCGACAACGGGCGCTGCCGCCACGGCAGGCGCGGGTCGCGGCACCCGCGCAGCGACTGCCGCCCGTGGCCGCACCACGAAGACACCTTGCGTGTTTTGCGTGTATTCGAGTCGGGAGTTCGCCAGCAGTTGCCTGAGGGCCTGCGTCGGCGGCAGGCTCCCCGACACCTGCGGCGCCATGAGGCCCTGCACGGGCCCCTGCTCAAAGAACACCTGCAGGTTCGCCTGCACGGCCCAGCTGTTGAGCGCGCTCGCCATGGGCTGGGCAGGGATGTCGAAGGCAACCGGCACGCGATCGGCCTGTGCAAAGGCGCAGGGCGCGGCTGCGATGAGGCACAGCAGGACGCGCAGGACGGCCGCTGGTGCAAGAACGCTGCGGCGCAGAGCCTTCATGAGCCCCCTTCGCGTGCTCGCAAGCCTGTGATCCAGGGGCAGCGCGCAAGTTCCCGGTGCCACTCAGTCACCCTCCCCGGCCTCGGGCGCGCGCTTGAGCGCGATCAGGCGGCGATTGAGGTCGCGGGCGACGAACACGTGGTGCCGTGCCAGCGCCCGGTGCATGCGCCTGAGTACGGTGGCCGTCGGCATGGCGTGGCCGTGCCGGGCAGCCTCCACGTGACGCCGCGCCGCGCTGATGAGCGCGTCGCGGTCCTGACGCACGCGCGCCAGGCGATAGGCTTGCTCCATGCGGATCGTGGTCCTCTCCCCCTGTTATGTCTCTACGCAGGGGGACGGACAACCATGACACGAATGCTCGGCGCGCGGGGTGCGCCGCCGGGGCACCCAGGCCCCGAGGGACGCTACACGTTGGAGTCGGGGAAGGAGGCCTTGCGGCGGGTCATGTACTCGTTGAGTGCCTCGTCGACCGCAACGTCCATGGGCGGGGCCTCGTACTCGGCGAGCTGCTTCTTCCACAGCGCATTGGCGCGCTGTGTCATGTCCTTGGCGCCCTCGGCCTCCCACTGCTCCACGCTGTTGTTGTCGGCGAGCGGGGAGCGGTAGAAGGCGGTCTGGAAGTTAGCCTGCGTGTGGGCGCAGCCGAGGAAGTGCTTGCCCGGTCCGACCTCGCGGATGGCATCGAGGGCCTGACCATTGTCGGACAAATCCACGCCCGCCAGCAGCGTGTGCATCATCCCGGCCTGGTCGGCGTCCATGACGAATTTCTCGTAGCCCATCGACAGGCCGCCCTCGAGCCAGCCGGCCGTGTGCAGCACGAAGTTCACGCCGCCCAGGCACGTCGGGATGAGCGTGTTGGCCGACTCGTAGGCGGCCTGCGCGTCGGAGATCTTCGATGCGCACAGCGAGCCGCCGGAGCGGAACGGCACGCCCAGGCGCCGCGCGAGGGCCGCCATGCAGTAGAGCACCAGTGCCGGCTCCGGAGTGCCGAAGGTCGGCGCGCCGGACTGCATCGACAGCGACGACGCGAAGCTTCCCATGACGACCGGGGCCCCCGGGTTCACCAGCTGCGCGAGCGCCATGCCGGCGAGGGACTCGGCCAGCGTCTGCGCGACGGTGCCCGCGACCGTCACCGGCGACATGGCGCCGGCGAGGATGAAGGGGGTGACGATGGTCGCCTGGTTGGCACGGGCGTAAGTCTTGAGGGCCCCGAGCATGGTGGCGTCCCAGGTAAGCGGGGAGTTGGCATTGATCAGGCTGATGACGCAGGTGCGCGGCCTGCCGCTCACCGGGTCGAGGAACTCATCGCCGAACAGGATCCGCGTCATCTCCACGGTGTCGGTGGCGCGCTCGGGCGCGGTGACCGAGCCCATGTACGGCTTGTCGCTGTACTTCATGTGCGCGTAAACCATGTCGAAGTGCCGCTTGTTGACGGGCAGGTCGACCGGCTCGCAGATGGTCCCGCCGGAGTGGTGCAGCGAGGTGGAGACGTAGGCGAGCTTCACGAAGTTGCGGAAGTCCTCGATCTTCGCGTAACGGCGCCCCTCATCGAGGTTGCGCACGAAGGGGGAACCGTAGGCAGGCGCGAACACCGTGCGGTTGCCGCCGATGATCACATTGCGCGCCGGGTTGCGGGCGTACTGGGTGAACTCGCGAGGCGCGGAAGCCTGCACGAGCTTGCGGCACATGCCGCGCGGGAAGCGCACGCGCTCACCCGCCACGTCCGCACCCGCCGCCTTCCAGATCTGGAGCGACTCGGGGTCGTCGCGGAAATCGATGCCGATCTCCTGCAGGATGGTGTCGGCGTTGTGCTCCATCAGCTCGAGCCCCTCGGCACCGAGGACTTCGTAGTACGGGATGTTGCGCGTGATGTAGGGGACGAAGGCGTGGCTGCGCGCGGTGCGGGCGGCGATCTTGGCGTCACGGCCGCTCGGGCGACGGGAGCGGGCTCCGGGGCTCGACTGTTGCGCGTCCATTTTGTGTGTCCTGACCGTAAGTTACGGCTGTTTTGCGGTGCCGGCGGCCATTATGGGTCAGCGCCGGCGCCCGCAACTGACCGATTTGCGGCATGGACTTCTCCGGCAGCGCCACACCCGGGGTACGCCGCCCCGCGACAGGCAATTTTACCGCGCCCCTGGCGCCGCAGGGCTCAAGGGGCGGTGACCACCGGCAGGTCGAGGAAGGTGGCCGCCTCGGGGGCGTGGAACACCCGCTGGGTCGCCTTGCGGTAGTCCTGGGGCTTCGCCAGGAAGACGTTGTCCACGTAGGTCTGGGGATTGCGGTCGTAGAGTGGGAACCAGCTCGACTGCACCTGCACCATCACCCGGTGACCGGGCAGGAACACGTGATCCACCATCGGCAGCGCGAAGCGGTATTGCTGCACCTTGTTCGCAGGGATGGCGCTCGGGTGCTCGATGCTGTCCCGGTAGCGGCCGCGAAAGATGTCCATGCCGATCGGCAGCTGGTAACCGGACATGGGGAGGTCTGAGGGCACCTCATCCGGGTAGACATCGATCAGCTTCACCACCCAGTCGCTGTCGGTGCCGCTGGTCGAGGCGTAGAGGTTCACCTGCGGCGCCCCGCCGATGTGCAGCGGCGCACTCAGCGGTGCGCTCACGTAGACGAGCACGTCCGGGCGGTCGGCAACGAAGCGCTGGTCGTTGAGGAGCCAGCGCTGCCACGCCGGACCATCGGCGAAGTGCACCGGCCGCGGGGTGTAGGGCACGGGCTTCTGCGGATCCGAGACGTATTCGTCGTAAGGCTGCGCAGCCTTCGGCGGCGACGCGAAGCTCAGCGCACCGCCGGGCTGCAGGTACAGACGCTGCGGTTTCGAGGTACAGCCCGACTCACACGACAGGGGCCATGCCTTGAGGCGCCGCCAGGTGTCGGTGCCGGTCTCGTATACGAACGCCGGGGGAGTGTCGGCCTTGGGCGCGCCGTCCTTCAGGTGCTCATCGAGAAAGGGCTGCATGACGTCGCGCCGGAACTGCAGCGCGGTGTTGCCCTCGAGCTTCAGTGGCCCGAGCGCCGAGCCGTCGTAGTTCACCCCGCTGTGGCGCCAGGGACCGAGCACCAGGAAGTTCATGTCGTTGGCCGTGTCCTTCGGCTCGGTCGCCGCGTAGGCGTGCACGCCGCCGTACATGTCCTCCTGGTCATAGATCGAGGTGACGTACATCGTCGGGGTCTTCAGCGGTTCGCGCGCGAGGATCTGGTCAAGCGCCTGCGCACTCCAGAACAGGTCATAGGCCGGGTGCTCGACGATCTTCTTCCAGAAGGGCAGCTGCTCGATGCCGAAGCGCCGCGCGAAGTCCTGGGCGGAGCCGGACTCGAGGAACAGCTGGTAGTCATCGTAGACGCCGCCGGCGACCTCCACGCCTTCCGCGCGCGCGGTGGTCTGCAGCGTCAGGTAGCGGAAGTTCGACTGGCGGAAGGCGCCGTTGTGGAACCAGTCATCGCCCTTCCAGCCATCCACCATCGGGCACATCGGCACGGCGGCGCGCAGCGCCGGATGCGGATTGATGAGGGCCATCAGCACCGTGAAGCCCTCGTAGGATGAGCCGATCATGCCGACGCGGCCGTTGCTTTCCGGCACATTCTTCACCAGCCAGTCGATGGTGTCGTAGGCGTCGGTGGAGTGATCCACGGGGGTGGAATTCAACGGCCCGCGCAGCGGGCGCGTCATGACGTAGTCGCCCTCGGAATCGTACTTGCCGCGCACGTCCTGGAACACGCGGATGTAGCCCTGCGACACGAGTACCTCATCCCCCATCTGCAGGCTCGAGAGCAGGTGTGGACTCAAGAAGCGCCTGGCGCGGTTGGCGGCGTGATAGGGCGTGCGCGTCAGGATGATGGGAGCGCGCTTCGCGCCCTTCGGGATCATGATCACGGTGAAGAGCTTGACGCCGTCGCGCATCGGCACCATCACCTCGCGGCGCTCATAATCGTATTCGCCGGTCGGGGCGCCGTAGCTGGGGATATCCGGCTGCATGGGCGGCGTCGGCGCCGCCGCCCATGCCGTCAGACATGCCGCGCCCAGTGCCACCACGAGGTATCGCTTGCGCATCGGTGCTCCGCTCAGATCCTGCGTCCGCAGGCGAAGCCTAGCAGAAGCGGGCTGGCAGCCGCCCCGTGCCTGCACACCCGGCGCTGTCGCGCTAGGATGCGCGCATGAGCGTCCCGGATCTCCTCAGGTCTCTGCGCCGCGTGTTGCCGGCGGACGCGCTGCTGGTGAGCGCGGAAGACCGCCGGCCGTTCGAATGTGACGGACTAACCGTGTTCCGCGAACTGCCCGCGCTCGTGGCGCTGCCGCGCACCGAGGCCGAGGTGCGCGACGTGCTCGTCAGCTGCCATCGCCACGGCGTGCCCGTGGTCGCACGGGGCTCCGGTACCGGGCTGTCCGGCGGCGCAACCCCGCACCCTGGCGGGGTGCTGCTGTCGCTCGCGCGCATGAACCGCATCCTGCACATCGATCCCCAGTCGCGCACCGCGCGCCTGGAGCCCGGGGTGCCCAACCAGCGCATCTCCGAGGCGGCCGCCGCCTTCGGCCTCTACTACGCGCCAGACCCCTCCTCGCAGGTGGCGTGCTCGATCGGCGGCAACGTCGCGGAGAACTCCGGCGGCGTGCACTGCCTTAAGTACGGACTCACCGTCCACAACGTTCTCGGGGTGCGCGGCTTCGGCATCGACGGGGAGCGCATCGAACTGGGGGGGACGGCCCCTGATGGCCCGGGGCTCGACCTCCTTGCGCTGACCATCGGCTCCGAGGGCCTGCTCATGGTGGTGACCGAGGTAATCGTGAAGCTCATCCCGCGGCCGCCGTGCGCACAGCTCGTCATGGCCTCCTTCGCGGACGTGCACCGCGCCGGAGATGCGGTGGCCGCCATCATCGGCGCAGGCATCATCCCGGCGGGGCTGGAGATGATGGACCGCAAGGCCACCGCTGCGGTGGAGCCGTTCGTGCACGCCGGCTACGACCTCGAGGCAGCCGCGATCCTGCTGGTGGAGGCCGACGGCACGCCCGAGGAGGTCGCTGACCAGGTAGCCGAGATCGAGCGCGTGCTGCGCGCCGCCGGCGCTAGCTCGCTGCGTGTCTCGGGCTCGGAGGCGGAGCGGGTCCGCCTGTGGTCGGGGCGCAAGAACGCCTTCCCGGCCGCCGGGCGCATCTCGCCGGACTACTACTGCATGGACGGCACCATCCCGCGCAAGCACGTCGGGCGGGTGCTGGAGGCGATCGAGGCCATGGAAGCGCGCTACCAGCTGCGCTGCATGAACGTCTTCCACGCCGGCGACGGCAACCTGCACCCGGTGATCCTGTTCGATGCCAATGAGGCGGGCTCCTGGGAGCGCGCCGAGCGTTTCGGCGCGGAGATCCTCGAGCTGTGCGTGGAGCTCGGGGGCACGATCACCGGGGAGCACGGCGTCGGGATCGAGAAGATCAACTCGATGTGCGTGCAGTTCTCGCCGGCCGAGCGCGCCGCCTTCTTCGCGGTCAAGGAGGCCTTCGATCCAGGTGCGCTCCTGAACCCCGGCAAGCTGATCCCGACGCTGGCGCGCTGCGCCGAGTACGGCAGGATGCGCGTCCACGGCGGCGCCCTGCCACATACTTCGCTGCCTCGCTTCTAGCAAAGCCCATGCAGTCCGGGAGCGAGATGCTGGATGAGCTGCGCGGGCGCATCCTCGATGCGGCGGCGAGCGGCACCGCACTGCGGCTGCGGGGCGCGGGCACCAAGGATTTCTACGGCGAGCAGCTGGAGGGTGAAGTCCTCGAGCTGTCCGGCTACCAGGGCATCGTGCACTACGAGCCCTCCGAGCTCGTGCTCACGGCGCGCTGCGGCACGCCGCTGTCGCAGGTCGAGGCGGCACTTGCGTCGCAGGGACAATTTCTGGCCTTCGAGCCGCCCCGCTTCGGCGCCGACCCAACCCTCGGCGGCACCATCGCGGCGGGACTCTCGGGCCCGGCGCGCACCTACCTCGGTGCCGCGCGCGACTTCGTGCTGGGGGCACACCTTCTCAATGCGCAAGGAGAGACGCTGCGCTTCGGCGGTGAGGTGATGAAGAACGTCGCCGGCTTCGACGTCGCACGCCTGCTGTGCGGCTCGCTCGGGATCCTCGGCATCATCACCCAGGTGTCCCTGAAGGTTCTGCCGCTGCCACGAAGCGTGGCAACCCTGCGCCTGGAATGGCCTGTCGCGGAGGCCCTGCGGCAGTTCAACCGCCTGGCGGGGGAGCCGCTGCCACTGTCGGGCGCAGCCTGGCACGAGGGTGCCGCCTGGCTGCGCCTGGCGGGAGCCGCGCCGGCGGTCGAGGCGGCCTGCACGCGCATCGGCGGCGAGCGGGTCGATGAGTCACTGGCACGCGCGTTCTGGTCCTCACTGCGCGACCTCACGCTGCCGTTCTTCGCGCAGGAACCGCTGTGGCGGGTCTCGGTTGCCTCGACGGCGCCTGAGCTTGCGCTCGAAGGCCCGGTGCTCATCGACTGGGGCGGCGCCCTGCGCTGGTATGGGCGTGCGGCGAGCGCCGGCGTGCGCGCGCAGGCAGTTTCTGCCGGTGGCACGGCGGCACTGTTCCGCGGTTCCGCGCCCGCCGACACCCCACGCTTCCACCCGCTGCCCGCCGCGAACCTCGCCCTGCACCGGCGACTGAAGGTGCGCTTCGATCCCCAGGGGATCTTCAACCGCAATCGGCTCATCCCGGGTCTGTGAGCTGCCGCCTCTGGCAGCTAGCGCCGCCACGGGCCAAAATCCGCGAATGAGAAGAACCATCGCGGCTGCCCTCGCGGCGAGCCTCGTCGCCACCACCCTCGCCACCACCGGCCCCATGTTCCCGCCCTGGGGCATGACGCTCGGCTATCTCGACCCGGGCGTGCCACCCGGCAATGACTTCTTCCGCTACGCCAACGGCGGCTGGCTCAAGGACGCCACCATCCCGCCCGACCGGCGTGCCGCGGGAGTGAACCTGGATGTCGATCAGGGAAACGAGAAAAAGCTGCAGGCGGTGATGGCGACGCTGGTTGCGAGGCCCGACGCCTCCCTGAGCGCCGAGGAGCGCAAGCTGCGCGACTTCTATCTCGCCTTCATGGATACCGCAGCCATCGAGGCCGCGGGCCTCAGCCCCGTGCGCGCTGACCTCGAGCGCATCGGCACACTCTCAAGCCTGGAGCAGGTCGCGGCCTTCATGGCGACGCCCGCCACGCGCACGCCCGGGCCATATGCCGCGCGCATCACCGTCGATGAGAAAAACCCGCGCGCCTACATCGTGTGGCTCACCCAGTCCGGCCTCGGCATGCCCGACCGCGACTATTACCTGCGCGATGACAAGGACATCCTTGCCACCCGCGAGGCCTACCAGCACTACCTCGCCACCATGCTCGGCCTGGCCGGAGTCCAGGATCCCTCGCGCGCGGCGGCCGTCTATGCGCTCGAGGCGCGCATCGCGGAGGCGCACTGGCCGGCCGCGGATCGACGCGAGGCCGATAAGACCTATAACCTGATGAGTGTCACGGAGCTTCAGGCGTTTGCGCCGCAGTTCCCCTGGGCAAGCTACCTCGGCGCCGCCGGCGTGCCGCTTAGCAGCCCTCACGGCGGGCGCCGCGTCGATGTCGCCGAGAAGTCCGCGTTTCCTAAGCTTGCCGCGATCTTCGGCTCGACCCCGGTCGCCGTGTGGCGCGACTACCTCACCGTGCGCTACCTGCACGCCCGCGCCGAGTACCTGCCCAGAGCTTTCGATGATGCGGACTTCGCCTTCTATGGCGTGGTCATCTCCGGGCAGAAGCAGCAGTTGCCGCGGCAACTGCGCGCCCTGCACCTGCTCGATGAGCAGATGGGCGAGGCCCTCGGCAAGCTCTACTGTGCCGCCTACTTCCCGCCCGAGGCCAAGGCCAAGAGCCGGCAGCTCGTGGATAACCTCCTGAAAGCCTATGCGACCGACATCCAGTCACTCACCTGGATGACACCAGCGACGCGGCAGAAGGCGCTCGAGAAACTCCACAGCTTCTCCCCCAAGATCGGTTATCCGGACACCTGGCGCGACTACAGCGCCCTCAGCATCAGCCGCGGCGACCTGATCGGCGATGTGCGCAACGCCACCGTGTTCGAGTGGCAGCGGCACCTTGCGCTGCTGGACGGACCGGTCGACCGCGGCGAATGGCACATGACGCCCCCGACCAACAACGCCTACTACAACCCGACGCTCAACGAGATCGTCTTCCCTGCCGGCATCCTGCAGCCGCCCTACTTCGACCCCAACGCCGACGAGGCGGTCAACTATGGGGCGATCGGTGCGGTGATCGGGCATGAGATCAGCCACGGCTTTGATGACCAGGGCAGCAAGTACAACGCCGCCGGTGAGTTGCAGAACTGGTGGACGGAGGCGGACCGCAAGGACTTCGATGCGCGCACCACGCGTCTTGCGCAGCAGTACGACACCTACGAGCCGTTGCCGGGGCTGCACGTGAACGGCCGCCTCACCCTCGGGGAGAACATCGCAGACCTTGCCGGCCTCGTCATCGCGCATGAGGCCTACCGCATCGCCCTCGGCGGCAAAGCGGCCGCCGTGCGTGACGGACTCACCGGCGACCAGCGCTTCTACCTCGCCTACGGCCAGAGCTGGCGTGAAGTGTGGACCGAGGGCCTCACGCGGCGCGTCGTGCTCTCGAACCCCCACAGTCCCCCGGTCTACCGGGTCAACGGCGTGGTCAGGAACGACGCGGGCTGGTACGCGGCCTTCCCGGCCATCAACCCCGGCAACACCTACTACCTCGCTCCCGAGGAGCGCGTGGTGCTGTGGTGAGTGGGGGGAGTCGGTCGCCTAGAGGGCGGCAGTCTCGGCCTGGTGGGCGCGGGCAAGCTCAGCCAGGCTCGTGAAGCGGAAGTTGTAAGCCGGCGTCCCGGCCGGCGGCCGCGTCGCGCCCCAGCCTTCGGCGTCCTGGCGGCGGTCGATCCAGGCGCTGGCGAGTCCCGCGGCCTGCGCGGGCGCGTGGTCGTGATAGAGGCTCTGCGCGGTGTGCAGGATCTGCCGCGGCTCGACGCCGAGGCGCTCGAGCGTGCCTAGCAGGTAGCGGAAGTTGCGCGGGTCGGGCTTGTAGGAGCCGATGTCCTGCGCCGTGCAGATGGCATCGAAGGCGACGCCCAGGCGCGCATTGCTGCCGGCAAAACTGGCCCGGTCCACGTTCGAAAGGATGACGAGCAGGTAATGGCGCTTGAGGTATGCCAGCGCGGCGGCGCTGTCGGGAAAAGCGGGCCAGTCCGGTATCGAGCGCCCGAACGCCACGTGTGCGTCCTCATCTACGGAGACGCCCCAGTCGCGCGCCAGGTGTCGGTGCACCTCGGCGAGTAATTCCGGGTACAGCATGGCAGGCGTCGCTGCCTGCTGCGCCGACTCGTGGGCGGCGAACTGCGTCAGCACCGCGTCGCGCGGGCCCTGGCGGCCGGCGGCGCGCAGCAACGGACCGAGCGCCGTGAACAGCCCGCTCTCCCAGTCGATGAGCGTGCCGTAACAGTCGAAAGTCAGGGCGCGGAAGTCACGCAGCTTCACGCGCAGCTCACAGGGTGATGGTGCCGCGGCCGAGCTCTATCACCTCGCCGCTCACGAAGATCGCCTGCTGGGCATCGACCCGCAGACGAAGTGACGAGGGACGCCCGGTGTACTCCCCCTGGGCGATCTCGAACTCGCACGGCAGCGGGCGTCCCATCGCCAGGCACCAGCCGCCGAGGTTCGCGGTTGCCGATCCTGTCGCCGGGTCCTCGAGGGCCCCGGCGCCGAGGGGGAAGAAGAACCGCGCCAGCAGTCCCGTGGCGGTCGGGGCGAAGACGTAGGCCATGCTCTTGCCCTCTGCGCTCACCATCTGGGCGAGCAGGTCGGCCCGCACCCGCGCGCGCCGCACCGCCGCCTCGCTCGCGAGCGGGATGACCAGCTGCTCGGTGCCGGCATCCACCCACAGCGGGCGCTCGGCGATGTCCTCCTTGTCGAGCCCAAGCATCGCGGCGAGCGTGAAGCGTGGCTCCTGCACCTCGCGCCACTTGGCCGCGCGCGCCTGCAGCGTCCAGCGCTCCCCGGTCGCGCGCACCGGGATGATGCCGGCGGTCATCTCGAGGGTGAGGCGGTCCCCCCCGAGGCCGAGCGCACGGCAGACGTGCGCGGTGCCGAGCGTCGGGTGGCCGGCGAAGGGCATCTCGTACTCGGGGGTGAAGATGCGCACGCGGGCGTTGGCGCGCTCGGAGGGCAGTATGAAGGTGGTCTCGGACAGATTGAACTGCAGGGCGAGCGCCTGCATCCTAGCGGCATCGAGGGTCTGGGCACGCTCGAACACGCACAGCGGGTTGCCGCTCAGGGCCGTGCGGCCCTGCGTGAAAACGTTGACCAGGCGGTAGGCGTAGGCTGGCATCGATGGATCTTAGCCTGACACGGAAGCGATCATAAGCCATGACGACCGAAATGCTGTTTCGCGAGGATGCCTACCTCAAGACCGCGACCGCGCGCGTCCTCGGGGTGAGCGAGCGCGGCGTCGAGCTCGACCGCACGGTGTTCTACCCCTTAGGCGGCGGCCAGGCCGGCGACAGCGGTACCCTGACGCGGCAGAGCGGGGAGCGCATCACCATCAGCGACACCCGCAAGGGCGAGGGCCCCGGGCGGATCGTGCACCTGGTGGCCGGCGCCGTGCCCGCGCTCGAGGCCGGCGAGACGGTGACGCTCGCCATAGACTGGGAACGGCGTTACCGGCTCATGCGGCTGCACACCGCCCTGCACCTGATGTCATGCGTGGTCGTGGCCCCGGTGACCGGGGGCAACATCGTGCCCGACAAGGCGCGACTGGACTTCGACATCGAACTTTCGCAGCTGAACGCGGAGCACATCGAGCGCTCCACCAACGAACTCATCGCCCGGGCGCTCGCCACCGAGACCACCTGGTTCACGGACGAGCAGCTAGACGCGCAGCCGGAGCTGGTAAAGACCATGAGCGTCGCGCCGCCGCGGGGGACCGGGCGCGTGCGCCTCCTGAAGATCCCCGGCATTGACCTGCAGCCCTGCGGCGGCACGCACGTCGCCAACATAGGGGAAATCGGCGCCATCCGGGTGCTGCGGATCCGCAGCGAGGGCAAGCACAACAAGCGCGTCGAGATCACCCTGAGCGATAACGGCTGACCTCGAGCCCGTTGCCCACCGCCAGCAGCACCGACGTCATCTGCGGGGCCTGCCTGACCCGCTCGCGGTAGGCGTGCGCGTGCACCTGCGCGCTTTCCGGGTAAGTCATGTTGTCGGCCACGACGACCGCACCCGGGGCGAGCTTCGGGTAAGGAGCTCGAATACCGGAACGTACAGGTCTTTCCACAGGTCGATGAGCACGAAGTCGAAGGGACCCGGAAGCGCCCGCAGCGACGCGAGCGCATCCCCGATCCGGAACTCGACGAAACCAGCGAGGCCTGCGCGCGCCAGATGCGCCAGCGCGTACTCGGTCTTGGGCGCCTGCAGCTCAAGGGAAGTCACCTTGCCTTGTGTGGCGCGCGCCGCGTCCGCCAGCCAGTGGGTGGAGTAGCCATAGGAGCTGCCGACCTCGAGGATGCGCGTGGCGCCCGCCTCCTTGATCAGCAGGTTGAGGAAGGCACCCGCGGCGCGCCCGACCGGCAGCAGCATCTCATCGCGGCGACGGCCGGCCTCCTCTGGCGTCATCGTCTCCCACAGCTCATCCTCGCGCGCGGCACGCGCTTCGTACTCGGCGAGCACGCCGCGCAGTGACTCATCCAGGGCCAGGGGATCGTTCATGCGCCTCTCCTTGGCAGACGTCGCCTCAGGCGGCGCCCGAGAAATATTCCTGCAGCGACGCCACGCCGAGGCGCTTGGCCTCGAACAGGCTCTCGAGGTGCTCGCGCGAGTTGACCAGGCCGCGCGCGCGCAGCACGCCCTGCTCGTCGATGAGCGCCGCAAACGGCAGCCGGCTCACCTGGAACGCAAGTCCGAGCGGCGCGGAAACCACGTACGGAATCGACTCCAGCCCCTGGGCACGCACGAACTCCTGCTGCTCCTTCACGTCCCCGTCACTGGCGAGGATCACGTCCATCCAGGTGCGCTCATCGCGCCGGCTCGACTTCACCGCCGCCAGGAGGGTCTTGCACACCGGGCAGGTCGGCGACACGAACAGCAGCAGCGTGCTGCGGCCGTCGCTGCGCGCGGCGCCGACCTCGTGGCCTGCGCCCTGCAGGTCCAGGACCGGCACGACCGGGGCCGGCTCGCCCACCTTCAGGCCGCGGTTGAGCATGAGTGCGCCGGCGGGGGCGATGCGCTCGTGCAGCACGCCGAGCTGGCGCACCACGGCGAGCAGCACCGCCGCCAGCACCAGCACCAGCACCCATAGCACGATGTTGGAGATCGCGAGCGCGCTCACCGCGGACCCTCCCACAGGGCAACCTTGGGGACGATGCGCCCGAGGAGGCGATCGGCACTCATATATAAGAGCGTCACCAGGGCGACGCCCGCCCCGACGGTCAGAAGGTCCGTGGGCTCAAGCACGCGTGCGCTCCAGGGCAGCCCGACGGCTGCGAGCGCCACGGCCAGGAGGAGGTTGCGCCCCACCATCCACGGCGCGATCGGGCGGCGCTCCTCGAACGCGCCGCAGCCGCAGGACAGATCCCGCCGGCCGCGATGCAGGTTCAGCGCCACCGCGAGGGCGTAGAGGATCAGCAGCAGCGACCCGGCCAGGGCGGCGGCAGCCCGTGAGGCAGGCACGAGCAGTGCTGCGGCGATGGCGGCCTCTATGAGGGGCAGCGCCCACGGGACCGTCAGGCCCCGGGGCAGCACCCGGTAAGCGTTCAGCACCTCGGCAAAGACCGCCAGGTCGCGGATCTTGTGAAGCGCGGCGCTGGCGAAGAGCAGCGCGAAGGTTCCGGCGAGGAGTGTTCCGATGGCAGGATCGATCATCCCCCCATCATAAACCAGCTGACCGGCTTAAGCCGCCGCGGACAGGATCGCACCGCTGGTGGGCACCCCGGTGCCTGCGGTCACGAGCACGTTCTCGACGCCCGCGACCTGGTTCACCGACGTGCCGCGAACCTGGCGCACCGCCTCGGCAACCCCGTTCAGGCCGTGGATATAGGCCTCCCCCAGCTGGCCGCCGTGGGTATTCACCGGCAGCGCGCCGCCGATCTCGATGTTGCCATCGCGGATGAAGTCCCTGGCCTCCCCGCGCGCGCAGAAATCGAACACCTCCAGCTGCGGCAGCACGAAGGGCGAGAAATGGTCGTAGAGCACCGCCGTCTGGATATCGGCTGCGGTGACCTCCGCCATCGCGTACAGCTGGCGTGCCACCAGGCGCATCTCGGAGAGCGCCGAGATGTCGGGACGATAAAAGCTGGTCATGTTCATCTGCTCATCAGCTGCGCCCTGCGCTGCGGCGCGGATCAGCGCCGGAGTCTGGCGCAGGTGCCGGGCGCGCGCGGTGCTGGTGACGACGATCGCCACCGCGCCATCACTCTCCTGGCAGCAGTCGAGCAGGTGCAGCGGCTCCACTATCCAGCGCGAGGCCTGGTGATCGGCGAGCGTGATGGGCTTGCCAAAGAACCAGGCATGGGGATTGTTGGCGGCGTGCCGCCGGCAGGCTACCGAAACCCGGCCGAAGTCCTCGCTCGTGGCGCCGAAGTCGTGCATGTAGCGCCGTGCCGCGAGCGCCACCCAGGAGGCCGGGGTCGCAAGCCCAAAGGGCACGCTCCAGGACCAGTTGGCATTCTCGGCATTGGGAAAGGCCGGCGGCACGAATCCCTGCCCGAAGCGGTACTGCGAGCGCTCGTTCATGGCGCGGTAGCACACCACGACCTCGGCGATGCCCGCATGGATCGCGAGCGCCGCCTGCAGCAGCGGCGCGCACGCCGCCCCGCCACCGTAGTCGGTGCGGCCGAAGAACTTCAGCTCCCGGCCGCCTATGTTACGGAACACCTCGATCTCGGGGTTCTTGTCCATGGCATAGGTGCACAGCCCATCGACGTCCGTGAGCTTCAGGCCGGCATCCTCGACGGCCGCGCTCACCGCCTCCACCGCAAGCTTCAGCTCGCTGCGGCCGGAGTCCTTGGAGAATTCCGTGGCACCGATGCCAACGACCGCGGCCTGGTCACGCAGCGCACTCATTGGGGCAGCTCCACGCGCACGAGCGCGGTGACGTGCGCACCGAGACTGTTCGCCCCGGTCACTGCGACTTCCACGATCCGCGCCTCCCCGTCCACGCGCTTGCCGCTCACGAGGCCGGTGAGGCGCAGCGTGTCACCGGCGTAGTTCGGCACTCCGAGGCGCAGCTCGATACTGCGGATCTGTCCTGCGGGGGCGGCCCAGTCGTTCACGAAGCGCTGCACGTAGCCGTTGGTGGTAAGGATGTTCATGAAGATGTCCGGTGTGCCGCGGGCGCGCGCAGCCGCCACGTCGTGATGCACCACCTCGAAGTCCCCGCTCGCCATGGCCCCGGCAACGATGACCGAGGGGGTCACCGCGAGCGTGAGGGCGGGAAGCGCCTGCCCGACGCGCACCGACTCGAATTGCAGCCCGTTCATCGCCGCTCCGGCCCGCCGGTGAAGGAGGCCACCGCCCCGGCGGCGAGGGCTGCGCCGATGCCCGCAAGCACTGGCACGGCGCCGCCGAGGGCCAGTTCCAGCTGCTTCGCCTCAAGGAAGAAGGCCTGTATCGGGTACTCGACGTCCGCGCCGAGCCCCCCGTGCACGTGCTGGACCGCATGACTCACGCGATGGCCGGCCTGCGCGCCCCACCACTTGGCGCCCAGCACGTCCGCCGGTGCATTCAGGCCCGCATCGAGCGCCCACACGGCCTTCAGGTACACCGAGCGCAGCGCCTCGACATCGATGTAGCAGTCCGCGAGGCGGTGCTGCACGGCCTGGAAGCTGCCAATCGCACGACCGAACTGCTGGCGCTCGGACACGTATGCCGCCGCGCGCCGCAGCGCTTCCTCGAGCACGCCGAGCTGGCGGGCGGCGAGCGCCACCTGTGCGCACTCAACCAGATAGCGCAGCGGCCGTGCGTCCGTGCCCAGAACGTCCGCAGGGCCCGCCAGTGCGCCCGTGAGCCGCACCTCACCGGCGGGCTCCCCGCTGGTTGTCTGCTGCGCGGTGACCTCAACACCGGGCGCCCGCGGGTCTATGAGGAACACGCGCGCGAGCGCGTCCGGAGTGCTCGCCGAGACCAGCAGGTACTGCACGTCGAGCGCATAGGGCACGCAGGTCTTGGTGCCGCTCAGGCGCCAGCCCCCGCCGATCGGCTGGGCCAGCGTGGCCGGCTCGAGCAGCCGGGCATTCCCCACCTCCTCGAGTGCGGCACTCAGCAGCAGCTCTCCCCGGCTGACCTGCGACAGCAGCTCCTGCTGGCTCGGGCTGCCGAAGCGCTCCACCGGCAGCGCGCCGAGGACGAGCGTTGCCAGGAGCGGCACGGCGGCAAGCGTGCGACCCTGTTCCTCAAGGACCAGCGCAAGCTCGGTGAGCCCGAGTCCGGAGCCGCCGTGGTCGGCGCCGATCGCGGTGCCGAGCACCCCGGACTCGGCGAGCGCACCCCAGAGGGTGGCATCGTAGTTGAGGCCGCCACGGGCAAAGGCTTTCCTGAATTCATCGGTGAAGCGCTCGGCGAACAGGCGCCGGGCGAGCTCGCGCAGTGCGACCTGTTCCTCGGTGTAGCTGAAGTCCATGATCGTCAGTCCTGGACGCGGGCACGGAAGGCGTAGAGCACGTAGCCGGGCTCGACCTCGATGAACTGCGCCTCGAGCGCCATGCCGATGCGCAGCGCCTCGGGATCCATGCCGGTCACGTTCCCGAGCAGGCGCACCCCCTCCTCCAGCTCAACGAGGGCCACCGGCAGCGGATAGGTGAAGCCGGGCAGCTGCGGCTGGTGCACGATGACGTAGCTGTGCAGAGTGCCGCGGCCGCTCACGGCCTGCGCGGTCCACTCGTACGAATGGCACTTCGGGCACATCGGTCCGGGCGGATGATGCAGGTGGGCGCAGCGCGCGCAGCGCCGGATCAGGAGGCGCCGCTCCTTGAGCCCCTCCCAGAAGAATGCACTGTCCTGCGTGATCGCCGGACGCGGGTGGGCGGGCTTGGAGGCCGGAGCCGGCGCCGGCGGCAGCAGCTCCTGCGCCGGGCGGAACTTCAGGATCCGGAAGCGCATGCGCCCGATGAGCGTGCCGCGCTGTTCCGTGAACTCGTAGCGGTAGTTAAGGAAGTGGCCGGACCCGAGCGCGGTGCGTTTCTCGTCCGACACCTCCTCCAGGAACACCTTCTGGGTGACGAGGTCCCCGGGCCTGAGGTACCGCAAGTACTCCTGCTCGAGATTGGTCGCCACGACCGCCGTGAAACCCGCGGCGTCCAGCGCCTGGATCCCGAGCAGCGTACCGTTGCCCTCCGCGACCGCGTTGGGGCTGAAGCGCCCCATGGTCCACACCTCGAGCATCGCCGGTGGTGCCACGATCCCCGCATGGGGCCCGGCGGCGGCCGCGGCCTCGTCCAGGTACAAAGGATTGCGCTCCCCCATCGCCTCGCACCAGCGGCGGATCATCGGCAGGTTCACTGCATCCGGCGCGGTGCGATCGGCGGAGGCCGGCTCACCTCGCCGCGCGCGCAGCCCTTCGAGCCAGCCTGGCGCCACGGCCGCTGAGTTCACCGGGACGCCCCCGCGCGCGGCAGGCCAAGCGCCATCTGCGCCACCATGTCGCGCAACACCTCGGTAGTGCCGCCGCCGAAGGTGTTGATCTGGCAGCGCCGGTATTCGGCCTCCAGGCGCCCGGCGAGCACCGCGCCTGGGGAGCCCTCCCGCAGGAGGCCGGCGCAACCGGTGACGTCGAGGAGCAGCCGCAGGACGCGGATGTAGCTCTCGGTGCTGAAGACCTTGCAGGCGCTGGCGAGCTGGGCACGAGTCTCCCCCTGCGCCACTTCCCAGGCGACGCGGTTACCGAGCACCGCGTACGCCTGCAGCACCACGTAGGCTTCCGCGAGTGCCATCTGCGCCCACGGCTGATCGATGACGAACCCCGTGCCGGCCGGGGTGAGGCGCGCCCACTGCACGGTGTCATCGAAACACCCCTGCGCCCCGTAGGCGAGCGCGGCGAGCCCGACGCGCTCGTGATTGAGCTGCTCGGTGATCAGCTGCCAGCCGCGGTTGAGCTCACCCACCAGCATGCCTTTGGGCACCCGCACGTCCCGGTAGTAGGTGACGTTGGTGCGCACCCCGCCCACGGTGTGGATGGGCGAGACTGCGAATCCCGGCAGGCGCGTGTCCACCATGAGGATCGAGATGCCGCGGTGCGGCGGTGCCTGCGGGTCGGTGCGCGCGGCGAGCCAGATGTAGTCGGCCCCTTCCGCACCGCTGGTGAAAACCTTCTGGCCATTGATGAGGAACGAGTCCCCCTCGAGCACCGCCTGCGTGCGCAGCGCGGCGAGGTCCGTGCCCGCCTGCGGCTCGGTGTAGCCGACCGCGAAATTGAGTTCTCCGCTGGCGATGCGCGGCAGGATCTCGCGCTTCTGGGCCTCGGTGCCGCGCCGGATGAGGGCAGGCCCGATGGTGTTGACGGTGACGAAGGGGAACGGCGCCTCGGCGAGCCACAGCTCCTCCAGGACGATCTTCTGCGCCAGCGGATCCAGCCCGCGACCGCCGTACTGCCTGGGCCAGCCGGGCGTGAGCCAGCCGTCGGCACCCATCTGCCGCAGCGTCTCGCGGTAGGCCGCGCCGCTCTCGCGGCTGCGCGTCGCGGCGCGCCGCTGCGGCGTCATGAGGTTCGCAAGGTAGGCGCGGAACTCGTGGCGCAGCTGGCGCTGCTCGGGGGTGTACTCGAGGTGCACTTCAGTCCCCGGCGAACGGCGCGATCCTGAGCGCCGCGAGACTGGCATCGGTCAGGGGCACGTAGCGCCCGGCGCGCGCATCGCGCACGAAGAGCGGGTCACCGCCGCGCGCAGGACCGTAGCCGGCGCGCTGCAGGTCGATCTTGCGCAGCTTGAAAGTCGTGGTGAGGTCGGCATCCGCCGCGATGCGCACGAAGAGCGGCACGGCGTAGTCCGCCAGGTGCGCGGCGGCGTAGCGGTGGAACGCCACCGGGTCAAACAGGGAGGCGTCCGCGTACGTGAGCGCCACCATGCCGGCGCGGCCCTCCGAGTCCGGGACGCGCACGCCGTAGACGTTCACCACGGCCGGCCCGGGGAACTGGCCGAGCACGGCGGCGACCTCGTCGGTGGAGACGTTCTCGCCCTTCCAGCGATAGGTGTCCCCGACCCGGTCGACGAAGTAGAAATAATCCTCCTCGTCAAAGCGCACCAGGTCCCCGGAACGTACCCAGCGGTCGCCGGGACGGAAAGCCCCGCGCAGGAGCTTCGCCTCGGTGGCCTCCGCGGAGGTGTAGCCCTCGAAGTAGCCGGCGGCCCCCGGGCCATCGAGCACTTCGGCGATCAGCTCACCGACTTCGCCGGGCCGGCACAGCGTCAGAGTGCCATCGCTCGCGCGCACGTAACCGCCGCTGTCGACGTCGTAGCGCACCACGCGGATGTTGCTGCGCTCCGGGTATGGCAGGCGTCCCACCGAGCCGACGCGGCCGTCGACGTTCGTGAGCCCGTAGTTAGCCTCGGTGGAACCGAGCCCCTCGCAGATGAATTCGATGCCAAAGCGCTCCTGGAACTGCTGCCACACCTGTGCCTTCAGTCCCGCCCCGCTCATGCGCCGCAGCGTGTGGTCACGGTCGTCGGCGCGCGGCGGCTGGTTAAGGAGGTAGCGGCACA
The DNA here is from genome assembly GCA_963802995.1 of uncultured Pseudomonadota bacterium. Lineage (GTDB taxonomy): Bacteria > Pseudomonadota > Gammaproteobacteria > Steroidobacterales > Steroidobacteraceae > 13-2-20CM-66-19. Next base: position 816,227 of record CAWDKU010000002.1, read on the forward strand.
ATTCCCCGATGTAGTACCACGCCGTAATGCCATGGCGGCGCACGTCGTCCCAGAACTCGCTCGCGCTGAAGCGGCGCCGCAGCACGATCGGGATGCCGACGTGCAGCGCGGCCGACACCACCACCATGCCGCCGGCGCCGTGGTAGAGGGGCAGCACGTTGTAGAGCACGTCCGCGCGCGTCAGCTCGAGGAAGCCGGCGATCACCCCGCCGGCATTGAGGAAGCGCAGGTGGCTCATGAGGGCGGCCTTCGGCAGCCCCGTCGTGCCGGAGGTGAAGATGTAGTAGAGCGGTTCCCCGAGGCGCACCGCGGCGCGGTGTTCGCGCGGCGGGTCCGCATCGCCCGCCTGCGCCATGGCGGCTTCCAGCGAGCGGGCGCTGCGTGCCGCCGCATCGTCGGCGCGTGTGCCATCCGGATGCCGCGACTCAAAGACGAGCGCGGGCAGCTGCGCGTCTGTGAGCGTCGCGATGCGATCGGCGCACTCGGAGCCGTAGATGAGGGCCGTGGCATGCGTCTGCTCGAGAGCGTGCTGCAGCACGCGTCCGCGCGCCGAGGTGTTCAGGAGCGCGGTGACGATGCCAACCTTGGAGAGCCCGAGCCACACCAGCGGGAACTCGGGGCGATTGTCCATCATGAGCGCGACCACGCTGCCGGCCCGGAGGCCGGCGGCAAGCGCCGCGTGCGCCACACGGTTGGCACCGCGGTTCATCTCTGCGAAGGTAAGCGTGCGCCCCTCGAAGACGATGAACGGCCGCTCGGCTGCGTCCGCGGCGCGCTCCTCGAGCAGATCAGCGACGCTGTAGGGCTGGTCGCGCCGGTAGCCGCCGATCCGCGCGTAGCCGCGGTTCAGACGCTGCAGCGTGAGCTCGCGCGGGACGACTTCCTGTTCACTCACGGCTGCTCTTGCGCCCCTGGGATTCCCCTTCAAGCAGGCGCGAGGTTAGCACCGCTCCACCACCGTGACTGTCGTCAAACTGGAGTAGCGCCCCGAGGCCTGGTCACCCTAGGGCGGTGGAGCCGATATTTCTCTATTTAATAATGGCTTACGGCACTAAATGACCGTAGGATCTCACCCATGAACAGCGCCCGCCTGGAAGCCTTTACCGACGGCGTCATTGCCATAGTCATCACGATCATGGTGCTGGAGATCCACGTGCCCCAGGGACACGACCTCGCGTCCCTGAAGGATGAGGTGCCGCTGCTGCTGGCCTACGTGCTCTCCTACGTGAACGTCGGCATCTTCTGGAACAACCACCACCACATGCTGCACGTCACCGAGCGCGTCGATGGGCGGGTACTGTGGGCCAACCTCGGCCTGCTGTTCTGGCTTACGCTCGTGCCATTCGTGATCCGCTGGATCGACGAGGCGGGCTTCACCGCGGCCCCCGTGGCCGCCTACGGGGTGGTGCTGGCATGCGCCGCGATCGCCTACCTCATCCTCGAGCGCACCATCATCGCGGCCAACGGCCCCGACTCGCGCCTCGCGGCCGCGGTCGACTCGGATGCCAAGGGCAGGCTCTCGATGGTGCTCTATGTGCTTGGCGTCGTGCTGGCCTTCGTCGAACCGTGGGTTTCGATCACGCTCTACATCGCGGTCGCGCTCATGTGGCTCATACCCGACCGGCGCATCGAGTCACTGCTCAAGCGCTGACAGGCGCCGCCCTACTTCGTCAGGAAGTCGAGTACCCGGGTGGCCAGCGAGCCGAACGGGGGCCACAGGAAGCGCATGCCACTCACGGGGGCCTGGTAAAACACTGGCCGCAGCTTGGAGAAGGTGAGGAATCCTTCGGCCCCATGATAGTGGCCCATGCCGCTCGCGCCGACGCCGCCGAACGGCAGGTCGTGCTGGCCGACGTGCCACAGGGCATCGTTTACCGACACGCCGCCGGACATGACGTGCGCCAGCAAGTAGTCAATGGTCGCGCGACGACGGCTGAACGGGTAGAAGGCGAGCGGCCGCGGCCGCTCGTTGATGAAGGCAATCGCCTCGCCCAGGCTGTCGTAGCCGAGCACCGGCAGGATGGGGCCGAAGATCTCCCGCTGCATCAGTTCGCTCTCGGGGGGTGGCCCGATCACCAGGTGCGGGGCGATCTTGCGGGTCGTCTCGTCCCAGGGCTTCCCCGGCACCAGCTGCACCACGCGTGCACCGCGGGCGCGCACGTCCTCCAGCGCCTGCGTCAGGCGCGCAAAGGCCCTTGCATCGATTATCGAGGTGTAGTCACGGGTGGCGATGTCCGGATAGCGCGCCGCCACGATCTGCTGCGCTAAGCCCACGAAGTCGTCGATCCTGACGCGCGGCAGGAACAGGTAGTCAACCGTGGTGCAGATCTGCCCGGCGTTCATGAGCTTCACGAACAGGATGCGTTCGGCCGCGGTGCGCAGCGGGAAGTCCTCGCACACCAGCGCCGGTGACTTGCCACCGAGTTCGAGCGTCACCGGCGTGAGGTTGGCGGCGGCGGCGGCCATGACGCTGCGCCCCGTCTGGGTGGAGCCGGTAAACAGCAGGTGATCGAAGGGCAGGCGCGAGAACTCGACGCCGACGCCGCCGGTCTCGTCGAACACCGCCAGCTTCTCCAGCGGGAAATAGCGCGGCAGGCTCGCGCTGAGGAAGGCCGCCAGGTGGCGGGAGTTCTCCGAGAGCTTCACCATCGCGCGGTTGCCGGCTGCGAATATCGAGGTGAGCGGCAGGAACATGAGGTTGATGGGAAAGTTCCACGGCACGATCATCCCGACGACGCCGAGCGGCTGCGGCAGCACGCGGTTGCGCGCGCCGGGGAAGAGCAGCAGGTCGACCGCGCGGCGCTGCGGGCGCATCCAGCCGCGCAGCTGGTGCAGCGCCTGCTTCAGGCCATCGAGCACCGGCACCAGCTCCCCGAACTGGGTCTCGTGCCGCGAGCGGTTGCCGTAGTCGCGGTTAACCGCCTCGATCAGTGCCTCGCGGTTCTCGAGGATGAAGCGCCGCAGCCGGCGCAGATCATCCAGGCGCTCGCGGTAGGTGGGGACCGGGTCCTTTGCGTAGGCCGCGCGCTGCGCCTCGAGCGCCCCCGTCAGGCGCGCACGCAGCGCCTCGGCGCCCGAAGCGCTACCCTCCTGGATGGCGGCGTTCATGCGCAGTCCTGCCGCGGCGATTAGAAGTGCACCCCGACCTCGGCACCCCAGAAGCGCGGCGCCGTGATGTTGGAGAACACCGTCCCGAGGGTGCTTTCGCTGATCGTCTGGATGCCCGTGGCGTACTGCTTATCGAACAGATTGTTCACGTAGAACGCCACCGAGTAAGCGGTGCGCCCGTGGCTGGTCCACGCGAGGCGGCCGTCGGTGCGGTTCTGCGCGCCGCCGACCGAGAAGTACCCGTTGTGAAAGCACTGACCCACCGCCTCCGAGTCCGCGTTGCAGCGCGTCGCTCCGGTGTAGGCGTCCTGCAGCGTGAGGTCGACGTCGCCGCGGAACAGGTCCCGCCACAGGTAGTCGAAGCCGCCGGCGACGCGCCACAGGGGCTCGCCCACCGGCTGCCCGCTGAGGCCGGTCCCGTCCGGGGCCGTGTAGTTGCGGTAGGTGAGGTCGATGTAAGTCGCGACGAGATTGAGACGCAACCCGTCAGTCGCCTGCCAGTGGGTCTCGAAATCCACTCCCTCGGCGTGCTGGTCGCTCACCGTCACCTCGTACTGCGGCAGATCGCCATTGCCGTTCTGCACCAGACTCAGCTGCTGCAGGTTCGAATAGACGTAGTAGTACGCGGAAGCGTTGAGCAGCAGGCGATGGTTGAACAGTTCGCTCTTGACGCCCAGTTCGTAGTTACGCACGGTCTCGGGCTCGTACTTGGCCCCCACCGACAACGCGTTGTAGCCGCCGGCCTCGTAGCCCTTGGCGCCGGAGACGTAGAACATGACATCCGGGATCGGCTTGTAGTCGATCACTACGCGCGGGCTCCAGTCGTTCCAGCTGTTGCTCACGCGGTAGGGAGCGGCGCTCGAGATCGGCGTGTTGAACTCGATGTTCTGCTGGAAGGTCTGGATCGGCGGTACGCCCGGAACATTGAAGAACCCGAGCTGCTGCAGCACCCCGAGGGTCTGGTCCAGCTGCGTCGCCGTGCGCGTCGGGTTGTACCAGCTGAAATCCCGGGCGTCATGCGTGAAGCGCACGCCGGTGGTCAGGTTCCAGTTCGATCCCAGGTGCCAGATCACGTCCCCGAAGGCCGCATAGGCGCGCGAGAAGCCCCGGTTGATCATGTTCTCCTGCCAGGGATCCCCGAGCAGCGTGAGCGGCACGCCGCTCTCGGCCAGGAGTGCGCTGATCGGCCCGTACAGGCCACCGGGCGCGATGCCGGTGTTGTTGAGCACCGTGTCGATGCTGTTGGTGTAGAGGTTGAGCTGGCTCGTCTGGTCGGCACGGTCGTAGTAGTAGTTGGCGCCGGCCACCCAGTCGGCGATGCCCGTCTGGTGTGCCAGCGTGAACTCCTGCGAGAAGCTCTGGTTGTCCTCGATGTTGACGTCATCGAAGTACAGGTACTGCCGGTTCGTGCCGTCCTGGTCCTCGCGGTTGTAGGTGCTGAACTGCCGCCAGCCGGTGATCGAGGTGAGGTTGGCGAAGCCAAAATCGTGCTCGGCGCGCAGCGTCAGCCCATCGAAGCGGCGCGTCTCGACGCCATTCACCACGTCGTTCTCGACCGGCGTATTGAGCGGGCTGGTCCAGGTGGCGGGCTGCACGGGAATCGGCGGCAGTCCCGGGGAAGGCGGCAGCGGCACGATGCCGATCGCGGGGCGCGCCGGCTGGTCGAGGTTCTCCATCTCGTAGGTGAGCCGCACCTTGGTGTCGAAGGGCGCGTTCCAGCGCAGCTGCACGCGCAGTCCGTAGTCCCCGTTGCGGTCGTAGCGCAGTCCGGAGGCCGCATCGCGCAGCCAGCCGTTGCTGTGGTTGTCGACAAAACTCACGCGCGCGGCGACATCATCGCTCAGGGGTGCGTTGATCATCGCCTCGTAGTACTGCTCGTTGTAGTTGCCGAAGCGCGCCTTGGCATCCGCCCCCCATTCATCGGTCGGCTCGTTGGTCACCACCGAGATGGCCCCGGCCGCACTGTTGCGGCCAAACAGCGTGCCCTGCGGCCCCTTGAGCACCTCGACGCGCTGGATGTCGTTGAACATCAGCAGCGCGCCGCCGGTCTTGCCGGTGTAAACGCCATCCTCGTAGATGCCGATCGGCGAGTCGGTGCCTATGCCGAAGTCCGACACGTTGATGCCGCGCAGCGTGTAACCCGGCTGGGTCGGCTGTTCGCCGTCGACCGAAAGTCCCGGCACGTAGCCGTTCATGGTCGAAAGATCCGTGGCCGCGAGCTTCTCGATCTGCTGGCTCGTCACCACCTGCAGCGCGATCGGCACTTCCTGGGCGATCTCGGTGCGCCGCTGCGCGGTGACCGTGACGGTCTCTATCTCCCCGCTTGCGGTGGCGCTCGAGTCCGGCCCCTGTGGCGTCTCGGCGGCCAGCGCCGCTTGCGCGCTGGTCATGAGCGCGAGGACCGACAGGTGCAGGTAGTGGCGGCGAATGCTCATCATAGAAGCTCCGATGTTGCTGCTGCTCAGACGCCGCACTGCCCTGGCAGGGCGGCGATCCACTCTCGAATCAGTTCAAGTCCCTCGCGGTGCACGGTGCCACGCCCCTGTTCGGGCATCATGACTCCGGGCTCCCGCGAGGCAATGCGAAACGGCAGTATCGAGTCGTCCGGGTGGCCAGGCACGATGTCGAACAGGCGGTCTCCGGTGCCGCGACCCGCGGCCACCGGGGGCTTGCACAGCCCGAGGTGCCTGTCGACCGGGGTATCGACGTCGAAGGTGAGCGCCGTGGTGTCGGCCGGTCCTTTCGGGTTGTGGCAGTGGCCACAGTTCACGTCGAGGTAGGCCCGTGCCCGCGCCTCGAGGGGCGCCGCGGTGTCACGCCAGTCGGCGTTGCGCGGCACGTCGGCCGGCGCCGGGAGCCCGGTGAGGTAGCCGAGCTTCTCAAGATGCGCCAGCTGGTTCTCGGTGCCGCCAGCGTAGGCGTAATCGCGGTTCAGGTGGCGTGCCTTGGGCCCGATCGGGGCGATGGCCTTGGTCTTGAGGTCCGTCACGTGGCAGCCGGCACACTGGTTCTCGTTCGGCACCACGTAGGTGAAGGCCTCGCGTGACCCATCGTCCGCGACCAGCTCGAGCGCCACCTCATCTCCGGTGCGCGCCAGCTCCGCGTCGGTCTGCTGCGCGTTCCAGACGTAGGGCAGCGCCTCCCAGCCCTGGGCGCGCCGCACCAGCACGCGCGTCTCGATGAGCCGCACGTTGGCCAGGTCCAGGCCCTCGCCGGCGAAGTCGCGCGACTGGTCGTAGGTGCGTGACACGCTCGTGGCCGCGCCCGCGGCACGCGGGTAATAGAAGGTCTTGGTGATGATGGTGCCCACCGGGAAGTCGAAGGTCTGCGTGGCGTCGTAGCGCGCCGCGCTCCCGGGCGGCAGGTACAGGGTGCGCAGCTTGTGAGCATAGTCACTGAAGAGCGGCGTGTTCAGGTCATACGGCACGACGTGTACGTTGAGCGCAAGGCGACCGCGGTCGCGGAACACCACCTGCCAGTCGCTCAGGTGCTCGGGGCGCCCCTGGGCAAAGTAGTGCACCGGCTGCGGTGCGCGCGCGCAGCCGCCGAGCGCTGCCAGCAGCACGAGTACGCCCGCGGCGCGGACCAGGCAGGGGGCACGGGAAGCGCGGCTCACCGGCAGGGCTCAACCGTGCGCGGGCAGCTCGACGGGGGAGAGTTTGGGCAGCTCGCACTGGTAAGCCGCCATGTCGGTGTTGGGGCTCTTGTACTTGTGGGGCCCGTCGGCGTTCAGCACGGTGATGCTGCCGTTCCTGATGCAGATGCGCTCGTTTGCCGGCGGCAGGCCGTTGACGAGGTTCTTCTCGTCCCGGTAGCCATCCCAGAGGATGTCGGGGAAGTGGCCGTTCAAGCCGAACATCGCGAGCTTCAGTGTCTTCAGATCGAGCCCATCGGGCGCATCGCCGCCGCCGGAGAAGCGGTTGTCGTAGACGTAGATCGCGCGCGGATAGGGATCATAGTTCGGGTCGATGCCAGGCTTGTTGTAGTAGTTCGTCGAGAAGTAGGCGGAAATGATCAGGTTGGCGGTCTGGTTGTCAGCGATGTCGTTGTCGAAGATCTCGACCTTGCTGTTGGAATTCACGACCACTCCGGCCCCGGCCGGCACGCTCGCCACGGCCGCTCCGCGGGCGGCGAAGTTCGCGAGGTTGTTCTTCAGCACCTTGTTGTGGAACACCCGCGTCGAGTGCCCGGGCTGGCTCAGGTTCGGCATGTTGAACACCAGGATGCCGCCGGTGTTGCCGGTGGCGAGGTTGTCGTGCACGTCGGCGTTGATGGTGTTCTCGATCTCGATGCCCGCCACGTTCTGCTCGGCGTGGCAGTTGCGCACGATCACGTTCATCGACTGGCCGACGTAGATGCCGGCATCTGCCGCCCCCCAGGAGGATGAGTTCTCGATGAGGATGTTGCGCGACTTCACCGGGTAGATGCCGTAGGCGCCGTTGGTGGTTTTGGGGCCTCCCGTCCAGGCGACCCGCACGCCGCGGATGGTGATGTTCTCCCCGTCGTTGATCTTCAGGCCATCGCCCTTGGTGTCCTCGATCGAGAGGTTCTCGATGGTGAAGTCATTGCCGTAAACCAGGATCCCTTCCGGACCTGAGATCTCGTTCTTGAACGACAGCACGCTCTGCTCGGTGCCCGTGCCACGGATGGTGACCCCGTTGGCGCGCAGCGTGAGCACCCGGTCCAGGGCATGGTGGCCGGCCGGGATTTCGATGACGGTGCCGGGCTTGGCGTCCAGGAACTCTTCCTGCAGGTGCTTCTGGAAGGCCGCCTCCTCGGCGGTGAGGCCCATTCCGGTTGCCGGGCCGCCCGGGTGCGAGCACCCCACGGCCAGGACACATCCGAGCGCAACGACGAACTGACGCATGCTTCACCCCATGGCCGACGTGGCCGAACGTCTGTGGCGTAGCGCCAACAAACGCCGCTTATTTGAGGGGCGCAAGATAACACGGCGCGCGTTCCCGCCGCCGCAGCGCGCTCTAAACCGAGTCTTACTTGAAGACCACCGTGCGGCTGCCGTTGAGGAACACCCGCTGCTCGATCGCGTAGCGCACGGCGGCCGAGAGGGCGCGCCGCTCGGAGTCCCGGCCCGCCGCCACCAGCATGTCCGGGGTGGAGAAGTGATCCACGCGCTCCACCACCTGCTCGATGATCGGCCCCTCATCGAGGTCGTGCGTGACGTAGTGAGCGGTGGCACCGATCAGCTTCACTCCGCGGTCGTAGGCCTGGTGGTAGGGCTTGGCCCCCTTGAACCCGGGCAGGAACGAGTGGTGGATGTTGATCGCGCGGCCACGCAGCTTCCCGCACAGGTCGTCGGAGAGGATCTGCATGTAGCGCGCCAGTACCACAAGCTCGGTACGGGTCGAGTCGACGAGTTCCAGCAGGCGGCGCTCCTGCTCGGCCTTGGTGGCGGGCGTGACCGGCAGGTGGAAGAACGGCAGGTTGTGGCGCATGGCGATCGGCTGCAGCGTCACATGGTTGGACACCACCGCAGTGACGTCCATTTTCAGCTCCCCGGTACGGTGCCGGTAGAGCAGGTCCTCCAGGCAATGGTCGAAGTTCGACACCATGATCAGCACGCGCATGCGCTCGAGGCTGTCATGGATGCGCCACTCCATCTCCTCGGCCTCGGCGATCGGGGCGAACTCCCGCCGTATGCGCTCGAGTTCCACCTTCTCCCCGGAGACGCCGCAGAACGTGATGCGCACGAAAAAACGCTGCGAGATGGTGTCGTCGAACTGGTGCATCTCCATGAGGTAGAAGCGCCGCGCGGCCAGGAAGCCGGTGATGGCCGCCGTGGTGCCCATGCGGCTCGGGCAGCTGGCAGTCAGTACGTAGGGATGGTCGGTGGCAAAACTCACGCGCGCGCTCCTTGGGTTCAGTTACCCGCAGGAGAGCAGCCTGACAGCGCACCGCCCGGGGCTCTGACCCAAATGGGACTGCGGCGATCTTGTCTGCGTCATCGCGGGGCCAGGTGGCACCGTCGGCGGGAGCTTCAGCCGCGCCCGGCGACCCGGATCGCAGCCCCGGTGACCGCCCGCGCCCCATCCGAGGCCAGGAAGGTGATCACGTCCGCCACCGCCGCCGGGCTCACCCACCGGGTGAAATCCGCATCCGGCATGTCGGCGCGGTTGCGGGGCGTGTCGAGGGTGCCGGGAAGCACGCTGTTCACGAGGACGTTGCGGTCCTTGAGCTCCTCGGCCAGGGACTCGGTGAGCCGCTCGACCCCGGCCTTCGAGGCCGCGTAGGCGCCCATCCCGGCGCCGGCGCGCGCCGCCGCCCCGGCACCGACGTTGATGATCCGGCCGCCGCCACGGGCCAGCAGGTGCGGGAGCGCCGCGCTGCAGGCGATGACGGCGGTCTTGAGGTTGGTGGCGAACATGCTCTCCCACACCAAATGGGTCCCCTCCCCGAGCGGCTGCCACTGGAAGCCGCCGGCGACGTTGACCAGCACGTCGAGGCCGCCCAGGTCTGCGGCGAGGGAGTCGAGCGCGGCCGCCGTGGCGCTGGCATCCGTCAGATCAACGGCCGCGCGCAGCTGGTGCGCTGCGCCGAAGCGCTGCGTCGCCCAGGTGGGTGCGACCGTGCGGTCGATGAGACCCAGACGTGCGCCGTCACTGGCAAAGCGCTCCGCGACCGCGGCTCCGAGCACCCCGAAGGCCCCGGTGACAATGACGGCGCGAGGCGTGGCCACCCTCAGCACCACTGCGCGGAGGCTGCTGCGGTGTCGGCCAGGCGTACCCCGCGGATGCCACATTTCTCGCGTGCCTGCTCGGGCGTGAGCTCGAAGACATCCTCCCAGCGCAGGCTGTAGAGCGGGCCGGACTCGCGCCCGACCTGGGCGCCGCGCTCGAGGGCATCGAGCACCGTGAGCCAGGTCTGCGGGTAGTGCAGCACCGCGCGCGTGAGGATGCGCGTCGAGGACAGCATGTAGAACACGCTCAGCTCGCCGGCGAGTTCTGCGCTCAGGTGCACGAAGAGGTTGGTGAGACGCATGTAGTACGGCACCACCTCGCCGATGAAATCAAATCCCCCGCCCCCGAGGATGTGCTCCAGGTCGTGGGTCTGCCCGGCGCGCAGGAAGAAGTACTGGTAGTCATTCTGCGGCTTGTAGGGCGGCACGATGTCGACCTGCAGGTCGTTGTCCATCAGTTGCTTGTAGAAGATCCCGGCCATCGTGTGTGGCGGGTAGTCCCGCAGGGCCTCGCGCCGGAACGAGGACACGTAGCCTTCGCTGAACCAGCGATCGAGGGCCGCGTTCTTGGCGCGCTCGGCCGCGAACAGCGCGTTGATGCGCTCGATGTCCTGCACCTCGCGCAGCGCCAGCACCAGCGGCATCGGGTCCGAAGGCGTCGGCGCGTCCGGCCCGTTCTTGCGCAGCAGGTGCGTGGCCACCCAGTCACGGATGCGTGGATCGTTCAGGTAGCGCGACGAACTGACGAGCGTGCTGCTCGTGGTCGGTACGCGCGTCAGCCCCTTCATCAGGTAGGAATAGTCGTTCACGCTCGCGGTCTCCCTCGCCCTGGATCGTATTAGAGGCCGGCCGCCAGTGCCGCCGGGACTGGCACCGGGAAGCGCAGCAGCATCTGCCCCATTCCCTTGGCGGCCGGGTCGAGCTGGGTGCTCGCGTTGATGCCACCCTCGAGCGCGTCGTGCACCACGAGGTTCAGAGCGTTGAAGCCCGGCACATCATGGCGCTCCACGCGCGGCGGCCCGGCGGCGCGCAGGTGTCGGTACCACTCCCCGACCGCCTGCGGGGTGAGCGCCGCACGCAGCCACGGCAGGTACTCGGGACGACGCGCGATCACGGCCACGTTGAACAGGCGACCCTTGTCGCCGGAGCGCGCAAACGCAAGCCGCACCAGCTCCACGCTCACCGCACCCGCGGGCGGCACCGCGTCGGGCGCCCGGGCGGGGACGGCGGCAGCCTGCGGCGGCGTCCCGGGGACGTCGGGCAGCTCGCGCGCCCGGCCGCCGATGCTCAGGCGCGCGCACACCGCGCCCTTCTTCATCAGGAAGAGAAACAGGCCTGTCACCGGCATCACGTGGGTGGCCAGATTGATGGAGGTGCCCACTGACATGCCCGAGATCGCCATCCACTGCTCGCGCGCGAACAGATCGGCACCGAGCTTCTCCGGGTGATCGGCGACCAGTTTCGCGATCACCTCGCGGCCCCCGCCCGGCTGCGCATGAGCGCCGAAGCTGCGCTCCGCACCGATGACGAGGCAGGCCGTGCCGGTGAAGTCCGGCAGGTCGCGGGCACGCAGCAGCTGCCGCGTGCGCGCGAACAGCGCGGCCGCCTGCCGCTCGCACTTGGCCGCGGCCTCCTCGCCGATGAGGGGCTGGTAGGCGATGGCGCGCCAGCCGTCCTCGTGCGTGAGGCATACCTTGTAGGTGTCGGTCGGCGCGCGCCCACGCGCGCCCTTCACCTGCACGCGGTCCGGCCCTGCCTGCGTGAGCTGCACGGCGCTGAAGTCACAGCGCACGTCAGTGACGATGTAGTCGGACGGGTCGCTCACCTCATAGAGCAGCTGCTCGGCCACGGTGCCGACGCTCACCAGGCCACCGGTGCCCTCGGGCTTGGTGATGACCAGAGTACCGTCGGGGTGGCACTCCCCGATCGGGAAGCCGATGTTTTCCCAGGCGGGCACGCTCCTCCAGTCAGTGAAGGTGCCGCCCGTCACCTGCGCGCCGCACTCGAGCAGGTGCCCGGCGAGGGTGCCGGCGGCGAGCGCATCGTAGTCGTGCGGGCCCCAGCCGAACTCGTGGATCAGCGGCCCGAGGGCCAGCGCGCTGTCGACCACCCGCCCGGTGATGACGATGTCCGCCCCGGCGGCGAGGGCTGCGGCGATGGGGAAGGCCCCAAGGTAGGCATTGGCGCTGATGACCTTGCGATCGGGCAGCAGCGCACCGGTGAACATGTCGCGCACTCCGGCCGCGCGCAGCCCCGGCACCTGCTCGCGGACGTCATCGCCGTCGACGCAGGCCACGGTGAGGTCAAGCCCCTGTGCCTTGAGCAGCGCCTCGGTGGCCTGGGCCAGGCCCTGAGGGTTCAGCCCTCCGGCGTTCGCGATGACCTTGATGCGCTGGCGCGCGATCTCCTTGAGGTGCGGGCCGACGTGCACGGCGAGGAAGTCCGAGCCGAAGCCGCCCTTGGGGTCCGCTGCCTGCATGCGCCCGAGCATCCCCATCGACCCTTCGGCCAGGTAGTCGAAGATGAGGTAGTCGAGTGCACCACCACGCAGCAGCTGCGGTACCGCGAGCGCGCTGTCGATGAGAAATGCCGAAGCACCGCCGATGCGGATGACCCGAGCCTGCGCATTCGCACCCATGACGTCGCCCCCCGGGAACTGGCCCGTGCCGCCCTCTCTTGGGCCGTGGCGAAACTCTAGTACGCCCTCTTGCGGCAGATTGTAACTGTCGTTACTTTTAGGTCATGGCGATCCGCGGTGAGACTGCGCTCAGGGTCCTGAAAGGGTGCGAATGGCTGCGCGGGGAACCTCCGGCACTCGCCCAGGCCCTGGTCACCGGCGGGCGCCTGCTGCACCTCAATGCCGGCGAGTGGGCTCAGACCGAGGGCGATGAGCACCGCGGACTCGTGATCGTGGTCGAGGGCGTGGTGCACGTCTACTGCCAGGCGGCGGGCAACCGCAACGTGCTTATCGGGCATTGCGAGGCGGGTGCCGTCCTCGGACACGCCACGCGCTACAGCGGCGGCCCGCGCCTGGTGACGGCGGTGTGCGCCGAGCCGAGCGTGCTGCTGGCTGTCTCGGAACGCACACTCGAGGAGGTCGCCGCCGAGTGGCCGACGCTGTGGCGCGCACTCGCGCTGTCGGCCTACAGCTACACGCGACGCACGGTGCGCGCGCTCGCCGAACTGATCTCGTTGCCGCCGCGCCAGCGCCTCGCGTCCCGTCTCCTGATCATGGCCTCACCCGCTGCCGGTGGCGCACCCCCGATGGTGCGCCTGAGCCAGCAGGCGATCGGGGAGATGATCGGCGTTACGCGCAAGACCGTGAATGGCCACCTCGCGGCCTTCGAGCGCGCGCGGCTGATCAAGGCGAGTTACAACCGCATCATCCTAGAGGATATGGAGGGGCTGCGGCGCCTCGCTGACAGCTAGGCCTGCGGCTGCAGGTAGCGCAGCGCAAGCGTGCGGTAGAGCGGCGGCGACAGGAGCTTGGAAACCGCCGTCGCCACGGCCGCGGTCACCATGAGCGGCAGCAGCATCGCGTGCTGGGCCGTCATTTCCATGACGATCACGAAGGATGTGAGCGGCGCCTGCGTGACGCCGGCGAGATAACCGCACATGCCGAGGATCGCAAGCGGCGCGGCTGCCGGCTGGCCCGCGGTGTCGGCCATGATCTGGCCGAGGCCGGCGCCCACGGAGAGCGACGGCGCGAGCAGCCCGGCGGGAATTCCGCTCAGTGAGGTCGCGAGCGTCGCCAGCGCGCGGGCGGGCGCATAGAACCACGGCAGGTGCGCGTTCCCCATGAGTACCGAACGCGCCTCCTGGTAACCGGTTCCGTAGGTGAGGCCGCCAGAGAGCGTACCGATCGCGGCGGTAACCACGCCGCAGAGCACGGCGAAGAGCACCGGACGGCCACGCTGCAGGCGCCCGAAAACCCACGGCAATCCGCCGGAAGCGAGCAGCATCAGGCGGCTGAAGAGCCCGCCGCCGAGCCCGCTGATGATGGCCACCGACAGGACCGCGGGCGCTACTGCCCCGGGGACGTGGGTGACGACGGGATGGCCGAAGTAGGTGTAGTCCCCGACCCAGGCAATGGAAATGATGCCGGCGAGAATCACGGCCGTGAGGGCCGCGCCACTCGCCCGCTCCTCGAACGAGCGCGACAGTTCCTCCACGGCAAATACGATCCCGGCGAGCGGCGTATTGAAGGCCGCCGCGACCCCGGCCGCGCCGCCGGCAAGTATCAGCATGCGCTGCTGCGCCACCGCGTTCCCGTGCGGCATGAAGCGCGCGAACGCGTGCGCGATCACGGCTCCGACGTGTACGGTCGGACCCTCGCGACCGATGGAGCCGCCGCAGAAGAGCCCTGCCGCGGCGAGCAGGACGCGCGCAATGGCGAGCCGGGGGCGAAACAGCGAGGCGTTCAGCTGCTGGGCGTCCGGCAGCTGGGCGCTGATCGTCTGCGGAATGCCGCTGCCCTCGGCGCCCCGGAAGAAGCGGCGCGTCAGCCACGCGATCAGCGCGAAGCCGAGCGGCGAGAGCAGCCACGGCCACCAGGGGGACACTGCGAGCAGTCGCCGGAGCAGCCCCTGCGCCTCATCGGCCAGCCACGCAAACCCGACTGCGGCAGCCCCCACAGCCGCCCCGGCAGTCCACAGCACGATGCGTGCCCGCCAGTGCTGCGCTGACAATAGCGTCTGTCCGGCGTCGCGGACCACCTGCCCGGTCGAGGGCAGCTTCACGCTCCCTGCCCAGCGAGGCGCATGCCCCCCATGAGGCCGCGCCCCTCGGCTGCAATTTCGATCAGGTAGCACGAGCCCTGCCCCGCCGGAGCGGCAAGTGTGCAGGGTGTCGCCCCCGTAAACCTCAGTGCATCCCAGCGCGCCAGGGGGAACTCGGCGCCCGGCATCGATACGGTCAGCGGGGCGCAGGCGAATAGCAGCGTTACACCAGCAACCGTCTCGTGCGCGACCGTCGTCGTGAACCGCAGCGCCGCAACGCGGGCACCGAAGCGTCCCCGGCGCGTCATGACATTCAGGTCGACCACGCCCTCGGGACCGGGTCGTGCGTGCGCGGGAGCGTCCCCGGAGAACACGTGCGGCGCGCTGGCCGCGGCCAGCCGCACCGCGGGCGCACCCTCGACCTCGAGGGCGAGGGTGCCCTGAAGCACGCACAGCGTGCGCTGCACCCCGGGAAAGATGGAGAACGGCCCGGCATTGCGCACCTCTGCGGTGCTGACGCGCCAGTCAAAGTCTGCAAGCGCTGCGCCCGCAGGGGAGGCGGCGACCTCGCGCGTGAGACCGCCGCCGTTCTTCCACGGGACTGGCGTACGCAACGCCGCGGCCAACAGCTGCGGCCGGGCCTCGAGGTTCACTCAGGCAGCGGCACGGAAAACCGGCCGTCCGCGACCTGCGCCACGCCCGGCCCGATCTCATAGTAGGCGCCCTTATCGGCAACGTGGATGTGGCACACGATCGCAAGATCGCGGGAGTCATCGAGGCTGCCGGCTGCGATGCTGATGTGGTCACGCCCGCGTGGCTCCCAGAAGAGCGTCGAACCGCACAGCGCACAGAAGCCGCGGCGTGCGGCGTCCGAGGAGTCGTACCACTTGAGGCCGCCGTCCCTGATGAACCGCAGCCTGCTGCGGCGGGCGGCGGTGGCCGCGAGATAGTGTCCGGTGAAGCGCCGGCACTGCGAGCAATGGCAGGCGACGATGGGCCGCAGTCCCCCGCTCACCGCGTAGCGCACGGCGCCGCACTCGCAACCACCCTCCCAGTCCCGGTCAGTCATGGAAGCCTCCCGGCGCCAGCTTCTGTTTCAGGTAAACAAAACTCAGTGCCCACATCTCGGCGGCCTGCCGGTGATCCGCCGCGGCGGCGTGACCGCCGTCGGTGTTCTCATAGAAGAGCACCTCGTGCCCCTGCTCTTCCATGCGCGCCGCCATCTTGCGCGCATGCACCGGGGTCACGCGGTCATCGCTGGTCGCAGTCACGAAAAGAACCGGCGGGTACTGGCGCGCCGCGCTGACGTTCTGGTAGGGCGAATACTTCAGGATCCAGGCGCGATCCTCGGCCTTGGCCGGATCGCCGTACTCGGCCGCCCAGGAGGCACCGGCACCGATCTGGGTATAGCGGATCATGTCGATGAGGGGCACCTGGCACACGACCGCGCCAAACAGCTCCGGTGCCTCCACCATGTTGGCACTCACCAGCAGGCCGCCGTTGGAGCCTCCCATGATGCCGAGTTGCTTGGCGCTCGTGATGCCGCGGGTGACGAGGTCACGTGCCACGGCCTGGAAGTCATCGTAGGCCTTCTGGCGGTTGGCCAGCAGCGCCGCCTGGTGCCAGCCCGGGCCGTATTCCCCGCCACCACGGATGTTGGCGACCACGTAGACACCACCCCTGGCCAGCCACAGCATGCCGAAGTTCGCAGAGTAGCTCGGGCTCAGCGAGATCTCGAAGCCCCCGTACCCATAGAGCACGGTCGGCGCGGGGCCCCTCACTGACTTGGCGCGGGTCACGAAGTACGGCACGCGCGTGCCGTCCTTGGAAGTGGCGAAGAACTGCTCGGTAGCCATGTTGGAGGCATCGAAGCGCGGCGGCAGCGACTTGATGGGTCGCGGTGCACCGTCGTCGGCAAACTCATACAGGGTGGCCGGGGTCGTGAAGCTCTCGTAGCGCAGCAGCGCCTGCGGCCCCCAGTCGTTCGCGGAGACGATGCGCGTGGAACCTGCCGCCGGCAGCGGCAGCACCGTATCGCTCCACTTTCCCTGCGCAGCCGGGCGGAACGCGTGCACGCTACCGGTCACGTCGTGGTAGATCGAGGCGAACACGGCGTCGCGCCCGGTCGCGACCTCGTCGATCGAGCCCTTCGCATCCGGCGTGAAGAGCACCGCGACCGTACCGGCGCCACCTTTGTCCTGGGGCACCTGGAAGGCGATCAGCGCGCCCTTGGCAATCGCCGCGCCACCCGGCGGCGTCCAGTCCTCCCGAAGCGTGAAGATGAGGTTGCGGCCCTGCGCGCCCTTGAGGTCGGCACCGGGGGGCAGCGGCAGCGCCTGCAGCGTCCCGTCGGGTTTCAGCCACTGGTACTCGCTGGTAAAGAAGGTGAGCGCCCGCTGGATGACGGCAAGCGTCCCGGCCGGGTTGTGGTAGACCGACCCCTGTGAGGCGACATCACTCACCTGCCCCTCGTACAGCGTACGTGCCTGGGCGAGCGGCGTACCGCGCCGCCACAGCTTGACGATGCGCGCGTATCCGGACGTGGTCATCGAGCCGGCGCCGAAGTCGGTGGCCACGAGCACCGTGTCCTCATCGAGGTAGGTGATCGAGGACTTGGCCTCCGCGAGCGCGAATCCGTCCTTGATGAACGTACGCGTGGCGAGATCGAACTCACGTACCACCGCCGCATCACCCCCGCCGCGCGACAGGGTGAGCAGGCAGCGCTTCAGGAGCGGGGAGCACTCCGGGTTCTCCCAGACCCAGTTCTCGTGTTCCTGGGCGGCGAGCGCGTCAAGGTCCAGCAGCGTCTCCCAGTGGGGCGCTGGGTTCGAGTAGTCGCCCACGCTGGTACGCCGCCAGATGCCCTTGGGATGACTGGCGTCCTGCCAGAAGTTGAATACGTAGTCACGCTGGAGCGTGCCATAGGGGATGCGGTCGGTTGCATCCAGCACCTTGAGGATGGCGTCGTAGTCCTTCTGATAGTCAGGATCAGCCTTGAGCACCGCGAGTGACTTCGCGTTCTGGCCCTTGACCCAATCGAGCGGCTTCGCACCGTGGACGTCTTCGAGCCACAGGTACGGGTCGGCGGCGCTCCCGCCCGGTGATTGCTGCTGCACGCTGCCTGCTCCACTGGCCGTCATGGCGCCGCAGAGGGCGAGGATGACGGCGATGAAAGGGATTACGCGGTGGGTCATGTCCATACCTCGGCAGGGGTCAGGGATCTTGCGACGCCGCCGACCTCACCCTGGATCGGGCACACCGCGGCAAAGGTGCCGGATTCTCACCGAAACGCGCCCACGCCGCAAAGGACGGCGGGAGGCGTCCTGCGCGCACGTCCTGCCGTGATCAGTTCGCGCTGCGGGCCGCGTAGGTGAACTTCTGCCCGGCGACGGCTGCCTGGAACATGGCGCCGCCCTTGACGATGGTGAACACCGCCATCCCCTTGTAGTAGTTGCCGGAAGTCGTGGCGTCATTCTTGCCGCCGCTCGCCCCGCTGCTGGCACCGGTGGTACCCACCTGGCCCGAGGCCCCAGCGGTGATGGCGGTGGCATTTGCATCCGCGCCGAACTCGTAGTTGCCGTTGGTGAATTCGTCGAAGGCGCGCTGGTCCTGGAAGAAGATGATCATGCTGTAGGCACGGCCGCCGGCCTGGAAGCCCACACTCACCTGCGACATGCTCGTGTCCCCGACCAGCTTGTCGTGCACGTAGACGCGCCCCTTGCCATGGGCACCGCCGACCACGAGGGCCCCCTGCCCGACCGAAGGGAACACGGCGTAACCGTAACAATCCTTGAAGAATGAGCCGCTGGCGCCGGCATTCTTAAAGAGTCCGATCGTATCGCTGTACGGACCGGCCACGGCCGTCCCCGCGCCGAGCATCAGGGCTGCAGCCAGCAGCCATCCCATCAGTCGCTTCATCGGTTCTCTCCTTGAGGTCTTGGTAAGGGGCCCGGCGGGGGTCCCCGGCGGTTCTCGTGGCGCCATTTAGCCTCAGCGCCCCGGGTGCGGCAATCCCCCCGGCGCTCGCGCCGGCAGCGCCTGGCGCCGCCGGCCGCCACCGTGAAATTTTCACACGATCCTGTCTGCCCGGCGCGCGTCCGCGCCACCACCATCGGACCCTGGCGATTCAAGTCAAAAGGCCAGCTCCCGTGGACTTAAGCTACCTCGCGCTGCTCATCGCGCTCTACGCCGCGACCCACGCGCTCGTGTGGGCGGTCGCACGCCTGCGGGGGCGCGAATGACTTTCACGCAGTGGCTCGGGGCGGCCCTCTCGGCGGGCCTCTTCTTCTATCTCCTGTACGCGCTGTTTCGCGCGGAGAAATTCTGATGAGCGCCGCCGCCGTTGCGCTCGTGGCCGTGGTGCTGGCGCTGCTCCTCGCCGCGGTCAAGCCGCTCGGCCTGTACATCGCCGCCGTCATGGAAGGACGGCGGGTCTGGATCGTGCGCCTGGGCGCGCCGCTGGAGAGGCGCCTGTACCGCTGGTGCGGAACGGATCCGCAGCAGGAGATGGGCTGGCGCAGCTACGCCCTGGCGCTCCTCGCGTTCAACACCGCCGGCGTGGCGGTGGTCTACGCGCTGCAGCGCCTGCAGGGGTGGCTGCCGCTCAACCCGCAGGCCTTCGGTGCCGTCAGCCCCCAATCCGCCTTTAACACCGCCGTGAGCTTCGTGACCAACACCGACTGGCAGGGGTACGCGGGGGAGACGACGCTCAGCTATCTCACGCAGATGGGCGGCCTCACGGTGCAGAACTTCCTCTCGGCGGCCACCGGGCTGGTGGTGGCGCTGGCGCTCATCCGTGGCTTCACCCGTTCCGCGGCGTCGACCATCGGTAACTTCTGGGTCGATATGACGCGGGCCACCCTGTACGTCCTGCTGCCGCTCGCCCTGCTGTTCGCCCTGGCTCTGGCCGCCCAGGGGGTCGTGCAGAACCTCGGGCCAAACCGCACGGTCACGACGCTCGAGCCGACGCTCTATCAGGCGCCGCTCACCGATGCCAGCGGCAGCACGCTGAAGGATGCGGCCGGCAACCCGCTCACCACAGCGGCCAGTGTCACCACGCAGACCCTGCCCATGGGGCCGGTGGCCTCACAGGAGAGCATCAAGCAGCTCGGGACCAATGGAGGTGGGTTCTTCAACGCCAACTCGGCGCACCCGTTCGAGAACCCCACCGCGCTGACGAACCTGCTGCAGATGGTCGCGATGCTGATCGTGCCGCTCGCCCTCACCTATACGTTTGGCCACCTGGTCGGCGACACGCGCCAGGGCTGGGCGCTGCTGGCGGCGATCGGCGTGCTGCTGGTGCCGCTCATCTTCCTCGGCATTTCCCAGGAGCAGCACGGCAACCCGCTCCTGAACTCCCTTGGCATCGATCAGGGCGCCTCCACCCTGCAGTCGGGCGGCAACATGGAAGGCAAAGAGACGCGCTTTGGCATCGCCGCCTCGACGCTCTTCGCCACGCTCACCACCGTCACTTCCACCGGGGCCACCACCGCTTTGCACGACTCGCTGACTCCCCTGGGCGGGTTCGTCACGCTCTTCGACATGCAGCTGGGCGAGGTCGTGCCCGGGGGTGTCGGCACGGGCCTGTTCTCGCTGCTGATCTTCGCCATCGTCGGCGTATTCATCGCCGGGCTGATGATCGGGCGCACGCCGGAATACCTCGGCAAGAAGATCGAGGCCTTCGAGATGAAGATGAGTTCGATGGCGATCCTCGTGATGCCGATGCTGGTGCTGCTCGGAACGGCGCTCGCGGTGTCTGTCAGTGCCGGCACCAGCGCGGTCGGCAACCCCGGTGCCCACGGGTTCTCCGAGATCCTCTACGCCTTCACCTCGGCGGCGAACAACAACGGCAGCGCCTTCGGCGGACTTTCGGCCGACACTGCCTTCTACGACACCGCGCTCGGGATCGTCATGTTCCTCGGGCGCTTCTGGCCCATCGTCGCCGTGCTCGCCATCGCCGGGTCCCTGGCCGCCAAGAATCGCCTCGCCCCCACCGCCGGCACGATGCCGACCCATGGGGTGACCTTCATCGTGCTCCTCATCGGCACGGTGCTCCTGGTCGGGGTGCTCACCTTCGTGCCGGCACTGGCGCTCGGACCCCTGGTCGAGCACCTGATGCTCTGGCCGCACTGACGCGCCGCCTGCAGTCCCCATCATGAGCCGCCCCAGCCTCTCGATGTTCGACCGCGCCCTGCTCGCACCGGCAGCCCTCGATGCGCTGCGCAAACTCGACCCGCGCACGCAGTGGCGCAACCCGGTGATGTTCGTGGTGTATGTCGGCAGCCTTCTCACGACGATCCTGTGGCTGCAGGCCCTGGGGGGGAGCGGCGAAGCCCCCGGCTGGTTCATCGGTAACATCGCCATCTGGCTGTGGTTCACCGTGCTGTTCGCCAACTTCGCCGAGGCGCTCGCGGAAGGCCGCAGCAAGGCGCAAGCCGCGTCGCTGCGCGGACTGAAGCAGACCGTGTGGGCGCGCAAGCTCGCCAGCGCGGACAGCTTCGAGCAGCACACCCGGGTGCGCGCCGACGAGCTGCGCCGCGGGGACCTCGTCTATGTGCAGGCCGGGGAGTACATCCCGGCCGACGGGGAAGTCGTGCGCGGCGCCGCCTCGGTCGATGAGAGCGCCATCACCGGGGAATCCGCGCCCGTGATCCGCGAGTCCGGCGGTGACCGCTCGGCCGTGACCGGCGGCACGCGCGTGCTCTCGGACTGGATCATCCTCAGGGCCACCGTGAACCCGGGCGAGACCTTCATCGACCGCATGATCGCCATGGTCGAGAACGCCAAGCGCCAGAAGACCCCCAACGAGATCGCCCTGACGATCCTCCTGGTCGCCCTCACGCTGGTCTTCCTGTTCGCCACCGTCACGCTGCTGCCCTTCTCGGACTACGGCGTCGCGGTCACACACCTCGGGGTTCCCATCACCATCACGGCACTGGTGGCGCTGCTCGTATGCCTGATCCCCACTACCATCGGTGCGCTGCTCTCGGCGATCGGCGTCGCCGGCATGAGCCGCATGCTGCGCGCCAACGTCATAGCCACCTCGGGAAGAGCCGTGGAGGCGGCCGGTGACGTGGACGTGCTGCTCCTGGACAAGACCGGCACCATCACCCTCGGCAACCGTCATGCGGCCACCTTCATACCGGCTCCGGGCATCTCCGAGGAGGAGCTCGCCGACGCCGCACAGCTCGCCTCGCTCGCCGACGAGACGCCCGAGGGGCGCAGCATCGTGGTGCTGGCGAAGCAGCGCTTCAGCCTCAGGCAGCGCGACCTCGCCTCCCTGCACGCGACCTTCATCCCCTTCTCCGCCCACACCCGCATGAGCGGCGTGGACCTCGGCGAGCGCAAGATCCGCAAGGGCGCCGCCGATGCCATCCAGCGGCACGTCGAGTCACTGCAGGCGGTGTTTCCGAAGGCCGTGGCGGCAGCCACCCAGGAAATCGCCCGGCGCGGCAGCACGCCGCTGCTGGTGAGCGATGGCGCGCGCGTCCTCGGCATCATCGAGCTCAAGGACATCGTCAAGGGCGGTATCCGCGAGCGTTTCGGGGAACTGCGCCGCATGGGCATCAAGACCATCATGATCACGGGTGACAATCCCCTCACCGCCGCCGCCATCGCCGCCGAGGCAGGAGTCGATGACTTCCTCGCCGAGGCGACGCCCGAGGCGAAACTGCGGCTGATCCGCGAGCACCAGGCTGCCGGGCGCCTGGTGGCGATGACCGGGGACGGCACCAACGATGCCCCGGCGCTGGCACAGGCAGACGTTGCGGTGGCGATGAACACCGGCACCCAGGCCGCCAAGGAGGCCGGCAACATGGTGGACCTGGACTCCAACCCGACGAAGCTCATCGAGGTGGTGGAGACCGGCAAGCAGATGCTCATGACGCGCGGCTCGCTCACGACGTTCAGCATCGCCAACGACGTCGCCAAGTACTTTGCCATCATCCCGGCCGCCTTTGCCTCGACCTACCCGCAGCTCGGCGCGCTCAACGTCATGGGCCTCACGAGCCCCGCTTCCGCGATCCTGTCCGCCGTGATCTTCAACGCGGTGATCATCGTGTTCCTCATCCCGCTGGCGCTGAAGGGCGTGCGCTACCGTGCCCTGGGCGCAGCCACGCTGCTGCGCCGCAACCTCCTGATCTACGGGCTCGGCGGCATCCTGGTGCCGTTTGCCGGCATCAAGCTCATCGACCTGGCGCTCACGCTGGTGCACCTGACCTGAAGGCAGCAAACCGCATGACAACCCGCATCGCGCGCCCCGCGCTGGTACTGCTTGGCGTCCTCAGCGTCATCACCGGACTTCTCTACCCGCTTTTCATCACCGGGCTTGCGCAGCTGTTGTTTGCGCGCGCCGCTGGCGGCAGCATCGTCGCGCGCGGGGGCACGGCGGTAGCCTCGCGCCTGGTCGGCCAGAGCTTCACGCGTCCTGAATACTTCTGGGGACGGCCCTCCGCCACCACGCCTTATCCCTACAACGGCGGCGCCTCCGGGGGCAGCAACCTCGGTCCCTTGAATCCTGCCCTCATCGAGGCGGCGCGGGAGCGCGTGGCGGCGCTGCGCGCGGCCGACCCCGGCAACAGCGCACCCGTGCCGGTCGACCTCGTCAGTGCCTCCGCCAGCGGACTGGATCCGGAAGCGAGCATCGCGGCGATCCAATACCAGATCCCCCGCGTGGCACGGGCGCGTAATATGACTCCCGAGGCGCTGCGGCGGCTCGTCGCGCGGCATGTCGAGGGCCGGCTGGCAGGCTTTCTCGGGGAGCCACGGGTCAACGTCGTGGAGCTGAACCTCGCGCTTGATGCCGTGCCGGCAGCCGGCGACTGACGTAGCCGTCACCGCCCGCGGCCGCACGCAACACCGCCCTCAGGGTGGACTTGAGCTCAGAACCTGCAGTGACAGTCGCGGAACGACCCGATCCTGACCAGCTGCTGGCGCGCGTCACGGCCGAGGAAGCGCGTGCGCGCCGCGGGCGGCTGCGCATCTTCTTCGGCGCGTCCGCCGGGGTGGGCAAGACCTACGCCATGCTCGAAGCGGCGCACAGCGTGCGCGGGGCCGGGCGCGACGTGGTGGTGGGGTACGTGGAACCACACGGGCGCATCGAGACCGAGCGACTGCTCGAGGGTCTCGAGCGCCTGCCAGCGCTGCCCGTGCGCTACCGCGATATCACCCGCCAGGAGTTCGACCTCGACGCGGCACTGCGCCGCCGTCCGGAGGTGCTGCTCGTGGATGAGCTGGCGCACTCGAACCTCCTCGGGGGCGACCCGGCGCCCCGGCACCCGAAGCGCTGGCAGGACGTCGAGGAACTGCTCAACGCCGGCATCAGCGTCTGGACCACGGTGAACGTGCAGCACCTGGAGAGTCTCAACGACCTCGTCGCGCAGACTTCCGGCGTCCGCCAGCGCGAGACCATCCCGGACCGCGCGTTCGATGAGGCCGATGAGGTCGAGCTGATCGACCTGCCGCCCGAGGACCTGCTGGCGCGCCTGCAGGCCGGCAAGATCTACGTCGCCAACGAGGCCGCGACGGCGGTGGAACGCTTCTTCCGCAAGCCGAACCTGCTGGCGCTGCGCGAGCTGGCCCTGAGGCGCGTCGCAGACCGCGTGGAGGCAGCCGCCCGTGCCGCGCTGCCGGCCGACCGGGTGCGCGGCCGCCTCGCCGGCGACCGGGTGCTGGTCGCCATCGGCCCCGACGATCAGGCCGAGCAGCTGGTGCGCGCCGGCAAGCGCATGGCCGATGCCCTGGATGCCGAGTGGACGGTGGTCTACGTCGAGACGCCGGCGCTGCTGCGGCTGTCCGGCGGCGAGCGCGACCGCCGGGTGGACCTGCTGCGCCTCGCGGAGTCCCTCGGCGCCGAGACCGTCACCCTCGATGGTCCCTCGGCGGCGGCCGTGCTCGTGGAGTACGCGCGCACCCGCCAGGTGACGCGCCTGGTGCTCGGGGCGCCGAAGCGCCGTGGCTGGCGGGCGCTGCTGCGCCCTTCCACCGCCCTGAAGATCCTGCGCCAGTCCCCGGGTCTCGACGTCACCGTGATCGCCCCGACCGCGCGGCCGCCGCCCGCACTCGGCGCCGGCGGCGCCGCACCCTGGCGCGAGACGAGCGCGCACGTGCCGCTGGAGCGCTATGCCTGGGCGCTCGCCACGACGGCCGTGTGCACCGCGATCTCCTTTGCGATGTACCCGCACTTCGAGCTCGTCAACCTCGCGATGGTCTACCTCCTCGGGGTCGTGATCGCGGGCCTGCGTTTCGGGCGCGGACCCTCGGTCCTCACCTCGGTCGCCAACGTCGTGGTCTTCGACTTCTGCTTCGTGCCGCCGCGCTTCAGCCTCGCGGTCTCGGACGCCCAGTACCTGTTCACGTTTGCCGTGATGCTCACCGTCGCGCTCGTGATCGCCAACCTGATGGCGAGCGTGCGTCAGCAGACGCGCGTCGCGGGGGCGCGCGAGCGGCGTACCGCCCTGCTCTACGCGATGAGCCGGGAACTCGCGGCGACGCGCGGGCAGTCGAGCATGGCGGAGGTTGCCGTGCGGCACGTCGCCGAGGTGTTCCAGTGCCGCGCTGTGGTGCTGCTGCCGGATGCGACGGGCAAGCTGAACCGGCCGCGCGATGCGCCCCTGGCGCAGTCCTTCCGCGGGGCGGACCTGGCCGTGGCGCAGTGGGTCACCGACCACGGCCAGCGCGCCGGGCTCGGCTCCGACACGCTCGCCGCGGCACCGGGGCTGTATATGCCCCTGGGTGATGAACGGCGCGCCCTGGGCGTGCTGGCGGTGCTGCCGACCAACCCGCGCCGCGTGCTCCTGCCCGAGCAGCGCCACCTGCTTGAGACCTTCGCCAGCCAGATCGGCCTGGCGCTCGAGCGCGCCCGGCTCGCCGAAGGGGCGGAGGCTGCGCGCGTGGCGGCCGAGGGTGAGAGCGTGCGCAATACCCTGCTCGCATCCATCTCGCACGACCTGCGCACGCCGCTTTCGGTGATCGCCGGCGCCAGCAGCACGCTCGCGGAGCGCGGCACGGCCCTCGATGAGCCCACCCGTGCGCGACTGGCACGCTCGATCGAGACCAAGGCGCGCGAGATGTCGGACCTGGTGTCCAACGTGCTCGACCTGACGCGCTTCGAGGCGGGCAAGATCGAGCTGCGCCGCGACTGGCAGACGCTCGACGACCTGGTGGGCGCGGCACTCGAGTCGGTCCGCGAGCGACTCGCCGGGCATCCAGTGGAGGTGGCTCTGCGTGCGGACCTGCCGGCGGTGCACGTGGATGCCACGCTCATCGTGCAGGTGCTCGCAAACCTCATCGACAACGCGGTGAAGTACACCCCCGCCGGCACGCGCATCCGTGTCTCGGCGGTCCCGGACGGCGGCTTCGTGCGCGTCTCGGTGGATGACGAGGGGCCCGGTCTGCCGCCCGGGGACCCGGCACGGCTGTTCGACAAGTTCCAGCGCGGGCACGACGAGGGCGCCGTGGTCGGGGTGGGACTCGGACTTGCGATCTGCCGGGCGATCGTGCGCGCCCATGGCGGCGACATCGAGGCGGGCAGCCGCCCCGGAGGCGGGGCACGCTTCGAGTTCACCCTGCCGACGAGCCGCCTGGCGCAGGGCAACGCATGACGCGCGCCATGCACCGGGTGCTCGTAGTCGAGGACGAACCAGAGATCCGCGCGATCGTGCGGGTGCTGCTCGAGGGCGAGGGCTACCGCGTGGCCGAGGCCGAGAACGCCGAGCGTGCCCTGATCGCCGCGCGCACCGAGAAGCCCGACCTCGTGCTCCTCGACCTGGGGCTGCCCGATGGCGACGGGCTGCAGGTGGTGCGCGGCATCCGCGCCTGGTCGCCCATGCCAATCGTGGTGCTGTCGGCGCGCACGCTGGAAGAGCAAAAGATCCTCGCCCTCGATGCAGGCGCAGACGACTACGTGACCAAACCCTTCAGCGCGCCGGAACTCCTGGCGCGGGCGCGGGCCGCCCTGCGCCGCAACGCGCAGGCGGCGGAGCAGACCGCGGTGGTGCCGATCGGCAGCTTCCGCCTCGACCTGCAGCGGCGTACCGCCGAGGGTCCCGCAGGGAGCCTGCACCTGACACCGATCGAGTTCCGCGTACTGGAGTGCCTGGTCCGCCAGGCCGGCCTCATCGTCACCCAGCAGCAGATCATCCGCGAGGTGTGGGGGCCGGGTCGGGAGGATGACTCGCGTAACCTGCGCGTCGTGATCCGCAGCCTGCGCCAGAAGCTCGAGCCCGAGCCGCCGCGCCCGCGCTACCTCATCACCGAATCGGGTGTTGGCTACCGCCTGCGCACCGAGGCCAGCGAGCCGGCTGCCCCCTAGGTCCCCGCCCCGGGCCGCGCTTTTCTTAACGGCTTTCTGCCTAGGCGGACGTCGGACCGCCCCTATCATGAACGGCTGGACGCAGCGGATTCGCGCGGAGAGACCCATGGCAATCGGAACGCATCAGACCCACAGCCCTGCAGGCACGCGGCGCCGCGGAGCAGCCGTCGCGCTGGCGATCCTCTGGACACTGCTCGCGCTGCCCGTGGCGCACGCGGCGGATCCGGGCACCATCGTGGGCATCGTCACCGATGCCGCACACCGGCCGGTAGCGGACGCAACGGTCACTGCCGTGCACGCCGCCGATCACGCGATCCGCGCCACCGTCTCGCACGCCGATGGCCTGTATACCTTCGCCGACCTGCCGCCGGGCACCTGGGCGCTCACCTGGGAGGCACCGGGCTTCGGCGAGACCACCCTCGGGGCTCTCGAGGTCAATCCGGGCAAGGCAACGCGCCGGGATGTCGTCATGAATGCAAGCGGCGCAGCGCCCGTGGGTGCCGTGACTGCCGTGGCTGCCGTGCCCGCAGCAGCTGCAGCCGCGGCTGCCGGCGGCCCCGCGAAGGCCGCACCGACAGTTCCCGTAGCGCTGCAGGCACCCGACGCCGCGCCCGAGGTCGACACCCAGACTCCGTTCGCCGTCGGCTACCTCGGCTGGATGAATGGCACCAGCCGCGAGCAGTCCCCGATCTTCGACACCAAGTTCTTCACGCCCGAGATCCGCTTCGACGCGAATTACCTGCAGGATTTCAATCACCCTGTCGACCACACGATCGTCGGTTCCACCGAGGAGTTCCGCTCCGGGGAGTTCCAGGTGGAACAGGTGAGCTTCGGCGGAGACTTCCACTGGGAGAACGTGCGCGCCCGGTTTCTGTCGATGTTCGGCCTGTTCTCGACCACGACACCCCGCAACGATGCGAGCTCGGCGGTCGGACAGTGGGACCTGCAGGGCGCCTACAAGTACTTCTCGGAAGCGAACGCCGGCTATCACTTCGACGTCAACCATGGGCTCAACGTCGACCTTGGCGTCTTCGTCTCGTACATCGGGCTCTTCAGCTACTACAACTACGATAACTGGACCTACCAGCCCTCCTTCGTATCCTCAAACACGCCCTGGTACTTCAACGGTCTGCGCGTGCAGTGGTTCCCGACGCAGACGCTCAAGATCGAGCCGTGGCTCATCAACGGCTGGCAGTCATACGCGAAGTTCAACAGCCACCCGGGCTTCGGTGGCCAGGTCCTGTGGATTCCAAACGACTCCTTCAAGCTGGTCCTCAATACCTACGCGATCGGGGAGGACAACCTGGCAAGCGGCAGCGGCTTCCCCAACAACGGCGGCAACCCGAACGCCGCGGCCGGGCTTCCCAACCCGAACGGCCGCTATGTCAACTACGCCAACGTGACACGCGTACACGAGGACGACAGCGTGCTCGTGAAGTACTACGACGCACACGGCCAGAACGGTGCCGGGGTCTCCAAGATGGCCTTCTCGGTCACCATGGATATCGGCTGTGAATACGGTGGCGGGGTGTACTGCTCCCATGGTCCCAACAAGGCCAACTTCTTCGGTGTCATGGCGTACGACCGCACCTGGTTCGACAACGACCACTACGCGGTCACACTCGGCGGCGGCTTCATGAATAACCCGGGCCGCTACCTCGCCCTGGTGCCGCCGATCAACGGCGCCACCGCGGCGAGCGGCACGCCCTACTTCACGGAGAACCCTGGCCAGAAGCTCTACCAGTGGGACATGCAGCTGAACTTCCAGTGGATGCCTAAGGACTGGATCACCTGGTGGACCGAAGCCACCTTCCGGCACTCGGACGTCCCTTACTGGAGCGGCTCCGGAGGTGTCACGCCACCCTTAGGGAACACCGGCGCACCGGCCAGCTTGGTGTGCAACAACGGCTCGACCGCCGGCAGCGACAACTGCACTCACGAAGGCGGCGTGTGGTATCCGGACCTGCGCACGCGCGAGGTCGTGTGGGGAGCTGGAGTACTGGTACGGTTCTGAGTGCCCGCCGGCGCCCGGCTTCACTGCGCCAACAACAGCGCGTCGATGCGGCTGCGGCCCATGTGCCGGCGCCCGCGGGAAGCGCGGTGAGCACCAACATCCGGGCGACACGGAACAATACCCCCGGCGACGCTGCCGACCTGCGCGGAAGCTAGTCATCTTCAAGGGCTGCCAGTTTCGCGTCCACTTCGTTTGCGATCAGAGCAGCATCCGACCCCTGCACGGGGTATGACTTCGACCACATGAACGCCTTCTCCGCGCCCGACGCAATCCTCACCGTCAGCGCGGGGCCACCCGCCTGAGTCTCGATCGTGCCGCACACCACGAATTCGGAGTGAACCGCCTGGCCGAGCTCCAGGATCCCCGCGAGGTCGCACGCGGGCAAGGAATCCTTCGCCATGCCCAGGTGCTGGCCCTCACGGATGGCGATCCGGCCGTAGACCTGCGCCAGGGCTGAGTCCGAAAGCTTGCCCGCATCTGCATCGCCGGCCGGGGCCGCGAACGGAACGACCAGGACGTGAACCCGTTGAACTGCGCCGGCTGCGGGGGGCGTGGGCGAGAACTCGCGCGCGATTTGCGCTGCAAGCTTCGCCGCGTCGGCCGAATTGCCCCCGCCCTGGTACTGGTCGGTGATCGCCTTGAGCCGGGCTGCCGCCGCCGGGGAGACGTCCCCGGTCTCGTGATGGCGGCTGCTGCAGCCGCGCGACACGACGAGGAACACGACCCAGATGATGATGAGCACCCGCAGCCAGGGGCGCAACCGGCGCCATTGTCTGCCGGCCGAGCGCAGCGCCCAGCCGGCAACCTCGAACCAGAACCGCACCCGTTGACCGGGCACCTGGTGCGGGAACTCCAGCACCGCCGCCTCAGGCGCGGCGCGCGCGCCGCTGAGTGCCGGCGGCGGCGCGGCGCGCCGCGGGGCACTGAGCACCTCGGGGTCCCCCGATACCAGCCGGCGGCACAGGGCTTCCAGAGCCGGCGAACTCTGGCCACCCGGCAGCCGCAGCCATTGCACCGCGAGGAATTTCTCCGGGACCCGGGCGCGCGCCTCGTCGGTGCCGTCGATGACGACCGGCAGGAGGAACAGGTGGTCGTCCGCCATGTCGAGCGTTCTCTCGACGGCCAGGCGCCACTCGCGGCGGAAATAGCCCTCGTGCCGTGCCTCGGTGTTGGCCGATATCAGCGGCATGAAATAGTCGCACTCGCGGATCTGGCGGCGGATCTTCTGGTCCCAGGCATCCCCGCCACCGAGCTCGCTCTCGTCGTACCAGACCTCGAGCCCATAGTTCGGGAGCGTGCTGCCGATCAGGCGCGCGGCGGGGCGGTCCTCCGAGGCGTAGCTCAGGAAGACCGTGGAGCGTGCGGGTGCGGGCTCGGGGGTATCGCTAGTCATGCAGCCGGTACATCGACACCACTCAAAACTGTGGGCTCAATTGATGGAGGCCGGGCCATAGTGCAGCAGCAGCACCACAAACAGAAGGCTCAGCCCCACGTAGTGCACGCGGCGCGACTTTGCAAGCGTGAGCGCGATCGAAATGAAAAACGGCAGGAACATCAGCACGTTCTGGAACACGAACCGCGCGCGCGCGAGGTGCGGCGACCACCCGCGGCTGAAATAGAGTCCATCGGCCACGTACAGGGTGTGGAATATGACGAGCAGCGTCCACAGGTACTGCCGGTTGCGCGCGTAATACTCGCGCAGGTCCGCTCCTTCAGCGGGCTCATCCGGCAGGCTTCCTGCGGCCACCAGGAACAGCACCAGGAATTCGGCGATGAAGCTCAGGTAGAAGAGAAAGCCGCGGGTGGCGTCGAAGTGCCGCACGCCCCAGAGGTCGAACCACATGGCGACCACCAGGCACAGTGCGTAGAACGCCGCCATCAGGGCCAGCGGGTCCCAGCGCACCGGGATCTTACTGCGCAGCAGCCGGTGAAAGCTGGTCGCAAGATCCACGACGGCAAGTCCGATCAGTACGGCGAACAGCCCAGTCGCATATTCGAACGCACGGATCTCTGGCGTCACCGGTCGGCCTCAGGTCCGTGCTTCAACGCCCCGGGGGCACGCCGAGCAGAGCCTCCGACGCGCGCACGTAATGCCAGATCTCATCGGGATGCTTCTGCAGCGCCTTGGCAAGCAGCTCCTCGCCCTTGGCGCGCTGACCGGTGCGGATGTACCACGCGCCTACCTCAGCCTGGCCGCTGTCATCCTTGGGGTCGGCGGCCAGCGCCTTCTGGAAGCACTCTTCGGCCTTTGAGTTCTCACCGGCCTCCGCGTACACCTCACCCAGGCGCAGCCAGTCACTGCTGCCAGGCTTACCGCTCGTGGCGCGATCGAACAGCGCCTGCCCCTTGGCCTTGTCGCCCGACAGGTAGTAGACGCGGCCCACTGCAATCAGCTCCCACGAGCCGGTGCCAGCGAGGTGCTCGGCCTCGGCGAGCGCGGCAGCGCCGGCTTCCTTGTCCGGCTTTCCCTGGATGACCTGGATCCCGGGCTCAGCCTGCTGCTTGCCGGCGAGTGCCAGGCCCGCCCCAAGCGCCAGGAGTGCCATCGCGGTTACGGTCGAATAGATTCTCTTCATGTGTGCGACTCCCCTGCTGCGTTGCCACCCGTCACGCCTGTTCTTTGAGCATCGAGTCTACTTGCACCTTCTCGGGGGCGTCACGGCCGCTCTCCCGTCAACCCGGTGTCGTCGGCGCGGGCTCCCCGAAGCGGTTCGCGCCGGCATCCCCTGCGCGGCAGAGAAGGATTAGCACCCAGACCGCCACGCCAAGGACTGCCAGTACCATGAGGAAGCCCAGGCCGCCGGCGAGGTGGTTGCCGCGTGCGGCCAGGCCACCCCGGTAGGCCAGCGAAAGCCCCGCGAGCGGGGCAACCACGAACAGCGGAGCCAGCGCCCACCAGAATGAGTGGTCCGTGTCGTGCAGGCGGCGCGACGTGACGGCCAGGGACGGGATTATCGTGGCAAGCCAGAAGAGGCCCCGCAGCGTAACTCTCGAGCCCGGCGCGCCGGTCGTCACGATGTAGAGCACCAGGCTGCACAGCAGCGTGAACAGGTAGAACCACCAGTACTCTGGCCGGCCGGCCCTGCCGCCGAATGCGGCGTAATTGCGGAAGCAGTGCTTGACCCAACCCCACACGTGGCCGCCCTTCAGTGCGAATGAGCATGTAACGGAAGACTGCGCTCTGCCGCAGGTCGGATATTACCGCCCGAGCATTCTTCTACTGGCGGAGAGGGTGAGATTCGAACTCACGAACCCCGTGAGGGGTCTCCGGTTTTCAAGACCGCGAACTGACGTATACCTCGCACGTCGCCCGCACGTAAACGACCTTAACACGCGCCTATTCGATGGTTAAGCGCCCGCGATCCCGCCCTGCGGCAGGCGCCAAATCGACCGAAACGGTGCCGCAGTGGTCCTCGAAATGGTCCTTAGGGGCCTACCCCGCCACGTACCTACGCCTAGGGCGGCAGTCGGCTCGCTGCGCACGCCTGCTTGGCTCTAGTCGATCGAGATGCCCTTCTCCCAGTTCTCGTCTATTTCACCGCACTCGTCAAAGTTCAGGCGCTTGATAACGGACTCCCCATCCTCGCGACAGACCTTGTAAATCACGAAGTCCTCAGCCGCGATCTTCCCGGCGCGGGAGGCGACCATGAAGCCCTGAGCCAGCTGCGGCGAGTGAGTCTCCAGCACAACGTGCGCCCCCTTATCCTTGGCCGTCTCGATGAAAACGTCTGCGAGTTTTGTCGCGACGAGCGAATGCAGGTGAATCTCAGGCTGCTCAAAAAGCAGGGTTGCGCCCTCAGGCGCGAAACTGCATTGAGCAAGCACCGGGAGAACCTGCGACAACCCGTAACCCAAATCTGCAAGCGGAAACTTCTGCCCGTCTTCAAGAGTCATCGAAACATCAAACAAGTCCGAACTGCCCACGCGCGTAACGTCCAGAGCCTTCGCTAGTCCCAACGTTTCGAGCCACTTTGTAACCTGCTTGATGTGAGTTCGATTCCGCGTCTGAATCATCTCATTCGCAAGCATTGTGACAGTGGCTTCGCCCAATGAGCCTACCTCCTTAGGGTCGCCCCCACGCGTGGGGTATCGACGCAACGGGCTTTGTCGAAACGGCCCCAGGTAGAGGGTTCGCACCAATTCCCGGGTTGCAGTTTCCTGAGCGATCAGGAATGGCATGATGGCCATAAACCGCTCGAACTCCTCTTGCCCGGAGATTGCACCCTCAAACGCCCGAATGAAAAACGCTCTCTGAAGCGCGCGGGGGCCGATCTTTACGGTTTTACCGCCGGGCAGGTCGGCGGTGAGTGTGTAAGCATCGGCCTTGACTCGTTTGACTTTAAAGCGGGAGGTTCCCACGTCCCAATCGGCAGACTCGAGATACATCTCTTGAGTTCTGACGGTCGACTTAAATCGAAGAATCGCCTTGGCTTCTGCGACTGTCTCTTGATTCCCTGTGGGCAACTTGTATTTAACGCCCCCGAAATTAATCCCCAGTTCGATAGCGTCCTCATAGGACTTCGAATGGATGATCTCGATGAACCGCCCTAGGTGGACCGACGCGAACTCGTCATCGAGAACCAGCGGGCGGGTGTCGTTCGTGATCCTCACCGTCTGGCTGAGGGCGGCCAGTGCATGAATGCACGAGCTTTTTCCGGACGAGTTAGCGCCTACAAATACTGTGATTGGGCGCAACTCAAGATCTCGTACAGTGCTGACGCCTTTGAAATTGCCGATGTGGACGGAATCGATAGGCATGAGCGACCTCTGGGGACAATCAGTGGTCGCAAGTCTAGCTTGAACTGCGCTTTCAAGCCCGATGTTGCGGTGCGTCCTCCCGCCTCAGGTGTCCTCGAACAGCGCGAGGTATCGGGCGTGGGTCGGGAATCGCGGGGCACGCCTCCAGCGCCCCTCCTTCATCCCGGCGGCGAACATGGCGTAGGCCTCGCAGGCCAGCTGTTCGGACCCGCACTTCGCCTCGTGGCGGCACCCCGTACACGGCATCGGAGCCTTCAGAGCAGCTTCGGCGTCGTCCCCAGCCTGCAGGTGGGGGAACAGGACCCGGCTTATTTTTGTGGGATCCAGTCTCTGTCCTCCATGTAGAGAGGTTGCGTCATCTGGGTCAAAAGCGGTTCCAGATATACGGGCCTGCACTCGACCCACTTCTTAACGGGATCTGGCGAGGGTTTAAGCCCGCGGAGCCACTGCTGACAGGTCTTCATGTCTTCGAAAACGATCGGGGCTGTTCTCGGAGACGGCTCACGATTCCCGAAAAACGTCGTTGGCAGGTAGGTGCAGAACCCCAGCTGTGTCGCGCATACCAAGACCGCGTAGACGAGCACGTTAGCGCTCCCGGCGGCGGACGATGAACAGCAGCCCGAAACCGAGCCCCATCAGCACTAGCGGCGACGGCTCGGGCACGCTGGTGGCTACCACCGTCACCGTCGAGTCCATCATCGCGCCGGTGCTGGCGAAGTAGCTCTGACCCCACCCATCGTCGGCGGTAAAGGCAGCGTTGCTAAGCAGCAGCCCTAGCGGGTCCGAGGACCCCATCAGCTGAGCTTGCGAGATGCACGCGCCGCCTGCGAGGTCGAAGTCGGGTATGCCGCCGAATCGCGCCATCGAGGACGAGGCGCTGTACCCGCCGCCGATAAAGTTGCACGGGCCGAGCCCGCTCCCTGTCGCCGAGAACGTGCCAGTACCGCCGCTCTCGATCGTCTGGCCGTCGAGGGTGACCGTAAAGTCCGTCGCTACGACGCTGAACGCCAGCGACTGCAGGGTGCCACCGGCGAACGAGTTGGCGTTCAGGGTTAGCGTGTTCGCTGGATCCATCGTGTCTACGTCGAAGCTCATCGTAAACGTACTCGCGGGTGCGCCTGCGTTCTGCGGGGTAGTACTCGTCGGGTACAGGAGGCCAGAGACCGCGAACTGTATATCGTCCGCGTGCGCAAGCCCGGCTAGGGAGCTAAGAACTATTGCTGGAAGTAGAGTCTTCATCTTCGGGTTCCTTCTAGTTAGTGGAGGATCATCAAGTAAACCAAGCGACGGCAGCCGACCCGTTGCCGGCCGAGCCATCGAACCAAACGAGGTATTCGTGCCCGATCGTTTCGTCGGGCGCAGGCAGCGTCGACGGTGGCGACGCGTAGGGAAAGTCGGTCGAGTTGTTCTGATTGGTGACGAAGTTCGAAGTGCCGTTGTTGTAACAGAGGTTCGCGTAGCCGCCGTTCAGGCTGATCACCGGGTAGTAGTCGACGGCGTTGATTACGCTCCCCGTGATCGCTGCCGAAAAGTTGCCTGCCCCGCTGATAGTGATGGGAGCCGACGTCGCGACTAGCGCGTTGGTCGAGAGCAGGTAGAGGCAGACCTGCAGGGAGGTCGCCGTGATCGGCGTGCCGAGCGTGATGTTGACGGTGTTCAAGGTGCCGGTGAACTGCGCGGGGTACCCGTCGCCGAAGTACGCAGCCCCGCTGCTGAAGCCTTGCGCTTCGAACTCCTGAGTCCAGCCGATGCCCTGTTGCCCGAGAATGAATGCCATGCGTTACCCCGCGAGTGTGTAGGTGCCCGGCAGCTTGACGCTCGAACCCGCGACCTCGTCGACCTGATAGAGGTAGACGGTGCCGTCAGCGATCGAGCCGCCGTTGACCGTAAATGAGTAGGAAGACCCGCCGCCTGAGACGGGGTACTGCGGCTCGGCGACGAGGCCCGAGCCGAGGGACCAGGACGACGACGCCGACATCATCAGGCGCTGCGCGTTAACGCTGTTCGCGCCCGAGTTCCAGTACATGACGTCAGCGCCGTAGACGCCGTTGTTCGGGGATGTGGCAGGCGCGACGGCGTAGTCGCGCGTGTAGGTGAGGAACACCGCCTCGTTAGCGACTGTCGAGCTAGTCCCGAAGGTCGTCGGGCCCGCGTAGTTGACGACCAGAGCCCCGTTCTCGTATCGCTTCCAGAATCCATCGTTGTTAGGCGACCAACGCGCGACGATCTCGACGTGGATCCAGCCGACCGAAGCGTTAAAGGGACTCGGGCAGCCTCCCCAGAAAGCGCTGTGACCGTTCTGATCCGGGAACGCGGGGCCGCCTGAGAACGAGCCGCCTGCGTTGATAATTTCCCCGGACAGCGACGTCGGCACGTTCGAGGAAGGTCCGCCGGTACCGTTGTTGCAGCCCCAGTACCAGTACGGCGTGTCGCCGAAGGGACCGGCGGAGGACTCCGTGTAGGTAAACCACTTCATGTTGTCGTCGTCGGGGTCGCCGATGCCGAAGGACCACGCGTTGGACTGCTGGAAGCGATAGCTCCAGTACGAGCAGTACGGCGTCGATGGGACAGGGTTAAGGTTTGCCGAGATCTGGACGATTCGGCTGTCAGCGCCCGAGTTATCGTTGTAGCAGGTGCCGGCGAGGAAGTTGGGAACTCGGTCGTACGGGCCATTCACCGTCGCGCCGTTGACCGTGAAAGGGCCGGTCTGGTTCTGCAGGACGTATTGGCTTGGTACAGCGCCTGCACTCGGCAGCGTGAACTCCATCCGCTATATAGGTTACCGACGCCGTTCTGGCCGTGGTCGTACTGCTTCTGATTGGTGTTGACCACGAAGCCGGAGCCGTTGACGGTCGCGTTCGTGCCGTGCGTAAGAACCGTCGACCCGCCTGCGGCAGCGAGCGCTGCCCCGCCTGCAGCAACGACGATTTTTCCAGCGCCGTTTACGTAGAGACTCATCGCGGTAAAAGCTCCAGTAGCTGAAAGAGGAGAAAGCAGGCGCAGCCGCTCCAGAGTCCGAGCGCCGCGACGAATGAGAGTGTTTCGACTGTGTTGGGATTCATGACGCCACCGCATCGAAGGTTGTGACCCAGCTGTCGGCATCGGCCTGTCGGTAGTTCGCGAAGTGGTGAACGATCTGAATGTTGAATGCACCCTGAAACACGGTCTTACTCCTTGACGGGGCGTTAGGAATCGCTGCGTTCGGGTTCGTCAGCGCGTAAGGCGTTATCACGCCGGGAGGGAAGATGACGCTGTCGCCGACGTTTAGGTCAGCGCGCAGAACGGTCTTAAAGTTCACCCGGTCGACGTCGATCCAAGTCGGCTGGCCGATCAGATCTTGAAAGTTAAGTTGCGTAGTTTTTAGAGGCGCAGTGTGGTCGAAGGCACGGATCGTGTTTCCAACCGCGATGACCTCGACGCCGGTGTAGTTCTCCAGCCCTAACGACGCGCCGAGCGTCGCGGTGTACTGCTTCAAGTAGCTCGCGAAGGCGGCAAGCATCGAGTAGCACCCGCCTGCGGGCCGGTTGGCGATAGTCCCGGCGCGACGTTCACCGTGACCTTGTAGCCGGGGAACGATGCCGATAGAGAATCGAACAGCGCGGCGGCGATCGGCTGCCCCGGCTGCCATTGCCAAAAGACCCCATTCGGCGGATCAACAAGCCCGGGGATGACGAGTAACTCCAGCGTCTGGTTCGTTCTTGCCAGTTGCCGAAGCCCTGCAGGATCTGACCCTTCAGTAGCACGCCCGATTGGGCCGGGTTAGCGAGTCCGTTGCGGCCAGCGATGCCAAGTTGCATTCCGCCGTACAGAACGACGTTCTGCAGGTTGAGATTGGCGGCCTGACCGATCATCTTCAGACCTACGCCGTGCACTGCGACCTGACCCGCTGCGCGAGCCGTCGCGTTCGGGACGATCTCGGCATCGATCTCGACGTTCAGGGAGCCCGGGTTGTATGCAGACCACCAGACGGCGTTGGCAGATGACTCGCGAAGGAAGACACGTTGCCGCCGGGTGCGACGAGCGAGAAGCCGCCGCTCGCATCTGGCTGGAATACCTGCCCGGCTGGATTCGTGATGATGAGTCGGTAGTACCTCACGGGCCGACCGCCAGTTGGCTCGCGGCCACCACAGCGCTGCCGCCGGTGTTGTTCTGGATGACCAACTGCAAGCGGCGC
This sequence comes from uncultured Pseudomonadota bacterium, assembly GCA_963802995.1. Taxonomy (GTDB): domain Bacteria; phylum Pseudomonadota; class Gammaproteobacteria; order Steroidobacterales; family Steroidobacteraceae; genus 13-2-20CM-66-19. The sequence continues at coordinate 854,003 of CAWDKU010000002.1, forward strand.
CCGACGTAGGCCTGAGTCTCCCCCGGCAGCAGCCCAGCCAGTTGCCATCTTTCGCGTGGCCGATTGCGGATCGGACCGCGCCTGCTGCTTATAGGCAGCCAGTTCTTTGGCGACGTCCCCGCCAAACTCCGATGAGGTCGCGCAGCGTGGCAGCGATTGCTGCTGAGGCCTCCGGGTCGAACGGATCGCCGCCGCCGTAGCGCTTGATCGTGTAGGGCATCAGCTGGAAGCAACCCTTCGCCCCCGCGAGACTGGTGGTTTACGTTGAGTTTTCCAGCTCCTTGATCAATTCGAGGGAACCCGCCCCGAGCCCCCAGTGCTGATCTGCCGAGCGAGCACGCTGCCATCGCAGCTGGGACGCCGTATTGGTGCGCCTTTCTGCGGATGAAACAATTTCAGGCCTTTGTCGATAAGGTTGCTGATGCCTTCGCGGAACGACTTGCCGGCCTGATATTTTTTTTTTTTTTTTTTTTTTTTTTTTTTTTTTTTTTTTTTTTTTTTTTTTTTTTTTTTTTTTTTTTTTTTTTTTTTTTTTTTTTTTTTTTTTTTTTTTTTTTTTTTTTTTTTTTTTTTTTTTTTTTTTTTTTTTTTTTTTTTTTTTTTTTTTTTTTTTTTTTTTTTTTTTTTTTTTTTTTTTTTTTTTTTTTTTTTTTTTTTTTTTTTTTTTTTTTTTTTTTTTTTTTTTTTTTTTTTTTTTTTTTTTTTTTTTTTTTTTTTTTTTTTTTTTTTTTTTTTTTTTTTTTTTTTTTTTTTTTTTTTTTTTTTTTTTTTTTTTTTTTTTTTTTTTTTTTTTTTTTTTTTTTTTTTTTTTTTTTTTTTTTTTTTTTTTTTTTTTTTTTTTTTTTTTTTTTTTTTTTTTTTTTTTTTTTTTTTTTTTTTTTTTTTTTTTTTTTTTTTTTTTTTTTTTTTTTTTTTTTTTTTTTTTTTTTTTTTTTTTTTTTTTTTTTTTTTTTTTTTTTTTTTTTTTTTTTTTTTTTTTTTTTTTTTTTTTTTTTTTTTTTTTTTTTTTTTTTTTTTTTTTTTTTTTTTTTTTTTTTTTTTTTTTTTTTTTTTTTTTTTTTTTTTTTTTTTTTTTTTTTTTTTTTTTTTTTTTTTTTTTTTTTTTTTTTTTTTTTTTTTTTTTTTTTTTTTTTTTTTTTTTTTTTTTTTTTTTTTTTTTTTTTTTTTTTTTTTTTTTTTTTTTTTTTTTTTTTTTTTTTTTTTTTTTTTTTTTTTTTTTTTTTTTTTTTTTTTTTTTTTTTTTTTTTTTTTTTTTTTTTTTTTTTTTTTTTTTTTTTTTTTTTTTTTTTTTTTTTTTTTTTTTTTTTTTTTTTTTTTTTTTTTTTTTTTTTTTTTTTTTTTTTTTTTTTTTTTTTTTTTTTTTTTTTTTTTTTTTTTTTTTTTTTTTTTTTTTTTTTTTTTTTTTTTTTTTTTTTTTTTTTTTTTTTTTTTTTTTTTTTTTTTTTTTTTTTTTTTTTTTTTTTTTTTTTTTTTTTTTTTTTTTTTTTTTTTTTTTTTTTTTTTTTTTTTTTTTTTTTTTTTTTTTTTTTTTTTTTTTTTTTTTTTTTTTTTTTTTTTTTTTTTTTTTTTTTTTTTTTTTTTTTTTTTTTTTTTTTTTTTTTTTTTTTTTTTTTTTTTTTTTTTTTTTTTTTTTTTTTTTTTTTTTTTTTTTTTTTTTTTTTTTTTTTTTTTTTTTTTTTTTTTTTTTTTTTTTTTTTTTTTTTTTTTTTTTTTTTTTTTTTTTTTTTTTTTTTTTTTTTTTTTTTTTTTTTTTTTTTTTTTTTTTTTTTTTTTTTTTTTTTTTTTTTTTTTTTTTTTTTTTTTTTTTTTTTTTTTTTTTTTTTTTTTTTTTTTTTTTTTTTTTTTTTTTTTTTTTTTTTTTTTTTTTTTTTTTTTTTTTTTTTTTTTTTTTTTTTTTTTTTTTTTTTTTTTTTTTTTTTTTTTTTTTTTTTTTTTTTTTTTTTTTTTTTTTTTTTTTTTTTTTTTTTTTTTTTTTTTTTTTTTTTTTTTTTTTTTTTTTTTTTTTTTTTTTTTTTTTTTTTTTTTTTTTTTTTTTTTTTTTTTTTTTTTTTTTTTTTTTTTTTTTTTTTTTTTTTTTTTTTTTTTTTTTTTTTTTTTTTTTTTTTTTTTTTTTTTTTTTTTTTTTTTTTTTTTTTTTTTTTTTTTTTTTTTTTTTTTTTTTTTTTTTTTTTTTTTTTTTTTTTTTTTTTTTTTTTTTTTTTTTTTTTTTTTTTTTTTTTTTTTTTTTTTTTTTTTTTTTTTTTTTTTTTTTTTTTTTTTTTTTTTTTTTTTTTTTTTTTTTTTTTTTTTTTTTTTTTTTTTTTTTTTTTTTTTTTTTTTTTTTTTTTTTTTTTTTTTTTTTTTTTTTTTTTTTTTTTTTTTTTTTTTTTTTTTTTTTTTTTTTTTTTTTTTTTTTTTTTTTTTTTTTTTTTTTTTTTTTTTTTTTTTTTTTTTTTTTTTTTTTTTTTTTTTTTTTTTTTTTTTTTTTTTTTTTTTTTTTTTTTTTTTTTTTTTTTTTTTTTTTTTTTTTTTTTTTTTTTTTTTTTTTTTTTTTTTTTTTTTTTTTTTTTTTTTTTTTTTTTTTTTTTTTTTTTTTTTTTTTTTTTTTTTTTTTTTTTTTTTTTTTTTTTTTTTTTTTTTTTTTTTTTTTTTTTTTTTTTTTTTTTTTTTTTTTTTTTTTTTTTTTTTTTTTTTTTTTTTTTTTTTTTTTTTTTTTTTTTTTTTTTTTTTTTTTTTTTTTTTTTTTTTTTTTTTTTTTTTTTTTTTTTTTTTTTTTTTTTTTTTTTTTTTTTTTTTTTTTTTTTTTTTTTTTTTTTTTTTTTTTTTTTTTTTTTTTTTTTTTTTTTTTTTTTTTTTTTTTTTTTTTTTTTTTTTTTTTTTTTTTTTTTTTTTTTTTTTTTTTTTTTTTTTTTTTTTTTTTTTTTTTTTTTTTTTTTTTTTTTTTTTTTTTTTTTTTTTTTTTTTTTTTTTTTTTTTTTTTTTTTTTTTTTTTTTTTTTTTTTTTTTTTTTTTTTTTTTTTTTTTTTTTTTTTTTTTTTTTTTTTTTTTTTTTTTTTTTTTTTTTTTTTTTTTTTTTTTTTTTTTTTTTTTTTTTTTTTTTTTTTTTTTTTTTTTTTTTTTTTTTTTTTTTTTTTTTTTTTTTTTTTTTTTTTTTTTTTTTTTTTTTTTTTTTTTTTTTTTTTTTTTTTTTTTTTTTTTTTTTTTTTTTTTTTTTTTTTTTTTTTTTTTTTTTTTTTTTTTTTTTTTTTTTTTTTTTTTTTTTTTTTTTTTTTTTTTTTTTTTTTTTTTTTTTTTTTTTTTTTTTAGTTCGCGGCGTACGCATCGATCATGTCGCGCTGCGCGGCAAGTCCGAGCTCTGATCTGCTCTGCTGCTTGGTCGATACGCGCGTGTAGCGATTGCGGTTTTCACATCGTCTCTCCGTGTTAGGTGCGGCTGCACGTCCACGTTAAGACGTTCGTTTCTGCCTTGTTAATGATGCTTATCCTTGGTCAAGACTCTATTTCTCACCCTCCCGAGCGTTTATAGGCTCGTCAGGCGCCTCAGGCGGTACGACCTCGCCTTCGACCACGGCATTCGCCTGAGGTGCGCTCTCAGCACGCGTGCTTGGCTCGTGGCTCGCGTTTGGGCTCTCGGCAGACAGCGCAGGTACTGAATCACCTCGCTGACGCGCTCGTACGCTTCCCGCAGGGTGTGGGTGTTGCTGGTGTCGATCGGCGGCGCCACTGGCGCGCTCGGGGTCACGACGACGTGTGCGCGCTTGGCGACGACGTAATCGAGCAGGCGCGCCCAAACCAGCGCCGCGTCGCGCGGATTGCGCTTCTCGATGCGTTCGAGGATGCCCGGTATGCGGTCGGCGTAGCCGTCCACGATCTGCTCGACGATCTGGCGCACATCGCGCAGGACGACGTTCTTCGCGCCCAGCGGGCGGCCGTTCGCCGGCAGCACGTTGCGGATGCGGCGTCGGCGAGCGTTCGCGCTATTTCCCAAGACGCTCTCCGGCTGCGCAGCCAATTTTTTGTTCCGCAGCGCGGTTGTCTTGCGCTTTCGACCCATTAGTGCCCTCCAAAAAACAGGTGGCCGTACGAGGAGTACGCCCCTATAGGGGGTCGTACGCTCGTACGCTTCGGCGAGTTGTGCTCGTACGCTGCTCGTACGCCTCGTACGCTTTGCCATGAACAGCCGGTAAAAGTCGGCAAATCGAGAATTGCGATTTGCTCGTACGCTGCTCGTACGCCCTCGTGCACTTTCATCGGTTCGTACCTCCAGCGTACGAGCATGCCCTCGTACGCTTTGGGCGCACGAATTGGTACCTGCCGTCGGCGCCTTTCAGCAGCCATTTTCCCTTCACGAGCGAGCGTATTGCCTCGCCGATTCGTGTGCGCTCGACCTTGCCGCGTACGAGCTCACGTAGCTGAGCGTCGGTAAACTCCCCGTTCGGCGCGCCGAGCAGTACGTCGTAAAGAGCGCGAGCGTTCGCCTTCTTCTCCTTGTCGGGCACCAGCCGCGCGTCGTACTCGCCGACGAGAACCAGCGAGGACACCTCGCGACCGTTCGGGTCGTTGCCGAGTCGCACGATCTCGGCGCTCAGTTCGAGCGGATCAGGCGAGGCGGTGTCCTTCAGGCGCTTGACGGTCAACTGGATGCTCATCCCGCCGCCTCGCTCGACGAGGTACTCGGCGTCGGTGTTCGCGGTCAGCGAGTACGGCCCGCGTGCGCGGTCTTTGACCTGCTGGCCGACGTGGTGAATCAGCAGCACGGTGGCGCGGTATCGCATCCGCAGCTGGGCGTTGACCTGATTCAGGAACGCCTGCGTTGCGGTGTTACTCTCCTCGACTCCGGACGAGTTCTTAGTCAGGGTATCGATCACGATCAGCACGGGCCTACCACCCTGCGGGATCGTGCGCGCTATCGCGTTGACGAACTCGGTGACGAGCATCGGCTCGGATAGGTTGATGGCACGCTCGGCGCCGAAGAACAGCGCGAGACGCGCCAGCGCTTCGTCGGCGTTCTCGTTTGGGTAATGATGCTTAACCCACGCCCCGACGCGCTTCGCGAGACCTCGTCCTTCCGCGCTGATGTAGATCACAGGCTGCGGCTCGATCTCCTCGTCGCCGAGGTGCCAGCGCATGCCTGCAGCGATGTGGAGCGCCCAGTCGAGCGCCAGGAACGTCTTATAGGTGTCCTGCTCGCCGTACATCACCGCGAGGACGTCCTGCTCGAGGTACGGGTACAGAAGCCACAGCGCCGGCACCGGGTTAAGGACGATTTCGCGGGCGTTGCGTAGGATGATCTGCCCGAGGACCGAGTCGTCCATCATGCCGGGCTTCCAGCCGGCATCGCGTGCCAGCTTCAGGATCGTCAGTCCGGTGACCTCACCGCGTGCGCTCTTGAAGGACTCCCACTTGGCTGACGCCTCGCGCTCGTCGTAGTCAGGCCACTTAGCCGAGTGCTCCATCCACAGCGCGCGCCCTGACTCGCCGAGTTCCCACCGCAGCCCGAATCCGGCCTTGATCCACGTGCCGTAGTCGAGCTTGTTCGGCATCCACGCGATCGCGGATCTGAGGTCATTGTGGTCGATGGCGCTGGCGGCGGGCTTCTTCGCCGCAGTCTGGGGCTCCTTGGCCTTATAGAGGCGTCGCGCGAGTTCGGCCGACGCTTTGTTGCTGGTGAGGTCGGACTTCTTGACGGCTCGCCCAGTGACGGTAAAGAAACGCTCGCCGCTGTAGATTTCTAGGCCGGAGCCGTCCGACGCCTGCGTGCCGATCTCGTCCCATCCCAGTACATGGACACCCTTGCCGTACGGGCTAAGCTCGGCGTAGCCACCTGCGGCGATGATCTCCTGCGCGCGGTCGTCGGGGTGCCCTTCGGCCATGCACCCGTCGAGGTCGATGCCCGACAGGATCCGTCCGTCACCTAGAGGGCCCAGCGCTATGCCGACCCCTGCATCGAGCTTTGGATCGAATGACTCGATGATCTCATCGAAGGTGACGAGGCGGGCACGCTCGGCGGGCGTGTCGAGTGACCCGTGGCGCCGATTTCCGTTTTTATAGAACGGGATCTTGGTGCGCTTGCCGTTCGACTTGACCTTCCCCCATCTCCACCTTAACCAGACACGGAGTTCCCGCAGGGCCTCCGGCAACGCGGCCAGCGCTTTCTCGTCGTGGTTTATCGGGGAGACCTTCCTTGCCATCACTGCAGGGTCTCCGGGGCTTCTATCAGAAAGGTCTGCTCGACCAGCTCGGCTTCCCACTTGACCTCTCGATCGAAAATCTCACCTTCGAACTCAGTGAGACCAAGACCGACGACGGTAACGTCTTCGCGTACCCCGCATCGATGGAGTATTTTCAGGAATGTGCCAATGATGCTGGCGATCCCCATCGGGCCGCAGATGAGCGGGAAGATCGCGCTCGGGCAGTCGATCATCGGGCCGATTTCGAGGGCGTACTCGGTATTGAGTCGCGCGGCGACGGTAGACCCCTTACGGTGCCGCTGCCTGACGTACCTGCGGCCCTCAGTACTCGATAGCCCGATCGCTGTAAATATCAGCGGTCGCTTGTCTTTTTCGATCGGTTTTAGTTTGCGTGTCGCCTGTCTTAAAGTAGCCATGTCGTTACATTCCTTCGTAGTTGGGGGAATTATCGAAGTCGATTCAAACCTCCGTGGTTGTTGGTCTGAATCGGCACTCGGGTTAGGTGATTTGCTCCTGTGATGAAGTAAGGGCCTCGGGGGGATTAGCTCCGGGGCCCTTTTCATGTGGGGTGTTCATTTGTCTCTTTCGGGCAGTACGTGCGCCTTGCGATCACGTAGCGCCTTGATCTGGGCGATCGACTCGCGCCCGTAGATTCGACGCCCGGCTGAATCGCAGCGGCAGACCACTAGCCCGGCTTTCGCCCACCGCTTGATCGTGATCGACGGCACGCCCGTCGCGACGGTCACAGCGGTTGCGGTCAAAAGCTCGTCCTCTTTCGTAACCATGATGTACGTGTCCTCCAGTGCGTAAGTGCTCAGTACGATTTCTTTATACGACAGGCAATTCCAAAACCGAATGGAAAACCGACGCCTCGCAGAAAATGCTGGCGGCTACGCTAGAAAACCTGGCTGCGACGCTTGAAGTTAGGTGCAGCGAGTGATGCATGGCGGCCTCAATAACTTTGGACCGCAACCCATCTACACCAAAACGCCGCAAATGAAAAAGGCATTTGGGGATTGAGCCGCCTCACAAATTATTTTGCGTCTCTCCCCACCTCGCCACGGCTCCGCATAGCGGCCACGGGCGGCGATCATGCTCGGGCGCTATTGCAGTGCCTTCGGGAATCGCGTGTGGGGCGCAATTCGCACGTCTGGGCTTGCTTTACAACACGGTCCACGCACGTAGTATCGATAACCGCTGCAGCGAATCGTTGCAGACGGTTTCACCCCCTCACCGCTAATAAGAAGGGAGGCGAACTTAGGGAATAGAAATGAGCAAAACAAACGTGGTCGAACTAGTAACGCCTGAACAGCAACGCGAAGCCGACACCGAAAATGGGGCCGTAGTGCCTCACATAATCGCGTTCTTGAAGAGGAAGCCATCGCCCGAACAAATCGCTCTCCGCCTGTACGCCGCTTTCGAGTGCTTGGTGGCACTTCAGGCACCCGGCGAGATCGCCCACCTCGCGGAAGCCGCAACTTACATCTACTGTCAGTTGCGCGACGTCGATCCAAGGAAATTCTTTGATCAGAAGATCGAGGATGCCTATTCGCTCGACCTCCATATCGCAATCTGTCACATGCGTATCGCATGGCGGGAAGCTTATCGGCGCGAGAAAAACACGACTCGTATGCATTCGATGCACGCCATTCTCGCCCTACTTGAGAGCTACGTTTTCGAGCAGGCCGAATTGGATGCGTAGGGTTATGGGGGGACCGCCTGCGGGTCCCCTTCCTTCGACGAGTTGGTCACGCGCCGACGCCCTACGCGAAAATCGCTCTCGTGAAGAGCCCACCCGCAAAAGGTCTGCCCCACTCGTGGGACCTAGAGTCGTGGCCTGCGGGCGTGTGGCCCGGCGCTGAGAAGGCACGCAGGATGCTGCGAGCGCACCGTGCCGAACTGCAGGCGTGCCGCGCGCTGGCGCGTATCGGCCGCACGCTGGTGTTTAAAGGCGCCGGGTATCAGAAGTGGCTCGACCTAAACGAGCAAAACGTCGAGTTCGAGCTCGCCTGCAACTCGGAGCAGCACGCGCATAAGCGCAACCGCATGCTGCCGCAGAAGGGCTCACTTACCCCGCAGTAGCTCGTCGAGCTTGGCGTGGCCAGTGACGGCTTTGCCTTGGATCAGGTGCGAGTAGCGCATCGTCATCGAGGGGGACTTGTGGCCGAGGACGCTGCCGATCTCCAGCAGGGTTGAGCCGTTCTGCGCGAGGATCGAGGCGCAGGTATGGCGCAGGTCGTGCCAGTGGAAGTCTTCCAGCTTTGCCGCGTCGCGAATCCGACGCCACCGAGACTCCAGCAGCGACTTCTTCAGTGGGGTGCCGCCCTGCGCGAGGAACACCGTGATCGGGCTGACCACCTTCGCCTCTCGCAAGGCCTGCAGGGCTGCGAGCGCCGTGGCGGTCAGATGCACGCGCCTGCGGGTCGAGTTCTTCGAGAGCATCACGGTCAGGTCGCTTTTCTCGAAGTCGACGTCCCGCCAGGTCAGCCGCAGCAGTTCGCCCTGGCGCAGCCCGGTGGCGATCGATACGAGTATCGCTGCACGCATCACCTGATCGCCCTCGGCGGCCTTTAAGAGGCGATCGATCTCGGCAGCGCTCAGGAAGCGCGTACGCCCGTCGGGCTCTTTCAGCATCAGTTTGGACGGCCACGCGCGCTCAGGGGCGATCAGCCCGGCTGCCCTCCCCCAGTTCCACGCCGAGCGCATGGCCGACAGGTAGCGGTTGACCGTGGCTGACGAGCGCACGCCGCGCCGACCCGACCGCTGCAGGGTGCCTCGCGCCTCGCGGAGGGTTAGTACGCCGAAGTCGACCACGCGCATAGCGCCGTAGTGGGCCTTCCACCAGTTCACGCGATCCGCGCGGTCGCCCCAGTGCTTCAGCCCCTTTACGAGGTCGTCGTCGAGGTGTTCGTTGATCAGTGAGTTAATCGAGAGGGTAGCGAGGTCTTCTCGAACCTCGCCCCGCGCGCGCTCGGTCCTGAGTTCCTTCTCGATCTTCTCGCCCCAGCGCTTGGCCTCGGCTAGGGTCGGGAACGACTCGGTCGCTTTGCTGAAGCCCTTTAGGCGGATGCGCACCCGATAGGACGTCGAGCCGTCGCGGTTTTTTCTCTTGAGAATGTTCGCCATACGTAGCCCCGTTAATGCCTGTGCATTTCACAGACATAGCTAATCGTATGACTTTCGGTGTTAGTGGTCCAAGGAGTGGTCCAAGCTCAACCTTTGCCGTATTTCTTGTACCGCGTAACTGATTGTTTTTATTGGCGGAGAGGGTGAGATTCGAACTCACGAACCCCGTGAGGGGTCTCCGGTTTTCAAGACCGGTGCAATCAACCGCTCTGCCACCTCTCCGGCTTATAGAACCCGATCGCTTACGCGTATTCTATCAGGCCAGGGGTGCATGTCCGGCCGGGATATGTGGGTAGATTCCAGGGGCGATGGCGAAAGACCCATTGAGGATGACGACGAGTTTCCCGCGCCAGACCCTCGTCGGGGCGTTGCGCGCTGCAATGATGGCGGGGCTCATCATTGCGGGTGTTACCGGCTGCGAACGGGTCGAGCCAGCGGCCGTACAGGGGGGTACGGCCACCCTCACCTGGGATCCCGTGGCCCGCGATGCACACGGCGGCGAACTCAAGAACCTGGCCGGGTACCGCATTTTCTACGGCACCTCGCCGCGCGCGCTCTTTACGGTAGTGGTGGTGCCCGACCCTCACGCGACCCGTTATGTGGTCCGTGATCTCGCCCCGGGCAGCTGGTACTTTGCCGTCGCCGCCTATACCACCGCCAACGTCGAGGGCCCGCGCTCGAACGTCGCGGCCAAGAATGTCCCCTGATATCCCAAGGCCCGGTGCAGCGCCGCTGTCACTCGCTTACGAAGGAGGTACTGCAAATGCGAATATCCCTTCTGCTGGTCACGCTCGGGCTCGTTCCACTCAAAGGATGGACGGCCGAACCGCCGACCCCCTGTGTTCAGGCGCTGGAACAGATCGAAACGCTCAAGACGAGCTACCCCGTCTATAAGCTCGAGGGTGCCGAACAGCGGCACTTCATAGACGACGCCGATCGGCCTCCCGAAATTGCGCGCCTGCAAAAGATCGTCACCACCTCGTGCAGCACCGATGCGAAGACCAGGGCCGCCGAGCAGGCCGCGGCAGAGCAGCTGCACCAGGCACTCTCACCCCTGTGCGCCGTTGCCCGCGACACGCTTGCCGCGTTGGAGAACCCCAGCGCGCACGAAAGCGCTGACAGGATTGCCACCCAGCGCCAGCTCGTGACGAGCAAATGCCCGCCCGTGAATTCCTCGGATCTGTGGCTGCTGCAATGGAATGGCCGCGCTGAACTGCAGCCGGACCAGCTTTAGGGTCAGTGCAGGGACGCGAGAAACTCCTGCGAGCGCCTGAGCGCCAGACGGGCCTCGGCGCCCTCAAGATAGAACTGGTACTCGTGTGGCAGGCCGGGGCTTTGGTCCGCGGGGAAGAACAAGTCCTCTACCCGCACGCCCTTACGCCGCAGCGCGTCAGCCAGCACATACGATTGCGGCGCCAGTGAATCGGCGTTGCCGACGGAAATAAACGTGGGCGGAAATGCGGACGTCAGGAAGTCTGCAACCACCAGGGTCGCGCCCCGTGAATCGCGGGCGTAGTCGCGACGCCCGCTGTAGGACCACTGCACGGTCCGCGCAAACCAGCGCGCGAACAGGCCACCCGAAGGGCTGCCCTTCATCGTGTAAGGCCCGCAATAAAGAAGCACCCCGACCAGTTGCTGAGGCGCAATCGCCGGGGTGATGCCCACCGTGCGGGCATAGGCGGGCGATGTGATGACGTTGGCAAGTTGTGCCGCCAGCTGCGCACCGGCTGAGTCGCCGGCGAGCACGAGGCGCTTGGGATCCACGTGCAGGCGCTGGCCGTTGGCCGCAAGGTAGGCCAGCGCCCGGTTCACCTGCCGCAGCGGCCTCGGGTAGGTGCTGCCCGGTGCCAGGGAATACTCGACCCCGACTACGGTGAAACCGCCGCCGGCGAGGATCCTGGCGTAATTGGCGATCTGGTCCTTGCTGCCGGAGACGAACCCGCCGCCGTGGACCCACACGACCGCGAGCAGTTGCTGGCCGGCCGCGACGTTGCCCGGGTAAAAGACATCCAGGCGGGCATCCGGGTCGCCCGGGTCGTACGCCTGATCGGCCAGTGTAGTGATGGCCGCCGGGACCAGCGGGGCGAGCCTGGCGTTGGCGCGTTCGCCACTGATATCGAAGCCCCAGCGGATCAGCAGTGCCGACGGCCAGGGGCTGATTTGCAGCGCCGCCAACAGCAGCAGGGCCGCCACGACTGCCCAGAGGGTTACCCGCCCGATTGCCGACACCCGCACCTGCCCGAGGCAACTTAAACCATCCACGCCCGTGAGACGTCAAAGAGAGCGTAACACCCCCCAACCGATGGTCGGGGGGTGTCGCAGGGACGAATCCGTTGGCCGCAAGGATGGGGGCGTTGCACGCCCCCTGACCGAGGCGCGGCCCGAAGGAGTCTCATACGGGTACTGAAATTCTGCCTGGGAGGAAACGACTAATGAAGATCACGACGGTTGGGGTTCTCGGATCTCTCGCCATCAACCTGGCGCTCGGACTGCTGGTCGCGGCAGTGTTCAGCATCAGCCCCGTGGCTCACGCCCGTGAGCTTGCGCAGTGCCCGGAACAGAAGGCGGCCCAGCCGGCCGCCCCGGCGGAGCACGAGCGCGCCGGTGGCCATCTGGCGGCCGTGCGGATGGGCTGGGAGGCGAGCTGAAAAGGGTCAGCCGCGCGAGGCGTTACTGGGTAGCCGGCACGCCGTCCCGGGCGGTATAGGCGGAACGCAGCAGCGAGAGTGCGGCGTAGGTCACCACCACCACGATGAGCCAGCGCATCAGCGTGAGCGGTAGTTGTTTGACGATGTAGAAGGCGACAAAGACCCCCACCGCCCCGCCCATCGCGATGCCGAGGGCGGTCGGATGGGAGAAGCGTCCGGAGCGGAAGAAGCCCAGGCTCGCGACCGGCTGCACGAGCCCGTCGCTCCCCATCATGATCGGGAACGCCGCGAGCGGGTGCATGCCGAGCAGCGCGAATATGATCATGCTCGGCGCGTAGTTGCCGATCCCGATGCACATCAGCGCGCCCAGCACGAAGTTGACCCCCACCGCCACCGCAAAGCGCCAGCCGTGCAGCGCGAACTCCGTGCCCCCAGGGGGCAGCTTGTCGAAAATTCGCACCAGGAAGAAAGCGGCCGCAACCAGCAACGCGATGCCCATGAACACCTGAATGGTGCGCCGGGGCAGGCGGCTGACGACCCCGGCCCCGAGCCACGCCCCGATCGCCGCGCTCGCTACCGTGCAGGCCAGGAGCATCGGGTCAACCGTCACCGCGGTGACAAACAAGAGTGTCTCGAGGAACGCGGCCACGTTGTGACCGACGTTCAGGGTGCCCGGTATCAACTCGTCCGCGGGACGTTTCCGGAACTTGAACAACGCAGTGCTCGGCGCAAATGAGCCGATTCCCAGAGTGTCGAGGAAGTCGGTCCCGGCGCCGATCAGCACGTCGCCGAGAGTCGGGCGTCCGCTGAGCCGGTGACGGCGCACGGCCCACACCCAGCCGAACACAAAGGCGATGTTCAGCAGCACGAGTACCGTGAGGAAGACGAGACGGGTCGTGTCCAAGGCTCTTGTCGTCCCTTCAGTCGCGCGACAAGGCGTCCGCGAGCCGCAGGTACTGGATCGTGGCGCGCACGCCAAGGCCGCTGAACGCGTGCAAAGGCACGGGCCGCACGGGTGTCACCGGGAATCCGAGCTCCGCGGCCGGCTCGCCCATCGCCCGGCGCGCCAGGAGTCCTCCGATTACGGTAGCCATCGCGACCCCGCGGCCATTGTAGCCGAGGCCTGCGTGGAGTCCGGGCGACAGTTCATGCAGATGCGGCAGGTGATCCGGCGTCATGGCGACGAAGCCACCCCAGTGGTACTGGAAGCCAAGGCCGGCGAGCTGCGGGTAGATCTCCGCCACGGCACGGTAGTGATGGCGCACCGTGTGGGTTGTGGGCGCCCCGGCAAACGTGCCGCGCGTGCCCATGACCAGGCGCCCGCTCGCATCGACGCGAAAGTACCGCAGCAGCCGGCAGGTGTCCGACGCGGACTGCCCGCCCGGCAGGATCGTCGCGCGCAGCCCGGGTGAAATCGGCTCAGTGGCAACCTGGAAGGAAGGCACGCGCACGATGGAGCGCCGCAGGGCACCGGTGAGGGCGCTGGTGTAGGCATTGGTGGCCACGAGTACCTGCGGCGCGCTCACGCTGCCGCCGGCGGTGTCTATCTGGTACGCACCGTTCAGGTGCGCAAGTTTCAGGGCGGCGCTGTGCGTGAACAGCCGCGCCCCCGCGGCGAGTGCCGCCCGTGCGAGGCCGCGTACGTAGGAGAGCGGCTGCACGGTGCCACCACGACGATCGATGAGCCCCCCGAGATAACGCGCCGAGCCCGTCAGCTGGGTCACCTGGGCGCGCGAGAGCATTTCCACCGGGGCAGCGCGACGGCGCCACTGTTCCGCGCGCTGCGCCTGCAGCTGCAGCGCCGCCTCCGAGGTCGCCGGCTGGATCCAGCCCGTGCGGGTGGCATCACAGGCGATGCCCAAGCGCTCGATGAGTGCGAACACCACCTCGGGTCCGGCGTCGACGGTATCGATGAACCGCGCGCCGCCCTGCGCCCCAAAGAGCGCTTCCAGCACGTCCGGATCGTGCTTCACCCCCGGGATGACCTGCCCGCCGTTGAGGCCCGAGGCACAGTCACCGATGTCCCGGGCCTCGAGCACCACCACGTCGGTTCCGGCCTCGGCTAACTTAAGTGCAGCGGCAAGTCCGGTGTAACCGGCACCGATGATGGCGACCTGGGCTTTTACGGGTGCGCGCAGGGTGGCGCACTCAGGACCCGCAGGGGCCGTGACGGACCACAGCGACTGTAGCGCTACGGCGGGCATCGGGGCCTATCGATTATCGATTGTTCTAAATCGAGGATTGCGGAACTGTACGGCACGCCATGCAGTGGGTCAAACGCCCGCCGTGCGCAACGCCTGCACCTTTCGCCGCCCCCGGCGTTGTGCGAGACTCATTGCGAAGCCGCCGGCCCCGGCTCGTCCGGGGGCTCAAAAACGCGCATCACCAGCGCGTCCGGCCCTGGGGAAAATCGATGCGATCAGCACCACTGACTGCAGCAGTGTTTTGTCTCGCCGCCGGCGCCGCGCTGGCCGCACCGCCGCCGCTGCCAGCCGAGCACCTGACGGTTGAGAAGCTGCCGCCGAAGAGCCCGCACTGGGTGTACGTGTTCGACGCGGCCTTCGACAACGAGATTGACCAGCGCATCCACCTGTTCGACGGGGATACCTACCGGCGCCTCGGGCAGATCGACGCCGGCTTCACGCCGGGATTCAACATCTCCCCGGACGGCACCAGGAGCGTGGTCGCGACTACCTACTACGCGCGCGGCAGCCGTGGGACACGCACCGATGTGGTGGAGTTCACCGACAACGCGACGCTTTCGCCCGCCGGCGAGATCGTGCTGCCCAACAAGCGCGTGATGACGACGCCGAACCTGTTCAGCGTGGCTTACAGCGACGATGGGCACTTCGTGTACGCCTCCTACGTTACGCCCGCGGCCTCCTTCGGCGTCCTCGACCCCATGCACCAGAAAGTGCTGGCCGAGATCGATACCGCCGGCTGCGTGCTGGTCATCCCATCGGGGGCTAACCGCGTCTCCTCGCTGTGCGAGAGCGGGCGGCTCCTCACCGTGACGCTGGACGGCGAGGGACATGAGGCCTCACGGGCAATGTCCGAGCCGTTTTTCGACCCTGACAAGGATCCGGTGTTCATCCAGGGCATCCCCATCGAGAAGGGCTACGCGTTCCTGTCCTTCCTCGGGGATGTGCACGAGGTCGACTTCTCCGGTGCCCAGCCGGCGTTCGCGCCGGTATGGAGCCTGGTGACCGCGGCGGAGAAAGGCCACTGGCGCCCGGGTGCCGAGCAGGTCGGCGCAATCCACAAGAAGCTCGGGCGCCTCTACGTGCCAATGCACGAAGGCGGTGAAGGCACGCACAAGGAGGGCGGCACCGAGATCTGGGTGTTCGACACGGCCACCCACAAGCGCCTGGCGCGCTGGCCGATGCACGCGAGCGGCTTCGGCAGCGTGCTGGCGGTGCAGGTGTCACAGGACCCCGCCCCCATCCTGTTCGCTGCGATCGCGAACTCAGACGTCGTCATCCTCGATGCGCTCACCGGACACGTGAAGCATGTCGAGAAGCACCTCGGCGAGACTCCGTGGATGATGCTCAATCCTTGAAAGAACGGGGCACGTGATGCGTTCGCTCGATCAGCTCTTCGAACATTCCTCGCGCTCCCTGGCGCGTCGTACCTCGCGCCGCAGCCTCCTCGGGACGCTCGGCCAGATCCTCACCGGTGCGGCGCTGCTGCCGCTGCTGCCGATTGACCGTGCCGGGCGGGCGCATGCGGCGGATGCGAAACCCAAGGCCGACAGCCCCGAGAGCTGCGATTACTGGAAGTACTGCGCGATCGACGGCTTCCTGTGTTCCTGCTGCGGGGGAACCTCGACGTCCTGCCCGCCCGGGGCTTCGCCCTCTCCCATCACCTGGATCGGCACCTGCCACAACCCGGGTGACGGGCGCGATTACATCGTCTCCTATAACGACTGCTGCGGTAAGACCAGCTGCGGCAACTGCGAATGCAACCGCAACGAGCGCGAGAAGCCGATGTACCGGCCCTCGCGCAACAACGACCTCAACTGGTGCATGGCCAACGCCGACTCCAACTACCACTGCTCGGTGTCGGTGATCCTCGGAGTCGCCGAGAAGTGAGCCGGGCGGGATTCGTGCTGCGCGGCACGAGGGCGGTGCTCGCGTGCGTGCTCGGCGTTGCAGCATCAGGGGCGTATGCGGCCGATGCGCCGGCCGTGCAGTTTGCCGACGGCGCGGCGAGCTTCCAGGCCAACTGCGCCGTGTGCCACGGCGCGGCGGGCACCGGGCTCCCCTCGCTCGCGCCGCCGCTGACCAGCTACCCCGCCCGCTATGCCGCGAGTCCCGAGGGACGGCGGCAGCTGGCCATGACGGTGCTCTACGGACTGTTCGGCGCGATCACCGTCGATGACAAGCACTTCGACTTCAAGATGCCCGATTTCTCGCGGCTGGATGATGCGACTCTCGCCGCAACCCTGAACTTCGTCGTGTTCGACCTCGGGCACGCTGCCGCCAGCATCAAGCCGCTGGCCGCCGCCGACATCGCCGCGGAGCGCGCGCAGCCCCTCGATGGCGCCGCGGTCCGCGAGCACCGCAAGGCCGTAGCACCGGCTGCTCCCTGAAGCCCGTGAGCCACGCGTCTGCCATTGCCGTAGCCGCGCTCACCTGCGTTGCCGCGGGCTCTGCCGGCGCCGGGCCGGCCCAGGACTACATGCTCTACTGCATGGGCTGCCACGGGCCGGAGGCGCAGGGCGTGGCGGGCAAGATCCCGCCGCTGGCGGGCACGCTGCCCCTTTATATGCGCACGTCCGCCGGGCGCGACTACGTGCTGCGGGTGCCGGGGGCGGCCAACTCGGTGCTCACTGATGCCCAGCTGGCTGCGGTCCTGAACTGGCTGGCCACGACCTATCCTGCTCCCGGCGCCGAGCAAGCGAGCCCCTTCACCGCCGAGGAAGTTACCCACGTGCGCCACACGCCGCTTGCGAGCGTGCTGGCTACGCGCCAGGCAGTCGTGGAGCAACTGGCCGCCGGCGGGGCCGCCCCGGGGTCCTCGTACTGAACCTCACCGATTCCGGATAGCGAAGGATTGTGCCCATGCATGCGACGATGCGACTGTGCGCCCTCGGCGCCCTGCTGAGCTGCGGATGGCCGGAGTTTGCCGCCGCGCAGGGTGCCACTGTGGCGGATCTCGTCATCCGCCACGCGAAGATCTACACGGTGGACAAGAATCAGCCGCTCGCGGATGCACTGGCGGTGAAGGATGGGCGTCTGGTGTACGTCGGCAACGCGCACGACGTGCAGGGTTTCATCGGACCTGCCACCCACGTGGAGGACCTCGGTGGCCGCCTGGTGCTGCCCGGGCTCATCGACTCGCACATCCACCCTCTCGACATCGCGGACCTCGACGTCTGCGACCTCGACGACCGCGCCATGCCCCTCAAGGACCTCACGAGGTTCGTGTCCGCCTGCCTGACGCGCTTCCAGACGCCCCCGGGTGGCCTGCTGCGCGTGTATCAATGGAACTGCACCGCGGGCAACCAGCCTGACCCGCAACACGCCAACCTGCGGGCGGCACTGGATGCGGCCTCGATGACGCGACGCATCGAGCTGCTGGGGGAGGACGGCCACCACGGCGCCTACAACAGCCTCGCCCTGGCGAGTGCCAAGAACTCCGCCGGGCAGGTGGTCGGGATCTCCAAGGCAACGCTGGCAACCGATTTCGCCGCTGAGCTGCCCTTCATCGGGGTAGACGAGCACGGCGAGCCCAATGGCGCCGTGAACGAGGATACCCGCGGCGCTATCAATGCCCAGGGTCTGATGTATCTGGCGCTGGATGAGGTCGTCAAGGCCCCCGAGCGGGTGACGCAGAAGCTCGCCCGCAGCGGCATCACCGCGGTGCTCGATGCTTACGCTGCGCCCGAGGGCCAGGCGGTCTACGACAAGCTGCTCGCCGCCGGGCAGCTCACCGCCCGCGTTGAACTCGCGCAGTTCTACGACCCCTCCCGCACCCGCAGGCCCGACGGGCAGGTCGACTACGATCGCATCCTGACGCAGGCGAATGCCATCCGCGCCAAGTACGCCGCCACGTCGCTGATCCGCGCGGACGTGGTGAAGATCTTCGCCGACGGCACCATCGAGGGCGATCCGTTCACCGTGCCCCCCACCTTGCCCAACGGCGCGAGCCTAAAGCCCTGGCTGCAGCCGATCTTCGCGCTCGACGCTGACGGCAGGCCGACGGTCACAGGCTACGTGGATACGGCGACGGTGCTGTGCACGAGCGTGCGCGAGCACCCCGAGGAGTACCGCACGGCGGAGGCGGTGGGGGCATTCCTGCGCCAGCACGGCTATCACCCGGGACAGTGCGCGATCTCCGACGGCAAGCTGCAGCACGAGCGTGCCGTGATACTCGAGTACGCGAAGCGGATGCATCTGGCCGGCTACACCCTGCACATCCACGTGCTCGGCGATCGGGCAGCACGCACCGCCATCGACGCGATCGAAGCGGCGCGTGCGGCGGATGGGGTGACGAGCACGCGCGATACGCTGGCCCACCTGCAACTGGTGGATCCAGCGGACGTCGCCCGCATCGGCCGCGACCATCTGTACGTCGCCTTCACCTACGCGTGGATGGCGGTCGAACCCGAGTACGACATGACGGTCGTGCCCTTCGTGCAGCAGGTGCACGGCAACGGCTACGCTGCCCTGCACGTTCCCGGCAGCTACTACGAGAGCAATGCGTACCCGGTGCGCTCGGTCAAGAACGCCGGCGGCATCATCACCGCGGGTTCCGATGCGCCGGTTGATACCCGCGATCCCCGGCCATTCGTCAACATGGCCTTCGCCATAACCCGCCGCGAGCCCGGACAGCCGGCACTGAACCCGCGCGAGAGCATCACGCTGCCGGAGGTCATCGAGGCCTACACCCTCAGCGGCGCGCAGCAGCTCAACATCGCAGCGGATGCAGGCTCGCTCGAGGTGGGCAAGTCCGCCGATTTCGTCGTGCTCGACCACGACATCCTCGACCTCGCGGCACGCGGCCATGCCGCCGACATCGCGCACACGCACGTGCTTGGCACCTGGTTCCAGGGCAAACAGGTCTACCGCAAGGCCCCTTAGGGCGCGCCTGCCGCTAGGACAGCAGCTCGCCGACGGCGCGGTGCGCCTGCTCGATGGCCGCATCCGTATAAGCGGCCGCGGCTGCGTCTGAATTGGCGATGGCAATGCGCCCGAAGCGGGCACGCCCGATGGCTTCCGGCCGTTGTGACGCGGGCAGGTGCGCGTCGAACAGTGAGTTGAACTCCGGCGCGTAGCCGTGCGGCCAGCGGTTGACGGTGATGGCCTCGATGTCGCGCGCGGGATCAAAGCCGCTCCCCTTGAGCGTGCGGGCCAGCTGTCCGCGGATCTCCTGCTCGAAGGTCGCAAATGGCGTGGCCAGCAGTTCAGCGCGCCCGACGCGGTTCTGTTCGTGCTCGCTCAGCCCTGCCTTGCAGGGGGTGCGCTCCATGCGCAGGATCATGGGCTGATCGGGGTTCGCGCTCGCGCGATAGGTGCCGATGTCCACCCGCGGGTTCAGGTAGAGGTTGCTGAAGTAGGAGCCCGGTGCGTAGACCTCGCTGACGCCGAGCTCACTGAACGGCCTCCAGTTGCGCAGCCCGACGTTGGTGTAGACGATCGGGGTCTTCACCAGGCTGTGCAGCGCCGCCTGCTGTGCCGGCGGCAGCCCGGGGCACAGGTACGGGATGATCATGTTCCAGCACGCCAGGATGCAGTGTTTGGCGCGCACCGCGTGCGCTTGCTGCCCGCGCTGGTAGGTAATGATGACCTCATCCGCGCTCACCGCCTCACCGTCATGCTCGACACGCACCGCGGTGCTGCTCAGGCGCACCCGCACGTCTGCGCCCGGCTGGTCTAGCTGCGCGTAGTCGAAGCGCTGCGTGACGACATCTGCCACGTCCCCCCCCGGGGCCACGGCGGGGATCATGCGACGCACCAGCAGGCGCGCGATGGTCGCATTGCCGTCGGGGAAGTGCAGGTGTGGCGAGCCGCCGGTCTCGTGGTAGCCGGCAGCCGTCGGACTCATGAGCGGCGTGATCCCGGGACTGAGCTTGAGCCCCTCGAAGCCCGGGAAGCCATACCCCCACAGATCCAGCGCCGGGATCGCATCGATCCCCACGCCCCACTCTCCATTGGTGAGGGACTGGCAGAACTTCAGCGCCCCGGGGCCCACCTTCACGTAGTCGCGCAGGTAGGCGAGGTAGCTGATGCCGGCGAGCTTCTCCTTCTTCTGCGCCGAGGTCAGCCCCGGCAGGTAGTCATGGCGCTCATCCTGGATGCGGGCGAGGTCCTCGCGGTCCTGTGGCGCAAGGGGCGCGTCCTGGAGCACCCGGCGCAGGGAACCGGAGTCGATGCCGGGAACGAGTTTGTCCGCGCCGAAGGTTTCCGCATCGAAGAATGCCGCGCGCTTGAGCCCGAGTCGTGCGTAAAAGTGCCGGTGCTCCACCCTGCGCGCCAGCGCCGTGACGTCGATGCCGAGTTCCTTGAGGAGGCCGCCGGCAACAGCGCCATACGGCCGCGGGCTGTCGATCTCGAGCGTGCCACCGTTGACCAGCTGCAGGTGCCCGTCGAGCGTGAACTCGTTGCGCTTGGCGTGGCCGCCGAAGTCATCGTGATTGTCGAGGATCAGGACGCGCGAGCGCACGCCGGCGTGCTTGCGATAGAAGTGCGCCGCGGCCAGCCCGCTGATGCCGCCGCCCACCACCACGAGGTCGTACTTCTCGCCCGTCTGCCTTGTCGCAGGAAGGGCCGCCCCGTCGCGCAGCGCGTGTGCAGCCTCGAAGGAGCCCGGATGCGAGCCGCGCATCCCGGTGAGGGCCGGCGGGTAATACCCCGAGAGGTCCTGTGAGGCTACGCCATCCGCGGCGCGCGCGACGCCGCACAGCAGCGGCCCGCACAGCGTGCTCGCCGCACCGACGAGCGCACCCTGGAGGAAGTCCCGGCGCGGGATGATCCGCTCCGCGCCCAGCGAGGCCGGGCGCGGAGCGCGGCGGCGTGCCGGCATTACTTCTTGAACACGAAGGTCATTCCGACCGTGCGCGGCCGCCAGGTGTACTCGCGCAGCAACCGCGCACCGCCGGCCTGCGTGCAGTCGTCGGTTCCGCAGATCGAGTTGTTGTAGTCCACCACCGGGTGCGAATTCGTCAGGTTATCGACGAAGGCGCTGATCTGCCAGTCGCCGAACTGCATGCCGGCGCGCGCACTGGTGAATACCGTTGAGGGCAGCACGAAGTTGCCGGCATCGTACTGCAGCGTCCGCGAGTCTTCCCCCGGCGTCAGCCACTTGGCGCGGCCATTGTATTCGGCATCGGCCCGGATGAAGGAGTCGCGCGCGAACACGTTGAAGTGATACTCAAGACCGAGCGTCGCGGTCACCGGCGAGGTGGGCTGGCCGCCACCGGTCTCGCTGGAGACGCCCGTGATCGAGTCCCCGTCCGCCACCACCGGCCCGGTGGTGCTGGCATTGCTCAGGCTAGAATCCCGCGTATAGCGCGCCGAGGTATAGCCGGCACTCAGATCCACGGTGAAGTGGTCGGTGATCGCGATCTCAGCCTGGATGTCGCCACCTTTGGCTACCGCCTGGCCGAGGTTATCGATGAACGAGATCTGGCAGATCGGTGGAACCACCGTCTGCTGGATGTTGTTCCAGCGGATGTAGTAGATGCTGCTCGCGAGCTTCACTACGTTGTTGATGTTGTTCTTGGCGCCGATTTCGTAGCTCTGCACCGTATCCGAGCTGTATTGCGTGGGCGCAGCGGTGATGCCGAAGTTCTGGAAATCCTGCGAGCAGGCCGCATAGGGCAGCGGGTTATTGGCGCCGCCCGGGCGGAAGCCCTTGGCGTAGGTAAAGTAGAACAGGTTGTTCTGGTCCATCTGGAACCCCAGGCTCGCCTTGGGGGTGAAGGAATTCTCCGAGTTGCTGCCGGTGCCAGTACCCGGGGGCGCATAAAGCTGCGGGCCGCCGGTGTAGCTGTTGAAGGAGTACTTGGTCTTGGAGAAGCGTGCCCCCAGGGTGAGCTTCCACTGGTCGCTGAAGGCAAAGGAGCCCTCACCAAAGACTGCGTACTGCTGGTCCTTGGCGTCCGTCTTCAGGAAGTAGGAGTCCTGGGGAAACGCCGGTACGTAGGGCACCGGATTGCCGTTGGCGTCGGTGAATATGTCCGTATACGGCAGTCCGGTCAGTGCCTCCGAGAGTTCGTTGAGCATCGGATCGTGGATCTGCTCCAGATAGGTCTGCCGGTTTACGCTCAGGAAGACACCGGTGGTCCACTGGAACCGCCGCGCCGGATCGTTCGACTGCAGGCGCAGCTCCTGCGTGATGTTCTGCTGGCCGTTGTCGACGGTCGAGGGCGAGGTGTAGTTCATCGCCCCTGGCGGCAGGTGGATGCCCGAGGCATCGATCAGGTCGTTACCGGGGAAGGCATACAGCTGGTAGAACCCGAGGTTGTAGAGCGTGCCTTCGTAGCCTGACTGCTCCTTGCGGTGGTAGTAAGAGGTGTTGGAGATGAAGTCGGCGAAGCCGACATCGCCCTGCACCTTGAGCGCCGTCAGGTAGAAGCGGTCGGGTACCCGCCGCTGGGTCGGGTCGGCGTTCACGAATTTGCCCTGGTCGGGATTGGAGTACAGCGGCCAGTAGTTGTCGATGTCGTTCCGGTACTGGTCCTGGTAGTAGATGCTCGGGGTAACCGACCATTTATCGTTTGGCTGCCATAACCCCGCAAGGCGCACCAGCAAGGTGTTGCGGAAGTTGGCGTTCTTCTCGGTCGACTGCAACGTCACCGGGTTGATGTCGTCGATGTAGCCCCCGTCGCGCCGATAGGAAATCGCGACTCGCATGCCGAACACGCCCGGGATGATCGGGCCTCCGATTGCACCGCCAGCCTCGTAGCTGGGGGCACCGTCCTGTGTGTAGGACACCTCCTCGCGGCTGTATATCGAAGTGGTGGTCACGCTCGGCTGCACGGTGATGTAGCGCACCGTGCCGCCCTCGGAGCCGGCGCCGAACAGCGTGCCCTGCGGGCCACGGAGGATCTCAACGCGCTCGATATCGAAGGACTTGGGCAGCGCCTCGTCCGGGTTGAAGGCAAGCGCACGCATCTGGATGGGGGTGTCGTCGAGGTAGATGCCGGTGGTGCCGGCGCCGCCGGTGCCGGAGATACCGCGGATGGAGATGTTGTTGGTGCCGGAGTTGTCGAAATTCACGCCCGGAGTGAAGCGGGCGATCTGCTGGAAGTCCTTGATGCCGCGGTCATCCAGGCCCTCCTGGGTGAGGGCGGTGACGCTGATCGGGACCTTGCTCATAGATTCCGAGCGGCGAGTCGCCGTGACGGTGATTTCCTGCAGTGGGCCTGCGCTGGTCGCGTCAGTGGATGCGGCCTGCTCCTGGGCGACAGCGCTGCCGCCCGCCCACATGAGAGTGGCGATGGCCCAAGGGATCGTGCCCCTGGCAGAAACGCGCTTGAGATTCAGATCGTGAATGCGACGCATGAGACCTCCCCGTACATTTGTTCAAGTCGTGGTCCGCGCCCCCTCACTGCGCGGAAACACTGTAGTCATAGTTTCACGCCAAGCTCAAGCGTCGCTGATCCAGCTGCGCGGCGCATGGCTCGCACAGCGCATCGCCGCGGTCGGGGTCCTCATGGTTGCACCGCTGCAGCCCGAACCCCGCGGGCGCGCCGGCGCGAGTTGACGAGCAGGAACGCCCCGAGCGCCACCGCGAACGACAATACGCTGACCTTCAGGTCGCGCTGCATGTCGGGCATGAGCGCCATCGCAATGAGTACCGCGGCCATGCCCGCCAGGGCTGCGTAGTTGGCCCACGGGAACAGCCACATCCTGAGCGCCGGCTGCGGCGCGCCGCTGGCCTCGCGCTCGTGCCGCACCCGCAGGTGAGCCACGACGATCATCATGTAGATGAATACGATCAGTGCGCCGGAGGCGTTGACGAGGAAGGCGAACACGGCCTGGGAGTGCGCCGTGGCAGCGAAGATCCCGAGCACGCCGGCGATGCTGCCCATCAGCACCGAACGCGTGGGTACGCGCCGCTCGTTGAGCTGCACCAGGAACTGCGGGGCGTCGCCGTGCTCAGCGAGCACGAACAGCACGCGCGAGCACACGTAGAACGCCGAGTTCAGGCAGGAGAGCACCGCGGTGAGGATGATGGCGCTCATGGCGACGCTGGCCCAGCGAAACTGCATCGTCGTCAGCGCCAGGGTGAAGGGTGACTCCCCCACCTTGACGTTGACCCACGGCACCACCGAGACAATGAGGAACACCGAGCCTGCGTAGAAGGTGAGGATGCGCAGGATCACCGTGCTGCTCATGCGCGCCACGGCGCGCGCCGGCTCCCTGGACTCGGCCGCCGCGATGGTCGTGATCTCCGCCCCGGTCAGGGAGAAGTACACCGTCACCGCGCCCGACAGCACGGCAGTGAAGCCCTTGGGCATGAAGCCACCAAAGGCGCTGAGGTTGCCGAAGGTGTTACCCGCGGGCGCGGTGAATCCGCAGGCATAGGCGGTGGCGAGGGCTATGAAGACCAGGATCGCGGCTACCTTGATGGAGGCGAACCAGAACTCGAACTCCCCGTACGAGCGCGCCGACATCAGGTTGACCGCGGTCATGACGCCCATGAGGATCAGGCCGAGCACCAGTGGCGAGGGCCCGAGGGCGCCGAACCAGTTGTGCAGGATGTTGGCGCCGGCGATGGCTTCCACCGGCACCACGATCATCCAGAAATACCAGTAGAGCCAGCCGGCGACGAAACCGCCCCAGTTACCGAGGCCGGCGCGCGCGAACTCGGTGAACGAGCGCACCTTCGGCAGCGTCATCGCCATTTCCCCGAGCATGCGCATGACGAGCAGCACCAGGGCTCCGGTGACGAGGTAACTGACGACAATAGCAGGGCCGGTGGCGGCGATCGCCGCGCTGCTGCTGACGAAGAGGCCCGCGCCGATCATGCCGCCGATCGAGATCATGGTGATATGCCGCGACTCGAGCGAGCGACTGAGCTCTGGCACCGCCTTGTCCGCGGCGGCACTCATGCGGAGCGCA
The DNA here is from genome assembly GCA_963802995.1 of uncultured Pseudomonadota bacterium. GTDB lineage: Bacteria > Pseudomonadota > Gammaproteobacteria > Steroidobacterales > Steroidobacteraceae > 13-2-20CM-66-19. Next base: position 879,020 of record CAWDKU010000002.1, read on the forward strand.
GCATGGCCCGGCCCACGGAGGCTGCGCGCGCGGTCTGCAGCAGCAGGGGCGCGAGCTTCGCGCGCATCTCCGCCAGCGTCCAGCGGCTGGTGGGCGCAGAGATGTTCACGGCCGCCAGCGCCTGCCCGCCTGCGCCCAGGATCGGGGCTGCGATCGACAGGTCGCCGCGATAGCACTCCTGGTCCGACCAGGCGTAACCGGCCTCGCGGGCCTCGGCGATGCGCCTGAGGATCATGACCGGGTCGGTGAGCGTGGCGGGCGTGAGCGCCCTGAGTTCCGAGCGGCGCACGATGCGCTGCGCCGCGGCTGCCGGCAGCGTCGAGAGGTACGCACGGCCGGAGGCGGTGCAGTACATCGGCAGCCGCCGCCCCACGGGCATGTGGATGTAGAAGCGTTTGAGACTCGGGAAGCGCGCGATGAACACCATGTCGTTGCCGTCGGGCTCCGACATGCTGACCGACTCCCCGCTCGCCTGGTTGAGGTCGACGAGGTGGGTGGTGGCCTGCTCAAGCAGCGCGTGGCCCGCAAGGTAGGCGTGCGCCAGAGCCAGCGGGCGCGGCGTGAGCACCCAGCGCTTCATGCCGGGATCGCGCCGCAGGAACCCGAGCCGCACCAGGGTGTGCACGCAGCGCTGCGCCGAGCTCAGCGTCATGCCGACGCTGGCGGCGAGTTCCGCGAGGCTCAAGGCGCGCCGCTCACCGCCGAAGGCCTCCAGGATAGCGAGGGCCTTTTCCACCGAGCGGTTGAAGAGCGGGTCGCGCGCTCGCGCCTGCTCTGGCTTGCGCGGCGTACGCTTCATTGTGAAATGCAGTATAGAACTATCGATTATCGATAGTCTACGGCGTGAGCTGCGCCACACCGCCCATGTAGGGCTTGAGCACCGCAGGCACGGTCACCGAGCCGTCCGCGTTCTGGTAGTTCTCCAGCACCGCGACGAGCGTGCGGCCGACCGCAAGTGCGGAGCCATTGAGCGTGTGCACGGGCTCTGGCTTGTTGCCCTGCGGGTTGCGCCAGCGCGCCTGCATGCGGCGCGCCTGGAAGGCCTCGAAATTGCTGCACGAGGAGATCTCGCGGTAGCGCTCCTGCGAGGGCAGCCACGCCTCGAGGTCGTAGGTCTTGGCGCTGCCAAAGCCGATGTCGCCCGCGCACAGTGCCATGGTGCGGTAGGGGATCTCGAGCTGCCGGAGGACCGACTCGGCGTGACCGGTGAGTTGCTCGAGCGCCGCGTAGGAGGCGTCGGGACGCACGATCTGCACGAGCTCCACCTTGTCGAACTGGTGGTTGCGGATCATCCCGCGCGTATCCTTGCCGGCGGCGCCGGCCTCCGAGCGGAAGCACGGCGTGTGCGCCACGAACTTCAGGGGCAGCGCCTCGGCGGCCAAGATTTCCCCGCGCACGAGGTTCGTCACCGGCACCTCCGCGGTCGGTATCAGGTAGAAGCCCTGCTCGCCGCGCAGCGCGAACAGGTCCTGCTCGAACTTCGGCAGCTGCGAGGTGCCCACGAGCGCGGGCGCCTGCACCAGGTACGGCACGTACACTTCCGTGTAGCCGTGCTCGCGCGTGTGCAGGTCGAGCATGAACTGCGCCAGCGCGCGGTGCAGCCGGGCGACGTGGCCGCGCAGCACCACGAAGCGCGCCCCCGAGATGCGCGCCGCTGCATCGAAGTCCACACCCTTCAGGCGCTCCCCGATCTCCACGTGATCGCGGGGCGCGAAACTGAAGCGGCGCGGCTCCCCGACGCGGCGCACCTCGAGGTTGGCACTCTCGTCGCGCCCGTCGGGAACCGACTCGTGCAGCAGGTTCGGCAGCCCGAGCTGCCAGCTTTCCAGCTCCGCCTGTACGGTGGCCAGCTTGCCTTCCGCTTCCGCAAGCCCGGCAATGAGGCTCTCGCCCTTGGCAATGAGGGCGCTTGCGTCCTCGCCCTTGCCCTTCGCCATCCCGACCGCCTTGGCATTGGCATTGCGCTCGGCGCGCAGCCGGTCGAGCTCGACGGTCCAGGGCTTGCGCTTGTCCTCGAGCGCCTGCAGCGCCGCCACGTCCAGCGTAAAGCCACGGCGTGCGAGGTTCTTGGCCACGGCCTCAGGTTCGCTGCGCAGCAGCTTCGGGTCGATCACGTTCAGCCTTTCGGTTCGTTGCGGGCCCGCAGCCGCGCGAGCGCCTCGCCGATCTTGATCTCAAGTCCGCGCGGCACGGGCCGGTAGTATCGCCGATCCGGCAGGGACTCCGGCAGGTAGCGCTCCCCGGCGGCAAAGGCGTCCGGCTCATCATGGGCATAGCGGTAGTTGCGCCCGTAGCCGAGATTCTTCATGAGGCGGGTGGGCGCGTTGCGCAGCTGCGGAGGCACGTCGAGCGTACCGAACTTCTCCACATCCTCCATGGCCTCCCCCATGGCCACGTACACGGCGTTGCTCTTGGGCGCGCAGGCCATGTAGACCACAGCGTTAGCAAGGGCGAGTTCGCCCTCGGGGCTCCCGAGCCGCTCGTAAGCCTCCCACGCATCCATGGTGAGGGCGAAGGCGCGCGGATCGGCGAGGCCTATGTCCTCCACCGCCATGCGCGCGATGCGGCGTGCAAGGTAGATCGGGTCACAGCCGCCATCGAGCATCCGGCACAGCCAGTAGAGCGCCCCGTCCGGGTCCGAGCCACGCACCGCCTTGTGCAGCGCCGAGATCTGGTCGTAGAACTGGTCGCCCCCCTTGTCGAAGCGGCGGTGCGTGCCGCCGGCCACCTCCTGGGCGATCGCGAGCGTCAGCACGCGCTCGCTTCCGGCGGCCTCGGTCAGCTGGCCAGCAAGCTCCAGCATGTTGAGTGCGCGGCGCGCGTCCCCGTCCGCGGCGCGCGCCATGAGGTCGAGCGCCGCGTCATCCGCGGTGAGCCGCTCGCGTCCGAGCCCGCGTTCCTCGTCCGTGAGCGCGCGGCGCATGAGGCCCACCAGGTCCTCCGGCGCGAGCGCGCGCAGCACGTAGACACGGGCGCGTGACAGCAGCGCGCTGACGACCTCGAAGGAGGGATTCTCGGTGGTGGCGCCGACGAACGTGAGGGTGCCGTCCTCGAGGTAGGGCAGGAACGTGTCCTGCTGGGCCTTGTTGAAGCGGTGCACCTCGTCCAGGAACAGGAGCGTCCGGCGCTGCCCGTCGCTGCGCGCCGCTCGCGCCGCCTCCACGGCCGCGCGGATGTCCTTGACGCCTGCCATGACAGCCGACAACGGGATGAACTGTGCGCCAGAGGCCTGTGCGATGAGACGCGCGAGCGTCGTCTTGCCGGTGCCCGGGGGCCCCCACAGGATGAGCGAGTGCAGGCGCCCGGCGGCGATGCTCGCGGCCAGCGGCTTGCCCGCGCCAAGCAGGTGCTGCTGGCCGATGAATTCACCAATGTTGCGTGGCCGCATGCGATCGGCAAGCGGCCGCAGCGGATCGGCGTCGAACAAGTCGCGCGCGCTCACGGTGCGCGGCGGATCGGCGCCTCAGGGATGAGGGGTGCCGATGACATCGACATCCTTCGGCGGCGTGAAGCTCACATCGGCGGGAGCCACCGCCACGTTGCGCGTGACCTTCTGGAACATGATGGTCGCGGTCTGCCCGAGCTTGTCCTCGACGATCATTCGCTTGAGCTCGCCATTGGCGAAGCCGAACAGCGCACTGCGGAAGTCCGCATCCGTGGCGGTCGGCTCGGCCAGCACCCAGTCGAGCCCGGTGCGCGTGCCGGCGGGCGTGATCTTGAAGTTCTGCCTGAGGTCCGCGGTCCCGGACAAGAGCATCGCGGGTGTCGCGGTGAGGGCTGCGTCCACCGGCTTCACGGTCACCTGCTTCAGGTCGCGGTCGAGAAACCACAGGTTGGTGCCATCGCACACCATCAGCTGCCCGGCCCCGGTGGTGCCGCCGCTTGAGTTCTCCGGGTGGATGTCCCAGCTGAACTTGCCCGGGCGCGAGACGATCAGGGTGCCGGTGGCACGGTCGATCTCACGTCCGTGGGGATCGGCGAGTGTCTGCAGGAAGCTCGCGCGCAGGGTCTTCAGGTTATCCAGGTACGCATCCAGCGGCGTCGCCGCGGCGTGCGCCGCGAGGCATGCGGCGGCCAGGGCGCCGCTCGTGAGCGCGCACCACAGGCGCCGTGCCGCAACACGCAAGGAAGGCTGGTCCGCCATGGCAGCTAGTCCTTGGGCGGCGGCGGCGCCAGCACGTCGCGGCCGCCGTTGGACTGCAGGGGACCGACGAGGCCTGCGATCTCCATCGCTTCCAGCAGCCGCGCCGCGCGGTTGTAGCCGATCTTCAGGCGCCGCTGCACGTAAGAGATGGAGGGCTTGCGCTCGGTGGTGACGATGCGCACCGCCTCATCGTAGAGGGGATCCGACTCCGCACTCTCCCCGGCCGAGCCACCACCCTCGCCCTCCTCGCCTGCCAGCCCCGGGATCGGGGCGCTGGGGCCGGAGAGCACCTCCTCGATGTAGTTCGGCGGCGTGGAGGTCTTGAGTGCATTCACCACGCGGTGCACTTCCTGGTCGGAGACGAAGGCCCCATGCACCCGCGTCGGCAACGACGTGCCCGGGGGCAGGTAGAGCATGTCACCGTGGCCGAGCAGGGTCTCCGCCCCCATCTGGTCGAGGATGGTGCGCGAATCTACGCGCGCGGACACCTGGAAGGCGATGCGGCAGGGGATGTTGGCCTTGATGAGGCCGGTGATGACGTCCACCGAGGGACGCTGGGTCGCCAGGATCAGGTGCAGGCCCGAGGCGCGCGCCTTCTGCGCCAGGCGCGTGATCAGCTCCTCCACCTTCTTGCCGACGATCATCATGAGGTCGGCGAGCTCGTCGACCACCACCACGATGTAGGGGAGCGGCGTCAGGTCCTGGATGTCGCGCTGGTCGATGGAAGGGTCATTGGCCGCACGCAGCATCATCACCGGGTCGCGGATCGGCTTGCCCGCATCGATGGCGTCCTTCACCTTGCGGTTGAAGCCGGAGATGTTGCGCACGCCGAGCGCCGCCATCAGCTGGTAGCGGCGCTCCATCTCGGCCACGCACCAGCGCAGCGCGTTGGCGGCCTGCTTCATGTCCGTGACGACCGGCGCCAGGAGGTGCGGGATGCCCTCGTATACCGACAGCTCCAGCATCTTCGGGTCGATCATGATCAGCCGCACGTGCTCGGCGGTTGACTTGTAAAGCAGTGACAGCACCATCGAGTTGATGCCCACCGACTTGCCGGAGCCGGTGGTGCCGGCAATCAGCAGGTGTGGCATGCGCGCAAGATCGGCCACCATCGGCTGGCCGCCGATGTCCTTGCCGAGGGCGAGCGCCAGGGGCGAGTGCAGCTCGTCGTAGGCCTTCGAGCGGATGATCTCCCCGAAGGTCACGACCTCGCGCTTCTCGTTGGCGATCTCCAGGCCCATGACGCTCTTGCCCGGGATCACCTCGACGACGCGCACGCTCAGGACCGAGAGCGCCCGTGCCAGGTCCTTGGCGAGCGCGGTGATCTGGCTCGCCTTGACCCCGGGGGCGGGGCGCAGCTCGAAGCGCGTCACCACGGGGCCCGGCTGTACCGCGACCACCTCGACCTCGATGCCAAAGTCCTTGAGCTTCATCTCCACCAGGCGTGAGAGCGCCTCGAGCGCCTCCGCGGAGTACAGCGGCTCGCGGGGCGGCGGGTCGTCGAGGAGCTTCAGCGGCGGCAGCTCGTTGGCTTTGGGCGGGTCGAACAGCGGCACCTGCCGCTCACGCTCGACACGCGCGCTCTTCTCCACGATCGGCGTCGGCGGCTCGATGCGTGGCGGCGCGCGCGTCGCGGACTTCTTCTGCGAGGTCTCGACCGCTTCCTTGCGCGCCTGCTTGCGCTCGCGCCCCTCCGCGGCATCACGCGAGGACGCAAGCTGCCCCCGCAGCCAGGAGATGCCCGACCAGGCGAGCGAGCCGGTGCGGTCCATGATCGTGAACCAGGAGACCCCGAAGGCGAGCGACAGCCCCGCCATCCAGGCGGCGATCAGGAGCAGCGTCGCGCCCAGGAAATCCAGCCCCGCGGCCAGGCCGCCACCGACGGCCGAGCCCACCACGCCGCCGGCGCTCTGGCGCAGCGCCCCGGGCTGCCAGTGCAGCGTGGTGAGGGCGCAGCTGGCGATGAGCACCAGCAGGAATCCGGCGATGCGCACCGCGCTGTTGGCGCGCGAGGGCGACTCAGCCCGGATGCGCCGCTGCAGCCCGACGCAGGCGAGGCCCAGCATGACCGGGAACAGGAACGCCGGCCGGCCGAATAGAAAGAAGAGCACGTCCGCCAGCCACGCGCCGACCACCCCGATGCGGTTGTGCACGGGACTCGCGCTGCCGGTGAAGGAGAACCCGGGATCATCCGGACTATAGGTCGCGAGGGCGAGCAGCAGCACCAGCGCCACGATGGCGATGGCGATGACGGCGCTCTCGCGCAGGCCGCGGCTCACGGCCGATGAGAAGCGCGCGCCCTGGCGCGCCTGTGCCGAGGATTCAGCCAATCCGGTGCATCTCCATCGTAAGATAGACGGCTACCATTATAGGGCTTGGTACCATCGCCCGAGACCTTGATTCCACTGGGAGCCCCATGACGACACCCCGGCACAGCCGCCTCATCATTCTGGGATCAGGACCGGCCGGCTACAGCGCAGCCGTCTACGCGGCACGGGCCAACCGCAACCCGCTCCTGCTCACCGGTCTTGAGCAGGGGGGCCAGCTCATGACCACCACGGACGTGGACAACTGGCCCGGGGACGTCGAGGGGCTGCAGGGGCCGGCGCTCATGGAGCGCATGAAGCACCATGCCGAGCGCTTCAACACGCAGATCGTGAATGACCACATCCACACCGCGGACCTGAAGTCCCGGCCGTTCCGCCTGGTCGGGGACTCGGGCAGCTACACCTGCGATGCCCTCATCGTTGCCACCGGTGCCACCGCGAAGTACCTGGGGCTGCCGTCCGAGGAAAAGCACCGCGGCCGCGGCGTGTCTGCGTGCGCCACCTGCGATGGCTTCTTCTTCCGGGGCCAGAAGGTGGCAATCGTGGGCGGCGGCAATACCGCGGTCGAGGAGGCGCTGTACCTCTCGCACATCGCGCAGCACGTGACGCTCATCCACCGCCGCGACAAGCTGCGCGCGGAGAAGATCATGCAGGACCGCCTGTTCCGGGAGGTCGAAGCCGGCAAGATGTCGGTCATCTGGAACCACACCATCGATGAGGTGCTCGGCGACACCTCCGGGGTCACCGGGGTGCGCATCCGCTCGGCCCAGGGGGACGCCACGCGCGAGCTTGCCGTCACCGGGCTCTTCATTGCCATCGGCCACACGCCCAACACCACCCTCTTCCACGGCCAGCTGGCGATGCACGAGGGCGGCTACCTCGCGATCAAGAGCGGCACCGAGGGCAACGCCACCGCCACCAGCATCGCGGGGGTGTTTGCGGCCGGCGACGTGGCCGACCACGTCTATCGCCAGGCGATCAGCTCCGCCGGCGCCGGCTGCATGGCGGCGCTGGATGCGGACCGTTATCTTGAGATGCTCGACACCCGTACCGGCGGTTAGTGCGGTCGCTGCGCACACAGGAAGACATGCCCAGGGACACGGCGCAGATCCATGCCAGCATCCAGGAGCTTGACCCCAAGGCCTGGAATGCGCTCGGCGCAGGCGAGAATCCCTTCACGCGCCACGAATTTCTCGCAGCCCTCGAGCGCAACCACTGCGTGGGCGCGCGCACCGGCTGGCAGCCCTGCTACCTGACGCTGCGCGATGGGGCGGGAATCGCCGCCGCGGCCGCCGCCTTCGTCAAGTCACATTCCTACGGCGAGTTCGTCTTCGACTTCGCCTGGGCGAAGGCCTACGAGCGCATCGGGCGGCACTACTACCCGAAACTCACCCTCGCCGCCCCCTTTACCCCGGCGACGGGGCCGCGCCTGCTGGTGCGCCCGGACCTGCCGCGCGCCGCCTTCGCCGAGCGCCTGCTCGGCAGGCTCGAGGAACACGCGGCCTCCCAGGGACTCTCGAGCGTGCATGCCCTGTTCCTGGATGAGGCCGCGCGCGGGGCCTGCGAGGCGCGCGGCTGGCTGCTGCGTCGCGACTGCCAGTTCCACTGGAGCAACCGCGACTACACAAGCTTCGAGGCGTACCTCGAGAGCTTCACCGCCGAGAAGCGCAAGAAGGCCCGCCGCGAGCGGCGGCGTGTGGCCGAGGCCGGCGTGCGCTTCGAGACGCGCATGGGGGGTGCGCTCGATGAGCCGCTGCTCGACCGCATCTACGAGCTGCACCGCGACACCTTCCTGCGCCACGGCCACGAGCCCTACCTCACGCGCGCCTTCTTCGGCGAGGTTGCCCGCACGCTGCCCGACGCGCTGATGGTGAAGCTCGCCCTGCACGGGCGCGTGGTGGTGGCCGCGGCGGTCTTCTTCCTGAGCACCGACACGCTCTTTGGCCGCTACTGGGGCGCGGCCGCGGACTACCACAGCCTGCACTTCGAGACCTGCTACCACCAGGGGATCGAGTTCTGCATCGAGCGCGGCCTGCGCCGTTTCGAGCCCGGCACCCAGGGGGAGCACAAGGTGAGCCGCGGCTTCGAGCCGACGCTCACCTGGTCGGCGCACTACATCGCCGACCCGCGCTTCCGTGCCGCGATCGCCGACTACCTGGCGCAGGAGGGCGCGGCGGTTGAGGCCTACGCCCACGACGTGCAGACCCATGTCCCGTTCCGGGACCGCCGCGGTGCGGGGCCCACCGTGTGAGGACCATCACCTGGCTCTCCCCGCACGATGCGCCGGAGTGGTTCCCGCCCCCCGAGCAGGCCCTGGAGGAGCCCGCCGGACTCCTCGCCGCCGGCGGCGACCTCTCCCCCGAGCGGCTGATCGCCGCCTACCGCCGCGGCATCTTCCCCTGGTATTCCCCGGGCCAGCCGGTGCTGTGGTGGGCGCCCGACCCGCGTGCGGTGCTGTTCCCGGAGGAGTTCCGCCTGACGAGGAGCCTCGCCAAGACCCTGCGCAACGGTGGCTTCGTGCCCTCCATCGACCGCGACTTCGCCGCCGTCATCGATGGCTGCGCGGCGCCGCGCGCCGCGAGCCCGGGCACCTGGATCACGAGCGAGATGCGCCAGGCGTACCTCGCCCTGCATCACCTGGGGCACGCCCACAGCATCGAGGTGCACCGCGACGGGGAGCTCGCCGGGGGACTCTACGGGGTGCGCCTCGGCGGGGTGTTCTTCGGAGAGTCGATGTTCAGCCGCGCGCGGGATGCCTCCAAGGCGGCCCTGGCGCACCTCGTGGCGCTGGCCCGCAGCCACAACCTGGCGGTGATCGACTGCCAGCTGCCCTCGCGGCACCTGGCAAGCCTCGGCGCCCGCACCATCCCGCGCAGCCAGTTCCAGGCCCTGCTCGCCGAGCACGCGCGCACCGGCGCCCGGGGACTGGCAAACCCCTAGCATTTACGTCGCCAGGGACGCGCGCGCGGCCAAATTGCCAGGAGCGCGCGCTTTGTGCTCCAATTCGCGCCCCCGAAACTGCTTAAGGGCGGTATGTCCAAAGAAGACGCGATTCAGATGGAAGGCGAGGTCACCGAGACCCTGCCGAACACCACTTTCCGCGTGAAGCTCAAGAACGGCCACGTCGTGACGGCGCACATCTCGGGGAAGATGCGCAAGAACTACATCCGCATCCTCACCGGGGATGCCGTGACCGTGGAGATGACTCCCTACGATCTCACCAAGGGCCGCATCATCTACCGCGGCCGCTGAAGAGCCCGCCAAAGTGGCGGGCCCCTCGCTCCCTCAACTCTCTAAATAAGAGCGGCCGCTAGGCCGGGACGGTCGGCAGCTGCGCCGCCGGCTCGCACTCGAGCTTGAGCTCCGTGCCGTCCTCGGACACCGACACCTTCACGTGCCCGCCGTTGGCCAGGCGCCCGAACAGCAGTTCCTCGGCGAGCGGGCGCTTGATGTGCTCCTGAATGGTGCGCGCCATGGGACGGGCCCCCATCTTCGGGTCGTAGCCGCGCTCGGCGATCCAGCGGCGTGCCGCATCATCGAGCGTGATGGCGACGCCCTTGGCCTCCAGCTGCTGCTCCACTTCCATGATGATCTTGTCGACCACGCGCTCGATGGTGGAGGGCTGCAGCGCCGCGAACTGAATCACCGCGTCCAGGCGGTTCCTGAACTCGGGCGTGAAGATGCGGCGGATCGCCTCCATGCCATCGCTCGCATTGTCCGCCTGCATGAAGCCGATCGAGGCGCGCGCCATCTCCTGGGCTCCCGCGTTGGTGGTCATGACGATGATGACGTGGCGGAAGTCGGCCTTGCGGCCGTTGTTGTCCGTGAGCGTGCCGTGGTCCATCACCTGCAGCAGCAGGTTGAAGACATCCGGATGCGCCTTCTCGATCTCATCGAGCAGCAGCACGCAGTGCGGGTGCTTGGTGATCGCCTCCGTCAGGAGGCCGCCCTGGTCGAAGCCGATGTAGCCCGGCGGCGCGCCGATCAGGCGCGACACCGTGTGCCGCTCCATGTACTCGGACATGTCGAAGCGCAGGAACTCGACGCCCATGGCGATGGCGAGCTGGCGCGTCACCTCGGTCTTGCCGACGCCGGTCGGGCCGGCGAAGAGGAAGCTGCCGACGGGCTTGCGCGTCTCGCCCAGGCCCGAGCGCGCCATTTTGATGGAGGCCGCGAGTGCCTCGATGGCCTTGTCCTGGCCGAAGATCACGAGCTTCAGGTTGCGCTCGAGGTTCTTCAGCACCTCGCGGTCGGAACTGGAGACGCTCTTGGCCGGGATGCGCGCCATGCGTGCCACCACGTCCTCGATGTGGCGCACCTCGACCGTGGGCTCACGCTCGGCGATCGGCTTGAGGCGCTGCCGGGCGCCGGCCTCATCGACGACGTCGATGGCCTTGTCGGGCAGGTGGCGCTCGTTGATGTGGCGCGCGGCGAGCTCCGCGGCCGCCTTGATGGCATCGTCCGCGTAGGTGATGCCGTGGTGCTCCTCGAAGCGTGGCTTGAGGCCAAAGAGGATCTCCACGGTCTCGGCGACCGAGGGCTCCACGACGTCGATCTTCTGGAAGCGCCGCGCCAGGGCGTGGTCCTTCTCGAAGATGCCGCGGTACTCCTGGTAGGTGGTGGAGCCGATGCAGCGCACCTCGCCGTTGGTGAGCACGGGCTTGATGAGGTTGGAGGCGTCCATGACGCCACCGGAGGCCGCGCCCGCCCCGATCACGGTGTGTATCTCGTCGATGAAGAGGATCGCCCCGGGCTGCTTCTTGAGCTCGGTGATCACGCCCTTCAGGCGCTTCTCGAAGTCGCCGCGGTACTTGGTGCCGGCGATGAGCGCGCCCATGTCGAGGGCGAAGATGGTGGAGTCGGTGAGCACCTCGGGCACCTTGCCCTCGACGATCAGGCGCGCGAGGCCTTCGGCGATGGCGGTCTTGCCGACGCCGGCCTCCCCGACGTAGAGGGGGTTGTTCTTCCTGCGGCGGCAGAGGATCTCGATGGTGCGCTCGACCTCGAGCTTGCGCCCGATGAGCGGGTCGATGCGCCCGTCCTGCGCCATGCGGTTCAAGTTGGTCGTGTACTTCTCGAGGGCGCTGCCGCCTTCCGGATCACGCTCACCCTCGGTGGCGGTCTCCTCCTTGTCGGTCTTCTCCTCGGCGATCTTGGAGAGGCCGTGGGAGATGTAGTTGACGACGTCGAGGCGCGTGACGTGGCGGCGGTTCAGCAGGAACACCGCGTGGCTCTGCTTCTCGCTGAAGATCGCGACCAGTACGTTGGCGACCCCCACTTCCTTCTTGCCGCTCGACTGCACGTGGAACACCGCCCGCTGCAGCACGCGCTGGAAGCCCAGGGTCGGCTGCACCTCGCGCTCCTCGCCCTCCTCGAGCTTCGGGGTGGACTGGTCGATGTGCTCCTTCAGTTCCTGTTTGAACTTGGCAAGGTCGGCGCCGCAGGCACGCAGCACCTCGCGCACCTTGGGCGTATCGAGGATCGCGAGCAGCAGGTGCTCGACCGTCAGGTACTCGTGGCGCGCCTCGCGCGCCTGGTGGAACGCATCGTTCAGACAGTATTCGAGCTCGTTGGACAGCACTTAGGCGGACCTTTCTTGCATGGAGCGTCAGTTCAGTAGAAACCCTTCCGGTACCTTGATTCAGTCAGACAGCGCCGCTTTCAAGCCTCTTCCAGGGTGCACATGAGCGGGTGCTGGTGGTCGCGTGCGTAGGTGGTCACCTGTGCCACCTTAGTTTCGGCAATCTCGTATGTGAAGACCCCGCACACACCCTTGCCCTTGGTGTGCACCTCCAGCATCACACGCGTGGCGGTGGGGCGGTTGAGCGAAAAGAACTTTTCCAGCACATCGACGACAAACTCCATGGGGGTGTAGTCGTCATTCAGCAATACCACCCGGTACAGCGGCGGTTGCTTGACCTCCGGGCGCGACTCTTCGACGACGACGCCGGTGTCAGGGCGGACCGGATGGGGATCAGGCATGAGAGTCTTTATAGGGGTCGCGAAACGGCAACACAAGCCTGCCAGAATGAGTAGTAGTTACTCCTGCAGAAACAATCGCTTGAGAGCACAAGCGTCACACCCGTATGATGGCGGGCGCTTGAGGCGTGGCGCGGTTCGCCGGAGGCGTGCCGCAGGGGTGTGCGGGCGGCCTTGAGGACGACATTTAAGCTCATGCTCTTTTCCCCATGAACGCGGCTTCCTGGCTCGAGGGCCTGCCGGCGCAGGAGCGCTGGCGCTCCCTGCTCCTGTCCGAGGGCCCGCGCATCGCGACCTGGGCGCTGGCGCTGGGTCTTGGCGTGCAGGCGGCCCTCATCATCACCGATCTTGCCGGCGGCGGCCCCAAGGCGACCCCGGTGCACGCCAATCCCGTGCACGCCCGCTCGCTCGACCTCGCCGCCATCAATAACGCGCACCTGTTCGGCGCCGCCCCGCCACCGAAGGTGGACGCGGCGAACGCCCCGGCCACCAGCATGCCCCTGGTGCTCACCGGCATCATCGCCGGCAACGATCCGCAGAACGGTCTTGCGATCATCGGGCCGACGCCGCAGGCCGCGAAGGTGTATGCAGTCGGCGACACCATAGCCGGCGGCCCGAAGCTGCACTCGGTCTACACCGACCGCGTGGTGATCGACCGCGACGGGCAGCTCGAGTCCCTCGCGCTGCCGCGCCAGATGGCGCCCGGCGCCGCGCCGCCCTCGGCCGCCCTGCTGCAGGGCGCGGAGAGCCCGGCCCTCGAGCGCATGCGGCGCATGATCTCCGAGCAGCCCGGGCTCATCGGCGACGTGCTGCGGCCGCAGCCGGTCATGGACCACGGGCACATGAACGGCTTCCGGGTCTATCCGGGGCGCGACCGGCAGGCCTTCCAGCGCCTGGGGCTGCGCCCCGGGGACCAGGTCACCGCGATCAATGGAACGCCGCTCGATGACCGTGATCGAAGTGAGCAGATCCTGAAGACGCTCTCGACCTCCAGTGAGGCGCGCGTCACAGTCATTCGAGGCACGCAGACGCAGGATCTGGTGCTTAACATCGCGCAGCTGGCGCAGGAGGCCGATGCCGTGGCCGCCGGGGAGTCCCAGGGCATAGGTCCTGCGCCGCCGCCACAGGGAATGGCGCCTGGTGCCCCGATGGCGGCGCCGCCGCCGCAGGCGATCGAGGCGGCCGCGGAGAACAACCCCGGCCAGTAGCGGCGCGGTGGTATTTGAGGTTTGGGGGAATGTTGCGAATGACTGCCTTACGTCCGATCTTCGTGTGCGCGCTCGCGGTGCTGATGGCCTCGCTCGCCACCGCGCAGCAGCAGCCTCCCCAGGCGGCGCCCGCGCAGCGCATCACCCCGAACTTCAAGGACGCCGACATCACGCAGATCGCGGAGGCCGTCTCGGCGGCCACCGGCAAGAACTTCATCATCGACCCGCGCGTGCGCGCGCAGGTGACGATGCTGTCCTCGACGCCGATGTCACCGGCGGCCTTCTACGAGGCCTTCCTCTCGATCCTGCAGGTGTACGGCTTCGTCGCCGTGCCTTCGGGCAACATCGTGAAGATCCTCCCCGACGCCAACGCGCGCCAGTTCCCCTCCAACGACCTCCCCGAACGGGTGAGCGCGACCTCGGACGAGTTCGTGACGCAGGTGCTCGAGGTGAAGAACGTCAGCGCCGCGCAGCTGATCCCGATCCTGCGGCCGATGATCGCGCAGTACGGGCACCTGGCGGCCTACCCGGCCTCCAACATCCTCATCATCTCGGATCACGCCAGCAACGTGAACCGCATCATGCGCATCATCCGCCGCATCGACCTCGCGAGCGGCACGGAGCCTGAGATCGTGCCGCTGCAGAACGCCTCGGCCGCCGAGATCGTGCGCGTGGTGAACTCCCTCTACACCGGCGCCAATTCCGCCGAAGGCGCCACCGTCAAGGTGGTGGCCGATGAGCGCTCCAACAGCGTGCTGATCGCCGGGGAGCAGTCGCAGCGCCTGCGGGTGCGCGCGCTGGTGGCGCACCTCGACACGCCGCTGGAAGCCGGGGGCGACACGCGCGTGCGCTATCTGCACTACGCAGACGCGGAGAAGATGGCGCCCAAGCTCAAGGAGCAGATCACCGGCATCGCCCAGGCGGCGGCCGGCCCGGCCGGCGCGGGAGCCGGCGCCGGCGCGGGCCCCGCTTCCGCGCAGGCGGAGAAGAACGCCATGGTGTGGGCGGACCCGACCAACAACGCACTCGTCATCACCGCGCCGCCGAAGATCATGCGCGCGGTCATGGACATCGTCGACAAGCTCGACATCCGCCGCCCGCAGGTGCTGGTGGAGGCGATCATCGCCGAGGTCGACATCGACAAGGACGCCGAGCTCGGCGTGAACTGGGCCGCCTTCTCCAACGGCACCAACGTGCCGGCGGCCGGCTTCGTCTCACCCGTTGGCGGCACCAGCATCGTCGACCTCGCCGGCGCGGTGCAGAACCCGGCCAACGTCACGACGACGCTGCTGCAGGGCACGACGCTCGGCATCGGGCGCATCGCAGGCTCGGGCGTCAACTTCGCCGCGGTGCTGCGCGCCATCCGCGGCGACACGAACACCAACGTCGTGGCCACCCCGTCCGCGGTCACGATGGACAACCAGGAGGCCGAGCTCAAGGTTGCGCAGGAAGTCCCCTTCGTCACCGGCCAGTTCACCAATACCACCGCCGTCACCGGCGGCACGGTCAACCCCTTCCAGACCATCCAGCGCGAGGAGGTGGGCACCATCCTCAAGGTGACCCCGACCATCTCGCCGGAGGGCTCGGCGGTGATGCTGAAGATCTCCATCGAGAGCTCGAGCATCGGGCAGAAGCCTGCCGGGGCCGTGGACCTCGTGACCAACAAGCGCACCGTCACCACCACCGTCCTCATCGAGGACGGCGGCATCGTGGTGCTCGGCGGCTTGATCGAGGACAACAGCGTCAAGGGCGAGAACCGCGTCCCCTACCTGGGGAACATCCCGATCATCGGCCTCCTGTTCAAGACGCGTAACGCCACCTCGACCAAGAACAACCTGATCATGTTCATCCGCCCGAAGATCCTGCGCGACCAGGCGCAGGCCGCCTACGAGACGGACCTCAAGTACAACTACATGCGCGACCAGGAGCGCACGCTCGATGAGCGCGAGGCGCTGCCGCTGCTCCCCGGGGTGACCCGCGGCACGCTGAACCCCCTGCCGCCCGCCCCGCCGCCCCAGGCCGAGCACCTGCGGCCCGGCGCCCCGACGCCGGTGCCCTCCGCTCCCGGCCCCACGATCCCGCTGCAGCAGGGGGAGCCGGCGCCCAGTGCCACCGCCAAGCCCGATCCGAACGGCACCTCGGGCGTGCCCGGACAGCCGTGAGCGAGCTCGCCCAGGTGAGCGCCGAGGCCCCGGACGCGGACAGCCGCCGCCTGTCCTTCGCCTTCGCCAAGCGCCACGGCGTGCTCGTCAACCGCGTGGTCGACGGGGTGGCCGAGTGCTCCTACCGCGAGTCCGCCTCCCCGCAGGCGCTCGCCGAGGTGCGCCGCTACCTGCGCCGCCAGGTGCGCCTGGAGCGGGTGCCGGCGGAGAAGTTCGACGAGCTGCTGCGGCGCGCCTACGAGGCGGGCTCGGATGCCATGCAGGCGGTCGAGGGGCTCGATGACACCACGGACCTGGCGCACCTGGCGCAGGACTTGCCCGAGCAGGCCGACCTCCTCGACAGCGAGGACGACGCGCCGATCATCCGCCTCATCAACGCCGTCCTCACCCAGGCGGTGAAGGAGAACGCCTCCGACATCCACGTCGAGCCGTTCGAGAACCGCCTGGTGATCCGCTTCCGCGTCGATGGCGTGCTGCGCGAGGTGCTGCAGTCACGCCGCGCGGTGGCGCCACTCGTGGTGTCGCGCATCAAGGTCATGTCGCGCCTGGACATCGCCGAGAAGCGCCTGCCGCAGGACGGGCGCATCAGCCTCAAGATCGCCGGGCGCGCGGTGGACGTGCGCGTCTCCACCATCCCTTCCGGCCACGGCGAGCGCGTGGTGCTGCGTATCCTCGACAAGCAGGCCGGCAAGCTCGACCTGAACTCCCTCGGCATGGATGCGCGCACGCAGGGCTCGATGGACGAGCTGATCCACAAGCCCCACGGCATCCTCCTGGTGACGGGCCCGACCGGCTCGGGCAAGACGACGACGCTCTATGCCGCCCTCGAGCGCCTGAACGACAACACCCAGAACATCATGACGGTCGAGGACCCGATCGAGTACTACATCGACGGCATCGGCCAGACCCAGGTGAACACCAAGGTCGAGATGACCTTCGCGCGCGGCCTGCGCGCCATCCTGCGCCAGGACCCCGACGTGGTGCTGATCGGTGAGATCCGCGATCTTGAGACCGCGCAGATCGCAGTCCAGGCGAGCCTCACCGGGCACCTGGTGCTCTCCACGCTCCACACCAATACCGCCGCGGGCGCCATCACGCGTCTGCGCGACATGGGCATCGAGCCCTTCCTCCTCTCCTCCTCCCTGATCGGCGTGCTGGCGCAGCGCCTGGTGCGGGTGCTCTCCCCGGACACCAAGCAGCCCTTCACCGCCGGGGAGTACGAGCGGCGCCTCCTGAACTTAGGTCCCGAGGACCCCTCCCCGACCCTCTACCGCCCGGGACGCGACCCGACCGGGGGCTACCGCGGGCGCTCCGGGATCTACGAGCTCATCATGGTGGACGATGCCATGCGCACCATGATCCACGACGGGGTCTCGGAGCAGGAGATCGAGCGCCACGCACGACTCTCCACGCCCTCGATCCGCGATGACGGCCGCGCCCGCGTGCTGCGCGGCGAAACCACACTCGAGGAAATTCTGCGCGTAACGCGCGAGGACTGACTTGGGCGCGTTCGAATATACCGCCCTGGATACGCTCGGCCACGAGCGCAAGGGCATCCTCGAGGGCGACACGCCGCGCCAGATCCGCCAGCAGCTGCGCGAGCAGCAGCTGCTGCCCGTCACGGTCTCGGAGGTCGCGCAGCGCGAGGCCAAGCGCCAGAAGTCCTTCAGCCTCATGCGCCGGGTCGGGGCTTCCGACCTCGCCCTCTTCACCCGCCAGCTCGCCACCCTGGTGCGCGCCGGGCTCCCGCTCGAGGAGTCGCTGCTGGCGGTCTCGCAGCAGACCGAGAAGCCGCGCGTGCAGTCGATCGTGCTCGGGGTGCGCGCCAAGGTGATGGAGGGGCACACCCTCGCCTCGGGCTTTGCCGAGTTCCCGCGCGTGTTCCCGGAGATCTACCGCGCCACGGTCGCGGCCGGGGAGCAGGCCGGGCACCTGGACCAGGTGCTCGAGCGCCTCGCCGACTACACCGAGAGCCGCGAGATCATCCGCCAGAAGGTGCTGGGCGCGATGCTCTACCCGATCGTGCTCACCATCATGTGCTTCGTGATCGTCTCCTTCCTGCTGGTGTTCGTGGTGCCGAAGGTGGTCTCGGTGTTCGACTCCACCAAGGCGAAGCTCCCCCTCATCACGCGGGTGCTGATCGGCACCAGCGACTTCTTCCGCCTCTACGGGGTGTACCTCGTGATCGCGCTGGTGCTCGGGGCGTGGCTGTTCGCCCGCTGGCAGAAGAACGCGAAGGCCAAGCGCCAGTTCCAGGGCTGGCAGCTGCGCGTGCCGCTGCTGGGCAAGATGGTGCGCGGCTTCAATACCGCCCGCTTCACCCGCACCTTCAGCATCCTCTCGGGGAGCTCGGTGCCGGTGCTCGAGGCCATGCGCATCTCAGGGGAGGTGGTCACCAACCTGCCGATGCGCGATGCCGTCGCCGATGCCGCCGCCCGGGTGCGCGAGGGGGCCCCGATCGGGCGCTCGCTGTCGGTGAGCCGCCTGTTTCCCCCCATGACCATCCACCTCATCTCCAGCGGCGAGTCGAGCGGGCAGCTGGACAACATGCTCGAGCGCGCCGCCATCAGCCAGGAGCGCGAGCTCGATGGGCTGCTCGGGGCCATGGTGGGCCTCCTGGGACCCCTGCTCATCGTCATGATGGGCCTGTTCGTCATGGCCATCGTGTTCGCCATGCTCCTGCCGATCTTCCAGATGAACAACCTCATCCACTGACGGGCCGGCCCTCGGGGGGCGGTCCAAAGTGGCCCGGTTTCACAAAGCGTGCGGCTGAGATTGCAGTCGTCGCCGCATCTGGATTAATTTCGCGCCGTTCACTTCCTGCTACGAACGCCTGAGCGGTCATGAGCGAGAAGCCCGAATCCGACGAATACGAGGACGACGAGGCCGACGAGCCGACCGTCGAGGACGGCGACGTGGACCTCGACCAGGTCAACAAGGAGCTCGACCTCGCCAAGAAGCGCGGCCAGAAGGCCGGCGACCCGGCGTGGCGGCGCCTCGAGCGCCTGATGGAAGAGAAGCTCACCGCCGAGCTCACCAGCGACTTCGAGGACTACGAGATCGGCGCCGACGGGGAGGCCGGCGGGCGCCCGGGACGCAGGCCCCGGCCGGGCTGAGGCCCGGGGCGCCTCAGTGAAAGTCCCGGGAGCGCGTCAGGAGCTCCCCCAAAAGCACGCTGCGGTCGATGAGGCGATGGGCGATCAGGTGGCAGACGCCCTCCTGGTGCTGCAGTTCACCGTGCACCTCGAGCAGCCGCGACTCGATGAGGGCGGCGCGCTGCTCGTGTCCCACCCGTTCCCAGACGATGACGTTGACCTGCCCGCTCTCATCCTCGAGCGTGAGGAAGGTAACCCCGCTGGCGGTCGCCGGCCGCTGGCGCATGAGCACGATGCCGGCGGTACGCACCCGCGTGCCGTGGGTCAGTGAGCGAAGGTCGGCGGCGCTGCGCAGGGCATGGGCCTCGAGACGCGGGCGCAGCAGTGCCAGCGGATGCCGCCCGAGGGTCAGTCCGAGGGCTGAATAGTCGGCGACGATTCCTTCCCCTTCCGTCGGCGTACGCAGCAGCGGATGGCCCTCCTTCGCATCCGCCGTCGCGGTGCTGGTGAGGCCCAGGGGCAGCGCGCGCTCGGTGCCGGCGACTTCCCAGAAGGCCAGGTGGCGGTTACCGCTCAGGGCCGCGAACGCCCCGGCGGCGGCGAGCGCCTCAAGATCCCCGCGGTCGACCCCGGCGCGCAGGCTCAGGTCCTGCACGCTCGCGAAGGGCGCGCGGGTGCGCGCGGCGAGGAGGCGGTCGGCGCCTGGGCGGGTGAGGGACTTCACCAGGCGCAGGCCGAGGCGCAGGGCGGGCTCACCGTCCTCACGGCGCTCGAGGCTCGAGTCCCAGCCGCTCATGCGCACGTCCACCGCGCGCACCTCGACGCCGTGCGCACGCGCATCGCGCACCAGCTGCGCGGGGGCGTAGAAGCCCATGGGCTGGCTGTTGAGCAGCGCACAGCAGAAGGCGGCCGGCTCGTGGCACTTCAGCCATGCCGAGTCATAGACGAGCAGCGCGAAGCTCATCGCGTGGCTCTCCGGGAAGCCATAATCGCCAAAGCCGAGCATCTGCTGGTAGATGCGCTGCGCGAACTCGGCCGGATAGCCGCGCTTGTCCATGCCCCGCAGCAGCCGCTCCTGAAACGCGTCGAGCCCGCCGCTGCGCTTCCAGGCGCCCATCGCGCGCCGCAGCGCATCGGCTTCGCCTGCCGTGAAGCCGGCCGCGACGATCGCGATCTGCATGACCTGCTCCTGGAAGATCGGCACCCCGAGGGTGCGCTGCAGGACCTCGCGCACCTCAGCGCCCGGGTACTCGACCGGTTCCGCACCGCAGCGGCGCTTGAGGTAGGGATGCACCATGTCCCCCTGGATGGGACCGGGACGCACGATGGCGACCTCGATGACGAGGTCGTAGTAGCAGCGCGGCTTCAGGCGCGGCAGCATCGCCATCTGCGCGCGCGACTCGATCTGGAACACCCCGACGGTGTCGGCGCGGCACACCATGTCGTAGACCTCGGGGTCCTCCGCGGGCAGCGCCCCGAGGTCGTGGTGCGTGCCGCGAAAGTCGTTCACGAGGTCAAAGGCACGCCGCAGCGCACTCAGCATCCCTAAGGCCAGCAGGTCGACCTTGAGGAGCCCCAGGTCATTGAGGTCGTCCTTGTCCCACTGCACCACGGTGCGCTCGGGCATGGCCGCGTTCTCGATGGGCACCAGCTCCTCGAGCAGGTCGCGCGCGATCACGAAGCCGCCGACGTGCTGGGAGAGGTGGCGCGGGAACCCCGGGTGCGCGGTGAGCTCCTGGGCGAGTGGCAGCAGGCGCTTGAGCCAGGGGCTCTGAAGGTCAAAGCCCGCCGCGCGTACGCGCTCACCCATGGCAGCGCTGGCGTCCCACCACTGCATCACCTTGGCCAGGCGCGCGCACTGCTCGGGAGTGAGGCCGAACACCTTGCCCAGGTCGCGCAGCGCGCTTCGCGGCCGGTACATGATGACGGTGGCGGCGAGAGCGGCGCGCTCGCGGCCGTACTTGGCGTAGACGTACTGCAGCACCTCCTCGCGCCGTTCGTGCTCGAAGTCGATGTCGATGTCGGGGGGCTCGTTGCGCTCGCGCGAGATGAAGCGCTCGAAGAGCATGGCGGCGCCGCGCTCGGGATCCGCGGAGGTGATCCCGAGGCAGTAGCACACGCGCGAGTTGGCGGCCGAACCGCGCCCCTGGCAGAGGATCCCGCGCTCGCGCGCGAAGGCCACCACGTCGTGCACGGTGAGGAAGTAGGGCTCGTAGTTGAGCTCGGCGATGAGGGCGAGCTCGTGCTCGATGGCAGCGCGCTCGCGCGCCGGCACCGCACCGTTCCAGCGCCACTGCGCCCCGGCCTCGGTGAGCTTGCGCAGGTGGCTGGCGGCGCTCTCCCCTGGCGGCACGAGCTCGCGGGGATACTCGTAGCGGAGCTCATCGAGACTGAAGTCGCACTGTGCCGCAACCGCCACCGCTTCCTGCAGGAGCTCCTGCGGATACAGGCGCGCCAGGCGCTCAGGCTCGCGCAGGTGGCGCTCCCCGTTCGGATACAGGCGCGTGCCGGCCTGCGCGAGCGGCACCTTCAGGCGGATCGCGGTGAGCGCATCCTGCAGGCGCCGCCGTGCGCGCACGTGCATGTGCACGTCGCCTGCGGCGAGGAGCAGCACGCCGTGGCGCGCGCTGAGCTCGCGCAGGTGCGCGAGCCGCGCCGCGTCCGCCCCCTCGCGCAGCAGCTCCACCGCCACCCGCAGGCGCTGCGGGAAGCGCGCGGCGAGCCAGGCGAGTTCCTCCTCGCGCGCTGGGCTGCCCGGCACCCACAAGAGCCAGCACTGCGTGAGCGGCAGCTCTTGCAGGTCCGCGCGCGTCAGGGCGTAGCTGCCCTTCTGCCCGGCACGGCGGCCGCGCGTGATGAGGCGGCACAGGCGCGCGTAGCCGGTGCGGTCGATGGCGAGCGCCACGAACTTCAGGCCGCAGCCGAGGCGAAACTCGGACCCGACGATGAACTTCAGCGGCCGCTCCCGGGCGGCCATGTGGGCGCGCACCACGCCTGCGACCGAGCACTCATCGGTGAGGGCGAGCGCCCGGTAGCCGAGCTCGACCGCCTGGGTCACGAGCTCGTGCGGGTGCGAGGCACCGCGCAGGAAGCTGAAGTTCGAAAGACAGTGGAGCTCGGCGTACTCCGGCCTGTGCTCAGGGCTCACCCGAAGAAGCCGTGCAGGAACCAGCCGTGCGGAGCCGCGCGTTCGCGGTACACCCACAGTCGCACGCCGTGCGCGTCGCGGGCGGCGTAATAGTCACGCGCGATGTCCGCCCCATCCCACCAGCCCCCCTCGATGCGCTCCGGTTCACTAAGGAGCGTGAGCGCGCCGCCGCGCTGCGGCAGCCCGCCACTCACCGCCAGTGGCTGCGGGGCGCCCAGGAGCCACAGCGGCCGCCGGGTACTCACCGCAGGGGCGGCCGGTGCCGTGCGCTGCAGCGCCGGGGATGGCGGCGCACTCAGGGCCCAGGTGCTCTCGGGCCGGTGGTCATCCAGCAGCTTCAGCCCGCGGATCGCCCCCTCGCCCAGGCGCGCGCGCAGGCGCTCGATGAGCAGGTGCGCCTCACTGCCGCTCGCGCCACCGTGCTCGCCGGGCTGCCACAGCGCGCCTGCCACTGATGCGCGCGGCAGGAGCGTGCGCGCCCGCAGCTCGAGCGCCCGCACCGGCGCGCGCAGGTTCAGGCGCCCGAGCGGGCCGCTCAGGAGTTCCTCGAGGTGCCGCGCATCGGCGGTGGGGGCCGCGAGTTCGAGTCGGCACGGGGTCATCTCTGCACCCCGGTGCAGCAGGCGGCACTCGAGCGTCATGACGCCCGCCTGGCGGGCGCGCAGGAACTGCTCGAGCTCGCGCAGGAGAGGTGCGAGCGCTGCGAGGAGCCAGGCGTGGTTTTCCACCTCGCAGGTGAGCTCGCGGCGGCGGCGGAACCGCAGCGGCGGCTGGAAGATGCCCCGCAGCTCGGGCCTGCGCCCGGTGAGCTCATCCAGCTGCGCCAGCTGTGCCGTCCCGAAGCGCCGTGCAAAACCGGCCCGCGGCAGCCGCAGCACCGCGCCCAAGGTACGCACGCCCATGCTGCGCAACCGCTGCACCACCGGTGCCGGCCAGCGCAGCACACCCAGGGGAAGTGGCGCGAGCTGGCTGATGAGCTGCGCGTGAGTGGTGATCTCGAGGCCGCGCCCGGCGCGTGCGGCCGCGAGGGCGGCGAGCGGGGTCGGGGCGAAGGCCAGCTGCGGGCGCAGCGCGAGCGCCTCGCACATCTGCCTGAGGGCGCCCCTGAGGCCGGCGAGGCCCGAAAAAAGATGCAGGCTGCCGCGCACCTCCAGCAGCAGCGCGTCGGGGGGCTCAAGGCTCACGCGCGGCGTGAAGCGCTGCGCGCGCTGCGCCAGCTGCGTGAGTTGCGCGGTGCCCGTGATCCCGGGCAGGTGCAGGCCCGCCCACAGCTGCGCGCACGGCTCCCCGGCAGCCGGCGGGGGCAGGAGGGTCAGTTGCGGTTCGCGCCCGGGACTCAGCGCGGACGCGGCCGGTGCGGGCAGCAGCGCTGCGGCTTCTTCTGCGCCCGGGGTCATGGCGCAAGCTCCACCACGCCGCGCGCGCCGCGTCCCTTGAGGAGCGTGACGCGCAGGCCGGCCGCGTGCGACTCCACGCTCAGGCGCAGCGCCGCAGCGGAACTCTCGCGCGCCGCACGCCGCGGGCGGAACAGCACCCCGAGCGTGCGGCCGCGCTCGGCAGCAAGCTGCAGGCGGCGGATGTCGCGCGGCTGCACGTGCTTCGCCCAGGCCAGTGCCGCATCGCAGGCGCCCGAACCCAGCACCTGCTCGAGCGCCCACAGCGGGCGCTCGCCGCTCACCACCGCCACGCGCTCGATCACCATGCCCCGGGCGACGAGCCCGGGGGCGAAGGGCATCAGGGGGGGTGCGACCCACACGCACCAGCGGGCATCGGCAGCACGCGAGGCGGCCGCGAGCGCCGGCAGGATGAGTGAGAGCTCCCCGCTGCCAAAGCGCGGGATGAGGATTTCGGTCAGCCCGCTGCGGGGCCAGCCACCGCCGGGGAGCAGCTCATCGAGTGCCGCAAAGCCGCTCGGCACGACCGCGAAGCGCGCAGCGCTCCTGCCGCGCCAGATAGCCGGATGCTCGAGCAGGCGAGCAATTTTCGAATCGTCCATGCCGGCTTAAGCGCAATCAGGGTGAGGCCTTTGTGCTGGAGGGGGCTGCGGGTGCCGTGAGCCTTCACATGAGCCCGGTCGAGCGGCCGCGGCGCACGACGCCGACGACGATGCCCTCGATGAGCAGCGGTTCTTCCTTGAGGTCCACCTTGATCGGCTCGAAGTCGGTGTTCTCGGGCATCAGCCATACGACCGAGCCCTCCTGGCGGTAGCGCTTCACCGTGACCTCATTCTCCAGGCGCGCCACCACGATCTGCCGGCTGCGCACCTCGGCGGTGCGATGCACCGCCACCAGGTCCCCATCGAGGATCCCGGCATCCTTCATGCTCATGCCGATGACCTTCAGGAGGTAGTGCGGGCGTGGCTGGAAGATGGACGGGTCGATGTGCAGCCGCGCCTCGAAATTCTCCTCGGAGAAGATCGGCTTGCCGGCGGCGACGCGGCCGATCAGCGGCAGCCCGATCTGCTCGCGGATCGTGTCCTTCAGCTTGATGCCCCGGGAAGTCCCGGGGACCAGGGCGATGACGCCCTTGCGGGCAAGCGCCCGCAGGTGCTCCTCGGCGGCATTGGCGGAACGGAAGCCGAGTTCGTGGGCAATCTCCGCCCGGGTCGGGGGCATGCCGGTCTCGCCGATATGGCGCTGGATGAGCCGCAGGATCTGGGTCTGCCGAGGAGTAAGGTCCGACATGGGCGCGTCCTGTCTATATATACAGTAACTGTGATTATATCCAGATTGGGTGCCGGGGCAAGAGGTGAGCGCACGTGACTCTCCACGGGCAGGTTCGCTGCGCGTGTCAGGCAGTGCCTGCGCCCGCTTCGTGCCGCATGCACGCGCATCACCTCACTGCTGCGTCAACGGCTCAGGAGAAGTTGAACATCCGTAAAGAATCCTGTTGCCCGCGCGCGAAAAAGTAACTCGCGCGTACATCAAAACACCTCACTTGCAGCGCACCACAGTGGGAAAATCGCCTGCCGCGCACATTGCAAGCCTGTGTCGAAGTGTCGCGGCCCGAAGACAAGTTACGTGTTTGGAGTTGCATTCCCGCGGTAAATTTGGTGCAGTTGCCGCCGGCGAACCGGCGGAACTTGCCCGGCGGCATCGCTTCGGTTATTCAGGACTCCCGAATCAACAACCCAAAGGGGACGATTATGAAGTGCGCGAGCGTTGTGACGGCAGCTGCTGCCGTGGCTGTGATGGTTGGACTGGCAGGCTGCACGGATCTCAAGCCGCTGCAGGCCCAGGTTGATGATCTGAAGGCCCAGCTGGCCAAGGTGCAGGGCGATGCGTCCTCTGCCAAGAGCGCCGCTGATTCGGCCAACAGCGCCGCCGCGTCGGCCGGTCAGGCTGCCAGCGGTGCGCAGAGCACTGCGAACCAGGCGCTGGCCGCGGCTCACGCCAGCCAGTCGTGCTGCGATGCGACCAACGAGAAGATCGACCGCATGTTCAAGCGCTCGGTCTCCAAGTAATCGACGCCGCTTAGGTCGATACAGCAAAACGCCGCGCTTCCGCGCGGCGTTTTGCTTTCTGGGGGCCGTAAAAGCGCAGCCCCTGAGGCTCAGGCTCCCTAGTAGCGCACCAGCGCCGACCCCCAGGTAAACCCGCCCCCGAAGGCCTCCAGCAGCAACAGGTCGCCGCGCTTGATGCGCCCGTCGCGCACGCCGACATCCAGGGCGAGCGGCACGGAGGCTGCCGAGGTATTGCCATGGTCCTGCACCGTGACGATGACGCGCTCGAGCGGCATGTCGAGCTTTGAGGCGGTCGCCTGGATGATGCGGATGTTGGCCTGGTGCGGCACCAGCCAATCGATCGCCGAGCGCTCGAGCCCGTTGGCGGCCAGGGTCTCATCGACCACCGCGCCGAGCTTGGTGACGGCGATCCTGAACACTTCCTTGCCGGCCATGCTGATGACCGGCTTCGCCTGCATGCCGCGCGAGACCCCGCTGCCGCAGTAGAGCATCTCGTGGTAGCGCCCGTCGGCATGCAGGTGCGTTGAGAGCACGCCCGCCTCCGCGGCCGGCTCGAGCACCACGGCGCCGGCGCCGTCGGCGAACAGCACAGCGGTGGCGCGGTCGTTCCAGTCGGTGATGCGCGAGAGGGTCTCGGCGCCGATGACGAGCGCGCGCTTGGACTCCCCGCAGCGCACATACTTGTCGGCGATCGAGAGCGCGTACATGAAGCCGGCGCAGGCGGTCTCCACGCTGAAGGCCGGCACGCCGATGCAGCCGAGGCGCTCCTGCAGCAGCACCCCGCAGTTAGGAAAGATCAGGTCCGGAGTGGTGGTGCCGAAGGCGATGAAGTCGACATCCTGGGGCGCCAGACCCGCGGCATCCAGGGCACGGCGGGCGGCCTTCTCGGCAAGATCCACGGTGGTCTCGCCCTCGGCGGCGATGTGGCGGCGCTCGATTCCGGTGCGCGTCTTGATCCACTCATCGGTGGTATCGACCGTCTTCTCCAGGTCGGCGTTGCTGACGATGCGCTCGGGCAGGTAGGAGCCGGTGCCGGTGATGCGCGAATAGATCAAATGCGGGTCCCTTCGGCGTGCAAAGCCTGCGCAATGTGCCTGGTCAGGTCGCGCCGTGCGGCCAGCGCCGCGGTGCCGATGGCACGCGCAAACGCCACGCGGTCGGCATGACCGTGGCTTTTTACCACGATCCCGGCAAGTCCCACCATGCAGGCGCCGTTGTAGCGGCGCGGGTCGAGGCCGGCGGCGGCGCGGCGCAGCACCGGGCGCGCGATGAGCCCGGCGATGCGGTCGGCAAACGACGCCTGGAACTCCTGGCGCATGCGGTTGGCGATCAGCCCTGCGACCCCCTCCATGGTCTTGAGCGCGACGTTGCCGGTGAAGCCGTCGGTGACGACCACGTCCACCTCGCCCGAGAAGATGTCGTTGCCTTCGACGAAGCCGATGTAGTTGAGGCCGCTCGCACCGATGAGCGCGTGCGCGGCCTGCACGCCCTCGTGCCCCTTCATGTCCTCCTCGCCGATGTTGAGCAGGCCGATGCGCGGGCTCGCGATACCGTTGACGTCGCGGGCGATGATGGCGCCCATGGCGGCGAACTGGCGCAGCTGCTCCGGGGTCGCCTTGGTGTTGGCGCCGAGGTCGAGCATCTGCGTGAGGCCATGGGCGGCGGGAATCGCGGAGATGATCGCGGCGCGCTCCACCCCGGGCAGGGTCTTCAGCACGAAGTGTGCGATGGCGGTGAGGGCGCCGGTGTTGCCGGCCGAGACCGCAGCCCCCGCGCGTCCCTCGTGCACGAGGTTGATGGCCACGCGCATCGAGGAATCCTTCTTGTGGCGGATCGCCTCGCGCGGCTTCTCCTCCATGGTCACGACCTGGGAGGCCGCGATCGCCGTGGCCCGGGCCCGCAGGGGCGCAGCGCTTGCCTGCAGCTCGCGCTCGATGAGCGCGGCGTCGCCGACCAGGAGCACCTCAAGCTGCGCATCGTCGGTGAGCGCGCGCAGTGCCCCGGCCACGTATTCACGCGGCTCGGAGTCGCCGCTCATCACGTCGATCGCAATCGGCAGCACGCTGGCCCTTTGCGGTCCGGCGCAGTCTTAGGTGCGCAGGAGCGCGCTATTCCTTGTCTTCGCTCTCGGCGGGCTTCTCGATCACGCGCTTGCCGCGGTAGAAGCCATCGGGTGTGATGCGGTGACGCAGGTGCGTCTCACCGGACTGCGGGTCGGTCGACAGGGCGGGCTTGGAAAGACCGTCGTGCGAGCGGTGCATGCCGCGGCGCGAAGGCGTCTTGCGGCTTTTTTGAACGGGCATGGAAACAACTCCTCGATCGAATTCGATTCACTTACGTTTCAACAGATCCGCCAGCTGCGCAAACGGACGGTGCGTCTCACCGGCGCTCGCCACCGCCCCGGGGGCCGCGGCACAGTCGCCCTCGCCTTCGTGCAGCGGCACGATCGGCAGGCTCAGCAGCAGCTCCTCGGTGACGAGCTGCCCGATGCTGATGCGGCCGCCCGAGGCCAGCACCGGCTCCAGGTCCTCCGGGACCTGCGCCACCTGCGCCTCGGAATCCGCCAGCGCCACCCGCGTCAGCGCGTGCAGCGGCAGCTGCAGCGGCTGCATGCAGCGCTGGCACTGGAGCTGCGCCTCCCCCTCGAGCCGCAGCTCCGCCACCGCGAAGCCGCGCTCGCGCAGGAAATGCGCGCGCCCCCGCACCTCTCCTGCCACGCCCGGGCGATCCGGGCGCAAGCCGGTCAGTTCGGCGAGCGGGATGGCAAAGTCGAGGTCGGCTCCGCCATCGGCCAGCCGGTCTACCTCTAGCGGCTGCGACCAGGGCGGCGACATGGGGCGCGTATAATAGGTACCGGGTCTGCCTAAGTCAAAGCCGGTCTTGCCCCTAACCCCTTGTTTCTCGAAGGCGAATCGGGTGGCGACGTGAGTCGTCCGCCGCGGCTCATCCTCGCCTCGACTTCCCGCTACCGCCGCGAGCTCCTCGGGCGCTTCGGGATCCCCTTTGAGTCCCACCCGCCTGAGGTGGTGGAGTCCGCGCGCGCCGGGGAGCTGCCGATGGACCGCGCCCGGCGGCTCGCGCTCGAGAAGGCTCAGGCCATCGCGGTGCGCTTTCCGGACGCCCTGGTCATCGGCAGCGACCAGGTCGCCGCCGCGGGTGACGGGGTGCTCGACAAGCCCGGTGACGCCGTCAACACCTGCGCGCAGCTTGAGCGCCTGAGCGGCAGCAGCGCGCGCTTCTACACCGCCTGCGCGGTGCTGTGCCACGATGGGCGCCTGCACCTTGCCCACCTCGACACCACCCAGGTGCGGGTGCGCGTGCTGACGCGCGCGGAGATTGAACGCTACGTGCAGCGCGAGGCGCCCTACGACTGCGCCGGGGGCTTCAAG
The DNA here is from genome assembly GCA_963802995.1 of uncultured Pseudomonadota bacterium. Taxonomy (GTDB): domain Bacteria; phylum Pseudomonadota; class Gammaproteobacteria; order Steroidobacterales; family Steroidobacteraceae; genus 13-2-20CM-66-19. The sequence goes on from CAWDKU010000002.1 coordinate 907,935, forward strand.
GCCGAGGGTCTGGGGATCAGCCTCTTCGAGAGCATCGAGAGCGCCGATCCCACCGCCCTCATCGGCCTGCCGCTCATCTGGCTCGCGGGCGCGCTGCGCTCCGCCGGGCACCTGCTGCCTTGAGGGGCGGCCCGCCGCGGCGCGGGGACTTCTTCTGTGACCCGAGCCTGTCGAGCAGCGCGCCGAGCTCGGCCGGCAGCGGGGTGTTGATGCTGAACTCCCCGCCCTGCGGCCACTTGAAGCTGACACTGCTCGCGTGCAGGAACATGCGCCGCAGTCCGAGCTCGCGCATGGCGGCATTGAACTCCGCGTCACCGTACTTCTCATCCCCGGCCACCGGGTGGCCGGCGTGCTGTGCGTGGACGCGGATCTGGTGGGTGCGCCCGGTCTCGAGCAGTACCTCCATGAGGGTGGCGGTGCGCCCGAAGAACTGCACCGGGCGGAAGATACTCACCGAGGGCTTGCCGCCGGCGGCCACCTTGACGGTGCGCTCACCCCCGACCCGGGTATCGGTGCGCAGCGGCGCATCGATGCGCTTCTCCCCGAGGTCCCAGGGACCCTTCAGCAGCGCAAGGTAGCGCTTCTCGAACCCCTCCTCGCGCAACAGCTCGTGCAGGGTGCGCAAGGCTGCGCCCTTGCGGGCCACGATGAGGATGCCACTCGTGTCGCGGTCGAGCCGGTGAGCGAGCTCGAAGTACTCATCCGGCCTGCCGGCGCGCAGCGCCTCGATCACCCCGAAGCTCACCCCGCTGCCGCCGTGCACCGCGATCCCTGCGGGCTTGTCGATGACCAGCAGGCGCTCGTCCTCGTGGACGATGGCCTCGCGGATGCGTGTCAGGAGGTCTGCGGGGGGCTTGGCGGGGTCGGCGGCCGGCAGCACCCGCACCGGCGGGATGCGGATCTTGTCGCTGACATTAAGGCGCGTCTCGGGACCTGCGCGCTTGCCGTTCACCCGCACTTCGCCCTTGCGGATCACGCGGTAGACACGGGTGCGCGGCACGCCGCCCAGGTGCTTCTGCACGTAGTTGTCCAGGCGCTGTCCGGCCTCATCTTCCGTCACCTCAAAGTGCTGGACGGAAGTGCGGATTTCAGGGGTTTCCGGGTCGGGCAAGGCAGCCTCGGCGTAAGGCATTGTTTCTTAAATGATCTGTAGTATACTCCGCCGGTCGTCCGCCATGCGGACGCGACAGAGGTGGTGACAGTTGTCACCGCCCGTTTTAGTTGGACCTCTTAATTCGAGGCCATCGCATTGGGCCGCCAAGATCGCGCCACCTGCGTTGAATCTCGCCACAGTCGAGACTTCCGCAGTCGGTGCCATCGGTCGGGTTCACCGAACGTTTCCTTTTCAGACCGCCCGTAACGCGGCGGTCACAAAAAACGTGAATACCGAGACTCGTTCTCATTCGCCGGATTCAAGGAAGCTTCGCTGCTGCGGACGTCTCGTCACGCGGCCTCCCACCGTTTGTTGCTTGCCGGCCCCTCACCGCACAGTAGGGGCACATGAAGAGAATGCTAGTGAATGCAACTCAGGAAGAGGAGTTGCGCGTAGCTCTGGTTGATGGACAGAAACTGTTTGACCTGAGTATCGATTTACCTTCCCGCGAACAGAAAAAAGCTAACGTCTACAAGGCCAAGATCTCCCGCGTCGAGCCCTCGCTCGAGGCGTGCTTCGTTGACTATGGCGCCCAGCGCCACGGCTTCCTGCCGCTGAAGGAAGTCTCCAAGGAGTACTTCCGCCAGCAGCCCCAGGGCGGCCGGCTGAACATCCGTGAACTGCTGCACGAGGGCCAGGAGCTCATCGTGCAGGTGGAGAAGGAGGAGCGCGGCACCAAGGGTGCAGCCCTCACCACCTTCATCAGCCTCGCCGGGCGCTTCCTGGTGCTGATGCCGAACAACCCGCGCGCCGGGGGCGTGTCGCGCCGCATCGAGGGCGAGGACCGCGACCAGATGCGCGAGGTCATGAGCCAGCTGCAGATCCCGGACGGCATGGGCGCCATCGTGCGCACCGCCGGCGTCGGCCGCACGGTCGAGGAGCTGCAGTGGGACCTCGACAACCTCAAGACCCAGTGGGAGCAGATCGACGCGGCCTCCAAGGACCGCCCGGCCCCGTTCCTGGTGTTCCGCGAGAGCGATGCGGTCACGCGTTCCATGCGCGACTACCTCTCCGACGACATCGGCGAGGTGCTGGTGGACGACCAGGGCGCCTTCCAGAAGGCCCAGGAGTACATGCAGCGCTTCATGCCGGCGGACGCCCAGCGCAAGCTGAAGATGTACACCGATGAGATCCCGCTGTTCACCCGCTTCCAGATCGAGAGCCAGATCGAGTCGGCCTACGCCCACAAGGTCTCCCTGCCCTCCGGCGGCAGCATCGTCATCGACTACACCGAGGCCCTGGTGTCCATCGACATCAACTCCGCGCGCGCCACGCGCGGCTCGGACATCGAGACCACGGCGACCAACACCAACCTCGAGGCCGCCGATGAGATCGCCCGGCAGCTGCGTATCCGTGACATCGGCGGCCTGATCGTCATCGACTTCATCGACATGGAGTCCCCGAAGAACCAGCGCGAAGTCGAGGACCGCCTGCGCGACGCCATGAAGATGGATCGTGCCCGCATCCAGATCGGCCGCCTGTCGCGCTTCGGCCTGCTCGAGATGTCGCGCCAGCGCCTGCGCCCCTCGCTCGGGGAGTCGAGCCACATCGTGTGCCCGCGCTGCGTCGGCATCGGCAGCATCCGCAGCGTGGAGTCGATGACGCTCGCCGTGCTGCGCCTGATCGGCGAGGAACTGCGCAAGGACCGCACCGCGCGTGTCGTGGCGCAGGTCCCCGTGGCCGTCGCCACTTACCTCATGAACGAGAAGCGCGACTGGCTGCGTACGCTCGAGGATGAGAGCACCGCCGAACTCATCATCGTGCCGAACGAGAACATCCAGACCCCCGAATACTCGATCCGGCGCGTGCGCGACGATGAGATGGAGCTGCCCGAGAACAAGCAGGCCACCTACCTGATGCCGGTCGCCCCGACGGTCATCGAGCCGGGCTCGCAGGACAAGAAGCCCCTTCCCGAGGCACCGGCGGTGGCGACGCTGCTGCCGACGACCTCCGCCCCGCTCGGTGCGCCCCCGGCCGCGCCCGCCGCCCCCGTGGTGGCCGCGCAGCCGGTACCTGCCGCCCACGGCGGTGGTTTCTGGTCGCGCTTCAAGAAGATGCTCGCCGGCGAGCCAGCGGCTGCGGCCCCCGCGGTGGCTGCCGCGGCCCCCGCTGCCGCAGCCCCTGCGCGCGCGCCGCGCCGCGAGGACGGCCAGCGCCAGGACCGTGGCCGCAGCGACCGCTCGCGCCACTCACGCTCGGCTGACGGCGCACGCCGTGACCGCGGTGACGGCCGCCGCGACGGGCGTGACCGCAACCGCGATCGCGACCAGCGCGGCGACCGCGACCGCAATCGCGACCCTTCGCGCCGCAACGATCGCGGCGGAGAGCGCTCCGCGGCGCCGCGCGGTGATCAGGCCCCGCGGGACCAGGCTCCGCGAGATCAAGCTCCGCGGGACCAGGGTCCGCGTGATCAGGGCCCCCGTGACCAGGCACCACGTGAGCACACCCCGCGCGAGCCGGGCGTGCGCGAGGACCTCGCGGCGCAGGATCCGAATGCAGCACCCGGCACGTCCCCGCCCGGTGGCGAAGTGCGTCATGAGCGTGGTGAGCGCGGTGGACGCGGTCGCCGTGGCCGGCGCCGTGGCCGGCGCGGTGGTGGTGGTGGGTCACGCGACGCGGGCGCGCCCGGCAACGCCGGTGGCTCAGCGCCGCAGGACTTCGGCGCGGATGCCGGTCCTTCACCAGCGCACGAGGGCAACAACGGTTCGCACGGCGGCTCATCCGAGCAGCCGGAGCGCTCACCGGATCGCTCACCGCCACCCCCGCCGCGCGAATATCACGCCGAACCGCGGGACTCAGGCCCTGCGCATGACTCGGCGCCGCTTGCGCACTTCGAGCCTGCGCCACGCCCGGAAGGCGGCTCGGAGAACAAGCAGCCGTACGTGGTCTGGTCCTCCGCCCCGGCCGAGAAGCCGGCCGGTTCGCGCGGCCCGGACGAGTAAGGGTGACTCAGGCCGCCTGGGTGCGCTGGCGCAGGTGCGCCAGCAGCCCGCGCGCGGCCGCCTCGACGAGGTCCAGCACCTCCTCGAAGCCGTTGGCCCCGCCGTAGTACGGGTCGGGCACCTCGCGCACCTCCTGCTCGGGGGCAAACTCCAGGAACAGGCGCAGCCGCGCCTGGGCCTGCTCGGGCGCGCGGCGACGCAGCACCCTCAGATTGTCCTCGTCCATCGCCAGCAGCAGGTCGAAGCGCTCGAAGTCGGCCGGCTCGACCACGCGCGCGCGCAGGTGCTCGAGGTCATAGCCGCGTCGCCTGGCCGCGGCCCGTGTGCGTGCATCCGGCGCCTCGCCCACGTGGTAGCCGGCGGTACCGGCCGAATCGACCTCGAGCGCAAGCTCCGGGGCTTCGCGCGCCGCGAGCACGCGGACCACGCCCTCGGCGGTGGGTGAGCGGCAGATGTTTCCCAGACAGACGAACAGAACTCTCAAGCGGGCACCTCGAATGGTGTCGCCCGAAGTTTGCCTAAACGCGCTGACAGAGGCCACTGCCGCGCGGGCCCGCGAGGCGGCGGCGCCGCGCAGTTGGCATGTCTGCCACGATCGGTAAACTCAGGCGCAGCGGGCCACCCCTAGGGAGGGGGTCATGCCGAAATTGCACGAAGTCGAGATCCATCGCCTGCGTCCCACGCAGATCACCGTCGGCATGATCGAGGTGCACGACAAGCGCGAGAAGCTACTCGCGCTCAAGCACCACGAGCAGCAGGAGTTCATGGAGGCCCATCCGATCCCGGCGGTGTGGGGACCCGACGGACGGCTCTACATCACCGACCACCATCACCTGGGGCGCGCGGCTTCCGAGGCCGGAGTCGACACCGGCTTCTTCCTCGTCGAGGAGGACTTCTCCAAGCTTGCGATCGCAGACTTCTGGCCGAAGATGCAGCAGGCGCAGTGGGTGCACCCGATCGATGAGACCGGCAAGCTGCGCACGTTCCAGGACATCCCCGAGCACCTGGAGAAACTGATCGACGATCCCTACCGCTCGCTGGCCGGCTACGTGCGCAATGCCGGCGGTTACGAGAAGACCGCGGCCGCATTCGCGGAGTTTCTGTGGGCGGATTTCTTCCGGCCGCGCGTGCCCGTGGGTGACACGCGTCCCCAGTTCCACGCCAGCGTCGACACGGCGGTGAAACTCGCCGTGTCCCCCGATGCTGCACATCTGCCTGGCTACAAGGGCCCGGAAGACGCGCCGCCAAAGTGACCCGGGCGGCCGCCCTGCCCTGCGCTGCCAGTACCTCGAGGGTCCCGCTACAAGGCCTTACATTGCCCGCGCCATGGAGGGGTACGGTGGCAAATGCCCCTGATTTGCGGGCAGTGTCTCGTTTATCTCCGCGTGGCTGTGAATTGCTTACTCCCGCGGGTCAGACATAATCACGAGGATCGGATTACCTGCGGCCTCGTGCCGGCGACAAGGATGACGAATTGAGTTCTGCGCGACCGAATCTGTTCCTGATTGGGTCGATGAAGTGCGCCACCACCTATCTGAGCGAGCTGCTCGGCGCGCATCCTGAAGTGTTCATGAGCTCGCCCAAGGAGCCCTGCCACTTCGTCGATCCCCACGTCCTGCGCCACGTGTGGCCGGAGATGTGGAGGAACGGGTATTGGGCGAGCGATGAGCGCTACCTTGCGCTCTTTGCGCGCGCCGGGAATGCCTCGGTGATCGGTGAGGCGAGCGTCTTCTACAGCCAGGAGCCGCTGTTTGCCGACGTCCCGCAGCGGATCATCGCCTTCAACAAGGATGCGCGTTTCATCTACATCATGCGCGACCCGGTGGAGCGCACCATCAGCCACTACTGGCACCGGGTCAGATGGTGGGGCGAGCACCGCGGCATGCTGCGCGCCATCCGCTCCGATCCCCAGTACCGCGACATCAGCAACTACGCAAGGCAGCTGCGGGCTTACCTGCGCCACGTGCCGCGCGAGCGCATCTACGTGCTTACCTCCGAGGCACTGGCGGCCGACCCGGCACAGCAGCTGCGCTCGGTGTATGCATGGCTCGGCGTCGATCCGCACTTCCAGCCCCCCAACCTCGGGGTGCCGGTGAACGTGACGCCTGAAGTCGTGCAGCGGCCGCGCGAGTTCGGGCTGCTGCAACACCTGCAGCGCACTGCCACCTACGTGAGGATCGCGCCACTGCTGCCCCTGGGGCTGCGGCGCGCGGCTTCCCGGCTCGCCTCGCGCCCGGTGAACCTCGGCGATGTTTCAACGAGCGCGGTGCAGGACTACTTGAGGCCGCGGCAGCAGCGCGAGACGCAGGAACTCGCCGCGCTGCTGAATCGCAGCTTCCCCGAGTGGCGCACCCTCTACGGCGCGGCGCAGCCCGCCGACGCACCGCACAGCCTTCCCGGAGCGATCTAGAAAGCCCGCGTCCGGGCGGCATGCGCCCGGATCCGGCTTCAGCGCACGCTGTAGCCGCGGCCTTCCAGACACGCGCTCATGGCGCGCTGGTAGCTGTCACGGGCGCCGCCGGCCTGCTCCGGCGGCACGCCGCCGCTTGACTGGGTCGGATCAAAGCCCGACTGCGACTGTGCCCACTTGTGGCAGGCGTACTTGTCGCTCGCCTGCTGCTCGGCCGACTGGCCGGACTGGGGGTAGACGTACAGGTCATCGCTCGGCATCGGTGCCGCCGGCGGCGTCGCGCCGGGCGGGGCTGCCACGTAATTGGGCTGATTCGGCGGGTCCACGACCTGGTAGCCGCTCTGGTCGTTGCTCCAGGTGTAGTAGGTGTCGTTGGCGTAGTAATACGGGACCCCACCGACCCACAGCGTCGTGTAGTACGCCGGCAGCACCGGCACGAACACGCCGATCGGCGCGGCGACCACGACGTAGCTTGCGCCGTAGGGTCGGTACCAGACCCCGCCCGAGTAATAGTAGTTGCCGCCCGGGCGCGCGATCACGACCGGGGCGTGCGGCAGCGTCGTGACGTACGCGCCACGCGCCGGGTAGTAGTAGTTGTGGCTGTAGCGCGCGTCGTAGTGCTCGGTGCCGTGCGGCGCGCCGCCCCCCGGGGGACCGCCATAGTGGCCGTGCTCGGGGGTCTGGGCCTGGGCGACACCGGCAAGTACTGCGAGCACCGCAACGAGGCCCGCGCGTGATACGAGATTCATGACCGTGTGCCTCATGGTTAGCGCACCGTGTAACCGCGTGCATCAAGGCACGCCGCAATCGCCCGCTTGTAGTCGGCCGCCTGCTGCAGCTGCGCGGCCTGCGCGCGCCGGTCCTGGACCACGACCGTGCGCGGCTGCGAGTTGGACTGCTCGGCCGCGTTGCCGATGGCGCCACCGACGACCGCCCCTGCAAGCGCCGCGGGCGCTGCCTGCCAGGGACGCGCGATGGCCGCACCGAGGATCGCGCCGGTCACGGCTCCGATGGCAGTGCCCGCACCTGAAGGCGGTGGCCCGGGAACCACCGCGACACGCTCATGCGGGGGCACGCCCGGGGCACTCGGATCAAAACCGGTCTGCTGCGTCGCCCAGGTGCTGCACTCGTAGCGATCGCGATCCTGCTGCTCGGGCGTCTGGCCGTGCTGCGGGTAAGCGAACACCTCGCTCGGCGGCGGTGGCGGCGGCGCTGCCGGCGGTGGCGGCGGCATCGGTCGCGGCGCGGGCTCCGTGATGCAGGCGCTGAGTAACAGCGCACCGCCGAGTACCGCTGCGGTGAGGGAGGCGCGGAGAATCGTTTGGCTGCGGTTCATATTCGAGAGCATTCCTGCTGTTGATGGCCAACTCAAGGGCGTGGAAACGGGCGCGGGGCCGCTGCGTTGACAAGGCTAAGCCCGCGCAGCTCCTACCAATTTGACGCCTCCGGAGGCGCCCAAGTTCCTGCTGCCTACATCGGGGCACCGCGGCTGGGCACAACCGCCGCGAGGGCGGAAAAATTGTCAGTAATTGTGTCATCGGGAACGCAGTCAGCGCGCGTCCCGGTGCGCAATTCTAGCGCGTCATGGGGTCGGGCGAGTCATCAGTGCCGACACCCGCTCAAGGTCGGCGAGCGTATTCACATCCGGTCCCGGGCGCTCGAGCGCCTCACCCACCTGAATGCCAAGGCCGTGCTCGAGCGCACGCAGCTGCTCGAGCTTCTCGCGCGCCTCGAGCGGGCTGACCGGCAGCTGCGCCAGGCGGCGCAGCGCTCGTACGCGGTACGCATAGATGCCGATGTGGCGCCGCGCTCCGGCAAAGTCGCGCTGGCTGCCCGCTCCCGCGGCGCCGTCGCGGTTCCAGGGAATCGGCGCGCGGCTGAAGTAGAGGGCACGCCCGCGCAGGTCGGTGACCACCTTGACGGCGTTCGGGTCGAGCAACTCATCGAGGGACTCGACGGGCGCGGCGAGCGTGGCGATGTCCGCGTCCGTGTCGCTCTCAAGGAGCGCGCCCACCTGGCGGATCAGCGCCACCGGGATCAGGGGCTCATCGCCCTGCACGTTGACGATGATGTCCTCGCCCCCCCAGCCGTGGGCGCGGGCGACCTCGGCGATGCGGTCCGTGCCCGAGGCGTGCACGCGCGCGGTCATCTCGGCGGGCGCACCGAAGGAATGCGCGGCACTGATGATGAGGTCATCGTCGGTGGCGATCAGCACCTCCGCGGCACCCGAGGCGCAGGCGCGCTCGTACACCCACTGCACCATGGGCTTGCCGGCGATTTCGCGCAGTGCCTTGCCGGGCAGTCGCGAGGAACCGTAGCGCGCTGGTATGACGACCCGGAACACGCGCCCTGGGGACTCTCAGCGGTCCAAGAGCGGGTCGTCGGCGGCGAGCTGGCGGGCCTCTTCCTCGAGCATCACCGGCACCGCATCGCGGATCGGGTAGGCGAGGCGGTCCATGCGGCACACCAGCACCTGCGCCTCGCGCTGGTAGCGCAGCGTTCCTTTGCATACGGGGCAGGCCAGAATCTCGAGCAACCGGGCATCCATCGCTTAGCTCCCGGCGACCTTCGGGTCGCCCAACTTGCCGCACACGCACCGAAGCAGCGCGCGTGCATCCGCCTCGGCGAAGCGGGCCTCCACGGGCACGTACCAGAGGCGCGCATCCGCGAACCCCTGGCATTTTACGGCATCCTTCTCCGTCATGAGCACCGGCAGGCCATCACCGAACGCCAGGTCCGCAGCGCTCAGGGGGTGATGGTCGGGAAACGCATGTTCGATGAGGTTGAGCTCCTGGTCGCGCAGTTCGCGGAAGAAGCGCCCTGGGTTGCCGATGGCGGCGACCGCGTGCACGGGGGTGGCCCCGAAGTCGGCCAGCGGCCGGCTGCCCAGTCCCGCCACGAGCGCGTTCGCCGCCCCCGGGATCAGGTCCATCCGCAAGAGCGCGCCCGCGCCTGCCAGGGAGGCGTGCTCGGGCGCGCCGTTGACGACCTTCAGGTCAACGCGCGCGAGCGCCGCCGCGGCCGGCTCGCGCAGCGGCCCCGCCGGCAGCAGCCGGCCGTTGCCAAAGCCGCGCGCCCCATCGATGACGAGGAGTTCGCAGTCGCGCGCCAGATGCAGGTGCTGCAGCCCGTCATCGCACAGGATGACGCGTGCCCCGAGTTCGATCAGCCGCCGCGCGCCGGCGACGCGCCGCGCGGCCACCACGGTCGGGCAGCCGCTGCGGCGCGCGAGCAGCAGCGGCTCATCCCCGACCTCGGCCCATGGCGAGTCGGGCCGTACCACGCGCACCGCGCCACCAGTGCGCCCGTAACCGCGCGACAGGATCCCGACAGCGAAGCCGCGCGCCCTGAGCGCCTGCGCGAGCCACAGGGTGAGTGGTGTCTTGCCCGTCCCCCCGACCGTGAGATTGCCGATGACGATGACCGGGCAGCCCACGCGCTCGCTGCGCAGCAGCCCCGCCCCATAGGCACGACGGCGCGCGCCCACGAGCGCGCCGTAAAGCCACGCCAGGGGCTCCAGCAGCGAGCGGCGGCTCGGCGGACCATACCAGCGCTCGGGAAGCCGTGCGGACATCGGTAACGAAGGACTGCGCGCTAGTCGGAGAACTGCAGGCGGTGCAGCTGCGCGTACAGGCCGCCGTGCGCGAGCAGCTCCTGGTGCGTGCCGCTCTCGGCGATGCGCCCCGCATCGAGCACCAGGATGCGGTCGGCCTGCTCAACCGTCGACAGGCGGTGCGCAATGATGAACGTGGTGCGGTTGCGCACCAGCTGGGCGAGAGCCGCCTGGATGTGACGCTCGGCCTCGGTATCGAGTGCCGAGGTCGCCTCGTCGAGGATCAGGATGGGCGCATCCTTCAGCAGCGCGCGGGCGATCGCGATGCGCTGGCGCTGGCCGCCCGAGAGCAGCATGCCGCGGTCGCCGACCAGGGTATCCAGTCCCTGCGGCTGGCTGCGCACGAACTCCAGGATGTGCGCCGCTTCCGCGGCGCGCTCGACCTCCGCATCCGGAACCGCGCGCCCGAAGGCGATGTTGTTGCGGATGGTGTCATCGAACAGCACGATCTCCTGGCTCACCACCGCGATCTGCTCGCGCAGGTTCTTCAGCTCGAACTCGCGCACGTCATGCCCGTCGATGCGCACCTGGCCTGCGATCACGTCGTAGAAGCGCGGCAGCAGGTTCACGAGCGTCGACTTGCCGCTCCCGGAGCGCCCGACGATGGCGAGGCTCTCGCCCGAGCGCACCTTGAGACTGATGTCCGAGAGCGCCGCGGGCCGCTCACGCAGCGTCCCGGGCGGCGCCCCGGCCGGCGCCGCGTGCCCGGGGTACGCGAAGGAGACCTGCTCAAAGTCGACCGCGCCAGTCACGCGCGTGCTGGTGAACGTGCCCCCCTGGGGCTCGGTGGGCTCATCGAGGAGCTCGAACAGGCTCTGGCCCGCGGCGATGCCCTGCTGCAGAGGGCCGGCCACGCCGACCAGGTCGCGCAGCGGCTGGGCGATGCCGACGAGCCCGGTGATGAAGCCGAGCAGGTCCCCCATCGACATGCGGCCGTGCACGGCGTCCGCAATCGCGATCGAGAGCACGAACCCCCCGCCCACCGCCGCCACCAGCTGCACCACGGGGTTGGAGATGCCGCGCGTCAGGATCAGCCTCATGTTGGAGCGGAAGTTGTGGCTGTTGACCACATCGAACTGGCGGTCGAGGTGCTCCTGCGCGTTGTAGACCTTGATGAGGCGCGGCGCCTCGAAGCCCTCCTTGGCGACGCGCGTGACGCCGCCCATCGAGTCCTGGATGCGGCGGCTGTAGCGGCGGAACTTGCGGTTGATGATCGACACCAGCCACGCCACCAGCGGTCCCATGATGAGTGCGATGAGGGTGAGGCGCACGTTCAGCCACAGGAGGATCACGAGCGAGCCGATGATGGTGAGCGCGCTGCGCACCAGGGTGTTCACCGAGTCAGTGGTCGCCTGCCCCACGAGCTCGCTGTTGTAGGTTAGCCGCGACAGCAGCGTCGCCGAGGAGTTGCGGTCGAAGTAACCCAGGGGCAGGGACAGCACGTGGCGGAACACGTCCTGGCGCAGCTGGTTGACGATGCGCCGGCTGACGTAGCCCATGAAATAGGTCTGGATGAAGTCCCCGAGGCCGCGCACCACGAACAGGCCCACGAGCGCGAGCGGCACCCAGGTGATGGTGCGCGGATCGCGGTTCACGAGCGTGCCGTCGCCGAAGCCCTTCATGAAGAGGCTCAGGCTCGCCATGGAGCCCCCGAAGAGGACCCCGCCGAGCATGCCAAGCAGGAAGCGCCCGCGGTAGGGGGCGAGGTAGCCGAGCAGGCGCCGGTAGGCGCGCCAGCCGCCGCTCTCGGCCCGGACGGGCTGGCCCGCGGGCGCCCGGTCAGTGTCGCTCAAGGTTTGCCCGCCGGCTCATCCTTGACCGTTGCGATGTTGACCTCGGCGAAGCCGAGGCGTCCGAGCACGTCCATGGCGGTGATGACGGACTGGTGGGTGGCGCGGGCATCCGCCCGCAGCGTGATGCGCATGCTGCGGTTGGTGCCGGTTTCCTTCAGCAAGCGCCGCGCGCAGCGTCTCGGGACTCGAGTTGATGAGTTCGTGCTGGTTGACGAGGTAGGTGCCGCCCTGGGTGACGCTCACCACGAGGGGCTCGGCGGCCTGGCGTGCCTCGGGGACGTCACTGGCGTGCGGCAGGTGCACGCGCAGCCGCCCCTCGTCGGTGAACTTCGCCGAGAGGATGAAGAACACCACGAGCAGCAGCACCACGTCGATCAGGGAGACCACGTTGATCTCCGGCTCCTCGGGGCGGCGGCCAGGCCTGAGGTTCATGGGCGGAGCGCTAGGCGGCAGCCGCCGGTGAGGCGCGCTCGCGCAGCCGTGCCGCTTCCAGGGCGTCGGCCATGCGGATGGCGTGCTTCTCCATTTCCATGACGATGCCCTCGACGCGCCCGCGCAGGTAGCGGTACGCGATCAGCGCCGGGATCGCCACGCACAGGCCAGCCGCGGTGGCGATCAGTGCCTCGGCGATGCCGCCGGAGAGCGCGCGCGGGTCGCCCATGCCGCCCTCCTGGATGGCATGGAAGGCGCGGATGATGCCGGTGACCGTGCCGAGCAGGCCGAGCAGCGGGGAGATGCCGGCGATGGTGCCGAGCGTGTTGAGGAAGCGCTCGAGCTCATAGACCACGTGCCGCCCGGTGTCCTCCAGGCGCTCCATGAGGATCTCGCGCGGGCGGTGACGGTTGGCGAGCCCGGTGGCCAAGAGCCGCCCGAGGGGCGAGTTCTGCTCCAGCGCCGCGATCACCTTATCGTTGATCTGGTTGGTCTCGACCAGCTGCCAGACGCGCTGCGGCAGCTCCTGCGGCAGCACGCGCTTGTCCTGCAGCGTCCACAGCCGCTCGAGCATGATCGCCGCGGCAATGATCGAGCACAGGATGATCGGCCACATCAGCGGGCCGCCGGCCCGCACTATTTCCCACATCCGAAGCGACCCCAAGGACCGGTGAAGCGGGCATCATACATAAGGGGCGGGCACGCTCAAGGTAAGTACGTCGCAGGTTCGGGTCCCCCGCCGCGCCCCCACCCCCGCTTCTGCTAGAGTCCTGCGCTCGATGCCGCGCCGGTTCCTGCAAAAGTTCATCCCGAACCCCGCGACTTTGCGGGACCGCTGGTTTCTGCGCCCGTTCGGCGAGCGCCTGACGGACCCGCAGCTGTGGACCCTGCACCGGCGGGGGGTCACCTACGCCTTCGGCATGGGGCTGGCGATCTCCTTCATCCCCTTCCCGATCCACATGCTGCTCGCCTGCACGCTGGCGGTGCTGCTGCGGCTGAACATCCCGGTGGCCTGCGCCGCCACCTTCTTCGTCAATCCCTTCTCGATCAGTGCCGCTGTACTACTTCGCCTACCGCGTCGGCATGGCGCTGCTGCACGAGCCGCGGCACCACTTCCACTTCGTGCCGACGCTGCACTGGCTGCGCTACGGGCTTGCGCCGGTATGGCAGCCCTTCCTGCTCGGGTGCCTGGTGTGCGGCATCGTCGCCGGCGTCCTCGGCTGGCTGGTGCTGGAGGGCATCTGGCGCTGGCAGGTCATCAGCCGCTACCGCGCGCGTCATCAGCCCCAGGCCGTCTGAGGAGCGCAGCTTTCGCCGCCGGTGGCCTGCGTCAGGCGTGGGCGACGAGCGTGCCGCGCTGCAGCTCGTAGATGCGTTCCATGCGGGCCGCGAGCTTCAGGTCATGGGTGACGACGACCAGGCTCGTGGCGCGCTCGCGGTTCAGTTCCAGCATCAGGGCGAACACTGACTCCGCGTTGGTGCCATCGAGGTTGCCGGTCGGCTCGTCCGCCAGCACGATGCGCGGCTGCGTGACCAGCGCGCGCGCCACCGCGGCGCGCTGGCGCTCCCCGCCGGAGAGCTGGTGCGGGCGGTGCTCGAGGCGCGCCCCGAGCCCGACGCGCTCCAGGAGCGCGCGCGCCGCGGCGCGCGCCTCGCGTACCGGGCTGCGGCGCACCAGCAGCGGCATCGCCACGTTCTCGAGCGCGGAGAACTCCGGCAGCAGGTGGTGGAACTGGTAGACGAAGCCGAGCGCCTGGTTGCGCAGCACCCCGCGCTCGCTGCTCGCGCAGAGCTTGTGGATGTCGCGCCCCGCCACCGCCACGACTCCTGCGGTCGGCGCGATCGAGCCCGCCCGAGGATCTGCAGCAGCGTCGTCTTGCCGGAACCGGAAGCGCCGACGATCGCCACGCGCTCGCCGGCGGCGATGGCGAGGTTCACGCCCTCGAGCACCTGCAGCACCTCCGGCCCCTGGCGAGAAACTCTTGTGCACGCCGGTGGCGCTGCAGGACGGTGTCATTCATGCCGCAGGGCCTCCGCAGGGGCGGTGCGCGCCGCGCGCCACGCCGGGTAGATCGTCGCCAGCGCGCACAGCAGGAATGCCACCGCGCACACCTTGAGGACATCGGCGCGCTCCACGTAGGCGGGCAGCTCGCTCATGTAGTAGACGCGCGCATCGAGGAACTGCGTGCCCGTGCAGGTGCTCGAGGGCACCCACCAGCGTCTGCAGGTTGTCGGCCACCAGGGTGCCGAGCGCCGCCCCGAGCAGCGTGCCGGCAAGTCCGATGAGCACGCCCTGGATGGCGAACATCAGCAGCACGTTGCGCGGGCCGGCGCCGAGCGTGCGCAGGATCGCGATGTCGGTCTGCTTCTCCTTCACGATCATGACCAGGGTGGCGACGATGTTGAAGGCCGCCACCGCCACGATCATGAGCAGGATCAGGAACATCATCGACTTCGTGATCTCGATGGAGCGGAAGAAGTTGGCATGGTCCTGCGTCCAGTCGTTGACGTAGTAGCCAGGACCCCCCAGGGACAGCGCGGCCTCGCGTACCAGCGCCGGGGCTTTGAGCGGATCGCTGAAATGCAGGCGCAGCCCGGTGACGCCGGTCGCCAGTACGGAACAGCAGCGCCGCATCGTCGAGGTTCACGAGCGCAAGGCCGCGGTCGAACTCGTACATCCCGGACTCGAACAGGCCCGCCACGCGGAAGCGGCGCATGCGCGGCACCACGCCGGTCGGGGTCGCACTGCCCTCCGGGGCTATGAGGATCACGCTGTCACCGACCCTGACGTTGAGCTCGTGCGCGAGCGCACTGCCCAGGATCGTCGTGAAGGAGCCGGCCTTGAGCTCATCGATGCTGCCGGCGGTGACGCGCTGCGCGAGTCCCGTGGCGGTGCGCTCCTCCTGCGGCAGCACGCCGCGCACGCTCGCGCCGGCCATGCGTGGGCCGCTGGCGAACATCGCCTGGCTCTCGACGTACGGCACCACCGCCTGCACGTCGCGGGCCCCGCGCAGCTTTTGCTGCAGAGCCTGCCAGTCGGTGATGGGGCCCGCGAGCCCGGTGATGGTGGCGTGCGAGGTGACCGAGAGGATGCGGGTCTTGCAGCTCGCGCTCGAAGCCGTTCATGACCGACAGCACCACGATCAGGGTGGCCACGCCGAGCGTCAGGCCGCACACCGACATCAGGGCGACGAAGGAGACGAAGCCGCGCCGGTGCGTCGAGCGCAGGTGGCGGGTGCCGATCAGCAGTTCGTAGGCGCTCATGCCTCACTCATAGCGCAGCGCCTCGGCGGGCGCGGTGCGCGCGGCGCGCAGCGCCGGGTAGACCGTGGCGAGCCCGGTGAGGAGCAGCGCCGCGGCGGCGATCCCCAGCACGTTCCCCCAGTGCACCTCGGAGGGGATGGAGGTGATGTAGTACACGTCCGCATCCATGAACTGGAAGCGGAAGGTGCGCTCGAGGAAGGGCACGATGGTGTCGACGTTGAAGGCCAGCAGCAGCCCCAGGGCCACCCCGAGCAGCACCCCGAGCCAGCCGATGACGAGGCCCTGGGTGATGAAGATCCCCATCACCCGGCGCGGGCTGGCGCCAAAGGTGCGCACGATGGCGATGTCGGTGCGCTTGTCGGTCACCACCATCACCAGCATCGCCACGATGTTGAAGGCGGCCACCGCCACGATCAGCAGCAGGATGAGCGACATCATGGTCTTCTCGATGCGGATGGCGCGGAAGTAGCTGGCGTTGTCCTGCGTCCAGTCGCTCACCTCGAGGCCCCTGGGCACCAGCGCCTTGAGGCGCGCGGCCACCTCGGGCGCTGCCAGCACGTCCTGCACCCGCAGCCGCAGCCCCTCGGTCGCGGTGCCCCCGGCCCCGAGCGCGCGCACGTCCTCCAGGTGCGCGAACACCAGCGTGCCGTCGTGATCCTGGATGCCCACCTCGAAGATGCCCGCGACGGTGAACTCGCGCAGCTTCGGGGTCGGGGTGCCATCGGCGCTCACGGTCGGCACGAGCACCGTGAGTGAGTCCCCGGGCGCGAGCCCCAGGCGCTCGGCGATGATGGCTCCGACGATGACGCGCTCGGTGCCGGGCTCAAGATCGGCGAGGTGCCCCTGGGTGAGGGCGGCGCCGAGCTCTGCCTTGCTCGAGGCTGCCAGAGGCTCGATGCCGCGCAGCAGGATCGGCACCATCTCCGGCTGCCGCACCGCCAGCGCCTGCACTTCCGCGTAGCGCGCGACGTCGCTGACGCCTGCGACCTGCGAGGCGAGGCGCGCCGTGTCCTGCCACTGAGCGCCCGTGAGCTCGGTGCCGGCGCGTGCCGTGACGCGCACCGGGGCACTGAGGGACAGCAGCCGGTCGCGCAGCTCGCTCTCGAAGCCATTCATCACCGAGAGGATGACGATGAGGGCCGCCACGCCCACGCACACCCCGATCAGGGAGGCCCACGTGATGAAGGAGACGAAGAACTTGTGCGAGCGGGCGCGTACGTAGCGCAGCCCCACGTACACCGACAGGGGGTGAAACATCGTGGCGATTTAACCACAGTTGACAGCGATTTCAGACGTGCGTCACAAAACCGCACGCGCGCGCGGCCCGGGCGGCTTTGACAGATTCACCCCGGTGCTATAGTCGAAAATAGTTCCGGGAGAGTTCCATGCAGACCCGAATTTACGCAGCACTCCTCATCGGTTGCGCGCTGGCCGGCAGCGCCGCTGCCGACACCGTGGTGGTCAACGACCAGGTCCAGGTGATGCCCTCGCAGGTGGACCGGCCCAAGCGCGGCACGACCATGGATGAGGTCGAGAAGCATTTCGGCGCCCCGGTGAACCGTCATCCGACCGTGGGGGTACCGCCCATCACGCGCTGGGACTATAACGGCTTCTCGGTGGTCTTCGAGAAGGACCGCGTTGTCGATGCGGTCGTGACCTCCGGCTGATCCGGCGCCCGTGGCGCCCGCCGGGGGCGCCCTCAACCCCTTCCCGCCTGCACCCCGCCGGAGCGCCCCGACGCGGCTCCCTGGCCGGGTCGCGCCGCCCCGCGAGTGTCCTCGCCCCCTGCCCCAGACACTTAATGTGAATGTGGTAGTCTCGCGTTTAACAGAATAATTTCGTTGGGGAGCTTGTGGCGGGGGATGAGCCTTTAAGGGCCCATATCGAGGCCCTGGTGCGGGCGGGAACGCTGCGCAGAAAGACTGCCGCGGTACAGCTTGAGGCGGAAATACGCCGCCGCGAGGAGGTGCTGCGCCAGACCTTCCGCCGTTACGTGTCGCCGCGGGTGGCGGACAAGATCCTCGAGGACGCGCAGCTGCGCGACACCCTGCTCGCGACCGCCGATGCGCGGGCGCGCGCGGTGGTGCTGTTCGCCGACCTGCGCGGCTTCACCAGCATCTCAGAGCAGCTCGAGCCGACCCACGTAGTGCCGCTCCTGAACGAGTTCTTCTCCCTCCTCACCGAGATCACCTTCCGCCACGAGGGTACGGTGTTTCACATGGCGGGCGACTGCCTGATGCTCGGCTTCGGGGTGCCGCTGGAGCAGGCCGACAGCGCGCAGCGCGCGGTGAACGCGGCGCGCGAGATGCTCACCGGCTTCGGCGCCCTCGCCAGCTCCTGGAAGGAGCGCTACAAGGTCGAGGCGGGGCTGGGCATCGGCATCAACGAGGGCGACGTGGTCGCCGGCAACATCGGCTCCAGCTCCTACATGAACTACACCATCATCGGCGACACGGTGAATATCGCCGCGCGCCTGTGCCAGCGGGCACGGGCCGGGGAGATGCTGTTCTCCGGCGCCCTCAAGCGCTGCCTCGACGCCAAGGGCATGGACGTCGGGGCCACCCCGCTGCCGCCCCTGCAGCTGCGCGGCCGCTCGCACCCGATCGACATCTTCTGCGTGCCGCTGCAGACGCGCGTGCAGCTGCACGCGGAGCCGGTCGCCGCCTGAGCCGGCCCCTGCCGGGCTGGAAATCCCGGCCCGAAGCCATCACCTCTTAAGGCCGCCTCCGGCTCGGGTAAGCTGCGGGTCCTTTTTTTCACCCCGGCAGCCTCCAAGTCCCGTCGATGACCGCGCTCCTGAATCCCCCGGTTCCCTCCCCGGCCCTGCCGCGCCTGCGCTGGCACCAGCTCTATGGCAGCGCCGCGGCCCTGGCACTCGCCGAGGCCACGCGCGCCGACCGGCGCCTGTACGTGGTGATCGCCGACGCCGCCCGGGAGCTGGACCGCCTGAGCGCCGAGGTGCGCTTCTTTGCCGGCCCGTCGCTGCCGCTGCTGCGGCTGCCGGACTGGGAAGTGCTGCCGTACGACCTGTTCTCCCCCCATCCCGACATCGTCTCGGAGCGCCTGAAGACGCTCTTCGAGCTGCCGCAGGTGAGCCACGGCTGCCTGATCGTGGCGGCCGACACCCTTATGCAGCGCCTGCCGCCGCGCAACTACGTGCAGGGACGCGCCTTCACGCTCAAGAAGGGACAGTCACTCGCGCTCGAGCCGTTCCGGCAGCGCCTGGCGGAAGCCGGCTATGCGAGCGTGAGCCAGGTGGTGAGCCCGGGCGAGTTCGCCGTGCGCGGCTCGCTCCTCGATGTCTTCCCGATGGGCAGCACCACGCCGCTGCGCATCGACCTGTTCGACGCTGAGATCGAGGCGATCCGCCGCTTCGACCCCGAGACGCAGCGCTCGCTCGATGCGCTCGAGAGCGTGCAGCTGCTGCCGGCACGCGAGGTGCCCCTCGATGCGCAGGCGGTGAAGGAGTTCCGCCGCCGCTACCGCACGCGCTTCGAGGGCGACCCGACGAAGTCGGCCATCTACCGCGGCGTGAGCGAGGGGCTGGCGCCGGCGGGGGTCGAGTTTTACCAGCCGCTGTTCTTCGAGACGAGCGCCACGCTTTTTGATTACCTGCCGCGCAACGCGGTGCTGGTGCAGGACGCAGCGCTGCCGCAGACGCTCGAGCGCGCCTGGCGAGACGTGCAGGGGCGCCACGAAGAGCGCCGCCACGACATTGAGCGCCCGGTGCTGCGACCCGGGGAGCTGTTCCTCGAGCCCGCGCAGCTGTCGCAGGCGCTGGAGGGCTTCGCCTCCATCACTCTGGATGCCTTCAAGGCCGACACGGAGCTGCAGGGCGCACCCGCCGGGGTGCACAACTTCCCCACCGCGGCGGCGCGCGAGCTGCGCATCGACGTGCGCGCCGAGCAGCCGTTTGCCCCGCTCGATGCGTTCCTCAAGGCCTTCGACGGCCGCGTGCTGATCGCGGCGGACTCCGCCGGGCGGCGCGAGGTGCTGCAGGAGATGCTGCGCGCCTATGAGCACGAGGTCACCCAGGTCTCGAGCTGGGAGGCCTTCACGCAGGGCAGCGCCCGCCTGGCACTGACGGTGGCCCCGGATCTTGAGGGGCTGACCCTGAAGCAACCCGCCATCGCCGTGGTCTCCGAGGCGCAGCTCTTTGGCGCGCGCGCCCGCCAGGAGCGGCGGCGCAAGCGCGCGACCGACCCGGAAGCGATCCTGCGCGACCTGCGCGACCTCAACCCCGGCGCCCCGGTGGTGCACGAGCAGTACGGCGTCGGGCGCTACCAGGGCCTGATGCCGATGGAGATCGGCGGAGCGCCCGGGGAGTTCCTGGTGCTCGAGTACCAGGACGGGGACCGCATCTACGTGCCGGTACAGCAGCTGCACCTGGTCAGCCGCTACACCGGGGCGGCCCCGGAGAATGCACCGCTGCACAAGCTCGGCACCGACCAGTGGGCGCGCGCCCGCCGCCGCGCCGCCGAGCAGATCCGCGACGTCGCAGCCGAGCTCCTTGATCTCTACGCACGCCGCAAGGCGCAGGTGGGACTGGCCCTGAGCGCCGGCGAACTCGACTACCAGGGCTTCGCCAACGCCTTCCCGTTCGAGGAGACCGAGGACCAGGCGCAGGCGATCGCCCAGGTGCTCGCCGACATGAAGAGCGAGCAGCCCATGGACCGCATCGTCTGCGGGGACGTGGGCTTCGGCAAGACCGAGGTCGCGATGCGCGCCGCCTTCATCGCCACGCAGTCGGGCAAGCAGGTGGCGGTGCTCGCACCCACCACGCTCCTGGTGCAGCAGCACCTCGCCAACTTCCGCGACCGCTTCGCCGACTGGCCGGTGCGCGTTGAGGGATTGTCGCGCTTCGGCAATGCCAAGGAGACGCAAGGCGGTGCTCGAGGGGCTCGAGCAGGGCAAGGTCGACATCGTCATCGCCACCCACCGCCTGCTGCATGCGCACGCGCGCTTCAAGGACCTGGGGCTCCTCATCATCGACGAGGAGCACCGCTTCGGGGTGCGCGACAAGCAGCGCCTGCAGGCGCTGCGCGCCAACGTGCACGTGCTCACCCTCACCGCCACCCCGATCCCGCGCACGCTCAACATGGCCCTCGGGGGCCTGCGCGACCTGTCCCTCATCACCACCGCCCCGGCGGCGCGCCTGGCGATCAAGACCTTCCTCATCGAGTGGCATGCGCCCACGTTGCGCGAAGCGGTGCTGCGCGAGCTGCGCCGCGGCGGCCAGATCTACTTCGTGCACAACGAGGTGCGCACCATCGACAAGGTCGCCGCCGAGGTGCAGGCGCTGGTGCCGGAGGCCACGGTGCGCATCGGCCACGGGCAGATGCGCGAGCGCGATCTTGAGCAGCTGATGGTGGACTTCTACCACCGCCGCTTCAGCATCCTGGTGTGCACCACCATCATCGAGAGCGGCATCGACGTGCCGACCGCCAACACCATCATGATCAACCGCGCCGACCAGATGGGACTCGCGCAGCTGCACCAGCTGCGCGGCCGCGTCGGGCGCTCGCACCACCGCGCCTACGCCTATCTGATCGCCCCGCCCCGCCAGGCACTGGCGCGCGACGCCGCCAAGCGCCTGGAGGCCATCGAGTCGATGGAGGAGCTCGGCGCGGGCTTCGTGCTCGCCACCCACGACCTCGAGATCCGCGGTGCGGGCGAGCTCCTCGGCGAGCAGCAGAGCGGCCAGATGACCGAGATTGGGCTCTCGATGTACCTCGAGATGCTCGAGCGCGCCGTGGCGGCGCTCAAGGAGGGCCGCGAGCCCGCGCTCGATCAGCCACTCGCGGCGGCCAC
The DNA here is from genome assembly GCA_963802995.1 of uncultured Pseudomonadota bacterium. Taxonomy (GTDB): domain Bacteria; phylum Pseudomonadota; class Gammaproteobacteria; order Steroidobacterales; family Steroidobacteraceae; genus 13-2-20CM-66-19. Next base: position 929,353 of record CAWDKU010000002.1, read on the forward strand.
GGAGGTGGAGCTGCGCCTGCCGGCGTTCCTGCCGGAGGCCTACGTCGCCGACGTGCACGTGCGGCTCTCGCTCTACAAGCGCATCGCGGCCGCCGAGAGCGCGGCGGCGCTCGATGAGCTCACCGCGGAAGTTCACGACCGCTTCGGCCCGCTGCCGCCGGCCGCGCAGAACCTGCTGCGCATCACGCGCCTGAAGCTCGCCGCACGCGCGCTCGGGGTGCGCCGCCTCGACCTCGGGCCGCAGGGCGGCTCGGTCACGTTCGAGGAGCGCGCCCGCATCGAGCCTGCCACCATCGTGCGCCTCATACAGAAGCACGCCCGCGAGTACCGCCTCGAAGGTCCGCTCAAGCTGCGCGTGAGCCGCGCGCTGCCCGGGGAGAAGGAGCGCTTCGAGTACGCCGGCGAGCTGCTGAAGCGTCTCGGCGAGGCGCCCCGAGTCCATTAGAATGGCTCCCATGCAAGCAACCCCGACGGCCCTGCGTACCCCGGCACTCACCCTGCTCGCCCTCGCCTGCCTCGCCCTGCCCTTCAGGGGCAGCGCCGAGGATGCACCGGCAGCGGCGGCCACGGTCTACAACGTCGAGATGATCATCTTCCGCAACCCCGGCTCCCAGGGCGGCGGCGAGAGCTGGAGCAACCAGGGGGTGGCGTCGCGCACCATCGCAGGCGATGAGACCGCCACCGGGACGGCGCAGGTCGGACACTTCGTGGGCGTGCTGCCGAGCTCGGGCTACCAGCTCTCGGACCTCGAGAGCCGCCTGCGCTCGGGCGGCTATACCCCCGTGGCCCACGTCGCCTGGTCGCAGACTGCCAGCTCCTGGGGGACGCGCGCCGGGTTCCCGCTGTCGCGGCTCGGGGCTGACGTCGAGGGGCTCACGGGCACGGTGTTCCTCGAGCACGGGCAGTTCCTGCACCTCGGCATGACGCTCAACTACGCCATCCCCTCCCCGCCCCCCGGGCTCAACGCCCCGCCCGGCACGGTGTTCACCATCAACGAGAGCCGGCGCGTGAAGTACTACGACCGTAACTACTTCGACCATCCTGCCTACGGCGTGATCGCGCTGGTGACGCCTGCCCAGGGGGGCCGGGCGCCGGGACGCTAGCTCCCCGCGGCGTCGGCCTGCGCAAAGATCCAGCGGTGGAAGGCCGCGATCTTCGGCTCCTGCAGGCGCTCGCGGCGGCACACGAACCAGAAGCCAAAGCTGCTCGGCAGCTCGGTCGCAAAGGGCTTCACGAGCCGCCCGGCGGCCAAGTCCTCATCCACGAGCGGCGAGAGCCCGAGCGCAAATCCCTGCCCTGACACGGCCGCGGCAAGCGCCATGTGGCTGTTGCCGAAGAGCGCCCCGCTGCCCTCGATCGTGCGCGGCGCGCCCGCCTGCGCGAACCACTCGCTCCAGGTCGGCAGCCCCGGCGCCACGAGCGAGGACTCATCGTGCAAGAGCAGCGCCCCCGCGATGCGGGCCGGATCCGCGCCATGGCGCGCCGCGAGGGCCGGGCTGCACACCGGGAAGGCGCGGGCGCGTGCGATCTCGCGGCTGTAGAGCTCCGGGTAGTTGCCATCCCCGTAGCGCAGCCCGATGTCGACCCCGTCGCGCTCGAAGTCCACGCGCCGGTCGGCCGCCACGATGCGCACCTGCAGCTGCGGGTGCTGCTGCGTGAAGCTCGCCAGGCGCGGCGCCACCCAGCGCGAGGCAAACGTCGCCATGGAGCTGATCTGCAGCGAGGTCGCGTCGAACTCGGCCACCTGCGAGAGCAGGCGCTCCATCTCGAGGAACAGCGCCGTGAGGCGCGGCGCGAGCGTTCGGCCGCTCCCCGAGAGCGCGATCGAGCGGTGGCCGCGCACGAACAGCGGCATGCCCACCCATTCCTCCAAGCGCCGCACCTGCACGCTCACGGCCGCCGCGGTCACGCCCAGCTCAGCTGCGGCGGCCGCGAAGCTCAGGTGGCGCGCGGCGGCATCGAAGCTGCGCAGCGCGTTCAGCGGCAGGTTGCGGATCGTCGTCACCATGGATGGATGTCCTGCTCCTGAATCGAGGCAGCACAACAATTTGTGCCGCCTGCCCCCCAGTATTTGTCGTTTGCCGCAGGCGCGCCTCCCCCGGCACGCTTGGCCCACGGGCTGAAGAGTGACCGCGCCGCCGCTGCCAGCGGCGCCCCCACCCCGAACCGGAGAGTGTATTTCGTGCGCAGGCTCCTCATCATCTGTCTTACCGCAGGACTCGCCCTCGCTGGCGCAGCCGCGCCCGCCACCGAGAGCGCCTCCATCGGGCGCGCCGTCGGCGACCCGAGCCGTCCCGATGCGGACCGCGCGCGCGACGCCAACCGCAAGCCCGGGGGGACCCTGGCCTTCGCGGCGATCCGGCAGGGGGCGGTCGTGGCCGACTACCTCGCCAACGGCGGCTACTTCACGCGGCTTTTTGCCGACCTCGTCGGGCCTGGCGGCCACGTGTACGCGGTCGAGCTCAACGAGGTCGTGAGCTTCCCGAACGTCGCGGCCGGCTATACGCAGCTGCAGGCTTGGGGCCGCGGGCAGCCGAACGTCACGATCTCCACGCTGCCCGCCAGTGCAGACCTCAGGTTCCCGCAGCCGCTCGACGTGTTCTGGATCTCGCAGAACTATCACGACCTGCACGACAAGTTCTTGGGGCCCAAGGACGCCGAGGCCTTCAATCGCCAGGTGTTCGCGGCCCTGAAGCCCGGCGGCACCTACCTCGTGCTCGACCACGCGGCCGCGCCCGGCTCCCCTGCCGATGTCACCGAGACGCTGCACCGCATCGAGGCGGCCACGGTGAAGCGCGAGGTGCTGGCGGCCGGGTTCGAGCTCGTGGCCGAGAGTGCGCTGCTCGCCAATCCGCAGGACCCGCACACCAAGGGGGTATTCGATCCTTCCATCGCCGGGCACACCGACCAGTTTCTGCTGAAGTTCCGCCGCCCGCTCCTGCCCGTGGCATCGCAGTCCCGCTAACGCCCCGCAACACCGACGGAGTCCCGACCGATGAAGACCTCACCACGCCGGCCCCTCGCGGCCTGCCTCCTCAGCGCCGCCATGGGCCTCGCCGCCACGCTCCCCGCGCACGCGACCCCGGTGACTCCCGCCGCCACGCTGCGCGATGGCGCCCACGATTTCGACTTCAACGTCGGGACATGGAAGACGCACATCCGCCGCGTGACGGACCCGCTGTCGGGCAATCCGCAGGGCATGGAACTCAATGGCACGGTCACGGTGCACAAGATCTGGGACGGCCGCGGGCAGGTCGAGGAGATCGAGGCCGACGGCCCCAAGGGCCACTGGGAGGGGCTCACTCTCTTTGTCTACAACCCACAGGCTCGCCAGTGGACCCAGGCCTTCATCGACAGCGCGGACGGCGTGCTCACCACGCCCACCATCGGGGAGTTCCACGACGGCCGGGGCGAGCTGTACGCGCAGGAATCCTTCCGTGGGCGCACGCTCCTGATCCGCGCCACCTGGTCGGACATCAAGCCCGACTCGCATCACTTCCAGGAGGACTTCTCCACCGATGGCGGCCGCACCTGGCTGCCCGCGTTCGTGGCGGAGCTCACGCGCATCGCGCCCTGAGATCGCGCCGGCAGCGCGCCGGTACGGGCTATTCCCCGAGCAGCTGCGCCGCGCTGAACTCGAACGACGCCCCCTCGCGCGCCTCCTGCGCGCAGCGCACCCGCTCGCGCGAGGCGGCGATGAACCAGGCCTCCTGCTGGCGCGGCCGGCCGCGACCGAACGCCTCAGGCGAAAGCACCGCGACGCACGCGGCGTGCTCAGGATCGCGCACCGACTCGTAGCGGATGCAGGCGATGCCTGCGGCGCGGGCCGCCTGGGCGAGGGCCTGGGTGGGCGCGTAGTCGAGCCGCCCGGTCCAGGCGGCGCGCTCGCGCGCGAACGGCGCGCGCGTGAGGTCAAGCGCCGCAGCCGTGCGCACCGCGGCGCTGAAGGCGGTGTGGGGCACGGGCTTGAGGTCCGGCGTGCCGGGGGAGTCGATGAGGAACCTCAGGCGCCAGTAGCTCTTCTCGGCGAGCGCGGTACGCAGGGCTTCCCCGCCATACCACACGCCCGCCTCGAAGGGCTGGCGGAAACGCGAACCGGTGTGCGGGCGGTAGCGAAACGGCGTTGCGAGCAGGTAGTGCAGCCGCAGCGCCGCCTGGGGAAGTGCGGGCTTGCTCTCCTCCAGCACCGCCTCGAGCAGCGCCTGCTCCTCGAGGGAGTCCGTGAGTCGCATGGTGGAGGCGAGGTGCTGTGCCTCGACCACGCGATGCAGGACGCGCGCGTAGGCGTGCGCCTCAGATGCGAGCGCGAGCGGCGTCCAGGTAGTCAACGGCGCGCACCAGACCGGCGGGCTCGCGGATCAGTTCCAGCGGCACGCCGCCCAGTGCGCTGTTGTCACTGTGCAGCCAGGCGCGCGCGGCCGCATCGTCCGAGCCCACGATGGCGTCGAGGGAGCGGAACAACCGCACGAACAGCGCCGCCAGCTGCCAGGGCTTGGAGCCCGACTCCAGCTGCTTCTGGCCGTTGGCGAGCCGCGAGAGCGTCGCCCCGCTCACGCCGATGACCTCGGCAAGGTCTGCCTGGGGGAGCCCGAGCAGGCGCGCGGCCCGTACCGTGGCGCGCGACAGCACGGCCCCCGGGGAGGGCGCGGCACGGGCTTTGGCGGGGCGCGGAGGTGACATTTCAGGGGAAATAATACCAGCCTTTCCTTTCACAGGCAAAAGGGTGCGCCGGGGCGCCCCTGCCCCCCCGGAAACAGCGGGTATCAGGGGCTGAAGTCGCCCGCCTCGGCGGTGACGATGGCGTCCTTGCCGTTCTTCTTGGCGCGCTTCATGGCCGCCGCGCAGGCACGCAGCAGGCCCTCGAGCTCGAGCGTGCGCGGCGGCACGAGGCTGGCGATCGCCGCACTCACGGTGACGTAGCGGCCGGCGCCCGCGGTCGGATGGTGCATGAGGAGGTCGCGCACGCGCTGCGAGACGATCTGGGCGTACTGGGAGGCCCGCTCGGCCGCCTCTCCCTGGGTGAGGACCGCAAACGTGCCCCCCTCCCAGCGTCCCACGAGGTCGCCGCCGCGGCGGTAGGAGGCGCCGATGACGCGCGCCACGCGGCGGATGCAGGCATCGCCCGCGGCGCGGTCGAACTTGTCGTTGTAGGCCCCGAGGTCGTCGATGTCGAAGAGCGTCAGCCCGATCTCGTGCGAGTCGCGCTGCGCGAGGGACCAGTCACGCTGCAGCAGCTCCTCGAAGTAGGCGCGCGAGTGCAGCCCGGTGAGGCGATCCTCGCGCAGCCAGGACGGCAGGCCCGAGGAGGAGCGTTCCGCGCTCTTCAGGCGCTCGCTGGCATCGCGGTGGTAGCCGACAAAGTGCGTCAGCTGGCCCTTCGGCCCGCGCACCGGCTGCACCAGGCACTCGTTCCAGAAGAGCGAGCCGTCGGGGCGGTAGTTGCGGATCAGGACGCGCCCGGGGCTGCCCTTCTGCAGCGCCTCTGCGAGCCTGACGCGCCCCTCCTGGTCGCGGTCGGTGCCCTGCAGGATGCGCAGGTTGGTGCCCATGAGGGCCGCGACCGGGTAGCCGCACATCTGCGAGAAGGCGGCATTGACGAACACCACCGGGTGATCCTTGGCGCTCGCATCGCAGATCACGATGCCTTCGGGGGAGTTCTCGACCAGGCGCCGCCAGGCCTCGGCTGACCAGTTGTTCATGCCGGGGGATCCTGGGCATCCAGGGTGAGTTCCGGAGCCGCGGTGGCCCGGGCGAGGAGCTCACGCGCACGCGTCCACTCCGGGGCCTGCATGAGGGCGGCCCGCTCCGGGGCAGCGGCGCGCCCGTGCAGGCGCACCAGGCGCAGGCTCGAGGCCGGCTGCGGTTCGACGTCCAGCTTGTCCAGCAGTTCGATCACGCTCGGCCGATGGTTGCAGACCGGTAACATGTCACAGCCCGCCATGAGGGCCTGCCGGCAGCGGGTCACGATGTCCCCGTACGCGGCTGCCCCCTTCATGGAGAGGTCATCCGCGAACACTACCCCCTGAAACATAAGCTCTCCGCGCAGCACGTCGCGAATCCAGAGCCTGGAGAGGCTGGAAGGGTGCCGATCCACGGCCGGGAACAGGATATGGGCCACCATCACGGCGGGCAGGCCGTTCGGGATCAGGCGCCGGTAGGGGGTGAGGTCGGCGGTCAGGTCCTCGAGCGGCCGGCGGTCCACCGGCAGGACCAGGTGCGAGTCCGCCACCACCGCCCCGTGCCCCGGGAAGTGCTTGGCGGTGGCCGCCATGCCCGCATCCCGCATGCCGTGCATCCAGGCATTGGCCAGCTGGGAGACGGCGCTCGCGTCGGGGTGGAAGGAGCGCTGGCCGATCGCCTCGTTGACCCCGTAGTCGAGGTCCACGCAGGGCGCGAAGGAGATGTCGACCCCGCAGGCGCGCAACTCCGCGGCCATCAGCCACCCGAGGGAGCGCGCCAGGGCGATCCCGGCCTTCGGCTCGAGGTCGAACTCGTGGCCGATGCGCCGCGCGGGCGGCAGGCGCGAGAAGCCCTCACGGAAGCGCTGCACGCGTCCGCCCTCCTGGTCGACGGCCACGATCAAAGGCGGGCTGCGCTCGGCGTGGATCGCCCGCACGAGCTCGGTCAGCTGCGCCGGATCTGAGTAGTTCCTGCTGAAGAGGATGACGCCGCCGATGAGCGGGTGGCGCAGCAGCTCGCGCTCCTCCTGGCTGATGCTGGTGCCCTCGAGGTCGACCATGAGGGGACCCAAGCTCATGAGCGCCGCGCTGCGCGCAACAGCGCGATCGACTCCACGTGCGCGGTGTGCGGAAACATGCCGACCACACCCGCCGCCTCGAGCGTCATGCCGTGCTCGTGCACCAGCGCCCCCAGATCCCGTGCGAGACTTCCCGGATGGCAGGAAATATACAACACCCGCTGTGGCGCTAAGCCGGCCACGAGCGGCAGCACCTCGCGCGCCCCGGTGCGCGGGGGATCGAGCAGCACGTGCGTGTAGGGGCCGCGCGTCCAGGTAAGACCGTCCAAGGCGCCCGCGAGGTTGGCGACGTGGAACTCGGCGTTGCCGATCTGGTTGCGCGCCGCGTTGCCGCGCGCCCGCGCGATGAGCGCGGCGTCGCCCTCCACGCCCACCACCGCCCCTGCGTGCCGCGCCAGCGGCAGCGTGAAGTTGCCGATGCCGCAGAACAGGTCGAGCACGCGTGAGCCGGGGGCGGGCTCGAGGAGCTCGACCGCACGCTCGGCGAGGGCCGCGTTCACCGCACCGTTGACCTGGATGAAATCGGTCGGCAGGAACTCGAGCGTGAGGTCAAAGCGCGGCAGGCGGTAGTGCAGCGGCGCCTGGGGCGCTCCGAGGGGTGCCACGGTGTCGAGCCCGCCGGGCTGCAGGTAAAGGTGCAGTCCGTGACGGTGCGCGAAGCCCTGCAGCTGCTCGAGGTCGGAAGCTGAAGGCGCGCTGAGCACGCGCAGCACGAGCGCCGTGGCATTGTCGGCGACCGCGACCTCGATCTGCGGCAGCTGCTCGCGGATCGAGAGGCCAGCGATGAGCTGCGCCAGCGGCGTGATCAAGTCCCCGGCCGGAGCTGCGAGCACCTCGCAGCGCTTCAGCTGCGCCACGTAGGGGGCGGAGCGCTCGCGGAAGCCCACCACCACGCAGCCCTTCTTGCGCACGAACTTGACCCCGAGGCGCGCGCGGCGGCGGTAACCCCACGCCGGCCCCGCCAGCGGGGCGAGCCAGCGCTCCGGGGTGACGCGCGCGACGCGCGTGAGGTTGTCGCGCAGCTCCGCCTGCTTGGCGATGAGCTGCGCCTGCGGCTCAAGGTGCTGCAGGACGCACCCGCCGCATACCCCGAAATGCTCGCAGCGCGGCGTGGCGCGCTCGGGTGCCGCCTCGAGCACCGCCAGCAGCTGCGCGTCATCGTGGTGGCGGTGGCGGCGGGTGCGGCGGAAGCGCACGCGCTCCCCGGGCAGCGCGCCGGCAACGAAGGCGGTCTTGCCGAGGTGCAGCACGCCCTCGCCCTCGGAGGTGAGTCCGGTGACCGCGCCCTCTTCTTCCGCCGCCGGCGCCTGCGCGCGGCGGTCGGCGCGGCTCAAGGGGCGGCCTCCCAGGCGGCGAGGAACTGCGCGAAGTGCGGCTCGGCCTGCGCGCGCAGGTGGCTCCTGAGGCGCTCGATCTCCTCGGCGTGCTCGGCGCGCGAGAGCGTGCCGCGCAGCTGCGCGAAGCGCAGCCAGATGAGCCAGGTGTTGAGCACGTCGGTTTCGCAGTAGGCGCGGATGCCCGCGATGTTGCCCGCGAGGAACGCATCCCACACCTGGCTGCCATCGAAGCCGAGCTTGCCCGGGAAGCCGAGCAGGAGCGCCATGTTGGCGAGCGACACCCGCCCGCGCCCCTGGAACCCGGACAGCACGTCCATGAGGTCGGTGTGGCGCCAGTGATAGCGGCTCAGATAGTTGTTGTAGCGGAACGAGGTGTCCTCATCGCCGGTCTCCCAGTAGCGCGGCGCCTGCACCCCGTGCAAGAGCGCGCGGTAGGTGAGCACTGGCAGGTCGAACGCCGAGCCGTTCCAGGAGATGAGGTCCGGGGAGTACTTGTCGATGCCATCGAAGAAGCGCTGCACCAGCTCCGCCTCGCCGGTCGCGGCATCGCCCAGGCTCCACACGGTGAGTCCCTCGCGGCTGCGCAGCACGCAGGAGATCGCCACCACGCGCTGCTGCTCGAGGGGCAGGAAATCCCCGCCGGTCCCCTGGCGGCGCAGCGCGAACATCGCCTTCGCCACCTGCGCATCGGTGAGTCCGGCGAGGTTGTGCAGCCGCCGCCCGAGGGCCACGTCCGGCACGGTCTCGATGTCGAACACCAGGGTGTTCATGCGGCCCTCATGAGCACCGCCACCGCCACCACCAGGCCCTTCTCGTCCGTGAGGGTCACGTGACCCTCACCGATCCCGAGCTTGCGGCGCAGCGCCTCGCCGCGCGCGGAGAAGATCACCTCGGGCTTCCCCCAGGCGTTCTGCACCACCCCGACGTCGCGGATCCACATGCCGTGCGCGAAGCCGGTCCCCATGGCCTTGACGATGGCCTCCTTGGCGGCGAAGCGCATGGCGATGAAGCGCGCCGGGCGCCTGGTGAGCTGCAGCTGCGCGGCCTCCTGGGGCAGCAGCAGGTGAGCGGTGAAGCGCTCGCCGAAGCGCTCCAGGGTCTTCGTGATGCGCTCGGCCTCGAGCACATCCACGCCGATGCCGTAGATCATGGGCGCACGGCCCGCATCAGCGCCTTCATCTCGCGCACCGCCGCGGGGAGGCCCACGTTCAGGGCGTGGGCGATGATGGCGTGCCCGATGTTGAGCTCGACGATGTCGGCGAGGCGCGCCACCGGCTGCACGTTCTCGTAGTTGAGCCCGTGTCCGGCGTGCACCGTGAGGCCGAGGGAGGTGGCCAGGCGCATCGAGTCTTCCAGGCGTTTCAGCTGCGCCGCCTGCGCAGCCCCTGCGCTCTCGGCGTAGGCGCCGGTGTGCAGCTCGATCACCGGCGCCCCGACCGCGGCGGCGGATTCGATCTGGCGCGCGTCGGGGTCGATGAAGAGCGAGACGCGGATGCGGGACTTCTTCAGCTCGCCGATCGCCTCGCGCAGGCGCGTGGCGTCCCCGGCCACATCGAGGCCGCCCTCGGTCGTGATCTCGGCGCGCCGCTCCGGCACCAGGCACACGTCCTGCGGGGCGACGTCCGCGGCGATCTTCAGCATCTCCTCGGTCACGGCCATCTCGAGGTTCATGTGGGTCTTCAGCAGCCCCTTCAGGGCATAGACGTCGCGGTCCTGGATGTGCCGGCGGTCCTCGCGCAGGTGCAGCGTGATGCTGTCGGCGCCGCAGCCTTCGGCGGTGAGGGCGGCGGCCACCGGGTCCGGAGAATGCCCGCGGCGCGCCTGGCGCAGCGTCGCCACGTGGTCGATGTTCAGGCCGAGCGCGAGGGGCTTCATGGCGCCACCCCGCGCACCATGGCGCGCGCCACCTCGCGGGTGGCGAGCGTGCGCCCCTCGAGGCAGGCGCCAAGGGCGCACGTCAGCAGCCGCCGCGCATCCTCGAGCGCCCCGGGCACGCCCAGCTCCCCGGCCGCCAGCGCCAGGATCGAGCGCCCGGGCAGGGCTCCCTGCGTGCCGGCCGCGACCGCGACGAGCCCGGCATCGGGACGGAACTCGTAGCGTGCCTCAGGCTCGATGGGGGCGCCGCCGTGCGCCTCGGCGGCAAGATCGAGTCCGTAGCCGAGCACCTCCAGCAGGTCCCTCTCGAACAGGCGCAGTGCCGGGGCAAGCTCCGCCCCGGCGCGCAGGGCGTTGAGGGTGCGGTGGTAGTGATCGAAGAGCTGCGGCTGCGGGTCGTGGCGCGTGGTGAGCTTCAAGAGCAGCTCATTGAGGTAGAACCCTGACAGCAGCGCCGCCGGCGGCAGCGCGGCGCAGCCTTCGGCGCGCTCCGCCCCGGTCAGGGTGGCGGCCTCCCCGCGGCCGCTGAAGGAAAAGAAGAGCGGCTGGAAGGGCTGCAGCACCGGGGCGAGCTTGGCCTGCGGCCCGCGAACGCCGCGGGCGAAGAGTGTCAGCCGCCCGTGCTCGCGCGTCAGCACGTCCAGGATGCGGCTGGTGTCGCGCCAGGGCCGGTGATGCAGGAGGTAGCCCAGGGCGAGTTCGATGCGGCGAGCGCTGCGCGTCATTCCAGTCCGAGTTCCTTCAGGGCACGGGCGTTGTCGGCCCAATTCTCGCGCACTTTGACCCACAGGGTCAGGTGCAGGCGGCGCTTGAGCATCTCGTTCAGGGTGAGGCGTGCGGAGGTGCCGACGCGCTTCAGGCGCTCGCCCTTGGCGCCGATGACGATGGGCTTCTGGCCCTCCCGGTCGACCCAGATCGCCGCGTCCACCATCAGCTGCCCGTCCTCCTCGGCCAGCCGCTCGACCTCGACCGCGATGCCGTAGGGCACCTCCTGGTTCAGCTCCAGGGTGAGCTTCTCGCGGATCATCTCGGCGATGCGGAACTCGAGCCCGCGATCCGTGACCTCCCCGTCCGGGTAGAGCACCGGGCCTTCGGGCAGGTGCGCGGCGATCGTGCGCCGCAGGTCCTCGATGTTGTCGGACTTCAGTGCCGAAACCGGCACGATGGCGAGGAAGGGATGGCGCTCGCCGAGCTCCCTGAGGTAGGGCAGCAGCCGCTCGCGCGGGCGCACCCGGTCGACCTTGTTGACGGCGGCGATCGCGGCGCGCCCGGCGCGCTTCACGCGCTCCAGCGCCAGGTCATCCTCGGCGGTCCATTTGAGCGCCTCGAGCACCAGCACCACGATGTCCGCCTCCTCGAGCGCCGCGGTGGCGGTACGGTTCATGGCCTTGTTGAGCGCCCGCGGCGCCTCGCGGTGCAGCCCCGGGGTATCGAGGAAGGCGATCTGCTCGGCCGCTGAGGTGTAGATGCCGAGGATGCGGTGGCGGGTGGTCTGGGGGCGCGGGGTGACGATCGAGAGCTTCTGCCCGACGAGTGCATTGAGGAGTGTCGACTTGCCGACGTTCGGCCGGCCGACAAGGGCAGCAAAGCCGCTGCGAAAAGGCGCCTTGGGGGTGTTCTTCACGGGGGAGATCCTAAACGGTGCGGGTACCGATCGTCTCCATCATGCGCTCGGCGGCCTCCTGCTCGGCGCGGCGGCGGCTCGAGCCCTCCCCGGAGGTCCTGAGGTTCAGGGCCGGCACCTCGCAGCTGACCGTGAAACGCTGGGCGTGGTCCTCCCCCGCCACTGCGCAGACCGCATAGCAGGGCAGATCGAGGCTGCGCGACTGCAGGTACTCCTGCAGGCGGGTCTTGGCGTCCTTGAGCGACTCGGGCGCCGGCAGGGCGGCAATGCGATCCGCGAACAGGCGCATCAGCACCGGCTCCACGCCCTCGAGGCCCGCATCGAGGAACATCGCCCCGCACAGCGCCTCGAAGGCATCGGCGAGGATCGACTGGCGGCGAAAGCCGCCGCTCTTGAGCTCCCCGGAGCCCAGTTGCAGCTCCTCCCCGATGCCGAGCCCGGCGGCGATGTCGGCGAGGGGTTCACGGCTGACGAGGCGCGCGCGCAGGCGGCTCAGGTCCCCTTCGCTCGCCTGAGGAAACGCAAGGTACAGCGCGCGCGCCACCACCAGGTTGACGACGGCATCGCCCAGGAACTCGAGTCGCTCGTTGTTGGCGCTGGCGGCGCTGCGGTGGGTGAGGGCTGCGCGGAACAGCGTGAAGTCGCGCGCCTCGTAGCCGAGGCGCCCGCGCACAAAGCGCGCCGGCCAGTCGGCGGCGCTCATCGGATCGGGGCGCCGGCCGGGAGGCGGCAACGCCCTATTCGCCGCCGATGCGCACCTGCTTGTCGAAAGCGAAGTGCAGGGAGACGTTGGAGAGGAGCGGCGCGTCATCCTCGTACTGCGCCTCGACCAGCCAGGCCCCCTCGTCGTGGGTGATCTTGAAGTCCTTGGAGTCCGGGTAGTTCACCATGTCGATCTCGAAGTGCCTGTCGATCGTGGCCTTGATCGTCATGGCGTTGGCGGCGCCGCCCTTGAGCTCGTTCTTGGTGCCCTCGAGGGTCTTCACGACCTTCATGTAGTTCAGGTACACCGGGGCTGCGCGGATGCCGGCGTAGATCACTATGGCGAACGGGGTCAGCAGGATCAGCCAGCCGAGCGCCGTGACACCCAATTGCCTGTTTCGCGTCATCGCTGCACCCTCGCTAAAGATGTTGCCGCCCGCCAGGACCGCTGCCCGGGCGGCCCAGGGTCAGGGGATCTTCGAGCCGATGCGGTTCCACATGGGACCGCCACTGCGCCCGAGGTCCCAATTGAACCAGATCCGGGTCGCCCTGCCGACGAGATTCTCCTCAGGAACGAAGCCCCAACTGCGACCGTCGTCACTGTTATCGCGATTGTCCCCCATCATCAGGTACTTTCCGGGGGGTACCACGGCGTCGTAGTCCGGGATCTTCATGCCGCCCGGGGAGTCCTCGTCCCCGCACACGTAGCCGCGCACCCCGCGGCGGTTGCACCCCGGCAGCACCGGCTGGCGGTCCACGGCCACCGGGCAGTACATGGCGATGTGCTCATGCTCCCCGAGGCGCTCGTGGGCGACCGCGAAGTTGATGTAGCAGCCGTCGCTGAAGCGCTCCTTGCCCGGCAGGACGGGCACGGGCTGGCCGTTTACGTAGACATGGTTGTCGCGCACCTCGACGTGGTCGCCGGGCAGCCCCACCAGGCGCTTGATGAAGTTCACCTGCGGGTTGGGCGGGAAGCGGAACACCACCACGTCGCCGCGCTGCGGCTCCCCGATCGCCACCACCTTCTTGTTGATCACCGGCAGGCGCAGGCCGTAGGCGTACTTGTTGACGATGATGAAGTCACCATCGAGGAGCGTCGGCATCATGGAGTCGGAGGGGATGCGGAACGGCTCGAAGATGAACGAGCGCAGCAACAGCACCACCAGGGCGACCGGGAAGAAGCTGCGCGCGTAGTCGACCGTACCGGGCTCTGGCACCAGCGCCGGATCGCGCCCGGCGGCAGCCGCGGCGGCGAGGCGTCGCGGCTTGAAGAGCCAGGAGTCGATGCCCCACACGACGCCCGTCACCACCGTGATGGCGAGCAGCACGGCGCTGAAGTCGAGCGACTCGGAGACCAGCAGGCGCACCACCGCGGCGATCATCAGTACCGGGAGCGCCGTGTAGAGCAGGGTCATGAGGGTGCTGTCGCGCACCACCTGCGCGCCCGGGGGTGCGGCGAGCGTGCGCCGTGGCCGCAGGAACCAGTCATCCACGATGCAGATGAGGGTGACCGGCAGGGCCAGCCAGGACAGCAGATCGATGAGGGGCTTGAGGCTCTGTAGCATATCTATCTCTATTGTTTACGCCCGACTTGCAACACCGCGAGGAAGGCTTCCTGCGGGATCTCCACGTGACCGAGCTGCTTCATGCGCTTCTTGCCCTCCTTCTGCTTCTCGAGGAGCTTGCGCTTGCGGCTGACGTCACCGCCGTAGCACTTGGCGAGCACGTTCTTGCGCAGCGCCTTCACCGTCGCGCGCGCGATCACGTCCTTGCCGATGGCGGCCTGCACCGCCACCTCGAACATCTGCCGCGGGATCAGCTCCTGCATCTTGTCGACCAGCTCGCGGCCGCGCTGATAGGCGCTGCTCGCGGTGCACGATGATCGAGAGCGCGTCCACCGGTGTCGCCGTTGATGAGGATGTCGAGCTTCACCAGCGGCGCCGCCGCGAAGTGGCTGAACTCGTAGTCGAAGGACGCGTAGCCGCGGCTGGAGGACTTCAGGCGGTCGAAGAAGTCGAGCACCACTTCGGCCAGCGGCAGCTCGTACTGCAGCGACACCTGGGTGCCAAGGTAGAGCATCTTCTTCTGCGTGCCGCGCTTGTCGTTGCACAGCTTCAGCACCGCGCCCACGTGGTCCGGGGGCACCAGGATGTTGGCCGTGATGATCGGCTCGCGGATCTCCTCGATCTCGTTCACCGGCGGCAGCTTCGCCGGGTTGTCCACGTAGACGACCTCCCCGTCGCTCCTGAGCACCTCGTACACCACGGTCGGGGCGCTGGTGACGAGGGTGAGCTGGTATTCGCGCTCCAGGCGCTCCTGCACGATGTCCATGTGCAGCAGTCCGAGGAAGCCGCAGCGGAACCCGAACCCGAGCGCGTCTGAGACTTCCGGCTCGTAGTGCAGCGCGGAGTCGTTCAGGCGCAGCTTGCCCAAGCGCATCGCGGAACTTCTCGTAGTCTTCCGAGTTCACCGGAAAGAGGCCGGCGAACACGCGCGGCTTGATCTGCTTGAAGCCCGGCAGCGGCTTGTCCGCAGGCCGCGTCTCGAGCGTGATGGTGTCACCGACCGGGGCGCCGTCGATCTCCTTGATGCCGGCGACCACGAAGCCGACGTCCCCCGCGGCGAGGGTCTGCTGCGACGAGCGGCTTCGGGCGTGAAGCGCCCGAGGCGGTCGGCGATGTGGCGCGTCCGGTGGACACCACGCGGATCTTGTCGCCGGTCTTCAGGGTGCCGTTCATCACGCGCACCAGCGACACGACGCCCACGTAGTTGTCGAACCAGGAGTCGATGATCAGGGCCTGCAGCGGGGCCTCCGGGTCGCCGCGCGGCGCCGGGATCTGGCGGATGAGGCGCTCGAGCAGCTCCGGCACCCCCTCCCCGGTCTTGGCGCTGACGCGCGCCGCATCCGTGGCCTCGATACCGATGATCTCCTCGATCTCCTGGGCGACGCGGTCGGGGTCGGCCGAAGGCAGGTCGATCTTGTTGATGACGGGCACGACCTCGAGGCCCTGCTCGATGGCGGTGTTGCAGTTGGCGACGCTCTGCGCCTCCACGCCCTGGGAGGCATCCACCACCAGCAGCGCCCCGTCGCAGGCGGCGAGCGAGCGTGACACCTCGTAGGAGAAGTCGACGTGCCCCGGGGTGTCGATCATGTTCAGCTGGTAGCGCTCACCGTCCTTGGCGTCGTAGTAGAGCGTGACGCTCTGCGCCTTGATGGTGATGCCGCGCTCGCGCTCCAGCGCCATGGAATCAAGCACCTGCGCCTGCATCTCGCGGTCGGCGAGGCCGCCGCACAGCTGGATCAGGCGGTCGGCGAGGGTCGATTTGCCGTGGTCGACGTGCGCAATGATGGAAAAGTTACGTATGTGCCGCATGAAGCCTTGAGACGGAAAGTCCTGAACGCGCAAGTGCCGCGCCAGGGGATCAAGCGGGCGGGCGGATTATAGGGAAAAACGCGGACTTACGAACGTCCGCTACGCCCTGAGGAGGCCTTCAGGCGCCCGGGCGACGCAGCAGCCGCAGCAGTTCGGCGGCGTCCAGCCGGTGGCGGCACACGACCGTGCCATCCAGCAGCAGCACCGGCACGTCGAAGTCATGCCGGCGCTTGAGCACAGGATCGGCATCCACATCAAGGACCTGCAGCGGCGGCAGCGGCTGCTCGCGCCCCAGGCGCTCAAGCTCGGCGAGCATTTCCTCGCACAGCTCGCACTCCTGGCGGCGCACCAGGGTGAGGCGCCCGGCCGTCACGGGCTGTCAGCGCCGCCCCGAGGCAGACAGGCCCTGCGCCTTCACCTGGGTGGCGATGAACTGCACGGTCTCCGGGGGCACCTCGCCCACGGCCGTGATCTTGTGCCCGTCCACGACCGTCGAGAAGGCGGAACTGGAGCCGACGGTCGCAGCCTCCGCGACCGGGGTCTCGGGGGTGGTGCTCGGCGGGTTCACCGCCGTCTCCTGGTGCTCGACGAACACCGAGACCGAGGCGACCCCATCGGTGAACACCAGGTGGTCGACCGCCTGGCTGGAGCCCGGCAGGGTCTGCGCCGAGCGGATGCTCATGTGGAAACCCGGCGGCAGGCTCGTGGCGTTCCAGGCCGAGGAGTCGGCCGCCGGCGCCACGAGCGGGGTCTGCGTGTCGCGCACCCACTGGAAGCCGTCCGTGGAGAACTCCGGCTTGAAGAGCGCATCCGGGATGTGGGAGGAAAGGGTGAGGCTTGCGAACACGATCTGCTCGATCACCTGGCCGTGGGCATCGCACAGCTGCGTCTTCAGCGGCATGGCGGTGGAGTCATCGATCCACAGCCGGTAGCCGTAGCGGAACTCGTCCTTCGGCGTCACCGTGATCACGTGGGTGTCACGGCGGTTGAGGCGCGTGCGCGCGACCTCCCGGATCTCGTAGAAGTTGGCCGTCTGCTCGTTCACGGCCGGGAAGCCGACCAGGGACTCGGGCGCGGAGCGCTGCTCGACCACCACGGTGCGCTTGTCCGGCAGGTAGCAGGCGAGGCTTGCGCCGTTGCGGATGAACTCGCGCCCCGAGCCATCGAGGGAGGCGAGGCGCTCGGACACCGTGCCATCCTGCGCGCGGTGGATGATGCGCAGCATCTCCACCTGGCCGCCGTGCCAGTGCGAAAAGGTGCCATCGTAGTTGCGCGTGGTGAGCGCCTGGTTCATGCGCTGCAGCCACTGCACGGGCTCATCCGCGCACGCGGCCCCGGCGCCCAGGCAGCTCAGCGCGAGCGCCGCCAGTGCCTCGCTACTTCGCATTGCCCGCGACATTGACCCTGGCGTCCTCGGGCACCGGCGACGGCGACTCGCTGCTGATGAAGGCCGAGAGGAGGTTGCGGCCGGCGACGGGGGAGGAAACCATGCTGTGCGCCACCACGTAATTGGCAAGCTGGGTGCTCGGCACCAGCATGGGCCGCACCGCAGGCGGGCGCGGGGTGACGTAGCTCGGATCCATCAGGCCCGTGGAGGCCTTCAGCAGCGGGACGGCCACGCTACTGGCGGCGCGCTGCGCACTCAGGAGGGGCACGGCGGGCGCCTGCGCCCGCAGCCACAGCACCGAGGCTGCGGCGACGCCGGCGGCCATGGCGGCGCCGGCGAGCGGCTGCCACCAGCGCACGCCGTTGTGGGACGCGCTGCGCGCCGGGGCAGCGGCGGCCCCGAGGGTGGGTTCGGCGCTGATGGCGGCATTCACCCGCCCGGCGAGCGGTGCGTTCAGGCGCACGCCGCGCTCGGCGCGGATCACGGCCCCGACGACCGCGTAGCGGCCCCAGCGTGCCTTCAGTGCCTCATCGCGCGACAGCCGCCGCGCCAGGAGCTCACACTCCTCCGTCGGCAGCTCGTCATCGAACATGGCAGACAACTGACTGTCGAGTTCCTCGTTCATCCCAGTTCCTCTGCGCGGCCCAGGCCACCTTCAAAGACTTCCCGCAGGCGCTTATCGATGGCCTCGCGGGCGCGGAAGATGCGCGAGCGCACGGTGCCCACCGGGCAGTCCATGGCGGTCGCGATCTCCTCATAGGAAAGTCCCTCGAGTTCGCGCAGCACGATGGCGGTGCGCAGGTCCTCGGGGAGTGCGTCGATGGCGGCGTTGACGGTGGAGCGGATCTCATCCGTCAGCACCAGCCCCTCGGGCGTCTCAGGGTCCTTCATGCGGCCTTGCATGTCGTAAGACTCATCACTGTGGCGGTCGAGGTCATATTCGATCGGGCTGCGGTCACGGGACACGACGGCATTCTTGGCGGTATTGATGGCAATCCTGTAAAGCCAGGTATAGAAGGCGCTGTCCCCCCGGAACTGCGGCAGCGCCCGGTAGGCCTTGATGAAGGCTTCCTGGGCGATATCCTCGGCCTCCGCCGGGTTGCGGACGTAGCGCATGACCAGCTTGACGAGTTTGTGCTGGTACTTCAGGACCAGCGCATCAAACGCCCCCTTGTCGCCGCGCTGCACGCGGCGGACCAGACTGAGATCACTTGCATCGGCGCTCACGCGCCACTACTCCCTCAAGGAAAGCCGGCGCGCTGTGAGGTGAGTAGACTGTAAGCCCGAGTGAAAGTTCAGCATCGTAAGTGGCCGGCGTAGACGGGTACGGAGGATAGCCCCTGGCGACCCCTCAAGCGACATAAGCCCGGATCTGCATCACAAGATGCGCGGTTTCGGGGTCCTGCGGGCTCACCCCGCCCAGCAGGTACCCCGCCAGCACCGGGTCGGGCAGTTCCAGCAGCCCCTCAAAGGCCCGCAGCTGCCGGGGACTCGCCGCGGGCAGCGTGCGGCGCCCGAAGCGCTCGAGCAGCAGGTCGAGCTCCTTCATGCCGCGGCGGCAACGCCATAGCAGCCGCCCGAGCTCGGCAGCCGGCAGTGGCGCGGCCGCGCCGGCTTTCAGGACTGCCGCTCCACCATCATCTTCTTGATCTCCGCGATCGCGCGCGCCGGGTTCAGGTCCTTCGGGCAGGCATCGGTGCAGTTCATGATGGTGTGGCAGCGATAGAGGCGGAACGGGTCCTCGAGGTCATCGAGGCGCTCGCCCTTGGCCTCATCGCGGCTGTCGATGATCCAGCGATAGGCTGCCAGGAGCGCCGCCGGACCGAGGAAGCGCTCGCTGTTCCACCAGTAGCTCGGGCAGGCGGTGGAGCAGCAGGCACACAGGATGCACGCCGCCGGGCGGTCGATCTTCTCCTGTTCCTCCTTGCTCTGCAGCCGCTCGCGGTCCGGGGGCGGCGGCGTGCGGCTCTGGAGCCAGGGCTTCACGGCCGCGTACTGCGCGTAGAAATTCGTCAGGTCAGGCACCAGGTCCTTGATCACCGGCATGTGCGGCAGCGGGTAGATCTTGATGTCGCCCCTGAGGTCCGCCATGGCGGTGGTGCAGGCGAGGCGGTTCACGCCGTTGATGTTCATGGCACACGAGCCGCAGATGCCCTCGCGGCAGGAGCGGCGGAAGGTGAGCGAGGAGTCGACCGCGGCTTTGAGCTGGATCAGGGCGTCGAGCACCATCGGCCCGCAGCTCTTCACCTCGAGAGCGAAGGTGTCCACGCGCGGGTTCTCACCCGAGTCCGGGTTGAAGCGGTAGATGCGCACCGTGCGCAGCTCGCCCGCGCCCGCCGGCGCGGCATGCGTGATGCCCTTGACGATGCGCGAATTGGGAGGCAGGCGGAATTCGGCCATCGTGCTCTCTTAGTAGGTGCGCGCCTTGGGCGGGATGGTCTCAACGTCCGCGCTCAGGGTGTTCAGGTGCACCGGGCGGTAGTCGAAGCGCACCTGGCCCGGGCCCTCGACCCAGGCGAGCGTGTGCTTCATCCAGTTCACGTCATCGCGCTGCGGGAAGTCCTCGCGCGCGTGCGCACCGCGGCTCTCGGTGCGGTTCAGGGCCGAGTGGATGGTGGCGGTCGCCTGCAGCAGCAGGTTCTCCAGTTCGAGCGTCTCGATGAGGTCGGAGTTCCAGATGAGGGAGCGGTCGGTCACCTTGACGTCGGCGAAGGAGGCGAAGGTCGCGGCGATCTTGTGCACGCCCTCCCCGAGGGTGTGCCCGGTGCGAAACACCGCCGCATCGAGCTGCATGGTCTTCTGCATCTCCAGGCGGATGGCCGCCGTGCCGCGGCTGCCGTTCGCGTTGCGCAGCCGGTCGAGACGCGCAACCCCGGCCTCGCCGGCATCCTTCGCCCACGGGCGGTGGCGCTCGCCGGTCTTCACGATCTCGGCGCAGCGCCGCGCCGCCTCGCGCCCGAACACCACGAGGTCGAGCAGCGAGTTGCTGCCCAGGCGATTCGCCCCGTGGACCGACACGCAGGCCGCCTCCCCGATCGCCATCAGGCCCGGCACGATGGCATCCGGATCCCCGTCCCTGGGTGCCACCACCTCGCCATGGTAATTGCAAGGGATGCCGCCCATGTTGTAGTGCACGGTGGGCTGCACCGGGATCGGCGCGCGCGTGACGTCGACGCCGGCGAAGATGCGCGCGGTCTCGGCGATGCCGGGCAGGCGCTCGTGGATGACGGAGGGACCTAAGTGCTCGAGGTGCAGGTCGATGTGGTCGTGCTCGGCCCCGACGCCCCGGCCCTCGCGGATCTCCACCGTCATGGCGCGGCTCACGACGTCGCGCGAGGCCAGGTCCTTGGCGTTGGGCGCGTAGCGCTCCATGAAGCGCTCGCCCTTGGAGTTGGTGAGGTAGCCCCCCTCCCCGCGCGCACCCTCGGTGATCAGGCAGCCGGCGCCGTAGATACCGGTCGGGTGGAACTGCACGAACTCCATGTCCTGCAGCGGTAGCCCGGCACGCAGCACCATGGCATTGCCGTCCCCGGTGCACGAGTGCGCCGAGGTGCAGGAGAAGTAGGTGCGCCCGTAGCCGCCGGTGGCGAGGATCGTCATGTGGGAACGGAAGCGGTGCAGCGTGCCGTCGGCGAGGTTGAGGGCGGTCACGCCGCGGCACTCGCCGTTCTCCATGATCAGGTCGATGGCGAAGTACTCGACGAAGAAGGTGGCGGCGCGGCGCACCGACTGCTGGTAGAGGGTGTGTAGCATCGCGTGCCCGGTGCGGTCGGCGGCCGCGCAGGTGCGCTGTGCGATGCCCTTGCCGTAGTGCGTGGTCATGCCGCCGAAGGGACGCTGGTAGATGAGGCCCTTGTCGGTGCGCGAGAACGGCACCCCGTAGTGCTCCAGCTCGATGACCGCCGCCGGCGCCTCCTTGCACATGAGTTCGATCGCGTCCTGGTCGCCCAGCCAGTCGGAGCCCTTGACCGTGTCGTACATGTGCCAGCGCCAGTCATCCTCGCCCATGTTGCCGAGCGCGGCGCTGATGCCGCCCTGGGCGGCGACCGTGTGGCTGCGGGTGGGGAAGAGCTTGGTGATGCAGGCGGTCGACAGGCCGCTCTCGGCGAGTCCGAGCGTCGCGCGCAGCCCCGCACCCCCGGCGCCGACGACGATCACGTCGTAGCTGTGATCGATGAAGCTGTAGGCGCTCATGCGCCGCCCCCGAAGGCCACCTTGAGCACGGCGAATACCGCCGCGCCCGCCGCGAGCACGTGGATGAAGGCACTGAGCACCAAGAGCAGCGTCTTGGCACCTGCCCCATGCACGTAGTCCTCGACGATCACCTGCAGCCCGAGCTTGGAATGCCAGGCGGCGGTGAGCACGAAGAGCACCAGGAGCAGCGCCGTCCAGGCCTGCCCCATCCACGCGCTCACCGTCGCATGATCGAGGCCGGGCAGGCACAGGATCGAGACCACGAACCAGATCGACAGCGGCACCAGGGCGAGGGAAGTGAGCCGCTGCACCCACCAGTGGTGCACGCCCGAGCGCGAAGGCCCCGCCCCGAGCACTTGGCGCAGCGGATTCGAGAGGCTCACGGCGTGCGTCCCCACAGCACCCAGGCCATCACGAGGGTCAGCACGACGCTCGCAACGCCCAAGAGCCACGCGCTCGCCCGTGACTGGGAGCGCTCCAGTCCCACGCCCGTGTCCCACACCAGGTGGCGGATGCCCGCGAGCAGGTGGTAGGTGAATGCGAAGATGAGTCCGAGATAAAGCAGCTTCATCGGCACCGCGCAGCAGATGCGCTGGGCGCGCGCCTGCGCAGCGGCTCCCTCACCCACGGCCATCAGCCAGAAGCACAGCGCGAGGAAGCCCACCGAGAGGATGACCCCGGTGAAGCGGTTGAGAATGGAGGTGGTCAGGGTGTACTTGAACTTGTACACCGACAGGTGCGGGGATAGCGGTCGGCTCGGCATACTCTTCAGAAATCGATACAGCGCCCGTTCCTCTCCCAGTCGCCAAAGCGGGTGGGTTCAGGGCCTGCCGGGCCGCCGATCTCGCGCGGCGGCGGCGCGACTGGCAACTGCGCCGCGCGCGCGTCTGCAGGTTCGCTGGAGGTCTTCTCGGGAGTGGACTTGGGACTCTTGCGATCAGGCATCGACATACCCATTTAGTCTGCCAGAATTCACGCTGGCCGGCCACGAAAGGCCGAGGAAAAACAACGCTCAACATGCTCACGCCCTGGAACATGGTTTCACTTGACTCCCTCGGCGTGCTGCGCGCGCGCGGCCCCGATGCGCGCAAGTTCCTGCAAGGGCAGCTGTCGAACGATATGTCACGCCTCTCGGGCGAGCGGGCGCTGCTGGCGGGCTACCACAACGTGCAGGGGCGTGCGATCGCGCTGCTACGCCTCATCGAGCTTTCGCCCGAGGATTTCGTGGCCATCCTGCCGCGCGAGCTGGTCGGCGCACTCGCCGCGCGCCTCGCCAAGTTCATCCTGCGCGCCAAGGTAAAGCTCAGCGACGAGTCCGCCGCCTGGCAGGTGCACGGGGTTCTCGCGGGCTCGGAGGCTGACCCCGCAGCGCAGGCTCACGCCGCCCTCCTGCCTCCCCCGGGTGGTGCGCGTGAGGTTGACGGTACACGGATCGTCCGAATCGGGGAGTCGCCGCCGCGACTGCTCATGGTGCGCCCGACGGACTCGCCGCCGCTTGCGGGCCATACCCCACTCAGCTTCAGCGACTGGCAGCTCGCGGTGGTCGCCGCCGGTGAGCCGCAGGTATACGCGGCAACCTCGGAGGAGTTCGTGGCGCAGATGCTGAACCTCGACCTCATCGAGGGCATCTCGTTCGAGAAGGGCTGCTACACCGGCCAGGAGGTCATTGCACGCGCCCACTTCCGCGGCCGCGTGAAGCGACGCATGCAGCGCTTCATCACCGAGGGAGCCGCGGCGCTGGCCCCGGGCGACACTGCACGGCTGGCGGACGGCCGCGCTCTCACCGTGGTCGAGGCGGCGCAGCACGCCGATGGGCGCTGCGAGTTCCTCGCCGTGACGGCCCTGACTGCCGAAGCGGAAGGCCCCTCCGAGGTCCCCGGCACGCGCGCGCTGGCGGCCCTGCAGCTGCCACTGCCCTACATCCTTCCCCAGCAAGCAGCCGGTCACGATTGAGGCCGGATAAAGCGTGAGGCCGGTCCGGGTCAGCTGGCAGGGCTGGGCGCTAGTGTCTTGTTTTGGCAATCGTGATGCAGGCTTGGAAGTTCCCCATGTCACCGCC
The DNA here is from genome assembly GCA_963802995.1 of uncultured Pseudomonadota bacterium. Taxonomy (GTDB): domain Bacteria; phylum Pseudomonadota; class Gammaproteobacteria; order Steroidobacterales; family Steroidobacteraceae; genus 13-2-20CM-66-19. The sequence goes on from CAWDKU010000002.1 coordinate 952,662, forward strand.
CGGCGCACCCGTGTTTCCCGTGGCGCTCTTCCTTGGCGTCATGGCCCTGGGCACACTCGGCATCTGCGGGCTGCTCAGCCGCGCCACGCGCGGCGCCCGCAGCGCGGCGCCGACGGAGGCCAGCTCGTTCAGCCGCGAGGTTCCTGAGTCACAACCCGGCGCGCTCGCGCGTCCGCACCTGAGTCCCGGGGGACGCATCGCCCTGATGTTCGCCTGCCTCGCCGCAGTGCTTGGTGTGGGCATCACCACGGCCACACTCGCGAGCATCGCGGTGAGTCCTCTTCCGGTTCCGGTCGCGCTCCTCGCACCACTGATTTTCGACGTGGCATTCCTGGTGCTCGCGCTGAAGCTGCGACGCGACTACGTGCTCGTGAAGCGCGGCAGGCTCACCACCGGCAAGGTGGTGGGATACGCATTCGGCAGCAGTGGCTACTCCGTGCTCGCCTACTACGACTTTCCCGACGCCCGGGGCACGGTCAGGCGCGGCAGTTCCTTCCTTTCGAACTACACCAGCGCCAGTGCATACCTCAGGACCGCACCGGGATCGGGAGCCGAGGTCTTCTATCTGGCCGAGCAGCCCGAGCGCAATGGCCTGAAGTTAGGCCTGTGGTGGATGCTGTGAGGAGCGGCACTGCCGACTGATTCGGCCGCGCATGCCGCACCGCGCGGAGTGCCGGGCGCGAACTACTCCGATTCCGGGCGCATGTGCGGGAAGAGTATGACGTCGCGGATCGAGGGTGAGTCGGTGAAGAACATCACCAGGCGATCGATGCCGACACCAAGGCCGGCGGTCGGCGGCATGCCGTACTCGAGCGCGCGCACGTAGTCCGCATCGTAGAACATCGCCTCCTCGTCGCCCTTGTCCTTGCGCGCCACCTGGGCGCGAAATCGCGCCGCCTGGTCCTCCGGGTCGTTGAGCTCGGAGAAGCCGTTGGCGAGCTCGCGCCCGCCGATGAAGAACTCGAAGCGGTCGGTGATGAACGGATCGGCATCGTTCGGGCGCGACAGCGGCGAGACTTCCGCCGGGTACGCGTAAACGAAGGTCGGGTCGAGTGAGTGTGCTCTCGGCGGTCTTCTCGAAGATCTCGATCTGCAGCTTCCCGGCCCCGTCCTGGGCGTCGAACTTGATGCCGAGCTGCTCGCAGCGCTTGCGCAGGTAGGTCACATCGCGCAGCGACAAAGGATCGATGCCCGGGTTGTTGCTCGATGATCGCCTGCTCGACGGTGACGCGCCTGAAGGGCTTCGCGAGGTCGTAGGGGCGGCCCTGGTAGGTGAGCTGCTGCGTGCCGTAGCAGCGTCTCGGCGAGCCCGCGCAGCAGCCTTCTCGATCCAGTCCATGAGGTCGCGGTAGTCGGCGTACGCCAGGTACAGCTCGAGCATCGTGAACTCGGGGTTGTGCTGGGTGGAGAGGCCCTCGTTGCGGAAGTTGCGGTTGATCTCGTAGACGCGCTCCAGGCCACCGACGATCAGGCGCTTCAGGTACAGCTCCGGCGCGATGCGCAGGTACATGTCGAGGTCGAGCGCGTTGTGGTGCGTCCTGAAGGGCCGCGCAGTCGCGCCGCCCGGGATCGGCTGCATCATCGGCGTCTCGACCTCGAGGAAGTCGAGCGCGTCGAGGAAGTCGCGCAGGTAGCGGACGATGCGCGTGCGGGTGCGGAACACGTTGCGGCTGTGCTCGCTGACGATGAGGTCGACGTAGCGCTGGCGGTAGCGCGTCTCGGTGTCGGCCAGGCCGTGCCACTTGTCCGGCAGCGGGCGCAGCGACTTCACCAGCAGGCGCAGCGACTCCACGCGCACCGACAGCTCCCCGGTCTTGGTGCGAAACAGCACCCCGCTCGCGCCGAGGACGTCGCCGACGTCCCAGCCCTTGAAGTCTTCGTAGGCGGCGCCGAGCTTCTCCGCCTGCAGGAACAGCTGGATCTGCCCGCGTGCGGTCGGCGATCTTGGCGAAGCTCGCCTTGCCCATGACGCGCTTGAACATCAGGCGCCCGCCGACCTTCACCGGAGGTCGGGTTGGCGGTCGAGCCACTCGTCGCTGCGCTCACCGTAGGAATCGAGCAGCTGCCCGGCGAGCGCATCGCGGCGGAAGTCGTTCGGGAAGGCGCCGCCGGCGGCGCGCACCGCGGTGAGCTTCGCGCGCCGCTCGGCGATCAGCTTGTTCTCGTCGCCCCGAGCCCTCAGCTCCGCCGTCCTGCTTCTTGTCTGTCATTGCTATACGCCCGCCTTGAGCGAGGCCTCCATGAACTGATCGAGCGCGCCATCGAGCACCGCGGCGGTGTTGCCGACCTCGACCCCGGTGCGCAGGTCCTTGATGCGCGACTGGTCGAGCACGTAGGAGCGGATCTGGTTGCCCCAGCTGACGTCGGACTTGGAGTCCTCGAGCACCTTGGCGGCGGCGTTGCGCTTGTTGACCTCGAGCTCGTAGAGCTTCGCCTTCAGCATCTTCATCGCCGTGGAGCGGTTCTTGTGCTGGCTGCGCTCGTTCTGGCAGGCGACCACGATGCCGGTGGGAATGTGCGTGATGCGCACCGCGGATTCGGTCTTGTTGACGTGCTGGCCACCGGCACCCGATGGAACGGTACACGTCCGTCTTCAGGTCCGCCGGGTTGATCTCGATCTCGATGTCATCGTCGACCTCGGGGGAGACGAACACCGAGGCGAAGGAGGTGTGGCGGCGGTTGCCGGAGTCGAACGGCGACTTGCGCACCAGGCGGTGCACGCCAGTCTCGGTGCGCAGCCAGCCATAGGCGTACTCGCCCTTCACTTCCACCGTGGCGCTCTTCATGCCGGCCACCTCGCCGGGGTTTGAGTCGATGACCTCGGCGCTGAAGCCGCGCGCGGCTGCCCAGCGCAGGTACATGCGCAGCAGCATCTGCGCCCAGTCCTGCGCCTCGGTGCCGCCGGCGCCGGCCTGGATGTCGAGGAAGGCGTTGTGGGAGTCCATCTCGCCGGAGAACATGCGCTTGAATTCAAGCTTGCGCACGTCGGCTTCCAGGCGCTGCGCGTCGCTCTCGATGTCGCGCGCGGCGGGCTCGTCGTTCTCGCTCTCGGCGAGGTCCAGCAGTTCCGTGGCATCGGCGATGCCCTTGATGGCGCGGTCGATCTCACCGACGTCCGCGCTCAGGCGCGCGCGTTCGCGCCCGAGCTCCTGGGCACGCGCGGGATTGGACCACACGGCCGGCTCCTCGAGTTCGCGGGCTACCTCCTCGAGGCGCTCCTGTTTGCGGTCGTACTCAAAGAAACCCCCGTAACGTTGCGACGCGTTCGGCGAGGTCTTTGAGCTGGCGCTTGGTCTGGTTGACTTCCATGGGGCTGCTGCGGGGAGTTGCGAAGAAGGCGGTGGATGCTAGCACGGCGGCTGCGGCCTCAGGGGGTCGCGGGCAAGAGGTGGTCCACCAAGAGCTGCAGGCGCCGCTCGCCCTGATACTCGTTCACTTCCAGGCGGTACACCAGGTGCGCCAGGCCCTCCGGCGGCACGAACTGTCCCTGCTCGGGTACGAGGTTGAAGGCGATGGCATCGAAGCTGCGGCCGCCGCGGGGGACCTCGACCCACATCTTCAGGTGCCGCTCGTTGATCACGCGGGCATTGCGGATGCTGAAGACCCCATCGAAGCTCGGTTCCGGAAAGGCCTGGCCCCAGGGGCCGCCCTCGCGCAGCGCCTGCGCAGTCTCGAGCGCGATCTCCTCCGGCGTGAGCTCCCCGTCGGTCTCCACCGCATCCGCGCCACTGACGCCGGCCATCCAGCGCTTCACTTCCGCGTCGAACGCGAGCGCGAAGCGGTCGAGGTGGCTGCGCTCCAGGGTCAGGCCTGCGGCCATCGCATGACCCCCGAAGCGGCTGATGAGCGCAGGGTCGCGCACGGTGATGGCTTCGAGCACGTCGCGGATGTGCACCCCCGGGATCGAGCGCGCCGAGCCGCGCAAGGTCGCATCGGCGGCGAGCGCGAAGGCGATGACCGGGCGGCGCAGGCGCTCCTTCACACGGCTCGCCACGAGGCCCACCACGCCCTGGTGCCAGCTGTCATCGAAGAGCACGACCCCGCTGCGCTCGCGCACACCCGGCGCAGGCTCCGCCAGCACGCGCACCGCCGCCTGCGCCTCGGCCTGCATCTTCGCCTCGATCGTTCGGCGCTCCCGGTTGAGCTCATCGAGCCGCGCCGCCAGCACCTCGGCGCGCGCCTCATCGTCCTCGAGCAGGCACTGGATGCCGATCGTCATGTCGTCGATCCGGCCGGCGGCGTTCAGCCGCGGCGCCACCGCGAACGCAAGATCCGCGGCGGTGGCCGCGGCGCGCGAGCGGGCGGCGAGCTTCAGGAGCGCCCGGATCCCCGGCACGCAGCGCCCGGCGCGGATGCGCCTCAGACCCTGCGCCACCAGCACGCGGTTGTTGGCATCCAGCGGCACGACATCGGCGACCGTGCCGAGCGCGACCAGGTCCAAGAGCGGCGCGACGCCCGGGGTCGCACTGCCGGTGAGCCCGAGCTCCTCCATGCGCCGCCGCAGGGCCGCCATGACATAGAAGGCGACCCCGACACCGGCGAGGTTGCGGCTGCCGAAGCGGCTGCCCGGCAGGTTCGGGTTGACGATGACGTTCGCCTGCGGCAGCTCGCTCCCGGGGAGGTGATGATCGGTAACGAGCACATCGATGCCGGCGGTGCGCGCGGCGGCGACCCCGGCGTTGCTCGAGACGCCGTTGTCCACGGTGACGATGAGGCTCGGGTTGCGGGTGCGCGCCAGGGCGACGATCTCGGGGCTCAGGCCGTAGCCGAACTCAAAGCGGTTGGGCACCAGGAAGTCCACGGCGGCGAAGCCGAAGCGCGTGAGCGCGCGCACCATGAGGGCGCTGCTGGTCGCACCGTCCGCATCGAAGTCACCGATGACGAGGATGCGACCCGCGCGGTGCTGAAGCAGCAGCTCCACGGCGGCCGCGATCCCCTCGAGCGTGCCCACCGGCAGCAGCCGCTCGAGCGAGTGGTCCAGCTCATCCGCCGAGCGCACCCCGCGCGCGGCGTACACGCGCCCGAGCACCGGGTGCAGCTGCACCAGGGCCTCGGCAGCGCCGGGGGCGCGCCGTACGACCCGCAGCTTCACGCGAAGGCTGCGAGCGGCGCGCGGGAGCGGCGCCAGACGCGCAGCGTGCTGCGCCGGCCCATCGTGAGCGCGCGGTCGTTGGCCACCAGGGTGAGGCGCCCGATCTGTCCTGCGCGCAGCGCCGCCACGGCGGGCGCGATGAAGCGCTCATCCAGGCGGGCCAGTCCTTCGGTGAAGCTCACGGGCATCTGGGTCTGCAACTCCTGGGCGACGCGCAGCGCGAGCACCACGTCGGCGCCCGCACCGGCCTGCAGCAGTGCCGCAAGGTCTGCCGGCAGGGGCTCGCATCTTGCCCCCGCGAGTGCCATCAGGCCACCCAGGTACGCATCCGCCCCGAAGCCGCGCCACGGGCGAGTGCCCGCGGGCACCGTGCGGGAGCCGAGCGCCTCCCCGGCGGCGCCCCACAGCCACAGGGCATTGGCCCCCGCCTCCGCTCCCTGCGCGTGCAGCCACATCTCGATCTCGGCGCCGGTGCGCCGCAGCGCCGCCGCCGCCGCCCCGCGCGGCAGGCCCGGGACGACCGCCGCGCCCGCGCAGCGTTCCGGCTCCGGCGCCTCGAGGGCGGGAATCGCCTGCGCGCGCAGCAGGAACTCACCGTCCGGCAGTGGCACGAGCTCGAGGCCGGCGCCGGCGAAGGTGTGCGCGAACTGCGCCGCCAGCTGCGCAAGCATGGCCTGCGGCAGACGCAGCACGCCACGGGGGTCAAGGTGCACCCGTGAAAGTCCGGCCTGCAGGTGCACGGGGGTCGCGATCCACTGCGAGAGCACCGGCGCGCCAGCCGGCGGCGCGGCGGCCGCTGCGATGTTCGCGGGCGCGACCGCCGCAAGCTCGGGGCGATCCAGATGCCCGACCAGCCACTCGCGCCAGCCATGGCGAAGCTCGCGGCGCTCGGCGAAGCGCGCCGCCCGCGCAAGACCCGGCAGTGGCGGCGCGGCCGCACTGCGTGCCGCCGGGGAATCCTCCCCCGGGTACAGATCCGTGATCACCATGACGAGTTCGCGCACCGGCGCTATCGTACCGCCATCGTGAGGTTCACCCTGGAAGCCGGCGCCGCCGGCAATCTGATCCGCAGCTACTCGGGCGAGGAGATCCGCATCGGGGAGCGCGTGGTGCGCGAGAGCTGCATCCTGACGGCCACCGAGCTGCTGACGTCATGGGGTCCGCAGAGTTTCGCGCAGTTCACCAGCGCTCACCTTGAGGCGCTGATCGCTCTTGCGCCCGAAGTCGTGATTGTCGGCACCGGTATGACCCAGCAGTTCGCGCCCCTCGAGATACGCCAGGCACTCGCGCGCCACGGCATCGGGCTTGAGGCGATGCAGCTCGGTGCGGCGTGCCGCACGTTCAACGTTCTGGTTCAGGAGGAGCGGCGGGTCGCCGCGGCGCTGTTCCTGCGCTAGGGATGCCGTCTGCCGGGAAGATGATCGGCAGAAGACACAGGGGGAGGATCAACCAACCAAACAATCATTCGAAGCTGACAGACTCGAACAATTGCACTGTTTTTCTTTTTGTCCGAATTTTGTTGCTCTTGTTTCGACTTCCTCCTCCCTGTGTCTTCTGCCGGTCACCCTCCTGCAAGTTGGCTGTCGTCGTTAGGAGACAGGGCTGGCATGTTAAGCGCGTTGCAGAAGTCCCTGCAAGCTCCCTGACGCACAACGACTTTTTGCGGCGCACCGACGCGCCGCGGGCGTTCTATGCCTGCGCGCGCAGGCCTTGTTTTCCCGGTGTTTTTGCACGGGTCGTGTTTTTAGCGTCGCCGAAACCGAGATTTTAGAGCATCAAAATCAACTAATTACGAGCTCTATCTCATGTCGTTGCGATTCTAGATCAGGCGGGGAAGTCGCCGATCTGCCGGGAAAATCAGGCCGTGCCGCCGAGCAGCGGCACGAACGCGACGGCGCCCAGAGTCTCGCGCTCGACGCGCTGCTCGCGCCGCGTGAAGCGCACCAGTTGCTGCTCGCCCTCCGGCCCGACGGGCACCAGCAGCCGCCCGCCGACCTTCAGCTGCTTGATGAGCGCCTCGGGCACGGTGAGCGGCGCGGCCGCCACGAGGATGCCGTCAAAGGGTGCGTGGGCCTTCCAGCCGAGCGTGCCATCACCGTGCCGGAAGCGCACGTTGCGGATACCGAGTTCCTTCAGCCGCTCGCGGGCGCGCGTCAGCAGTGGCTCGATGCGCTCGATGGTGTGCACGTGCGCGACCAGGGGCGCGAGCACCGCGGTCTGGTAGCCGCAGCCGGTGCCCACCTCCAGCACGTTGTCGACCGCGCCGCCCTCGAGCAGCGCCTCGGTCATGCGCGCGACGATGTAGGGCTGAGAGATCGTCTGGCCGAAGCCGATCGGCAGCGCCGTGTCCTCGTAGGCGCGGCTGCCGAGGGCTTCATCGACGAAGATGTGGCGCGGCACGTTGCGCACGCGGTCGAGCACGCTCAGGTTCGTGATGCCCTGTTCGCGCAGGCGCTGCACCAGGCGATCGCGCGTGCGCGCGCTGGTCATGCCGATGCCCGCCATGCGTGTATCAGCCATCGAGGTCACCCAGCCAGGCGGTGACTTCCGGCAGCGCTGCGTGCCGGGTGAGGTCCACCTGCAGCGGCGTCACCGAGACGAAGCCGCGCGCGATGGTGTCGAAGTCCGTCCCCGGGCCCGCATCCTGTTCCGCGCCTGCCGGCCCCACCCAGTACACCGGCCGCCCGCGCGGGTCCTGGGCCTTCATCACCGCCGCGGAGCGATGGCGGTAGCCGAGGCGGCTCGCCCGGAAGCCCTTCAGCTGCGCGAAGGGCACGTCGGGGACGTTGACGTTGAGGATGAGCGCGCGCTGCAGCGGCTTCTTGAGCAGGTGCGTCACGAGCAGGCGCGCCACCTCGGCGCCGGTCTCGAAGTGACCGCCGGGCGCGCCGCTCGTGCACAGGGAAACCGCGATGGTCGGCAGCCCGAGGAAGCGCCCCTCGACGGCCGCCGCCACGGTGCCCGAGTACAGCACGTCATCGCCGAGGTTGGCGCCGTCGTTGACGCCCGAGACCACCATGTCGTGTTCGTAGTCGAAGAGCCCCGAGATCGCCAGGTGCACGCAGTCGGTCGGCGTCCCGGGCACGAAATACACCCCCGGCTCGGCCTCGAACACCCGCAGCGGCACATCGAGGGTGAGGGAGTTGCTGGCGCCGCTCCTGTTGCGGTCCGGGGCCACCACCGTCACCTCGGCGAGCGTTGCGAGCGCGGCGCGCAGCCGATGGATACCCTCGGCACGGTAACCATCATCGTTACTGACCAGGATCTTCACGTACGATTCTTGGGGGCTTCAGTCTTGGGAAAAAGTGCGCGTGACTATACTTGAACCTCGACCCTTTGGGCGGAGGCGGACTTGACGGGCGCACCCGATGAGGAAGACCCGGATGACCTGAGCGAGGAGGCGCGCCTGTTCCGCGACGCCGTGCGCGGCGTGCGCCCCCTCGGTACCCGCACGGTGGTTCCGGCTGCACCGAAAGTGCGCGCGCGCGCCCGCTTCACGCGTGCCGACCGCGCCGCGGTGCTGCGCGAGAGCCTCGAGGCACCGGCTGCGGACCCGGCGCTGGCGGCCGGCGATGAGCTGGTGTTCCACCGACCGCACGTGCAGGCGGCGGTGCTGCGCCGCCTGAGACGCGGGGAGTACCGCGTGCAGCGCGAACTGGACCTGCATGGCCTCACCGTGCTCGAGGCCAAGGCGGTGCTGCGCCGCTTCCTCATCCGTGCGCTGGAGGAGCAGGTGCGCTGCGTGCGCATCATCCATGGCAAGGGGCTGCGCTCCGGGCACCGCGGCCCGGTGCTCAAGTCCGCCGTCAGCGCGGTCCTGCGCCGCACCGGTGCGGTGCTCGCGTACGTGTCGGCGCGCCCGGTGGATGGGGGTACCGGGGCTGTCTACGTGCTGCTCGGCCCAGGCTAGCCCCTAGCCGCCGTCCGGCAATTGCGCCGCGGCGCTGAGGAGTTCCCGCAGCACCGCGGTCGCGAAGCTCCCTTTGCCGAGGCGAAACGACACGAGCAGCGCATCCGGTTCCTCGGCAAGTTCCAGCTCATGCACCGCAAGGCGCAGGCTGCGCCGCTCCTGGCGCATGCCGGCGCCCGCGCAGGCGGCGCACTCGCGCACATAGCGCGCGGCAACCGCAGTCTCCAGGGCTGCGACGCCGGCCTGCGTGGCAGGCTCCCCCTGCCCCCACATCGGGCCCGTGGGATGGATCTCCAGGCTCGCAGCGCGACGCGCAAGCACGTCGTCCACCCTCGCCACCTCGAAGAAGCTGCCGCGGCCGTCGAGGGCCGCAAGGTCCCCGGCCTGCAGCTCGCCCCAGCTGCCCGCCACCACGCGCTCGGCGAGCACGGCGTTGAAAATGACGCTGCGTGCGGCCGAGAGCACGAAGCCGCGCTCGGCCGGGTGCAGGGCGGCAACGTCTGCCTCCAGGCGCCTGAGATTGGAACCCTCGCGCCCGAAGCGCTGCGGGCCGAAGTAGTTCGGGACTCCCCTGAGCCGGATCGCCTCAAGGCGCGGCGCAATTGCGGCGGCAAGCTGCGCACCGGAGCCGCCCGCCGGACGCAGGCGGATGCGGAAGCGGTTGCCCGCCAGCGCCCCGCGCGGCAGCTTGCGGTTGTGCGCGTGCGCCTCGAGGACCGTGAACTGCGGGGACACGAGCGCGCTGAAGTCCACGCTGGTGCGCGGCAGCGGGACGCTGAACCACTGCACGGCGACCGCGCGGCGGTCCTTGAGCCCGGCATAGCCGACATCGTGGGGCCGGCAGTGCGCGTGTCGGGCCAGCTCGCGGGCCACCCAGGCGGTGTTGGCGTCGACCTTGCGCACCTTGAGCAGCAGGTGCGGACCGGCGCCTGCGGGCGCGAACCCGAGGTCCTCTTCTACCTGGAAGTCCTCGGGCGCGGCGCGAAACTCGGCTACGGCCGCCGGTGCGCCATGGGCGTGCGGTGGCGCCAGCGCCGCGGCGTGCGCGCTGAGTTCAGCCACCGGCCGGCGCCGACAGGAGCACCACCGCCTGCGCGGCGATGCCCTCGGCGCGGCCGAGGAACCCCAAGCCCTCGGTGGTGGTGGCTTTCAGGTTCACCCGCGCGGGCTCAAGACCGAGCAGCCCCGCGATGCGGCTGCGGATCGCCTCGCGATGCGGGGCGAGCTTCGGGGCCTGGGCGATGAGGGTGAGGTCCGCATTCACCACCGCGAAGCCGCGGGCCGTGAGCATCCCGAGCACGCTGCTGACGAACAGCGTGCTGTCGGCGCCGCGCCACTTAGGATCGGTGTCCCTGAAGTGCTGGCCAATGTCACCGAGGCCTGCGGCCCCGAGCAGCGCATCGCACAGCGCGTGCAGCAGCACGTCGCCGTCGGAATGCGCCACCACGCCCTTGCCATGCGGCACGCGCACGCCGCCGAGCATGACGTGGTCACCGGGCCCGAAGGCGTGCACGTCGAAGCCGGAACCGATTCTCATGCGTATCCTCTCTCCGGGAAGGGCCTAGACGTGCCGTGCGCGCAGGATGGCCGCCGCCAGCACCAGGTCCTGGGCGGTGGTCACCTTGAGGTTGCTCGCCGCGCCCTCGATCAGCCGCGGCCGCTCGCCCTGCCACTCCAGTGCCTGGGCTTCATCGCTCGGCGTGCGCCCGGCAGCGTGGGCGGCGTCGAGCGCGCCGCACAGGGCGCCGTAGCGGAACATCTGCGGCGTCAGCGCCCGCCACAGGCCGGCACGCTCCTGGGTGTTGAGGACGCTGCTGCCGGCAGCCCCGGGCGCAGCGTCCGCGCGCTTGAGGGTGTCGGCGACCTGCACCGCGAGCAGCCCGCCGACGGCGTGCCCGGCGAGACCGCTGACCAGGCGTTCCAGGTCCTGGGTGTCAAGGCACGGCCGCGCGGCGTCGTGCACCAGCACCCAGTCCTGCGGTGCGGCCTCGGAGGCAAGCGTCGCGAGGGCCCGGCGCACCGACTCGCTGCGCTCGGCACCCCCGGGTGCGATTGTCGCGCGCGAGCGCAGCGGCAGGCGCGCAAAGTGCTCATCGCCGGGGGCGAGTGCCACCACGATGCGCGCACAGCGCACATCTCCGAGGAAGGGTGCGAGCGCCCATTCGATGACGGTACGCCCCTCGAGGGGCGCGTACTGCTTGGGGGTTTCGGCGCCAAAGCGGCGCCCGGCGCCCGCGGCGGGCATGACGAGCCAGTAACGGGTCATGATGCCTTGGGCCCTAGCGAGCCTGGGCGGTGCGCGTGGGCGCCTGCGCCGCGACGCTCGGGTGCGGCACGACCTGGTAGAAGGTTTCGTTGCGCGCGATCATGCCCAGGTCGCTGCGCGCCCGTTCCTCGAGCGCGTCCATCCCGGTCTTCAGGTCACGCACCTCGGCGGCGAGCTGCTTGTTGCGCTCGGCAAGCTGTTCGTTTTCCGTGCCCTGGGTGGCGACCGCGGACTGCAGGCGCGTGACTTCGCGCACGCCGTCCTCGGAGAACCAAACGCGGTATTGCAGCAGGATAACGGCGACAGCCAGCGCGGCGGCGAGCCACTTCATGGGAGCGAAAGCCTAGCAGACGCAGGCCGCGGGCGCGACGCGTTTTACGCCCCGGGGCGAGCCGCGAGCGCCGTGGCGGCGCGCGCGGCGGCCGTGCGCCGCTCAGGCCAGTTGGCCTCGAAGCGCTCTGACACCGCCGCCCGCACGCGCGGCTGCGCGTCCTCGGGACGACCCGCGGTGAAGGGCGGCTCGGGCGCGTACTCGAGCGCAAGCTGCAGCCCTTCGGCAAACTCACGGCCGGCAAGCTCCGCCGCCAGGGTGAGCGCCATGTCGAGGCCTGCGGTCACGCCGCCGCCGGTGAAGACGTTGCCGTCACGCACGACGCGCGCTGCATCAGGGATTGCCCCGAAGAACCTCAGGAGCTCGCGGAAGGCCCAGTGACAGGCGGCGCGTCGTCCCCGCAGGAGCCCGGCTGCCCCGAGCAGGAGCGAGCCGGTGCACACCGAGGTCACGTAGCGTGAGCCGGCCGCCAGGCGCACCAGCTGAGCGAGGTACGCCTCATCCTCCATCGCCTGCGCCACGCCGAAGCCCCCGGGCACGCACAGCACCTCGCACTCCCGGACTGCCTCGAGGCGCTCAAGGTGCGCGAAGGTGAGGCCCCCGGAGGCGCCGAGCTCCCCGCCCGCCACCGAGGCCAGGCGCACGCTGGCCCCGGGCAGGCGGGCCAGGACCTCGAGCGGCGCCGTGAAGTCGAGCTGCGTGATGTTGGGGTAAAGCGCGAAGACCACGGGAAAGGCGGCAGGCATGGCGGTCACCTCGGTCGGGCTGGGGCTGCGAGGCGGCCAGCATGCGCTGGACCGCGCCTTGGCTTAAATGACATCATTCCCACCTTTCCAGCCACCGGTCACGCGGATGCCGCGCCGCATCGCCCTCTTCATCTTCCCGGGCTTCCAGCTGCTGGATGCGGCGGGCCCGCTCGCGGCCTTCGAGATCGCCGGCCGCATCCGCCCGGGGGCCTATGAGCTGAAGATCGTGGCGGCGCGTGCCGGCAGCGTGGTCAGTTCCGCCGGGGCCGAGCTCACGGCGGCGGCCTGTGAACGCGCCGGCACGCTCGATACGCTCATCGTCGCAGGCGGCGAGGGCACCTACCCTGCACTCACCTGCCAGGCGACGCGGCGCTTCATACGCAAATGCAGCGAGCGCGCACGGCGCGTGACGAGCGTGTGCTCGGGCTCCTTCCTGCTCGCCGGCGCAGGCCTCCTCGACGGGCGCTGTGCCACCACGCACTGGAGCGTCGCGGAGCGCTTCCGCCAGGCCTTCCCGCGGGTGAACCTGCAAGCCGACCGCATCTTCGTGCACGAGGGGCACCTGTGGACCTCGGCCGGCATCACGGCCGGGATCGACCTGTCGCTGGCCCTGATCGGGGAGGACCTGGGGGAGGCCGTGGCGCGGCGCACGGCACAGTACCTCGTCGTGTACCACCGTCGCCCGGGCGGGCAATCGCAGTTCTCTGAGCTCCTCGAGATGGAGCGCGGCGGCGGCCGCTTCGCCGCGCTCCTGGACTTCGTCCGCTCGCACATCGATCGTGACTTCCCGGTGCATACCCTGGCCGCGCGTGCCTGCATGAGCCCGCGCAACTTCGCGCGCGCCTTCCGGGCCGAGACCGGGGTGACGCCCGCGAAGGCGGTCGAGCGGCTGCGGGCGGAGGCCGCGCGTGCGCTCCTCGATGGCGGTGCGCCGGTGGGAAACACTGCGCGCGCGTGCGGCTTCGACGACCCGGAGCGCATGCGGCGCTCGTTCCTGCGGCTCTTCGGCGTCGCGCCCTCGGCGCTGCGCCGTCACACCTTGACGGGAAAGGCCTCCCGGCCCGCGTAGCGCACCTTGCCGAGCTCGGCCTCGATGCGCAGCAGCTGGTTGTACTTGGCGATGCGGTCGGAGCGTGACAGGGAGCCGGTCTTGATCTGGGTCGCGGCGCTGGCGACGGCGATGTCGGCGATGGTCGCGTCCTCGGTCTCCCCGGAGCGGTGCGAAACCACCGAGGCGTAGTGCGCCTTGTCGGCCATGTCGATGGCGGCGAGCGTCTCGGTGAGGGTGCCGATCTGGTTGGGCTTGATGAGGATCGCGTTGCCGATGTGGCGCGCGATGGCCTCCCTAAAGATCTTGGTGTTGGTGACGAACACGTCATCCCCCACCAGCTGGATCTTGCCGCCGAGGGAGCGCGTGAGGGTCTCCCAGCCGTCCCAGTCCGCCTCGCTCATGCCATCCTCGATGGTGATGATCGGGTACCTGGCGGCAAGGTCTGCTAGGTAGCGCGTGAACTCCGCCGGGGAGAAGCTGCGCTTCTCGCTCTCGAGCTCGTAGCTGCCGTTCTTGAAGAACTCCGAAGACGCCACGTCGAGGCCGAGGTAGATGTCCTTGCCGGGCTTGTAGCCGGCCTTCTCGATGGCCTCGAGGATGGTGCTCAGGGCGGCCTCGTTCGAGGACAGGTCGGGGGCAAACCCGCCCTCGTCCCCGACGGCGGTCGATAGCCCGCGGTCGGCAAGGATCTTCTTCAGCGTATGGAACACCTCTGCCCCGTAGCGCAGCGCCTCGCGGAAGGTGGGCGCGCCGACGGGCAGGATCATGAACTCCTGCACGTCGAGGCTGTTGTTGGCGTGCGCGCCGCCGTTGATGATGTTCATCATCGGCACCGGCATCACCGGTTCACGCTTGCCGCCGATGAGGTGCGCGAGGTGCCGGTAGAGGGGCTCGCGGGCGTCCTGGGCGGCGGCGTGCGCATTGGCGAGAGACACGCCAAGCAGCGCGTTGGCGCCGAGGCGTCCCTTGTTGTCGGTGCCATCCAGGCTGATCATCTTCTCATCAAGAGCGCCCTGCTCGCGTGGGTCGAAGCCCACCAGAGCCTTCTTCAGCACGGTGTTGATGTGCTCGACGGCCTTGAGCACGCCCTTGCCGCCATAGCGCTTCTTGTCCCCGTCGCGCAGCTCCACCGCCTCACGCGTGCCGGTCGAGGCACCCGAGGGCACCGCCGCCCGCCCCACGACGCCTGAGTCGAGCAGCACGTCGGCCTCGACCGTGGGGTTGCCGCGCGAATCGATGATCTCGCGCCCGCGGATGTCCTTGATCTTGCTCATCGGTGCCTCTTTAGGTCTTGGGCAGCAGGGATTCTTCGTAGGGCGCGCGCTTCACCGCCCGGTCGAGCTCCACGAGCGTCGTCAGCAGCGCCTCCATGCGATCCAGCGGCCAGGCGTTCGGGCCGTCCGAGAGCGCCTCGGCGGGGCGCGGGTGCGTCTCCATGAAGAGCCCGGCTACGCCGGCCGCGACGGCGGCGCGCGCCAGCACCGGGATGAACTCGCGCTGGCCGCCCGAAGCGCTGCCCTGCCCTCCTGGCAGCTGCACCGAGTGTGTGGCATCGAACACCACCGGGCAGCCAGTGTCGCGCATGATGGCGAGCGAGCGCATGTCGGAGACCAGGTTGTTGTAGCCGAAGGAGAAGCCGCGCTCGCACACCATGATGTGCTGGTTGCCGGTGGAGCGCGCCTTGTCCACCACGTTCTTCATCTCCCAGGGCGAGAGGAACTGGCCCTTCTTGATGTTGACGGGCTTGCCCTGGGAGGCGGTGTTGAGGATGAAGTTCGTCTGCCGGCACAGGAACGCCGGGGTCTGCAGCACGTCCACCACCGCCGCCACTTCAGGCAGCGGGGTGTCCTCGTGCACGTCGGTGAGCACCGGCACGCCGATGGCGCGGCGCACGTCCTGCAGCACCTTCAGGCCCGCCTCGATGCCCGGTCCGCGGAAGGAGGCACGCGAGGAGCGATTGGCCTTGTCGTACGAGGCCTTGAAGATGTAGGGGATCTTCAGGCGTGCGGTGATCTCCTTGAGCCTGCCCGCGACCTCCTGGCTCAGGGCCGCGCTCTCGATCACGCACGGGCCTGCGATCAGGAAGAAGGGCGCAGTGCCCCCGACCTCGTGTCCGATGAGTTGCATGGCTGGCGCGGCGCCCTCAGGCGCCCGCCGCCTGCGGCAGGAGCGAGGCGCGGTGGGCGCGCGCGGCGCGGATGAAGCCGGTGAACAGCGGGTGCCCGTCGCGCGGCGTGGAGGTGAACTCCGGGTGGAACTGCGTCGCGACGAACCAGGGGTGCTGCGGCAGCTCGATCACCTCCACCAGCCCGTCGCGCGAGAAGCCCGAGAAGCGCATCCCCGAGGTGCGGTAGCGGTCGAGGTAGTTGTTGTTGAACTCGTAGCGGTGGCGGTGCCGCTCCATGATCACGTCGCGGCCGAAGATCTCGCGCGCCCGGGTGCCAGCCCCGAGCAGGATCTCCTGGGCGCCGAGGCGCATGGTGCCGCCCTTGTCGGCCGCCTCGTCGCGCGTCTGCGCGCCGTGCACCTGGTCCTGCCACTCGGAGATGAGCGCAATAACCGGGTGCGGGCTGGCGCGGTTGAACTCGGTGCTGTTGGCATCGGCGAGGCCCTGCACGTGGCGGCCGTGCTCCACGATCGCCACCTGCATGCCAAGGCAGATGCCAAGGTAGGGCACGCCGTGCTCGCGCGCGAAGCGCACGGCCTGGATCTTGCCCTCGATGCCGCGCTCGCCGAACCCGCCCGGCACCAGGATCGCATCCATGCCCTTGAGCATGTGCGTGCCGTGCTGCTCGATGTCGGTGGATTCGATGTAGTGGATGTTGACGCGCGTGCGGCTCTTGAGCCCGGCGTGCATCAGCGCCTCGTGCAGCGACAGGTAGGAGTCGCGGATCTGCACGTACTTGCCGACCATGGCGATGTCGACCTGGCCGTCCGGGTTAGCCTTGCCGCTCACCACCTGGCGCCACTCGGTGAGGTCGGTGGGCGGCACCTCCAGGCGCAGCTTGTCGACCACGATGTCATCGAGCGCCTGCTCGTGCAGCAGGATCGGGATCTTGTAGATGTCGTCCGCGTCCACGGCCGAGATGACGGCGCGCTCCTCGACGTTGGTGAACAGCGCGATCTTGCGGCGCTGCTCCTCCGGGAGCGGGTGCTTGCAGCGACACAGCAGCACGTCCGGCTGGATGCCGATGCCGCGCAGTTCCTTCACCGAGTGCTGTGTCGGCTTGGTCTTGATCTCGCCCGAGCCGCCCACCACGGGCACCAGCGTCAGGTGCATGTAAACGCAGTTGTTGCGGCCGAGCTCAACGCCGAGCTGGCGGATGGCCTCGAGGAAGGGCAGCGACTCGATGTCACCCACCGTGCCGCCGATCTCCACCATGCACACGTCCGCGCCGTCCGCGCCGAGCTTGATGCTGCGCTTGATCTCATCGGTGATGTGCGGGATGACCTGCACGGTGGCGCCCAGGTAGTCGCCACGGCGCTCCTTGGCGATCACGCGCTCGTAGATGCGCCCGGTGGTGAAGTTGCTGTTGTGCCCGGTGGTGGTGCGTACGAAGCGCTCGTAATGGCCGAGGTCGAGATCGGTCTCGGTGCCATCCTGCGTGACGAACACCTCGCCATGCTGGAACGGGCTCATGGTGCCCGGGTCCACGTTGATGTAGGGATCGAGCTTGACCATGGCCACCTTCAGGCCACGGGCCTCGAGGATGGCGCCGAGGGAGGCTGCGGCAATCCCCTTGCCCAATGAGGACACGACGCCACCGGTGACGAAAACAAAGCGCGTCATATGTTCAAACTCTTGGGGTCCCGTCGTTAGGTGTGCAGCCACGAACTGGCGAAGCATCGACGGGCCGGCAGATTACCACATCGACCGCGAGCGAGGGATGAAAAATCCTCCCGCGCTTTCACGGCGCGAGGTGCTGCAGCCGGCCCCGGCGGCGCGTGCCGGCGCCCGCCCGCACGCTCGCGTCCAGGAACAGGTCCGCGACCGCGACCAGCGTATCGCCGCGGTAGATGAGGGGCAGGTGCGCGCGCTCCTCGGCCGGCACGCGCGCTTCCTGCAGTAACCCCTTGAGAGAGCGGCGGACTCCGCCGGCGACCGTGCGCAGGCGCTCCCCGCCGCGGCGCGTGCGCACCGTGAGGTGCGGCCCGAGCGCATCCAGGTCGATCGGGCCGTGCGGGTCGGCGCGTAACAGGAGCGCCCCTGCGCCACCTTGCAGCAGCAGGCGCCGCTGCCGCGGCCAGGGCCACTCGCAGGCCGGGGCGGCCTGCGGAGGCCGTGGCGTGGCGCCATCGCTCGCAGGCACGATCCGCAGGAGCCCGGCGCTGCGCTGGATGCGTACGCCGTCCCAGGCGACGAAGGGGTGGCTGTCGGGGGCGGCGCTGAGCATGGCGCCCGCGATCTCCTCCAGGCGCCGCGCCGGGGGCGCACGCACGCCGGCGCGGGCGATGAACCAGCGCAGCGCGTTCTTGCGCCGCTCGCTCGTCAGGCGCCGCAGCACCGGCACCAGGAGCGCCGCGCCCGCCTGGGCGCGCCCGCAGTCCTCGCGCGCGAGCTCATCGAGGAGGCGCTGCGCCTCGGCGGCGTGGCGGGCGCCGCGGGCGATCGTGGCCGCGGCCCCGGGCCAGCGCGCGGCCACGAGCGGCAGCACGCGCACGCGCAGGTAGTTGCGGTCGAAGTCCTCGCAGGCGTTGCTCGGGTCCTCGATCCAGGGCAGCTGCGCATGCTGCACCCAGGCGCGCAGCTCGCGTCCCGGGACGCCCAGCAGCGGACGCGCGAGCTGCCCGGCGGCGAATGGGGCGAGTGGCGCCATGGCGGCCAGGCCTGCAATCCCCGCCCCGCGCAGCAGCTGCAGCAGCACGGTCTCGAGCTGGTCGTCCTCGTGGTGGGCGGTGAGGAGCACCTCCTCGGGCGCGAGGGCAGCGCCGAGTGCGCCATAGCGCGCCGCGCGCGCCGCAGCCTCGGGCGAGCCGCGAGCCTCCTGCGCCACCTGCACCCGGCGCACCGTGAGCGGCACGCCGAGGCGCGCGGCCATGCGCCGGCAGTGCGTGCTCCAGCGCCGTGAGTGCGGGTGCAGCTGGTGGTCGACGTGGACGGCGCGCACCTTGAGGTGCGGTTCCTTCAGCGCGGCGAGCGCCGCAAGGAGCGCCGTGGAGTCCGCCCCGCCGCTGAAGGCGACGCACAGCGCTGCCTTCGGGAACTGCGGCAGCAGCCGTGCGAGCTCGCGCGCGAGGAAGGCCGGGCTGAATTTCCGGCGGCTGGCGCGCGCCGCGGCGGCCATGCTGCGTTAGGCCGCGTCTTCGGCGAACACGCCGAAACCGGCGATCTTCTCGGCGCGCTGCGCGCGCAGCTCATCGCGCGGGATGGCCTCGAGTTCATCGAGGTAGCGCACGATCGCGCTCTTCAGGCTCGCCGCAACCGCCACCGGATCGCGATGCGCTCCGCCCAGGGGCTCCTCGATCACCTCATCCACGAGCCCAAGCTTGAGCAGCCGATCGGCGGTGAGGTTCAATGCCTCGGCGGCCACTTCCTTCTTGTCCTGGCTCTTCCACAGGATCGAGGCGCACCCTTCCGGTGAGATCACCGAGTAGGTGCTGTACTGGAGCATCAGCAGGCGGTCGCACACCCCGATGCCGAGTGCGCCACCGGAGCCGCCCTCGCCCGTCACTACGGTGATGATCGGGATCCGCAGCACCGACATCTCGAACAGGTTGCGCGCGATGGCCTCACTCTGGCCGCGCTCCTCGGCACCCACGCCCGGGTACGCGCCCTGGGTGTCGATGAGGGTGAGGAGCGGCAGGCTGAAGCGCTCGGCGAGGCGCATCAGGCGCAGCGCCTTGCGGTAGCCTTCCGGCTTTGGCATGCCGTAGTTGCGGCGCACGCGCTCCTTGGTGTCGCGGCCCTTCTGGTGGCCGATGACCATGATGGCGCGCTCATCGATGCGCGCCAGGCCGCCGATGATCGCGCCGTCATCCGCGTACATGCGGTCGCCGTGCAGCTCGTTGAACTCCGAGCAGATGGCATTCACGTAATCGAGCGTGTAGGGGCGGTGCGGGTGGCGGGCGAGCTGCGTGATCTGCCAGGGCGTGAGGTTCGCGAAGATGCTCACCGTCAGCTGGCGGCTCTTGGCCTGCAGGCGGTTGATCTCGTCATGGATATTGACCTCAGAGTCCGAGGTCACGTGACGGAGCTCCTCGATTTTCGCCTCGAGCTCCGCGATCGGTTGTTCGAAGTCCAGGAATGCGACAGCCATGGGGTGCGAGCCTACCCTAACTCAGCGACCGTCGGCGAATGAGGCCCCGGCGCCACCGCCCGCCGGCGCCCCGTAGATCACCTGGACCGAGCCGCGCCCCATCAGGCCCTCGAGCTGCTCGAGGAGCTCGCGGCTGGCGCGCACGTTCCACTCAGGCCCGAGCGTGAGCGCGCCGCTCGCCCTCTCGCCCGTGTACTCGACCGTGATCGGGCAGGGTCCGGGGCGCCAGGGAGTAAGGAGGGCCCCGAGGCGCTCGCTCAGGGTGGGTGCATCGGCCTGGCGGCACCTGATGACGAGCCGGCGCGCCTCCTGCTCGCGCACCTTGTCGAGCTCGCTGATGCGCCGTGCCGAGAGGCGCCAGGCGTCGCTGAACTCATCAAAGCGCAGCAGGCCCTCCACCAGCACCAGCGCGTCCTTGGAGATCAGCTCGCGGTGCTTCTGGAAGGTCTCCTCGAAGAGCATCGCCTCGATGCGACCGGTGCGGTCATCGAGGGTGAGGATGACGCGCGGCCCACGCTTCTTCACCTCATCGATGAGGCCGGCGACCGTCACGGGCTTGCCGCCGCCGAAGCGCGGCGCCTCGAAACCGGCCACCGGGCGGTCACTGACGAGGTCGCCGATGCGGTGCGAGACAAAACGCGGCAAGGCCGCCTCGAAGCGTGCCAGCGGGTGCCCCGTGAGGTAGAGCCCGAGCGTCTCGCGCTCCCCGGTGAGGCGCACCGCCTCACTCCACTCCGGCAGCACTGCGGCGTGTCTGGCCGTGAGCGGCGTGTCGCGCGCGTCGCTCATCAGGCCGAACATGTCGTTCTGACCTGCCTGGTGCATGCGGGTGTTCTGGTCGCCGAGCTGCATCGCGGTGGCGAGCCCGTCCATGAGGGTCGCGCGGTTGGGCCCGAGGGCGTCGAGGCTGCCGCTGCGCAGCAGCGCCTCGAGTACCCGCCGGTTGGCCTTCTGCAGGTCGAGGCGCCGGCACAGGTCGGCGAGCGTCAGGTACGGGCCGCGTGCGGCGCGCTCGCCGATGAGGGCCTCGACCGCCCCCTCGCCCACCCCGCGCACGGCTCCGAGGCCGTAGCGGATCTCCTTCGCGCCGCAGGCGGCGAACTCGTACACCGAGGCATTGACGTCCGGGGGCAGCACCTTCAACCCGGAGTCCGCGCATTCCTTGATGAGCGTGACTACCTTGTCGGTGTGCTCCATGTCCGCCGACAGCACCGCGGCCATGAACTGCGCCGGGTAGTGGGCCTTGAGGTAGGCGGTCTGGTAGGACAGGAGCGCGTAGGCGGCCGAGTGCGACTTGTTGAAGCCGTAGCCGGCGAACTTCTCCATCAGGTCGAAGATGTAGACCGCGAGCTGCTCGCGCACCCCGCGCGCCACGGCGCCGGAGACGAAGATCGAGCGCTGCTGCGCCATCTCCTCGGCCTTCTTCTTGCCCATCGCGCGGCGCAGCAGGTCGGCGCCGCCGAGGGTGTACCCGGCCAGCACCTGCGCGATCTGCATGACCTGCTCCTGGTACAGGATCACGCCGTAGGTGGGCTTGAGCACGGGCTCAAGACTCGGGTGCAGGTAGTCGATCGGCCCATCGCTCCTGCCGTGCTTGCGGTTGATGAAGTCATCGACCATGCCCGACTGCAGGGGACCGGGGCGAAACAGCGCCACGAGCGCCACGATGTCCTCGAAGCAGTCCGGCTGCAGGCGGCGGATGAGGTCCTTCATGCCGCGCGACTCGAGCTGGAACACCGCCGTCGTGCGGCACGACTTCAGGAGCGCGAAGGTCGGCGCGTCGTCCATCGGCAGCGTGCCGATGTCCAGCGGCGCGGCACCGGCCGCGCGCTCGCGGTTGATGAGGGCCACCGCGCGGTCGATGATCGTGAGCGTGCGCAGCCCGAGGAAATCGAACTTGACGAGTCCGGCCGCCTCGACGTCGTCCTTGTCGAACTGCGTGACGACCGCACCGCCGGCCGCGTCGCGGTAGAGCGGCGCGAAGTCCGTCAGCACCGACGGGGCGATGACGACGCCGCCGGCGTGCATGCCGGCGTTGCGGGTCAGCCCCTCGAGCGAGCGCGCAAGATCGATGAGGTTCTTCACCTCGTCCTCGTTCTCGTAGAGGCGCTTGAGCTCGGGCTCCTTCTCGAGTGCGTCATCGAGCGTGATGCCGAGCTCGAAGGGGATGAGCTTGGCGATGCGGTCCACGTAGCCGTAGGTCATGCCGAGCACGCGCCCGCAGTCGCGCACCACCGCCTTGGCCGCCATGGTGCCGTAGGTGATGATCTGCGAGACGCGCTCGCGGCCATACTTCTGGCTGACGTAATCGATGACGCGGTCGCGCCCGTCCATGCAGAAGTCGATGTCGAAGTCGGGCATGGAGACGCGTTCGGGATTCAGGAAGCGCTCGAACAGCAGGTCGTGCTTGATCGGGTCAAGGTCGGTGATGGCCAGGCTGTAGGCCACCAGCGACCCTGCGCCCGAGCCACGTCCCGGTCCTACCGGCACCCCGTTCTCGCGCGCCCAGCGGATGAAGTCCGCGACGATGAGGAAGTAGCCGGCGAAGCCCATCTGGCAGATGACGGCGAGCTCGCTTGCGAGGCGCTGCGGGTAGCCTGCGGCCGGCTCCGCCCCGTTAAAGCGCGCCCTGAGGCCCGCGGTGGCCTGCTCGGTGAGGAAGGCTTCCGTGGTGCTGCCCTCGGGCACCGGGTACTGCGGCAGGCGCGCCTCCCCGAGCTTGAGGGTCAGGCTGCAGCGGCGGGCGATCTCGACCGAGTTGGTGAGTGCCTCGGGGATGTCGGCGAACAGCGCCGCCATCTCCTGCGGGGTGCGCAGGTACTGCTGGCGCGAGTAGCGGCGCACGCGGCCGGGGTCCGCCAGGAGCGCCCCGTCATGGATGCACACGCGCGCCTCGTGCGAGTCGAACTCCTCGGCCCTGAGGAAGCGCACCTCGTTGGTGGCGACCACCGGCACCGCGCGGCGCGCGGCGAGCGCCACGGCGGCGGCGATGTAGGTCTCCTCGGCCGCCCGACCCAGGCGCTGCAACTCGAGGTAGTAGCGGCCCGGAAAGAGCGCGAGCCACGCCGACAGCAGCCGCTCGGCGTCCGCGTCGCGCGCATTGCACAGGGCGCGGCCCACATCCCCATCGGCTGCCCCGGAGAGCGCGATCAGGCCGCTGCAGTTCTCGGGCGTGAGCCAGCTGCGCTCGATGCGCGGCACGCCTCGCTCCTGGCCCTCAAGGTAGGCGCGGCTCACCAGGCGCGCGAGGTTGCGGTAACCCTCGGGCGTCTGGCACAGCAGTGTCAGGCGCGAGGGCTGGGTGCGCTCGCCCTCCTCGCGCACCCCCAGGTCGACGCCGATCAGCGGCTTGATGCCGCACTTGAGCGCCTCGCGGTAGAACTTCACCATCGCGAACAGGTTGTTCTGGTCGGTGACGGCCACCGCGGGCATGCCGGCGGCGGCGGTCGCGGCCACGAGTTCCTCGATGCGCACGACGCTGTCGGAGAGCGAATACTCCGTGTGCACGCGCAGGTGGACGAACCCTGATGACATGCTGGGCTCTTAAATCTCGCAGGGCTCTTGTGTCAAGAACTCGCGCTCTTCCTCGGAGAGCGCCCCGCCCACCGGGCTGAAGGAGCGGCGGTGCTGCCGGGACGGTGTCCGCGCGCGCAGTGCGCTCAGGTGCGCGGGCGTCCCATAGCCCTTGTGCGTGGCGAGCTCGAACCCCGGGTAGCAGCGGTCCAGCGCCTCCATCATCGCATCGCGGCAGGTCTTGGCGAGGATCGAGGCGGCGCTGATTGCCGCCACGCGCGCATCGCCCGCGACGATCGCCTCCAGCGTGCACGGCAGCGGCAGGTCGGTGATGCACGGGCAGCGGTTGCCATCCACCCGCACGTGCGTCGGCAGCACCGGCAGCGCGAGCAGCGCCCGGCGCATGGCGAGCATGGTGGCCTGCAGGATGTTGAGCGAGTCGATCTCGTCGCGGTCGGCCCAGCCGACCGCCCAGGCGAGGGAGCGCTCGCGGATGAGCGGCGCCAGGCGGGCGCGCTCGGCCGCCGAGAGCGCCTTGGAGTCCGCCAGCCCGCGGATCCTGCGGCGCGGGTCGAGGATGACTGCGGCCGCCACCACGGGACCGGCGAGCGGTCCGCGTCCGGCCTCGTCGACGCCCGCGATGCGGGCCGGGTTACACCCCGGCGGTATGCGCATCGGCATCGTCCGCGTGCTCGCGGCCGAGGAGGTTCAGTATCGCATCGGCCGCGCGCGCCGCGCCTCCGCGGCGCAGGCGGCGGTGGATGGCTGCGAATTCGTCCTGCAGTTCACGCACCTTGGCCGGTTCCTCCAGTTGCTTCAGCAGTGCATCCGCCAGCACCGGGCCATCCACCTGCTCCTGCAGGAACTCCGGCACCAGGGCCTTGCCGGCGAGCAGGTTGGGCTGCGAAAAGTATCGTACCTTGACCAGCCCGAGCGCGCGCACCACGAAGGCGGTGAGCCCGCTGAAACGGTAGGCGACCACCATCGGCCGCCCCGTGAGGAGGGTCTCAAGCGTTGCGGTCCCGGAGGCGACGATCGCACCATCGGCGGCCGCCAGCGCCTGCTGGGCGTGCCCGTCCAGCATCCTAATCTCAGGCGTGCCGGGAACTTGCGCGGCTTCCCTCGCAAAGAGCTCACGACTCTCCGCCGACGCCATGGGCGCGATGAACTGGTAGCGGGGCTGCAGTTGCGCGATGCGGCGGGCGGCGAGCACGAACGGCCGCGCGAGGCGCTTCACCTCCCCTTGCCGGCTGCCGGGCAGCAGCGCCACGACACTGGCGCCCGGGGCAATGCCCAAGGCTGCGCGCGCGGCGCTGCGGTCACTCTGCAGCGGGATCTGGTCGGCGAGCGGGTGGCCGACGAACTCGGCGCGCACCTTGTGGCCGGCATAGAAGTCGACCTCGAAGGGCAGCACGCACAGGATCAGGTCCACCGCGTCCCCGATGGTGCGCACGCGCCCCTGGCGCCAGGCCCACACCTGGGGGCTGACGTACTGCACGGTGCGGATGCCGGCGCGTTTCAGTGCGCCGGCGAGGCGCAGGTTGAACTCGGGGGCATCGATGCCGACGAACACGTCGGGGCGCGCGGCAAGGAAGCGCTCGCGCAGTGCGGCGCGCAGGCGCAGCAGGCGCGGCAGGTGCCGCACCACTTCCGCAAGCCCCATGACGCCAAGTTCGGCCGCGCCCGCCCAGGCCTCGCAGCCCGCCGCGACCATCTTCGGCCCCGCGACGCCGAAGAACTCGGCCTGTGGCACGCGCGCACGCAGGGCCGCGATCAGCGCCGCTCCCAGGGTGTCACCGGAATGCTCGCCCGCGACGATCCCGACCCGCAGCGCACGCGCGGGCGGCGGCGCAGCACCCGCCGCGCTCATCGCACCAGGCTGCGGTTTGAGGCGTGGATGAAGTCGACGAAGGGACGGATTTCCGCGTGCGCCTGCGCCAGCACTTCCAGGCGCGTCACCGCCTCGGCGAGCTTCAGGTCCGAGCGGTAGAGGACGCGGTAGGCGTCGCGGATGTTGCGGATCTGCTCTTCGCTGAAACCGCGGCGCTTCAGGCCTTCCGAGTTGATCGAGTGCGGAACCGCGGGATTGCCCGTGACCATGACGTACGGGGGCACGTCGCGCGAGAGGATAGTGCCGCCGCCGAGGAAGGCATGCGCGCCGATCTTGGCGAATTGGTGGATGGCCGAGAGCCCGCCGATGATGACCCAGTCCCCGACCGTGACGTGGCCGCCGAGGGCTGCGCAGTTGGCAAACACCGTCTGGCTGCCGATCTGGCAGTCGTGCGCCACGTGCGCATAGGCCATGAAGAGGTTGTCGTGGCCGATGCGGGTCACGCCCTGGTCATGGGTGGTGCCGCGGTTGATGGTGCAGCTCTCGCGGAACACGTTGCGGTCGCCGATCTCCAGGCGCGTCGGCTCGCCGCGGTACTTCTTGTCCTGCGGCGGCCCGCCGATTGAGGCGAACGGGAAAATGTGGTTATCGGCGCCGATGCTCGTCGGGCCGCCGATGACGACGTGCGGCTCGATCTTGGTGCGCGCCCCGATCGTGACCCCGGCTGCGATGATGCTGAAGGGCCCGACGCTCACGTCCGGCGCCAGCTGCGCCTCGGGGGACACTATCGCGCGCGGGTCGATCACTTGGAGGTCTCCGGAGCCACCATCATGTCCGCGTGCGCCACCTCCTGCTCCCCGACGCGCGCGGCGGTGGAGAAGCGCCAGATGCCGCGCAGCGAACGCTCCAGCTGCGCCGTGAGCACCAGCTGGTCGCCCGGCACCACGGGCTTCCTGAAGCGCGCGCCGTCGATGCCGACGAAGTAGAAGCGTGTGGTGTGGTCCGGGATGACCCCGCCGGTCACGAAGCACAGGATCCCGGCCGCCTGCGCCAGGGCCTCGATGATCATGACGCCCGGCATCACCGGGCGCCCGGGGAAGTGGCCGGGAAAGAACGGCTCGTTGTAGGTGACGTTCTTCAGCGCGCGGATACTCTTGCCCGGATGCAGTTCGAGCACCCGGTCCACGAGCAGGAATGGGTAGCGGTGCGGCAGGCGCTCGAGGATGGCCTGCATGTCCAGTTGGAGGCCCTCAGTCATCGTCCGGTTCCTGTCGTTGTGCGCTCTTCAGGCCCGCGGCCTGCTCAAGTTTGCGCAGCCGCCCCTCGAGCAGGGGCAGCCGCTTGAAGCGCGCCACCAGGCGCCGCCATGCGCGTGCTTCTTCAAACGGAATGCCGCTTGAGTATACGCCGGCGCGCTCGATCGAGCGGCTGATCATCGAGTAGCCGGTGATGACAACATCGTCGGCGATGTTGATGTGACCGGCAAATCCGCAATGCCCACCGATCATGCAGCGCGCGCCGACCGTGGTGCTGCCGGAGATGCCGGTGCAGGCGGCGATCGCGGTGTGCGCGCCGATGCGCACGTTGTGCGCAATCATGATGAGGTTGTCGAGCTTCGCGCCCGCCTCGATCACGGTGTCCTCGATGGCGCCGCGGTCGATGGTGGTGTTGGCGCCGATCTCAACGTCCGCCCCGATGCGCACGGTGCCCACCTGCGGCACCTTGACCCAGCCGCGCCGCTCCGGGGCAAAGCCGAAGCCATCCCCGCCGATCACGGCCCCGGGCTGCACCACGACGCGGGCACCGATCTCGACCCCGGCGCCGAGCGTCACGCGCGCCACCAGGCGCACGTCCTCGGCCAGAGTTGCGCCGGCGTCGATGACGCAGTGGGGCCCGATGAAGGCCCGGGGCCCGATGCTGACCCCCGCTGCGATCACCGACTGCGGGCCGACCTGGGCGCTGGCATCGATGCGGGCGCCCGGAGCAATGATGGCCGAGGGATGCACGCCCGGGGCCAGGGGTGGGGGCGGGTAAAGGACCGCCGCGATGCGCGCGTAGGCGACGTAGGGATTCTCGCTCACCAGCATCGCAGTCGGGCACTCGGGCACTGCGGCCGCGTTCACGATGACCGCGGCCGCCCGGGTGGTGGCGAGCTGCGCACGGTAGCGGGGGTTGGCCAGGAAACTTAAGTCCCCGGGCCCGGCGTTGGCGAGGGTTGCCACCCGCTCGAGCTGCACCTGCGGGTCCCCGCGCAGCTCGAGGCCAAAACGCACCGCCAGTTCCCCGAGCGTCACCGCCATGGAGAAACCCGCTGTGCTCCCTGGGGGGAAGGCCGCAGTGCTACTTGGTCGGCTTGGCCGGCGGCGCCGCGGTGCCCGAGGCGCCAGCGGGCTTGGGCGCCGCTCCGCTGTGCGACTGCATCGCCGCCAGCACCTGGGCGGTGATGTCGTTGGCGGATGAGTTGTAGAGCACCACCTCGGAAGTCAGCACCAGGTCGAAATTCTGCGACTTCGCGTAGTTGCGCACTTCCTCGAGGATGGTGCGCTGCAGGCGCGACATTTCCTCGTTGCGGCGGGCGCTGAAGTCATCCTGCAGCTCGCCCTTGGCGCGCTCGAAGTCACGGGCACCGTCGCGCAGCTCCTTCTCGGCGCGCTGGCGCTGGTCCTCGGACATGGTCGCTCCGTCCTTCTGCAGCTTGTCCTGCTTGGCCTTCAGCGACTGCCCCTGCGCCTGCAGGGTGCGCTCGCGGGGCGCGAACTCGGCCCGCATGGCCTCCATGACCGACTTGCCCTGCGGGGACTCCTCGATCAGTTGCGGGGCATTCACGATCCCAATCTTCTGGTCAGCCCAGACCGGCAGCGCTGCGCACAGCGCCGCTCCCGCAATCGCCCAGACCGCCACCTTGCTGCTGCTCAAACGCATCACGGACCCACCTACCTCATGATTTGACTGAATATGGCCTGCCCCCTAAGGGGGCCGGCCCAAACCCCTAGTATCGCGTAGAACGGGCCGTAACGGCTCGTTTCTTTGCGTCCCGGGGCCGTTTTAGAGCGTGTTCAGAAGGCATTGCCGACCGAGAACTGGAAGCCCTCGGTCTCGTCGCCCCAGTAATGGACACCGTCGCTGCTCTTGGCGTTCAGGGGCACGCCAAAGCTGAACCGGAACAGGCCCAGGGGGGCGAGCCACTGCACCGCGACGCCCACCGAGCGCTTGATGTCCGAGAAGCTGGTCAGGTTGTAGCTGTCCTGCGTGAGCTGGTCGGGGCCGTAGAACTTGATCTTGCTGCCGGTCTGGTAGACGCCACCCATGTCGAAGAAGGCGCTCACGCGCGCGGTCTGCGCCCACTTGGCCGGCATCGGGAAGACCAGCTCGTTCTGGCTGGTGATGCGCAGGTTGCCGCCATAGGGATTGCCGAACTGGTCCTTCGGACCCAGGCGGCTCTCGCGGTAGCCGCGCACGTTGTCGGGGCCGCCGCCGTAGAACTGCCGGTACGGCGGCAGCGCGGTGGTGTCCCCGAGGGGCTGGCCGTAGTCGACGCCCTCGAGGAAGGACAGCGTCCAGCGATGGCCGAGCGGTATGTACTTGATGAACTGGAAGTTGGTGATGTAGTACTGAACGTTGCCGATCGGCACGGTCGCCGACATGGACACGTTCATGCGCATGCCGCGGTCGGCGAACAGCGTGCGGTTGCGCGTATCCCAGTCGAAGCCGATCACGCTCTCGAGGGTCTTGAAGTTCGAGCCGTAGAACACGTAGATGTTGTTCGAGGCATCGTCGTGGGCGACGCGGCTGTAGGGATGGCCGTTCTCCTGCACCCACTGCTGCGCCTGCTCGGCGCTGGAGAGCGAATTGGTGAGCAGCTGCGAGCTGTTGAAGGAGAGCCCGAAGCGCAGGTACATGAACTCGGTGATCGGGTACGCCCAGGTCGGACCCAGGCTCACCGTCTGCGACGAGAACTGCGAGGACGAGGACACGAACTGCGTGACGTCGCTGTAGGTGATCGACTCGGTGCGCTGCAGGTTGTCGACGTTGGTGTAGGGATTGGTGTGCTGGATCGTGTACACCTTGCTGAAGGCACCGCCGTTCAGGTTCACCGCCACGCGCTGGCCGGAGCCGAGGAAGTCCGAGTCCGCGTAGCTGCCGTTGAGCATGAACTTGTAGGTCTCGGAGTAGCCGATGCCGCCTGAGAGCTGGGAGGCCGGGCCCTCCTCGATCTTGTAGTTCACGTCCACCATGTCGGGGGAACCGGGCACCGGGGTGGTCTCGAAGTCCACGCTCTTCACGTACGGCAGGCGCTGGATGCGCTGCTTGGAGCGCTCGAGCGAGGTATTGGAGAGCCAGCCGCCCTCGAGCTGGCGCATCTCGCGGCGCAGCACCTCGTCGTTAATGCGGTTGGAGCCGGTGAAGCCGATGTTGCGCACGTAGACGCGGTTGCCCGGGTCGACGAAGAAGGTGAGCGCCACGGTGTGGTTGGCGTTGTCGGCGGTCGGCACCGGCTCGACCTTGGCGAACGCATAGCCGTCGCGTCCCATGCGGTTCTGCATGAGCTCCTGGGAGTTCGTGATCAGCTTGCGGTTGAAGGTGTCGCCGGGCCCGATGAGCAGCAGGCGCTGCAGCTCGGCCTGCGGCACGACGAAGGTGCCGGCGAGCTTGACCGAGGATACCTTGTACACCTGCCCCGGCTCGATGTTCACCGTGATGAAGATGTCCTCCTTCTCGGGCGCGATCGCGACCTGGGTCGAGTCGAGCTGGAAGTTGGCGTAGCCGCGGTCCATGTAGTAGTTGCGGATCTTCTCCAGGTCCCCCTGCAGGGATTCGCGCGAGTAGCGGTCGTCCTGCTTGTACCAGGACAGCCAGTTGGGCGTCTTCAGCTCCAGGGTGTCGAGGATCTCCTTGTCCTTGAACTTGGTGTTGCCGACGATGTTGATCTTGCGGATCTTGGCGCGCGAGCCTTCCTTGATGTCGATCTTGATCTTGACGCGGTTACCCGACTCCTCCTCGACCTTGGTGTCGATCTTGATGCCGTACTTGCCGCGCGAGTAGTACTGGTCGGTGAGGTACTGGGTGACGTCCTCGAGTACCGAGCGGTCGAAGGTCTTGCCGGCCGCGAGGCCGACGGTACGCAGCGACTTCTGCAGGTCCTCGGTCTTGATGTCCTTGTTGCCGGTGATCTCGAAGCTCTCGATCGAGGGCCGCTCGAGCACCACCACCACGAGCGTGCTGCCCTCGCGGCGCAGCTGCACGTCACGGAAGAAGCCGGTGGCGTAGAGCGCCTTGATGGCCTCGCGCACGCGCGCCGGCGTGAGGTGGTCGCCGATGTTCACCGGCAGGTAGTTGTACACCGTGCCTTCGGAGACGCGCTGCAGTCCCTCCACGCGGATGTCGCCGACGGTGAAGTCCGCCGGGAGCGAGGTCGTCTGGGCGAGGCTCAGCGCACAGCGCAGGGCGAGCGCCACAGCAGCCAGGGCAATCCGCGTTTTCATGCTCCCATCACCGGACATCTCTCACTTTGCGCACGCCTGGTGCGCTTCTTGAAATTCATACACTGCACTATCCATGGGCCGCTCAGACCTGCATCTGCCGGCGCCTCTTGGGGTGTCCCGCGCAGCTGCGGGGGCACCATTGGCACGATCAACTGAACTGGCGCGCGATGTCGTTGTATAGCGCGACACCCATCAGGACGATGAGAAGGGCAATCCCCACCTGCTGACCGAAAATCTGCGTGCGCTCCGACAGCGGGCTGCCCTTGAGCCACTCCGCCAGCTGGAACACGATCTGCCCGCCATCGAGGATCGGGATGGGCAGCAGGTTGAGGAAGCCGAGTGACAGCGACAGGAGGATCAGCGTCGAGAGGAACGAGCTCGCCCCGGCCTGCGCTGAGTCCCCGGCGTATTCAGCGATCGACAGCGGGCCGCTGAGGTTCTTCAGGGACACCCTGCCGGTGACCATGCGCCAGAACAGGCGCGCCTGCAGGACGCTCAGGTTCCAGGCCTCCGAGGTGCCGCGGCCGAGGGCGGCCAGCGGACCCAGGTCGGTGTGCACGAACAGGCTGTCGGGGTACTTCGGCTGCGTGACGTGGATGTGGCCGACGTGCTTGCCCGCCACCTCGTCATCGGCCACCTGCACCTGGGCGTGCCGCGTCACCCCGCCGCGCTCGTACTCGATGTCGAGGCGCTGGTTGGGGCGCGCGTTGACGTAGTCGGCGATGGCATGGAAGTCACTCATGTGCACGCCGTCGATGGCGAGGACGCGGTCGCCCGCGAGCAGCCCCGCGCGCGCCGCCGGCCCGTTGCGATCGATGGTGCCGAGCACCGGCGGCAGCGGGGGCAGCCAGAACTGGAACCCGAGGCCGCGGAAGAGCTCGGCCGGCTCGGTGAGGTGGCGCCGGCCATCGGCGTCGGGGAGTGCCAGCGTCAGGGTGCGCGCCGCGCCGTCCTCGCCCGTGACACCCAGGCTGATGGCGGTGCGCGAGCTCACCCCATCGAGGAGGCCGAGCACGACGTCGCGCTGGCCCTCGACTGCCGCCCCGTCGATGCCGGTGATGAGGTCTCCTGACTTCAGCCCCGCGTGCGCGGCGATCGAGTCCGGGATGACCTCCCCGACGCGCGGCCGCACCTCATTGGTGCCGCTCACCCAGAAGATGGCCCACAGGGCGATGATGGCGAACAGGATGTTGAAGGCCGGGCCCGCCAGCAGCACCACGATGCGCTGCCACGGCGGGCGGCGGGTGAAGGAGCGCGCGAGCTCCGCCTCGGGCACCGGGCCCTCGCGCTCATCGAGCATCTTGACGTAGCCCCCGAGCGGGATGGCCGCGATGACGTACTCGACGCGATCAGCGCCGCCCACCCACTTCAGGAGCGGGCGGCCGAAGCCGACCGAGAAGCGCAGCACCTTGAACCCCAGGCGCCGGGCCACCCAGTAGTGGCCGAACTCGTGCACCGTGACCAGCAGTCCCACGGCGACGACGAACCAGAACGGGTTCCACAGACTCGACAACAGACTCATGCGTGAGCGCCCTTCGCCGTTGCACTTCGTGACATGCCGAGGATCCGCTCGCGCGCGTGCATTCTGCCTTCAGCGTCGGCCGCCAGGACGTCGTCCAGGCCGCCCAACGCACCCCCCGTGCCCTGCTGCACCACGGTTTCAATGACCGCCGCAATGCCGGGAAAGTTCAATCGGCGCTCCAGGAAGGCCTCAACCGCCACCTCATTGGCGGCGTTCAGCAGCACCGGGTAGAGGCCCCCGGCACGCGCCGCGGCCTGCGCCAGCGCCAGGCAGCGGAACTTCACGATATCGGGCGAGCGGAAATCCAGTCGCCCCGCCTTGAGCAGGTTGAGGAATTCTACACCGGAGTCGATGCGCTCGGGCCACGCCAGTGCATGCGCGATGGGGGTGCGCATGTCCGGGGCACCCAGCTGCGCGAGCACCGAGCCATCCACGTACTCCACCAGCGAGTGCACGATGCTCTGCGGATGCAGCAGTATCTCCACCTGCGCGGGCGGCAGCCCGAAGAGCAGGCACGCCTCGATGAGCTCGAGTCCCTTGTTCATGAGCGTCGCGGAGTCCACCGAGATCTTGCGGCCCATCACCCAGTTCGGGTGTGCGCAGGCGGCCTCGGGGGTGACCGTCTCCAGGGCCTCGGCCGGGGTGTCGCGGAACGGGCCGCCGGATGCGGTCAGGAGGATGCGCCGCACGCCCGCCGGGGGCTCCCCGGTGCGCGCGCCGGGGGGCAGGCATTGGAAGATGGCGTTGTGCTCGCTGTCGATCGGCAGCAGCGTCGCGCCGCCGGCGCGCACCGCCTCCAGCAGCAGCGGCCCGGACATCACCAGCGACTCCTTGTTCGCCAGCAGCAGGCGCTTGCCGGCGCGCGCCGCCGCGAGCGTCGAGCGCAGCCCCGCCGCACCCACGATCGCCGCCATGACGCAGTCCACTTCGCTCAAGGAGGCGAGTTCCTCGAGGGCCCCGGGGCCTGCGAGCACGCGGGTGCCCGATGCGTCGGCGCCGAGCAGGCCCTTGAGCTCGCGCGCCGCCGCGGCGTCGGCGAGCGCGGCGTAGGCGGGGCGATGGGCGCGGATCTGGGCGGCAAGCTTGGCCGCATTGGTGTTCGCGGCGATGGCCACGAGGCGGAAGCGCTGCGGGTGGCGTGCGATCACATCGAGCGTACTGTCGCCGATGGAGCCGGTGGAGCCGAGCACCGCGACGCCAATCACCGCGCCACCCCGAGGAACATCAGGCCGAGGAACAGCACCGGGGCAGCGGCCGTCAGGCTGTCGATGCGGTCCATCACCCCGCCGTGTCCGGGAAACAACGTGCCACTGTCTTTTACACCCGCATAACGTTTCAAGAGACTCTCCGTCAGGTCGCCGACGACCGAGAAGGCGACGGCGGCCAGGCACAGGAGGAGAAAGGTAAGCGTCGGCAGGTGAAACCACAACGCGCCGAGCCAGGCAATCGCGACGCTCAGCGCCACCCCCCCGAGCACGCCCTCCCAGGTCTTGGACGGGGACACCCGCGGGGCGAGCGGCAGGCGGCCGAAGGCACGCCCGGCGAAGTAGGCGCCCACGTCGGCCGCCCACACCAGGATCAGGACGAACAGCACCCATTGGCCGCCCTCGGGCAGCTCGACCCGCAGGCGCGCCAGTGCCAGCCACGCCGGCACCAGCGCCAGCACCCCCGCGAGGGCGGCCGCGGAGGGGTTGACGCGCGTCGGGGCGCACGTCACCCAGGCGAAGGCCGCGCACCACCACAGGAGCGCTGTCCCCATGATCAGCTGCCGTGCCCCGAGGCTGACGGAGAAGGACCAGGCGGCGAAGGCGAGCACCGCGATCAGCAGCACGTAGGCGGCCCGCAGCGCGCTGGTGGGCAGGTGCAGGAACGCCGACCACTCCCAGGCGCCAAGGAGCATCAGGGCGCTGAGGATGAGAACCGCGGCCCAGGGCCGCATCAAGAGCAGCACGAGCAGCAGCGCGACGGCGAGCGGCACGGCAGTGAGCACGCGCTTGCGCAGCGATTCGTTCACGAGGCCCGCTGCGCCGGCGTTTGCCCGAAGCGCCGCTCGCGGCCGGCAAAGAACTCCAGTGCCCGCTCGAAGTCCGCCGCCTGGAAATCCGGCCACAGGCAGTCGGTGAAGTAGAGCTCCGCGTACGCAAGATCCCACAGCAGGAAGTTGCTGAGGCGCTGCTCGCCGCCGGTGCGGATCAGCAGGTCAGCCTCCGGCAGCTCCGCAAGCTGCAGCGCCGAGCCCAGGCGCGTCTCGGTGATCTCCTCCGGGCGCAGCGCGCCGCTCACGCACTGGCGCGCCAGCTGCTGCGCGGCCTGGGTGACGTCCCAGCGGCCGCCGTAGCTGATCGCGATCTGCAGCGCGAGCGCGGAGTTGCGCGCGGTGCGCTCCTCGGCCGCCGCGATGCGCGCCTGCAGCCGCACGGCGAGGCTCTTGCGCGCGCCGATGAAACGGATGCGCACGCCCTTCTTGTCGAGCTCCTCGAGCTCGCGGTCAAGCGCCTCCACGAACAGGCTCATGAGGCTCGCAACTTCCGCGGCCGGCCGCGACCAGTTCTCGCTCGAGAACGCGAACAGCGTGAGCGCCCCGATGCCGCGCCGGGAGCACTCCTCGACGCACAGGCGCACCGGCGCCAGGCCCGCCTTGTGCCCGGCGGCGCGGCTCTGGCCGCGCGCGGCCGCCCAGCGACCGTTGCCATCCATGATGACGGCCACGTGGCGCGGCAGCGTGTTCTCGGGTGCCGACGCCATCTAGACCTGCATGACCTCTTTTTCCTTGGCGGCGAGCGCGGCGTCAACGTCGGCGACGTGCTTATCGGTGAGCTTCTGCACGTCTGTCTCGGCGCGCCGCTCGTCGTCCTGGGAGATCTCCTTCTTCTTCAGGAGCTCCTTGATGTCGTTCATCACGTCGCGGCGCACGTTGCGCACCGCCACGCGGGCACCCTCGGCGTCGTGGCGCAGCACCTTCGTGATCTCGCGTCGGCGCTCCTCGGTGAGCGCAGGCATCGGCACGCGTATCACGGTGCCGGCGGTCATGGGAGTGAGGCCGAGGTCGGACTTGAAGATGGCCTTCTCAATCGCCTGCACCACGGTCTTCTCCCAGGGGGAGATGACGAGCGTGCGGCCATCCTCGACCGCGATGCTCGCGACCTGCTGCAGCGGCACGTCCGAGCCGTAGTAGTCGACCTTGAGGTTCTCGACCAGACTCGGATGAGCACGCCCGGTGCGCAGCTTCTTCAGGTCGGCCTGGAACGTGGTCACGCACTTGGCCATGCGCTCGCGCGCGTCCTTCTTCAGATCTTCGAGCATTGGTGGTACTCCTGGGCCGGGTAGGCGGTGCTTACTCGAGGGTGACGAGCGTGCCGACGTCCTCGCCGCGCACGATGCGCGTGAGGTCCCCGGAATTGTTGAGATTGAAGACCCGCAGCGGCAGGTGGTTGTCGCGGCACATGACGATCGCGGTGGCGTCCATCACGTTGAGCTTATCGTTCAGCACCTTGTCGAAGGTGAGGCGCGGGTAGTGCTGCGCCTTGGGGTTGCGCACCGGGTCATCCGAGTACACGCCGTTGACCTTGGTCGCCTTGAGCAGCACGTCGGCATTGATCTCGATGGCACGCAGGGCCGCGGCGGTGTCGGTGGTGAAGAACGGGTTGCCGGTGCCGGCGGCGAAGATGACGATGCGGCCCTTCTCCAGGTGACGCACGGCGCGGCGGCGGATGTAGTCCTCGCACACCTCGTTGATGCGGATGGCGGACATGACGCGCGTCTGCACCCCTAGGGCCTCCAGCGCATCCTGCATGGCGAGCGCGTTCATGACGGTGGCGAGCATCCCCATGTGGTCGGCGGCCACGCGGTCCATGCCGGCGCGCGCCAGACCCGCGCCGCGGAAGATGTTGCCGCCGCCGATGACCACCGCGACCTGCACGCCCATCTCGCGGATGTCCTGCAGCTCCCCGGCGATGCGCTTGATCACGGCCGGATCGATGCCGTAGTCCCCGCCCCCCATCAGCGCCTCACCCGAGAGCTTCACCAGGATGCGCGAGAACGAGGACTTCGCTTGGCTCATCTTCATTGCTCCCTATCGCCTATGGAAAAAACCCCGCGCGCGGCGGGGTTATCTCCTTGAGGATCGCTCATGCGGCCTTGTGGTTCGTCGCGGTCAGTGCTTGACCGATTTGACCTGGGCCATCACCTCGGCCACGAAATCTTCCTGCTTCTTTTCGATGCCGGCGCCGACCTCGAAGCGCTCGAAGGCGAGCACCTCGGCCTTGGCGGCCTTCAGGAGCTTCTCGATCGTGACGTCAGGGTCCTTCACGAACGGCTGGCCGGCGAGGGTGATCTCGGCGAGCGACTTGCGCAGCCGCCCTTCGACCATCTTGGCGACGATCTCCGGCGGCTTGCCCTCGTTCGCGGCCTGTTCGCTCAGGATCTCGCGCTCCTTGGCCACCACGTCCGCGGGCACCTGGGCCTGCGAGAGGTAGCGCGGGTTGCTCGCGGCGACGTGCATGGCGAGGTCGTGCGGCAGCGCCTCGGTGCCGCCCTTGATAGCCACCAGCACCCCGATGCGGGTGCCGTGCACGTAAGCGCCGAGGTGCTCAGGGGAGCTCATGCACCGCGAAGCGGCGCACGCTGATGTTCTCGCCGATCTTGGCGATCAGCGCGCGGCGGCGCTCCTCCACGCTTTCCCCGGAGGCCAGCTGCGCGGCACCGAGCGCCGCGAGGTCCGCGGGCCTGACCTTCAGGGCACACTCGGCCACCGCGTGCGCGAAGGCGCGGAAGTCCTGCTCGCGGGCGACGAAGTCGGTCTCGCAGTTGACCTCCACCATGGCAGCGTGGTGGTGATCGGGCGCGCGCGCCACGACCACGACCCCTTCGGCGGCGACGCGGGTGGCCTTCTTGTCGGCCTTGGCGAGCCCCTGCTTGCGCATGAGCTCGGCTGCCGCATCGAGGTCACCCTTGGTCTCGACCAGGGCCTTCTTGCACTCCATCATGCCGGCGCCGGTGCGCTCGCGGAGCTGCTTCACTGCATCTGCTGTGATGTTCATGCGAAAACCTTAAGTCCCTTACTCGGCCGATCCGCGTGCCCCGCCGCGCCCCTTGCCGCGCCCGGCACCACCGGCAGGGCGGCGCACCACGGCGACCGGGGGCGGCACGCTGCCGGCGGCGACGACGGCGGCTTCGCCGTCGGTCTCGACCTCGTTCTCGAGCTCATCCTCGGCGGCCACCGGCTCAGCGCCGGGCACGGCCGGCACCTGGGCAGCGACCGGGAGGCGGCGGCGGGCCGCCGGGGCCTTCTTGCGCACCGCGGCCTGCGGGCGCTGGCGGCCGCCACGCGGGCTCTTCTTGCGCGGGTTGCCGGCCTCGTCGAGCTCCACGAACTCGTCCTCGCCGACCGCGACTTGCGGCACCGACTCCTTGCCCTCGAGCACCGCATCGGCGATGCCGGCGGCATAGAGGTGGATGGCGCGCATGGCGTCATCGTTGCCCGGGATCACGTAGTCGATGCCGTCCGGGGAGCAGTTGGTGTCGACGATCGCCACCACCGGGAATGCCGAGCTTCTTGGCCTCGTGGATCGCGATGTTCTCGTGACCGACGTCGACCACGAACAGCGCATCCGGGAGCGAGTCCATGTTCTTGATGCCGCCCAGGCTCCTCTCGAGCTTGTCCATCTCGCGGCGCAGCTGCGTGGCTTCCTTCTTGCCGCGCTTGTCGAGCGCGCCGGAAGCGGCCAGTTCGGTGATCTCGCCAGGCGCTTGATCGACTGGCGGATGGTCTTGAAGTTCGTGAGCATGCCGCCCAGCCAGCGCTGGTTCACGAACGGCTGACGCGGAACGCTCGGCTTCCTTCTGGATCGACTCGCGCGCCGAGCGCTTGGTGCCCACGAAGAGCACCGTGCCGCCGTCGCCGATCACGCCCTTGATGAAGTTCGCCGCCTCCGCGTACATCGGCTGCGTCTTCTCAAGGTTGATGATGTGGATCTTGTTGCGCTCACCGAAGATAAAAGGGGCCATCTTCGGGTTCCAGAAGCGGGTCTGATGTCCGAAATGGACCCCCGCCTCCAGCATCTGTCTCATGGACACGCCGGGCATGTAAAACTCCTGTGTGGGTTAAGCCTCCGCGCATCCCCGTGACCATCCACTTTTGGCCCCAAAAGGGCCGCCAGGGACACCCAGTCACTAAGGATCGTGATGCGCGTGTGGGTTGCGTTGCCAAAAAAGGCCGCGCTTTATACCATGAAGACCTCGTCGGAACAACGTCTTACGGAGGCGCCCGTCCCCCTTGCCGGAAGGCCCGGGAGCCCCTATTTCTTACCCCTATGCATGTGACGATCAAGACCGCGGACGAACAGGAAAAGATGCGCATCGCCGGGCGCCTGGCGGCCGAGGTGCTCGACATGATCGGGGAGCACGTGGTGCCGGGGGTGACCACCGAGGAGCTCGATCGGCTCTGCCACGACTACATCGTCAACGTGCAGCGCTCGGTGCCCGCCAACCTCAATTACCGCGGCTTCCCGAAGACCATCTGCACCTCGGTCAACCACGTGGTGTGCCACGGCATCCCCAACGACAAGCGCCTCAAGGCCGGCGACATCGTCAACATCGACGTCACGGTCATCCGCGACGGCTTCCACGGTGACACCAGCCGCATGTACTTCGTCGGCAAGGCGCCCTCGCACGCCCAGCGCCTGGCGGACACCTGCTTTGCGGCCATGTGGCGCGGCATCGAGGTCGGTGCGCCCGGGGGCGCACCTGGGGGACATCGGGCACGCGATCCAGCGCTACGTCGAGGAGAACGACTACTCGGTGGTGCGCGAGTACTGCGGCCACGGCATCGGGCGCATCTACCACGAGGACCCGCAGGTGCTGCACTACGGGGAGCCCGGCACCGGCCTTGAGCTGAAGGCGGGCATGACCTTCACCATCGAACCAATGGTCAATGCCGGCAAGCGCCACGTGCGCCTGCTGCCGGATGGCTGGACGGTGATCACCAAGGATCACTCGCTCTCGGCCCAGTGGGAGCACACCGTGCTGGTCACCGACGCCGGCGTGGACGTCCTCACGCTCGGCGCCGCCGGGCGCCCGCACTAACGACACCTTACTCAGGAGTACGCCATGGCTGGCGGCGAGGATGAGCGAGCGCCAGCGATGACCTCCGCCACCATTGCCTGGCCGCTGCTGGCGCGCCTGCCCGCGCAGCTGGCCGCGCTCGCCGAGCCTTCCGCCTGGCGCGACCTGCTCAACCAGGCTCACGAGGAGCTGAAGGCGCGCTTCTTCGCCGAGGAGCCGGTGGAGGAGCTGGTGCACGCGCGCGCCGCGCTCATCGACGCGGTGCTGCGCGAGGCGTGGCGCAGGTTCTGCGGCGACTTCGGCAGCTGGGCGCTGGTGGCGGTCGGCGGTTACGGGCGCGGCGAGCTGCATCCGGCCTCCGACATCGACATCCTGCTGCTGGTGCCGCGCGCCCCGGACATGGCAGGCAGCGCCGCCGTCGAGCGCCTCGTGACCTTCCTCTGGGACATCGGGCTTGAGGTCGGCCACAGCGTGCGCACCGTGGCCGAGTGCGCCGAGGAGAGCGTCGGCAACGTCAGCGTGATGACAACGCTGCTCGAGTCGCGCCTGCTTGCCGGGAGCGCGGAGCTGCTGGCGGCCATGCGCGAGGCGCTTGAGCCCGGAGCGCATCTGGCCGGTGAGCCGCTTCTTCGAGGCCAAGGTGCACGAGCAGACCGAGCGGCACCTGAAGGCCAACGACACCGCCTACAACCTGGAACCGAACGTGAAGACCGGTCCCGGCGGCCTGCGCGACATCCAGACCATCGCCTGGGTGGCCAAGCGCCACTTCGGCGCGGCAACCCTTGATGACCTGGTCACCCACGGCTTCCTCACGGAGGCGGAGCTGCGGCGCCTGAAGCAGGCGCAGGCGTTCCTGTGGAAGGTGCGCTTTGGCCTGCATACCCTCAACGGGCGGCGCGAGGACCGCCTGCTCTTTGATCACCAGCTGCGCCTTGCGCAAGACCTTCGGTTACGAGGACGCCTCCTACACCCTCGCGGTCGAGCAGTTCATGCAGCGCTACTACCGCACCGTCATGGACGTGAGCCTCCTCAACGAGCTGCTGCTCGAGCTGTTCCGCGAGGCCATCCTCAGCGAGAGCGAGCCGCCGCGTCCGCTCAATGCGCGCTTCCAGGTGCGCAACGGGTCCCTCGAGGCGGTCAGCGAGGAGGTGTTCGCCCGCAGCCCCTCCGCGCTCCTCGAGATGTTCGTGATCCTGCAGCAGAACCCCGACATCCACGGCGTGCGCGCCTCCACCATGCGCGCCGTGGCCAGGAACCTGTGGCTGATCGATGAGGAGTTCCGCCAGAACCCGCGCCACCACCGCCTGTTCCTGGAGATCCTGCGGGCGCCGGTAGGGGTCACGCACGAGCTGCGGCGCATGAACACCTATGGGGTGCTCGGGCGCTACATCCCCGCCTTCGGCCGCATCGTCGGGCGCATGCAGTACGACCTGTTCCACGCCTACACCGTGGACGCGCATACGCTGTTCGTGGTCAGCAACCTGCGCCGCTTCATGATCCCGCGCTACGACCAGGAGCTCCCGGACGCCTCGCGCGTCATGCAGCAGCTGCCCAAGAGCGAGATCGCCTACCTCGCCGCCCTCTTCCACGACATCGCCAAGGGGCGCGGCGGCGACCACTCGACGCTCGGCGCGGTGGATGCGGAGGCCTTCTGCCTCGAGCAGGGGCTCACCCCCTACGATGCGCGCCTGGTGGCGTGGCTGGTGCGCAACCACCTGGAGCTCTCCATCACCTCCCAGAAGCAGGACATCGGCGACCCGCAGGTCATCAATGCATTCGCGCGCAAGGTGGGAGACGAGCTGCGCCTCGACTACCTGTACGTGCTCACCTGCGCCGACGTGCGCGGGACCAACCCGAAGCTGTGGAACTCCTGGAAGGCCTCGCTCTTCCGTGACTTCTACCAGCGCGTCAAGCGCGCCCTGCGCCGCGGCCTCGAGAGCCCGATCGATGCCGAGCACCTGGTGCGCGAGAACCAGGACGCGGCGCGCAATCACCTGCTCGGCCACGGTATCGCGGAAGAGGCGATCGTGCGCTCCTGGACGCGCTTCACCCAGGGCTACTTCCTGCAGCACTCGCCCGAGGAGATTGCCTGGCACACCCGCCTGCTGGCCGAGCGCGACGCCGGTTCCGATGAGCCGCTCGTGGCGCTCGAGCCCAGGAGCGTGCGCGGCACCACCGCCGCCCTCATCTTCGCCCCCATGCGCCGCCACGGCTTCGCGCGCACCACGGCGGCGCTCGACCAGCTCGGCCTCAACATCGTCGATGCGCGCATCACCCCCACCGGGGACGGCTTCAGCCTGGACCTGTATCACCTGCTGGAAGAGGACGGCGCGCCGA
This sequence comes from uncultured Pseudomonadota bacterium, assembly GCA_963802995.1. Classification (GTDB taxonomy): domain Bacteria; phylum Pseudomonadota; class Gammaproteobacteria; order Steroidobacterales; family Steroidobacteraceae; genus 13-2-20CM-66-19. The sequence goes on from CAWDKU010000002.1 coordinate 994,063, forward strand.
TCACGGACCCCGACCGCCAGGCCGAGATCGAGCGGGCGCTGTGGCGCTCGCTGCAGGGGCCGGCGGACACGCCCTTCGCGGTCTCGCGGCGCGCGCCTCGCCAGGCGCGCATGTTCAATACCCCCACGCAGATCGCGCTCGCGGTCGATGAGCGCAACCGCCGCTCGGTGCTCGAACTCACCGCCGGGGACCGCCCGGGCCTCTTGTGCGAGGTCGGCAAGGTGCTCATGGGCGAGAGCATCGAGCTGCACGCGGCCAAGATCATGACGGTCGGTGAGCGCGCCGAGGACGTCTTCTACCTCACCGACTTTGACAACAACCCGCTGAGCGCCGGCGCCGCCGAGCGCCTGAAGGAGCGCCTGGTGCAGGCCCTCGATGAGCGCCAGGCGGCGCTGCGGGCGCCGCACCCGGGACGCGTGCCGGCATGAACCCGCGCCTCGAGGCCCTGCACGCCTACCCCTTCGAGCGCCTGGCGGCGCTCAAGAGCGGCGTCTCACCGCCCGCGCAGCTGAAACACATCGCCATGTCGATCGGGGAGCCACAGCATGCCCCGCCGCAGTTCGTGCTGGAGACCCTCAGGCGCAGCCTCGATGAGCTCGGCAGCTACCCCTCGACACTCGGGCTTGCCGAGCTGCGCGCCGCGTGCGCGGCGTGGCTGACGCGCCGCTATGGGCTGAAGGAGGGCAGCGTCGACCCGGACTCCATGGTGCTGCCCGTCAACGGTACGCGCGAGGCGCTGTTCGCCTTCGTGCAGGCGGCGGTGGATGCAGCCACCGCGCCCCTCGTCGCCATGCCCAACCCCTGCTACCAGATCTACGAGGGGGCGGCGCTGCTGGCAGGGGCGGCGCCCTACTTCCTCGATACGCGCGCGGAAGGGCACTACCTGCCCGACCTCGCCGCCGTGCCGGCCGAGAGCTGGCGGCGCTGCCAGGTGCTGATCCTGTGCAGTCCGGGGAACCCGACCGGCGCGGTGCTGCCGCTTGAGTTCCTGGTGCGCGCGCTGGATCTGGCCGAGCGCTACGACTTCATCGTGGCCAGCGATGAATGCTATGCGGACACCTACCTCGATGAGGCCGCCCCGCCGCATGGCCTGCTGGAGGCGGCCGAGAGCTGCGGCCGCAGCCGCTTCGAGCGCTGCGTGGTGTTCCACAGCCTCTCCAAGCGCTCAAGCCTCCCGGGCCTGCGCTCCGGGTTCGTTGCCGGGGATCCTGCGATCCTCAAGCGCTTCCTCCTCTACCGCACCTACCATGGCAGCGCCATGCCCCTGCCGACGCAGCGCGCCAGCATCGCGGCCTGGCGCGATGATGTGCATGCGGCCGAGAACCGCCGCCTCTACCAGGAGAAGTTCGCGCGCGTGCTGCCGCTGCTGGCGCCGCACCTTCCCGTGACCCGCCCGGCCGGCGCCTTCTACCTGTGGCCCGAGGTCGCAGGGGACGATGAGCGCTTTGCCCGCGAGCTCTACGCGCGGCAGAACGTGACGGTGCTCCCCGGAAGCTACCTGTCGCGCGCCAGCGCCGCCGGGGATCCGGGCAGGCAGCGGGTGCGCATCTCGCTGGTGCCGCCGCTGGCACAGTGCGTGGAGGCCGCCACGCGCATCGTCGATTTCCTGCGCCTGCGTCGCGTGCGAGACTAAGCCGACTATGAGTGACACCGACGAGATCAGGAGCCTCATCGAGGCGGCCTTCGAGGACCGTGCGCGCCTCACCCCGAGCACCATGTCGGATGAGCTGGACGAGGCCATCGCCGAGTCGCTCGCACTCCTGGACTCAGGCGCCGCGCGCGTCGCCGAGCCTCGGGGCGGCCAGTGGGTCGTGAACGAGTGGCTGAAGAAGGCGGTGCTGCTGTCCTTCCGCACGCGCGACAACGAACTGCTCAAGGGCGGTTACACCAACTTCTACGACAAGGTGCCGCTCAAGTACGCGCACGCGAGCGAGGCGCAGCTGCGCGGCGGCGGCGTGCGCGTGGTGCCACCCGCCGTGGTGCGGCATGGTGCCTACATCGCCCCGAACGTGGTGCTGATGCCGAGCTACGTGAACATCGGTGCCTATGTCGGCAGCGGCACCATGGTGGATACGTGGGCCACGGTCGGCTCCTGCGCCCAGATCGGCAGCAATGTGCACCTCTCGGGCGGCGTCGGCATCGGCGGGGTGCTGGAACCGCTGCAGGCCGCGCCCACCATCATCGAGGATGAGTGCTTCATCGGCGCCCGCTCCGAGGTCGTCGAGGGCGTCATCGTGGAGAAGGGTTCGGTCATCTCCATGGGCGTCTTCATCGGCCAGAGCACCCGCATCTACGATCGCACCACGGGGGAGATCCTGCGCGGGCGGGTACCCGCAGGCTCGGTGGTGGTCGCAGGCTCGCTGCCGGCGAAGGACGGCACGCACAGTCTTGCGTGCGCGGTGATCGTGAAGCGCGTGGATGCGCAGACGCGCGCCAAGACCTCGATCAACGAGCTGCTGCGGGCCGCTGAACCCTGAGCCGCGTGCCCGGCGGGGCCTCGCGCCGACTTTGCCTGCCTTGCGAGAAGCCCCGCGCACCGGTGCGTGCACCGGTGCGCGGGGAGATTACGCCTGCCGGGGCCTATTCGCCCGCGACTGCCTGCACGAAGTTCCAGCCGTTGGGCGTGCCAAGACCGGTCGCCGTGTCCCAGCCCGGACCGACCTGCAGCGTCGTGTCGAGCCCGAAGGTCAGCACGAACCAGCGCGTCGAATGCGGGCTGTTGTACAGCGCGCTCACGAACGAGGGCAGGTTGTACAAGGGCGCGGCGAGTTCGCTCGCCTTCTGGACGTCGGTGCCGCCCGAGTCCGTGAGCGTACCGGTGACGTTGTTCTGCGAAGTCAGGTTAACAACGTCGGTGATCGCGCCGCTCCAGAACGGCAGCCGGTACAGTCGTGGCGCCGCCTGCCCGAGCAGGTGATGCGCGCGCTGCGTGGCGATGCCCCACAGCGCGGTGAACATCGGGCACGAGGCGCTGGTGCCGCCGATGACCTCGATCCCCGGGTCCCCGGCCGCGTCTACGGAGTAGATGATCTCAACACCGGTGTAGGGATCCGCGACCCAGGAGATATCCGGCGTACCGCGGCGGTTGCCGGGCACCTGGGACTGCCAGAAGGGCTTCGGGTAGACATCGCTCAGGCCACCGGTGCCGCCGAAGACGAACCCCTCGTTATTGGTCGGATCGATCGGCGGGCTGCCAAGAGCCGTGGTGTCGGCGATCTCGGTGATGTTGGTGCCCCAGCTGGTCTGCCAGGCGATGTGCTTGTGCGCATCGAGCGCGACGCTGACGCCACCGACCGCGGTGGCGTAGGGCGAGCTCGCGGGCCAGCCGGTGGAGGTGTAGAGACCCCCGAGCTGGGAGGAGTTGTCGCCGTAGTCACCGGTGCTGAAGTCCACCGAGATACCGGCGGCGCCCACGGTCTTCAGGAAGTTGTCGATCGCGGCATAGAACTCGGAGTCCCCGGCCACCCCGATGTCAAAGCTGCTCCAGCTGTTGGAGATGGCGACCACACCCGGCGTGCTCGCCGCCGTCGCGATGCCCGCAAACAGGTCATTGAAGGAATTGGTCGGAGTGACCACGAGCACGATCTTGGCGCCCGGCGCAATCGCGTGCACCCACTCGACGTCCAGCGTCGTCTCCCCTGCCCAGCCGGCGTTGGCGTCGGTCGAGAAGTTCGACTCGGTCGGCGTGCCGATAATGGTGAGGTTCGCCGGCGGCAGACCCATGGCCTGCGAGAACACCTGCACGTCGTTGGCGATGGTGGTCGACCCGTAGGCATCCACGATCGCGATGGTGACACCCGCACCCGTGAGACCCGCCTTGTAGAGCGGCGTCAGGTTATAGGCGGTCTGGATGTCGCTCGGCTGGTAGCCGCAGGGCGAGGCGTTGGGCGGCGGGCTGGCGATGGGCGCACCGTAAACGTTGCCCGTGTAGCTCGCCGTGGCGCCGTTGCCGCTGAAGCTCAGCGTCGTCGGCGGGTAGAAGCACTGCGCCGAGAAATAGATGCCGTTGGCGCCGGCAGACAGGGGCTGCGGGTGCGAGGGCAGGCCTTCGGCCTCGGCGGTGCGGTGCACTCCGGTCACCGCCTTGCGTGCGACGCGCGCGATCTGCGGCTCGGCACCCAGGCTCGAGAACCCGCCGACCGCGGCCACCAGCGGCACGAGCTCCGCCGGCATCGTGGCGCCGTGACTGCTGGCGCGGAAGGTGCGCCCGCGGAGATCGTACTGGTGCAGCTGGACCTTGAAGGCACTCTGCACGCGCGCGGCGTCTGCGGACGCCCTGACGTACAGATTGTCCTGGCCGACGCTGACCGTGAAACCTTCGGCCTTCATGAACGCCGCGACTTTCTCGGCGTCAGCGGCATTCGGCCCATACTGCTCGCGCAGCTGCCGCGCGGACAGATACGCACCCTTGCCCGCCTGCTGGGCGGCGACGAGCGCATCAAGGCCCTGCTCGTTGCGCATCTTCATCCACAGGGTGAGCTCGACCGGGCTTGCGGAGTCCACCGGTCCAAGATCGGTGGCCTGCTTGAGCAGCGGCTGCTCGCCCGCCAGTGCTGCTGGGGCGACCGCGGTGCCCAGGCATGTGGCAATCAACAATGAGCCAGCGAGCCCTCGGGCTCGGGAAATTGCTTTCATCGATTACTCCCTGGGCGCTTCCGCCCTTATTCGTTTTGTGGCGGCAGCGGCACCGAGGGTTTATTCCCCTGGATCGACTCGGGGCCGCGCTTGTTGAGAATTGTATGCCAATCCTGCGTGACCGCCATAGGCCGCTCGGGTGCGGCGTGCATACCCGTTACATTCGCATTTAACAATAGCCCATCCCGGCGGCGGCACCGGGCGCCGCGCGTGGCCCGGAACAGCGGACCCGTCAGGCGCGCCTCAACGCTGGCTCAGCCGGCGCACGGGTGCTGAGCCGCGCTTGCGCGACGAACGGCGGGACGTGACGCCTCGGGTCTTCGCGGTCAGTGGCGCAAAGGCCCGCGCGGCGAGCTGCTGGGCCTCGGCATCGAAGGCGCGGTAGGACTCGATGAGCGCGCGCCCGAAGGGCGTGAGGGTGGCGCCGCCCCCGCCCCGGCCGCCCTTCTGCGTGAGGACCACCGGCTCGCGGAAGATCGTGTTGACGCTATCCAGGAGCTGCCAGGCACGCCGGTAGCTCATCTTGAGATCACGCGCCGCCTGCGACAGCGACCCGCCGCGGCCGATCTGCTCCAGCAGCGCGACCTTGCCCGGGCCTACCGCCTCATCGACACCAAAATCCAGACGGAAGCGGACTGAAGGGAAGGACATGGAGAGCTCCTCGGAAGCGGCCAGTGTAGCCGCAGGAGCCAGGGCGCGGGCACCACAAGAGAGACGGGCCGTATCGTTATGAGCGATACGGCCCGTTGAGGGAACCCAGGAAAGGTGGCGCTTAGAACTTGAAGCGCACGCCAACCGTGGGATTGATGTTGGTGGTTTTGATGTAGCCGTTCGAGACACCGTCCTTCACCCCGCTGTACATGGCGCCCGCATACACATCGAAGCGACGGGTGACCTGGTAGTCGGCATTAAAGGAGAATGACTCGAAGTTGCCGCTGCAGCTACCGGCGATGTTGGTCGAGCAGCCGGCGTTCGCACCCGTGGCGTAGGAGTTCTGGTGGTAGCCGTAGTAGGCCGCCGTCAGATCGAGGTGCGGAATAACGGTATAACGCACGCCGCCCCAGTACAGATTCACGATCTTGGCCTTGTTGTAGGCAGCGTTGTTTACGTCCGCCAGCACGTAGCCGCCGATGTCGACGAATCCGACCGAGAGCGGCTGCGAGGGGTTCTGGTACTTGATGTTCTCGAAGCCGACGAAGAACTTGAAAACATCAAGCTTGTACAAAGCCAACAGGTTGTAGCTGGTGTTGTCCGAGATCGTGCCGGCGAGCGAGTTCGTGACCGAGTAACCGACCGGCAGGTCGGCAACCTGGGCGGCAGACAGCGGTGAGAGGGAGATCGCGCTCTTCGCCTTGGCGTAGTAGCCATCGATGGAAAGTCCGGCGAACTCAGCACCCAGCTGCGCCTGGTAGAGCGTGTTGGCGCCGCCGTTATTACCGTTGAACTTGTACATGAGTCCCAGGTGCACGATGTCGCCGAAGACGCCGTTGTACTTCAGCGAGGAGTCGACGCGCTTGTCCTCGGTATCACCGCCGCCCGCGTAGGTGCCCGACATGCCGATGAGCGAGAACGCCTGCGAGCCGTAGTTCGGGTCGTACTTGGCGAAGCCATCGCCCACCAGCGTCACCTGGCGACCGAACGTTAGTGTGCCAAAGGTCTTCGAAGCGACACCCACATAGGAGGTCTGGAAGGCCTGCCCGGCGATGCTGGAATTTAGGTTGGTGCTCTGCTCGTCAAGTGGTTTGCCGTTATTGAGCACCTGCGACTTCTGAGCGTCGGAAATGTTGCCCGACTGCGGATTGAAGAAGGTCTCGAGCTTGCCCACGAAGGCCCAGTCGCCCATGTTCAGGGGTTCGAGCGCCTGGATGCCGACGCGCGACTGCGACAGGTTGCTCGGGGTTGCGCCGAACACCGACTGGCGGCTGTTCTTCTGCACGATGTTCGCGCTGCCGGCCGGGTGGTAGTCGCTGAAGGGCGCGCCGTGGGTCTCGTACTGCAGGCCCACGTCGATGATCCCGTAGAGCGTGATGCCGTGCCAGGTAAGCCCGAGGTCCTCGGCGGACTGCGTGGCGGGCGTAACGGGCGGCAGGGTCTGCGCGAACGCCGGACCTGCGACAGCCGACAGGGCGGCGAGCGCAGCCCACGTCAGGGGGCGCACCGAATTTCGGCTGAGCGGGAGCAATGAGATCGCTTTCATCTTCCAGATTCCTATGAAGTTAAGTTCGGACGGAAATCGTTTGCTGGGGGAGGTCGCTGGCGAGCACCGGGCAGGCCGGCGCACTCGCTCTAGGGCGCGGCTCTCCCCGCAACGCGCACGCAGAGTTCGTTATGTTCCTGCGAATATATCACTCCAGAGCTCCGAAGGCCGTCACTTTGATGCGTCAGCGCAACGCAACACGGGTCTTCCGAATCCGCCTCTCTGAGGGCGCTCACTCTGATGGGTCAACGTGACAGTTTTAAAGCCCCGGTGTGACATTTGTATGACAATTCAGACTCTGTGGCGAAGCACAATCGACTGATATAAATACATATATATCAGTTAGTTATTGTCGATTTGAGGTTCTGAACGCCATTTAATCACCGGTTTGGAGTCCTTTAATGCAGGTATGTTCCCCTGCTGCCAGGTGAGAACCCCATGCGACTGCTGCTGGTAGAGGACGAGAAGAAAGTTTCCGACCTCGTGGCGCGTACGCTGCGGGCCGAGCGCTATGCCGTGGACGTGGCCGAGGACGGCTCGCAGGGGTGGTCGCTGGCCGAGACTTACTCCTACGACCTCATCATTCTTGACCTGATGCTCCCGGGCCTCGATGGCACGGAGCTGCTGAAGCGCATCCGGCGCAAGAACCAGGAAGTGCCGATCCTCATCCTCACGGCGCGCGATGCGACCGCCGACAAGGTGCACAACTTCGAGGCCGGCGCCGATGACTACCTCACCAAGCCCTTCGCCTTCGCCGAACTGGTGATGCGCGTGAAGGCGCTGCTGCGGCGTGGCCCGGTGGCGCGCTCCAGCGTGCTCAGGGTGGCGGATCTTGAAGTCGATCGCCTCACGCAGCAGGTGCGCCGCGCGGGGCGGCGCATCGAGCTCACCCACAAGGAGTACGCGCTGCTTGAGTACCTGGCGGCGAACCCCGGGCGGGTATTCTCCCGCACCATGATCATCGAGCACGTGTGGGACCAGAGCTTCGAGGGCCTCACCAACATTGTGGACGTGTACGTGCGCCACCTGCGTGCCAAGATCGACGACCCCTTCGCGGTGAAACTCATCCGCACCGTGAGGGGCGTGGGCTACGGACTGACCGACCACGGCGAGCCGTGAATACGCGCTCGCTGGGCGTGCGCCTGGTCGCCTGGTACGCAGGCGTGCTGAGCCTGGTGTTCGTGCTGCTCGGCCTCCTCACCCTCGTGTTCCTGCGCCACTACCTCGAGGAAAACCTGCTCGACAACCAGGCGCGCCGCGCGCGCCAGATCGCCGACACGCTGGTGGCAAGCACCCGCATCGACACCGCGGCGACGCTCGCGCAGCAGGTCGAGAGCCTCTACTCCCCGGAGGCCAACGATCGCTTCATACGCATCACCCGCAGCGACGGGACGGTGGTGTATGCCTCGGGTGCGCCCCGCGAGGCGCACTTCGACCCGCGCGAGGTGCCCCCGAACCTGAGCGGCAGCGCGCGCAAGCTCGAGCTCCCGGGTGGCTCGCTCCTCGTGGCCGCGCGTGACGCGGTCGCCGCCGACGGCCTGCGCTACCGGGTCGAGGTTGGCACCTCGGCGGCCCCGAGCGAGGCGCTGCTGCGGCGGATGCTGGCGATCCTCGCGGTGGGCCTGCCCCTTGCGGTCGCCGCGGCGGTCGCCGGCGGCTTCATGCTGGTGCGGCGCGCGCTGCGCCCGGTCGCGCAGATCGCGCACAAGGCCCAGGAAATCAGCGAGCACAACCTCAGCGAGCGACTGCCGGTGGTGCGCAGCGGCGATGAGATCGAGCGCCTGTCGGTGTCCCTCAACCACATGATAGGCCGCCTGGAAGCTGCCATGACCGGCTCCAAGCAGTTCGTGGCGGACGCCTCCCACGAGTTGCGCACGCCCCTCACCGTGATGCGCGGTGAACTGGAGGGCCTCGCGCAGGCGCCGGGCCTGTCCGCTGAGATGCGCGAGGCCGTCGGCAGCGTGCTCGAGGAAGTCGACCGCCTGGCGGAGATCGTCGAGGGGCTGCTCGCGCTCTCGCGGCTGGACGCAGGCGACGCACCGGGCGAGCCGACGCGCTTCGACCTCGCCGAGCTTGCCGCCGAGACCGCCGACCAGATGAGCCTGCTGGCGCTCGACAAGGCCGTCACCCTCACCTGCAGCGCAGCGCGCCGCGTCACCGTGGAGGGCGACCGGGCGCGCCTCAAGCAGGTGGTGGTGAACCTCCTCGACAACGCGATCAAGTACACCCCCTCCGGAGGGCGCGTCGTGCTCGAGGTGCGCGCAGAAGATGATCAGGCGCTCCTTGAGGTGCGGGACAGCGGCATCGGCATCCCCGCGGACGCCCTCGCCCACGTGTTCCAGCGCTTCTACCGCGTCGACAGCGCGCGCTCGCGCGAACAGGGCGGTGCCGGGCTCGGCCTGTCGATCGTGCAGTCGATTTGCAGCGCCCACGGCGCCACGGTCGAGGTGATGAGTGAGCCGGGAGCAGGTACCACGTTCCGGGTGCGCCTGAGGCTCGCCCGGGAGGGACTTCAGCCAAAACGGCCGGTGATGTAGTCCTCGGTGAGGCGGTGGCGCGGGTTGGTGAACACGCGGTCGGTCTCGCCGACCTCGATGAGTTCCCCCAGATGGAAGTAGGCGGTGCGCTGCGAGACGCGAGCGGCCTGCTGCATCGAGTGCGTGACGATCACGATCGCGTACTGCTCGCGCAGCTCATCGATCAGGTCCTCGATGCGCGCCGTGGCGACCGGGTCGAGCGCCGAGCACGGCTCGTCCATCAGGATGACCTCAGGCTGCACGGCGATGGTGCGCGCGATGCACAGGCGCTGCTGCTGCCCCCCGGAAAGGCCGGTGCCCGGACTCTTGAGGCGATCCTTCACCTCGTCCCAGAGGCCAGCGCGCGTGAGGCTCGAGCACACGATGTCATCCAGCTGCGCACGGCTCCTGGTGAGCCCGTGGATGCGCGGACCATAGGCGACGTTGTCGTAGATCGACTTCGGGAACGGGTTCGGCTTCTGGAACACCATGCCGACGCGCGCACGCAGCTGCACGGCATCGAGCGCCGCGTCATGTATGTTCTCACCGTCGAGGGTGATCGAGCCGGTCACGCGCGCCCCGGGGATCGTGTCGTTCATGCGATTCAGGCAGCGCAGGAACGTCGACTTGCCGCAACCGGAAGGCCCGATCATCGCCAGTACCTGCCGCGGGGCCACGTCCACTGAAACGCTCTTGAGGGCCTGCTTGGCGCCGTAGAAGACGCTCACGTCGCGGCAGACGAACACCGGGTCCTCGACCACCGCGCCTGGCTCGGGCGCGCCGGCGGCCCGCGCCTCCGGCGGCGCGGTCGCCACGCGGCCGCTCGGCTTCAAGTTGAGGCCGCTCTCGCCACGCGTCCGCATGCCGTGCGGCACGGCGCCGTTGCCCGCGGGTGCAGCGGCGCTGCCCTCTGGCGGCCGGCGCGGTTCCTGCTGGGGTTCGGGCATGTCGTTCATGACGGCGCCACTCTAGCCGAAGCGCCCCGTGACGTAGTCATCGGTGCGGCGGTTCTTCGGGGCGGTGAAGATCTGCTCGGTCGGCCCGATCTCGATCAGGTCCCCGAGGTACATGAACGCGGTGACATTGGAAACGCGCGCGGCCTGCTGCAGGTTGTGGGTGACGATGGCGATGCAGTACTGCTCGCGCAGGCTCTGCAGCGTCTCCTCCACGCGCAGGGTCGAGATCGGGTCGAGCGCGGCCGTCGGCTCATCGAAGAGCAGCACCTCGGGGCGCAGCGCCAGGGTGCGCGCGATGCACAGGCGCTGCTGCTGGCCGCCCGAGAGGCTGCGGCCATCCTCGTGCTGCTTGTCCTTCACCTCTTCCCACATGGCTGCGGCCCGCAGCGCCTCCTCCACGCGGTCGGTGAGCTCGCTCCTTGATATGCGGCGCGACAGGCGCAGCCCGAAGGCCACGTTGTCGAAGATCGACATCGGAAACGGGGTCGGCTTCTGGAACACCATGCCGACCCGGAAGCGCAGCTCGGCCACGTCCACGGAGGGGGCGAGGATGTCCTCGCCATCGAGCCGCACGTCGCCTTCGGCGCGGTGGCCCGGGTAGAGCGCGTACATGCGGTTGAAGACCCGCAGCAGCGTCGACTTGCCGCAGCCGGAGGGGCCGATGAAGGCCGTGATCTGCCGGTCGCGCAGCGTGAGGTTGATGTCCTTGAGCGCCTGGGTCTGCCCGTAGAAGAAGTTGAGGTGGCGCACCTCGAACTTAAGCTCGTGGGCGACTTCGGGCGCCTGCGGCGGGGCGAACTGCACCTTCGGGGCGTTCATCGGCGCCCGGAAGGGTTCAGCCTCGCCACCACCACGCGCGCGGTGATGCTGAGGATGAGGATGCTCGCCGTGATCAGGAGCGCCCCGGTCCAGGCGAGCTGCTGCCAGTTCGGGTAGGGGCTCAGGGCGAACTGGAAGATCACCACCGGCAGGTTCGCCATCGGCGCCAGCAGATTCGTGCTCCAGAACTGGTTGTTGAGCGCCGTGAAGAGCAGCGGCGCGGTCTCGCCCGAGATGCGCGCGATCGCCAGCAGCAGCCCGGTGACGACCCCGGAGCGCGCCGCCGGGTAGATGACGCTGGTGATGGTGCGCCAGGGATAGGCTCCCATGGCGGTGGAGGCATCCTTCATGCCCTGCGGCACGAGATTCAGCATGTCCTCGGTGGTGCGCACCGTGACAGGCATGGCGATGATGGCGAGTGCCACGGCGCCGGCGATCGCCGAGAAGTGCCCCATGCGCACCACCATGAGCTCGTACACGAACAGGCCGATGATGATCGAGGGTGCCGAGAGCAGCACGTCGTTGACGAAGCGGATGACACTCGAAAGCCAGGAGGTGCGGCCGTACTCGGCAAGGTACGTGCCGGCGAGCATCCCCACCGGGCCCCCGATGAGGATGCCGATGAGAGTCATGACGGCGCTGCCGTAGATTGCGTTCAGCAGGCCGCCGCCCGAGCCCGGCGGTGGCGTCATCGCCGAGAACACAGCAGGCGTGAGGCCGGCGATGCCGTTCTTCACCAGCGTCCACAGGATCGCCCCGAGGAAGAAGAGCCCGATCACGGTCGCCAGGCCCGAGAGCGCCAGCGCCAGGAGGTTCACGCCCTTCCTGATGGCGCGGCGGTTCTTCATACCGAGGACAGCGCGCGCCGCTCGAGCCGCATCAGCATGTAGCGCGCGAGTGCGATGACGGTGAAGGTGATGAGGAACAGGATCGCGCCGAGTGCGATCAGGGACGAGGTGTAAAGGTCCCCCACTGCCTCGGCGAACTCGTTGGCAATCGACGCTGAGATCGTGGTTCCGGGCGCGAGGAGCGAGGAGCCGATGCGGTGCGCATTGCCGATGACGAAGGTGACCGCCATGGTCTCCCCGAGCGCGCGCCCGAGACCGAGCATGACGCCGCCGATCATGCCGGTGCGCGCATACGGCACCACCACCTGCCAGATCACCTCCCAGGTCGTCGCCCCGAGGCCATAGCCGGATTCCTTCAGCACATCGGGCACCGTCTCGAACACGTCGCGCATGACGGCCGAGATGAACGGGATCACCATGATGGCGAGCACGAAGCTCGCGCTGAGGATGCCGATGCCGAACGGGGGCCCCTGGAAGAGCCGCCCGACCAGGGGCAGCGGGCCGAACCACCTGATCAGCCAGGGCTGCACGTGTGCCTGCAGGATGGGCGCCAGCACGAACAGGCCCCAGATGCCGTAGATGATGGAGGGCACCGCGGCCAGCAACTCGATCGCCACCCCGACCGGGCGCTTCAGCCACACCGGGGCGAGCTCGGTGAGGAATATCGCGATGCCGAAGCTGACCGGGATGGCCAGGAGCAGCGCCAGGAAGGAGGTCACGAGCGTCCCGTAGACGGGCGCGAGCGCGCCGTACTGGTCGGTGACCGGGTTCCAGATCTCGCGCGTCAGGAAGCTGAGCTTGAAGTGCGACAGCGCCGGCCACGCGCCGATCGCCAGGGAGAGCGCCACGCCGCCGAGCAGCAGCAGCACCAGGAGCGCCGCGGCCAGGGTCGCGCCGCGAAACAGCCGCTCGCGCAGCCGTTGTCCGGCCGCATGGCGCGCCTCCATCGCGGCTACGGTGTTCATCGCGGCCGGCAGCCTGTCACGGTTGCGATCATCCCCAGTACTCAAAACCGGCGGCCGGCTTCGCCGTGATCTTCACGCGAAGCAGCCGTCGGTGTGTTCTCGAGCAGGCCGCACCGCAAGCGCAGCCGCGGCGGCATCGCTGCCGTCGCGCCCCGGCGCGCCTGCCCGCGGTATCAGAGCGTCACGCCCTTGATCTGCGCCTTCCAGGTGGCGCGCACCTGGTTGATCAGCCCGTCCGGCAGCGGTACGTAATCCAGTTCGGACGCCATCTTGCCACCGTTCTTGTAGGCCCAGTCGAAGAACTTCAGCGCCGACCCCGTGGCGGCGGCATCCGGCGGCGTCGCGTAGAGGAGGATGAAGCTCGCACCGGTAATCGGCCAGCTCTTCGCACCGGCCTGGTTGGTCAGGATCAGGTAGTAGCCATCCGCATGGCCCCAGTCGGCGTTGGCCGCGGCCGCCTGGAAGGACTCCGCGCTTGGCGCCACGGCCTGGCCAGCCGCGTTGACGAGGTCGGCATAGGCCATGGCGGTCTGCTTGGCGTAGGCGTACTCGACGTAGCCGATGGCGCCGTCGGTCTGGCGGGTCATGTTCGCCACGCCCTCATTGCCCTTGGCGCCGATCCCGACCGGCCACTGCACCGAGGTCGCAGCGCCGACCGAGCTTTGGAACTTCGGGCTCGCCTTGGAGAGGTAGTCGGAGAAGAGGAAGTTCGTGCCCGAACCATCCGAGCGGTACACCGGCGCGATGGTGGTCGCAGGCAGCGCCACCTTCGGGTTCAGCTTCTTGATGCGCGGGTCATCCCACTTGGTGATATCGCCCAGGTAAATCGAGGCAATGGTGCCGCCATCGAGCACCAGTGCGCCGGGAGCCACGCCCTTGATGTTCACCACCGGCACCACGCCGCCGATGATCATCGGGAACTGCACCAGGCCCGACTCCTTGAGCTCCTGGGGCTTCAGGGGCATGTCCGAGGCACCGAAGGTCACGGTCTTGGCCTTGATCTGCTTGATGCCGCCGCCGGAGCCGATGGACTGGTAGTTCAGGCCGATGCCGGTCTGCTGCTTGTAGGCATCCGCCCATTTGGAATAGATGGGGTATGGGAACGTGGCCCCGGCGCCTGAGATGTCGGCGGCCTGTGCCGCGGCAAAGGCCATCAGGGCGGCGGCGGCCACGAGCGCGCGCTTGGCGTGGAATCGGATCATGTTTCGTCTCCTCGGCACATGGAATTCTGGAGGCCCATCAGGCCCGGCCGCGAGCCTAATCGCCACTGGCGCGCATTAGATGACAGTTATGTGACGATCTGATTACACCCCCTGACCGGGGGCGTCCCGGGGGACCCGCTGGGCCGACGGGAGTGTTGCGTCCGCACCTTGCACGACCGTGACAGCTGCGGGTGCGCTTGATCGGCTCGCCGCGAGGTGCGTATAAACGGCCTGAGGCCCGGCGCAGCGGATACTGCCGCGATCGCCCCCGTGCAACGGAAGCTCAATGTCTCAAACGCTTGAACTGACTCAGGATCTTCTCGCCCGCCGCTCCGTGACGCCTGCCGATGAGGGCTGCCAGGCCGTGATGGCGCAGCGCCTCTCCGCCTGCGGGTTCGCCATCGAGAACCTGCGCTACGGGAGTGTTGACAACCTCTGGGCGCGTCGCGGAACGCAGGGACCGGTGTTCTGCTTTGCCGGCCACACGGACGTGGTCCCCTCAGGCCCGCTCGAAGACTGGGCTTCCGACCCCTTCGTGCCTGTGGTGCGTGAGGGCCTCCTCTATGGACGTGGCGCGGCGGACATGAAGAGCGGGCTCGCCGCCATGGTCACGGCAGCCGAGGCCTTTGTCGCCAGCCACCCGGGACACCGCGGCTCCATCGCCTTCCTCATCACGAGCGACGAGGAAGGCCCGTCGGTCGATGGCACCAAGCGCGTGGCACAGACCCTCGCCCAGCGCGGTGAGCGCATCGACTGGTGCCTGGTCGGCGAGCCCTCCAGCGAGACGACGCTAGGGGACACGATCAAGGTCGGGCGCCGCGGTTCCTTAAGCGGCCGGCTCACGGTGCATGGGGTGCAGGGCCACGTTGCCTACCCGCAGCTGGCGGAGAACCCGGTGCACAGCTTCGCGCCGGCGCTCGCAGAGCTGGTGCAGCGCCGCTGGGACGAGGGGACCGAACACTTCCAGCCAACGAGCTTCCAGGTCTCGAACTTCAACGCCGGGACCGGTGCACCGAATGTCATCCCGGGCGAGCTGCGCGCACGCTTCAACCTGCGCTACTCCCCGGTGCAGACACTCGCCGGGCTGCAGCAGCAGGTCGAGGAGATCCTGCGCCGCCACGGGGTGCGCTTCACGCTCGAGTGGTACGTCTCGGGTGAGCCGTTCTATACCCCGCCTGGGCCGCTCTCGCAGGCGGTGAGCGCTGCGGTGTTCGAGGTTGCAGGCGTAACCCCGAAGCTCACCACCGGGGGTGGCACCTCGGACGGGCGCTTCATCGCCCCCCTGGGGGCGCAGGTGGTGGAGCTTGGCGTGGTGAACGCCTCGATCCACAAGGTCAACGAGAGCGTGCGGGTCTCAGACCTCGAGCCGCTGCACCGGATGTACCTCGGCGTCCTCAGGAACCTGCTCGCCTGAGGTTGGCGCGCAGCCCGAGGGCTGCGAGGCCGAGCGACCACAGCAGCACCCAGGCGGGCATCGCGAGGCCGAGGAAGCGCCAGTTCACTTCCCCGCACTCCCCGCTCCCGGTGAGCACCTTCTTGATGACCTCGAAGAACGGGCTGAACTTGAAGAGTGTACCGAGCGGGGCGCCGCAGGAAGGCAGCGAGCCGGGCGGCAGGTGCTGCACGTAGACGTGCCGCGCGGCAACCGCGGCGGTCGCAAGCGCCGCCAGCGTGATCAGGACCGCATAGGCGGTGCGGCCGCCGCGGCGCGGGTTGTGCAGGGCGGCGATGAGGAAGAGCACCCCGGTGAGGGCGATACCGACACGCTGGAAGATGCACAGCGGGCACGGATCGAGCCCCAGGTGGAACTGCGAGTAAAGGGCATACGCCAGGAGGGCCGCGCACGCGGCAAATCCGGCAAGGTTCGGCAGGCGGCGGTTCATCATCCGCCAAGCATAGCGAGGCTTCGCGTGGCGGCGCTAGGCGTCAGGCCGGAGTGGTCGTGGTGCCGCCCGGGGCACTGGAGCGCAGCTCGCGCTCGACGTCATCCAGGGAGGTGTGGCGGATGTCCTTGCCGTGCACCATGTAGATGACGTACTCGCTGATGTTCTTGGCGTGGTCGCCGATGCGCTCGAGCGCCCGTACCACCCACATGACGTCCAGCGCCCGGCGGATGGTGCGCGGGTCCTCCATCATGAAGGTGATGCTCTGGCGCTGGATGGCCTCGTACTCCTCGTCCACCAGGCGGTCCTGGCGCGCCACGCGCAGCGCTGACTCCACGTCCATGCGCGCGAACGCATCCAGGGCGTCGTGCACCATCTCCGAGACCACGCGCCCGAGGTGCTTGATCTCGCGGTACTTGTCGGCGGGGCGCTCCATGGTGGCCAGGCGCGAGGCGATGTAGCCGATCTTCTCGCCCTCGTCGCCGATGCGTTCCAGGTCGGTGATGGTCTTGATGATGGCCACGATCACGCGCAGGTCACCCGCCGCCGGCGCCCGCGTCGCGAGGATCTTGCTGCACTCCTCGTCGATCGCGACCTCCATGTTGTTCACCTGGTGGTCATCGAGCGCCACGGACTCCCCGAGCGTGCTGTCGCCCTCGATGAGGGCGGTGATGGCCTTGCGCAGCTGCTGCTCGACGAAGCCACCCATGCCGAGGACCTTGCTGCGTACCCGTTCGAGGTCCTCGTTGAAGCGTCGGGAGATGTGGTGACTGAGATCGGCGGTTTCCATCAGTTGGCGTCTCCGGCCTGGCTCGGCTGCCTGCGCGCCGCTGTACGCCCGATGATAGCGGAACTGCGGCCAGCGGCCACTCTGCTGCGCAGCGGCGCCGGGATGGGCGCAAGCCCCTCGAGGAACTGAGCGGTCGCCGCCTCCCAGGTGAAGCCGCGCGCCCCGGCCGCGCAGCCGGCGCGGCTGAGCGTGAGCGCGCCGGCGATGGCGGCGCCGAGGTCGGCATCGAGGACTCCGGTGACGCCGGGGTCGATGACGTCGATGGGCCCGGGCACCGGGAAGGCCGCCACCGGCACCCCGCAGGCGAGCGCCTCGATCATCGCGATGCCGAAGGTATCGGTGAGGCTCGGGAATGCCAGCACGTCGACGCCCCCCAGAAGCTGGGTGAGTTCCTCCCCGGTGCGGAACCCGAGGAACCGCGCCTGCGGATGGCGCGCCTCGAGGCTCGCGCGGTGCGGGCCATCGCCGATCACGAGCTGCGTTCCGGGGAGCTTAAGTCCGAGGAAGGCGTCGAGGTTCTTCTCCACCGCGAGTCGCCCGACACAGGCCATCACCGGCCGCGGCAGGCCCTGCAGCAGCGGGTGGGCGGGGGCATCGGGGTGGAAGCGCTTGAGGTCGACCCCGCGCCGCCAGCGATGCAGGCTGTTGAAACCCCGGCCGCCGAGCTGCCTCTCCAGCGTCGCGCTGCTGACGAAGGTGCGCACGGCGGCGTTGTGGAAGCCGCGCAGCCAGGCGTAGGTGAGGTCGAGCGGGATCGGCCAGCGCGCGCGCAGGTACTCCGGGTAGTGGGTATGGTATGAGGTGGTGAAGGGTACGGCGCGCGCGCGGCAGTAGCGGCGCACCGCCATGCCCAAGGGGCCCTCGGTCGCGATGTGGACCGCGTGCGGCCCGAAGGCCTTCATCTCCCGAGCCACGTGCGCACCCGGGGCGAGTGCGAGGCGGATCTCCGGGTAACTCGGGCAGGGCACGCACCACAGCTCCTGCGGGTGGATCACGCGCACCTCGTGGCCAAGCGCGGTCAGCTGCGCGGCGGTGGCCTTCAGCGTCGTGACCACGCCATTGATCTGCGGCGTCCAGGCATCCGTCGCCAGCGCAATCCTCATGCCGCGTCCGCCACCAGCCGCGCGCGCGCGCGCGTGATTGCGGCCGCCGCGTGCGGCCAGCGCAGCAGCGCCAGCTCCCCGCTGTCGCTCTCGGTGAGCGCGGTACAGGATTCCACCCAGTCCCCGGTGTTGGCGTACACCGTGCCACCGAGCTCGCGCAGGTTGGCGCGGTGGATGTGACCGCAGACCACCCCGTCGTAGCCCTGGGCACGTGCGTGCTCGGCGGCGTGCTCCTCGAACTTGAGGATGTAGCGCGCCGAGACCCCGAGGCTGAGCTTCAGGTGCTCGGTGAGGGGCCAGTAGGGCTTGCCGAAGCGCCGGCGGACGTTGTTGATGAAGTGGCTGACGCCGACGGTCCTGCCATGCATGAAGTCGCCGAGCCGCTGCAGCCACGGCGCGCAGTGCACGACGCCGTCGAACTGGTCCCCGTGCAGCACCAGCAGACGCGCACCCTGCGCGGTGCGGTGCACCCATTCGCGGTGCACCTCGAACTGCCCGCGCAGCATCTGCGCGAGCATCGCGAGGCTGGCATCGTGGTTGCCGGGGATGTAGATGAGGCGCGCGCCGGCGCGCTGGCGGGCGAGGAGCGTGCGCACCACCTGGGTGTGCTCGGAGCTCCAGTAGGCGCGCCGCGCCAGGCTCCAGGCGTCCACGATGTCCCCGACGAGGACGATGGTCTCGGCCTCGACTCCGGCCAGGAACTCGTTGAGCTCGCGCGCGCGCGCGTGGCGGAAGCCCAAGTGGATGTCCGAGAGGAACAGGGTCCGGGCCCGGGTCCTGTTGCCGCGGGAAGGGGTTCCGCCTGCCATGATCCGTCCTTAGCGCTGCCGCCCATGAGGGCCGTAGTGGCCTCGGCAAGCCTCTAGCAGGGGGATGTCGGTTCTATGACAGGTGCACTAAGTCTTTCTGACGGATGAAGCGCTTGCGAGGCAATCTTAAGCCGTTGCCGCGGAGGGGCTGCGCACCGGCTGCAAGATGCGCTCCGGGGGGAAGTGGCAGGTGAAGGTGCTCCCGGCCCCGAGGGTGCTCTTCACCTCGAGCGTCGCCCCGTGCCGCTGCAGCACGTGCTTGACGATCGCAAGGCCGAGCCCCGAGCCACCGGTGGCGCGCGAGCGCCCGGCGTCCACCCTGTAGAAGCGCTCGGTGAGGCGCGGGATGTGCTCAGGCGGCACCCCCATGCCGGTGTCGGTGACGGCGAAATGGCCCCCGTCCTCATCCACCGACCAGCAGATCTCGATCGAGCCCTCGGCCGGGGTGTACTTGGCAGCGTTGTCGACGAGGTTCGAGAACGCGGAGTGGATCTCAGGCTCATCCCCGAGCAGGCGCGCCTGCGACTCGACCTTGACCCGCACGTCCTTCGGGTGCACGGCACGGGCGAGCACGTCCTTGCGCAGCAGCGAGATGAGCGCGGCGACATCCACCGGCTCCCCGCCGACCACCTCGTCGGTCTCCTCCAGGCGCGACAGCTCGATGAGGTCGCGGATGATCGCCGTCATGCGCTCGGCCTGGCGGCGCATCTCGGCGAGCGGGCCGTGCAGCTCCGCATCCAGCACCGGGTCCGCGGCGAGTGTCTCGAGGTAGCCTGAGATCACGGTGAGCGGCGAGCGCAGCTCGTGGGAGGCGTTCGCCACGAAGTCGCGCCGCACGGCCTCGAGGCGCATCTGCCGCGACACGTCGCGCACCAGAAGCAGCAGCTGCCCGTCGCCGTAGGGGGCGACCTGCAGCGACAGGAAACCGTCCTCGCCCGTGGTGGTGCGCACGACCACGGGGTTGGCAAAGTCGCCGGCCGCAAGATAGCGCACGAACTCCGGCGCCCGCAGCAGGTTCTCGATGCGCATGCCGAGGTCTGCGGTGCGCCGCAGGTTGAGGAGGCGCGCCGCCATGCGGTTGAACCACACGATCTCGCGCTGCGCGTTGAGGATGACGACACCGTCGGGAAGCGCCGCGGTGGAGCGCTGCAGCTGGCGCATCAGCTGCACGAAGCGCTGCTTGTGGAAGCGCTTGCGACGGTGCAGCCGCACGATCTGCGCGATGATCTCGCCCCACACCCCGCCGACATCCGGCGGCTCGGCGTAGTTGCGGTGGCGCAGCCACCACTCGAGGCGGAACAGGTAGGCGAGCACCCAGGCGAGGTGCAGCGCGAGCGCACAGGCAAGTCCGCCCCAGAGATTCCCGAAGAGCCAGCCGGCGGCGGCGCCGACCGCCACGGTGATGAGCAGGCGCCCGGCCGCGAACAACCAGGCCTGTGTCGCGGGTTGCATGGCTTGACCGCGCCTCGTCCTAAGTTGCGGTCACTATACCGTGCGTGCGGAGAAGCGGTAGCCGGAGCCGCGCACCGTCTGCACGAAATGATCGTAGCCGAAGTCTTCCAGCGCCTTGCGCAGGCGCCGGATGTGCACGTCGATGGTGCGCTCCTCCACGTAGACGTTCCCGCCCCAGATGCGATCCAGCAGCTGGTCGCGCGTGTACACGCGCTCAGGATGCGTCATGAAGAACTCCAGCATCCGGTACTCCGTGGGCCCGAGCGCAACGGTACGGCCACCCACCATGACGCGGTGGCTGCCCTGGTCCAGGATCAGCCCCTCGAACTCGATCAGCTCGTCGACCCCGTTCGGGGTGGAGCGGCGCAGCACGGCATTGATGCGCGCGAGCAGCTCGCGCGGCGAGAAGGGCTTGGTGACGTAGTCGTCCGCCCCGCCCTCGAGGCCCGCCACCTTGTCGCCCTCTTCCGCCCGCGCGGTGAGCATGATGACGGGCAGCTCGCGGGTCTCACGGTCACGCTTGAGTGCGCGGGTGAGCTCAAGGCCGCTCATGTCCGGGAGCATCCAGTCGACCAGCACCAGGTCCGGGCGAGAGTCGGCGAGCGCGGCACGCGCGGTACGGCAGTCTTCCGCCTCGCGGACCTCAAATCCGGCCCGCTTCAGGCCAAAGGCGATCATCTCGCGGATCGGCCGCTCGTCCTCGACGATGAGTACGTGTTTTGCGGGCATTGGGTTCGTTACCGCTCCGTAAAGAGCGCGGGTATTACAGAGGTAGCGTGTTGCAGATTCATGACAGCGTACACAGCGATGTCAGATTGATGAACCGGGTGTTCGGGGTCGCGCGGGCTGTGTCACGTCGTCCCGCAGGTACACCGGCTGCGCGCGCTCCGGGGGATCAAGGTGCCCGGCCGTGACCTCGACCGCAGCCAGCTGGGCGATTTCGCGCGCCCGCGGCCATAAGTCGCCGCGGATCCCGGCGAGCCTGCCGGCCAGAGTCGCCCCGAGCTGCGGGTAGGCGCCAAAGCCGCTGCCCACGCCCCAGGGCTCGGGGCCCGCCGCCCAGGCATGCGGCAGTGACACCTGCTGCGGGGGCACCACGCGCTCATCCGCCGCGGGAGCGGCAAGTCCGCTGGCGCCGCGCTCGAACGCCCCGCAGTACACCTCCTGCATGCGGGCATCCGTGCAGGCAAGCACCCGCAGGCAGTGGGGAGCCTCCCCCAGCGCCCGCTGGGCGAGCGCCTGCAGGTCCGACACGCCCACGACCCCGAGGCCCGCCCCGAACGCCAGTCCCTGGGTCACGCTCGCGGCGAGGCGCACGCCGGTAAAGCCCCCGGGACCGCGACCGAAGGCGATGGCATCGAGGTCGCGCAGCCCGATCCCGCCCTCGGCGAGGAGCGCCTCAACCATGGGCAGCAGGACCTCGGCCGCCCCCCGACCCAGGTGCTGCTCGCGCTCAAGGCAGGCACCCTTAATAAAGAGTGCCGCGGAACAGTTCTCGGTCGCCGTATCGAGCGCCAGGATCCTCATGAGGCCACCGCGGCGGCGGCGCGGGCACCATGGCGGCGCAGGAAGCGCAGCGCGTCCGAGGACTCATGCGTCACCGTCATCGGCGGCAGTGCCGCAAGGAACACGCGCCCGTAGCTGCGCCCGACCAGGCGCGGGTCGCAGATGACGACCACCCCGTGGTCATCCTCGCTGCGGATCAGGCGCCCTGCCCCCTGCTTCAGGGTCAGCGCGGCCTCGGGCAGCTGGTAGTCACGAAATGCGTTGCCGCCGGTGGCCGTGAGGTGCTCGATGCGCGCCCTGACCAGGGGATCGTCCGGGGAGGCAAAGGGCAGCTTCTCGATGATCACCAGGCGCAGCGCCTCACCCTTCACGTCCACGCCTTCCCAGAAGCTGGCAGTCCCGAGCAGCACCGCGTTGCCATCGGCGCGGAACTCCTCGAGCATGCGCTCGCGCGGGGCCTCCCCCTGCACCAGGAGCTTGAACGGCAGGGTCGGCGCCCAGCGCTGCCGCAGCAGCGCTGCACCCTGGGCCAGCGCCCGGTGACTCGTGAACAGGATGAAGGCGCCGCCGCCTGCGGCGCGGATCAGGGGATCGGCGGTCTCGATGACGGCGGCCACGTAGCCTGAGGAAGTAGGCTGCGGCAGGCCTGCCGGCAGGTAGAGAAGGCTCTGCCGTTCGTGATCGAAGGGACTCTCGATCTGCAGGGTGGCAGCCTCGGTGAGACCCAGGCGCCCGGTGAAGTGTCCGAATTCCTCCCCGATGCACAGCGTGGCGGAGGTGAAGATCCAGGCGCCGCCGCGCGCCTCCATCAGCGCGCGGAAGCGCTGCGAGATATCGAACGGCATGAGGCTCAGGGTGAAGCCGCGCGGACTGGCCTCGAGGGTGCGCGCTCCTTCGAGCTCATCCGCACCGAGGCGCGCCAGCCGCGCGGCCACGTCCGCGGCACGCTTGGCGAGCTGCGCAAGCGGCGAGGATTCCTCGACGCCGGCGAGCATCCGTTGCAGCGCCTGCAGTGACTCCTGCAGAGCACCCACCGCAAGGGTCAGCGGGGAAGCGCCCGGCGCCCAGGCGATGCGGCCCGTCACGCGCGCGGCGTTGCCGCGCAACTGCTGCAGCGCTTCCTCGACCTCCGAGAGCGCCGCCAGCAGGGCGTGCGGGCGCTCGCCCGGGGAAGCCGCGGCAGCGTGGGCCGGCAGTTCCGTGTTGAGGTCACGCACCAGGGTCTCGACCTGGCGGCTGCTGACCTGCGCACCGAAGAACTGGGTGGCGAGGTCAGGGATCTGGTGCGCTTCATCGAGGATGATGGCGTCGGCGGAGCCGAGCAGGTCGCCGAAGCCATCCTCCTTCAGCGCAAGGTCCGCAAGCAGCAGGTGGTGATTCACGATGACGACGTCGGCCTCGAGCGCCTCGCGGCGCGCCAGCACCACGTGGCAGCGCGCGAACTGCGCGCAGCGCGCACCGAGGCAGCTCTCGCGGGTCGAGGTTACCTGCGACCACACCGGGTGGGCGTCCGAGAGCCCGCGGATCTCGGCGAGGTCCCCGCGGCGCGTGGTGCGCGCCCAGCGCTGCACGCGGGCGAGCATCGCCTGCGCGGCGCGACTGCGGGTGACGCCGAAGTTCTCCAGCGCCATCTGCTCCCCGTGCGAGTCGAGCCGCTCGATGCGGTAACGGCACAGGTAGTTGGCCCGGCCCTTCAGGAGCGAGACGCGCGCCGGGCGCCCGAGGGCTGCGGCGACCAGGGGCAGGTCCTTGGTGAATAGCTGGTCCTGAAGCGTACGGGTACCGGTAGAGATCAGCACCCGCCGGCCCGAGAGCAGCGTCGGCACGAGGTAAGCGAATGTCTTGCCGGTACCCGTGCCGGCTTCCACCACCAGCGACTCGCGCGCCGCCAGCGCGTCCGCGATGCGCTGCGCCATGTGCAGCTGCTCGCGCCGCACGCGGAAGTCCGGCAGCGCCAGCGCGAGGGGTCCGCCGGGGCTGAATATGTCCTCAAGATCCTGCATGTCAGAGCGCGCCTACGGGCACCGGCGCGGAGCGCGGGGGCCTCTCCTGCGGGGCGTATCTTCCTGAATTTCCTGCAATCTGGTGCGCTGGGCCCGGATGAAAGACAATGGGTTGGCGCCGCTACTTTATCAGGGCATGGAAGCCGCCCGAGATATACTTCTCGGTTACTGAGGCCATCGAATAAGAGGACTTTGCGGATGGCTACCGCCGCCCATACCCTGCTGCCCCTGTCCCAGCTGAGCCGCCCGGTCGCGCAGTGGGTCGCTTCCGTCCGCGAACTCACCCAGGCGCGTACCGTGCACTGGTGCGAGGGCACGGATGCCGAGGCGCGCGAGATCACCGCGCAGCTGCTCAAGAGCGGCGAGCTGAAGAACCTGAACCCGCAGGAGTTCCCCGGCTGCCACCTGTACCGCTCCGCCGCCTCGGACGTGGCGCGCGTCGAGCACCTGACCTACATCTGCACGCGCTCGCAGGAGGACGCCGGTCCGAACAACCACTGGATGGACCCGCAGGCGGCGCACGCCAAGATGCGCGAGCTGTTCCGTGGCTGCATGCGCGAGCGCACGCTGTATGTGATCCCCTACTGCATGGGTCCGATCGACTCGCCGCTGTCGCGCTGCGGGGTCGAGATCACCGACAGTCCCTATGTGGTCCTCAACATGCTGATCATGACGCGCGCCGGACGCGCGGCGCTGGAGCGCATCTCGCGCGAGGGCAGCTTCGTGCGCGGCCTGCACTCGATCGGGGAGCTGGACCCCGAGCGGCGCTTCATCATGCACTTCCCCGAGGAACTCGCGATCGAGAGCTTCGGCTCCGGTTACGGTGGCAACGCGCTGCTGGGCAAGAAGTGCCACGCGCTGCGCATCGCCAGCTGGCAGGCCCGCAGCGAGGGCTGGCTAGCGGAACACATGCTGATCGTCGGGCTCGAGAGTCCGCAGGGGGAGACCCACTACGTCGCCTGCGCCTTCCCGTCCGCCTGCGGCAAGACCAACCTTGCCATGCTCATCCCGCCGGAGTCGCTGCCGGGCTGGCGCGTGTTCACCGTCGGCGACGACATCGCCTGGCTGCACCCCGGTGAGGATGGGCGGCTGTGGGCGATCAACCCCGAGGCGGGCTATTTCGGGGTGGTGCCCGGCACCAACCGCGAGACCAACCGCAACGCCTACGACATGATCCGTCGCGACACGCTGTTCACCAACGTCGCGCTCACGGCCGACAACCAGCCCTGGTGGGAAGGCCTGCCGATGGGCAAGCCGGTGCTCGACTGGCAGGGCCGCCCCTATGACCCGGCCAACGGCCCCGCCGCTCACCCGAACTCGCGCTTCACTGTGGATGCGCGCCGCAACCCGAGTTACTCACCGCACGCGGAGGATGCCCGCGGCGTGCCGATCTCCGCGCTCGTGTTCGGCGGCCGACGTCGCGAGGTAGCGCCCCTGGTCTACGAGGCGCGCAGCTGGCAGCACGGCGTGCTGGTCGGCGCCTCGGTTGCCTCCGAGACCACCGCCGCCGCCGTCGGCCAGGTCGGCGTGACGCGCCGCGACCCGATGGCAATGCAGCCCTTCTGCGGCTACAACTTCGGCGACTACTGGCAGCACTGGCTGAACGTGGGTGCGAAGCTGGCGCGCCCGCCGCGCATCTACCACGTCAACTGGTTCCGGCGCGATGCGCAGGGCAAGTTCCTCTGGCCCGGTTATGGGGAGAACCTGCGCGTGCTCGCCTGGATGCTGGAGCGATGTGCGGGCCGCGCGGGCGCAACCGAGACGGCGATCGGCAACCTCCCGCGGCCCGCGGACTTGAACACCCAGGGTCTCGACCTCGCACCCGGTGCTCTGCAGTCGCTCCTCGCCGTGGATCCGGCGCTGTGGCGGCGTGAAGTCGGCGAGATCCGCGAGTACCTCAGCAAGTACGGCAAGCGCCTGCCGGCGGCACTCGGCCGTGAACTCGACGCCACCGAGCAGCGCCTGGGCTGAGCGCGCCTTCGGCGCCTAAACCTCTTCGCAGGTGAAGCGGATGGTCTGCGGCGAGCCCTGCTCGGGCAGGCGCCCGAGACCGATCATGCCCTGACCCTTGATCTGCAGGCTGTCGCGGCGTACGAACGACTCCTCGCCGTCGGCACTCTGCACGAAGGTGCCGTTCGTGCTCTGGTCGATGAGCACGAACTTGCTGCGGTTGATTTCGATGCGCGCGTGCAGGCGGGAGATGAGGCTCCCCTTGACCACCACGTCGTTGTCCTCGGCACGCCCGATGGTGATGCTCGAGTGGCGCTCATCAACCACGAGCTCGCGGTCCTGGCAGCGCAGACGCAGGCGCATCGTGCGGGCCGGCCGCGCCTCGGTGGCAATCCCGGGCACCATGCTGGTGACGTCCTCGGTCTGCCACAGCACCTCGTAGAGCGCAACCTCGCTGCCCTGCCCCTTGATGGTCGCGATGTCGATCTGGCGGCAGGCAGCGCGCCACTCCGGCGAGAGCTTCTCCACCGTGGCCGCGGTGGTGACGATCTGGCCCGCCTTGGCCTGGCTCGTCATGCGGTTGGCGGTATGCACCGCGGCGCCGAATACGTCCCGGTTCTCGAGCATCACCGGCCCGAAGTGACAGCCGATGCGGATCGCCACGGGCTGCCCGTCGACCTTGAGCTGGGCGTGGCTCGAGATCTGCTGCTGCATCTGGGCGGCGGCGTTCAGAGCGGCGTCCGCCCCCGGGAAGGTCGCCATGACCTCATCGCCCATGGTCTTGATGACGGTGCCCTGGCGTTGCTCGGTGGCACTGCGCATGACATCGATGCAGATAGCCACCATGTCGCGGGCGCGCAGGTCCCCCATGATGTCGTACAGCCGCGTCGATCCCACGACGTCGGCAAACAGGATGGCAAGTTCGATGTCTTTTCCCATGCGACGCGGATGATTATACGCAAGCGCCCCCCGGCCGCTACAAAGCTCCTCCCCGGGGTGCCTGCGCCGGTATGGCCCGATGCAGTAGTTCCGGGCCCGCCTCCGCGGCGCGCGCCCCTTCGCTGAGCGTTCTGCGGAAGTCGCGTGCCCCGGGCTGGCCGCTGTAGAGACCGAGCATGTGTCGCGTGATGGCGGCCAGTCGCGCGCCCGCGGCGAGCTCGCGCTGCGCGTACCGGGCCATACGATCGAGCAGCGCCTCGCGCGAAGGCGCCGGCGCGCCCGTAGGATCCAACACGCGCTGCAGCTCTGCCAGGAGGTAAGGCCGGTGATAGGCCTCGCGCCCGAGCATGGCACCATCGCACCAGGTTAGTGCCTCGGCCACCGCCGCAGAGTCGCGCAGGCCTCCGTTGACGATGACGGGCAACGTGGGGAACTCCTGCTTGAGCCGCCGCACAACCTCATGACGCAGCGGCGGCACCTCCCGGTTGTCCTTGGGCGAGAGCCCGCCCAGCACGGCCTGACGCGCGTGCACAATCGCCACCTGGCAGCCCGCTGAGCGCACGGTGTCCACGAAGTGTCGCAGTTTGTCGAAGTCCGCCTCGTCGAAAGTCGCAACGGCGGCGGCTGCCTCGCGCGCGCGCGCCGTGATGACCCCGATGCGCATCTTGACGGTGACTGGCACGCTGACCGCATCAGCCATCGCCGCGACGCAGTCACCCACCAGCTGCGGGTCGAGCATCAGGCAGGCGCCGAAGGAGCCACTCGCCACGCGGTCACTCGGGCAACCGCAGTTGAGGTTGATCTCATCGTACCCGGCTGCTTCGCCCGCCCGCGCCGCCAGAGCAAGCTCGCGCGGGTCAGAGCCCCCGAGCTGCAACGCCACGTGGTGTTCCTCCGGGTCAAAAGCCAGCAGCCGCTCTCGGTCGCCGCGCACCACCGCCGCGGAGGTAATCATTTCGGTGTAGAGCAGCAGGTCACGCGAGAAGCCGCGCAGGAAATACCGGCAATGGCGGTCGGTCCAGTCCATCATCGGAGCGACCGAGATCCGCCGATCGATGATTCCTGCGGATTTCTCGCGCTAAAACGCCTATTTTTCTAGTGTTTTGCATACTGCGCGTTTCTGCGGTGATTTCTGCGCATTTAGGGGCGTTATTGCAGTTGCAGAGGTGACATAGAGGTGACAAGAATAGCTTGTCACCTCTATTGCCCAAGCAACTATTTTCCCAATGGCCACGATTCGCGCACGCAAGCAGGCCGACGGAACCACGCGGTACACGGCTATCGTCCGGCTGCGCAAAGGAAAGGGCGTGCTCCACCAGGAGACTCGAACCTTCGCGCACCGCGCGGCGGCGCTCACCTGGGCAAAGCACCGCGAGGTGGCGCTGGACGACCCGGCCGCGCTCGTCCAGGTTAAGCAGGGCGCAACCACCGTCGCGGAGCTGATCCGGTGGTACATCGAGACCTTCCAGACCGATCTCGAAATGGCAACGCAGCAAGCAGGCTCATCTGAAGTTCCTGGAGCGCTGCTCGCTCGGCAAGCTCGATGCATGCGACCTCAGCGCTGCACTGCTGATCGACCACGTACGCTCGCGGCGCGCCAAAGGCACAGGGCCCGCCACCGTCGCGAATGACCTCATCTGGCTCGGGGTCGTGCTCGGGCCGCCAAGAACGTCAGAGAGCTTCCTGTGCGGCCTGAAATCGTCAAGGAGGCACGCGAGGCCTGCTCGGAACTTCGCCTCACCGGGAAGGCCCGTAAGCGCGCTCGACGACCCACGGCGGATGAGCTTGCGCGCCTGCGCGACTACTTCGCACGGCGCGACAAGCGTGCGCAGATCCCAATGCTCAGCGTCATGGAATTTGCGCTCACATCGGCCCGTCGGGAGGCCGAGATCTGCCGCCTCCAGTGGAAAGACAACGACGAGGCCACCCAGACCGGCATGGTGCGCGATGCCAAGCATCCAACGGCCAAAGAAGGTAACCATCGGCGCTTCAAGTATCCGCCGGGCGCATGGGCGGTGGTGAAGTCACAGCCGCGCACGAGCGAGTTCATCTTCCCGTACGAGCCCCGAAGCGTAGGGGCAGCGTTTACACGTGCCTGCCATTTTTTGGAAATAACCGATCTGCGATTTCACGATCTGCGCCACGAGGCCACCAGCCGCCTTTTCGAGATGGGCTACCAAATCCAGGAGGTCGCGCAGTTCACGCTTCACGACTCCTGGAACGAGCTGAAGCGCTACACAAACCTGAAACCGGAGAACGTCCGCGTGCTCACGGCGCCGGCGGCGCCGCATGCATCTCCGCGCCACTCGCGACTCGGGGAGCTGTCGACTTCCCAGCCAGATCTCTTCGGCGATCGATCAGCTCGGCGAGGTCGGTCGCACTGACGAGCCAGGGCGACTTCTGGCCGCCCAGACGAAATACTCGGCACGGCAACAACTGCGTCGGAGCTCTGCGCCGCGCTTCCTCGAAGCTCAGACCAAAATACTTTGGAGCAACCTTCGCCAGGGGAATATTGGCCTCTCCAAATTCGGCCAATAACCCGAAATAAGTGTTGTTCACAGCAGGGCCTTCTTACAGGGTTATGAATCGCACGCTAACCCTGAAACCAATCGCCGAACATTGCAAGAGCGTGGGCGCGGTGAGTTGACACCGAATCAAGTGTTGCAAGCTCGAACAATGTCGCAAATGGATCCGCGTACAAAGGAGTCCGCAGGCGTTCATACCGTTCCATGGCGATGCACGACGTTTCAAACAGATGCGCGCTAGCGAGTTGGCATGTCGCGTTCGAGCTGTCTTTCTTTGTCTATCCGTGTCTGAGAAATATTTTTCAAAACTGCTTGCTCGGTCTGCGGCTTCGGCATCCTCCCCAGGAATTGCCAAACCTCCTCTGACAGCGGATGACCGGCATTGAGCATCTGGGTCGAGACAATCCCCCACGCCGCGACAATCATGCGGCGCGTTTCCTGAAGCTTCACTGCTCCCCTCTCCAGACCGCCTTGGGCAACGCCTAGCTGGCCCGGAACGGACATTGAATGATCTTGCCCTCGCCTGAGATCGCCTCTCTGCGCCGCACGATAGATTCCGTCCCGCACTGGGGGCCGCACCTGACCACGTACGACCCTCTCCGTGGCATTTGCCGCGACGCCCTGCGCCCGCAGCTGGGCTGCAAAGTCGCGCCTCCAACCGCGCAAGGTGGCCTTCCGTATGTTCAGGCGTCTGCCGTCCTCGCCCACCGCCTTGACGACCAGGTGCACGTGCGGATGCTCCTGGTCGGTGTGCAGAACCATGAGGTAGCGATGCTTAAGCGCGAATTCCTCACGGGCGAAGTTGCGGCTGGCGGCCAGAAGCTTTGCCGGTGAGGTGCCGGCCGGCATGGACAGGACGATGTTGTGCAGCAGTTTGGAGGGCTTGCGCCCAGACGTGCCCCGATAAGGGGCTCTTGATCGTGCGGCCAGGACATCGAGGTCCCAGTCTTCCACCACAGTTCGCTCGGCGTCCCCGCCCTTCAGTTTTTCGCCCTCGTCGGTCTCTAGCTCCAGGTCGCCGTGCCGGTCGATGTACTTCAGGTGTGCTACCGCCCCGGCAGTGCTTCGTGCGCCCCCTGACACCTTGACCATGACCTCGGGAGTTCGGCGCAGAGTCCGGACGACCAAGGAGATCTCTTCGGGAGAAAGCCGCCCATTTGGTCCGCGCCGCGCAAGGCTGACGATGTCGAGCAGTGGCTCATCAAGTCCTGGGAGTTCTTTCCCCATATCCGCTCTCCCAGCTTCGGGTGTTGGCGCGCAAGATGCTACGGATGTGATCGCGGACTGCTTCGCACAGCTTGAGCATGATGCGCGTGTGATCCGGGGTAAGGCCTGCTGAAGGGGCCTTGAGCGCAATGCTCCTGATGTTCCGACCCATGGTGGCCAGGTGCACCGCGATCCCCTGCAATGCTGCGATCTCGCGGTCTGGCAGGGGCGAGAGGGATCTGAGATGCGCCCGAGTCAGCGTCGAGACGTAGGTGGCGGCCCGCATACCGCGCGCTGCCGCGCGCTCGCGCAGGAGCCCCCAGTCGCCGGGAACTAGGCGGACCGTGATCCGTGCACCCCGTGCCTCAGTGGGCTGGCTCATCGTGACTGCCAGTTCGGGGCTTACTCCGATCAGCGCGAGCTCTACGAGCTGCTTGAGGAACGCCGACTCAGATATGCCACGTGACGCCGCAACAGCGGAGAACTTCCGCTTAAGTTCCTCGTAGACCCAGGTGGAGAGGTGCGTCTTGCGATTCGTCACGCAGGACATTTGAATCAAAGAGCGAAGGAAAGACCATCCTCTAGCGGGCTTCGATTGACCCAAACACGATAAGTTTTTTTGGCGTTCTTACGGTATTCATGGGAATTTACGGCGTCTGCCTGCTAGGACTCTTTTCTTTAGCCGTTGTGCTAACAGGAGCTGCGGCTCGATTTCAACGCTGTGCCAACCGGCCAAGCGGCCGCTGCGTATCTTAAAGAAGATTTCGACGAAGCCGTAGCGGCTGAATCCCCGCACTTTCTTGACCTGACCCTTGATGTGTAGGAATACGGATTGCACCCTCTGGCGCGCACGAGCGTGGCGAATCCCCGACAGGTTCGGGACACCTACGATTCGCACTCGACTCCCCTTACGAAGACGCCGGCCGTGCAGGTCTCTCGGGGCAAGGTGCAGCGTTTTCATAGCTTCGGACGGCAGCGTTGTCGGGGCGGACGGCTTGCGGCATCAGCAACTTTCGAAGCCCTAGAGCTTTCAGTTACAGAGCAAGCAACATGCGGGTCCGATGTCGAAACCATCACGCGGTTATCAGACGCCGGGCTACACGCGGCCAACCACCCAGCCTTTAAATTGCCACGCATGAGGACCCCCGCACATTTGGATCAAACAGCAGCCGAAAGGCTATCCTGCCTTCACCTCGGAAACGCTACTCTTCGTCCAGCAACTTCCTGATCTCTATTGCCGCTTGTCCAGCAAGCCGATCCTCCAAGATCCACTGCCTCAAGATTTCCGATCCTTGGATGCCCCGGGAATTAGCTGCAGAGCCTTCTGGGAGTGCTCGAGATACACCGCCATCAGTCTGCGATACTCCGCCTGCTGCTCCACACTAAGCACTAGCACCGCGCCTCGCTCGGCCATGTCAACCCCCGTTCTTGACCTACCCAATAGGTTCACAAGCGCCTGCGCTCGGCGCTCGTCTCAGACACCAGAGACACCCTCATGGATCTCTCGGATAAGCTTCCACAATCGCTTTGTCTCGTCGACCTGAAGGTTGGGAAGAAGCAACAGCGCGCTTTGGATCCATAGCTGCTTATTTGTCGTGTACTGAATGCTCTGATCCGTCAAGAGCGATTCCAGTTCTCCGTATGGATTGATGATCAGTCCAAGCCTCATTGTGATTCCATAGAGCTCGTTAAATTTCGCCTGCAACATCTCCTTGAGGATGTCTCGACGGACTCCTTGAACGGCGCCCACGGCTTCGCTTGATCCCCAATTGCGGAACAACCGCAATCAGCGCTTTCAGGATGTCCTCAGGACTATTAGCCCGCCGGGCTCTGAACCACTCGATTTTCGTTCCAGGCTCTGAAGGAGCTCACGGAGCCGAGACATCGCCCGATCGGCTCTCTCCGACGCGGGACTTTTCTCGACCGCCTCGGCAATTTCCTTTCGCAGAACACGAAGTTGGCCTTGGAGGTTAACGTCTGCAGTTAGCGATTCGACCTGTTTCTTAAACTCTCCATCGTCGTTAAGAACATCGAAATCTACGAGTCCGACGCTTCGGATGCCGAGTTTTTTATACAAAGAATGAATCCGACCGACCGTTTGCTTGTTTTGTGCGTTAACCACATAAAGATCTAGTTTCTCGGACAGCTTCCGTGACGCCGCATGGTAGAAGCGCGCATCGGAATCTGCCTCTACTACCAATGCTGCTGGGTAGAAGAGCTCATCTAATACCCTAGCTGATCTCAACAGCGGGTCGCCAATTAAGGTCCTCAGGTCCGCTTCTTCAAGTACTCGGAATGTGTTTGTATCTCCAACGCGGTCAATTCTTAGCACCGTTACATCCGATGTTTTGCTAATAATCCCCTGAAGTACGTCTGCGCTATGAGTTGCAACAAAAATCTGGAGTGAGGCGGACGCCTTTTCGGCGAGAATCTCACCCATCCGGAAGGCTTGCGGAGGGTGCAGGAAGGCCTCAGGCTCGTCGATTAAGAAAACATCCGATGAGCACAAACGAGCGCGGCGAAAATCCGAATGAAGGCACGGATTCCATCACTCTGCTCGTCGAGTCGCTCAAGCTTCTCCAGTATGGGAGCCGCCTCTCGGGGATCTCGCGGTATTTCGGGCAGGTCCTTCGCCACCCTAAATAACAGGTGGATCAATGCCGAGAAGTCGAAAGCTGCACCGACGCTGAACTGAGCTTTGCTTATCCGATTGATTTCCTCCTCTACAGTTCGGCCTGCCGCGTAAATGTTGTGCATAAGATTTTGCGAGTGCAGAGACCATTGAGGGCTCTGAATCTGCTGCACCAGCGAAAGTCTATTCTGCGTACTCAAGTGACCAATGAACTGCGAAGCGACAAAACTGCCGAACAGACTAGGGTTCTTGATCAATGAGTCGAACTGCGGGAGCCCCCAACCAGTCACAGCCAAGGTGCGCTCACCGGCAAGCGTGGGATCCAAGGAGCGCAGCATCTTGACGCCATTTGGCTCGTCCCGGAGGTACCACTTCTTGCGTTCCACGAGTTCGTCGATTGATGCAGGCAACGGCCACTCTGCGTCAGTGACAATTATTTTCTGAGTGCCGACGACGTTGTGCTGTGGCGCACATATGGAGAGCAAGTCGCGTAGCGCGCGACTCTTGCCGACGTTATTGGGACCGACAATGACAGTGAGATTGCCCGGGCGTAGTTCAGTATTGTCGTTGAGCCTAAGGCGCTTGACTCTGTAGTGATACATCAAAACTCCGCCCCGCAGTTGCGTGTGGCCCAGGTCTGCATGGGGGAGCGACTGCTATGGAATTTACGGAGGCTTGCGGGACTAGCAAACAATTTGTTGTCCGATCCTATGCGTGAAATGGCGGAAGGGAGCCTGCCGTGGATCTTGTGAATCTGGTTTGATTCTCTCCGCGGTATGATCAAATCCGCAATCAACATAGCGCCGATTCTCCTCGCACGCCGCGCATAGGAGCAAATTTCCGGGGCTGCGGAGTCCGTTGGATCGGGCATTTAGACTCTGAAATCGACGTGAGGGTGCTAAGCCCTTTGCGACGTGTGTAAGTGCATGATTTAAGAAGCCGTCAGGCAGCTCCTGTCCAGTAGGTAGGTTGCTCACGAACGGACTTTCTCGTTCGATTCTCTCGGGAAGAACCTTCACCAGGTCGGCCGTTTGGAACAGAGGTTTCGCCACAAGGAGTGCCAGCCCCGCACCGACGAGCTGAGCCGCGATAAACGCCGGGACATCGACAAGGCGGATGCCGGCGAAGGTATCGGACAGCGATCTTGCGATGGTGATGGCCGGATTTGCGAACGAGGTAGACGCCGTGAACCAATAGGCCGCACCGATCCACGCCGCGACCATCCACGGGGCATCCTCGCTACGCCGGTGCCCTAGAACGACCAGAACCAACCCGAATGTGGCTACGGCTTCTGCCAGGCACTGGGCAGAACCCGTACGGACGTGAATCGACGACTGTAGCCACGGAAGCTCGAACATGGCGTGCGCGAGAACGACCCGCGCACAACAGCCAGCGACTTGAACGAGTGCGTAGGCGCCGGTGTCACCCCATGACAGTGCCCCGCGCACGGCCTGGATCACCGACACCGCTGGGTTGAAGTGGGCGCCGCTGACGGGACCAAGAAGTGCGATCAAAGTTGCCAGGACGGCGACGGTGGCGCCGGTGTTGGCCAGCAGTGCCACGGCGGTATTGCCACCGGCTAACCTTTCCGCCATGACTCCCGAACCGACCACCGTGGCGGCCAGCAACACCGAACCTATAGCCTTCGGCGGCCAGGCGCTTTGCCGAGATTCATGACAGTTCCGTGGACGGCGTCTTGCCAATGGCGTCCAGACGCTCCTGGAGCTTGATTCGATCGATCGAGGCCAGCGGCAGACTGGTAAAGATCTTGATCCGGTTATCGAGTGCCTGGAAGGCGTTCCGGAAAGCGATCCACTTCTGCGCATCAGTGCCCTCAACGGCCGCTGGATCCGGCAAGCCCCAGTGCGCGGTCATCGGCTGCCCCGGCCAATAGGGACAGACCTCTCCAGCCGCGTTGTCACAAACGGTGAATACGAAGTCCAGGGGGGCAGCGCCAGGAACCGCGAATTCATCCCAGCTCTTGCTACGCAGTCCCTCGGTCGGAAGATTCATCCGCTGCAGCAGCTGCAGTGCAATCGGGTGCACCGTACCCTTCGGATGACTGCCGGCACTGAAGCCGTGAAATCTCCCCCGGCCCCATTGATTCATCAAGGCCTCCGCCAGGATGCTGCGGGCGGAATTGCCGGTGCACAGGAAGAGCACGTTATAGGGACGGTCTTGCATACCTAGGCGGCAAGCAGCTTCATCATGCAAATCGCCGAGGCAGGACACAGCGACCGAAATTCGCCGCTCGCCTGAACCTCGACCGGTGCGTTTGCCCGCTCGATAGCCTCATACCCCTGGTCGGTGAAAAACTCGGATGCGGTCTGGGTCAGAAGCACGACGCAGTCGACTCGCGCGGCTCGCGCTCGGCACTCGAGCTCGCGCACCACGGCGCTCCCGAGGCCCGCCCCACGGCGATCCGGTGCCACCACGACCGAGCGCAGCAGGGCCGACGACCCGAAGCGCTCCAGGGCGCCCGCCGCGACGATGCGCTCGCCCTCGGTCAGAACTGTGAATTCCGGGCGGGCATCATCGAGATCAGCGGTCGGCAGGCCCGCCGCCTGCAACATCTGCCGAACCAGGACCAAGTCACCCTCTGCAGCCGCGCGTACTTCGCTCATACGACGGCTTTCAGGCAGCGTTTGGGGAGCAGCAGCTCGGTGCACAACAGGGCTTTTCGGAGCGCTGCTTCTCTTGGACGGACCGCACTTCATCGGTTCCGTACACCGTGCTTTCGCCGGTCGTTAGGAACGTTTCCCATTGGACCCCCTGCGGGTCGTCGATCCAACTCTTCTCACTTCGCGCGTAACAGCAGACGGTCTCACCCTCCTCGATCACGGGCCACTCGGCTTTCTGCAGCCGTTCGTAAACCTCCGCGAGTTCCCCGCGATCTGCAACCTGGATACCCAGGTGCTGCACACCGGGTTTGCCGTCACGGCTGCTGATGGCGAAGTTCACCCGTGGGTCATCCAGCATCCATTTAGCGTAGTCGTCCTTGATGACGGACGGTGCAGCGGCAAACAGCTGGGAGTAAAAGCGGATTGATGCGTTGATGTCCTGCACGGACACATGGACGTGTAAGCGCTTCATGCTCGTCTCCTTCGTTGGGCGGGAGCCGAAACCGGCTGGCAATCCGGACCGCAGTGCTGCCCGGCGAGGCTGCAGCAGTTTTCGGTAAGAAAGCCGACCAGGGTGTTCATACGTTCGAAATTGGGACTGTAGAAAAGGTTGCGGCCCTCGCGACGACTGATCACGAGGCCCGCCTGCACGAGGCCTTTAACGTGAAACGACAGCGTCGGAGCCGGAACATCGAGCCGCTTAGTCAGTTCGGAGGGCGTATAGCCCTCGGGACCGCGCTTTACCAAGAGGCGAAACACCGCCAAGCGAGGCTCGGAGGCGAGCGCACTTAAAGCGCCAATGGCATCTTCCGCTTTCATACTTTCAATTCTATCGAATTATAGCGCGCTTGTTCAAGTAGCCTTGGAGATGCTGCCCCGGGGACTCTTTGGTCTGCCAGTGGGTGAAACGAGCTCCTTTTTTTGGCAACAGAGGTGCCATAAAGGTGACAAGCAAGTTTCGCGGTACGTAAGCGCTTGATCTAAAAAGCGGTCTGAGGATCGTCGATCCAATCCATCATCGGCGCCACGCTGATTTTTCTGTCTAACATGCTAATAAATGAAAATTAATTCGACGCGTACTTCAAGTTCTCAGTTTGGACCGACTGACATTGTCTATCAAGATTTTTGGCGTGCGATGACGTGCGCCGTGCGCGTTCGAACTGTCCTCTTGGTGATACCGGCGTAGCAAGCTGGAATAGAAGGCGTTAGAACATGGGATGCGAGCGGCGATTGGACATCCCACTACACTGTAGTTACGCTATCGATTATGAGCCTTCCGCACTTTGAATGGGACGAGAAAAAGAACGCCGCCAATCGGCGCAAGCACGGGGTCTCCTTCGAAGAAGCACGAACGGCCTTTCTCGACGACAACGCGCGGGTGATCCCGGATCCGGATCACTCAGAGGGTGAAGACCGATTCGTTCTAATTGGATTGAGTATTTCGCTGCGGGTCCTGGTCGTCTGTCACTGCTATCGGCAGACCGAAGAAATAGTCCGCATCATTTCGGCTCGCAGAGCCGACCAGAATGAAATTAAGCAGTATCAATGGTGGCTGAAATGAAGAACCGCTACGACTTCTCCAAGTCCATTCGGAATCCTTACCTGAATAAGGCAAAAAAGCAGCTTACGATCCGGCTTGATAAGGATACCGTCGCTTACTTCAAAGCGCTGGCCGAGAAGAACGGGATTCCCTACCAGAATCTGATCAATCTCTATTTGAGGGATTGCGCCGAATCGGCCAAGACTCTGACGATGAAATGGGGTTAGGCGGCGCAATGGCGTTTGCGCGATCAAGTCCGCTAGCAACGCCCTGAATCCATGACTGAGGTCTTCATCTCCTATGCGAGCGCCACCGTCGATCGGGCAAAGCAGATCGCGGATGCGCTCCGAGGGCTCGGTTATGGCGTGTGGCGCGACGACGAATTGCCTGCTCACCGCGCGTACGGCTCAACTGGACGCCGCACTAGCGCTGCGTGACCTTGACCTGCCCGGCAACCGGCTTGAGGCCCTGAAGGGCGACCGCAAGGGTCAGTACAGTTTGCACGACATTCCTGGCAAGACCTAGGTTCAAAAGCGACCAAGCCGCTCCTTAGCGCCCAAGGACGCCTGCAACCACGGCGTCCAGGCTCCATGGCCCCGGACCGGCCAGCATTACGACCGTCAATCCGATGCAATAGAGCGTCTCAGGGAGGTAAAGAAAGTCACCGACCCAATCAGCGCGGTCGAGCGGACGCTCTGCACCCACCCTCTTTACAGCGTCGAGCGCGACTGCGCCGAAACAAACGACGAACAGCCCAAAAGCTGCCAGCACCGATAACAGACCCAGGATGAGTGCCACCCCGCCGGCGAACTCCGTGGTAGGCAGCAGCCACTGCATTACCGGCAACTCGTGCACGCCGTCGTCGCGCAGCGTACGAGTAAGCGTCGCATGCCTGGAAGCATTGAATAACTTGTGGTATCCGCTGATTGCGAAAAATACGCCAAGTGCCACGCGATTCAGGGCCAGCGCCGCGTTGGGAGCCTGTGCGCCCTGTACGATGAAGGATAGGTCCATTGACTTCGCCCGCTTCGGATTTCCCAACACTCTCGACGTCGACACGCACCAACGGTGCCATCAACGGCACCCGAGTATGCTCCCGCCATCAGATCCGATGCTCCGAAAGGCGTAAATTGCACCAAGGTAGCGGCACGTAGGCCCCGGCAGGGCCCGGCCAGCCAGCCTGCGCGCCCCGTTTAGCCGAAGGCAGAAGCGGCGCACTCCGCAACCGCCTGATCCTGTTCGCCCGAGCCGCCGCTGACGCCAACCGCGCCCACCACCTTTCCTGCGCGCTTAAGTGGAATGCCACCGGCGAAGATCATGATGCGTCCCTGATTGGAAGCATGGATGCCGAAGAACTCGCCCTTCCGGTTGCGCAAGCGGCGCGAGATCTTTCGTCGCGATGTCGAAGGCCCTCGCAGTGAATGCCTTCCTGATTGAGATATCGATGCTGCCGATCCAAGCGCCATCCATGCGAACGTGCGCGACGCGATTGCCTCCCGCATCGGCGACGGCGACATTCATCGGTTGACGGATGGCGCTCGCCTTCTTCTGCGCGGCGCCGATTGCTCTCATTGTCTCGTCCAGTGTGATCATTTGGCACTCCAGCTTTAGGCTTCGGCAGTCGCTGCCGCGGTCGGGATCGTGTCGGCCATGATCCGCGGCGGCGGTCCTAAATTCCCAGCGCATAACGGTCGCCGGGTATCCATGAGTCGATGCGCATGAAGTCCCCGCGTAAGCG
This sequence comes from uncultured Pseudomonadota bacterium, assembly GCA_963802995.1. Lineage (GTDB taxonomy): Bacteria > Pseudomonadota > Gammaproteobacteria > Steroidobacterales > Steroidobacteraceae > 13-2-20CM-66-19. The sequence goes on from CAWDKU010000002.1 coordinate 1,032,898, forward strand.
AAGGTGCTGCGATGGGATCACCGTTACGAGCGCCGCTCCATAGAACGATGGTGTTGCGCATGCTGTCCCAGGGCGCACGCCGCGCGAGGTGGTGAGTACGCAGGCCGATACCATCGTTCTATAGCGCTGTCGCGGCGCTCGTCCTAGATTCAAATCATCACCAGCCCTATCGCTCTGAGGAGAGTTCAATGGATGCGACCCCCAAGAACGCTCAGGTGCGGCTGAGCCAGCGCTCGCCGGGTTACATGCGAGTGACCTTCGACAATCCGCCGCTCAATCTGATGGGTCCTCAGTTCGTGCTTGAGATCCGCGAGATCATGAACAAGCTTGAGGCCGATGATCAGGTCAAGGTCGTAGTCTTCGACAGCGCTGTCGACGGGTTCTTCCTGAACCATAGTGATTTTCTGGCGAAGATTGAGGATATGACGGCCATACCTCAGGGACCTACCGGGCTTGAGTCCTGGCCGGATGTGCTCGTGCGCCTGACGCGGGCGCCATTTGTGTCGATCGCTCTGATCCGCGGCCGGGCGACGGGGAACGGCAGCGAGATCACGCTTGCGTGCGACATGAGTTTCGCAAGTCTGGAAAAAGCGATCCTGTCGCAGTGGGAGGTTGGCGTGGGCATGGTGGCCGGCGGGGGCCCCATGGCACGCCTGCCACGGCTGATGGGACGCGGCAGGGCATTGGAGGTGCTGCTCGGTTCGGAAGACATCAGCGGCGAGCTCGCACAGGCATACGGCTACGTGAATCGCTCACTGCCGGACGCCGAGCTTGACCGCTTCGTGGATGCGCTCGCTGCGCGCATCGCCTCGTTCGACAAGTGGGCCATAGCGAATACGAAGCGACTCACGAACGCGACCCTGCCGCCTGATGTGGAAATCGCCGAGGGCTGGGACACCTGCATCAAATCGATCACTCGTCCAGCCGCCCAGCGGAATTTCAAGATCCTGTTCGAGAAGGGGTTCCAGAAGCCCGGCGACGTGGAAAATCGCCTCGGATACCAGCTCGGGCAGCTGCGTTGAGCGCCCACGGCGCGGGCACTGCGCTGCCGAGTGCACTCGCGGTCCGCCCGGCAACGACCTGGTCGAAAGTATCTACCGAATGAGGAAGCCAACATGCCCCGCGAACTCGTAACTCTCACCCTGGAAGAGGCCCGGCGGGCCATCGCCGCGGGCGAGCGCAAGGCCTTGGAACTCAAGGTTCCCTATAACATCGCGGTCGTGGATGCCGGCGGGGGCCTGGTGGCCCACGCCCGCATGGATGGCGCGTGGCTCGGCAGCGTGAACATCGCGATCGACAAAGCCTGGACTGCAAGGGCGTTTGACATGCCGACCGATGCCCTTGCCCGGCTGGCGCAGAACGGGCAGCAGGGTTTCGGGATCAACACCACCAACGGCTGCCGGGTCGTCATTTTCGGCGGTGGTATTCCCGTCAAGGCGAACGGTCTCGTCATCGGAGGTGTGGAGGCAGCGTCGAAGAGGACACGCTCGTTGCGCGCGCGGCGGCCGACGGACTGAACTTAGCTTGAGAAGCGTACGAATTCGCACTCACTCGAGCGGCCGCAGATCCTCGAGCACCGTTGGCAACAGCTCGCTTACGGTCGGATGGATGCGTACGTGGCGCTGGAACTCTGTGTAGGGAGTCCTCGCGTACACGGCATCAGTCAGCGACTGGACCGCCTCGTCTGCGCCTACTCCCAGGAGCGAGGCACCGAGGATGCGCTTTGAGGCCTTCTCGACGTAGACTTTCATGAACCCTTGGGTCTCGCCCTTCTCCCGCGCCCGCGCTACCCGGGTCATCGGCAGCCGCCCCACGAGTGCCTCGATGCCCGCCTTTTTGATTTCCGCCTCATTCATCCCCACCCGGCCAAGCGGCGGGTCGGTGAAAAGGGCGTACACGGGTATGCGATCAGTGTACTTTCGAGCGGCGGCGGCGAGCAGATTGTCCGCCACGATTTCATAGTCGTTGTACGCCGTATGGGTGAAGGCGCCTCGGCCATTGCAGTCGCCGAGAGCCCAGACACGCGGATTCGACGTGCGGAGTTCTTCGTCGACCTCTATGTAACCGCGCGCGTCGACTTTGATTGCCGCCGCTTCGAGTCCGAGGTCGTCCGTATTCGGCGTTCGGCCCACTGCCAGCAGCACGTGGCTTCCCCGCGTGCGCGGTTCGCCTTCCTTGCAGTCGAGGCCCGCCGACACCCCCTCCTCCGCCTTCTCCACGCCCACGCACTGAGCACCCAGACGCAACGCGATGCCCTCAGCGGTGAGAAATTCCTCGATACATCGCGATATGTCGCCGTCTTCATGTCCCACCAGGTGCGGCCCCATCTCCACCACGGTGACTCGGCTGCCAAAGCGGCGGAACATTTGGGCGAATTCCAGCCCTACGTAGCTACCTCCGATCACGAGCAGATGCTCGGGCACGAAATCGAGATCCATCATCGTCACGCTGGTGAGGTAGGGGGTGTTCGCCAGGCCCCGCATTTTCGGGACGAGCGGTCGACCACCCACATTGATAAAGATCTTGTCGGCGCTTAGCACTTCACCGTTCACTGCAACCGAGTGGGGCCCGCAGAAGCGCGCGTGGCCGCGGAAGATGGTCGCGGTCTTCAGCCCCTCCATCCACCTCTCTACGCCCTCGCGCGCCTGACGCACAATCTCATCGGTGCGCGCCTTGACGCGCTGCATGTTCACGGCAGGCGTGCCTTGCAGCGTCACGCCGTACTCGCCGGCGCGTCCCGCCATGTGCGCCGTCCAGGCGCTCGCCACCATAGCCTTGGTAGGCGTGCAGCCGTTGTTTACGCAGGTACCGCCAAACTGGTCCTTTTCAGCGATAGCCACGCTCATTCCCTGCGCGCAAAGGCGCGCTGCGAGCGGCGGCCCCGCCTGCCCCATGCCTATTACAACCGCATCAAAAATCGTAGACATGAGGGGATCCTTCACCAGGTCGTGCGGCCGGCAACGAGCGCGGATAGTCTGACGGAAAACCCGTCGCGGCGAACTGCTCCGCATTGAATCCACAGCAGGCGTGGCGGCGCCTCGCGGCGCGAAACCACCACTGCTATTGAGAAGAGCTGGCGCTCGAGGAGCGCTCCCCTCGGTCACCGGCCGGGGCGCCATCGTCTGCGCACGACGGATTTTCCTCGGCGCCGGGGGACTGTCCGTCGATAGGGCGGAGCGTCTCCGCGTCGGGCTTGAGTGCCACCGATACGACGCACGCCGCCACGAGCGTGACCGTGGCAATTCCTATCTCGAGGAGCATCCGGGGCCGGGAAACTTCAACACGGTAACGCCCACGCCTGCGCTCCCGGTCGGGCAAGTTGACGCCTCCCCGGCGCGCGACCCCGTCTGCACGTGCGACTCCTCGTAGCACCGACCGGCCAGTGCGTTGCGCGGCCCGCTGCTGCGCGTGGGATCGTCTTTGCTTGTTGCTGCCGCCACTCAATCCTCGCGCTAGAGTTGGTGCTCGACCCTCACCGTCCGACGTGCCTCGAACGCCGCCTCATCGAACCACAACCATGCTGCACCGAGACATTGAACAAAAGTATCAGTTGGCTCGACCACCCGGCGGCACCATCGTCCAATGGGCGCGGATCGCGCCTGCTGGCACTGTGGCGGCTAGCCTTGCGCGAATGCCACGCAGGAGTACGAGAGACTCTGCCTCGGCGTTACTGACACCACTGGATGTGCCACTGAATGGATGATCACCTCATACGCGTGGCCCTGGATCAACACTGGGCCGCTTCCGATGCGGGCGACTTCGAGACTGAACATCGGATCTATCAGGACGATGCGGTGCTCGTCTATCCTCAGTCGGGCGAGCACATCCGCGGGCGCGTCAACATACAGAAGAGTCGGATGCTGCAGCCCAGCAAGAAGCGCTTTACCATTCAGCGGATCATCGGAACGGGCGCCCTATGGGTTACACAGTACATCCTGAGCTACGACGACAAGCCGTCTTACACCGTCAGCATCATGGAATTCGTGGGCGACAAGGTCGCGAGGGAAACCCAGTACTTCGCGGACCCCTTCGCGGCCGCGGCTTGGCGCTCGCCCTTTGTAGTTTGAATGCCCAGATCCCTGCGCTCAGGCGTGCCGGAGAGCGGTTGGCGATGGGTTCGGGCCATCGAAGGAAACCGGGCGTCCGGCAATACCATCGTACTATGGTGATGACTGCGTCTCCGCAGTTGAATCACGTTGGCCGTTTCAAAAAACGTCAGAGGAGCCGCGGTGATGACGGGACGACTGACTGTGGTGGGCATCGTGATTGCGCTGGCTGCCCTGGCGACTGAAGCCGCCACTTCCAAACAGGACAGGTACTCGCTCAAGGTGCCTAACGGTCTCGCATTCTCCGAATTCAGGGGTTACGAAACCTGGCAAGTGATAGCGGTGAGCAATGGAGGAAAGCTTGCAGTGATCCTCGGCAACCCCGTCATGATCGAGGCACTCAAGGCCGGGTACCCCGATAACGGCAAACCCGTTCCCGATGGCGCTCAGATGGCCAAGATCCACTGGATCGCCGAGAAGGGTGAATCTGAGCCTGGTCAGCCGCTGATACCGGGCGCACTCCACGATGTCGACTTCATGAGCAAGGATGCCCGCAGGTTCTCAGACAGTGGCGGCTGGGGATACGCGGCGTTTGAATACGACCCAGCGTCCGACACGTTCAGGCCCGGCAATACATCGGACCAGCCCCCGCAGTCGAACGACGCAAAGTGCGGCTTTGCATGTCATACGGTGGTGGCCAAGCGCGACTACGTGTTTACACGGTACCCCAAGCGCTGAACGTGCATCCAACATGAGCACCTCGAAGGCTGAATCCACGTGGGAACCCACGTCGCATCCCGGGGCGCACGGCCGGCTGGACGCCGCGCAGGTGAACGCGTTGCCTGAGACCGCCTTCGCGTTTCCGCGGGCACGCAAAGAACCGATCACGGATGCGTCACACGTACGCAGCGCGCTGGCAAGATTCAACCAGGTGGCAGACGTGAGCGACGCAGAGCGCGAGCTAGCATTCGCCAATATCAAAAAGGCTGCCAAGTACTACAACGTACAACTGAGCGAAACTGACTGGCGGCAGCTGAAGCCTGAGCCCGGCGCCAAGGGTACGCACCGTTAGGCGCTCGGCAATCGGAGCCGACGCGCTCAGTGCGCGCGACTGCTTCCATCTGAAGCCTCGCTCTGAATCGTCCCGTCGACGATCGGCACGACCTCGACAGCGCGCGCAGATGGCTGTGAACAGCGCATCTGGAATGCCACGCGCGTTCCAACCCCGAAGCGCCTGCGCAGTGCGGGTGGTGCGGCGGCCACGCTGAAGGGCAAGAGCTCCCCGTCATCGGCCACGATCAAGCCAAAGCCACCCGTGCTATCGAAGTCGCTGACAGTACCCGTTGCTCGCATGACCACTCCGAGTCCGCGTCCGATCAGTGGCAGCGCGACAGCCTAAAGGACCGGCCGCGCATCGACGCTGCGAGCGGGAATAAGACCAGACACAGAACCGCCGTGCAGCTGGACCAAGGTATTAGTCGTTCACCGGCAAGGGCAAGCGCAGGCCTGGGCCGTGCGCGATCTGGGGTGCTCGACTGGCCGCACCCTGCGGCCCATGGTGCGCCGGTCGATACCAATGTCTCATTGAGCGATGCTGACACTTGCGGCCCACTTACCGAGAGATGTGCTTGTGCGTGTCTGCATGCCGTCCTGCATGCCACTCGATAGCCGACCTCGAGTCCTTACCGCCAGCGGAGTTGTCATGACGAATTTATCCACCCTGATTTTTGATGCGCGAAGGGTGTACTTGTCCGCCGCCCTGCTTTTGCTGGCTGGGTCCAATGCCTGGGGACAGTCGAGCGCCAGTTTCAGCGCCGCACAAGTCAACCGCGGGGCGACCGTTTACACGCAATATTGCGCCCAGTGTCACGGCGCCACGCTGCAGGGCGACTCCGGCCCCGCCCTCACGGGTACGACATTTCACCAGACCTATGGGGGCGGCACGGCTGCACAGCTGTACGACTTCATCAGCCGCCAGATGCCTCAAAACGCCCCGGGGACCCTAAGCCAGACACAGTACCTTGACGTTACGGCCTACGCGCTCTCTCAGAACGGTCAGCAGGCGGGTGCGCTGCCCCTGACCGTGGCCTCACTGGATAAGGTCGCGATATCGGCGAGCGCCACGAACGACAAGTCGCCCGTATCAAACACCGACGAAATCGTACGCACGCCCTCCCCGGTCAGCCACGTCTATGGCCCGCTGCCCCCCGGAGCCGACGTAAACGTAACTGATGCCATGATGCGCGACGCGGCGTCGGACCAGAACAACTGGCTGCTGCACGGGCGCACCTACGACAACCAGCGCTACTCCTCCCTGTCCCAGATTACGGCCGACAACGCCAAGTCCCTGCAACTCGCCGCGCTCGTGCAGACCGGAATCACAGCAAGCTTTGAAACCACCCCGATCGTGGTGAATGGCGTCATGTACCTCACCACCGCGGTGGTGAACCACAAGATGCTGATCATGGCGATCAATGCTGCCACCGGTGAGCGCATCTGGGACGTGACGTACAGCCTGGGGGCGTTCCAGGTGTGCTGCGGACCGGTGAACCGAGGGGCGGCGGTCGGATACGGCAAAGTGTACGTGGCCACCCTCGATGACCAGCTGCTGGCGCTCGATGCGACCGACGGAAAGATCCTCTGGCAGACGCCCATCGTGAATTCCAACGATGGATATTCGGAGACTCTCGCACCTCAGATCTACGACGGATTGGTCATAGTCGGGAGCGCCGGCGGAGAATGGGCGCTGCGTGGATTCGTGGCCGCCTACGACGCGAACAGCGGCCAGCAGCGCTGGCGCTGGATGTCGACCGATCCGAAGAGTTATGCGGGAAACTCCTGGCAGAGCGGCGGAGCCATGGTGTGGACCACGCCGGCAATCGACCCGCAACTCGGTCTCGTGATCTTCAGCACCGGCAATCCGAATCCGGACCTCGACGGCACCAGTCGTCAGGGGGACAACCTGTACAGCGATAGCATCGTGGCACTCGACGTGCACACGGGGCAATTGAAGTGGTACTACCAGGAAGTCAGGCACGACGTATGGGATTACGACGCGACAAGCAACGTGGTGCTCTTCGACGTGCAACAGAACGGGCAGACAATTCCCGCAGCCGGTGAGGCTGGCAAGGTCGGCTGGGTATTTATTCTCGACCGGCGTAGCGGAAAGCTGATCCGCAAGTCCGACCCTTACGTGAAGATGTCCAAGAACATGTTTTCCACGCCGACCGCGGCGGGCGTGGACATGCTGCCCGGTGCAAATGGCGGCGCAGAGTGGTCGCCCCCAGCGTATTCCCCGCAGACACACGATCTGTATATCCTCGCGATGGACCAGCTCATGCGCTTCACGACCAAGCCGCAGCCGGCAGGTCGGGGACTGATCCGCCTCGGGAGTGCCTTCACGAACGTGGCACCGGGGGGCATCCAGGACGGGCCGTTCGTCGCGCTGAATGTCGAGACCGGCAAGATCGCCTGGCAATACACGGCACCACAGCCGCTGATCGGCGGCGCACTGGCGACGGCGGGCAACCTCGTTTTCATGGGTGAGGGCAATGGCTGGTTCGATGCGTTTAACGCGACCACCGGCAAGCTCGTGTGGCGCTACAACCTGGGCGCCGGGGTCAATGCTCCGCCCATCACGTACCAGGTAAACGGAGTCCAGTATCTCGCCGTCGCCGCTGGCGGCAACTTTCAACTCACCTATCCGTACGGAGATGCCGTCGCCATATTCAGGCTGCCGGGGCCGACCGAGGCGCGCTGATAAGTACCCCCACGGAGCTGCGCTCCGTCCCTCGACCGGCGGATCGCCCAGTGGATCCGCCGGCTCTTCTTGGTGCAATGAAGCGGCGACCGCTCGGCGGGCTTGCCGCCACGCGTGTTTCAGCAGTACTCGCCGGCACTTGTCGGCTCGTGCCAGCTGAGCCGGCATTGAGCGCTCAGTAAGTCAGGGTTCTGGACATGACTATCAGCTCGGCGAACGTCCGCGCCTTCATTTTGCGCATCACCCTGCCGCGGTGGGCTTTCACCGTGATCTCACTGATCCCGAGCCGCCCGCCCACCTGTTTATTGAGCAGTCCTTCAACCACCAGCTTCATCACTTCACGCTCTCTCGGGCTGAGTAGCCCAAAGCGCTGGCGAAGCGCCTGCACTTCGTTCTCCTGCACCAGCGCGCGGTGGCTTCTTGCGAGGGCCTCTCTTATCGCGCCAACCAGCAAATCCTCCCGCAGTGGCTTTGTCAGCACCTCAAGAGCCCCGGCTTTCATGGCGCGCACCGTCATGGGCACATCCCCGAATCCGGTAATGAATACGACGGGCATGCGCTTTCGCATCGCAGCGAATCGTCCCTGAACCTCAAAGCCGCTGAGGTCGGGCAGCCTCATATCGAGCAGCAAGCAGCTTGGTCCTGTGGGAATCGGACGCAGCAGGAATTCCGCCGCGGTGCCGAAGGTTGCGACGTCCAAGCCCAGACTCAGGATGAGGGGCTCGAGCGATTCGCGGATCGACTGATCGTCATCCACCACGAAAACGATCGGCACCGGGTGGGCCGTAGGCGCGAACGAGGAATTGTGCGTCTCACCGAGGGCGAAATTCATTGGTCGTCTCCAATGGCGCGCTGACTAAGTTCCTGGGAATACCAACTGCAGGGCCTGCAATAGCGCGGCTGCGCTGAAGGGCTTGAACAGGCACTCGACCGCACCCTCCCGCAATAACCGCTGGCGGAACCTTTCGTTGGCTTGTGCGGTGATCAAGATGACGGGAATTTTGTAACCGCGTGCCGACAGCTCGCGCATCAGGTCGACCCCCGACATGCCAGACATAGCGAAATCCAGGATAAGGCAGTCGGTATCATCGACCTGTCCGGACGAGAGGAACTGCTCGGCCGAGGAGAAGGTAAAGCTCGAGAATCCAAACTGCCTCAGCAGATCCGGCAACGCCTCACGCACCGACTCGTCGTCGTCGACGATAGAGACCAGGCGGGGCGACTTGGCGCTCACGACCCGGCCAGAGTGGAGGCAGCGCTCGCAGCACTAACGAGACGCGTCCCTCTCGTGCAGCGGGCAATATCTGCGCTGCTGGCGACGGGACGCGCTCGAGGAATCGCGAAGGAGAATGTGACTCCAGGACCTTCGTTGGCCGAGAAGCACAGGCAACCCTGATGGCTCTCCACTATCGAACGACTGACAAAGAGCCCAATGCCCATCCCTTTGCTCTTGGTCGTGTAGAACGGCTCCGAGAGCCGCGGCACGAGATGCGACTCCAGCCCAATCCCGGTGTCGGTGACTCTGAGGCCCACGCGACCCTGCTCGTCGAGGCGCGTGCCGATTGTCAGCTGCTTGGGTCGTCCTTCCACGCCAACCATCGCATCCGTGGCGTTCAGCAATAGGTTGAGGATGACCTGCTGAAGCTGAACCCGATCACCGGAGACCTCGGGAAGCGGTTCAGCGAGCTCTAGGCACAGGGTTACACCGTTCTCCTTGAGTTCGCTGTTCGAGAGCGCGATGACCTCGCGGGCAGCCTCATTCAGATCCACGAGCTCAGTCTTGGCTTCTTGCTTTGCGAACAGGACGCGCAACCGCCCGATGACCTCGGCCGCCCGGCTGCCGTCACGAAGCGCGCGCCGGGTGGTTTCCAGCGCGCCCTGCACGTTGGGGGGCTCGGCGGTCAGCATCCTCAGGCAGGTGCTGGCATTGGTGATGATTCCTGACAGCGGCTGGTTCACCTCGTGGGCGATCGATGCGCTCAATGCTCCCAAACTCACGACCCGAGCCACGTGCCAGAGTTCCGAGCGCGCCTTGGCCAGCGCCTCCTCCGCGACACGCCGGTTGGTAATGTCCTGAATCGCCCCGATGTACTCGAGACGACCCTGCTCATCGTGCGTACCACGCGCCACCAGATGCAGATGCCTGAGCGAGCCATCGGGCAAAATGATGCGGTGCTCGTGCTCGATCTCGGCAATGCCTTCGCGCGCAAGCTCGAGGATCGGCGCCAGCGACGGCCAGTCCTCGGGATGCACCCGGGACCGGAGCGTTTCCGGCGTTATCGCTGCGCGCGGCTCGAAGTCGAAGATCCGGTAGAGCTGCTCCGACCAGGTGAGCTCATTGGTCGCGACGTTCCACGAAAAGCTGCCCGTGGCGCTTAACCGCTGAGCCTCCGCCAGAAACGCCTCGCTCCTTTTGAGGGCGCCATCCCGCTGAGCGCGTTCGATGGCGATTCCAGCCAGCTCCGCCGCCCTCGCGATGAGCGCCCGATCACGCGGGCTTGCATCGGCGCGGCTTGGCTGCAGTATCGCCAGTACTCCAAGCACCCTTCCCGAGGCCGATGCGATCGGTACTGCCCAGTAGGATCGTCGGCCCTCCGCTTGCGCCCGAACCGTAAATTCCGCTCGCTGCCAGAGCGGATCCGAAGCGATGTCCTCGCACATGACTGCAGCGTTGCGCCGTGCGGCGCGGGCACAGGGATTACCTTCCGACCAGAGGGTGGGCCGGCAGATCTCTTCAGTGAGGGCCGGGGAAAGGCCGGGCGCCGCTGAGATTCTCAGCCTCGGTCCCGCCCGGTCGACCAGATAGATACCGCAACTGCACTCGGGTGAAACCGAGGTCTCGGTGAGGCGGCACAGCGCATTGTGGATTTCCGGCAGCGAGACGCCCCGTGCCACCATCTCCAGGATCGCCGTCTCCCCTGCGAGGTGTGTGCTGTGCGCAGGCTCCGCGCCGGTCGGCAACCCGGCGGAGTGCCCGGTATGACCGCCGATATGCACGCCTGCTGGTATCGGTGCCCAGTGATTGCCAATGGCTGTCATTTCGGGCCGCCTCTTCCACCTTGCAATCCGGCTGGACGGAGCTTTATACGCTTTTAACCATTAAAATAGATAGAACTATGCAGAAAGTCAAGCTACGCGGAGGAACGCAGGCAGGTAGAAGTGTCTATTCGCAGTGACAGCCCGGTCAATTAACGCTATCGACAGACAAAAGCGTATATTTGTTGCGGAGCCTCAGGTGAACAGGTAGAAGATGCTCAGCACCAACAGCAGCCAGCAGGCGGTCCTCGATCACCTGCTGGAGCGCAAAGCCGGCGCAACCCTCGATGAAATGGTTACGCAGATCGGCCTCAGCCGGACTGCGATCAACCAGCAGCTGATCGCGCTGGAAGGTCAGGGCTTCATTCGCAAGGCCGCATCCCGAAAAACCGGCGGCCGTCCCCAGCACGTCTATGTCCTGACGGATGAGGGCACCAACCTCTTTCCCAAGCAGTATTCGTGGTTTTCGAAGATGCTGATTCAGACCCTGCGTCAACAGGTTGGCGAGGAGCAGGTGTCACGGTTCATGTATGACCTGGGCGTCAAGCTCTCGGCAGGACTCATACCCCGTCTTGTCGGCAAGAATCGCGCTGAGCGCATCGACGAGATCGTGAAGATCATGAACGAGACCGGGTTCTCGGCCAGCGTGATTCCCACGAGCGAGGGCGAAAAGATCCCGCGCGTGGAGTGCAGGAACTGCGTCTACCATGATCTCTCCAAGGACTACCCCGAGGTCTGTCGTTTCGATATAGGCTTCCTTTCCGGCCTGATGGGAGCCGAAGTCGAACAACAGTCCTGCATGCAGCGTGGCGGCGAGACCTGTCGCTTCAAGTTCGTGCCTCCCGCATAGGGGCCCTCGAAGCACATCTGCCCTCCTGCGCCAGGCATGAGCGCACGCGAGGGTAACCATGGCTATCGATTTCACGCTCACCAGTGCGCAGCAGAAACTGCAGCGCAACGCCCGGGAATTCGCACTGGAGATCCTGCAGCCGCTGGTCAAGCAGGCGGATGCGGAAGCTGACGCCCAGAAGGCATTCAGCATGCTCAAAGGGGCCTACGTCGAGTGCCACAAGCTCGGCTTCGCGATGGGATTCCTCCCCAAACAATATGGCGGCGGCGGCGTAAGCAACGTCGATCTGCAGATCGTCGCGGAGGAGATCACCGCCGTCGACCCCGGCTTCGCCACGATCCTCCTGGTCAACGGTCTCGCGCTGATGCCGGTCGCCTGGTATGGCTCCGAGGAACAAAAGCGCAAGTGGATCGGTGAGGCGACGAGTGACCCGCGCGGGGAATACATCGCCGGCTGGACGGTGAGCGAGGCTGCAGGCACGCCGGGAGGCACGGCGAACTTTGATCACCCGGGCGCAAGTCCCACCGGCATCGGACTGCGCGCCGAGCGCGACCGCGGACGCGGTGAGTACGTGCTCAACGGCACCAAGTACTGGCCGTGCAACGCGGGCGGGTGGGACCTCAAGGGCGCCAACGTCAACGTATGCATCGTCCGCACCGAGCCCAACCAGGGCGGCAAGAGTGGCCTCAGTGCGATACTCGTACCCCGCGGAACCCCGGGCGTCAGGTACGAGCAGCCCATCTCCAAGCTCGGCCACAGGCTCTGCCAGAACAACTCGATCGTGTTCGAGAACTGCCGCGTTCCGGAGGAGAACCTGTTTGCCGTCGGCAATGGCGACCTCGTCATCAGCAAGGCCTTCACCTGGTCTGGGCCGGTCGCCGCGATCGCCGCGGTCGGTGTCGCGCGCTCCGCCTATGAATACGTCCTCGACTGGGCGAAGAAGTACACCGCCGGGGGCGAGCTTCCGATCCTCCACCATCAGGCGGTCGGCTACCTGCTCGCGGATGTTGCGATGAAGGTCGAGGCCTGCCGCGCCTTCTCATGGAAGGCGGCTCACTATCTGGATCAGTATGATTCCGAGGGGCACGCGGTGGGTGCGATGTCCAAGGTGTTCTGCGGTGAAACTCTGTTCACCGCCGTGTTCCGCGCCATGCAGGCCATGGGCGTCAACTCCCTCGACAAGGTTCACCCGGTGGAGAAGTTTCTCCGCGAGGCCGCGGTGTTCCCGCTGTACGACGCTGGCAACATTGGCATGCAGATGCGCAAGATCTGGGGTGTCATGCTGGATCCGGAATTCGATCCGCGAGCGATCGCCGACACCCGGCCGATCAGGTTCAAGAAATCCATGGAAGGCGTAGGCACACTCGGCTCGCCACCCGACTCAGCGTCCTGAGCGGTCGACGCGGCGGCCTTCTCGGCAACTCGGCTCGCGCCTCTCCTTCCGCAGAAGGCGTTGCGTCGCGAACCTCAGTCGTAGAATGCCGGGATCAGCTTCAGGCCGTCGGTCTGGCTCTTGTCGTGGTTGATGAACAGCGGCGCCTTGTATTGGGTCATCAGCTGCCTGACTCTTGCCATCGAAGCGATCGACTGTGCCTTATCGGTATTCAGCGAGGGCACGATATTCTCCTGGAAATTCCCCTCCAGGTGAACGACGTCACCAGACAGCAGGATGAAGCCGGAATTCCTGAGATGGACCAGCAGCGACTGATGCCCTGGCGTGTGTCCTGGTGTGGAGAGCAGGGTGACGCTCCCATCGCCGAACACATCGGTATCACCGTCAAGCAGCTGCAGGTTCTTCGGCTTACCCAGCAGCTTGCGCGCCAGAGCCATTAGTTGATTCACATTGTCATTGGGTCCGTCTGGAGAGTAAATCCACTGGTACTCCGCCCGCTGCATCAGCACCGTCGCGTTCGGGAACAAGGCCATGTTGCCGATGTGGTCTCCATGCGTGTGCGATATGGCCACGCGACCGATGTCGCCCGGTTTCAGCCCGATTTCGGCGAGTTGATCGGTCAGTGACCTGTCGAGGTGATAGACGATCAGCTTGGGCAAGGTCGACCAGCCGCGCGGGTCCTTGAGCGCGGATTCCGGCACTCCGGTATCCCACAGCAGCCAGTCGCTCTTGTGCCTGATGAGCCAGCACGTGGACGAGAACTGGATGTCGCGTCCGACATTCTGCCCAGGCGTCCACACCGACTCGTCGTTGGCCAGTGAATGGCCACAATCGAGCCTGTAGAGCCTTGCGGCCACACCGGCGTTGACCGGGTCCGGCAGCCTGGAGCGCGACTCCGCACCTCTCGCGCTTGCGGTGACGAGCACGAGGACAAGCGAAACCAGTGCCGCCGCCACCCTGATATGCCAGTGCCCTGAGGACTGCACTGCGTCCTCGGCGTCTGCGCGGATGCCACTGCCGTCTACTTCTCTCATGGCTGCCTCGAGCGTTTCAGCGGCAAGCAAGCCGCGGCGGGTCGTGCGGACCTTCGCCAGGGCATGCGCGCCAATGGGTCCGGTGAAGTGATGCGCTCATCCGGGACTACCCGCAAGCTCATCGGGTCTGGTATGGGTGAAAGACGTAGTCCTTCGCCTTTACCGCCACATGACAGGTCTGCCCACAGGTGGGGGTACCTGCCTTGTCGGCCGTAAAGGTCGCCGATGCCGGGTCATAGTCAAACTGTGCGTAGCCCCAGCCGCCGGTCGTGGGAAACCTCTTCGTGTCCTTCTCCATGAAGAACAGGTCCGCCAGCGTGTCGGGCACATCGACGACGAAGGGTGCTTCGGTGCTCTTCTTCGGCTTCCACTGCACCTTCGCGATCTTGGAACCCTCAGGAAACGGCTTTCCGTTGCCTGGAATGCCGGACTTGTAGGCCGCGATGATCGTCGGGTTGCCGAGGATCACCTTCAGCCGGTCGTCCGTCTTTGAACTGGAGATGAGCTGCCAGTCCCCGTAGCCCCGGAAATCGGCAAACGGCACGCCCCCCGGGAGCTGCACCGTGTACCTATCCTGGGTGGAACGCGCCACGCCGCTCGCAACCGCCGCGACCAGCACCAGCGTGCCAGCGATCCACATCTGTGAGTGGTTCATCTGCCCTTCCTCAGTTCGTTCGGGATGAGTCTGCCAGCGGCTTGAGACGCATCGCACGCCCAAGTCCCGCGATCGGATGTTCAGCCTGCCGCGAGCGCAGCGCCTATTGGACCAAGGTATTGACCGCTTTGGTCGCGCACAGCAAGCAAGGCAGACGGCGCGTATGAGGTCGGGACGACGATGAGCAGACGGCGCGCGGTGCCCGGCGCGCCGAGCGCGGACCGTGGCGGCCGCCCTGCGGCCAGCGGCACGAGCTCTCCGATACCATCGTCTAACAGATCCGTCCCGGTGCCCATGCTCTACTTTCCACGGGCGAGAGACGCTACGAATAACCTGCAGCACCTGGAGTTGAGCCATGGATATCATCGACAGCGCACTCAGGGCGAACCGCGAGTATTCAAAGACCTACGATCCGAAACTCGGAAAACCACCGGCGCCGAAGGTCGCGGTCGTGACCTGCATGGATCCGCGTCTCTCCAACCTCCCTGCGATACTCGGACTGCCGCAGGCTGACATCGACGTCATCCGCACGGGCGGCCCGGCGGTGACGCAAGATGTGCTCGGCGAGCTCGTGGTTTCGACCCGGGTGCTCGGCAGCGCAGCAATCATCCTCCTCAACCACACCGGCTGCGGCTTCACGACTTTCACGGACGCTGAACTCAACGCGCGCCTTTCCAGCGTGACCGGCAACGCCTCGCCTGCGCCCATGCGATTCTTCGCTTTCAAGGACCCCGAAGAGAACACCCGCGAACAAATCAAGGCCGTGAGGGCCCACCCCTGGATCGCAAACGATGTGCCCGTACGTGGCTTCGTGCTCGATATGGAGACGGGTCTGCTCAGGGAAGTCCTCTCGGCAGCGCAGTAAAACTTCCGCCCGAAGATTGGAGCAGCCGAGTGGCACTGAATCCGCAGTTCTTCAGCAGTTGGAGTCCCGCGGCGCTGGGGCTCCTGCGCATCGTTGCGGCGTACCTCTATCTACAGCACGGGACCGCCAAGCTCTTTCACGTGCCGCACGTTCCGGCATTCGACGGGCTGCGCGTACTCTCTCGCGATGGCTTGGCCGGCGTTCTCGAAGTCGTCGGGAGTCTGTTGCTCCTTCTGGGACTCTTCACCCGCCCGGTCGCGTTCATCCTCTCCGGAGAGATGGCCATAGCCTACTTCTGGGTTCACGCGCGGCAGGGCCACCTCTTGATGCCCGCGCTCAATGAGGGCGAGTTGGCCGTTCTTTACTGCTTCATCTTTCTCTTCCTGGCCGTGGCTGGCGGCGGCTACTGGACTCTCGATGGCTACCTGGGCATTAAGTAGGGTGACGCTTCGGCAGCGAAAGGGAAGCGGTGCGCCCGACAAAATCCCTCGCCTTGGGCGCGAGTGCACGCAGCCGTCTGGAGCGGACGCTCTCGGCACTCGTCCTCGGACGCCCGGCGCCGGCCCCGCCAGGGATCGCAATGTCCAGGTCGTGCTGCAGCCGCAGGTGCAGCGAGCGGGGATGACGGCCCCGGTGCACCGCTTGGGCTGACCGGTCGGAGGCGCCCGGGGACTCACATCGGGACACGAACGCCGGCGCGCTGCGGTCCGGATTCCTTGATGACCCGGCGGCGCTATCTCGATCGGCGCCGACCAAGGAATCGCCACACAGCCGAGGGGGCCTTCGGCGTAACGCTGTGCGCGGCAATTGTGCGCTAGACTTCCCCCGTCAGCGAGCAAGCCCAGGGGAATTCTATGGTGGACATCACCCGGCGCCAGTTCTTGACCGTGACGGGCGCCTCTCTCGCCGGATCCAGTCTGGTCCTCATGGGCTTCTCGCCCTCCAGAGCACTGGCCGAGGTGCGCGAATTCAAGCTCACCCGGGCCACCGAGACGCGAAATACCTGCCCCTACTGCGCCGTCGCCTGCGGCATTCTCATGTACGGGCTCGGGGATGGGGCGAAGAACGCCAAGGCGAGCATCATCCATATCGAGGGCGATCCGGATCACCCCGTGAACCGCGGTACGCTGTGCCCCAAAGGCGCGGGCCTTCTGGATTTCGTCCACAGCCCTAGTCGCCTGCAGTTCCCCGAATACCGGGCCGCCGGCTCCGATCAGTGGCAGCGCATCTCCTGGGACGAGGCCCTCAGCCGCATCGCCACACTGATGAAAGAGGACCGCGACAAGAACTTCGTCGCCAAGACGCCGGCGGGCCTGACCGTCAACCGGTGGCTCACGACGGGGATGCTGGCGGCCTCCGCGAGCAGCAACGAGACCGGCTACATCACCCACAAGGTCGCGCGCAGCCTCGGACTACTGGTCTTCGACAATCAGGCACGTGTGTGACACGGCCCGACGGTGGCAGGTCTTGCCCCGACGTTTGGCCGTGGAGCGATGACGAATCATTGGGTCGACATCAAGAATGCCGACCTGATCCTCATCATGGGTGGCAACGCCGCGGAGGCCCACCCGTGCGGCTTCAAGTGGGTCACTGAGGCCAAGGCCCACAACAAGGCGCGCCTGATCGTCGTTGATCCGCGTTTCACCCGCTCCGCCTCGGTCGCCGATGTGTACGCACCGATCCGGACCGGCACGGACATGGTATTTCTCGGCGGGGTGATCAGTTATCTGCTCGCGAGGGACCAGATCCAGCACGAGTACGTCAAGAACTACACCGACTTCACCTTCATCGTCCGCGAGGACTTCAGCTTCAGCGACGGGCTGTACTCGGGGTACAACGCCGAGAAGCACAGCTACGACAAGACGACCTGGGACTACGAGATCGGCCCCGACGGGTACGTCAGGTCAGACCCGACGCTGGCGCATCCGCGCTGCGTGTATCAGTTGATGAAGCAGCAGTACGCGCGCTACACGCCTGAGATGGTGACGCGCGTGTGCGGCACGCCGCAGGAAAAATTCCTGCAGATCTGCGAGATGATCGCCTCGACGTCCACCCCGACGCGGGCCATGACCATCATGTATGCCTTGGGGTGGACCCAGCACTCGGTCGGCTCGCAGATGATCCGCCACGGAGCCATGGTGCAGCTCCTGCTCGGCAACATCGGAATTGCCGGCGGCGGCATGAACGCACTGCGCGGGCACTCGAACATCCAGGGGCTGACCGACCTCGGCTTGATGTCGAACCTGCTGACCGGCTACATGACGCTGCCGAACGAGGCGGAGCAGAACTACGACCAGTACATCGCGGCCCGCGCCTTCAAGCCCCTGCGGCCCAACCAGCTCTCCTACTGGCAGAACTACGACAAGTTCTTCGTCAGCCTCATGAAGGCGTGGTGGGGGGATGCCGCCACTGCGGAGAACCACTGGGCCTACGACTACCTGCCCAAGCTCGACAAGCTCTACGACATGCTGCAGGCGTTCGAGCTCATGCACCAGGGGCAGATCAACGGCTACATCTGCCAGGGCTTCAACCCGCTGGCAGCAGCCCCCAACAAGGCCAAGCTGAATGCGGCCCTGGCGAAGCTCAAGTTCCTCGTCATCATGGATCCGCTCGCGACCGAGACGAGCGAGTTCTGGCGCAACTTCGGGGAGCACAACGCGGTGGACCCGGCGCAGATCAAGACCGAGGTGTTCCGGCTGCCGACCTCCTGCTTCGCGGAGGAAGAAGGTTCGCTCACCAATTCCTCGCGCTGGCTGCAATGGCACTGGAAGGGTGCCGAGCCCCCGGGCGAGGCGCGCTCGGATATCGACATCATGAGCGGGCTCTTCACCCGCATCCGCGCCCTGTATCAGAAGGACGGCGGCGCGCTTCCCGACCCGATCCTGAAGCTCTCCTGGCCCTACGTCCACCCGGATACCCCTACACCCAGCGAACTCGCCCGGGAGTACTCGGGCAAGGCGCTCAAAGACCTGGCCGACCCCAAGGACGCGACCAAGGTCACGCGCAAGGCGGGTGAGCAGCTGGCCGCGTTTGCCGAACTGCGCAACGACGGCACGACCGCGAGCGGCTGCTGGATCTTCTGCGGCGCCTGGGGGCCGACGGGCAACCTCATGGCGCGGCGGGACAATTCCGATCCCACGGGCATCGGGCAGACCGTGAACTGGGCATACGCGTGGCCCGCCAACCGCCGCGTGCTCTACAACCGCGCCTCGTGCGATGTTGACGGCAAGCCCTTCAATCGCGAACGCTCGCTCGTGTCATGGAACGGAACCACCTGGGGCGGCGCGGATATCCCCGACTTCAAGGCCGACGAGGATCCCACCCACGGCATGGGACCGTTCATCATGAACCCTGAGGGCGTGGCGCGCTTCTTCGCCCGCAACAACATGGCCGAGGGCCCCTTCCCCGAGCACTACGAGCCCTTCGAGACGCCGCTGGCGAAAAACCCCTTGAGTCCGAACGAGCCACGCGCGCTCAACAATCCTGCGGCGCGGGTATTCGCGGACGATCGGAAAGCCTTCGGCACCGCCACCGAATTCCCGCACGCGGCGACCACCTACCGTCTCACCGAGCACTTCCATTACTGGAGCAAGCACGTACGCCTGAACGCGATCATCCAGCCCGAACAGTTCGTGGAGATCGGCGAGGCGCTCGGGAAAGACCTGGGCATCTCCAGCGGCGACACAGTGAAGGTGAGCTCCAACCGTGGCTACATCAAGGCCATCGCAGTGGTGACCAAGCGCCTGAAGCCGCTTCAGATCGAGGGCAAGACGCTGCACCACGTCGGCATCCCCATTCACTGGGGCTTCAAGGGGCTGGCGAAGCCGGGATTCCTCGCCAATACCCTCACGCCGTTCGTCGGGGACGCCAACTCGCAGACACCGGAATTCAAGTCGTTCCTCGTCAAGGTCGAGAAAGCGTAGAGGACAGAACCGACATGGCATTGCAGTCCCTCGACATCGTGCGCCGTTCGGCGACCACCACGCGCTCCCCCGACATCCGCCGGCCCCCCGCAGGCGGCGGGGTCGCCAAGCTCATCGACACCACCAAGTGCATCGGTTGCAAGGCCTGCCAGGTCGCCTGCATGGAGTGGAACGACCTGCGAGATGAGATCGGCACCAACATCGGGCAGTACCAGAACCCGCACGATCTGAGTGCCAGCAGCTGGACGCTGATGCGTTTTGCCGAGGTGGAGAACCCCAAAGGCGACCTCGAATGGCTGATCCGCAAGGACGGCTGCATGCACTGCACGGATCCTGGCTGCCTCAAGGCCTGCCCCTCTCCGGGCGCGATCGTGCAGTACGCAAACGGCATCGTGGACTTCCACGAGGAGAACTGCATCGGCTGCGGCTACTGCGTGACGGGCTGCCCCTTCGATATCCCGCGCATCTCGAAGAAGGACCACAAGGCCTACAAGTGCACGCTGTGCTCTGACCGCGTGGCGGTGGGGCTGGAGCCGGCCTGCATCAAGTCCTGCCCGACCGGCGCCCTGGTGTTCGGCACCAAGGAGGACATGCAGCAGCACGCCGCCGAGCGCGTCGAGGACCTCAAGAGCCGCGGGTTTGAGCACGCCGGGCTCTACGACCCGGCCGGCGTCCAGGGCACGCACGTCATGTACGTCCTGCACCACGCCGACCAGCCACAGCTTTACAGCGGGCTCGCGCAGGACCCGCACATCAGTCCCAGCGTGCGCCTGTGGAAGGGCGTCGCCAAGCCACTGGGCGTTGCGCTGATGGCACTCACCGCACTCGCCGGCTTCTTTCACTACATCCGGGTGGGCCCGGATGAAACCGACGCGGACGACGAGGCTGCCGCGCAGGCGGCGCGGCGCAACCCGGAGAAAACCGCATGAGCGCGACGCCGCAATCCACCGAAGCCGGCGGTTCCCGTCCGCTCGCCACGCACTCACAGGACCTGATCGTCCGCTACGACGCCTCGGAGCGCACGAACCACTGGCTCGGCGCCATCTGCTTTGTGCTCGCGGCGCTCTCCGGACTCGCACTGTTTCATCCGGCACTGTTCTTTCTCAGCAACCTCATTGGCGGCGGACCGTGGACGCGCATCCTGCACCCGTACCTGGGACTTGCGATGTGCCTGTCGTTCGTGTTCCTGGCCTCACGGGTGGCGCGCGACAACCGCATGCAGCCGAAGGACTGGCAGTGGCTGCGGCAGTACCGCGACGTCATCGAGAACCGCGAAGAGCGTCTGCCGGAGGTCGGGCGCTACAACGCCGGGCAGAAGCTGGTGTTCTACGCCGTGGTGGGGTGCCTGACGCTGCTGCTCCTGACCGGCATCATCATCTGGCGGGTCTACACCACGGGATACTTCCCTGTGGGGGTGGTGCGTCTGGGCTCGGTGTTGCACGCCATCGCGGCCCTGGTCCTCATCTGCACCATCATCGTGCACGTTTATGCGGCGATCTGGGTCAAGGGGTCCGTGGAGGCCATGACGCTCGGAACCGTGACGCCCGGCTGGGCATGGAAGCACCACCGCGCCTGGTTTCGCGAGATCATGGGTCATGCAACGAATCCTAGATCCCGCGCAGATTGAGGCGTTCGCCGAGCGCTCCATCCCGCGCCTGCGACTGGCTGACCCCGCCACTCTTTACCGGAAGCGCGCGCAGCGGCTGTCCGCACTGAGCGCCGGACATGCCATCGGCGAGTACCTGCAGTTCATGGCCTCGCTGTGTCAGGCCCAGCACCAGGCTTGCGCCAGCCGTCTCGCGCTGTCCGGGCGAACCGGGGCGGACCTTGAACCGTTGCCGGCGCAGATGGCACGTGCGCAGGCTCACGGCCTGCCCGTACTGCAGGCGTCGGCCTTCCGCCGCGATGCGAGCTGGCGCGCCGTCCTCGTGCAGCTATGCGAGTCATTGCAGGAGCGCGCACCCGAGCCTGCGCGCTTGGTGTGCGAGCGCCTGCAGGCGGCAGAGCCGGAGTGGCTCGAGACCGAGGCGGACCGCGTGCTCGCAGTGAGCTCCGGGCTCCCGGACCTGCAGTCGGCTCCCTTTGTGATGGCGGCACTCCAGGTCTACTGGACCGCCCTGGCTCAGGTTCTGGCGAGCGACTCCGCCGCCCTCTCCGCGCTTCACAAGGGTCCCGCCGACAATGCCATGGCCGGGGTCTGCCCGGTGTGTGGAACGTTGCCGGTCGCAAGCGTCGTGCGCGCGGATGCGCAGTTCCAGGGCTACCGATATCTGCACTGTGCCCTGTGTGCCACCGAGTGGCACCTGGTGCGCGTCAAGTGCAGCCACTGCCTCTCGAGCCAGGGCATTCACTACCATTATGTCGGGCAAGACTCAGAGGCAGTGCGGGCCGAGAGCTGCGATGCGTGCCGCACCTACCGCAAGATCCTGTACCACGAAAAGGACCCGGCTGCAGAGCCGGTCGCGGACGACCTCGCCAGCCTGTCGCTGGACCTCTTGATGGGGGACGAGCGCTACCGGCGCCCCTCGGGCAATCCCCTCCTGTGGCAGCCTCCGGCCGACTGAACCGCGCGTGTTGCCGGATCGCGGCTCGCACCGCGAACGCTTAGACTCCCGGGGGTCATGAACGACTCCCAGCGGCCCCCCGCGCGTCCGTCGGATATTCCCTCCCTTGACCGGCTGCTGCGGGAGCCCGCGCTCACGGGCCTCCTTACCGACTTCGGTCGCGCCGAGATGGCCGCGTCCTTGCGCCTGCACCTTGAGGCGCTGCGCCAGCAGGTGCTGGCGGGCGCCGCCGCGGGTGCTGACCTCACCCCCGAATCCATCGCCGCGCAGGTGGGCGAACGGCTCCGGACGCGCCAGCAGGCCAGCCTGCGCGGGGTCTTCAATCTCACCGGTACGGTCCTGCATACCAACCTCGGGCGGGCGCCGCTGCCGCAAGAGGCGCTGGAGGCGCTGCTGCGCTGCGCGGGGACCGCGGTCAACCTGGAATACGATCTGGCTTCCGGCGGCCGCGGCGACCGCGACGCTCACGTAGAGGCGCTGCTGTGCGAGCTCACCGGCGCCGCGGCCGCCACGGTGGTGAACAACAATGCCGCGGCGGTGCTGCTCGTCCTCAGCGCTCTGGCTGCACGGCGCGAAGTGCCGGTTTCGCGCGGGGAGCTGGTCGAAATCGGCGGCGCTTTCCGCATCCCCGACATCATGCGCCAGGCCGGTGCGCGGCTGGTGGAGGTCGGCACGACCAACCGCACGCGGCTCGGTGACTACGAACAGGCCCTCACTGCACGCACCGCGCTTCTCATGAGGGTGCACGCCAGCAACTACGTCATCCAGGGGTTCACCGAGAGCGTACCGCTGCATGGCCTCGCCACACTGTCCCGCTCGCGCGCACTGCCCCTCATCGCCGACCTCGGCAGCGGGTCGCTTCTCGATCTTCAGGAGTGGGGCCTGCCGCATGAGCCCACTGCCCGCGAGACCCTCGCCGCGGGCGCCGATCTGGTCTGCTTCAGCGGCGACAAACTCCTCGGGGGCCCGCAGGCCGGGATCGTGGTGGGTCGCGCCGACCTGATCGCCCGCCTCAAGAAGCATCCCCTGAAGCGCGCGCTGCGGGTCGGAAAACTGGCGCTCGCAGCACTCGAGGCCGTGCTGAGACTGTATCGCGACCCGGAGCGTCTTTCGCGGCGGCTGCCGACCCTGCGGCTGCTGACGCGTCCGGCGGCCGAGATCGAAGCCCAGGCGCGGCGCCTCCTGCCGAGCGTGAGCAGCGCCCTGGGCGAGGACTACGAAGTCGGCGTCGCGCCGGTGAAGAGCCAGATCGGCAGCGGCGCCCTGCCGATAGACCTGCTGCCAAGCCACGCGCTGTCCATCCGCGCCGCTGGCAAGGAGGGAAGCAGCCGGCGCCGCGGCGGGCTCAGCCGCCTGGAGCGCGCGCTCAGGACCCTGCCCCGTCCGGTGCTCGGACGTCTCGCCGAGGATACGCTGTGGCTCGACCTGCGCTGCCTCGACACGTCCGACGAAGCGCAGTTCATCGCACAACTGGGACAGCGGCCCTCGTGATCATCGGTACGGCCGGCCACGTGGACCACGGCAAGACCACGCTGGTCCGGGCACTGACGGGCGTGGATACCGATCGGCTGAAGGAGGAGAAGCGGCGCGGCATCTCCATCGAACTCGGCTTCGCGTATGTGGATGCCCCCGACGGCCAGAGGCTCGGATTCATCGACGTTCCGGGGCACGAGCGCTTCGTGTCGACCATGGCCGCCGGCGCCTGCGGGATCGACCTCGCACTGCTGGTGGTGGCGGCCGACGATGGGGTCATGCCGCAGACACGCGAACACCTCGCGGTGCTGGAACTCCTCGGGGTACCGCGCGCGATCGTCGCCCTGACGAAGCTCGACCGCGCCGATACGAGACGCCTGGGCGAAGTTCGCTCGCAGGTGTCGGCCCTGCTGTCGGGCAGCGCGCTGCGTGAGGCTCCGGTCTTCGAGGTCAACGCGCTCAACAGTGAGGATGCGGGAGTCGCGAGCCTGCGCACCTGCCTGCACGAATGCCTCCGCGACCACGAGCGACGCGGCGCCGAGCAGCTGTTCCGCCTGAGTGTCGACCGCGTCTTCACACTGCCGGGCCATGGCACCATCGTGGCCGGCACGATCGCCGCGGGGATCGTCCGCGAGGAGGACATGCTCGTCATCATGCCCTCGGGCCGCCGCGCTCGCGTGCGCAGCCTGCACGCGCAGAACCGTCCCACCCTGACTGCGCGCGCCGGTGAACGCTGCGCGGTTAACCTTGCCGGGGTGGAGAAGCAATCGGTCGCGCGGGGCGACTGGCTTGCGGCGCCCGCGCTGCTGCGGCCTTCGCGGCGCCTCGACGTGCAGCTGCGATTGCTGCCCGAGGCACGCCTGCCATCCGGTGGCACCCTGCACGTGCATCTGGGCACGGCACGATGCGTGGCGCGGGCCGTACCGCTTGAGCCACGGTCCCTGTCACCGGGGTCGGCCAGCCGGGTGCAGCTCGTGTTTGATGCCCCGGTATGTGCCCTGCCGGGGGACCGCTTCATCGTGCGCAACACCCAGGCGACCGCGACGCTCGGCGGCGGGTTGGTACTCGACCCCGCTGCCCCCGCTCGGCGGCGCCGCAGTCCGCAACGGCTGGACACCCTCAATGCCCTGGAACAGCTGATCGCCACGCGTGACCTCGCCCCGCTCCTTGAGGCCGCGCCCTGCGGATTTGAGATCGGCGAGCTGGTGCGACTGACGGGATCACCGGCAGAGAGCCTGCAGATGCCTCAGGAGGCGCTGCAACTGACGCGCGCATCGCACTGCCACGTCATTCTCCCCGAACACTGGCAGCGCCTCCATGAGCGCATCCTCCTCGCGCTGGCGGAGTTTCATCGTCAGCACCCCGAAGAGTCCGGGGTGGATCCGGGACGCCTGCGCCGCATGTGCGCTGCGGACCTTGCGCAGTTACCCTGGGAGTCACTGATCGCAAGCCTGGAGACACAGGGGCTGGTGCTGCGCGCCGGAGCGTGGCTGCGACTGCCCGAGCACGCCACGCAGCTCTCCGCCCCGGATCAGGCATTGCTGATGAAGCTCGCTCCACTGATCGCCTCCGGAAGGTTCGACCCACCCTGGGTGCGCGAACTGGCCAGCCAGGTCAATGAACCTGAAGCGCGCGTGCGCGAGGTACTGCGCAAGGCGGGTCTGCGTGGCGAGCTCTACCAGGTGGTGCACGATCTCTTCTATGCTGCCGCCAGCGTGGCGGAGCTCGCCAAGATCGCCCGCGACCTGATCGAGGACCACGGCGCGTTGAACGCCGCCCGCTACCGCGATGTGATCGGGCTCGGCCGCAAGCGCACGATACAGATCCTGGAGTTCTTTGACCGCGTCGGCTACACCCGGCGCATCCGCGATTCACACGTCCTGCGCCGTGACAGCGGCTGGAACGGCCCGTGGAAGGCACACGCACCCGGCGGTGCGGCTGGGCTTCAAACCCAGGAGGGGGCGCCAAGCGCTTCCTGGTAGGTTCGACTCCTGCTGCCTTCCGCCATCTTCAGCCGTTGAGCTCCCGAGAGTGGATCGAGTAGCGGAAGCTGGTCGGATCAAGACTGTTGATGCGCTGCCCGGAAGTCTCCCCGTTCGGATACATGAGAAACGGGATCGCCGCGTTGGCTGAACCCGGCAACCTGACGTCGTGGCCATGGTTATAGGCCACCCAGTTCATCTCCCAGGAGCCAAACAGCGTCCGCCGCGCGGCCTGCACCTTGGGGTCGGTCAGCTCGAGGCCGCCGGCCTGCTCTTCAAGCATCACCTTGCGCACATCGGCCGGGTCGACCGGGATCCACCCGCGTCCGGCAGCATAGAACTCCGCCCGGCAGTGCTGAGCCTTACTGACGTCGCCACTCTTGCCGAGGCACTGATAGCCGCGAAGCGAGTCGGCGACCCGCACGCCATACGCGTCGCGTGCCGGGATGCCCGCGGAGCGCGCTAGCGCCACAAACAATGCGTTGATGTCAGCGCACTTACCGCCCAGGTACCCCGAGCGCAGCATCGACGCCACGTCGCCCATTCCGCATCCCGGTGTCTTCGGGTCGCGGGTGGTGTTCTCGACCACCCATTCGTAGAGAGCGCGCGCCTTAGCGATCTCCCCCTGCTGGCCTGCGCAGATCCCCTGGGCGGTCGTACGCACGATGCCATCGGTCGGCAGGAGTGCCGTAGGGCGCATATAACGCTCAAGCGTCCGGGTCGACTCCACACCGGCGCTCCCAGGGAGAGGTGCAGTCGCTAGGTTCGAGCGCCGGTCGCGCGTGGCCACGCGACAGGTCAGGGTCACCGGAGCCACTGCCGCGGCGTCCTGCCACCGAACGTGCAGCAGGCGTACGTCATAGCCAGGAAGCGCCACGAGCTCGGCGCGAGTACTGCCAGGGGCATCCCAGTGGGTTTCCAGGGGTCGCTGATAGTCGCTCGTGACGTTCAGCGGGAGTGGCAGCCACACCTGGGTCGGGCCGGAGGGGGCGGCGACCTCCACGGTGGTCACGATTTCGAACGCGCGCCAGCCTAAGGTCGCTGCAGGCTCGGCAGCCGGTGCCTGATGCGGCCACGCCACGAGCGTGGCGCCGGGAACCACGGCAGACAGGTTGAGGAGAAATTCACGGCGCCTCATCCGATTTCCTCCATGCCAGGCGGCGGGCTATTCTCGTCGAATTCATCCGTCCGGTCACGCTGGCCCGTGGCAGTGCCCGAGGTAACCTCGCATCATGGCCCCGACGTTCCCGCTGCCCCGCCTGACATCGCTCTCTCACGGGGGCGGCTGCGGCTGCAAGATCGCGCCCGCGGTACTCGCGGACCTTCTGCGCCGCTCGGCAGCTGCGAGGACTTTCCCCGGGATGCTCGTCGGGACCGAAACCAGTGACGATGCTGCGGTGTACCAGCTGAACGAGACGCAGGCGGTCATCGCGACTACTGACTTCTTCATGCCGATCGTGGACGATCCGTTCGAGTTCGGGCGCATAGCGGCCACCAATGCCCTCTCTGACGTGTACGCCATGGGCGGGACGCCGCTGCTGGCGCTGGCGATCCTGGGAATGCCCATCAAGGTGCTCGCAGCCGAGACCATCCGGGAGATCCTGCGTGGCGGGGAGGCGGTCTGTGCGGCGGCCGGGATACCAATCGCCGGGGGCCACAGCATCGATTCAGTGGAGCCGATCTACGGACTGGCGGCACTGGGACTGGTGCATCCGCGGCGACTCCGGCGCAACTGCGACGCCCAGGCCGGCGATACCCTGATACTCGGCAAGCCCCTTGGGGTGGGTATCCTCTCGGCCGCACTGAAGAAGGATTGTCTGGGGGAGGCTGGCTATCGGGCGTTGATTGACACGGCGACCTGCCTTAACCGCGCCGGAGCGGATCTCGCCGCGCTCCCGGGCGTGCACGCGATGACCGACGTCACGGGCTTCGGCCTCCTCGGACACCTTTTGGAAATGTGTCGCGGCGCGAGCCTGGGGGCCCACATCCGCATGGCGTCAGTCCCCCTGCTCGAGGGCGTCCTCGGCCTTGCGGCCGAGGGCATCGTCACCGGCGCCTCGGCGCGCAACTGGGCGTCCTACGGCGACGAGGTTCGCCTCGCCCCGCAAGTACGGGGCGCAGGGCAGGCGCTCTTGTGCGACCCGCAAACGTCCGGGGGACTACTCGTCGCGTGTGGACCGGAGGCGGCCGATGAGGTGCTGGACATCTTTCGCCGGCACGGCTGTCCGGGCGCGTCGCCCATTGGCACGATGACCCGCGCCGCGCCCGCCGTGACCGTGGATCCCTGAAAGCCCGCAAGTGACGCCCGCTGGATTTCGTAACCTGGCGCTGAGCCTCCCAAAGGCCTGGGAATCGTCGCACGTCGGGCACCCTGACTTTCGCGTGGGGAAGAAGGTATTCGCGACTCTGTCCTACCCGGATGCCGCGTGGGGCATGGTGAAGCTCACACCCGCCCAGCAGCGCTCCTTCGTCCGCGCCCACCCGCGGGTGTTCAAGCCGGTCAAGGGCGGCTGGGGAATCAAGGGTGCGACCAACGTGAAGCTGCGCGTCGCCACGGTGGCGGTCCTGCGCCCGGCGCTCGAGGCAGCGTGGGAAAATGTTGCGCCGCGCCGCGCCCTGCCCCTCGTATCGGAGGCAGCAACGCGCTCGGCGCGGATTATCAGGGACCCGTGAGCGCCTCGGATTCGTTGCGCTCCTGGATGCGTGACGCCGCACCTGCCAGGGCCCGGGCGGCGACGAGATCCCCGCTCATGTTGACCCTCACCCGGGATTCGATGGCGTCGATGACGGTTGTCAGGACTGCGATCAGGTGGGCCAGATTCTCGCCTTCCAGAACCAGTCGGCCCACGGCCGCCGCATCGTGACGTCGGGTGAATTCCTTGAACGCCCGTGAATCGCGGTCGGCGTCGGTCAGAGCAATGCGTGCGATGTTCGTCAGCGATGCGGCCGCGGCCTGCAGTTCCGCATCGCCCGGCCGATGCTTCAGGCTCACCGACACGGCCTTGCACGCGCAGGCGGCGGCGAGCGCCAGGGCCACGGCTCCGGCGGAACCCGCTCCGGGGGTCACCGCATCGCTGCCGATGCGGGCGACCAATTCCTCAAGGCGAAGTGCGGCGATGCTGCCGTCCGGGAAGTCCACCCGCGCATATTGTCGGACGCCCCGGCATCTTGCGAGCCGCGAGCTGAAGCTCTGACTAGAGCGCTAGGCTCTGTCGGCGTAGATCAGGCGGCCCGGCCCGAGCCGCGCCATGATCTCAGGCAGGCTCGAATCGGCGACCGCGAAGCAGCCCTGGCTGCGACCGAGAATTCCCGCATAGCCGAGCACGCTTTCACTGACATACCAGGCTCCGTGCACCACGATCGCGCGGGACAGCGCGTTGCTGTTGGTGGGGTCGAGGCCCTCCAGCCGCATCGAATGACCATGGGCACCCACGTAGGTGGCCCCGGTCCGGTAGGCCCCCGCGGAGGTCGCATTCGAGCGCGGCTCGTTGGAGAAACGCTGCAGCCAACCGGTGCGCAACGGGTCGGAACCCCGCCCGTGGGCAACCAGATGGGACCGCACGCCGCCGTCGGCGAGGTTCACCAGGTGGAACCGGGGTGCACGCGAGGGGAGGGAAAAATCGGCCACCCCGATGACGTCCCGGAAGGCAATTGTGCTTTCGTGCTGCCTCAGTGCGCCGAGCGCACGCTGCAGCAACCCGGGATCTATCGGAGCAATGACCCCCGCGGGCCCAACACCGGAGCGCGCCGCGGCCGCCGACGTGGCAACGCCTGCGACGGCGGCTCCGAGAAAAAGACGACGGGAAACGACCAAGACTTTAAAATCCCAAGCTGCGCAATCCCTTCTAGACCTTCATCACCCGTGGAAGTTCACATGGCGGCCGCTCGCACGACCCATTTCATCTGGCTGACGCTTTGCATAATCAGTTTGGGTCTGAGCGCCGCGGCGCTCGCGGACTCGGTCCCCTTTTGGGGAGCCAAAGACTCAGTCCCCATCGACACGCCGATCAGCCAGCTGAAGAAAGGCGAGTTCCTGTGGATGGCGGAGGCCGTAACCACGGGCCCCGTGGTCATGGTCGTCAGCATCACCGAACAACGCGCCTACGTGTATCGCAACGGCATCCTGATCGGCGCTACGACCGTCAGCACCGGGCGCCCGGGGCACCTCACGCCCACAGGCGTTTTCACCGTCCTGCAAAAGCAGAAGGAGCATCGCTCCACAATCTATGACGGCGCGCCGATGCCTTACATGGAGCGGCTGACCTGGGGCGGCGTCGCGCTGCATGCGGGCGGACTTCCCGGTTATCCGGAATCGCACGGCTGCATCCACCTGCCGAGCGAGTTCGCGCGGCGCCTGTTCGAGATTTCGCCCAACGGCATGACGGTCGTCATCGGCACCGATGCGACTGAGCCCGAGCAGGTGGCGCACCCCGGATACCTGGCCCCGGTGAAGGTTGTGGGCGGCGCCCCGGTCGAGCGCGACCCGCTGGCACCGCAGGAGGATGATCGCTGGCAACCCGAGCTCTCACCCAGCGGGCCAGTCAGCATCGTGCTCAGCCAGGGCAGTCAGCGCGTGGTTGTCTACCGCAATGGCATCGAGATCGGGAGAGCCCGCCTGCTGGTCAGCGGTGACGCGCCGCTCGCCAACCATGCGCTGGTACTGACGGAGGGCCCGAGCAGCGTGCCCAATCCCTACGACCCGGATCCGACGAAATACCGGTGGCTGAGGGTCGGGGTGCCCGGCCACATGGGCGAGCAGGGCAGCCAGGTGGATCCGGCGGCCGTGGCGCGCATCAAAATCCCCGCGGATTTCGTGTCCCGCCTCAACGGGATACTCACCCCGGGAGCCACGTTGTTCGTGACTCGTGAAGCCCTGTTCCCCGAGACCACAGGTCCCATGGTTCAGGTCGTGGACGCCGATCCACCGCCGCGTAGCGGGGGCACGCAGCCGCGCAAGAGCTAGCATGCCAACGGGTGCCCGGGTGAGGGGTGCGAGGATCAGGTCTGCCATTGTCTTCGGGGAGTCACCGCAATGATTGATAAGGCGCTGCTGGATCGGGCGTGGGAGGCCGTGCGACCGGTGGTGCGGTGGACGCCGTTGCTGCACTCGGACTACCTCGACTCAGTGCTCGGGGCACGCATATTCCTCAAGGCTGAATCCCTGCAGGTCGGTGGTTCATTCAAGATCCGTGGCGCTTCCTTTCGCGTCAGCTGCCTTTCGTCAGAGCAGCGTAGCCGCGGGGTAGTGGCCTTTTCCTCCGGAAACTTCGCCCAGGGGCTGGCTCTGGCGGGTCGCCAGGCGGGCGTACCGGTGACCATCGTGATGCCCCACGATGCCCCGCAGCGCAAGATTGACCTCACCAGACGGGCAGGCGCCACGGTGGTCCTGACGGAGCACGGAGAGCGCAATCGCGAAGAGGTCGCGAGCGAAAGAGCGCGGGAAATCGCGCATGAGCATGCCTACGCGCTGCTGCATCCGTTCGACGATCCCATCGTGGTCGCGGGCCAGTCCACGCTCATGCGCGAAGTCCAGATCGACGCTACCCGCCAGCAGATCCCTATCGATGCCATCCTCTGCCCCGTGGGCGGAGGTGGGCTGATTGCCGGTACCGCCCTCGCGGAGAAGTACTTCGGGGGCGGCGCCGAAGTGATTGCGGTCGAACCCGCCAGCTGCGATGACATGCGCCGTTCACTGCTGTCCCACCAGCGCGAACGCAATACCGGTACCCCGCGGACGATCTGCGACGCGATGCAGGCCGTCACTCCCGGGGCGGTGCCTTTCGAAGCAGCCGAACACCTCATATCCCGTGGCATCGCGGTGGATGACGAGGCGGTGCGGCGAGCCATGCGCCTCGCGTTCGAAGAATTCAAGATCGTACTGGAGCCCAGCGGTGCCATTGCCCTGGCAGCGGCGTTTGAGAATCGGGCGGAGTTCGCCGACCGTACGCTCGTCTTGCTGTGCTGTGGTGGCAGCGTCTCATTGGAGGACTTGCTGCGGCTTACCACCACTACGCATTAACGACACCAGTGTCGCAACTTGGCGGGATTGACGCCCCTCGCCCGCCTATCGAAGCATCACCGGTTCAGCTCATAGGCACAGATATTGACCGCTGACGCCAGATTCAGGGACTCAATGGTGCCGGAACCTGCTATCGAGAACGGGCTTACCCCGCGCATGACCGGAGCGTCCCAGGGCAGACCGCGGGCCTCGTTGCCAAAAAGGTAGCATCCGAAGTCCCTGAAGCCTGGAGCCGAGACACGCTCGCCCTGCATCCCGAGGGCAGCAATGCGCGCGAATCGCTTTGCCAACGAGGGCAGCTCGACATCCACTTCGAACGCCACGTGGAAGATCGCGCCCATGCTGGCGCGCACCGCTTTTGAGTTGTACGGATCAACGCTGCGTGGGCTCAGCAGGCAGCGGAAATTGCCGAACCATGCCAGCGTGCGCAGCACGGTGCCAAGGTTTCCCGGGTCCTGAATCTCGTTGAGGTAGATGGCGCGCTCAGCGGCACGTGGCGGCGCGGGCACGAGCAGCGGCACCACGGCGACAATCCCCTGCGGCGCCTGGGTATCGCAGATCTGCGCCATTCGGGCCTGGCTGATCACGTGCGTTCTGAACGCACCTCCGAGATGCTCCCGTTCGCGGGTCACATACAGCTCGCTGCCCTGCAGTTGCGGGTCTGAAAGAGCCGCCTTCTGGAGCTCCAGGACGGGATGCTCGCCCTCAACCAGGAAATACCCGAACTCCTCGCGGTACTTTCTCTGGTGCAGTTTCCTGACGTCTTCGAGCTTCATTGCCGACCTGTGCCATCCGTGGTCACCTGCGCGAGCATCGCCTTGGCCACCGCCTCGGCGACTTTGATGCCATCAACACCGGCGGACAAAATCCCACCCGCATAGCCGGCACCCTCGCCCGCCGGGTAAAGTCCTCGCACGTTGAGGCTCTGCAACGTCGCGTGGTCGCGCGTGATGCGTACCGGTGAGGACGTCCGCGTCTCGACACCCGTCAGCACGGCATCCTCGCGATCGAATCCGCGGATCTGCCGGCCGAACGCCGGCAGCGCCTCGCGGATCGCCTCGATCGCGTAGTCCGGTAGTGCAGAGGCGAGGTCCCCGAGTCTCACTCCAGGCTGGTAGGACGGCTCGATCTCACCGAGCTTGGTGGAGGGACGGCCGCGAATGAAGTCCCCAACCAGTTGTCCCGGTGCACAGTAGTCGCGGCCACCCAACTCGTAGGCGCGCGACTCGAGGCGCTCCTGCAGTTCAACTCCCGCGAGTGGCCCGCCTGGAAAATCCCGCTCCGGGCTGATACCGACCACGATGCCGGCATTGGCGTTGCGCTCTTTTCGCGAGTACTGGCTCATGCCATTCGTGACCACCCGCTCGGGCTCCGACGTCGCAGCGACGACCGTGCCGCCGGGACACATGCAGAAGCTGTAGACGGTGCGGCCGTTGCGGGCATGGTGCACGAGCTTGTAGTCCGCGGCACCCAATTCCGGGTGACCGGCATATTTACCCAGACGGGCACGGTCGATCTGAGACTGTGGATGCTCGATGCGGAAGCCGATGGAGAAGGGCTTCGCTTGCATGGCGACGCCACGCCGCTCGAGCATACGAAAGGTATCGCGGGAACTGTGGCCTGGGGCCAGTACGACGTGCCCGCTGGGGATGGCCTCCCCCGATGCCAGTGTCACCCCCGTGACCTGACCGTCCTCGAGTTGCAGGTCAGTCAGCCGGCTTTCGAAACGCACTTCCCCACCCAGGGCGATGATTTCCTCACGCATGGCCGCGACGACCCCGGTGAGGCGAAACGTCCCGATGTGAGGCTTGCTGACGTACATGATCTCGGCCGGCGCGCCGGCCCGCACGAACTCGTGCATTACCTTGCGACCGTAGAACTTCGGGTCCTTGATCTGGCTGTACAGCTTGCCATCGGAGAACAGCCCCGCGCCGCCCTCGCCAAACTGCACGTTCGACTCCGCGGTCAGCTTGTTCCCGCGCCACAGGGCCCAGGTGTCGGCGGTGCGCCGGCGTACATCCCGGCCGCGCTCGAGCACGATAGGTTTGAATCCCATCTGGGCCAGCAGCAAAGCCGCGAAAATCCCGCACGGGCCGAATCCCACGATCACGGGACGCTCGCGCAGACCGGGCGGCGCGTGTCCCACCGGATGATAGGAGGTATCGGGCGCGGGCCGCACGTTCGGGTCGTGCGCAAAACGCCCGAGGATGGCGGCCTCGTCTCGTGCCGCAAGATCGACTACGTACACGAAGCTGATGCCGCTGTGCCTTTTTCGAGCGTCGTAGCTGCGCTTGAACACGGTGAAGTCGAGGAGATCCGCAACGCTGATACGCAGACGCCGGGCAATAGCCTCGCGCAGCGGGTGTGTGGCGGAGTCGAGCGGCAGCGACAATTCGGTGAGACGGATCACGGGACATCCAGGCCGGTTACTTCCGGCAGAGGAGAAGAAGATACAATAGCGGGCCGGCATTGTATCGCCGGCTCAACCGGCCACCCACATCCCAGGTCTTCGATGGCACGATCCAAGAGCAGCGGTAACTGGCTGCAGGAACACGTCAACGACCCTTACGTCAAGCAGGCGCAAAAGGATGGCTATCGCTCGCGCGCCAGTTACAAACTCCTGCAGCTGAACGATAAGGATCGGCTGATCCGCCCGGGGATGCTGGTCGTCGACCTGGGCTCAGCTCCAGGAGGGTGGTCGCAGGTCGCAGCAAGGCTCGTCGGAGCCAAGGGCAAGGTGGTCGCCTCCGACATCCTGCCGATGGAACCGGTTAGAGATGTCGATTTCGTACTCGGCGACTTCACCGAAGAGAGCGTGTTGCGCGAGATTCTCGCCCACCTAGGTGACAGGAAGCCTGACCTCGTCATGTCCGACATGGCGCCCAATATCTCCGGGATCGACATGGCCGATCAGGCGGCCTCGATGTATCTCGTCGAACTCGCACTGGACATGGCCCGACAGGTGCTGAAGCCCAAGGGCGACTTCCTAGCCAAGGTGTTCCAGGGCAGCGGCTCGGAAGCCTATATTAAGGAGCTGCGTGGCTCCTTCGAGAAAGTGCTGATCCGTAAGCCCGCTGCGTCGCGAGCAAGATCCAGGGAGATTTACGTCGTTGCGAAGGGGCTCAGGGCAGCGGGCACGGACAGGGCCTGACGGGCGCGGATCCGAAAGAGCGGTCGGGGCCTGCGGCGCGCCTCAGGCCCCGCCCATAAGGCCGCGCAGGTAGCTGATGAGCGCGCCAATGCGTTGCGGGTCGGTCAGAGCCACGAACGCAATGCCGGCCAGTGCACCCATTATGTGAGCGTCATGATTGATGCGGCCCCTCGCAGTGCGCGAGGAGTAGTAACTGAAGGCCAGATAAACTACGGCGAACAGCGGCGCAGGAATGGGCACCGGCAATGGCAGGATCATCAGCCGGCTGTGCGGAAAATACACAATGGACGCGAACAGCACCGCGAGGATCGCTCCTGAGGCGCCGAGTGAGGCATAGTTTGGATCGTTGCGGTGCTTGATACAGGTACCGAGGCCGCTCACCAGCAGTCCGACGAAATAGAGTGCTACAAAGTACCCCGTGCCAATGACTCTCTCTAGGGCAAATCCAAACGAGTAGAGCGTGATGCAGTTGAAAGCCAGATGCGCGAGGTCCGCGTGGACGAAGCCACTGCTCAGCAGTTGCCAGTAGCCACGTCCCCTGGCAATCACGTACGGGCGCAGCATCGCGCGCTCGAGCAGCGGACGCGAGGCAAGTCCAGCGACGCTGGCTACGACAATCACAATGAGAATGGTCAGCGTACCCAAGCGAATGATTCCTTCCCGAGCGAATCGTGCCCTTCGAACATCACCGAGGCCGGGGTCTAGCGTGGCGAGCGCTTGATGAGCTGCGCGCGGCGGAACCGAAGCGCCGACCAGTCCTCATCGATGGCCACCTGCCGCACACTGTCGAACCCGAGGCCGTGCAGCACTTTCCAGCCGTTGTCTCGATTGAAGTCACACGCATAATTGCGGGACGTGCCCTTGGGGTACGCAAACCACAGCAGGGCATCGAGCGCGGCCTTTGCAGCTAGGCTGCGGGAGAGTCGGTCGACCTCAGCCTGACGGGTAACGAAGGCGAGGGCGAACTGCACAACCCGGTCTTCGTCCAGGCGACGATGCACCTGGACTCCCTCGAGCATCCCCAGCGTTCTCTCGAAGGAGTCGGGCGGATTAAGCACCACGATCTCCGCGTGGTCCTTGAGGTTGAGCTTGTGAAAGACAGTCGGCATCCGCTCCGCGCCGCAGGCTTCAGAGATACTTCTGCAGACGCGCCGCGGAGCCAATCCCGATGCGCTTCAGGATGCCACCGGCCTCGTGAATCGAAAGCCCGCTGGGACGCACGCGCTCACGCTCTATGAAGCAGACGTTGCCCGAGAGTGCCGATGGCGCCCCAGGAACGAAAACCGCGACGAATTTCGGCGCCGTATCATCGACGACAAAACCCAGCTGCCACGTCTCGCCCATCGGCACCAGGACCGCCTGATGGTCCTGGCGTCCGTGGAGAGTTTCGAGGTTCTCGGACATATCCCCGATAGCGCTGCGAAACATCAGGTAGCCGGGCATGCGGGACAGGAACACTCGTTCGATCCAGGCGACGAAGCTTCGTCCCACATCAGTCGTCGCCACGAGGCCCGCAGCGAACGACACCACCAGCAGAGTGATGGAGGCAGCAAGGGTGATGGCGGTCAGACCGAGAACGGGGGTATTAGGAAAATGACCCGCCAGCGGCTGGATAAGCTTCGCCACGACCGCCAGGGCCTTCTCGACTATCACGAGCAAGAGCACGATGGGGACGAGAAACAAGAGTCCGCCCACCAGCGTGGTCTTGACGAACACCAGCAGGGTCCGCATGTGCGCCGGCCTCCCGAATGATCAACCGCGCGACTTGACCTCAAGTCGTGGGTGTACCCACCACCGACACAGGGGTCAGAGTCACACTTCGTGCGCCCACCTGCCCGCCCAGCACAGGCCGAGCCAAGGCTCCGAGCGGCTAGCGACATTCGCACTTGGATTTGGTCCAGC
Organism: uncultured Pseudomonadota bacterium; assembly: GCA_963802995.1. GTDB lineage: Bacteria > Pseudomonadota > Gammaproteobacteria > Steroidobacterales > Steroidobacteraceae > 13-2-20CM-66-19. The sequence goes on from CAWDKU010000002.1 coordinate 1,069,551, forward strand.
ACACCGGTGAGAAGCCGTCGGTCTTGTGAACCTCGCCCTCGGTGCACGACGCCTGCTGCCCGGAGGGACACGAGACCGAGCAGCCAGCGCAGACGTTATCTGCGTCTGCCGCGGCGCTGCAACGCGAGGGAGCGACAGCCACTACAGCTGGCCACGCCGCCGTGGCCGCGGGTGCTGTGGTCGCGTTTTTCTGCGCGGCGGCGTAGGCATTGGCGCCCTGGCTGACGCACTGCACGTACTGAGGTGATCCGGGCGTGAGACCAAACTGCTGGCAGCGGTTCTGGTTGTAGACTTCTTGGTCGTGCGCCATCTTGTCGAGCGAGGCGCAGCCGGCCGATCCGGCGACCTCAAACGCGAGAGCCAGCGTGATCAGAATTCGAACCAGTTGGTATCGCCTCATTTGTTCTTCTCCGTCTTACTTCAGCCGCTGCACTTGCACTATCCGCCGCTTGCGGGGAGCGCGAGCTATTGTCGCACGGCGCAGGATGAACTGTCGCGCGGAGAACCTGAAGTCGTGTTCGGGTCAGTCCCCAGGCGAGGTCGGCAGAGCCAGGCGCCTCCTCGGGCAATAGCGCCATCGATCGCAAGCCTGGCAGTCGTGGGGCAGGGTCAGGCAAAGCCGTGACTCAAATGCGCATCCGCACCCGGATGACAGCCGTAGTTGTTCTCAGATACGGGGCATGACCGGCCGATGGACCTCGCACGCCCTCAAGGTTGACCCAGGAGACCACAGGTGAGGCGCGTCAGCGGAAACGACGGTTGTTGCGCCCTGCTCGTGGCCGGCGCGGCCGTGGGAATGGTCGTGCTGTCGGGCATCAGCCGCGCCGGCACGGCAGAGGAAAGCGGCGCCGCCAGCGACACCGCGCTCGAGACGGTCACGATCGTGGCCACGGGCCCCAGTAACATGGCCGCCGCCTCCGCGGGCGACGTCAGCCAGGAACAGATGGCGGCACAGCCACTGCTGCGGCCGGCGGCCGTGCTTGAGAACGTTCCCGGCCTGATCGTCACGCAGCATTCCGGCGAGGGGAAGGCGAATCAGTACTTTCTGAGAGCGTTCAACCTCGACCACGGCACCGACTTAGCCACCGAGGTCGATGGCATGCCCATCAACATGCCGACGCACGCCCATGGTCAGGGTTATACGGATCTCAATTTCCTGATTCCGGAGCTGGTCAGCGATCTGCACTTCAAGAAGGGCCCCTACTACGCCGATGAGGGGGACTTCGCGACTGCGGGCGCGGTGCGCATGGACCTGGTGAACGACATCCCTTTGTCCGCAACCTTGGGCCTCGGCCAGGACGGCTATCGGCGTGGGCTGCTGCTCGGGTCGATGCCACTCGGCAGCGGCACATTGCTCGCAGCCGGCGACATCTACCACAACGACGGTCCCTTCGTTTACCCGGATGACTACAACCGGGCAGATGGCGTGTTGCGCTATCACGTCGGCGGCCCCGCGGACTTCTACACGGTGACCGCGATGGCCTATTCGGGCAGGTGGAACTCGACCGATCAGGTGCCGCAGCGCGCCATCGATGAGGGGATCATCGGCCGTTTCGGCAGCCTCAACCCCTCCGACGGCGGCATCACCAGTCGCTCGAGCCTGTCATTCAACCGCGTGAGGCGCGGGGACAGCGATCAGACCGATCTTTCCGCCTACGTCATCCGCTACAAGCTCGACCTCTGGTCCACCTTCACCTATTACCTGAAAGACCCCGTCAACGGCGACCAGATGCTGCAACACGATGACCGGGTGGTGTATGGTTTTAACGCTTCCAAGACCTGGTTTGCGCGGCTGTTCGGGGTTCCCAACTCGACCCTGGTCGGCGTGCAGGCGCGCGTTGATGACATCCGCGACGTCGGGATCGATGCCACCGTCGACAGGCGCTACCTCGACACCCGGCAGGAGGCTGGCGTCGTGGAATCCAACGCAGCGGTGTACTTCGAGAACAGCACGCAGTGGAGTGCGAAGGTGCGCACCGTGTTCGGCTTGCGCGAGGATGAGTTCGATTTCGACGTGCGAGACAAGATGGTAAACGCTGTTGGTGACTGCAACATCACCACCGACCCCCTGGGCTGCAACACCGGGGATGTGCGAGCGAGCATTTTCAGTCCAAAGCTGGGAGTCACTCTTGGTCCCTTCGCAGGAACGACCTACTTCCTGACCCTGGCCGACGGCTACCACAGCAACGACGCCCGCGGCGTCACCCGCAGCGGAGAAAGCCCGGACGCACCCCCCGTCACCCCCCTGACCCGGGCAACGAGCGCCGAACTCGGACTTGCCGCGCAACCCCTCTCGCCATGGGCCATGACGCTCGACGTCTTCCTGCTGAAGCTGCGCAGCGAACTGGTATTCGATGGCGACGCGGGCGTCACCTCTCCCAGCGGCGCGACGACACGCACGGGCATCGAATGGGGCAATACGCTGCACCTCACGAGCTGGCTGCACGCGGACCTGAACGCCGCCTTTTCGCGCGCACGCTTTGACGAGAACGTGAGTCCCGATGATCTGGGCTGCGGGGACGCAGCCCCCAGTCATCCCTGTCAGCAGCCGATCGCGATAACGGGGCGCTACATCCCGAACAGCCCCACCAACGTCATCGACGCCGGTCTGACCGCACAGCACCCATACGGCTGGTTCGCCACGCTGCGTGCGAGGCACTTCGGGGAATCGCCGCTCGTCGAGGACGATAGCGCCCGCTCTCCGGCCTACACGACGTTCGATCTGAGGCTCGGGTACCAACGCCCTGGACACTGGCTCGCGGCCCTGGATGTCTTCAACCTCTTCAACGCCAGATGGAACGATATCGAGTACTACTATGCGTCGCGCCTGAGGAACGAGGCCTTTGCGACACCGGATTTCATCGTTCACCCGGGCGTTCCCCGAACCATCCGTCTTCATTTCCAGTATTTCCTCTAGCCCCGGTCCCGGCCAGGCCACCAGCGAGCCGCAGTCAGGACACAGGCTTCAATAGCCCCGGGGTCACAACGACGGTGAGCGCCATATACGCGCGTGGTGGCGGAACGGATGCACCTCATGCGCTCGTGATTCGCTGGTCACCGAGCGGGAACGGGTTCGTTGCCTGTTTTGCATCCACGGCGTCCATCCGCGCGTAAGCCCCAGGTAACACTCATCCACCAGGGGATACCGTATGAAGAGAAAATATCTCGGGAGGCTTGCACTGCTGGGCGCCGCTACGCTCCCGCTCGCGACCTTCGCCTCAAGTCACCGCGAGGCTCCATTCATTACAACGCGCCCGAAAGTCGATGCCACCGACCTCTACATGTTCAATAGCTACGAACCGGGGCGCAACGGTTACGTAACGCTCATCGCCAGCTACCAGCCATTCGAAAACCCGCAAGGCGGACCGAACTACTACACGATGGACCCGAATGCGTTGTACGAGATCCTCATCGACAACACCGGCAGTGGTCATGAGGCGCTGACCTTCCAGTTCCGCTTCACCACCACGACCAGCGGCCTTGCGGTCAAGGCAGGCACCAAGACGGTACCGGTGCCGCTCGTCAACATCGGCCCTCTGAGTGCCACGAGCTCGGCCGCACAGAACGTAGCCGAGACCTACACCGTGACCCTGGTGCGCGGAGATCGGCGTGTCGGGACGGCCGCGGCCGTGACCGATGCATCCACGGGAAGTGCGACCTTCACGAAGCCCTACGACAACATCGGTGCAAAATCGATTCCGAACTACGCGGCTTATGCCGCGAACTACGTCCACACGGTCACCATTCCCGGCTGCAACGCCCCAGGCCGCGTGTTCGTCGGCCAGCGCCAGGACGGCTTCGTCGTGAATCTCGGCGAGACCTTCGACCTGGTGAACATCAAGTACCCGGTGGAAGAGCTCGGTCCTTCGGGCCAGAACGCACGGAACCTCGCGCCTAACTCCCTTGCCGGTTACAACGTCACATCGATCGCACTGGAAGTGCCCGCTTCCTGCCTGACCGCAGGCAGTGATCCGGTGATTGGCGCCTGGACTACCGCAAGCCTGCGTCAGGCGGCGGTGCTTAACCCACTCCCGGAAAGTGCCAAGAGCGCGGCCAGCGTGGGCGCCGTCGCCAAGCCGACCGGTCCCTCGGTAGAGGGCGGCGCCTGGTCACAGGTCTCGCGCCTCGGCATGCCGCTGGTGAACGAGGTGATCATCGGGTTGCCCGACAAGGACCGCTTCAACGCCTCGGCGCCGAAGAACGACGGTCAGTTTGCCGACTACGTCACCAACCCCTCCCTGCCAATCCTGCTGCAGGCGCTTTTCGGATCCGCCGGCGTCGTGGCGCCGAACGTCTATCCGCGAACCGACCTCGAGGCCGCCTTCCTCACCGGCATCAAGGGCCTCAACCAGCCCGCGAAGCCGACGGCAGCTGAGGAGCTGCGACTCAACACCGGCACTGCGGTCACGCCGATCGCCTCACAGAACGACCTCGGTGTTCTAGGTGGGGATCTGTCCGGATTCCCGAATGGGCGCCGACCGATTGACGATGTCGTGGACATCGAACTGCGGGTAGCCATGGGTGTGCTGCTGTCACCTTTCGACGGCAGCGCCAGTGACCCGGACCCGAGCTCGGACGCCTCGCGGCAGCTGCACTACACGGACGGCGCGGAGCCAAACCCCGCCAACTATCTGCCGGCCTTTCCGTATCTGAATACCGCCCTCGCCGGCTCTCCCACCAGCGCCAACGACTAGGAGTGACGAGACATGAAATCCAAACTGGCAATCCTGGCTGGCGGCGCCCTTGCCGCGAGCCTCGTCACCGCCTGCGGTGGCGGCAACGGCGGCGGGGGGACGACGCCTCCCCCCACGCCACCGCCCTCCTCCAATCTGGCACTGGACACCTCAGAGGTACTGGCTCTTGCGCTGCAGACCTCTGAAACCGAGTCGCCGCTGCCGGTGAACGACGGCGGTGTCACGCTCACCGACACGAGCGAGACCAGCACCCCGATCGCCGTCGCCGCGATGTAGGCGTGGCTCACCCAGGTGACACACCCGCACGCCGTCCCCGAGCTTCTCGGGGACGGCCGTGCGCAGCGCTGGCGATTCTGCTGCTGGGTGTCACAGGTGCAGGCCTGGCCACGCCCTATACGCCGGCCAACGACACGCAGGTTCTCGCGGAACTTCCCGCCGGGGCGCGACACGCCAGTGCCCCGAGCGTCGATCTCACCCGCACGCGCCTCGACATCGCGCTGCCACTGGCGCAGTTCGATATCTCCCGCGCCCGAGCCAGCGGTGACCTGCGGTTTCTCGGCTACGCCGAGGCCATACTTGTGCCGTGGCTGCATCGCACCCCGGTAGCGGCGCCGGTGCTGGTTCTGCACGCCACCATCCTGCAGAGTCGACACCAGTTCGATGCCGCGCTCAGCGAACTCGACCAGGCCCTGAAGATCCGGCCGGAAGACGCGCAGGCGTGGCTGACGCGCGCCACGGTGTTGCGCGTCATCGGCCGCTACCCGGAGGCACTCGACTCGTGTGAGCACCTCGCCGCCACCGCCGACCCAGCGATTCTTGTGCTGTGCACGCAGAGCGTGCAGAGCCTCAGCGGCCGCCTGCGGAGCGCTTACGCCGCCGTCGCGGCGCTGCCGCAGCAGTCCATGCCGCCCGAGGCGCGCGCTTGGCGCTATTCGGAGCTCGGCGAGATGGCCGAACGCATCGGCGACGACGCGGCGGCCGAACACTGGATGCGGGAGGGTCTGCAGGTCGCACCGGATGACTTTTATCTGCGCGGCTCGTGCGCGGACTTGCTGTTGCGTCAGCAGCGCGCGGCGGAGACTCTTGAGCTGCTGCGCGGCTACGAGTCGATGGAGCCCATGCTGTTGCGTATCACGATTGCGCACCTGCAACTGCACGACGGGGCTGAAGCCCGCTCACGGGCGCTGCTGCAGAATGCCTTCGACCTCGAGCAGCAGCGCGGTGACGCTGTGCATCGCCGCGAGCAGGCGCGTTTCTTCCTCGACGTCGACCACGAGCCCGCGGCAGCACTGCAGGCGGCACGACAGAACTGGCAGGTGCAGCGTGAGCCCGACGACGCCCTCATCCTGCTGCGCGCCGCGCGAGCGGCTGGGCAGCCGCAGCTCGGCGAGCCTGCGCTCGATTTCATCCACCAGCACGGCCTCGAAGATGCGCGTGCGCCGCTGGCGGGGAGCCAGTTCCCATGAGACGACTGATGGCGTGCGCCCTCCTGGCTGTATCTGCCGCCGCGCAGGCACATATCGCCAGCAATGGCTTCGTTTCGGCGCAAGTGGACGGGGCGGAGGTCACCGGCTCAATCGAGATCGCGGTGCGCGATGCCGAGCTGGCCGTCGGGGTTGATGCCAACCACGACGGGCGCATCACCTGGGGCGAGCTGCGGGCCAGTGAGCCGCTGCTGATCAGCTACCTCGGGCGGCATGTGCAGCTGACGGCCCAGGGTGAGCGATGCACGCTTCAGCTGAGGTCCCTGAGTGTCAACGAACGGGTCGATGGCAACTATGCATGGCTCTCCTTCCACGCCCGCTGCCCGGGAGACGTGCGGCAGCTTGGCATCCTCTACACCGTGCTGGCGGACGTTGACCCCTCACACCGCGGTCTCCTGACCCTGACCGCGGGGAAGATGGCGCAGACCGGCGTGCTCGGCGGCCGGGATGCACAGCAGGCCTTCGCAGTCTACGCGCCTTCGGCTGCCCGAGCCTTCATGGAATACCTGCAGGCGGGGATCTGGCACATCTGGGGCGGCATCGACCACTTGCTGTTCCTGGTGTCGCTGCTGCTGCCGGCGGTGCTGCTGCGCAAAGCGAATCGCTGGGAGCCGGTGCCCCGCGCGGGACCGGCTTTCATCAGCGTCCTCAAGGTGGTGACGGCATTTACCCTGGCGCACTCGATCACGCTCTCGCTCGCGGCGCTCGATGTCGTGCGGCTACCGAGTCGCCTGACCGAGTCGGTGATCGCAGCGTCGATCGTAATCGCGGCCCTGAACAATATCTTCCCACTGGTCACGGAAAGCAGAGCGCGCATCGCCTTCGCCTTCGGCCTGCTGCACGGGTTCGGCTTTGCATCCGTGCTCGCCGATATGGGCCTGCCGCAGGGCGCGCGGCTGGTGTCCCTGGTCGCCTTCAATCTTGGAATCGAGACGGGTCAGCTCGCGGTGGTGCTGGCCATCATGCCCGTCGTCTACGGGATCCGGGCGAGCCTGTTCTACCGGCGGGCACTACTGCCCTGGGGGTCCGCCGCGATCGCATCACTCGCGCTCGTGTGGCTGGTGCAGCGCGCCTTCCTGCCACTCGGCTGAACGGTCCGCGAGCGGCCCATCTCACTTTCTCGACGCCACCTCGGCCCGTGCCCTAGCCGCCGCCTTGTGCATGCGCGCCCGGCTGTCTGCAGCGTGGGCGCGCAACACCCGCCCGGCGCGCTCCGGGTCGCGCGAGGCGATCGCCCTGACGATCGCCTTGTGCTCGGCGTTGGAGACCTCGAACCCCCCACCCTCCTGCAGTCCGTGCAGCCGGAACAGCAGCAGCTCCTTGGTCAACCTGCGGTAGGTTTCCGTCAGACGCGCGTTGCCCACAAAGTCCACGAGCGCATCGTGGAACTCGAGATTGAGCTTGTGATACCGCTTCACGTCCCCAGCAGCGGTTGCCGCATCCATGTCTGCGAGCAGCTTGCGCAGGACGTCGAGTTCGGCGGCAGTGATGCGCTCGGCTAGGCGTCTGCCGATCAGCTCATCGAGTGCTTCGCGCACGTCGTAGACTTCGTCCGCCTCCGCCACCGACACCTCACGCACGAAGGTGCCGCGGTTGCGCTCCGCGCGCACCAGGCCGCACTCCTCCAGCGCGCGCAGTGCCTCGCGCACCGGCCCGCGGCTGGTGCGGAAGCGCTCCGCGAGCTCCACCTCGTTGATGCGCTGGCGCGCGCTGAGTTCACCACTCAGGATCATCTGCTCGATCTCAGCCTGCAGGAGCGAGGGGAGCGAGTTCGCCTGCAGGATCTGCAGTGCGCTCGGGGACTTCATGCGCGAAGGAGGTGGGACTTGCTCATCACTCTATTTAATTCCACGCCACCCGCGGGCGCCACAGAATTCTGTCGGCAGACAACTGTTGACACTTTTGCCGAGGCCGACCTAGAATCATGAGTCTCCGCGGGGCGTGCAATCCTCGCAGCGCAATCGCAGCATTGCCTGCGAGGGCTGCCGTTCGTGGTGCCCCTCGCCCGCCCATTCCGCTGCCAGCGCCTGGAGACAAAAGATGAGTGCCGAGCCGCTCCTGCTGACCCCCGGTCCCCTCACCACCTCCCTGCGCACCAAGCAGAGCATGCTGCGCGACTGGGGTTCCTGGGACGCCGACTTCAACCAGATCACCGCGCGGGTATGTACACGACTGCTGCAGATCGCCTTCGCGACCGGGACGCATGAGTGCGTACCACTGCAGGGTAGCGGAACCTTCGCCGTCGAGGCCGCCATCGGCACGCTGGTCCCGCGCACCGGACACGTGCTCGTGCCGCAGAACGGCGCCTACTGCCAGCGCATCGCCAAGATCTGCCGCGTGCTCGGGCGCAAGCTTTCGACCATCGACTACGCGGAGAACGCTCCGGTGAGCCCTGCGGATATCGAGGCGGCGCTGCGCGCCGACCCCTCCGTCACCCACGTCGCGCTCGTACACTGCGAGACCAGCACCGGCATTCTCAACCCGCTCGCCGAGATCTCCGCCGTGGTCGCACGGCATGGCAAAGGGCTCATAGTGGACGCGATGAGTTCCTTCGGCGCGCTGGAGATCGATGCGCGCCGCACGCCCTTTGATGCCGTGGTTGCCGCCTCGGGCAAGTGCTTGGAGGGCCCCCCGGGCATGGGTTTCGTGATCCTGCGCCGCGAAGCACTGCAGCGCAGTGAGGGCAACAGCCATTCTGTGGCGATGGACCTCTACGACCAGTGGGTCTACATGCAGAAGACCACGCAGTGGCGCTTCACACCGCCGACTCATGTAGTCGCGGCCTTCGACTGTGCCATTGAGCAGTACCTGGAAGAAGGCGGCCTCGCGGCCCGCGGCGCTCGTTATGCGCACAATTGCAGCACCCTCATCGAAGGTATGGGTCGGCTCGGGTTGCGCAGCTTCCTGCCCGCCGCCATCCAGGCGCCGATCATCGTCACTTTCCACGCACCGGACAGTCCGCACTACGCCTTCAAGAGCTTCTACAACGAGGTCAAGCGGCGCGGCTACATCCTCTACCCCGGCAAGCTCACGACGGTCGAGACTTTCCGGGTGGGCTGCATGGGGCAGCTGGGCGAGCGCGGCATCGCGGGCGCTGTGGACGCAGTCGCGCAGGTGTTGGCCGAAATGCGGGCGGCGGCATGAGTGCGGCGCCACGAGCGGTCGAGGTGAACGGCCGCAGCTATCGGCTGCCACGGCAACCGGTGGTGGTGGTGTGCGTGGACGGCTGCGAGCCCGATTACATCGCGCAGGCGGTCGCCGCGGGCTGCATGCCGTGGATGGCGCGCGTGCTGGCGGGCGGCGCCTCGGTGGTCGCCGATTGCGTGGTACCAAGCTTCACCAACCCGAACAACCTTTCGATCGTGACAGGGGTGCCCCCGGCTGTGCACGGCATCTGCGGCAATTTCCTCTATGACGCCGAGAACGGCGTCGAAGTGATGATGAATGACCCAAAATGGCTGCGTGCGCCCACCCTGCTTGCGGCGCTCGCGAATGCGGGCTGCACGGTGGCCGTGATCACCGCCAAGGACAAGCTGCGGCGCCTGCTTGGCCACCAGATGCGCGGCATCTGCTTCTCGGCCGAGAAGGCCAGCGACGTGACCGAGGCCGAGCATGGCATCACCGATGTGCTGGGCCTGGTGGGGCTGCCTGTGCCGGACGTCTACAGCGCCGCTCTCTCGGAGTTCGTGTTTGCCGCGGGCGTGCGCCTCATGCAGACACGGCGCCCCGACGTCATGTACCTCTCGACGACCGACTACGTACAGCACAAGCACGCCCCGGGCTCACAGGCCGCGAACGCCTTCTACGGGATGATGGACGGCTACCTAGCCACGCTGGACGAGCTCGGCTGTGCGATCGTGGTCACCGCCGACCACGGCATGAACGCCAAGACGCGGCTCGATGCGACCCCGAACGTGGTGTACCTGCAGGACATCCTCGATGAGTGGCTGGGTTCGGGACGTGCGCGCGTGATCCTGCCGATCACCGACCCGTACGTCGTGCATCATGGGGCACTCGGCTCCTACGCAACGGTGTACCTGCCCGCCGACGTGGCGCCGCAGGAGGTAGCCCGGCGCATTGCCGGCCTGCGCGGCATCGAGCTGGTGCTGACGCGGGTGCAGGCTGCCGAGCGCTTCGAGCTGCCGCCGGACCGCATCGGTGACCTCGTCGTGGTGTCGACCCGCTCGGTGGCGATCGGCGGCGCGGCGAGGCGCCATGACCTGTCGGGTCTGGACGCGCCGCTGCGCTCCCACGGCGGCATCTCCGAACAGCCCGTGCCGCTGATCATGAACCGGGCCATCGCGCGCCTCGACAGCAACCGCCGCTGGCGTAACTTCGATGCCTTCGACTGGGTCCTGAACCATGCGGCCTGAAGGCCCGCCGCCGGGCGCCCTGCGAGAGGACCTGCGGATCGCTGGCGAGCGCATTGGCACGTCCCGCAGGGCCGCCGTGCTCAACCCCTACACCGGCATCACCGTCGGCAGCGTGGCGCAGGCCGGCGTTGCGGAAGTGCGCCGTGCCCTCGAGGCCGGCCGCGGCTTCCGGCCGCGACTCAGCCGTTACGAACGGCATCGTATCTGTCACCAGATCGCCGCCACCTTGCGGGCGCGCACCGGGGCGTTGGCTGATCTCATCACCGCCGAGAGCGGCCTGTCCAAGAAGGACTCGACCTACGAAGTCGGCCGTGCGTGTGACGTGTTCACCTTCGCCGGCAACGCGGCACTGCAGGATGACGGCCAGATCTTTTCCTGCGACCTGACGGCGCACGGCAAGCAGCGCAAGGTCTACACCCTGCGCGAGCCACTGCAGGGCGTGATCTGCGCCATCACCCCCTTCAATCACCCGCTCAACCAAGTGGCACACAAGATCGCGCCCAGCATCGCGACCAACAACCGCATGGTGCTGAAGCCCTCGGAGAAAACCCCCCTGAGTGCGCTGGCGCTCGCGGACATCGCCTACGATGCCGGCCTGCCGCCGCAGATGCTGAGCGTGATCACCGGTGACCCGCGCGAGATCGCCGATGAGCTGCTTACGCACCCGGACGTCGACCTTGTGACCTTCACCGGCGGCGTCGCAATCGGCAAGCACATCGCCGCCACAGCGGTCTACAAGCGCCAGATCCTCGAACTCGGCGGCAACGACCCGCTCATCGTCATGGAGGACGCCGACCTCGAGGAAGCGGCGCAGATCGCCGCAGCCGGCTCCTACCGCAACTCCGGGCAACGCTGCACGGCCATCAAGCGCATGCTGGTACATGACTCGGTTGCCGAGCGCTTCGTGACGCTGCTGCTCGAGCGGACGCGGGCGGTGAAGTATGGCGACCCCATGGACCCGGACACCGACATGGGTACGGTGATCGATGAGGCCGCGGCGCGCTCGTTCGAGGATAAGGTCAATGCCGCGGTCGCGGCGGGCGCCAGGCTCCTGTATGGGAACCTGCGGCGTGGGGCGCTCTACTCGCCTACGGTGCTCGATCACGTGACGGCTGAGATGTCGGTGGTGAAGACCGAGACCTTCGGGCCGGTCTCCCCGGTCATGCGCTTCCGCACCATCGAGGAGGCGATCCGGCTTGCGAACTCGACTCCCTACGGCCTCTCCTCCGCGGTATGCACCAACCGGCTCGACTACATCACGCGCTTCATCACCGAGCTCAACGTCGGCACGGTGAACGTGCGCGAAGTACCGGGCTATCGCCTCGAGCTGACCCCCTTCGGCGGCATCAAGGACTCGGGGCTCGGCTACAAGGAAGGTGTCCAGGAGGCCATGAAAGGCTTCACCAATACCAAGACGTACTCGCTCCCCTGGCCGCTCTAGGTCACGCTCACGCGCTGCCGCATGCCGGCCTGATTTCTTTTGTTGCGGCCGCGCCCGCCCACGTCACAATGGCTGCCCGCGCACGAGGAGCGAAGTCATGTGCAAGATCACCTACGAGGTCGTACAGCACGATGGGGGCTGGGCCTACCGCGTCGACGGCACCTACTCGGAAGCCTTCCCCACGCACGACGCAGCCCGGCACGCCGCGATGCGGGCCGCCCGGGAACAGCGAGAGCCGGGCGTGGCGACACTCATCACCTGGGAGGACAGCGCCGGCAACTGGCACAAGGAACTCGCCGCCGGCGATGACCGGCCGGTCACGGACGTCGAAGGCTAGCGGGACGGAGTCACCCCGGGCGGCGTACCAGCGAGAGCCACAGGCCCCCTGCCACCAGGGTCACGCCGGAGGCGCGCCCGAGGAACCTGGCGCGGGCGGGCTTCATGAACCACGCCCGTCCGAGCCCCGAGGCCACGGCCCAGCAGGAGTCGCTGCAGGCCGCCAGCAGCACGGAGACGATGCACATCAGGGCGACCTGAGGGCCGGCCGGCAGCGTCGGGTCGATGAACTGCGGCAGGAACGCCGTGAAGAACGCCAGTGTCTTCGGATTCGACAGCGCCACGAGAAATCCGCGCCAGAAATGCATACGGGTGCGCACCGGCGCGGTGACGGAACTGCCGGCGCGGCGCCAGGCCTGTACTCCGAGCCAGATGAGATAGGCCGCGCCGGCCCACCGTAAGAGCTCGAACATGTATACGGCATGGCCGAGCACCCAGGTGAGACCCAGGGCGATCGCGGCCAGCAGCACGGCGTTACCGGTCGACGTGCCGGCAACCGTGACTAGCGCTGCCCGCACTCCGCGCGTCGCACCGGTCGATATGACCAGGGTCACGATCGGTCCCGGGCTCAAGAGCAGGACGACGGTGATGAGGAGGAATCCCCCGAACAGCTGCCAGTTCATGCTTGGGCCCCGGGTGCAACGGCCGCATGCGCGGCGAGGAATCTCACTACCATGCCGAGGGAGTAGCGGCCAGCGATCTCGCGCGAAAAGCGTGGGAAGTCGTGCACGGAATTCTCGTCCGCGGAATCCGATATGGTGCGCACGATGCCGAACGGCACCGCGTACTCCTCGCATACCTGCGCGACCGCAGCGCCCTCCATCTCCACGCAGGCCGCATCCGGCAGCTGGCGGCGCAGCAGCGCAAGGTCTGAGGCACTGGCGAAGAACTTGTCCCCGCTCGCGATCACGCCCTCGATGACCTTCGGTGCGCGGATCCCGAAATGACTCAGCTCTGCCGGCGGAACCGCGGCCGTAAGGTCGCTCACCAGGAATGCGTGCGCTGCGCGGCTCAGGCGCTCGCGCAGACCGGCATCCGGAGCAAAGAGTGCCTTGCCGATCAGCGGCACCTCGTAGCGCGGGTAGAGCGGGGTAGCGTCCATGTCGTGCTGCACGAGAGCTGAGCCCACCACGACATCGCCTATGGCGAGGCCGGGCCTGACGGCCCCTGCCACCCCGCTGAAGACGATCCGGGTGACCGCAAACGCGCTGATCAGGTGTGCAGCGGTGGCGGCCGCCGCCACCTTGCCCCAGCGCGAGAACACCGCTACGACCTCGGTGCCCGCCAGCGTGCCGCGGTGGTAGTGCCGGCGGCCGGATTCCTGCGTCGAAATGCCCGTGAGCGAGCTCACGATGGCGGCAAGCTCCTCGTGGGTCGCACTCATGATGGCGAGCAAGAAATTTCCCCTGGCGGTATCAGTGGTCCTGAGGGACAGTTTCCACGCGCCCCGGCCGGCGGTCCAGACTTCAGGCGCCGGAATCGGCGCCGGAGGCGCGCTAGGCGCAGCCGGTCTGCAGCTGCTCGCGATACTCGGCCACCGAGATGATCTGCTGCGCGCGCGTATCCCAGAGGATGCACTTCAGCGCCGAACTCACTTGCAACAGCCCCACACGGGTGACATCCGTGAAGAGGTGCCGGTACTGGTCGTGGCAGCCAATCAGTCGGTAATTCGGGATGCGTGAGGACAGGTGGTGGACGTGGTGATAACCGATGTTGGCGGTGAACCAGTTCAGCCACGGCGGCAGCACCAGGAAGCTCGTGCCCTGAATGGCACCGACGTCGTAGTCCCAGCGCGGCTCATCGCTGGCATGGGAGTGGCGGAAGTTGTGCTGGACGGTAAAGAGCACGATGCCGGCGGCACCCGCCAGTGACAGGCTGGTGAGGTAGATCGCGAAGAACAGCGCCGTCCCCATGAGCGAGCACATCGCCACCCAGACACTCAGCAGGACGATGTTGTTGAAGGACATGTGGCGGTATTCCTTCCACGACTTCCAGTAGCGCGGCACGTAGCTGGCGGCGTGTGCCCTGATGGACTGTCGCGGCTGGGCGAGCTTCGCGGCCACCACGTGCCACAGCAGCCCGAGGCTGCCCTTCATCCACGTATAGCGCGGGTTGAAGATCAGGTAGATGAAGCCGGCGATCGGCGCGCACGCGATGCTGCATTTCACCCGGTAGAGGCGCTGCTGGGTCGGTGAGAGTGCTGCGTACTCGTCCACCGAGAGCGTCGTATACGGGCCGCGGTACGCATCCCAGTTGCCGTTGTGCGCATGGTGGTAACTGTGATTCTGCGACCACACGTACTGCGGCATGCCCGCCACGACTCCGAGGATAAAGCCGAAGGCGCGGTTGAGCCCGGGACTGCGGAACAGGCACCCATGACCGCACTCGTGCATGAGCGCGAACACGCGCAGCGTGAAGAGACTAATGAGTGGAACGACCGCTACGGTCAGCCAGCCGGAAATTCTGAGGCTGAAAACTGCAAGCCACCACAGAAGCGCCAGCGCAACGATGGTGGTCAGGACCTGTGACAGTCCCTTGAAATTGTCAGATTTAGAGTGCTCGCTGATGAGGATCCGCTTCTGCTCTTTTATGCGGCGGATCGATGACACTTTGGAAAGTAGCCCCCCGGCTGGCGCAGGCTTTGAAAACCGGCGCGCGCGGAGTATAGCAGGCAAGCTTGGAGTTCACCCGCGCGATCACGTGACGTGATGCTAGGTTATAGCTGACGGCGTGAGTTCATGAGCCTACGCCCATGAACTCACGCGTCGCTTTAGACAGACAGAAGTTACTGTTCCCGCGCGGCCAAAGAAGCCGCTGCGTGCACAGCAATCCTCAGTAGCGGCGCGGGCCGCCGCGGTTGCCGCCGCCCGAGCGCTCGCGCTCCTGGGCTTCGTTGACCTTCAGTGCACGACCCTCAAAGTCCTTGCCATCGAGTGCCTGCATCGCGCGCGACGCGTCTGCATTCGACATTTCCACGAAGCCGAAGCCACGCGGGCGACCGGTGTCGCGATCCGTGATCAGGGAGACCTTTTCGACCGTCCCGTGAGCCGAAAACAGGGCGCGTACGCCATCTTCGGTGGCCGTAAAGGGAAGATTTCCAACGTAAAGTTTAGTCACTGCGCAATCCTCGCAAATCGATGTTTAGAACAAATCCAGGCGAAATCCGTCGCCCCGCCGCCCAACTGGGACTGCGGACGGTATCACGCCCGGGAACCGCGTGAGCGGCTCAATGCGGCCCACCCCTCCCCGGGAGGGCTAGCGGGGGGCCTGGTAGGTGGTCTGGATCTGGTATTCCAGGCGCAGTCCACAGGGTTCCCGGGCACCCTTCTGGCGCACCCGCAGACCCGAGCATTCGAGCACCCCGTGGGCCTGGGGACCGCTGCGGCGCAGGGTCGATTCCACCGCCTGGGTGAGGTCGAAGCGCCCGTCACAGTCCGCATAGGGGCAAGCGAACTCGAAGAAAGCGGCTGCCGGCGGGTAGAGCACGTGCGCCTGCTTGGCGGGCACGTTCGAGACCGGGCCCTCGAATTTCAGGTCCAGGCGCAGCGCCTGGACGGCCGGGAATGCGGCCCTAAGGGGCTGGGCGGCCGCCCGGGCGCGGCGCAGCAATTCCTGGCGCTGCAGCCGGGGCGCGGCGGGGGCTCCGGAGGACAGTTTCATCCGCCGCTCACGCCGGGAGGCCCGGTGTCGCCGCTATCCGGCTGGACGGCCGCGTCTGTCCCCTCGGTGCCGGGCTTGCCGCGGTCGGTGCGCCGCTGCTCCTTCTTAAGCTGACGGGACTTGCGGGCCTGCTCCTTCTGCTTCCGTGCGTGATGATAGTTGGGCTTTGCCACCGCTTACTCCTGAAAAAGCATCCTGAACTTCACCTGAGGGTACAGGGTCCCAAGGGTGCGTGCCCGCCTGATATCGGCGGCGCGGCGGGCGCCACGCCAGCCGGTTGCCCGCCTGAATTTCTCAGGCGAGGTAAGAAACTGGGCGCAGCCAAGGTCTCCTCCAGCAGAGATCCTTCGCGGCGCGAACGCCGCGAGGCGCATCGCAACCCGCATCAACCTGGAGCCGAACCTATGAGAACCCCCGATCGTCCGCTTGCACTGACCGCCCTGATGGCAATGTGCGCAGTAGCGTGCGGCGCTGCCTGTGCCGAGGACATGGTGCTTTACGCCACCCCTGGCTACGTCGAAGGTCTGCGCACCAAGGAAATGATGCACATGATCGATACTGACAAGGACGGCACCGTGTCCAGGGACGAATGGGTCGCGTACCAGGAGCGCGTCTTCGTCGCCCTCGACAAGAACAAGGACGGCTTCCTCGAGGCCGAGGAGTTTTACGGGCCGGCGAGCGCCAACGTCATCCCGTTCGCGACCCTCGGCTACGCACATGGACTCATGAGCAAGGAGATGTTCGGCAAGATCGACACCAAGGGCGCTGGCAAGGTGTCGAAGGACGAGTATCTTGCGTTCCAGATGAAGATCTTCGACATGATGGACGCGCACAAGAAGCAGCAGCTCGGCGTAGCGGACTTCATCGTGCAGAAGCCGGCTTACTGATCACGCTCGCAGGCCTCCCGACCTCAACGGCGGCGCCGCACTGCCTCTTCCTGCAGATTGCCCCGTGTTCGCGTACGGGAGTACGGTCGGGGCAGTCAGCCAAGGAGGCGTCTCATGGATCTCGGACTCGGGGGTAAGCGCGCGCTCGTCACCGGCTCAACCGCCGGCATTGGGTTCGCTACCGCGCAGGCGCTCGCACGCGAGGGTGCGCATGTCATCCTCAATGGACGCACGCCGGCGCGGGTGGAGGCGGCGCTGGCGCGCCTGCGCGACACGGTCCCCGCGGCGCACGTGACGGGGACCGCGGCGGACGTGGGCAACGCGCGCGGCTGCCGGCAACTGGTCGAAGCGCACCCGGACGTCGACGTGCTGGTCAACAACATGGGTATCTTCGAGCCCAAGCCCTTCGAGGAAATCCCGGACGAAGACTGGCTCAGATTCTTCGAGAGCAACGTCATGAGCGGTATTCGCCTGTCGCGTCACTACGTGGCCGGGATGCGGGCGCGCAACTGGGGCCGAATAGTGTTCGTGTCCAGCGAGTCCGCCGTGCAGATCCCGGTCGAGATGATCCACTACGGGATGACCAAGACCGCACAGCTGGCCGTCGCACGCGGCCTCGCCGAGTCGCTGGTGGGCACCAACGTCACCGTGAACTCGGTGCTGCCTGGCCCGACCGCTTCCGAGGGCGTCGGGGGCTTCGTGGCCCAGCTGGCCGCCGCGAGCGGCAAAAGCGCCGCGGACATCGAGCGCGAGTTCTTCAACACCGCGCGCCCCTCCTCGATCCTGCGTCGCTTCACCGACCCGGCCGAGATTGCCTCACTGATCACCTACATCTGCAGCACGCAGGCCTCGGCAACCACCGGTGCAGCGCTACGGGCCGACGGTGGCGTCATCCGCGCCATCCCGTAAGCGACAGCTCTCAGTCAGCCAGCCCCGTTGCACACACGAAAAGCTGCGCCGGGGGCAGATTGCGGCGCTCGAAGCTGCGGCGTACGCTGCCGAAGGTACGCTGCAGCACCGGCAGCACCCGCGCAGTGAACTGGTAGACGAGGAACGCGCCCTCCGGGGCCAGCGCCGCACGGGTCGCACCCACGATCTGCGCGCGCACCGGGTCCGGCATGCTCCCGAGCGGGATCCCCGAGATGATGTACTGCGCCGCCGGCAACCCCAGGCGCTGCAGCACCTCGCGCACGCACGCGGCCGAATCGTGTACCACGTGAAGGCGGACGTCCGGGAACGCGCGGCGCAGGAAGCGCACGAAATCGCGGTTGGTCTCGATGACGACCAGGTGCGCATCCGCGCGCATGCGCCGCAGAATCTCCGCCGTGAAGGTGCCGACTCCCGGGCCGTATTCTACGATGACCTGGGCACGCCCCCAGTCGATGGGCTCCAGCACCTGGTTGACCAGAAAGCGGGAGCTTGGGATGACGGAGCCGAGCATGTGCGGATGAAGCACGAAGTTGCGGGCGAACAGCAGCATCTCGGCGATGGATGAGCGGGTGTTGGATTGCATGTCGGCCTCTCCTGATGGGAAACGTCGTCCTGATCTTCGCGGTCGGCGCTGCGCTTGCGCAGCAGCACATTGGACCGGCATGGGACTCACCGCGTGAGTCCCACCCAGCGGGAACTGGTCTGCCACAGGGACTCCTGCACGCCGACGTCCCGGGCCAGGGCAGAAGCGGCCCGCGGGACCTGATACTCGTCGAAGTACAATCCGCTCTGACCGGCGACCTCAGGTGCCAGGGCCAGGAACAGCGTGGTGTGCGCGCCGCGCTCGACATCAAAGATCGGACGACTGATGAACGGCTTCACCAGGCGCAGCCACCAGGGCAACAGATTGCTCGCTACCACGCCGGGATGCAGGCAATTGACGCTTACCCCGGAACCGGCGAGGCGCCGCGCCAGCGCGAACGTCCACAGCACGTTGGCGAGCTTCGAGCGCGCGTAGGCGGCGGCGCTGTGGTAGCGAGCGCGCGGGTTGTCGATATCTCCGAGGTCCATGCGGCCGCGAAAGTGGGCGCGGGAGGCGACGTTCACGATGCGTGCACCCTCCTCCGGGTGCCCGCTCAGCAAGTTCGTGAGCAGGAAGGGGCCCAGGTGGTTGGTCGCGAAGGTGAGCTCGTACCCGTCCACCGACATGCGGTGCGCAACACTCACAGTGCCGGCGTTGTTTATCAGCAGGCGCAGGCGCGGCGACTCGCGCCGCACGCTCGCCGCGCAGTGGCGCACGGAATCCAGAGACGCGAGGTCACAAGCCAGCACCTGCACGGAGGCGGCCGGTACGCGCGAGGTAATTTCCTCGCGCACCGCTTCTCCGGCGCGTACGTCACGACACAACATCAGGACCCGGGCACCCGAGCGCGCGAGCTCGAAGCTCGTGACACGCCCGATGCCGTGCGTGGTGCCCGTTATGAGCGCAACGCCGCTCATTGCTGCGCTTCTGCGAGAGTCAGTAGCGGCTGACCCATGCGAATGAGCCCGTTCGGCGCAAGCCCCGGTGCGAGCTCAACTCCGGGTGGCGCGAAGGCGATGATCGTGGAACCGTGCTGGAACCAGCCCATCTCCTCGCCCTTGTGCAGCGACGCATCACAGGGCATGGCGTTCGGCCCGCGGTACTTCAGGTGCAGCAGCACGTCGATGAAGTGCAACCGGATGCTTGCCACCAGGATCGCCGCCACGGGCACCAGCGTGAGCAGGTGCCCGGTCGGCAGGCGGCAGCGGATGATCGCGCGCTCGTTTTTGCAGAACAGGCTCTCGATGCGCCTGAGCGCTATCGGGTTGACGTTCCAGGTGTCGCCCGAGACGTACGTGACCTGCTCGACGCGGCAGTCGTAGGGTGCATGGAAGCGGTGATACATACTCGAGCGCAGGCGCAGCGTCACGAACGACCCCTCCGCGTAGGTGCGCACCAGCTCCGGATCACCGAGCAGGTCGAGCAGCCGGTAGGGAAACCCCTTGGCCTGGAACACGGCCCCCGAGCGCACCCGGCCCATTGCACCGACGATGCCGTCGCAGGGACTCACGAGGACTCCGGGGTTCGTGTCGACCTGGCGCGCGCCCTCCTTCAGCTGGCGGGTAAAGCACTCCTGCAGGCTGCGAAAGCGCGTGGAGCGCGCCTCCGTCAGGTCCAGGTCCGTGAACAGCCGCCACAGTGCCAGGCACGCCTCGCGCACCAGCGGCTGCTCCACCTTGCTCAGCCAGCCCACGAACAGCGTCAGCCAGCGCCGGGGAAGACGGTTGGTGAGCAGGAAGTTGAGGTCTTCCTGTTGCGTCAGGCGCGCAAGGGCATCACGCAGTGTCATCGGACTGTCACCGACTTGAAATACTTTCGCCCGGCAGCGTCCGCAGGGAGCTGCGCCTGAAGCGCAATCGCGGCGCAGTGCCGCTTGCACCCCCTGCCGCATCACCGGAACCAAACATGCTCTGGTACATGATCTTCGGGCTGGCCGCGCTGGGCCTGCTGCGCATGCTGTGGCTGCGGGTGCAGTTGTCACTCGCCAAGCACCGCTCCCTCACCGGGCACGCGCGCATGGCGCGCCGCCTTGCCCGCCTGATTCCCTTCTACGAATACGATGAGGCGCGCTTCTTCCAGGCCGATGACGCCCCCGCGGAGGTCGCCGCCCGGCGCCGCCAGGCCTTCATGCAGCTCGCCGCACTGTATGCAGAGCGCTTCCCCAGAAGCGCCGCGCTGACCCGTCAGGTCGAGGGCTCGGTCTCGGACCTGCAGTTCACGGGCCGCTACCGCGTGCCGTTCCAGTTCAGCCGCGTGGTGCGTGAACACCTGCGCGCCGGGGCCTTCCTCGAGTCCTCCGCAGGCACCACCGTTACCGACCTCGACGGCAACCAACTTTACGACCTGACCGGCTCCTACGGCGCCAACCTCTTCGGCTACGACTTCTACAAGGAATGCATCGCGCGCGGCAGCGCGCGCGTACAGGAGCTCGGCCCGGTTCTCGGGGCCTACCACCCTCTTCTCGCCTACAACGTGCAGCGCCTGCGCGAGATCTCCGGGCTCGATGAAGTCTCCATGCACATGTCCGGCACCGAGGCGGTCATGCAGGCGGTGCGCCTGGCGCGCTACCACACGCGCCGCCGGCACCTGGTGCGATTCTGCGGCGCCTATCATGGCTGGTGGGGTGACGTGCAGCCCGGGGTCGGCAATCCGTTGCCGGCCGAGAACACGTACACCCTCAAGGACATGGACGAGGCTTCCCTGCGCGTGCTGCGCTCGCGGCGTGACATCGCCTGCGTACTCGTCAACCCGCTGCAGGCACTGCACCCGAATGCCGGCGCGCCGGCGGATTCGGGCCTCATCGACAGTGCGCGCAGCGCGCGCTTCGACCGCGCTGCCTACAGCGCCTGGCTCAGGAAACTTCGCCAGGTGTGCACCGAGCGCAACATCGTGCTGATCTTCGATGAGGTGTTCGTCGGCTTCCGTCTCGCACCGGGCGGCGCGCAGGAGTACTTCGGCGTCAGGGCCGACATGGTGACCTACGGCAAGACCCTCGGTGGGGGCCTGCCGGTCGGAGTGGTTTGCGGCCGGCGGGCCCTGATGCAGCGCTTCAGCGACCAGCGCCCGGCGGATGTGTGCTTTGCACGCGGCACCTTCAACTCCCACCCCTACGTCATGGGTGCGATGTGCGAGTTCCTGCAGCGTGTGCAGGAGGAGCCGGTGCGCGCGCTCTACCGCGGACTGGACGAGCTGTGGGAACGGCGTGCCGCGACGCTGAACGCGCGCCTGCGGGAGGCGCGGCTCCCCGTTCAGGTCTCGCATCTGTCATCCATCTGGACCGTCACCTATCTTGTGCCGTCGCGCTACAACTGGATGCTGCAGTACTACCTGCGCGCGCAGGGCCTGGCACTCAGCTGGGTGGGCACCGGACGCCTCATCTTCAGCCTGAACTACAGCGACGAGGACTTCGCCGCCGTCACCGAGCGGTTCGTGGCGGCGGTCGAGTCCATGCAGCGCGACGGCTGGTGGTGGCAGGATTCGCACCTCAGCAACCAGTCGATAAAACGGCGTGTGCTGCGCGAACTGGTTCAGGCCCGGTGGGCCACTTCCTCCATCGGATCGCGCAACTCCCCGCGCAGCAGGTACAGCGGGGCGCGGCAGTAGAGCTTCACGTCGTGGAACGGATCGGTGAGGATCTTCGTGAACCACACCGCCCCCGTCAGCACGCTCTGCTGGATGAACAGCTGCACGGTGCGGAACACGATCGCCCCAAGACCCAGCGCGAGCCACAGCTGGCACAGGTGACGCATGAACTCACCGTGACCGCTCGCGCCGCGGAACAGGCCGAACAGCGTCGGGTCGAACCACAGGACCACCGGCAGCAGGGCCCACAGCGACAGCAGCACGATCTTGCGGCTGAGGTTGTAGCCGACCTTGATGCTCTCCTTGTGCTCATGGGTCACCTGGTTGACCGTGTCGTAGTCCTTGGGCTCGAAGAAGAAATGGCCCGCCTGCCTCGTCACCATCGCGACCAGCCAGCCGATCAGTGCGGCAGCGGCCGGGTTGGTGAAGATGGTCACGTACGCCGTGAGGAAGCTGAGCGCACTCACGAGGTGCAGGGTCTGGTTAATGCGGGAATGGTGGTAGTAACGATGATCGTCCCACCGCTGCTTCTTGAGCTCGGCAAAGAAACCGTGCATTCGGTCGCTCCCTGATCAGTCAGCGCAGGTGTGCGCGCATGAAGCAAATATAGGAAAAATGTGAACGCCACATGACCGTGGCCCGGTGATTGCAGTTATTGAGCACTGGTTCTCCCCAGGCGCGGCGGCCAGTGGGGGACTCAGACGCACTCCCGCAGCCACGGTGGGAGCGCAGATCCTGCATTTTCATGACAGCGCGGCGGCACGCCCGCGCGAGCCGCCGAATCCCTCCCGCGGCTGCCCATAAGTGCCTGTTTGCTTAATGTTTTCTCAACGCTTTTTTGAAAAATGCACGTGCACGTGACGCCGCGACGAAACGGCACCTGGCGCGCTGGCGCGACTAACCCGGCTCCGCCAACAGCCTGCGCCCCGCATCCCCAAGCAAGGCCTGGGTGTCAGGATGAGTGCGCAGGTAGGCGCGGAAGAACGGGCACACCGGCACCACTTCGAGCCCGCGCTCGCGCGCGAGCTGAAGGCCAGCCTCAATCAGATGCGTACCGATGCCCCGGCCGCGCAGCTGCTCGGGGACGCGCGTGTGCGTGAAGGTTATCGTGGTCGGGGTGAGTCGATATTCGGCGTAGCCCGTCTGGCCCGCGACCGTGGCCTCAAGGCGGCTCGCGGCTGCGTTGTCGTGGACCTGCACGTCAGCGTTCGTCACGTTGCACCCTCATCTGCGCGCGGCGTGGATCTCGGCGACATAGCCGCCCGGAAACTGCACGACCGCACTGCTGCGGTCGGTGGAATCGTAGCGCGCGGAAAGCACTCGCGCCCCGGAGCCCTGCGCTCGCGCGAGCGTCGCGTCGAGGTCCGCGACCTGGTAGCCGGTGATCTCATGTCCGAAGGGATACGGAAGGTGCCCGTCCGTCACCATCAGCTGCAGGCGCCCGAATCCGCACTCAATGCGCACGCGCCGGTAACGCTGACCCACGCGGCCGATCTCCCCTGCATCCGCACGGGCGTCATCGGTGAGGATGTGGCCGTGCGCGAACGGCATGAAGCTGCGCAGGAACGCCGGGAGCGACTCGGCGGAGAGGTAGATGCGGTTCTCCGGTATGGAGGCCAGCGGCGGATAGGATGGCGGCTTGAAGTGCCAGTAGAGCTGCATCCTCACGCCGCCCGGCCACTCGATGACCGCATCGTAGCCGATCGGGTCCTCGAACTTGTCGACCACGACCGCCGCCCCGGCGCGCCGCGCCTCCTTGAGCGCAACGTCCATGTCCGTCACGAGCCAGCCCGTGCGCTCGAGACCGAATGGATACGGCACGGGGGTCTGGAAGGCGAAGGTGGAGAGCGTACCCACCGGAGTCATGAGGTACTGGAACTGCGTGCTGCTCGGGACCGGGGTGACCGTGGTGGTCAGGCGCTCGGACGCCTTGCCGCCGAAGGTCGCAAGGAAGCTGCGCACGAAGGCATCATAGTCGGCGCTTTGCAGGTAGACGTGCGTGGAGTCGTACTGCGGGCCGACCGACACCTCCGCCCGCGGAACCTGCGGGGCCCCGCCGGCCGCGAAGACGCCGCCGGCAGGAATAGCCAGCAACGCCACCACCGACGCGCACGCTCTTGCGCCTCGTACGGGAAATCTGCGCGGCAGCGGCGAACCCCGCACTAGGCGAGCGCCAAGTAGATGCCGTAACCGGCGATCAGCAGCACCAGGACGGCCGACAGCGTGAGCTCGGTGCGCACATCCGCCGCGGCATGCGACTGGCCGTCATCGAGGAAGCGCGTGGTACGGATGAACCGTACGGTGGCGAGGACCACCAAGGCGACTCCCCCGCCGATCAGCGCCAGCCCGTCGTAGTGCCCCACCCGTCCGGAGAGCGCCGCGAGCTGCACGCGCCGGTTCTCGTCGGTCAGCGCGGTGGCGGCGAGCGTCAGGATGAAGAGATTGAACTTCTCGATGACGAAGCCGAACGCCGTGATGGCGATCCCGGTACGCACCCAGGCGAGGTAAGTGCGCTCATTGGCGGCGTGGTCGCTGTATGCACCGATCATCGCTCGATCCCCCGTCAACCTGACCTGTAGCTTTGTCGTTGCAAGCCCCGGCACGCCGGTGCAGTGCAACGTGGCGTCAGGGCCGCCCCGCAGTGAGTTTGCCGCATCGACAGGCGGCTGGCGTATCCTTAGAGACCGCACCGTGACTGACGCTTCGGGCCACGCGTCCGAGAGCGGCAATCAGGCGCACTTCGGTAGGCACGCTAGGCGATTATAAGGAGTAACAAGATGGCGAAGGCGAGATCCAAGAAGGCATCGAAATCCAAGGCCCCGTCGGCGCGCAAGCCGGCTGCCCGCGTTCAGGGCGAGGGCGACTACGATGCCACGCGCCGTTACCTGAAGGACGTCGAGAAATTCGTCCAGACCGCCGACATCGAGCGCGCCGCGCGTGCCGCGGCACCGCGTAACGCGCGCGAGGCCGCCGAGATGGCCGCGGCCGAGGCCGCCGGCCGACGCCGCGCCCAGCGGCCCGCCTCCGGCAACGCGCCCAAGGCGCTGCGGTTCCTGCGCGACGTGGAGTCCATCCGGCGCAAGGCGCGCGAGCACCTCACCGAAGGGGCGGTCACGGAGAACTACAAGGGCAGCGTCGAGCAGGCCATCGACCTTCTCAACCACGCGGTCGCCACCGAGATCGTGTGCGTGCTGCGCTACAAGTACCACGCGGTGGTGGCGAGCGGCATCTCCAGCGAGTCGGTGAAGGCTGAGTTCACCCAGCACGCCAAGGAGGAAGAGGAACACCTCGACCTGCTGTGCGAGCGCATCAACCAGCTGGGCGGCAAGCCGAAGATGAACCCCGAGGGGTTGCTGTCGCGGGCCAGCTCCCAGTACGTCGAGGGCGAGAACCTCGTCGACATGATCAAGGAGAACCTGATCGCCGAGCGCATCGCCATAGAAACCTACCGCGACATGGTGCGCTACTTCGGCGACAAGGACCCGACCACCCGCGTGATGCTGGAGGGAATCCTCGCGCAGGAAGAAGAGCATGCGAACGACATGCACGACCTGCTGGTGCAGCACGAAGGCCGGCCGATGCTCGCCGGCTAGACCAGACGAGTCTTCCAACGCGAGGGCTGCGGGCACATCGACGAGCTGCCCGCAGCCCCTCGCCTCCACACCCCAAGCCCGCTATTTCCTCGGGCCCGCCTCAGTGCACCGGCCGCCCCGCGCCGCAGTTTCCCGGCCCGCGGCCGCGGGCAAGTGAGACCCCCTTCTCACATTTAGTTAAATCGGAACCGCCTGCCATCCATTTGACATAGGCCTGTGAAGGCCGTCCCGCCCACTGCAGCCCCCTATTCCGGACTATCGCCTTCAGGTTTCTTAATGGAGGTATTTCTGTCCGTGCCCGGGGCCTCATCGCCTGCGCGCGCGGCACAGATCTATAAGAGTGCGGCAGGATCGGACAGTCCTGGCGTTCTGCGCGCGTCTGGCCGGAGGGCGACGCGGCGGCGCGTCCACGTCGGCGCAAGCAGCGCCGGTTGCGCGTACCTCGGTGCGGCGACACGGGATGGGCCGGCTGTGGGCGGCACTCGGCGCGCTGCTGCTCGCCGCGACCGGCGCTCCTGCGCTCGCGGCAAGCTGCTCCCCGGCCGCCAGCGCCGGGACGGCGCCCGCGGACTGGGCGACCTACTGCTGGCTCGACTTCAGCACCTACAGCGATACGCTCGCCCGCTCCCCCGGCGGGCAGCCCTTCACCTACGCGCTGCCAGACGGCTCGACGCTCACCTTCACCGCGACGGTCACGTCCACTAACACCACCGCGCTGCGCGCGGTCAGCGCGCCGTCCTGGTCCGGGGCGGCGGTCGGCAACACCGCCTTCCTCGGGATCCCCGGCCAGCCGATCCTCTACACCGCCGCCAGCGGCACCGTCACGGTGCAGTTCTCGGGGATCACGCTGACGCCGCCCCCGGGAGTCACGGGCGGCACCACGTACTCCTTCGTCGCCGCCGACGGTGAGTCGACCAACGGTGGCGAATCTCTCGCCTTCACCACCAATGGCGCCAACTGGGCGCTGCTCGACCAGGTGCCCCCGATCAGCGGCAGCAACTACCCGACGATCAGCAACACCGGAGCGACCTTCACCGAGACCGGCGTCGGCGGTCAGGTGGGTGGCTACATCGTCGGCTCGATCAACGCGACACAGGTGTCCACCGTGCTGGTTGCCGGGGGCCTGCAGGGAGCGATGTTCGCGCTGCGCTACTCGATCATCTCGCTCAACAAGCAGCTCGCCGCCGGGCGCGTCAATGCGGCCGACCAGTTCACCTACAAGATCAGCGCCACGGGGTCGGGCAACGCGCTCAGCACCGGCACGTCCACCGGAACCGGCAACGGCCCCTTCAGCCCGACCTCCTCCTTCCTTACGAGTGCCCAGTCCCTCACCCTGAGCGAGGTCATGGCGCCCGGGAGCGCGAGCCCGCTCAGCTACTACACGCCGAGTCTCACCTGCACCAATGCCGCGAGCGGCTCCCCGACGCAGCTGCCGACCAACCTCGCCGCGACCTCCTACGTCATTCCCTCGATCGCCTTCGGCGACTCGATCTCTTGCGTCTTCACCAATTCCAAGAGCGGGCCGGTGCTGTCCGTGGCGAAGTCGGCGCCCTCCCCGGGCCTGAAGGTGGGCGGCAGCTCCGCCTACACGCTCACAGTGAGCAATTCCGGCTCACTCGCGACGAGTACCGCGCAGGTCAAGGACCTACTGCCCCCGAACCTGACCTTCGTCTCCGCGACCGGCACCAACTGGAGCTGCAGCAACGCGGGGGCCCTCATCACCTGCAACTTCTCCGGCGGCTCCATCGGACCTTCCGGCACCTCGACGATCAGCGTGACGGTCACGGCCGCCGCCGCGGCCGCCGGCGCCACCGTCACCAACTATGCCGCAGTCGATCCGACCGGCGGCGCCAGCGCCCCGGCCCCCGGGGCAACCTGCACGCCGGCCGCCTCCTGCGCGAGCGCAGGGCCGAGCCTCATCGTCTACATCAATCCACAGCCCGAGAGCGGCAGCGCCACCGCCGGCACCGGCGGCACTCCGATCGCCAGTGTCATCGCCAACGACGCTGTCAACGGCGCCGCCGCAACACTCGGGCCCACCGGGAACGCCACCATCGCGCAGTCCGGCAACTGGGCTGCCGGCATCACGCTCGATGCCACGAGCGGCGCGATCAACACCACCGCGGCCGTGGCTCCGGGCACTTACTCGCTCGTCTACCAGCTGTGCGACAAGAGCGCCCCTCCCGACTGCGCGACGACCATTGACACCGTCACCGTCAAGGCGTCAATCATCGCCGTGCCGGAAGCGGGCACCGCTGCGGCCGGCACCGCCGGCACCCCGATCGCGAGCGTCGCCGCCAACGACACCGTCAATGGCGCCGCGGCAACCCTGGGAGGCGCCGGCAACGCGACGGTCGCCGAGTCGGGCAGCTGGCCCACGGGACTGGCGCTCAACCTCACCAGCGGCGCCATCACCAGCAGCGCCGCGCTCGCGCCGGGCACTTACAGCGTCACCTACCAGCTGTGCGACAGGAGCGCGCCGCCCAACTGTGCCACCGCGACCGACACCGTCACGGTCAGTGGCAACATCATGCCGGGCTCGCCCTCGGGCACCGCGGTGGCTGGCACTGCCTCCACGCCCATCCCCAGCATCGTGGCGGGGAGCACCGTGAACGGCGCGCCGGCGACCCTGGGAAGCGCTGGCAATGCGACGGTTACAGCCTCGGGCACCTGGCCGGCCGGGATCACGCTCAACGCCGCGACGGGCGCGGTCATCACCAGCGCGACTGCCGCCCCCGGCAAGTACTCGCTCATCTATCGGCTGTGCGACAGGAGCGCGCCGCCCAACTGCGCCTCCGCCACCGCCACGGTCACCGTCGCCCCCTCGATACAGGCCGTGCCCGAGAGCGGCACCGCGGTCGCCGGGATCGCCATGACCGCCATCACCAACGTGACCGCGAACGACCGCGTCAACGGTGCGGCCGCAACGCTCGGAACCGGAGGCAATGCCACGGTAGCGGCCTCGGGTACCTGGCCAACGGGGATCTCACTCAACACCACGAGCGGCGCCGTCGTCACCGGCACGGGAGTGACGCCGGGGTCTTACTCCCTCACCTACCAGCTGTGCGATCGCAGCGCGCCGCCCAACTGCGCTACGGCAACCGACTCTGTGAAGGTCAGCGGCAGCGCCATCCCGCTGCCGCTCAAGGCGACCGCCGTGGCCGGGATCGCCGCGACGCCGATCCCGAACGTCGCAGCCGGCGCCACCGTCGATGGCGTACCGGCAACCCTCGGGACGGGCGGCAACGCGACCGTGGCGCAGGTCGGAGCCTGGCCGGCGGGGCTTGCGCTCAACCCCGTGACAGGCGCGATCACGACCACCCCCGGCCTGCCGCCCGGCACTTACGCGGTCAGCGTTCAGCTCTGCAACCGCAGTGCGCCGCCCACCTGCGCGCATACGACCGACACCATCACCGTCACCGCACTCGCCGGGGGCGCGCTGCTGCTCGACAAGAGCGCCAGCAAGTCGCAGGCACAGGTGGGGGACAGCGTGCAATTCCGTCTGCGGCTGCGCAATTCCGGGACCAACACGGTGACGGACGTGAAGCTCACCGACACGCTGCCGCTCGGCTTCAAGCTGATCCCGGGGACGGTCCAGACAGGGCTTGAGCCGGCGTTGCCAAAGAAAGCCGCAGATCCCCAGGGCACTCCCGGCCCGCAGCTGACGTGGCACCTCGGCAACCTCGCAGCGGGTGCCGTGCTCGACATCTACTACCAGGTGCGCATCGGCGTGGGCGCCGACCGCGGCGATGGCATCAATCGCGCGCAGGCGCAGGGACCGGGTGCGCAGTCCCCCGTTGCGACCGCCCAGGTGCTGATCACGGCGGGCGGTGCGTTCGACGTTCATGCCTGTGTCGTGGGCAAGATCTTCGTCGACTGCAACGGCAACCGCGTGCAGGACGCGGGCGAGCCGGGCATACCTGGCGTGCGCGTCTACTTCGAGGACGGCACCAACCTCACGAGCGACGAGAACGGCAACTACAGCCTGTGCGGCCTGGACCCGGTCACGCACGTCCTCAAGGTCGACCCGATCACGCTGCCCGCGGGCAGCCGCCTCGTGGTCAGCTCCAGCCGCAACGCCGGCGACGGCAACAGCCTGTTCGTCGACCTGCGCGACGGGGAGCTGCACCGCGCCGACTTCGCGGAAGGCTCCTGCACCGACAAGGTCATGGAGGACGTGCGGCGGCGACACCAAAGTGGCGCCCTCCTGGCCCCACTGCCGCCTGCCGGGCGCGAGCACGTGGGCGTGGACTTTGATTCCAGGGACGTCCCGGTCCGCGCTGCACCCCCCCAGGGGCCGCCGGCTGACGGGGGCAAGCCGCCGTGAGGCGCGCCCTGCTCCACCGCGCGCTCGGCATGCTGCTCACAGGGTGCGCCGCGTTCAGTGCGCTCGCCTCCGACGATGCGACGCTCGACGTGGCGCCGCTGCACCCCACCCTACCCACGGCGCAGGCCGACGTCGCGGGCACCGCCGTGCTGTTCCGCGAGGTCAGCAGCGGCGTACTCAATTCCTCCAACAGCAACCTCCCCGTCGCGGCGGACGAGGGCCTGTGGCGCCGCTCCAGGGGGCTGCCCCTGGGCGACCGCATCCACCTGCACGTCTCGGACGCCTCGGCCCCGGCGGACGGCCACACGGCGCTGCACCTGCTGCTGACCCTCGTCGACGCCGCCGGCCACCCGGAGACACGCCTCACGCGGGTGCGCATCGAAACCAGCCTCGGGCGGCTGCAGGCGCCCTCGGGCGCGCAGGCCGCATCCTTCGAGATGGCCGTGCCCAGTGGCGTCGCCGAACTGGACCTCATCGCGCCGGTCACGCCCGGGGAGGCGCTGCTGCGCGCCGCCAGCGGCGCCGTGCGCGTGCAGGGCAAGATCGGCTTCCTGCCCGAGCTGCGCCCGCTCATCGCGGTCGGCATCGTCGAGTCGGGACTGAGCTTCCAGCACGTCAACGCCGATGCTAATGCGCCCGCGCTCGCCAACCTCAACTTCGAGGACAGCCTGCGACACTGGGGTACCGACCCCTCGAGCGGCTCCTTCTGGAGCCCCGACGCCCGGACCGCGGGATTCGTGAAGGGCACGGTGTTCGGCGACACGCTGCTCACCGCCTCCTTCGATTCGAACAAGGTCAATCAGGAACAGTTCTTCGCCGACGTTGACCCGAACCAATACTTCCCCATCTCCGGCGATGCCTCGCTCGTCAACTACGACGCGCGCAGCACCAGCAAGCTGTATGCGCGACTCGACCGTGGCGCGAGCCACGTGCTGTTCGGGGACTTCCAGACCCTGGCTCCCACCGAGACCGCCTGGCTCGGCAGCTACGCGCGCACCCTCACCGGGTTCACGGCGCACTACGAGACCCCGCGCCTGCGGGCCAACGTGTTCGGCGCCATGGAGACGACGCACCAGTTCGTCGACGAACAGCCCGGGCGCGGCATCTCAGGACCCTACGCGGTATCGCAGGCCAACGCGGTCGCCAATTCCGAGACCGTCGAGATCCTGGTGCGCGACCGCAACCAGCCGGCGCTGGTACTCAGCCGCACGACGCTGACGCGCTACGCCGACTACGACTTCGAGCCCTTCGACGGCCGCATCGTGTTCCGGCAGCCGGTGCCAAGCGTGGACGAGAACCTGAACCCGGTCTCGATCCGCATCACTTACGAGGTCGACAGCGGCGGCCCGCGGCACCTGGTGGAGGGCTTCAACGGGCAGTTCGCGGTGCGCGAGAACCTCACCGTGGGCGCACGCTTCTCGCAGGATCACGACCCGGTCACCGCGTTCAAGCTCTACGGCGCCGACGGCGTGTGGCGCCTGAGCGCCACCACGATCCTCACCCTCGACGTGGCACGCAGTGAGGGCAACCAGCTCGCAAGCGCCGATGCCAATGGCACCCTGACACCCGTCACGGGCATCGCCGGCCTCACCTCCCTTGACCCTTCCGGCAATGCTGGCCGCATCGAGCTCACGCATCGCGACGATTCGCTCGATGCGCGGGCCTACGCGGCGAAGTCCGACCTCGAGTTCGAGAACGCCAACGCCGACCTGTCGCCCGGGCGCACGGAAGCGGGAGTCCATGCCACCTATCGCCTGAATGACCACACGCAGCTGGTCCTCGACGCCCTGCACTCGGCAGACCAGACCACCGACGCGCACCGCTCCGGCGCCACGGCGGACGTCGAGACGCGCGTCTGGGCGGGCGCGAAGCTCGACACTGGGCTGTCGTACGTCAACCAGACCTACAACGCCGCACTGCCCGCGGTGGCGCAGTACGACGTTGGCGCGGTGCCAGGCACCGCGAGCGGCGCGCCGCTCAACAACACCGGCTTTGGCTTCGGCGGTGGCGGCCTGCTCGGCTCACCCCTCGGGGGCGCTCTCGGGCTGCCGATGACCGGCGCGAACGACATCATCGAGCAGGACTATCTCGCGGCGAGCGTCAAGCTCACGCAGAAAATCACCGACGATGCCAGCGTCTACGGGCAGTACGCGCACACCGTCACCGGCACCGACGGGCAGCTCGCCGCGATCGGCGGCGAATACCGCGTGAGTGACGCCGAGCGCTTCTATGCGCGCTACGAGGACATCGATTCGCTCACCGGGATCTACGGCCTGGGCGATGGCTCGCGGGCGCACGAGCTCGTGGCCGGGTTCGACACCGCCTACATGCGCGACGGCACGGTCTACAACGAATACCGCCTCGCCGGCACCGCCTCCGGACAGACCGCTGCGGATGCGCTCGGGGTGCGCAACCTCTGGCACCTGGCGCCGGGGCTCAACCTTACGACCAGCATCGAGCGCCAGCAGGTCATCAACCCCGCGCCGCTGCCGGATGCCCCGGTCGGACTCCTGGTCGGCACGCAATCCGCAACCGCCGTGGCGCTCGGCCTCGACTACGTCGGCAGTCCCCTGTGGAAGACCGGCGAGCGCCTCGAGTACCGCTTCTCCGACGTCGAGACCGACTGGCTCTCGACGCTCGCCGTGCTGCGCAAACTCTCCGATGACTGGAGCCTGATGGGCCGCAACATCTACCTGTCGGCCCGCCAGGCGGTTCCCGGTGAGCCACTCTCGGCCGAGGAACAGGACCGTGCCCAGCTCGGGCTCGCCTACCGCGACACGCGTACCAACCTCTGGAACGCGCTGGCGCGCTACGAGTACCGCACGGACTACAACAACGCGCCCGTCACCGGCAGCGACAGTCGCAGCCAGATCCTCGCCGTGATCGCCGAGTACCACCCCTCACGCCCGTGGGAGTTCGAGGGCCAGGTGGTCGGGAAGGTGGTGCGCGAGCTCCTCGACGGTACGCGCTCTGACTACAGCGCGGTGCTGCTCGCCGGGCGGGCCATGTGGGACTTCAACCCGCGCTGGGACGTCGGGCTCCTGACCTCGAGCACCTCCGGGGGCGGCACGCGCGACCAGGGCGCGGCCGTTGAGGTCGGCTACCGCATGATCGACAACCTGTGGCTGTCGGCCGGATGCATCGCAGGGCGTTACGCGGACGCAGAACTCTTCAGCGCCAACTCCTCCTGGACGGGCGTGTACATGCGCGTGCGCTTCAAGTTCGACGAGACCACCTTCCAGCGCGCCGATCCTCAGATCGACCGCTCGCTCGCCAGCGCCGCCACGGTGCCGCGCCCATGAAGCGCCGCGCCCTGAACGCTGCCCTGGCGCTCCTTGGCGTGCTGGGTGCCGCCCTGGCGGCCGCCGAGGCGCCGCAGGCGCCCCTGCAGCCCGGGCGTCCCGGGGACTCGCGCCGGCCGCTGCCGGCGGCCATCTCGGCGCTGCAGGCGCGGCTCGACCTGGTCGCTGCGCAGGACAGCTCGGACTGCGAGGCGAATTACGCGGCCAACAAGACGCAGGCCTGGATCAATTTCGCCCGCTATGCGGCCGCCGAGCAGCTACCCGGCGCGGTGCAGGCCGCCGCCGCCGCCCAAGCACAGGTCGTGCTCGAGAGCCTCACCGGCCAGGCCACAGCGGTACTCGACACCCCGGAACTGCCGCACGCGCGCCATGTGCGTGATGACCTGTGGCGCGGCATCGACGCGGTCAAGCACGACGGCCGCCGCTGCGCAGCCCCGAAGATGACCGCCTACTGCGAGGTTGAGCTCGCCTGGGTCGACTACGAAGCCGGGGCCGGCGGCTGGCAGCACGTGGACCCGTACGTGCGCATCGCGGAAGACTACTGCCTGAGCGCGATGCGGGCGACGCCGCTCGATGCACCCGAGCCGCCCCCGCCGCCCGTGGCGGCCGCACCGCCTGAGCCCGCCCCGGTCCCCGAGGGCGCGGCGGTGACGCAGCGCTCGCTCATCGTGCTCTTCCCGCACGACCGCTCGCGCCGCGCCGATATCCGCCGCCCCGGTCACGCCGAGCTCAAGCGCCTGGCGGCCGAGATCCGCGGGCTTGCGCCCGGCACCCGGGTGCTGCTGGTGGGCAACGCAGACCTGACCGGACATGATGGCTACAACCTGCGACTGAGCACGCGACGTGCGGTGAGTGTCGCGCGCGAGCTCGAGGCCCTCGGCGTGTCGCGCGCCGCAATCAGCATCGTCGCCCGCGGCAGCTCCGAACCGGTGGTGCAGTGCCCGGCGCGCCCCGATGCCGCCGAGCGCCGGCGTTACCTGCGCTGCCTGGAGCCCAATCGCCGCGTGGTGATCGAGGTGGTGACGGACTAGCGGTCGCGGGCCGCCCGGTGACGCCGCGGCGCCGGTCTCGCTTTGCGCACCGCTGGCCGTCGCGGGCGGCGCTGCGCGGCGACGCCCTTGAGCACCGTCGTAAGCGGCGGCGCCGCCGCAAATTCCTGCTGCACACGCCCGAGGGCGGCGCCCAGCAGCGCCCGCACGTCCGGCTCATCGAGTACCTGTGCCGACGCCAGCCGCATGCTGCGGATCGACTTGCCGCTGCCCTGCAGCCGCCCCGTCGGGTCGGGCAGCGAGACGCCGCCGGCGAAGAACAGGGTGATCCACTTCGGATACCCCGCCACCGACAGCAGGCACTGCGAGCTCTTCGGCGTCGGCGAGTACGCGAACACCAGTGCGTTGTAGGTGTTGAACACCAGTTCGAAGCCGCGCGGCAGCAGCGCGCGCAGGCGGTTGCGGGTGCGCCGCAACTCGGTGGCGATCCCGGGGAATACTCCCCGAGGAATGAACGGATCTGTGCCTCGATCTGAGCCAACCCGCCTCCCGCCAGTCGCAACGCCTGCCAACGTCCTGCCGCAGGTGCGCGGCGCTTCGTCTTGGCCGCACGCCTTCCTCCCCGAGCACGGGCTAGTCTACGGTGCAATCGTCCCGGAGGTCCTGCATGCCCACGCCCCTGCGCACCCTCGCCGCGTTGACACCCGCCGCGGCCCTCTCCCTTGCGGCGCACGCCAATCCCCCGGCAACCCCGGGCTGCAGCGGCCTCACCCCCGTTGCCTGTCTCGAGCAGTCCCTCACTGCGATGGGCGGGCGCGCGAAGCTCGAGGCGATCAGAAGCCTGCAGCTGGATGCGATCTCGCACACGGCCCTCATGGAGCAGTCCTACCGCCAGGCGCCCTTCATCACCTCTTACGAGCGCGACCGCGTGATGCTTGATTTCACAGGGTCACGCGTGCGCACCGATGCTCACGGCATCTGGCCGGAGTCGGACCTGAACGAAGCCGAGTCCGACAATGTTCTGATCGCCACCCCGCACGGCGGCGTCTATCACGGCAAGGAGGGCGACTCGCCCTGCTCGCGGTCTGACCTGGAGAGCACGCGCGAGCAGCTGGCGCTGAGTCCCACCCGGGCGCTGCTTACCGCGCTCGCAGCGGGCGAGCTGCACTACGCGCCGAGCCAGGTGCTGCGCGACACCGAGCACACGGTGGTGACCTTCACCTGGGAGGGCCAGCCGGTAAGTCTTGTGCTCAACCGCTTCAACCACCTGCCCGATGCCATCGAGACGCGCGCCCGCTTCAATGACTTCTGGTACTACTGGGGCGAGGTGGTGCAGCGCACCTACTGGGATAACTGGCGCTACATCCAGGGCGTGAGCTACCCCTCCAACCAGGTCATCGAGCGCAACGGTGCCCTGTGGAGCTCCATCCAGGCGCTCGACGTACGCTTCAATGCCCAGATTGCAGAGGCGGATTTCGCCATGGACGCGAAGGCCGCCGCGCAAAGCACCGCCACCAAGGGCTGGGAGCGTCCCTTCAGCGCCGCGAAGAAGACCGAGCTCGCCCCGGGGATCGATCTCTACCAGGGTTCCTGGAACACGACGCTCGTGCACTTGGCCTCCGGAGTCGTGATCCTCGAAACCCCGATATCCGAGACCTTCACGCGCGGCATCTTCGAGGAGGCAGCGCGCCGCTATCCGGGCGAGAAGGTCATGGCCGTCCTCCTCACCTCCGATTCCTGGCCGCACGTGGGCGGGCTGCGCTATGACGCGCACAGCGGTGCGCCGCTGTACGTGCTCGACCTCAACGTGCCGCTGCTGAAGCGCCTGCTGTCCGCGCCGCCGGTCATCGACGGCCGGACGGTCGACTTCCGGGTGCTCAGTGGCAAAGAGAGCCTCGGGACGGGCGACAACCGCATGGAGCTGTACCCGTTGCGTGGCGCCTCGACCGAGCGCCAGTACATGGTGTACTTCCCCGGCCGCCACCTGCTCTACGCGAGCGACACCCTGGTGATGAATGCCAATCACACACTCTATGACCCGCAGCTCATGCACGAGGTGCGCCAGGCGGTCGAGCGCGAGCACCTGAGCGTCGAGACCGTCTATGCGATGCATGAGGGACCCACGCCCTGGAGGGACGTGGTCGCACTCTTGGACGCGAGCGCCTGAGGGCCCGGGGCTAGTAGGGCGGCTGCCGCGATCGCGGCCGCGCCAGGCTGCGATACTGGGTCGGGGAGACGCCGAAGCAGGCCCTGAAGACCCGGCAGAGGTGGGCGTGGTTCGCGAACCCGCACTCGAGGGCCACTGCGGTGACCTGCGCTCCGGTCTGCAGCAGCAGCTGCGCTGCGCGCTCGCTGCGCAGGCGGCGCTGGTAGGCGCCCATCGAAACTCCGAAGTAGCGGCGGAACTCGCGCGCCAGGTGGATCTCGTGCCGGCCGGCGGCCTGCGCCACCCCCGCCAGGCGCAGCGGCCGGCAGGCATGCGCCTCGATGTAGGCCCGCGCGGCCTCAAGCCACGCGGGCGGCCGCGCCGGGCGCCCGCGGCCGTGCTCGCGTCCGAACGCGGCCACCATCTCCAGCAGCAGTCCCTCGCACGCGAGCCCCGAGAACTGATCCCCCGAGGCGAGCTCGGCCTGCAGGCGGCGCCCGAGTTCCAGCGTCTGCGCGGGGCGCGCAAAGGGCGCCTGCTCGAGCTGCAGGCGGCACTCGCGCAGGTAGCTCAGCCACTCCGGTGGCGGCGTGACGATCAGCTGGCGCACCCCGCGGGCACCGAAGTGCTGCGAGTGCGCGGTGCCCGGCGGGCAGAAGGCGACGTGGCCGGCGACGTAGGCGCGCTCGGCGCCGCGGATGTGCTCACGAAACTCCCCGGTCAGCACGAAATTGAGCGACGCCGCCTCGTGTACGTGCGGGCGCATGAGCGTGCCGGCCGCGTAGGACGCGACGCGCAGGTTCTCGCTGGCGAACATGACGGCTTAGAGTCCTCCGGGGCCGCAACAGTTTAACTGCGCGGACGCTCGGAATCTGCAAGCGCGCTCGGATCGGATAAGACCGGGCGGCCGGCCCGGGACTAGCATGGGGCTTCGTGGCTACGAGGAGCGCAGGGTCTGCATGAGAACATCCGGATTGAGTGAGGTTGCGGCGATCGCCGCGCTGCTGCTGGCCGCCTCCCCTGCGGGGGCGCAGAGCCCCGCGACGCTGGCGCCGGCGCGCGCGGCCGATTACCGCCGTGCGGATGAGCTGCGCTTCTCGCCCGATGGCACGCAGCTGGCCTACACCCTGTCGGGGCTCTGGTCCGACGCCTGGAGCTCGCGGATCTGGGTGCTCGACCTCAAGTCCGGCGCGTCGCATGCCCTCGTGAATCCCGCCCGGAGCGAACGCGCGCCCGAGTGGAGCGGCGACGGGCGCAGCATTCGCTTCCTTGCGAGCCGTGACGGGCCGGCTCAGGTGTACGAGGCCGACGCGGCCGGGGGGGAGCCGCGGGCCCAAACCGCGAGCGTCACCGGCGTCACGGGCTTCCACAGCTCCCCGGACGGACGCTGGCTCGCCTACCTTGCCACCGAGGACAGCTGCAAGGCAGACGAGCACGCCGCGCGCGTGGCCGACCAGGAATGCGACCTTCCGCGGCTGTGGGTGCTCGATCCTGCGACCCACGTGCGCCGGCAGCTGACCGCCGCTCACTGGCGGATCGCAGAGTTTGTGTGGCGCGATCCCGGCCACCTGATCGTCGAGGCCACCGATGAGCCCTTCCGCGAGCAATTCACCGGCGCCCTCTACGAGGTCGCCCTCGCCGACGGCGCGCTCAGGCTCCTCAGCCGCCCGCCACTGCCCTTTGGAACACTGAGCCCTGCCCCCGGTGGGGCGACGCTGGCCCTGACCGCCACACGCAGCGCGGGGCCGATACCCCATGACCTGTACCTGCAGGGGCTGCCGCACGGGGAGCCGCGCGACGCCTCCGCGAGCCTCGACCGCAGGGTGGTGCAGGTGCGCTGGCAGGACGCCGCCACCGTCTGGATCCGCGCAAACGACGGCTTCTTCGACAGGCTCTACGCCGTGCGCGCCGGAAAGCCCCCGGCGCAGCTGCCCCTGCCGCTGTCGGCCGGGACCTTCGACGTCGCCCGCGACGGGCGCATCGCCTATTCCGGCACGGACTTCACGCACCTGCCCGAGGTCTACCTGCGCGAAGCCGACGGCCACATCCGCCAGCTGACGCACCTGCAGGAGGGCTGGGATGGCATCCACCTCAGCGATGCCCGCATCTTCAGCACGCCGAGTTTCGATGGGCGGCCGATCGAGGCCGCACTGCTGCAGCCGGAGGCGCGTGACCCGAGCGGCAGGTTCCCGCTCGTGCTGCTGGTGCACGGCGGCCCGGCGAGCAACTACACCGCGAGCTACTTCTGGTTCATGTCCTGGGCGCAGCTTCTGGTGGCGCGCGGCTACCAGGTACTGCTCGTCAATCCGCGCGGCTCGACCGGCTATGGCGAGGAATTCCTCAAGGCCAACCGCGCAGATCTCGGCGGCGGCGACTACCAGGACCTCATGCGGGTGCTCGACGCCGTGATCGCCCGCGGCGACACCGATCCGGCGCGTCTTGGCATCGGGGGCTGGTCGTACGGGGCGCAGATGACCGGCTGGGCGATCACCCAAAGCGCGCGCTTCCGCGCCGCCGTGGCCGGCCAGGGCGTCTACGACGAGGCCGCGGAGTTCGGCACCGAGGATGACTCCGCGAGTGACGAGTGGTACCTGGGCACGCCCTGGGAGCAGCCGCGGGTCTACGCCCGCAACTCACCCATGACCTTCATCGGCAGCGCCCGCACGCCGACACTCCTCCTGCACGATGAAGCCGACCTCACCAACCCCATCGGGCAGTCACAGATGCTGTACCGGGCGCTCAAGGCCCTCGGGGTCGAGAGCCGCTTCGTGACCTATCCCGGAGAGCCGCACGTGCCGCGGCGCCGCGATCACCAGGTCGACGCGCTGGAGCGCATGCTCGAGTGGTACGAGGTGCACCTGAAGGCCCGCTAGCGGCGCACCTCACTGCCCGACCCTTCCTCTGGGGCGGGGGCGTGCTGCGCCAGCGCGGCGAGGTTGGCGAGCCCCGCCTCGAAGTGCGCGCCGAGCATCCGATCGGGGCTCGAGAAAAGGCTCATGAGGCGCAGCAGCAGCGGGTTACTGCCCTGCATCGACCAGGTGAGACGCGTGCCGCTGCCCGCAGGCTCGAGGGTGAAGGTGTTGAGGTTGTGCGCGACAAAGGGCCGGCTGAAATCCACCTGCACCACGACCTCGCGCGCAGCATCCGCCCGCACGACCGCCAGGTGGCCGCTGCCGCCGCGTCCCTGGCTTGTCCAGTCTGACTGCGCCCCGGCTCCGCGCAGCGCG
Source organism: uncultured Pseudomonadota bacterium (assembly GCA_963802995.1). Classification (GTDB taxonomy): domain Bacteria; phylum Pseudomonadota; class Gammaproteobacteria; order Steroidobacterales; family Steroidobacteraceae; genus 13-2-20CM-66-19. Next base: position 1,109,105 of record CAWDKU010000002.1, read on the forward strand.
CCCGAGTAGGTGCGCTTCAGGGTGGCGTCGTCGCGGTACTGCGGTGCCCACTGTGGCCAGGAGTGCAGGTCCTCGATGAGGCCGAACAGCCGCTCCGGCGACGCGTCGATCGTGCGGCTGCGCGCAACCGCAATCCCCTGCGGCCGCGTGCGCACGTAGACGCTCAGCGCGATCACCGTCAGCCCCAAAAGAGCAAGACCCGTCCACACCCACCGCATGGTCGCACCTTCCCGTCCCGCGGGCGCCGCACCGGCACCTGCCGTGCCGCGGGCAGTCACGCTAGTATGCGTCGCGACCCAAAACAACGAAATGCACCCGCCGGAGCCCTACGTGAGTCAGAAGTCTGCGCCCCGCCCCGCGCTCTCGCCACGCGAGTTCCGTGACACCCTGGCCATCGTGCGCGCGGCGCTCGCCGCGAGCGACAAGATCACGCTCGGCCACTTCCAGCGGGTCAAGTTCAGCCACAAGGCTGACGGCAGCGAGGTCACCGTGGCCGACAAGGGCGGTGAGCGCATGCTGCGCCGCCACCTGCGCGCCGCCTGGCCGCGCGACGCGGTGCTCGGGGAGGAGTACGGCGGAAGCCTGGTGCGCTCGGGGCGCTGCTGGCTCATCGACCCGATCGATGGCACGGCTTCCTACGTGCTCGGCGTGCCCATGTTCGGCACGCTCATCTCTTTGCTGATCGATGGCGAGCCGGCGTTCGGCTGCATCCACCTCTCGGCGCTGAAGGAAACGACCTATGCCGCGCGGGGCCTCGGCTGCTGGCTGACGCGCGACGGGGCACGCGCACGCCGCGTGCGCGTCGGGCCGGCGCGCGCGCTCGAGGTGGCGCAGGTCGGCCTTACGAGTTTCAAGGAGAGCGACCTTGCCCGCCGCCCCGGCGTATGGCGGATGCAGGAGCTGGCGCGCGCCGCGAGCCGCCTGCGGCTGGTCGGGGACTGCGTGCAATACGCACTCGTGTGCCGCGGTGCGCTCGATGCCGCCATCGACCCGCTCATGAATCCCTGGGACATAGGTCCGCTCATGGTGTGCGTCACGGAGGCCGGCGGTTCGATCAGCGATCTCAACGGGGAGCAGTCGTCCCTCATCGAGCGCCGCTCGTTCGTCGCGGCGAGCTCCGATGCGCTGCGGCGCGAGATCTGCCGCCACGTCGGCAGTCCGCGTACGCCGTGAGCGGCGCACCCGCCGGCGTGATCGTCCACCTCATCGACGGGACCTACGAGCTGTTCCGTCACTTCTACGGGCTCAAGCGCTTCGGCGGCGCCGAGGCGCGCCCGTTGGGCGCCGTCGCGGGGGTGCTGAACACCGTGCTGGAGATGATCGAGGATGGCGCCACCCACCTCGGAGTCGCGACCGATCACGTCATCGAGTCGTTCCGCAACAATCTGTGGGCGGGCTACAAGACCGGCGACGGCATCGAACCTGTGCTGTGGGCGCAGTTCCAGCCGCTGGAGGAGGCTCTCATCGCCCTGGGCGTGGCGACCTGGCCGATGGTCGAACTGGAGGCGGATGACGGGCTCGCCTCCGCGGCACGCCTCGCCGCGGCCGACGCCCGGGTGGCGCGCGTATCGATCTGGACCCCGGACAAGGACCTGGCCCAGTGCGTGCGTGGCACGCGCATCGTGCAGGTCGATCGTCGCGCCAAGCAGGTGCGCGACGCGGACGGCGTGCACGCCAAGTTCGGCGTACCGCCCGAGCGCATCCCCGACCTCCTCGCCCTGGTCGGCGACAGCGCCGACGGCTACCCGGGGATCGCCGGAATCGGACGTGTGACTGCAGCGCGCCTGATCACGAGGCACGGGGCGATCGAGGATTTTCCACCCGAGGTGCTCGGGGAGCAGCGCGACCTTGCGCTGCTCTTCAAGGACCTGGCAACGCTCCGATGCGATGCACCGCTCTTCGGCGATGTCGATGAGCTGCGCTGGCGCGGCCCGACGGGTTCTTTTGCCGCGCTCGCCCCGCGCCTCGGCGGCGAGCGCCTCCTCGCACGCGCGCAGCGCGCCGCCGCACTCCCCTGAGGCCTGATCCGGAAAGCCAAAAAAAAGGGCGGCCCGCGGGGGCCGCCCTGCCTTGAGTCTTGAGCCCTAGGCGCGCTTGATCAACCGGACGAGGAACAGCAACACCACCGCCCCGATGACGGCGACGATGAGGCTGCCGATCAGGCCACCGCCGGCGGATATGCCGAGGGCGCCAAACAGCCAGCCGCCGAGCACCGCTCCGATGACGCCGACGACCAGGTCGCCGACCATGCCGAAGCCGCCGCCCTTCATCAGTACACCGGCGAGCCATCCCGCCACCAAGCCGATGATGAGGAACCATAGGAAATTCACATGTCACCTCCGAAGTCCAGGTCAGCCAAAGCGTTAGCGGGACCCGCAGGCGGTCCCTTTGTTTTCAGTTCGCCCTCTAACATACGCGCCCTGGCGCGAAACTGGCCAGAAACTCGCAGGCCAGGGTCCGGCCAACGTCGCGCTTGCGCTGACGCTGCCGCGCCTGTATCCGGCTATCATGCTCACGTGCACCGCACCGCGGAAAATCACGGTAACAGCCCTGCGGCGCAAGCCACGCCGCTGACTCGCGGGCGCAGCGCATGAAGGCGGATGTCATCATCATCGGGGCAGGAGCCGCAGGGCTCGCCTGCGCCGCCCGCCTGACGCGCGCCGGCAAGAGCGTGCTGCTGCTTGAGGCGCGCGACCGCATCGGCGGCCGAATCTTTACCCGGCACGAGCCGTACCTTGCCTGTCCGATCGAGCTCGGCGCCGAATTCATCCACGGGCATGCGCCGCTCACGCGCGCGCTGCTCTCCGGAGCCGGGATCGCGAGCGTCGACGCCGCGACGCAGCGCTGGGTTCTCAGGGACGGGCGGCTCACGCAGGCAGACGACTGGTTCGCGGGCGTCATTGCAGCGCTCGCGACGAGCCCCGCCCTCGCGCAGGCGGACATGTCCTTCGATGAGTTGCTCGAGCGGCACCTCACGCAGCTGACGCCTGAGCAGCGCGCCGGCGCGCGCCGCATGGCGGAAGGGTTCGATGCGGCCGATACCGCGCGCGCGAGTGCGCGTGCGATCGTCAGTGAGTGGACCGGGGATGCGCTCGCGGATTCACCACAGTCGCGCCCGCAAGGCGGCTACAGCGGACTGCTCGCTGCCCTCATGGCGCAGATGGACCCAAGCCGCCTCACCCTGCGTCTGCAGTGCCCGGTGCAGGAAGTGCACTGGGCGCACGGCGAGGTCAGGATACGCGCGCGCCTCCTGGACCAGCCCATCGAAGCCACGGCCCCGCGGGCGATCGTGACGCTGCCCCTGGCGCTGCTGCAGGATGAGAGCGCCGTGGGCTTCTTCCCACTCCTGGCGCACAAGCGCGCCGCCCTGGCCGGGCTTGCGACGGGCAGCGTCATCAAGGTGATGCTGCGCTTTGCGGCACCGTTCTGGGAGGAGGTCGCGGGTGGCCGCTACCGCGACGCCTCCTTCTTCATCGCGCCGGGCACGCAGCTGCCCACCTTCTGGACCGCAGCCCCGCTACGCGCGCCGCTGCTCGTCGCCTGGACGGCCGGGCCGCGCGCGCTGGCGCTGTCCGGGGGCAGCGCGGACGGGGCGCACCTCGTGGCGCCGATCCTCGCCGGCCTTGAGTCGCTGTTCGGCGCCGAGGCCCGGATCGCCGAGCTGCTCGAGGCGTACTACTGCCACGACTGGCAACACGATCCCTACGCACGGGGTGCCTACAGCTATGTGCTCGCGGGCGGCACTGGGGCGCGCGCGGCTCTGGCGCAGCCGCTCGAGGACACGCTGTTCTTTGCCGGCGAAGCGACCGATGTCGAGGATGAGTCCGGCACCGTCGCCGGTGCGCTCGCGAGCGGTACGCGCGCCGCCGCCGAGGTGCTGCGGGGCAGCCTGCGCGCTAGATGAGCTGCAGCTGCCGCCGCAGCAGTTCGTACTCGTAGTTCAGCAAAGGCAGCTGCCGCTCCAGGCACACGCAGATCTGCGCGCGCTCGGCGGCGCGCGCCGCGGTCACCGCGACCCAGCTGTGCACCACCATCACCGGCAGGCGGCCCTCGTCGCCGAACAGCTCGCGCAGCCACTCGTACAGGGGCCGCAGCTTCGGTGAGCGCACCCACCAGGGGCGCTCGTCTGGCAGCCACAGCCGTGCCGCCGCGACATGCCGCTGCAGGCGGCGGCGCGGGTGACGCGTCTGGCCCACGTAGCGCGGCACAGCGAGTTCGCGCGGATCGCACAGCGAGTAGACCGCGATGCCCTCGGGCACCGCGCCCGAAACGTCGCATAAATGGCCGGGCAGGTGCGCGCGCAGATAGCGCGTCAGCTGCGCACGGTCGGGGCGGACCGCCCCGGCCTGCTCAGCGGCCGCGGCCGTCGGTTCTGAGGATGTCAACACTGCTCGTGTCCGGGTCGAACCAGATCTGGGCCTCCCCGGCCTGCAGCTGCGCCATGACGTGGCCGATCTTGGCCTCGTGGCTGACCTCGCGCGCGCCGTAGTCGGTGCCCTCGCGCAGCACGAAGCCCTCCACCACGCCGCGCAGCGCCTCGGCAGACAGCTCGGTGTAGGGCACCAGGACTGCCTCCGCGCGCACGGCGCGGAAGTCGACCGGGATCAGCGTGGAGTCCTCCTCGCTCATGTCCGGCGGGTCCTGAATGTGATCGAGTAGCGCAGCTCGCTGGTCGGCGCCACCGCGTGCTGCCAGCCCCAGCGGGCGGCGCCCCTCATGAGGTACGCGGAGCGCGGCTCTAACTCGATGGCACAGCGGGTGCGCGACGCGGGCTGCGGCGGCCAGGGACGGAAGCGCATGCGCGCGTGCCCCTCGAGGGAGACACCGGCGACGATCTCGAACTCCGGGATGTCGCGATGCCACCCGAGCGGGGTCCCCGGCTGATACTCCGTGACAATGGCGTGGGCGATGCCCTCGCTCGGCACGCCGGCCCAGCTCGCCACACGGGCGCGCAGCGGCGCGAGGAACGGCGGGATGGGCGGCGCGGGCAGGAGCGCGCGGTGCGCAAAGTCGTAACGGGCACCGAAGGCGACGATGCGGCGCCGCGCCTGCCACTGCCGGTAGTGCGCGACCTCGAACGGCAGTGCATGCACCTCCTCCAGCAGCCGAGCCTCCTCCTCGGCCTCGAGAAATGCCGGCGCGTAGATGAAGCCGGGCGGCAGGTCTGCGCGCGCGCCGAATAGTTCCTGCTGGGGCATGTGCGCATTATGCCGCCGCGCGCCGCGAGCGGCGCAGCATGCCGCAGCGTTTTTTTATCCAGTATCGGTGCACGCGCACTACTGGGTATGCGTCCACGCGGGCGCTACCCCGCAGGCGCGCGGGCGCTATCGAAGGCGCGCGGCGCTGCGGAAATGCTGACGGTACTGACCGGGCGGAACCCCGAGCACGCGCCTGAACACGGTGCGCATGGCCCCGAGGCTGCCGAAGCCGCACTCCCGCGCGATGCGCTTCAGACTCAGGCGCGTCTCCTGCAGGCGTCGGCGGGCGGTTTCGACGCGCAGCCGCTCCACGAAGCGGCCCGGGGTGGCGCGCATCTCGCGCTGGAAGATGCGCGCGAAGTTGCGCGGGCTCATGGCGACGCGCGCTGCCAGCGTCGCAACCGTCAGAGGCTTGTCGAGGTTCTCGAGGATCCAGGACTGCAGCTCGTGCAGCGGCTGCCGTTCACTGGCCTGCAGCGACAGCGCGGCACTGAACTGCGACTGCCCACCCGGGCGGCGCAAGTACAGCACCAGCTGCCGCGCGACCTCGAGCGCGAGGCCGGCGCCGTGATCCTCCTCCACCAGCGCGAGCGCTAGGTCCATGCCCGCCGTCACCCCGGCCGAGGTGTACACCTTGCCGTCGCGGATGAAGATCGGATCCGGGTCCACGGTCGTCCCCGGGTAAAGGGTTGCCAGGCGCCCGCACCAGTTCCAGTGGGTCGTGATCTTGCGGCCCTCGAGCAGTCCGGCCCGCGCCAGCAGGAAGGCGCCGGTGCACACCGAGCCCACGCGCCGGCTGCGCGCCGCGGTGCGCTTAAGCCAGCGCACCGTGTCCGCGGCTGTCAGGTCCTCTTCAACCGCATCCCCGCCTGCCACCAGGAGCGTGTCGACCTCGCCGCGCACCTCGCGGAAAGTGTGGTGCGCGGTGAGACTGAGGCCGGAGTTGGTAGCGAAGGTCCGCCGCCGCGAGCACGTGACCACCTCCACCCGGTACAGGGGCGGTGCATGCGCATGGCCCCGCGCGAATACCTTCGCCGCTGAGGTGAACACCTCGAAGGGCCCGATCAGGTCGAGCGCCTCGGTTCCCGGGCCTGCGACGAGCAGCACGCGGCGCGGCTGCGTGCCTGCGCGCGGCTCGCTGCCGGCAGGCCGGCTTTTCCCGGGGCGCCTCATCCAGCCCGGAGCATTTCCACAAAGGAGCGCGGCGCGGAGTCGAAGGCGCTCTTGTGGGAAGCCATGCAGAAGTAGTACGTGTGGCCCTGGTAGGTGGAGCGTGGCGCGCTCTTGGGATCCACCTCCATCTCGCACACCGGGCACAGCGGGTGCGCTGCCGTCGAGACGCGGCGGCTGCGGTAAGCCTCGTTTGAGGCTGCATTCAACCAGCCGCGCCCCTGGTACTCAAGATCATCCGCGGTCTGTGTCGCCCGCGCGCGGCCGAAATAGCGCTCGACGACGCGCAGCGACAGGTCGATGCCACTGGTCAGGCCGCCGGAGCTTGCCAGCTTGCCGGCCTCGACGAAGCGCGCGCCCCGCACCACCCGTATCGAGGGATACTGCATGGCGAGCGCCCCGTACGCGGCGTGGTGGGTCGTGGCGGCCTTGCCCTCCAGCAGCCCCGTCTTCGCCAGAAGAAAGGCACCGGTACACACCGACATCGTCAGGTCGGTGTCGCGGCTCGCCTGCCGGATCCACTCGAGCGCCGCGACGCTGTCCCCGTCCTGGGCCGGGATGACGATGACCTTCGGCTGCGGCGCCGACTCGAACGTGAAGTTCGGCACGACCTGCATGCCACCGCTGACCGTGACGGGAGCGGTGCTCTCGGCCACGGTGTAGAGGCGAAACGCCGACTCCTCGCTGCCGGCAATGTTGACGTTCTCGAAGACCTCCCAGGGCCCGCAGAAATCAATGACGACCGCGCCCTTCGATATGAGGAACGCCACCGGGATGGGCCCGTGCGCCGGCGGCTCGAGTCGCGGCGCCTCCGGACCCACCGTCTGCTCGGGCAGCCGCGGGGGCGCCGCCATCGTCACCGCCCCGACGCTGAGGACCGCCGAGCTGAGTAACAGTTCCCGCCTGTTCATGCCGTGCTCCTGGTAGGACCGTAGCTCGCAGGATTCTGGGCATCGGCGTCTCATGGCCGCAATGACAACGAACGCTTAATTACTGCCAAACACCTCAGCTCCCGCAAGCGCCGCGGGAAGGCCCTCCCACGTCCCGCGGTGCAGCACGCAGGCCCGCGACTCACGCATCCCTCGTGAGCGCAGTGCAGCCGGCGTATGCTCGCGCTGATTTGGCCGCGAGGAGATGCGCATGCAACCCACAACCGCAGTGTCATTCCCCAGGCGAGTCCCGGCAATATGCGCACTTTCGCTCGCCGCGCTCCTGCTTTTGTGTGCGCACCCCGCACCCGCTGCGGACTGTGCGCCGGGGACGCTCGCCTGGATGGCGGGTCGGTGGCAGGACGCCTCGAATACGCAAGGCTCGCGTGAGCAGTGGAGCGTGGCTCCGGGTGGAATCCTCATGGGAAGTGGCTGGTCGTTTCCGCCCGATGGTAAGTGCGGATTCACCGAGATCATGACGGTACGGCCGCAGGGGGAGACACTTAAGATGGTGTTGCGGCACTTCGATGTGGCCCTGAGTCGCGCCTGGGAAGAGCGCGATGCGCCGATGGAATTCCTCGCAACCGACTGCAGTGCGCACCGTGCGGTATTCGAAGGATCCGGCGCACGCAGCGGCGAGCGACTCACCTACGATGCCACAGCCACAGGGCTCGAGATCACCGGCGATTTCCTGCACCAGGGCAAAGCGGTCCAGGTTAAGTGGCACATGACGCGCAGCCCCGAGCAACCTTAACGCCAATTCCGGCAGCGCGCAGTTCAGGGAGCCTTCAGGGCCGTGTTGCGCGTCAGCAGCTCGCGGAACATGGCGGCCACCGCCGGCAGCGGCGCGGTAACGGGGGGCACGTCCTGGTAGTTCTGCCAACCACCGCCAAGACCGCGGTAGAGGGCGATGAATTCCTCGCAGGCGTTGACCTGCGCCCGGGCGTACTCATCCTCGAGGCCGTACTCGGCGCGCTCGGCCTCGACCACGTTGAGGAAGTCGGTCAGGCCGCGCGCGTAACGCTCGTTGGCGAGCGTCACGGCGCGCTGGCTTGCGGTGAGCGCCTCGCCGAGGCTCTGCAGGCTCGCTTCGCTTGCCCGATAGTCGCCGAGCACCGTATCGACCTCCTGTACTGCCGCCTGGATCGTCTTGCGATAGTTCACGAGCAGCGCGCGCGTCTGTAGGTTCGCCACCTGCAGCTGCGCATCGAGGGCCCCGAAGTCCAGCAGCGGCCAGGTGGCCCCCGGACCCACCGACCAGATGTGCTGGGTGAGGCTCTCGGGCGTGGCTCCCCAGCCCTGGTGCTCGAAGCCCACCGAGGCGGAGATGAACACCTGCGGGAACAGGTTCCCCGCGGCCACCCCGATGCGTGCCGTCGACCCCGCCAGTTCGCGCTCGGCCACCTGGATGTCGGGCCGGCGCCGCAGGAGGTCAACGGGCAGACCGGCGGCCACCGCAGGCGGCACAATGGGCAACGCCCCCTGCGCGCCGAGCTCGCCGGTGAGTTCCTCCGGGTACTGGCCGAGGAGCGTCGCCAGTGCGTACTGCCTGGAGCGCACCTGGGCATCGAGCGGCGCCACCTGGGACTTGAGCGACTCCAACTCGCGGCGCGCCAGGGTCACGTCCAGCTCGTTGGTGATGCCGCGCTCGTAGCGCTGGTTGACGATGTCGAGCGACTGCTGCAGCACGTCCAGCGCCGAGTGCATCACGGCCGAGCGCATCTGCAGCCCGCGCAGGTCGACGTAGGCGCGCGCGACGTCGGCGATCACTGCCACCAGCACCGCGCTGCGTGCCGCGGCGGCCGCCTGCGCGTCGGCGCGCGCGGCCTCGATCTCGCGGCGGTACTTGCCGAAGAAGTCCAGCTGCCAGGCGGCGTCGAACCCTGCGAGCAGGTTCACCTGTGACAGACCGGTACCGGTCTCTGCGGACACCAGCTGCTGCGAGGCGCGGCCACGACCCAGATCGCTGCCCGTGCCGCGGCCGCCGCCGGCACTCGCGCCACCGTAGGGCAGCACCGTGCTCCAGGTGCCGACGGCGAGTGTGCGCGCGGCCTGCAGTCGGTCGAGGGCGATCTCGATGTCCGGGTTGCCCTTCACGGCGCGCTCGATGAGGGAGTCCAGCTCCGGGTCGTTGAGCGCGTGCCACCAGGCCGCTAGCTTCACGTCGACGGCGTCGGCCGAGGTTGCTGGCGCGGCGGTCACCCTCGTGTCGGCGGCGAACTGCGGCGGGGTGAGGATCTCGGGCGTGCGGTAGTTCGGTCCCACCGCGCAACCGGCGGTGATCGCGAGCACCAGGACTGCAGCGGTGGCACCCAGGATCCTCACGTGCCCGCCCCCTGCGCCGCGGCGACGGCAGATGCGATGCGCACCGTGTCCCCCGAATTCACCTGGCCACTCAAGTTCAGCGCCAGCTGGTCCCCGGGGGCAACCCCGCTTGCGAGCTCGACGACGTTGCCGTCGTCGCGCGCGATGGTTACCGCGGCCAAAGTGATCCGGCGGTCGGCACCGACACGGGCCACCTCGGGACCTCGGCTGCGGAACAGAAGGGCGGCCGCCGGCACTTGCACCAGGCCCTTCGGAGGCAGGGAGAAAGCGACCTTGACGTACAGCCCGGGAACGAGGCTTGCGTCGGCGTTATCGAGGTCGATCTCCACGCGCAGCGTGCGGGCGCGGACGTTGATCGCCTGCGAGGTACGAGCGACCCTGCCCGGAAAGGCGCGCGCGGCACTGTCTGCAGTTTGCACGCTGACCGGGACCGCGCCCTGCATGAGCTCCGCGGCGGCGCTCTGCGGCACGTCGACGAACACTCGCATGGGGCTGTTCTGCGTCATGACGTAGAGGGGCGTCGTTGCCGTGGTGCTGCCGGCGGTGACGAGGTTGCCGATATCGATGTCGCGTGCCGTGATGATGCCGTCGAAGGGCGCGCTCACGCGCTTGAACTGCGACAGCGCACTGTACTGCTGGAGCTGCGCCGCATTCAGGGCGACCTGCGCCACGGCCGCTTGGTACTGCGCCGTGGCGCTGTCGTACTCGGCATGCTTCTGCTCACGCTCCTGCTCGGACACGACGCCCTTGGGCGAGTCGCGCCAGCGCTCGTACTGCACCTTGGCGAAGACAGACTCGGCGCGGCGTACGGCCTCGTCCGCGCGCGCCCGCTGCAGCTGCGCCCGGGCGGCCGCCAGCTGCGCATCCACCTCCGGCGTGTCGATCAGGGCCAGCAGCTGACCCTTCTTCACGTGATCACCGATGTCGGCGTACCAGTGCGCGACGTAGCCGTTGACGCGCGCATAGATCGTGCTCGTGTACCAGGCCGCCGTCTCGCCGGGGAGTGCGAAGCGCTGCACGTCCGCCACCTTCTGCGCGACGATCACCTCGACCAGCGGCGCCTCCCCTGCGCTCGCGTCGGCCGCCTTGGCAAGCGCGCGGTCGTGGAAGAAGCGGTCCACGCGCACCGCGAGGAATGCGATTACCAGCACTATGACGAAGATACGTACGCCGCGCCTCAATGCCTCCCGGGTTTTCGGATCGTAGCCGGTGGCCACCGCGTGCGCCTCGGTGCGGCTGACGTCATCGCCGTAGTCGCTGGGGCGGGTCTCCTCGTTCATTCCTCTTCTTCCGTTGTCAGGCATGTGTCGCCGCCACGCTGGCCGCGCTGGGGCGCCGCAGCAGCCGGTACATGGTTGGCACGAAGATGAGCGTGGCGAAGGTTGCGAACAGCAGTCCCCCGATCACGGCACGTGCCAGCGGCGCGTTCTGCTCGCCGCCCTCGCCGATCCCGAGCGCCATCGGGATCATGCCGAGGATCATGGCACCGGCGGTCATGAGCACCGGACGCAGCCGGGTATAGCCGGCGGTGGCCGCGGCGGTGAGAGGGCTGTCGCCGGCTGCCATGCGCTGGTTGGCGAAGGTCACGACCAGGATGCTGTTGGCGGTGGTCAGGCCTATGCACATGAGCGTGCCCATGAGGGCGGGCACCGACAGGTGGGTCTGCGTGAGGAACAGCATCCACATGACGCCGCTTAGCGCGAAGGGCACGGCGAGCAGCACGACCAGAGGATCGATCCAGCTCTGGAAATTGATGACGAGGAACAGGTACACGAGGACGATCGCGAGCGCGATGCCGCTGAAGAGGCCGGTGTAGCTCTCGCGCATCGTCTCCACCTGCCCGCTCAGGGTGACGGTGATGGCCTTCGCTGCGGCGGGCCGGTTGGCGTCGAGTACGCGGTCGATGTCGCGCGCCGCCCCGTACAGATCGCGACCCTGCACGTTGGCGTGCACGTCGAACACCGGGCGGATGTTCAGCTGCGAGGTGACCATGGGCAGGGTACGCCGGCCGAAGTCGGAGAGATTCATGAGCAGCTGCGCCTGCGCGCCCCCCTCGGCCACGGACACCGGCAGGGTTTTGAGGTCCTGGGCGCTCTGGATGCTATAGGTCGGCTGCTGCACGACGAGCGGGTAGCTGACACCGCTGCGTGGATCGACCCAGAAGTTCGGCGACACCTGGGCGCTGGAGTTGGTGGCTACCAGCACATTGTTGGCCGTCTCGCGCTGCGTCATGCCCACTTGGGTGGCGAGCGAGCGGTCCACGTCCACCGTCAGCGCCGGCGCGTCCGGCACCTGGAAGACGTGCACGTCCACGATCCCGGGGACCGCGGCGAGCTTGCGGGTGAGGCGCTGCGCCAGCGCATAGGTCTCCTGCGGATCCGAGCCCGCCACGCGCACATCGACCGGGGCCGGCTGGCCGAAGTTCAGAACCTGGTCGACGATGTCGGCGGGCTGAAAGAAGAACTGCAGCTGCGGGAATTGCCGCGGCAATTGCGCACGCAGCAGCGCCATGAGCCGCGCGGTCGGGGTGTGCCCCTGGGTGAGGGAAACGAGCACCTCACCATCCATCGGACCCACGGTGGCCGAGTCCGAGAGCGCGATGTTGATGCCGCTGTAGGGCAGCCCGATATTGTCGAGCATCACGGCGATCTGCCCCGGCCCCAGGAGGCGGCGGATGGCTGCCTCCACCTGCGCGAAGTACTCCTGGGTGGCCTCGATGCGGGTCCCGGGCGGCGCGCGCACGTGCAGACGCATCTGGCCGGCGTCGACCTCGGGGAAGAAGTCCCGCCCGAGCTGAGGGAACAGCGTCAGCGACAGCCCCATCAGCACCAGGAACGCGATCACCGTGGGACGCGCATTGGCGACCGCCCAGGCGAGGACGTTGCGGTAGGCCTCGCGGAAGCGCTGGAAACGGCGCTCGAACGCCAGGTGCACGCGCAGCAGCGGGTTCGAGGACGCATCCGCAGGTGGCGCGTGCCCGCCGCCCGGGTGAACGACGTCACGCATCAGGTACCTGAAGAGCACCGGCACCAGCGTGAAGGACAGCACCAGACTCGCCAGCAGCGACACGATGACGGACACTGACAGCGGCGAGAACAGGTACCGGGCGGTGCCCTGCAGCAGGAACACCGGAACGAACACGATGCAGATGCACAGTGTCGCGAGGAACGTCGGGGTACCCACCTCGCCCGCGCCGTCGATGATGGCGTGCTCCAGCGGCTGACCCAAGCCGACGTGGCGCTCGATGTTCTCGATCACCACCGTGCCGTTGTCGACGAGGATCCCCACCGCGAGCGCGAAGCCCCCGAGCGTCATGGTGTTGAGGGTCTCCCCGCCGGCACCCATCAGCAGAACCGCGGCGATCACCGACAGCGGGATGGAGGCGAGGATGATGAGGGTCAGGCGCCAGTTGCCGAGGAACATGAGGATCATGAGGGCGGTGAGGCCGGCGGCCATCAGGCCGCCCATGAGCACGCTGTTGAGTGCGGCCTTGACGAAGAGCGACTGGTCGAAGATCGGCTGGATGCTGATGCCGGCCGGCAGCAGGTGGCGGATCTCCGGAAGCGCGGCGCGGATGCCGTTGATCACCGCGAGTGTGGAGACGCCCCCGGTGCTGCGGATGCTCATGAGCGCCCCGGGGACGCCGTTGACCGCGACCGAGTTGGTCTGCACCTGGAAGCCGTCGTGCACGTGCGCGACATCGCGCATGAAGACCACGCGCCCGTTGACCTCCTTGATGGGGAAGGAGTTGAGCGCCTCGATGACGTCCGGGCTGTTGTTCATCGACACGAGGTAGTCGCGGCTGCCGAGTTTCACGTCCCCGGCCGGCAGGATCACGTTCTGGCGTGCCAGCGCGTCGCTCACGTCCGAGGGCGACAGACCGCGCGCCTGCAGCGCCTGCGCCTCGAGGTCTGCCATAATGACACGCGGCTTGCCGCCGTAGGGATAGGGCACCTCGGCGCCGTGCACGATCGCGAGCGCGGGGCGGATGATGTTCTGGCCGAGGTCATTGAGCTTGGTGTCGGGCAAAGAGTTGCTGGCAAGGCTCAGCTGGATGATCGGCACGTCAGTGGCGCCGTAGCGGATGACCAGCGGCGGGGTGATGTTGGGCGGCATGTACTTGAGCACCACGAGCGAGCTGCTCGCGAGCTGCGCCACCGCGCGCGTCACGTCCGCGCCCTCGTGCAGGTAGATCTTCTCCACGCCCACGCCCTCGTAGCTCGTGGCCTCGATGCGCGCGATGTCATCGACGAGGGAGGCGAGCTGGCGCTCGTGCAGCGTCAGGATGCGGTTCTGCATGTCCTGGGCACTCATGCCAGCGTAGGTCCACACCACGCTCACCACCGGGATGTCCATGCGCGGGAAGATGTCCACCGGCATGCGCAGCGCCTCGCCGATGCCGAGGAGCCCGATCAGGATGAGCGACGCGACGACGGTGTAGGGGCGGCGCAGGACGTAACTTACGAGCGGCACGGCTCACCTGCGGGCGCGGCCGCCACGGGAGATGCACGACACGTGAGGTGCGCAGCGTTCACGGCAGCCATTGAAGCGCCGGCGCATTAGGCGCCTCTTAAGCGAAGATTAGGGGGCGTTCATGTTGGCGGCCGCCGCTGGTCGCCCCCTTTGGCATCAAGGTGTTACGGCCGCAGTCCGAGCGCGTTGCCGGTGAGAACCAGCCAGGGCAGGCGTGCGCGTCCTGGCTCGAGGCGGCCGCCTCAATCGCCGCGCACGAGGATCTGGACCGCATCCCCGCCCTGCCAGAAGCCATGGGGCAGGCCGAATTCCGAGCGCCTGAGCGTGCCGCGACCGAGGAAGCGGCAGTGACCCCCGGGCGCGGCATGGGCCTGCGGACAGTCGATGTCGCTCAGGCTGAGGCTCAGGGGCCGGGTGATCCCGTGCAGGGTGAGTTCGCCCTGTACCCTGGCGCGCTGCGTGCCCTCAAGCTCGATGCCGGTGGAGCGGAAGGTCATCTCCGGGAAGCGCTCGGTGTCCAGCCATTGCGGCGAGCGCAGCCGCTCGTTCCAGTAGGAGCTGCGCGAGTCGAGCGATGCCAGGTGCACGCTGACGCTGAGGCGTCCGCCCCCACCGTCGGGGGCCGGCACGAAATCCCCGCTGAGTTCGGGGAACGCCGCACTGAACCAGTTGAGCCCCAGGCGCTCGATCTCGAACGTGATCCGGGTATTGCTGCCATCCAGGTGATGGGCAGCCGCTGCGCCCGCGCCCAGTAGGTAGATCGCCAGTACCCGGCCTGCGGATCCGCGCATCCGATTCGCGCCCTTCGTCCAATCGTCCTGTGAGGTGAGTGCCACCGTGCCGTGGGCGGGTTTCATCCCGCCCGCGGGGCACGTTACTGGACGGCCGCTGGCGTCGCGGCGGGATCCTTCAGGTAAGTGGCGAGCCAGGCATGCACTTCCTTATAGAAGTAGCGGCTGTCCTCGGGCTTGAGGATCCAGTGCCAGGCATCGGGCCACACCAGCAGGCGGCTTGGCACCTGCATGCGCTGCAGGGTGGTCCAGTTCTCCAGCGTGTTGCCGATGGGCACGCGGAAGTCGCGCTCACCGATGCTCAGGAGCATCGGCGTTTTCCAGTTGCCCCCATAGGTGATCGGGCTCTGCTCGCGCCAGATGGGGCTGCCGCCCCAGGGCGGGCCGCCGTTGTGGACCTCGCGCCCGTAGGCGAAATCGCTCTCGCCCCACTGGGTGGTCAGGTCCACTTCGCCCGCGTGGCTGATGAGGCAGCGGTAGCGCGTGGTGCTAGCCTCCAGCCAGTTCGCGAGGTGCCCGCCGTAGCTTGCGCCCGCGGCGCACATGCGCGTGGCATCGATGAAGGCGAAGCGCTTGAGTGCCTCATCGACGGCCTGGTTGATCTCCTCCCCCGGGGTCTTGAGCGGATCGAGCTTGATGGCCTGCGCGAACTTCTCGCCGAATCCGGTGGAGCCGGTGTAGTCGGTGAGCAGGACCACGTAACCGGGTGCAGCCAGGAGATGGTAGTTCCAGCGCAGGCCAACCTGGTCGGGGTTGTTGCTGGCGGCCCCGCCATGGATCAGGACCAGCAGCGGGTACTTCTTTGCCGGGTCAAAGGCCGGCGGCCGCACGATCATGTTGTGGATGCTGCGGCCCCTCGCGCTGGTGAAGTAGAAGTGTTCGGGGACCGCCCAGTCGATCGCTGCGGCGGCCGCGCTGTCGATGTGGGTGAGATTCGTGTGGCGGCGCGCGCCGGGGTCAACTCGCACCACCTCCCACGGACTCACCGAACTGCCCCACTGCGCGATCAGCACCGGCCGGGGCGCCCTGCGCGCGCTCACGAGGTTCGCGTAGCCCCCGGTCGCGGACATGATCACCGGCTCGGGCTTGCCGCCCGAGGCATCCACCCGGTAGAGGTTGTCGTTGGCCGCCTCCGGCACGATGAGGTACACGGTGCGGCTGTCTGGCGTAAACGCGTAGGACGCCACGTCGCGGTCGAGCTCGCGCGCGATGAGCATCGCCTCCCCGCCCTGCGGCCACGGCACGCGCGAGAGCCGCCCGAGGTGGTAGACCTCTTCATCCTGGGGCACGAACTTGAAGTAGAGCGAGCGGCCATCGGGCGCAAAGGCGGCATCCCGGTAGTCCCCACCAGCGGGCGTCACGACACGCGGCTCCGCGCCCCCATCCGCGGGCATGCGGTAGAGGTGGTAGGCGACCTGGGCGAAGGCGGCGTTCCAGCGCTCGGTGGTCGCCGTGAAGAGCACCTCGCGGCCGTCCGGGCTCCACAGCGGCGCGAGCGTCATGCTGGTCTCGCTGTAGCCCCCCGCAAATCCCGGCGCACGTGCCAGCGCGGTGCCGGAGAGGATGTCGCGCGCCTGCGCGCCCTCCTGCAGCGACTGCACCATGATGGTCGGACGGCGCTCATCGAACCACTGGTTCCAGTAACGGATCGGGAAGTGCTCGTAGACGCGTACGTTGTACTTGCGCGCCTTGCGCTCGGCGATGACCTTCTTGTTGGCCTCATCATCGGCAGCGCCCGGCCAGATGAAGGACTCGAACAGAATGGCGCCGCCATCGGGGCGCCACTGGGGACTGGCGGCCCCTGTGGCCACCGTGGTGAGGCGCCGCGCATCGCCGCCACCGGCGAGGTCGAGCACGTAGATCTGCTCGACTTCATCGCCCTCGCGCTTGCCGGAGAAGGCAATCGCGTGGCTGTCCGGTGACCACGTCACCCCGTTCTCGCGTGTCTTGCTGTGCGTGAGGCGCCGCGGCGTGCCGCTGCCGTCGGCTGCCGTCAGCCACAGTCCGTTGACCTCCTTGTCGGGGTCGTAGGCGGGCTCGAGTACCGAGAACACGACCCACTTGCCATCCGGGCTCACCGCCGGGTTGCCGACGCGCTTCATCATCCACAGCGTCTCGTGGGTTATCACCTGCCGGGTCGGGACACCCGCAGCCAGGGTAGTGGTGGCAGGGGCAAGGCACGCGGCAACGAGGGCCACACGCAGGGCGGCAGCGATGGGCATCACGGGGCCTCAGGTGGAAGAGGAGGCCCGGGAGAATATCAAATCGAACCTCAGGTCCGCGCTGGTTGCGAGGCAGGCGCGGGATGCGGCGATGCTCAATCGGTGCCGCCGCCCGGACGCAGGCCGCGCGCCGTGAAGTAGTCCTCGAGCGTGTCGGGCTGCGCCTGCGGGTCCACGAGCGCCACATAGGTGTCCGGGCGCAGCAGGTAGAGGGCATCACGCACCAGGCCCGCCGCGGCGTGTCCGGCTGCAAAGGTGAACACGTTCAGGGTGAGCCCGCGCTGGCGGCACCACTCGCGCAGCTGCGGCGTCGCCTCCCCGTAGACGTGCACCTGCCAGCTGAGCGTATTGAGCGCATCGTAGTTGTCGAGTCCCGCGGTGCGCACCCACGGCAAGCGGTCGCCGCCGTGCACGTGACCGGCGCAGCCGGCGCTCAGGGGACGCCCGCGGTAATTCACCATGATCTGGGAGACGGTGCGGAACAGGAACCGGCGTGCCGTCTCGAACGCCAGTGCCTGCGGCATGAGGATGGGGGCGAGACGCGTGCGCACGAAGTCAGCGAGCCGGCCGTCGGCCGTCACGACGCTGAACACCCGGTCGGTGGTTGCGACCAGGCGCCGCGCGAATGGCATGCGCTCGGCCTCGTAGCTGGCGAGCAGGCTTGCCGGGGCATCCCCGCGCAGCACGGCAGCGAGCTTCCAGGCGAGGTTCACCGCATCGCCGATGCCGGTGTTCATCCCCTGCCCGCCGGCCGGGCTGTGGATGTGGGCCGCATCGCCCAGAAGAAAGGCTCGGCCGCGCTGGAAGCAACCCGCCACCCGGTGATGCACGCGGTAGGTGGAGAACCAGTTCACCCGCTCGACGCGCAGCTTCAGGTGCCCGATGGCGCGCTGGCTGACGTCCTCGAACCGCAGCGTCTCGGCCTGCTCGGCGCGCTCATCGCGCACCGTGCCGATCAGGCGCACGTGGCCGCGAGAGGCGAGCGGAAACACCGCCAGGAAGTCCGCTTCGTCCAGGTCGATGTGCAGCTCCCCATCGACCGGCGCCCCGGCCCCCTCGATGTCCGCGACGTAGAACACCTGGCGGTAGGTGCCACCGGGGAAGCCCGCGCCGAGCGCCTCGCGCACCAGGGAGTGTGCCCCATCGCAGCCGGCAACATAGGCCGCCTCGCAGACCTCCATAGAGCCGTCGGCGCGCAGCAGCCGGGCGCGGATGCCCTCGCCCTCCTCGGTGAAGCCCTTGAGTTCGGTATTGCGTTCCACCGCGACTCCGAGCGCCTGCAGCCGCTCGATCAGCAGGCGTTCGTGCTGGTCCTGGGGGAAGATCTCGAGGAACGGGTAGGGAGTGAGCCCGGCGCCGACTGACTCGAACGGCAAGTGCGCGCGCTGCTCGCCCCTCACCCACAGGTTGATCCCGGGCACCCGGTGCCCGAGCTCCAGGAGCGCATCGGTCAGATCCAGCTGCCGGTAGAGCTCGAGCGTGCGCGCCTGCACGGCGAGTGCGCGCGAGGTGGTCCCGGGGGCTGCGGTCTTGTCGATGATGCGGACGCTGGCGCCCTGGCGCGTGAGCCACAGCGCCAGCACGAGCCCGGTGGGGCCCGCACCGACGATCAGTACGAGCCGGGACATCCTCAGCCGCCCCTCACGTAGGCAGTCTTGCTCAGGGTGTAAAACTCGCGCGCCGCGGGCCCGAGTTCCTTCGCGCCGTAACCGGAGGCCTTGCGGCCACCGAAGGGCGCGTTGTAGTCGATCCCGGCGGTGGGGAGGTTGACCATGACCATGCCGGCGTCGGCGTTGCGCTGGAAGTGACGCGCATGCCTGAGTGAGGTGGTACAGATGCCGGCGCACAGGCCGAACTCGGTCGCGTTCGCGACGCTCAGTGCCTCCTCGTAGTCACGCACGCGGATGACGCTCGCCACGGGGCCGAAGATCTCCTCCTGGTTCAGGCGCTGCCCGACGCGGGTCTCGGTGAAGAGCGCCGGCGTCAGATAGAAGCCCGGGCGCTCGCGCGCCGGGGTCTCTCCGCCGATGACGAGGCGGCTGCCTTCGGCCTTGCCGATTTCCAGGTACTTCAGGTCCTGCGCCAGCTGGCGCGCATCCACGACGGGTCCGATGGTGGTGCCGGGCTTGCGCGCATCGTCGATCACCTGCGCACGCATCGCCTCGCTCAGGGCGGCGACGAAGCGCTCGTGGATACTCTCCTCGACGATCAGGCGTGAGGAGGCGGTGCAACGCTGGCCGGTGGAAAAGAAGGCGCCCTCGAGGGCCACGCGCACGGCCGCATCGAGGTCGGCGTCGGCGAGCACCACGAGCGGGTTCTTGCCGCCCATCTCCAGCTGCACCTTCGCGGCGCGCCGGGCGGCGGCTCCAAGAATCGCCCGCCCGACGGCCACCGAGCCCGTAAAGCTTACCGCCGCGACGCGCGGCTCGTTGACGATGGCGTCGCCGACGATGCCGCCGGTGCCCATCACGAGGTTGAAGACGCCCGCCGGGAGAGCGGCGCGCGCGATGATCTCGGCGAGTGCCCAGGCGCAGCCGGGCACGAGCTCCGCGGGCTTGAACACCACGCAGTTGCCGAACGCGAGCGCCGGGGCGATCTTCCAGGCCGGGATCACGAGCGGGAAGTTCCACGGCGTCACCAGGCCCACCACACCGAGCGGCTCACGGCTCACTTCGACCTCGACGCCCGGGCGCAGCGAGTGCTGGTATTCCCCCGCAGGCCGCAGCGCCTCGGCCGCGTAGTAGCGGAAGATCTGGCTGGCTCGGGTGACCTCCCCCAGCGCCTCGGGGAGCGTCTTGCCCTCCTCGCGCGCCAGCAGGTCCGCGAGCGCCGTGCGGCGCGCGAGAATCTCCGCGCCGATTGCCTCGAGTGCCTCGGCACGCGCCAGGGGAGTGCTGCGCCCCCACCCCGGGGCCGCGCTGGCGGCCGCGTCGCAGGCCGCCGCCACGTCGGCGGCACTGCCCAGGGCGTACTCGCCGATGACGTCCGTCGTGTCGGAAGGATTGACGTTGGGGGCGGCGGTGGCGGAGCCGTGCCAGGACCCGCCGATGTAGTGGGCGTGCATCATGAGGGCCTCCAGTTCAGCACGGCATGCGCCTGCGTCCCAAGCTGCGGGCAGCCAAGCGTCATGCGGTACGCACGACTTTCAATTGTTCGGCCTCCCTCCTGGCAGCACCGCTTCTGGCGGCGGCACGGGCTTGGCGGCAAATATCGCACAACGGCGCCGGCGGCGGACACCACGAGGGCTCGGGCGTCCTACGGGCCAGCGCGGCGCCGGCCTACTTCGGTGAAGGGCATCCTGCCCGAAGATACAGCCTCACACACTGACAGCATCCTAAGGAGATTCGTAAATGACCACCGCCAGCGGGCACACTTCAGCGATCCGGGCCAAGAAAGTCATTGGCACCGCGGTCAAGGACAAGAGCGGCAGCAAGATCGGCGTCATCGAGGACGTGGTGCTGGACAAGCAGTCCAACAACATCATGTTCGCCGTGGTCGGGTTCGGCGGCTTTCTCGGCATGAACGAGAAGTACCACCCTCTGCCCTGGGAAACCCTGGACTACGACGCCAACGCAGGCGCCTACCTTGTTAGCTATTCGAAGGAACAGCTCGAGGCAGCCCCGGCAGGCTCGATCGAGGAACTCACCAAGAACGACGGGCAGTTCCGCGAGCGCACGTTCGATTACTACAAGACGCCGCGCTACTGGTAAGGCAGTGCCGGCCCCGGGCACACCCTGACTTCAGGGTGTGCCCGTGCCGATGAGGCGTACCTCGCGCTGCGGGAACGGGATGCCGATGTCGCGCGCGCGCAAGGCTGCGAGGATTGCGGCATTGATCTCGCCTGTGGCGCTGCCCTGATCCTCGATCAGCACCCAGGGGCGCACCGCGATGTTCACGGACGAGTCGGCCAGCTGCACCGGCTGCACCACCGCCACGGGATCCTTGAGTACGCGTGCGTTGTTGGCCAGCACCTCGCGCACGGCCCCGAGCGCCGCCTGTAGATCGGTGTCGTAAGCGACCCCGACCGACACGTCCAGCTGCCGGATGCGCCCGTAGTTGTGCAGAATCTCGCCCACGATCTTGCGGTTCGGCACGATCACCCGCGAGCGATCCACGTGCAGCAGCGTGGTGCTGAAGAGCGTGATGGTCTCGACCGTGCCCTCCACGCCTGCGATCTCGATGTACTCACCGACGCGGAAGGGCTTGGCGAATATGATCGACAGGCCCGCCACCATGTTGCTGAGCACCCCCTGGGTGGCTAGCGCGATGCCAGCGCCCGCCACGCCCAGGCCTGCGATCAGGGGCAGCAGCTCCACGCCGAGGTTCTGCAGCGCCATGATCACGAACAGGGCAAAGCAGGCGGCCCAGGCGACGCGCGCCAGCAGCAGGCGCACCGGGGCCTCGAGCTCCAGCCGCCCGAGCATGCGCAGCAGCCAGCGGCTCACCCAGCGGCTGGCGATGGCGCCCGCAACCAGGATCAGGATCGCCACCAGGAGCTTCGGCCCGAAGCGGATGGCAAGATCCAGCAGGGTGTCCCTCACCGAGCTGATGGTCTTGATCTGGTCGTTCACGAGCACCTCCCCGTTTGCGCCCGGCTATATTACGATCTTGCAGCGGCGCGCGCGCTAAGCCTGACGTGAACCCAACCCACCATGGCCCACCGGCTGACGATCCAACAGGAGCCCCACTTCCTGCACGTGGTGGTTACGGGCACCAACAACGCCGACACGGTGGCCCGCTACCTCGATGAACTGCGGCGCGAATGCATCGCGCGGCGCTGCTACCGGCTGCTGATCGAGGAGCGCCTGGAGGGTGAGCGCCTCGGCACCTACCCGGTGTACAAGGTGATCTCGGAGGCAAGCGAGCGGGCACGCGGCCTGCTGCACGCGCTCGCCTTCGTCGACGTACATGCCGAGGGACCGTCGATGGAGTTCGCGGAGACCGTGGCAGTGAACCGCGGTATCCCGGTCGCGGTCTTCAGCACGGTGGCTGAGGCGCGCGCCTGGCTGCTGCGCGGCCTCGAGCCGGATCAGGTGCCGCCGGCGACGTAGCGCGGGTCGTGGGGCGAGCGGGCGAACACCCGCCGCACCAGGGGCTCGAACGTCGCGAGCGGCTCGCTCTTGTAGTCCGGGTCGAATGAGCTCTGGTCCCAGGCCGCGCAGAAGTGCACGCAGGCCTCATACCAGGGATGCTCGCGCAGTCGCTCGCGTGCGTGGCGGTCGCCGCCGAAGTGGTGCACGTAGTAGTAGTTCTGGAACAGCCCGTGGTGGCTGACGATCCAGCTGACCTCGGGCCGCACGTAGGGCTTGAGGATGGCGGCGGCGACTTCCGCGTGGTTGTAGGGGGCAAGCTCATCCCCGACGTCGTGGATGAGCGCCGCGACCACCATCTCCTCGTCGGCCTTGTCACGCAGGGCGCGCGTGGCGGCCTGCAGCGAGTGACCGAGGCGGCTCACCGGGTAGCCCTCCAGTGAGTGATCGAGCTTGGCGACGCTCTCGAGCACCCGGTCGGCGAGCCCGAGCGCGTAGCGCTTCTCGGACTCATCGAGGAGCTCGTAGTCCTCCTTGGTGCCATCCTTCATCTGCCGGAAGCTGACGACGCGGCTCATGCGCTGCGCCTCACGGTGGCAGCCCGGGCGCCTCGCCGGCGCAGCACGCGGTAGAGGCTGCGCGGACCGTCTATGTCGATGTAGCAGCCCTGCAGGTGGCGCAGCCCTTCGGCAGGGTCGAAGCCGGTGCGCCCGTGCAGCAGACGGCAGTTGTCGAACATGACGAGGTCGCCTGCGCGCAGGAGGAAGCGGATCTCGAACTGCGGCGCGCGCAGACGCCGGTCGAACTCGCGGCGCGCGCCGAAGTAGGCCTCGAGCCGCTGCGGCTCGAACAACGGCACGAAGTCCAGGCGTGGGCTGAAGTGGATGGCCTTCACGGCTCCCGTGACGTCGAGCTCGATCGGCGGTGCGCTGGCGGTGAGTTCGGTGTCGGCGTCGATGTACTTGAAGCGCACCGGGGTGCTGCTGAGCACGCGAAACGCCTCCGGCTGCACGTCCCGCAGGGTCTGTGCCACCGCGAAGCCGTCCACCAGCGTCGACAGGCCGCCGGTGGTCTCGTTGGCAAGGCAGTGCAGCAGCTGGATGCCCGGCACCGGTGCGCGGTAGGGATTGTCGGTGTGCGGGTCGAGCGAGACGTTGGTGTAGGCAAGGTCGGTGGCGTCGGGCGTCGAGCGCACGTCGAACAGCGGCCCGAAATTCGTCTCACGCGTGAAGCCGAACATCGAGCCGACCTTGAGCACCGTGCCCGGCGTCGTCGGCACGCCCTCGAAGATGACGAACCCGAGGGTGAGGAAGGATTCGAGCCACGCGAGGCGCTCGCTCTCGCTGGCAGCGGCGTGCCAGCGGGCGCGGGGCAGCTGCGCAAGCGTGCCATCCCACAGGGTCAGCGGCGGGCAATCGTGGTCGTTGGGCGCAAGGGCCGCCTCCTCGAGGACGTCCGCGGCGCTGAAGGTGGCTTCGTGGCCGTCGCTGAAGCGGATGCGAAAGCTCCCCGGCGAGGGCTGGGTCAGGCTCACGATCTTCAGCGCGAGGTCAAAGTCGGACGGGTCGGCGAGGCGCTGCTGGGTCTTGAGGTCCATGCTGGCCGCATCGCGGCAGCGCTCGCGCAGCCACAGGGGATGGATTGCAAAGGACTGTCCGCCCGCGCGCTCCAACAGCAGCTGCGTGGGGCCGCCGATCTTCAGTGCCAGTGCTCGCGCGGGCTTTTCCATGCGCGAAAGTCTAGCTTCGGCGCTCATGGAGTGTCCACCGGCCGCGCGCACGCGCCCGGGCGAGTCTGGTAGGCTCCCCCGAAGATCCGCGGCCACTTTCCCGAGCGGTGCGCCTCAGGCGCGCGCCCTGCCGCGCCGCTTTAAGGTAAGTAGGCCCGCGCACCGCCGCACTGCATGTATTTCGACTCGACCGTCTACATTGTCTTCCTGGTGCTGGTGGTGCTCATCTACTGGCGCCTGCGGCTGCGCGCCCAGAACCTATTCCTGCTCGGGGCGAGCTACTTCTTCTACGGCTGGTGGGACTGGCGCTTCCTCATCCTGATGGGGGCATCGACCGTGGTCGACTTCCTGGTCGGCCGTGGTCTTGAGCGCAGTGCCGACCCTGCCCGGAGGCGGGCGCTGCTCACGTTGTCGCTGCTGCTCAACTTCGGCTGCCTCGGGTTCTTCAAGTACTTCGGCTTCTTCGTCGATTCCTTCGAGCACCTGGCGGCAGCCCTCGGCCTGCACGGCGTGCCGCGCACGGTTTGGGCCATCGTGCTGCCGCCTGCGATCTCCTTCTATACCTTCCAGGAGGTCGCCTACATCGTCGACGTCTACAAGGGGAAGCTGCGCGCCGCCGACTCACTGGTGGACTACGCGCTGTTCGTCAGCCTGTTCCCGCACCTGATCGCCGGTCCGATCCAGCGCCCCTCGCACCTGTTGCCGCAGGTGCAGCAGCCGCGCACCTGGGACGCCGACAAGGCCTTCGACGGGCTGCTGCTGATCCTGGAGGGCCTGTTCCGCAAGGTGGTCATCGCCGACAACTGCGCGCTGATCGCCAATGCTGCCCTCGGCGGTGGCTTCGGCGGCCCAAACCTTGCCACGGTCGCGCTCGGCACCTACGCCTTTGCGTGGCAGATCTACGGCGACTTCAGCGGCTACAGCAGCATCGCGCGCGGCAGCGCGCAGCTGCTCGGCTTCCACTTCATGGTGAACTTCCGCCAGCCCTACTTCGCGCAGAGCCTGCAGGACTTCTGGCGCCGCTGGCATATCAGCCTCAGCACCTGGCTGCGTGACTACCTCTACATACCGCTCGGCGGCAACCGCAAGGGACGCGTGCGCACCTACGCCAACCTCATGGCCACCATGCTCCTGGGCGGCCTGTGGCACGGTGCCAACTGGACCTTCGTCATCTGGGGAGCGATCCACGGCGCGGGACTGGCGCTCGAGCGCCTGCTGACCGGCGGCGACGTGCCGGATGCGCGGCGCCCGCTCGTGGTCTGGGGACGCCGCTTCGTCATCTTCAACCTCGTGTGCCTCGCGTGGGTCTTCTTCCGCGAGCCCTCGCTCCAGGGCGCCCTCGGGCAGCTCACCGGGCTCGTGCATCTGCAGTGGCAGCCGGTGTACGGGGTGGCACTGGTCTTCCTCTCGGTATTCGCCGGCATGCTGCTGCTGCTGGACCTGCAGCTCGAGGCCGCCGGCACCGAGTATCTGTTCGCCGACCGCAGCTTCCGGGTGCGGATCGCGGTCGGCCTCCTGTTGTGCATACTCATCACGCTCTTCGGGGCTAACCAGGCCAATGCGTTCATCTACTTCCGCTTCTGACCCGCGGCGCGCGATGCGGGCGATCTTGGTGCTGCTGGCAGCACTCGTGGCGTGGTTCGCGCTCCTGGAAGTGGCGATGCGGTTGGTACTGCCGCATCTGAGTGAGTCGGAACGACGCGTGGAGGACGATGCTGACAGGGCTGTGCACCTGCAGCCGCTCGGTGCGCATGGGGAGCCCACCGTACTGCTCGTGGGTAACTCGCTACTCGAGCAGGGCATCAACCGTCATCAGTTGCAGGAGGCGATGAGCCCGGGATATGCGCTCGTCTATTACCCCATCGAGGGCACGACCTACCTCGACTGGCTGTACGGGCTGCGGCGGCTGTTCGCGCAGGGCGCGCGCCCGGCCACGGTGGTGCTGTGCATGTCGGGACGGCAGCTGCTCTCGAATGCCACGTATGGGGAGATCTTCGCCTACCACCTGCTGCAGCCGAGCGACCTGCCACAGGTCATGCACGACGCACGCCTCGACATGATGACCGCGAGCGCCTACCTCTTCGCCACCAAGAGCGCATGGCTTGGCAGCCGCAACGTGCTGCGCGCCGGCGTGCTGCAGAAATGGCTGCCGCGCTCGGACCTGCTCGCCGCGCACGTCACCGCCGTCGATCCCTTGCCGCTCGTCGTCAACCAAGACACCCTCGGCCGGGCCGTGGCACGCCTGCAGAGCCTGCAGGCACTCGCCCGCGAGCGCGGGGTGCGCTTCGTCTACCTCGTGCCGCCCTCACTCTACCCCGCTGACATCGGCGCCCCGCTGGCCTCCCGTGCCCGCGCCGCCGGCATCGAGGTGCTGCTGCCGTTCGAGCCGGCGGAAATGCCGCGCCAGAAGTTTTCCGACGGCCTGCACCTGAGCTCCGAGGGTGCCACCGATTTCACCGCGCGCGTCGGCCCGGCGCTGCTCGGCCTACTCAGGAGCGACGCGGCGCCGGAGCGCGCGCGGCCCCCGACCACGCACTAGCGCTGCGGCGGCTTGACAGATCAACGGGCACCGGGGAAAAGAGAACCGGCTGCGGCCGACCTTCCGGCACAGGAGAGGGCTTCCATGAGCGTGAACCGGCGTGACCTGCTTGCGGCCTCAGCCCTGCTGCTCGCCGGCCCCGCAATGACACTGCGCCTGTCGGCCGCCGAGTCAGGTACGGCCCCCGTGGTGCTGTGCTGGAACGAAAATCCCTACGGGCCCTCCCCGGCCGCGCGGCAGGCGGTGGCACGCTCCATAGCCGAGGGCTGCCGTTACCCGCCCATGCCCGAGGTGGAGGCTCTGGAGCAGGCGCTCGCGCACCACGAGGGCACCGACGTCGACCACATCGTCACCGGCACCGGCTCAGGGGAGCTGCTGTGTGCACTTGGCCTGGTGCTCGGGCGCGACGGCGGGGAGTTCGTGGCGGCCGAGCCGACCTATCTCGAGCTGCCGGAGTACGCCCAGCACCAGGGTGCCGCCACGCACTTCGTGCCGGTGGACGCGCACCTTGCCCATGACCTGCCCGCGATGCGCGCGGCGGTGAGTGAGCGCACGCGCGCGGTCTACGTATGCAACCCCAACAACCCGACCGGCACCGCGCTGCCCGCGGCCGACATCGGCGCCTTCGTGGCGAGCCTGCCAGAGCATGTGGTGACCATCGTCGATGAGGCCTACATGGACTTCTGCACCGAAGCCGGGGTGCACTCGGTGCGCGAGCTCGTGGACGGAGAGCATCAGGTCATCGTGCTGCGGACCTTTTCCAAGATCCACGGCATGGCAGGCCTGCGCATGGGTTACGCGGTCGCGCCGCCGAAGCTTGCAAAATCGCTGCGCGAGGCGCGCATGACCTTCCCCAACATCATGGCGGTGCGCGCCGCACGCGCGAGCCTCGATGACCAGGAGTTCCTGGCCACCACCCGCAGCCGCATCCTCGCCAGCCGCACCCGCATCACGACGGAGCTGACGCGCCTGAAGCTGCGCTACGCCGTGCCGCAGGGCAACTTCGTGTTCTTCGACACCGGCATGCCGCTGGCAACCTTCGCGCAGCGCATGAAGGAGCGCAACGTCCTCGTGGGACGGCGCTTCCCGCCGTTTGATTCCTGGTGCCGCATCACCATAGGCACGGAGCCGGAGGTGGGCGCGTTCATCAGCGCGCTGCGCGCAAGCGTAGCCGCCTGAAGCGACCGGCTACTCGAAGATGAGGCTCATGCAGGTGAGCGCAGCCTCCGCCTTGTGGAGCTCCGTCACCTCCAGCGCCCGGGTCGAGACGCCGGCGGCCTCCAGGGTCTCCTGCGTGTGCGGGTAGTCCGCGCTCACCAGGGTCACCCCGCTCACGGTCAGCGTGTTGGCACCGAAGGGCTCCTCGGCGGCTACCTCGATGACCCTGCGCGCGCCAAACAGCGCCGGGTCCACCCACTGCGGGTTCACCAGGATCGTGTCGGGCGCAATGCAGGTCACGGCGCTCTTCAAGTGCAGGCAACCTTGCATCGGTACACCCTGCACCGAGTAGCTGAAGGGGGCGAGCGCTGCGGCCAGCTGCGCGATGCCATCGGCGTTACTGCGCGCGGACATGCCCACGTAAAGCGCACGACCGATGCGCATGACGTCGCCACCCTCGAGCGTCCCGGGCTCGCGCACCCGGGCCAGCCGCGTCTGGGAGGCGAGGCTGGCGGCAACCGACTCGACCTCGTTGCGGCGCGAGGCCGCGCCGGGGCGGGTGATGACCGTGATCTCAGGCACGATGACGGCAGTGTCCTCGACGAAAACGCCGTCGGCGTGTTCGGGCAGGGCCGGCAGCCAGACCAGGCGGCAACCGAGGGACTGCAGCTCTGCGACGTAGGCGGCGTGCTGGCGGCGTGCCAGCGCGCCATCGATCGGGCTGCGTCCGAGGAAGGACAGTTCGCAGCGCTCCAGGCGCGGGCTGAGTTCGCGGACATAGGCGAGCATGGGGCGAGAGTATACCCGCGCGCTCGACAGCCCCTCGCGGCGCCACTATCGTAGCGCGCGTGATCCCCGTCCCCCACATGGCCGGCACCGAGGTCGCACTCTCCGTAGCTCTCGGTGTAGGGCTCGCCGCGGCGGTGGGCTTCCGCGTGTTCCTGCCGATGCTCATCATGAGCATCGCCGCCTACTCCGGGCATCTGCCCCTGAGCACGGGGTTCGCGTGGCTCGGCACCGCGCCGGCACTGCTGATGCTGGCGATTGCCGCCGTCATCGAGGTGGTGGCCTACTACATCCCGGGCGTCGACAACCTGCTCGATGCGCTCGCCGCCCCGGCGGCACTCATCGCCGGCACGGTGGTGGCGGCCGCCGTGATGGCGGACCTGCCGCCGATCGTGAAGTGGAGCACCGCGGTCATCGCGGGCGGGGGTGCCGCGGGACTCACGCAGGGCATTACTTCGCTGCTGCGCCTGAAGTCCACCACCCTCACCGCCGGCCTCGGCAACCACGCCGTTGCCACCGGGGAGCTCGGCGGAGCGCTCGGGCTGTCGCTGCTCGCCCTGGGGGCGCCGCTGCTCGCGCTGGCGGCACTCGCACTCTTCTGCTGGTTCGCGATCCGCCTGCTGCGGCGGCTGTTCCGCAGAACCGCCGGCGCTGCCCCACCGGGCGAGTGAAGTGCTGCGGGCGGCGCCCGGCGCACCCGGCATCGGCGCCGTCCCCGGCGCGTGACTGACCTTCAGGCGGCCCCGAGACCCGGGCAGACGCGTTCCTCGACCGTGAAGAAGCGGGTGAAGCTGCGCTCGAACACGTTCTCCTCGTCCGCGGCAATGCGCTCGGCGTTCGCAGGATCGGCGAACGCGGCCATGGCCGCGGCGAAGGCCACCGCATCGGGAAACCACAGCTCCGTGAGGCAGTCGAAGTCGCGCGCCGCCGCGGCAGCGCCGAGGATCGCACCCTCGGACTCGATGAAGTTGCGCCGGTAGCCGCAGATCTGCGGCGCGATGGAGAGGATGAGCGGCACGTGGCGCGTCTCGTAGTAGTCGATGAACTGCGCACGGGTCAGCCCCGCCTTCATCTTCAGCAGCGCGATGGTCTTGATCATGGTTCGTCCTTCAGCGCACCTTGCGCAGCACGGCGTCCGCGTAGCGCTCCAGCGCCTTCTTCTTCACGGCCAGGTGCGCCATGTCCTCCCCCGGCGCCAGCCAGGACTGCACGTCCCAGGGCGAGGGCAGCCAGGGGGCGATCACCACCAGGTCATGCACGCCGAGCTCGCGCACCGCATCCACGGCCTGCTGAGTCACGGGTTCCGCCAGCGGCAGTCCCACCTCGAAGCCCTGCTGCGCAAGCCCCGCGTCGCGGCGCATGATGCGGATCGCCGCGAGCGCGGTATCCGCCTGCGCCACCGTCATGGGCAGCGGCAGCCAGCCATCGTGGCGGGCCGCGCGCCGCATGGCAGGAGCCGCGCCACCCCCGCACCAGATGCGCACCGGCTGAGCCGGCGCCGGGCGCATGATGCCGTGGAACCTGAAGAGCGGCCCGTCGTGCCTGACCACCTGCCCGCTCCAGAGCTCGCGCATCGCCACCAGGATCTCATCGAGGCGCCGGCCGCGGCCCTCGAAGTCCACCCCGGCCGCCTGGTACTCCTCCTCCAGCCAGCCGGCCGAGACGCCACAGACGATGCGCCCCCCGGTCAGCACCGCGGCGGTCGCGACGCTCTTGGCTACCGTGAGCGGGTCGCGCAATGCCGCGAGGTAGATGTTGGAGGCGAACTGCAGGCGCCGGGTGATGGCGCCGAGGTGGGCGAACAGCACCCACGGATCCGGCCACGGGGTGTCCGGCGGCACGAAGATCTTGCCATCGGGCGAGTAGGGGTAAGGGGTGCGGATCTCGGCGGGCCAGATGAGGTGATCCCCCACCATCAGTCCGTGGAAGCCCAAATCCTCGGCGCAGCGGGCCAGCTCCGGCAGCTGCTCCGTCTCCCGCACCGCCACCAGCGACAGCCAGAATTTCATGACTTACCTCAGCCCCGTCGAAAGTATGACAGGGCGACATAGGAAGGATCCTCGTGGTCGGTGCGCCCGGGCGGTGCGCCGGCGGCAAACTGCCGGTAGGCCGCCGCGTCCACCGGGGTGACCCGGCACCAGTCGAGGGCCAGCGCGCGTCGCTTGAACTTCCACTGCCCCTCGCGGCGCTCGTAGTGATCGAGATAGCGCCCGCCGATGATCACGTCCTGCGGCTGCGGCGGGTGGGTGCGGTGGTAGGCGACGGTGTAGATCTCCCCCTGCGCGGCGTCACCCTCGATGATGAAGAGCGCGTTGGAGACCGAGTGCACCGTGGCCTCGAAGTTGGCCATGACTCCGGGAAGCCAGGCGAGGTACTCATCCGCGCTGCCGCGGAACATCTCGCCATGATCATCGATGGCATCATCGTGGTAGAGCGCGCGCAGCTGCACGAAGTCGCGCCGGTCACAGGCGCGGCAGTACCTGAGCACGAGCTCATGCAGCGCCTGCCTGTCGATGAGCTGCTGCAGGGACTCCCCCATGTACTGCCTCGGACCTCCCGCGGACGTCACCGCGAGGTTAGCGTACCCGCCCAGGGCAGGCTAACGTCATCGTGCATATGGGGTAAGGGGGCACTCTCACGCATTTGGGCGATGCGCTAACCTTGGGCTTCGCGCACGGTGCACCGCGCCTCTGCAGCGCCGCCTTTCGCCAGGAGAACGATGATGATCGACGTCTACGGGATGAGCAGTCCCAACGTGGTGAAGGTCACCATCATGCTGGAGGAGCTCGGCCTGCCCTACCGCCAGCACCATGTGAACGTGTTCGCCGGCGACCAGCACGCACCCGAATTCCTGAAGATCAGCCCGAACAACAAGGTGCCCGTGATCCTCGATGATGCGGGCCCGGAGGGCGCGCCGCTGGCGGTGTTCGAAAGCGGCGCGATCCTCATCTACCTTGCCGAGAAATCCGGACGGCTGCTGCCCCCGCGGGGCGTGGCGCGCGTCACGGTGCTCGAGTGGCTGATCGTGCAGCTGGCCTCCGTCGGCCCGATGTTCGGCCAGCTGGTGCACTTCACCCGCTACGCCCCACCCGGTAACGACTACAGCGTGAGCCGCTACACGAGCGAAGTGCGCCGTGTCTTCGGCGTCCTCGAGGCGCGCCTGGCGCAGGTGCCCTTCCTCGGCGGGTCCGAGTACTCGATCGCCGACGTCGCCACCTGGCCCTGGATCCGCACCGCCAGCACCATCTACCCCTGGCTGACCCAGGCCGCCCAGGCCGGGGATGCGCTCGCACAATGGCCGGCGCTCGGGCGCTGGTTCCGCGGCGTCGGCTCGCGCGATGCCGTGCAGCGCGGCGTGGCGAGCGGCGAGCGCTTCCTCGAGCACGACCGCGCCGCCTTTGGTGCGGCGGACCCGGATGCCTTTGACCGTTTCTTCAATCGCGGCAAGTACCAGCGCTGAAGAGAGGAACCGCCATGAAGTTCTGGCAGATGCTGACGTGGATGGAGCCGGAGCAGATCCTCGAGGTGTCACGCTTCGCCGAGGACTTGGGCTTCGAGGGCGTCATGCTCGGGGACCACGGGGTGTTCCCGCGCGACGTCAAAACCCCCTACCCCTACTCGAGGGACGGCAAGCCCCCGATGGCGCCGGATGCGTGGTACCCGGACTGCTGGGCCACGATCGGCGCCATCAGCGCGGTGACGCAGCGCATCCGCTTCGCGGTGGCCGTGTACGTGCTGCCGCTGCGCAACATCTTCGAGGTCGCGCGCGCCACCGGCACGCTTGCGCTGCTGAGCAACGACCGCTTCATCCTCGGCGCCGGCATCGGCTGGATGAAGGATGAGTTCGAAATCTACGGCGTCGACTTCCACACGCGCGGCCGGCGCTTCGATGAGCAGATCGAGGTGCTGAGGAAGCTCTGGGCCGGGGGCATGGTGGAACACCACGGCGAACTGCTCGACTTTCCGCCGCTCGAGATCTCCCCGGCGCCCAGGAAGACCGTCCCAATCTTCACAGGTGGTGCCGCCCCGGTGGCACTGAAGCGCGCCGCCGAGAAGGCCGACGGCTGGATCGGCGCCGGCAATACCCCCGAGGAGGTACCGGGGATCCTAGCCGAGTTCCGTCGCCTGCGCGCGGCGGCCGGGCGCGAGCAGGTCCCGTTCGAGACCGTCATCGGTCTCTCCACGCCACCGGACCTGGCGACGTTCCAGCGTCTGCACGAGGCGGGCATGTCGGGCGGGGTCAGCTACCCCTTCAGCTTCACCGCCGGCAAGACCTCCAGCCTCGACCAGAAGAAGCGCGTGATGGAGGACTTCGCGCAGCGCTTCATCCGCCCGCTGTCGGGGCGCTGAGCGGGGGCCGAAAGAGAGCCGCCGCCCTTTTTGCGGACGGCGGCCGGGTCAGGGTCGGGGGCCACGCGGCCACCTGGCGGGAAACGCGTCAGTGTGTGGTGGCGCTGCCTGACAGGCAGGTCTTCATGTAGCTCTTGCGATCATCGCCCTTGAGGCCCTTGGTGGTCGCATCCGCGTTGCAGCTCTTCATCTTCTCCTGCTGGCTGTTGGTCTTCGCCGGTTTGGCGGCCGACAGGCAGGTCTTCATGTATGCCTTGCGGTCATCGCCGCTGAGGTTCTTGCTGGAGGCATCCGCGTTGCAGGTGGACATCTTGGTCTGCTGGCTGTTGTCGGCGAGCGCGGTCGGCCCCTGGATCGCCAGGATCGCCAGCGCCGCACCCATCGTCACGAGCCAAGTCGAGCGTCTCATACCGTCTCCCCTTGTGATTATGAACGCCAGGAACGCACCCGCGGTATGTTACGCCGCGCCGCCCGGCTACTCCATTTCCGGGTAGGGTCCGCGGCCGCCCTCGGCGATGAAGCGCTCGATGCGCGCCTGGAGCACCGGCAGCGGCACCGAGCCAAGCTCCAGCACCGCGTCATGGAAGGCGCGGATGTTGAATCGCTCGCCCAGGGCCTTCTGCGCGCGCGCGCGGCCCTCGAGGATGGCGCGCTCGCCAAGGTAGTAGGACAGTGCCTGCCCCGGCCAGGTGATGTAGCGATCGATCTCGGTGCCGATCTCGCGCTCCGGCAGCGCGGTGTACTGACGGAAGTAGTCGATCGCCTGCTCGCGTGTCCAGCCCTGCGAGTGGATGCCGGTATCGACGACCAGCCGCGCCGCGCGCCAGATCTGGTAGCCGAGCATGCCGAAGCGGTCATAAGGGGTGTCATACATCCCCATCTCGCTGCCGAGCTGCTCGCAGTAGAGCGCCCAGCCCTCCCCGTAGGCGGAGATGTAGGTGAGCTGGCGGAAGGCGGGCTGGTCCTTGTGCTCCATCGCGATCGGTATCTGGAAAGCGTGCCCGGGTGCGGACTCGTGCAGCGTGAGCGCGGTGAGGTTGTAGAGCGGGCGGCTCGGCAGGTCGTAGGTATTCAGCAGGTACACCCCGGCTCCGCCGCGGCCGGCGGTGTAGTACGGCGCCATGTCGTCCGGCACCGGCTTGATGGCGAAGCGCGCGCGCGGCAGGTAGCCGAAGTACTGGGCCGCCTTGCCATCGAAGCGCTTGGCGATCCAGGCGGCATGCATGAGCAGTTCCTCGGGAGTCTTCACGTAGAAGCGCGGATCGCTGCGCAGGAACTTCAGGAAGGCCGGAAAATCGCCCTTGAAGCCGGTCTCCTGCATCGCCGTGACCATCTCCTCGTGCAGGCGCTTGACCTCGGCCACGCCGAGCTCATGGATGGCCGCCGGATCCATGTCGAGCGTCGTGAACTCGCGGATCTTGGCGCGGTAGTAGTTGCTGCCATCGGGCAGCGCCTCGGCGGCGAGCGTGGTGCGCATCCCGGGCACGTACTCCTCGCGCATGAACTTCAGCAGCTTCACGTACGCCGGCTGCACCGACTCGCGGATCACCTTGAGCGCTCGCTGCCGCAGCGCCTCCTGCTTCTGTGGCGGCACGTCCTGCATCTGTCTGAAGGGCGTGTAGAAGAGGCTCGCCTCGGGGGCCACGTCGATCACCGCGG
This sequence comes from uncultured Pseudomonadota bacterium, assembly GCA_963802995.1. Classification (GTDB taxonomy): domain Bacteria; phylum Pseudomonadota; class Gammaproteobacteria; order Steroidobacterales; family Steroidobacteraceae; genus 13-2-20CM-66-19. Next base: position 1,143,464 of record CAWDKU010000002.1, read on the forward strand.
TGATGGAGCCGTCGCGTCCCTCCATGGTCACGCGCGGCGGGGTGAAGCCGCGCCTGAGGCCCGCGCGCATCTCGTTCATCTGCTCCTCGAAATAACGCGGGACGTCCTGCATCTGCGAGATCCAGTGCTCGTAGTCCTCCAGGTGCCGGAACGGCCGGCGCGCCGTGTAGCCGATGTCGGTCCAGAAGTTGGAGTCCGAGTTGGCCGGCATCTCGAAGTCGCGGAACTTCTGGTCAGCGATCAGCACCCCGATCTGCGCGCGGTAGATGTCGTAGTTCACCTGCTCCCTGGGCGAGAGACGCGCGCGCTTGATGGCCGCAAGCCGCGCGGCAACGTCCTCCCAGTACTTCAGTCGCATCTGCTGCGTCTGCGGATCCACCCGCGGCAGGTGCTCGGCGATCGGGCGGGTGGCGTCCTCGTCGTCGGGCTGCTGGTCGGTGCGCCATTTCCACTCGCCGTTGTAGATCGCCTGCAGGCGCGCGTCTTCGCCGTCGGAGGCCGAACGGCGCGCGCAGCCGCTGCCGGCGCCAAGGACCAGGGGGACTGTGAGCAGGAGGGCAGTTACAACTTTGGGCATGGATATTTTTTCCGTGCGCTGGCCGTGCGTGCCGGCGCGCTCATGTTGGGCGACAGGATACTCGAACCATTGCGTGCGACTCACGCCCTGCGGTACAAGGAGAGTGATGTGGAAGGCGGTTGTTGCTGTTTGTATCGGCTCGGCCCTGGGGGCGCTGCTGCGCTGGTGGCTCGGGCTGTTCCTCAACGCCCAATTTCCGTCGCTGCCGCCCGGCACGCTCGCCGCCAACCTCATTGGCGGCTACATCATCGGCATTGCGGTGGCTGTATTCGCCGCCTACAGCACCATCGCCCCCGAGTGGCGGCTGTTCGTGATCACCGGCTTCTGCGGCGGACTCACGACCTTTTCCACCTTCTCCGCCGAGAGCGTGTCACTCATGCAACAGGGACGCCTCATGTGGGCGGCCGGGCATGCGGCCGCGCACTTCGCCGGCTCGATACTCATGACCTTTGCCGGTATCGGCACGGTGGCCCTGCTGCGCAGCTGAAGGGACCACACCGCCGCACCCCGAGGAGTTACACGCCATGCAAGGCTCGTTGCTCAGGTTTTACGTCCACGAGAACCAGCGCCATGCGCACCAGCTGCTGTGGGAATGGCTACTCGAGGAGGCGAACAAGCTCGGAATCGGTGGCGGCTCGGCGTATCGCGCCGTGGCGGGCTTCGGCCGGCACCGCGTGCTGCGTGAAGAGCACTTTTTCGAACTGGGCGGCACGCTCACCATCGAGGTCGAGTTCATCGTGACGGCGCAGCAGCAGGAAGAGCTCATGCGCCTCGTGCAGGGGCTGGGGATCCCGCTCTTCTACGCCTGCCTGCCGGCTACCTTCGGCTTCATCAACCCCGACGCCGCGGGCGCCCCCGCCCGAAAGTGAGCCGCCGCCCGTGGCGGCATCACTTACGGTTCAGGGTGTGCAGTGGCACCGCCGTGGAACCGGCGCCGTAGCGCGGACGCTCGGCCTGAGGTGCCGGCAGCGGCTCGCACTCCTTGAGAGACTCCTGGCAGCGCACCGCCAGCTCCTGGTACTCACGCGTGCCGGCAGCCTTCCAGGCGAGTTCCTCGGCCTTCAGCTCCCGCACGATGCGCGCCGGCACCCCCATGACGAGCGTGCGCCGCGGCACCACGAAGCCGGCGCGCACGAAGCTCGCCGCTCCCACGAACGCCTCCTCCTCCACCACTGCACCGTCCATCACGATCGCCCCGATGCCGATGAGGGCACCGCGGCGGATGGTGCAGCCGTGCAGCACCGCGGAATGTCCGATGTGGGAGTCCTCCTCCAGCAATGCGTCCTTGTCCGGGAAGCTGTGCAGCACGCAGCAGTCCTGCACGTTCGAGCCGGCGCTCATGATGATGCGGCCGAAGTCACCGCGCAGCGCCGCATGCGGGCCAATGTAGCAGTGCGGCCCGATGATGACGTCGCCGATGAGCACCGCCTGCGGGTGCACGAAGGCGGTGGGGTGCACGGCCGGGATCAGGTTTTCCAGGGAGTAGATGGGCATAAGCGTCAGCGTGCCTTGGCGCGCGCAAGGAAGGCGGTCACGGCGGCGCGGAATTCCTCCGACTTCAGCTGCCCGCCGAAGATGCGCGCCTCCTCCTCCATGCGCGCCAGCACCTCGGCCGGGTCCCCGCGCAGCAGCCGCCGCGTGGCGGCGAGCGCGAACGGTGGCTGGCGCGCAAGACTCGCGGCGAGCGAGCGCGCCTCGCTCATGAGCGCGCTCTCCTCCACGACATGGTTGATGAGCCCGAGTGAGTGGGCGGCGGCGGCATCGAAGGGCTTGCCGAGCAGCAGCAGTTCCGCGGCCCGCTGCGGGCCGATGAGCCGCGGCAGCAGGAGCGAGCTTGCCGCCTCGGGCACGAGACCGAGGCTCACGAAGGGCATGGAGAACTGCGTGGTGCGCGCGGCGATCACGAGGTCGCAGTGCAGGAGCAGCGTCACCCCGATGCCGACCGTCTGGCCGTGCACGGCCGCAAGCAGCGGCTTCTTCAGGGTCGCAAGGCCCCTGAGGAAGCCCATCACCGGGTGGGCGCCGGAGAACTCAGGCCCGGCGATGAAGTCGTGCAGGTCGTTGCCGGCGCAGAACCCGGGGCCCTCCCCGCTCAGGAGCAGCGCGCGGATGCCCGCATCGGCCTCGGCGGCGGCGAAGGCGGCGCTGAGCGCCGCATACATCTCGAAGGTGATGGCGTTGCGCTTGCCGGGACGGTTGAGGCGTATCTCGCACACGCCGTCGGCCGCCGACACCCCTACCAGGTCGCTCACGGCCGCCACGTGCTTCGCCTGCCTGCTGCTGCTCTCAAAGTCCCGCTCCCGTTGTATTGGCCCATCGCTGCACGGCGAGCTTGCGGCAAGCAGCGCCGCAGGCGCAATGGTCAGGCCGGCAGGGCCACGCCGCAGCTGACGTAGGGCGCGTGCACGCGAAATCGGCCCTGCACCGGGCTGCCCGCCTGCAGCAGTTTCAGGGGCCGGCACGGGCGCACGCTGAACTGTCCGGCCTCATGCCCGAAGTCATCCGACTCGATGTGCAGGTCCTCAAACTCGAGCCACTCGGACGTGAGGTGGAACTGGCACTTATAGAAGGCCTCCTTGGCCGCGAAGATGAGCGCCGCGACACGCAGGCGCGCCTCCGGTGCCCGCAGCTGCCCGAGCCGCCGCCGCTCCCCCTCCCCGAGGATGCGCGGCCACAGTTCCGCGTGCACGGAAGCGATCGTCTCCGCGTCCACCCCGAGGCTGAGGTACTGCGCGCCCCTGCCCACCACGGCCGCCGAGTAGCCTTCCGTGTGGGTGATGCTGCCGACATAACCTTGCGGCCACTGCGGCTGGCGGTCTTGCGCCGGCAGGAGCGAGAAATCCTGCACCCCGAAGGCCGCCAGTGCACGCCGCGCGCACAGCCGCCCGGCTGCGAAGTCGCCTATTCTTTTTGGCGCACAATGGCTTACGGCACGCGCCTCGGATTCTGTCAAAAGACCGCCCGGGGCGGCCCCGTAAAGCTCGGCGGCCACCACGCCCGGCGGAAACAGGGCCTCCAGCGCCGCCGCCTTCCCCGCAGGGTTCAAGGCGGGGGGCGCGGGTGCTACAGTTTCGATCATCGCCCGATCCTAGTGAGCAGCACCCGCGGTGCCAAGCGAACTGGAGCTCGGCCCATGCGCTCGAATGGCAGCTGCTGCCCGGGTTCGCCCCGGAAGGTGACGCGATCGGCAATGTAAGGACCCCGGCGCCCCGCCCCCTGCGGAGCGGGATCGAGACGGAGCTCTCGCACAGATGCCGGGACGGGATGCGCGGCCATAGGCGCGCCCCGGCCCCCTGACAGCCGGCCCACGGCGCCCTCAGCCACTATGTCTGCGCAATCCATTCCCGAAGCCTTTGCCGCCATCGCCGCGTCCGCGCCGCAGCGCATCGCCTTGAGTGGCGACGGGCCGCCGCTGAGCTACGCGCAGCTCGCGGCACGGGCCGATGCTGTCGCCGCCCAGCTCGCCGCACGCGGCGTGGGCGCGGGCGACCGCGTGGGTCTCTACGCCAACCGCTCGGCCGATGCGATTGCGGCCATCCTCGGGGTTCTCAGAAGCGGCGCCGCCTACGTGCCGCTCGACACTTCTTATCCGCTCAGCCTGCTGCGCTACATATACGAGGACAGCGCGCCGGCGGCGATACTGGTGGATGGCTCGCTCGTGAAGCCGGGCGTCCCCGGCTTCTGGAACGGCGAAGCACTGACCCTCGGTGCCACTGCGCCGGGGGCTGCCCCCGCACCGCCGCCGCGGATGCCCGCGCCCGCCGACCCCGCCTACGTCATGTATACCTCCGGCTCCACGGGGCGCCCCAAGGGCGTGCTGGTGCCGCACCGCGCCGTGCTGCGCCTGGTGCTCGGGAACGACTACGCGCAGCTCGGGCCCGAGGAGGTCATCCTGCAGCTCGCGCCGCTGTCCTTCGACGCCTGCAACCTCGAGATCTGGGGCGCGCTGCTGAACGGCGGCCGCCTCGCGATCCTCGCCGATCCCTACCCCTCCCTCGCCGACATCTGCGCTGCCATCGCGGCCGAGAAGGTGAGTACCCTGTGGCTGACGGCGGGCCTGTTTCACCTCATGGTCGACCACAACCTCGAGGGGCTCGCGCCGCTGCGCCAGCTGATCGCCGGCGGCGACGTGCTGTCCCCGCCCCACGTGGTGCGCGCGCTGCGTGCGCTGCCTGACTGCCGCCTCATCAACGGCTACGGCCCGACCGAGAACACGACCTTCAGCTGCTGTTACACGGTCCCGCACGACTATGACGGGCAGACGGCGCTGCCGATCGGGCGCGCCATCCGCGGTACACACGCCTACGTGCTCGATGAGCAGCAGCAGCCGCTCGTGCCCGGCAGCGAGGGGGAGCTGTGCCTCGGGGGCGAGGGACTGGCACTTGGGTACCTCAACCGGCCTGAGCTCACCGCGCGCTCATTCATCGCCAACCCGCAGCGACCGCTCGAGCGCCTCTACCGCACCGGCGATCGCGTGCGCATGCGCGTCGATGGCAACCTCGAGTTCCTCGGGCGCACTGACCGCCAGGTGAAGATCAACGGCAAGCGCGTGGAGCTGGACGAGATCGAGGCGCGCCTGCGCGCCACGGGACTGGTGCAGGATGCGGCGGTGGTGGCCGAAAGCGCGGGCGGCGGTGGCCAGCGACGCATCGTGGCCTTCGTCACCGCAGCAGGGGGCCGCATCGACGAGGATGCCCTGCGCCGTGCACTGCGCGCCGAACTTCCCGACTTCATGCAGCCCGCCGCCATCACGCAGCTGCCGGAGCTGCCGCTGTCGCCCACCGGCAAGGTCGATCGCGCGCGCCTGCCGCACCTAGCGTCCCGGGAAAGCGAAGTCAAGGGACGTGCTGCACAGGGCGCCACCGAAGCTCTGCTGCTTGAGGTCTGGAAGCGCGTACTCGGCAGGAACGAAGTGGGCGTGGAGGACAACTTCTTCGATCTGGGGGGTACGTCGCTCGGGCTGATGGAGGTGCACGCTAGCATCGCCCGTTCGCTTGCGAGCGATTTGACCGTAATCGAAATGTTCCAGTACCCAAGAATAAGTGCGCTCGCCGCGCGCCTGGCACAGTCCTCCGTCGCCCCCGCAGCCGCCCTCGGCGCCGCCGAGCGCGCGCGCCTGCGCGCAGCGGCACTGGCGCGCCGCCCGGTGCGCAGGACACAGCGATGAAGAGCCCCGAGCCACCTGAGGGCCCCGCAGCCCCCGCCGGTGATGCCATCGCGATCGTCGGGCTCGCCGGTCGCTTCCCGGGGGCGCGCAACGTCGGTGCGTTCTGGCGCAACCTCGAGGCGGGCGTGGAGTCGGTCAGCCGCTTCAGCGAGGCGGAGCTCGAAGACGCCTTCAGCGACGAGGTGCGCCGCGCGCCGAACTTCGTGCGCGCGCGCCCGATCCTCGCGGACGTCGACAAGTTCGACGCCGACTTCTTCGGCATGTATGCGCGCGAGGCCGAGCTCACCGATCCGCAGCAGCGCCTGTTCCTCGAGTGCGCCTGGGAGGCGCTGGAGGATGCGGCCTGCGACCCGCGCCGCTATCGCGGCGCCATCGGGGTGTTCGCCGGCTGCAGCATCAACACCTACTTCCTGCACCACGTGTGCACCGACCGCCGCGCGCTCGAGGAATTCACCAGCAACTACCAGGTCGGCTGCTACCCGCAGCTGCTCGGCGCGGGCCTGGACTTCCTCGCCACCCGCGTCTCCTACAAGCTCGACCTGCGCGGCCCGAGCATCGACCTGCAGACCGCCTGCTCGACCTCGCTCCTGGCGGTGGCGCAGGCCTGCCAGAGCCTGCTGCTCTACCAGGCCGACATGGCCCTGGCTGGCGGCGTGTCGATCAGCTTCCCGCAGAAGCGCGGCTATCTGCACCAGGAAGGCGCAATGGTGTCCGCCGACGGCACCTGCCGTCCCTTCGATGCCAAGGCGAGCGGCACGGTGTTCGGCAGCGGCGCCGGCGTGGTCGCACTCAAGCGCCTGGAGGATGCAGTTGCGGACGGCGACCACGTCTATGCAGTGATCCGCGGTTGCGGCGTCAACAACGACGGCGCGACGAAGGTCGGCTTCACCGCCCCGAGCGTCGCCGGCCAGGCCGCGGCGATCGAGATGGCGCTCGCCAACGCCGGGGTCAGCGCCGACAGCATCGGTTACGTCGAGTGCCACGGCACTGCCACCCCGCTCGGTGACCCGATCGAGGTCGCCGCGCTCACCCAGGCGTTCGGTGGCGCCGGCACCGCGGGGCAGTTCTGCGCCCTGGGGTCGGTCAAGTCCAACATCGGCCACCTCGATGCCGCCGCCGGCGTCGTGGGCCTCATCAAGACCGCGCTCGCGCTGGAACGCGGCGTGCTGCCGGCGTCCCTGCACTACACGCAGCCCAACCCGCAGATCGACTTCGCGGCCACTCCTTTCTATGTGAACGCGCAGCGCACCCCCTGGCCGCGCACCGGCACTGCGCGCCGCGCCGGCGTCAGCGCTTTCGGCATCGGCGGCACCAACGTGCACGTCATCGTGGAGGAGGCCCCGGCGCCGGTTGTCGCACCGGCCGCGGATAGCGGCCCGCAGCTCTTGGTTCTCTCGGCACGTTCCGCGGCGGCACTCTCGGCCGCACGCGCCAACCTCGCAGCCTACCTGCGGGCGCATCCGCAGGCGGCGGCCTCCGACGTCGCGTACACCCTGCAACTCGGGCGGCGCGCCTTCGAGCACCGCAGCTTCGTCATCGCGGGAGCCGACGCGGCGCGGCAGCTGGAGGCCCCGGCTGCCGCAGGCTTCAGCAACCGCGCACCGCAGAAGCGCGCCGCGGTCGCCTTCATGTTCCCGGGCCAGGGCGCGCAATACCCGCAGATGGCGCGCGACCTGTACCTCGGTAACGAAGTATTCCGGCGCAACTTCGACGCCTGCGCGAAGGTCTGCCGGGCGCACCTCGGCGCGGACCTGGCGCAGCTCATCTACCCGCCCGCAGGCGACGCCCAGGCGGCCGCAGCCCTCACCGCGACCGCCGTCGCGCAGCCTGCGATCTTCGCGGTCGAGTATGCGCTGGCGCAGCTGTGGATCAGCCTCGGCATCGAGCCGGTGGCCATGATCGGGCACAGCGTCGGGGAGTTCGTGGCGGCGGTGCTCAGCGGCGTCATGCGGCTCGAGGATGCACTGCCGGTGGTGGTCGCGCGCGGCCGCCTGATGCAGGACCTGCCGCGCGGGGCGATGCTCGCCGTGCGCCTGCCGGAACACAAGCTGCGGCCGCTCCTCGCTCCTGGCAGCGCGATCGCCGCCGTGAACGCGCCGGCGCTGAGCGTCGCCTCCGGCCCCGAGGCCGAGATCGAGGCCCTGGCGGCCGAACTCACGCGCCGCGAGGTCGGCAGCCGCAGGCTGCAGACCTCGCACGCCTTCCATTCCCCGATGGTCGAGCCGGTCGTTGCTCCCTTGGAGAAGCTCTTGGCGGGCATCGAGCTCAAAGCCCCGCAGCTGCCGTATGTCTCGTGCGTGAGCGGCACCTGGATCACGCCCGCGGAGGCCACCTCGCCCAGCTACTGGGCGCGCCACGCGCGCGAGACCGTGCGCTTCGCGGACGGCGTGGCAGCGCTGGCCGGCAGCGATCCCTCGCCGGTGCTGCTCGAGGTCGGACCCGGCAACGTCACCACCACGCTCGCCCTGCAGACGCTTGGCGCCAGGACCGCAGGCGTGGTCACCTCGCTGCAGGATGCGGCCCGCGAGCACTCCGACCGCGACTGCCTGCTCGAGGCCTTGGGAAGGTTGTGGACGCTCGGCGCCGAACCGCACTGGGAAGCGCTGCACCCAAGTGCGCGGCAGCGCGTGCCGCTGCCGACCTATCCCTTCGAGCGCAAGCGCTTCTGGATCGAGGCCCCGGCACGCAGTGCAGCGGCGGCCGGCGGCGCCAGCACTGCCGAGGCGCAACGCCCGGCGCCGGATGAGGCCCCCGCCACCGATGCGGCGCCCGCAGGTGCTGCGGGCAGCCGCGTCGGCGCGATGAGCGCGGCGATCGGCGCGATCCTCGAGCAGCTCTCGGGCAACGCGCCCGCCTCGCTCGAGGCCGCCACCACCTTCCTCGAGATGGGCTACGACTCGCTGTTCCTCACGCAGGTCGCGCAGAAGATCCAGGGCCAGATGCGGGTGCCGCTCACCTTCCGGCAGCTGCTGCGCGAGTACCCGAGCATCCCTGCGCTCGCGGCGTTCCTCGCCGAGCGCACGGCGGGCGCAGCTGCGCCCGCCGGCACGCCCGCCGCACCGCCGGCGGACGCTGCGCGCCCCTCGCGCTTCGCGGTGTTCGCGCCCGCCAGGCCCCTGGCCGGCGAGAGCCTCACCCCCCAGCAGCGGCAGCACATCGATGACCTCACCATGCGCTACACCAAGCGCACGGCCGAGTCCAAGCGCCAGACCCAGGAGCACCGCGCGGTGCTCGCCGACCCGCGCGCAGTGGCGGGCTTCCGCAGCGAGTGGAAGGAACTCGTCTATCCGATCATCGTGACGCGCAGCGCGGGCTCGAAGCTCTGGGACGTCGACGGCAACGAGTACGTCGATCTCGTCAACGGCTACGGCGGCACCGCCTTCGGGCACGCCCCGGACTTCGTGGTGGAGGCGGTGCGCGCACAGCTCGCGCGCGGCTTCGCCATCGGCCCGCAGACCGAGCTCGCCGGCCGGGTCGCTTCCCTCCTGTCAGAGCTCACGGGCAACGAGCGGGTGACCTTCTGCAACACCGGCTCCGAGGCGGTCATGGCCGCCATGCGCCTTGCACGCACGGTGACCGGGCGCGACAAGATCGTCGTCTTCAACGGCGACTACCACGGGCAGTTCGATGAGGTGCTGGTGAAGGGCGTACAGCATGCGGGCGCCGCGCCGCGCTCGGTGCCGGTGGCACCGGGCATCCCGCACGCGGCGGTCGAGAACATGATCGTGCTCGAGTACGCGACCCCGGCGACGCTCGAGTGGCTGCGCGAGCATGCCGGCGAACTCGCCGCCGTCGTGGTCGAGCCGGTGCAGAGCCGCCACCCGAGCCTGCAGCCCTTCGAGTTCCTGCGCGCCGTGCGCGCCATCACCGCGGCGAGCGGCACCGCCTTCGTGCTCGATGAGGTCGTGACCGGATTCCGCACCCACCCGGGCGGCATCCAGGCACTCGCCGGGATCCGCGCCGACATGGCGACCTACGGCAAGGTGGTAGGCGGCGGCCTCCCCATCGGCATCCTCGCCGGCAACGCGCGCTTCATGGACGCCCTCGACGGGGGCAGCTGGCGCTTCGGTGACGCCTCGGTGCCGGAGGTCGGAGTCACCTTCTTCGCCGGCACCTTCGTACGCCACCCGCTGGTGCTCGCCGCGGCGCTCGCCGTGCTCGAGCACCTCAAGCGCGAGGGCCCGCAGCTGCAAGAGCGCCTCGCGGCGCGCACCGCACAGCTGGCGGCGGACCTGAACGCGCTGTTCGAGCGGCACGGGATCGCGGCGCGCGTGGAGCACTTCGCCAGCTGGTTCTACTTCAACATCCACGCCGAGCACCCCCTCGCAACCCTGCTCTTCTACCACCTGCGCCTGCGCGGACTGCACATCCAGGATGGCTTCCCGTGCTTCCTGACCACCGCGCACTCGGAGGCCGACATCCGCCAGATCCACGAGGCCTTCAGCGAGGGCGTCGCGGAACTCACCGCCGCGGGAGTCTTCACGGGCAAGCCGGCCGCCCGGCCTGCGGCCGCCGCTGCAGTGAGCGCCGCCGCCGACGAGCCGCTGCAGCTCACCGAGAGCCAGACCGAGATCTGGCTCGCGGCGCAGATGGGCGATGAGGCCTCCTGCGCCTTCAACGAGTCGGTGAGCCTGCGCCTGCGCGGTGCCCTCGATGAGGGCGCGCTGCGGCGCTCGCTCGCGCTGCTCTTCGAGCGGCATGACGCCCTGCGCACCTGCTTCAGTGCCACCGGGGAGACCATGTGGGTGAGCCCGCCGCAGGCACCCGGGCTCGCGCTGCACGATTTCTCCGCCGACCCCGACCCCGAGCGCTCGCTCGCGGGGCTGCTCGAGGCCGATGCAAACCAGCCCTTCGACCTCGTCAACGGCCCGCCGGCTCGGGTGCAGCTCGCGCGCCTCGCCCCCGATCAGCACGTGCTCGTCTTCACCGCGCATCACATCGTGTGCGACGGCTGGTCGATCAACGTGATCGTGAGCGAGCTCGCGACGCTCTATCCGCTTTACCGCCAGGGCCTCGCCCCGCAGCTGCCCGCCGCACTGTCCTTCAGCGCCTACGCCCGCGCCCAGGCGCAGCGCGACCCGGCCGAGGTTGCGCAGACGGAAGCCTTCTGGCTGGCACGCTTCCGCGAACCGGTGCGGGCACTCGACCTGCCCACCGACCGGCCGCGGCCGACCCTCAAGTCCTATCGCGGTGCGAGCCGCACGCGGCGCATCGATGCCGCCCTGTACCGCGCGATCAAGCAGGCGGGAGCGAAGTCGGGCAGCACTCTGTTCGTCACGCTGCTTGGTGCCTTCCAGGGCCTCCTCGGGCGACTGAGCTCCCAGCGCGAGGTCGTGATCGACGTGCCCACGGCCGGTCAGTCCCTGCTCGGTGAACAGGCGCTGGTCGGGCACTGTGTCAACTTCCTGCCGATCCGCGCCCGCTGGGGCGCGACGACCCCGGTCGGGGAGCACCTGCGCACCCTCGCACGCGAGGTACTGGACGCGGCCGAGCACTCCAACTACACCCTCGGCACCCTGGTGCGCTCGCTGGCCCAGCCGCGCGATCACAACCGCATGCCGCTAGCGGAGATCCAGTTCAACCTCGAGCGCCTCGCGGAGCACCTGCAGCTGCCGGACCTGAGCCTCGAGGTGACCCCGAACGCCAAGGCCCACGTGGTCTTCGACCTGTTCCTCAACATCATCGAGTCCGACGCCGGACTGCGCCTCGACTGCGACTACAACACCGACCTGTTCGATGCGGCCACGATCGACCACTGGCTCGAGTGCTACCAGGTGCTGCTGGAGGGCATCGTCGAGGATGCGGCACAGCCCCTCGCGCGCATTGCCTACCTCTCGGCGGCCGAGCGCGAGCGGGTGCTGTACACCTACAACGCCAGCGGGCAGGACTTCCCGCGCGAGAAGTGCATCCACGAACTCATCGCAGCCCAGGCGCGCGCGCACCCGGATGACGTGGCGGTGGCGTGCGGCGCCGAGCGCGTGACCTATGCGGCGCTCGAGGCAGGCTGCAACCAGCTGGCGACGCTGCTGCGCGAGCGCCTCGGGGCCCGCGCCGCGGCGGGGTGCCGCGTGGCGGTCGCGGTGGAGCGCTCCGCGCAACTGCCCGTGGCCCTCCTCGCGGTACTCAAGGCCGGCTATGCCTACGTACCGCTCGAGCCCGGACACCCGAGCGCGCGGCTGCGCCACATCCTCGAGGATGCCGGCATCGCCGCCCTGATCACCGACGGCTCGATCGGCACCGAGCTCCTGCCCGAGGGCGTCGCCGTGGTGCATCTGCAGCGGGACGCCGCCGCGCTGGCGGCGGCACCGGTGGCGCCGCCCGGCATTGCCGTCGCGCCGACCGACCTGGCTTATGTCATGTACACCTCGGGGTCGACCGGACTACCGAAGGGCGTCGAGGTCGAGCACCACTCGGTGGTGAATTTTCTCGCCTCCATGGCACGCACCCCGGGCCTCGGCGCCAAGGACGTGCTGCTCGCCGTCACCACGGTCTCCTTTGACATCGCAGCCCTCGAGCTCTATCTGCCCCTCAGCGTCGGGGCGCGCCTCGTGATCGCGCCGCGCGAGGCGCTCGGGGATGGCTTTGCGCTGCGCCGCCAGCTCGAGGAGCACGCCGTTACGGTGATGCAGGCGACGCCTGCGACCTGGCGGCTGCTGCTGGAGGCGGGGTTCCGCGCGCCGGCGGGCTTCAGGATGCTGTGCGGCGGGGAGGCGCTGCCGCGCGAGCTCGCCTCGCGCCTGCAGCGCGGCGCCGGCGTGCTGTGGAACCTGTACGGGCCGACCGAGACCACCATCTGGTCCTCGTGCGGCGCGGTTAGCTCTGGCGATGCACCCGTGAACGTCGGGCGGCCGATCGCCAACACGCAGCTCTACGTGCTCGATGCCGAACTGCAGCCGGTCGCCCAGGGCGTGCCGGGGGAGCTCTACATCGGCGGCGAGGGCGTGGCGCGCGGCTATCGCGGCCGCCCGGAACTGAACGCGCAGAAGTTCCTCGCCAACCCCTTCGCCGCGGGGCGCATGTATCGCAGCGGCGATCTGGCGCGCTGGCTGCCGGGGGGCGAGCTCGTGGTCCTCGGGCGCACCGACAGCCAGGTGAAGTTGCGGGGCTTCCGCATCGAACTCGGCGAGATCGAGAGCACCCTCGGGCGCGTTCTCGGGCTCGAGGCCGCGGTGCTGTTGCGCGAGGACACGCCTGGCAATGCGCGTCTCGTCGGCTACTACCGCGACGACGGCACCGCACGCACGGCTGCGACCCTGCGCGCAGCGCTCGAAACGCAGCTGCCGGAAGTCATGATCCCCGGCACGTGGGTGGCGCTCAGGGAACTGCCGCTGAATGCGCACGGCAAGCTCGACCGCGCGGCGCTGCCCGCGCCGGAGCCGGCCGAAGGCGCTGTTGATGAATTCGTGGCGCCCGCCACCGCCACCGAAATATGTCTCGCCAGGATCTGGGGCGAGGTATTGCATCTGCCCCGCGTCGGCGCAAATATGGACTTGCTGAGGCTTGGAGCCGACTCGATCCAACTATTCCAGATAATTGCGCGCTCCACCCGGGAGGGCTTTCGTTTGACGGCCAGGCAGCTTCTGCAGGAACGCACCCTGCGCGCCGTCGCCGCCCTCGCCGACGCGGCGGTTCCAGCTGCGGAGGCCGGCGAGGCGCGAGCTGCCCTTCCCACCCTCGGCCAGTTCCAGCGCGAGCGCCGCCCGGTGGCCACCCGCAAGCGGTAATGGCCACGGTCAGCGAAAAGGTCCTCGGCACGGCGGCCACTCCGGATATTAAGACAGACGGAAAGCGCCCCGCCGCGGCCCTGCCGCAGCCGATCGAGGCGCTCTCGGACGCTCCCGAGTACTGCGACTTCCCCTGCTCGGTCGCGCAGGAGCGCTTCTGGCTGCTCGACCGCCTGGAGCCGGGAAATCCTGCCTACAACGTCGCGGTGCGCTGGCAGCTCGAGGGCGCGCTGGACACATCGCTCCTCGAGCAGGCCTGGAACGAGATCCTGGCGCGCCACGAGATCCTGCGCACGCGCTTCCTCGAAATCGATGGCAAGCCGGTGCAGCGCGTGCAGGCGCAGGCAGCACTGCGCATCTCCGAGATCGATCTTGAGTCCCTCGCCCCCGAGGCGCGCGCCGCCGAGGGCGACCGCATCGGCCTCATCGAGGCACGCGCGCCGTTTGACCTCGGCACCGGCCCCCTGATCCGCGTGGTGCTGCTGCGCCACTCCGCGACGCTTGCGGTCATCCTGGTGACGACGCACCAGATGGTGGCGGACGGCTGGTCGATCGGCGTCATGGCGCGCGAGATGGGCCTGCTCTATGAGGCGCTGCGCGCGCGCCGGGCGCCGCCCCTCACTGACCTTGCCATCCAGTACGGCGACTATGCCTCCTGGCAGCTCGAGTGGCTGCGCCAGCGTGGCACGCAGGCCGAGCACAGCTACTGGCAGCGCCAGCTCCAGGGGGTGCTGTCCTTCGAGGTGGTGCCCGACCGGCTGCGGCCGGCCGTGCCCACCACCAACGGCGCCATCGCCTCGCTCGTGCTGCCACGCGAGCTCACCGACCGCATGGCGCTCCTGAGCGCCGCGCAGGGAGTCACCCTGTTCGCCACCGCGGTCGCGGCCCTGTGTGCAACGCTTGCCCGCTACACCGGCAAGTCCTCGGTGGTCATCGGCACGCAGGTGTCAGAGCGCGACCAGGTGGAGCTTGAGCCCATGATCGGGCAGTTCGTGAACTCGCTCATCCTGCGCAACGACCTCTCCGGTGATCCGCCGTTCGCGCAGATCATGCAGCGCGCCGGCGACACCATCACCGAGGCGCTCGAACACCGCCACATCCCCATCGAGCAGCTGCTCGACATGGTCAAGGCCGGGCGCGGCGGCAGCAGCAGCCCGCCGATCTCGGTGAACTTCATCTTCCAGCGCACCTTCATCGACAACCGCGACTACGGCGACTTCACCCTCGTCGACATGCCCTCACTCCCCGCGGGGGCCATCTACGACCTGAACTTCTTCATGGTGGAGCGCGCCGACGGCTGGCGCTTCTCCTGCCAGTACAACACCGACCAGTTCGAGCCGGAGACCGCGCGGCGCCTGCTCGGCTACTTCCGGGCGGCGCTCGAGAGCGCCGTGCAGAACCCGGCGTTGCCGCTCTCGGAGCTGCGCCTCGCCGATGCGGCCGAGGTGCAGCGCCTGGCCGCGCGCCTGAGCGGCCCGATCGTCGCCCACCCACCGACCCAGACGCTGGCCGCGCAGCTGAGTGGCCGCGCCGAGCTCGCCCCGGCGGCGGTCGCGATCCAGCACGGCGAGCGGCGGGTCACCTTCGCGCAGCTCGAGGCTCAGGCGCGTGGCGTGGCGCGGCGCCTGCAGCAGGCCGGCATCGGCCCGGGCGCCCGCGTGGCGCTGCTGCTCGAGCGCTCCCCGGAACTCATCATCGCCATGTTCGCGGCCCTGAAGACCGGCGCCGCCTACGTGCCGCTCGATCCTGCGACACCGGCCGAGGAACTCGCGCGCCTGCTCGAGGTGAGCGGTGCGCAGGCAGTGGTGGCGGCGGCAGCCCTCGGGGGCAGCCTGCGCACCGCCGCTCCCGTGATCAGTGATTTCAGCGCGAGCGCGGCGGGACCCGAGGACGCACCGGTGCTCGCCGCGGCCGGCACGGCCGCGGTATGGTTCACGCGGCGCGAGGCCCGTGACCCCGTAGCAGTGGAAGTCACGCACCAGGGCCTGATGAACATGCTGAGCGGCGTGCAGATGCGCATCGGCCTGTACTCCGCGGACACGGTCATCTCCTTCGGCGCTGTGGCGCCGGAGTCCGCACCCGTGCAGCTGCTGCTGCCCCTGCTGTGCGGTGCCCGGGTGGCGATCGCCACCGCAGCCGAGGCCGCCGACCCGCAGCAGCTGGCGCACCTGGTCAGGCGCGGCCGCATGCCGGTAGTGGCCGCGGCACCGGACTTCTGGCCCGGACTATTGAAGGCGACACCGCCGCGGCGCCGCTTTACCAAGGTGCTCTTCGAGCGCGGCGCGCTCGATGCCGCCCTGGCCGCGCGCCTCCTCGCCCGTGGTGCGGAGCTGTGGGCGCTGCACGGCTATGTGGAGACCTCAGGCTGCGTCGCGGCGCGGCGCGTGCGCGAGCCGCACGACCTGTCGGTGCTCGGGGAACCCTTCGCCAACACCCGCCTGCGGGTCCTCGATGAGCGCCTGGCCGCGCCACCGGTCGGCGCCACCGGGCGGCTGTTCGTGGGCGGCGATGCGGTCGCGGGCGGCTACCTCGGCGGCCGCGAGCCGGGGCGCTTCATCGCCGATCCGGCCGGCGGCACGCAGCTGTTCAACACCGGCGACTGGGCACGGGTGCGCGCCGACGGGACGGTGGAGATCCTGGACGTCGAACTGCCGCAGGCACGTGCCGCCGCCGCCACGCCCGCCGCTGCCGCCGCCCCAGCGGACGCACAGCTCGAGGGCGAGCTGCGCGCGCTGTGGAGCGAGCTCCTCGGGCAGGAGGTGAGCGATCCGCGCGCGAACTTCTTCGAGCTCGGCGGCCACTCGCTGCTGGCGGCGCGCATGCTGGCGCGCGTGGAGAAGCAGTACGGGCGCCGCATCACGCTGGCCGCGCTGTTCCGCGCCCCGAGCGTGCGCGGACTTGCGCGCCTGCTGCGCAGCGCACCGCGCGACTTCGACTTCCGCCAGATGGTGCGCCTGCAGGCCGACGGCACGAACCCGCCCATCATCGCCATCAACAACACCGGGGTTTACTACCTGCTCGCCAAGCGCTTGGGCGCGCAGCAGCCGGTGACGTCGCTGCAGGTCTTCGACCCATCCGTGCGGCGCACGACGCTGCCGGGCACGCTCGAGGAGATCGCCGCCGAGTACGTGCAGCTCATCCGCCGCGTGCACCCGCGCGGGCCCTACGTGCTCGCCGGCTGGTGCGTCGCCGGGGCGCTCGCCTTTGAGATCGCCCGCCAGCTGGTGGAGTCCGGCCAGCCGGTCGCGCAGCTGTTCCTGATCGACACCTGGCTGCCGCGCTACTTCGCACGCCTGCCGGTATGGCGGCGCCTCATCGGCAGCCAGTCGATGCGCTGGCAGATGACGCGCATGGAATGGGCCAAATTCACCGCCGGCCAGCAGACTTTGCGCGACTTCTTCAACCGCCTCATCACGGTGCGCCGCGCCACGGCGCTGCTGGAGCGCATCGCCGGCACCGCCGCGAGCGCGGAGCCGCAGCAGCCGGCCGTCGCGCCCCAGGACTACGACCAGTGGCTGCTGCAGTATCTGCGCTCGCGCACCGACCGCTACGAGCCGCAGCCCTACCGTGGCCGCATCACGCTGTTCCGCAGCACGCACGAGCCGACCGGCTGGTGGTTTGACCCGCTCGCCGGCTGGGGCCGCTATGCCTCAGAAGGGGTCGAGCTCGTCATCGTGCCCGGCAACCACTTCACGATGTTCCAGGACCCAGGCTGCGCGCAGATGGCCGAGCGCATGGCCGCCCTGATCGCCGAAGCACCCGTCGCCACCACGCGCTAGCTACGGCCCCCGCGGCAGCGCGCGCCCGAAGAACTCGGCGAGCCGCCGCCCGTACGCCTCCCCCGCCACGGCCGCAAAGCCCGCATGCCCGGCCCGCGGCACGATCCACAGCTGCTTCGGCTCGCGCGCCGCCTCGAACAGCACGCCGCTGGCGAGGGGCGGCACCAGGCGGTCGCGCTCGCCGCCGAGGATGAACACTGCGCGCGGGCTGAGCGCCGCCACGGCCTCGGGCGGGGGCAGGTCGCGCACCTCGCCCCGGTAACGGTGCAGCACCCACAGCGCCGGCAGCTCGCTCAGGAACCCAAAGCGCGCATTGGCGCGGCGCGTCTCCACGTCCAGGTCCTCGGGCGTCGAGGCCAGCACCAGCGCCCTGAGGCGCAGCTCCGTCACCGCGGCCTGCAGCAGCACGTAGCCGCCGAAGGAGAGTCCGAAGGCACCGATGCGCCGCGGGTCGATCTCCGGGCGCGCGCTGAGCCAGTCGACTGCCGCGCTCACCGCGTGCTCCTCCGGCGCACCCCAGCGCGTGACACCTGCGCTCAGGCCCTGCCCGGGCAGGTCGAGGGTCAGGACGCCGAACCCGGCGCGCGCCAGCAGGCGCGTCTCATCGAGGAGCGAAGCGCGCTCAGCTCCCGTGCCGTGCACGAGGAGGACGGCGGCGCCGTTCTGCGAGGGCACGTACCAGGCAGCGAGCATCGTCGCAGCCGACGGGCCAAATGTAACCGACTGCAAGTGTGGTACGTCGGCCACGCTCGGGTCGAGCGTGAGGGGACCTGCCGGCGTGCGCCGGAAGTCGCGCACCGCGCCCTGGTAGCTCGCCCAGGCGATGCGCGCCACGGCGAGCGCAAGCGCGGCGGCGATGAGACCCAACATAACGAGTGGCAGCGTGCTTTTCATGCGCGAAATACGGTGTTCTGCGGTGTGGCGGCGCAGGCGGCGCGTGGCTATTCTAGACGTGAGCGTGCGGGCCGCGGCCTTCGGGAACCTCCGCAGGCGATGGAGGGGAGGATCGCGGCACGCCCATACTCGAACACACATGCAGCCCACGCCGGCCACGCCCGAGTCGCAAGCCGAGTCCACGGCATCCGTGCCGCGGTTCGAGGCGGGCGCGCGTGCCGCCTTCGATGCCCACTACAACCGCGCGAGCTTTCTCTTCGGCCACGCGCTGCAGCGCGAGCCACTGTTCGAGTTGCCGCAGCTCATCGAGCTCGCCGCACGCCGCCCGGCGGAGCCGCAGTTCGCCTACTGGTCCAACGGCCGCGTCGGGGTCGCGCATCGCTGGGACGCGAAGGTGGCGCCGCGCCGCCCGCTCACCGAGACCGTGGCGAACATCGCGGACAACGACTCGCTGGTGCTGCTCAAGCACGTGGAGCGCGATGCGCTCTTCGGGCCCCGCATCCGTGAGGTGTGCGAGCAGGTGATAGAACTCTCCGGCAACGGCATGCGCGGTGACGTCATCGAGGCACGCGGCACGCTCCTGATCGCCTCCCCCGGGCGCCTCACCTCCTACCACCTCGACGCCGACGTCAACTTCCTGTTCCAGATCGCCGGTGACAAGTGGCTGAGCGTCTTCGATCAGAGCGACCGCACGCTCACCAGCCACGAGGAACTGGAGCGCTACTACGACGGGGATGCGAACGGTGCGGTATTCAAGGAGGGCCGCCAGCCCGAGGCGCACCTGTATGACCTGCGCCCGGGCCTCGGGGTGCACATCCCGAGCATGGCGCCGCACTGGGCCCAGAATCGCGAGCGGCCCTCGGTCGCGCTCAGCATCAACTTCGACCTGCGCTCGGTGAGCCGTCTTGGGCGCATCTACCACTTCAACTGCAAGCTGCGCCGCCACGGCATCCGGCCGCGACCGCCCGGCACCTCCCTGTGGCGCGACTCGCTCAAGCTCGCGGCGCTCTCCGGCCTCGGGGCCGCGCAGCGCATGGTGAAGCGCGCGCCACACCTGCCGGCCTCGCGCAAGAGCTAGGCGCGACTAGTCCTTGCGCAGCGGCCCGTAGCGGGCGTCCTTGTACCTGAGGATCAGGGCGCCCACCGGGCGCTTCACCGCATCCCTCAGGGGCGACTGCCACGGGGGCGTCGGCCGCAGCTTCAGCTTCTTGCGCAGGTAGTAGTTGGCGCAGTAGAGGTCGGCGTAGTCGCGGTTCCAGCTGTGGTAGTTGATGCTCACCGAGACTGAGATGTTGTCATCGTTCTGCACCCAGTGCGGGCAGTTGACCGGGATGTGCACGCCGTTTCCCGGCACCAGGCGCACGACCTCAGCGCGCCCCTGGAACTGGGGCTTGTAGACGGCGGCGTTGCGGTCCACGGTCCAGAAGCGCTCGATCTCCTCCTCGGGCAGCACCTCGCGGTCGTACTTGCTGAAGATGCTGATGTCCTTCTCGCCGCGCACCTGCAGCAGGAAGTTGGTTTCGCTGTCGATGTGGTAGGTGGAGATGCGGCGTGGGGAGGTGATGAAGATGATGACCTCGCGCCGCCGCATCTTGCGCTGCATCTGCGCGCCGCTGACCTCCAGGAGGTCCGACATGCAGCGGTCGAGCAGCTGCGCGTAGGCCGGGTCGGCGTCGGCGCGCTTGAGGATGATGAAGGCGCCGGCGGTCTCGATGCGGCGGATGGTCTCATCCACCGGGAACGCGCAGCGCGAGCTCTTCGTGCCCCAGCGCTCGTTGAGGTCCTTGACGCCGGCGTCGTAGTACAGGTCATCGCGCCGCTGCGCGGCGGTGCTGCTCGCAAGCTCGATCAGCCGCGGCAGCTCGAACAGCGGGTTGGAAGCCAGCGCGTGGCGCAGCACGAAGTGGCGCTTGTTGAAGCGCTCGGCGAAGACGGCGGGATCGAGGTCAAGGAGAGCCATACCTGCCCAAGTCTAGCCATCGGCGGGCACCCTGTCCCGGGAGCGGCCCCGCAGCGCTCGGATGCGACAGAATCCGCCCCCGCAGCGGCCTTGCCGGCCCCTCAGGACGTGGGGCCGCCGAAGGCCCCGGCCGCCTCGAGGCGCGCAAGCTCGGCCACGGTGAGCCCGAGACGCTCGGCGAGGACCTCCCCCGTGTGCTCGCCCAGCAGCGGCGGCGCGCGGCGGTACTCCAGTTCACTGCGCGAGTAGCGGATCGGGTTGCGCACCGTGGGCACGCTGCCCCTGGGGTGCGCCAGGTCGAGGCGCAGCTGGCGGTGCTTCACCTGCGGCTCGGCGAAGGCCTGGGCGATGTCGTTGATCGGTCCCGCCGGAACGCCGGCGGCGGTGAGGAGCGTGATCCAGGCCGCGGTGGTACGCGTCCTGAGGGCGGCGCCGACGCGCTCCACGAGCTCGGCGCGATGCGCCACGCGTGCGGCGTTGTCGGCGAAGCGTGCATCGGCGGCCATGCCTTCCAGTCCCGCAACCCGGCAGAAGCTGGCGAACTGCCGGTCGTTGCCGACCGCCAGCATGAGGAAGCCATCGGCGGTGGCGAAGGCCTGGTAGGGGGTGATGTTCGGGTGCGCCGAGCCGTGGCGCTGCGGGGCCACCCCGCCGAGGAGGAAGTTGAGGTTCTGGTTCGCGAGCCACCCGATCTGCGTGTCCAGCAGCGCCAGATCGATGAACTGCCCGCGGCCCGAAGAACTGCGCTCGTAGAGCGCGCCCAGGATCGCGGTGGCCGCGTACATGCCGGCCATGAGGTCGGCCACCGCCACGCCGACCTTCAAGGGACCCGCGCCCGGCTCCCCGGCGGGGATGCCGGTGATGCTCATGAGGCCGCCCATGCCCTGGATCATGGCGTCGTAGCCGGGACGCGCCGCGTCCGGGCCATCCTGGCCGAAGCCGGAGATGGCGCAATAGATCAGCTGCGGGTGCACGGCGCTCAGGTCCGCGTAGCCGAGGCCGTACTTCGCAAGTCCGCCGACCTTGAAGTTCTCCACCAGCACGTCGCACCCGAGGGCGAGCTCGCGCGCGAGGTGTGCGCCGCTTGTGTTCGCAAGATCGAGGGTGACCGAGCGCTTGCCGCGGTTGGCGCTCAGGTAATAGGCCGACTCGCGCGTCGGCTGCCCCGCCGAGTCCTTCAGCCACGGCGGCCCCCACTGGCGGGTGTCGTCCCCGCCGCGCGGCGCCTCGACCTTGATCACGTCCGCCCCGAAGTCCGCCAGCAGCTGCGTCGCCCACGGGCCGGCGAGCACCCGGGTGAGGTCCAGCACGCGCACGCCCGCCAGCGGTCCCATGGGTACGCCTTCAGCCCCGCGGGCCCGAGGAGCGCCGCTTCACGGCTCGCTCGCCGGCACATCGGCGGCGGCGCCGCGGAACACAACGTCGCTGTCGGCGGCCAGCCAGGCGAGGGCCGCCCACGCGGCCACGTTCTGGTCCAGCTGCACGCGGTCGACTTTGTCGAGCGTGTCATCTGCGGTGTGGTGGATGTCGAAGTAGCGCGTACCGTCCTGCTTCAGCGCGAAGCCCGGCACGCCGGTGGCCTGCATCGGGGCCACGTCCGCGCCGACCTCACCGCGCGGTGAACGCTCCTCGATGATGCCGAGCGGGCCAAGCACGCGCAGCGCGGCATCGGCGAAGGCGCCCTTGGCGACCGCGCCCGGCAGCCCGAGGGCGTAGATGCGGTCGGCGCCGAAGTCGCTCTCGCCGGCGAGCACGTGGCGGGCGAGCTCGCCCGCGTGGTTGCTCGCATAGGAATTGCCGCCGAAGTCCCCGAAGGGCTTCACCGGCTGCGCGATCTCCTCGGAGCCAAACAGCACCACGCGCACGGTGCGCAGGGGCCGGTGCGGCAGGTCGCGGATGAGCTTCGCGGCCGCGACCACGATCGCAGTCCCGGTGCCGTCATCGATGGCCCCGGTCCCCTGGTCCCAGCTGTCCAGGTGCGCACCGAGCACCACGAACTCCTCGTTCTTCAGCGAGCCCTTCACGTCGGCGATGACGTTCTGCGAGTGTGCGTCACTGCGGTAGGAAGCACCCGAGAACAGCCGCACGCGAGGAGTGATGCCCAGCGCGGCGATGCGCTCGAGCTGCTCGGCATCCGGGGCGCTCAGGGCGAAGGACGGCACCGCCACGTGACCGTCGACGTAAGCGGTAGTGCCGGTGTGGGCGATGCGATGGCTGTCGGTGCCCGCCGAGCGCAGCAGGAAGGCGATCGCGCCGGCCTTGCCGGCCGCCTCCGGCCCCTCGACGCGGGCTGCGACGGCAGGTCCATAGCCCGCCCCGTCCTGGGTGCGCACCATGCGGTTGCTGACGAAGGCGATCTTGCCCAGGAGCGAGCCGGGCTTCGCGGCCTTCAGTTCCGCGAGTGTCGCAAAGGTGACCACGTCGCCCTCCAGGCCCGTCGGCGGGGTCGCCGGGGACTCCCCGAGGGCTGCGACCACGAGCCTCTGCTGCGAGGGTGCGATGAGGTCCGCGCGCTCCTCGCCGCGTACCCAGGCGGTGATGGGGAAGGTCTCGATGTGCACGTTGTCGAAGCCGAGCGCCTTCAGGCGAGCCGCGGCCCACTGCGCCGCAGCCTCCTCGTTGGCAGAACCCGCCGGGCGCGCCCCGAAGCGGGTGGTGAGCTCGCTCGTCCAGGCGTAGGCGATGTCGTGGCCGGCGAGCGCCGCGTCGCGCAGCTGCGCGGCGACGGTCTCGGGGGGCACCGGGGAGGCGGCCGGGACGGCGCCGCTGGCGGCGATGAGCGCGAGGGCGGCGCCCAGGCGCAGGCGCGCGGGAGCGAGGTTTGGGGTGCGCACGGGGTTTGAGCCTTCCGGTCTGCTGCGGGAAGCGGCGCATTCTACGGGAAGCGCGCGCCGCGATACCACGCGAGCGCGGGCGCTTGGTCCGCAAATGAGCGCAGCTGGCCGCTTTTCTAGGGCAGCTGCGCCACCGGCCGCGGGGTCGCCAGGTGGAAGCCCTGCACGTAGTCGACGCCGATGCGCCGCAGTTCCTTCAGCACCGCCTCACTCTCGACACACTCGGCGACCGTGGCGATGCCGAGCGCCCGGCCCACCTTGGCGATGGCCTCGACCATGCTGCGGTTCACCGGGTCCTGGGTGATGTGGCTGATGAACTGGCCGTCGATCTTGAGGAAGTCCACCGGCAGTGACTTCAGATACACGAAGGAGGACACGCCGGTGCCGAAGTCATCGAGGGAGAACTTGCAGCCGCGCGCCTTGAGCTCGCCCATGAGGAAGCGCGCATTCGAGAGACTCGTGACGGCCGCCGTCTCGGTGATCTCGAAGCACAGGGCTGCGGCGATCGCCGGCTCCCCGACGCTCTGCAGCACGAAGTCGACGAAGGACTGGTCGTTGAGGGAGGTGCCCGAGAGGTTGACCGCGAGCAGCGGCAGTGACTTGCCGGCGCGCTGGCGCTCGTGCAGCAGCGCGATGGCGCGCTCGACCACCCAGCGGTCGATCGCCGACATCACGTTGTAGCGCTCGGCGGCCGGGATGAACTCGGTGGGCGCGACCAGCTCGCCGGTGTCATCGCGCAGGCGCACCGTAAGTTCATGGAAGGGGGTGCCGGAGTCCGCGGCGAGCGGCACGATCGGCTGGAAGTAAAGCTCGAGGCGGTCATCCTCGGTGGCCTGGGTGACGCGTGCCACCCAGTGCATCTCGCGGTGGCGGTGCGAGACGCCGTCGGCGCCGTAGACGTGGATACGGTTGCGGCCGGCGTCCTTGGCGGCGTAGCAGGCGATGTCCGCGGCCGACATGACGCTCGCGACGTTCTCGGTGTCGGCGCGGATCTGCACGATGCCGATGCTGGCGCCGACCGAGAGCGTGGTCGCGCCCCACACGAAGCGGAAGTCGCGGATGCCCTGGCGCACCCCTTCGGCGATGCGCGTCGCCTGCTCGGGAGAGACGCCCTCGAGGAGCACCCCGAACTCATCCCCGCCGAGGCGCGCGATGATGTCGGTGGCGCGCACCCGCGTCTGCAACAGGCCCGTGACGTCGCGCAGCAGGCGATCGCCGGCCTGGTGGCCGCAGGTGTCGTTCACCACCTTGAACTGGTCGAGGTCGATGTAGAGCAGCGCATAGGCGCCCTCGCCGCGCTGCGCCGACAACAGCGCCCCGTGCAGGCGGTTGTCGAACTCGCGGCGGTTGATGAGGCCGGTGAGCGCATCGTGGCTCGCCTGCCAGGACAGCGCCCGCCGCAGGCGCCGCTCCTTGGTGACGTCGTGGAACACCACCACCGCGCCGATGACCTTGCCCTGGCGGTCGCAGATCGGGGCGGCGGACTCGGAGATGGCGACCTCGTGCCCGGTGCGCGTGATGAGCACCGAGTGATCCTGGGCCGGCGTGACGTTGCCGCCGCGGCCCAGGGCGGCGTCGGCGGAGCTCTCGAGCGGCTCGCGCGTGATCTCGTTGACGAGGTTCAGCACCGCGCCGATCCTCTGGCCGCGCGCCTCGGCGAGGCTCCAGGCGGTCAGGCTCTCTGCCACCGGGTTGATGTACTCGATGCGCCCTTCCGCATCGGTGCTGATGACGGCATCGCCGATCGATTCGAGCGTGACCTGGGCGCGCTCCTTCTCGGCGAAGATCGCCTGCTCGGCGCGCTTGCGCTCGGTGATGTTGGTGATCGTGCCCTCGTAGCCGACCTGGCGCCCGGCGGCATCGCACATGGGGCGCGCGTTCTCCAGCACCACCAGCTGCTGGCCGTCGCGGCGGCGCATGAGGAACTCGGCATCGCGGATCTCGCCCTGCGAGTCCACGCGGCGTGCAAACTCGGCGCGGTCGGCAGGGTCCCAGTAGAGCGCGGCGGCCGAGGGCAGCGCGTAGATCTCTTCGGCGCTGCGGTAGCCGAGCATGGCGACGAAGGCTGGGTTCACCGACAAGAGCCGCCCGTCGCGGCCGCTCTGGTAGACGCCTTCCGCGATGCTCTCGAACAGGCCGCGGAACTTCGCCTCGCTGGAGCGCAGCGCCTCCTCGCCGAGGCGCCGCTCGATGGCGATGCCGGCAAGCTGCGCGGCGCGCGCCATGACGGTCTCCTCGGTGGCGCTCGGCACGCCCACGTCGCTGCGGTAGACCCCGAGGGCCCCGAGCACCTGGCCGCCGGCCGCCGTGATGGGCGTCGCCCAGGCGGCGCGCAGGCCGGCGCCGCCGGCCGCCGCGCGCGCATCCTGCCAGAAGGGGTCCTTCATGAGGTCTGCCACCAGCACCTGGCGGCCGAGGTAGACGCTCGCCGCGCAGGAGCCGTTGCGGATGCCGACGCGTGCCTGCCCGAGCGCCTCGCACACGGCCTGCGGCAGTTGCGGGGCGACGAGGGAGGCAAAGGACTGCCCGTCGGCTGCCAGCACGCTCACGCAGGCAAGCGAGCGCGCGATGGCCGACTCGATGAGCGCGGTGACGGAACTCAACACCGCTTCCAGAGGCGCGTTGCGGGTGATCTGCTCGAACACCTGCCGCTCGGCCTCGGCGATGCGCTCGGCGCGCTTGCGCTCGGAGATGTCGGTGATGCTGCCGCGCACCAGGCGCCGCGCGCCGCTTGGCAGGTGCGCCAGGCGCACCTCGCAGATGATCTCGCGCCCGTTGGCGTCACTGTGCGACCAGTCAAAGCGCTGCACCTCCCCGGCGAGCGCGCGGGCGATGTAGGCACGCGCGCGCTCCTCGGACACCAGCCCGCCGGTGGCCTGCGGCGGGCTCAGGCGCACCCGCTCGAGCAGCTGCTCGCGGTTCATGCCGAAGAGCTTCTGCGCGTTCCCGTTGGCGTCGACGAAGCGCCCGGAGTCGACATCGAGCACCACGATGGCCTCGGGAGCATGGTCGACCAGGAGCTGGTAGCGCTGCGCACTCTCGCGCATGGCCTGCTCGGACTCACGCCGCTCGGTGACGTCGCGCAGGCACAGCACGAACATCTCGCGGCGCGACACCGAGGCCTTGCTCACGGCGATCTCGGCCGGAAACAGCTCCCCGTCCTGGCGGCGCGCCCACAGCTCCCGCGCCGTGAGGTCGAGCGCGGTGTCGCCGAGGCTTGCGGCCAGGCGTCCGAGCGCCTCGGGTACGGTTTCACCCTCGGCGAGCTTCGGCAGCAGCACGTCGATGCCCTGGCCGATGACCTCGTGCTCGGCGTAGCCGAAGACGCGCTCGCCGGTGGGGTTGAAGGTGCGCACGATGCCGTTCTCGTCCACCAGCAGCACGACGTCCTTGATGTGATCGAGGATCACCTGCAGGTGCTCGCTCGACTGCTCGCGCGCCTCGTGGGCGAGCGCCTGCGCCTCATCGGCCATGAGGCGCATCGACTCGACGATGCCGCGCCGCTCGCGCTCGGTGGTGACGTAGTGCTCGTTGATCAGCCGCAGCAGCATCGGCACGTCGGGGACCGCGTTGCCGGTGCGCAGCTGCAGTTCGCGCAGCTGCGCCTTCAGCTGCGGATGCAGCTCGGGGTAGGCCTCAGCATGCGGGCGCGCATCCGCCCGAACGAGCGTGGTGGTGGCCCCGGGAGTGCCGTCCGGGGCATCGGGAGGCGTCCGGAAGGGATGCGTTTTTGACATAACCGAGGCCGCTGGACCCGATACAAATCATACGGGGGGTGGAACGGGGCGCTGTGAAGCCCCTCCCGGTTTGGGTGAGAGCGCAACGCCGCCCGTCGGCGCGACCGGCGGGAAAGACAGCAGAGAGGGCTAGTGCGGGGCCGCGGCGGCCTGCGGCTTGGCAGCAGGGGCGCCCTTGGCAGTAGCGGGCAGGTCGGGGATGCCGTTGCCGGCGATCAGCGGGAACACGTAGGTCTGGCTCGAGATCGAGCCGCCCATGTCCACCGACACCGTGGTGGTGAGGTTATAGATACCGTCCTGCTTGGCCAGCACCTTGACGGTGCGCTCGATGGGAGTGTTCTCGGCGGGGCGCTCAGCCCCCTCGAGCTCCCCGGAGCTCACCAGTTCCAGCCCCTCCTCGCCCTCCACCTTGCCGAACACGCGGTCGAGGTTGCCGGCCGTGGGGACGATCGAGATCGTGACATCGAGGGGCTGCGCGGGCTCGGGCTTCGTCTGGAGCGCAAACTTCACGGTGACGGGCAGCGGGCTGCTGCCGGGCTTGGCATGGGTCACCCCGCTCACGAGCCTCTGGGAGAGCGGCTGGGCCGCGTTCACCGCCTTCTTGGCCACCTGGGCGCTGCCGCCGGCAGCACCGTCCTTGCCCGAGCCGCAGGCGGCCAGGAGCGCGGTGAGGCCGAGCGCCAGGACGCAGGTACGCGTGATGTTCCACATAGACTGAAGCGTGCGCCTCGGGTGCTGATTTGTCTTAAGTTACATGGGGCTTCAGTGCGCACAATAACGCGTCTGGCGACCCGAAGGCACGTGCGCCGTTCCCCATTTTGGTGCTCTCACTCGCGCAGCAGCGGGGGGTCCTCGATCTGGCCCATCTGCTCCATGAGGTCCTGCAGGTAGCCCTCCCAGTAGCGCTCCTCGCCGAACCAGGGGAAGGCCCTCGGGAAGGCCGGGTCCCCCCAGCGGTGCGCCACCCAGGCGGCGTGGTGCAGCATACGCAGGCCCCGCAGCGGCTCGATCAGGCGTACCTCGGCGTGGTCGAAATCGGCAAACTGCCGGTAGCCCTCGAGGATCTGGGCCCACTGGCCCTGCTGTTCGTCGGCGGAGCCGGACAGCATCATCCACAGGTCCTGCACCCGCGGCCCCATGGCACAGTCATCGAGGTCCACGAACACCGGCCCCTGCTCGTTCCACAGGAGGTTGCCGAGGTGGCAGTCCCCGTGCAGGCGGATGTCGCGCACCCCCTGGGCGAGGGCGAACGCATCGCTGATGCGCTCCAGGAGTGCCCCGCTGACGGAGGCGTAGCGCTCGTGCAGGCGCTCGGGCAAGAGGTCCGCCTCCAGCACCTGCGCGCGTGCCTCCCACCCCAGGCGCTCCACGCCGATGCGCAGGCGATGGACGAAGGGTCGCTGCGCCCCGACCTGGTGCAGCCTTGCGATGCTGCGGCCGAGGATCTGCCGGGCTTCGGGGGCGTCCAGCTCCGGGGCCCGGCCCCGCAGGAAGGGGAAGGCGCTGAAGCGGAAGCCCTGGAAGCGCAGCAGCGTCTCCCCGCCGATCTTGAGCGGGGCAGCGACAGGCATCTCCGCCTGCGTGAGCTCGTGCGTGAAGGCATGCTCCTCGGCGATCTGGGCGTCGCTCCAGCGGTGCGGGCGGTAGAACTTCACCACCAGGCCCCGCTCCCCCGACCACAGCTGGTAGACGCGGTTTTCGTAGCTGTTCAGGGCAAAAAGGCGCCCGTCCGGGTCCAGTCCGACCGCCGCGGCCGCATCCAGGACCACCTCGGGTGTCAGTCCTGCGAAGGGCTGCACAGTGCTTTCACGGCTTTTGTTTATCATCCTCTCCTTATGAAGCAAGGCAGCATATTAGTGACCGGGGGTGCGGGCTACATCGGCTCCCACGTCGCCCTGCAGCTCGCCGCGCGCGGCGAGCGCGTGGTGATCCTCGATGACCTCTCGCGCGGCTTCCGCCAGGCGACCCTGAATGCGCCGCTGGTGGTGGGCAAGGTCGGGGACCGGGAACTCGTGGCGCAGCTGCTGAAGACCCATGGCGTCGACACCGTCATGCACTTCGCAGCCTTCACCATCGTGCCCGAGTCGGTGCGCGAGCCGCTCAAGTACTACGCCAACAACACCTGCTCGACGCGCTCGCTGCTTGAGTGCTGCGTCGAGGCCAACGTGCGCAACTTCGTGTTCTCCTCCACCGCCGCGGTGTACGGCACGCCCGCCGACGGGGTGGCCGCCGAGAGCACCCCGACCGCACCGATCAACCCCTACGGCACCTCCAAGCTCATGTCGGAGTGGATGCTGGCCTCGGTGGCGCAGTCCTCGAGCCTGCGCTATGCGGCACTGCGCTATTTCAACGTCGCCGGCTCCGACTCGGGCGGCCGCATCGGCCAGGCGACGCCCAATGCGACGCTCCTCATCAAGGTGGCCTGCGAGGCCGCAGTCGGCAAGCGCGCCCACGTCTCGATCTTCGGCACCGACTACCCGACCGCCGATGGCACCGGCGTGCGCGACTACATCCACGTCGAGGACCTGGCGACCGCGCACGTCGACGCCCTCACCTACCTGCGCGGCGGCGGGGAGTCGACCACCCTGAACGTCGGCTACGGGCACGGCTACAGCGTGCGCCAGGTGCTCGACAGCGTGGAGCGCATTTCCGGGCAGCGCCTGCTGGTGCGCGAGGAGCCCCGCCGGGCCGGTGACCCCCCGGCGCTGGTGGCGCGCGCCGAGCGCATCCGCCGCGAGCTCGGCTGGCGGCCGCGCCTGAACGACCTCGACACCATCGTGCGCACCGCGTACGCATGGGAGCAGCACCTGCAGCGCGAGCCCTGGTAAGTGCCTAAACGGACGCTGAACCGGCCTGCCGAAAACGCGCCGCCGCACGGGCACGCTAGGTAGAATGCGCCCCCATGCAGTGGGGGCGTCCCAAGTCATTGAGCGGACTGATGCTGGTCGGCCTGGCCCTGATGGCCGTGCCGCTGCTCATCGCCGTGCTCATCGCGGTGCTGCAGATCCGCGACCTCGCCGACAGCGGCCAGAAGATCGTGCGCCAGGGCGTCACCAATGCCGGCGCGAGCCAATCGCTCTTCAGCCAGATAGCCTCCCTGGAGCGTGACGCGCGCCTCTACGACGTGCTCAACGACCCGAAGCTGCTCGAGCCGTTCCGCAGCCAGGATGCGCTCTTGAGCAAGACGCGCGCGCAGCTGCGCCTGCAGGCAGCCGCCGATGCGGGCCAGACCCTGGATGCGATCGGCGACCTGCAGCAGAAGATCCGCGACCTCGTCACCGCGACGCCGACGCCGAAGGACGCCGCCACCCAGGGGGAGCTCAACGAGCGCTTCACCCAGCTCACCGCGCTCGTGGAGCAGGTGGCCAAGCAGTTCGGCGCGCAGGTCAACACCGAGGTCGCAGCGCTGCAGGAACGCACGCTCGAGGCGCGCAAGCGCCTGCTGTGGACCGCGGCGGCCCTGCTGCCCCTGGCCGTGATCGCGGTGTTCGTGCTCACCGTGGGCGTCGGGCGCCCGCTGCGCCAGCTCGACCGCGCCATCAGCGAACTCGGCCAGGGCAACCTCACCAACCCGATCGCGGTGTCCGGGCCGCGCGACCTCGAGCGCCTCGGCGGGCAGCTCGAGTGGCTGCGCCAGCGCCTGCTCGAGCTCGCGCACGAGCGCAACCGCTTCCTGAGGCACATGTCGCATGAACTGAAGACCCCGCTCGCCAACATCCGTGAGGGCACCGAGCTGCTCATGGACGGGGCGGTCGGGGAGCTCGATTCCAACCAGCGCGAGGTGGCGGCGATCCTGCGCGAGAACGGCATCAAGCTGCAGCGCATGATCGAGAACCTGCTCTCCTTCAGCGCCTGGCAGACCTCCAGCGTCGGCCTCGAGGCCACCGAGTTCCGGCTGCGGCCGCTGGTGAAGCAGGTGCTCGAGAACCAACAGCTGACGCTGCTGTCTCAGCGCGTGCGCCTCGACGTGCACGTCGAGGACCTGACGCTCATCGCCGACCGCGGCAAGATCCGCCTGATCCTCGAGAACCTGGTGTCCAACGCCGTCAAATACTCGCCCAAGGGCGGCACGATCCACCTCATGGCCCGCACCGCCGGCCCGCAGCTGATACTGGATGTCGCCGACAGCGGACAGGGAATCCCGGTCGAGGACCGCGCCCACATCTTCGACGCGTTCTATACCGGGCGCGCGGCGCGCACCACCGCGGTCAAGGGCACCGGCATCGGCCTGTCGGTGGTCCTGGAGTTCGTGTGCGCGCACGGCGGCAGCGTGCAGATCGTCGACGGCCAGTTCCCGGGCGCGCACTTCCGCATCACGATGCCGATGCGCGCCAGCGAGCACCCCCTCACGACGCTGCCGAAGGCGCACGCGCATGCAGCCTAGGGCGCCGGCAATCCTGGTCGCGGCCCTGAGCGCCTGCCTCGCCGCCGCCTGCACCAGCCTTGCCGGGCAGCACGCCCCGGCGCCGGCACCGGTGGTGAGCCCGCAGGCGACCGCCTCGGCGCTCCTGGCCGGCTACCTGCAGCTGCTGCAACGCCTGGTCACGGGACCTCCCGCCGACCAGGCCGAGATCGTCGCCACCGCCCAGCACGACTTCGACCTCGCCCCGACCCCGAGCCACCAGCTCAAACTCGCATTGATCCTCGGCACCCAGGGGCACCCGGCGACCGACCTGCCCAGGGCGCAGACCCTGCTGCGCGAGCTGATGGCGAACCCGGAGATGCTGCTGCCGGGGGAGCGGGCGCTCGCCTTCCTGGAACTTTCGCAAATTGACGACCATTTGACGCTCGAGGCGGAAAACCGCAGGCTGCAAACCGATGCGGCGCGCGCCGACCGCGAGCACATCGCCAAGGCCAACACCCGCTTGCAGGCGGAGGTGGACGAGAACGCGCGGCTGCGCAAGGAACTCGACGAGGCACGCGCGAAGCTCGCGGCGATCGCCAACATCGAGCGCTCGCTCAATGAGCGCAAACCCGGCACCACGGGACACTGAAAACCGTGTCGGTGCCAGCGAGGGACACGATCTTGAACCAGACCAGCAAACGCAAGGCCCGCATCCTGGTCGTCGATGACGACCCGGGACTGCTGCGCCTCCTCACTATCCGCCTGCGCGCGGAGAGCTACGACGTCGAGGCCGTGGAGAGCGCCGCGCAGGCGATCGCCGCCTCCAGCCGCTTCCGCCCGGACCTCGTCATCACCGACCTGCGCATGGACCAGATGGACGGCATCGGGCTGCTGAAGGAGCTGCAGAACCGCTGGCCGGGGCTCAAGGTCATCATCCTCACCGCCCACGGCACCATTCCGGATGCGGTGCAGGCGACGCAGATGGGCGCGTTCGGCTTCCTCACCAAACCGGTCGACAAGCAGGAGCTGCTCGATCAGGTGCAGAAGGCGCTGCGCATCTCCGGCTTCGGCGCCTCGGACGAGGACTGGCGCGCGGAGATCGTCACGCGCAGTCGGCGGCGATGGAGGAGAAGCTGGCGCAGGCGCACATGGTGGCCGGCACCGATGCGCGGGTGCTGATCACCGGTGAGAGCGGCACCGGCAAGGAACTGCTGGCGCGCGCCATCCACAAGGCGAGCCCGCGTCGCAACAAGCCCTTCGTCGCGATCAACTGCAGCGCCATGGCGGAGGACCTGCTGGAGTCAGAGCTGTTCGGCCACGAGAAGGGCTCCTTCACCGGCGCCACGCGCGCGCACCGCGGGCTGTTCATGGCCGCCGACGGCGGCACGCTGATGCTCGATGAGATCGGCGACATGCCGATGCGCCTGCAGGTGAAGCTGCTGCGCGTGCTGCAGGAGAACGTGATCCGCCCGGTGGGCTCCACCGATGCGATCGCCGATCAACGTGCGCGTCATCTCCGCCACCCACCGCGACCTGCAGCAGCTGATGGCCGGCGGCCAGTTCCGCGAGGACCTCTACTACCGCCTGAACGTGGTGCACATCGAGATGCCCTCGCTCAACCGCCGCCGCGAGGACATCCCGCTGCTGGTGGCGCACTTCCTGGCGCAGATCGCCAAGGAGAGCGGGGTGCGCAAGATCTACGCGCCCGAGGCGGTGGAGCTGCTGGCCACGGCCGACTGGCCGGGCAACATCCGCCAGCTGCAGAACGTGGTGCGCCAGAACGTGGCGCTGTCGCAGACCCCGATCATCCCGGTGGAGCTGGTGCAGCAGTCACTGGGCGGCACCCCGGGGCGCCTGCCCTCCTTCGATGAGGCGCGCGATGAGTTCACGCGCAGCTACCTGTCGCAGATCCTGCAGATCACCGGCGGCAACGTCAGCCAGGCCGCGCGCCTGGCGCGGCGCAACCGCACCGACTTCTACAAGCTGCTCGCGCGCCACCAGCTCACGCCCGAGGAGTTCAAGCAGCGCTGAGCCTCAGGACTCCTCGGCGCCGGGCAGCGGCAGGGCCGCCGCAGCGGCGGCGGCCGCGGCCGCCGCCTCATTCAGGTGCGGCCCGTGCTTGCCGAACTGCGTCGCATCGATGCTGTGCTTGCCCAGGAGGTCGTAGAGCGTCGGCCGCGTGACGCCGAGGAGCTCGGCGGCGCGCGACAGGTTGCCGCGCGCCACCGCGAGGGACTGGCGCACCGCCTGCGCCTCGGCACGCTGGCGCGCCACGCGCAGGTTCAGGTACTCCGGGTCATCACCCGGGTCCTCCAGGCCCAGGTCCGCGGCGGTCACCACGACACCCTCGGCCATGATCACCGCGCCCTTGATGCGGTTCTCCAGCTCGCGCACGTTCCCCGGCCAGCGGTAGGCCTGGATGGCGCGGATGGCATCCGGGGCGAGCCCGCGGGTCGGCTTGTTGAAGCGCTCGGCGGTCTGCTGCAGCAGGAACTGCGCGAGCAGCAGGCTGTCGCCCTGGCGGTCCTTCAGCGCCGGCACGCGGATGGTCACCTCGCTGATGCGGTAGAAAAGGTCGTCGCGGAAGGCGCCGCTGCCGATCAGGGCATCGAGGTTCTTGTTGGTGGCGCACACGATGCGCAGGTCCAGCGGCACCAGCACCCGGCCGCCTACGCGCTCGACGCTGCGCTCCTGCACCACGCGCAGCAGCTTCGCCTGCAAGGAGGCGGGCATCTCCCCGATCTCGTCGAGGAATATGGTGCCACCTTCGGCGGACTCGAGCTTGCCGGTGGTGCGCTTGGCGGCGCCGGTGAAGGCGCCCTTCTCGTAGCCGAACAGCTCGCTCTCGAGCAGCGTATCGGGGATCGCGGCGCAGTTGATGGCGACGAAGGGCTTGTGCGAGCGCCCGGAGAGGCGGTGCACGGCGCGCGCCAGCAGTTCCTTGCCGGTGCCGCTGTCCCCGAGCAAGAGCACCGTGGCGTTGGTCGGCGCCACCTTCTCGATGGCGCGGCACAGGCTCCTCATGGAGTCGCTGACGCCGATGATGCCCTCGAGCGCCATCGCCCCGGTGCGCTCGCGCAGGCGCCAGTTCTCCTCCTCGAGCTCGCGGATGCGCAGCGCGCGGCGCACCACGATCGAGAGCACCCCGGCATCGAGGGGCTTGTGGTAGAAGTCCGCCGCCCCGAGTCCCACCGCCGACACCGCGAGTTCGCGCGCGTCGTGCTCGGTCATGGCGATGATCTTGGTGTCCGGGGAGATGTTGAGGATCTGGCGCAGCAGCTCCAGGCTCTGCGCGGCCAGCGCACTCTCCTTGCCGGGGCCGAGGTCAAAGAGCACCACGTCCGGCTCGGTGCGCCGCACCAGCGCGAGGGTCTGCTCGGAGGCCTCGGCGGCGGTCACGTCGAGGTCGGAGAACACCGCCTCCAGTTCGCGGCGCAGCGCCCGGTCGTTCTCCAGGATGAGTAGCTTGCGACGCTGCATCACGGCGGCCATCAGCGGGCTCCCTTGCCGAGGAGTACCACCTCGGCCGTCTGCACCAGGATCGCAAGATCGAACAGCAGGTTGTTGTTCTTGATGTAGTAGAGGTCGTACTGCAGCTTCTCGAGGGCGTCCTGCTCGGAGGAGCCATACGGGTAGCACAGCTGTGCCCAGCCGGTGATCCCGGGCTTCACGCTGTGACGCTGCACGTAGTAGGGAATCTTCTCGGAGAGCTCCGCCACGAACTCCGGCCGCTCCGGGCGCGGCCCGATGAAGCTCATGTGGCCGCGCAGCACGTTGAGGATCTGCGGCAGCTCATCGATGCGCAGCTTGCGGATTACGGCGCCCACGCGCGTGACGCGCGGGTCGGAGCGCTGCGCCCACACGGCACCATTGGCCTCCGCGTCCTGGCGCATGCTGCGGAACTTGAGGACCCGAAACTCGCGCCCACCCAGGCCCACGCGCCGCTGGCTGTAGAGGGCAGGCGCCGTGAGGCCGTCCTCGAGCTTGATGGCGATGACGGTGACGAGCATCGCCGGCAGCGAGATCGCGAGCACCACCAGGCTTGCGGCAAGGTCCAGCAGGCGCGAGGAGAACAGGCGCACCGGGTCGCGCCGGAACCCCTGGCCGAAGATCATCCAGCTCGGATTGAGGACGTCCAGGCGCACCCGCCCGGTCTCGCGCTCAAGGAAGGTCAGCAGCTCCGTGACGTCGACGCCGGCCAGGCGGCACTCGAGGAGGTCGCGGATCGGAAAGCCGCGGCGCCGGTCATCCATCGCCACCACGACCTCGTTGACGTTGAGCCGCTCGCACAGCGCGCGCAGGTTCCCCTGCGGGTCGAGCAGCCGCTCGGCCGGCACGGCACGCGATTCCTCGGCGGGCTGCACGAAGCCTATGAGCTGGAAGCCGCGCCGGTCGGCCGAGCGCCGCAGGCTGGCAAGCGAGGCTGCTGCGGCCCCTGCCCCGTACACCAGCACGCGGCGCTTGAAGATCTCCTGGTTCACCACGCGCACGAACACCACGCGCGAGAGCACGATGCCGCAGCCGGCGAACACCACCGCGAGCGCCTCGACGCCGCGCCACAGGTGGATGCTCGGCAGCAGGTAGAAGGCCGCCGCCACGGCGCAGGCGGCCACCAGCAGCGCCGCTGCCACCCGCACCAGAACCCCCGAGAGCTGGGCGCGCTGGCGGGCGCTGTACAGCCCGAAGGCCATCAGGCACACGACCACGACGAGCGCGAACATGGCCGCCCGCGGCCACAGCACGCCGATGTCCTTCTGCAGCAGCGGCAGGTGGCTCAGCGGGATCTCGAAGCGGATCAGGGCGGCGGCGTAGACCGAAAGGAACGCGATCGCCGCCTCGGCGAACGCGAGCACCGCGATCGAGATGGGAACGTGCTGGCCGA
This sequence comes from uncultured Pseudomonadota bacterium, assembly GCA_963802995.1. Classification (GTDB taxonomy): domain Bacteria; phylum Pseudomonadota; class Gammaproteobacteria; order Steroidobacterales; family Steroidobacteraceae; genus 13-2-20CM-66-19. Next base: position 1,179,363 of record CAWDKU010000002.1, read on the forward strand.
GGATCCGGATTCGCATGCGGGAGCTTGGGGGCGCGGCGCCTTGTGGATGGCGGGGAGGACTTTACAGCAGAGTGTAAAGCTCGCGGCCGGCAAGGGTGTGAACAACGTCACACTTGCGGGGCCCGCCTCGGATTTAACTTATTTCAGCCCGGAAATCAGCGCCTTGTAGCCTGCGCGGCCGACGCGGGGGTGGGCTCCACGGCGCCGCTCCCGATCCCCTCCAGGTGCCAGCGCTGCGGGAAGAACACCACCCCGTGGCGACTGTCGATGCGGCGCGTGGAGCCGTAGATCGGGCCCTCCTCGATGTCGAGGTGCACCGCATTCTCGATGCCGTCATAGAGGTGCTGGCTCATCGAGGAGTCCAGCTGCAAGGACAGGTAGTAGCGCCCGGGGATGAGGTTCAGCGAGTCGATCTCGAGGTCGAGGTAGCCATCGCCGGCCGGGGCGAGCGGGATGTCCAGGCCGTGCAGCCAGGTGCCGGTATCGGTGATGAGGGTACCCAGCTCGGTGTACATCTTGAAGCCGAAGCTCGGGCGCTCGATCGCCTCCCGGGCGTGGTAGTGCAGGCGGATCATCAGTCCCTTGCCACTGCGCGTCACGGTCTGCAGCCGCCCGTCGGGCGTCAGGAACTCGACCTTCGTGAAGCGGATCTGGCCGGAGCCGCGCCTGCCATCAACCGCGGTGAGGTCGCTCGCGGCGGCTTCCGCGGAGGCGAAGGAGCCCATGTAGGCCTCGATCACCTCATGCGTCGGTCCATCCAGGCGCACGCTGCCATCGGCGATCCAGATGCCGCGCGAGCACAGGTTCTCCACCGCCGCCATGTTGTGCGAGACGAAGAGCACCGTGCGGCCGCCGCCACGCAGGTCCTGCATGGCGCTGATGCACTTCTTCTGGAAGGCCGCGTCGCCGACCGCCAGCACCTCATCGACGATCAGGACGTCGGGCTCCAGGTGCGCGGCGACTGCGAACCCGAGGCGCAGCCGCATGCCGCTCGAGTAGCGCTTGATGGGCGTGTCGATGAAGCGCTCCACGCCCGAGAAGGCCACGATCTGCTCAAGCTTCGCCTCGACCTCGCGCTTGCGCATGCCGAGGATCGAGCCGTTGAGGAAGATGTTCTCGCGCCCGGTGAGCTCCTCGTGGAAGCCGGTGCCGACCTCGAGGAGCGAGGCGACGCGCCCGCGGGCGCGCACCTTCCCTGAGGTCGGGTAGGTGATCTTGGAGAGGATCTTCAGCAGCGTGCTTTTGCCCGCGCCATTGCGGCCGATGATGCCAACCACCTCGCCGACGTCGACCTTGAAGGACACGTCCTTGAGGGCCCAGAGGATCTCCTTGGGGCGCCGGCCACGGAACGGCGTGCGCAGCAGGCGCACCAGCTGGTCGCGCAGCTGCGTCTCGGTGCGCAGAGCGCCGAGCTCGTACGACTTGGAGAGGTTCTCGACGGTGATGGACTCGGTCATGTTCGGTGGGCCGCGCCCTTCAGACGATGTCCGCGAACACGCGCTCGGTGTTGCGGAAATGCAGGCCGCCCAGCAGCAGCAGGAGCAGCGTCATCACCCAGGAGGCGGCGACCAGCTGCCAGTTGACCGAGGCCGTGCCAAGCAGGCAGCCGCGGAAGCCCTCGATGGCGCCGGCCATGGGGTTGAACACCAGGAGCCACTGGTACTTGGCCGGCAGGTGACTCACCGGCCAGAAGGTCGGCGTGACGAACAGGCCGATCTGCGTGAGGAAGGGGATCGTGTACTTCACGTCGCGGTAGCGCACGTTGAGGGCGGCCAGCAGCATGCCGAACCCCATGACGAGGAGCGCCGTCTCCACCACGAACAGCGGCGTCAGGAGCAGCGTCCAGTGCGGGGTGATGCGGTAGTAGATCATCATCGCGACCAGCAGCACGGAGCCCACCAGCAGATCGAGCAGCCCGCCCAGCGCGGCCGCCCCGGGCAGCAGCACCCGCGGGAAGTAGATCTTGGTGATGAGGCCGGAGTTGGCGATCAGGCTGTTGCCCACCTGCCCCAGGGTCACCGAGAAGTAGGTCCACAAGAGCAGCGCCGAGAAGGTGAACAGCGGGTACGGGGCGCCATCGCTGCCGAAGCCCGCGACCCGCCCGAAGAGCAGCGTGAAGGTGATCATGGTGAGCAGCGGCTGCAGCACCGCCCAGGCGACGCCGAGCGCGGCCTGCTTGTAGCGCACCTTGACGTCGCGCCACGCCAGAAAATAGAGGATCTCCCGGGAGCGCCACGTCTCCGCCAGCCACGCGCCCATCAGGCGCACGCCCGCGCTTGACGCAATACCATTCCCTGGCGGGACGCCAAGTCGCCGCGGCAGGCAGAACAAAGTCCCACACGCACTCCTGGCTTGTAGATCCTATCGGGACGGCCGCTATCATAAGCTGCGGGCACGGCGCACGGAAACCTAGAAGACCGCGACCTGACCCACAGACTATTGTCAATGCGTGCCTGTGGCCGGGGGTTCCTGGGCGCTTATGGGCGCGGGCCGGGGAAGCACCCGGCCCCGCTTCAGGGAGGGGGCGCGTTTCGCGGCCGCCGGCACGGCCGCCCCGGGGCCCATTTGGTAGTCTCGCCCCCGTGACCCAACCGAGCGATCGCGCACCATGACTCAAGCCTGCTGCCCCGCCGGAGGGCCGCGCCCATGACAGAGCCGGTGCGCGTGAGCGTGGTGGTGCCGCTCTACAACGCGGCACGCACCGTGGAAGCGAGCCTGCGCTCGGCGCTCGATTCGGGGCTGCGCGAGCTGGAGGTCATCGTGGTCGATGACGGCTCGCAGGATGCTTCCGCGCAGATCGTGCGCGACATGGCCGAGCCGCGCATCACGCTGCTGCAGCGCCCGACGCCGAGCGGCGGCGCCGCACGCCCGCGCAACCTCGCGATCGCTCAGGCCCGCGCGCCCTACATCGCGTTCCTCGACGCCGATGACCTGCTCAAGCCCGGCAAGCTCGCCGCGGCCGCCGACGCCCTCGACCAGCATCCCGAGGCCGGGTTCGCGTTCGGGGAATTCGAGCACATCGACGCCGAGGGGCGCGTGCTCGAGAGCTTCGTGGTGCGCGACAAGCTCGCCGAGTGCCCGCTCGTGCGCACGCCGCTGGCGGATGGCTGGAGCTTCATCGCGCAGGCGGAGCTGGCACGCGGCTTTCTCTACCGCAACTTCATCAGCCCCTCGGGCGTCATGGTGCGCCGGAGCGTGCTCGATGAGGTCGGCACCTTCGATGAGTCGCTGGTGTACTCCGAGGACCTCGACCTGTGGTTCCGCCTGCTGCACCACTCGGGCGCACTCTACTGCGAGCGCGTCGGCCATTCCTATCGCCGCGCCGCTGGCAGCCTCACCTACCAGCCCTCCGTGCGGCGCGAACGCGACCGCATCACGGCGCTTAGGCGCGAGCGCGCGCGGCGCGTAAGTTCCGCCGAACGCCGCCAGCTCGACCGGCTGCTCGCCGAGTCGCAGGCCACCATGGGCTGGGAGTACCGCAGGAGCCGCGAGCGCCTGCACGCCGCTGCCGCGTTCGCGCAGGCGCTGGTGCGCGAGCCGCGGGGCGAGTGGATGCGAGCGCTGCTCGGCTCGCTGGTGCGCTAGGCATATGAGCACCCAGCACGACGGCGAGGTCCGCGACCCGCAGGCGGTGCGCGTCAGCGTCGTGATGCCGCTCTACAACGCGGAGGAATACGTGGAGGCGGCGGTGCGCTCGGTGCTCGCTTCCGACCTTGCCGCCTTTGAGCTCCTGGTCATGGACGATGGCTCCAAGGACCGCTCGGCCGACATCGTCGCCGCCATCGACGACCCGCGCATCGTCCTGGTGCGCATGCAGGCGAGCGGCGGCCCTTCGCGCCCGCGCAACGTCGCGATCGCGCGCGCGCGCGCCCCCTACGTCGCGTTCCTCGACTCGGATGACCTGCTGTGCCCGGACACGCTGTCAGCGTCCGCCGATGCGCTGCAGGCCAACCCGTCCGCCGGCCTCACCTTCACCGACTACGAGTCGATCGACGCCAGCGGCGCGCAGATCCAGTCCTCGGTGCACGCCGACTACCCGACGCTCAGGACCCTGACGCGCACTCCCGTGGCCGCCGGCTGGGAACTGATCCCGCAGCCGCAGTTTGCCCGTGCGCTGCTGCAGGAGAATTTCATCAACACCTCGGGTGTCATGGTGCGGCGCGACCTGCTGCAGGCGGTGGGGCCGTTCGATGAGTCGCTGGTGTACTCGGAGGACCGCGACCTGTGGTTCCGGCTCGCGCACCAGCGCGGCGCGCTCTACCGCCCCAAGCGTGGCCTGTGGCGGCGCCTGCGGGCTGGCAGCCTGTCCTTCGGGCCGCAGATCCGCAATGCCCGCGACCGCATCACGGTGCTGCGGCGCGAGCGGACGCGCTGGCAAGACCGCGCCGCGCTGCGCCAGATCGACCGCCGCATCGCGGAGAACCTGGCGGTGATCGGCTACGAGGAGCGCCGCAAGCGGCGACTGCATGCGCTGGCGATGTTCGCGCGCGCCTACGCGGTCTCACCCGAGGTGCGCTGGCTGCGCGGCCTGTTCGGCTCCGTGCTGCGCTAGCGGCGGCGGTCGCGCCAGCGGTACAGCCGCGGCAGCAGCGGCCCGCGCAGCATCTGCACGCAGCTGAGCGCGCGGCGCGTCTGGCTCAGGTGGCGCTTGTAGTCACTGGCGCGCCCCGGACCTGCCAGCAGGTCGTAGAGCGTCACGCCCGCATCGCTGGCGGCCTCCATCGCGAAACCCAGGTGGATCAGCCCGAGCGACACGCGGCTGCTGAAGGCCGGGTCGAAGGCCATCTTGATGTTGTATTGCCGCTCACTCTTGCGGATGTCGTAGAGCACCGAGACCACCTCGCCCGCCACGTGCAGGCGCGACAGCGCCAGTTCCCCGCGCGCGGCCAGCCGCCGCGCCAGCGTGGTGTGGAACCTCAGGCGCCGGCCGGTGAATGCCGGGCGCTGCCAGCGCAGCTGGTGCAGGCGGTTGAGGTCCTGGAAGGTCGCCTCGATGCCCTCTTGCGTAACGCTCTCGAACAGCACCTGCCCGGTATCCCCCAGGCGGCGCCTGAGGTTCCAGAGGCTGCGGCGCGTGGACTGCTCGAGGCGGGCGAGGTAGGCGGCGAAGCCGCCACTTAAGTCCGCCTGGTAGGCCACCGAGCGGTCGAGCTCGCGCACGTAGTGCCGCTCACCGCCCGCGCAGCGCTGGCAGGCCTCGCGCCACTGGGTGCCGGTTGCGGTGAAGCCGATCACGAACTCCGACCAGTCCGCATCCTCGAGCAGCTGCCGCACGCACGCCTCGCGCAGCGCCGCAAGGTCCGCCTCCGCGCCGATGACGTCCAGGTACTCCGAGATCAGCGGCTCAGGATCGCGCCACGCGAGGCCCATCATCTGCACCGAGTGGGCCGGCAGGAAGCCGTTGCGCAGCACGCGCTGACGGTAAAGCGGTGCGAGTCCGGCCAGCTGCGTGCCGCGATAGAACGCCAGCACTTGCGGGGACTGCCCGAGCGAGTCGCCGAAGCAGCTCCACCAGCTGCTCAGCCACTCGAAGGACAGGAACAGCGGATCGGCCTGCGAGCGCGCCATGAGCGCCTGCCACTGCGGGGCATGCTCGTGCCACTGCGCCACGCTCCAGCGCCGCGCCAGCAGCGGCTGCACGGGCAGCGGCAGTTGCGGTGCGCTCGCCATCAGGTGTCCTTGTCGCCCTGGCTGAGCTGCCAGTTGAGGCGCGCGGCGCTGCCGTCACGCGAGTGCACCTGGAATACCGCCTCGGCGGGTCGGGCGATGAAGCCGAGCCGCCGCAGCTCGGCGCGCCAGGGATGGCGCTCATCGAGCAGCACGCGCACGCTCTTGAGCTGCGCAGCGGTGAGCGCGCGGCGCAGGAAGAGCGCCAGCAGCGCACGCGCATCAGCGGCGCTCGCCGCCCACAGGTCGTAGATCGCGCAGGTGCCCGGGTGCGAGCTCTCCTCGAATGCCAGGAAGGCGCGCGCCACCCCGGCGCGGCTCAGGGTGGCGAACCTGAAGGCGGTGTGCGGATGGCGCGTGTAGCGCCAGCCGAGCACCTGCGCTCCCAGGTCGCGCGTGGCGGCACCGCCGGCTGCCAGCGCGCGGGCGTGTTCGCCGATGGTGGCGTCGGGGAGGTCACTCACCTGCAGGGTGCCGTCGCGTGGCACGTGCCGGCCGACGAAGGCGCGCGTGCCGGCGCGCAGGGCGCGCGCCAGGGCGCGCGCCAGCAGCGTGCTGCGGGTGTAGGGCCTGAGATAGTCGGCGGCATCCACCACGCACACCCAGGGCGCGAGGCTGCCGGCCGTGTTCCAGCCGCACTGCTCGAGCGCGCGGCGCGCGCTCTCGGTCGGGATGACGAGCGCAGGATGCGCGTGGAAGTTCTCATCCAGGTGCTGCGTCATGAAGCGCAGCAGGCGCTGGCCGAGGCCGCGGCCGCGCCAGCGTGCATCGACGGAAATGTCGCCGATGACGGCCACCTGGGTGAGCACGCCCTCGATCCAGTAGGCGCGGAAGATCGCCGCCGCCATGCCGATGCGCTCGCCATCGCCCGCCAGCAGCCAGTAGACCAGCGGGGCGGGCGCGCCGGGCGCGCACTGGTAGCGCCAGCTCAGGTACGCGGCCGTCTCGGGGTTGTCGCGGTTGGTGTTGCGCAGCCTCAGGATCTCCTGCTCCATGCCGGCATAGCCGCTCACCGCGCAGGAGATGGCATCCGTCATCGCGGCTGCCGCGATTCATCGAGCAGCTGGCGGTACAGCTGCGCGTGGCGCGCACACATCTGCTCGAGCGAGAAGCGCGCCTCGACGCGCGCGCGCGCCGCGCGGCCCAGGGCAGCGCGCAGCGTCGCGTCCTGGAAAAGCCGCCGCAGCGCCTGCGCGAGCTCCGTGCTGCCCCCGGGCGGGATGACATAGCCCGTCTCACCCGCCACGACCGCCTCCGCGTTGCCGCCGACGTCGGTGACGATCATCGGCAGTCCGACGGCCATCTGCTCGATCACCGCGTTCGAGAAGCCCTCGTTGGAGCCGGGCGTCAGGCACCCGACGTCCATGGCCCAGGCGTACTCGCGCACCTGGGGCACGTCCCCCGCGAACACCGTGGCGAGGCGCAACGGACCCTGCGCCACCTGCGCGCGGTAGTGCTCCAGCAGCGGCCCGGCGCCGACCAGCAGCACCCGCAGGCCGGGGACCTCGGGCGCGAGGCGCTCGAGAGCTGCGAGCAGTACGTCGTGGTTCTTCTCCGGCCGCAGGCCGGCGATCATGCCGACCACGAAGTCAGCGTCCGCAAAGCCGAGCCGCTGGCGCGCGCTGGCCCGCTCGGCCGCCTCGGGGGGGCGGAAGTGGCCGGTGTCGACGCCGTTGTAGATGGTGACGATCCGGCGGCCGGCCTCCAGGCCATCGCGCGCCGCCACCGCCGTGCGCACGCCCTCGGCTGCCATGATGATCGCCTCGAAGAGGCCGCTCAGGCGCCGGTTGAGGAAGGTATGCAGGGGCTTGCGCAGCTGCCCGGTGTCGCGCTTGCTCGAGACCAGGTGCCGCACGCCGGCGGCGCGCGCGATCAGGGCGCCGTAGGTGTCGGCCTTCTGGTGGTAGGTCTGCACGATGTCGTAGCGCTGCCGGCGGATGAGGCGCGACAGGCGCCAGGCCTGCAGCAGCGCGTTCGGCACGTACTCACGGCCCACCGGCAGGTGGATCACCGGCACGCCCGCGGCGGCCATGCCCTCCAGCAGCGGGTTCTCGCCACGGTCGAAGACGACCACGGTGGAGTCGAACGCCCACGCCTTCAGCCCCGCCACGAGCTGCGCCAGGTGCTTCTCGGTCCCCCCGGTGCGGTGGAACCAGTCGATGATGAAGAGGATGCGCCGCGGGGTCGTGCTCATGGCGCGCGTCCGGGGCGCCGGCGCGCGCCTGCGCCGCGCCGGGCTTCGGGGACCGGAACGTTCATTGAGGCCCGCAGCAGGTCGTCGCGCCCATCACCGGGCAGAGTATACCGGGGGGCGCAGCGGCGTTTCGGCAGCAGGCGCAGCGGGCCTGCCCTGAGGGCCTCAGGCGTGCTTGTGCAGGACCGCGATTAAGTTAGGTCGCAGGGCGCGCCCCGCGCCGGTCATCAGGAAGCGCAGCCACAGCAGCTCGAGCACCGCCAGCGGCGGGATGATGATGAACTGGGCGACCGAGTTGCTCTGCCTGATTTCCTCGATCCCGAAGCCCGAGCGGCGCGCGATGCTGCTGATGTCGGTGGTCGAGTTGATCCGGTAGAAGGCGGGAAAGACGTCCTCCTCCTTGCGCCGGTGCAGCAGGTACACGAGGCGCCCCTTGAACGCCTCGGGGATCAGCTTCGCCATCAGGGTGGCGTAGCCGTACTTGTTGGGAGTGTGGAAGATCAGCCGCCCGCCGGGGGCCAGCACGCGCGCAATCTCGCCCAGCTGCGCGGCCGGGTCATCCAGGTGCTCGAACACCATGTTGGCGGTCACGAGGTTGAAGGCGCCGTCGGCAAAGGGCAGCCGCCCGATGTTGGCCTGCACGCGGCTGGCAATGGTGCGGTGCTTGGTGAGCGAGAGCGCGTCGGCATCGACGCCCACCAGGAAGTTCGCGCGGCCGACCAGCTTCTTCTCCTCCTCGAAGCGCCACGCGGGCAGCAGGTGGTGGCCGCATCCGACGTCGAGCCAGCGCAGATCGCCGGCCGCGCAGCGATCCAACACGTCCTCGTAGTCCTGCTGCGAGTCCTTGAGCCCGGGGGCGATCGCGGCCTGCAGCTTCCAGTAAAGTTTGTAGAGAGCTTTCCTGCCCATGCGTGTCACCGGAAGGTTGCGGGGCTCCCGAACGACCAATCGGGCCTCTCCCGCGCCGCATCTTATGTCGCCGGCGCCCGCCGTCCAACGTGCCGCGAAACGCAGACGCTGCGTACGCGCCGGCCAGGAATGCACCGCATCGGGGCACGACGGCACAGCCGAAGCTGGGGATCGGCGTGTTCTTGTGCGATCGCAGACGATGTGGGACTCTCCTGCCCATGTGCGTCGCACGGAAGGCCGCACCCCCGCCCCGAGGCGTGGACGTCAGCTCGGGAGATTGATGAGCACTGAAGATCCTGTTCTGGAAGCGCGCCTGCAGCGCGAAGCCCAGTTCCACGACACCAAGTACGCCGGCGGCGACACCATGCCGCGGCACTACGCCGCCTGGCCGACGCAGTACGTTTATACGGAGATGCGCGACGCGCTCGGGGACCTCACCGGCAAGCGTGTGCTCGAGTACGGCTGCGGCGAGGGCTGGATTACCCGCGACCTCGCCGTCCGCGGGGCGCAGGTGCGTGCCTTTGATATCTCGCCCCAGGCGGCCGAGAACACGCGGGCGCTGCTTGGGGCCTCGGGACTGCTCGAGCGCTGCACGGTGGGCGTGATGCCGGCTGAGCGCCTCGACTATCCGGACGCATCCTTCGACCTCGCGGTCGGTTTCGCGATCATCCACCACCTGGACCTTGGCGCTGCGCTCAAGGAGCTGCACCGGGTACTCAAGCCCGGCGGCTGCGCCTACTTCGCCGAACCGCTGGCGACCAACCCGCTGATCCAGGCCTACCGGCGCGTGACGCCGCAGTTCCGCACGCCCGATGAGGCCCCACTGGAGCTGGCGAAGCTGCCCGCGCTGCTCTCGGCCTTCAGCTCCTTCGAGCACCGCGAGTTCTACCTGACCGCCCTCGGGGCGGTGGCGCTTACTTACCTCCCCGGCGGCGCGCGCCTCTTCCCGCACCTCAGCGCCCCGCTGCACCGCCTCGACCGCGGCATCCTCAGGGTCTTCCCCGGACTCGGCAGCTGGGCCTGGTACACGGTGCTGAAAATCACCCGCTAGGGGCTGGCGCTGCAGCCGCGTCCGCGCTGTCGGTTCGTGGCGACCGGCAATTTCCTGAGCAATTACAGGCGCGTTGCAGGCCTTTGGGGCCTGCAGCGGCGCGGCACTGTCGTCGTAGCCCGACGGCGCGGATGATGCACTTCGTGACACTCCGCACGTTAGCTTAAAACGCCTTTATATACAGTCGATTAGCCGACCCCCGGCGCGGGGGTCAACGGGCACGATTCTTGTATCGCATACAGGTCGATACGCCCAGATTGAATGCCGAAGCGAGGTGCCGCGATGATCTTTGCCCAGTTACCGATCGCCCTCCTGCCCTCACGGGCGATCCTGCGAAGCGCAGCCGTCTGTATCGCAGCCCTCGCTGCTGCGGGCGTGGCCCTCGCGGCCCCCGCCGTGCAGCAGGTCAGCGGCGCCATGGACCACAACGGCACCATCACCATCAGCGGCAGCGGCTTTGGCGCGAAGCCGAGCGCAGCACCGGTGGTGTGGGACAACGCGACGGCGAGCTCGCTTTCGAACGTGTGGACGGGGGCGTGGCCGGACAAGCTGCCCGGCTACAACACCGGCTACTACGCCCCGATGCGCAACATCGACCTGCCCCACAGCCACGACACCCGCTACATCGCCGGCGCGCACGCGGCCAATACCGGCGCCGACTCCGGCTACGCGGTCATGGTCTTCAAGGCCATCCAGGCACCCGCACTGCCCTACTTCATCTACGCCAGCTGGTACCAGCGCGCCGATGACCAGTGGCACTTCGGCGGTGACAACAACTTCAAGACCTTCGACTACTCCACGGGCACTGAGCCCTACGCGCAGCAGAGCTGGTACACCGCCTACGGCCCGCCGCATCCGGCGAGCCCCTCCGACACCGCGCAGCAGTGGACCTACGAGGCCGGCACGCCGCTGAGCAACCCTGACCAGAACGGCCACAACGCGTGGTGGGGCAATGCGGTAAACCCGATGGGCGGCACCTGGTCGAAGGTGGAGATCAGCATCCGCGTGAGCAGCGGACAGGACGGCTACGTCAAGGTCTCGGAGAACGGACGCTCGGTCGTCAGCTACTCGGGCGTCACCGACAACTGGGGCGGCTCGCAGCGCACGATTTCGGTGGGCGGCTATGCGCGCATGCAGGGATACACCAGCAACTGGCGCTACTTCGACGATATCTACGTTGACACGACGCTGCAGCGCGTAGTGCTGGCGGACAAGCCCGTGCTCAGCCAGGCGACCATCATCGAGCCACAGATCCCGACCTCCTGGAGCGATGGCTCCATCACCGCCACGGTGAACCTCGGCAAGTTCACGCAGGGACAGACGGCGTACCTGTTCGTGGTGGATGCGACGGGCACGCCCAGTGCCACCGGTCAGGCGGTCACCGCGGGCGGCAATGCCTTCATGCCGAGCGCGCCCTCAAGCGTCGCGGTGCACTAGCTCACACCTGCGGCCGGCCGCGCGGCACCGGCCACCGCTAAGCCTTCCGCGGCGGCGCGCGTTTCAGCGCCGGCCGCGGATCGAGACGTTGCGTGCTATCGCCGGCGCCCAGGACGCGGGGACCTCGGTCCCCTCCACCCGGTGCAGGTCGTGCAGCCCGATCTGCCGGTACCAGTCTGCGACCTCCTCGTACTCGTGCCGGTGCGCGTAGAGCGGAGTGAAGCGGTCGCGGGCCGCATGGATGGCCTGCTGGGCGGAGTAAGTGGTGCCGTGTGAACCTGACAGCCGCCCGAGGAGGCTCGCGGCCTGGTACACCGGCACCAGCGGCAGCAGGACGCCGGTGGCAACGCGCGGCGGCAGCCGCGCAAGCCAGGGGCGCGTGGACTGCTCGAGCGCAAACGCGAGCCGCCGTGGCATCGAAACGCGCACGTCCTCGTACCCGTACAGCCACACGTACAGCCCGCCCCCCGGGCGCACCAGGGCCGCGGCATGGCGCACCGCCTCCTGGGTGTTGAAGGTGTGATGCAGCACGCCGTGGCTGTAGACGAAGTCGAACTCCTGCGCCCGGAAGGGGGCGGCGAAGACCGAGGCCTGGATGAAGTGCACGTGCGGGTTGTCGCGGAACTGCGTGGCCGCGCGGAACACCGAGGTGCTCAGGTCTATCCCGAAACTGTCCGCCCCGAGCGTGGTGGCGGCATCGTGCGTGAGGATCCCGAGTCCGCAGCCGACCTCGCAGAAGCGCTTGCCCCGTAAGTCCCCTTCCGCCAGCCCGCACTCGCCGCGGAAGGTCTGCAGGCGCTCGGCGGTCGAGGCGGTCCACAGCGTCGGGCCGTAGTCGTAGTCCTCCCACTCCGTGGAGAACGCCGCACACACGAACTTCTCCCCCGGCGGTGGCGCATCACGCGGGAAATCGTAGCCGCCGGCGGCGAGCTGCGCGCGCAGCGCCTCGGGCCAGCCCTTGAGCGCCACCTGCGCCATCATCGTGACGTAGCGCAGCAGGATCGGCACACCGCGATGGATCGGGTAGAGGCTCTTGCAGTGACCGCAGGTGAAAACACCGGTGTCGATCCAGCGCTCACCCGAGGCAGGCTGCGGCGGGCTCGCCTCCAGGACCTGCATCGCCAGGGGGCCCTGGCAGCCAGGACAGGCAAGAACCTCGAGGGCACGCTCCCACATCGCAACGACCTCCGTTGGGCGGCACCCCGTGCGCCGCTACCCGGAGGCCTGGTGGCTAGCGTGGCGCGGGTACCTGCTGCCTGTTTATCACAGAAGCCAAGTCACGCGCACTTGCGCTCCAGCGCTCGGCGAGCTCATTTCGCTTGAGCTCAGCCGCCAGCTTGAGCTTGTCATGACGCGAGCGCAGCAGTTCCAGCGCGCGGCGGATGTCGGGCGCGGTGTTGTCAGTGAAGGTGGCGGCCTCGCCGAACAGCTCGACACTGGCCCGATTATTGGAAAGTAGCATCGGCGTACCCACCGCCAGGGCCTCGTAGGCGCCCGATACCAGGCAATCGTCCATCAGCGTCAGGTCGATGATGCCATCGGCCGAGCGCAGCAGCGCCCAGTATTCGGCGTCGGGCAGGAACCCGGTCAGGTGCACGTTCGGCGGCACGATGGCGGCCAGCGCCGGGGCCAGGCGGCGCGGATTGCCGGTCACGTACAGCTGGATGTCGGTACCCCGTACCGCCTCGAAGATCTCCGCCACGGGCTCGTCGCGAGCGTGGGTGGCGACCAGCACCACGTTGAACGGGCCGCCGAGGGCACTGCGCACGCCCGGCGGGGGCGTGGGCACGCGGTCGGGAAGCGTGAAGGAACGCCCGCCGTACCCCTCCACCAGATCCCCGAGATGACGGTTGCTTACGATCGTCAGGTCGGACTTGCGGATGACCCAGTGCGAGAGCGTGCGGATCCAGCGCTGCTTGTTGATGTAGGGCTCGACGGCCTCGTTGTGTGCATCGACGATCAGGTGGTACCCGAGCACGCTGCGCAGCACCACGGCCAGCGCGGCGAGGACCAGCGAGGGATTCTGTACCAGCAGCACCCGGGCGCGCCGGCGCGCGAGCAGCACCACCGTACGCGCGCCGAGCACCAGGTAGCGCAGCAGCCCGCGCCGCGCTGTCTTGAGCACCACGAGCTCCAGGTCCAGGCCCGCGCACAGCTCCTCGGTGCGGCGCTGGTCCATCCAGGTGAGGGCCAGCACTCTCATGCGGCGAAGGTCACGACGGGCGTCGCCGCGGAGGCCACGGCGCCCTGGTAGCGGCGGTGCCACAGCTGGAACATCAGGAGCGAAAAGAGGATCTTGCTGTGCTTGCGCTGCCCGCTCAGGTGCTCGTGCTTGAGCCGCTCGACCTCGGAAGTCCTGAAGATGCCGGCCGCGGATATCACCGAGGGCGCGAGCGTTTCCTGCATGAGGGCCTTGAGCGGGCCGCGCAGCCAGCGCCCCATCGGCGCCTCGAATCCCTGCTTGCGATGGTTGATCACCGCCTCGGGCAACCAGCGCGCGGCCACCTGCTTGAGCAGGTGCTTCTGGCGCAGGCGCCGGATCTTGAGCTCAGGCGGCATGGTCATGACGTCGGCGACGAAGTGGTGATCGAGGAACGGGACACGCAGCTCGAGCGAGTGCCACATGGACAGCCGGTCCGTCAGGGTCAGGATGTCATCCGGCAGGTACCAGCGCAGGTCGGTCTTGAGCGCCCGCTCGAGGCTGCCACCGTGCCTGAAGCCTGCGAAAGTGTCCGTTAACACCCTCACAGTTGCTTCGCGATCGATCTGACCTGCGGCCTCCTCGGTATAGAGCCGGCCACGCTCCCCCGGCGGCAGGGCGCTCATGGAGTCCTGGTAGCGCTCGGCGGCATGCGCGGAAGACGCGCGCGAGAAGCGCTTGAGGTGATCCACGAGGTCGCTGGATGACTTCGGCTCGGGCAGGCGCCGCACCGCCGGGTCGATGAGTCCCTCGCGCAGCCAGCGTGGCACGCGCCCATAAGCGTCCCCGATGCGCACCCCGAGGTGGCGCCGGTAACCGCCGAAGAGCTCATCGCCACCGAGGCCGGTGAGCGCCACCTTGACGAACCTGGCGGCGGCCTGACTCACGTAGTAGCTCGGGATCACCGAATCATCGGCGAAGGGCTCATCGAAGGCGGTGACGACGTCCTCGATGATGTCCGCGACGTGCGGCTCGATGTTGATCTCGTGGTGATTGAGGCGGTAGCGCTGCGCGATCATGCGCGCGTAGACGCGCTCGTCGATGAACGAGGAGCCGGCGTCGGCGAATCCGACGGTGAAGGTCTCGACCGGCCGCTCCGACGCCTGCGCCATCATGGCCACCATGAGGCCGCTGTCGACGCCGCCGGAGAGGAAGGCACCGACCGGCACGTCGCTGACCAGGTGCGACTCGACTGCGCGCCGGAAGCTGCCCTCCACGCGCTCGACCCACGCCTGCTCGGAGAGCTTAACGGGGACGGCATCCGGGATCGACCAGTAGGTGCGCGCCTCGCTCTCCCCGCCGGGCCTGATCGTGAGCGTGGTGCCCGGGGGCACCTTGCGTATGCCGCGGTAGATGGTGTGTGGCGCCGGAATGAAGGTGTAGGTCAGGAACGCATCGAGTGCCTGCCAGTCCATCTGCGCCGGCACGAGGCCGGTGGCCAGCAGCGACTTCATCTCCGAGCCGAACAGCACCCCGCCGGGCACCTGGGCGACGAACAGCGGCTTGATGCCGAGGCGGTCGCGCGCCAGGAGCAGCACCTCGCGCCGCGTGTCCCAGAGCGCGAACGCGAACATCCCCTCCAGCTCCTGGACCAGCTGCGCACCGTGCTCCTCGTACAGGTGCACGATCACCTCGGTGTCCGAATGAGTGCGGAACTCGTGGCCGCGCGCCTGCAGGCGTGCGCGCAGCGCCTGGAAGTTGTAGATCTCGCCGTTGAATACCACCGCGACCGAGCGGTCCTCGTTGTAGGCCGGCTGCGAGCCGCCCTCCACATCGATGATCGCCAGGCGCCGCATGGCGAGCCCGACCTGGGAGGTGTGCAGCAGCCCCTCCCCGTCCGGCCCGCGGCGGACGATGACGTCGTTCATGCTGCGCAGCATGTCCTCGGGCCATGCCGTGGCGGATACGAAGCCACAAATGCCGCACATATCAGGCGGCCTAGCGCGAGCGCGGACGCGGAAGCGCCCCGGGGAGAAGTCCGCGCGGACGCGTCGACGGGCGCGTCAGCCGCCCGCGCACCACACCGCGGCGCAGGCGCGCAGCCGGCGCCACCGCGGCGTCAGCCGGGGCGAGCTTCACCGCGAGGCGGGCCGTCACGACCGACAGGCCGCCGAAGAAGTACCAGTAGGGCTCTGAAAAGCCAAAGGAGGCGAAACTGAAGAACAGGTCGACCGCCACGACGACCACCAGCGTTGCGGCGACATCGTGCAGGAAGCGCAGCCGCTCATCCGTCAGTGGCGCGGACGCGAGCAGGCGCTGTGCCGTCCAGCAGGCGCGCAGGAAGCTCCAGATCAGGGCGAGCAGCAGCGCGAGGCCGATGTAGCCGAGTTCCTCCGCCACCTCGGTGTACAGGTCGTGCGAGGGCAGATCCTCGCCGCGGAAGTTGGCGTTGGCCTCGCGCGAGGTGCCGAGGCCGTGACCGAAGAACGGCCGGCGCAGCGACACCTTGAAGTCACCCTCCACCCCGGTGAGACGCGCCTCGGCGGTGGCCGCGCCCTTGGCGTGGCTGGAGAAGATCGACACGTAGCGCTCGCGCTGCAGGTCGGTCATGAGGGTGAGCGAGACGAGCCCGACGACCGCGGCCACGGCAAGGTAGGCGGCGCGGCGCTTGCTGCGCCAGATGACGAACAGCACCAGGAACACCATCCCCAGGAACCCGGAGCGCGAGGCACTCAGCACCAGCGCATAAGCCATCGCCGCGCTCAAGCCGACAAAGATCGCCCAGCGCAGCGCATTGGAGGGGCGCAGCACCAGGTACAGGAGCGGCAGCGTCATGATGATGACGAACGCCAGCCCATTGGGGTTGATGATGTCGTAGGGGGAGCCGGCGAGCCGGTCCATGTACTCCCAGTTACCCAGCGAGGTGAACGATCCCCAGTAGCCGCTGCGCAGGTGCATCTCGAGCGGCTCGAACACCCGGATCAGCTGGCTCAGGGTGTAGACGACGATCAGGATGCGCAGCTTCCTCGTGGTGTCGACGGTGGCCACGACAAAGAAGAAAAAGCACAGCGACTTGGCGTACACCTCGAGGTTGCGCACCACGCTGCCGGGCCACTCGACGAACGGGATCGTCAGGATGATGTAGGCCAGCAGGATCCACAGCTGCCGCGCCACCGGGTCGAGCTTCTGCGGCGGCCCGGCGCGCCGCGTGCGCGGCGCGAGCACGATGGCGAGCGCCACGATTGCCGCGAGCACCAGGTCAAAGTGGGCGTGTCCGAGGGCCGGCACGCGCGCGGTGAGGCGCGTGAAGTAGCCGAGGATGAAGACGCAGAACAGCCAGAAGGCTGCATCGCGCGCGCCATGCTCTGGCGGGCCAACGTCCTGTTTCTTTCGCGTCCGTACCATGCTGTGATTATGTCACGTCGTACATGATGACGACGTTGCGCGGCAGGTTGGCAGTCTGCCGGGTTGTGCGCGGGGAATCATCACGCACTTCACGTAATCGTCTCATAGAGGTCGAGGTATCGCTGCGCCATGCGGGCGCTGGAATAGCGCTCCTCGGCCTGCCCGGCGCCCTGCGGCGCTGCAGTCCGCATGAGCTGCGTGAGCCCGGCAGTGAGCGCCGCCAGGTCCCCGGGCGGCACCAGCTGCCCTGCCCCGCGCTCGAGCAGGTCGGGGATGGCACCGACTGAGGTCGCGAGGATCGGGACCTGCCACTGCAGAGCTTCCAGCAGCACGAGCGGCAGGCCTTCCGTGAGCGAGCTCATGACGAATCCAGCCGCCTGTCCGAGCAGGCGGTCGGCGCCTGCAAGATAGCCTCCGAGCTGGACGCTCGCTGTGAGTCCCAGGGCGCTTATCCGGCGCGCGAGCGCCTCGCGCTCCGGTCCCGCGCCCATGATCAGGAGCTGGTGCGCGGCGTCGCCCTGCGCCCGGGCGCGCGCGAACGCCTCGAGCAGCTGCGCGAAGTTCTTCTCTGGCGACAGCCGCCCGATGGCGAGCAGGGTCGGCGCGCGGCGCATGAACTCCAGGAGCGCCGCGGGCGGCGCCGCCACTGACTGCGCCGCAAGGTCCGCCAGGCGCGTGGCACGGGGTGGTATGCCGTTCTCGATGAGGTGTCTTTTTGCAAGCGCCAGCGCCCGCAGTGCCGGGAGCTCGAGCATGCTGCGGGCGACGACTACCGCGGCCTCGAGTCTGCCGATGGCCTGCCGGTCAAGCCATTCGTAGAGCCGCAGGCGGCTGAAGCCCTGGCCGGTGGTCCAGCCATGCAGCGTCGTCACGGCCGGGGGCCGTGCGCCACCTGGCACCAGCCCGAGCAGGATGTTGGCCTTGTAGCCGTGCGAGTGCAGTACCTGCGCCCGCAGGTCGCGCGCGCAGTTCAGCAGCGCCCCCCTCACCTGCGGCGTCGGGCGCGGTGCGATGCGCAGCGGCACGACGCTCACGCCGTACGCGGCCGCCAGCGTCTCGAACGGCGTCGGCGGCGTACCCGGGTCGCGCATGCTGCCCACCGTCACCTGATGCCCGCGCTGCTGCTGCTCGCGTGCCAAGTACAGTAGAATCAGCTCCGCGCCGTACACGCCCTCGCTGTGAATAAGATGAAGAATCCGCATGGGTTCAGGATCTAAGAGCCATCGCCACACGCACTAACTGGATCCGCTGCCGCGCGCTGATCGCCTCGGACCTGTGGCGGCACGCCGGGCGCCTCGGCGCCGCCACGTTCTGGAGCCGTTACTTCTCCACGCCCGGCTTTCGCTACGCGGTGCTGCTGCGCCTGTATGTATTCGCGCGCGAGACGCGCTGGTGCCGCTTCGGCGTGCGGCAGCTGGTGGTGCTCGCCCTGCACCATTACTCGATCCGCTACGGCATCGACATTTCCCGCGACGCGCGCATCGGCAGCGGCTTCTACATCGGTCACTTCGGCGGCATTTTCGTGAACGCCGAGGTCATCATCGGCGACAACTGCAATATCTCCCAGGGCGTGACGCTCGGCCGCCAGAACCGCGGCGAGCGCGAGGGTTGCCCGACCATCGGTAACAACGTGTATATCGCCCCCGGCGCCAAGATCATCGGCCGGGTCACGGTCGGCGACCGCGCCGCGGTCGGCGCGAATGCCGTGGTGGTCAGCGACGTCACGCCCGGCACGACCGTCGGTGGCGTGCCGGCACGCCCGATTTCCGCGGCTGGCTCGGACGGCTACGTCAACCGCACCGACTACCCGCCCGTCCCCAGAGCCTGAGCGCTGCGCGCCCGGCGCGCTCATGTCGGGGTCCGTGTCGTGATGAGGCCGCGCAGCAGCGCGCGCCATGCCGGCCAGTAGGAGGGTGAGTAGTGCAACGCCTCGAAGTAGTCACGGAAGGCAGCTCCCCGGTCCTTCTCGCGCCACAGGGTCATGTTGCCGCGCCCGACGTAGGTGTGCGCCCAGGCCTCGCGCACCAGTCGGGCATCGACGACGCCCGGATGGCGCGCAAGGAAGCCCTGCATGATGCGGATGGCGGAGGCATAGCGCTTCTTGAAGTTCTTCGACATGCTTCCGGGCCAGATGCGGTACCGCAGGGTCGCCTCCGGGACGAAGTCGAAGCCGTAGCGCGCCGAGAGCCGCAGCCATAGCTCGTAGTCGATCCCCATCTCCAGCGATTCATCGAAGGCCCCACAGGCATCCAGGCAGCTGCGCCGCACGACGCTGGAGGAGAAGCTGACGAAGTTGTCGATCAGCAGTGCACCGGTGATGCGGCCGCGCCGCATGGGCGTCGGGCCCTTGGGCAGAGCCTTGCCTTCGCCGTCCATGCACTCGTAGTCGGAGTACACGACTCCCACGTCGGGCTGCCCCGCGAACAGTGCCAGCTGCCGCCTGAGTTTGCCCGGCAGCCATACATCGTCCGCATCGAGGAAGGCGATGAAGGCGCCGCGGCTATCGGCGATGCCCTGGTTCTTGGCGCGTGTCTGGCCGGCATTTGCCTGGCGGTGCACGTGCACGCGCGGATCGCCGCGCCAGCGCTCCAGCACCTGCGGCGTGTCATCGGTCGAGCCGTCATCGACGATACGCACCTCGATGGCCGGGTAGTCCTGCGACAGCGCCGACTCGAGTGCCTCGGGCAGGTAGCGCCCCATGTTGTAGGTGGCCATGACGACCGAGACCAGCGGCGCGGGGGTGTCGGGGCTCACGACGCCTCAGACCTGGCAGATCGAGAAGCGGTACTTGCCCGAGCGCTCCTGGGGCATGCGGTCGAGAAATTGCGTGCGGAAGGTGATGCCCTCGCCGAAGACGCTGCGGAACTCCGCGAGCAGCGCCGCCTCGCTCGCGGCGCTGAAGTCCGCGGCGCGCACCACGTTCAGCACGATCTCCTCGCGGCTCGGCTGCACGACCTGCAGCTGCTCGATGCCGGGAATGGCGGTCAGCGTGCGCTCCACGAGCGAGACGCCGGCGACCATGGAGCCGTCGCGGCGCTTGAGGTAATCGGCCACGCGGCCGGTGACGCGCTCCATCAGCGGCAGCCCGCGACCGCAGGAACAGCGTCGCCGCGTCCACACGCCGATGTCCTCGATCCGGTAACGGATGAAGGGCATGCCGCGGTTGTAGAGGTCGGTGAGGACGATGGCCCCCTCCTCGCCCTCGGCCGCGGGAGTGCCGTCCTCGCGCAGGAACTCGATGTACAGGTGCTCGATGTCGAGGTGCATGCCCTCGTGGCGCTCGCACTCGCAGGCGATCAGCCCGACTTCCTCGCAGCCATAGCGGTCGGTGACGCGACAGCCGAACACCTGCTCGATGAGAGCCCGCTCGTGGGCCACCAGCATCATGGAGGTCGAGACGATGCCGCGCGGGCGCAGGTCCGTGATGTTCTCGTCCCTGAGATAGCGCGCCAGCATGTAGAGCGAGTGCGAGTGCCCGAAGAGCACCTCGGGCCGTTCGCGCCGCCAGGCACTCACGAACTCCGCGAGCGAGCGCTGGTTGAGGTCGATCGTATCGAGGAAGACGAACCGATCGATCAGCAGGCGCCGCAGGCGCTCCTTGGCGGAGCGGGCGAGCGGCGGGTTCCCCCACAGGGCCGCCACCTTCATGCCGTGGAACGCGCCGGCCCATTGGTTGGAGCGCAGCGCGTCCGCGTTGCGGATCTCGACCCACTCGGGATCAAAATAGGTGGTGAGCGCCACCCCCGTTGAGCCCCCGGTCTTGTGCTCCCCGAGCTCAGCGCGCGTGAACTGCCGCGACAGGATCTCGTCGGTAGAGCTGCGGATGATGGACTTGGTCAGGAGCGGCACGCGCGCAAACGCGGCCTCCTCGAAGTGCCCAGGATCGAACGCGCTCTGCCGGAAGATGCGCTCGTAGTACGACGAATTGGCGGCCGCGTACCTGAGGATGTGCTGCAGGCGCTCGCGCTGCCGCGCGAGCAGTGTCTCCTGCGGCAGCCACTGCGATCGCTCAAGCTCGCGCAGCACCTTCAGGCGACGGCTGCGGTCCTTCAGGTCCCACAGGGGATGGAACACGTGCCGCGACAGGGAGCTCATCACGGACATGCGATCTCAGCCAGTGCGCGGCTGCCAGAGCACCTGCTTCTCGCCACGCAGGAAGCGGCTGAAGGCGACAGCGGAAGTCCAGTTGAGCAGCAGGAAGTAGTACGAGTAGCGGGCGAGGCCCACGCCACGCAGCCGCCGTGGCCCGCACGCCGCCAGCAGCGCCAGCGCCCCCGCACAGCACTGCAGCGCCGCGAGCGCATCGTAGACCCAGCCGTGACCCACCAGCAGCCAGTTGAGCACCGCCGCCACTGCAAGCGGCAGGAAGCTCATGTAGCGCAGCAGCTTGTGCGAGAGCAGCTGCCAGCTGAAGAGCGGATAGCGCAGGGGATTCAGGAGCGCGCGCTTGTCGCGCAGCGCCCAGAAGGCGCGCAGTGCCACGCGCACGCGCATGCGGTATTCCGCGCCCTGGGTGTGCAGGGTTTCCTCTTCGAGCACCGCATCGGGAACGAATACCACGCGCCGCCCCTGCTCCACCACGCTCAGTGGCAGCACGAGATCGGGAAGCTGATCGGCGCGCATCGGCTGATACAGGCTGCGGCGCACCGCATCCACTCCGCCATCGACCCCCACGATCGAGCCAGCCCGGGTCTCGAGGCCACGCAGCACATTCTCGTAGCGCATGTAGGCGGTGCAGCCGTCCCCGACGAGTGACCCATGCGGATCGACGTACAGCATGCAGCCGGTGGCGTAGCCGACCCCGGGATCGGCAAAGACGCTCACCAGCCTGCGTACCGTGTCGGGTCGGAACATGGAATTGGCATCAGCGAACACGATGATCTCGCCCTCGGCGCGCGCCACCAGCGCGTTGAGTGCCGCGGTCTTGCCGCTGCGCGGCTGCTGGCGAAAGTAACTGACGCGCGGGTCCTCGCGCGACAAGGCGCGCAGCACGCTGTCGGTCTCATCCGTCGAGCCATCCGAGGCCACCATGACGTCCAGCAGCGTCGGCGGGTAGTCCTGGTCGAGCTTGTTGCGGACCGTAGCCTCTATGTGCGCCGCCTCGTTGTAGGCCGAGATCACCACCGTCACGCGTGGGGTGATCGCGGCGCTGTGCACGGGCCGTGGCCGCACCAGGCGCAGCAGCGCCACGCACAGGGGATAAAGGACGTAGGGATACAGCCCGACGATGAGGCAGGTCCAGAACCAGAATTCAGCAGGGGCCATGGTACGCGCTCATCCTCGCACTCACTGCTGCATGGGCTCGGAGATCGCTGAACTCGGCGTCAGCAATGCATCCGGGACCTTGGCCCCGCTCGTGAGGGCGTAGGAGGCCGTCACGCCGATCTGGTTGTCGGAGTAGGACCCGGTGAGGGTCGAGTGCGCGTAGAGGAAGCGCACGCTGATCTTCGGGCCGATGTGCCAGCGCAGGTCCGTGAGCATCGTCCAGGTGTTCTGGGAGAGCGCGGAATAGATGTCATGCTCGAAGGAACCGCCGAGCTCCCAGATGAGCGCCGGGTTTACCTGCCGCGTGACGAAGCCGTTCAGCTGCTTGCCCTGGTGGTCGGACTGAGGAGTCAGGGAGTACTTGTTGTCGAAGTCCAGGGCCCCGAGCGTGAAGCGGGTGCGCCCGGTGTCGTAGGTCCAGGTCGCCCCGTACTCGGTGTAAGTGAACGGCTGCCCGCTTGCGATCGCCTGCGCCTGGTTGCCCGGCACCGGCTGGTCGAGGTTCAGGCGGAACAGATTCGCCGCATCGGTCACCTGGCGCAGTGTGTGGATCGCGATGCGCTGCCTCGGTGAGATAAGCCGCGAAAGGTCTACCTGCCAGTTCACCCCGCTCGGGCTCTCATCGGTCGTCGGCGCAGTGCTCGTGCCGGTGGTGGCGTCGTCGAGGAAGGAATAGAAGTGGATACGCGGGATCGGGAACGCCGCCGGCGGCACCGAATCCAGGTGCGCCTGGGTGTAGCCGATCGAGGCATCGAACTCCGTGCGGGCGGTGGTGATCTTGAAGCCCACCGTTCCCAGGCGGTAGTCGAA
Organism: uncultured Pseudomonadota bacterium; assembly: GCA_963802995.1. Classification (GTDB taxonomy): domain Bacteria; phylum Pseudomonadota; class Gammaproteobacteria; order Steroidobacterales; family Steroidobacteraceae; genus 13-2-20CM-66-19. Next base: position 1,202,241 of record CAWDKU010000002.1, read on the forward strand.
ATCCGTGTTAACGGTGGTGTCCTGGAAGCGCACCTTCTGGTAACTGCCCGTGATGTAGGCGGTCAGGATGTTCGAAAAGGCGTGATCCAGCCGCGCGTCGCCGCCGTAGCGATTGCTGTTGATGTTCACGTACTCAGGGGACTTGGAGCTCGAGTAGACGTAGGAGTAGCTGCCATCAAGCGTGATCGTGGTCTGCAGCGTCGGCTTCAGGAGCAGCTGCGGGCCGGTGGTCACGTAGTTGATGCTCTCGAGGTTGTTCGGTGTCGGCGGCCCCACCGGGTTGATCGACGCCTGGCTGAAGCTGTCGCGTGCGGTCCACAGCAGCGTGCCTGGCACGATCTTGAAATCGGCCGTGCCGTCGAGGTACCCGAGCGGCTGGGTCTGGTAGTCTGAGCCGAAGTACTTCACCAGCATCAGGTCCGAGTTCAGGCGGTAGTCCAGGCGCGGAGCTCCCTGGCGCTCGGTCTCGCCCACGAGCCCGATCATGGCGAGCTCATCGCCGGGGCCGCCGGGCTCAAGATTCACGTTGTCGGTATAGATGAAGCCCGTCTGCGCCTCCAGGTAGTCGCCGTGGTGCGCACCGCTCGCCTGGTCGAAGAACAGGGCCTGCGTACTGATCGGCCCCGAGATCTGGGCAGCCGCCGGCAGCGACAGCAGGCACAGCACAATGGCGACCGCGAGGCCACCGCCGAGAGGCAGCCTGGCACCCGATGTCACTTTCATGTGGCGCGCCCCTTCAGCGTCGCTCAAACGTTATCGTCTTTCTCGCTCGCCCGGCTGGCGGCGTAGCGGTAGTAGTAGCCTGCGTGCGGTTGCTTCATGCTCTGGTTGAGGATGAGCGACACCGACTTGCTCTCCGCCAGCGTCTCCACGGCCTCGAGCACCACGTGCTGGGGGGTCTGGTCGGCGCGCACCACCATCACGATCTGTCCTGCGATCTGGGTCAGGGCATGCGATTCGGTGGTCAGGAGCAGCGGCGCGGAGTCAAACAGCACCAGACGCGTGGGATCCTGGCGCGCCAGCTGCGCCACCACCTCGCTCATGCGGGCACTCGCCAGCAACTCGGTGGCATTGGGCTCCTGATGCCCGGCGGGCAGGAAGGAGAGGCCCGGCACGCTCGTCGGCAGGATGGCCGAGGCCAGTGTCACGTCAGGGTCCTTGATGACGTCCAGCAGCCCGCGCGAATCGTCCGCACCCAGGATCTGGCTCAGGCGCGGGTTAACCACGTCGCCATCCACCAGCAGCACGGTCACGTCCTCCTCCAGACGCATGCTGAGTGCGAGATTCAGCGAGGTGAACGTCTTGCCCTCCCCCGGCACCGCACTCGCGATCATCACGAGGTTGCCGTCCGGGAGCGGCGTGACGCCCCGACCGAGGGCGTTGTTGATCAGCGGACGCTTGATCTGGCGGAACTGCTGGGCGAGCTCACGCTCTTGGTGAGCCGGTGGCAGGAGGCCCGCCTCGCGCAGCGCGTCAAGATCCAGCGGCAACGTGCGAACGCCGGCGCTGCCTTCGGCTGCCCCTTCCGGGCGGAGCACCGCGGCACGCCGGTCACGCGCCGTCGGGGCCGCAGCCCCGCGGGATGCCTGCAGGCGCTTGATGGCATTTTCGATGACGCTCATGTACCGAGTCCGTGTAGCAGGCGCGCCGCAATTCCCTGCGTGGCGAGTGTGATGAGCGCCACGACCACGAGTACGCCGGCGGCGGCGGAATAGGTCCACACGGCGCGGCGCTCCTCGGACTTGTGCCGCTCAAGCCAGGTCATGCTGACCGAGCCGAGCACCGGCAGCTGCGTGAGCTCATTCAGCTGCCGGGTCGAGGTGAACACGGGGCGCAGTTGGTGCATGAAGTAGGCTGCGCCGATGCCCGCGGCGAAGCCACCGACCAGCACCGTGAGAATCAGTCGTATGCGGTCGGGTGCCACGGGCTTATCGCTGCCCGTCGGCGGATCGACGATCTGGAAGCGCACTACGCCGGTGGCGTCGGCCTCGTCGGAGAGCTTGGCGCGGTTGAGGCGCTCGAGCAGGGCCTGGTACTGCCCGCGGGTCACGTCGTAGTCGCGCGTCAGACGCGAGTACTCCTGCTCAACCTGCGGCGCGGTGTTGATCATCTTCTTGAGATCATCGATGCGCGTCTGCTGGTCGCTCACCTGCCGCTGGGCAGCGGCCACCTCGACGTCCGCCTGGCTCAGCTGCAGGCGGATGCCCTGGTACACCGGGCTCACGGCCATGCCGCTCGCCGCGATGGCAGCCTGGTCGCCGTGCCGCACGGCGGCGAGCTCTGCGGCCTGCCGGGCCCGCAAGTCCTCCACCGCACGGCGCGCAGCCAGCACGTCGGGATGCTTGTCGGTATAGCGCAGCAGCAGCTCATCGAGGCGCCCCTGCGCCTCGCGCAGCTGGCTGGCCGTATCGAGGCCCGCACCGCCGCCGGTCATGGGAGATCCGATCAGCGGCTGTTCGCTGGAGAGCTGCCGGTGCAGCTCGTCGCGCTTCTGCTGCGCCACCATGAGCACGGCGCGCTCCTTATTGAGTTCGTCCGTCTCTGCCTGCAGGCGCGAGAAGTAATCCCCACCGGTGGCACCCGGGACCAGGCCGGCATTCTGGCGCTTGAAGTCAGCGAGCTTCGCCTCGGCGGACTGCAGTTTATGGTCGTACTCCTCGATCTGCTGCGACAGAAACTTCTCGGCCTGCTCGGAGCCGAGCTGGCTGCCGCCGAGGGAGTTGGACATGAAGAGGTTCAGCAGCTGATCGACCACGTGGTGGGCGTTCTGCGGACTGTGATCAGTGTAGGAGATCGTGTAGAGGTCTGCCGGCGCGGTCTTGTCAGCGTTCACTTCCACCGTGAGGCGCTGGCGCAGGCCCTCGATGATCTCGCGCTGCTTGACGGGCGTTGCCCCCGCGTAGCTCGGGATCGCAAGCTTGGCCACCTTCTCGAGCTGCGGACCGCCGAGGAGCGCTGAGCGCACCGCCTCGACCTGGGAGGCGATGTTCGACTCGACCGCGATACCCTGGGTCACCTGGCTCAGCCGCGTGCGGGTGTCGACGTAGACGCGCGCCCAGGCACTGTAGGTGTCGGGGATCATAAGGATGATCAGCCAGCCCGCCAGGCATACGACCCAGGCGACCAGCATGGCGATCCAGCGGAACCGCCACACGCCCCGGATCTGCTCGACGAGAAATTCGAGTGCGGCGTTCATGCTGTTAGAAGATCGATTGCGGCACGACCAGCACGTCGCCGGCCTTGAGCGGGATGTTCTCGCTGGTGGCCCCGCTGTTCATGAGGTCGCCGAGCTTCACGTGGATGACGGTTTCCTTGCCGTTCACCGTGCGCACGATGCGGGCGCGGTTGCCTGAGGCAAACTGGCCGAGGCCACCGACCTCGAGCACGGCATCCAGGACCGTCATGCCTTCGCGGTAGGGGAGCGCCTGGGGATGGGCAACCTGACCCACCACCTTCACCAGGCTGAAGGCGCTGGCGGCGGTCGTCACGATGATATTGACCTTGGGCGAGCGGACGTACTCGCCGAGCACGCCTTCCATGTCACGCGCCAGCTGTGGCGCGGTCTTGCCGACCGCCACCATGTCCTCGACCAGGGGCGTTGAGATCTTGCCGTCCGGGCGCACCGGCACGGTCACTGTGAGTTCGGGATTGCGCCAGACGAACACCTGCAGGGTGTCCCCGGGGCCAATGATGTAGTCGGGGGCCACGGCCGCCTTCGCCGGCACGGTGGCCGTGCCTGTCGGGGTCGTCGCCGAAGCCGCCGCGGTCGGCACCGCCGGTACCGGGGCCGAGGGGCTTGATGCGCAACTGATGATTAGTGGAGTTATCGCCAGCCATCCGGCCAGCATCAGCACGCTTGGTCGCATACCCGTTCCTGGGTTCAAAAGTTGAGCCTATCAGAAAGCAAGGGAGCGAAACCCGTTGAAATGATGGAACTGTCGCTCCCGAATTAAGACAGTCCGATCAGGGGTTTGGATGTTCTTTACGAGGCGGCTGTAAGGTCCGCTGCGTCTCCCCATGGCGACGCAGCTTAATGGCCTACCGATGTACCGGGTGTGAACAGCATCACAGACGGCAAGGGCATCGCGGCGGCGCGGCCGCAGGCGTCGATATGTCGCCTCGGCAGCCGGGCACGCGCCGCTCCTGCTAGGAGGGGCCAATGCCCGATGAGCTAGGAACGGACACGTAGCCCCGCAGCCTGACTCCCAGATTCATGCCTCTGCCCGAAGGTGTTGCCTCGACGGGCGCTAAGCCTTCTTCAGATTGTGAAGGCGCTGGACTGGAAAATGATTTGGATCGCGAGCTGGAAAGAATCTCCCGCTCCACGCAGGCCAAGCGCGCGATCGACCTGCTCGAGCGCGCCATCGCCGGCAGACTCGAGCGTCGTGCTGAGGGGCGCCCTGACCTACCGGCAGGCCGCTACGATCTCTTGGCTGCTAGCTGACCTTGAGAATTGGTGCATCCGGGACGACCGGAGCGGTCGAGCCAACGGAACTGAAGTTGCACCCCACCTGACCAGATCCGTCCAACGCGCCACAGGCTGTCTTGTTCCTACCGGCAGTCGTCGCCGCGCCGGTAATTGCGAAGCTATTGGCGTTCAGCGCCACTGGCGTGCTCGCGAATGGCGAACCCCCGGAAACGGAATTCACATCGTATCCGAGGCCCTGCCAGGCGCTGAGCGAGAGGTTGCTACTCGAGGTGCCGAAGGTCATTCCGGTTCCGTAGTAGTTGTTATTAATCGCGCTCCCAGACATTCCCGTAGCCGGCGTGTAACTGAGACATCCGCTATTCCAGCCATTGGCCTGCCCGTACGTCTTGAAGTAGACGAGATTGTTGTACCAACTGAACGGACCAGCCCCTGAGTTGTTATCGAACCACGCGGCGTATGCCTGCGCGGTGACAGCCGGCGGTGTATAGAAAGTGTTGTTGTAAAAACTTGCCGCGCCGCTTATTTTTCCGTTGTCAGCACCGAATCCGGTGTATCCGTTGCCGATCATAATGTTGTGATGGCAAATCAGTGTTTGCCCGGACCCAGGGATAGGCGACTTGATGCAGACAGCGACTTCCTGACCGGTGGCGTTTCCGAAGCTACCGGTATCGAGATAGTTGTAGCTGTACGTGCCGTATTGGTTACCGTCTTTGTTCTGGATTGCATAACCGCAGCCGTAAATCGTGCAATTTGTGACGATCAGCCCGGTGGTTCCGTAGGTGGTGATTCCACCCATGCCCCATGGAGAGTAGTCGCCTCCTGAGCAGGTGCAATTGTAGATCAAGCAATTCAGAATCTTGGCACCGCTCGTGGTGCCAAGGAAAATTCCACCCGGGTTCTCGGACGACGTGGTGCAGACCCCGTTATATACCTGACAGTTTTGAATGACCACGCCATTGAGCGTGTTGGTTTGGACATCGCCGAACATGATGGCCGCATAATTGAAATTGCGAACAATCAAGCCATCGAGTGTGGTGTACCCGGGGTTCGGAACAGGACTGACTCCGTAGAACGCCTGGCCCATGGTTATCGCTGTTGCGCTCACCGGAGAGCTGCCGCTGGACGGATCTGCACCGTCGATGATTGCCCATCCCACTTTGTAGGCGCCGGCACTCGTGCAGGACCCGAGATAGGTTGACGCACTTGCGCTGCCACCATTTACTTTTATGGCTGCGCCGGCGCTGCTGTTGCTCAGCATTGAGTGCAGCGTCGTCTTGGTACCGCCGACGGTACCGTACTGAATCGGTGTCTGCGTACCGCCGACATCTCCGATGATGCCAACGCGCTTGCCCGAGTAAGTGCTCATCTTCGAATTGAGCGCCGTGATAGACCACGGACTGGCGAGGGTGCCGGGATTGTTGTCGTCCCCGTTCGGCGAGATGAAGTAGTCGAACGACGAGGTCTGCGCATAGGCCGCAGGAATCCACAGGTCTGTTGAAACCGCCGCAAGAGCAGCAATGCCGCTGTTCTGTAGCAACTTCCGGCGCGTCAGCATGAGAAGAACTCCTCGCGAAAAAGACTGGAAAAACTAGTGAACTAGATCACAGTCCACACGGCTTCATTGACGAAGCGCGTACACATTGCCTAGCGCGCCCACTGAAAGCAATGTGTCGCCTGACTCAGACATTTTCAGGGTTTCCAAGAGCCGCGATGGTCGGCAAACAGCGACTTTTCGCCGCCTCGTATGACGACAGTCACACGCGGCGAGTCGCGCTTGACCGAGGCTGGTTCCTGTCGCGCTGCGTGGCCGAAATCCACATCGGCTCGTGGCTCAAAGAGTCGCACTTTCGTACGCGACAAACCAAGTCGCGGCCGACGCGGCGCCTTGGACGAACGCGATCTGGTCCCTGTCATCTGCATCTGCTTGCTCTTACGAAAACACCACATGAGTGGTGTCACGGGCCTTGGAGGCTCGCATTCTGCAGGAGTTCACCGAGAACCCGGCGCGCGTCCGCGCAGTCGCCACGACACTCGGCGCGAAAGGCCAGCAAGTCGGCCGGCGGATTCCATACGAGCGCGTTCAGTCCGTACCACAGCTGCTCTGCGAGCCCCCTGACCAGGGGACGACCGGCAATCTCGTAACGTGACCAGATGAGCGAGTGCGCACCGGCCGGATCGACGGCCTCGGTTTCACGGAAGCGTCCGTGCGGGGAGTCGACCAGGCGCTCGCCCCGGTCGCGCAGGTGTCGGCCAAGGAGCGAGCTCGATTCGCCGACCAGTTCGGCTCCCTGGCGCTGTGAAATGAAGCGCGTGCGGAACACCTCGATCGTGGCCCCTGCGGGACTTACGGCGGTGAGGTACTCGTTGTCATCCGCGCCCTCGAACTCAGGTAGCCAGAAGGATCCGCCCACGGGTGTGAGCGCCGACCAGGGAGCCTTCAGTGTGAGGAACGGTTCGCTGCTCAAGGGCGCCGGCGGGTGTGCGCGTCGTGCCAGGAAAGTCGCCGCGGGCAGTGCCAGGAGCACCAGCACCGCGATCACGAACCCGAGCGTCGGAGTCGAGCTCACCGGCGGCGGTGATGGCAGCGGCGCAGAGGAGACCTCGGGGGAGGCAGCCTCAGCGGGCGTAAGCCAGGTCGAGAGCCAGAAGAAGGCCACCAGTGCGACCGCGAAGACTCCCCAGCCGAACCAGTAGTGACTGACGCTCACGAGGTAGTTGCGCATGTCGCTGAGGTAACCGGCCTCGATCACCGTGTAGACGCGCACCCAGTTGGCCAGCAGCGCGAGGCCCGCCATCAGCGCGAGCTGCGCGAGGCGCGTGCGCCACGGATCGCGGCGCAGTTCTCCGTGCAGCGCCGCCACCGCGAGGCCCACGATCATGAAATGCAGCCCGCTACAGCCCTCCTCGATCACGAAGCTGCCGTTCGGGATGTGAATGGTGTCGCCACTTATGACCGCGTGTGGCCCGGTCATGCCAAGAAAGACCTGCATCGCGACCACGGTCAGCTCCTGCAGCGGGTTGCCCAGCTGAGCCCAGGAAGGCAGAGCAAATCCGAAAAACGCGACGGGGAAGAACATCAGGCGTGCGATGGGCCAGCCAAAGGCCGCCGCGATGGCCAGCCAGAACACCGCCGGGAAGATGGTGATGTGCAGGTCCTGGATGCTCGCGTAATCGCACACGAGCCACGCGAGGACAGCGCACGCAAGCGCCAGCTGCGCGAGCGGCCAGCGCTCAACCGGAGCGCGTGCGATCGCGCCGCGCTCGCGCCACACAAGATAGAGACACACGGCGAGTATCAGGGGGCCATGCGTGTAGGTGATGTTGACGAAATCGGTCCACTGGCCGTAGAGCACCTGTGCGCTCGGCCAGCACACAAAGGTCACCAGCAACGCGAGTGCGAAGATCATCCACAGGCGCACGTAGCCGGGGGTTGGCATCATGCACAGTCTACCGAGATACCCGGCATGGGCGGGTAGGCTGCTGACGCGCAGCTGCGACGGTCGTCACGCAAGCGACCGCGGCAGCGCGGCCACGCCTGCAGGGTCAGTTCATCAGCTGATCGTCTTGCTCACGATGTCCGAAAGCGCGCTCTCCGTGCCCGCCGAGGTCACCGCCTTGATGGCGAAGTACCAGGTGCCCGAGCCAAGGTTGTCGATCACGTAAGTCTGGATACCGACACCGCTCAGCGAGACGCTCTCGGTGAGGTTGTTCTGATCGATGCCATAGTAGATGTGGTAGCCGGATAGGTCCGTGAGCGCCGCGCCGCTGGTGGTGGTGGTCGGCGCCTCCCAGGAGAGCGTCGCCACGCCGTTACCGACCGGCAGATCCTGCGGATTGTTGGTCGCCGAGGCCGATGAAGACTGGTCGCTCGAGTTACACCCGACGAGCCCGAACACCAACCATGCCGCGAGAATGACTTTGACTAGTTTCAAGGCGCAAACCCCCACCAATGCCCGGCCAATGGCCGGACAGGACATGTCGATTCAGGAATCAGCGGCTGAGGGAGCAAGCGAAGCCCGGTCAGCCACCGTCGAAGGACTCAATGCAAGGGGTATGCCCGGGAAGTTATTCCGATAGTTTTCAAGCCTCTGCGCGTAGGACTCGTTCCAGGGGCCCTGAGGGGGAACTCGACACGTCGCGCCGCACCGACGGCATCTGTTGTGAACACGGTCACAGGCGGCGCATAACTTATTAATTTATATAGAGATAATGCGCGTCGCGCGGAACCGACACAGGGGCTGCCACCGGTCAGGACGTGTCACCTTGTGAGGTGGAACACAATTGCGCGTGCGATATGTCTCATTGCACACACGGGCGATGGAAGGCTTTGTTATTCTTTGACCCACGCTCCGCTGTCCAGCTTGCACGCTGCAGCAGGAGTGGCAGAATTGGACTTAGGAATTAACAAGACTGATGACCGGGTACGGCGCAGAGCCGGCCACTGGATTCAAGGAAAGGTCATTGGAGGGATCAGCGATGAAGAAGATCACTATGATTGCCGGGATGGCGAGTGTTGCGACCGTCGCAGCCATCGTGTGGAGCGTGCCGGCGTCGGCAAGCATGTGCGGATCGAGCGCGTGCGCCGTCGTTCACAATCGCTGGCCCGGTCGCCCGGTCGCTGACCAGCAGAACAGCCGTCCGTCCCAGACGACCCCGAGCGGTGTGCCGGAACCCGGCATGATCCCGCTGCTGGCGCTCGGCCTGGGTGGTGTCGGCTTTCTCGCCCTGAGACGCAAGCGCGCACAGGTCTGAAAGTCTCCCCAAGTTGACGATGCGGCGAACGGCTCCTTCGGGAGCCGTTCGCTTTTGTACGGGTACGTTATGTTCACGCTGCACTGCGTGCCGTTCCCGGCGAAGCGCTCGCGGCCTTCGCGCCGTCAACACATAGGGTGATAAACCTACGTCATGCGGCTGAGCCGTCCGATATAGTCACGCGCACATGGAAGGCAACACAGACAACAGGCCAGCTGCCGCTGCGCAGCTCAATGCGTTCACGGTCGACGTCGAGGACTACTTCCACGTCGCGGCTCTGAGTTCTGCAATCGCGCGCGACACCTGGGAAACCCGTGAGCTACGCGTGCAGGCCAACACCGAGAAGCTGCTGGAGATCCTCGGCGAACGCGGTGTGCACGCGACCTTCTTCGTGCTCGGCTGGCTGGCGGAGCGGGCGCCCGCGCTGGTGCGCCGCATCGCGGAGGCCGGCCACGAGGTAGCCTGTCACGGCTACTCTCACCAGTTGGTGTACACGCAGAGTCCCCAGACCTTCCGCGCCGAGACGGTGCGCGCCAAGCAATTCCTCGAGGACACCATCGGCCACGAGGTGCTCGGCTATCGCGCCGCGAGCTTCTCGGTGACGCGCGCGTCGCTGTGGGCGCTCGACGTGCTCATCGACCTCGGCTTCCGCTACGACTCCTCGATCTTCCCCATCCACCACGACCTCTACGGCCTGCCGGGCGCCAACCCCGAGCCGCACCGCGTGAGTGCGCCTTCGGGCCGCACGCTCGCGGAGTTCCCGATGTCGGCGGCCAGCTTCTTTGGCGTCCAGGTGCCGGTCTCCGGTGGTGGCTACTTCCGCATCCTCCCCTACTGGCTGACGCGCTCGGGACTCAGGCAGATCAACGAACGCCGCGGCCGGCCGTTCGCCTTTTACCTGCATCCGTGGGAGATCGACCCGGGGCAGCCGCGCGTCAAGGTCGGCGCCTTCTCGCGCTTCCGCCACTACACCAACCTCACGCGCTGCGAGGCGCGGCTGCGCCGGGTGCTCGGGGAATTCGCATTCACCTCGATGCACGAGGTGCTGTTGCAGCGGGGGCTGCTCGCCCCGGATCGCAGCGCCCCTATGCGACAGCCGGCGCCGCTGGCTGGCGCAGGGCTCGTGCCGGGACGTCTGACGGCAGGGTAGCCCGGACGATCAGGCCGCCGCCTGCGGCGTTCTGAGCCTCGATCCTGCCCCGGTGCAGGGCAACCGCCCGCGCGGCGATCGCAAGCCCCAGGCCCTCTCCGCCCGCGCTGCGATGCTCACGGGCCGCATCAACCCGGTAAAAGGGTTCGAAGATCAACCCCAGGTCCTTCTCCGGCACCCCAGGGCCCTGGTCCCGAACCAGCACCTCCACCGATTCGCCGCGTCCGGCCTCGTGGACGGGGCGCGCGCTGATGGCGATCACGGCATCGGGCGGGCTGTAGCGCACGGCATTGCGGATCACGTTCTCGAAGGCGCTGCGCAGCACCTCCGGATCGCCGTGCACGTAGAGCGCGCCCGGTGCCTCGACATTGACGAGGCAGCCGCGGGCGTCGGCCTCGATCGCCACGTCGGCGGCGATGGTGCGCAGCAGTTCGGGCAGGTCCACCCGCTCCTGCTCCAGTTCATGCACCGGGCGCTCCAGGCGCACGAGCTTCAGGGTGCGCGCGATGAGCTGCTCGAGGCGGTCGGCCTCGTAGGCCGCCCGCGCAAGGTGCCGCTCGCTGGCGAGCTCGTCGCGACGCGCCAGTGACAGCGCCAGCTGCAGGCGCGCCAGCGGAGAGCGCAGCTCGTGGGAGACGTCGCGCAGCAGCTGCTGCTTGCCCTCCAGCAGCTGCCGCAGCCGCTCGGCCATCGCGTCCAGGTCCGCCGCCAGTAGCCCGAGATCGTCCTGGCGCCCTTTCAGTGCTGGGAGCACCCGAATGTTGAGATCGCCGCTGGCAAGCTGGCGCGTCGCCAGGCGCAGGCGATCGACCGGGGAGGCGAGGTAGCGGGCGAGGAACAGGCAGACTGCGGCGCTGACGGCGAGCGCGATGATGAGGAGCGTGAGGGGGACGCCCGGCAGCTCGAGCTCCCCGAACAGCCGCGGGCTGTCGCGGACCGGGCCGACCACGACGTGGTAAGTGCCGCCGCCGGCGGTCATGAGCACCAGCGCCCCGCCGATGGGCGAGATCGCGGCCACCGCGGCATCGGTGCCAGACGTGGCCGATGCCGGCGTGCCTCCGGGACCATAGATGGAGGCTGGCAGCGGGCGGCCCAGCAGTTCGCGGCCATCGGGGCCCACCACGAACGTACGTGCTAAGAGCTCGCCCCGCAGCGAGCCGAGCCAGCCCTTGAGCGCCTCCGGGCCACCGCTCTCGAACGCGTGGGCCGCCTCCCCGTAGAGGTGCGCACGCTCCACCCAGGGTTTGTCGGTACGGTGCGCGGTGGCATTCACGGCGACCGTGAGCGTCCCGACGAGGATCAGGGCGAGAGCCACCCAGAATGCGAGGAAGATCCGCCAGTAGAGCGAGTGCACCCGCGCCCCTGCTTCAGGCTTCGGGCGCCGGTGTCAGCGCGCGCGCCGCGCTCAGGGTGAGGGCATAGCCGGACCCACGGACGCTCTGCACGCTGACGCGGCCGGTGTGGCGCAGCAGTTTGCGGCGCAGGTTGCTGACGTGGGTGTCGAGGCTGCGGTCAGTCGGGAGCAGGCGCCGCCCGAGCGCCTGCAGCATGAGTTCGTCGCGGGTCACGGTGCGCGTGTCGGCGCGCACCAGCAGCTCAAGAATCCGCAGTTCCGCGGAGGTCAGTTCCAGGTCGTTCTCGGCGACCTCGGCGCGTCGCGCCCGCAGGTCCAGCCGCAGCGGGCCCCAGAGGATCGCCCCCTCGGTCGCCCCACCCTCGCCCGGCGTGCGGCGCAGGACCGCACGGATGCGGGCCACGAGTTCGCGAGGGCTGAAGGGCTTGGCGAGGTAGTCATCCGCGCCCATCTCCAGGCCTACGATACGGTCGACCTCCTCGCCGCGCGCGGTGAGCATGATGACCGGCACGCGGCTGAGCGCGCGGATGCGTCGCAGCACCTCGAACCCCGAGAGCTCCGGCAGCATGACGTCGAGGATGACGAGGTCGACCGCAGTGCGCGCCAGCTGCTCAAGACCGAGCGGCCCGGTCGCTGCCGTCACGGCGTTGAAGCCCTCCAGCGTCACGTACTCGACCAGCATGGCGCACAGGCCCTGGTCGTCGTCGATGATCAGCAGCGTGGGCTTGGGCTCTCCGGCGGCGGGGCGGTTTTCCATGGAAAACGAAGATACACGCTCTCCCCGGCCCTTGGACCCAGAGCCTGCCAAACGTAGCGTTCTTGACACTTCTTTGCCCGTCACCCTACCCGTCCGCGTGCGGCCTCTGGGACCGTGCGCTGTCCCCTCCCCCGGGGCGCCACGGCCGTCCGTGTCGCCCTACTTCTTCCTCTCACTGGCGAACGCGCGAGCTTCTCAGGCCGGGTTCTCCAGGCTGAAGGCCTGACGGTTGTCGTCGTACGCGAAGACCTCCGCATAGCGACCCCAGCTGATGATGGTGCGCAGGGTCTGCTCGGCGGCATCCTCGGCCATGTAGTCCTCGAGCTCGTCGAAGAAGCGGCTCTTCGGCGCACTGTGGCTGGCGCGCTCATCGAGTACCCGCCGGATGTGGGCCGCGAGCGGCACGTAGGTGATGAGGTGGCGGGCGAAGAGCTTCTTGCGTTCGTCGATGTCGCCGTGCGCGAACTGCTGGCCGGCCTCGGTGAGCTTCATGTCACCGCCCTCGACCTCGGCGAAGCGCAAGAGCTGCAGTGCCTCGGCGGCCGGAAAGAGGTCGTCGACCTCCAGATGCTGCTCCTCGGCGATCGCCGGCAGGTCTGCCTTGCCGTTGAAGGGTGGGCCGCTGACGGCCTCAACGAGGCCGGTGAGGATGGTCGAGGAAACATGCGTCAGCACCGTGCCGATGCCGGTACCGGGGAAGCGCTCGGATTTCACGCCGTGGCGCGGGTCGCCGCGCGGGCGCGCGGTCATCTCCACGTACACCCGGTCGATGAAGGCACGGAAGCGTGGATCTTGGGTATGACGCGGCTGCGGCAGGTCGATGGGGATCTCGCTCACCACCCGCCCGGGGTGGGTGGAGAAGATGAGGAGCCGGTCGCACAGCTGCACCGCCTCCTCGATGTTGTGCGTGACGAGCAGCACCGCCTTGATCGGCAGCTGGCCCTCCCCCCACAGCTCGAGAAAATCCGTGCGCAGCGTCTCGGCCGTCAGGATGTCGAGTGCCGAGAAGGGCTCATCCATGAGGAGGATGTTCGGGTGCACCACGAGGGCGCGCGCAAAGCCCACGCGCTGGCGCATGCCACCGGAGAGCTCGCGCGGATAGGCCGACTCGAAGCCGTCGAGGCCGATCAGGTCAATGGCCTTGAGCGCCCGCGCGCGCATCTCGGCTTCCGGGGTCCCGAGTGCCTCGAGTCCGAGCTGCACGTTCTCGAGCACCGTGAGCCAGGGGAAGAGGGCGAAGCTCTGGAACACCATGGCGATCCCAGCCGCGGGTGCGAGCACCGGGTGCCCGAGGTAGTTGACGACGCCGCCGGTGGGCGGGTCGAGGCCCGCGATCGAGCGCAGCAGGGTGGACTTGCCCGAGCCGGAACGCCCGAGCAGTCCCACGATCTCTCCGGGTCGCAGCGTCAGGTTCACGTTCTCGAGCACGATCAGCTCATCGCCGTCGGGCTTGCGGAATGACTTGTTGACGCCCTGCACGTCCAGGAGCGGCGCGAGATTCAGCGGTGCAGTGGCATTCACGGGAATAGCTCCTTCGGATCCTCTAGCTCATCCGGAACTTGCGTTCGGCGCGCGCATACAGCGGGCGCCAGAAAATGCGGTTCAGCGTCACGACGAACACGCTCAGCACCACGGTGCCGAGCACCACGCGCTGGAAATCCGGGGGCGCGGCGGCCTGCGCCCCGGCAATGTACGCGCCGAGCCCGTGGGCGGTCACGGTCTCCTTGCCCCACGAGACGACCTCCGCGGCGACGCTTGCGTTCCAGGACCCGCCGGCGGCGGTGATCGCACCGGTGACGTAGAAGGGGAACACCGCTGGCAGCGCCAGGCGCTTCCACCACAGCCAGCCCTTGAGTCCGAGGTTCTGGCTGGCGCTGCGCAGGTCGGCGGAAATCGCGGACGCCCCTACGATTACGTTGAACAGGATGTACCACTGCGTACCGAGGATCATGAGCGGACTTAGCCAGATGTCGGGGGTGAGGTGGAACAGCACGATGGCGGAAACCACGAAGCCGAAGAACAGGTTCGTCGGGAAGGCCGCCAGGAACTGCGCAACCGGCTGCACCACGTCTGCCACACGCGGGCGCATGCCCACCCAGACCCCGATCGGCACCCAGATCAGGCTCGCCAGTGCGATCAGGACCGCGACCCGCAGCAGCGTGATGAAGCCGAGCACGACGACGTGCCAGATCTCCCCCACCGGGACGTCGCCGTGCACGAAGAGCGCGGTCTTCCACAGCGCCAGCAGCCCGATGAGGATCAAGATGGCGTACCAGACGTAGTCACCGAAGCGTGAACGCGCACGCTCCGGTCCTGCCGCCGCGGCCGCCGCCGGCCCGCGACGCGGCGGCTTCATGCCGGCGCGCAGCATTGCCGCAAACAGGCGGCTGAGCAGGCCGAGGAAGCGCGAGCGGCGCATCATGGTGAGCGCCCAGGGGCTGTTGCTCGTCTGACCGGTCTCCTGCTCGAGGCGGAACCAGTCGGCGCTGGCGACCAGCGGCCGGAACAGCAGCTGGTCGAAGATGAGGATGACGACGAACATGGCAGCGATGGCCCAGCCGATGGCGCCGTAGTTGCGCTGGTCGTTGGCGAGGGCGATGTAGGAGCCGACCCCGGGCAGTGCGATGCGGTTGTCCCCGACGGTGAGCGCCTCGGAGGCGACCACGAAGAACCAGCCACCGGACACCGACATCATCATGTTCCAGATGAGCGGCGGCATGGCGAAGGGTACCTCCAGGCGCCAGAAGCGCACCCAGGGGCTGAGCTGGAAATTGCGTGCCGCTTCGACCATCTCGTGCGGAATGCTGCGCAGTGAATGGTAGAAGCTGAAGGCCATATTCCAGGCCTGGCTCGTGAAGATCAGGAAAATCGCGGCCATCTCCGCGCCGGCGACGCGCCCGGGCGTCAACTGCACGAAGAAGATGATGACGATCGAGAAGCTCAGGATCGGCACTGACTGCAGGAAGTCCAGCAGCGGCACCAGCAACACCTCGGCACGCCGGCTCTTGGCCGCGAGTGTCGCGTAGGTGAAGGTGAACACCAGGGAGCACACCAGGGCGATGAGCATGCGCAGCCCGGTGCGTGCGCCATAGCCGACGAGCATCCTGGGGTCCAGTGAGATGGGGGTCGCTTCCAGGTGCGCCAGCGACCCGGTGAGCCCTCGCGCGGCCTGCGCGAGGTAAATGAAGAACGCGAACACCAAAATGAAGGCGAGCACATCCCAGCCGCCCGGCACGTAGCGGTTGCGCAAAACGGCGATAGGCAGGCGGTCGATGCGCATCCGGCGGAGTTTGCCCGAACCGCGTGACTAATGGCACCGCGCCGGCGCTCTTCCCGCGCGCCGCGGCAGCGCCCCCTGCCGTGCAAACAGGGGGCGACTGTCGTAGGATTCACACCATGAAAACAGCTTCTCTTACGGCAATTTCAGCCGCTGCAGCGGGGCTCGCTTTGAGCGCCGCCGCACCCGCACAGAGCCTGGGCGAGACCATCAAGGAAGACGCCACGAGCGCTGGCCATGCAATCGCGGATGCCTCCCGGACGGTCGGTCACGAAGTCGCTGAGGCCTCCAAAAAGGTTGGCCATGCCGTTGCCGGCAAGTCCAAGGACGCCGGCCATGCCGTTGCCGACACTTCGAAGAAGGTCGGCGACAGCATCAAGGACGGCGCGGCGAAGACCAAGGACGCCGTCTCCAGCGACGGGTCTACCCCTAAGCGCTAGGTGATCGGCGTGCAGCGGCTGCGTGCACCCGCAGGTCTCCATCTCGCCTACGTCTCGCGGGCTGAGGAGGCACCGGGCTGGGATGACGTTCTCGGGATTGCGACCTTCAGTGGCTCACCTCTTCTGAGCGCGGCCGCCGGCGTTCCGGTGGCGCAGGTCAATACCCCGATCCTTGCGGCCAGCGCCCATCAGTACGAAATCTGGAGTTCCGGGCGACCCGCGGAGTCCGGTCAGCACGGCCGGGTGCGCTTCCGGCGCACCCCGGAGATGCTCTTCGGCTGCATCGCCCTGCCCGAACGCGATTTCGGAGGCGGGACCGGGCCCGCCGGGCGGCCCACCTCGGCACTGCACCGTGCAACCGAGGAGGCGTACCAGGAAATCTGCGCGACCCTGGAGGCTGAGGGCTATCCACACCTGCTGCGGGTATGGAACTACCTTGCGGACATCAACCGTGACTCAGGCGGCACCGAGCGCTATCGGCAATTCAATACCGCGCGCCAGCATGCACTGCACACCTGCGGGCGTGCCGTCGCCGGCAGCGTGCCCGCCGCCTCGGCGCTGGGCGCCAGGAGCGAAAGCCCGCTCGTGGTGTACTTTCTGGCGGGCCGGGTGGCGCCCCTATTCGTGGAGAACCCGCGCCAGGTGAGCGCCTACAACTACCCGAGTGAATACGGTACCCACAGCCCGGTGTTCTCGCGGGCGGCGCTGCTGCGCCAGTCGGGGAGTGTCACGCTCTTCATCTCCGGCACCGCGAGCATCGTCGGGCACCAGTCGCTGCACCCCGGCGACACAGCCGCCCAGACGCGCGAGACCCTGACCAACATCGAGGCCCTGGTGGGCGAGGCCAATCGCCGCGCGGGTGATGCGCACTTCGACCTCGATACCCTCGCCTACAAGGTCTACGTGCGCCGACCGGCGGACCTGCCGGTGATCCAGGCGCAGCTGCATTCCCGTATCGGGGCGCAGGCTCAGATGCTCTACCTGCAGGCGGATATCTGCCGCCAGGATCTGCTGGTCGAGATAGAGGCGACGGGAATATGTGCGCTTGCGGCCGCGGCCTGAGGCGCTGCACCCGCTCCTGAGCGGCACGGCGCCGGCGCGCACGACGCCCGGTACCTGAGAGCGCCCCTTGACCCCATCCAGCACGCACCTGGTTCTGATCCCCAGCTACAACCCCGGTGATAAGGGTCTGGATACTGTGCGGGCCGCGCGCCAGTTCTGGGCGCCTGTCTGGGTGGTTACCGATGGCAGCACCGACGGCAGCGCGCAGAAGCTTCAGGCCCTGGCGCAGTCGGACCCTCATATCCGGGTGTTGGTGCGCGCGCAGAACGGCGGCAAGGGTGCTGCGCTCCTGGATGGACTGCTGGAAGCCGAGCGCGGCGGGTTCACCCATGTGCTGGCGATGGACTCGGACGGCCAACACCCGGCGCCCTGCATCCCTGAGTTCATGACCGCATCCCTGGCGGCGCCTGCCTCGATGATCCTCGGGGTGCCGGTATTCGATGCGAGCGCGCCGTCTATCCGCGTCGGTGGCCGCAAGATCTCCAACTGGGTCGTGAACGTGGAGACGCTGGGCGGCGGTATCCAGGATGCGCTGTTCGGTTTCCGGGTCTACCCGATCGCGCCTTTGGTCTCGGTGATGCAAGGCACTCGCTTCATGCGCCGCTTCGACTTCGATGCGGAGGCGGTAGTGCGGCTGAGCTGGAGGGGCGTACGGGCGGTGAATCTCGCCGCCCCGGTTCGCTACTTCTCGCAATCCGAGGGCGGGGTGTCGCACTTCAACTACTGGCGCGACAACGTACTGCTGACCTCGATGTACCTGCGCCTGGCGTTCGGGTGGGTGGTTCGCCTGCCACTTCTGATCGCGCGCCGGCTTTCCTGAAGGGCTGCGCCCGAGGAAGTTCCGCACCGCGCGCGTAGCTTCACCCGCGGCGCACGATGGTGCGATTGTCGTAGCCGCGCAGCGCCACGCGTCCCGGGTCACCCACGATGAGCGCCCGGCCGGGCGCATCCCTCACAACACGGGCTCCGGGTGCAATCGTCGCACCATCCCCGATCCGCACGCGCCCGTAGATTCTCGCGTGAGCGCCCACCCAGACGCCGTCGCCAATCTGCGGCCCCTCGGGATCCTCGGCACGGCCGACCCGCGTCTGCTGGCCAACGGTACAGCTCTCGCCGAGGCGGCAGTTCGCGAGCGCTATGCCACCGAAATGTCCGACCCAGAATCCGGGACCGATATCGGCGCTGAGCGCGAGCCGGATGTCATAGCACTGACGAACCAATTCAGCGGCCATTGCATACAAGAGCCATCCCAATGGCAGCATCGGCCACGCTAAGACACGCCGGTTGCAAGATCGCAGCAGTCGTCCAAACCGGTAAACGAGCAAAGCCTGCAGCCCGAGTTCACCGCGGATCACAGCGAGCGTCCCCCAGGCCGAGAGTTCCTGCAGGTTCGCGCAGCGTGCCAGATCGGCGCGGATCGCGGCACGGAACTCACCGCCGCTCATGGCAACCCTGCCGCGGCAGTGTCCTGCGACAGTGAGCTTCGCAGCGCGCTGTTGTCGAAGTTCTTGCGGACGATGATGGCGGGATTGCCAGCGACGACGCTGCCCGCGGAGACGTTCATCGAGAGCACCGAGCCCGGCAGCACGGTCACGCCATCACCAAGCGCGATATCACCGTAAATGACGCTGTCGGAACCGATCCAGACGTTGCGTCCGATCGCAGGGCCGAGCGTTCCTCCCGCCGTGACACCAATCGTGACGCGCCCGTGTATCAGCGTACCGCTCCCCACCTGGCGCGGGCCTAAGATCAAGTATCCATGATCGGAAACGAAGACGCCGGGCTCAAAGGCCGCCTGCGACGCGACATCGGACTTGCTGATCAGCACCAGCAGGCGCGGTCCAAGCGCCATCAGAAGCCGCATGCCCAGAGTCTGCGGTGTCCAGCCGTCGCGTTCCCGCCGTACCAAGTAGCTATGACCGAGTCGTTGCACTGCGAGCACCAGAAGCCCGGGCGAGCCGAGCCAGAGGAACGCGCGCCGCGGCCAGCCGCCACCCCTGGGCCAGCGCAGCGCACAGTACACTCGCACGTCAGCGCGCAGTCCGGCCCACATAGGCAGACGATCCAGGTTCGGGCCGCGACAATCCACGCCGGACCGGATGGTACGCGGTCCATCCTCCTCGATGCCCGACCCGGAAGTGCTCTAGGCGACCTTTTGCGAACGCCGGCCTCGGGCTCTGCGAGGCGAGCTTGCGCGCGCACCAAACACGAAAATGCAAGAGGTTCAGATGTCTCACTCGGCCGCCGTTTGAACGGTTTCTGGGCCAGAAGGAAATTCTTACGTCCCCTCCCGGATTGTAGCCCGTGCCGAGCACCTTGGGTCGGCGTCCGCTCGGTCGGTCTGTGTTAGCTCACAACGGAAGGCCTGTGGGGCCCTGTGGCCAGAGGATCGGCGCCGGCGCGGCGGATTACGTCGAATCATCCCCGGGAAGCCCTTCATAGACGCCCGCCAGCGATGCGATGGCCGTTTTGCGGGGTCAGCCCCCCAGACGGCGACGGAAGAACCGGATGCTTGGTTGCTCGAGCCAGCGTGAAGCGAGGATCCCCGCGAGTACCGCGAGTGCGGACAGCCCGAGCCACCACACCCACGCGGAGCGTGGCGTGGGGCTCACGAGTCGCGACAGGAACTTGAACGCTAGGCCAATCGCGATCAGGTGAACGAGGTAGATCGCATACGAGGATCGCCCGATCACCGCCAGCGGGGCGCGCACTCGCAACCCTCCACTGCGTTCCAGCTCCACCAGGCCGAGAACCACCATCATTGACGGCACGCCGTAGGCGATGCGTGCCCAGGCGCCGTATCCATTGAGGCCGCCGGAGACCTCCGCAACTGCCGACAGGGCGAATGCGCCCAGCCCGACCACTAACACAATGCCGCTGCGCGGCACCCTCCGCGTGAGGAGCAATGCAGCGGCCGCGATACCTAAGAAGAACTCGAGGCTGAACGGTGCACACAGGATGCCGAGAACCGCGTTCGCTGAACGTCCATCAAAACCCGCGAATCCTGCTCCGACCAGTAGCAGCCAGATACCCATGACAACGGCGCCCGCGACGCGGCTACAGACCGCGACGCCCATGGCAACATAGAAAGTGACTTCAAAGACCAGCGTCCATGCACCGCCAACGATCGGCTCTCTCGCGTGGGGCAACAATAAAACGTTGTAGGCCGTCTCAAGGCCGCCAGGCGCCTGATTCCGGTGCAGCAGCCACAGGACTGCGAGGGTATAGGCGAGTACCAGCCAGTAAAAGGGAAAGACGCGCGTGAAGCGCCGCTGCACGTAGTGGCTCAATCGCCTCGGGCGACCGAAATCCCGGTAGTGAACATAGGTGATGATGAACCCAGAGAGCACGAAGAAGAAGTCGACACCGGCGTGTCCGAAGTGCGCGATGCCGTAAAGGATGCGCGTGCCGACGTGGTCCTCCAGGTGCAACGCTGCATGGTAGAAAACCACGAGGCTGGCAGCGATGCCGCGCGCCGCCTCAACGCCATACAACGTGCCCTTCCCGCGCGAAAGGCTGCTTCCTTTCAGCACCGTTTCGCCCGGCCGGGACGCGGGGAGGCCCGGAGCGGTCATCCAGCCCAGCCGTGCGCCTGCCAGGCCGCGTCATAGATCTCAAGATAACGGCGTCCCATCACCTCGCGCGAATATTGCGTCTCAAAGCGACGATGCGCGCTTTCCGCCCGCTGTCGGGCCCGCGCTGGATCCTCAAGCACCGCATCGATCGCACGGGTCAGTGCGGTGGCATCGCCCGGCGGCACGAGCCATGCATCCACCCCGTCCCGCAGTGTCTCGGCAATCGCGCCCACCCTCGTCGCGACTATCGGGCACCGCGAGGCCATCGCCTCAAGAATGACTATCGGCAGGCCTTCCTTATCCGAACTCAAGACCAGCGCGTCAGCTGCGGCCAAAAGTCGCGGACTGTCGGACCGATAGCCACAGAAGACTACTCGCGCCGCGAGACCGCGCCTCGCCACGTCCTCAGTCAGGGCACCGCGCAGTTCGCCGTCCCCCGCCAGCAGGACGTAGGTATCAGCAGAGTGACTCAGCTGAGGCAGTGCTGCGATGAGCAGATCGTTGCGCTTTGAGGCCGCGAGGCGGCCAATCTGCACGATGATGCGGCTGTTCTCCGGGAGATTGAACTCTGCGCGAAGTTGGCGGCGGGCCTGCGGATCCAGCGGGGGCTTGCTGATGCCGTTGTTGATCAGAGTCACGCGGCGCTCGGGCACGGTGCGTAACAGCTCGCTGCGAATCTCCGGAGAGACCGCGATTACGTGGTCGAAGCTGCGGAGTGCGAGCTTGTCGGCGATCTCGAGCCCCTTCAATTTCATCGTCTCGCTGTACCAGGAATGACACGTCGACACGCATGCAAGCCGGGTCGGCGCGCCGAGGACGCTCAGCAGTAGGTCGGGTTTGTAGCCATGCGAATGCACGACGGCCCGCGGGTGGGCTGCCAGCAAGGCCCGCAGACGTTTCAGCATGGACCAGAAGGACATGCGCCCGCCAACGACAAAGGCTTCCGCATGCAGGCCCTGCTCGCCGGCGAGACGCACCAGATCGCCTGCGCCCCGCCCTTCCAGCGCCACCACCCGCGAGTCCCAGTTCCGCGAGCGCAGGTAGCCCGCGAGTTCAAGCAGCGCCCGCTCGGCGCCGTAGATCCCGCCGGTGCTGATCAGTTGGATGGCAGTGGGCTGGGGGCTCATGTGAGGCATGCAAAACCGGCCGCCGGATCTTCAACCAGTGAGGATCGCATGGTAGCGCTGCGAGATTCGCTCGGCGTCGAAGTGAGTCCGCACGTATTCGCGGCAGGGCTCATCCAGTGCAACAACCGCTGCGGGATTGTCCAGGGCAAATCCCAGGGCCGCCTCGAGCGATCCCTGGTCATTGGGCTGTGTGAGCCAGCCGCGGTCGCGCAGGATCTCGGGTATGCCTCCGACGGCAGGGCAGATTCCGGGGACGCCCATCGCCATAGCCTCCAGCAGCGATCGCGGGGTACCTTCCGAACT
The DNA here is from genome assembly GCA_963802995.1 of uncultured Pseudomonadota bacterium. Lineage (GTDB taxonomy): Bacteria > Pseudomonadota > Gammaproteobacteria > Steroidobacterales > Steroidobacteraceae > 13-2-20CM-66-19. The sequence goes on from CAWDKU010000002.1 coordinate 1,224,467, forward strand.
CGAATGCAGTACGAAGGCATCCGCCGCGGCAAGAAACGGACGGACGTCGGCCTGCTCGCCCGTGAGTATCACCTGACCCCCGAGCGGGTGCGCGCGAATGAGATCCTCGCAGGCGCGACGACACGCACCATCTCCCACGAGAATCAGCCGCGCGGGCATAGTCCGCCGCGCCATGACGGCGAGAAAGGCCGCGACAATACCCGGGACGTTCTTAACCGGGGCAAACCGCCCCGAAAAGATGAATGCCATCTCTGCGCCGATTCCGAGCCGCGCCCGGCACTCCGCACGGTCACGACGATGAAAGTGCGCAAGTTCAATCCCGACGGGGATGACTTCGATCCGAGCGGGCGGTATGCCGATACTTTCGCCCAGATAGTCCTTGATGCTCTGGTGGATGACAGTCAGAGACGTCGCGAGCCGCCAGCCAAGACGCGCACGCAAGCGGCCGGCACGCGACTGATCAACGTCGAAGATTGAGTGCTCTGTCAGGACAACATGCGGGATTCCGGCCAGCCGAGCGGGCAACCCGAGCTTGTTGAGGGCCAGAAAGTGCTGCAGATGTACGGCATCGAGTTGCAGGGCTCGCAGGCGTTGCATCAACCCAATGCTCAGTCCATTGCGACCCAACGGATTGCGCCAAGGGACCTTCAGGTCTACGACCTCGATGCCATAGTCAGCGCAGCGCGCCATCAGTGGACCTGGCGCTCCATTGAGTGCTCCGCATAAGACGTGCGCACCGCGCTCTACGAGGCGCCGCCCAAGCTCAACTCCAAACAGCTCCGATCCCCCGATGCCGAAGGAGTGCACGACCTCGAGTATTCGCGGTGGATGCGTCACGGAGTGTAGGCGGGATTGCGCAGTGGAGGCCTGACTCAGACGCGGGTGCCTGCAGCGCAGGCTCGGATGCTGAGTGTTGCGCTCATGAGTTCCTCGACATCAAACAGTGGATCGACGGGGGATTCTGCGGGCAGCGCACCTGACGCGGTCCGGGGTCGAACTGTCGATAATATTCGAGGAAATTGACGCACTGCTATTATTGATACTGCCGCAGGTTGCCACCCTCATGTTTGCGCTATCCTAATTTATTCAACCGTGAGATGGATTCCAGAAATGTACGTCTGTCCAAAGTGCAAGGGACCGTTGCGCAACGGCTGTTGCGTGGCCTGCCAGCTCGAATTTCCGATATTGGAGGGGATCCCTTGCTTCCTTAGCGACTCGGGCGACGTTGGTCAGCAACTCCGTCAGATTTACGATGAGATATACCGTCATCACGAAGACGTCTGGATCGATCAGGGTCGATCCGACAGTTTCATGTCCTACTTCACCACCGTGGTCGATGGAACGGCTGGACAGCGCATTCTAGAAATCGGGTGCGGCGAAGGCCAGCTGCTCGCCAAATTCGCGAACCAGGAGCGTTACGGAATCGACCCTTCGATTCACGCACTCCTCCGGGCTAAAGCGCGCTCCGGTGCGGAGTGTGCGGTTGCCCGCGCTGAAGAACTGCCCTTCCCTTCCAACTTCTTTGACCGGGCAACCAGCGTAGGCGTTATGGAACACTTCGCCGACGCCACTAAGGCCACGGAAGAGATTCAACGCATCCTCAAGCCTGGCGGCCGATACGTTGTGCTCATTCATACGGACATGAGCAGGTCACAGCGCGTCAGACTGAAGATGCGGGAATACGTGTACCCAAGCTTCCGACCAATCGCATTTCTCAAGTGGGTGCAAAAGAAATTACAACATCCGATTGTGCAACCACTGAGGCGCTCCTACACGATTGCCACGGCTCGCGCCTGTATTGAACAGGCGGGCCTCGAAATAACAGCCGTTATCACGAGCCAGAGTCATCCCGAAGCCCCTCTGGCCGGCGATCACGTAGCGATTCTGGTCTCATGTAAGAAGTGATGAACACCGGCGCAAAAATGCTTAGAAAGCCGGTTTCTCGATTTTTGCCATGTCAACGCGCCTACTGCGGAGCCACCGATCGCGGAGCTGTAGAAAGGGTGACTCAATCGCAAGAAAGGTGGTTGTGGCGAATGCGAGGGACGCTAGGATAACAACCGGATACCCGGCAATAAAACCCAAATACGGGTTACGCGACAACGTCGCAGAGACGATCAGGGGCACGAGGAGGGGCAGTACCAGGAAATGATTCAGATACATTCCGTAAGATAGGCGCGACGTCAGGTAAAATATGCGATGTTGAGAGAGGCGCGCAAACGTCGACTTGTCTCTTAAGGCGAAGAGCGTCATTCCGCCGAAAATTAGCGCGAGCCCCGAAAAGCCGAATATCTTCGGGCTGATCTCCCGAACCGCCAGTCCGGCCAGCATCAACCCCACCGGGAGTAGTGCGTTGCGTTGCAATGATCGCGACGAGATAAATGATGGGCTGATGACGGCTGCCCACGAGAGCAGCACTCCTGCCAGTAGACCGTCAGCGTGCGTATGAAACGGTAGCTGCACGAGGCGCTGAAATTCTTCTGGCGGCATATTTCCCGAATGAGCCGCCACCGTCAGCCAACGCACAGCAGGAAGCAAAATCAGCAACAAGATAATCGTCGCGTACTGATGTCGCGGACGCATCACGGTGCCGAAGGCCAGCAGGAGCAGCGGCATCACTATGTAGAACTGTTCTTCCGTCGAGAGCGACCAGCCGCCGGATATCGCATTTGGGAAGTAGTTCGACAGGAACAACAGATCCGGAAGGAATGCTGCGCTAGGCTTTGGAGATATGACGAATACCAACGCCAGAAATGCAAAATAAAACGGCCAGATTCGCAGCCCGCGTCGAAGCAGAAAGGTGCCGACAGCGATCGAATTTCGACTGATCAACTCTCGCCAGAGCTGGCGCCCGATCAAATAGCCGCTAAGAACGAAAAACAGGTCTACACCGGTCCAAGCGAAGTAAAAGAACGGGAACTTTCCGATCGCGAGTGTTTGCTGCCTCGCCTGGACAAACTCTCCGTAATAGTGACCGGACACCACAAGGAGAATCGCGAGGGTACGAAGTAGGTCTAGGCCAGCCACATTGGAAGACGGGGGGTTCCACAAGTCGTGGATACCGGTTCGAAGAACCACCCGACCGCGCCTTGCGGCGTCTCTTATGGATTGCACAAAATGTGTCGTTCTCTATTCGCAGTCACTTAATCGCCGCTCCCTTGCCCGCCAACCGAATTGTCTCTCCAGTGAGACACCGTCCCTAGCCCTCTCTAAACCCAACAGAATCAGCCTATTGCCATGGGGCCGAACGTTGGCGCGCCGCCTGACATGCGCCACCGTGCCAAAGAACACATCGAACCATCTTCACAATTCGTTTATAAGGTTGAGACGGCCGGCTTAGCACAGCCTCGAGAACAAGAATTACAGTATTTCCATGCTCTTAAGCGCTTTTTGGACCTGTTGCGCACTGCTGCTGTACGTGTACGCAGTCTACCCGCTGTTGGTGCGAGTTCTCGCCGCACGTATCGGCGTTGCCCCACGGTGTGGCCCCGGATTGCCCTCGGTCACAATTATCGTGACTGCGTACAACGAAGAACAGTGCATTAAGTCCAAACTGGATAATCTCTGCGGCCTCGGCTACCCGAGCGAGTTGGTCGAGCTTCTCGTGGTATCCGACGGATCCTCAGACTCAACGGAACAAATCGCGGCTGAGTACAAGCGACGTCGTGTCGGAGTGCTACGGGTCGAAGGACGGCGGGGAAAGACCGCATGCCAAAATGCCGCAGCGTGCGCAGCGCGCGGTGAGATTCTGATATTCACCGACGCCACAACGCAATTGCACACCGGGGCACTTCGCAGCCTGGTGCAGTACTTCACCGACCCGACGGTAGGCTGCGTTGGGGGGCGCCTCGTCTACGTCTCCGACGTTGAAAGTGCCACAGGCCGCGGAGGCGAAGCCTACTGGAGCTACGAAATGCGGTTGCGGGCCGCAGAAAGTCTTCTCGGATCGATGATTGGAGTGAGCGGATGCTTGTATGCGGTTCGCCGGGCCGCGTACCGGCCGATAGCCCCGGATCTGATCAGCGACTTCGTCATAGCCATGAAGATGCGCGAGCAAGGCTTGCGAACGGTTCTAGCAGCCGACGCGATCTGCTACGAAGTGACTTTGGACCGAGGTGGCCAGGAATTGGCAATGCGCGTGCGCGTAGCTGTTCGAAGCTTGAACGCGCTAATCCGCGAACGCCGCTTTCTCAATCCTGTGCGGTATGGCCGATTCGCATGGCAGCTCTGGTCACACAAAGTCCTGCGTTACGCGTCGCCCTTGATATGGATCGGCGCGTTTGCCACAAATCTCGCATTTGCTGCTTTCAGCCTCCCGTACCTTATCCTTCTCTTGGGACAGTGCGCTCTAATCGGGGCCGGAGCGGTGGGGTTCATGCTTCAAGGGAGGCGCAGGGAACTCGGCTTTTTTGGGCGCCCCTACTACTTCCTGCTGACCAACGTGGCCGCATTAATCGCCACCCTGCGATACTTGCGCGGCGAGCGAATGGTGACTTGGCAACCCGTTCGTCAGAGCAGCACTCCTCAGACCTAGTGTCACGTTCCGTTGAGATTACGTACGCGGCCAATCTTCGCGAGGCTCGCGATTGTGTAGTGCCAGCGAGATGTACTCTCTTGGATTTTGAACGCAGCCAAGCGTCACACGGCCTGCCGTCCACGGCACTGCACACAACTTGTGCACCGCGCTCCACAAGCTTTTCACTAAAGCTTCGGTCCGAAGAGAACCGAACTGCGTACTGCCAAAGTCGTACAGCACCAAGACGGCTCGGGGAGTGACGCTGCTACGACCCTCGGCTTCGTACGAGTCGATCAAGCGCCATAGGCACGCGGCTTCGCTGCTTCCGATCGCGCAGCTTTTCGGGCCGAGAGCGTCGCGCCGACTAGCTCAGTGAACTTCTCTAAATAGACGCAGGCGGAGAATTCCTTTGCAATGCGCTCGCGAGCAGCGTCACCCAAACGAACTCTGAGGTCCTTGTCTTCTATTGCGAGTTCCAAGCTTTCAGAGAGCTGCGAGATGTTCTCCTTCTCGAAAAGGAGCCCATCGACGCGATCTGTCAACACCGTCGCGACACCCCCTACGCGGGAAGCAATCCGGCACTTCCCGGCCGCACCGCCTTCAAGCAGTATCCGCGGAATGCCCTCAGTGCGTGAAGCAAGCGCCAGAATTGAGCAGCGCGAAACCCACTGCGCGAGCTCCCGCTGCGGCATCCCCGGGAGGGCATGGATCTGCGGGTGCTCAAGTCCCCGGGCGCGCAGCTCATCGGGAATCCGGTGTCCGATAAGCACCAATTTCCAGCTCGGGTGGCGCGGCGCGGTTCGCTTGAATGCGTCCACTAGAATGTCGACGCCCTTGATCATGAAAGGGAACCCCACCGCAAGGATCAGGGGCTCCTCGGGCCCCGGATAAAAGCGCTCGGTGTAGGCCCGATCGAAGAATTGCCGCACCGTCGTTCCAGTCCTAAGTTTGACAAACCCCTTAAGCTGGCCGGCGAACAGCAGCCGCACAGCATCTGCCCTGCGCAGGACGAACGAGCCCAGTACCCGAACCTGCACCAACCTAAGCCAGCGCCAGAGTGCCGACCGAATGTGGGAGAAATTATCTGGATTCCCGTAGGCCCCGTTCACCTCGCACAAAAATGTGCCGCCAAGTAACCTCGACACACGCCAAGCGAGCAATCCGCCCTTGAAGGGATCGTAGGAGGTTACGACAAGCCGCTCGGGTCGCACTGCGCGCAAATCACGTGCCCGGCGCAAGACCGACACGGCAAAGCGCGAAAAATTTATAAGTTTTCTTGCCGACTGGTCCTTGATCACCCTGATCCTCATCCGGCCGATCTCGACGTCGGCTTCGTAGGAGCCGTAGGACCAGAGTTCTCCTTGGAAGTGCTGCGAGAACAGCAGGCATATTGCCTCAAGGTCCTCCAGTGAGTAGGTGGGACCCTCGCGAACCATGAACAGATACGCTAACGGCTCGTCTTGGGACAGGCCGCATTCACTCATCGCATTTTCCCTTGTTTGACAATTGGCCATCACCACATTCTAACCGCTTGCAGGTTGGGTTACCGCCCCGAACCAAACGTTCTCCCCCAACTTCTGCACCCTATCGAGGAAGACTCCGCTTTCTTGCAAAGCTTTCCTCTTAGATGACCCGGACACTGCGGAGTAGTTGATGATGTTCTCGTTGCCAACGGTACAGTTCGCATCACGCCTCGCTCTTACGCCACTCTTTCCGCCCCAGCAGCCGCATTAGCAGAGTCACGGTTTGGTCGTATTGGTAACGCGCAAAGCAGCGCATTAGCACTGCGTACGCGGCCGCGGCGATCGAGCACTGCGCAATAAGGATCACGACCGACGGCAATCGATTCTGCAAACCCCAATCCGTAAGCAGAATACAGACGCAGCTTCCCAAGGCACACAGCATCGGTCGGACCGCGGGCGCCAGTAGAGCCGTCATTGCCACTCCAAAGACTCGAGCGATCCGGCGCATAGACAACCAAAAGACTGGGGGGAACCCGAGTACCCACGCCGCGGCGGCAGCATTCGCACCAAAACGAGCGGCGAACAGCAGCAGCGGCACCATGACGGCAGTCCAGGTCAACATGTTCCTGAATGTCGTGGAAACCCGTCCAGTACCGACTACGGCCGAATCAAGCAATGTGTACAGCGCTCGGAGCGGCAATATGAAGGTAAATGCCATGAATGGCACGACCAGGTTCGTCCACTGACTGCCAAGTATCAAAGGCAGCGCGTTGTGTGACAGTAAACCCATACACCAAAACAACGGAAATACTAGAACCGATACGGTTGAGATGAGCAGTAGAAGTCCATCGATTTGTGCACGTTTGTCGTCAAGGGTGCTGGCGAAAACGGGCACGGACACCTGATTCACAACGGCCGAAAGTTGGTCCAGCGCCGTGTGCGCGAGATTCTTCGCGAGAGCATACGAACCCAACGCGGTGGGACCCGCCATACGTCCGAGAAGGAAGGTGTCAAAATCCCCCGTGAAGAAATAGACGACTCTCTGACTGAGCATGAACGATGACTTCCGCCACAACGGCCGCAATAGCGAAAACTGCGTGTTTGGGCGCGGTCGTTCCGACAGAAGTGCCCACTGCATTGCCGCACGGATCAAAGTCCCTACCATGGTTCCAATAATGAGCGCCCAATAACCGGCGCCCTCGTACGCGAGCGTCAAAGTTAAGACAGCCTGCGCGACACTCCCGATCATCTGTGCGACGGCCGTCTGCGGAAACTTGAAATTCCGAGCCAACAGCGCTTGCGGGACCACCAGCAATGCCCACAAAGGTAATTGCAGTGCCGAGATTTCCAGGACAAGCGCCAACGGCGGTGCTCTGAAGAAGATCGCCGCAAACGGCGCCAGCGCTGCGATCACCGCCGCCAATCCCAGCGACACCAGCAGTACCCACGTCAACGCCGCCCCACATTGTTGGCGAGTCAAGTTGCGCTCGCTGACGAGGACCAAGCTCAAGCCGCCGTCCAGTAACAGACTTGCGAAAATCGTGAAAAGGCCCACCGTTGCTACCAGTCCGTAGTCTTTGGGCTGAAGCAAGCGCACCGTAAACAGGGTAAGAAACCACGTGAAGCACTGGGTCAGAACTCGCGATGTCCCGATCCATCGCAATCCGCTGATGACGCTGCCTTTAGTCTGGGAGTTCGCAGCCGGCGCCTGCGGGTCCGCTGGAGGGTTACTCACCCGTCTATCGCGACCCGGAGTCTGGAGGGGGACTTACTGGTTGCGGTGCGCTAACTCTCACAAGCACCGCACACAGCGCAATCACTATCCAAAGTAGCGCTGAATACGCCTGCGACAGAAAGAATCCGGCCACAAGGTTGCCAGTCAGCGCAATTCGCAGCGCACGTGCGTACAGGGCGGCCTTCGGCGCCGCGCAAGACTCAGCCGTACCCCCATGCGCTGCCGAAACGGTCCGCAACTGCCTTAGGGCTACAACATAGGACGCGCAGAACAACCACAACCCCAAAAGGCCAAGTTCGACCAGGGACTCGACGAAGCTGTTGTGCATCGCGCGGAACGCGCCCCCCGTCATACCGTCCACGTACTCCGATGATCCGAGTCCATATCCTATCGGTCGACTGAACACCGCCGCCGAGTTGCGGAGCCAGATGGCCGAACGGCTAGCGTTCGAGGTGCCAGCGTTATAGTCGTTGGCCAAGTCCAGGATGCTGGAAATTCGGTCCCTGACTTCTCCGGGCAGGAAGCCCCATGTTATCGCGCCGACCGCGGCGATCAGTACGAGCGCAACTACAAAGCGACCGAGACTGAACTTGACGAGGCCCGTCTGTTCTGAATATCTCAAGGGATAGGCGACCAGCAAGAGGACAACAACCGAAAGGCCGATTATTCCTCCGCGCGAGCCCGTCAGTGCAATCGCGATGACAACTGCGATGGAAAGCCCCTGAAGCAGAAGTCTGCGCTTCCGAACTGTCACGGCCAACGCACGCATGACAGGCAGCAGAGTGACAAGTCCATAAGCCAGATCATTCGAATCAAAGTTCAGGTTGATGCGTGCACGACCTCCGCTGTAGGTAGCCAGAACCGCAATGGCGAGTCCGCCGCCCCCCACACAAAGTGCAAGAAGCAAACGCTCCACATCACGCGCGCTCTGGGTGATTTTGATGAGCAACACAAATGAGAAAAGGGTCACCACAATTCCGTATATCTGCTGGAGGCTTCCGGACTTGTAGACCGAGAAGGCGATACTGACGATGGCAAGTGCGAGAAACGCGATCGCAGGCCGCGCCGCAGGCAACGAACGAATTCTCACAGGTTTAAGTGAGTCTCGAGCCCGCCAGGCAGAGAACGCGGTCAGCGCGATAGCGACCTTCGCCAAAGGAACGTTGGCAAGCCCCGGAACCCAGTCCGAGAACTTCCCCACCATGACGGCGACGTATAGCGAAAGCCAGAGGTTGGAAACGGTAGGCGCTTCGCCCGCAGCCAAGGCGGGCGCCGTGCCCTGCGTCGCACTCACGGGCTAAACGGCCTCTGAGTTGGAAGTACTACCCTCGCCGTACTCCGGGTACCCGTAATAGTACCCACCGGAAGTCTTGAACGGAGCGTGGTTAAGGATGACTCCCCTGAGTTTGCTCTTGTCAACAAAGTTGACGGCATCGCGAAGTGCATGACGGGGAGTCACGTCCGCTCTGGCGACAAGCACAACCTGACCGGGAATGCGCAACAGCGCCCGCGCTTCGCTTGACACCAACAACGGTGCTGAATCGAGCAGCACGATCCGGCGCGGATTGCGGACGGCAAGACGTGCGGCTATCTGGTCCATTCTGGCGCTAGCAAAAAGCTCGGTCGCGCTGTCAACGAAGCGACCAGCGGGTAAGATCTCGAGTCCGGGCACATCGGTGTTGAGAATCAGCGCTTCCACATCGAGCGTTTCATCGCGCAAAGCATCAAGCAAACCCGGCTCGCCTCGAAGTCCAAACACTTGGCTCACCTGCGCCCTTGGGGCATCGGCGTCAACGAGAAGCACTGAAATGTCCCGTTCGCGCGCCATGCTGAGAGCCAGATTGATGCTGGTGAACGTTTTGCCGTCTCCGGGTAGCGCGCTGGAAACCATGATCGTCCGTTGCTCTGTCGCGTCGAGCAACGCCTTTTCAATCAACGGCCGTTTGATCTGTCGATAGTGATCGGCAAATCGTCGCTCCAGCCCTTCTTCAGGAAGATAACCAGCGGCGCGCAACGAGCGCGTGTCTATCGTTATCTGCCGATGAACGTAGTCGGCAGCAGCAGGCGGGGGTACAGCGGTCGGCTTGGACGGGCTTACCGAGGTCGATGTGGGGCGATTTTGTAACACCAACGGGGCGACCGACGGGGCTGCCTCATTGCTGCGACGCAACTTCTCGAGTGCGCTCTCGATGAGGCTCACGAACTCACCATTTGCCGCAGGGCCGTAAGGCTCAGGCGGTACCCCTGAAGACTAAGCGTGACAGCCACCACAAAGGCGACCGCGAGCAGGCCTCCGGCAAAGGACACTCGCAGCAGGTCACGGCGCTTGGCGAGGCGCTCGCGCTCTGGAAACGCAATGCTAACGGTACCGAGGACGGGAACGCCCACGGCGTGCGCTAACGACGCGGCAGAAGTGACAACGGGACGCAAATAGTGCAGACCGTAGGCGAGTGCTGCGCCGGCGGCCAACGCGGCGAGTAACGTCTCGGCCATCAGGAGCGGGCGAAGTGGCCACACTGGGCGAAGACTCGCCGTGGGGGGCTGCACGATCTCAAAGCGCATGGAGCCGGCGTTGTCAGCCCGCTCACCGAGACGCGCCTTCTGCAGATTGGCGAGGAGCGCGGTGTACTCGGCCTTGTTAACGTCGTAGTCGCGATTCAACTGGGCGAACTCAGCCTCTACCTGTGGCGCTGTGTCTAGATATCGGCGCAGCTCGGTGACCTTGGCTTCGTGCTGGGCCAACTCGGCGTGAAGGTCGCCAATGTCGACATCCACCTGGTTGAGCGCCAGCTGTACGCTCTGGTAGACTGGATTGCTGCTGGCACGGCTCGTGGCGACCGCGCCGGCGTCGCCCTGCCTTAGGCCCTCGATCTCGGCCGCCCGCCGCTTCTTCAAATCATCAAGAGTCTGGCGCGCCGCAATGACGTCCGGGTGCTGGTCGGTGAACCTCAGCAGCAGCTCATCAAGATGCGCCTGAGTTTCATCGATTCGCGACAGCGTGTCTGACCCACCATGAGACCCCGAGCCTCCGGAACTGGGTGCGGCAGCCGCAACTGCGACGTCACCATGCAACTGCCGCGTGAGAGTGCTTTTTCGTGATTCGGCCTGCGAGATCTTGGTCTTGAGATCGGTAATGGCCTCCTGCTCCTTTTGGAGTTCCGCAAAATAGCCGCCTTGCTCCGTAGGCATCAGCCCGAGGTGACGCGATTTAAATGCCGCCAAGCGATCTTCCGCTGTACGCAGCCGTTTCTCGTAGTCGTTGATCTGAACCTCGAGAAACTGCTGGGCGTTCTCGGAACCCTCGCGCTTACCCCCCAAGGTCTCGTTGACAAACGTATCGAGAAGAATTCCGACCAGACGCAACGCGCGAGCCCGGTTACGGTCCTGGTAGACGATCTGGTAGATAGTGCCGGCGGTGTTGCGCTCCTCTTCCCGGCCACTCGCACTCTTAACGTCGATGCGAATCCGTTTGGTCATGGCCGCGAGCAACCCCTCCTCCGCGCGCGGATCGACGACAGAGGCGGGCAGTACGCCCCCCTCGCGTGCAACGCGCTGTAGCGCGGGGCCGGCAAGCAACGACTGGCGGACAAAATTGATCTGCGAGTCAACGTCCTGCTCCACGGTGAGCCCCTGGAGCGCCGGGCGCAGTGGCGTGCGCGTGTCCACGAATACGCTGGCAACCGCCTCGTAGCGGTCGGGCAGCGAGAACACGACAAGCCATCCACCGAAAGCCAGAATCGTCGCTGTCGCGATGGCGAGCCAGCGGAACCGCCAGGTTCCACGCGCCTCGTCCAGGATCTCGTTAAGAGCGGGGTTCATGCCGTGTCCTTGGCGCCGACAGTATTACTTCTAGTGAGCTCAGGCCCCATACTGCGCACGAAGCTCGCGAGCACATCGCGGGCCGCGACGCACGACGACGGATCGCAGTTCGCTCGCAGCACAAACAGCATCGAGCGGGGTTTCGTGACGAGCGACCTCACACCAAGCCACAGCTGGGATAATCTCGGCTGAGCAATCGAGCGCCCATCAACGTTGTATCCGGACCAGATGACCGCTCGATGTCCACTCGGGTCGGTAACCACGATCTCCTTGTAGGACTGTCCGCCCGTCACCACCACCTGGGCCGGCTCAGCAGTGAGCGAAGCTCCGAGGAGCGCACTGCCCTCGCTCACAAACTTCTGGCCCTCGGTTGGCAGGAATTCGATCACCAGAGCCTCAACGCGGACGCCCGCTGTGCTCTCGTACATCGCGCGTGAGTGCGCATGCTCCCCATGGCCAGGCGTCAAGTCGTCATCGGCGGCAACCGGAAGCGGCCCTCGCCAATCTCCTCGGGCAGCCGGCCAGTTCCATTGCGCGGAGATTAGCGCATCCGGCGCGCCAGCGGATGCAAGGTGCGAGGCCAGGGGCGCAGCGAGGAGCGCGAACATCGCCACCAGGCACTTCTTCCACTCTGCCGGCGCCGCCGGATGCGGCGTCGATGACCTCGGTGCCGGCTCAGGTCGGCCGATGCGCGTGGCAGCAAAGACGAAAGCCAGAAGGATCAGGACGAAGAGAACCTCGCCAAACAGCACGTGGTCCTGGGTGACTAGCACGTGGCGCATGCCGGTCGTGTAGCCGACCTCCATCAGTATCATTACGCGCGCCCAGTTGGCGAGGATCGCGACTACGGCGACACTGCCGAGCAGCGCCGCGCGCCGCCCCAGCGGTGCCTGCTCGAGCTCGCCGAGAATCGTGGCGGTCGCCAGCCCCTGCACCAGAAATCCCAGTCCACTGCAGAGGGGGGTCACCTCGAAAGTTGCGCCGTTGGGAAAGGACACGAACGTCCCGTGCACCGTGGCCGGGAGTCCAATCAGGGGGGCGATGACCCTGGTGGCATCCAGGGTGAGGTTCTGCAGTGGTGCGCTGAGGACGCTCCACACAGGAATGCCGAAGTAGAGAAAGGCCACGGGGACCAGCAGTACGCGGGCGGCTGCGGGGCCTAACGCTGCGAGGACCGTGATGAGCAGCAGGGCCGGCAGAAGCATGAAGTAGAGTGTGGGGATCCCCGCGTGCGCGAAGAGCAGTGTTGCGGCCCCGCACGCGAAGAGGAAGGGGAGCGCCCAAACCGCCGGCGCAGTCGGCGTGGCGTCGAGCTCTTCGCGCTTCCTAACGATCAGCCAGACCGAGAGTGCTGCAACCAGGACACCCTGCCCGCCAACGTAGGGTTGCAGCCAGTACTCCCAGAGCGCGGCCCACATCGGCCAGTAGGCCACCACGACTAAGAGGATGAGCGCGCCCACCAGCAAGGCCGTGCGATGCGCGGTCAATCGCCCGGTGAGGACGTGCGTGTTGATGTGAGCGGCCTTTGGCTGTAAGCCACAATGTTATAGCATCGGGTTGTCGCTGATCCCCGACAGCCGGGAAGAGTGTGAGCCAGCTCACGTCGGGGGAATTTGCAACCATTTGTGGATCATCGGATCCCTACTATCTTGCCTAAGTGCATGTTTTAATTATAGATAGTGTGGATTACGTCGCAACGTAGCGACGGAAGAACGTCGAAACTCTTTACAGCCGGGTGTCTAGCAGCACTCCCCTCTTGTCGCCCGATATACGCATCAACGGGTTAGCCACTTGGCCCAGGACTTGCATTTGCCTACCTCAAATCGAAACCGTCCGGAGTTCAGCGTGCGTAACATCCTTTTGGCATTAGTCGCGGTGGTGGCCGTCGTCGCATTTGGCGCCAGCCCGGCTCACGCAGGCGCGACCTGCAAGGTAGTGCCCACCTGGTGTCCTCCGACCACTCCTGGCGGCGGTGGCTCGCCCGTGCCCGAACCCGGCACGCTCGCGGTTCTGGCTGCCGGAGCCCTGGGCGCCAAGCTCGCTGCGGCCCGCCGAAACAAGAAGTAACCTCAGGAAGTTCATGCCGGCTCCCAGCACGGCGCTGACCTCGAACTTACTTTCTTTGACTTATAACTCCTAACAGTAAGTCCTGATTCTTCGGTTATGTCCGGCGTTTTCGCCGGATCGCCGACTCCTAACATCTCCTTCTGCCGCCCTCGGTCGGCGCTCCACTTTGCCTTGTCGTCGGGCAGAGACATATTGCTTTGTCTCGGCTCAAGACGCTCTACTGCGCGTAAGGGCAAACCCATCGCAAGGTGGGGACGCAAAGCCTCCGGTCTCAAGTACGAATTCGGTCGTCGCTTGAGATAGCGGGGTTGCCGGTACCGCGATTCACGTCTGCGCTACCGACAATTGTCGTCCGAAATACTTCTTTGCCCTTGCAGTTGGGGAACGCCGCAAAGCGGGATTGCAAGGTATGGCTCGCTATTTGGTCTCACACTCGAACACATGGCTGCGCCTGCGCGGCGCGCTACTCGGGGTTTGCACGGCGTTGCTTCTTGCGGCGTGCGGCCAGGTAGGTCTCTCCAATTCCGGCAATCCCACGGTCGGTACGGCCGGCACCGGTTCGACCAGCGATAACGATCCACCGCCCACTGCCCCGGTCATCTCCGGAACGCCGGCCACCAGCGTGGTCGTCGGACAGAACTACAGTTTCACCCCGACCGCCTCCAGCGCCAGCGGCGCCACGCTCACCTTCGCGATCACGAATCTGCCCAGCTGGGCCAGTTTCAATACCAGCAGCGGCCAGCTGACAGGGACGCCCGCCGCGACTGACGCGGGAACGTTCGCCAACATTCAGCTCAGCGTCACCGACGGCCAGTCGAGCGCGACGCTGCCCGCATTCGCGATTGCGGTCGTGAGCCCCCTCAGCCTCTCGGGCAGCCCTCCAACGGCAGCCGTGGTCGGTACGCCTTACTCATTCCAGCCCTCAACGAATGCCCCTCCAGGGACTGCACTGACGTTCTCGGTGCAGAACCTGCCGTCCTGGGCGAGCTTTGACCCGACCACGGGCTTGCTCTCGGGAACCGCAACGCAACCAGGCGCGTTTGGCAACATCGTCATCAGTGCGACTGACGGCATACAGACCAGCTCCCTGCCCTCTTTCACCATCACCGTCACGACTCCCTCGAATACCGGGCCGCCCACAATCTCAGGGAGTCCCGCCACCGGCGTCACGGCCGGATCGGCCTATTCGTTCACTCCCCACGCCTCAGATCCGGCCGGTCAGTCGCTGACCTTCAGCATCCAGAACCAGCCGGGTTGGGCGAACTTCAGCACCAGTAGCGGCACGCTCGCCGGATCCCCTTCTGCATCGCAGGCCGGTACCTATTCGGGCATCGTCATCAGCGTGAGCGATGGCACGCAATCGGCATCGCTGCCTGCATTCTCCATCAAGGTAGTCGCGCCCCTGACCATCTCCGGTAGTCCCGGTACCCAGGTCATGGCAGGCCAGAGCTACTCGTTCCGCCCCACAACGGATGCAGCGGCCGGCACCGCGCTCACCTTCTCCATCCAGAATCGACCGAGCTGGGCGACGTTCAGCGCGAGCACCGGTGCCCTGACCGGCACTCCGACGGCCGCTCAGGCGGCCACCTACTCCAACATCGTCATCAGCGTGAGCGACGGCGTCCAGACCGCAACGCTCGGCGCGTTTGCGATCCAGGTTACGGCGCCCCTCAAGATCTCCGGTACCCCTTCGACCCAGGTCGTTGCCGGCAAGAGCTATGCATTCCAGCCCACCACCAGCGGTCCCACCGGTGCGGCGCTGTCGTTCTCGGTCCAGAACAAGCCGTCCTGGGCAACTTTCAGCAGCAGTACGGGCGCCCTGAGCGGCACCCCCACGTCCTCGCAGGTTGGCACTTACGCCAACATCGTGATCAGCGTGAGCGCGGGCGCGCAGACCAGTTCGCTGCCGGCCTTCTCCATCGCCGTCACTGCGGCACCTTCGGGTCCGACGATTTCCGGCACTCCGCCCTCGGCAGTAAATGCAGGATCGCCCTACAGCTTCGTGCCCACCGCGACTGATGGCAGCGGCGGCACGCTCACGTTCAGCATCGCGAACAAGCCCTCGTGGGCGAGCTTCAGCACGGCCAACGGCGCGGTGACCGGAACGCCGAGCGCTGCCAGTGCGGGAACGTACTCAGGCATCGTCATCAGCGTAAGCAACGGCACCGCCAGCGCCTCTCTCCCCGCGTTCAGCATCAGCGTCAACCAGGCGTCGAACGGATCGGCAACCCTGAACTGGACTGCGGTGACACAGAACACCAACGGCACGGCCCTGACGGATCTTGCGGGTTACAAGATCTACTACGGCACCTCGGCGAGCGCCATGGACACGGTCGTCACGATCAGCAACCCGACCGTGAACACCTACCTCGTAAGCAATCTATCCTCGGGAACCTGGTACTTCGGGGTCTCCGCCTACGCGAGCGATGGCTCCCAGGGCGCGATCTCGAACGTCGGCACCAAGACGATCAACTGATCACGGCAAGGCACCCTTCCGTGGGACCGCGGCCATCACTGCCGTGACGTGGTGCTTCGTTTAGGAAGCACTCGTTTTCTCGGTGTCCAGAATTCACCTACAATCATTTGTTGCACGCCGGGGACGAGCCACGGTGTGAGTCCCTGCGATCAGCAGTCGGGTCGCCGCAATCAAAGCCGAAAGCGAGTAGAGCCTCCGTGTCGAGCGTATCGGTCGTCATTCCTGCGCACAACGCCAAGAAATTCATTGGTGAAGCAATCGACAGCGTGCTGCAGCAGGACTGGCCTGCGGACGAGATCATCGTCGTCGATGACGGTTCCACCGACTGGGACTACTCCGCTCTCGAGGCCGTAGCGCCCAACATCAGGGTTTCCTCGCAGACCAACAAGGGCGTCTCTGCGGCCAGAAATCGCGGCTGCGAGCTCGCGCGCGGACCGTACGTCGCAATCCTGGACGCGGACGACATCTGGCTGCCGGGAAAACTGAAGGCCCAGATGCACCACCTGGCGGCCAATCCCGCAGTGGATGCGGTTTTTGCAAGCGGGCTCGGCTGGGAACCCGTCCCAGGGGGTGACCATTGGGTGCAGCCCGCCGTGGTGCCCGGCGCCACGCCTTCGGAAGCAGGCGCGGTGCGCCTGTACTACCGAGACTTTCTGTATGACATCCCCATCGCAAGCTCAACGATGGTCATCAAGAAAGCGACTTGGGAGGCCATCGGCGGCTTCAACGAGAGCAAGAGGTATGGAGAGGACCAGGATTTCAACCTGCGGCTCTCGTACGCGCACAGCGTCGACCTTTTGAAGTTCGTCGGCATGCTGTACCGCAAACACGGCAGCAATGCGACCGCACGTGTGCAGGAGCCGAATCACTGGGCAGACGTGGTCAGTGAATCGCTGAACAAACTCGGCTATTCGGACCGCAATGGCGTACACGCGGATGCGGTCCGGGTCGCGCGGCGACTTGCGCAGATCCACTTCCTGCATGGTTACGATCACTTCTGGCGCGGTAGCTCTCGAATTGCACGCCGCGAGTTCACGCGTGCACTGGCCAAGAATCCACGCGACCTGCGCAGCGCCGCCTACCTGGCGATGACCTGCGTGCCGGGGATCCGGCAGCTCACGGCACGGCGAGCAGCGCGCCCGAGCTCTCGACCACCCGCGGTCAGTCCGCCACCGCCGCCTCGTACCACACCTGAACCTTAGCTCGCTTCCGCGCTTTCCCGGGAAGTCGTATCGGCCGGCTCGTCGGCCGAAGCCGCCCCGCCACGACGCATTCCATTACGCACTCCACGCGCCACGGCTTCCAGGCGGAAGCGCAGTCGATCGCGCTGCAGTATGAGCCACGACATCATCGCGACATCAGTTCCAAGCGCCTGCTTGTACTCATGGTCGCCAGCGAGAAAATCATATACGGCATGCCCGCGCGCGGCGTTGAACTCTACGGCGTACATGTGCGCGACCAGTCCCGGGCGATTGTGTTTCTCGCAGATCTCGTAGTCCAGACCGGTCTGGTAGTTGTAGATCCGGTCCTGATACACGAAGTTGTAGATGTAGCCGAGCCGGCGCGGACCCGCATCGACTGCCAGGAGCTGTATCTCGCCGCGTGCGAATGCCTGCTGCACCAGGAGACGGTGGAAGCGATCGAAGAACGGGTTGGCGAAGGCGCCCGGTTCCCCGCGACCCACCCAATAGGACTGGTGCAGGACCTTAAGTCCCTCGAGGAATTGTAGTGCCTGCCCCACATCCAGCGCGGGTTGCAAGCTCAGCGGCCCGAAGGCCTCGTACTCCTTGCAACTGCGACGGATCCGCGCGCGCGTCTTCGATCCGAGTAACGGCAGGTAGCCGCCAGTCTTTTCCCGTACCGCCTGAAGATTCACGCTGTGGTTGGCATAGCTCTTCACGCGCACGTGAATCCTGCGGTTGCCGTGCGGCCAGCTTGGAGTGCCGGGCAGGCCATCGAGCACCAGTTCATCCCAGTCCTTTTCTGCCTCCGCAAGATGGCTGACCATGCGCGCGCTGACTGACTCCTCGCAGCCGCGCTCCACGAGGAAGCCGTTGCACTCGATGGCGAGCAAGTCAATCTCCGGACGCCCGGTCGAGTGCAGGCGCAGCATCCTTGAGAAGATGACGCCGTTGCGGCGTACGAAGCGAAGGCCGAGGATGCCCAGACCGACCGTGCGGCCGCCCGAACGCGCCCGCAACAAGCGTAAGTCCGAGACATCGCCCAGGAGGTTGATCCAGCAACCGATCCATGACCAGCTGGTGAAGAACGAACCGGCGCTGCGCGACTCGAGCTCGCGCCACTCGGCCTCCAGCGTGCTCAGCGGCGGCAGCGACAGCAGCGCAACCGACGCGTGCGTGTGCGCATCCCCATGTCCGTCAGCGGTCATCATCACGTAACGCTCTCAGGCAGACCCCAGTAGCCACGCGGGCATCGCATGGCCATGAAAGACCGTCGTTCATTCTCGGTCGCGGCTTCTTGGGCCGCGGACTTGTGCCACCCCCGGGGTGGCGCGGATTTTCCCTACTCCGTCTTTGCCGGCAGTCTATCCCAGAGGCGGTGGCGCTAGCGCGGCGTAACGCGTCCCATCGCACGCCTCAGCGTTCGCCACCCCTGCCGCAGTAGTTGCCCCGCCCCCGGGGGTGGTAATGCGCTCGCGAGCAACAAGGCCGTGCGGGGCTGCCAGGGATATCGGCGCAGGCTCGCCGCCAGGTGTACCTTGGCCTGCCGACGATCCCCCTGATACAGGGCGGTCTCGCCCAGCCACCGGTGTCCGTCGGCGAGCGAGCGCGCGATCATCCAGTCCGGGAGCGTCACCCGCGCGCGGTCGCTCTCCAGAGTGCGCTCCACGGTGAGGATGAAATTCTGCGCGATCTGCATGACAAGTCCGGGTCTGCTGAGCTGATCCGCACGCCCGCACTGGTAGCGTATCGAGGCGGCATCCAGGAAGGCCACCGGTCCTTCGCGACAAGTGCGTAAGTGGAAATCATAGTCCTCGCCGGTCTTCATCGACTCATCGAACTGCCGCACCTTTTCGTAGCGCGAGCGGCGCAGCAGCACCGTGGACGTATGCACGAGATTTCCCATGAGCATCGGCGAGAACACGTCCCCGCAGCGCACCACCGCATCGCTCAAGTCCGGAGGGACGTCCTGCATGAGGCTCGCCAGCCTGCGCTGGGCGCCGAAGAGTTGCTCCGCGCTGAACCAGCGGTAGGCGGTGTACATGCGGCGCAAAAACATCGGGTACAGGACCTGCCCGTCGGGGTCCACGGCCTGCATGTCGGTCCAGATCATTCCGGCCTCTGGGAAGGCGTCGAGGCAGGCGAGCTGGGCCGCAAGCTTCCACGGCATCCAGGTGTCATCCGAGTCCAGGAGCGCGATGTAGTCGCCCCGCGCCTCGCGCAGGCCATGATTTCGCGCCGCCGACACGCCCGCATTGGCCTGGTAGAGGTAACGCAGCCGCGGCTCGGCGGCCCAGCGCCGCTCGAGGAGTGCCCGGGTGTCGTCGGTGGAGCCATCGTCCACGAGCAGGACTTCGAGGTTCTGGTGCGTCTGCGAGAAGACCGAATCCAGTGCCTGGCCCAGGCAGTAAGCCCGGTTGAAGGTCGGAATCACGACGCTGACGAGGTCGGCACTCATCGCCTCCTCCCCGGGGCCACATCGGGAGGGGGCTGGCGCCATGCCGCAGGCACCTCTCCCTGCGCGAATAGCACGCGGCCGTCGATGACCTCGGTGAGGGAGCTCTGGTCGTAGGTGTGAGGGCCCACCATGCCCAGGCTGTCAAGGAGCGACAGCGACACCCGGGTGGATTCCCGGTACCGGGACTCGGTCAGCACCTCGATGGCGCGAAAGCTCATCGAGCCGCCGTAACTGATGCTGCAGTCCTGTGCCGGGCGCAGCAACTGCCCACCGGCGCGGATGATCCGGCCCGCCCCGCGGGCGAAGCGCACATCGCAGCACACCGGATTCTGCGGGTGCGCCACCCAGTCTCCGTCCAGACGCCCGGAACGAAACAGCATGAGCTGGGAGCCGAGTGCCGCGTCGTCCTGTATGAGGGACGTGAAGAACCAAAAATTCTCGCCATCGTGGTACATGGACGTGTCGAACGCCGCCCCCTCGTGCAGAACGCGCACCAGTTCCCATCCCGTGGGGAAGGATCGCGCACGATAGAGCTCGACGCGGCCCGCGTCACCTGACTCAGGAATCATGAAGACATCGCCGCCGTGCGTGAACACATACGGGTACGAGAGATGATGCGGGCGCTCGAGCACCGGCTCGCTCTCGCCCACCCGGCCGAGCCCATCGATCTCGGCGCACACGATGCGCGCACGCCGATTGGCCTCGACCATCTCCTCCATGAAGAGCACGTCCCGCCCCGCTACCGTGAGCACGAAGGGATCGGCCACCCAGGTTCCCGGGCGCATCGGCAGCCACTGGTAGCCGCCAAGGTCTGCGAACGAGTCAGCCGCGGGACGACGCGCCCGAACCCCGACGGTGTACTGTTGGAAGTCGCGCAGCGGCCGCAGGCGTCTGTGCAGCTTGCGCAGCGCCGCCGCACTCACGGCAGCGGCAAGCGCGACTCCCCCGCCCGTTGGCGCTCCGCATGCAGCCTCCACCGTGCCGGCCAGGGCGCCCGCGCCACTGCGGCGAAGTCGCCGCAGTGCCGACAGCAGCATGCCGCGACGCAGCGGCTCCAGGGCAGCGCGATTGCGTGCCACCGATACGTTCGACCTGAGGCGCGCCGACGCGGACTGTATTGCCACCACCTGCGAGTTCCCGGGGGCGGCCCACCAGAGCGTTTCGCCGACGGGACCTGTGCCAATCGTCGCCCAGAGTTGGTCGAGGTAGTCCCGCTGTGGGTCCGCCGACGAGGTGGCCCCGAACCACCAGATCCCGAACCTCGCGGCGCCGGCATAGCGCAGCAGGCCTTCGGTGGGCGACAGCGCGACGATGATGTCCAGCTCGAGCGCCAGGAACTGCGCCGGCAGGGCTCCGGTACCGCCATGACGCGTGATGCCGGGCGGGCTCGTGAGGCGCGCAACGCCAGCCTCGAGTGTCTCTGGTCCGCTGCGCTCGCCACTGACGCTGCGATCGAGTGCGCGCTGGACCCGGGACACGGCTGCAGAGGGAGCGGGAACTTCCGTGTGCCTGAGCCGCGGAGCCGTGACCAGGGCCAGGAGCTGCACGTCAGGAGAAGCCTCGATCGCTGCCAGGAGCTCAGCGTCCGCGGCGGTGAACTCATCCGCCGCCACGATGAGCGCCACACGCAGGCGTGCAGGCTCGCCCTCCGTATCCGTGGCGACAGCCTCCGGCGTCGTCTGTAGCCTGCTTTCGCTCATGAGGCGCCTGCTGCTACCGGTGTCGGGCGGGCATCAAAGTGCCGCTTGAGCCTGAGAAAGTGCTTCTCCAGCAGCTGATAGCTGCACAGGGCCAGCACATAACTGGCAAAGAGCACCGCAAGCGCGTACGCAAGCACGATGGCTGGGGCTGGCTGGGGGCCGAAGTGCGCGACCAGCCAGGGGTCGCCCCAGAGTCGATGCAAGAGGTTGTGGAACACGTAGATGGCGTAGCTGTACTTGCCGAGCGAACGCAGCGGCGCTGCCGCCAGAAGCCGCCTCAGGTGCGTGACCCGCCCCGCCCCGCCGACGGCGATCACCGTCACGAACACCGCCGCGCACAGGGCCAGCAGCGCATAACCGAGCGTCTGTCCTACGAAGTCGGTGGTGCTGTACACATGGGT
Source organism: uncultured Pseudomonadota bacterium (assembly GCA_963802995.1). Classification (GTDB taxonomy): domain Bacteria; phylum Pseudomonadota; class Gammaproteobacteria; order Steroidobacterales; family Steroidobacteraceae; genus 13-2-20CM-66-19. The sequence goes on from CAWDKU010000002.1 coordinate 1,246,283, forward strand.
TACCGGGATTCCGAGGATGAAGAGCAGCATCGTCACGGTCATCAGCAGTCGCAGGTGCCGCACGAACCACGCGCGAGCGGCGGACAGGTAGAGCAGGCAGGCTCCCGCTCCACCCAGGGCGAGCGCATCCATGCGGCACGCGGTGTTCGAGTAGATGGTCCAGGAATCCGCGCCTGCCACGGACATCGCGGCCCGCACCAGGAGTGCGCCCAGCGCGATTGCCGCGCAGGCGGGCAGCAGTCGTTTGGGGGGCAGCCATCCCACCACCAGCGGCCACAGCAGATAGAACTGCTCCTCGACCGACAGCGACCAGAAATGCGCGAAGCCGAGCGGCAGCGCCTGTCCCAGGTTGGCGGTGAAGAGCCACAGGGGTAGCTGGTGTGCGCCCTGCAGCGGCGTGGCGGCAGCAAAGCGCGGCCAGATGACCAGCAGTGCCACCAGCACCGCGTAGTAGAGCGGCAGGATCCGCAAGGCGCGCCTGGCGTAGAAGTCGCGGAAGTAACGCGGCGCGTGCTGGGTGGCCAGGAGACCCGCGGTGATGAGAAACCCGGACAGCGCGAAGAACAGCTGCACGCCGATCCAGCCGGTATGCGCGAACAGCATCAGAAGGTACGACAGCCCGTGCGCGGGGCCGGCGACGCGGTCCGTGGCATTGTGAAACACGACCCACACGATCGCGACACCCCGGATGCCATCGAGCTCGGGCAGGTGCCGCAGTGAGATACGCCCCACTGCATCCGCTCCGCTGGATGTTCCGGGGGCCGCCAGCGGCGCCCCGCTCACGCCCAGAGGGCAACCGGGGTTTCGTGGTAGAAGGCGGCATCGCTGTCGAGCATGCGCACGCCCAGGGGCTGCACCGGGGCCTGCATCCCGCGGGGCAGCCGCAGCTGCACTGGCAGACGGAAGCGCGCCCGGAACCCGCAGGCTTCGGCGGCAGCCGCCAGGCACGGGTCACTCGCCAGCAGCACCACCTCGGCCGCCTCGGGGTCACGGTGCGCCTGCGCCACCGCGCACATCAAAAGGGCGCGCCAGTCCGCGCGCTCGCGCGACTGCATCCAGCAGTCCGCGATGCGCACCTGTCCTGCGGCGTAGGCGAGCACGAAATAGCCCATCAGGCGTCCGCATTTCTCGACCACGAACAGCCGCATCGGCACGATCGGGCAGGCGAGCATGTGCTGCAGCATCGCAGCACTGCGCCCGAGCACCGCCACCTCGGCCGTGCCCGGTTCGGGGAACACCGGCGCCACGCTTGCGATCTCGTGGCTCGGCACTTCGCGGGCGCGCCAGTCGCCGCGCTCGAGCCCCGGGGCCTGTGCGCTCCACAGCCAGCCGCGCAGCAGGCGCGGCAGCAGGCGCCAGCTGCGCGGCCGCGCGCCACGCAGCATCTGCAGCACCGACAGCGGCCGCACGTAGCCGGTGGCCACGGCGGCCGGACGGAAGCCGAGGTAGGGCAGCACTTCGAGCGTGCGTTCGCTGCCGCCAACCGACAGCAGTCCCTGTGCCTGGTTGCCGACGTGTTTCATGAGCATCGTGCCGGCACCGGCGATGTCCCTGCGGGCCGCCCAGTCGATCATGTGGATGAGAGTGATCGGCCGCGACTGCCACCTGCCCCAGCCAGGCACGATACCGCCGTGGGCGACCAGCTGTTCGTCCTGCATGAGCACGAAGGAGCGCGGCGCACTCCAGTCGGCGCGTGGCTGCCAGTACTTCCACCACAGATCCTGCGGGCGGTCGTTCGGGCGCAGTCCCGCCTCGGCGAGCAGGCGTGTGATCGCCTGCGCGTCCTCTGGGGTGGAGGCCCGGATGGTGGATTTCATCATGAGCGAGCCTACCGCGCCGAGCCGCTTCAGACCGGTACGAAGAACTCGATCTGTGAACCAATCCGCCCGTCCGTGACCTCAATCAGGTCGACCAGCTCGGTGGCGACGCTGATGCCTGTGATCTTCGACTCGATGCTGACCCTCCAGTGCGCCGCGGCGCGCGCGCCCTCGATGGTGAGGGACAGGAGTTCGTAGCCGCTCAGGCGGAAGGTCTTGACCAGGATGGTGAGCCACGGGCGGATGTGCGTGATCCCCTTGGCGTCGATGGCGATGGGCTTGCCGTCGCTTGAGCCGGCGATGTGCAGGCGCGCCTGTGGGGCGAACACCCGACACAGTCTCTCCAGATCCCCGGCAACGCGGGCGGCATGCAGCTCCTTTACGAGCTGTTCGACCTGCGAGCGATCGGTCATGAGCGCGTCTCCCCGTTAGTACTTATGCGGCCACGAGCATAGAGCGGATGTCGGCGCCCATCTGCGTAAAGGCATTCCCGGCGTACGGGATCAGACCGCCCATGCCGTAGAACAGGTGGATCATGCCCGGATGGCAGCGGTAGCACGTCGGGACGCCCGCGGCCTCGAGCCGCTGCGCGTAGGCCTGTCCCTCGTCACGCAGCGGATCGAACTCCGCCGTGTGGATGATGGTGGGGGGCAGGTCGGCGACGTCCACCGCCCGCAGGGGCGAGATTCGTGGGTCCGCCGGGTCGGACCCGGGACGCAGGTAATGCTTCAGGTCGTGCTGCAGGGTCTCGCGATCCACGAGGTAACCCTGGGCGAAGCTGCGGCGCGAGGCACTCTCGGCCGCGAAGTCCATGATGGGGCACAGCAGGAACTGCAGCGCGAGGCGCACGCGCGGCGGCCGCGAGGCCATCTGGCACACCACGGCTGCGAGGGTGGCACCGGCGGAGTCGCCACAGATCCCGAGCTGCGACGCATCGACCCCGAGGGCCGGCGCCTGCGCTGCGATCCAGCAGACGGCCGCGTAACCGTCCTCGACGGCTGCGGGAAAGGGGTGCTCGGGACCGAGGCGGTAGTCCACCGACAGCACGCGACAGGCACTCGCGTTCGCAAGTGCACGGCAGATGGGGTCGTGGGTGTCGAGGCTGCCCGCGACCAGGCCCCCGCCATGGAAATAGATGAGACCCGGCAGCGGCTGCCCCGGCGTTGCGCCCGCGGGCGTGTAGAGGCGCAGGCCGAGCGTGCCGGCCGGTCCGGGCAGGGTGCGCTCCTCGACCTCGGCCACTTCGACGGAACGGCCGGAAAAGCTCAGCAGGTGCTTCAGTGCAGTGCGGCGCTCCTCGGCGGACAGGGACAGGGCGCCCGGCGGGTTCACGGCGGCCAGCTTGTCGAGAAAGCGCTTGGCACGCGCATCGAGTGGCATGGGATTAGTGGAGGTGACCAACCGCGCCCCGGCGGCGCGCCTGCGCGCTCATAGCGCGAGCGCCTGGCGCACCGAGGCCGGCCAGCCGGCAAGGTCCACGCCGTGGATGGCGAACATCGCGACCGCGAGCCGGTCCATGCCGAAGGCCACGCAGCCTGTGTGGCTGTGCTCGTGGCGCTCATCGTGCAGGCCCCATACCTCGCCGAAGTGCGCCTGGTGGTAGTTGAAGCTCATGCAGGCCGTGGGCCGGGCACCGGGGAAATAGGGGATCAGCAGTTCGAACTTGAGCGAGTTCTGCACCTGGCTTACCGCCATCATCTGCCCCACGCGGCCGAAGAACGGATCGCTCGCCACATCGAGCGCATAGGGAAGCCCGAGCTGGTCCGCGAGGCCCTGGGCACGCTTCATCCAGCCCTCGCGGAAGGTGCGGATGTCCTCGGGCGCACCGATGCGCACGTACTCGCGCATGCGGAAGGACTGCAGGCGGTCCAGGGACTTCGAGGGCTCACGGCGGAAGCAGTCGGCGGCCACGTCGAACAGGAGGCCGCCGGCGGGTACCGGCCCGCGGCTCGCGACCAGGGGGTAGACGGGGTAGCAGGCTGCCGGGGAGAGCACCAGGTCCGCCGCCGCAAGGGATGTCGTCCAGTCCCCGCCGTTCTTGAAGCGCTCCGCTGCGCCGCGGATCTGCGCCTCGGTGCCATGCAACGCGCACACGCAGCCGAGCAGGTTCGGGAAGCTGTCGAGGTAGCCGGACTTCTCCAGCTGCTTGCGGCTCATCACCGGGGGGAAGCGCAGCACCTCGGCGCGCGGGTCGCGCTGGGCGGTGATGAAGGCCGTGAGCTTCTCGATGACGCCCTCGTAGAGGGCGCTGCGGGCGTAGACGCCATCGACACCCATGTCGCGGAAGAGCGCGCTGGCCAGGTGGGCCAGCGGGTCGGTGGCGGCGGTCTCAGCGTGGGAAACGGTCATCGTCGCTCGGCTCCGGTAAGTCGGGCGCTGGAACTTGAGGGCCCTGGCAGGTCACTCGCGCAGCGACGTCGGGATCGCGCTCATCAGCGCAGGCGTCGCCAGGTTCGAGAGGATGCGGTCGTTGTTGATCATGATCGGCGAGGACAGTACGTCACGCAGGTGACGGCCGAGGGTGTAGTCGCCGTCGTTGCGGTAGCCGGACAGGCCGCAGGCGCGCATGGCACTCATGACGGTGCTGGCGGCAAGTTCCGAGGCCTCGACCTTGGTGAGGGTGATCATGGTCTGGAAATCCAGCCCCGCCATCGCCTGCGGGTCGTCCATCACCTGCTGGTACTTGCGCAGCGAGGTCGAGAGCATGCCGCGCAGCGTGCGCAGCGTGGACATCGCCTTGGTGAACTGCGGGGCGCCCGGGGGCAGCTGGCCGTTGCTGTGGCGCATGGCGTTGCGGATGAACGCCTGGGCGCGTGCCGTGGCGCTCGCCGCGATCCCGGTCCAGACCGAGCCCCACAAGAGATGCGCCGAGGGCACCATGGTGCGCGAGTGGATGAGCTCGTAGGTCTCGGGCAGAACCTGGTCGGCCTGGGCGTTGGCCTTGAGCATGTAGCCCTCGCTGCAGGTGCCGCGCATGCCGAGCGCGTTCCAGCCCTGCAGCTTGGTGAGGGTGTAGTCGCTCTTCAGCAGCGCCACGAGCACCTGGTCGGAGGAGTTGGCGTCAGCCGCGCGGCGCGCGGTCGTCACCACGCCATCGGCGTAGGCGCCGTAGGAGATGACACTCGCCTTGCGCTCAAGGCCGATGCGGCCGCCGTCCAGTGGCTCGATCGGGGCCTCGCTTGAGCGAATGTTGCCGCCGCCCTGCCCTTCCGTGGTGGACGAGGCGAGCAGCAGCTGTTCGGCGCACAGCCGTCGCAGCAGCTGCTGCAGCGAGACGCTCGAACCCATGTGACGCACGATGCAGGCGATCTTCACCTGGTGCATCGCGTAAATCATGCCGCTCGAGGAGCAGGACTGCCCGAGCTGGTAGCACACGTCGGCGACGTCGCCGATGCTGGCGCCCTCGCCGCCGAGGGCCTTGGGTACCATGATGCCCAGCAGCCGCTGCGCCTTGGCGGCGGCGAAGCTCTCCGCCGGGAAGCGCGCGTTGGCATCCACATCGAGTGCGTTGGCAGCCGCCACCGCCGCCACTGCCTTGGCGCGGGCCGGCAGGTCCCCGACAACCGCGTCGGCGACTCCGGTGGGTGTCCCTCCGAGTACCTGAGCTTCCATTAACGAGACCCCCGGATTAGTTTTCCTTGTGTCCAGACGGTAATCTGGCTAACGGATGATACATCAGTGGCTTGTGACGGCCTTCGCAACCCGTCACAGAAGAGACCGTTGAAAAATAAGTGAAATATCATGCCGGTAACCCTTGAGTCCCGCAGAACGCCCTCCCCGTCCTCCCGCACCAATGTGGGGCGGTCCCAAGCGGATGGAGCGCTGCGCATTGGACTTATCAATAACATGCCCGACGCTGCGCTCCAGTCGACCGAAGCACAGTTCTGCGCCCTGCTCGAGGGAGCCGCCGGCAGCCAGGCTGTCAGCGTGCGGTTGTCGACCTTTCCGGAACTGCCCCGCAGCCCCGAGGCCGCCGAACAGGTGGCGCGTCGCTACTGGCCGATCGGGGAACTGCTCGCGCAGCCGCTGGACGCCCTGATCGTCACGGGCACCGAACCGCGCGCGCCGCGGCTGCGCGATGAGCCCTACTGGGGGCGGTTCCTGGAGCTATTGGATTTTGCCCAGCGCCACACGGTGGCGAGCATCTGGTCGTGCCTTGCCGCCCACGCAGCCGTGGATGCACTGGATGGGATCCAGCGCCAGCGGCTGCAGGAGAAGCGCTCGGGCATCTATGAGCACCGCACCCTGGGCGCTCACCCGCTGCTTGAAGGCACAGCGTCCCCGCTGCACATGCCGCATTCGCGCTGGAACGAGCTGCCGGTCGCAGCGCTGCGCGCCGCCGGCTACACGCTCCTCAGCTGGTCGGAGGTCGGCGGCGCGGATGCCTTCGTGCGCGAGCGTGGCAGCCTCCTGCTCTTCTTCCAGGGCCACCCGGAATACGAGGGCACGACGCTGCTGAAGGAATACCGGCGCGATGTCGGCCGCTACCTTGCCGGCACGCAGGAGAACTACCCGACGCTGCCGGTCGGCTACCTCAGCGCCACAGCCACGCAGCAGATGGAAGCCTTCAGGTCCCGGGCACTGGCGGACCGCCGCGCGGAACTCTTCGAGCACTTTCCCTTCGCCGCTGTCGCCGCCGGCCTTACCAACACCTGGCAGCCCTCCGCGGTTGCGATCTACCGCAACTGGCTCGCCCACATCGCCCGCTCAAGAGCGGCGGCGGCGCGCGCAGAACCGGTATCATTGGCCTAACCGATGAACGACGTGTCCGCGAAGCCCGCCGCCCCCGTTGCCCTGCGTCCCCGCCTGCTCGCCCTGATCGGACAGATCCTGGACAAGGGCGATGGTGCAGCGCTGCCCGTGGACGCGCGCCTGAGCGAGCTCGGGATGAGCTCGATCAAGATGGTGAACCTGATGCTGGCGGTGGAGGGAGAGTTCGACCTGAGCATCCCCCAGAACGAGATCACTCCTGACAACTTCCGCTCGGTGACCTCCATCGAGGCCATGCTCGGGCGGCTGCTCGCGATCAAGCCTTAGCTTCGAGCGCCGCCACCAGTTCCTCGACGTCAGCTGCCGAGGTCTCGCCGTGCGTCACGCACACGCGCACCACCTCGCGCCCCTCGGTCTTGGCAACCGCCACCCAGGCGCGGCCCGAGGCGAGCACGCGCTTGACGATGTCGCGGATCGGCGGGTAGCCCGGCGGCGGCACGACACACAGCACCGCGAGCTGCGAATCATTGACCGCCTGCCAGCCGCGCGCGAGCAGGCGCTCGCGCGCCAGACGCGCGACCTCGCCGGCCCGCTCCACGTGCACCCCATAGCCACTCCAGCCGGCAGCGGCGAGTGACAGGAACAGGCGCAGCCCGAGGAAGCGCCGCGACCACTGCACGGTATTCAGGTAGGGGTCGAGCGCGGTGACGCTCGAGGGCATGAATTCCGCGGCGACCTTGAAGGCCTCGCTCAGCACCTCGGGCCGCCGCGTGATGAACATGCCGCAGCCCATGGTGGTGGCGAACCACTTGTGGGCATCGATGGTCAGCGAGTCGGCGAGCTCGATGCCCGCCAGCAGGCCGCGCAGCGTCTCGGAAGCGAGCGCCGCGCCGCCCCAGGCGGCATCCACGTGATACCAGAGGCCATGCTCGCGGCAGATGCGCGCACACGGCTCGAGTGGGTCGATCATGCCCGCTGCGGTGGTGCCGGCGGTGGCCGAGATCAGCACCGGGATGCGCCCGGCGGCCTTGTCCTCGGCAACCGCGCGCGCCAGCGCCGCCACGTCCATGCGGCCGTGCCCGTCGGTGCCGATCAGCCGCAGCGCTTCGCGACCGACGCCCGCCTGGTGCACGATCTTGAACCACGCCGGCTGGCATTCGCGCGAGGTGTACATCACGACCGGGCCCTTGAAGGCCCGCACGCCCTCGGTCTCGAAGCGCGGCTCGGCCGCCGTCAGCGCGCACAGCAGGGCTGTGTAGTTGGCCTCCGAGCCGCTCGTGGTGAAGTGCCCGCCGCTGCCCTGCGGCAGCCCGGCGCGCTGCGCCAGCGCGCGGATCACGTGGGCCTCGATCTCCACCGGCGCGGGGGATGAGCCGGAGCTCGCCAGCTGCGGGTTGAAGGAGCCGGCGATGCGGTCGGCGCACTGCGCCGGGAAGTTGGGAGCCGGATTGAAGAGGCCGAAGTAGCGCGGGTGGTTCATGTGCACCACGCCGTGCTCGAGCCGCTCGATCGTCCAGCCGATGAGCTCATCGAGCTCACGCGGGCGCGCGAAATCGAACTCCTCGAGCTCGCGCCGCAGCTGCGCCCGGTCGAGCGTTGGCACGACGCTGCCGCGTGCCACGCGCTCGGCGGCGGCCAGCAGCGCCCGGGTCAGCGCATCGTCGACGCGGGTGCGCAGCGGCGCGTCCGGGAACAGCGCCGCGGGCGGCGGTTGCAGGGACTTCAGGGTCATGCGTGCGTCGCGACCGCGAGTGCCTGGTCGAGGTCGGCGATGATGTCGTCGATGTGCTCGATGCCGATGCTCAGGCGGATGGTCTCGGGTCCGACGCCTGCGATCCGCTGCTCCTCGGGCGACATCTGGCGGTGCGTCGTGGAGGCCGGATGGCAGGCCAGGGACTTGGCATCCCCGAGGTTGACGAGGCGCTTGAACAGGCGCAGCGCATCGTAGAAGCGCGTGCCCGCATCGAAGCCGCCGCGGATGGCGAAGGTCATGAGCGAGCAGGCCCGGCCGCCGAGGTACTTCTGCGCCAGCGGGTAGTAGGGATTGTCGGGAAAGCCCGCATAACTCACCGCCGCCACGCGCGGATCGGCACGCAGGAACTCCGCCACGCGCCTGGCGTTCTCCACGTGGCGCTCCACGCGCAGCGCCACGGTCTCGATGCCCTGCAGCAGCAGGAAGGCGTTGAACGGGGAGATCACCGCGCCGATGGTGCGCTGGTAGACGCTGCGCACGCGCCCGAGGAAGGCCTTGTCGCCGTAGTGCTCGGTGTAGACGAGGCCGTGGTAGGACTCATCAGGCTCGCTGAAGGTCGGGTAGCGGGCGCGCTCCTTGGCCCAGGGGAACCTGCCACTGTCGACGATGGCGCCGCCGAGGGTCGTACCGTGGCCGCCGAGGAACTTGGTGAGCGAGTGCACCACGAGGTCGGCGCCGAAATCGAAGGGCCGGATCAGGATCGGGGTCGGTACGGTGTTGTCGACGATGAGCGGGATGCGCGCGCGCTGCGTCACCGCGGCGAGGGCCTCGAGGTCGCAGATGTTGCCCGCAGGATTGCCGACCATCTCGCAGAAGAGCGCGCGCGTGTTCTCGTCGACGAGCTTCTCGAGCTCGGCCGGCTGGTCGGACTTGGCGAAGCGCACCTGCACGCCGAACTTGGGCAGGATGTGCGCGAAGAGCGTATGCGTGGTGCCGTAGAGCTGCGGCACGGAGACGATATTCTGGCCGCGCTCCGCGACGTTGAGCGCGGTGTAGTAGAGCGCGGTCTGCCCGGAACTCACCGCCAGGGCATCTATCCCGCCCTCGAGCTCCGCCACGCGCTTCTCGAGCACCGTGGTGGTGGGGTTGCCGATGCGCGTATAGCGGTAGCCCTCGACCTCGAGGTCAAAGAGCGCAGCCCCGTGCTCGGCGCTGTCGAAGGAATAGGCGACCGTCTGGTAGATCGGGACCGCCACCGCCTTGGTGGTGGGGTCGGAGTCGTAGCCTGCGTGCAGGGCGATGGTTTCGGGTTTCATCATCGCAACCCTCGCCCTAAGGCTGGCGCGCGCCGGGCTAAATCAACTATTGTGATTTGTATCATAGCGGCTGACGGGGCGTCTCAAGTGCACTGACCGCTGAGGTCCGTTAGGTTCCGCACGATGGCAGTGCAAAGCGACGAAAACAAGCGATCGCCTCTCAAGGCCTGGGTCCGTGCGCTCGAGCGCACCGCGCCCATTGACCGCAACCCCCACCTCACCCTGCCCGCCCTGCTCGGGCAGCTGGCCGAGCGTCACGGGGATGCCCCGGCCCTGAGTTCCCCCGCCAGCACCCTCACCTACCGCGGTCTCGCAGGGGCCTGCAACCGTTACGCCCGCTGGGCCCTGGCGCGGGGCCTCCAGTCGGGTGACGTGATATGCCTCTTCATGGCGAACTGCCCGGACTACATGGCGATCTGGCTCGGGTTGAGCCGCATCGGGGTCACGGTCGCCCTCATCAACACCAACCTCACGGGCGAGGCGCTGTTGCACTCCGTTACCACCGTGGCCCCGCGGGGCGTGATCGCCGGCGCAGGCCTTGCCGCCACCCTCAACGGCGTGCGTGCGCGCCTGCCGGCCGCACTCGAGTGCTGGGTGCACGGAGCCAGCGACAGCGGCCTGCCGCGGCTCGACCTTGCGGTTGCCGACTTCAGCGACGAGGCCCTCGCCGCCGGGGAGTTCCGGGCGCCGACGCTTGCGCAGCGCGCGCTGTGCATCTACACCTCCGGCACGACCGGCCTGCCGAAGGCCGCCAACGTCAGCCACTACCGCCTCATGCAGTGGAGTCACTGGTTCGCCGGGCTCATGGACACCCGGCCCACCGACCGCATGTACAACTGCCTGCCGATGTACCACAGCGTCGGCGGCGTGGTGGCGACCGGGGCGACGCTCGTCGGGGGCGGCACGGTCATCCTGCGCGAGCGCTTCTCGGCAACGGCCTTCTGGGCGGACGTGAGCGCCGAGCGCTGCACGCTGATGCAGTACATCGGGGAGCTGTGCCGTTACCTGCTCGCAGGGCCGCCACAGCCTGAGGAGACGCGGCACTCGCTGCGCCTCGCCTGCGGCAACGGCCTGCGCGCGGAAGTGTGGCTGCCATTCCAGGAGCGCTTCCGCGTCCCGCAGATCCTCGAGTACTACGCGGCCACCGAGGGCAACTTCTCCCTCTACAACTGCGAGGGACGCGCCGGCGCCATCGGCCGCATCCCGCCCTTCCTGGCCCACCGCCTGCCGGTGGCACTGGTCAGCTTCGACCCCGCCACGGGGCTGCCGGCGCGCGATGCGCAGGGGCGCTGCCGGCGCTGCGCCGTCGAGGAGGCCGGGGAAGCCATCGGGCAGATCGTGGGCGACCAGGGCGCCTCGCGCTTCGAGGGCTACACGGACGGCGCGGCTTCCGAGAAGAAGATCCTGCGTGACGTATTCGCGCCGGGAGACCGCTGGTACCGCACCGGGGACCTGATGCGCCAGGACGCGCAGGGGTTCTTCTACTTCGTCGACCGTGTCGGCGACACCTTCCGCTGGAAGGGCGAGAACGTTTCCACCGCCGAGCTGGCCGGCGTGATCGCCCAGGTGCCCGGGGTGATGGACGTCGCCGTCTATGGCGTCGAGGTGCCGCAGGCCGACGGCCGCGCCGGCATGGCGGCCCTGGTGGTCGGCAAGGACTTCGACCTCGCGGTGCTGCGCAGCGCGCTCGTGGCGCAGCTGCCCGCCTACGCGCGGCCGGTGTTTCTGCGTGTCCTGGGCACGCTCGAGATCACGGGCACCTTCAAGCTGCGCAAGCAGGAGCTCATGCAGGAAGGCTACGACCCGGCGCGGGTGCGCGATGCGCTCTTCATCGACAGTGCCGCCGCGGGAAGTTACCTGCCGCTGGACGCGGCGCGCTTCGAGCAGCTCAGGTCCGGAGCGCTGCGGCTCTAGAAGTCACGCCGCGCAGGCTCAGGCGGTGTTGCCGGCGTCCACCGTGAGCGTCGTGCCGGTGATGTTCCTGGCCTTCTCGCTCAGGAGGAACTCCACCGCCGCCGCCACGTCATCCACGTCCGCCAGGCGCTTGAGCGCACTGCGGCGGCGGATCTGGTCGCGCTGCCCGCCGTCGAGCTCGTGCGTCATCTCCGTGTCGACGAAGCCCGGCGCGAGCGCGTTGACCGTGATGCCGAGCGGGCCGACCTCGCGCGCCAGGGAGCGCGTGAAGCCAATGAGGGAGGCCTTGGTGGCAGAGTACACCGACAGACCGTGGTAGCCGGTGGAGGCGACCACGGATGCCATGTTGACGATGCGGCCGGAGCGCTCGCTCATCATGGAACGCACCACGTACTTGGTCAGCAGCATCGGCGAGACGGTGTTCAGTCGCACCAGGGTCTCGAGCTGCTCGTCGCGCATCATGGCGAGCACCCCGGAGGTGCCGAGGCCGGCGTTGTTCACCAGCCCATAGAGCGGCCCGAACTCCTTGCGCAGCCCCGTGACGAAGGCCGGGATCGCCTCGGTCTGCAGCAGGTCGAGCGCGCGGAACTGGATCACCCCGCCGCCGGCATCGCGGGCGCGCGCCATCGCCGCCCCGAGCGGCGCGCTCTGGGTGCGGGCGACCGCGATCACCTGGTAGCCGCACGCAGCAAGGGTCGTGCTGATCCCGAGGCCGAGCCCGCGGCTCGCGCCCGTGACGATGACGTTAAGCATTGGGGCGCACCAGCTTCCCTGAAGGGGACACCTCGAGTGAGGGCACGACGCGGATCATGGCGGGGACCTTGTGGGCGGCGAGCAAGCGCTTGCAGCTCTCGGTCACCTCACGCACCACAGTGGCACCGTCCGGTGCCGCGGCGGGATCCTTGAGCACCACCTCCGCGGTAACCACCGCACCGGTGATGGGGTTGCGGCGCGCCTTGACGAGCGACATGCGCACCGCCGGGTGGGCGTTGATCACGGCCTCGACCTCCTCCGGGTGCACCTTCAGGCCCCCGACGTTGATGACACCGCCGCGCCGGCCCATGAAGTAGCAGCGCCCCTCGCGCACCTCGACCCGGTCGCCGGTGTCGACGAAGCCATCGGCGCCCTTGAGAACCGGGGCACCCTCGCCGAGGTAGCGCGTGGCGGTGCCGGGGGAGCGGATCTGCAGCGTCTCGTCCTTGATGCGCAGCTCCACCTGCGCGTGGGGCGCGGCCAGCAGCCCTTCCGGGAACCCGGCGCGACGATCGCGCACCTCGAAGGCGACCCCGGCCTCGGTGGAGGCAAAGGCGTGCGCGAGGATGGCCTGCGGATACGCCGCGTGCAGGCCATCGAGCACCGCCTGGTCGGGGATCTCGCCCGAGAGACGCACGTACTGCGGGGCGATCCTCGCAGTGACGCCGCTCATGAGCGCCTTGCGCCAGTGCGAGGGGGTGCCCGAGATGTGCGTGATGCCGGCCTGTCCGGCGCGCGCCAGAAAATCCCCGACCTCCTCCTCCCGGGCGGACAGCACCAGCGAGCCCGCGTGCAGCGCCCGCAGGAAGATCTGCAGGCCGCCGTAGCGACGGATGTCGTAGAAGGTGCTCCAGGTGAGCGGTGCGGGCGGTGCCGGTTCGGTGGCGAGCACCGCGGTCAGGCTCGCGAGCGTGTGCAGGACGAGCTTCGGGGCCCCGGTGGTGCCCGAGGTGAGGAGGATCCACTCGGTGCGCCCGCTGGCGCGCCGCGGCGTTGCTGCCGGTGCAAGGCGCGGCTGCGCGCCGACCGCGACCCCGACCCGGGCCTCCGGCACGCTGTCCGCGTCACAGACGCTGGCGTCGACCTGCGCATCGCGGATCACGCCGGGGAGGTGCTGGGTGGCGAGGTCGGGCGTGCACAGCACCATGCGGCGCGCGACGCCATCGAGTTCGATCAGGGCGAGGGCTGCGGTCAGCTGGTCGCGCACCGCCAGCAGCACGCTGCGGTCACGCAGTTCTTCCAGGCGCCCCTGCAGCGCCGAGCCGCGCGCAAAGTCCGCCAGCGCGACAGCGGCACCTGGGCCCTGCAGGCGCCCGGCCGGTGCGCCTCTTAGGTTAATTGACTCCCACAGCGAGGGGCCGTCACTTGCCAAAGTTTTCGTACAGCCTGACGAAGTCACCGAAGGTCACCGGGAAGTCGACCGCCTCGGCTGCATTGAACGGGTCGATGCCGAGGGCGTCCTCCAGGCGTGCCACGATGATGGCGAAGCTCAGTGAGTCGAGTCCGGACTGGACGAGCTTCAGCTCATCCGCGAGCGGGGCGAGTGTGCGTTCCTGTTCCACGGCGACCTGCTGGAACTGCGACGTGATCGTGGACCTCACCGACATCATGTGACTCCGAGTGGGGGGCGCTGCGGGGCGGTATCTTATCGCGACTTGGGGTGCACGCTGCGTGAAATACCGCAGCTCCCGGCACCTGCCTGCCCTCACGCGCGGCACTTGAGGTGTAGGCGCTAACTGGCTGATATGCCGCGCACTGCGCCGGCTTCAGTTCGGCTTGAACCCGTACACGTCGAGCTCGCCGGACACCGAGGTCGAGCCATAGGCACCCCCGGTATTGTTGCCGCGGGTGCCGACATAGACCTTGCCGTTGGCCACGGTCGGCACTGCGAACTTCACCGCGTGGCCAGCCGCATCGCTGCTCACCATCGAGCTGTTCCACAGTTCCGAGTAGAGGTTGCCCGCCTTGTAGGCATGCAGCACCGCGGCACCGCAGGTCGCGGTGCTGCCCACGCAGAAGCGCGAGTTGTCGAGGATCCAGGCGATGCCGTTGTTGCTCGCCCCCTGGGCGGAGATGGAGGCGGTGCCACCCGGGTAGCCGAATGTGGTCGAGGTGCGGGCGGACAGCGTCGGGTTGAACATGTTGCTGGTCGGGTCGAACGTGTAGGCCGAGAGCGCGCCTGCGATCGGTGCCACGAACAGCGTGTTGTCCCAGAAAGCCGGGGAGCAGAACAGGCCCGAGCCGGCCGAGAAGTGCTGGTAGGCATTGCCATCGCCGAAGCCGCCCATCTTGTCGCCGTTCAGGAGGTACAGCGTCGAATCCTTGCCGCCACCGACGATGAGGTGCTGCAGGGTGCCGCTGCTGAGGTTCAGGACCAGCGCTGCGCCTCCGGAGCCGAAGTCCTCGTCATTGGCATCGTCGGTCGCCTGGTCGGAGGGCGTGAACCACGACTGCACCTTCAGGCCGCTGCCGCTCAACTGCATGAAGGTGTCACCGTAGTCGTTGTTCGGTGCGGTGGCGCTGTTGGCGTCGAAGCCGCCGTTGCCGGTGATGAGGTAGACGTGCCCGGAGCCATCCGCCGCCGGCGCCCCGCCGCTCATCCAGATGCCCCCCTCGGTGACGTTTGGGGTCACGTTGAGGAGGGCGTTCTGCACGAACCCCGTGCCGCTGTAGGTGTAGGTGGCGACCCAGCCGTACCAGGGCGGCGCATCCTCGTGCGAGCCCCAGGCGATGTACACCGTGCCATTGACGAGTGCCAGGCCCGCGCGCTGGTTTTCCTGCTGCGGGCTGAAGGCGACGCTCGTACCACCGCTGCCCGTGCCCGTGACGCTGCCGCTGATGGTCACCGGCGAGCCGGTCTTTTCGTTGCCCGTGGTGATATCGATGGCGTGCAGGCGCTGGTAGATGGTGGTCGTGCCGGCGACGACCGACTTCGTGACCACGTACAAAGTGCCGCTCGCAGGATCGATGACGGGGGTACCGGTGACCCCGGCCTCGGGCGCGAGGTTACCGAGTCCGAAGCCGACGAGGTAGCCTGAGTAGCCGGCCGGCACGCTGGTCTCGCCAGCCGCATTGCCGCCGTGCGCGGTGTTGATGAGGTTGGCCTGCCACAGCGTCACGCACGGGGCGGTATCGGCATCGAAGGCAAACAGGCTGTCGTGCTCTGTCGCCACGAACACCACGTTGTGGCGCGCACCGCCCACGGTGAGGTTCGCCATCCACAGGGGCTGAGCGTACACCGCGCCGTCCACCGTGCACGAGAACAGCTTGCCGAACGAGGTGGTGTTCACGTTCGTGAGGTTGAGGCCGTATTCCTGGGTGTTGGCGCCGTCGCGCGCGACATCGTTGTGATACGTGTAGACGCCGGTGAGGCCGGTCACCCCGACGTTGATCGTGGCAATCGCGGTCGCGTCGGAGACGCTGGTCGCGGTCAGGGTGTAAACGCCTGCGGTGGCCGCGGCGGTGAACGTCACCTTTACGCCCGAGGCGCTGGTGGCCGGGCTGAAGGAACCCCCGGCGGGGCTCACCGTCCACCTGACGCCGGCCGAATCGTTGGTCGTGGCGGTGACCGAGAGGGTCTGGGTGAGCGTCAGGGCGGCATTGGTGGGCGATACGCTCACCGAGATCGTGCCGGCATTGATGGTGAGGGTGAACGTCGCGGTCTGGCTCTGCACCGGATTGCCCGAGTCCTTCACCGTGAACTGCAGCGGGGTGGCCGCCGCGGAGGCCGTCGGGGTCCCGGAAAGCACCCCGCTCGCGGTGTTGAAGCTCAGGCCCGCCGGCAGCGTGCCGACGAGCGACCAGGTGTAGGGCGTGGTGCCGCCGCTCGCGGCGAGCGTGGTGCTGTAGCTCGTGCCGACCTTGCCGGGCGGCAGGGACGTCGTGGTGATGCTGAGCACGGGCACCGCGGCTGCGATCACGAGCGTCAGGGTCCTCGAGGCGGTCTGCGCGGGGTTGCCGGAGTCAATGACCTTGAAGGTCAGCGCGGTGCCCGCGGTGCTGGCACTCGGGGTGCCGCTGAGTACCCCGCTCGTGGCGTTGAAGGCAAGCCCCGCGGGCAGCGTTCCGCTCACCGACCAGGTGTAGGGCGTCGTGCCCCCGGCGGCCACGAGCGTCGTGGTATACGCCTTGCCGACCTGGCCTGAGGGCAGCGCGATGGTGCTGATCGAGAGCGTGGTGGCGCTGATGATGAGGGTCAGGGTCTTGGTGGAGCTCTGCGCCGGGTTGCCGGCGTCGCTGACCTTGAAGGTCAGCGAGGTGCCCGCCGTGCTCGCCGTCGGCGTACCACTGATCGTGCCGGTCGAGGCATTGAAGGACAGGCCCTTGGGAAGCGTGCCGGTCAGCGTCCAGGTGTAGGGCTTGGTGCCGCCGCTGGTGGTGAGCGTCGTGCTGTAGGCGACGCCCACCTGCCCTGCCGGGAGAGTCGTGGTGGTGATCGCGAGCGTCGCGGCCGTGACGACGAGGGTCAGGGTCGCCGGGGTGTGCTGTACCGGGCTGCCCGAGTCGGTGACGGTGAAGGTCAGCGCGGTGCCCGCGGTGGCGGCGGTCGGGGTGCCGCTGAGCGTGCCGCTCGCAGCGTTGAACGCAAGTCCCGCCGGCAGGCTCCCCGCGAGCGCCCAGCTGTAGGGGGTCGTGCCCCCGGTCGCGCTGAGCGTGGCGCTGTAGGCCACGCCCACCTTCCCTGCCGGCAGGGTCGTGGTGGTGATCGCCAGGGTGACCGGCGCGATCACCAGCGTGAAGTTGGCGGTCGTGGTCTGCGCGGGATTGGCCGCATCGGTGACGCGGAACGTGAGCGCCGATGCGGCGCTGCTGGCGGTGGGCGTGCCGCTGATCAGGCCACTGGCGGTATTGAACGACAGGCCCGCGGGCAGCGCGCCACTCGTGAGCGCCCAGGTGTAGGGCGTCGAGCCGCCGCTCGCAGCGAGGGAGGCGCTGTACGCCTGCCCCACCTTGCCCTGGGGGAGCGTGCTCGTCGTGATGGTCAGGGGCACGATCGCCGGCGCGGAGACCCCGAGGGTGAAGGTGGCGGTGCGCGTCTGCGCGGGCGCCCCCGCATCCGTCACCATGAAGCTGAGCGCGGTGCCCGAGGAAGTCGCCGTCGGCGTGCCGCTGATGAGTCCCGTCGCGGCGTTGAAGGCAAGTCCTGCGGGCAGCGTGCCACTGGTGAGCGCCCAGGTGTAGGGCGTCGTGCCGCCGCTCGCCGCGAGCGCCACGCTGTAGGGCGTGCCCACCTGCGCGCCGGGCAGCGAAGCGGTGGTGATGGAAAGGTCACTGGGCGGCGTTGCGCTCACGATCAGCGTCAGCGTGCCGCTCGCGCTCTGCGCAGGATCGCCCGCATCAGTCACGGTGAAGGTGAGCGCCACGCCCGCGCTGCTGCTGCTCGCCGTGCCGGCAAGGGCGCCCGTGGCGGCATTGAGGGTGATGCCGGCGGGCAGCGTGCCGCCCGTGAGCGCGAAGCTGTAGGGCGCCGTGCCGCCGCTCGCCTCAAGGGTCGCGCTGTAGGGCACACCCACCTGCGCGTACGGGAGCGAGGTCGTGCCGAAGGTCAGCGTGGGCGGCGGGTCAGTCGGTCCGTGCGAGGTGCCGACATTGGAGCAGCTCGCCGCAAGCAGCGCGCTGATGAGCAAAAAGCAAAATAATGGCGCGCTTCGCGGCCACGGCCTGACGGTCCACACGGATTCAGCCATCTCCCTTGTAGCTGATGCAGGATCCGGGTGACGCTGACACCCAGCGCACCGCCGTCCTTGATCTTTATGGCGCAAATTATACCTGCCCGGCCCTCCTGGCCGGTCCGGATTCGTGTATCGCATCGTAGTTAACCGACGAGCGGCGTCCCACGGTCGATGAAGTTGCGCGCGTCGCATCCGGAGTGGACATAACGCGTGCACGATCGGGACGTTGTCCTACAGCACTGCTGCGTTCCAGGCCTTGACCTCGAGCGCAGGAGCCCGCAGGGCACGCGCGTGGCGGGCCGTATCCTGCCTGGTGCGGGCCTGCGCAGCGCCATTGCGGGCCCGGCAGCGCCGCCGATCGAGCCGCCGCGAGGCCCCACCGGGCGGTCACGGCGGGGTCGGGAACGGAGATCCCGGCCTGCCCGCGGTGGCCCGATGCCGGGCTGCGGGCGCCGCAGCCCGTGCCGGGCGTCCGCGCAGGTCCGGCGGGCGCCTCTGTATAATGAAGCCCGCGGCCAACCGTGAAGCTACGCAGGGTCTCATGTCTGACAACGTATCCCCTCTGAGGCGTCCCTTACCGGGCGGCAGCAGTGAACTCACCGCCGAGGTGGCCAACCTGATCGTGGCGGCCCTGAACCTCGACGTCGCCCCGGCCGAGATCGACCCCCAGCAGCCCCTCTACGCGGAGGGACTGGGCCTGGATTCCATAGACATCCTGGAGATCGCGCTGGTGGTCTCCAAGCAGTACGGCGTGCAGCTGAAGGCCGACAGCCAGGAGAACCAGCACATCTTCGGTTCCCTCCAGCAGCTGGTCGACTACATCAGCGCACACCGGACCAAGTAGTCATCTGGCCAGGTTCGCACTGCTAGGGCACTCCTCGGCCGACGCGGTGGTGGCCTACCGCGCCGGCGCGCCCCTCTCGGCGCGGCAGTTCCTCCACGATATCGAACAGGTGCGGGCGGTCCTCGGGCCCGGCCGCCACGTGCTCAATGCCTGCACGGACCGTTACCACTTCAGCGTGGGGTTCGCCGCCGGACTCACCGCCGGCAAGGTGAGCCTGCTGCCCTCGACCCATACGCCCGAGGTGATCCGCCAGCTACAGGCGTTCGCCCCGGATGCGATCTGCCTCACTGACGCGGCAAACTGCGAGATCGCGCTGCCACAGGTGCGCTACCCGCGGACGGGCCCCGCGCCGGCCACCCCGATCCCCGCCGTGCCCCAGATCGAGGCCGGCCAGATCGCCACCTGCGTCTTCACCTCCGGTTCCACGGGCACCCCGGTGCCCTACCTCAAGACCTTCGGTCCGCTCGTCCAGTGCGTGCGTGAAGAGGCGCCGCGCCTCGGGATCGAGTCCGGCAGGCCCTGGTCGATCGTCGCCACCGTGCCGCCGCAGCACATGTACGGGTTCGAATCGAGCGTGCTGATGGCGCTCGCCAACGGCCACGCCCTGTGCGCCGAGCATCCCTTCTACCCGGCCGACATCGCGGCGGTGCTGGCCAGCGTCCCGCGGCCCCGCGCGCTGATCTCCACCCCGGTGCACCTGCGGGCGCTGGTCGGCACCGGCATCGTGCTGCCCCCCATCGACCTCATCGTCTCTGCCACCGCCCCGCTCTCGCAGCAGCTCGCCACCGAGGTCGAGCAGCGCTTCGACACGCGCCTGATGGAAATCTACGGCTCCACCGAGACCGGGCAGGTCGCCGCGCGCCGGCCCACCGCGGGGCCGGAGTGGCAGCTGTGGCCCGGGGTGCGCTTCACGCACCGCGGCGAGGACACCTGGGCGGACGGGGGCCACATCGAGCAGCCGACCCGCATGTGTGACGTGCTCGAGGTCACCGGCGAGGGGCGCTTCCTCCTGCACGGCCGCCTCGCGGACCTCGTTAACATCGCCGGCAAGCGCAGCTCCCTCGCCTACCTCAACCACCAGCTGAACCTGATCCCCGGCGTCGAGGATGGCGCGTTCTTCCACTTCGAGGACCAGCGCGGAGCGCGCACCGAGGTCAGCCGCGTGGCAGCGGCGGTGGTGGCCCCGGGCCTGGATGCGGCGGCGCTGCTCGAGGCGCTGCGCCAGCGCATCGACCCGGTGTTCCTGCCCCGCCCGCTGCTCCTGGTGCCGCGCCTGCCGCGCAATGCCACCGGCAAGCTGCCGCTGGAGGCCCTGCAGGCGCTGGCGGTGCAGCACCTGAAGGCCTCAAGCTCTGCGGCCTAGCAGAGCGACCAGGACGCAACGCGCGTGCGCACCTCCACCACGCTGACCATCAGCGCTGATCACCCCTCCTTCGCCGGGCACTTCCCGGGGGCCCCGATCCTGCCCGGCGTGCTGCTGCTCGATGAGACCCTGCACGCGCTGCACGCCGATGAGTCACTGGCGCACACACACTGGCGCATCGGGCGCGCGAAGTTCCTGAAGCCGGTGCGCCCCGGGGAGACGCTGCTCGTGGAGCACGAGCGCCTGCCAAGCGGTGCGGTGCACTTCCTCGTCTCGAGCGCCGGCAGCGCGGTCGCAGAAGGGATGCTGGTCCCGGACACAGGTGCCGAAGATGGCCAGCAAACCGGCTGAACAGGACGCCGCGGAGCCTGCCCCCTCGACCGAGTGGGTGGCGGCACCCGAACGCGGCAGCGCCGCAATTCTCGCAGCCGGCGTGTGGCTCGCCGAGCGCATCAGCCGCCCGCTCGCCCACAAGATCCTGCACGTCGTGTCGGCGTACTACTTCGTGTTCGGCCCGGGGCCGCGGCGCTGGTCGCGCGACTACCTGCGCCGCATCCTCGGTCGCTGGCCCACCGCGCGCGAGCGCTACCGCCAGTACTACTTCTTCGCCACCACGATCCTCGATCGCTTCTATTTCCTGCAGGAGCGCCACCACTTCTTCGACATCACGGCCGACGGCGAAGAGGTGATGATCGACACCTACGGCCACGGCAAGGGGGCGTTCCTTCTCGGTGCCCACCACGGCAGCTTTGCGCTGGTGAGCACCATCGGCCGCCGGCGCCGGGAGCTCAGGATCGCCATGGCCATGTACGACAACCAGGCGGGGCCGATCACGCAGTTCTTCCGCAGGAGCAAGTCCCCGAACGCCCCGGAGATCATCCCGCTCGGGCACCTGGAGGCGATGCTGCGCATCCGCGACTGCCTGGAGCAGGGCAAGTTCGTCGGCATGCTCGGCGATCGCAGCATTGCGAACGCACCGGCACAGGTGGTGCCCTTCCTGGGCGCCCCGGCGCTCTTTCCCACCGGTCCGATGCGCGTCGCCGCGGCGCTCAGGCGCCCGGTGCTCTTCATGACCGGGCTGTACCGCGGCGGCAACCGCTACCACGTGGTATTCCGCGAGATCGCCGACTTCTCGAACGTGAGCGCCGCGGGGCGCGACGCGGCCATCCGCGCCGCGATCGAGCGTTACGCGCAGGTGCTCGAGCAGTATTGCCGCTCGGATCCGTACAACTGGTACAACTTCTTCAACTTCTGGCACGGCGCGGACCTGCCGGATGAGTCCGCGCGCAGGGCAGGCGCGTGAGGGCCGCAGCGCGCCTCGCCGCCCTGCTTTTCCTCGGCGCGAGCGCCGCAGCCGCTCTCGCCGCATCAGCGCCGCCCGCGCTCGATGAGCTGCTCGCGCTCCTGCGGCAGCGCCAGCACGGGCACGTGAGCTTCACCGAAGTGCACACCCTGTCGATGCTCAAGGAGCCGCTCAGCTCCTCGGGCGAACTCATCTATGAGGCGCCCGATCACCTGGAGAAGCGCACGCTCAAGCCCACCCCCGAGAGCCTGGTGCTCGACCACGGCGTGCTCAGGGCGCAGCGCGGGCATCGCACGCGCGTCATCGAGATCGCCGCCTTCCCCGAAGTCGCTCCGTTCGTCGAGAGCATCCGCGCCACGCTCGCCGGGGACCGCGCCGCGCTCGAGCGCTACTTCGAAATCGACTTCGAGGGTGACCTCGGGCACTGGACGCTGCACCTGAAGCCGAAGGATCCCTCCGTCGCCAAGAGCGTCGCCGACATCACCCTGAGCGGTGAGCGCGACGTGATCGCCACGGTCGCGATCCGCCAGAGCGACGGCGATCACTCCCTCATCACCATCGGCCCAGAAATCGCCCCGTGAAAGCCAGCGCGCGCAGCGGCACCGCGGCGTTCCTGGTGCTGGCCGTCATCGCCGGCGTCATCGCCGCACGCGCGCGCTACACCGCCGACCTCTCCGCCTTCCTGCCACGGGCCCCGAGCGCGGCGCAACAGGTGCTGGTGGAGCAGCTGCGCGAAGGGCCGGCGGCCCGCCTCATCATCGCCGCGATCTCCGGCGCCACCCCCGCCACCCGGGCGTTGCTCTCGGCCCGGGTGGTGCAGGTGCTGCGGTCGAACCCGGCTTTCGAAAGCGCCGACAACGGCGATGCGGCCTCCGTCGCGCGCGACCGGGATTTCCTCTTCCGCCACCGTTACCTACTGAGCACGGCGGTCACGCCCGAGCATTTCACGGCGGCGGGTCTGCACGCGGCCATCGCCGCCTCCCTCGACGCCCTGGCCTCGCCCGAGGGCCCGCTGATCAAGTCCCTGTTTGCGCAGGACCCGACCGGTGAGCTCCTGGGGATCATCGATGACCTCGGGCCCGAGCGCGCGCCGCGCACCAGTGCCGGCGTCTGGAGCTCGCGCGACGGCAGCGAAGCTCTCATCCTCGTGCAGCTGCGCGCCGAGGGCTCCGACAGCGATGCGCAGCGCGGCGCCTGTGAGGCGCTGCGCGAGGCGTTCGAAGACTCGCGCGCCTCGCTCCCGGCAGCAGAGCGCGCCGCCGTGACTCTCACCCTGAGTGGCGCACCGGTGTTCGCGGTGGCAGCGCGCGCGCTGATCGAGGGCGAAGTGATGCGCCTGTCAGGCCTGAGCGCGCTGCTGATCACGCTGCTGCTGCTGCTCGTGTACCGCTCGCTGCCGGCACTCATTCTGGGGCTCGTGCCCGTGCTCGGGGGCGCGCTCGCGGGGGTCGCTGCCGTGGCCCTGGGCTTTGGGGTCGTGCACGGCATCACGCTCGGGTTCGGCGTGACCCTCATCGGCGAGGCGGTCGACTACTCGATCTACCTCTTCGTGCAGGGTGGCGCCGCGGCGCACCTCGACTGGCGCGCCAACGTCTGGCCCACCATCCGCTTAGGCGTGCTCACCTCCATCGCCGGCTTCGCCGCGCTCCTGCCGTCTGACTTCCAGGGCCTGGCACAGCTCGGCCTGTACTCGATCGCGGGCCTCATCGCCGCCGCGCTCATCACGCGCTTCGTGCTGCCGGCCTGGATCCCGCGCCACCTTGCGATCCGCGACCTGCGCGCACCGGGGGAGCGCCTGCTGCGCGCCCTGGGTCCGCTGCATCGCGCGCGCGCGGCGCTCTGGCTCGTGCCGCTCCTCGCGGCCCTGGTCCTCACCCTGCACCGCGGCGCGCTCCTCAGCCACGAGCTGGCGGCATTGAGTCCGGTACCGCTGCAGGACCAGCAGCTCGACGAGCGGCTGCGCGCGGACCTCGGCGCCGCGCAGGTGCGCTTCATGGTGGTGGCCCCGGCGCCCGACCGGGAGGCGGCGCTGCTCGCCGCCGAGCGCCTCGGCGAGCACCTGACGCCCCTCATCGATGACGGCACGATCGAAGGCTTTGACTCCCCGAGCCGCTACCTGCCCCCCGCGAGCGCGCAGCACGCGCGCCTTGCCGCACTGCCCGAGCCCGCCGAGCTGGCCGCGCGCGTCTCCCAGGCGGTGCAGGGTCTGCCGGTCAACGCCGCGGTGCTCGCGCCCTTCCTGGTGGCGGTCCAGGAGGCGCGTGCCGCGGGTGATCTCGGCCGCTCCGACCTCGAGGGCACCTCCTTCGCCAGTCTCACCGATGCGCTGCTTGTCAGAGGGGCCAGCGGCTACTCCGCGCTCCTGCCGGTGTCGGCCGCCTCGGGCGACTTGACGGAAGCTGCGGCGCGGCGACTGCGCACGGCGATCGCCGCCGCCGACGCCAACGCGGTGCTGCTCGATCTCAAGGGCGAGACGGACCGGCTGTATCTTGGCTACCTGCGACAGGCGATCACGCTCTCGCTCGCTGGCTTCCTCGCCATCGTGGTGCTGCTCATCGTGGTGCTGCGCGACCCTTGGCGCGTGCTGCGCGTGCTCGCCCCACTGGCGCTCGCCGTGCTGGCGGTGGCGGCGCTGCTGGTCGGCCTCGGCGAGCGCCTCACGATCCTGCATCTCGTCGGCATGCTCCTCATCGTTGCCGTGGGCTCCAACTACGCCCTGTTCTTCGACCGCATCGGCCACGATGCGCACAGCGGCTCCGTGCCCCTCACCCTGACCTCGCTGCTGGTCGCGAACCTGGCCACCGTGCTCGCCTTCGGGGTGCTGGCAGCGGCCCGCGTGCCGATGCTGGCAGACCTCGGCCGCACGGTCGCGCCGGGCGCCCTCTTCGCGCTGCTGTTCGCCGCCATGCTGTCGGCCCCTGTGCCGGCCAGCGCTCCGCGGACTGCCGCCTGATGCCGAGCGTGCAGCAGAACGCCCGTCCCCGCGGTCATGCCGCCGTGAGCGTGGTGCTCTTGCCGGCCGCGCACACCGGACCGGAAGACTTCGTGCGGGCCGGGTTCGGGGAGGCGGTGCGCGAGCGCGCGCTGGACGTCGACCTCACCTTCGCGGCGCTCGAGTTCGGGCACGTCACGGACCGCTCGGTGGTGGAGCGGATACGCAGCGAGCACCTGCTGCCGGCGCGGGCGCGCGGCAGCACGCTCTGGCTCGGCGGCATCTCCCTGGGCGGCTACGTCGCGCTGTGCTGCGCAGAAGCCGATCCTGCGGGGCTCGCGGGGCTGTGCCTCCTGGCGCCGTATCTGGGCAGCTACCTCGTGACCGCCGAGATCGCCCGCGCGGGGCTTGCCGCGTGGCCGTGCGCGGACCTGGCCGCAGATGACGAGGAACGGCGCGTGTGGCGCTTCCTCAAGACGCGCACCCCCGGGGCGCCGCACATATACCTCGGCCTCGGGCGCGAGGACCGCTTCCGCGACCGTCACGAGCTGCTCGCCGCCGAACTCGCGCCCGCAGAGGTCGACATCGTGCCCGGCGGACATGACTGGCCCACGTGGCGCCGACTCTGGGACAATTTTCTCGATGTCCGCCTCACTCCCCGCCGCTGAAGCACCCCCGCGCCGCACCTGGCGCGCCACCGCGCTGGTGCGCGGCTCGATCGCCGTGCACGCCCTCGCCGGGGCGGCGCTCCTGGCGCGCCCGGCCGCGTGGCCCTGGGCGCTCGGCGCCGTGGTGGCCGACCACCTCCTGATCAGCGCCGGGGGCCTGCTGCCGCGCAACCGCCTGCTGGGACCGAACATGAGCCGCCTGCCGCCCGGATCCCCGCCGCAGGCGGTGGCGCTCACCGTCGATGACGGACCGGACCCGGCCGTGACACCGCAGGTCCTCGCGCTGCTCGATGCGTACGGCGTGCGCGCCACTTTCTTCTGCATCGGCGCGCAGGTGCGCGCGCACGCGGGCCTCGCGCGCGAGATCGTGGCACGTGGCCACGACATCGAGAACCACAGCGAGCGCCACCTGCACCGCTTCTCCCTCCTCGGCCCGCGGTCGATGGCTGATGAGGTGCAGCGGGCGCAGGAGAGCATCAGCGCGGTGACGGGCACGGCGCCGCGCTTCTTCCGCGCGCCGGCCGGGCTGCGCAATCCCTTCCTCGAGCCGGTGCTGGCGCGGGCCGACCTCGAGCTCGTGAGCTGGACGCGGCGCGGCTTCGACACCGTACGTTCCGATGCAGCAGCGATCACCCGACGCCTGACGCGCGGCCTGGCCGGCGGCGACATCCTGCTGGTGCACGACGGGCACGCGGCACTGAGCGCCGCGGGCAGGCCGGTGGTCCTGGGCGTGCTGCCGGGGCTCATTGACGCGATCGGCGCGCAGGGCCTCAGCTGCATGACGCTGCGCGCAGCGTGCGCGCGCAGCGGACCGGCATGAGCGCCACGGATCCCGGCAAGGCGCTCCCTGAGGCGGCAAGCGCCTACTACCGCGCCGCGGGACGCTTCGCCTGGCACTTCGCGCACGGCAAGCTGCGCGCCGATCCCGCCTACCGCCTGATCCTGGAGCAGGGGCTGCTCGCGGGCTGCGCGCGCCTGCTGGACCTCGGCGCCGGCCAGGGCCTGCTCGCGGCGTGGCTGCTGGCGGCACGCAGCTGCCACGCGCTGGGGCGCGAGGGGGGCTGGCCGCAGCACTGGCCAGCACCGCCCCTGATCGAGTCTTATACGGGCATCGAGATCAACCCGAAGGAAGTGCACCGCGCCCGGCAGGCCTTCGCACTGGCCGCGGCGGCCCAGCTGCGCATGCTGCACGCGGACATCCTGGACGCCGACTACGGACGCCCCGATGGCATCGTCATGCTCGATGTCCTGCACTACAACGACTTCCGCGCCCAGGAGCGCATCCTGACGCGCGCCCGTGCGGCGCTGTCCCCGGGAGGCGCGCTCCTGGTGCGCATCGGGGACGCCGCCGGCGGCCACGCATTCACCCTCAGCAGGGCGCTCGACCAGGGCGTCGCGCTGCTGCGTCGCGGCCGCTGGCTGGCGCTGCACTGCCGCACGCTCGGCAACTGGCAGGCACTGCTCTCGGAGCACGGCTTCAGCACCCGCACCGTGGCGGTGAACCGCGGCGCCGCCTTCACCAACACCCTGCTGATCGGCAAGGCCGCGTGAGCCCGCTCCTGCTCAGCGCCTTCACCGCGACCAGCTGCCTCGGGCGCGGCCTTGCGCCGACGCTCGCGGCGCTGCGCGCCGAGCGCAGCGGCCTTGCGCCCTGCGCCTTCGAGACCGTGCGCCTCGATACCTGCATCGGCGAAGTGGCGGGCGTCGATGACACGGCACTGCCACCGGGACTCGACGCATTCGAGTGCCGCAACAACCGCCTGGCGTGGCTCGGCCTGTCCCAGGACGGCATGGCAGGCGCGGTGGCGGACGCCGCGCGCCGCTACGGGCCGGGGCGCATCGGGGTGTTCCTCGGCACCAGCACCTCGGGGATCCTGGAGTCGGAGATCGGCTACCGCCAGCGCGACCCCGAGAGCGGAGCACTGCCACCTGACTTCCGCTACGCGGGCGCCCACAACACCTTTTCAGTGGCGGCGTTCGCCTTGAGCGCGCTTGAGCTCGCCGGGCCGGCCGTGGTCATCTCCTCGGCCTGCTCCTCCTCGGGCAAGGCGTTCGCCTCCGCGCAGCGCGCCATCGCAGCCGGGCTCATCGATGCGGCGCTGGTCGGCGGGGTGGACTCGCTGTGCCTGACGACCCTCTACGGCTTCCACTCCCTGCAGCTGGTCTCGGGTGCCCCCTGCCGCCCGTTCGACGTCGCCCGCAACGGCATCTCCATCGGCGAGGCCGCCGCGTTCGCCCTGCTGGAACGCGTCCCCGAGACACCCGCGGAGGATGCGGTGCTGCTGCTCGGCTACGGCGAATCGAGCGACGCTCACCACATGTCCTCGCCCCACCCACAGGGCCGGGGAGCACGCGAGGCGATGCAGAAGGCGCTTGCGGCTGCGCGTCTCACGCCCGCCGCGATCGACTACATCAACTTCCATGGCACCGGCACCCCGAGCAACGATGAATCCGAGGCGCGCGCGGTGGCGGCAGCGCTCGGCGGGCAGGTGCCGGGCAGCTCCACCAAGGGTGCGACCGGTCATACGCTCGGCGCCGCAGGTGCGCTCGAGGCGGTCATCTGCGCGCTCGCACTGCGCGCCGGGCTGGTCCCCGCCGGCGTCAACACCACCGAGGTGGACCCGGCCCTCGAGGTCAACTACCAGCTGCGCAGCCGCGCCGCCCCCCTGCGGCACGTCATGAGCAACTCCTTCGGCTTCGGCGGCTCCAACTGCTGCCTCATATTCGGGCGGCCCGCATGAGTGCGGCGGTCCTCAGCGCCTGCGTGGACGGGGTGGGCCTGCTCGGGCCCGGCCTGAGCAGCTGGAGCGCCGCCGTGCACGTGCTCTCAGGAGAGGTGCCCTGGGTGAGCGCCCCCACCGTGCTGCCCGCGCCCCAGTGCCTGCCGGCGGCCGAGCGGCGCCGCACCGGCCCGAGCGTCAAGCTCACCCTGGCGACGGGTCTTGAGGCCACGGGCCATGCGGGAGTCGAGCCGGCCGCGCTGCCGGCGGTGTTCACCTCCTCGGGGGGCGACGGGCAGAACTGCCACGAGATCTGCGCGGCGCTCGCCACCGCCGAGCGGCAGATTTCCCCGACCCGCTTCCACAACTCCGTGCACAACGCCGCCGCCGGCTACTGGGGCATCGCCACCGGGGCCACACCGGCCTCGACCGCCCTGTGCGCGCATGATGCAAGCTTCGGGGCGGGCCTGCTGGAGGCGCTGACGCAGGTGGTCGCCGAGCGCACCGCGGTGCTGCTGCTCGCCTACGACTCTGCCTACCCCGAACCCATCAATGGCGTGCGCTCGATCCCGGACGCCTTCGGCGTGGCCCTGGTGCTCGCACCGGCGCGCGGGCCTGCCACGCTGGCCCGAATCGAGGCACACTTGAGCGATGCCGCAGCCGATACCCTGCCCGGTGCGCTCGAGCACCTGCGCCGCGCCATCCCCGCCGCGCGCAGCCTGCCGCTGCTCGCACGCCTGGCGGGTGCGGGCGGCGGCAGCGTGGTGCTCGAGTACCTGCCGCATGCGCGCCTCGCCCTCACGGTGACCCGGTGCCGCTAGACCACGCCTGGATCGAGCGGCACATCCCGCACAAGGGGCGCATGTGCCTGCTCGACGGCGTCCTCTCCTGGGATGCCACCCGCATCCGCTGCCGCAGCGCCTCGCACCTGCGTCCCGACAACCCGCTGCGTGCCCACGATCGCCTGGGGGCCGCCTGCGGCATCGAGTACGCCGCGCAGGCGATGGCGGTGCACGGCGCGCTGGTCGCCGCCAGCGCGCCGCTGGCGAGCTCGATGACGCACGAGGTGCGCGAGAGCATCGACACGAGCGCGGTCGGCTACCTTGCGAGCGTGCGCAACGTGACCCTGCACGTCGTGCGCCTGGATGACGTCGCGGGGGAACTGGTGGCGAGCGCCGAGCGCGTCACCGGCAACGCGCGCAGCGTGCTGTACGAGTTCGGGCTGTGGAGCGATGAGCGCGCGCTGCTCACCGGCCGCGCCAGCATCGTCATCGAGTCGGCGGTGGGCGCCGCCATCCTCGGCGGGGCAGCCCCGTGAGCGCGGCGCGGCGCGCACTCGTCACCGGTGGCAGCGGCGCGATCGGCGGGGCGCTGTGCCGGCGGCTTGCGCGCGACGGCCACTTCGTCTACGTGCACGCCCACCAGGGCGGGGCCATCGCCGCGGCGCTGGTGGAGGAGATCCAGGGCGGCGGCGGGACGGCGGCCGTGGTGAGTTTCGACATCACGGACGGGGCGGCCACGCGCGCCGCGCTCGATGCGGTGCTCGAATCCGGCCCGATCCAGATCCTCGTGAACAACGCCGGCCTCCACGATGACGCGGTGCTGCCCGGCATGCGGGCCGAGCAGTGGCACCGGGTCATCGACGTCTCGGTGAACGGGTTCTTCCACGTGACGCAGCCGCTGCTCCTGCCGATGATCCGCACCCGCTGGGGACGCATCGTGAACGTGTCCTCCATCGCGGCCCTGATCGGCAACAAGGGCCAGGTGAACTACGCCGCGGCCAAGGGGGCGCTGAACTCCGCCACCAAGGCGCTGGCGCTCGAGGTCGCGACGCGCGGCATCACCGTCAACGCCGTCGCGCCGGGGATCATCGGCACGCCGATGACCGAGGGACTCTTCGATGCCAAGGCCATCGAGCGCCTGGTGCCCATGAACCGCGTCGGGCTGCCCGAGGAGGTCGCCGGCGTCGTATCGTTCCTGAGCTCCGAGGATGCCGCCTACGTCACCGCGCAGGTGATCTCGGTGAGTGGCGGCATGGCCTGAGTTGCTCTTGCGCACCTCCGCTCGCGATCAGGAAACACAAACCGTACCGCCCTCGCGCGGTGCACCGGGGACCGGAATGACCCAGGCCATCGCCCGCGGGGCGGCTCAGCTTCTCCTCACCCTCAGCGCAATGCTCGCCGCGGCACCAGCGGCGCCCGCCGACGCCCCGCCCGCCTCGCTCGAGTCCCTCGGGCTCACGCCCTCCGGGCCGCCGGTGCGCGAGCGTGCCCTCTGGCACCCCCCGAAGCTGATCCTGGTCGATCCCTACCTTCACGATTTGCTCACGCAGCTGAAGGATGCGGACCCGGGAGCGAAGTTCATCGAGCTCCCCCAGGCCAGCGCGCGCGACATCGCGGCCGCGGACGCCACGCTCGGGGTGTGCCAGGCGGAGGTGCTCGCCAAGGCCACGCACCTGCAGTGGATCCAGTGGCTGGGCGCAGGGGTGGAGAACTGCGTGAAGCAGCCGCTGGTGCGCGAGCGCCAGGTGCTGCTCACCAACATGCAGCGTACCGCGGCCCCGAGTATGGCCGAGCACGTGCTCGCCCTGATGCTGGCCCTGAGCCGCCACCTCGATTATTTCCTGCGCGAGCAGGCGCAGGCGCACTGGAGCGAGGACGCGCCGCCGCTGAGCGACCTTGAGGGCAAGACCGTGCTCGTCGTAGGCCTCGGCGGCATCGGCACCGAGGTGGCCAGGCGCGCGCACGCCCTCGGCATGCGCGTCACCGCCACGCGCGCCAGCGGCCGCACCGGCCCGGACTACGTCAGCTACGTGGGCCTGCCCGATGAGCTCCTGAAGCTCACGCAGGAGGCGGACTACGTGGTCAACTGCGCGCCGCTGACGCCACAGACCACCGGGATCTTCAACCAGGAGTTCTTCGCCGCCATGAAGCCGACCGCCTACTTCCTCAGCGTCGGGCGCGGCAGGAGCACGGTGACGGCAGACCTGGTGGCGGCGCTCGCGTCGCACCGTATCGCCGGCGCGGGCCTCGACGTGGCCGACCCCGAACCGCTGCCGCCCGAGAGCGCGCTGTGGCACGCGCCGAACGTCATCATCACGCCGCACGTCTCGGCGGACACCTCGGTGACCGCCGCGCAGCGCGTGCTGCTGTTGCGCGAGAACCTGCGCCGCTACGCCGCCGGCGAGGCGCTGCTGGCGCTGGTCGACGTGGGCCGCGGCTACTGAGGGCGCGACGCAACGATGTTCACAGCTGCGCTAGTCTTGTCCCCCACCCCGCGGGCTGCGCGGAAGAGGCGCTGATGCTCAAAGTCTGCGTGGTCGGCGCCGGCGCCATCGGCGGCTTTCTCGGCACCCGTCTCGCGCTGGCAGGCGGCGCGGCGGTGAGCGCGCTCGCCCGTGGCACGACGCTCACGGCGCTGCGCGACCACGGCTGGCGGCTCGAGGAGGGCGACGCGCTGCTGCAGGCCCCGGTGGCGCTGGCGAGCGATGCGCCGCGCGAGCTCGGGGTGCAGGACCTCATCATCATCGCCCTCAAGGCGCCGGCGCTGCCGCAGGTGGCGCCGACGCTCGCGCCGCTCCTCGGACCCCACACCTGCGTGCTGCCGGCGATGAACGGCGTGCCGTGGTGGTTCAGCCACGGCATCGCGGCCCTGGGCGATGCGCCCCTGGAGAGCGTCGACCCGGGCGGCGGGATCGCCGCGGCGCTGCCGGTGCAGCGCGTGATCGGCTGCGTAGTGCATGCCGGAGTGTCGGTGCGCGAGCCGGGCGTCACCCGCCACAGCATGGGACGGCGCCTCATCATCGGGGAGCCCTCGGGGGGCAGCTCTGCGCGCGTCGCAGCGCTCGCGCAGACGCTCACGCAGGCCGGCTTCGAGGTCAGCTGCTCCGAGCGCGTGCGCTACGACATCTGGTACAAGCTGTGGGGCAACATGACGATGAACCCGGTGTCCGCGCTCACCGGGGCGACCATGGACCGCGTGCTCGAGGATGCGCTGCTGCGCGACTTCAGCGCGCTCGCGATGCGCGAGGCGGCCGCGGTCGGCGCGCGCATCGGCTGCGAGGTGACCGAGTCGCCGCAGGACCGCCACGCGGTGACGCGGCGCCTCGGCGCCTTCCGCACCTCGATGCTGCAGGACGTGGAGGCGGGACGGCCGCTGGAACTGGATGCGCTGGTCGGCGCGGTGCGCGAGATCGGTTCGCGGGTGGGCGTTGCGACGCCGACGATCGATGCGCTCTTTGGCCTCACGCGCCTCTTCGGCCGCGTGCGCGGCCTGTACCCGCTCTAAGAAAAGCCTCCCCTCATAAATTTTTTTGGTGACAGGCGCAACCCCTGTTGCCGAATCCGCACGTCGCAATGTCGAGACATTTGCGATGCATTAAGTGACGCGATTTACTGCGGCCCCACGCAGAAGTGGCGTCGCAGCTGGGCATCGCGCAGCAGTGCGTCCACTGCAAGGAAGAGCAAACCCGTCGCACGGCGGGACGCAGTGGCCCGCCTTTCCGCGCAATGCACGGCAGGCGGGCCGGGCGGTCGGTCCGTAAGGGGTTGCGGACGTACGCCTCTTGATCCGCAGTTGCGCGACACGTCGCGGCTGCGGCTGCGTTCCCCGGGGCGATAACGCGATCGTCAAGGGGATTCACTGTGAGCCAAGCAATTTTCCACCCGCGCGCTGCGTGGCGCGCCCCGGCTGAGTTTTTTCTCGCATTCGCACTGCTGTTGAGCGCGGCGCTGTTCGCAAGCGTCGCGAGCGCCAGTTCACTCACCATATCGGGCACACCGCCCAAGACGGTCACCGCCGGCAGCACCTACAGCTTCACGCCGAGCGTGGTCGACTCACTGAGCGGGCGCACGCTCAGCTTCGCGATCATCGACAAGCCCGCGTGGGCCACCTTCAGTTCGAGCACCGGCAAGCTCTCGGGCACCCCGGCGGCTGCGAGCGTCGGCAAGTACTCGGACATCGAGATCGCGGTCAACGACGGCGTCAATGCCGCGGTGCTCACCTCCTTCAGCATCACCGTGCAGGCCTCAGGCTCGGGCGGCACCTCGCCCCCGCCACCCACCGGTGGCGGGGGCGTCACGATCGGCGGCTCGCCCGCGAGCACCGTGAGCGCCGGCAGCACCTACAGCTTCACGCCCACCACCACCGACCCGAGCGGGCGCACGCTCAGCTTCGCGATCATCGACAAGCCCTCCTGGGCGACCTTCAGCTCGAGCACCGGCAAGCTCACCGGCACGCCGACCGCCGCCAACGTCGGCAAGTTCAGCAACATCGAGATCGCCGTGAACGACGGGCTGACCTCCGCGGTGCTGCCCTCCTTCGCGGTCACGGTGCAGTCCGGCAGCGGCACCACCACGGACACCGTGACGATCTCGGGCACGCCCTCGAACACGGTGACGGAGGGCAAGACCTATTCCTTCCAGCCCACCGCCAAGGACTCCGTCGGCAAGACCCTGTCCTACTCGGTGTCGAACAAGCCGAGCTGGGCGGCCTTCAGCATCGCCACGGGGCTGCTGTCGGGCA
The DNA here is from genome assembly GCA_963802995.1 of uncultured Pseudomonadota bacterium. GTDB lineage: Bacteria > Pseudomonadota > Gammaproteobacteria > Steroidobacterales > Steroidobacteraceae > 13-2-20CM-66-19. The sequence continues at coordinate 1,279,511 of CAWDKU010000002.1, forward strand.
CGCCGACGACGACCGGCACCTATTCGAACATCGTGGTGAGTGCCAGCGACGGCACCGCCTCGGGCGCCCTGCCCGCCTTCAGCATCGCGGTGGTCGCCCCGACGCCCGTGTCGGGCACCGGCTCTGCCACCCTCGCCTGGACCGACCCGACGGCGAACACCAACGGCAGCTCACTCACCAACCTCGCCGGGGTGCACCTCTTCTACGGGCAGTCGCAAAGCTCGATGACCAACGAGATCACGGTGCCGAGCACCAGCGAGAACACCTACACCATCAGCGGGCTGGCCTCCGGCACCTGGTACTTCGCGGCCACCGCCTACACCACCGCCGGGGTGCAGAGCGCGCTCTCGGCGATCGGCACGAAGACGATCCAGTAAGCGCGCGCACTCGCTGCTGGATGGCAATGGTGCGACCCGCCGACGGGTCGCACCTTTTTTCGCCGCGGCTCACCTCAGCAGGAATGGCGCCAGGCGCTCGCGGTAGCGGCGGCTGAGCGTGAGGCGCGTGCCGCGGCGCATGACGAGTTCACTGTCGCCGTGGAACATCGGGTGCATCTCGGCGATGTGGTCGACGTTCACGAGCGTCGAGCGATGCACGCGCACGAAGCTCGCAGGATCCAGGCGCGCCTCGAGCTCCGAGAGCGCATAGCGCAGCGTGAAGCAGCGCCCGCCGGCGAAGATGCGCACGTGCTTGGCGGCCGCCTGGATGAACTCGATGTCGCGCGTCGCGAGCACCACGACCCGCCCGCGCTCGGACAGCATGAGGCGGGTGCGATCTGGCACGGCTGCGGCAGGCGCGGCGGCGGCGGTGCGGCCCGAGGCGAGCAGCGCCTTGGCGCGGCCGATGGCGCGCGCGAAGCGCTCATCGTCGAAGGGCTTCACCAGGTAGTCGATCGCCCCCACGCCGAAGGCATCCATGGAGCGGTCGGCGTAGGCGGTGACGAAGATGACGCACGGGTGCACGCCCCGCTGCGCAAGCTGCGTGATCAGCCCGAAACCATCGACCCGCGGCATGCGGATGTCCACGAGCAGCAGCTGGGGCGCGCCGCCCACGGCGCACTCCATGGCCTCGGCGGCGCTCGCGCAGCCGCCCACGACCTGGATCTCGGGGTCCGTGGCGAGCAGCTTCAGCATGCGCTTCAGGGCCAGCGGCTCATCATCCACCACCAAAGTCGGGATCTGCGCGCTCACGAGCGCTCCCGCACCGTCGAGCGGGCCGGCCAGAACGTGCGGCGCGGCAGCTCGAGGAACGCCGTGGTACCGCCGCTGCCATCGGGACCGATGGTCAGGCGCGCCTCCTCGCCGTAGGCCGCGCGCAGGCGCTGCTCCACGTTGCCGAGGCCGTGGCCGAAGTCCGCGGGGCTCAGGTCGGTGCGCAGGCGCGAGTGGCTGTTGCCGACCACGATGCACAGCCGCGCCGCCACCACGGCGGCGGCGATGCGCACGTGCAGTACCGCGGCCCCGGCACTGCGGCCGTGCTCGATGGCGTTCTCCACCAGGGGCTGGAGCAGCAGCGCCGGGACGCAGGCGCCGAGAGCCTCCGCTCCTGCCTCCACCGTGATGGTGAGGCCTTCGGCGAAGCGCATCTGCTGGACCGCCAGATACGCCTCCACGCCGGCGAGCTCGCTGGCAAGGTCGGTCCAGGGCCAGCGGCCGCTCTCGAGGGCGTGGCGCAGGAAATCCCCGAGCCGGGCGATCATGGCGGAAGCGCGGCGCGGGCTGTCGTCCACCAGCACGCTGATGGCGTGCAGGGCGTTGAAGAGAAAATGCGGCTGCAGCTGCGCCGAGAGCATGCGCATGCGCGCGCCGGCGCATTCGCCCTCGAGTGCCGCCGCCTGCCGCCGCAGCCGCGCCGACTCCCGTGCCGCCAGCGCCAGGGCGCTTGCGCACAGGCCAAGCAGGTACGGTGGCAGGAAGCGCTGCACCTGCACCAAGAAGTGCCCTGACTCGCGCGGCCGCTCCCTGATGAGGGCGATGCAGGCATCGGCCAGCTGCGGCGCGAGTCCCAGCACCGTGAGCGCGAGCAGAAGCGCCACCGCCACGGCGCGCACGCGCGCCGCGGGGCGCGCCGGCCAGCCGGGCGCAAGGCTCGCGCGGTAGGCGGGCAGCGCCGCCAGGCACACGAGCAGCTGTTGCGCGCCGTAGTCCAGGTACGAACCGGGCGCCAGCGGCCCGGGCAGCAGCGCGAGCAGTGCCAGCGCGATCCAGGAGGCGGCGCCCGCGCCGAGGATCAGCCTCCAGGAAGCCGCGGATGTGGAGGCGCCCGCCGGCGCCGCGTCCGCAGGGACACCCCGGTGCCACTCGGTTCGCGGATGCGGTGCCGCCGGCGCGGAAAGCAAGGAAGAAGCCATCGTGCGAGTCTAGGAGAGAGGCCGCGCGTGCGGCGCGCGGGTGGGCGCGGGGCAGGCTCGCTACGCCGCAAGTGCCTTCAGCTGGCGCGCGCCACGTCCGCGCGGATGGTGCGTCCGGCCGTCCACAGGTGCCAGGCGGCCCAGAACCCCGTGGGCGCGAGCAGCAGCAGCGCCCAGCGCAGCGACTCGGTGCCGGCGCCGTAGGAGTTCCTGAACCAGTCGCTCAGCCAGCCGATCAGCTGCGGGGCGATCACCAGATTGCCGACGTTGGCGAGGAACAGCAGCAGCGCGCACGCGGTGGCGCGCATGTTCGCCGGGACTACGTTCTGCAGCAGTCCGAGGATCGGGCCGATGTAGAAGTACACCCCGGGCACGAACAGCCACAGTGCCACGGTGGCCGCCGCCTTCGAACCCACTGCATAGGCGAGGAGCGAGGGCACGGTGCACAGCGCAACTACCACCGCGAGCAGGCGCACCACGTAGCGCGGGTCGGCCGCGGCGGGGCGGGCGACCAGCCAGCCGGCGAAGAGCGTGCTTGCCGTGCCTGCGAGCAGGTGCATCGGACCCAGGAGCGCTCCGGCCTCCCCCACGCCCAGGTGGTGGCTGCGCTCGAGGAATGCCGGTGTCCACCACATGAGGCCCCAGCTCCACAGCGTCGCCACTGCAGCGCCGATCAGGATGTGCAGCGCCGAACGTTGCCCGCGGATGAAGCGCAGCGTGGCAGGGAAGCTCGTCGCCTCGGCGTGCGGGTGGGTGTCCAGGGCGCCGCGCGCGGGCTCGCGCACGGTGAGCCAGACGATGAGCGCCAGCAGCAGTCCCGGGGCCCCGAGCACCAGGAAGGCCGCGCGCCAGCCACCGCGCTCGGCAGCGGCCCCCGCCACCGAGCTGCCGAGCCACGCCCCAAGACAGGCACCGAGGGCATACACGGTGAGCGCCATGGGACGCTGGGCGGGAAGGAACTTGTCGGCGAGGATGGAGGTCGAGGGCGGCGTGCCCCCGGCCTCGCCGATCCCCACGCCGACGCGCGCGAGCACCAGCTGCAGCGCGTTGCGCGCCAGTCCGCAGCTCACGGTCATGGCAGACCAGAGTGCGAGCGCGGCGGCGAGGATGTTGCGACGGTTGGCGCGGTCGGCGAGCGCCGCGATCGGGATACCGACGGTGACGTAGAAAAAGCCGAGCACGGGACCCGTGAGGGCGCCGATACCGCCGTCGCTGAGCTTCAGCTCGAGACGGATCGGCTCGAGCAGCGTCGAGACGGAGAAGCGGTCCGCGATGTTGAGGGCGTACGCGCCCGTGAGCACCGCGAGTACATACCAGCGGTCCGGCGATGCCGGCGCCCGAACGGCTGCCGTGCCTGCGTGCACCGGCCTCTCCTGCGTTGAACCTCAAGCCGCACCTTAGCGTAAGAGAGGCGCGCGGCGCGAACCGCAGGGTTACGTTGTCCTACGCGGCCTCTGGCGGGTTTCCTACTTGTCCGACCCCAAGGTCGCGCTGATCATGCAGTGGTGGGACGACCCACCATGGAAACAATGGACTGAACTCATGCCCATCGCGCGTACGATTGCGCCGAGTGCCGCCTCAGGACGAGGCGGCAAGCCGGCCCAGGCCGCAGCAGCGCCCGTCATCGGTTCTCTGGACGAGGATGCGGAGATGATCCTCTTCACCGTCGGCAACCGCGGCGAGTTGCCGGGGGAATACACCGGGCGCCCGCTCCTGCCGATCGAGGAAAATGAGCCGGAGTCGCCCTACTGGGCAACCTGGGGATTCTGACCCGAAGCCTCTTCAGTTCGCGCTCGGTGCCCGCGCAGCCTCGGCCCTGACCCCCGGGTGCGGGTCGAGCACGACCACACTTACGAACTGCGTGTCATCTCGCAACCGCAGGTACAGCTGGCTCGCCGCCGGCCGCGGCACCTGCAGCGCCTGGCCCGGAAAGCCATCCGGCACGTGCACCGCACGGCTGAACTCGCTATCGGCGCCCACGGCGTCGAGCAGGAAGAGGTTCGTGCCGCTCAGGGTGCAGGGCGCGTCGGCATCCTCCGGACACTCGAAACTCTTCAGCACCGGCAGGCGCACGAGCGTGGCCAGGGGATGCCAGTCGCCGCTGGCATCGCCGCTGATGAGACGGTAGCGCAGCGGCCCGAAGGCCGACGGACCGAGCGAGCGCGCCGGCTCGAAGCTTGCCACGGCGACCTTGGCATTCTGGAACGTGAGGTCACCTGAGGCGGCATCCAGCACCGCGGAGGTGCCATCCGCGGTCGCGACCTCGATCTTCTCCTGGCGGTTGAAGGTGGCGGGGGCCTGGGCGCGCAGCGAGAACGTGACACGCGCATCCTCTGGCAGCTCTTCGGCACCCGTGAGCGGGATGTCGAGGCCGCCCCTCGCGTAGGGCTGGGCGTTCATGGCAATCAGCGTGGCGCTCGGGCGCGGCGGCTCGATGCTCACCCGCACGTCGAGCTCGCGGCCGTCCTTGAGCGCGACGCGCGCCCGCCCCGCATCCCCTGCCCTGAGGTGCGTGGCCGGATGCGCAGTCCCCGCCACCATCGTCAGCTCGTCATGCCCCTCGGCCGTGGTGAGCTCTGCGGGCGTGAACTCCGCATCGCGCACCGTGAGTGCCTCGACCTCATCCAGACGAGTGCCGCGCAGGATCCCCTGGCTGTCACCGGCGTGCAGGCTGAAGCTGTCGAGGTGACTCGCCTCGGCATAGGCGTGCAGCGCGATGCTCTGCGACTGGGCGAGGCCGTACTGGTGCACGAGCAGCGTCAGCTCCCCGGGGGAGACGTCCTGTAGCGGCACTTTGACTTCCAGCTCATCGGGCCGGGTGGCACGCCATTCGGCCCGGGTCTCGTGCCCGGCCGCATCCCTGAGCATCACGCCCTCGACGCAGCGGGTGCTCGGCGCATGCAGGTGCACGGTGTCCAGGCGGCCGACGATGAGCGCCGACTCATCCGCTGGCGCGAGGCTCCACGCCACGGGCTGCGCATCCGCGATCTCAAAGGCCGGCCCCTCGTAGGAGTCAAAACCCCAGTAGCCGGCGAGCGTCGCGCGAGCCGTGGCAGCCACCCCGGCGTTCACGAGGGCAGCGGTGTCCACCACGAAGCCGCCGCGCTCGGCATCCGCGCTCGCCGGCAGCGTGAGCGTGCGGCCGTCGGCAAGCGGCACCTTCAGCACCATCTGGCGCGCGAAGCCGGTGGAGAACACGAGCGGTGCACCCTCCACCGGCAGCACCAGGGGGCTCTTGCGCGCACACAGCACCTCCTTCGGCTCCGCCGGGTGCAGCGGCGGGGGCTGCGCGCGGTCGATGGCCGGCAGCGCCATCACCAGCACCGACTTCGGGTCGTGGAAGGATGGCGGGGCATTCAGCACCAGGCTCAGGCTGTCGTCGCGCGCGGCGGCGAGCGCCGGGATGTACTGGTAGTGCGCGGTATGGAACGAATCGAGCAGGCGCGCGATGTCGAACAGCGAGCCGATGTAGGGGCCGTAGTAACCGTATTTCAGCTGCGCGGTGTTGCTCGCGTCCATGGCAAGGTCACTGGCGGGCCCGGAGGTCAGCGCCTGCGCGAGCGAAACGCTGTGCCCGTCGTTGAGGATCAGCGTCTCGCGGCCCTGAGTGAGACAGGAAGCCTGCACGCTCGCGAGCTTGTCCAGGCACTTCTCGTCCACCTTGATCGCGAGGCTGCGCGCGAGGAGCGGCGCGACTTCCTTCAGTCGGGCCGGGTCGGTGTCGGCCAGCCTGCGGATCGCGGCGAGGTAGCTCTCGAGCCGCGAGCGGTCGAGCGTGGCCTGGTTCAGGTCCTGCGAGGTGCGCACGAACGCCCCGGGGCGTCCGCGCACCGCGTCCACCAGGGTCTTGAAGTCCCCCCCGGTCTCGGGTGCGAGAAATACCAGCAGCTGCTGCGCGTCCTTGGGAACGGTGAGCGTCAGGCCCGCGGCGGCGCACTTGGGCACCCAGGTGTCACAGCGCACGAACCAGTCGGCGGGCGGCGGGTTGGTAGCGCCGCGCAGGAACACGGCCACCATCAGATAGTGTTCGGACTGCTCCTTGGGCAGGTCGGCCTTGAGCCACAGGCGATCGCCCGCGGCGAGGTTCGGCACGCGGGACGCCGGCAGCGTCACCCCGCCGCGCGTGACCTTAAGCTGCAGTACCGGGCCGGGGAGATCAAAGGGTGCAGGGTCTGCGCGCGCGGGCAGCACCGCCACGGTGCATACCGCCAGGAACAGGAGCCACCGCAGAATCATGGGGCCATTTTAGATCGGCTCAGGGGTGCGAGGGGGAGGACCCTGCGCACGAAACGAAACGCCCCGGGGACGCCTGCGCTTGCGCAGGGGCCGCCGGGGCGCTCGTTTGGCGTTCGCTTAGGAAGCCGCCTTCGGCTTGTAGCTGAACTTCTGGCCGGCGACCACGGCCTGGTACATGGCGCCGCCCTTGACGATGGTGAAGACGGCCATGCCCTTGTAGTAGGAGCCCGCGGTCTTCGCATCCTTCATGCCGCCGCTGGCGTTGCCGCTGGCACCGCTGGTACCGACACTGCCGCCGGCAGACGCCGTGATGGCGACCGCGTTGACGTCGGCGCCGAACTCGAAGCTGCCGTTGGTGAAGGCGTCAAAGGAGTCCTTGTTCTGGAAGAAGATGATCTGGCTGTACGCCTGACCGCCGGCCTGAAAGCCGACACTCACCTGGTTCACCGTGGTGTCGCCGACGTAGTGGCCATGCCGGTAGACATGTCCGGAGCCGTGGGCACCACCGACCACGAGGCCGCCCTTGCCGATGGTTGGAAACACCGCGTAGCCGTAGGAGTCGTTGAAGAAGGAGGCGCTCTCGCCTGCGTTCTTGAACAGCGCGATCGTATCGGGGTACGACCCCGCCCATGTCGCTACAGCGCACAGCGCCAATGCCACACCTAAGAATCGTCCCGCTATGCGTGCCTTCACCTTGAGTCTCCTTGGCTCCGTTACAGAGCTATTTGATATTCGGGTAGGGTCCCACGGCCAAGGCCGCGCATCGATCGGGGACCGGCCTGTGAGGTTGTAGGACGTAAGCTACAGCGCCCACCCTGCCGGGCATTCTCGTTCAGCGTTCATTCAGCGAGAGGCCCCCGGGGTGCATTATGCGCGCGGGCGCGACTCTTGGGCTACCAACACGGCTCAACCGCGGGAGCGCGCTGCGGCGAACCAACACGGATCTCTCGCGATGCAATAAGACCCGCGGCTCCCGGTAGCGCCTGCCGCGGGTCGGGCGCCCCGCGCGGGTGAAAAAAGCAACTCCCCCTTTCGTGAGGTTCGAGGGCGCAGGGGATTGGGCTACGATGACCTCGGCGCGCGGGCAGCACCGGCTAAGGAGTTCGCATGAAATACCGCAGGCTCGGGAACAGCGACCTGCAGGTCTCTGAGATCGGCTTTGGCTCGTGGCTGACCTTCACCGAAGCCAAGCGGCGCGCCGGCGCAATCGCTTGCGTGCATCGCGCGCTCGATCGCGGCATCAACTTCCTCGATACCGCCAACGTCTATGGACGTGGCGCGGCCGAGAGCGTGCTCGGCGAGGCGCTCGCGGGCATCCCGCGCGAGCGCTACGTGCTCGCGACCAAGCTTTTCTTTCCCATGAGCGAGGCAGACCGGGGACTCTCGCGGGCGCAGGTGCGCAAGCAGCTGGAGGCATCGCTGCGACGGCTGCGGGTGGAGTACGTCGACCTCTACCAGTGCCACCGCTACGACTTCGACACCCCGCTCGAGGAAACGATGGCGGCCCTCACCGAGGCGGTGCAGTCGGGCAAGGTGCGCTACCTGGGCTTTTCGGAGTGGCCGCTCGAGCGCATCGAGGCCGCGCTCGCGCTGCCGGACGTGGCGCGCTTCGTCTCGAGCCAGCCGCAGTACTCGCTCCTGCACCGGGAGCCGGAAGCCGGGTTGCTGGCGCTGTGCGAGAAAGCCGGCATCTCCCAGGTGGTCTGGTCGCCCCTCGCCCAGGGCGTGCTCACGGGCAAGTACCTGCCCGGTGCGCCGTTGCCGCCCGACAGCCGCGCCGCGGATCGCGCCATGGGGGCGTTCCTCAATCCCGAGTGGTTCACGCCCGCAACCCTCGCCGCGGTGCAGGCGGTGAAGCGCCTGGCCGATGAGGCACACTTGAGCCTGTCGCAGTTCGCCCTCGCCTGGGTGCTGCGCCAGAACAACGTCGCAGCCGCCATCGTGGGTGCGTCGCGCCCGGAGCAGGTCGATGAGAACGCCGCAGCTTCCGGCGCGGCGGTCGACCCGGCGCTGTTCCTCGAAGCCGAGAAGCTCCTGGGGTCGCACTGAAAGGACGGTTGATGGAACCCAAAGAGGACGCTACCGCCGCGGGGCCCTCAGGCCTCGAACAGCTGCGCCAGATGATCGCGGCCGGCCGGCGCCCGGGCATCGCAGTGTCACTGGATTTCGCGCTGGTGGAAGTGGAGCGCGGCCACGCGGTGTTCGAGGGAACGCCGGGCCTGCATGCCTACAACCCCATCGGCATGGTGCACGGGGGCTACGCGGCCACGCTGCTTGACTCCGCATGCGGCTGCGCCGTGCATGCGAGCCTCACGGGCACACAGACCTACACGACGCTCGAGCTGAAGGTCGCCTTCCACAAGGCGATGACTACTTCGACCGGGCCGGTGCGTGCGGTCGGCCGCGTGATATCGCTCGGGCGGCGGGTGGCATTCTCGGAGGCCACGCTCACCGATGCGGCCGGCAAGTTGTACGCCTCGGCCACCTCAACGCTTCTCATCATCGAGCGCTAGCACCATGAGTCTTTCAGGCATCGAGCGCGGTCAGGGCTGGCGCGAGCTTCCCAATACGCTCGCCGGCGACCTGCCCGCGGTCGTGCGCTACCTTGCGCCCGATGCAGCGGGCAAGGAGTACCGGTTGCTTGGCTCAGGGACCGTCATCGGCGTCGTCGACGGGCGCTGGCTGGTCACCGCGACCGCCGCGGCGCTGTTCGAGGGCGTGACGCTGGGGCCCCCGGCCCCTGGCGGCACCTCGGGCCTGGATCAGCGCTACCGCCCCGAGGCGCTGCAGAATCTGCGCTGCGCCCTCACCGTCCCGGAACGCAACGGCGAGCTCCTGTGCCGGCTCGCAGGCGCAGTGATCTGCGCCAGGGTCAGCCAGCGCGATACCGCGCTCGTCTTCATAGCCCTTCCCGAGACACTGCCCGTGCGCGTGCTGCCGATCGACCTCGGAGCGCCCCCGCCCGCGGCCGAGACGATCCTGGTGGCAGGATTTGCCGCAGCCCCCGCCGAGCGCGCAGGCTCGGACGACGTCCCGGCGGTGCCGGCGCGGCGGCTCCTGGTGCGCGAGGGATTCTTCGCAGACTTCGGCGCCACGACCGGCCGCCTGCACTATCCCCTCTTCCGCCACCTGATCCCGCTGGAGCCGACGATGATGGGCGGCCCGGTCATTCTGCAGCGCGAGGTTCAGCCCGGCCAGGCACTGCGAACGCTCGCCGCCGTCAATAGCCAGGACGTGCCGCAGGTAAGCGGTGACGCCGCAGCACGACCGGAGACGGAAGGCGAGGGCTTCGCCACGCATGCACTGGCTCTCTACGCTCACGAGGTGCTGCTGCCCTCGGGAACGTGGATCCCGTTCCTCGAGGCTGTCAGGCGCGGCGTGGTGAGCAGCCTGGGGCGCGAAGCGCTGCGTGTCGCGCAGCGCGCCGGCGAGCGCGGCCAGCAGCAGTACTACATCGAGCCGTAGGGGCGCGCCGGGGCGGCGCGGCTCACCCACGGCGGCCGCCCGTCCCTCAGGGATGTTTCTGCTGGGCGACGGTCGACTGCAGGTTGAGGGCGGCCGGGTCGATCACGTTCTTGATGTCGCGGCACTGTGGCAGCGTTGCACCCGGGTAGCTGTCGGTCGGGAAGTACTTCGCCTGCCAGGAACCAAAGCCCCACACATCGAGGCCGGCCTTGAGGTAACGCTCGGCGCGGTCGGCCGCCTCGCAGTCGTACTGCGAGCGCGCGACGTGCTGCTGGATGTCCCGCAGCAGTTCCGTGCGCGCCTTGGTCTCGGAGCGCTGCAGCAGCGTCTCCTCGAGGTTCGCGGTCGCCCCGCGGCGCTTCTTGTGGTGGACCTTGTAGTCCTCGTCCGCATAGGGATCGAGCGTGTTGACCGGCACGCTGGCAGCGCCCGGCTCGGTGGCGGGCGCGGGGGCTAGGCCGCCTGCATCATCGCCGGTGCTCGGGCTATCGGGAACCGCGGCGGCAGTCGCCGCATCAAGGCCACCGGAGGCGAGCGCGCTGTGGGCGGTGCGCGCGGAGAGGTAATCCCCCACGGCCCAGGCGCCCAGCGTCACCAGCGCTACGCTCGCCCCGACCGGGGCTGCGTACTTGATGAAGCCGCCGATGAAGCCGTGGGCGGAGGACGGAATCAGCTCGCCGATCCGCGCGCGCACGCCGTCACGCTGCAGCCAGCCGGCGAAGCTCTTCACGCCGTAGAGGCCCCCCTGGGCGGCGATGAAGCCCAGGGCGCTGGCGATGATCAGTTGGGTCATGCTCATGACTTGCGGGCCGTACCCGGAAAAATTAAGTACAGGGCTCATTCTGCGGTCCGGGGCGGGCCTTCAGCCGTGAGCGGGGTCACGCCCGAATCCCCAGGACCGTGCATGCCGCACGCAAAGGGCGCCCGGAAGCCCGCGTGAAGACGCGACCGCCCCTAAGTCTTTGAATATCTGCGACCTGCATCGCTTCCACGGCGGGCAGAAGTGCGCACCGGGCGCCGCTAGCGCTGGGGGTAACCGGCCCCGGAAGTGTGGGTCGTCTCGACGCCGGATTCGCGCGGCGGGCGCGCGGCGCCCGGGCGCCCGTGCGCCTCGGGCGCGGCGGCGCCGGCGCGGGGCAGCCAGCCACTGAGGAGCGAGTCGCGCAGCTCGCCGCGGAAGTAGTCCTCGAGCTCGGAGGTGAATTCACGCACGTCGCTCGGGGGCGCGAAGCGCCGTCCCAGCCGCACGCGGTAGGTGATCGGCAGCGCCGGTACGCGGAACAGCGGCCAGCCCTTGCCAAGGTACGGCGAGTCACACTCGATCAGGACAGTGAGCACGGGGGCACGCGCATGCTTGGCGATGGCGCCGACGGTGAGCTGGAACTCGTTCACCGGATCGCGTCGCGAACGGGTGCCCTCGGGGAAGAGCAGCAGGGCGGCGCCGTCCCTCACCGCCTCGACGGCATCCGAGATCATGCGCCGCGGCGGGGTGTTGCCGATGAAGCCCGCCAGCCGTGCACCCGCACCGAGGAAGACGTTGCGCATGAGGGCGGTCTTCATGATGCAGGCCATGTTCGGGTGGTGGGCGAGGAGGACCACGGCATCAATGAGGCCCGGGTGGTTGGGCGCGATGACGACGCCGCGCTCCTGCGCGAGTGACTCGAGGGCGCGCATATCGAAACGGTAGGCGCCAAAGACGCTCAGCAGCTTCACGTACAGGCGGAAGCCCCGGCTGATGCCACCCCGGCCGAGGGCAATACCGCGCCGTCGCGACAGCACCAGCCGCGCCGGCAGCGCGATCAGCGTCCAGGCGAGGCACATGAGACCGAGGAACGGCACGCCCAGGTAGATGGTCAGCCAGGACACAAGCCCGGCCGAGGGACGGCGCCCGCTCACCGCGGCGCCTCCCGTGCCGGGCCCGGGGAACCGCCCCGCGCACGATTCAGCATAAACCCCGTGTCGGCATGACTGACCCTCCATCCGCCGCGCCCACGCCGCCGTGTCGCACAAAGCTTAGCCTTAAGCACACGACAGTTCTCATACGCATCAGACACTGCGGTCCGGCCAACTTCCGCTGCGCACCGCCCGGCGGACGCGTTCCTTCCACGTGCAGTATATCCGAGGCGGATCCGTAGCTTACCCGCCCAAAGGCTTCCGCAGGATGACTGCCGGGTGAGCTCTTTCGGGGGCTAACGTGGCTCGGTCATGGGCGCGGCGCGGTGTAACATCGGCAGCCCACACTATCGCCCCAAGGACACCCACCGTGAAGCAGGCGCGCCTGGATCAGGCCTTCATCGAGAAGCAGAAACAGAAACTGCAGGCGCTGCGCACGCAGATCCTGAGCGCCCAGCAGGGCGAGACCCGCGAGGAAGCCGGCGCCAACACCGAAGTACAGGCGCAGGCGCACGAGGCGGAAGACGACGCGCAGCGGCTCGCATCGGTTGAGCTCGAGGGCAACCTCGCCGCGTTCGCCGAGACGCGCCTCGCAGATATCGAACGCGCGCTGCAGAAAATCGATGCCGGCACCTACGGCATCTCCGAATCCAGCGGGACACCGATCCCGATCGAGCGGCTCGAGGCCTACCCCGAGGCGCGCGATACGCTCGAGGAACAGAAGTCGCGCACCGCGCGGCGCTGAGCGGCTGCCCCACAGAAAGGAGTGAACACATGGCTTCTGCGACTGAACGCGCGATCCTCGCCGGCGGCTGCTTCTGGGGCATGCAGGACCTGCTGCGCCGCTACGACGGTGTGATCTCGACCCGCGTGGGCTATTCGGGCGGCGACGTGCCCAACGCCACCTACCGCAACCACGGCACCCACGCCGAGGCGATCGAGATCACCTTCGACCCGAAGGTGATCAGCTACCGCCGGCTGCTCGAGTTCTTCTTCCAGATCCATGACCCCACCACCCTCAACCGCCAGGGGAACGACCGGGGACTGAGCTACCGCTCGGCGATCTTCTACACGAGCCCCGAGCAGAAGCGCGTGGCCGAGGACACCATCGCGGACGTCGAGGCCTCGGGCCTATGGCCAGGCAAGGTCGTGACCGAACTTGCCCCGGCGGGGGATTTCTGGGAGGCGGAACCTGAGCACCAGGACTACCTCGAGCGCATCCCGGACGGCTACACCTGTCATTTCATCCGCCCGGACTGGAAGCTGCCAGCGCGGGCCGCGCGCGCCACCGGCACGAGCTAGCCGCTCGATCCCTGGGCGCGGGATGCCACCGCTAACCGGTGGTGTCGAAGAAGGACTTCACGGCGCTGAGGCAGAACGGCGGCACCAGCGTTGCGTGGTAGTCCGCCAGCACGGCTGATTCGCCGCCGGTGGCCTCGACCGCCGCCTTGGCCACGGCGAAAGCGGTCTTAAGGCTGCCGTACGGGTCGTTGGTGGCCGGCACGGAGTCCACGTCCAGGATGACCGGCGCCACGGCCGGCGGGTGCGCCGACCAGTAATCCTGCATCAGCGTGGTGTCGAAGAAGAACACGGTCGGGTCAGAGTCGCCCCCGCACAGCATGACGGGCGCCGTCGGCGTCCAGTTCCGCAGGTCATTGGCCTTCAGGTGCACGCGCAGTGTATTGCCCGGACTTGCCGCCGGCAGCCCGTTGGTGAGGGTGGGGAAGCCGCCGTCCGGGGCGGCGAGCGCATCCGCAAGGTACGAGCCGCGGTAGGTGTTGTTGATCAGGTAGTCAGACCCGAAGCCGGCTGCGAAGACGCTGGCGAGGGCTGCGGGCGTCGTGGCGGGCGTGTACGCCGCGTACGCGGGCGACGGCGGTGCGCTGTCAAAGAGCGCCGCGGGAAATTTACTCACGGGTGTTGTACTTGGCAGGAGCCCGGGCGCCGTGGACGCGTAGGCAGCAGCAAACAGGTCGGCAGGATCGGAGTAGAGGTCCCCGTAGGCGTTCTGGTAGGCCGTGACCACGAGGTCGAGGTTCTCGGGCGCACTGTCGCTCACCTCGCCCTCGAAAATGGCATCCCCGAACGCCGCCAGCGCATACGGCCCGGACATGGGCGCCGAGGCGGTAACCGCGGTCCCGGCGCTCTGCATTGCACGGTGCGTCGCCATGGCAACGTAGCCGCCCTCGGAGTACCCGGTCACGAACAGCCGCGGGCCGTAGGTGCTGGTGGGCGCATCCGCGGTGGGCAGCGCCGCACGCGCGGCGGTGAGGGCGTCGATCATGTCCTTCGACTGCTGGTCGGCGATCAGATAGGGGTGATACCCGAGGGTGGAGGTGTCGTAGCCGACGTAGTTGGGGGCCACCACGATGTAACCCTGCGCGGCGAACACGGCCGCCAGCAGCAGCCCCTCGGCGTTGTTGGCCGCTGCCAGCTGACTGATATCGAAGGTGCGGTCAGTGGTCGTGCCGTGCGCGTACACCACCAGCGGCAGGGAGCCGGTGCAGCCCGCGCCGCTGCCACCCGGCACCATCAGCGCGCCCGAGGCGGGCGTGATATTGCCCTTGGGGTCCACCGTGTCGTAGGTGAGGTGGTAGACCGTGACGCTGCATGCGGGGGTGTATGAGAGCTGCAGGAAGGTCTTGCCGAGATCCGTGCCGCCGAGCAGCGCCAGCAGCTGGGACGGCGAGTAGGCGGCCACGTTCTGCGGGGGGTTGTCGATCAGCGCCCCGCGCTGCGGCGTCGCCGGCGGCGGCGAGGTTGTCGATCCCTGGCCGCTGCTGTCGCTGCCACCACAGCCGGCAAGTAACGAGGCCCATAGGAGAGGGAACAGAGCGCGTCGGAGGTGTGTCATCCGGCGGATTGTCAGGGGTCGTAGCGGGGACGCGTGTCAGACGGCGCCTGAATCGCGGGTAGTTGCCGCCCTATCCTAGGACACCGTGGCGATCGGCAGCGCCTACTGCGCGCCGCGGCGCAGGGAGTGGGCGGCGGCACCGAGGATGGGGCCCTGGCCCGCGACCTGCAGCAACACCGCCACCGCCGTGGCATCCGCAGGCAGTGAGTCCATGGGCACGTGAAACTGTGCCGCCTCCCCTCGCCAGCTTCCCAGCACGCGCAGGGATCGCACGACGTTGAAATCCTCCAGCTTGCGGCCGCTGTTCTCGCCGCCCGTGACCGCAGAGCTGGCGTGGCCGAGGTAGCTCACCAGGATTACCTCACTCGCGGCACTGCGGCCGGGCGCTGCACCGATCTCGACGCGAAGGTCGGCATTCTCCTCCTCCAGCGACAGTGCTACCCCGGGCTTGGCCTCCGCCAGCGCCTGCTCACTCAGTTGCGCCCGCGCACCGAGCAGCTCGGTGCGCCCGTCGACTATGAACTGCGGGGTGTACTCGGCGGACTTGCCGAGGTTGCGCACGTAGCGGTCCTGGCGCGCGGTGGAGAGCGGCAGCGAGAAGCGGTCCCGCCACTCGGGTGAGTTCCAGTAGTCGACGTGGAATGCCAGCGCCACCACGTCCCCGCGCTCGCTCAGCCTGCCAAGGTAGGCATCCGCAGGCGGACAGGAACTGCACCCCTGCGAGGTGAAAAGTTCAACGACGGTGGGCCGCGTCTGTGCAAACGCCATCGGGGCACTCACGGCCAGCAGCAGCAGGAGCAGGCGTGCCCCGCCCCGCTGGGGCGGCGAAGGACTCGCGCGGCAGGCCAGCACCGGCTCTCCTCGTCGCGCCGCTAGAACGGCGCCTTGTCAGCGGCCTTGAAGCTCGCCGTTACATTCCCCGAGAGCGCGACATTGTCCGGGTCGAGCAGCATGACCGGCGTCCCCACCGCCAGGTTCTCGCGTGACAGGTCCACCCACACCACGTTGGGGCTCGTGGTCAGCTCGAAGTAGTAGGTCTTGTTCGTCAGGTTGCAGACGGTGCGGTACTCGGTGTTGTAGATGCCGAAGTCCTTGTAGGGAGCGCCGAAGGGCACCGAGACGTTGCGGGCGATCGCCAGCACTCCGGCGACCGCCTCGCGCTCGTTCTTCGGCTCAGGCAGCAATGCCACGTAGTAACTGGCGCGCTGGAAGCGATCCACCGGGTTGACGTTGCCGGGGATCATCAGGGTGCTGCTCGGCTGGCTGTAGTCCTGCTTTGCGAGCAGCTTGAGCTGCTGGTCATAGGTGGGATCGTTCGTCATCACGCGGTACTGCTTGCCGTGATGAATCACGCTCTTACCGTGGATGATCTCGATGATCGCCGAGTCACCGCTGGCATCCTCCAGCGCCAGGTGCACGGTGGCCTGGCGGCCGCGCGCCTCGACCATCACGAGCTGGACCTTCTCGAGCACCGAGAGTGCCTCGGTCACGGTGGCCGCATTGTCGAGCGCGTACTGGGCCCATAACCCCGCGTGCAGGCCAGGCTTGCTGACATCCCTGGGACCGAAGTCCGTCGCGGTGAGAAAGAGCAGGTGCGCCGCGAGGCCAAGCTCGTTCAGCCCGTCCGCGGTGCCGATCCCGTACACCGTGGTCACCACGTTGCCGTAGCGCGAAGTCCACCGGGCTGGGTTCACCGGCACGACCACCGCGCCCCCGAGGCGGCCCCCGTCGTGCTTCACGCCTCGCGGGAAGATCGTGAGCACTGGTTCGGTCGATTCGGGCCAGTCCATGGTGCGCGACACCACCACGGCAAGCTTGTTGTTGTTCCAGAGGATCCGCGTGCAGGCCTCGGCGTACCGCAGCGCACACAGGCTCGCCGCCACCACGCCCAGCAGTGCGGCGTTGCGCAGGGTCCTCGATAATCGGGTCATGGAGCGGCTCCTTGGCGTCTTGGTTTCTGGTTCCTACGGGATCGGCCTGCCAGGCCGCGGCGCCGGCGTTCTGTCGGTCATTCTGCCCGCACCGTCGCGCCGGGGCCAGCGGACCGGCGCTCCAGATTTAACGGTCCACAACGCTACGGGCGTTCCCCGGCGAGGCGCTTCTGCAGATCGGTGCGTGCCTGCCGGGCGTACTTGCGGCAGGCATCCGGATCAACAAAGGCATCCGCAGCGACACCGCGCTCGCGCTGCAGAAGTCGCACGAAGGTATCCGAGACCTCCGGGTGCGGGGTGAGGAGGATGTCGCAGGGAATAGTTTCCAGGACGGCGAAGCTCCTCTGGAAGTCGGCCACGGCGGAAGGGTGACTCGCGCCGTCGGAAAACCGGAACCCGGGCGCCGAGATCGCACTCAGGCTGTCCGCGTAGACCATGTTGAGGCAGCGCCTCGCCTCACAGGAGGACCACGTCCAGCTGGTGCCCCCGGGTGTATGGCCCGGGGTGAAGTGCGCCGTCAACCGCAGGGTGCCCACGGTGAGGGTCTCGCCATCGCGGACGACCCTGACGTGCGCCAGCGGTTCGGGGCCGCGTGACAGGCTGCCGTACTGTGGGTCATCCGGGTCGGAATGACCCTGCATGAGTACGCGTGCGCTCGGCGCGCTTGCCGCCACCTCGGCACCGCTCAGGCGCTGGATCGCGGCCAGTCCACCGGCGTGATCGAAGTGATCGTGCGAATTGAGGACAAGCCGGATGTCCTCGACCCTGAATCCCAGGGCGCGGATGTTCGCGACCAGTTGCGGGACGGCCTCCGCCACTGCGGCGTCGATGAGGACGTGACCGGCATCCGAGGTGATCAGGATCGAGCTCAGCGCCCGCGTGCCAACGTAATAGGTGTTGCCGTACACCCGGAACGGCTTCTGCCTCTCGGTCCACTCCCCACACCTCGGACAATCCGCCGGAACGGCTGTCGCATCGGCAGCCCGAGCCGTGGTCCCCGCAACGGTCGCCGCACACAGCATGAGTGGCGCCAGCCAGGAATTTCGTGACATCCGGGACCCTTCGTGAGAGCGCCGCCAGACGATAGCAGATGTATGGTGCGGGTATCGTCCGGCGGTACCCGCACCGGCAGGTCACTACGTCTGCCGGGGTCACGTCCGCGTAGTCTGGCTCTCATCCTTGTCGAGTGGCACGCGGATGAGGTCACTCGTGCCGGCGCAGTCGGTGGATTTGTAACCCGCGGCCCTCGCCGGCATTATCATTTCGGCATGAACCCAGCGGCCCTCCGGAGTTTCGGTTGAGTTCATCGGCGTCACGGACGCTCGATGTCTCCTTCATCATCCCGGCGTTCAATGAAGAGCGCACCCTTGGGCAGGCGCTGCAGGCCATTGCCAGCGCGACCGCCAACCTCCCCGAATCACTCGAAGTCATCGTGGTGGACGATGCGTCGACTGATGGAACCGCCGCCACGGCGGCGGCCGCGGGTGCCCGGGTGCTGCGGGTGGAGTGCCGCCACATCGCCGCGACACGTAACGCCGGTGCGCGCGAAGCGCGGGGAGCGTGGCTCATTTTCGTGGATGCCGACACGCTCGTCACCGAGGAGGTCGTGGCGGCGGCAGTTGCGGCACTGCGGGCCGGCGCGGTCGGTGGCGGCTGCGATATCCGCTTCGAAGGCCGCCTGCCCCTGTACGCGCGGGTGCTGATCGCGGCAGCGTTGCCGATTTACCGGGCTTTGCGGCTCGCGGCCGGGTGCTTTGTCTTCTGCACGCACGAGGCGTTCGACCGGGTCGGTGGATTCGACGAGACCCTGTTCGCCGCCGAGGAGGTCGCGCTGAGCCGCTCCCTGCGGCGACACGGCCGCTTCGTGATCCTCGCAGAGCATGTCCTGACCTCGGGAAGAAAACTGCGTACCCACTCCGGCCGGGAAGTGCTGGGAAGCCTGCTGCGACTCGCGTGGGGTGGCCGCAAGTACATGGGCCGCCGCCAGGGGCTTGAGATCTGGTACGGCACGCGACGCGAGGATCGGGGCTAATGCTGTTGATTACTTGTTGGAAGGCATAGCATGCCTGTCGTGTTTTCCTACCCGATTGCGATGCAGCTGATCGCGGCCGGGCGGCCAGAACCAGCACAGAAGAGTCCGAAAGCTGCCCAGCGGAGCTGAACTGATGCGCTACGACGAATCGCGTGACAAGAGTGCCGAGTTGCTGCGCCTGACACTGCCTCTCATGGCCCAGCAACAAGCGGGCTTTCATCCGGTCAGCTTCACGCTCTGGTACGAGCACGTCGCCGGCATCAATCCGGAACTCAGCCAGGTGCTGGCCCCGCGGCTGGAAGCGAATCAGCCACTCAGCGACGCCGAAACCTACGACCTCTATGCCCGCCACGTCATCGCCCGCGACATGCAGACGCTCGAGCACCTGCAGCAACGGCTGCGCGGCCTGCTCGAGGAGGCCTTCCAGATTACGGCGCAGGCCAGTGACCACACCGGGCAGTTCGAGCGCTCCCTCGAGCAGACCCAGCACCGCCTGAAGTCGGGCGTGAGCCTGGAAAGCGTGCATTCGGTGGTCTCGGAGCTGCTCTCGGAGAGCCAGCGCATGCAGGTGATTACGCAGGCCGTCGTCGAGAAACTCGACTCGCGCGCGCAGGAGGTGGGCGAGCTGCGCAACGCGCTCGAGCGCGCCCAATCCGAGGCGCTGCTTGACCCGCTGACGGGCCTGAAGAACCGCCGTGCCTTCGAGCGGGCGGTAGCCCAGGTGATGGCCGACACCGACACCGGACTCGACGGTGCCGCCCTCCTCGTCATCGACATCGATCATTTCAAGCAGGTAAACGACACCTATGGTCACCTGCTCGGTGACAAGGTCCTGCGCGCCGTGGCGCAGGTACTGCAGGCGAACATCAAGGGTCGCGACATCGTGGCCCGCTTCGGCGGCGAGGAGTTCGCCGTGCTGCTCTTGCAGGCGACACCGACGGGTGCGCTCGCGGTGGCCGAGCAGATCCGCGCGGCCATCGCACACGGCCAGATCCGCACCCCGACCGCGGGCAAGCTGGTCGGAGCGATCACTGTCTCGGCCGGCGTCGCCATTGCAGCCCCCGGAGACTCGCTGGAGACGGCGATGGAGCGCGCCGATGGCGCGCTCTATGAAGCGAAGCGCTCTGGTCGGAACCGGGTGTGCGTCGCAGACGCGTCACCGCGGGCGTGAGTCTCCCCGCGCTCGCCGCGCCCCCTCGACGCGTGGCTCGGTCCGGCTGGGCCGCCAACTTGGCGGGTTGGCGGCCAGGTCTGGCCGGCATGCCTGTCTCACGGCCGCGATCAAGCAAACGCGGCGCGCCTGGCGGCGTGCGCGCCTAAAGCTCAGCTTGCAGGAAAGCAGGATTGCCGTTCGGGCGCCTGCGCCTACATCAATCGGCCCTGCGCTGGGAAATAGTGCACCCCGGATTGCGTCAATTCCGGCGCGTGAGAACCAACCATGACCAAGAAGCGAGCATCCCCCACTTCGACCCGCAAGCGCAGCGCATCGCGGCCGGCCAGGAGTGTCCTCGGACACGGTGGAGAGCTGCATCAGCAGGCCAAGAGCGGCGAGCCCTCACTGACCACCAATCAGGGCCTCCCGATCGCCGACAACCAGAACTCGCTTAAATCAAATCCCTCCGGAGCCGTGCTCCTCGAGGACTTCATACTTCGCGAAAAGATAACGCATTTCGACCATGAGCGGATCCCGGAGCGGATCGTCCACGCGCGCGGCAGCGCTGCCCACGGCTATTTCGAACTCACGCGTTCACTCAAGCGTTACACCACGGCCAGGATTCTGACGGAGGTGGGGGAGCGGACGGAACTGTTCACGCGCTTCTCAACGGTCGCAGGCGGCGCCGGCTCCTCTGACACGCCACGGGACGTGCGCGGCTTTGCGGTCAAGTTCTATACGAAAGAGGGCAACTGGGACCTCGTCGGCAACAACATCCCGGTGTTCTTCATACAGGACGCAATCAAGTTCCCGGATCTGATCCACGCCGTGAAGATGGAGCCCGACCGGGGCTTCCCGCAAGCCGCCACCGCCCACGATACCTTCTGGGACTACATCTCCCTGACACCCGAATCCATGCACATGGTCATGTGGATCATGTCCGACCGGACGATTCCCCGATCCTTGCGGATGATGGAAGGCTTTGGGGTGCACTCGTTCCGCCTGCTCAATGCCCAGGGCCAGTCCACCTTCGTGAAGTTCCACTGGCGACCAAAACTCGGCCTGCAGTCCACGCTCTGGGACGAGGCGGTGAAGATCGCCGGCGCGGACCCGGACTTCCATCGGCGCGAACTGTTCGAGGCGATTTCGGCCGGCAACTTTCCCGAATGGGAGCTCGCGGTCCAGCTCTTCAGCGAGCAGGAGGCCGGGCGCTTTCCCTTCGATCACCTCGATGCGACGAAGTTGATACCCGAGGAGCTGGTACCACTGCAGGTGATCGGCCGCATGGTGCTCGATCGCTGGCCGGACAACTTCTTCGCCGAGACCGAACAGGTGGCCTTCTGCCCCTCCCACGTGGTGCCGGGAATAGACTTCTCCAACGATCCTTTGCTGCAGGGCCGGCTGTTCTCCTATCTCGATACACAGCTCTCGCGCCTCGGCTCGCCGAACTTCCACCAGCTGCCGGTCAATGCGCCGAAATGCCCGTTCGCGAACCAGCAGCGGGACGGTCACATGCAGATGGCGCGACCCAGCGGACGGGTCGCCTACGAGCCCAACTCGCTCGCCCCCGGGTTCGCACGGGAGAATCCGCGCGGCTTCCACTCGGCCCCGGTGGCGGAACGCGGCCAGAAAGGGCGCATCCGCCCCGAGAGCTTCGCGGATCACTACAGCCAGGCGCGGATGTTCTTCGCCAGCCAGAGCAAAGTCGAACAGGCGCACATCCTGGACGCGCTGGTGTTCGAGCTGTCCAAAGTCGAACACCCGCACGTGCGCGTCGCGATGCTCAGCCATCTCGGGGTCATTGACGGCGACCTGGCGGCCGGCGTCGCTGAAGGACTTGGGATGACGTTACCCGATGCGGCGCAGCCGGCCGTGCCCCTCAAGCGCCTGCCACCCTCTCCTGCGCTGCAGATCATCGGCAAGAGCAAAGACACGCTGGAGGGACGCGCGATCGGCCTGTTGGTTGCGGATGGCTCAGATCCCCGGAGCATCGCCGCGCTGCGCAAGGCAGTCGCAGCCGCCGGAGCCACCCTCAAGGTCGTTGCGCCAAAGATCAGTGGTGTACGTCTTTCAGACGATAAGACCCTGGATGCCGACGGGCAGCTGGCGGGCACTCCCTCGGTGCTCTTTGATGCGATCGCGCTGTGCCTGTCGGAAGACGCAGCTGCCACGCTCTGCAGTGATCCTGCGGCGCTCGAATTCGTGCGTGATGCGTTCCGCCACCTGAAGGCCATCGCGGCAGACCAGGGCGGGCGGGCGCTGCTGGCGGGTGCGGGAATTCCGGAGGACGCAGGCATCGAGGAGGTACAGGATTGCGCGGCATTCCTGAGACTGGCGAAGACGCGGCAGTGGGGCCGCACAAAGCACTGAGTCCCAGGAAGGACACGCAAAGCCGGAGCGGCGACCGCCGTGCCGCGGCCCGAGGCATCGGGGCGTCACGGCGGAAGCACTGCGGCGCACCCAACAATCGCCGACGCGTCCGCGCTACGATGGGACTACCGTGGGGAGATGCAGCATGAACATCAGAAGGCAATTCGTGGGGACGACCGGTTTGGTCATGATGGCTTGCGTGGCGAGCCTGCAGGCCTTTGGCGCGGGCGCGCCCGAGGACGCCGTGGTCGGCGCCGAACATCAGTGGCTCAAAGCGATGCAGACGAACAACGCGGACCTGATAGCCCCGTTGCTCTCGGATAAGGTCGTGGTCACGACCGAGGAGAGCAAGGTACTCGCAGGCAAGAGTGCCGTGTTGGCCGATGCCAGGGCGACGAACTGGTCGATGGCGAAGTATGAGGACCTCAAGGTCACCGTCTTCGACCATACGGCGATTGCGACCGGCACGTTCATCGGCCAGGGAGCCGATTCGAGCGGGAAGACCTTCAGCTCCAAGCTGCGCTTCACCGACACGTGGGTAAGGGCAGCGGACGGTCAGTGGCTGTGCGTTGCAGGACACGACTCGCCGCTCTAGCGAGAGATCTTGGCGCGAGGGCGGCGCTCAGTCGCGCAGGCGTATGTCACCTGCGTTTTCGGCCCGGCGGCCGCGCTTGTCCTTGTAGAATCGCGGATGCGGGCGAAATCCAGGTCCGCGTCTCCTGTGAGCGTGAGATAGGTATCTATGCCCACTGTGTGGGTCGCATAGTCGATGTACCCCAGGCCCAGGGGTAGTCCGCCGGCCACGGCGATGCGGTAGAAGCCCGATTTCCAGTGATCCGTGCGCGAGCGGGTGCCCTCGGGAGCCACCGCAAGCCACATGCAATCCTGACTTGCGAACTCGGCAAGCAGCAGCTCAACAGAATTCGAGCGCTGATCGCGCCTGATGGGGATCCCACCGAGGCGTATGAAGAGGCGACGTACGGGCCAGCGAAAGAGAGTGTGTTTGCCCATCCAGCGTATCGGTAGTCCCGCGCTGACCTTGTACAACAGCCCGACAATGAAGTCCCAGTTCGACGTGTGTGGATATATGACGATGATTCCGTGGGGCGCGGGCAGCGGCACCAAGACGGTGCGCCAGCCGAACAGGCCCAGGATCGCGCGTGTGCAACTGCACGCGAGGGACGGTGGTTCCGCGAGTCGATCGGGCGGGTTGCTCAAAGCCCGGACGGCCGTTGGGCGGGCGGCGGTATCCGCGTCGGTATCAAACAACTGCTGGAGTGGCTCAGTGCGTCGGCCGCCTGCCTTATGAAGCGGTGCGTCGAAACCTGGTGGCGAAGCGCGGCGACGTGGTTCATCGGCGGCAAGCTTAACCGAAGCCTCGTCGCAGTCTTCACTGTCCAGGCAGCCGCCCGAGTGGCCCGTTCCAAGCTACTGATTCGGCTGGCATCGGCAAACGGATCAGACCGAGACGTCGCCGCGGCCAAGGCCTGAAACCCAGACAGGATGTCGCGCGCAGTTGCGGCGGCCATCTCAGCAGATGACTGAGGCTTCGGTCGGCTCTGGTACCAGCGGCAGGGCTCCTCTCCAACACGAGCTCAGATTCGCGCAGGAGCCCAGCGCGGTAACCTTCGCATTTCGCTCGATCACCGGAGAGGGATAGATGACGCCGGTGTATACCCCCAACAGCGCAATATCATCGTCGCGCTCAACGAACACCGGACCGCCGGACATTCCGGGTACGCCGCCGGAATCCAGGAGAAATTCCTGCGGCCTGCCACTGACCGCTGTTGCCCTGACGAATCTCGTCAGCACCACGGGCGCCGGCCGAGCGTTTCCGGCCGTACCGAACCCGTACGGGAATCCGACCACATAGATCTTGTCGCCCGGCTTGAGCATCGCGTTCGCCGCGACCGGGTTGGACACGAGCTGCGACTGGCACACTCTCACGTCAGTCGACAGGGGAATCTTCACCGCGTCGTGCCACGAGGGGACGCAAAGTCCGATCGAGTTCAGGTCCGGGTGCGGCAGGTGCGCGCGATCCTGATACCACAGAGGCTTCTTGGGCCGCGCCGACCCGTCATAGAGAGGAATGGTGAAGGACAGCAGCCCTTGCACGTCCGCGTCGCCATCGCTCCGGCGCCGATGGTCCTGGACAAACACCTCGAGAAACGCCCGCTTCGGCAGTGCGTTCGTGACCCGCAGATCGTTCCGGTCGTACCCGGTGACGACGTGCCAGCACGTGTACAGGAACGGAATGCCATCCTCGATGCGCACGAAGCCCGACGCACTTGCGTGCTTCAGCGGCTTGCGGTCTTCGTCAAGACAACGAAGCTGCACGGAACGGAATGCGAGTTCCGACCGCTGCTGCAGAACCGTCGCACCCGAGCTCACGCAGGCGACACCGCCGTCCTCAGGCTTTCGCGGCTGCCTTGGCCTCAATCACCGCGGCGATCACTTCGTCCGCGACGTTCTTCGGCACGGGCTCATAGTGCGAGAACTCCATGGTATAGGAGGCGCGACCGCTGGTCATGGAGCGCAGCTGGCCGATGTATCCGAACATCTCCGACAGCGGCACGGTGGCCACGACCGCGATGTTGGCACCGCGTTCCAGCTGGTCCTGGATCATGCCGCGGCGGCGGTTCATGTCACCGATGACATCACCCAGATAGTCCCCCGGCGTCACGGTCTCCACCTTCATCACCGGCTCGAGCAGGATTGGGCCGGCCTTGCGGATCGCCTCGCGGAAGCAGGCCTTGGCGGCGATCTCGAACGTCAGCGCGTTCGAGTCGACGTCGTGGTAGCTGCCGTCCGTCAGCGTGGCGCGGAAGTCGACGGTCGGGAAGTGCGCCAGCACGCCGTCTTCCTTCTGGATCTTGAGTCCCTTCTCCACCGCCGGTACGTACTCGCGCGGCACGGAACCGCCCGAGGTCGCATCGACGAACTCGAAGCCCTTGCTGCGCTCGAGCGGCTCGAAGGTGATCCACACCTCGGCGAACTGACCCGAGCCGCCAGTCTGCTTCTTGTGCACGTACTGCTCGTCGATCTTGCGGGTGATGGTCTCGCGATAGGCCACCTGCGGCTCGCCCATGGTGCCTTCGACGTTGAACTCCGTGCGCATGCGGTCGAGCGTCACCTCGAGGTGCAGCTCGCCCATGCCGCGCAGAATGGTCTGGCCGGTCTCGCGATCGGTCTCCAGGTGCAGCGAAGGGTCGGCACGAACCATCTTGCCGAGCGCGGCGCCGAACTTCTCCTGATCGGCCTTGGCCTTCGGCTGCACGGACACGCTGATGACGGGGTCCGGGAAGCGCATGCGCTCCAGGATCACCGGATTGGCGGCATCACACAGCGTGTCGCCGGTTTCCGTCTCCTGCATGGAAACGAGCGCGATGATATCACCGGCGCGCGCCTCCTCGATCGCGTTGGCTTCCTTGGCGAACATCTCGACCATGCGGCCGATCTTTTCGCGCTTGCCGCGCGTGGAGTTCTCCACGGAGGCGCCCCTGGTGAGCACTCCGGAGTACACGCGCACGAACGTCAGAGCGCCGTACGCGTCGTTGATTACCTTGAACGCCAGGCCGCTGAAGGGCTCGTCATCCGAGCACTTGCGCTCGCCGATGACGTTGCCGTCCTCGTCCAGCGTCTTGATGGCCGGGACGTCCGTGGGCGCCGGCATGTAGTCGACGACCGCGTCGAGCACCTGCTGGACGCCCTTGTTCTTGTACGAGGAGCCGCACAGCACGGGGTTGAACGCACCCGTCACGGTGCCTTTGCGCAGGCACTTGCGCAGCACGTCCGCGGAGGGCGCGTGGCCGTCTTCGAGGTACTTGTGCATGGCGTCGTCGTCCATCTCGAGACAGGTATCGACGAGTTCGGTACGGTACTTCTCCACGTCTGCGAGGATTGCGCGGTCCGTCGGCACATGGATGCCCAGCTTGTCGGCCAGATCCGGCGTCACCTCGAGCGTCTGCCACTCGGCATCCTTGTCGTCAGAATCCCACACCAGCGCTTTCATCTCGACGAGGTCGATCATGCCCTTGAAGTTGTCTTCAGAGCCGATCGGGATCTGAATCGGCAGCGGACGCGCGCCGAGGCGCTTCCTGATCATGTCCACGCAGCGCGTGAAGTTCGCCCCGCTGCGGTCCATCTTGTTGACGTAGCAAATGCGCGGCACGCCGTAGTTGTCCGCGAGGCGCCAGTTGGTCTCGGACTGCGGCTCCACGCCGGCGACACCGTCGAACACCACCACGGCGCCGTCCAGCACACGCAGCGAGCGATTCACCTCGATGGTGAAGTCGACGTGCCCGGGGGTGTCGATCAGGTTGATCTTCTTCCCGCGCCAGAAGCAGGAGACCGCGGCGCTCTGGATCGTAATACCGCGCTTCTGTTCCTGTTCGAGGTAGTCCGTCGTCGTCGACGTCTTCAGATCCTTGGTGTCATGGATGTCGATGATCGTGTGCTTGCGCCCCGTGTAATACAGGATGCGCTCCGTCGTCGTCGTTTTGCCGGCATCGACGTGGGCGATGATGCCGATGTTGCGGATATCAGAAAGAGCGGTCGTACGGGCCATGGCAAGTTTCCGTTTCGGGTTTCAGGTCCACACTGTCGAGCAGCGCGCCAGGCCTGCTGGCCCGGCTCATGTATTACAAAATGATCTGCGCCGAAGAGCAGCGCCTTCCTCGGTCCCACGCCTGGCGCTGGCAAATCCGGGACTCGAGGGCAGAAGGGGCCGGCATCCTATAGGGATGCCATTAGAAGTTCAATCTGTTCCGATTTGCGTGGCCTGGCGTCGTAACTTATTGATTAAGTTGGCGTCCCCAAGGGGATTCGAACCCCTGTTACCGCCGTGAAAGCGGCTCCGGCCGTCCAACGGCGTCTATAAGTGAGTGCACGAAACACCTATTTCAATAGGCTTCTGTCCATGGCCGTCTTTTGCTTATAGTCGCGTCCAGGACGGAAAGTTACACCCGGATTACACCCGAATTACACCCAAATCCCTGTTACCGCCTTGGCAAGGCCGTCGCACCTGAGGTCTCAAAATGGCCGGACAGCACCGCATCGTGCTCAGCGCCCCATACACGGTCGCCTTGGCCTTGAACGTCGAGCAGCTGGCGATGTAACGCGTGATCAGCTCAGCATCGATCCGCTCGATCGCCACCCGTGGCCGGCGTTGCTTGAGCCATCGACCCCATCGATCCAACGCCGAAGCGGTGTGTGCCACCGTCACCGGGTTGATCCCCCGTGCCCGGTACTCTGACCTGCGGTTGATTCGTGTAGCCATTGTGGCTGTGAGTTCTCAGGGTAATTTCATCACCGGATAGCTTACAAATTAAGAAGCAATTCACCGAAGAACAGATCATCGCGATCCTGCGAGAAGCCGAGCAACCCAAGGCCGAGATCCGGACCGTCTGCCGTCGTCACAACGTCACTGAGCAGACCTTCTACCGCTGGCGGAATAACTACGGCGGAATGGACGTGTCTGAGGCCAGGCGTCTTAAGATTCTCGAGGCAGAGAACGCGAAGCTCAAGAAGATCGTAGCCGAGCAGCTCCTGGCGATCGATGCGCTCAAGGAGTTCTCCCGGGGAAAATGATGACCCCGCTGGCACGTCGGCGCCTCCTGGCGCTGACAAGCCAGCGGGGTCTTTCGAAGCGCGCAGCGTGCCGAGTGTTGGGGCTATCACGACGGATCGCCTGCTATCAGCTTAAGCAGCCCGAGAAGGATCGTCCGACCGGCGAGCGGTTGATGGCAACCTCACAGCGCTTCCCTCGCTTCGACTACCGCCGCGCGGCGCCCTGGCTGCGACCCGGAGAGACGCGAACCCGACGGCTGTGGAAGCAACTGGGCCTGCAGCTGCCGCGGCGCAGGCCTCGTCGCCGCCGCACTGGCTCGGACATCCGGCTGCCCGGGGCTGTGCGACCGAACTCGGTGTGGACGTACGACTTTATCCACGATCGCCTGTCCAATGGAACAGCACTTAAACTGCTGTGTGTTCTCGACGAACACACTCGAGAGTGCCTGGCGATCGAAGTGGCGCGTTGGATCCGATCGCAGGATGTAATCCTGACACTCTCCAGACTCATGAAGCTCTACGGCAAGCCACAACACATCCGCAGCGACAACGGTGCAGAGCTCACCGCCACCGCCGTTATGCGATGGCTCCACGACCAGAATGTCGCTACGGCCTTCATCACGCCTGGCAGTCCCTGGCAGAACGGCTACGTCGAGAGCTTCCACGGAAAGCTGCGTGACGAGTGCTTGAACCGCGAGTGGTTCCGGGACGCTCGGGAGGCCAAGGTCGTAGTGGAGCGCTGGAGAGACTTCTACAACCATCAGCGCCCTCACAGTGCGCTTGGCTACCGGACACCGACCCAGGCTCGACAGGACGCAATCATCGAGGGCAATATCGATCAGCGACTCACAGCCTAAGTGGCTACAAAATCCCACCGCAGGTCACACCCTCACAAAGCCCTGCAGCTCAAGTCACCCCGTGAGCTCATCCGCACTTATCAACCCGCAGCATGTCCGGTTCAATAGGGGCGACTCCAAATGCGATCTTCGCACTAGTGACAAATGTTTACGATTGGACTCACATAGCCTTTGCTAGAGTCTTTGTCCTGAAGCTCGAGTGCGTGCATTTGACAGATCCGTCCGTTAGCTCTAGGCATTGTTTGGCAGGGAGCCTAACGCCGGACTTACGGAGTGAGGGCGTTGCCCCGAGTCAGTGACGTCGACGGAACCGATCGCCCAACCTGCATCCACTTTGACTCTAAATGGCTTCCACTCGCCTGTCCCAGCGCCTGTTGATTTCTGGGCTCGCGTTCTTGGGCCTTTTCGCTGTCGGATTCGCCACCTTCATTGCACTCACATATCTCTCCAACTGCCCCCCAAACCGAGTGGGGTGCGAACTCCCTGATATGACTGCGTTCGGCGTCGCATGTGTCGTGGCCCCAATGCCCAGTCTAATTGTGGCCGCCGTGCTATTTCGCCGGCTCGGCAGGACCGAAAAGTCCGTGCCCCGACCAGATCATTCGGAAACCCGATGACGAATCGCCCACGGATACGGGGCACTCGCTCTTGCTCAGACATCACGCACCACTATGTCACACGAGTCTCACACCGGACGTGCAAAGAATTTGAGGCAAATGAGTGTCGCCGAGCTGAGTGCGTATCTGAGCTGCCTCCACGCGGATCTGGCCTGGTGTAAGTCGGGTCCGGTACACAAGACCTTATTAAGACTCATAGCCGCAGCAGAGAAAATCCGTGACATCCGAACCCATCAGGAAGCACAGCGCGAGTCCTAGCGAATGTCGATGCGCATCCTTCGTGCGCGGATGTTATTACAACACGGCAAATCTCTCTGGCGGCTGCTGAACGGGATTTGACGTGGCGTGACCTCAAGTGATGTGCCCTCGAGTTCCCCCTGGACTCTCCCGTGGGCGCTTGTGCCTCGGCGAAGCTGAACCGAGGAGCGGGGTATCTCATGTCGCATATTTAAGAGCTCAACGAAGAATTGATTCGGCAAGGCTATTGGCAAGCGTTAAGCCAGCTCCGATAACTCAGCGGCGTTTTGTTGGTACAGTGGTCCGCCCCAGCGCCAGGTATTTCGGCCCTGGTCCTTTGCCTGATATAGCGCCACGTCGGCGATCTTCAGCAGCTGATCCATCGATCTACCGTCGAGCGGAAATCGCGCGATCCCGATGCTGGGGCTGCTGATCATCTCAAAGCCGTTGAAGTGAACAATCGCGAATACGTCCTGCAGGATCCTGTTGCAGATTGTCTCAATCATAGACTTGCTTAGACCACCCAGGATCAATATCGCGAACTCATCTCCACCCAGACGGAAAACGTGCTCGGAGTCACCCACAGCGTGCCGAAGCCTGCGCGCGATCTCCACTAGCAGCGCATCACCCGCATCGTGACCCAGGGAGTCGTTGATAACCTTGAAGTGATCGAGGTCGATCAGCAATAGCGCAAACGTCACGGCCGGACGAATACCCGCGGTGATTTCGTCGAAGGTCCTGGTGAGCATGCGCCGGTTGGGAAGCCCTGTAAGGGGGTCCCGATATGCCAATTGCTCCAGCTGGCGCTCGCGCTCGCGCAGCTGCGCGGTCTGCTTTGACACCTGTCGTTCGAGGTCCCGTCGGCGGGCGTTCAAGAAGGCCGTGCGGCTGCGCAAGAGCAGCGCGCCCGCGCCAAGCGCACCGAGAAACCCTGCCACCTTGCACCACGATGTCTGGTACCACAGCGGCGGCACGTCGATCGGCACGGGCACGATCCTTTCAATCCACGATCCGTAGCGATCGGTCGAACGCAGCTGCAGCGTGTAATGACCCGGCGGCAGATTGGTGTAAGAGGCGACCCGGCGATCGCTGTCAGCCTCTATCCAGCTTTGCTCGTATCCCTCAAGTCGATAGGCGTAGCGGATCCGCTCGGACGCGGAAAAATCGAGCGCCGCGAACTGCACCTCGAAGCTATTCGCGCGCGGATCGACCCTAATCGATCCTTCACCGTCCACGCCGTTGAATGCGCCCCAGGGAAGGGCATGGTCGCCCGTACGCACGTCTGTCACAACGAGCGGTGGCTGGATATTGTATGGGGTGTATCGCTCCGGTCGAACCAGGGTGAGACCGCCCGCGCCACCGAATGCCAGCACCCCATCCCGGATTCTCGCGCCGGAGCTCACCCAGTAACTTGAAATGGCAACGCCGTCGGCCAATCCGAGAGACTGGACGCGAAACCCGTCGGGATTGACGACCGCAAGGCCGCCGTCGGTGGCGGCCCAAAGCATACCGGCGTTACTTTCGAGCATTTGATCCACATTGAGATTGGGGAGCCCCTCGGAAAGCCCAAGATGCCGAAAGTGGCGGACCCTCTCTTTGTGAGGATCCTCCAGCACTGAAATGCCGCCACCCATGGTGCCGACCCATAGCCACCCCCGGCGATCGATCAGAAGACTTCCCACATTAGGTGCTGACAGCGACCACGGCGAGGTTGGATCGACGCCAATACGTTCAACGGATCCGGTGGAGGGATCCACGTGATTGAGACCGTTAAGTGTTCCTACCCAGAGCCCACCAGATGGATCGGCTTTAATCACCGAGATCCTCAGGTCCGTAAGATCCTTTGATGCGCGCCACGGCTGCGCCCGAGCAGATCCACGCAAACGCAGCGTCCAAAGACCGTGTTCTTTTGTACCTATCCACAGGCGCTCAGCGGAGGCGTCGATCGCGGCTGTATGGACTTCCACTCCCTGTGGAAGCGGCACACCGATCGGACGTGGGTCACCGGGGCGCTTGCGGTAGAGACCCGTCCGGGTGCAAAGAAACACGTCGCCTCTGTCCATGGAGATCAGGCCCCTTACCTCGCTCAAATCTCTCGATTCCCCTTGCAGTTGCGAACCGCGGCGCATGCTTCCGACTCGGCCCTTGACTGGATCCACCACATCCACGCCTTTTGCGCCAAGCCCGAGCCATAGCCGCCCGTCGGGCCGCGGCAGTACAGCCTCGACGTCCTGATCAGAGAGGGTGCTCGAGCGAGATCCCAGGCCCGAGACGCTCAGGACGGCGACCTGATGCGGATTGTGCCGTGATATTCCGCGACTCGTTCCCTGCCACAGGGACCCCTCCGCGTCCCGAAAGAGCGCCCACAGCGTATCCTCCGGCAAGCTCTCCGCGATCAACGGATCGTGACGAATGCGGCGACTGGCATGGGTGATCGCGTTCACGACGATCACACCTCTGCCGTAGGTCCCAAGCCACATTTCCTGGGATCGCCCTGGAGCGATCGACAGAATTTGAGTTCCCTCTGTACCGGGTATTAGTTCTGGGATGGCGGTTGAACCCATCGACCCCGCCCGGACAGTGTACGCCCCGCTTTTTGCGCCGATCCACATCGTGCCGTCCGGTCCCTCCTCGAGCGAATGGACCGCTCCTGCCGCAGCGGGCAGGCCGATGCGGGTCAAGCGGCCCCCGTCAATATCTTGTCGATAGACCGCTCCTAGGTTGCCTATCCACAGTCGCCCCGCACGATCGCGAAGGACTGCCCTCACGTTATCGTCGGCGAGACCGGTGGGATCCCGAGGATCGTGTCGCAAGTGACCAATTACCCCGTCACGGGCGGTCACCCGGTCGAGTCCACGATTCGTCGCAACCCAGACGCCTCCCGTTCCATCGTCCGCAATCTGGTTCACGGCTACGCTGCTAAGGCCATCCCGCAGCGTCACAAATCGATCAGTGTGCGGGTCGTAGCGGGAGACTCCCGCACTGAGCGTGCCTATCCATAGCGTCCCCTGCGCATCGACGTACAGCGTCTGAATGTAATTGTCCGGCAGTCCGCCGTTCGCCCCTTGGTCCGCGTGATACAGGCGGTAACGGTAGCCGTCCCACCGTCCGACCCCCTCCTCGGTGCCGATCCAAAGAAAATTCTCATGATCCTGGGCAATCGACAGGACGACCGTGTTCAGTAGCGCGGGGTTGGATAGCGGCCGCTCGAATATTGGCTCCGCGAGATCCTCCCAGGCATTGGCCGCCGATGCCGAGTGCGCGGCTGATGGACCGAACATGAGACTCAGGGCCGCAGGAACCAACCACCCGATTTGCCTACGAATGCATCCACTTACCCGGTACGTCCAGGCATTCAGGCAGCGCTGCATGTGGCGAAACAGCCGTGATCGTCCGGTTCCGCGCGACCCGGGAAGGCGTGCCCGGGGATAACACGGTTCGCGAAGAATGCCCGGATCTGTGCTGCCGGCACCCCGGCGCTAAAAAGAAAGCCCTGCGCGAGCACATGGATGCCGCGCGACCGGAAGTACTCCGCTTGCTCGCGCGTCTCGATTCCCTCCACCACGACACGCAGCTTGAGCTGATTCGCCATGGCGAGAATTTGGGGGACGATGGAGTACGTGGCGGGCGTGGCATCCACCGTCCGGGTGAAGATCCGGTCAATTTTTATGGCATCGATTGCCAGACGATGCAGGCACGCGAGATTTGAAAACCCCGTGCCAAAATCATCGACATACACGACATGACCCGCCTGCTTCAACAGAGCGATAGCGTTGACTGCGCCGTCATGATCGGCGGCGACGCGCTCAGTGACCTCGAGGCCGATTGCGGCCGGTGACAGGCGTGCCGACTGCAGACACTCTTTGAGCGTCTCAAAAAACTCCGGATCCGTGAGATCGAGTGAGGAGACGTTCACGGTGACGGTGAATGTTCCGGTCGCCAAGATATCGCCGAGTTCCGCTGTCACTCTCCGAATGACCCATTGAGTCAACTCGCCGACAAATCCTTTTTTTTCTGCAAGCGTCACGAATGTTTCTGGACTCACAGAGGTTCCGTCCTCATTGACCCAACGCACGAGTGCCTCGGCCCCGACGATCACGCCGGTATTGAGCTCAATGACGGGCTGATAAACCAATGACAGCTTGTCCTGTCGTATCGCCCGGCGCAGCTGCCGATCCAGTGTGCCGCGTCGTCTGCACAACAGGATTGCTATCAAAGCCGCCGCGGCGCCCAGCAAACATCCGCATATCGTGAATGCGCGGATGAACCACGCTCCCGCTTCCAAAATATCCGCCCGGGATTCTGAGGCCACCACACAGATCATCTCGCTTCGCGCGCACAGCGGCTGCAGGATGAGTCCGTCGCGCTCAACTTGCTTAGCGCCTACGATCTCCCGGTCCGAAAGCGCTACCGAGTGGCCAAAAAAAGAGGTGGTGCGAGACGTCGACGGATCGATGAGGAATCCAGCTGCCAATTTCGGGAGTTCGTCAAGCCTTCGGTATGAGTTCGGATTGAAGACCACCGAAACGCCACGCTGTTCTACTACGAGACCGGTCGCATCACTTGCGGAGTCCGATATTACGATCCGCGCAACTCGGTAAACCTTGTATTCCCCATATGCAATCTCGGCATGCGCCGGCATATGTTCCGGCGGCGAAAGCACACCCACTCCCGTCGTGCAGCGCAACATCCCATTCTCATTTCGACCAATGTGCTTAACCTGCGCGGCGTTGTAGACGTAGTCCCGGATGAACGACAACTCATCGGCCGAACATAGCGGTAGATGAGCGCCCAACACCGCGTCGGCTGCGCGGTCCGATTCTGAGATCAGTTGCGGGCTGGCCTCGAGCAGCCGCCGGGCGTACCTCTGGAGCTCCTGACGCCCGGTCTGAATCTGAAGCGCGCGCGCGGCCGCGTAGGCCGCCACCCCGCCAAGTGCCGAACCAAGCAGAAGCAACCCGACGTATGACAGCCGCGCATCCTTCATGTTCCGATTTAACCCTTCCACGTGTGGAGCGAAGCGTGAACGCGGTCAACGCACTTCGGGTATCCGGAATACGAGTAACGCTCTTTAGGGGATTCCCTTAACAATTGCGGCCCCGCGGGGCCCGCGGACAGCTCCGTAACATGAGACGCACAGAACTGCGACCATCTCGACCGCGACGTAACAGGAGGGGCGCCTAGACCGCCATAGCGGCTCTACGGAGGGTTCTCGTCTGTACCTGTATCCGCATCCATTGCATCGGCAAAGTTGATCGCGTACCGAACAAGTTGTGCGCTGGTCTGCAAATTGAGCTTGCGCTTCAGTCGTTGCCTATGCGACTCGACGGTCTTTGCGCTCAAGTGCAACGACTGGGCCATCTGACGGGTATTCATACCTGTCCCAAGCATCCGCAGCACCTGCAATTCTCGATCGCTCAGGGCCTCAATCGGATTTGCGCCCTCTCCCTTACGGTTGGAAACGAGCTGCTGGATCATGGCGCTGCCAAGGCTGTCGGAAACGTAGACTCGACCTTCGAGAACCTGGCGCAGCGATGCCAGAAACTGCGCTCCGGGCGCATGCTTCATCAGATAGCCGTTCGCTCCCGCTGATAGCACGCGCGCGGCATAGATCGCCTCGTCGTGCATCGATAGCACTAGAATGCGAAGGTCGGGTTGATGGGCGCGCACGTCGCGCACGAGCTCCATGCCGTCCCCTTCCTTGAGGCTGATATCCGTGACCATCACATCCGGCTTGAGATCCCGCACGGCTGTGCGTGCTGCGCTCGCGGTCTCTACCTCTCCACAGATCATCAGGTCAGGCTGATTTTCAATGATGCGCCGCAAGCCTTCCCGCACTAGGGGATGATCCTCAACTAGCAGGATTCGGCGAACGGAACTCTTTGCTGCCATAGCACACCTGATTGCATTACCCTCAATGCCCGCCGACCACTCTTTATGGCCGGACCCCAATCTTCGGGACTGCTCGCGAATGCGCGGAAAACGCCGTCAACGACGCGACTACGGTCGATCACGCGGCTCCCGCTTTCGGTACCTCGCACCGCACGATCGTTCCCCCACCGTCGGCAGGCAAGAACTGCAACGCGCCCCCAACCCTGGTCGCGCGATCACGCATCGTGTGCAGTCCCAGTCCCCGCACTCCTGCTTCATGCGGACCCATACCACCTCCGTCGTCCGCAATCTCGAGTCGAACGGCGCCGTCAATAACATTCAAACGAATCGTAATTCGCTTGGCGCGAGCGTGCTTCATGGCGTTCGACGCGGCTTCTTGCGCTATTCGATACAGTTGATCACACGCCTCCCTAGACACCATATCGACCGCCGGCGCGTCGATGTCCAAGTCGACGACGGGACCCGACGAAACGCTCATGCGATCCCTCAAAGCGTGCAGTGCTTCGTGCAGACCGCCCGGGGTCGCTGATAGCGGAGCCAGGCCGTGGGCGATGTCACGAGCGACTCTAAGAGCGTTGCGAACCGCCAGACTCATGCGCTCGAGGTGTGCGACGCTTACAGAGCGCTGCGTCTTCAGGTCTCCGATTGCGCCCTCTAGCATCAGCGCCGTGCCTACAAGGTCCTGACCTAAACCGTCGTGCAGCTCCTGGGCAAGGTAGCGACGCTCACTGTCTGCTGCAGTCAGGTAGGCGCTCTGAAGACGGCGCCGCTCCGCCACCTCGATATCCAGATCGCGATTGCGCTGCCGCAACTCGGCGGTACGAGCCGCCACCGAGGCTTCAAGTCCGAGGCGGTAGCCCTCCAACTCGCGTTCGATACGCTTTCGTTCCGTTATGTCGGTACCGACGATAAGCAGTTGAGTCTGGTTCCCCTCCCGGTCTCGCAGAGGCCTCAACACTATGTGCAGAATATGAGTAGTCCCGGAGGGATCGACGAAGGGTTCCTCTTCAACGATCATTTCGCCTTGAAACGATGATCGGCCGGCAGTCATCAAGCGGACGACATCCGATCCAGCCAGGAAAGTCCGATCCATGGCTGGACCTGGGCTGCCAAGCAAAGATTGCACTGTAGTCTGGGTTAAGTCAGCCATCGCTCGATTTGCAAGTGCCACGCGACCATCCAGCGTCTTGACGCAAACGCACTGGGGAATCATGTCGATGACCTGCTGAAGAAACGCGCGCTGCTCTTCGAGAGTCTCGGCAAGCTCAACTCGCCGGATGACCTCCTCCTGTAACTGCTGGTTGCGTGTCACGAGCTCGGTGTGCATAGCGTGCAGTCGAAGCTGCGTATTCACCCTCGCGCGCAGCTCGTTTGGCTCGATGGGTTTTGTGACGAAATCAACCCCACCAGCTTCGAACCCCCGGACCTTATTCTGCGCATCGGATAAATCCGTTACAAAAATGACGGGGATCTCCCGCAGGTGAGGTCGGGTCTTGAGGCGACGGCACGTATCAAAGCCAGTCATCCCGGGCATGAGTACGTCCAACAGAATCAGGCTCGGCTGTAGCGCTTCCGCCCTACGAATAGCTTCCTCCCCACCTGCGGCGGTCTCGACACGCAAATCTCTCGAGCCGAGGTAGCTCGTCATCAGTTCCAGATCAACCGGACTGTCATCGACCGCGAGGACGACAGGCTCACGATCGATAGGATCCGGCACCATCACCTAAGCCTCGGAAGCAGTCTTATGCGGCGACGCCGCATTTCCCGTGCACTCCCTCCTCCATCCACGTCGTCCGAGGTTATTCGTCGGATGCGACGAAATGCCAGCGTCCGCGTTACCGAAGCGGATGTGAAGGAGAGCCGACTCATGTCGCGTCTCGGTAATGGCCGATGAAGCCGTACACCACCTTATGGTAGGCGCGGCAGGGTCAAGATCGCCATAGCCTTTATGTGACCGCCGCCGCGCCTGCGCTCCGAAATGCGCCTGTCTATCAGGGAATCCCCGAATCGCGCATTGAAATTCTCCCGAATCGCACCTGATCCGCATTCCGCACCTCGGAGATTCAGTGATTTCACGCACGGACACGCCAGCGGTCGATGGCCAACCTGCACCGCAGACTCTCGCGATTCCGAGTCGACATCTGCTACATCCGACGCTCGAGTTAAAGGAACCTTTATGGCAAGCAAAGTCCGCACGAGAACCCCGGACAGCGACGGCTCGCAACCCATCGTGGCGCAGATCGAATCCCCGTTGTTCTCTACACCCCCCACGCAACCGGCCGCGCCGGCGCCCACTCTCGGGGCACGAACGCGGCGGCGCGCACGCCTCCAATGGGAGACCGCCCGCGCGCAGGCGCATCTGAGCGAAATTCTGGCAACCATCGATGGTGCTGCGATGTGTCAACCCGATGCTGCCCCCGCCTCAGACGCGCGGTCCGGGCCCATGACACCCACGAGTTGCAGCTCGCAGACGGGTCCCACTCCAGGGCTCGCCACACGGCCCGAGTCTCTCGTTGCCACGACGCCTTTGGCGGAACTTATGCACGCTCTGACTCGCCTCGCAGCGCCGCATGACATCCGCATCACGGCCGAACTCTTTCACGGAACATACAGCCCGCTCGTGAAGCTGCGCGCGGCCCACTCAATCCGCACGGACACGGACGCATTCGTCCGCCACGTGCCGCTCTACACGCTGGCTGTGCGTGCGCCGCAAACTCTAGCGGCGGAATTTCTGCTTCTCGCCAGAATCGCATTCTTTAACGACGGCTCTACGAGTTGAAGCAGGCGAGCGAGGATCGCGCCATGACCCTTACCGATAACACCCAGGCCTCCCGAACGGCGACGCCAGCCGAGATGCTCTTTGCACGGTTAACGGCGCTCGGCGTCTGGCCATCGGCGACTCTGATCACGGCGATATCTATTGCGCTGTCAATACTAATCACGGCACTGCTCTTTCATTTGCTCGGAATAGCAGACCCAATCTACTGGCACTGCGCGGTTGTAACTGCGACGGTCGCTCCTTTGGTCATCGCGGGTAGCATATCTACAGTCCTGATGCGTCTGTTCTTGAGCCTGACCCACTTGCACGAACTGGCGCACGAGCTCGCAACGACCGATACGCTTACGGGCCTGCCGAACCGCAGGCATTTCCGCGAGCGCGCGCAGTCCGAGCTGCTTAAAAGCATCCGCTATGGAGTCTCACTGTCAGTGGCTATTTTGGACGTTGATCACTTCAAGCAGATAAACGACCGATGCGGTCACGGCTTCGGCGACACCGTTCTACGCTCGGTTGCGGACGCGTGCTCGGCCGGCATCCGCGATGTGGATACCGTGGCGCGTTACGGAGGGGAAGAGTTTGCGATTCTCTTTCCCCACACTGACCTAGCCGGCGCTGCGGAGGTTGCAGAGCGGATTCGTTGGCTCGTGGCCGACATGAAGATATTCGACACCGCTGGAGTCCCTATGGCTGTGACCGCAAGTATCGGAGTCGCCGCACTGCGTTCTGATTCGGACTCGTTTACTGACCTCATGCGTATCGCTGACGAAGCCATGTACCGTGCCAAGGATAAAGGTCGCAACCGCGTCGAGATCTGCTCGAACTGACCGGACCTGGCCCTGCCTCGTGAATATTTCGACGCTACTTCGACAGCAGTCCCAGAGGACCGCACGCCAACGGGGTGCCGGTGACCGCCGGGAGAATGATCCGTTTGGCGACTACTTCGTCCGGCTTGGCATTTTGCGGGCGGTTGCGATCGTCGCAACAACCTCGCTGGTTCTATCCTTGACCATCACCGTCGCCGTCACACTCGCGTTCGGCATTCGCGCGGCGTCGTACTGGGCCGCCGCGCTTGCAACGGGGACGTTAGCGCCACTCCTTATCGGCACGGTTCATGCCTCCCTTCTGGTGCCCCTGCTTCGGGATCTGCACGTCTCGAGCACCCTGGTTCAGAGCCTTGCAGAGACCGACCCCCTCACGAACCTCGCTAACAGGCACCATTTTCGTGACCGCGCGATCGCAGCCTTGGCCCTAGGTGGCACCGGTGAACTCCCGATCGCACTCGTTCTGCTCGACATCGATCGTTTCAAATCCATAAATGACTCATTTGGTCATCTGATCGGCGACGCAGCACTTCAAAATATTGGGCCGGCATGTGCGAGAGTGCTCCGTACCACGGACGTCCTGGCTCGATACGGTGGTGAAGAGTTCGCGTTGTTGCTGCCAATGTCCGATCTCGCGAGCGCTGCCACCATTGCGGAGAGAGTGCGGAAGTCCGTCTCCGCGCAGCGTATTGACTGCGGTGACGGACGGAGCTTTCAAATGACGGTCAGCCTCGGAGTAGCATGCCGGGAAGATCCGACGCAAACGCTCGACGCCTTGATCGAGTGTGCCGACAAGGCTCTGTACCACGCCAAGCGCTCAGGCCGCAATCGAGTCGCGCTCTACCGAAGCGGCGCTTTTAGCCTGCGGGCTCCTGAGCAGACTGGATCGTTCCCCGCGCTCTGCCCGCCACCTCCTCTCTTAAAGGCTATCTGATCCGCAGCCCCCGGGGGCCTCCTGCGCGGCAACCCGCTCCAGACCCGGGTCGGTCACCCTCCGTAAGGCCCAGTGCCCGCAGTAGCAAGCCTGTTGGATGCGCACAGCGGCTTTATCAGTCCGGGTCCAAACCCTCGACGAGGGCACTGGCGCTCAGCATTTTGCTCACTGCCCTGCGTTCAAATCCTGCATCCCCTCGAGTCAAATTCTCACTTGGTGGGCGCTGGTGACCGGGAGCACGGTTCGCCCTGCCGCGCCTCGACAAAATGTCCCCGATGCCGCGGACGGCGGCAAGCGATCCACCCACTAGCCTTGAAAATTTGCCCGGCTTCAGATCAAGTTCGAGGACTTCTGATGACCACCAAGACACCGAGCATTTCACCTGTTAGAGAATCTTGCGAAGCCCATTCCGAACAGCTTGGCACGCATTCCGGGAAGCCCGCCGGACTACCGGATGTTGACATGTGCGAGCGCAGCATAAGTCGTCATCCCGGCCAGGCGGGTCCGCCGGCCAATCAACACCGGGAGCTCAGCAGCGCGGAAGCTCTGCTTTACACCGCTGCGGGCGTCGCCCCGGCCACAGGGGATATGGAGTTCATCTTCGATGCCAACTGCCCGCCAAGGCATTGTCCTATCCCTCGTTTGTCCCCAGAGTGTGGCTCGGAATCTCGTGACGAGGACTCACCCGAGCCCTCCCCGGTAAGCGAGCTTCTCCGCGTTTTGACCCGCCTTGGAGCCGCGTACGATATCGATGTCGGCGCGCGCCTCCCGGGCGGCATTCGAGACCCTTGGTTGCAACTGGTTGCGGTATGTTACGAAGGCGATGGCGCCGAATACACTCGTCTCCTACACCTCGCCACACTGGATCGACGAGCGCCCCGCGTGATCGCCGCCGAATTCGTGCAGGAAGCGCGCCGAGCTTTGCGAGGCGACGATCGAGAACGTGAGCCGGCAAAAATTGCGAAATAACCACGCGAGGGTAGCAAGGCCGCGCGCGCTCGATGTCCGGTTGTCTCCTACCCCTTCAGAGAAGCCGCAGCCTTGGATTCTGGAGCTCTGAGGCGTCCCCGTAGCCCGTCCGTGTGATGCCGGTGCAAGATTCAACTGGCACACTTGGAATAGCTGGATAGCTGGACTTCGAAATCGGCCGCCGGTTCGAACCGTAAAGACCTGCTAACTCTCGCGGCACAGGGCAGGTCGGGAGCCATGTATGGAGTTGCGAAATATCCCGGGTTCGGAGTTGCGAATCTCGGCCCTGAGCTTCGGAACCGCAACGTTTGGCGGCGCTGAGGGCGGCTTCTTCAAAAACTGGGGTACGACAGACCTCGCTGAAGCAAAGCGCCTCGTAAGCATTTGTCTGGATGCAGGCATCAATGCCTTCGATACCGCCAATATTTACTCCCATGGCCGCGCGGAAACGCTGCTAGGGCAGGCAATCAAAGGACATCGCAGCAGGATCGTGCTCTCAACCAAGGCCACCCTGCCAATGGGTACCGGGGTCGACGATGCTGGATCCTCCCGACAAGCGTTGAAGAGTGCATGCGAAGCGAGTCTCAGGCGACTAAATGTCGACCACATTGATCTCTACTACATGCACAGCTTTGATGCCACAACCCCGGTGTCCGAGACGCTCGAGGCCTTGGATGACCTGATCCGGAGTGGGAAGGTCCGCTACATCGGCTGCTCTAACTTCTCCGGCTGGCACTTGATGAAATCCCTATGCGTCTCCGAACGCCAACATTGGGCGCGCTACGTCGCGCATCAAGCGTACTACTCCCTCGCAGCTCGCGAGCTTGAATGGGAATTGATGCCGCTTGGGGCTGATCAAGATGTGGCCACAATCGCCTGGAGCGCGCTCTCTGCGGGGGCGCTTACCGGCAAGTACGGGCGCAACCTGCCACCACCCCCAGGTAGCCGTATGGCCGAGGCCGATTTCCTGGCTGGTTCCAGGTCTGACAGGACGTATGACACGATTGAGGCGATGGATTCCATTGTCGCCGAGACTGGAAGAACGCACTCCCAAATTGCGATCAATTGGGTGCTTCAGCGCCCCACTGTCTCCAGTGTCGTTCTGGGGGCTCGGGATGAGGCGCAATTGCGCGACAATCTTGGTTCAGTCGGCTGGTCTCTAGGCGATGAGCATATGGCGCGCCTCAGTGCCGCTAGCCAGACGCGAGCCACTTATCCGTACTGGCATCAGCAGGGCTTTCCCGGCCTGATTCCCCCTCTGGTGAGGTCAGACGCCGCAACCGCAGATCAGGCGTCCGCCCCGCGCTGGGAAGCGCCCCCTAGCCATCCGGCGACGCGGCCCGCGGGAACCGAGCCGTGACTCAGAGGAGCGCGCGAGCGACAGCAACAAGTAAGCGGTCGGGATCAATTGGCTTAAAGAGCCAACCTGTCGCCCCCGCTGCTCTGCCTTGGTGCGTGCGCTCTATGGTGGGCTCTGCCGTGAGCATAAAAAGCGGAACGAACCGGTAGTTGCTTCGACCGCGTAGCTCGCGCACCAATGTCAAGCCGTCAATGCCCCGTAGATCCGCATCCGCTATGACTAAGTCGAACTGACTGTGATTTGCCGCATGCAGGGCCTCAAGCCCGTCGCCCGCGAGCTGTACGCAATGCCCTCCCGAGGACAGGGTCCGTCCGATTAGTTGCTGCATCGATCGTGAGTCATCAACTGCGAGAATGCGCGCCATATGCCCTATTTCACGTTCCAGCCCGCGGCCCGGTGCTCCTGGAGAACCTCGTGCCCTGTATCCGCAGTTCACCTGCCACGTTCGGTAATGGCCGCCCGGACGCAGATCA
Source organism: uncultured Pseudomonadota bacterium (assembly GCA_963802995.1). Classification (GTDB taxonomy): domain Bacteria; phylum Pseudomonadota; class Gammaproteobacteria; order Steroidobacterales; family Steroidobacteraceae; genus 13-2-20CM-66-19. The sequence goes on from CAWDKU010000002.1 coordinate 1,322,302, forward strand.
TCACGTGGGCCAGCGCGATAGCCGACGCGTGCGTCCAACCGCCGCAATCACTGCGCTGCGAAAGCGACTGCCCACGTCTATGGGGATCGGCGTTTTCGTCGAATTCTTGAGCAGCGCGCTACGTGATCTCGGTTCGGCGCAAACTCCGACAATACCTTGACACACGAATCTCCTAAACACGGGCCTCTTGCTCGCGTTCAGCGGCATCAGTCGCAGGCATATGTCTTGCAAGCAACCATTTATCCCATGGAGTTCCAGGTGAGACCATGAATCGCAAGACCACCCTCGCACGCCCGGCAAATCACCCCATCGGCAACTCGCCTTCCGGACCATCCCGGCATGTTCTGGCGACCGGTCTCCAGCCTTCTGAGCTTCGCGGCTCCGATGGTGCCCGCTTTCGCGATGCGACAAGCGCTAGCAGCCCGCAGGAGCCGAACGGGCTTGCCCCACCGTCGAGCTTCAATGCTCCCCCAGACCCCGTACGGCGCCCGAACGCACGGCTGGCGGTGGCGCTCGCATTTAGTCGCGCACGGGCTCGCGCGCTTGCCGCTGAGGCCTACGCCGCCGACGTTCGCAACCTGTTTGCGAGCGTCGACAGCGACCACTGAATGGCGCATCCGGCGCGCGGCATCCCCGAATTCGCGCGCGCAATGGAACATACGACAAAGCATAGGTGCGTGACGTGTAGCCCCCGGGCCAGGGAATACGCCCCTGCGATCGTAAGCCGACCCATTAGTCCGTCGCCTGAGAGTCGACTAAGCAAAATCCTGAACGCGGCTCGTGCGTGACGATGCTCACACGCATATGCCCCCTCTGCCGACGTAACGTACAACCTCATTCACGGCCTCTCGCCGGTGAATTCGTCGATTGTATGGCGGTCCGGCCGCTCGCCCGCGGACGCGACCGATTGGCAATCATGCGGGGCGCTTGGTGATCCATGAATTCTGCTGAATCGCTTCTACTTACTGAGAGCGCGTCCCGGGATCTCGCGGAGCCCGAGCGGCACTATGAGGGCTTCCCGAGAGACGAGTCCTATGTGCGATTCCCAAGTGGGACTTCCGCTCTGATTCGCTCGGCCATCTCGTTGATTCGCCAGGTCGCCGATCACGATTCCACCGTGCTGCTGTTCGGCGAATCCGGCACGGGCAAGGAAGTGGCAGCGCGAGCGATCCACCGGCTAAGTCCACGCCGCGATCGACCCTTTGTGGCCCTCAATTGCGGAGCGATTCCATCTGAGCTGCTTGAGTCGGAACTCTTTGGCCACGAAAGAGGCGCATTCACAGGAGCCGTGGCGACGCGCAAGGGGCGTTTTGAGATTGCCTGCGGGGGGACGCTCTTTCTCGATGAAATTGGCGACATGACCGCGGCGATGCAGGTAAAGCTCCTACGCGTTCTGCAGGAACGAGTCTTCGAGCGTGTGGGGAGCCATACTCCAATTCAATCCGACGTCCGGGTTGTTGCAGCGACTCACCGAGATCTTGAGAGGCAAATCAAGGACGGTTCCTTTCGCGAAGATCTCTACCATCGCCTGAATGTCTTTCCGATTGAGATGCCTGCCCTCCGAGATCGAATACAGGATCTACCCCTGTTGATTGAGGAATTCGCGGCACAAAATGCTGCGGATGGCCGACCACACCTTCGGCTCTCACCTCCCGCGATGGCCGCTCTTTCGCAATGTTCGTGGAGCGGAAACGTCCGCGAACTCGGCAATCTTGTAGAGCGGCTGTCCATCATGTCCGCCTGCGGCGCGGTCGAAGTCCATGATCTGCCCGCGAAGTACCGTTGCGGTATAGATGCCGACTTGGCCGCCACTTATCCCCACACCAGCGCGGCGGCGGAGTCTGCAGAATTCTTGGATGGCGCGCAAACGCTTTGCCTGCTGGAAGATCCGGAGCCCGCAGCCACCGAGGACCTCATCGCAAAGCTTCCGGCCGAAGGCCTGGACCTACGCGCTTTCACACTAAAGATAGAGCGCCAACTGATCACTCAAGCCCTGGCGCGCACCAATGGAACTGTCGCCCGCGCCGCAGCCCTGTTGCATCTGCGTCGAACCACACTCGTGGAAAAGATCCGCAGATTGCAGCGCACGCCTGAGACTCAGGAACCTGAATAGCTCTCAGCGCTCGCCCCGGCCGCGCTCGTCTAGGCGGAGTACGGAAGCGCCGCGATTAGGGGCAAGGATGCCCCGCCTTTGACACTGGAGCGGCGCTAGACCGCGAACGGCGGTGTTGAGCCATTGCCGAAGAGATGATCGAGCCCTTAACTCGTAAGCCCGCGCACCGAAATCGCAGCCAGAAGCGCAAACGCAACGGTGCCCCGCAGTCCGGGCTCGCCCAGCCCCCCCCAACTACCAGGACCACCCTGCCCCCATCGCCGCCCCATACCGCCCGCGTGTATTGGCAGATCCGTCGAGCTTCAGGATCCATCGTCCATCCTGAGAAAGCCGCGACATGCCAACCGAAAGAGCTGTTTGAGCCCCATATTGGGAAACTCCCGCGCCGACCATGGAACTCCCGGGCAGAAAGGCCTGCGGTATTGCAGCACTTGCCATCGCGGATGCGGTTCCGGCATCACCGTTCCTCTGTACCCATTGAATGCGACCGTCGGTGTAGCTCTGTGATTGACTCAACACAGAGCTACTTTGAAGGGATAGCCCGTTGATCGCCTGGCCGAGTGCGTACAGTTCGCTGCCGTTTACCGCATCGGTGCTCGTGGGTGACACCCGCCCCGCGGCGACGTTCGTGAGCTGGCGTTCCGCCCCAGGGCTTCCCACACTCACCACTCCCACCGGATTGGCGCCGGCGGTCATATAGCTAACGCCGTGGACGGAAATACCCGTCGTGGCTACAGCCGCCTCGGCCGTGGCTCCGCTGCCTAAGGCGACGCTATTCGGAGCCGCGGCCGTCGCGTTGGAACCCAGAGCGACGCTCGACTTACCGGACGCCGTCGCGCCAGCTCCCACGGCAACTGCAGAATCGGCGCTCGCGGTCGCCACGCTGCCTACTGCCACCGAGTTGTTCACCTCATGTAACGGCGCGGCAGTTCCCGTCCCGGAAAATGCGCCCAGGGCGACGTTATTGGACCCATTGACGTACTCACCGGATGCCACGCCCGCAGCCAGATTGTTGCTGCCATTGGTGACATAGCCTGCCGCTGAGCCGAACGCAGAGTTTCCCGAACCGGTCGTGGAGCCGCTGGCATCGGTGCCTACGCCCACATTATAGTTGCCCGTCGTTGTGCCCGTGGCCCGCGTCCCCACGCCGACGTTACCGTAGCCATTCGAGTTCTGACCGGCTGCAGACCCAAGCCCGATTGTGTCAACATTGGTTGACGCAGCACCGGCACCGGCATCAGCGCCGAGATAAACGCCGCGCGTCCCTGCTGCCGCAGCACCATCCCCAATCGCAACGCTGCTCGGCCCATTCACGGTGCTCCCGGCCCCAATGGCAACACTCGACACGCCGTTTACGCCGACCGCTGTGCTGGTGGTCCCGATCGAAACGGCACCAGGGGCGGCCGCGTTGCCATCCAAGACGCTGGTCGGTGTAGGCACTCCCGCAATCACAGCAATTCCGTCGGCTGAGGTTTGCCCGAAGCACGCATAGTCGGCATTTCCGGCGGCTTGGGAACACAAGGTCGAACTTGCAGACCCGATCGGCGTACCGCCGGCGGTGACCTGCTGTGCATGTGCCGGGAGAAATCCGGTCGCGAGAGTCAGGGTGAAAAGTAGCTTCTGTCGGAAGCTCAGGAAGGGGCGACCGGTTTCTCCGCAAGCGCCATTTGGACAGCTCGCCTCTAAGCATCTGCACGTACAATGAGTCATGTCGAGATCTCCGAATCCTTTGAGACACAAGCGTCCAGAGCTGATATCGACCGCTGTGCGCGTTTCCTGAGTCCTCGACGTCACAATTGAGTGATCGCTCCCGTCGAGCTAGGCACATCAAAAGCAGACCGTCATTTTGTTGACGCCACGGTCTCTGCGCCTGTCACACGACTCCCCCATATGTCCGACGTCGCCCCTCGTGCGCATCCGCATAGCCCGCCCCAAGAGCAACGTTTCCCGCGAAGATGATGTTGCACCGCACCAGCCGGCTTAGTCGTAAGCGCTACGCGGATGCGCTCACTTGCCCGCTCAACATGAACGGGCTTGCTCTTCGCTAGTGTTCAATCGCCGGCAAAGCTATAGTCCCCCGGCGCTACCGAGCTTTCGGGACGGCACGAGAACGCCGGCTCGACAGATCACTTTGTCGTTGAGCGGGACTAGATGTCGTGTCCGATCGGGACGAAGTCCTTCAGCTGGCCTCTGGCGCCGCAGAGGTCGGCAACCACCGCGGGAGCGCCCCCGGATCGCCGCTTTCGGGGCTGCTGAATGCGATTGAGGCAATTGCGGGTCACCAAACCCCGCAACGAACCCTGACCGCGTTGGCACGCGCTGCCACGGATCTTCTCGGGTGTAACGGCTGGTATTTGCTGTTTAGGGGTGAGGGACGACACGACTGGCAGTCCCTTCAGCCCGCCGAGTCTGACGATTCAATAAATGCGATAGAAGTTCTACCTCAACTTCTTCCGAACGACGAAGAGGGCGCGCGATCGTCACCTTCCGCCTCGCGGAACGGCCACGCGCGCGTGAAGATGCGCGTGCTCAAGCTTGCCTCCGGCGGTTCGCTCCGCGAGTCACTGTGTATTCGGATCGACACCGCGCGGCTCTCGCCACACCGCGAAACCATATCGTGCCTCCTCGCACTGCACCGCTCTTCAAAGGCGTCTTTTGGCAGCGATGAGACCACCGCCGCGCAGCTTCTGGCGACCCACGCCGCTCTGCACCTGGAGGTTCGCAACGACAACGCAGAAATCCGTCACCTTGAAATGCAGTTATCCGCCTCGCAGGCAAACGAAACGCGCTGGCGCAACCTCGCGCGGCTGAGCGTTGACGCGGCTACCGAAGAATTCGACGCCCTCTCGTATTCGGTCTCTCACGATCTGCGCGCACCCGTACGACACATCAACAGCTTCGTTGCGCTACTACGTAAAAGTGTTGGCGACTCTCTCGATGCTTCGAGCCGCCGCTATCTTGATATCGTCGATCAAGCATCCCAGCGCCTCGGCCAGATGGTTGACGGACTCCTCGATCTTTCAAGAACCAATCGCGCGATTCTCTCGCCTGTATCGCTCGATCTGGGCCCTGCCGTTCTTGAGCTCATTGCCGAGCTTATGGCGCTGCACCCCTCCCGCGTAGTCAACTGGCGCGTTGGCGCACTGCCACGGGTACTAGTCGACCGCGACCTAGCGCGACTTGCCCTCCGCCACTTATTGACCAACGCAATTAAGTTCACCGGGACACGCGAAACTGCTGAGATTGAAGTTGGTTCGGAACCGACTGACGGGGCCTTCCACAGAATTTATGTGCGCGACAACGGGGTCGGCTTTGACCCGACGTATCGGCACAATCTATTTCGGATATTTCAGCGCCTGCACCATACATCGGATTTCTCGGGAATCGGAATTGGCCTGGCTTGTGTGCGAAGCATTGTCCAACGCCACGGAGGTGTCGCAGGTGCCGAGAGCACCTTGGGGCGCGGCGCCACATTTTATGTTTCGTTGCCAAAACCTGCGCAGTAGTCACGACCGTCACGGGAACCACTAGTGCTCGAACTCGAGGGGTACTCTATTTCCCAGCTGCTGTACGAGGACGTGGCATTGCGCGTCTATCGCGGCACCGAGCACGCTCGTCACTCTGGCGTCATCCTAAAGACCCCTCACACCGATGCCCCTGACTCGCGGCAGGTTCAACGACTCCGCCGCGACTATGAGCGCGCGCTTGACTTGAGTTGCGCAGGGGTCCTGCGCCCGCTTGGATTAGTCGAACACGGTCGCTCTTTAGTGCTGGTGGCCGAAGATATGGGCGGCGAGCTTCTGAGCACTTTAGTCGGCGCGCCGTGTCCGCTCGATGACTTCTTTCCGCTCGCGCTCTCGCTCATTGACGTAATCGATCGGATTCACCGCCGGGGCGTGATCCACCTGGATATAAAACCCCAGAGTATCTTCCTGGAACGCTCCAGTAACCGTGTTTTCCTCGGTGATTTCGGACTCTCCTCCGGCCTGTCTCGCGAGCACCTCGATCTTAAGCGTCCTGAACTGATCGAATCCGCACTTCCCTACCTGGCACCTGAGCAAACCGGGTTGATGAATCGGTCCGTCGACTACCGTGCCGACTACTACGCGCTGGGGGTAATCCTGTACCAGCTGCTCACCGGCCACCTGCCATTCAACGCGCACAACGCGCTGGAGTGGGCTCATTGTCATCTGGCGCGGCCGCCAAGACCTTTGCGGGACTGGATTCCTCAACTTCCCCGATCCCTGTCTGCTCTTGTCTTGAAGCTTCTGTCCAAGCAGCCCGAGGATCGTTATCTCAGTGTCGCCGGTTTGCGCGCCGACCTTCTGGTGACTCACCTTTGCTGGAAAAAAGGCGAGGATCCACTAATAAGTCTCGGCCGCAACGATGTGTCCGAGCATTTGCAGCTACCACAGAAACTATACGGGCGAGATCGCGAAATTCACCAGTTGCTCAAAGCGTTCAATCGTACAGCCACGGGCGGCCGCGCCGAATGGACACTGGTCTCGGGGTACTCGGGCATTGGCAAATCGATGTTGGTTGCCGAGCTCTATCGCCCCATCGCCGCGCAGCACGCCCGTTACCTAAGCGGGAAATTCGACCAATACAAGCAAGGAATTCCGTACTCTGCGGTCGCAGAGGCTCTGCGGGGCCTCGTGCAACAGTTACTTACGGAGCAGCCTGCCGCCGTGGTGCAATGGCGCGAGCGCATTCTCACCGCGGTCGGCGAGCATGGCCAAGTGATCACCAGCCTGATTCCGCTCGCTGAGCGAATTCTCGGGCCGCAGCCAGCGCTGCCGGCGCTGCCCCCGGATCAGGCTCGGCACCGTGTCCACAACGCACTCCATCGGTTTTTGAGTGTATTTGCCCGGCCGGCACATCCCCTCGTGCTCTTCCTCGACGACCTGCAGTGGGTTGATCCAGCGAGTCTTTCCCTTCTCACTCATCTGATTCGTCAACCTGAATCTCAATGCCTCTACCTGATCGGCGCGTACCGTGACAACGAAGTCGGGGCCGCCCATCCCTTGAGTCTTGCAATCGAGGACCTCAGGCGACAAGGAGCCCCTCTTTCCAACATCAGCTTGTCGCCGTTAACGGATGATGACGTCCGCAACATTCTCGCGGACGCCCTACGGACTTCGGTTGCAAGAGTCACCTCGCTTGCCGATCTCGTCTTTGCCAAAACGCAAGGCAATCCATTTTTCTGCTTTCAGTTCATCACGGCTCTTTACCAGGATCAGCTATTGCGCTTTGACGCCGAGAACCGCGTTTGGATCTGGGATCTCGAACAGATCAATGCTAGAAACTTCACCGACAACGTCGTTGAACTCATGGTAGGCGAGCTGCTGCGACTGCCCAATGCCACACGCGAGGCGCTTGAGCTTGCGAGCTTTCTCGGGGCTCGATTTGAAGCGGACATGTTGGCACACGTCCTGCGGACCACCCCGTTGGAATGCACGTCCGTCCTTCGGCCGGCGCAGCAGATTGGGCTTCTGATTGGCCAAGACGGACACTACCGCTTCCTTCACGACCGAGTTCAGGAAGCGGCATACGCCCTCACACAGCCCGAGCGTCGGGCGGGGACGCATCTGAGAATTGGCCGCTTGCTGCTGCAGAGCATCTCCGAGACACAACTCGAGGAACGGTTGTTCGCCGTCGTGGGACACCTCAACCATGCGGCCGATGAGATTACGGACTCCGAGGAGCGCACGAAGTGCGCAAAGCTTAATCTACGGGCTGGTCTGAAGGCTCTGGCGGCTACAGCATATCCCGCCGCATGTGATTGCCTTAGTGCCGGTGCGCGGCTTCTGCCTACCGACTCCTGGCGCCAAGACTACGCGCTGACATATGAGCTGTCGCTGGTGCGCGCGGAGTGCGAATACCTTGCCGGCCACTTTGCCCTTGCCGGAGCTCTTCTCGACGAACTCCTCGATTACGCCGCCAATTCTCTCGATCGTGCTCGTGCCTATCTCATCAGAATCAAACTCCAAGTCACCTTGGGAGACAACCCTGGAGCATGTGAAACAGCACAGGCGAGTCTAATCGAGCTTGGCGTGCACCTGCCCTTGCGTCCCACCAAGGAACAGGTACGGGACGCCTGCCTTGAGATTGAACGGCTGATGACCGATCAGCCGCTCGAAGCGCTCATTGAATTACCGGAGATCACCGATCCGAGCATGGCCATGGCGGTTCGCGTCATTACCTCAACCTCCACCGCAGCGATATTTACTGACCAGAGCCTGTGGGCACTCCACGATGCACAAATGATTCTTTTGAGTCTGCACTATGGGAACTCGGACGACGCTGTCATGGCGTACCTGTTCTACGGATTCATGCTCGGGGCCTACCTGAACCGCTACGACGATGGCTACCGCTACACCGAGATTGCCTGGCGGTTGATGGAGAAGCGCGGAGCCATTCATCATCGCGGTAGTCTCATTTATCACCAGGCGCTCGCTGCGCTTTGGGTACATCCCTTGAGCGAGGTCATCCGGGCCACACGAAGCTCGTTACCAGATTTGCTTGAAGCAGGGAACATGATCATTGCCTGCCTGGCGCTACGCTTCACCGCAACCTATCACCTTCTCAGAGGAGACCGGCTCGAGGACGTAGAGAGGGAAACGGACCGTTGCCGAGAGTTTGCCCTCGAAAAGCACTATCCGGTCGTCGTCTCTTTGAATGAGAGTACGCGCGGGCTTGTGCAACGCTTGCGAGGCATCCATGCGAACGGGCCCCCGGAGCCGGTCCGCGTTCGCACCGACGAGTCTTCGGCACATTTCCCCCTAGAAGAGTCAGAGATATTCGGCAGCACTGATCGGATTCCATTTGTCATTGTCGCCGAGAAGCTCTGCGAAATGACGTGGCACTTTCTGATGGGAGATCGCGCAGCCGCCCACCAAAATCTGACCGAGGCCGAACCCCTGATGTGGGCGATCCCAGGTCTGCTGCCCAACTACGACTACTTTTACTATGGATCAATGTGCCTCCTGGATGCATCCGCTGACAACAATCCGGAGGCAATCCTTGGCAGAGTCCGATCCAACGTTGAGCAGCTGCGCGTCTGGGCGGCCCACAACCCCGGGACGTTCTCCCGCAGCTACCTGCTGCTGTCCGCTGAACTGGCGCGCGCCGAAGGTCGGACGCTTGATGCATTGCGCCTTTATGAAGAAGCTCTCGAGGCGGCACGGGCCGGCGGCTTCGTTCAGGACGAAGCCCTCGCAAACGAGCGCGCCGCTGACTGCCATCGGAACCTCGGTCTTTCGGGAAGCGCGCTGGCCTACATCCGCGCCGCGAGGAGCGCGTATCTACGCTGGGGTGCCGACGCGAAAGTCAGCGCTCTTGAGTCCGCCCACCCCGAGCTCTTGACGCCTCCGCCCACGGGCTCACACGGGCTCGATGCGACCGCCCTGAGCAATATCGACGTCGTGGCGATGGCCCAGGCGGCGCAGGCCATCTCCGGTCAGATCGTGAGACAGAACCTTCTGCAGACGCTGCTCGGAATTGCGCTGGAGCAGGCGGGAGCACAGTTCGGCGCACTGTTGCTCGTTGAGAACGAGACTCTTTCCGCAACAGCTACCGCAGCGGTGGCCGCCACGGGCATCACGTTCAATATCGTCGAGGAATCGGCCCAAGCGCCTCCCCTGCCGTATGGCGTCCTGAGCTACGCTCAAAATTCCCGCGAGCCAGTTGTTCTAAACGATCACGTCTCGCAACGCGCGTTCTCAGTTGATCCCTACATCCAGCAGAATGCCCCCGCGTCGATCTTGTGCGTGCCGATTCTGCGTCAGGAACTGCTAGTCGGCCTCCTGTACCTTGAGCACCGCGATGTCGCGCAGGTCTTTACCCGCAACCGCCTCGTGGTGCTGCAGCACCTCGCATTGCAAGCTGCGATTTCGCTTGAAAACGCGCAGCTCTACGGGCGCTTGGCCCATTACAGTCGGACCCTGGAAGATCGGATTGCGCAGCGGACAGAGGACCTGAGGGTCACAGCGCAAAACCTCGAGGCGTTCTCCGCCACTCTGTCCCATGATCTTCAGGCCCCACTGCGCCACCTGACGGGCTATGTGGACCTGCTCTGCAGGCGCCTGGGTGACCAGATCGACGCTACCGCCACCGGGTATCTGGAGGTCATGAAGCGGTCCACACGAAACATGGACCACCTGATAACTAAATTGCTACACCTCGCCCGCACCAATCGCGCAAGCCTAAAGCTGGTTTCGGTGGATCTCGGCGAACTTCTCGAAGAAGTCGTCGAAAGTTTGCGCAGCGAATGGGCCTCGCGACACGTTGAATGGCGCGTCGGCGGTCTTCCAACGGTGATCGGCGATCGCGAACTCTTGCGACCCGTAATGACCAACCTGCTGTCAAACGCCCTCAAGTACACACGTCCCCGAGAGTTTGCCGTCATCGAAGTCGGGCGCGCGCAATCGGACACCAAAGGGGTCGCCACGGTGTACGTGCGCGACAATGGCGTGGGTTTCAACCCTGAGTTTGTTGGCAAACTGTTTCAGGAGTTCCAGCGCCTTCACGATTCCAGCGAATTTGAGGGCACGGGTATTGGCTTGGCAAGCGTCCGGCGTATCATCGAAAGGCATGGGGGAAAGACTTGGGCCATCGGCGTTCCCGACGGCGGAGCGACTTTTTACTTTTCACTGCCCGATGCGACCATTGACCATAACGCGGCGCAGGAGGTGATCGCGTGACCGACGGTCACATACTATTCGTAGACGACGATGAGAACGATCGCGAACTTACCCTGGCCTCGCTCGAAGAGGTAAGGATCCGCAACGAGATCGCGGTGGCACGCGACGGCGCCGAAGCGCTCGACTATCTGTACTGCAGGGGTGCGTACCAGGAACGTCGATCCGGCAATCCAATGTTGGTACTCCTCGATCTAAAGCTTCCCAAGGTTAGCGGCATTGAAGTGTTACGCACCATCCGCGGCGATCCACAATTGCGCCTCATCCCCGTTGTGGTGCAGACCTCTTCGAATGTAGAGCGGGATCTGGTCACGTGCTATGAACTGGGTGTCAATGCCTATGTCGTCAAGCCGGTTGACTTCGGTCAGTTCGTAAACGCGGTCAAGCAGCTGGGGCTATTTTGGTTGCTGCTGAATGAACCACCCCCAGGAGCAGGGACGGGGCCCCGTTAGGGCGGCGCATGACGCGCATCCTTCATCTCGAGGATGATCCGGCCGACAGCGAGATTACGCGCCATCTCTTAATGAGCGAAAACGTGGCGTGCGAGCTCACGGTTGTGGCGACGCGCGCGGAGTATGTCAGCGCGCTGCAGAACTCCACATACGACGTGATTATTGCCGATCACCGACTCCCCGATCTCGACGGATTTACGGCACTGCATCTCGCCCGAGAGTTTGCGCCGGGGACGCCGTTTATCGTGCTTGCGGGAACCATTGGCGAGGAGGCGGCTGTGGAGGCGCTGAAACGGGGCGCCACGGATTTCGTATTGAAGGATCGCCCGCTGCGCCTTGCATCCTCCATTCGGCGCGCCCTGCACGAAGCCGGGGAGGCCCACGCCCGCCGCGCGGCCGAGGAGGCCGCCGCGGCGGCTAGCCGCCGGTACCTCGCCTTATATGAAGAGAATCCGTGTATCTACTTCACGCTCGATTCCTCTGGCATGGTTTTGTCGGTAAACCGATTCGGAGCAGAGCAGCTTGGCTACACACGCGAGGAGTTGGTAGGGCGCCGCTTCTCAGGCCTATACAGCGACTCCGATCGCGACACCGCGGAGGGGCTCTTGGCTGCCGCGCTCGCGTCTCCGGATCAAATGCATCGCTGGGAGCTGCGCAAGACCACCAAAAGCGGCACCCCGATCTGGATGCGCGACTCGGCACGCATCACACACTCGGACAGCGGCGAACCTCTGGTGCTGATCGTCTCGGAGGACACGACTGAGACCTGGGAGCTCTCCGAGGAACTTTACTTCCGGACTACCCATGATGACGTGACGGGATTACTCAACCGGCGCGAGTTCGAGCGGCGATTGAAGTCGACGCTCGATGAGTGCCGGCATGAGGACGTTGGACACTGTCTGTGCTATCTGGATCTGGACCATTTTAAGGTTCTCAACGACAACTGCGGTCATTTGGCCGGCGATGAGCTTCTGCGTCAGATCGCCGCAAGGCTAAAGATCATGTTCCGACGCCACGATCTCTTGGCGCGGGTCGGCGGCGACGAATTTGCGATTCTCATGAAACACTGCACCGCGGAGGAGGCTCACCAGGCCGCAGAGCGTGTGCTGGCAGACATTCGGGGCATGCCATTCGAGTGGGACGGCAGGCGATTCACGCTCAGCGCCTGCATAGGTACCGTTCCACTAGGGCGGCAGCGACTTGACCATCAGGCAATCATGTCCGCCGCCGAGAGCGCGTGTGAGATCGCCAAGGGCGGGGGCGGCAACCGAATCCACGCGCATAGCGAGTCTGATGACTTGCTATTGCAGCAGGTGGGCGATTCACGGTGGGTCCCCCGCATTACGGATGCAATCGCAAACAATCGGTTTTTTCTGGAATACCAGAGCATTCTGCCGCTACGCTCGGGCCACACAGAGGGAGAGCATTTTGAGCTGCTCGTGCGGCTGCGCGAGAGCACCGGCGACGTGGTCATGCCGAGTCACTTTCTACCCGCAGCCGAGCGTTACAACGTCTGCAGCGCGATCGATCAGTGGGTCGTCGGCGCGGCCTTGCGTTGGCTTTCAGCCCCGGATACGCCCTTAGAGCGGGTGGGCATGTGCTCCATAAACCTCTCGGCGCGAACGCTTGCGGATCTGGAATTCCAAGCGTGGTTGCAAAATCTGCTCGCCGTGACTTCGGTTCCGAGCCAAAAGCTGTGCTTCGAAATTACTGAGACGGCCGCAATCACCAATACGGAGCAGGCACAACGCTTCGTTGGTGCGATCAAAGCCCTGGGTTGCAAATTTGCGGTCGACGACTTTGGCAGCGGCATGGCCTCGTTCGCTTACCTGAAGCGACTGCCAGTCAATTTCGTCAAGATCGACGGATTATTCGTACGCGACATACTCAGTGAGCCCTTTAGCCTTGCGATGGTTCGCTCGATCTGCGAAGTCGCCCGGGCCGGCGGGATGCAGACAGTTGCTGAGTTCGCAGCGAACCAAGAGATCGTCGAACGGTTGCGGGAGATTGGGGTCGACTACGCGCAAGGCTATGGCATCGCCAAACCGGCTCCGCTCTCGCAGTTCACCAGGTCGGTCCCGTCGCTCTACTAGCCGGCGGCCGATTCAGTGGGACGCGCGGTTCGTCCGGGAGCCACATAGATCAGCCACCCCACGGCGAGCATACAGACGGTAGCACCGAACGTCTTTGCGATTGCGAGTGATGGGTTTAGCTCCCCCGGGATCGGCACGAAGGCCAAGCCGATTGCTCCGAGCGTGGTCACGAATCCCACGGTGGCCAGGAGCAAAGCCACAGGTGCGCCGCCCGGAACGCGGATTGCGGTCGTTGGGATAGATTGCGATCTCACAAGCGCTGCGAACAAAAACAGGTACGGAATGAAGTTCGCGATGATGGTCATGCTGATCAGTATCGAGTAAGCAGTTCGCACCGAAGTCCCGAGCTGACTTACCAAGATCAAGATCGCAGCCAACAGGGACTGCGTAATCAGCGCTACATAGGGGGTCTTCCACCGGGGGTGCAGCCTGGCGAAAACCGGCGGCAAGCGGCGATCCACGCCGATCGCGAAAGGTATCCTCGCGCACGCGGCGAGGAAGCTTCCTGCAGCACCCAGTTGGCCGATGGCGATTGCTGCGGCGGCGATGGGAATGAGCCAGTCCCAGTGCAGTCGCGTCGCCGTCTGGGTGATCGCGGACATTGGTCCGGCCAGATTGCTGAGCTTCTCGGGCGGTAGCGCGGCCAGCGTGGTGATCGTGCCCATGAAGTAGCAACAGACGATGGTGGTGCCGGATATCAGCAGCGCCCGGGGTATGGTTCGACGCGGCTCCTTTATCTCCTGGCCCATAAACGACGCGGCCTCTGTTCCGCAAAAGGCGAAAGCCATTGAGCTCCAGAAGGCCATGTCCTGCAGCCTGAAGGTCGGACGCAGTGCGGTGGCAGACACCGTTGTCGCTGAGCCGTAGCGGAACCAAGACGCCAACCCCAGGGCGATAAGGATAATCGTCGCCAGCCACATGCCCACCGCTCCGAGGTTGTGTACCACCTTGCCGACGTTCAAACCGACAAGATTTACAGCAGTGATCAGAGCCAACGCGCCTAAAGAGAAGCTCACGAAGTATGCTGGACTGGCAGCCAGGTCTTGAGGTCTCGAAACGAGCATAAAGAGCGCGCTGCTGCCGCCAAAGTACAAGACATTCGCAAAGTACGGGAGATTGGAAAACCAGTATGACCAGCCGGTAATGAAGCCCGCGAACTCGCCAAAAGCCTCGCGCGTCCATATATAAAGGCCCCCATCCTCCGGATAGCGGGAAGATAGTTCCAACACGGAAAACGCGAGCGGTAAATAGAAACAAACAAACGCGCACGGCCAAATGATGAGCGACTGCGGCCCAGCAGCCGCAGCCACCGCGATCCACTGCAAACTGAAGCCGGTGATGACGTAAAACAGCACCAGATCGATAAGGCCCATGACTCGCGGAACATGGACACTGAGCTCTTCCTGAGCGGATGTCTTATGGAAGGTGGAGCTCACGAGCGGGGTGCGTTGTCCTTCTGCACAGCCGCCGATCTACTGCGGGGCTGGTGGAATACTATCGTGCAGTCATCCAATTTGACCAGCGGATGTCCGACTCATCTTAGTGCGCCGTACCCATCGCATGAGCCCGCCGATAGATCGCAGCAGACCCACACTCTGGCTGTTGGTGACATCGATGTGGCTCCCCGACGAGCAGTCGGCCTCACCAGCCACACGGCGACTGAGCGCACCGAAGGATGTCGTGACCGGGTCGAGGCCGACGACTCGCGCAACCGCATTCGGCGCAGACTCCTGTGTGCGCAGGTCGAGTGCACCCTCGCGACGGATTCACGCTAAAGTGAGCGCTTAGTATTCAAGGACGCTGCTTATGCTCCGAAGAAACGGAGCCGCGAGCCGGTCGCAGCGCTCCGGCGACATCCAAAGACGACCCTGGATGCCCGAAACGAGAACGCTGCTTTCGGTACTTTTGGGCCTTTTGTGTCTTGCCGGGTCAAGTATATCGCGTGCCGCCGAGGACGACCGGTGGGCTCGGTGGCAAGGGTTGGCGGATGTCGACTTCGGCACTCCTATCGCAGACCCGAGTCTGCAAGGCGCGCTGATCACGGCGATCACACAGGATCAACGCGGATTCATTTGGCTCGGCACTGAGAGCGGGCTCGCGCGCTGGGATGGCTATAGCCTGCGGTACTATCGGGCGAACTCTGCCGGCGGCCGAAGCCTTCTGAGCAGCTACATCCAGGCTCTGCACGTCGACAAACTCGGGCGTCTGTGGGTGGGCACCCTGAACGGAGGTGTGTCTCGGTACGCTGCGGAATTTGACGGTTTCGTCAGTTACGCCACCGGCGCCGACAAAGGACCCAGTGCGCCGGTCCGCGCACTCGAGGACGACGGCGCAGGCGGGATCTGGGCTGCCAGTAGCCAGGGCCTGTGCCATTTGTCGCCCGAGCGAGGGCAGTATGATCAATTCACTCACACCGCCTCCCCGGACAGTCTGCCGAATGACCACGTGGGCGCTCTGCTTTTAGCTCACGAGGGGCGCCTCTGGGTCGGGACAAGAACGGGAGTCGCCTATCTTGATGCGGACTCGAGACGTTTTTATCCCGTTCAATTACCCGAACCGCAGAACAGCTCGCCCGTAGTCGTCAACGCTCTGTACGAAGACACTCACGGTCGCGTGTGGATCGGTACGGAACATGGCGCCTACGTGGCATCCGCCGACGGATCGCATGTAATCCCGGTTCCGGGGACCGTAACAGGTACGGGCAGCGAGTCAGTGCAGTCCATCGTCGCAGGCGCCGCCAATGAGATCTGGCTGGGCACGTACGGGCATGGAATCTTGATCGTTGACCCGATGACCCTGCTCGGCAGATTTGTCAGGCGCGATCCGGCCCTTCCCGGCACATTGAACGACGACACTCCCTGGGCGATGTTTCATGACTCACGGGGGGGAATCTGGATTGGAACCACGCGCGGCCTAAATCTTCATGGCGCCAGCCAATCCTCGATTGTCACTCTGTTCGGCGCAACGAACCCGGGAAGGGTCATTCAGGACTCGGATGTCGAATCGGTCCTCGCCTCGCCGCAAGGCATTCTATACCTGGGGCTCGGCTCCGAGGGGGTGGAGCTCATAGACCCAATCCGGGGACGACTTGGCATGTTGCACACCGCGAGGGACTCTCGCGGCCGAGACGAGCCAATTGCGGAAGTGCGCGACCTGGTTGCAGGTCAAGCCGGCGACCTCTTCATATTTGGCCGCAATGCGCTCTACCACAAGCCCGCGCAGGGGATGCGGGCCGCCTTGATTCGCCTGCCAGGAATCAACGTGCGCACGGGCGCGGTCTCGGGTGGTCAACTCTGGATTGGGACAGACGCCGACGGGCTCTGGACTCTCGACCTGCACGGCCAACCGGGTGACGTGGCCATACCCTTCAAGAATTCCATGGCTTTGTCGGATCCGCGCATCTCCACGATCCTGCCGACGCCAGAAGGCCGTCTCTGGATCGGTACTCTCAATGGACTGAACGAGGTGGCCATCTCAAGCGGGAAAGTCACACAGCTCACGCAGACGGGGATCGGTGAGGGTAGGAGTTGGTACATCACAACCCTGCTTCTTGACCGAACTGGGCGACTCTGGATTGGTTCACAGGAGCGGGGCCTTTCGGTGATGACGGGACGCGATCCACAGGGTCACGCAACCCTGCATGGCATTTCGATGGCTAACGGGTTGCCGAGTGACAGCGTGGCAAAACTGCTCGAATCGGACGACGGGCGAATCTGGGTCAGTACGGACGCAGGGCTAGCCGTCATCGACCCTGTATCGTTCAAGGTAAGACCCCTGGGCCGCGGAGACGGAGTCGTGATCCGTGCCTACTGGGACAATTCTGGCGCCCGCACACGTGACGGTGACCTCGTCTTCGGAGGGGACGGCGGCTTAACCATTGTGCGTCCCGCCGCGCTCGACCCCCGCTCTTTCCCGAATCCGGTGACGATCACCGACCTCCGAGTCGGCGGAAGAGACCTACCCATTGAGGCCGGCTCCGTCGCAAACTCTGCGCCGATTGCTGTCCCGCCCCATGAGGACAGTGTGACGATTCAGTACTCCTCGCTCGAGTATTCGGCGCCTGAGCGCGTGCGATACGGCACGTGGCTCGAGGGGTACGATACCCACTGGAACGAGACTGACTGGACCCGACACGAAGTAACGTACACCAACCTTCCGCCGGGCAATTACACCCTGCATCTTCGTAGTTCATTTGAGGGCGGGGACTGGAACACCGTTCAACGGGACATCGCCCTCGAGGTGAAGCCCGCCTGGTACCAAACGCTCTGGGCCCGCAGCGCTGCTCTTCTCCTGGTGCTCGGAGTTGCGGCCTCCCTCATGCGACTGCGCACCATCGCCCTACTCAGACGCCAGGCCGCTCTGGAGGTTCAAGTCACCCAACGCACCGCGCAGTTACGAGAACAGCAGGAGAAAGTCCAACGCATGGCGCAATTTGATTCCCTCACCGGGCTTCTCAACCGTCGTAGCTTTACCGACGAGTTTGCCCGCCTCATGACGCTGCATCCATCCCAGGCTCAATTCGCACTTCTTCTGATAGATGTCGATGGCTTAAAGCAGATTAACGATACCTTTGGTCACAATTTCGGCGATCAGGTATTGGTCGAAGTCTCGAATCGACTGCAACTCGCGCTGCGCCGTTCCGATCGAGTTATGCGTCTCGGCAGTGACGAGTTCGCAATACTCCTCCCACAGGTCCTCGAGACTACGGAGGTCGACGAGCTCTGCGAGCAACTGCTCACTCGGCTCCGTCTCGGTTTCGCTCTTAGGAACGTGGCCATGAACCTGAGCGTGAGTATCGGAGTCGCACTCTATCCGGATCAGGGTGCGACTCTCGAAACGCTGTATCAAGCTGCGGATCGCGCGCTTGCCGAGGCCAAGCAAACCGGTCGCGGCACCTGGCGCTGGGCGGCGTCAGCAAGTTCACAAAGCCTGCCAACAGACCTCTAGTCTTTCTTCCCGCGATGAAACGAGTGCCAGGTTGCATCATCCTGCCACGCCCACCCTACGTCACCTCACCTCGGGACTGTCCTGCGCTCTAGGTTTCCTGGCTCCCGCGAGCCAATAAACCCCACGCTCCCTTCTATCCAACGTGGCAGAAGTCATGACGACGGCGCATCGCAGCACTCGCTCCGTTTACATTTCATACATCATTTCCTCAGACACGGCACGTCATGAGGAACTTTTGATCAAGCTTGATCAGCTTGTCGGCAGCGTATCCCCTTGGTGGGCACCGGATTCGTGATTCCATGCACAGCCTCCCGTGCTTGACGTCTCTATGTTAGGTACCTCGTGGCCGCCTTCAGGTCATTCGTTAGGACCCCTGTGACACAGCCCCCACCAGACAGTCCTCAAGCCCGGATGAGTGTTATCCACAGCTCGATTTCCTCGTCACTCGGCAACCTGACTCATGCATTCCTGGCGCTGCAGGTTGCCGGCCTTCCGACGCCTCTAGTCTCTCCTCTTCCAAATTCCAAAGAGCGACCGACCCTCGAGGGATTTTTCCAAACGCTGCAGCTCCTTCTTGATGAAGGCGACGCCGGCCCTCGGGTGTTGAACCGTGCTCGACTGACACCGGAATCTCCGCTGTTGCCCTACCGCGCTTTGGTGTGTCGACTGGAACTCGGCGTGGCCGGACGGGGCCTCCTCGCCGTGATCCGTCGTCACAATCAGCGTCCGTTTACCGAAGAGGATGCCAAAGACCTCGCCTCCTCGATCGCGCTTGGGAGCGCCCCTGCAGCCCTCTCGCAAGCATGGCCTGCCCGGTCAACGCTCTCAGACCTCGGCGAGGCAGTACACCAACGACGCCTGGCCGCTGCGGAGACGACTTCGATTACCGTGGCTTATATTGACGTCGATCAGCTTCACGCCCTGAACGAGCTCGAGGGCTTCGCCGTGGGGGACGCGGCCATCGGCGCCGTCAGCGCCCTACTTGAGCGGCAGCAAACGCCCGACATACTCACCAGCCGCCTCGCGGGAGACCGCTACGCGGCAGTTCTTTTTGGCCGGACCCTGAACCATGCGCGTACGTGGGCCGAGCGGCTGTGTACCGGCATCGCGCGGCTTTCGATTGGACCGCCAAATAAGAGCGTCACCGCGAGCCTCGGGATTGCTCCGTTGCAGCCCCTTGAGACTTTTGAGCGCGCCCTCGCCCAGGCCGAAACGGCATGCCGTGCAGCGAAGGACCGCGGCAGCAATCGGGTCGAGGTCTACGAGCCTGGCGATCTGAGCATTGTGAGGCGCTACGAACACGTACGGGATTCACGCGACTTTATACAGGCGCTCAACTCCGGACGGCTTGAACTATTCGCGCAACCCATCGTTGATTTGCGCCAGCCGCAATCCAGAATGACGGAGTTCGAGATCCTGGTACGCATCCGCAACGAGTCGGGCGTCGCTGAGAGCCCGCAGGAATACCTTCAGGCGCTCGGGCGCTACCAATTGCTGCTACAGCTTGACAGCTGGGTATTCGAACACACGATGCAGGTGCTCAGCACCCACCGCCTCGCTCTCTCAGGGTGTCATTTTGCGTTGAACGTTTCGGGGCAATCCCTGAGCGACCCCGACTTTGCCAACCTTGTCTGTGCGGCGCTGGCACGTAACCCACACGCTGCGGCGGCGATTTCTTTCGAATTCACGGAGACGGCTGCTCTCAAGAACCTGGACGCGACGCAGCGCTTCATCCGGCGTGCATCCGAGTTGGGTTGCCGGTTCGCTTTGGATGACTTCGGGACGGGTGTTTCTTCTCTGATGCACCTGAAGGAGCTCGCGGTCGATCGCATCAAGATCGATGGCCGCTTCACTCGCGACATCCTTCAGAATACTCGATCGGACGCGCTGGTCAGAGCGCTGGTTCAAATTGCGGGCACGCTGCAGCTGGATACCGTCGCAGAGTATGTCGAGACCCCCGGAGTCGCCGCTTACCTCAAGCGTATCGGGGTAGGGTTTGCGCAAGGCTACCTCTTCGGTCGCCCGCGCGAGTTAACGCGGTTGTGTACCTCCGGGGCCCAAGACTCAGCCGCGAGCGAGGCGCGGGAGCTCACAACAGCCGTCAAGATGCGCGCTCGACCGGCTGATCGCATACGCTAGCCGCCAAGTACTTGGTCAAGCCTCTCGTAACTGGACTCGATGTCAGCGACCAGGTTGCTCGCCAGAACCCTGGTGCGAAACTCACTGTTTTGAAGCGACATCAGCCGAGTCACCACACAACCGAAGCCGTCCTGCTCAAAGTGGGTCTCTACGAGGATCTCCTCGATGGGTCGTGGCAGATGCAGCGTCTCGGTGTGAACAATACGACGGAAGGGAACCACCTCGAGAAATTCGCCGGTGAGTCTGAAACTCTCATGCCTAGAATTGGCCCACACGAAGTGAAAGCTTCCTCCGCTGCGGGCATCGCACAAACAGATGGGCATCCGCCAACCGCCGGGTCCGAGAGCCCAACGGGGCAGAATGGCGACATCGGTATGTGCCGTGAATACCGTGGCGCATGACGCCTCAAAACTGCGTACGAAGCGGATGTTTCCCGGAGAAGTCGTGAATTCGAATCTTCGCGGGTATTTTCGCTGCGGGGGGTCTTCGGGGGGCGGATTGGGTACGAACATTTCAGTTACTCCAAAGCGCGGACACTGACACTCGGGGGCGCTGACAAGAGACCAGCACAGCGTCCCTGCCGTGCCGGATTTCAAAGTCCGCGTCCGTATCCATCGGCGCCGTAGACCCGCGGCTGGCACACACAGGGGGCCGTCGCACAGGCTGTTGGCAACGTGCTCAGAACGCAGCAGAAAAGCGTATGGCCTGCGAGGGAGAACCCTCGTCGTCATCGGGGATCCTCGGCACTGCCCTCCTGCGTGCCTCTCAAAGATCACGGCGACACGTCGTGTGCGCCTCCTCGATCGTTACCTTCGCGCCCAGCGGCTTCGAAGATCGGCCTGTGCAGCGGTTCAGTTCTGATCTCGCGTCGCGCGTCTTGGGATCCCGCGGAGCGCAAGCCCAAACAACCGCTAACACTGGGGTACATCCCACGGTGGACGTGCGGAAGGAACGTCCTAATACGCGACCAAATCCAATGCGGGACAGTATCTCCGACTCCCACGGATGGCAGTGTAAAATTGTGTCTACGGATCGACCGCATTCGCGGAATCCTTTTTCATGTCAGCACCCTGCTCTACACTATTGGACAGGACGGTGAGAACAGGAGAGCACGCAACTACTACTTCGCTTATCCGCAATCTTCGGCACGGCTAGGGACGGGGGTAATGGCGCATGCGGATCGCCGTACTTGAGGATGAGAAAGACTACGCGGAGCACGTCGCAGAGCTGCTGCGGCGCGGGGGGCATACGGCCCACACCTTCAACAAAGGACGTGCGTTACTTCGAGAGTTGAGAGCCGAGACATTCGATCTCATCGTTCTTGACTGGGAAATCCCGGATGTTTCAGGAATCGATGTGTTGCGTACGGTGCGGAAGAATCTGGCGCTGACAACTCCAATCGTCTTTCTAACCCACCGCGATTCAGAATCAGACGTTGTCGATGCTTTGGAAGCAGGCGCCGACGATTTTCTGATCAAGCCGGCGCGCGAACGCGAACTGCTCGCGCGCGTTGACGCGGTGGGACGAAGGCTTCGTCCGAGCACGGCGGGATCTGAGCTGCTGGAACTTGGGCCCTTTCGACTCGACCTGTTAGCCAGGCGCCTCGATCGCAATGGTGAGTTGCTCGAGCTCACACGCCGCGAATTTGAGGTGGCCGCGCTTCTCTTTCAGAACGTCGATCGCGTGCTCTCCCGTGGCCACATCCTGGATGCCGTATGGGGGAATAGCTCCGGGGGCGCCACTCGCACTGTGGATATGCATGTCAGTCGGGTCCGCAAGATACTTGGACTCTCCAGCGCAATCGGAGTCCGCCTATCCGCGGTCTATGGTTATGGCTATCGCCTGGAGGTGATCCGAGAAACCCCGCGCTGACGTGGCCGTTCGTCACCCCTTACTGAATTCCGCCGCGTGCCCGTCAAGGAACGAGTGGGCGGCGCCGTCCCAACTCGGTTGACGGCCTGCAACAGATCGGAGGCGAGTGCGGAGCGTAGCTTCCTGCGTCGAGGCCCCGTCGCGTGTAAGACAGCGGACGGATGATACGTGACTATCAAATACGGAATTGCTTCCGGAGCAAAAATCGCGCCACGAGACGCCTTTACAGTGGTGTAGCGGCCCAACACGGAACGGGCGGCGACAGAGCCTAGGGCCACTACAACTTCAGGTTGAAGCTCCCGAACCTCCTGCTGCAACCACTTCGAGCACGCGCTGATCTGGTGAGCGCTCGGAGTGACTCTGTACTTCTCGCCGTTGCGCCGGATCCACTTGAAATGGCGCACCGCCGTCGTGAGGAAGATGCTGTCTCTCCGGGTGCCCGCCCCCTCCAACAGCTCGTCCAAGAGCATGCCCATCGGGCCGTTGAACAGGCCGCCTGGAGTCTCGTCCTCGGGCTGGTCACAGACCAGTACAAGGCGCGCCTCAGGGTTGCCTTCCCCGGGAGCGGCCGTTTCAGCCCCCTCCCAGAGGTCGCACCTGCGACATGCTCCCAACTCGCTGGCTAAAGTTAGTCTCACGGAATACCCGTCCCTGGATCCTATGAACCAAAGCGCGCCAGCACGAATTGCTGGCAGAACACCGCCGGACCAGTGTGGCCCCGCGGGGGATTCAGCGACGAACGCCCAAGAGCTCGAGAGAGCCGGATCTTCCCTAGCCGGCGGTCTCGTCGCTGCATTGTCCCCAAGTGTCTGCATCCGCCGGTGGACAGACTGTAAAATTGTGTCAAGCAGAGCCCAGCCGGTGGCGGACAGGCCGAAGCTTGGGGCGAGCAAAGCCTCCCGAGGAAACCTAGGACCCTTCAATTGCCCATGCGCTTGCGGCCCAGCCTTTCACTTCGCCTTCCGCGTGCATGGACCGATTTCCCGCCTCTGGCAGCTCTGTGGCTGGGAGCCGCGGCTGCCGTGACCGCCCTGACCGGAGCTTTGCAACCTCTCGATCTCAGCCTCTACGACGCCGCTCGACCGGAGCCCCGCGCCAGTACTGATCTCGTGATCGTCGCGATTGATGATCACAGCCTGGACCAGTTGGGCCCTTGGCCCTGGTCCCGTGCGGTGCATGCCGCTTTGCTCGGGCGATTGCGAGGCCCCAAGGGGGCGCGAGTCGTTGCCTTCGATTTCGCATTCAGCGGACCGGACCGTGTCACCCCATCGGGCGACCAAGAACTCGCCGAATCGATGGCAGAAGGACCGCCCACGGTCCTCCCCATCCTGCTTCAACCCGAACCCGCCATCCCGAATCTACAAGAGCAACTACCGTCAGCTCTCGCCGCCGTCGCAGCAGGCCTGGGGTACACGGATCTGCCAGTCGATCCAGACGGTCTTGTGAGAGGTGCCTATCTAAAAAATGAAGGGCTTCGGTGGCCCTCTCTCGCTCAGGCGATCCAAGGCGTCCTTGCCGGCACGGCGCCGCATCCGCAGATTTCGCCCTCAGCGAGCGCTCAATTTGATGCAGTGCGGATGCGCGAGACTAGAATGCTCATTCCGTTGACGACGCCCGACTCACGATTTGCCCAGATCCCATACATAGACCTTCTTAAGGGGTCGGCACCTTCCGATCTCTGGCATGAAAAGATCGTCTTGATAGGCATCACAGCGGCGCAACTCGCCGACCCAGTCCTCGTAAGAACGTCCGCAAAGACGTACCCGATGGCTCGAGTTGAGTTTCTCGCAAATGCTGTGCAGAGCTTGCGGCAAGGTTCGGTAATCCACCCGCTTCCTCCACTGGCCTCTGTGCTTGCAACCGGACTCCTCGTACTCGGTGGCGTTCTTCTTTTAAATCGATCCTCCCTCGGCAAGGCCTTCTCAATCCTTCCCCTCTTCTGTCTCGCAGCGCTCGCAGGCAGCGTCCTGCTGCTGCGATCCTTGCATTGGTGGTGGCCTCCGGCGAGCTGCGTCACGACGCTCCTGGTCGCCTATCCCTGGTATAGATGGCGGCGACTGGAGACGGCACAGAACTCCCTAGAAGCCGATCTCCAGCGTGTGATGACCACCGACCCCCCGATCCTGCAGCGGCCGGCTGCTCAAGAAGGCGCGGGTATCCACTGGGACTTCCTTGGTCACCGGTCAACCGCCTTGCAAGCAACCCTTGAGCATCTGCGAGACGCGCATTCTCTGATAACTAGCGCAATTCAAACTCTGCCTGATGCAACGCTGTTAATAGACAACGTGGGCCGGGTTATCTATGCAAACCCCGCAGCGATGGCTCTCTTCAGCGCACGAAACGCCGCCGCGCAACCCGGCACTTCGTTCGAGCTGCTCTTGAATCATCGAGTCCGCACCAATCCGCTGGTGTTCTCCGAGCTCGCGGCTCGTGCGCCTTTCACTCAGGAGGTCACGCTCACATACCCCGAACGGCATCTCCTCATGCGCCTTGTCCCCTTCTTCAGCGAATCTCACGAGCGCGTCGGCACTCTCGTCGACCTGGCGGACATTACCGCGCTTCACAGCGTACAACGGGAACGTGATGACTTGATCCGCTTTCTGTCACACGATCTCAAAAGCCCGATCGTCTCACTCCTCGGACTTGCCGAGCTCCAACGGGATCCGACCCGCGCGCTAAATGCGACGGCACTCGCCCAGAATCTCGAGAACCTGGCGCAGCGAATGCTGCTGCTGCTGGACGGGTTCGTGACGCTGACCCGTGCGGAAGCAGCTGACCCGCGGTCTTTCCAAACATTCGATCTCCGAGATGCCGTTCAGGACGCCTACGACGAGGTCTGGGGGGCCGCGGAAGCGCGCGAGGTAGAGGTGCGAACTGAGATCGTTGAAGTACCTTGCATGGTGAGGGGCGATCGTCACCTGCTCGCCCGCGCGGTAACAAACCTTCTGAGCAACGCCATCAAATTCTCACAACGGAAGTCCTACGTGACCGTTAGTTGCTGTCGGCGAACTGCCACGGCCATCGTCGTCGTTACCGACCGTGGCGCCGGCATTAAAGTGGAATACCTGAACCGATTCTTCCATCGGTTCTCCCGACGTCTGCATCGTGGCTCTCAGGATCCGGGCGGCGTGGGACTCGGGCTCGCGTTTGTACGCGCCGTTGCAGAGAAGCATGAAGGTCTCGCCTCGGTCGATAGCAGCGTTCAGGGCGTTACTTCCTTTCGCCTCTCCGTACCCTTGGCCGGCTGAGACAGTCAAATGCCGTAATAATGACGCTTGAGCTGAGGTCAAGCGAGGCGACGCTCCGCAAGTTATCGGAAGCGTGCGATACAGGAGATGTCGCCCCATGGACTAGGGGCGAGCGGCGAAGCGCCGCTCTGGTTCTACTTTGTCGCGTAATCGAGCTTTACAGCGTCGCCGGAACATTTCTGCGCCGCCCAACAATTAATCACGAACGGTACGGCGGTGCAGCTGGCGTTGACTGCCGCATCGGCGCCTTCCGCTGCGCGTTTCGCTTTAGGAGTCGATGGCCTGTTCAGCGTTGCCCACACGCGGCCGCCAGCAGGTGCAATCGAGCAATCGGCAGCACTAAGAGACCCAATTATCTGGTACTTGTCGCTAGCGAGTTCGCCCTACTCACTGCCAACGTGAACGCTCGGCGGATAATTTGGTGGGAGCAATTGCCCCGCGCCTGCGTGCTTGAAAGGCCGCTACTTCGGGCTGGGCCCGGCCACTTTATCTCTAGAGAGGACTCTGCGCCGCAGATCGTCCGATCGAGCCCAACTGCTTCCAAGGCCCTGGAGACGTCGTTCGTACACCCGGAGTCGGGTTATGCAGCGCTCGCGATCCGCGCCGCTCATAGGGCGCCTGCGTGCGTTTAAGGATCGGGATTTCTCACACGATTCCCCGGCAAATGCACGCCGGCCTGCAGGCTGAGCGTATAAAATTACGTCAAAGTTACACTCAGAACTGACGATGAACGACTTTCGTATGTAACCTACTGATTATATTGGCGTCCCCAAGGGGATTCGAACCCCTGTTACCGCCGTGAAAGGGCGATGTCCTGGGCCTCTAGACGATGGGGACACGGTGGCCTGACCGGAACAGATGGTGGAGCCAGGCGGGATCGAACCGCCGACCTCTTGCATGCCATGCAAGCGCTCTCCCAGCTGAGCTATGGCCCCACGCGAAGGCCGGGCACGCTACGCAGCGGATTTGGACTTGTCAAGGAGCTACGCCGGGCCTCCGGCGAGGGCTGCATCGATCCTCTTGAGGCTGCGCTCCCGGCCCAGCAGGGCGAGCGTTGCATCGATCGGCGGCGACACGGAAGTGCCCGTTACGGCGACCCGCAGCGGCTGCGCAATCTTCCCGAGGCCGGCGCCCAGCTGCGTCGCCAGATCGTTCAGAGCGGCGTGAATTTCGACCGCACCCCAGGTGCTCAGTGCCGCGAGCCGCTCGCGCACCTTGGCCAGCAGCTGCAATGCATCACCCGCCAGGTGCTTGGCGGCGGCCTTCGGGTCGATGTCGATCTGGTCGCTGAAGAAGAAACGGCTGTTCTGTGCCATCTCCTTCATCGTCTTGGCGCGCTCGCGCTGCGCCACTATGACGCCCTCGAGCAGGGTCTGATCCGCGCAGTCCAGCCCGAGGCGCCGCAGCTGCGCGCGCAGGTACGGCACCAGGGTGGCGGGGGCAGCGCGCACCATGTGCTGCTGGTTGAGCCACAGCAGTTTCTCGGGATTGAACGCCGAGGCGGCTTTGTTGACGTCGTGGATGTCGAACGCGGCGATCATCTCCGCCCGCGTGAAGACTTCCTGGTCCCCGTGCGACCAGCCGAGGCGCACGAGATAGTTGAGGAGCGCGTCCGGCAGGTAGCCCTCCTCCTCGTACTGCAGCACGCTCACCGCGCCGTGCCGCTTGGAGAGCTTGGCCCCATCCGGGCCCAGGATCATCGGCACGTGCGCATAGATCGGCGGTGTGGCACCGAGCGCCTTGAGCATGTTCATCTGTCGTGGGGTGTTGTTGAGGTGATCATCGCCGCGGATCACGTGCGTGATTCCCATGTCCATGTCGTCCACGACCACGCAGAAGTTGTAGGTGGGCGTGCCGTCGGAGCGCGCGATGATCAGGTCATCGAGTTCCGCGTTCTGGAAGGTCACAGCCCCATGCACCAGGTCCTCGACGATGACTGCGCCCTCCTGGGGGTTCTTGAAGCGAACCACCGGGGCCACGCCCGCGCGCGGTGCGCGCTGCTCGCGGCAGATGCCCGTGTAGCGCGGCTTCTCCTTGCGCGCGATCTGCGCCTCGCGCAGCGCATCGAGTTCCTGCTTGGTGCAGTAGCAATGGTAGGCAGTGCCGGCCTCGAGCATGCCGGCGATCACCTCGCGGTAGCGATCGAAGCGCAGCGTCTGATAGTAAGGGCCCTCGTCGGCCTCGAGGCCGAGCCAGTCCATGCCCTCGAGGATGACGCGCACCGCCTCTTCGGTGGAGCGCTCGCGGTCCGTATCCTCCACGCGCAGAATGAACTTGCCGTGCATGCGGCGCGCATACAGCCAGCTGAAGAGTGCGGTGCGCACGCCGCCGACGTGCAGGAGTCCGGTCGGGCTGGGCGCGAAGCGGGTGACAATGCTCATGGGCTGCCTGCTCGGGTGAGAGGCCGGGTATCAGCCGGCTCGCGCGGATCGTTCGGGGGCTCGCCGCGCCCGCTCACTCGTGTCTCTACTCTAATATCCGTCGAACTTGATGGTGGGCGGTACTGGGATCGAACCAGTGGCCCCTGCCGTGTGAAAGCAGTGCTCTACCGCTGAGCTAACCGCCCTTTTTGAGGGAGCGGAAGTCTATAGGTGCTTGGCATGTAAGGCAAATTGAGTGCCCCGCACCCGATCCCGGGCCGCTCAATCCGAGCCGCGGCCGAGTGCGCTGGTAGCGGCGAGGTCCAACAGTTCGCGCCCGGGGCGGCGGACGGCCGGAGTTTGGCTTAAGCTTCCCGGCGGTCTTGTGGCCCTCGTGCCCGTGTGCGCACGCAGGCCGCGTCTGGGTCATGGGGGAGTTCGGGTGCTCATTGCTGCTCTGAGCACGATCGCAGCCGCAGCCCTGCTGTTGCTCGGTCTTTATCATTATCGGCGCGTACGCATCGCCGAGTTCGCGCGGCGTGCGGTCTGCGACAGCAGCGGCCCGCGCGAGGCGGCCTTCACGCTGGCGCGCGCGATCTTCAGCAGCGTGAGCCGCAGGCACCAGGACCCGGTCTTTATCAGCGCGCTGCTGCGCCCGCTCGGGGCTTCCCCGGTCACCGTGCTCAGACAGGGTGGCTGCTGCGCGGGACTGCACCGGCTCTACATCACGGCACTCGACACGCTTGGCATCCGCTCGGCCCAGATCACGGTGCTGCGGCGGGTGGATCCCGCCCACGCGCACTGCCTGGTACAGGTCGCCATCGCCGACACCGACTTCCTCATCGACGTCGACTATGGCGTGTGGATGCGTCACGCCGATGGGCGCCCGATGGGGCTCATCGACCTGCAGCGCGGCATTGCCCCGGTCATCGAGCCGTTCGTGGTGGGCCAGGTGGCGCCCTACGCGGGCAGCACCCGCACCCGGGCTCCCGGCTTCCCGGCGGTCGACTACTACCGTTTCGATTACGAACTCAGTTGCACCGCCAACTGGGCCGAGAGCGCCCTGCGGCGCGGCGTGTACGCGGTGCTCAAGCCCCTCACCCGTGGCGGCATCGACCGCATGCTGCTGCCGGCATCCCTTGAGTGGCCGGAGCTGCTGCTGGCATTCGCGCTGTGCGCAGGCGCACTCGCCCTCGTGCTGCTGCAGAGCCTGACCACGCACTAGGACAGCCGGGCGCCGCGCCCGCACGGGCGTGCTTTTGCGCTCACCCGGCGCCGGCGTGGCTTTCACCCCGGCGTTCCGGCTATCGTGGCTCTGCACCCAACCGTCCACCGCCCCGCGCACACCATGACCGCGACCACCGCCCCGCTCACCGACACCGACGCGCTTCGTTACCCGTTCGAGGCTATCCCGGAAGCGGGCGAGGCACGCGAGGTTGCCCCGGGGGTGATGTGGCTGCGCATGCGCCTGCCGATGGCCGGCCTCACGCACATCAACGTCTGGGCGCTCCTGGACGGCGATGGCTGGACGCTGGTCGACACCGGCATGCAGACCGAGGACACCGCCGCGAACTGGCAGCGCGCCCTGGCCGGCCCCCTGGGCGGACGGCCGGTCACGCGCGTCATCTGCACGCACATGCACCCGGATCACATTGGCATGTCCGGCTGGCTGACGCGCCGGCACGAGTGCCGCCTGTGGACGACGCGCCTGGAGTACATCACCTGCCGCATGCTGGTCGCCGACACCGGGCGCGAGGCGCCCGCGGACGGCGTGCGCTTTTACCGCGCCGCCGGCTGGGACGAGGCGGCACTCGAGCATTACCGTGCGCGCTTCGGCGGCTTCGGCAAGGCGGTGCACGCCCTGCCGGACAGCTACCGTCGCGTGCAGGATGGCGAGGAGGTCACGATCGGGGCGGTCGACTGGCGCGCCGTCGTCGGACGCGGGCACTCCCCTGAGCACCTGTGCCTTTATTCCCCGGCACTCAAGGTCATGATCTCCGGCGACCAGGTACTGCCGCGCATCAGCTCCAACGTCTCGGTGTTCCCTACCGAGCCGGACGCGGACCCGCTGCGCGAGTGGCTCGAGTCCCTGGCGCAGATCCGCACGCGCGTCGATGACGACGTGCTGGTGCTGCCCTCGCACAATGAGCCCTTCTACGGGCTGCATGCCCGCCTCGGCGGCCTGATCGAGGGACACGAGCGCCGTCTCGAGCGCGTGCTGCAGGAACTCGCGCAGCCCAAGCGCGCCGTGGATGTGTTCAGCGCCCTCTTCCGCCGGCCGGTGAGCGTGGAGATGCTCGGCATGGCGACCGGCGAGAGCATCGCGCACCTGAACTGCCTGATGGGCCGCGGCCTGGTGCAGCGCGAGCCAGATCCTACCGGAGTGTTCCGGTACCGCAGACGCTAACCCCGGTCAAGACCGCGCAGGGCTGCACGCGGTTGCGTAAGATCCGCGCCCATGCAACATCGTCGCCCGCCTGCGGGCCGTTCATGAGTGGACTTCGCGCGCTGGCAGGCTTGGCGGCGGCCCTACTCCTGAGCACCCCTCTCTACGCGGACGAGCCCCCGCCCTCCCCGCCGCAGCAAACAGCCTCCGAGCTGCCCGCTGCCGCGCAAGCATCGCCGCCCGCACCGCTCGAGGCGGACGAGCCGCAGGGGCCTTCCCTCACCTCGGACATCAAGGCCTACTTCACCGCGCCGTTGCACTGGGACAAGGGCGACTGGGGCTGGTTCGGCGCAAGCCTGCTCGCCATCGGCGCCGCGCACCACTACGACGAGCAGGTGCGCACACATTTCATCGAGAAGGAGGGCCCGACCGTCGGCTCCAAGTCCGAGGACCTGCCCGATGCCCTGCCGGCCGTCGCGCTCCTCGGCGGCACCTGGCTGTACGCGCGCTTCACCGACAACGGCGCCGGGTACCTGGAAGGCCGCGAGATGCTGGAAGCCCTGGGGCTGAGCACAGTGACTGCCGAGGCGCTGAAGTTCGCGGCCGGGCGCGAGACACCCTACCAGTCGAGCAATGCCGATGAGTGGGGCAAGGGCGGCAGCTCCTTCCCGTCACTCCACACCACGGCCGCGTTCGCGATCGGCACGGTGCTGGCCGAGTCCGGCAACGACGACTACCGCTGGATACGGCGCGTGCTCGGCTACGGGGTGGGCCTGGCGACGGGCTACGAGCGACTCAGGCACAACGCACACTGGCTTTCCGACACCGTGGCGGGCGCTGCGCTCGGGGCGGCGAGCGCGCACTTCGTCATGAATCGCCACTCGGGCGATCTCGAGCGCTCGAGCCGCTTTGCGCTCGTCCCGGTTCCGGGCGGCGCGATGCTCACCTACCGCCTGACGCTCAACTAGGTCTGCGGCCTCAGCGGCTCAGCTCATCGTCCGCCGGCTGCAGCAGCGCTTCCTCGGCGCGCGCCGGCGCAACCTGCGTCTCGCCACGCATCCGCAGCCACTCCTGGCGCGCGCGACGCCTGACCTCCTCCAGATCCGGCTGCGCAGCCGCGCCCGGGCGCTCCGCGGCGCGCGGCTCCTGCTGCTGTCCGAGGCGCCGCGCGATGCGCTCGCGGTAGCCGGCGCGCAGGCGCTCCGCGAGCTCACTGCGCACGCCACGCTGCTCTATCTTCAGGTGCGCAAGCGGAATGCGTGGCTGCGGCTCCCGATCGATCCCCTGCGCAGCGAGGCTGCGGTGATCGACGCGTGCCTCGAGGTTGGCGGCGCGCAGCGCCTCGTTGGTCAGAGCGGCCCAGCGCTCGCGGACGTTGACGAACTCCTGGCGGTGATCGGGCAGCTCGCGCTGGCGCCGCTCGCGCGGCGCCATGTCCAGGCCCGCCTTCGCCCCAAGTCCCGCGGGCGTCACCTCGCGCGTGGTGGCGAGGAGGTGGGCGTGGAAGTTGCGCGGGTCGCCCTCGGGACGCGGGGCATGCACGGCAAGGTCCACGGCGACCCGGTAACGCGCTGACAGTTCCAGCGCGAAGCTGCGCGCCAGCGCGATCCGCGCCAGCGGCGGCAGCTCCGCGGGCAGGTTGACCTGGAACTCGCGCGCGACGCGCGCGTTGTGGCGCTTCTCGGCGTGCTCGGCCGTATTCCACAGCCGCTCGCGGTTGCCGGCCCACTCCGCCGCCTGCGTGCCGGGCTGCTGCGGCACGAATATCTCGGTGTGCAGCACGTCGCGGCGGCGACTGAAGTTGTGCAGCTCCCCGCTGCGCTCATCGCGCACACGCTCTCCCGCACGGTAGGCCGCCGCCGCGGTGGCCCGGCGTCCGGCGCCACGGCTGACGGAGCTGATCTGCAGGTAGAAGATCGCCATCGCTCAGGCGCCCCGCCGGAAGCTCACGCGCAGCCACTGCGGGCTGGCGGCGCTCTTCAGGTAGCCGGTGAAGTCAGGCAGCTGCTCGAGCTCGGCGGCCAGCACCGCGCTCTCGATCACGTGGCTCTCGCTGACGTTGGTGGAGCGCCGCGCACCGCGGGCCGCGAAGAGACCCTCGCGGTCGCGACCGCGGGCGGTGTGGCGGCGGATCACCTCGCGCTCCCCGATGAGGCGCGAGGCGAACTGCGAGGTGCCGCCGTGCTCGCTCCCCGAGCACCGCAGGATCAGGGTGTTGCCACAGTTCTCCACGAGTGTCTGCGCCTCGGCTGCCCCGTAGGTGGCCGAGACCTGGGCGATCGACTGGAAGCCGAGCACGCAGCGTCCGCCGAACTTGCGCAGCCGGGCGAGCGCGTCCTTCAGACCGTCTATCGCGCCGAGCGAGTCGAGCTCATCGACGATGAACCACAGGCGCTGGTCGCCCTCGGCCTGGCTCAGGGCCTCAAAGATCGCAAGGCGCATCCAGGTGGCGAGGATCGAGCGCAGCGCGGCGATCTGGGAGGCGCCGTAGGGCATGAACAGCACTCCGCTCCCGGAGGCGACCCAGCTGCGTACCGAGAAGGGCCGGGCGCGCTGCGCCTGCACGTACTCGAACGCCGCCGCCGCCGAGCCGGCCACCGAGCGGATCGAGCCGAACATGCGCCCGTTCTCGGGCTCGAGGAACGGCTGCGCCGGGGTGCCGGCGAGCAGCGGACGCAGTTCCGCCGCCCCCGCCATGGTCAGGAGGCGCCACAGCTCACGCGAGTCGGTGCGCCCGGCCTCGTGCAGGCGCCGCATGACGGCCGTGAGGAAGGTGCGTGCGTAGCCGCGCCACTCGCGCCCCGAGGCGTCCTCGCAGGCCGGGATCAGGCCGCTGGCGAGTTGCTCCACGTCCCAGGCAGCGCGCACCTCCGCAAAGGGATCCCACTTCACCGCGCGCGCATCGAAGGGATTGAGGATCACGTCCCCGCGCCGGCGCGCGTAGAAGCGCGCGGCGTAGCCGCCGTCCGCATCGGTGATGACCGCCCGGTCGCCGCGCGAGAGCGCCCGGGCGAGCAGCGCCGCAATCGCCGTCGACTTGCCGGTGCCGGTGGTGCCGATGAGCTTGAAATGGCGCGCCTCCTCGCGCGGCTCGACGGCCACGCCGGCGAGCGTCACCCACGACGCTCTGCCGCGGCGTCCGCGCCGCCGCACCGCCCGCTGCGCCCGGCGGCCGCTCAGCACCAGTGCACCGCGCTTGTGCGCCTCCGCGGCCGCCCCGCGCATCAGGACCACGGCCGCGGGTGCGAGTCCTGCGACCCCGAGCATCCAGGGCCGCAGGGACAGGAGCCACGCGGGCAGGTGCGGGCCGTTCACCGAGCGGCCTCCTCAGTAACCCTTGACGATGGCGTACTCACCGGCCTCGCCGTAGCGGGGCGCCCCGCGCTCCACGCGCACGCACAGCCGCGGTATGTCCCCGCAGTGGCGCAGCTGCACGCGGCCGCCCTGCGCTGACAGCTGCGCCACGTTGGCGCGCAGTTCGGCGCGGCTCGCACGCAGGGCATCCAGTTCCGCCGCCGAAGGCGCGAGCCACCAGGACAGCGCGAGCGGCACGGCCGCCGCGCTCGCCGCAATCGCCGCGCTCCACAGCCCGAGGTGGGCGTGCGCCGCCTGGCGCAGTCGCCTCAGGCTTGCGCTTGCCTGCCGCCCCTCCTCGGCGAGCGCGCGCAGCTCCTCGAGAAGCGTCGCGCGGATCTCGTCCCGCACCACGTCATCGATCTGTGTGAGGTGCTGCTGCAGGCGCTCGAGCACCTCCGTCGCCTGCGCTCGCTGCGACTCCACGGTGTCGAGGAGGAGCCCAGTGCGCACCGTCAGGTCATCCATGGCTGCTCACCCGCGGCCATGCCCGACGGCCTGGTCATGTCCGGTGTCGGGCGCCGCGGCGGCGCTCGCTGTGCGCCGCAGCGAAGGCGGCTGCAGCTTCACCCGCCGCCACTCGGGCGCCGAAGCGAGCTTCAGGTAGCCACTGAGGTCGGGCAGCTGCTCGATCTGCGCACCCATCACCGCAGCCTCGGTGCTGTGGTGCTCGCTGCGCGTCACCGAGGGCAGCAGCTGCGCGGCACGGTAGGAGCGCGAGGTCTGCACCTGCACGACCTCGCGCTCGCCGATCAGGCGCGAGGCGAACTGCGAGGTGCCCCCGTGCTCGCTGCCCGAACAGCGCAGGATCAGCGTGTTCCCGCAGTTCTCCACGAGCGTCTGCGCTTCCCCCGCCCCGTACGTGGAAGACACCTGGGCAATGGACTGAAAGCCAAGGACGCAGCGGCCACCGAACTTGCGCAGCCTGGCAAGTGCGTCCTTCAGCCCGTCGATCTGCCCGAGGGCGTCCAGCTCATCGACCACGAACCACAGGCGCTCCGGCGCCTCCTGCTCCTGACTCATGGCCTCGAAGATCGCAAGGCGCATCCACGCCGAGATGGTCGAGCGCAGGGCGGCTATCTGGCCGGCGCGGTAGGGCAGGAACAGCACGCCCCCGGCCCTCGCCTGCTGCCCCTGCGGGCCGGCACCGGCGCGCACCCACTGCCGCACCGAGACCGGCTCACTGCGCTGGCGCGCAACGTAGTCGAGCGCCCCCACCGCGGAGCTCGTCACCGAGCGGATCGACTCGAACATGCGCCCGTTGTGCTCCTCCAGGAATGGCTGCGCCGGCGTGCCGGCCACGAGCGTCCGCAGCTCCGCGGTACCGGCGACGACCAGCAGCCGGTAGAGCTCCCGCACGTCACGGCTGCCGGCCGCGTGCGCCTGCGAGGTCACGGCGCTGAAGAAGGTGCGTGCGTAGCCGCGCCAGCTGCGGTCGGAGCCCTCGTGGTCCGGAATCAGCGATCGCGCCAGCTGCTCGACGTCGTAGTCATCGCCGAGTTCGGCAAACAGGTCCCAGCGCGCCGAGCGCGCATCGAAGGGGTTGAGGATCACGTCGCCGCGCCTGCGGTCATGGAAAGTGCGCAGGTAGCCCCCGTCCGGATCCGCGATCACCGCGCGGTCCCCGCGCGCGAGCGCTGCGCGCAGCAGCTCGTGGATCGCGGTGCTCTTGCCGGTCCCGGTCGTGCCGATCAGCTTGAAGTGCTTGGCCTCATCGGCCTCCGGCACCCGCACGCCCGCGAGCGTGAGTCCGGGAACGCTTGCGGCGCGGGTGCGCCGGGGCGCCGCGGGCGGCTGCGCACCCTCCCCGGCGACGAGTGCCCCACGCCGGTGCCGCGCCACCGGCTGCCCGGCGCGCCCCATCAGGGCGCCCGCCGCATACCCCAGGGCGGCCGTCGTGGTGACGGCGGCAGCCACCCCGAGGGCAGTACCGCCGAGCGCTGCAGCGCCTCCCAGGGCAGGCCCTGCGGCCGCAAGCACCCCGCCGGCGAGCGCGGTCAGGGGCACCCCGGTCAGCGGCGCGACGAGCATGCGCGGCAGGGGGGCCCGTGCCCGTGCCAGCGCCGCCAGCATGGGCGCCTCCACAGCAAGGTATGCCGACAGCAGGCCGGGCCAGCCATGCAGGAGCGACATCGCGCCCCCTTCAGGGCGGCCGCGGGCGGCGCGCGCGCTGGGCGCCGCGCGCCGCCCGCGCCTTGCGCGCAGGATCGAACCACACCTCGCGGATCACGCGGCGGTGCTCCTTCAGTCCGCACTGGATCACCACGTCAACCAGCAGATGCATCAGACCCTTGATCTCCGCGCGCGTCAGGCCGCGGCCCCCGGCGCTTTGCTTGACGAGCAGCACGAGCTGCTCGAAGGCGAGCTCTGCGCTGCTGGCATGGACGCTCGTGATCGACCCGGGGTGGCCGGAGTTGACGTTGCGCAGGTAGTCGAAGGCTTCCTCGGCACGCAGCTCCGCCAGCAGGATCCGGTCCGGCCGCATGCGCAGGCAGCACTCCAGGAGCTGCTTCGGCGTCACCCGCGCCAGGCCCTGTCCGTCCTTGCTGTAGTAGAGACGCACATGGTTCGGGTGGTGCTCGAGCACCAGCTCGCGCGCATCCTCGATGGTCACGAGCCGCTCCTCGCTCGGGATCTCGCGGATCAGCGCCTTGGTCCAGGTCGTCTTGCCCGAGCCGGTGGCGCCCGAGACGATGATGTTCTTGCGCGTGCGCACCGCCAGGCGCATGAAGGCCACGTAGTCGCCCGCGGCATGCAGGCGCAGCAGTTCCGCGTCGGCATCGCCGCCCTCGCCAGGCGCACTGCCCGCGCCGGGCAGTGCGCCGCGGCGCGCAAGGTCCTCGATCGACCAAACGCTGTCGGTCGGGCGGCGGATCGTGATGGCCACGCACCCGGCGGTGGTTGCCGGCGGCAGCACGATCTGCACGCGCTCCCCGGAGGGCAGCCACGCCGAGAGCAGCGGGGCAGACTCATCGATCCGCTGGCGCGTCACGTTGGCGACGAGCTTCGCCAGCCGCCGGCACCACTCGAGGTCGGCGAACGGCAGCTCCTCGCGCCGCCAGCCGCTGCGGGTCTCGATGAAGATCTCGCGCGGCCGGTTGATGCACAGCTCGGTGACCTCCGGGTTCCCGAGCAGCGGGCGCAGGGCCCGCAGCGTGAGCTCGAGCGCGCTCAGCTCCGCGCCCGCGGCGGCCACCGCGGGACGGCCCTCAGCGCCCGCTGACAGTGCGCAGCTCATAGACGGTGCGGAAGTCAACGTCGCGCGCCACCAGCACCTCGATGCGCTCACCATTGGCCTTGGCGAGGGTCGGCGGAATCTGCGCGCTGTCCTTGAGCGCCTCGGTGAGTACGTCCTGCGAGCCCGACGGCGCATAGATGACCGTGCCGTTCGAGTGGCTCGCGGCCTGCACGCCTGCCTGGATGCCGCCCTCGATGACCGAGACCAGCACCGCGGCACCAAAGCGCTGCCAGAAGTGCCGCTGCACCTCCCCGCCGACACCGGCGCGCCCGAGCTCATCGGTGCCGGGAGAATCCAGGGGCACGAGCACCCCGCCGGGCGTGCGCGCCTGCGTCCACAGCACGAACAGGCGCGCCTGGCCCTGCTGCAGCTGCCCGCGGGTCTCCCCGACGAGCTTGGTGCCCCGCTCCAGGAGCACCACCTTGCCATCGGCGCTGAAGGTGTCCTCAGCGGTCACGCAAGTGGTCATGCCCGGCAGCGTCGAGTCGATGGCGGTCTCGAGCGTGCAGTCAAGGAAGGCGCCCTTGGGCAGCAGGAAGTGCGCATCCGGCAGGCGCTGCGCCTCGGTAGCAGGCGCCGGCGTAGGCTCCAGGAGCGCCGCCAGCGTCCCCGGGGGGCGGATCCCCCCTGCCCCCGGGGCACCCGGGACCGGGAGCGGCGACGCCTCAGGCGCGGCATCCGGGGCCGCAGGCATCGAGCGGGCGAACACCGCACCGGCGAGCCGGCGCTCGTTGGCCAGCTGCGCGGGCGTCTTGGCCGCCGGCACGCCCCCCGCACCTGGTGCGGGGACCTGCGGCAGCGGCGGCGCGGGGTCGTCGGCTGCCGGCTGAACGCCGGCCGGCTGCGGCTCGCCCGCGACCGCGGCGGCCACCGGTGGCACCACCACGCCGAGTGCCGGGAGGGTCATCTCCGCCTGCGCACGGCCGGCCGCGGTCGCCTGCGCGCTCTGGCGGCTGCGCGCCGGGCGCGCGAACGCGTGCGCGTAGTACCAGGTGAGGCCCGCGACACCCAGTCCGACCATCAGCGCCGCGGCGAGCAGGCTGCTCGCCCGCGACTGCAGGCTGCGCACGGCGCTGACGATCGCCGCCGCGCGCTCCCCGCGCACGCCGTCGGTGCGCTCCGGGGCCGGTGCGGTGCCCGGGACCTGCCCGGAACTCACCGGGGCACCCCGCGGGTCACCCGGCGCACGTCCGGGGCGAGCGTGCCCGAGCCGAGATCGGCGCCCGCGCCAGCGAAGCGCTGGTTCACGATGCAGCCCACCAGGCGGCCGCGGCGCACGATCAACCGCCGCACGACACGGTGCACGATGAGCTCGTCGGCCTCGACGGTGAAGTTCACGAGCGACTCGCTGCCATCCTCGTTGTGGGCAAAGATCGCCGGCAGCTCCTGGCGCGCGCCGAAGCGCAGATGCGTCTGCACCCCGTCATCCCAGGCCGACTCGGGCTGGATCGCGGGGCTGCCGCAGTACGCGTAGTCGAGGTTGCGTGGACGCTCGGGGACCTGCCGCGCCAGGTGCTCCTCGGCGTCCTGCGCCGCCGGCACTGTCGCGGCGGGGTAGACGAAGTGCAGCGCGTACACCACCTCGCCGACCACGCTGTCACGGCGCCGCAGGCTCGCCAGGTACTCAAAGTGATACGTGCGGCGGTTGGTTAGCACCGTGAGGTTGGTGTCGACGGCCGCCGCCCGTGGCTTCAGGAACAGGTGGTTGCCCTCGGCGGCGAAGGCGAGGCTCTCGACGTCCCCGGCGCCCAGTCCCACGAAGGCCTCGCCGCTCTCGAACTCCAGGTCGATCTGGAAGCCCACGTAGCCGTGCAGGCGATAGACCTCATCGGGCGCGTAGACCACCGTGCGTATGCGGGCATCCCCGGTCACAGGGCTCTCGGCGCGCAGGGTGTGGCTCCACCCGCCGGACAGGAAAAGAACCCAGAGGCCGCAGGCGAGGGTGTGGTGTCTCATAACGCCCTCACCCGCCCCTGCCGGTCGCGGCCTGCTCGGGCACTTCAGGCTCCGTGTTGAGCTCGATCACCTTGAACCCGAGCGGGTTCCAGCGCCGCAGCCGTGCGTCCTGCGAGGGCGCCGTGAAGGCGTACTGCACGGTGGCGATCCAGTGCGTGACGCGCTCGTCCGCACCGCCAGCCTGGCGCTGGGCCTTGAGGTAGCGCACCTGCGCAAGATCCGTGATGCCACTGCCGCGCTGGAAGAAGCTCACGGCCTGCACTTCCACGCGCACCGTGCTGCCGTCCTTGTGCACGTTCAGGGGCGAAGCCGGGTTGTGGGGGTTCCAGAGGGCATACCACGCCTGGTTGCGCTGTGCGGCGTGGAAGGCACCGCACTCCTCGTAGTCGCTCTCGGCGGTCGCGAAGTTGAAGCGCTCGCAGACGCTGACGTAGTGGGTGAGGAAGTAGCGCGTCACCGCAGGCTCCAGCGCCACGCCGCCGCGGTACGTGGGCACGACGTCGATGACCCCGGTGCTGCGGTCGACGCGCACCACGTACGGCTCGACCTGCTTCAGCGGCATGAGCAGCACCAGGGCAAGAGCGCTCAGGCCCGCGAAGACCCAGCCGGACACGGCAACCCACCAGGCGCGGCGCGCGCTGCGCAGCGCCTGCCGCGCGCGATCGGTGTCCCAGCCGGCCGCTGCGGTGAAGTAGGACTCGAGCGGGTCAGTCGCCATGCCGTGCCTCGGGGTGCGGGGGTGCTGCGGCTGCAGCGGCATTGATCGGCCGCAGTTGCCCCTGGCATATCGGCTTGTGCGCGGCACAGGCGCCGATGGCCGCGCAGGCGAGGCCCAGGAGCCCCCGTCGCACCGCCGCCCGCGGCCAGCCTGCCGGCCGCCGCCACCGCAGGGCCGGCCTCACGCGGTGCCCCAGTGGCTGCGTTCGAGCGTCACAGGCGGCACGGGCGCGGCGCGCGGCGCACTGAGGGCGGCCACGGAGAGCCCGAGAGCGCCGCGCCCGGCAGCCCCGCCCTGCCGCAGGCCCCAGCCGATGAAGCGGCTCGCGAGGCCAAAGGTGCTGAGCCCGACGCCACCGGCGAGCGCTGCGGCGATGGGCATGACCTGGCGCATCAGCAGGAAGACCAGTACTGCCACGAGCACCATGTCGAGTGCGTCGACGGTGACGATGGCGGCGCCGCGGGCGGCAGTCTGCGTCGCATAGGACTCGACGATCTGCAGGAGCAGCGCCGCCACCAGCACAGTGAGGACGCTGATCAGCGCGTAGTTGGCCAGCTGCGCCACCCAGGCCTGGAAGAAGCGCTGCGTGCTCTCGAACAGCAGAAACGCGATGAACATCGGCCCGAGCGCCAGCAACACCGCGAGTGCGACGCTGGAGAGTGCCACCAGGAACATCGTGTAGGCGCACAGGAGCCCGATGAGCACCCACACCACGGCCCCGGCCACGTAGTAACCGAAGTCACCGCTGAACACCCCGCCGTTGTTCCACAGGTAGCCGGCGACCGCCCCGCCCCGGCTCCAGATCACATCAAGCGTAGCCACCGGGTCGCTGGCGCCGATGACGGCGGCGGCCAGCCGGGCCGGGGCACTGTAGAACGTGTCGACGATCAGGCTGTTGTAGAGCCACAGTTGCGTGGCGGTGCCGAGCACCACTGCAAGCGTCAGCACGCGCTTGAGTCCTGCGGTAAAGGGCTCCTCGATGCTGCCGGTGAGCTGCAGGTAGCCCCACACCATTACGTAGACGGTGGCGAGCGTGACGATGGCCGGCTCGAGCGCCGCGGCCACAAGAGCGGTGTTGCCGCCGATGTAGTCGGCCAGCTGACCGTTCAGCCACTCCCCGAAGGTCGCGAAGAATCCCATGGCAGCGGGCCTCAGGGACGCGGCTGGAAGCGCCCGTCGAACTGGCCGTGGCCCGCGATCACGAGCTCCCGCGCGCGCTGGGCGCCCAGGCGCTCATCGGCGCGCGCGCCCTGGAACAGAACTTCGAGCTTGGTGCGCTCGTTCTGCAGCATGCCGCCCTCGGCGGCGATGCGCGCCTGCAGGTCGAGCGCGCCCTTCTGGTCACTCGCCGTGCCGATGGCATCGATCAGCTGCTGCAGCCCGGCAAAGCGGGCACTGGCGTTGACGAGCGCCTGCTGGGCGAGGCCCTGGAGGAGCGCGGCCGACTGTCGCTGCGACTGCAGCTGTGCCGCGGCTGCGGGCGCCAGAGTCGCGAGCTGCGGCGCGGAGAGCACCGACTCATTCGCGAGAGCGCCGCGCACGCTGCCGGCGAGCGCGGTGAAGGACCCTGCTCCCTGCGCCGCGGCCTGCAGCGCCGCCGGGCTCGCCGGCAGGTAGTTGCGGTTGATGCCGCCGAGGAGCTGTTCCATGCCGCGATCGCCGGTCATGGCCTTGAACTCGGCCTGCGCCTGGCCAAGCTGTGCCTGCGCGGTCTGCACCTGCTGCTCCAGGGTCTGCACCTCGCTGATCAGCTGAGCGACGGAGGCGACGTCGATGACGGCAAACTGCGCGTGTGCGAGCGGCGCGCCGAGGGTCAGCAGCGCAGCGCTCAGGATGGCGATCGGTGTTCTCATGAGGGTGACTCCGGGTTTTGGGTGGAAGAAGGCGCGGCGGCCGCGCCGCGCATGAAGGCCGGCAGCCAGTCCTCGGGGGCACCACCGAGCTCCTGCATCAGCCGCTGCATGCGCGTCAGCTGCTGGGCGCGCCCCGAGATGACGGCGAGTTCCCCCTCACAGCCCTTGAGGTCGAGCCGGCACACGACGCTGTGGTGCCCCTGCTTGACGAGGAAGGTGCGGGCGCCAGGCTCCAGCTGCTCGCGGATCAGCTTGAACTCGCGCTCGCTCAGGCCGAATCCCTGCGTGTATTCCTCGGCGCTGGCATCGCTGTTGGGGAAGAACACCTTGGTGGGTGTCTGCTCGATCAGGGTGCGGCTGATGGGACTCGCGAGCACGTCGCTCGCGCTCTGCGTGGCAAGACACATGACGCCGTTGAGCTTGCGCCAGGTCTTGGGCCCGTCCTTGGCGAAGGCCTCAAAGGCCGGGTCGGCGAGCAGTCGCCAGAACTCGTCCATCCAGCACACGAGGCGCCGCCCGTCGAGCAGCTGGCGCACCAGGTGAAACATGTAGAGGGTGAGGGGCGCGCGGCTCGCCTCGTGCTCCAGGAACTCCGTGACGTCGAAGCCGATGACGCTGCTGCCACCGAGGCGGCCCACCACCGAGTCGGCCGGGCAGTCAAAGGCCCAGGCGTATTCCCCCTGCAGGCTCTCGCACCAGCGCGCCAGGCGTGCGTGCACGCCTTCCGGGTCGGTCGGGTCAAGGAAGTCGATGAGGCGCGACAGGCGGCGCGCGGGGAGCTCCAGGGCGAGCGTGCCGCGCAGCGCCTGGTCGAGGTCCGCGCTCTCGCGGGTGCTGAGCGCGGTACCCTCGCCGCGGCGCACCAGCAGGCGCAGCCAGCTGCGCAGGAACTCGGTGTGCTGGGGACCCTCCGGCAGCTGCAGCGGGTTGAACCCGGTCGGCATCCCCTGGCGCAGCGCCAGGTACTCCCCGCCGAGCGCGCGCACCAGGATCTCGAGTCCGCGATCCTTGTCGAAGATCACCTGGGTCGCACCCTGGCGCGTCAGGAGCGTGACCAGAAAGCCGATGAAGACCGTCTTGCCCGAGCCCGTCGGGCCGCACAGGAGTGTGTGGCCGGTGTCCTTGCGGCTGCCGCCGTCCGGGTCGCCAGGGTCGCTGGCGTGGAGCGAGAAGTAGTAGGGCGAGCGCGCGCTGGTGCACAGCAGCGCAAGTGCCTCACCCCAGTGGTTGCCAGCGGCGCGGCCACTCGGGTAGTTGTGGAACGAGGCCATGGCGGCGAAGTTGCGTGAGGTGATGGGTGCCTTGCGTGGCCGCAGGGCGAAATTTCCCGGCAACTGCGCCCAGAATGCCGCCTCGAGCGCGAGGTCCTCCCGCGCCACCGTCATGCCGGTGTCGGCAAGGTAACTGCGCGCCAGCGCGACGTTGTCGTTCAGCACCCGCAGCCGCTGCGTCTCGTGCTGCGGCTCGCCGGCGTCGATCTCGGCCAGCACCTGCAGCGTGAAATGGTGGTCACCGATGGCGAACTCGTTGCTGGCGAGGCCATCGAGGGCATCCTTCAGCTGCGTCGCCTGCGAGACGGCGAAGTCCCCGGCGTTGGCCATGCGATA
The DNA here is from genome assembly GCA_963802995.1 of uncultured Pseudomonadota bacterium. GTDB lineage: Bacteria > Pseudomonadota > Gammaproteobacteria > Steroidobacterales > Steroidobacteraceae > 13-2-20CM-66-19. The sequence goes on from CAWDKU010000002.1 coordinate 1,365,337, forward strand.
GAACTGGCGCTGCAGCAGCATCTGCCCGGCGCCGCGCGAGATGAAGGTGAAGGACTGCGCCAGCACCAGCGAGAAGGGCGCCGACAACAGCCGGTTGTACATCCCCACCAGGCTCGGCGTGGGGTATTCCTTGATGCCCAGCAGTGCGCCGACACGCGTGCCGGCGGGCAGGCGGTATTCGATGGCCTCGCTGCCAAAGAGCAGCCGCGTGGTGGCGAGTGCCTCGCCGAGCGGCCCACACGGCAGCGGCACCGGCCGCGCCTCGCCGTTGATCAGGAGCGCGAGGTACTCCAGCAGCGCCGAGCACCAGCGCGCACCGTCGTGGTAAGTCACCAGCGGCTCGGGCTCGTAGCGCGCCAGCGACGCGCGCAGTGTCTGCGCGAGCTTCTCGCAGCTCTCGAGCGCTGCGGCCAGCTCGCGCCGCGCGTCGCCGCCCCGGGTGCGGCTAAGGAGGCGCGACAGCATGCTGGCCGCGGCCCCCGGGGCGGGCCGGAAAAGCAGCGCCACGTAAAGCTCGTTCAGCATCAGCGTCTCGCCCGCCAGCCGCTCCTCGTAACGGGCCGCAAGCGCCGCCGCGAAGCCGCCACCGCTCACCGTGCGCGGCTGCGCGTGCACCGGGCGCCGGATGAGGTGCGTCCACAGGGCGACCTGTGGGCTCGCGAGGTTGCGCCACAGCACGTTGAGGCGCTCGTGCCAGACGTTCAGCTGCGCATCGTCGGCGCTCTCGAAGCTCGCCCCGCCCAGGCGAAAGGCCTGCAGGTAATCCCCGGCCGTGGTCGTGACGACCCCGGGGGCGACGTGCGCGCTGTAGGGGATGTGCTCCGCCGCGCTGCGCTCGCGACGCAGCGCCACCGTGCGGGCCAGGCGCTTCATCGACCCACCCTCCCCGGAGCGAGGGGCAGTCCCGCGGTACGGCATCTGCGCCGGCCGGCGGCGTCGGCCGGGTCAAGCAGCAGCGGCGAGTAGCTGCTCGCCTGCCACAGCGACAGCGTCGTGGCCAGAGCCGACAGCCGCGTGCGCCCCCACAGCAGCGCCAGGTCGAAGAACCGCGGGTCACGTGCGCACAGCAGTGCGCAGACACCGTGCACGGGGACGCAAACGAGGAGTGTCAGGAGGTTGCGGGTGAGGAGAAACGCCTCCATCGTGAACACCAGGTTGGCAAGGAGCGCCGCATAGGTGACGCGCCAGCGCATCGGGGGCCGCGTCGCCCCCACGAACAGGATGTCCGCGGTCAGCCCGGCATTGCGCGCGCTCATCATCAGACCCCGAACATCCCGCGCACCCAGGTCACGATTTGCGGCGCGCCGAAGGCGATCGCGATGCCGAGGATCGCACCAATGCACCAGCCCCAGCTCATGCGGTTGGCCATCGCCATCGCCCCGAGCACCATGACCAGAATCACCGCGATGGGCGTGAGCCAGGCGAGGATGTTCGTCTGCAGGGCGTTGGCACCGGTCATGAACGGCGACGTCGCCTGAGCCAACGCCAGAGCGGGACTGAGGAAGAGCACGGCTGCAGGTGCGAGGCGCGCAGCGTGGCGAGGGGCACGGGAAAAAATGCCGGCGCGGGTGATCATGCGCAACCTCCGTGAGTTGCCGATGTTGGTTTCGTGGAAGCGGGGGACGGAAGTCTAGGGATCCGGCGGGTGATTGGAATTCGGATAGCCGCGCTCTTCGTGCAGAAAAGCGCATGCCCGCAGGTGTCCTGGCCTCAGCTGCCTGGAGCGTTGTGTATCTTCAGTGCTCCCAGTTCAGCAAACGGAGACACCGATGTCATTCACGCACGCGCGGCACGAAGAGCATGCGGTCGAGGAATGCGTTGATCGGCTCGGTGAGGCACTGCGCTCATTCGCTGCGTATCCGCCCACGCTGATTGCCGTCGCGCTGCGTGTGCACCTGGAGGCGCTGCTGCAGACGCTGCTCGAGGCCGAGGTCTGCAGCCACGCCGAGGTACGTGCCTACCTCAAGGAGCTTGAGCGCGAGGTGCTGCAGTACGAATGAGACCGACCTTGATGCGCCGCTGCACGTGCTCCAGGGGTGCCCGCCCTGCCGGCAGCCTCAGGTCGCGGATGTCTCTTCAGCGCGCCGCATCGGCATGCGCAGAACTTGCGTGCGCCGCGGCTGCGGCCGGTGCGGGTGCTCCCGGATGCGGCAGGGGTGGTGGCGCGGATGGCGAGGCGGGCGCATGGTGACGCTCCGCGCCGGATGAAGGCTGGTGCGCAGCGTTGCGGGGCGGCGAGGCGCCGCTCGCTGCCGCGATCGAGCCCGGAGGCGGGCGGTCGGTGCGCACGGCCCTGCCAGCGGTCGCACCCGGCGCCGATGTCGGGGTCTGCGCCTGCGCGGCCGTGGAGTCCTGCGGGAGCGCCCGGTAGCTGTAAGCCGGCGGCGGACCTCCGAGCGTGCTCGTCTGCAGTGCGCGCTCGCGCTCGGCGAGGGTCGGCATGGGGACCGTCCCGCTCGCTGCGGCCGGCAAGGGCTGCGCAGTGCGCGGCAGCACGCGCACCGCCGCCGCCGCCGCGGGCGGCTGGAGGCGCGCGAGCGCGGCCGGCGCGAGCGCCTCACCGCCGGCCGCCTGCATCGCACCGAGCTGACGATCGAAGGGCGCCGGCGCGCGCGGCGGCTCGGTGCGCACCAGCACCGACCGGTTCAGATACGCCGACGGCGGGTGTGGCACGGCGTGCGCGCCCGCGCCGAACACGCTCTGCGGCAGCGGCATGATGGGCGGCGCACTCGCCGCCACCGGAGTGCCGCCGAGCGCCGCGCTGCTCAGCGGCACCGTGCGGCCACGCACCCGCTCGCCGGCGGCGAACACCGCCTGGGGCACGGCGGTCACCGCACCCACCCGCGCATTGAGGTAACGCACGTCGGCAGCGTTGTTCTGGTACGCGCTCGCGACCTGCGTGCCGCTGACGGTGGTGTTGGTCAGGTTGAGCGCACGCGCGTATCCGCTGCTCACGCGGTACGGCGTTACGTAGACTTCGTGTGGGGCGAGCGGGAACCAGCCGACATTGGGCCCGAGCGCCCCGGCGCGCCGACCCGGTCCTCCAACCCAGCCCACGACCGCCGGCGCGTACACCGGGTGCAAGCGCTTCGGGCCCGGCACCCAGCACCAGGCACTGTTCCACACCACCCAGCGGCCGTAGTGATAGGGGGCGAACCCCCAGGACGCATCGTCAATCCAAGTCCAGCCCCAGGGTGCGATGAACACCCAGTGCCCGAAGCGATAAGGGGCCCAGTCCACAACCACCACCACGGGCGCCCACACGTAGCCGTATTCGGGAGTAAGTTCCCAAGTGCCATTGTCGTCGAGGTCCTGTGTACCGGGCACGCCTTCGGGCACGTAATCTCCCGAGGGTGAATTCATGAGCCCGCGCTCGCGCGCGGCCGACCAGGCGTCGAAGTCATCCGGCACGCCGAACGGTCCGCTCTCGTAGGCGAGGGTGTCGCGGCCGCTGAACCGCGCCATCTGCTGCATGCCAAGCGTGACGCTCTGGCCCCCGCCCTCAACATGCGCACGGCCCTCGCTCACGCGCACCACCGTGGTGTCGCCCGCATCGTTGACCTCGACGCGATATTCGCCGGGCTCGAGCAGCGTGACCGCAAGATTGGGTGTGTCGACCTCGTAGAGCTGGTTGGGGAAGATCTCGCGCACGTGCACGATGAGCGTGCCGGCCGTCAGCTGCATCTGCACGGCGCGGTCACCGAGGTTGAAGAACGAGAATGCCGTGCCGCTGCCGAGCCGCACGGCGGCGCTGCCGAGGTCGAGCTCCGCGCGCGAGGCCTGATCGCTCCACAGGCGATCTCCGGTGGTCACGGGGCGGTTCAGTTGCGCCGCGCCCCAGCTGGCGACGCCGGCCGGCTGCAATGCCACCGACCCTTCCGCATCGCTCAGGCGCGCGATGCGACCGGGTGGGTCGGCGTCCTGCGCGAACGCCGCGCCGGGTGCCAAGAGCAGCCAGGCCAGCAGCGGCAAGGCCGCGCGGCGCGTTATGGAAAGTAGGCTTGCGGTGCGCACAAACATGCCGGTTGCGTCCACACTCTTATATACCGCGAATGCCCCTTAGCGCGCGATGAATCACCGCGCGCGCGAGGTCGCTCATCGCAAAACGCCGAGGCCTAAAGCGTTCCCGGGAGGTGCTGGGCCAGGAAGTCGATGAAGGCACGCAGCGCCGGCAGCATGCCGCGGCGGCTGGGGAAGACCACGTGCAGGATTCCCTGCGGCGTATTCCACTCGGGCAGCACGCGCGCGAGCGCCCCGCTTTGCAGATCTTCACGCACCACGCTCGCCGGCAGCCGCGCGATCCCAAGGCCTGCGCGCACCGCCGCGTGCAGCGGCACGAAGTCGCGGCACACCATGCGCGGCATGAGCGCGGTGCGCACGCTCTCCCCCTGCGGGCCGACGAGTTCCCAGGCGCGGTGCTCAAGATCAGCCGCATGGTCGAGGGTTGCGTGCTCGGCAAGCTGCGACGGCGTGCTCAGGGGCCCTGCGCCGGCAAGGTAGCCCGGGGTTGCGACCAGGAATTCGTCCACCTGGCGGAAGGCGCGCATCACGAGCCCGTCCTCCCCGCTCGGGCGCGTGCGCACGCGCAACGCGACGTCGAAGCCCTCGTTGAGCACATCGACGCGGCGATCGCTCACGTCCAGTTGCACCCGCACGTCCGGGTACGTCGCGAGGAACGGCGGTAATACCCGGCTCAAGGACCACTGCGCCAGCGCGACCGGTGAGCTCACCTTGAGGTTGCCGCGGGGTGCTGCGCGCGCGAACTCGACGGCCTCGCGGGCCGCGTCGGCCTCGGTACGCATGGCGCGGGCGTGGCGGTAGACCTCCTGGCCGACCTCGGTGACCACGAAGCGGCGCGTGGAGCGGTTGAGGAGGCGCACGTTGAGCTCGGTCTCGAGCGCGGTAACGTGGCGGGACAGCCGCGATTTCGGGATGCCAAGGGCGCGTGCTGCCCTGGCAAAGCCGCCGTGGTCCACGACCTCGGTGAAGTAATAGAGCCCTTCCAGAGGCTGCATCCTACCCTCTCGATTAATACCAGAAATAGAACAATATGTTCCAGAACATCCCAATTATCACAGGTCGTCCCAAAAGATAGCCTACTCCTACGCCATCCATGGCAGAAGGAGTCGCTATGAACCTCTTGCACGTCGATTCGAGCATCCTCGGGGACGCCTCCGCGAGCCGGCAGCTGACGCGCGCGATCGTTGAGCGCCTGAAATCCCAGGAGCCGGGCCTGCGGGTGACCTACCGCGACCTGGCGGCCGATCCGCTGCCCCACTATTCCGCCGAGTCCCTGACCGGAGAGGCGCCCGCGGCGGCCGGCCGCGATGCCGCCGCGCTCGAGGAGTTCCTGGCGGCGGACGTCATCGTCATCGGTGCGCCGCTCTACAACTTCAGCCTGCCCTCGCAGCTGAAGGCGTGGATCGATCGCATCAGCATCAAGGGGCGCACCTTCCGCTACGGCCCGCAGGGCCCGCAGGGACTGGCCGGCGGCCGGCGTGTCATCGTCGCACTCTCGCGCGGTGGAGTGTACGCGCCGGGAGCGGGCACCGAATTCGGGGAGTCGTACCTGAAGTTCCTGTTCGGGTTCCTCGGCATCACCGACGTCACCTTCGTGCGCGCGGAAGGGCTCAACATCTCCCCGGATGAGCGCGCCCGCAGCCTCACCGGAGCGCACGCCGCCATCGCCACCCTGGGCGGCGGCCGCAGCGCCCTTGCCGCCTGAGCGGCGCGGCCCCATGTTGGATCCTCTCTTGATTCAGGTCACAGGAGCACTTCCATGACACAGACCTCGACCGCGACGCGCTCCGTGCAGCGCGTGGTGCGCGGCATGCCGACTTCCGATGGCGCCGGCGTAAAGCTGCGCCGCGTGATCGGCCAGCCGCAGCTGCCGGACCTCGATCCGTTCCTGATGCTCGATGAGTTCGGCACCGACCGTGCTGAAGACTACATCGCCGGCTTCCCCGACCACCCGCATCGTGGTTTCGAGACCGTGACCTACATGCTCGATGGCCGCATGCGCCACCGCGACAACCACGGCAACGAGGGCGTGCTGGTGCCCGGGAGCGTGCAATGGATGACCGCGGGGCGCGGGCTCGTGCACTCGGAGATGCCCGAGCAGGAGGCCGGGCGCATGCGCGGCTTCCAGCTGTGGCTGAACCTGCCGGCGCGGGACAAGATGAGCGCACCGAAGTACCAGGAATTCGGGCCCGAACGCATCCCCACGGCCGCCCCTGCGAAGGGCGTGACGGTCAAGGTCATCGCAGGCAGCGTCGCGGGCATCGTGGGGCCGATCCTGCAGCCGGCCACGGACCCGACCTACCTTGATCTAGCGCTCGAGCCGGGCGCGCAGTTCGTGCAGTCGCTGCCGAAGGACTACGCGGCCTTCCTCTACGTGTTCGAAGGCTCCCTGAGGGTGGGCGAGGAGACCAAGGCGATCGGCACGCACGAGCTGGCGGTCCTCAGCGAAGGCGACGACATCCGCCTCACCGGCCTCACCGCGGGCGCGGGTCTCACGGGGGCGCGCGCGATCCTGGTGGCAGGCAGGCCGTTGCGCGAGCCGGTCGCCAAATACGGGCCGTTCGTCATGAACACGCGCGCTGAACTGCAGCAGGCCTTCGAGGACTTCCAGAACGGCAAGTTCTGATGGCCTGCGGGCTGATGATCCCCAGGCCTCGTTCCGCTGCAGGGGCTGCTCAGTGATCGAGCAGCAGCTGCAGCGGCCCCTCGAGGAGCTCGGCGGGATAACGCGTGATGCATCCCTGTCCTGCCGGCGCGCCCTTGCGCCCGGCGAATACGTCCAGCACGTTGGCGGTGAGCTGCTGTAGGGGCGCGCTCGTGTAGTCCTGTTCGAGCATGAACGAGGGGGCGAGCGTGTTGCCCCACATGATGTCGCCGGCGGCAAACACCCAGGCGCCGCTGCAGGCCTGGAATACCAGGGAGTTGACCGGCGCGAGTGTCGGCTGCGCCAGCGAAGCGGGCGGTCGCCACACGACGTTTTCGAACGGACTGCTGGCGATGAGGGTGAAAGTGCCGCTGCGATACGCGGGTGTGTGCGCCGGTGGATCGGCGGGGCTGCGGCCGCATGGCGGCGCCCCGTTTGGCTCGAAGGCGTCGGACTCCTGGCCGTAGACATGGGGGATCGACTCTCCCGCGTGCAGGCCCGTGCCCTCGAATACCCAGGAAGCCGTGTTCGCCACGACGAGGGACTGGGGCGCGCTGCGCAGCACCGGAGCGACATCCGCAGTTCCGGCGCTCGCCCAGGCCGCAACGTGCTCGGTGCAGTTGAGCGGGTGCGTGAAGTGCACGCCCACCAGTGCCTCCTCGTCACGCATCAGTGGAAAGTCACGCCAGTAGATTGTCTGCAACGCAGGGTCTGGATTGGGATCGCCGAGCCCGTTGGCCTGGGGTGGATAGGGACTGCGGAACACCACCATCACCCGGTCGTGGCCGTTGTGCGTGCCGTCCCCGGGCTGGGCGGTCTCATCCTCGAGTCGCATCTGCCAGTAGAGAGTATCGCCGCCGAAGAAGCCCAGGTGCACGCCGCTATCGCGCGCAGCCTGCACTGCGTCGTACATCGGCCGCGACCAGTATTCGCTGTGTCCGGAGAGTATGAAGGCGCGATAGTTCGCCGCGATGGGCGCCGTGCGCTCGTGCGTATCAATGTCGGTGCTGTAAGCGACGTCGTAACCGCTGCGCTCGAGCCAGAAAATGAATGGCAGCTCGAAGCGGTAGAACTGCAGGTTGTCGAGCGCATCGAATGGGCGCTCGAACGTGGCCTTGGCGACCGGCACGTTGTTGCCATCGACGGTCTGCCGCGCGTAGAGCCCGGGTCCGTAGCCATAACTGTTGTAGGCCTGCTCGGTGGCGATCGCCTGCTGATAGACGAAGGCCGCATGGCGGGCATCGTCGCGCACCACGAACAACACATCGTGAGCGTAGGCCTGTCGCGCACTCGTGCCCGCGCTGCTGGGCTTCTGCAGTGAGCGGATCGCAGCCACGTACACCCCCGAGGTCCAGCTGGCAGGGACGTCGAGCGCGTAGGAACGGTGCCAGTTGTTGCACGTGAAGTAGCCGTTGACCGTACCACCGTGCTCCCAACGGCACGGCGGCTGTGCCGCGGAGGTCAGCCCGCCGATGTGCTGCACGAGGCGGCCGCCCATGCCGCCGTAGTAACCCAGCCGGTAGATGTCAATGGTGAAACCGGGGGTCTTCTGCGGGGACTGGATGTAGAAATTCAACGAGCCGCCGCGGTTGATGCTCGAGCGCGACACGTAACCACCGAGGACCGAAGGGTCGTACACGAACTTGGCGCGGTTGGCTTGCCAGTCGCTGCTCCAGCTGCTCGGATCGCTGCCGCAGTTCTCTGTGACAACGGGGTTGCTGAAACCCCCACCGCAGGCTGCCGCGTGGGTCATTGCCGGGAGCAAGCACAACAGCGCCAACTCGCAGGCGGTGCGCAGGAACCTAAGCGGCCGCATGATCCTCACTACCGTCGCGCTTCACAACGTGATGTAAAGGATCGTGCAGGCCGACTGCGAAGGATCTGAGACTATCGTGACCGGGGCACCTGCGATACGCGCGCTGAGGAGCGCGGCGTAGATCTGCTTGAAGTTGGCATTGCTGGGACTGAGCACAAAGTACGTTCCGGACACGGGAGTGCAGACAAAACCGGCCGGCAGCGGCGAGAGCGCACTGCTGGGACGCACATAGACTGCACCGGAGCTGTCGACATCCAGCAGGGTGATCAACTCCGGCCCGCAGTAATCGTTACCGGTCCCTGAATGGACACACGCGCACCAGGCCGCGGCGGCGGGCCACAGAAAGAGCGCCACAAACACGAGCCTTCTGATCAGCATATGGATTCTCCCACGTGGCGCGATCTTCCCGGCGCCGCTGGCAATAGTGAGCCGATGACTGTACGCCACTTGATCGCGCACCACAGCCACGCGAGCAAAGGGCACAGCTACCCTCCCCGTGAAGTCGGGGGGATCCGGCCGCTCGTCTGAGGCGGCCGCCCCTGCCATCAGGCACCCTCACCCATCGCGCCCCCACGCGGCCGGTGCGAGTGGATGGAGCAGCCGCGTGCCAGGCGCACCCTGCAATCCACGTCCCCCTCATTGCCCGGCGTTTGACCCGGCACGCCGCCAGCGAAGCGCCGCGGAGCCCGGGTCAACGATTAGATACACCCACGCGTTGAAACAAACAGGGATTCGCAGGTAGAGTCGCTGCGCCGCGCCACAATTGGTCAGGGCCCGTGCCCAGGCGACCCATCCGCCGATGCTCCCGAAAGCGAACCGCTTCACGGCCGGGGCGCAGTGCGGGCGGTAGCCTGCCAGTCGTCGAGAGTCGGGGTCAGGTTGAGGAATTCATGTCCTATTCGTTAGATCGTAGAGCCTTTCTGCGTGGCGCACTCGGTTCACTGGGCCTTTCCACCCTGGCAGGATGCGGGGGCAGCGGCAGCGGCGGCGGCACCGCGGACGGGACCTCTGGCTCAGTCATCGAAGAGCCCTCCCAGTTCGCCCAGCAGCTGCTGCCGGCGCCGGCCAGCCTGATCACCAGCATCAAGAGCCAGCCCCTGAACTTCCTGAATGCCTACGCGGCCCTGAACGGCGGCGCGGCCCCGAGCGCTCTCGTACAGTCAAAGCTCGGACCCGCGTTTGCAGGTCTGAGCGATGCGGGCAGCATGGCGGCCTACGCGAGCCTTGTAGCCTTCAGTTGCGCACAGCTCGGCAGCACCCCGCTTGCCCCGCTGCATGCGACCATGAGCGAGCTGCTGAGCACGCCTGCGATGGCTTGCGGTCACTTCTGTAAGCTCACGACGATGCTGACGTTGCTCGGCCACCCCGAGGTCATACCGCCGGACAGCGCCGCCGGCGCCCCAGCACTGCATTTCCTCGTGTGGCTGCAAAACGTGCCGCTGCAGACCGGCATTCATTCGCAGCTCCTCATCACCAACGTGCTCGCGAATGCCTACCTGCTGCTCGACCCGACTTACGGCTATGCGCTGCGCATCCCTTATTCGGCCGCCGGTCCGAATGCCAGCCTCACGGCGATCGAAAACGCCGCCACTATCCTCGGTACTCCGATCGCGGCGCAGAACCTCGCTATCCTCGACCCAGCCGGCACTGCCAACGTCCCCGCCATGACTCAGACGCTGTTAAGTGGGGCGCTCGGCACGCAGTACGTCTATCACGATTCGATCTACGGCTCCGAGGGCTGGGACACTCAGGTCTCGCAGATCTTCCAAAATATGAGCTGAACGCCCGCGCGGGCAGATGCCGTCGGGCTTCAGCCCGGGCGCCCGCCGACGATCTGCGCTGGCGACAACGGGCCGCCGCCGTGGCCGGCGTACTGGCGCACCCGCGCCGAGCGGAAGTCATTGCCTTCGATGACGTAGGGAGCATCGGTAACGGAATTGATGTACAGCCCGTACATGGCGCCGCCGGCGGGCACCACGTGGCGGTTACCAGAAATGCGCAGGCCGCCCCCGACGGCGACGAAGATGCAGGAAGTCCCAGCCGGATCGGCCACCGGTCCGAAGTCATTGTTGCTGATCACCCCGTCCGAATAGGCGCTATAGCAGCCCGCGCCGCGCCAATTCATCACGCGGTTGTTGCTGATCTCCGCCTCGGAGGTATAGGTGTGCTGCAGCGAGAACGACGTATTGCGACTGTCGCCATAGCCGTCGATGACGTTGTCACGCACCACGATCGTGCGGTGGCGGACCACCTTGCCCCCGTTGACGCTGATGCCGAGGCGCGGCACTGACGTGATGGTGGTCGGTTCCCCGCTCATGCGGCTGCTGGTGACCTTATTGCTAACCACCGCGTTGTGCTCGCCCGCGAAGTCAACACCGGCACCCGAACTGCCCTGGAGGAGCACCCCGTTGCGGCAATTGAAGACACTGTTGTGATGCGCCTGACACTCGTAGGCGCCGTGAAAATCGATGCCGCTCCACAGGGGGATGTCGTACACCGTGTTGCCCGAAACCTCGAAACCCGTGCAGAACGGGTTGACCGCCTGGCGCCCGTTGCTCGCCGCATTCGGGTCGTCGGCATAGTTGAGCGAGTCGTGCGTGCACGATATGCCATAGGCGTTGCCGGAAGTCCCGGGGCCGATCTCGCCCACCACGTTCGAAGTGATCTGGCCGCTCTGGCAGGACAGGAACTGCATTCCCGCGTAGCCGCAGCGGCTCACCTTGACGTGGGTGACGCGCACATCGCGCACGAACTGCGCCGCGATCGCGTGTGACCCCCAGTCGAGAAACTCCACCCCCTCGCTAATCTGGAAGCCGCGGCGCGGATTCGCGGCCGCAGCCCCGATGCACAGAATGCCAACCTCGCGCGGCGCATAGGTCCCGCGCGAAGGTCCGATGATCTGCCCCTTGCCACTCAGGCGGAAGTCATCGCCGGCAACCTCCAGCGCTGAACTGGTGGGTGCACGCATGAAGGCGGTACCGCCCGGTTGGGTCGTCACCCAGCGCAGGCGGGCACCATCGCCCAGCACGATGGATGTACCGGCTGGCGCGACGATGCGGCCACTGAGCTGATAGTCGCTATCCGCGCCGGGAATGGTGACAGTGGTGCCGGCGCTCGCACTCAGACAGCGCTGCAGCGCCGCGGCGTTCGCTTCGGGTGTGGCGTCGGGGCGCAGCCCGTAGCTGCGCGCATCACCGGCGGCGCCCGCGAAGGCGCGGCCAAGGGGTGCTGCGGTGGCGGCAGCCAGGAGCGCGAGAGCATCGCGGCGATTCATGCTGGACCTCACGGTGTCTCGGGCGGGGCCGCAAGCCTACCGGCTATGCGCGGCCGTCACCAGAGTGCTCAGGGCGCGGCGGTAATTTGGTTACAAATCGCTCACGGCGCAGCCGCGAAGCCGTAGCGGGCGAAGATCTGCCGCGCACGCTCGCTGCGCAGGAAATCAAGGTAACGCGCGCTCTCTCGGGCCGCCGTGCTGGTGGCGGCGGCCGGGTAGATGATCGGGGGGTGCGTTTCTGCGGCGAACACATCGACCACCCGCACGTGCTTGTCCGCCAGGGCATCGGTCTGGTAGACGATCCCGAGCGGGGATTCCCCGCGCGCAACATAGGCGAGCGCCGCTCGCACATTCTCGGCCCGTGCCAGGCGAGGCGCCACCGCATCCCACACGCCAAGCTCGGTAAGCGCGGCGCGCGCATACAGCCCCGCAGGAACAGAGTCAGGGTCGGCGCACGCGAGGCGCCCGTCGCCGAGCGCCGCAGCAAGCGCAAAGTGCGGGGCGATCCTCAGCTGCACGTTGCTGTCGGCGGGTGCGATCAGCACCAGGGCGTTGCCGAGCACGTCGTGGCGGGTGCCCGCCCGCAGCAGCCCGTGTTTATCCAGGTAGTCCATCCATTCGCGGTCCGCGGAGAAGAACACGTCCGCGCGCGCCCCCGCCTCGATCTGCTTGGCCAGGACGGAACTGCCTGCGTACGAGGTCTTGACGCTGATGTGGGCCTCGGCAGTGAAGGCGCGGTTCGCCTCCTCGAGGGCATCCGTCAGGGAAGCGGCGGCGAACACCAGCAGCGAGGGCTGAGGCAGCGCCGCGGAGCCCGGCGCGGCTTCCCGGGCAGGCGCGGCGCCTGCAGTCAGCAGGCACAGGAGTCCTGTCAGAAACCGTAACCCCCATCGCAGTGTTTGTCTGATTGCCATCAAGCGGCGCCTTCGCTATTACGTTATGTCAGATTATAGGAACGGATGTCGCATCCGTGGCACTCCTGCGGCCGCCAGCTGTCGGCACCGCACGAACTGCTACCTGCCGCACCGGGCGCCGCAAGGATGGCGCGCACAATGCCTCGATGTACACACCGGCGCACTGACGGATCCAGGTGCTGACGGCCATGGCCGGCCGCTTCCCCTCCCCCTGCACGCCCGCCAAGCGCCATCGCGGGCCGCCGCGCGGCCTCGGGCTGTGCCCGTGGCTGCTGCTGGCCAGCCTCGCTGGCGCGCAGACCCCGCCGTCGCCGGCGCCGCAGTTTACCGCGGCCAACGTCGGCGGGCTCCAGCAGGATGAGCCCGGGAGTGATGTGGATGAGGACGTGGTGTCGGTGCGGCCTCGCTACGGGCCGCCGGGGGAGACGCCCGGCATCCCCTCGGATGCAGTGCTGGAAAAGGAACAGGCCGTCATCGGCGAAGTGCTGATCGACAACCAGAACATCTTCAACCTCGATGACCCGGCGGAGGACCACAAGATCTTTCGCCTCGCGGACAAGCTGCACTTCAAGACGCGGGCCAGCGTCATACGAGCGCAGCTGCTGTTCAAGCCCGGTGACCACTACTCGCACCGCCTGCTGGAGGAGTCCGAGCGGCTGCTGCGTGCCGACACGTATTTCTACGACGCCTGGATCCGCCCAGTCGCCTACCACGACGGCAAGGTCGACCTGAAGATCACCACCAAGGACGTCTGGACGCTCGACCCGGGGTTCAACTACGGCCGCAGCGGCGGCACCAACTCCACGGGAGCCAAGCTCGAGGATGCGAACTTCCTCGGCACCGGCTCCTCCATCAACCTCGGCTACCAGAGCACGGTCGACCGCTCCGGCTACTCGATCGATCTGTCGGACAAGACCGCGTTTGGCAGCTTCACCGCGGTGGACCTCAACTACGGTAACTTCACCGACGGCGACATGCGCGGCATGAGCATCACGCGGCCGTTCTACGCGCTCGACACGCGCTGGGCAGCCTCGGTGGCGGCCCTGGACGATACGCAGACCGACCCGCTCTACGACCGCGGCAACCTCGTGGACCAGTTCCAGGATCGCCATGAGCTGGTGCAGGCTTACTACGGCTGGTCGGCCGGCCTGCAGAACGGCTGGGTGCAACGCTGGACCGCGGGCATGACCTACGATGAGCATCGCTTCGCCTCCGTCACTAACTCCAACGGCACCACCAACCTGCTGCCCGAGGACCGCCGTTTCGTCTACCCCTTCATCGAGTGGGACCTGGTTCAGGATGAGTACCTGAAGCTCTACAACCACGACCAGATCGGCCGCACGGAGGACTTCAGCCTCGGCACCACCGCGAGCGTGCGCCTCGGCTACGCGAATGAGGGCTTCGGCTCGAGCAGCACGGCGCTGATCATGAATGCATCCGCCAACAAGGGCTTCCGCGACGGTGGCTCGACACTGCTGCTGGCGACCGATTTCTCCGGGCGCCTGGAGGACCACGCACTGCGCAACGGACTACTCGATGCCTCGGTGCGCTACTACGTGGAGCAGAGCAAGAACTGGCTCTTCTATAGCACGGTCTCTGCAACCCGGGGCTGGAACCTCGACCTCGATGACCAGATCCTGCTCGGCGGCGACAACGGCCTGCGCGGCTATCCGCTGCGCTTCCAGGACGGCACCAGCCGGGCGCTCTTCAGTGTGGAGCAGCGCTACTTCACCGATTGGTATCCGTTTCGCCTCTTCCGCGTCGGCGGGGCCATCTTCTACGACATGGGGCGCACCTGGGGGGAGGCGCCACTGGCGCAGCCGAGCCTCGGGCTGCTGAAGGATGCCGGCTTCGGGCTGCGCTTTGGCAATGCCCGCTCAGGCCTGGGCAACGTCATCCACGTAGATCTGGCCTTTCCGCTCGACGGCGGCTCGGGCATCAGCAAGGTGCAATTCCTGGTGCAGACCCAGGCGACCTTCTGAGGGTCTCCCCCGAAATGGCGGGAGCTGCGGAAAGCTAGCGCTTCGGGGGTACAGCACCGGGCGACCGCGGCGCGGCACCGGCGGGAGTCTGCGGCGGCAGCACCTCCACCGAGAGCGTGAAGGTGCGCTTCTCGGTGCCCGCGAGGGAGCCCACGTTCACCACCTGGCGCGTCACTTCCTCGCCGCGGTCATTGCGCACCGCGATCACGACGAAGTACTCCCACGCCTCCTGCAGGGGGGGATGGCGGATGACGCCCTCAACGCGCAGCGCCGAGGTGGCGGCCACCTGGCGCTTCGCCGCTTCCTGGTCGAAGCGCAGGTGGTGCATGCAGCCCGGGCAGATGCTCAGGCTCTCGAGGATGGCCGCCTTGCAGTGCGGACACGTGCGCGTCTTGCCCGGGGCGACCGGGCGAGAAGCGACGCTCATGCGTTGCCGAAGCCCTTGGTGTCGCCCTTGGCGCGCGCCTCACCCTCGTAGCCGAACTCGACCTGCCCGCGCATGCGCGATCCTGCGGCAACGGTGAGCGAACCTGCCTTGACGTCCCCGTTGATCACGCCTGACTCGAGCAGCTCGACGCGCTTGGCGTTCTCGATGTTGCCGATCAGCTCGCCCGAGACACTCACGACGGCAGCCTTGACGTGGCCCTCGAGGCGCGCGCCGGAGTCGAGCGTCACGTTGCCATCTACTGCGACGTCACCCTTGAACTTGCCGGCGATGCGCACGTGTCCGGTGCCGCTGATCTTGCCCTCGATCGTAAGATCTGAGGCGATGTGGGATTCCTTCATGTCGTTACGCTGCGGCGCCGGCGCCGGTGCCGGACGGCTGGCCGCGGTGGGGGTGAGAGATGCCACATTGGCCCGCTCGGGCTCGCGATGCGCCGGGGCCGGGCTCGGGGCGGGGCTGGCGGGGGCGGCGGAGCTGGTTCCGGTATTCGTGTCTTTCCAAAGCGCCATGGATAGTCCCTGTGGTAGATGAACGGTGGAAGGTACCTGCGGCCCTGTTCGGGGGGAAGTGTCTCCCGTGGCAGACGGTCGTCAAGACCACCCGGCCAAGATAGAGTCCACGTCTGCCAAAAACTGCGACCGCCAGCGAGTGTAATCCTCGGAACATTTCCGGAAGCATGTCACGTATCTCACTCTGCATAGAATTTGCGACACCCGTCCCGGCCGGAGACCGATGAAGCCGTGCGCCTTAGGAGCCCCCATCCCCTCGGCGCCGCGCCCCCCGGAACCGCCGCATGAGCCGGTGCCAGACGGGGCGGTCTCGGGCGGCGCGACGCTCCGGCGCCCGCGCTCCCAATCGGGGAACCACACTCTGCCCCCTATCGGGCGTTCCGCTGCGCTCGCGGGCTGCAGGGCTGACCTAGACTGCAGGGCCCTCCTGCTGCGCCGCAAATGAATCCCATCGACACAAGTGACTCGCCCGCGACCGCGCCCAGCGCGACGCCAGAACTGCCGCCACTGGCGTTGCTGCAGAAGACCCTGCGCCGAACCACCGAGCACCTGGCGCGCGAGCTGGCACAGCCCAGCGCACAGGCGCCGGACTGGTCCGAGCACGAGTGGCGCATCGCCCGTGCAGTCGCAAGTCTGCACGGCATCTCCCCCCTTCTTGCGCGCGGCCTGCGCTGGCACGGACCACCGGGCTGGCGGCGCTTCCTGGAACAACAGCGCGCCCATACGATGGCCCGCTATACCCAGATCCAGGGCCTGCTGGGGCAGCTTGAGGCGCGCAGCGCCGCCATTGGCGTGCCGTTAGTAGCCCTCAAGGGCGTCGCGCTGCACCGTCTTGGGCTCTACCAGCCCGGCGATCGGCCCATGGCAGATCTTGATCTGCTCGCGGTGAGCGCCTCCGACGGGTCACGCGTGGCGACGCTGCTCGCGGAGCTCGGACTGCACGAATCAGCGACCACCTGGAAAGAGCGCGTCTTCGAGCCTGCCACCGTCCCGCAGGCCACGGCCTTTGGCGAGCATGCGAGCAATGCGCTCAAGGTGGACCTGCACGTCAAGATCCTGGAGATCTTGCCGCGCCGCCCGGTGGAGATCACGCGGCTGCTGGTGCCAGCGGCTCCCGTGCCTGGCCTGAATGCCTACCCCTCACACGCGGCCCTGATGATGCACCTGCTCCTGCACGCCTCCGGGGCCATCGTATTTCGGGTGCTGCGCATCGTGCAGATCCACGATCTGGCGCTGCTGTGCTCCCGTATGAACCCGGCAGACTGGTCCGAGGTCGCGCAGTACGCTGAGCGGCGTGAACTGTGGTGGGCGCTGGCGCCGCTGCAGCTCGTGCAGCGCTATTATGGCTGCGTGCCGGTGCAACTGCTGGGCAGCGTGGAGGCAAGCTGCAGTCGCGGCCTGCGCAGGGCCTGCCGCCGCCAACTCGCCTCCGATGTCTCGTTCTCGGATATGCGCCGCGGCCTCTTTCCGGGCATCGAGTGGACAAATTCAGCGAGGGAGCGCATCGCGTACGTGGCGGAACGCACGCTGCTTAGCGCCCGCACGGCCCTGCGCGCGGCTGCCCCGCGTGACCCACGGGCAGTGATCACCACCAATCACGGAGTACACGCCGGCCGGCGCGGCCAGCTTTACTGGCTCGGGCTATCGCCAGCGCGCCCGGCGACTCTCAACGCGGTGCGCGCCGCGCTCGCGCAGCCCTCGTAGCGCTCAAGCCTCCATCAGATCCAGCAGTTCCGCGGTCTTTGCGCGCATCAGAGGACCATCACCGCGCGACTCGACGTTGAGCCTGACGAGTGGCTCGGTGTTGGAGCCGCGCAGGTTGAAGCGCCACTGCGCGAACTCCATCGATAGTCCATCGGTCAGATCGACGGCCTCAGCGAGGCCCTCGTAATGCGCCCGCACCCGCGCCAGAATCGATTTGGCATCGGTAGCGAGCTTGCGGTTGATCTCGCCGCTCGCCGGAAAGCGGCGCATGCGCTCCCCCACCAAGGCCGAGAGCGGCTTGCCGGTCTGACTCATTACTGCGAGCACCAACAGCCAGGGGATCATGCCGCTGTCACAGTAGGAAAAGCGCCGGAAATAGTGGTGGGCACTCATCTCACCGCCGTAGGCGGCATCCACCTCGCGCATCTTCGCCTTGATGAACGCGTGACCGGACTTGCACAGCACCGCCTCGCCGCCGTTGCTGCGCACGATGTCGAGGGTGTTCCAGGTAAGGCGCGGGTCATGCACGATGCGCGCACCGGACTCGCGTCTGAGGAACACCTCGGCCAGCAGGCCAACCAGGTAGTAGCCCTCGATGAATTGACCGCTCTCGTCGAAGAAAAAACAGCGATCGTAATCACCGTCCCACGCGAGCCCCAGGTCCGCGCCACTGCGCCTCACCAGGTCCGCGGTGGCCGCGCGATTTTCCTCGAGCATCGGGTTGGGTATGCCGTGTGGAAAGTGGCCGTCGGGGTCGTTGTTGATGCGCACGAACTCGAACGGCAGGTATGGCTCGACGGCATCCACGATGAGGCCAGCGCCGCCGTTGCCGGCGTTCACCACCACCCGTAGCTTCTTAAGCTTCGGGACCTCGACGTAGCCGAGCAGGTGTTCGAGGTACTTGCCGCGGATGTCGAGCGGCTCCTCGTTGCCGGCGCGCGCGGCGCGTGGCGGCAGCCGGCCGCTCTCGATGAGTGCGCGCATGTCCTGCAGGCCAGTATCCGCGCTGATCGGACGCGCCTCCTCCCGCACGAATTTCATGCCGTTATAGTCGGGCGGATTGTGGCTCGCCGTCACCATGATGCCGCCGTCGAGCCGCTCGGCGAAGGTCGCGAAGTAGGAGCCTTCCGTGCCACACAGGCCGATGTCGAGGACGTCGCTGCCGCACTCGGTGAGGCCGCGCTTCAGGGCCTGCGCCAGTTGCGGACTGGAAAGGCGGATATCGTAGCCAACCGCGACGCGCCGGGGCTTAACGAAGCCGGCATACGCCCGACCGATGTCGTAGGCAAGCTCCTCGTTGATCTCATCGGGTATGCGGCCCCGGACGTCATAGGCCTTGAAGGCGGCTAGATTGCGCATGCGCGGATGCCCTACTTGGTAGTGCCCTGTCGGCCGTAGCGGTCCTCGAAGCGCACGATGTCGTCCTCACCCAGATAGGAGCCGGACTGCACCTCGATGATTTCGAGTGCAATCATGCCGGGGTTCTCGATGCGATGCTTGACGCCCACGGGAATGTAGGTGGACTGGTTCTCCTCCAGCAGGAATTCCTCCTCCCCGCGCGTGATGCGCGCCGTGCCGGCGACCACGATCCAGTGCTCGGCGCGGTGGTGATGCATCTGCAGGGAGAGGGTCGCCCCGGGCTTGATCTTCAGGCGCTTCACCTGGAAGCGCGCGCCGTTCTCTAGGCAGTCGTAACTGCCCCAAGGACGGAATACCTCCCGATGCAGCGAATGCTCATACCGGCCACGCTCCTTGAGGCGCTGCACTAGCTTCTTCACGTCCTGCACACGTTCCTGCGGGGCCACCAACACCGCATCCTTGGTCTCGACCACGACGTGGTCTTTGAGTCCCACCACTGCCAGCAGACGACTCTCGGCGTACAGATAGCAACCCTGCGTATCCTCACTGAGGACATCGCCATGCGTGACATTTCCGCTGGCGTCCGCGTCGCTCGCAGCGTGCAGGGAGGACCACGAGCCAACGTCGCTCCAACCGGCATCCAGTGCCACCACCACAGCGTCCGCGGTCTTCTCCATCACCGCGTAGTCGATCGAGTCCGACGGGCAGGCCTCGAACACCGCCGCGTCGATACGCGTGAAGTCCAGGTCTGACTGGGCGCCGCGGAAGGCGGTCTCGCAGACGCGGGCCATCTCGGGACTGAAGCGCTCCAGCTCCTGCAGGTAGCGGCGTGCCCGGAACAGGAACATGCCGCTGTTCCAGTAGTAGGTGCCGGCAGCCACGAACTCACGCGCGCGCGCCGCGTCCGGCTTTTCGACGAAACGGCTTATGCGAAATACGCCGGCCGCGCTCTGCGCGCCGCACTGAATGTAGCCGTAGCCCGTCTCGGGCGTGCGGGCGACTATGCCGAAGGTCGCAAGCGCCCCGCCCTCTGCGGCAGCCACCGCGGAACGCACCGCCTGGTGAAACGCGACGGCGTCCCTGACCACATGATCGGCAGGCAGCACCAGCAGTAGCGGGTCGACGGCGTGCTCGCGGGCCGCCAGCCCCTTCAGGGCCGCGTGGGCCGCGAGCGCGATCGCCGGCGCGGTGTTGCGTCCGAAGGGCTCGAGGAGCGTGGCGCGCGCAGTGATTTTCAGCTGGCGCAGCTGCTCGGCCACCAGAAAGCGGTGCGCTTCGTTGCAGACGACGACCGGCGCGGCACTGGTGAGCCCCTCGAGACGCAGCAGGGTCTGCTGCAGCATGGTGCGCTGCCCGGTCAATGGCAGCAGTTGCTTCGGATACAGCTCGCGCGACAGCGGCCACAGGCGCGTACCGGCGCCCCCGGAGAGTATGACGGGGGTGATCATCGACGCGTCAGGCCAGCGGCAGCGGCTTGCCGCGGCCGATCGCGTAGTAGGTAAGACCGAAACGCGTCAGCGTTGCAGGATCGTAGAGGTTGCGGCCATCGAAGATCACCGGGGCCTTGAGGATCTCTTTGAGCCTCTCGAAGTCCGGGCTGCGGAACTCCTGCCACTCGGTGACGATGGCCAGCGCGTCCGCGCCCTGCGCTGCCTCATACGCACTCTTGGCGAGCGTGAAGCCCGCGCGGCCGGCGAGGATGCGCGCCGCCTCACTGGCGGCGACGGGATCGTAGGCACGCACGCTCGCGCCAGTCTTCAACAGCAGCTCGATGAGCGTGACCGCTGGCGCCTCGCGCATGTCATCGGTATTGGGTTTGAAGGCGAGGCCCCACAGGGCAATCGTGCGCCCCTTGAGATCCCCACTGAAGTGCCGCTGCATCTTGTGGAACAGGATTTCCTTCTGCCGGGCGTTGACTGCCTCCACGGCGTTGAGGATCTGCGGCTCGTGACCGACCTCGTGCGAGGAGCGTATGAGCGCCTGCACGTCCTTGGGGAAGCACGAGCCACCGTAGCCAGTCCCCGGATAGATGAAGCTGTAGCCGATGCGCGGGTCCGAGCCGATGCCGATGCGCACCTTCTCAATATCAGCCCCCACGCGTTCGGCGATGTTCGCCAGCTCGTTCATGAAGCTGATCTTGGTTGCGAGCATCGAGTTGGCCGCGTATTTGGTCAGCTCGGACGAGCGGATATCCATGACGATCAGGCGGTCGTGGTTACGCGTGAAGGGCTCGTAGAGCGCGCGCATGAGCTCGGTGGTACGGGGGTTGTCGGTGCCAATGACGACCCGATCCGGCTTCATGAAGTCCGCGATCGCCGCGCCCTCCTTCAGGAACTCCGGGTTGGAGACCACGTCGAACTCGCTCTTGGCACCGCGTTCCCCGAGCGTACGGCTAAGCTCGGCCCGCACCTTGTCGGCCGTGCCGACCGGCACCGTCGACTTGGTGATGACGATGCAATAGCGGTTCAGGTGCGTGCCGATGGTGTGTGCGACTGCCAGCACGTAGCGCAGATCCGCCGAGCCATCCTCCCCGGGCGGCGTACCGACCGCGATTAGCTGGAACAGTCCGTGCTCGACGCCCCTGGCGGCATCGGTGGTGAACTCGAGCCGTCCGGCCTCCGCGTTGCGCTTGATCAGGGCGTCGAGGCCCGGCTCGTGAATCGGGACCTCGCCGCGCTTAAGGCGTTCAATCTTGGCGGCGTCGACGTCGACGCAAATCACATGGTTGCCGGCATCCGCCAGGCAAGCCCCCGTTACGAGGCCCACGTAGCCGGAGCCGAAAATCGTCACGCGCATTGCTTAAGTTCTTGAGTGGAAAGGAAGAACTGCGGAAGCCTAATGGAAGGCGCGCGCCCACTCAAGTGCGCGACCGTGAATTTGAGGAGCCGTCGCCTCAGGCGTTCGGGTTCTGACCCTGGCTCGGCTTGGTGGCCTCCTGCAGGCGCCTCTTGGCCGCGAAATCGGCGACCTTCGCCCCCGGAGCGTGCGGCAGCAACGCCTTGCGCGCCCAGACGTGGTCGCGGATGTCGGCGTCGGCATCGTACTCCGCCACAGCTTCAGCTAGCAGCGCCAGCGCGCGGTGGCAGTCGAAGCTCGCCAGTGCGATCAGCAGCTCGTTCAGGAGTTGCTCCATCCGCGGCCAGCCGAGCCGGTGCTCCATGGCACGCATGATCATCGGATGATCGGTTCCGGTGACATTCGTACCGATGAGCAATTCCTCGAAGAGCTTTTCCGCCGTGCGCAGGCCCGTGTACTCAATCTCGATGTCGCCATCCGGGTTGTTGGAATCGCGCACCGTGAGACCCATAAGGTTGACCATGCGCCGCGCCAAATCATCAATGCGGACCGGGCGTCCCATGTCCAGAACGAACACGTCCCCCCCTTAGCCATTGAGCCGGCCTGCACGACCAGCTGTGCCGCCTCCGGGATGGTCATGAAATAGCGGATCACATCGGGGTGGGTAACCGTGACCGGGCCGCCGCGGCGGATCTGCTCCTGGAACAGTGGTACCACCGAACCAGAGGAGGCGAGCACGTTGCCGAACCGCACCATGCAGAAGCGCGTCTGGGTAGTGCGCTCCTGCAGTGCCTGCAGCACCAGCTCTGCCAGGCGCTTGGTGGCACCCATGACGTTCGCCGGGTTCACCGCCTTATCGGTCGAAATGAGCACGAAGGTCTCGACGCCTGTCTCAAGCGCAGCCTCAGCGGCGTACCAGGTGCTGATGACATTGTTGTGGATGCCCTCCACGACGTTGTGCTCGACGATCGGCACGTGTTTGTACGCGGCGGCGTGGTACACCGTCTGCACGCCAAAGGCCGAGAGCACCTCGCGTACGCGATGGCGATGATGGGCGTTGCCGAGCAACGGCACCACCTCCACCTGCAGGTGCTCATGCGCAGCCACCTCTTCGAGCTCGCGCTCGATCTTGTAGAGCGCGAGCTCCGACATCTCAAACAGCACCAGGCGGCTCGGATTGAGGCTGATGATTTGACGGCACAGCTCGGAACCGATCGAGCCGCCCGCGCCAGTGACCAGCACGCACTTGCCGCGTATACAAGAGCCGAAGAGTTTTGGCTTGGGGGGCACCGGATCGCGCCCGAGCAGGTCGCTAACATCGACGTCGCACAGTTCGTTGAGTTGCGCCTTGCCGGAAATCAAATCAGACAGGTTTGGGAGCGACTGCACGCGCACCCCCAGCGGCTCCAGGGCGGCGAGGATCTCGCGGCGCCGGCGCCGTGAGGCCCGCGGCATAGCCAACAGGATGCGGTCGATGCGGCGCTCGCGCACCAGGGTCTCGAGCGAATCAGAGCCGTAGACGCGGATGCCGTTAATGTTGCTGCCCTGGAGCGACTTCTTGTCGTCGATAAAGGCGACCGGCTCGAAATCCGCGGCCGTGAGCAGCGCGGAGCACACATGGGCACCGGCATCCCCGGCGCCGTAGATAGCCACGCGCGCCACCGGGTGACCGTTTATCCCGCGGTGCAGGAACAGGTAGCGTGCGACGAAGCGGCTGCCGCCGACGTAAAGCAGCGCCAGCGCCCAGTAGATGCCGAACGCGGACAGCGGGATCTGGTGGGCGGCGCCGAACCGGTCGAACAATGCGAGCAGTAGCACCGAGAGGCTGACACCGGCGAGCACGGTAAGCATCGCCTTCGGTCCGACGAAACGGATCACCGTCCGATACAGTCCGAAGAGCGAGAAGAACAGCAGCGCCGATATCAGCGCGACCACAAAGTACGAGAGCGTGCTTTCGAGCGAGGGGTCGAGGCGATCGAACTTCAGTGCCAGCGCAGCCCACAAGGCGGTTGGAATCGCGATGGCATCGGTACCCGCCACGATGAGGCGCTTGGTCTCGCGGGGCAGCGCAAGGATGGACTCGGCAGTCGCGAAACCCCGCGACGTGGGCCTTGCGGGCGCGCCTTTGTCCTTCATACCGCCTCCATCCGCTTCGCTGCGTCACTTTATCCTGTGACGTCGCTATCCCCGCAGATTGTAGATGAAACAGCCAATGCCAGCCATGCGTGTCACGTTAGACCTAGGCTAACACTGTTCCCTAGCCTGTGCGGCCCTAACGAGATAGCCAAGGTTTGGTTGACCGTTAAGTTGAGGTTCATCGAACAGACGCCAGTCGGCGACACTTAGAACCTTAACTATTCGTTACGCTGGACTGAGCTGCCGATACAACCCGAGCAGCTTGCGCGCCTGCGTCGACCAGTTGAATTGTTCAGCCACGGCACGTGCGCCATTTCTGCCGCACTCGGCGCCGAACCCCGGGTCACCCGCGAGCCGGTCCACTGCCGCTGCGATCGCCGCAGGATCGTTGGGGTCGACGCATAGTCCCGCCCCGGTGCTGGTAACGATCTCCCGCCACTGCGGAAAGTCGGAGGCCACGACCGGGATACCGGCCGACATGTACTCAAAGAGCTTGTTTGGCAGTGCATTGACGTGGCTCACCGTCGGCAGGAAGGTCACCACCCCGACACGTGACTGCCCCATCAGGTCTGCGACCTCCTGGCGTGGGAGAGTGCCGCGATAATCGACGCGATCCCACCCCTCGAGTGCCGCCGCCTGCTGCACGGTCAGGCCGTCCCATAGCGGGCCGGCAAGCACGATCTTCGCCTCGCAGCGGGCCGCGGCAGCGACCAGCTCCCGTACACCCCGATTGACGCTGATGCCGCCGATGTAACACGCCTGGGCGTGTCGTCCCTGCCAACTGCCGTGCTGCAGCAGCTCGGTATCCAAGGGAAAGTTGTAAACCCCCGCGGTAAGCGCTGGCAGCCGTTCAAACCGTCGCAGGATGTCGGGGGTCGCCGCGACGATGCCGCTCATGGCCCGCGCGCCGAGCAGTTCGCAGCGCCCGACCGCTAGGGACATGGGCTTCAGCAGTGGGCGCGGCAGGTAGTGTTTGGAGAGCACGTCATCGGGCAGATTCTCATGGGCGTCGTATACGACCCGTGCACCCGAGACGCGCAGCAGCAGCCCCCAGGGCAGCAGCTCCGGGTCATGGAAGTGATAGATGTCGGCGCGCAGATGCTGCGCCGCAGCGAAGACGCGCGACGCCGTAACCAATGCCCGCCCCAGCCTCCCGCGTGAGCGAAGTCCGACATCCACCACCCGTACGCCGTCTACTACGGCTCCTCCCCGACCATCTGCGACGATCAGCGTGACGTCGAACCCCGCCGCCGCGAGGCTGCGACACTCCTTGAGAAAGATGCGTACGTCGTTGCGCGCGTGGGCACTCGTGAGGTGTACCACCCGCACCGGGCGGCCTTCGGTTAGCCCCGGCTCATCCACTGAGGTTGTCCCGGTAGGCGCGCAACCACAGTTCCAGCGATACCAGCTGAAAGATATCGCGGCTCGCTATCTGCTGCGCGAAGCGCGTGCCCTCGCCGACGAAGGCGCTAAAACGACGGCGTGCCTCGGCGGCATTGACCAGCCCGCGGCGCACCATTTCCGCGTTCGCGCCAAACAGTTCCTCCACGTGCGCGCGCAGCTCGTGGCGAAGCAGCCTCGCCTCCGGCGTGCTGAAGCCGCGCTTGTCGCGGCGCCACACGATCCGCGCGGGCAGGAGCGGCTCGATAGCCCGGCGCAGCACGTACTTCGTCCAGCCGCGCGCCACTTTCATGTCCATCGGCATGCCAACCCCATGGCTTACCACGCGGTAATCGAGGAAGGGATTGCGCACCTCGCGCGACCACGCCATGGAATTGCGGTCTTCCCAGTGAGTGAGCGCCGGAACCGACAGGCTCTCGATGTCGGCGCGCTGCCGGTCACGCACGTCGCGTGCGCCGGCGAGCGGTGCGCACAGCAGACCCACACCGGCGAGCGCCGGCCCTCCGATGTCAGGCAGCGGCGCATTCAGCCAGCCGGGCAGATAACGGCGTGCCTCGGCGAGGTTGAACTGGTGCAGCACCGTGCGCTCGCGCAGCAGGCCGCCAAGGAGGGCCGCAGCAGCCGCCCAGTGGCCGGTGCGCGCCAGCGCCTGCAGCTGGAACAAAGCGTACTTGCGATAACCGCAGAAGACCTCGTCGGCTCCCTGACCCGAGAGCAGCACCGTCACACCGCGCTCCCGGGCACGCTCCATCAGCAGGTTCTGCGCTACGCAGGAGAAGCCGCCGAGGGGCTCATCGCACTGCTCAGTGACGCGTGCGATTAGTGGCAGGATGTTATCGGTGGGGAAGCTGAGCCGCACCTCCTGCACCGGACGACCCAGGTGCCGGGCGACCGCGTGGATGAACGGCGATTCATCCGTGCTCGGATCGTCCGAGACCGCAGAAATGAAGGTCAGGTCGCCCGTCGCGCTCAGCTGCGCACTGGCGAGTGCGGCGATCGCCGAAGAGTCGAGCCCCCCTGAGAGCAGCACGCCCACTGGCACATCGCTCCTCAGGCGCAGGCGCACCGCGTCCTCGAGCAGGGCCCGGGTGGCCTCGATACCGCCGGCCTGGGTCAGGCCAGCACCCGCGTCCTTGCCCAGCGACCAGTACCGCCGGATCTGTGGTCGCAGCTGCGGCGCCCTCAGGTCCAACTCGGCGTAGTGGCCGGCGGGCAACTTGACGATGCCCGCGAAGAACGTCTCAGCGCTGGTATCCAGGTGCAGCGCGCGCAGGAAGGTGGCCACCGTGCGGACGTTCACATCACAGCGCAGCCGCAACGCGCGCACCAGCGTCTTGATTTCGGAGCCAAAAGCGAGCATCCCGTCGCGCTGGTACAGATACATCGGCTTGACCCCGAAGCGGTCGCGGGCGATGACGATGCGCGAGTGGCTAAGATCAATCCACGCAAAGGCCCACATGCCGTTCATCCGCCCCAGAGCGTTCTCGACGCCGTACTCTTCGCAGGCCGCGGCGATAACCTCGGTGTCGGTCGCAGTGCGGAAGACCACGCCACGCGATTGCAGTTCGGCACGCAATTCGAGGTAGTTGTACACCTCACCGTTGTAGACGATCAGTGAGCGTCCCGAGGGCGACCGCATCGGCTGAGTTCCTGCCGGAGACAGATCAATGACGGCCAGACGCTGATGCGCGAGCCCTACCTGCCAGCCACCGACGCTGAGGGTCTCCACGCTCTGCGCGTCCGGGCCGCGGTGAAGCTGAATCGCCTCTGCCAGTTTCAGCAGGCCCGGCTCGATCGCTCGGTCGGAGATGATTCCGAACACGCCACACATGTCAGGAATGCTCCCGCACTGTGACCTGGGGAGCCGACAACGTCCACAGCACGATGATGGTCAGCGCAAGTCCGTGGGTCAGCAGGGTCGTGAGCAACCCCGAGTTGACCAGCTGAAAAGCCGGCATCGCCACCAGAGCGGCAGCCATCTCCACATTGGCGCCGCGGCCAGCAGCGTCCACCGCCTTCAGCAACAAAGCGAAGAGCAATGCGAAGATGAAACAGCCGGCGAAGCCAAAATTGGCGAATGCATCCCCGAACAGACCGACGTTTGCCGAGGCTGCGCTGCCCATGTACTTCCAGCCGATCACTTCGGGGATCGGTGTTGTGTAGTGCGCTACGCTTAGAGGCGCCAGCACAGACTGTGACAGCTGCAGCGTCGGCTGCGCTCCCACACCGAAGAAGTCGTAGTACCAGTAGTGGATCTCCGCCGGGATCACGATCACGCGGTCCACCAGCAGAGCTGGAATTATCGGCTGATCGAGCCACGCATACAGTAGCAGCGCCGCGGCGATGACACTGAGTACCGCGGTCAGGGCCAGTACCAGCAGCTGGCGCCGCCGCCCGAACAGGTAGACCCCAAGCACCAGCAGCGGAAGCAGGAGGAAGGCACGGTAACCTGTCATGCCAAACAGCAGCAGCTGCAGCCCGAGGCCGAGGCCACCCACCAATGGTGCGCGCCGCCGCAAGCCCAGCAACATCAGCAATGGATTGAGCACGTAGCCCTGCCACGGCACGAAATAGCCCACGAACGGCGCAGCGTCCTCGACGAACTCCTCGCGAACCTGATAAACCGTCGCCAGGTCGAAGCTCAACCGGCCCCAGCCCCCGTGCGACAGCAGTGCAGCATAGACGTAGCAGGTGAGCAGGGTCGCGAGGATTGCCAGGGCGTAGCGGGCCAGTCTGCCGGCCGGCTGCACCCGCACGTCGGGCATCACCCCGGCAAAGGCCACCGCCCCGATGAACGCTGCCGCGACCGTATCGGCGAACTCCGGGCGTGCAAACTCGAACTGCGCCGCGACCAGCGCCTGCAGCGGGATGATCACTGCGAGCAAGTGCACCACGACGATAACCCGGCTCGCGGAAGTGCGCCGCTCGCAGTAGAGCGCAACCGCGAAAGTCGCCAGTGCGGTCATGACGTAGGCAACCGCCACCTCGAGCCCGGCGCCCGCCTGCGACGCGCGTGCGCCGCCGAAGAGATCGACGATCAGCGTCACGTAGATGCGGGCTATGATCCACTGCAGGCCAAGAGCGAGCAGTACACTCAGAAGCACGGCGCCCGAGGGCAGACGCAGTCCGCGCACAGAATCGGTCGCGGCGAATGCGGAAGTTTCCGTTTGCACCCTCTTTAGTCCACTGCGACGCCGAAGAGCTGCTGCCAGCGCGCCAGATTGTAGAAGCGCCACCGGAGGGACGTGGGCAGCTCTTGCAGGCTCGGCATCGTCGCGCACAGCCGCACGAGCAGCGTGGAACACTCCACCTCGGCCTTCATGGTGCCGGCCAGCGGCTCGAGCCAGCGTTGCGTAGGGGGCTCGAAGCCAACCTTGGCGCTACGCCAGGCAATCGTGTGCGGCAGCAGCTGGGCAGCCAGTTCACGCAGAGGGTACTTGCTGAAACCATGGCAGTACAGATCGATTGGTGGCAAGCGCAGCGCGCAGCCGGCCACCTGCCGGTCCACGTACGGCACGCGCGCCTCGATTCCATGGGCCATGGAGTTACGGTCCTCGTAGCGCAGCAGCGCTGGCAACGAGAACTCACGCAGATCCGCGTTTCGGGCGTCCTGCAGGCCGTGTGCCGAGGCAGCCATTCGCCCGAGCAACCTCTGCACTGCGGTGGCGAACTCGGCGCGCAGAAATCCCGAGCGCCGCCTCACGAACCACCGACGCAACGAGGGGATGAGGATGTAGCCCGCCAGAGCGCTCATGCCACGCAACCCCAGGCGGGAACGCCGCGCCACGCGTACGAACTCCCTGACCGCGGTCGTGGTGCCCGACGCGCGCGCCACCTCCAGCGCCCACAGCGGCACGTAGCGCTCGTAGCCGCCGAGCAGCTCATCCGCTCCCTGCCCATCCAGCATCACTTTGAGGCCCGCATGGCGCGCGGCGCGCATGACGCAATACTGAAAATAGACCGAGGGACTGAGCGCCGGCTCGCCTTGCGCGCGCAGGCACGCGTCTATCTCCAGGGCGAACTCACTTGCAGTCGGGGTCACCACGTGCCAAGCCAGATCGCATCTCTCCACCACCTGTTTGGCAAACCGTCGCTCGTCGGTACGCCCATCCAGCGAGGCCGCGGTGATGGCAGTGAAACGCGGGCCTCCGGCAGCCCGCACTTCCGCGGCGCCCAGTGCAGCCACCGTCGAGGAGTCCAGACCGCCAGACAAGCAGGTGCCCACCGGTACGTCGCTGCGCAGGTGCAGCCGAATGGATTCGCGCAGGTCTGCGGCAAACTCCGCGGCGGTAGAGGAACCCCCGGTGGCGACCGTGCCGCCCACCTCGCATGCGCGGGCGACGGCATCCGGGCCAACGCGCAGGGTCTCCCCGGCACCCAGCTGGACAATGTCG
Source organism: uncultured Pseudomonadota bacterium (assembly GCA_963802995.1). Lineage (GTDB taxonomy): Bacteria > Pseudomonadota > Gammaproteobacteria > Steroidobacterales > Steroidobacteraceae > 13-2-20CM-66-19. Next base: position 1,394,731 of record CAWDKU010000002.1, read on the forward strand.
GCGAATAAGGTCTCTCGGGTATGGTCGGTGATCCCGAGAGCGAGGTATTCGGCGGCTCTCGGCAGATTCGCCCGCGCCGACACACCCGCGCGCAGCAATGCCTGAGGCTCAGAGGCGAACAGGAACGCGCCACGCCAGTGTGTGTAATAGAAGGGCTTGATGCCGAACGGGTCGCGGGAACACACCAGTTCCTGGGTCCGCAGGTCAGCGATCGCGAAGGCCCACATGCCGCGCAACCGCTCCACGAACGACACACCCCAATGCAGGTACGCCTGTGCCAGAACCTCGGTGTCGGAAGCGCCAACGAATGAAACGCCGTAACGCTGCAGTTCCTGGCGCAGCTCGCGATAGTTGTATATCTCGCCGTTGAACACTACGACGATCGGACCAACACGCATCGGCTGCGCGCCGCCTTCGCTAAGATCGATGATCGCCAGACGGCGATGCGCCAGCCCAATGGCTCCCTCGCGCAGGAAGCCCTCGCCGTCCGGGCCGCGATGCGCCAGCGCCGCAGCCAGAGTCGCGAGCACCTGCGCACCATTAAGCGCACCGCCGGGATCGAGATAACCACCGATGCCGCACATGCGCAGCCCTAGAGCGTTACCGCGCTGGGCGGCCCGAGCGGTGGCACGCCGCTGCTTAGAGACTTCACAACCACCACGTAGTAGATGATGAAGGCCACCACCGATGCCGCGGAAAACCAGCCGATGGCGAAGAGCATCGAGCCGCTGCTCGCAAGATACAGGGTCGTCACCGGCAGTATCAGACAGGCGAGGTCTGCCAGCAGCTTGCGCTCCTCGCGCCCGCTGAACAGCAGCCCGCGACTTATGGGACTGACCACGGTCTGAGCGATGCACAGGGGCGCGAGCGCCGCCATCATCGGTCCGGCGTCGGCCCACGCGTTACCAAACCACCAGCGCGCGGCCAAAGGCCCAACCACGGCTACGGGGACGTACACGACGAGCGCGAATACGAGCAGACGCTGCGCTGTCTTGGCAAGGAAGCCGCTGACTGCGGCAGGGCGCTGGCGTATGACGTCCGCGGCGTGCACATGGAAGACGTCGCCAACACTGCCCACGATCAGGGCCGCAGGCAGGATCATCAGGCGCTGAACCAGCACGAACTTGCCTGCGCCTTCCAGGCCGTAGCAACTGGCAAGCACGGGCACCGGCAAAGCGGTGGCGGCCGCGTCGATCAACGCCGACGGAGCCAGCAGCACGGGATACTTCCAGAAGCGCGCGGCGCGCTCCCGCAATGCCGACATTGGTATGCGCACCTCGCGCAACGCGCCTAGCAGTCCGCTGTGATACAGCATCATGCATATCGCGCCAAGCCGGCCGAGCAGTTCACTCAGCACGAGCATGGGTGCTGTCTTTCCCACGTAAGCCAACGCGATCGCAAGACCGGCGCGCGAGCATCCCTGCACCGTCAGCGAAGACGCGACCATGGCAAAGCGGTGCCTGCGTGCCAGCCAGCAACGCAGTGTCGAGTAGGTGCCGGCAGCCGCGACCGTAGCCCCCGTTGCGACGACGAGCCACCATGACAGCACCTGATAGGAACCGACGTGAGATATTTTTAGCGCCACCAGCACCAGCGTGCACGCGCAAGTCAGGGGAAGAATTGACAACCCCGACAGCAGGAACAGCGCACGCGCGTCATCGGGCTCGCGCGCTGAGAGGGCTGCGAGTTCGAATCGCAGACCGACTATTTGTGCCGCGACGCTCACAAAGGCTAGAGCCAGACCGTAAATGCCAAGTTCGGATGCCGGATAAAGCCGCGCGATGAGCGGACTGAGCAGGACGAAGGGCAGCTGGCCGAACACCGTCCCACGCGCCACTAACAGGATGTCACCCAGCAAACGACGGGGTTGCGTTTGCGGCGACGCGCTGCTCTTCACAGGCGAGCTCTGAGCCTCAATAGTGCAGCGGCAGCGCCACACGGCGCCCATCACGTGCCGAAAGGTAACTCGCAATTAGGACTTCGAGGGATCGCAGGCCTTCGCGCCCGTCGGTCTCCGGCTCACATTCCCCGCGCAGCGCCTTGATCACGTTCTCGTAGTAGAGCGGATGACCGAAGCCGTAAACGGAAGTGGTCACGTAGTTGGCCGCCGAGACATCTTTGTCCTCGGGGCGGGAATCGGCGAACTGCCACTGCTGTATCTCGTTCACAGCCACGCCGCCGATGCGCACGGTTCCGTGCTCTCCGAGAATCGTCACGGAACCTTCGAAGTTCTTCGGATACGCCAGCATGGTCACGTTGATGGAGCCGAGCGCGCCGGATCGCCAGCGCACGCCGACAGTTGCCGTGTCCTCCACCTGAATGTTGCGAGCCAGAGTCGCGATGTAGGCCTGAACGCTTTCCACCGGGCCCACGAGCCAGTCGATCAGATCGACGTAGTGGCTGGCCTGATTCATCAGGGCGCCGCCGTCGAACTCCCAGGTGCCGCGCCAACGCGCTGAATCGTAGTACTGCTGGGGGCGGCTCCAGAAGACATTGATGGTCACCATGAAGATGCGCCCGAAGCGCCCCTGCTCAACGGCCCGCTTCAGCAATTGCAGCGTGGCGTTGCGACGGTTTTGCTTGACCACGAAGAGGCGCACGCCTGCCTCATCGCAGGCACGCACCATGTCTAGGCCATCACTCCAGCGTGTCGCCATCGGCTTCTCGGTGACAACGTGACAGCCACGTTGCGCGACCTTGATGGCTTGCTGCGAGTGCAGCCCGCTTGGAGTACACAACACTACGATGTCAGGCTGCGCCTCATCTAAAAGGGCCGACAGGCTGTCGAACCCAGGGGCACCGGTCGCGGCAACGGCCTTATCCAAGGCGGCTCGATCGGGGTCGCAGACCGCAACCAGCTCGGCTTCCTGCGCATGTTCGCGCAGGGCGCCAAAATGATTGGTGGCGATTCGTCCGCAGCCCACTACCGCGAAACGAATGCGCCGCCCCGTGATGGGCGCATAACTCATCGACTTTGACTCCCCTCTGGCGGCACAGGTCCCTGTGCGGCCTCTACAAATGCCATGATCAGGGCCAACACTACTCCGAAGAACAGCCCGCCGAATGCGAACAGTCCCATGCGTGGAAATACATAGCCTCTGGGATCTGAAGCGATCGCCGGATCTATAACCGAGAATGCGTAGTCTTCAGTAACGTTGGCGAGCAGTAACGATTTGTACTGATCCTCCATGAGGCGATACAGGCTCTGCTGGATCTCGACAACGTCGGTGTTGCGCGCCTCTTTCTTCAGGTAATCGATGGATCCCTGTGAACGGGTGATCGCGCGCTGCCGCAGGCGGTCGTTAGCCCGACGTACCAGCTCATTGGCCCACTCGGCGGCCTGCTGCGGATCCCTCCAGGTGATGCGCAATGTCACGAGTCCCGTACGGCGGTCCTCAACTACAGTCCGGACGCGGTGATCAAAGTAGTCGACTCCATCGTTGAGAGTGCGAGTGCGACCGCGCCAGCTCTGATGCGCCTCGTCCCAGTCTGAGGCAAACAGAACCGGCAGAAGCTTCTTGTCCTCGATGAACTCACGCGCCAAGATCTGCGATTGCAGCATCTGGATCGCTTCGGCCCGCTGCCCGCCCTCCCCGCCTCCGAGCCCGGCAAGGGCCGCGAGTCCCCCAAGCTGACCCGTCAGCGAGTTCAACAGAGCACTTCGATCCGAGCCGCGCGGCAACGCGACCAGCCCTGCCTCGTAGCGGCGCGGAAGAACCGCAGCTGCGATCACGGCCACGAGGATGGTGGCCAGCACGAGCAGCGCCAATCTTTTCCAGCGGCGCCGTATTACCCGCAGGAGCAGAGCTACCGGAACAGTGCTATCGACGGGAGCCATTACATCGACGCTGTCGGACTGCGCAGACAGCGCAGGGCGCGATAGATTTTGCGGGTCACTTATGCTGCGGCCATCGGCGGAATGCCGTCAAATTGGGACGTGGTATCGTATACGAGTCGTGGCCGCTATTGTATGCCGCTGCGCCGGATTGTCGCGAACACCAATGCCCGCTCACACGCTCAAGAGCTGTCCGGGCAGGTAAACCAGCCGCGCACGGCAGCGTTTCAGGCGAATGCCGCGAACCGTTTCCGTGACATCCAGGACGTGAGGAATCTTCGATGATCCAGCTGCCAGCAGGTGCTCTGCCGAACATCGTCGCCAGGCCGGAGGCATTTCTCGCCGCCTACGCCGCGCTCGCAAGCGGGGGCTCGACGTCCACCGCATATGTGCAGGGCGAACTCGGCAGCGCATTTTCAGCTCTTGCGGATCCGGGCTGCATAGCCACATTCGCAAGCGTGGTCGCGTTCAATGCTGCAGCCAGCGGTGCAACGACTCTCAACCCCACAAGCGCCACGCTGAACCAACTTCTCACAGCATCGACATTAGCCGCCCAGCACTACTGCAAACTCACCGCATTGCTGTCGCTGCTTGCGAATCCCTGGCTGCTACCGCCTGATCTCGGCACCACCGGAGCTGCCAAGCCGACCCTCCACTTTCTCACCTGGCTGCCCACCGTGCCCCTGAACACCGGCGCCCATTGCCAGCTCGTAGTGTTCGATGTTCTGGAGAGCGCCTATCTGCTGCTCGATCCTATGTATGCGTACGCGTTGAGCATTCCGTATGTCGGCTCCGGGCCGCAGAGCAACCTCTCGGTGGTGGAGAATGCGGCGAAATTTCTGCAGACTCCCAACGTTACACAGAATCTTGCAATCCTTGACCCAAGCGGCACCGCCGCCGTTCCGCAGATGCTTAGCACGCTCCTCAGCGGGGCGCTGGGCCCGCAGTACATCGACGACGGTTCCACCGACGGCACGTCGGCGTGGGATTCCCTCATCGGTCAGACATTCGAGAACTGGGGCTGACGCCCACTCCGAGCCGTGAAACGCGGACGCACGCTAACGCGCACAGCCTGGGGCGGGTATCAGACGGACGGAAATGCATAGCAAGTCGCCACTGGTTACGGCAACTTGCCGGGGCCGTAGGGTAAGTCAGACTATTCCACGCGCCGCGAGGTAACGACGGCGGCGGCGCCCGGGGGCGGCACTGGCTGCAGCGGATCCCGCCGCAGCACGAAGCGACATAGGTCCGCCGGTGCCCCGGTCGAACGCAGCAGTGCCGAGAGCCTGAGCAACGTCCAGGGTCGCGCTGCCAGCACCGTTGCCGTGTAGCCGATGACGCGAAGGTCGACGGCCAGACTGGCGCACTGCACGTACTGCAACCCGAGCCGGCTCTTCCAGGGCCGCACCAGCTGGTTGTAAGCAATGTCGGGGTCCGGAGCGGCAGCAAGCGCATCGCCGAGATCGGCGAATACAATCGACGCCATGTCGGTGATGCCGGGACGCACTGCCAACAATTGCTGTTCGACGGCGGTGTACAGCGCCACCTCGCGTGGCACATTGGGCCGCGGCCCAACCATGCTCATGCGTCCACTGAGGACATGTATGAACTGAGGCAGCTCGTCGATCTTGAGGGCGCGAATCATTCTGCCGACCGGCGTGATCCGCGGGTCTCCCGCGACGGTGGTGTCGACCTGGTTCTGGGACGCGCGCGGAATCATCGTGCGGATCTTGATAAAGCGGAACGTCTGGCCGCGCCAGCCCACCCGCTCGGATAGATACCAAGGACTACTGCGGTCCGACAGCCAGACGGCGAGGGCCGCAATCAATATTAGTGGTGCTGATACGAGCAACCCAGCCGCGCCGGCCACGACGTCCAGCAAGCGCTTACCACGATAGCTAGCGAGCGTCGCCGTCACCTTACTGCATCCGCGGGCGCGGCTGCCCGCGCGAGCGCGAGCCGGGTCGGATCAGGCAGCTGCAGGGAAAGTGCCGCCAGGGCGTCCAGCAATTGCTCGGTGCGCTTAAATCCCACCAGCGCCACGCTGTGCGGAAGCACCTCGAGCACCCAGGCGATCGCCAGTTGGCTCGGGGTGGCACCGAGTATCGCAGCATGCTCGCGCAGAACCCCCACGATGGCTTCGTTGCGTCGCAGCCCCGGCCCGTGAAAGTGACGATACTGCTCACGCGAGCGGCGGTCGTCGGCCCCGAAGCGCGTCGCGCGCTGGTACTTGCCGGACAGAATGCCCTGACCGAGCGTCCCATAGCCGATGAAGGTCAGGCCCGCGGCCGCAAAGCGTCGCGCCGCAGTCTCGTGCGCCGGCGCGGCCAAGCTGAATTCGAGCGACGCGCTTACAAAGCCTGGATACCCGGTCGGCAGGGATTCCGCAGGGACGTGATTCGTGATGCCGTACCAGCGGATTTTCCCGCGCTCGCGCAGCCTCTCGAGTCGGTCGAAGAGCGCCGCGAGAGGAGTGATCCCGTCCCAGTAGTGCATCTGCAGCAGGTCGACAGACTCGGTGCCCAGACGGACGAGAGACTCATCCAGCGCCAACTCCGCCCAAGCAGGCGTGCTGTCGTACCACACCTTGCCTCCATTATCGAAGCGTACGCCGAACTTGGTCGCGAGTATGACCCGATCGCGGTGGGGCGCCAGCAGCCGTCCCAGGCGGCGCTCAGATTCTCCCCGACCGTAGCAGTCGGCCGTGTCGAACAGCGTCACACCCCGTGCCACGGCGACCTCGATCGCTGCGCCAATCTCCGTGGGGTCAACTTCCCCCCACTCGTAGCCTCCAAGCTGTTCGCACCCGAAGGCCAGACGCGTGATCACTCGACCCGTGCTGCCTAGGCCGATCACGGCACGGTTCACGGCTGTTCGGGCCCGGCTTTTTTTCTCGAGAGCAGCTCGAAGGTAAACATCCACGACATCAGCTGCACGCCGGGCACACGGGTCAAGATGCGATCGACGCCGTTGAAGAGCGGCAACAGACGAGGTAACCAGACCCCGGCGATGCTGCTGAGGTGGAAGTAGCGGATCTCGCCGACGTCGAACCAGCGTCGCGCAAGGCGCACTTCTTTCAGGCTCAGAATGTGCGCCTTTTCCCATTCAGTCCGCTGGTGGGCGTTGCGATTTCTGTAGAGCTTCGTGAGCGGATTATAGTCGAGCGCCTCGAAGGCGATCACGCGCCCGCCCGGCGCGAGAACACGCTCTATCTCGGGAAATGCCCGGGTGACATCCAGATGGTGCAATACGCCAGCACACACCACAACGTCCACGGAACTCGCCGGCAAGCCGGTGTTCTCGCAATCACTGCGCAGGAAGAAGGTGCGATCCGCAACGCCGCGCTCGACGGCAGCGCGGCGCGCGTTCTGCACCGAGACGCCACTGATGTCGATACCGATCGCCAGGCGCGCCCCAGCCTCAGCCGCACGCAGCGCCACATCACCATCGCCGCAGGCAAAATCGAGCACCGTCTTGCCCACGGAGTTTCGCGCCACCCAACCGAAGAAGTACTCGCGCGACAGTAATGCCGTGCGATAAAAGCGATGGTTGGAGAAGAACTCCTCATACTGATCCTTGCCCACCGCCTCAATGCGCTGAACATCGCGCATCTTGTCGTGGAACTCACTCTCCTTCTGCTTGCGCGGCTCGAGGGAGGCATACCATTCATCGCCGGTGGCGCTCGCCAGGCGCTGCAGATCTTCGCGCAACGCGTCGGGACTAATCACTTGCTCTTGCTCCAGAATGCGGCGGTGAGTCGGTCCACGATACCGTCAACCGTCGGGTAGTAGCTTGCCTCCAATACGGCGGAGGTCGGCGCCGGCGCATCGGGTAGCGTGATACGTATCGGGGGCGCCCGCCAGGCACCAGGCGAGAGGGACTCGGCAGCTCGCGCGCTCACTTCGGCGGCAAGTCCGCAGGTCCGCCATCCGCCATCTATAGTGCACAACCGTCCGGTGCGCGCTACGGACGCGTTGACCTCACTCATGTTGAGCGGGTTGAGGACGCGCAGGTCCCAAACGTCGCAGGAGTGGCCCAGGGCGGCAAGCCTCTCGGCCACCTGCAGCGCAAGGCGCGCCGAGTAGCTCGCCCCGACGAGGGTCACGTCGTGGCCCTCACGGCGGCGCACCGGTCCCTGCGTACGCAGATCGAGCACCTGGGGGGCCCGCGCGGGCTCACTTTCTTCGTAGAGCCAGCGGTCGTCGATGTACAACACCGGATCATCGCAAAGCACGCTCGCAATCAATAGGTCGCGCGCATCTACGGGGGTTGTCGGCATTACCACGCGCAGGCCGGGCACATGCGCAAACCAGGAATGCAGCGCCTGGGAATGCTGCGCACCCTGCTCGCCGCCGCGATTGATGATGCCGCGGATAGTGACCCGCGGCCCCGATCGGCCACCGAGCATGTGGCGCCATTTAGCCGCCTGATTGACGATCTGATCCACCGCCAGCAGCATGAAGTCAATGCGCGGATGGATGACAATCGGCCGATAACCGCACAGGGCCGCCCCCAGCGCCGCTCCGGTGCAAGCCGCCTCCGAAACCGGGGTATCGAGAACGCGCTGCCGACCGAATTCCTTATCCAGGTCGGTCATGGAGTTCCCCACATACCAAGGACTCCACAAGCCCTGACCGATGGCGAAGACTTCCGGGTGACGTGCCATCAGCCATGCAAAGCCCTCGCGGATCGCATGCCCGTAAGACAGCATCTCGGTCGTGGCGTATGTCTGCTTACCGGGCATAGACATAGTCCAGAAGCGCCTCCTCCGCCGGCCACGGCGCGGCCAGTGCCCGGGCCGCCGTGGTCAGCACCTGCTCCTGCACGTCCACGTGCAGCTGCGCCAGCTGTGCTGCACTGGCGTAGCCCGCCTCCAGAATCGCAGCCTCCAGTCGCAGCACCGGATCACGGCGTTTCCACGCAGCCAGATGCGTCATGCTGCGGCGAACACCCACGTCGAGGTCTTCTTTCGGGCCGACGTGGCCGCGCCAGCGATAGGTAACGGCTTCAAGAAATACCGGCTCAGAGTTACGCCGGGCGGTCCCCACGAGTTCGCGCGCGCACTCGGCCACGCGCGTCACGTCATTGCCGTCGACGACCGCGGCCCGCACCCGGTGCGCCTCTGCGTAGCGCGCCAGACGGTCGCTTGGCTGCCGCAAGGCGATATCGAGGTGACTCGAATATTGATTGTTCTCGCAGACGAACAGCATCGGCAGCGCATACACCGCGGCAAGGTTGAGTGACTCATGCAGCACGCCCTCCTCGCACGCCCCGTCGCCGAAGAAGGCGACACCGATGTCAGAGCCGCCGTCCATCTTGGCTGCGAGTGCTGCACCTACCGCGATGGGAATCGTGCCGGCGACGATGGGTACCGACCCGAAGAAGCCATGTGCCTCGCTCTGCAGGTGCATCGAACCGCCCATGCCTCGCGAGCAGCCATCGGCGCGACCCAAAACCTCCGCGAGCAGGCCATAGAGCTCGCCTCCCGCGGCCAGATAGTGCGCGTGCGAGCGGTGATTGCCGAACAATCGATCGCCACGCTGCAGGGCAGCCGCGACGCCCGTGGCAACGGCCTCCTGACCGATGGACAGGTGGCACGGGCAGCGCGCCTCTCCGCTCTCGGACCAGCGACCGACCTGCTCCTCGGCGAAGCGGATCAACAGCATGGTGCGCAGCAGGCCCAGAGCCTGCTCCCTGTCATAGCCGACGAGCGAACAAGGGCGCAGATACAGCGGCGCCTCGGCGTCGATCAGCTCTCCCAGTTCCGAAATGTGTCTCTCGCTCATGTGTGCAACTCAACTCCGCCCGCGCTCCCGATCGCCCTATCCAGACCCGCAGCCGCGATGGTCTCGAGGCGCGCGATCAGTCGCCCATACACCTGCGCACCGCTCAACTCTTCGTGGTACGCCCGCTTTGCATTCGCGCTCAGCTCACGGCACAGCTGTGGATCGGCACGCAGCCGTCGCACCAGGGCGACCAGGGTCTGCGGCTGTCGGGCCTCGAACTGCATGCCACAGCGTCGCTCCGCCAGTAGGCGCGCCAGCGTGCCGTGCAGGCAAGTCGCCACCGGGACGCCCGCGGCGAAATATTCGCCAACCTTGTTCGGCACCGACATGACCAAGTCAGGGGTGTTCCGATAAGGCACCAGACCCAGATGCGCACGCTCGAGCAATGACCGGATCTGGGCAGCGTTCAGCCACCCCGGGAAGTCCACATTGGCGCAATCGGCTGCTTCGCGCCGGTATTCCTGCAGGTCATCGCCATCACCAGCCAGGATGAACTTTACCTGCCCCACGTCCTGCTGCAGCTCGCGCGCAGCGGCCAGCACGGTAGGCATCTCGAAGCGGCGCTTGGTCATCGATCCAACCAACACCACGTTGAACGCACCCGCGGCCGTCACATTTCGCGCATCCCAGAAACCCCCGGCGCTCCGTGCGGCCGGGTCCGACTGGTTGGCCGGCAGCGGGTCCGGAAACGCGAGCAGGAATGCGCCATCCCAGGTGTTGCGCGGGCGCCCGGCGAATCGCAGCCCCCAGGCCAGAAACTCATCCGTGATGCCAAAGAGTGCCGTGGCACCCCGCATCGCGGCCCGCGCCCGCGCCCTCCATGGCCACAGCAGGGCATGTGCCAGTGGCCGCAGGAATGCAGGGGCATACTCACTGAAGATGTCCGGCCACATGTCCCGCAGGTCCAGCACTACCGGCACGCCGTGCCGCGCGCCATAGCGCACACAGACTGCAGCGGCCTCGATCGTGGGGTAGGAGCAAAGAATGACATCGGGACGCGCGGCCCCCTCAATCGCGGCGCCAAAAGCTCGCCCCCACAGCGTGTGATCGCGCAACCGCGCGAACGATATCGATGAGCGGTAGCCGGGGCTGTGAAGCATGCGGATCGTGCCGCCGGCGCCGAACGGCACGGTAAGGTCGGACGTAGCGCGGTTGCGGCGGTTAGCATGGTCGAATGTCGACATCCACCAGGTAACTCGGTGGCCGCCTTCGTCCAGCATGTTGGCCACGATGCCCGAACGCAGCAGGCGCCCGTTGTCGCTGTCGGACGCCAGCATCTCACTCGTCTTTACCACCCAGACGTTCACGCTGCCAGCCCGAGCCGCAGCACCGCACTCACGCAGCGCTCGGCCGCGCGCCCCTGTCCGTAGAGGGCGCTGGCCGCGGCGGCAGTGGTACGCTTAAATTCCGCAGGTCGTGCAAGTGCGTCGCGCACAGCCGCCAGCGCGGCCGCCTGGTCGTGGCCCACCAGCTGGTTGGCGCCCGAGCTCACCGTCTCTACCCACTCCGTCTCTGCACGCAAGGTGACGCAAGGTCGTCCCAGCATGAAGGACTCCTTCTGCAGCCCTCCGGAGTCGGTGAGCACCACTGCGGCTGCCTCTGTGACGCTCAGCATGTCGAGCGGCCCCAGCGGCTCGATGATGCGCAGCGCTGCGGGCGGCTGCCAGGTCGGCAGCGCGCCGCGTATGGCATCGCGGGTACGTGGGTGCAGCGGAAGGATCAGGGGCACCAGGCGCGATACCTCTTCGAGCAGCGGCAGCAGCGTTTCCAGCGCCCCGGCGGTCGTGCTCTCTGCACGGTGCACCGTGACCAGCCCAAAGGGGGCGGTAGCGAGCCGCAGTCGCTCCACTGCCTGCGATCGGTGGCGCGCCAGGGCGACGTTGGCGAGCAGTGCGTCGTACATCACGTCCCCTACCAGGAGCGTGCGTGGTTGCAGCCCCTCCGCGGCAAGGTTACTCACGGCCGCGGCGGTCGGCGCGAGCAGCAGATCGGCCAGGTGATCGGTCGCGACGCGATTGAGCTCCTCTGGCATTGCGCGGTTGAAGCTGCGCAGACCCGCCTCGACGTGCGCCACGGGAATGCGCAGCTTCGCGGCCGCCAGCGCTCCGGCCAGGGTCGAGTTGGTGTCGCCGTAAACGATGACGGCCTGTGGCTGCTGCGCCTGAAGATAATGCTCCAGCTTCGCCAGCATGGTGGCGGTCTGCTGTCCGTGCGCTCCTGAACCGACTTCCAGATTCACAGCCGGCTCGGGGATCGAAAGCTCGTGAAAAAAGACCTGCGAGAGCTGCGGGTCGTAGTGTTGCCCGGTGTGCACGATGAGTTCGCTCACCTGCGGATGGTCCCGCAGTGCCCGCGAGACGGGCGCGAGCTTGATGAACTGCGGGCGGGCACCGACCACCTGCACGATACGCACGGGGTTCATCGGGTCACTGCCAAATGACGCGCGCAACGCGCACGGGCTTGCTGGCGCACAGCACAGCCCTCAACCGTCGACCGGTGCAAGCCCGGCGCCCGCGCGCCGGTAGCGGCGCGCACATTGCGCACAGACGATTATGGCCGCCTCCTCGGAGACGCGCTCGGCGCTTAGCGGTAGCTGCACCCCGCACCAGCAGGTGAAGCCGTGGACACGTGCCGGGTTGCCGTACACGGTCGCAAACGCCGCGACGTCGTGTGTAACGACCGCGCCGGCACCGACGAAACAGAACTCCCCGAGCGTCACGCCGCAGAGGATCGTGGCATTTGCACCAACGCTGGCGCCGCGGCGCACCAGCGTGGGACGGTACTCGAGCTTGCGCTCGATGAACGCGCGAGGATTGATCACGTTGGTAAACACCATCGAGGGACCGAGAAACACGTCGTCCTCGACGGTGACGCCGGTGTACACCGACACGTTGTTCTGGATCTTCACGCCGCTGCCGACCACGCAGCCGGGCGAGATCACCACGTTCTGGCCGATGTTGCAGGAGTCCCCAACCCGGCAGTCGCGCATCAGGTGCGAAAAGTGCCAGATCTTCGTACCGCGGCCGATCTGACACGGCTGATCGATCACCGCCGTCGGGTGCACGTAGTATGCCGGTGCGTCGGTCAATTCTGCCTCCTGCGTCACCGCGAGCTGCCGCCCGCTCCTTAGAGCGCGTGTACAGCCGCGACCGCGATTGCCACGTTGTACAGAATCGTCGTGACGGCCGTCCAGAAGGGCAGCGCCGGAATGTGCTCGGTATCCAGCGGTACAACGATCGTGTCACCGGGCCGGATCTTGATGTTCGAGGAATGCTCGAACCAGTGGTTACCTGAATTCGCGATGACGCTGCCGTCCGCGCGCACCACGTAGATCTTGCTGCGATCCGCGCGCTGCGTCACGCCACCACTGAGGGCTATATATTCGTCGCGGCTGAGGTGGGCGTTGTACAGGTGCGAAGTAACACTCTGCACCTCACCGATTACCGTGACCTGCTGCTGGAACTTCGGCACGATCATCTGGTCGCCAGAGCTGAGGATCACGTCCACCGAAGAACCGGTAGGCTCGCGCATCAGGCGCGGTAGGTTGATGACGAGGCGCCCTACCGCTCGCGCGGTGCGCAACTGGGTAAATAGCGTCTGACCCAGACCGAGTGCCGAGGCGCCCCCGGGCTGACCGGCCGCAGCACTCTGCAGGGCGAGCACCGTCAGATCAGTCTGCATGCGGGTGGCCAGCAGATCGAGCTGCTCTTGCTCGCGCTTGCGCAGTCCCTCGCGGGTAAACACGGCGCCCTCGGCGAAGGCGAACTCGGTGAGACCGCCGGCGCGCGCGACCACCGACTTGAGCGTTTCACCCTGGCGGATGGTATAGCTGCCAGGGAAGCGTACTTCGCCCTTCAGCGTGACGGTCTCCTGGTCGCGCCACAGCGACACCTCCTTGATGCTCAGAGTATCGAATGCCTGCAGCCGCACGTTAGCGACCGGGTCGCCGCGCAGTGCCGCGGCAAGGTCGATTTGGATAAGATCCGTGTGCCGCGTCTGGCCGTCTGTGACCGTATAACGGGTCAGCTCGGCCTTGCGGCCGTAGGCCGCATCACTCAGTCCGCCACCGGCACGGACGAGGTCGGCGATCGTCATGCTCTGCTCGAGCGGGTACTCGCCAGGCACCTTGACGTTGCCGTCGACATGGACCACCTCGGTCGGTGCGCCCACCGTACCCTGCAGCCGCAGCTCGTCCATTAGTGGTTCGATTATCTGATCGCGGCTCGTCGACAGGTCAAATACCGTGATTCGGTCGCGGGCCTGCAGTGCCACGTCGGCGGCCGATCCCGGGGCACGCAGAGCGGCCGCGAGGTCTGCGGACAGCACCGCGATGCGGCGGTCGGGCGGCAGTTCACGGCGGATCAGCACGTAGTGCTCGTCCGCATTGGGCATCAGTTCGTCGATCGAGTGGAACACGTCCGTCAGGTGCATGCCGGGATGGAAGGCGAACGCCCCGGGGGTGAACACGTGACCCTGCACGACTACGCCGGAGTCGAGCGTCGGCCGCAGCCGCGTGATACGCAGGAAGTCGCCGTTACGCACTTCCGGACTCTTCTGTGCGGCGTTCAGATCAACACTGATGACGACGCGGCGTTGGTTGGGCTCGATGCGCGTCAGCATGACGTCGGAGGTTTCAGCCTCCGGCGTGAGGCCGCCGGCCAGTTGCACGACTTCAGCGACGGTGGTCTCGCTACGCGTCTCGTAGATGGCCGGTCGTCGCACTTCGCCATCGACGCTGACGGTCGGCCCCACGGGCGGAATGAAGATCACGTCACCGGGCAGCAGCTTGCTGTCGTCGCTGGTGTCACCGCGGATAAGCAGGTCGTAGAGATCGAGGCGGCGAACCAGCGCCCCGCGGCGCTTGAGTTCGATGTTGCGAAGCGAACCGGAAGGACGTGCGCCGCCGGCGGCGTAGAGTGCCGAGGTAATCGTGCCCAGACCGCTGATGGTGTAGGTGCCGGGACGCCTGGCTTCGCCGAGAACAAATACCCGAATGGAGCGCGTGTCGCCCATGGAGACGCTCGCCTTGACGCCGATCAGCTGCGCACTTACGCGCGACTCGATGGTCGCACGCATCGCATCGAATGTAAGTCCCGCCACCGTGACCGGTCCGAGCGCCGGGAGGTTGATGCGACCGTCGCGTCCTACGGTGAGTTTGAGGGAGCGGTTCTCTTTGCCGTACAGCTGCACGTTGAGTTCGTCGCCCGCACCGACGATGTAGTCCGAGGGCACCGGCACGTTGGTAGCCGGCGCGAATGTCGACAGCGAGTGATCGAACAGATCGTACCCAAACGGCTTGAGGCCTTCGGCCCCAGTCTTCTTGATCGGTAAGCGCGTGAGCCTGACATCGAGGCCCTTTAATGCGGGCTCCACTTTCAGGCGCAGCGTCCCCTGCTCCTCCGACAGACCAAGCAGCGGGATGGGCGGAAACCCGGGCAGCGTCAGCGCGCCGTCGCGCGACAAGCGGTACGGATTGCGGGCGCGAATCGCGGTGATGAGTCCATCCATGCGCTCCTTGTCGGCATCGGTGAGCTGCCCGGGGAGGTTTGTCTGGCCGGACTGGGGGCCGGGGCCCGAAGTGCCGGTGGCGGGGAGCGAGGCGCCCGCAACGCCCGGCGGCAGTGTCACACCCGCGGAGTTGAGCGCTGCGGCCGGGTTCTGCTGCCCGGCAGTTACGGCTGCGGCTGCGGCGGCGGCCGCTGCGCTCTGCTGCGACTGCAACGCCGAGATGCCGGCGGCTCCCTGACTTAGGTACAGCGCCTGCAGCGACGGGGAATACGCACGCGGCGGCAGCACGTAGTCGATCTCGACCACGACCCAGTCCTCACCCTTGAACACCGGAAGGAGGGGCTCGCGCTCCTCGTCTTCCTCGGACGGCGTGCGTCTGCGCTCTTCGCGAGTGTCCTGCTGGTTATTGAGGTCGCCGTTGCGGCGGTCGGTGTCGGTGCGGCTACTGCTGCTGCTACTGCCGCCTGTTGAGCTGCCCCCTTGGCCAATTTGGTTGAGGAGCGCGTCGCGCTGCTCTTGACTCAGCCCCTGGAGCATCTGCAGCTGGTCGGCACCGGAGGTCGAGGACTGCCCGTAGCTGGGCTCGTTTCCGGACAGGAGGCAGCCTGCTACCGCCAATAAAGCTGTTCCTAGTCCCGAAAAACGTCGCTGAGCGCGCATTAGTAACCCATATCCCCCTACGTAAGGATCCGCGATTGTACTGAAGCGCGCGCATTCATGTGGCCGCCTTCACCCGGCAGTGGGGGCGCGCCGTGGGCGCCCCTGCTGCTTAGCGCTGCCCGCCCGGCTGACCCCTCGCCCACTGGTCCCGGCGGCGGCGTCCGTCGTGGTCAATCCAAGGCTTTCTGAGCGTGCTCAGAACTTGCGCGAGACGTAAAAGGTCCCCAGGGAAATGTCGTAATAGGCGTCCGGGCGATAGCCGCTCTGCGGGTCGGTCGGCAGGCTGCGCAGCCGGTCTACCTTGGTGGCGTAGCGGTAGTCGATGCCGATGTCCCAGTGCGGAACAATGTCGCGCCACTGCAGGCCCGCGCCGAAGTAAAACCCGTAGGCCGGCGTCGCCGCCGCATAACGAGCCGCCCCGCCAAAGAGGTTCAGCGCGAGCGGATTGTCGAAGCGATAGCGGTAATCGACGATGCGGGCGCCTATGAGCGAGGTGCCGTGGACGTCGTCGCCCTCGAACGCCACACCGAGGTCCTGATGCTCCGAGACCGCGCGTCGCGCGCCGATGGCGATATGAGGGCCGGCCGCGGTTCCGGAGACCACACGAGGCGTGTCCGAGGTAATCTGCGACTCGATGCGGGTGGCGCTGACCCCGGCGTCCACGAAGATCTCGGCATGATCGGGACGAGTAACGCTGCCGCCCTCCCCCTCTTCCTCTTCGTAGTCCCCGCCGTCATGCAGTGCATCGCCGTAGCGCAGGAAGCCAGTGAGTCGGGTGTAGTGGGCGCCATAGACATCACGCCCGTAGTCAATCTCGCTCCCGAGGACATAGTCCTTCCACGGGTGCGAGTAACTCAGCGAACTCATGAGTTCATGGTGATAAGGGATCGCGGAGTAGTACGAGTCGTTCACCAGCAACCGCACTTGCGCCTCCAGCAGTCCACCGAAGTGCGGCTCCCAGCCCACGCGCAGCATGTTGCTCTGGCCGCCGACCGCGTCACCAAACTGGCGCTGATCTCCAAACCAGTGGCCGATGCTCAGCAGGTAATTCGTGATGCCATCGCCGTAACCATTCTGTGTCGCCGTGTAACTCTTTATGTACCAGGTCGGCTGCCATTCGGAGAACTCATAGGTCAGGTCGAAAGGGCCAACTCGCGGGAACTGCACACCGGCGGACAGATTGGTCTTCGAGAACAGCGGGCTGCCGCCCGCCGTGTCGTTGCCGGCAAACTCGAAATATACGGAGAACGGGTGGGGACCGGGAAAGATGAAACGGCTCGTGAGTGAGACTTCCTGCTTCGCAATCTCGCTTTGGCTGCCAGCGAAAAACCCCTGAATGATCTCCTTGATCGACTGGCCACCGGCAGCGCCGCCGCCAAACACGATGACGCGGTTGGCGGCGAAGGACCAGCCGGAATTCTCCGGCGAAATCCCCAAGCGCAGTCCCGCGAACTTGGGATAGCCGGAAGACAGCGTTCCGTTGGTCAATTCGATCTTGTCCGTATAGGACATGCGCGCCGCGAACACCTCGTACTGCACTCCGAGACGTGTAAATGGCTCGTAGTTCGACAGGGTCACGGAGGGCATGGTCGGGGCCTCCGTACTGATGAGCGTGGAACTGTCGGTCATCGGCGACCACCAGTGGTCGCGGTAACCAAAATCGAGCTGAGCCCAATCCCAACCAAGACTGACAAAGGAGCCGGTCGCAGTCGTCCTGCCCTGGTAGGAGACGCCGCCAACGTTGAGCAGTGCGTAGGCACTCGGCTGTATGTAGGCAGCGCCCGCGACCTGGTACGGGCTCTGCTCCGTCTGGCCGTGTTGGTTAGGCATCACGGTCTTGGCGCCGTTCGATGCCGAGCCCTCGACGCTCGCGAATTCGACCGCGGTGCCCTGCATGTAGCGCTTGAGTACGCGCCGCACACGACTGCACAGCACCGGATCAATTTCACACGCCTTCGGCAGTGCTTCGAGCACGGTAGCGGCCGGAATCGGCCGGGTCATGACCGGTCTGCCGCCGAGGATCAGGACCCGCTCGACCTCGCGCTCCACCTCGGGGTCAAGGTTCAGCGGCAGATAGGGAGTGACCCCGCTCGCATGCACCGCCCCCTGCAGGCAGAGCAGCAGTCCTAACAGCAGCAGTCGTCGTGCTGTGATCATCATCCTGGCTCGTTCAACCTCGGCAGCCGCGGGAGCACCGGCGTTAGCCCGCGAATGGAGTGAGGGCCGCGGCTTGATGCCGGCGAAGTTGACCGATGACATTGCGTGAAAAGGTGCGCCTGGCGCGCTCCATGCGGTTGCGGTCAACCCGCCACAGTGCGCGCATCCTGCCGTATCTTGGTGTCCGCGTCGAGGCGCGTGATTGCCAGGGCGCGCGCGTCGCAGCGCGCGCGACCCCATCGCCGCCGGGAAGTTCCGCAGCGCTAGGAACGCCGCCAGGCGTCCACGGTCGCCAGGAGCTTGAGGACCGGCGGCGGGGCGCCCTGCCCGCTGGCGGGGTTCTCTACGGCGGGCACCAGCTGTGCGGTGAGCTTCTTGCCCAGTTCAACCCCCCACTGGTCGAACGCGTTGATTCCCCAGACCACGCTCTGCGTGAATACGCTGTGCTCGTAGAGCGCGATCAGCCGCCCGAGCGTCGCCGGGTCGAGGCGCCGGAACAGGACGATAGTGTTGGGACGGCTGCCCGGGTCTACCTTGTGCGGAATCAACTGCTCGACGCGTGCCGCAGGGAGCTTCTGGGCTTCGAGCTCGGCGCGCACGGTCTGCGCCGACTGACCGTTCATGAAGGCTTCCGCCTGCGCAAGGCAGCTGGCGATGGCGAGGTTCTGCTGCGCCTGGTTGTTGCAGGAGGAGCGTGCCGGCACCAGAAAGTCGAAGGCGGCGCGCGGGGTGCCCTGGTGCAGCAGCTGGAAGAACGAGTGCTGCGCGTTATTGCCCGGTTCACCCCAGATCACAGCCTCGGTCTCGCACTGCACCGGGCTGCCGTCGAGCATCACGGACTTGCCGTTACTCTCCATCTCAAGCTGTTGCAGATAGGCGGGGAAGCGCCGCAGCGAATCATCGTAAGGGAGCACTGCGAGCGTCGGCAGGCGCATGAAGTCGATGTTCCAAACGCCAATGAGGCCCATCAGCGCTGGCAGGCTGTCGCCCCAGGCGCTGGTGCGGAAATGCTCATCGACCTCGTGGCCGCCAGCCAGGAATTCCAGGAAGTGCGTCTCGCCGATCGCGATGGCAAGGGATACGCCGATGGAGGACCACACCGAATAGCGACCACCCACCCAGTCCCACATCTGGAAGCGGTACTGGGGATGCACTCCGAACTCGTCCATGGCCTTGTGGTTCACCGAAACGGCCGCGAAGTGCTTCGGCACCGCCTGTTCTCCGAGTCGCGCGGCAAGCCAGCTGCGCGCGCTCCTGGCGTTGGTCTGGGTCTCGAGGGTGGTAAAGGTCTTCGAGGAGACGATGAAGAGCGTCGTCTTCGGGTCGGCGCTCTGCAGCACCTCATCCAGATGACAGCCATCGACGTTGGACACGAACTCGCAGCGCGGCGCGCCCTGGGTATAGGCGCGCAGCGCCTGCACCCCCATCGCCGGGCCCAGGTCTGAGCCACCGATCCCGATGTTCACCACCAGCGCGAAGGCCTGGCCGGAGCTGCTGCGCACGCTGCCGCCGCGCACCCCCTCGGCAAAGGCCAGCATGCGGGCTCGCTCCCCCATCACGAGCTGCTCGATCGCGGCGCCCCCGATGCCGGCGCCGGGCGGCTGCCGTAGTGCGACATGAAGCACCGCGCGATCCTCGGTGCTGTTGATGTGCTCGCCGCGCCACATCGCGTCGATGCGCTCACGCAACCCGACGGCGTCGGCGAGCTCGAGGAGCTTCGCCAGTGCAGCCGCATCCAGACGCTGGCGCGAGAAGTCCATGCACAGCCCGGCGGCGGTGCGTGACATGTGCTCGAAGCGTTCCGGGTCACGCTCGAACAGCTCGCGCACCGGCGTGTCCCCCAGGCGCGCAGCGAGCCCGCCGAGTTCTTTCCACTGCGAGGTACGCGGACCGGGGCGTAGCGTGAAGCTCATGGTGCTCTCCTTGGCAGGCGTGGCCGCCGCCACGCTTCAGCTGCGGTAGAACGTGGCGACCGAGTCAACGACGTGCTGCAGCTGCGACTCATTCAGTTCCGGGAAGATCGGTAACGCGAGTGTCTCATGCGCGGCGCGCTCCGACTCGGGGCAATCTCCGGCACCTCCGCCAAGGTAGGCAAAGCACTGCTGCAAGTGCAGCGGAACCGGGTAATAGATCTCAGTGCCAACGCCGCGCGCGCTCAGGTGCTGCCGCAGCGCGTCACGGTTGGCGACGCGCAGCACGTATTGATTGTAGATGTGGCGGGCGCGCGCATCGGCGCGCGGGGTTTGCACGGATGCGCCGAGCTTGGCTCGCGCGAAGGCGGCATCGTAAAAGGCGGCGTTGCGTTGGCGCCCGGCGCTCCAGGCGTCCAGGTGCGGGAACTTAACGTTCAGCACCGCCGCCTGCATCTCATCGATGCGGAAGTTGCCGCCGATAAGGGCGTGGTAGTACTTCGGCTTGCCGCCATGCACGCGCAGGATCTCCATGCGCTCGGCAAGCGCCGCATCGTTAGTCACGCACATGCCCGCATCACCGAAGGCCCCAAGGTTCTTGGTCGGAAAGAACGACAGGCAGCCTATGTCCCCGAAACTGCAGGCGCGCCGCGCCTCGGCATCCGCCGAGCCGATCGCCTGCGCCGCATCCTCGATCACGCGCAGCCGGTAGCGCCGTGCGATGGCCATCAGCGCTGGCATGTCCGCGACCTGACCATACAGGTGCACCGGCATCAGGGCCCGCACGCGCCCGCCGGTGGAGGTGTGGATCAGTTCCCCACCGCGCTCCTCGCAGTGCGCGGAGATAAAGGCCTGTACCGAGGCGGCCGAAAGGTTGAAGGTCGCCGGGTCGATGTCGCAGAACACCGGTCGGGCGCCCGCCCGCGCAATGGTCCCGGCGGTGGCAAAGAAGGTGAACGGGCTGGTGATCACCTCGTCCCCTGCGCCGATCTCGAGCGCCATGAGGGCCAGTAGCAGCGCATCGGTGCCGGAGGAGACCCCGATGCCGAAACGGCATTGGCTGTAGGCGGCCACGTCGGCCTCGAGCTTCTTCACGGCCGGCCCGAGGATGAAGTGCTGGCTGGCGCACACCTTGTCGAGGGCCGCGCGGATCTGCGCGGCCAGCGGCTCGTACTGGGGCTTCAGATCGAGCAGCGGCACCTGCATCGCCGCCTGCGTCGCATCCTTGGGGTTGGTCGCCATCGCTTGCTTCCTCTTAGGGCTTGTAGCCGTAGTACTCGCAGAACCAGTCGACGAACTTGCGCACCCCGACCTCGATGGGTGTCGCGGGCCGGTACCCGACATCGCGCACCAAGTCATCGATATCGGCGAAGGTCTCGGGAACGTCGCCGAGCTGCATCGGCAGGAAGTTCTTCTGCGCCTTGCGTCCCAGGCATTCCTCGATCACCTCGATATAGCGCATCAACTGTACGGGCTGATTGTTGCCGATGTTGTAGAGCCGAAACGGCGCGGAGCTGGTGGCGGGGTCCGGGGCATCGCTGCGCCACGTCGGATCCGGCTGCGCCACACGCTCGGACACACGGATCACCCCTTCGGCGATGTCCTCTACGTAGGTGAAGTCGCGTCGGTGGTGGCCGTGATTGAAGACGTCGATCGGCTTGCCCTCGAGGATGTTGCGCGTGAACATGAAGAGGGCCATGTCCGGCCGCCCCCACGGCCCGTAGACGGTGAAGAAGCGCAGCCCGGTCGTGGGCAGCTTGAAGAGCGCCGAGTAGTTGTGGGCCATCAGTTCATTGGCGCGCTTGGTCGAGGCGTACAGCGACAGCGGATGATCGGCGATGTTGTGGACCGAGAACGGCATGTTGGTGTTGGCGCCATAGACGGAGCTGGTAGAGGCGTACACCAGGTGCTCGACGCCGTTGTGGCGGCAGCCCTCCAGCACGTTCAGCGTGCCGGTGACGTTGCTGCGGATGTAGGTATGCGGTTCCTCGCAGGGAGTAGCGCACGCCAGCCTGAGCTGCCAGGTGGATGACGCGCGCGAACTTCTCGCGTGCGAACAGCGCTCGCATGGCGGCGTCATCGGCAAGGTCCAGGCGCTCGAAGCGAAAGCCCAGGCTGCGAGGTCAGCCGCGCGAGGCGCGCCTGCTTCAGGGTGACGTCGTAGTACTCGTTCATGTTGTCGAGGCCGACGACCTCGTAGCCGCGCGCCAGCAGCTTGTGCGCGGTGTGCGAGCCGATGAAGCCGGCCGCACCAGTGAGGAGGATCTTCACAGGCGCCCGTCGGTGGCCGCCGCCGGGAATACGTGCTTGATGTCGTAGACCACGTGGTTCTTCTTGCACAGCCGCCGCACGCCGCGCGCCCCGAGTTCGCGGAACTGGCGGTGCGCGACTGCCACGATCGCCACGTCGTAACGGCCGGGCTTCAGCTCGCGCACCGTCCGCAGCCCGTATTCGTGCAGGCACTCGGTCGGGTTCGCCCACGGGTCGTAGATGTCGACCTGGGCGCCGTGGCTCTTGAGCTCGCGCACCACGTCGATGACCTTGGAGTTGCGGATATCGGGGCAGTTTTCCTTGAAGGTCATGCCCAGCACCAGCGCCCGAGCGCCCTTCACGTGGATGCGCTTGGTGGCCATCAGGCGGGTGATCTGCCCGGTCACGTACAGCGCCATGTTGTCGTTCAGGCGCCGCCCGGCGAGGATCATTTCGGCGTGATAGCCGATCTCCTGGGCCTTGTGGGTCAGGTAGTAGGGGTCGACACCGATGCAATGTCCGCCCACGAGCCCGGGCCGGAATGGCAGGAAGTTCCACTTGCTGCCGGCGGCCTCCAGTACCTCCTCGGTATCGATGCCGAGGCGGTTGAAGATGAGTGCCAGCTCGTTGATGAGCGCGATGTTGACGTCGCGCTGGGTGTTCTCGATGACCTTGGCGGCCTCGGCGACGCGGATGCTCGAGGCCCGGTGGGTGCCGGCGGTCACGATCGAGCCGTAGAGGCGGTCGACGAACTCGGCGGCCTGGGGGGTGGATCCGGAGGTGACCTTGCGGATGGTGGTGAGACGGTGCTGCTTGTCACCCGGGTTGATGCGCTCGGGGCTATAGCCGGCGTAGAAGTCGCGGTTGAACTTCATGCCGGAGACTTTCTCCAGGATCGGAACGCAGATCTCTTCGGTACAGCCAGGGTAGACGGTGGATTCGTACACCACCACCGCGCCGCGGCGCATGACCGCGCCGACGGTTTCACTCGCGCGCCTGAGCGCCGTCAGATCGGGGCGCTTGTAGTCATCGATCGGGGTCGGCACCGTGACGATGAACACCTGGCAGGAACGCAGACCCTTGAGGTCAGTGGTGAAGCTCAGGCGCCCCGATGCCTTCAGCTCCGCGCGCGTGACCTCCAGGGTGAGGTCGCGACCACGGCGCAACTGTGCGATGCGCTCTGGCTTCACGTCGAAGCCAATCGTCTCGTAGTGCTTGCCGAACTCGACCGCGAGCGGCAGGCCGACGTAACCCAGGCCGATGATGCCGATGCGGCATTTTCTGATTTCCGGAATCATGGTTCTTTCAGGCACTGGAACGCTGCGCGTCCGTGGTGCACTGGCTCGAGGGAGTGTCACGTACTTCCGCCGCCCACAGGCAGCGTCCGCCGCTCGCCTTGGTGATGATCGCCAGCATGGCCTCGTGCGCCGTGAGTTCCTGGGCGCTCGCCACCACTACCGCCAGTGGCACGGCGCTGCGCACCGGCACGCGAACCGTGCGGCCGCCGTCGGCAGCGCGGCCGGCGGCGGCGCTCTCGACCAGCTCCAGCGCCGCCTGGCCGCCGGTCATCGCGAGGTATACGTCCGCGAGGATGCGGGCATCCAGCAGCGCGCCGTGCAGTTCACGCGCCGAGTTGTCGATGTCGTAACGCTTACACAGCGCATCGAGGCTGTTGCGCTGCCCGGGATGCAGCTCACGCGCCAGCGCCAGCGTATCGAGCACCTGGCACAGCGCGCTCACCTGGCGTCGCTCACCGGGCAGCCTGGCGAGCTCGGCATCGAGAAACCCCACGTCGAAGGCGGCGTTGTGGATCACGAGCTCCGCACCGCCGATGAAGCCCACTAGCTCCTCCGCCACGTCGGCGAAACGTGGCTGGCCGTCGAGCTCGGCACGCGAGATGCCGTGCACCGCGAGCGCTCCGTCGTCGATGTCGCGCTCGGGGTTGAGGTAGCGATGAAAGGTGCGACCGGTGGTGCGGCGATTGATGAGTTCGACGCAGCCGATCTCGATGATCCGGTGGTTGAGTTCGGGTTCGAGGCCGGTGGTTTCGGTGTCGAGGACGATCTGGCGCATGGCGGTGCGAGTCTACCGCATGCCGCTCTGCAGGGCGTCGATGGCCTCGTTGGCGAGTCGGTCGACGCGCTCGTTGCCGGGTACGCCCGCGTGCCCCGGCACCCATTGCCACTGCAGCTGATGCACGGCACTCACCTGCTCCAGGCGCTCCCACAGGTCCTGGTTCTTGACCGGCTTCTTGTCTGCGGTACGCCAGTTGCGCGCCTTCCAGGCGCTGAGCCATTCGGTGATGCCGCGGCGCACGTACTGCGAATCGGTGTAGATGCGTGCCACCACCGGGCGCTTCAGCGCCTCGAGCGCCTTGATCACGGCGGTGAGTTCCATGCGGTTGTTGGTGGTGAGGACCTCCGCGCCGCTCAGTTCCTTCTCGTGCTCACCCATCAACAGCAGTGCCCCCCAGCCGCCCGGGCCGGGATTGCCGCGGCAGGCACCGTCGGTATAGATCTCGATCACGTGCCGTTGCGCGTCGTGGGTTTGACCAGCCCGCCGATGACTCCCGACTTCTCGCGGGCGCGCGGCCGGATAGGTGTCACGGTGTAGATGCGCTTGCGCGCCTTGAGCAGGTATGCGCCACCGGGCAACGGATACGTGAGACCGGGGCGCAGCATCCGCCCGGTCCCCTCTCCGGCTGCAAGTCCGCGGCTCCAGGGCCCGAGGTACAGATAGCGCTGTTCGGCCACGACCTCGTATCCGAGCAGCACCAGCCACTCACGCACCAGGCGCTCGGAGAGCAGCCGCCGCATTCCAGGGGGAAACCCGGCGCGGCTCCAGCGCGCGCGCATGCCCCACAGGCTCCACGGATGGAACCCGAGTAGCAGCAGCTGCCCCTCGCCCACGAGCACGCGGTCGGCCTCACGCAGGATCGCGTACGGGTCGGGTGCGAACTCCAGGGTGTGCGGTAGCAGCGCCGCATCGATGCAGTCGCTCATCACCGGCAGCTGCGCGGGGCGCGCGAGGATGTCGGCGCTGCCGGCGAGCGCGGGCGCGCTCAGCAGGCTCTGGCGCCGCGTGCGGCTGCCGGCGAGCAGCTCGCGCGCATTGCCCCAGGCCCCGATCTGCAGCAGCTCCCAGCCGAAGACGTCCTCCAGCGCCGCCGCGAGGAGCTCGGACTCAGCGGCCAGCAGCGCGCGGCCGAGTGGCGCGTCCCACCAGGCTCTGAGAGCCACGTCACGATCCGCGATGCCTGAAGTGCGAACTGGCACGATAGAAGTGCTGGTAATACTGTGAAATTAACGGTTAAATTCGCGGCCTTGAACCAGTAGCGTCCTTAGATGGATAAGGACCCGTGCCCCGGCGCGGGAAAAGTAGCACGCCGACAGAGGGTACGGAACTTTGACGACGCCACGACCGAGAGTTACGCGTCACACTCTCCTTACTCTGGCCCTGCTGGCGCTCGCCGGGTGTGCCCACGGGCCCGCCCGACCCAAGCCTGCGGCGCCGCAGCTCGCGCAGCTGCCCCCGCAGGCCGCCGCTCCCCTGACACCGACGCCGAGCGCCCCGCCCTCGCAGCCCGCCATCGAGTCGAGCCCCGCTGAGGGCGCCGCCGCGGACGCTTCCTCGGGCACCGCCCCAACCCAGGTTGCCGGCCTCACCCCGGCGCAGTACGCGGACCTCTTTGACCGCATGCGCGTCGGCTTCAAGCTCGACGACGGCGCCGAGCGGCGCGCGGTGGATGACCAGCTGCGCTGGTACGCCGCGAACCCCGCC
Organism: uncultured Pseudomonadota bacterium; assembly: GCA_963802995.1. GTDB lineage: Bacteria > Pseudomonadota > Gammaproteobacteria > Steroidobacterales > Steroidobacteraceae > 13-2-20CM-66-19. Next base: position 1,420,617 of record CAWDKU010000002.1, read on the forward strand.
TACCTGCAGCGCGCCTTCGGACGCGCGGACCTGTACCTCTATTACATCGTGATCGAGCTCGAGCGCCGCGGCATGCCGCTCGAGATCGCGCTCCTGCCGGTGGTCGAGAGCGCCTTCGAGCCCTACGCCTACTCGCGTGCCCGCGCCGCCGGCCTGTGGCAGTTCATTCCCGGCACCGGCTCGCGCTTCGGGCTGAAGCAGGACTGGTGGTATGACGGGCGCCGCGACATCGTCGAATCGACGCGCGCAGCGCTCGACTACCTGCAGTACCTGCACGATGAGTTCAACGGTGACTGGCTCCTGGCGATCGCCGCCTACAACTGCGGCGAGGCCATGGTCGAGCGCGCCGTGGAGGCCAATCGCACGGCTGGGCGCCCGATAGACTTCTGGAGCCTGTGGCTGCCGGGGGAGACGCGCGCCTACGTGCCGAAGCTGCTCGCGATGAAGCGCCTGGTGACCGATCCTGAGACCTACGGACTCGCCTTCAGCCCGATCCCGAACCAGCCCTACTTCGCGCGCGTGCCGACCGACGGCCAGATCAACCTGAAGCTCGCCGCGCAGATCGCCGGCATCAGCCCGGAAGATCTGTACGAACTCAACCCGGCCTTCCACCGCTTCGCCACCGACCCTTCCGGCCCGCACTACCTGCTGCTGCCGGTGGAGGCCGCCGACGTGTTCACGGAAAACATCGTGCAGCTCTCGGAGGAACAGCGCCTCGGGGTCACCCGCTACACCGTGCGCCACGGGGATTCGGTGGTCTCCGTGGCCAAGCGCTTCCAGACCACCCCCAACGTCATCCGCGAGATGAACGACCTGCCCGGCGGCCCTTTGACCGTCGGCGAGGACGTGCGAGTACCGAGCGCGGTCACGGAGCTGCCGCCCAAGGTGATGCTCGCTGCGGCCCAGGTCGATGGCCACGGCCACGGCACGCGGCGCACCCACGTGCAGGTCGTGCGCCACGGTGACTCGCTGTGGACCATCGCGCGGCGCCACGGCATGGATGTGCATACCCTAGCGCGCATGAACGGCATGCATCCGGATGACGAGCTGCGTGCCGGCCAGCGCATCAAGCTGTCCTCGGACACGGGCTCCCCTGCACACAAGGTGCGGCACATGACCTACACGGTGCGCGAGGGCGACACCGTGGCGCAGATCGCGCGGCTCTTCCAGTGCAGCGTGCCGCAGCTTTTGGCCTGGAACGGCCTGAGCTCGAAGTCGCACATCCACACCGGCCAGAAGCTGCACATCCACCTCGGCAGCCATCACGGCTGAGGCCTCCCCGGGGCACGCAGCGCACCGCATGGTGCGCTGCGCGCGGTGCAGTTGCGGCATAATCCGCGTGCGGAGGACACACACATGGGATTTCTAGCCGGTAAACGCGCCCTGATCGTGGGCGTCGCGACCGACCGTTCGATCGCCTGGGGCATCGCGCAGGCGATGCATCGCGAGGGCGCCGAGCTCGCCTTCTCGTACGTCAACGACAAGATGAAGGAGCGCGTCGAGCCGCTGGCGCATTCGCTCGGCTGCAGGCTCACGATGCCGCTGGACGTCACGGTGGACGAGCAGACCGACGCCGCCTTTGCACTGCTGAAGCGCGAATGGGGCCTGATCGACATCGTGGTGCACGCCGTCGCCTTCGCGCCGCGTGAGGCGCTCACCGGCACCTTCGTCGCGGCCACGACACGCGAGGGCTTCCGCATCGCCCACGATGTCTCCAGCTACAGCCTCACCGCGCTCGCACAGCGCGCGCAGCCGCTCATGGCGGGGCGCAACGGAGCGCTGTTGACGCTTTCCTACCTCGGCGCCGTGCGCTCGATCCCCGGCTACAACGTGATGGGGCTCGCCAAGGCGAGTCTTGAGGCCAACGTGCGCTTCCTGGCCGCGGACTTGGGTCCGCACGGGGTGCGGGTGAACGGCATCTCCGCGGGTCCCATCAAGACGCTCGCGGCCGCCGGCATCCCGGGTTTCCGCAAGATGCTCAGCCGCGTCGCCGAGGTGGCACCGCTGCGGCGCAACGTGACGCCCGAGGATGTCGGGAACGCGGCGGCCTTCCTGTGCTCGGACCTGGCCGCCGGCATCACCGGGGAGATTCTCTACGTGGACAGCGGCTTCAGCACCGTCGGCATGAGCTTCCCGCTCGAAGCCGAGGGCTGAAGGGGCGGCCTTACTCGAAGGCCTTCGGGTTCTTCTTGACGTCCGCGGTGCGGCGCATCTCATCGAGGTAGGCCACCACCTCGCTCTGGCCCCCGTTCTGCGCCTCGCGCAGGCCGCGCTCGAACTGCGCCTTGTCATCCGCAGCCGGCGCGGTGCGCACGGCGCTCACCTCGAATACCGCCGCGCTACCGTCCTTGAGCGCCAGCGCCCGGAACTGCGGCTTGCCGGCAGGTGGCGCCACGGCGAACACCGCGGTGCGCACTTCGCCCTGGAGCGAGGGGTCGTTGCGGGCGACGAAATGCGCCGGTTCCGCGCTCACCTTCAGCCCCTGCGCCACGGCATCGAAGCCCGCGCCCGCCTGCAGCTGATGGCGCGCGGCTTCAGCGGCCTTGAGCGCCGCCTGGGACGCCTGCTCACGGGTCATGGCGGCCACGATGGCCTCGCGCACCTCGGCGAGCGGGCGCGGCGCGGGCGCGCGGTGCTCGAGCACCTTGGCGAGCACCAGGCGGTCATCCCCGAGCAGCACCGGGCCTGCGATCTTGCCGGTCGCCGCGGGTGGATCGGCAAACAGCAGCTCCTGCAGCTGCGGCGCGGCCCCCAGCGGCGCCCCGCCCACGCCCTTGGCGAAGCTGTCGATCTGGCCATGGCCGAGGTGGAACTCCTGCGCGAGCACGGTCAGGTCAGCGCCGGGGTCCGCGAGCTTGGCCTGCAGCTGCTCCTGGATCTCCCCGAAGCGGTCCGTGGCGCGGTCGCGGCGCAGCTGCGCCTCGAGGTCCGCGCGTGCGTCCTCGAATGACTTGCCGTGTGCGGCCTGCACCTCATCCAGGCGGATGATGTGATAGCCGTACTGCGTCTTGATGGGGCCCTTGATCTCCCCGACCGCCATGCCGAACAGCGCATCGGCGAAGGGCGCGACGAAGCTGCCGCGCTCGGCCCAGCCGAGATCGCCGCCGTTCTTCGCGGATCCGGGATCCTGCGAGTACTGCTTGGCGAGTTCCCCGAAGTCCTTGCCGGCCTTGGCCTGCGCCAGCACCTGCTGCGCCAGGGCCAGCGCCGCGGCATCGTCCTTGGCCGTGACCGGGATCAGGATGTGGCGCGCGTGGCGCTTCTCGGGGATGAGGAGGCTGCTCTTGGCCTTGTCGTACGCGGCGTGCAGGTCAGCATCGGTGATGGTCTGCTGCGCGCTGAGCGTGTCGAGGCGCAGCTCCGCGTAGTCGATCTTGTCGGACTCGTTGGTGAGGTACTGCTTCTCATGCGCCTTGTAGTAGGCGGCGATCGCGGCGTCGTCGGGCTTGTAGCCGGCGGCGTACTTGTCCTCGGGCAGGATGAAGTAGCGCACCTCGCGCTGCTGGTTCTCGAGCGCATTCAGGCGATTGAGCTCGGCGGCGGTCATGAAGTTGGAGGCGCGGATGCCGGCCTCGAGCTGCGTGCGGCGCGCGTCATCGCGCAGCTGCCCCTCGAAGTTGTCCAGGGAGATGCCAGCCTGCGCGAGCGCAAGACGGGCGGCTTCCGGGGAATACTGGCCGCCGATCTGGAACGCCGGCTCGCTCGTGACCGCCTCGTGCAGCTGCGCTGCGCTCACGCGGTAGCCGAGCTTCTGGGTGCGCTCGGCGATCAGGGCGTTCTTGATCAGGTTCTCCAGCGTCTGATCCTGCAGCTGGTCGCGCATCTGCTCGGGGAGCGCGGCCCCCCCCAGGCGCTGCTGCCACATGGCCTGCTGGCGCAGCCACGCCCCGCGGGCGTCCTCCAGGGAGATCTTGGTGCCATTGGCCTCGGCGGCGTAGTTGGACCCGCCTACCGAGAGGTTAACGATGCCGTAGGCACCCCAGGCGACGAACACCAGGATGATCGGCCCCAGCACCACCCAGGCAAGGGGCCCGTGGAGCTTGTCTCGGATCCGCTGAAGAAGCATGTTTTAGGCTGGCTGGATTAAGGAAAAATGGCGGAGCGGACGGGACTCGAACCCGCGACCCCCGGCGTGACAGGCCGGTATTCTAACCAGCTGAACTACCGCTCCGAATTTGGGGGGCGAATCCTAACGGATTGATCAATAAGGCCACAAGCTGTTTCGCGCCCGCACCTGATGGTGGCCGCGGAACCTGTGGCCCGGCGGCAAGTCAACCCAAGCGCCGCCCTGGCGCCGTGTCCCCGGCGCCACCTGCGGCAAATGCGCCATAAGTCGCCATTCCAGCACAGGTTCACGCATCGGGCGCTGCCATGGTGCAATATTACGGTCAAAGGACTTTAAGGATCTCCCGCATGAATCTGACCCGCTTTGCTTTCCCCGCCGCACTCGCCTTGCTGGCGGCCACCCCGGCGCTCGCCGCACTGGGGGCGGACGTAAGTTCGGTCGAGGCGGACGTCGCCCACATGAAGGGCGCCGTGCGGGTCACCGAATCCAGCGCCTATTCGGTGCACGAGATCAGCACCAACCACGGCATGCGCGTGCGTGAATTCACCGGCAGCGACGGCAAGGTGTTCGCGGTGGCCTGGGACGGACCCGTGAACCCGGATCTGCGCCAGGTGCTCGGCAGCTACTACGAGCAGTTCGTGTCCGCGGCCGCCGCCGTGCACGGCAGCCACCGTCATCTTGCGATCGAGCAGCCCGGGCTCGTGGTGCAGAACAACGGCCGCCTGCGCGCCTTCGCCGGCCGTGCCTGGGTGCCCTCGATGCTCCCGCAGAACTTCTCGGTCGACCAGATTCAGTGACCGGCTGCCGCCGGCCCCAAAGGAATGATGAGCTATGCGTAATGCAGTGATTCTCGCCCTCGGCTCCCTGTTGCTCCTGAGCGCCTGCGGTGGTGGCGGCGGCTCTTCGTCCGGCGGCGGAGGTGGTGGCGGGGGCGGTGGGGGTGGCGGCGGCCAGGTCATCGCAACCGCGGGTCCGCCGAATGTCGAGCCGCTGGTGATGGACGCCGGCCCGGCCAATGCGCTCAACACACCCTTCATCACGATCAAGATCTGCGCCCCTGGGAGCACCACGACTTGCCAGACGATCGATCATGTCGAGGTGGATACCGGTTCTTCGGGCCTGCGCATCCTGAGCTCGGTGCTCACGATCAGCCTGCCGGCGGTGGTGTCCGGGAGCAGCACGCTCGCGGAGTGCCTGCAGTTCGCCGATGGCTCAGCCTTCGGGCCCCTGGCGAGCGCCGACCTGTATCTGCCGACCTCGGGCAAGTCTGCCGCGGGACTGACCGTCCAGGTGATCGGTGCCAGCGGCTATACCGTCCCGGCTGACTGTCCTGGCACCCCGGAGGATACCGTCAGCGCCTTCGGAGCCAACGGCATCATCGGCGTTGGGCCCTTCATGCAGGACTGCGGCGCGGCGTGCGTGACTGCGCCCCCGCTGATGGGTACCTATTACACCTGCACCAGCGGCACCTGCACGGACGCCAACGTGCCCCTGTCCGCGCAGGTCTCGAACCCGGTCCAGTTCTTCAGCGGCGACAACAATGGAGTGATCGTCGAGCTGCCCACGCCGCCCTCCGCCGGGGAGGCCTCCCTCGGCCGCGCCGTGCTGGTGTTCGGCATCGGTACCGAGAGCAATAACGCGCTCGGCACCGCGACGGTGCTGTTGGCCGATGATGCCACGGGCTTCGTCAAGGGGAGCTTCAACGGGGCGAGCGACCTCAACGCGGCGCTCGACAGCGGCTCGAACCTGAACTTCTTCACCGACAGTGGCCTCGCTCAGTGCACGACGGCGGTCGGCTTCTACTGCCCGCTCTCGACGGTCAACCTGAGCGCCACGCTGACGGCCTTCTCGGGCGCCGCGACCAACACGGCGGCGTTCACGGTAGTCAACGCCGAGAATGCCTTCAGCGCGAGCCCCAACGCCTTCGTGATCCCCAACCTCGCAGGCGTGCTGAGCGTCGCGAACTCCAACTCGAACACGATCCAGTTCGACCTCGGGATACCGTTCTTCTTCGGCCGCAACGTGTTTACGGCGATCGAGGGCGAGACGACCCCGGGCGGCACCGGCCCCTACTTCGCCTACTGACCCCAGCGCGCGGCCGGCAGCTGTCGGCCGCGATCCTCCTACTGGCGGCGCGCGAAGCGTCGCCGGTAGCGCTCCGGGGTGGTGCCCACGCGCCGCCGGAAATGGTGACGCAGGGACTCAGCGCTTCCCATTCCGACGCGCGCGGCGACCGCGGTGGTCGCCAGGCGCGTGCTCTCCAGGAGCTCCTTGGCGCGCTCGACGCGCTCACCGGTGAGCCAGGCATGCGGGCCCTGCCCGGTCGCCAGCACGAACTCGCGCTGCAGCGTGCGGGTACTCATCGCGGCACGTGCCGCCAGGGATGCGAGCGTGTGGGCCTCATTCAGGTGTGCGCGCAGGAAATCGAGCAGCCGCGCGAGGCGCCCGCGCTCGTCCTTCGCGACCGGGCGCGGCACGAACTGCGCCTGCCCCCCCTCCCGATGTGGCGCAATGACCAGGCGCTGCGCCACCTGGTTCGCGACCTTCGGGCCGTAGTCGCGCCGCACCAGGTGCAGCAGCATGTCGAGCCCTGCCGCGGAACCGGCCGAGGTCAGCACCTGACCCTCGTCAACATAGAGCGCGTTGGCTTCGACGCGGATCTGCGGGTAGCGCCGGCGCAGGCGCTCGACATAGCGCCAGTGCGTGCTGGCACGCCGGCCGTCGAGGATACCCGCCGCCGCCAGCACGAAGACACCCGAGCAGATCGAGCACAGGCGTGCGCCGCGGCGATAGGCGGCGCGCAGCGCTGCCAGCAGCGCAGGCGGTGGCGGCGCCTCGGGCGAGCGCCAGCCGGGGATCACGATGGTATCCGCGCGCTCCAGCAGCTTCAGCCCGCGCGGCACGCGCACCTCGATGCCGCCCGCGGCACGCAGCGGGCCGCGCTCGGCTGAGCACACCGCGAACTCGTACCACGGCACGCCGAGCTCGGGCCGCGGCAGGGCAAACAGTTCCACCACGCAGCCGAACTCGAAGGTGCACAGCTCATCGTAGGCGAGCGCCACCACAGAGTGAGTCATGGCGTAATCTTAACGTACTATGTCTTTTGCGCCACTGGCAGCGCCTGCGCCGCCGCGGACAATGCATCCCGATGTTCAAGGCGCCGTAAAGGGAGGCATCCATGGCAAGCACCGTCACCGAAGTTCCCGCCGCAGACAGCACGAGCGCGCTCGAGCATTTCCAGAGCGTGCTGCGCTTCGAGACCGACTGCGCCGATGTTCACGGGGCACTCGGGGGCACCCCCGACTTCGTGCTCCTCGATGTGCGCCCCCCGGAAGCCTTCAGCCGCGCCCATGTGCCCGGCGCCGTCAACATCCCGCACGCCAAGATCATCGGCTCGCGCATGGCCGCGTATGCGCCCGACACCGTGTTCGTCGTCTACTGCGCTGGCCCGCACTGCAACGGCGCCCAGCGCGCCGCCGTGCGCCTCGCGCGCCTCGGCCTTGCGGTAAAGATAATGGTCGGCGGCATGACGGGCTGGTGCGATGAGGGCTACGCGGTGGCGAGCGGCGCGAGCTGACGCCCTCGACAGCGAGTGGGCCGGGGCGCGACCCGCCTCCGGGGGGCGGGCGACGCGGCGCCCGTGGCATGATAGGCGGATGAGCTCACTGCAGAAGACCACGGCCACCGTGCTCACGGTGCTTTTGGGCCTCACGCTTTACGGCCTGTGGCGCAACCAGGATCCTCCGCCGCCACCGGCACCCCCGGTCGCGACGCCCAACGGGGCGATACCGGTGATCGACCAGACGACGCTCGCGACCGCGCAGCGCCTGGCGCGGCGGGTCACCCTGCCCGAGGAACTGCCGCTTGCGCAGTCGGCAGTGCAGACGGCCGATCACGAGCTCGACCTCGCTTTCAGCGGCGCGCTGCGCGCCATAGAGGCCCATCCGCCCGTCCTGAGCCCCGAGGCACTCGCTATCCAGGCGCGCCTCGATGAGGCGCAGAAGCGCCTGGCCGCCGACGTCGATACGCTCGACAGCCTCGCGCAGAAGATGGGCCAGGCGGCCGAAGCCGACAAGGCCGACCTGCAGGACCAGCTCGACCTCATCGGTTCGCAGGTGGAACTCGACAAGGACCAGATCGAGGACGCCAACAACGACCTCCTGGCTGCCGGCGGCAACGTGCACCAGCGCATCCAGAAGGCGCAGGAGGAGCACGCTGCCGCAGAGCGCAACCTCGCACCGACCGAGGCGGCCGCGCCTGCCAGCGCGCTGGTTGCCAACCTGCACGGCATGGTGGCGCAGATCCGCCAGTGGCTGACGCTACGCGGCAAGCGCCGCGAGCTGCAGCAGGCGCGCTCCGCGGTGAGCGCGAGTGTGGAGAAGCTCACCACGCAGCGTGCGCAGCTGGTCGATGACTTCCAGAGCACGCAGAAGCGCCTCGCGCAGCTGAGCCCCGCCCGCGCCGCGCCGCGCACCCCGGCGGCGACTATGCCCAAAGGTCCCGCGGTGGCTCCCGCGCCGGCGGCGACGCCTGCGGACGGCGCCGCGGCTGAGGACACGCCGCTGGCGCTCACCCGGCGGCTGGCGGTTGACCAGGCGCGCCTGATGCTGCGTGACCAGCGCATCAGCGCCCGCAACAAGCTCGCCGGCATCTATGGCAACTGGGACGGCGTCGTCGCCACGCAGGAGCGTCAGCTGACCCGCAGTATCCTCACTGGAGCGGCCATCGTCATAGGCGCCCTGATCCTGTTGCTGTTCGCGGATCGCTGGCTGAACCGGCTGCTCGGAGGGGCGCGCATCGACCGGCGGCAGCTGGCGACGCTGCGCGGCGTCATCGGCGTGGCGCTGCAGCTGGTCGCGGTGCTCCTGATCCTGTTCGTGCTCATCGGGATGCCGGGACAGTTCGCCACGATGCTCGGCATCGCCGGCGCCGGACTCACCGTGGCGCTGAAGGATTTCATCGTCGCCTTCATCGGCTGGTTCGTCCTCATGGGGCGCAACGGCATCCGCATCGGCGACTGGGTGGAGATCAATGGCGTGAGCGGCGAGGTGGTGGAGCTCGGCATGTTTCACACCGTGCTGCTGGAGACGGGCAACTGGACGGACGCCGGTCACCCCACCGGGCGCCATGTCACGTTCACCAACAGCTTCGCCATCGAGGGGCACTACTTCAACTTCTCGACCTCTGGCCAGTGGCTGTGGGACGAGCTGACCCTGGTGGTGCCCTTCGGACACGATCCGCATGCCATCGCCGATGCGATCCAGAAGCAGGTGGTGGAGGAGACCAAGGACAGCACGCGCCAGGCCGAGCAGGAGTGGCAGCGCGCCTCGCACGGGGAGCGCGGCACCGCACTTTCAGCGCAGCCGGGCATCGCGGTTCGCCCGGCCTCGGGGGGCGTGGAGATCGCGGTACGCTACGTCACGCGCGCCAGCGAGCGCTACGCACTGCGCGCGCGCCTCTATCAGTCTGCGGTGCGCCTGCTGGCGGAGAGCGGCAGCAAGTGAGTACGCCCATGCCCGCGGTATTTCTCGGGCACGGCAACCCTTTGAATGCCATCCGCGCGAACGACTGGACGCGCGCCTGGGGCGAGCTCGGCGCCCGCCTGCCGCGGCCGCAGGCGGTGCTCGCGATCTCGGCGCACTGGTACGGCCCCGGGTGTGCCGTCACCGCGATGGCTGCACCGCGCACCATCCACGACTTCGGCGGCTTCCCGCGCGAGCTGTACGCGATGCGCTACCCGGCACCTGGAGACCCGCAGCTCGCGCGGCAGGTACAGCGGCTGCTCGCGCCGCTCGCCGTCGGTCTCGATGAGGCCTGGGGGCTCGACCACGGCAGTTGGTCAGTGCTGATACATCTCTATCCGCAGGCCGACGTACCGGTGCTGCAGCTGAGCATCGATTCGCGTGCCGCGCCGCAGCTGCATTATGAACTCGGGGCGCGCCTGCGGCCGCTGCGCGAGGCCGGGGTGCTCATCCTCGGTAGCGGCGACGTCGTGCACAACCTCGAGGCCTACGCCTGGGGTGCGCACGAGAGCACACCCTACGAGTGGGCGCAGCGCTTCGAGGCCCGCGTGCGCTCGCAGCTGGACGCCGGTGAGCACGGCCCGCTCATCGACTACGCGGCACTCGGCGCGGACGCGCGCGCCGCGGTACCGACACCGGAACACTACCTGCCGCTGCTCTACGTCATGGGGTGCAGCAGCCCCGGAGAGCCCGTGACTTATCCGGTGAGCGGCATCGACGGCGGCTCGGTCTCGATGCTGGCCGTGCAGTTCGGCTAAGAGAGCGATGGACGCCTGGGCCAACTTCTTTGTCGCCGCGGCGGGCGCCGCGGCGGCCCTGGCCGGACTCTTGTTCGTATCGGTATCGATCAATCTCACGCGCATCCTCGAGCTGCCCGCGCTGCCGCCGCGTGCGGCCGAGGCGCTGGTGCTGCTGCTCGCGGTGCTGATGCTGTCGCTGCTGGCGCTGATCCCGGGACAATCCACCTCGCTGCTCGGCGCGGAGGTCGCCGTCCTCGGGGTGTTGTTGTGGATGGGCCTGACGCTGACACTGATGCGCAGCGGCAGGCCGCGGCAACGCGTCGTGATGCGTTTGCTGATCAACCAGCTGCCGCCAATCCTGTTCCTGACGGCGGGCGTCCTGCTCTACGGCGGGCACCCTGCAGGCCTTTACTGGCTGGTGCCGGCGACGCTGCTCGCCATCGCCGCCGGCGTCCTCGGCGCATGGGTGCTCCTGATCGAGATCCTGAGGTGACGGCGCCGGGCGCGCCCGCCACAACTCGCTGAGCTCTCGCCCTCGGGGACGCGGCGCAGCCCCCTGCGGCGCCGCCTAATTGTTGCAAGTTGTAAATCAGCCCACCGCGAAGATCGCGGCGCAGTCTGACAGGCCAGGCAGCGGGCACCTGTTAGCATTTTCCAACTATCTTTCTCATCGCGAGGACGGGCACACGTGAAATCAACCCAGACTATTGTCATCCTGAGCGCTGCATTCATCGCAGCCGGTTGCGGCAGCGTGGCGCTCGCCCAGGAGCACGGCGAGCATGGTCCCCCGCCGGCTGCCCATGGCGGCCCGGCACCGCGCCCCGAGGCCCACGGCGAACCGCATCCGGGCCCTAAGGGCTATGAGCGCGTGAGCGAGCCCAAGGGCTGGAACGCGCGCCCGGCGACGGTCGACAAGACCGTGTACCAACACAACTACCAGGCCGCCCGCGTCTATCACGTCGGTGTCTATCGTCGGCCGCCAGGCTGGGCTGCCCATCGCTGGGCCTACGGGCAGGTACTGCCGCGTGCCTACTGGGCGGCGCCTTATCTTCTGGCCGACTACTGGCTGTTTGCGCTCGAGGTTCCGCCAGCCGGCTACGAATGGGTGCGCGATGACACGGACGCCATCCTGGTGAACGTGAGCACCGGTGAGATTCTGCAGGTCGAATACGGCGTCTTTGCCTGAAGGCACGACGCACGGCTGCGTGCCGCACTGCTGCGGCACGCAGCCGTGCGTCCGGGTTGAGGTTCAGCGACTGCCGCCCCGCAGGGCAGCGCGGACGTAGCTCAGGGGCGTGATCAGGCTCTTCAGACGGTTGAGCCCGGAGTACAGGATCTCGTTCGGATTGTCGGGGTTGGACTTGGACATCGCCCCGAGAGCGGCTCCCTTGAGCCGGTCACGCAGCGGCGACACCCCCGGTGGTGCGGGCTTAAGCCCGAGCTTCCGGAGGTAGTGATTGGCCTGGTAGACACGCGCCCGCGCGTCCACCGGGCGCATGCAGAAGCCGATGCTCACGCTCACTGACGGGGCATCCCCGTTGCGTACCCAGTGCGGGGACAGGGGCGGATGATGCGCCGCCACGCCGGGCACCAGGCGGTAGGCGTGAGCGCGATCCTGCAGCTCCGCTTTGTGGCGCGCGGCGCGAAAGTCCCCGGCGTAGTAGCTCTCGATCTCAAGCTCCGTCAGGACGGTGCGATCATCGCAGTCGAAGAGGAACAGGTCCTTTTCGCCCGCAACCTGGAAGAGGAAATTCGACTCGTGATCGATGTGGTACGGCGTCACGATCCGCGGTGACGCGAGGAACACGGTGAGCGAGGACCAGGTGATCTCGTGCAGCAGGTCGCGGCCGGTGAGGGGCGCGATCTGCGCCAGCACCGTGGCCAGCAAATCGCGGTACTCGGTGTCGAAGCTGTCGGCGCTCGAGAGCTTCACCCAGTTGCGGGTGCTGCCGAGTTCTTCGACCGTGCGCGCGACGCGCGCCTGGCGCGGCAGGGACTCGAAGGTACTCCCCGGCGCCGCCCCCTCCCCACCGAGCGCCAGGAACTTGCTCTTGTCGCCTGCGGCCAGCATCGTCTCGGCGAGCCGCGCGAGCCGGGGCAGCGTGAAGAGCGGATGCCGGTGCAGCGCGTGCGCGAAGGCGAACGGGCTGCGGTTGAAGCGCTCCCGGAAAACATCCGGGTCCGCCTCGATGATGCGGGTGTCGGGCGCGGCGGGATTGGGGTTGCGGTCCATGTCTTCGCTGTGCGGCCGGGGCCGTGGCGACACTCACTGTTGCGCCGGGTGCATGGTATCACCCAAGGCCGCACGCCGGAGGTGCCCCTGGGCAGTCATGGCGGGCGTGCAGCTACGCCGGCTGCGTGGCGCACCCCTGTCATAAGCTGCCCGTCCGACTGACCCGGGAAAGCGTGGCCCGGCGCTGTGGTCACCTCAGTCGATGCCGGCAGCGTGTGCGAGCACGAGTGTTCCCACACCGACTGCAACGGCGCCGGTGAGTTTTGCGAGGCTTGCCCCGCGTGCGGGCAGGCGCTCCGCCGCAATCGTCCCCGACACCACCGCCATGGCGCGAAGATCCATGACGCCCACAGCCAGGAGCACCGCCGTCTGCGGTAGGCAGCAGCAACAGCAGCGCAGCCCCAGACGCAGGCCGCCGCGCCAGGCGCTGAGAGCGTCGGGGCCGTGCGCAGCGCCGCGCCCGGCGGCGTGCCGGCAGCATGCGAGCTGGTATGACTTCCAGCGCGTGAACTGCACGAGCCCGGAGGCGACCACGATCAGCCCCGCAGCGGCGGGGGTGCGGCGCGCCAGCGACGGCCAGTGCATCTGCAGCACCGCCAGCGCCGCGCCGAGCGGGTAGATCGCGGCACCGAGGGTCGCTGCGACGGCGAAGTAACCAAGGGCCATGCGCACGGTCAGGGCGAACCGCCCGCAGCGGGCCTGATGATGCAGAAACGCGGGAGTCAGCGACGGCAGCATCATCGCCACTGTCATCACGGTCCACATCGTAAGAAAGCAACCGAAGGCGGCGGCCCAACTCTGCCCCGGCATGCGCGTCCAGGCCATGGACATCGCCCATCCGCCGGCCATCCGCGTGCCGCCCATCGCCGACATGGAGGCGCACTGGAGGGTCGTCAGTGCCACGCTGGCGGCGAAGAGCAACGCGGCAACGCCCAGCAGGGCGCGCCGCGAATCTGCGCCCTGCGCAACCCCTGCGCACCGCCTCACCTCCCGGAGTACTCGTCGTGGCGGCGCCACCAGACGCCCTGCTCGTTGCGGCCCTGCGGCGCGCGGTCCAGCCACTGGTACATGCCCCACAGGCCATCAAGGCCCCGCGCGTAGGTGGAGTAGGTGTGATAGACGGCGCCGTCCTGGAGCGCGAATGCGCTCATGCCCGGCCGGTCGCGCGTATAGGTAGGCACGTCGGTGCCGGTCATGGCGGCGATCTGTGCCACGGGACCCTCCCCACCGCGCGGCTGCCACTCACCTATTGTCTTGCCGGCGAGCGGCTCACGTGCGGCGGGCGCCTCGCGACGGTAGTTGTACTCGACCTGCCCGGCGCGCTGCTGTTGCGCGGTGAACCCGACGCTGAAGTCGGCGTTGAAATCCGTGGACCCGGAGGACGCCCAGGGAAATCCCCACCCCATGCGGCGCTTGTAGGCCTGCAGCGTCGCGAGCGGCGCCCGCGACACGGCCGCCAGGGTGACGTCGTGGTTGGCGAGGTGCACGGCGAAGCCATCGAAGCTGTCGGCGATCGAGGAGCAGGAGGGACACCCCGCGGTGTAGTCAGGGCCGAACATAAAGTGGTACACGAGCAGCTGCGAGCGCCCACAGAACAGATCCGCGAGCACAGCGCTGCCCTCGTCGGTGTCGAAGCGATACTCCTTGTCGACACGTACCCAGGGCAGCTCCTGGCGCCAGCGCGCCAGCTGATCGCCGCGCCGCGTGTGCTCCTTCTCCGCTTCCAGCAGGCTGAGCCGCGCGGCGAGCCATTCGCTGCGTGTGCCGGTGATGTGCTTCGTCATGGTTCTGATTCTCCTGCGTGTGTGGGTGTGGCGGCTCGCCGCCCCGCTCCTCGTGCGATAGTGTCAGCGGCGGCCGGCGCAGGCTGGGAGTTACAAGTGTGACGGGATTGCCATGGACTCGATGATCACGGCAGCGGCGCGGGCGCTGGCGGCGGGAGATCCCCTGGGCGCGCTGCAGCGGGTCGCGCTGCGTGAGGACCCGCCCGCCCTCGCACTGCGTGGCATCGCCATGGCGCAGCTCGGGGAGCTTGAGCGCGCAAAGACACTGCTGCGCCGTGCGGTGCGCGCCTTTGGCCCGACGGAGGTACTCGCCCGGGCGCGCTGTGTGGTCGCCGAGGCCGAGATTGCGCTCGTCTCGCGCGATCTTCGCTGGCCCGCCCGGACGCTGGAGGCAGCGCGCGCGCTCCTGGAAGAGCATGGCGACCGCCAGAACGCGGCGCATGCACGCCACATCGAGGTGCGCCGCCTTCTGCTGCTCGGGCGACTCGCCGAGGCGGAAGGCGCCATCGCGCAGCTGGACGCCGCGCCCCTGCCGCCCGCTTCCACGGCGGCTCACGAGCTCACCATCGCCAGCATCGCGGTGCGGCGCCTGCGTACTCATGCGGCGCAGGCAGCGCTCGCGCGCGCCGAGACTGCCGCGCGGCTTTCCGGCATCCCGGGGCTGATTGCGGAAGTCAGCGCGGCACAGCGGCTGCTCACGACTCCGGCCGCCCGCCTCATTACAGGCGGCGCGGAGCGGACCTTGCTGCTGCGGGACGTCGAGAAGCTGGCAAGCTCAGGGGCGCTTATCGTCGATGCGTGCCGCCACGTCGTGCGGGATGCCTGGTCAGAGGTGTCCCTGGCGCGGCGGCCGCTGCTGTTCACGCTCGCGCGAACCCTGGGCGAGGCGTGGCCGAACGACGTCGCACGCGACCTCCTGGTGTCGCGGGCGTTCCGGGCCAGGCGGGCCGATGAGTCGCAGCGCGCCCGGCTGCGGGTGGAGATGGCTCGGCTGCGCACGCTGCTGCGTCGGCACGCCGGCGTCAGCGCGACACCACGGGGCTATCAGCTGGTGCCGCGGCGCGCGCAGCAGGTCCAGGTGTTGGCGCGACCGGTGGAGGACAAAAATGCCGCGGTGCTCGCGTTGCTTGCAGACGGGGAGTCCTGGTCGAGCTCCGCGCTCGCCCTGGCACTCGGCAGGAGCCAGCGCAGCATCCAGCGCTCGCTCGATGCGCTCGCAGTCGGTGGCAAGGTCCAGTCATTCGGGCGCGGCCGCACCCGGCGGTGGGTGACACCGCCGTTGCCCGGATTCACGACGACCTTGTTGCTCCCTGCCTTTGTCGGGGTCGACTAAGATCACGCCATGGCACGAACAGTGGCGAAAATCCTGCGTGAATACGGCCCCTTCCCCGGCGTGGAACAGGTAGGCGGGGTGACCTTCGACGGCCGGCACGTATGGTTTGCCTCCGGGGACCGGCTGAACAGCTTCGATCCGCAAAGCGGCGAACTGGTGCGCACCCTCGCGGTACCGGCGCACGCCGGCACCGCCTTCGACGGCCGCCACCTGTTCCAGCTGGTGGAAGACCGCATCCAGAAGATCGACCCGCAGACAGGGCGCACCCTTGCCACCATTCCAGCCCCCGGCGGCGGGGGCGACTCGGGGCTGACGTGGGCCGAAGGCACGCTCTGGGTCGGCAACTACCGCGGCCGCAAGATCCATCAGGTGGACCCGCAGACGGGAACGATCCTGCGCACCATCGAGTCCAACCGCTTCGTGACCGGAGTCACCTGGGTCGAGGGGCAGCTCTGGCACGGCACCTGGGAGAATGACGAGAGTGAGCTGCGCCGCATTGATGCGGCGAGTGGCGAGGTTCAGGAGAGCCTGGATATGCCGGCAGGGCTTCACGTCTCGGGCCTGGAGTCAGACGGCGACGAGCAGTTTTTCTGCGGCGCCGGACGCGCGGCAAAGGTCAGGGCCGTGCGCCGGCCCAGGCGCACCTGAGCCGCAGCCGCACCCGCAGCGGGCGGCCTCGAGTCTTGGAAATCATCCGCCGGAACGCAGATGATGGGCCATCCCTCGCCGCAGGCCCTGCAACAGATCCATGGATGCACCCTCCACTTCGGCCCTGGAAACCCGGGCGCTGCTGCGTCACTGGCCCTTCACTTTCTATATCAGCGCACGGGGCTTCTCCGAGTTCGCCTCCCAGATCGCGGTAGTTGCGATCGGCTGGCAGATCTACGCCCTCACCGGCAGTGCCCTCAACCTCGGACTTGCAGGACTGCTGGAATTCCTGCCCACGGCGCTGTTCATCTTCGTGGCCGGTCACGCTGCGGATCGCTTTGATCGCCGCCGCGTCGCCCAGGCCTGCCAGCTGGTCTCGGGCGTCACCCTCGCAGCCCTGGCATGGGGCACGTTTGCCGGCTGGCTGACACTGCCCACAATCTTCGCCGCGGTGGTGATGCTCGGCATCGCGGGCGCGTTCGAGAGTCCCGCGGTGGCTGCTCTGCTGCCGGCGGTCACGCCCCGGGGAACACTGCAGCGCGGCACCGCCGTGTCCACCGGAGTCTTCCAGGTGGCCATGATCAGCGGCCCGGCCGTCGGTGGCCTCACCTACGCGATCGCACCGGGCGTGCCCTACGCAATCGCCGCGGCGCTCGCGCTGCTGGCCGTCCTCTGCAACGGCTTCATCCCGACGCCGCTGCGCGTCCGGGATCCGCAGGCGCCCACCGGCGGCTCCCTATTCGCCGGGGTCGCGTTCGTGCGCGCAAATCCTGCGATCCTGGGTACGATCTCACTGGACCTCTTCGCCGTGCTGCTCGGCGGCGCAACGGCACTGCTGCCGATCTATGCGCGCGACATCCTGCACACCGGGCCCGTCGGCCTCGGGGTTCTGCGGGCCGCACCCGCCGTGGGTGCGCTCGTGATGTCGGTCGCGCTTGCCCGGCACGCGCTGTCCCGCCGCGTCGGGATGCGCATGTTCCAGGCCGTCATCGTATTCGGCGTCGCGACGGTGGTGTTCGCGCTGTCGCGCTCGATGTGGCTGTCGATCGTAGCGCTCGCCATCCTCGGAGCTGCAGACACGGTCAGCATGGTGATCCGCATCGCGCTGGTGCAGCTCGCGACCCCGGATCCCATGCGCGGGCGCGTCGGGGCGGTCAACTACCTCTTCGTCAACGCCTCCAACCAGCTCGGCGCATTCGAGAGCGGGACGCTGGCGGCATTTGTCGGGGCTATGCCGGCAGTCCTGATCGGGGGCATTGGCACGCTGCTCATTGCGCTGCTGTGGATGAGGCTTTTCCCGATGCTGCGCGACCTGGAGCGCCTGGAGGGCGCCGGGCCCGGGGTCGGCGTCCGCGCTAGCACCTAGAGCGCCACGTCGAGGCCGCACGCGAGCCCACGGCTGGACCGCCACGCTGCTCATGGCGATCGCCGCGGCCTTCGTTCTTTACCGTCCTGTCGCTCCTCCCGGGGCCCAGGAGCCGCGGCGGGCTACCTGAGGTCGAAGCGGTCGAGGTTCATCACCTTGTTCCACGCCGTCACGAAGGCGCCCACAAACTGCTCCTGCGCGTCCGAGCTGCCGTAGACCTCCGCCAGGGCGCGCAGCTGCGAGTTGGAACCGAATACCAGGTCGGCGCGCGTCGCCGTCCACTTCAGATCGCCGCTCTTGCGGTCGCGACCCTCGTAGACGTCCTTGGCCTGCGAGGTCGCCGTCCACTGCGTGCCCATGTCCAGCAGGTTCCTGAAGAAGTCATTGGTCAGCGCCTCGGGCCTCTTGGTGAAGACGCCGTGCCCGCTGCCTCCGGCATTCGCGCCCAGAACGCGCAGGCCACCGATCAGCACCGTCATCTCCGGCGCGGTGAGCGTCAGCAGCTGCGCCTTGTCGATCAGCATCGCCTCGGCAGCCCCCGCGCTGCCGCGCTTCTGGTAGTTACGGAACCCGTCGGCTACCGGCTCAAGGACGCCAAACGAGTCCGCATCCGTCTGCGCCTGCGAGGCATCCGTGCGTCCGGGACTGAAGGGGACCCTCACGTCGTGGCCCGCGTTTCTGGCTGCCTGCTCCACCGCGGCGCAGCCGCCGAGCACGATCAGGTCCGCAAGGGACACGCGCTTGCCGCCCGCCTGAGCCCTGTTGAAGCCCTCGAGGATCTGCGTGAGCTTTTCCAGCACCTTGGACAGCTGCGCTGGCTGGTTGACGTCCCAGTCCTTCTGCGGCGCGAGGCGAACGCGGGCACCATTGGCCCCGCCACGCTTGTCGGATCCGCGGAAAGTGGACGCGGAAGCCCATGCGGTCGACACCAGCTGCGCAATCGTCAGTCCGCAGGACAGTATCCTGCTCTTGAGCGCGGCGATGTCCCGCTCATCGATGAGAGGGTGGTCAGCCGCAGGGACCGGGTCCTGCCAGATGAGCTCTTCCTTCGGTACCTCGGGCCCGAGGTACCGGGAGCGTGGGCCCATGTCGCGGTGGGTGAGTTTGAACCAGGCGCGCGCGAATGCGTCCGCGAACTGCTCGGGGTGCTCGAGGAAACGACGGGAGATCTTCTCGTAGGCCGGATCGAACCGCAGGGCAAGGTCCGTGGTCAGCATGGCGGGCGCCAGGCGCTTGGACTTGTCGTGCGCATCAGGCACCGTGCCCGCGCCGGCGCCGTTCTTGGGCTGCCACTGGTGCGCGCCTGCCGGGCTCTTGGTGAGTTCCCATTCGTAGCCGAACAGGTTCCTGAAGAAGTCATTGCTCCAGCGTGTCGGCGTCGAGGTCCAGGTGACCTCCAGGCCGCTCGTGATCGCATCGCCCGCCCAGCCCGTACCGAAGGTGCTCTTCCAGCCGAGCCCCTGTGCCTCGATGGCACCACCCTCCGGCTCCGCTCCGACATGCGATGCGGGGCCCGCGCCGTGGGTCTTGCCGAAGGTGTGGCCGCCGGCAATCAGCGCGACGGTCTCCTCATCATTCATCGCCATGCGGGCGAAGGTCTCACGGATGTCGCGGGCGGCAGCCACCGGGTCAGGATTGCCGTTTGGCCCTTCCGGATTCACGTAGATGAGGCCCATCTGCACGGCGGCCAGGGGACTGGCGAGCTCACGCTCCCCGGAGTAGCGCTCGTCGGCACCGAGCCAGGTCTTCTCGGTCCCCCACGAGACGTCGTGATCGGGCTCCCACACGTCCGGCCTTCCCGCCGCGAAGCCGAAGGTCCTGAAGCCCATGGTCTCCAGAGCCACGTTGCCGGTGAGGATCATCAGGTCGGCCCATGAGATGCCGCGGCCGTACTTCTGCTTGATGGGCCACAGCAGCCGCCGCGCCTTCTCGAGGTTGGTATTGTCCGGCCAGCTGTTGAGGGGCGCGAAGCGCTGCTGTCCGCGGCCGCCACCGCCGCGACCGTCGAAGGTCCGGTACGTGCCGGCGCTGTGCCACGCCATGCGGATGAACAAAGGACCGTAGTGGCCAAAGTCTGCGGGCCACCATTCCTGCGAGTCCGTCATCAGAGTCGCGAGGTCCTTCTTAAGGGCCGCGTAGTCGAGCTTCGCGAACGCCTCGCTATAGTCAAAGTTCGCGGCCATGGGATCGGATTTGGACGAATGCTGATGCAGCAGATCCACCGGCAGGTGCTCCGGCCACCAGTCCTTGTTGGAGGTGCCACCCCCGAACGTGTGGGTGAAGGGGCATTTTGCTTCGGTCGAGCTGCTCATGTGCTGGCTCCGGTCTGGCGATATTGGTGGAGCGAATATAGGGCGACCGCGAGAATCCCGCTGTCGTTTGTTTCGATGGCAGCGATAGACGCCATCGATGGATATCGCGGCACCGTGACAGACTCTCTATGGGAGCGATGATCGGCCAGGGCTTCCCGGAAGGCTCAGCCCCATGAACCGCCACACGGTCGTCTACTACGCCGCGGATGCCAGAGGCGAGATCGATGCATGGCTTGAGATCATCGAAAATCGCGGCAGCAGGCCGAGTTCCACCACCACGGTGATCGGGCGATCCCTCCCGACGAGAGCTTCGCGAGGTGGGCATCCCGGCCCAGAACTGCGATGGGCTGCACCGTTCATCGAGATCCTGCGCGCGATCGCAGCGCAAGTGACCGTGATGTCCGGCCCCAAGAGACCGCGGCGCCGGGCGCTGGCCCGTGCCCAGGCGAGGCTCCGCTCGTCTGTCCGGTAGAGTTCAGCTCAGCGCTGCGGCCGATCCGCAGCGCCGCAGGATTCAGGCGGATCGACCCAGAGCCTGCTCGGCCAGCACCAGCAGCTGCGGGGTGGTGATGGCGGACAAGTCCGCCTCCAGCTCACGCACGACACGCTGATAGGTTTCGCGCCGGTGGGTGCGCAGATACTCGATCAGGTGCAGCGCGGCGTTGCTCTTGCCCGTTCCGTGCCCGACCACGACGATCCGGGCCGCCGCCGCCAGTGCCTCGGCGATCTGCTGATAGTAGGCCGGCTCCTCGGGTGCCCGCTGGCCCTGTTCGCGCGACTGATCCTTGTGCGTCAGGTGATGCAGGAAATGGTGCGGGTCGTACGGTCTGATCTCCAGCCTGGCAGGATCCGCCGCCCCGGGATCTACGCGGTAAATTCGGGCCCCATGATGATCCATTGCCACGAGCAGGCTCAGTACCGCCGGTTGCGATGCCGGAGCGGGTGAGGCTCCTGCCGGCGACCAGCCGGCGCGCTGCAGGAAATGCCGCAGGTCGGCAACCTCGGAGCTGGTCAGGTCCTTGCCGTGTGGCTTGTGCATCACGTAGTGCTGACCTGCGAGGTCGAAGGTGAACTTGTCATCGCTTCGCCGCTGTACCACGCTGATCTTCTCCATCAGCGCGAGCACCTCCATCCAAGCGAGGTTGTGGGCGGCCGGGTGACGGAACAGAGCGTCGAGCGTCCTCTGGTGCGCACCGTGCAGTACGGCGCGAGCGTCCGAGCCGGCCTGCTGGCCGCCGCTGTTCTGAGGAGTATTCATGAGGGCGCCTTTCGCAGGAATATTTAGGGCTCGGGCCGAAGATCCTAGCAGGTACGCTCCGCTCGGCGCCCCCCCACAAGGTATCAGGGCCGGTGCGGCGGCGCGGCGGCCAACTACGCGCGTAAGTGGCTACATTGATGGCTGGCGGGATCGAAGCGCCGACACTCGCCCGGCAAAGGCAGGCGAACAAAGCAGCATCAACGACTTAGGCCATGTATCCCGGCCGCAGGAGCGAGCCAGGAGCCATGCCAGAGCACAAACCAGCGTCAAAACCATCCGGCAAACTGCGGTGCCCTCGCGGCGTCCGTTGATCCGATCGCGCTAGAAACGCCCTCTCGCCTTCTGGTAGCGCTGCAGCGCCCGCCGCCCCAGGGCCCGCGGCGTCATCTTCTGAGGCTTCGTGAACAATCCCTCGGGCAGCGCCTGGCGAAAGCGCCCCATGACATTGACCAGTCGCCGGCTCAGTGCCGTTGAGTCACGCTCTGACACCGCATGCAGTGCGTCACCCGAGTTGATGAAAATCACGGCAGTGTTGGCTCGGTACGGCACTCTATATACGAGTTCGGCGTCAGACTCATCCACTTCCGAGCCGACGAAGCGGTGCCCCCGATTTTCCCTCCAGCGGAGAATCTCCAGATCGCCTCCCGACACCGTGTCCTCGTCCCTGCGAAAGTACAGCAACGCCGCGAACAGCTCGTCCGGCGCATCAGTGTGAACGCGCCTGACACTGCTGCGGCGGATCGCCGGCGTGTTGATCCCGATATGGCAGTCCAGCAAAAGCTGGCAGTTGCCGGAACCGCTGTCGCCCAACAGGCCGGTTGTGAAATTCGCTAACGGACTTCCGATCCGGCGTTCGAGGTGCGGATAGCTCCCGACAATTTCGGGGCCGAGCAGCCGCACGAACTCACGGTAGAACGCGTTCGATGTGTGGTATGCAACGAACGCCCGCCATGCTGCGCTAAAGTGATCCGCTCGAGCGAGGATCCGCGGTGCACTGACATCGTGACGCGAGTTCTGCCGTGGGGGGCGGTGACCTACATTGTCCTTAGGCTCAAGCCCGAGGATCGTCTCGTCCGCGGGGTAGGTGCGTGCCAGCTCCTCATAGAGCTGTGGTGGCAGACAGTCTTCGATGACGATATGCGGATACGGATCGTGTCGCACATCCGCGCGCGTCAGTCGCCCTAATATGCTGAGCTCCGACGGATCCAAATCCCGGGCGATCATGCTCGATCAGCCTGCCTCGTGCTCTGCCACATCGAGCCCTTGTAGCCGATTGATTTTTGGTGGGTGCTGACGGGATCGAACCGCCGACATTCGCCTTGTAAGGGCGACGCTCTACCAGCTGAGCTAAGCACCCGATGAGATCGGCAGCGACGGATGATAGCACCGCCGCCCCCGGTGCCGGGTGGGTCGGCCGGGCGCATTGGCCGCCCGGCTTCAATAGCGGCCTGAGTCATGCCCGGCCGCTGCCACACTCGATCGGCGCCGGTCCTCAGTGGGCCGGCGGCGGCAGCGGCTTCTTGCGGCGCGCGCGCTTGTCATCGGCCTCGGCGGCGCCAGGGGCGACCACCACCGGGGCCGCCGGCGCGTCGGCGTGCTGCCGGGGCATGGGCTGCTCGGTGAGCGCCACGCCCAGCACCTCATCGATCCACTTCACTGGCCGTATTTCAAGGTTGCCCTTGATGTTGTCCGGGATCTCGACCAGGTCTTTCTGGTTCTCATCCGGGATCAGCACCGTCTTGATGCCGCCCCGGTGCGCCGCCAGCAACTTCTCCTTGAGCCCGCCGATGGGCAGCACTTCCCCGCGCAGCGTGATCTCACCCGTCATGGCGACGTCCGAGCGCACCGGGATCCGAGTCAGGGCGGACACCAGCGCGGTACACATCCCGATGCCGGCACTCGGGCCGTCCTTCGGGGTTGCCCCTTCCGGGATGTGCAGGTGCACGTCGAGCTTCTGGTAGAACTCGGGTTCGAGCCCGAGCACCTGGGCACGTGCGCGCACCACGGTCATGGCGGCCTGGATTGACTCCTGCATCACCTCGCCCAGCTGGCCGGTGTGCTGCAGCTTGCCCTTGCCCGGGACCACGGCCGCCTCGATGGTCAGCAGCTCGCCCCCGACCTCGGTCCACGCAAGGCCCGTGACCTGGCCGATGCGGTTCATGTCCTCGGCCTTGCCGTAGCGGAAGCGGCGCACGCCGAGGAACTTATCGAGGTTGCGCGGGGTGACCGCCACCGACTTCTGCTCCTTCTTGTGCAGCAGCATCTGCTTGACGGCTTTGCGGGAGATTTTGGCAACCTCGCGCTCGAGGTTACGCACGCCCGCCTCGCGGGTGTAGTAGCGCACGATATCCATGAGCGCCGGGTCCGAGACCTTCAGCTCATCGGGCTTCAGTCCGTTGTTCTTCATCTGCTTCGGCACCAGGTAGCGCCGCGCGATGTTCATCTTCTCGTCTTCGGTGTAGCCGGGCAGGCGAATCACTTCCATGCGGTCCAGCAGCGGCGCCGGGATATTGAGCGTGTTCGCCGTGCACACGAACATCACCTCGGAGAGATCGAGGTCGACCTCAAGGTAGTGGTCGTTGAAGGTCGAGTTCTGCTCCGGGTCCAGCACCTCCAGCAGCGCCGATGAGGGGTCGCCGCGGAAGTCCATCGACATCTTGTCGACCTCGTCGAGCAGGAACAGCGGGTTGTGGACGCCCGCCTTGGACATGTTCTGCACGATCTTGCCGGGCATGGAGCCGATGTAGGTGCGGCGGTGGCCGCGGATCTCGGCCTCATCGCGCACGCCGCCCAGGGACATGCGCACGAACTTGCGGTTGGTGGAGCGCGCGATGCTCTGGCCGAGGGAGGTCTTGCCCACGCCGGGCGGTCCGACCAGGCACAGGATCGGGCCACGCAGCTTGTCGACGCGCTGCTGCACCGCGAGGTACTCGACGATGCGCTCCTTGACCTTCTCCAGGCCAAAGTGGTCCTCGTCCAGCACCTTCTGGGCGCGCGCGATGTCCTTGATGATCTTGGTGCGCTTCTTCCACGGCACCTTGACCAGCCAGTCGATGTAGTTGCGCACGACGGTCGCTTCCGCGGACATCGGCGACATCATCTTCAGCTTGTTGAGCTCGCCGGTGGCCTTCTCGCGTGCCTCCTTGGGCATGCCCGCCTTGGCGATCTTCTGCTCGAGTTCGTTGATCTCGTTGCCGCCCTCGTCCATCTCGCCGAGCTCTTTCTGAATGGCTTTCATCTGCTCATTCAGGTAGTACTCGCGCTGGCTCTTCTCCATCTGCGCCTTGACGCGGCCGCGGATGCGCTTCTCGATCTGCAGCACGTCCATCTCGCTCTCGATGGCGACCAGGATGTGCTCGAGGCGCTTCCTGACGTCGAGGATCTCGAGGACCTTCTGCTTCTCGGCGAGCTTCAGCGACATGTGCGCGGCGACAGTGTCGGCGAGGCGCCCGGCCTGCTCGATGCCAGCGAGCGCCGTCAGCACCTCCGGCGGCACCTTCTTGTTGAGCTTCACGTACTGCTCGAACTGGGAAATGACCGAGCGCGCGAGCACGTCCATTTCCTTCTCGTCGTAGCTCTCCCCGTCCGGCAGCAGCGTCGCGTCGGCGGAGTAATACTCCCCGGCGTGCAGCTTCTCGATGCGCGTGCGGTCGACGCCCTCGACCAGCACCTTGACGGTGCCGTCGGGGAGCTTCAGCAGCTGCAGCACCGTGGCGAGCGTTGCGATGCGGTACAGGTCATCCGCCTTCGGGTCATCCACGTCGGCCTGCTTCTGCGCCACCAGCATGATGCGCTTGTCGGTGCGCATGGCGACGTCGAGCGCCTGGATGGATTTCTCGCGGCCGACGAACAGCGGCAGCACCATGTGCGGGTACACCACCACGTCACGCAGCGGCAGCACCGGCACGTTCTGCAGCTCGGCGGCGGGTGGAGGAGTAGTCGTCGGAGTAGTCGGTTCGGACACGCTCAAGCCCTCGATGGACCCATGGGGAACCGGCCGCAGCGTCTGTCAGACCGCGGCCGATTGGCGCTTATGGCGCTAGTGTAGCGGGAATTGAGGCGCTGCCACCCCGTTTCAAGGGTGACGCACTTCGCAGGCGGTGCGTTCCGCGCAGGGAGCCGCGCGGTGGCCGCCTCAGTGATGGTTCGTTCCTGCGGCGCGGCGCGGCTCGGACTCTTCGGCGCCGTAGACGACGTAGGGCTTGGTCTGCCCGTCGATGACGGTCTCATCGATGACTATGCGGGCCACGTTGCGCATGGAAGGCAGCTCGTACATGGTGTCGAGCAGCACCGTTTCCAGGATGGTCCGCAGGCCGCGGGCGCCGGTCTTGCGCTGCATGGCGCGGTGCGCCACGGCACGCAGCGCCTCGTCGCGGAACTCAAGCTCGGCACCCTCCATCTCGAAGAGGCGCCGGTACTGCTTGGTAAGCGCGTTCTTGGGCTCGGTGAGGATGGAGATCAGCGCCCCCTCGTCGAGCTCATCCAGGGTCGCCACGACCGGCAGGCGCCCCACGAACTCGGGGATCAGGCCGTACTTGATCAGGTCCTCGGGCTCCACGTCGTGGAACAGGTCGCTGCCGTGCGGGCGCGTATTGAGGTCGCGCACCTCGGAGGTAAAGCCGATGCCCGACTTCTGCGTCCGGTTGAGGATGATCTTCTCGAGGCCGGCGAAGGCCCCGCCACAGATGAAGAGGATATTGCTCGTGTCCACCTGCAGGAATTCCTGCTGCGGGTGCTTGCGGCCGCCCTGCGGCGGCACCGAGGCGATGGTGCCCTCGATGAGCTTCAGCAGCGCCTGCTGCACGCCCTCGCCCGAGACGTCGCGGGTGATCGAGGGGTTGTCGGACTTGCGCGAGATCTTGTCGATCTCGTCGATGTAGACGATGCCCGTCTGCGCCTTCTCGACGTCGTAGTCGCACTTCTGCAGCAGCTTCTGAATGATGTTCTCGACGTCCTCGCCGACGTAGCCGGCCTCGGTGAGCGTCGTCGCATCGGCGATCGTGAAGGGCACGTTGAGCAGGCGCGCCAGCGTCTCGGCCAGCAGCGTCTTGCCGCAGCCGGTAGGCCCGATCAGGAGGATGTTGCTCTTGGCAATCTCGACCTCGTCCTTGGCGCGGGCGCTGCCGGTACGGGTCTGCAGGCGCTTGTAGTGGTTGTACACCGCGACGGAGAGCACCTTCTTGGCGCGCTCCTGGCCGATGACGTACTCATCGAGCACCTTCTTGATCTCGTGGGGCTTGGGGAGCTTGTCGCGGGCGCGCTCGGCGCGGTCCTCTAGCTCCTCGCGGATGATGTCGTTGCACAGCTCTACGCATTCGTCGCAGACGAACACCGACGGGCCGGCAATCAGCTTGCGGACTTCGTGCTGACTCTTCCCGCAGAAAGAGCAATAAAGAAGCTTGCCGTCGTCGTGACGGTTGCGGGAATCTTCAGTCATCGAGGTCCCTCATATTCTCCGCGTCGCACGGGCTGGAAAAGCGCTCGTGCACTTTGTTATAGCACGGTGCCCGCACCCTACGCAAAGCGCTGCCGTCCCTGTATTTCCCGGTCCGGGTGCGGAAAATGTAGACGCGGTTCACCACTTTTACATTTGCTGGGAGCAAGCCCCCGATATGGGGCCGCTCAGGCCTTATTCGAGGGCACCGGCACGAGCGAACCGCGCTTGTCGAGCACGCTGTCCACCAGGCCGTACTTCACCGCCTCGTTGCAGTCCATGAAGCGATCCCGGTCGGTGTCCTGCTTGATGCGCTCGACGCTCTGGCCGGTGTGCTTGGCGAGGATGCGGTTCAGGCGGTCGCGGGTGTCGAGCATCTCCTTGGCATGGATCTCCATGTCCGCGGCCTGGCCCTGGAAGCCCCCCAGGGGCTGGTGGATCATGACGCGCGCGTGCGGCAGGCAGTAGCGCTTGCCGGCGGCACCGGAGGCCAGGAGCACCGCCCCCATGCTGGCGGCCTGCCCCACGCAGATGGTGCTGACGTCGGGCTTAATGAACTGCATGGTGTCATAGATCGCAAGTCCGGAGCTCACCACCCCGCCGGGGGAGTTGATGTAGAGGGCGATGTCCTTCTCCGGGTTCTCCGACTCCAGGAACAGCATCTGGGCGACGACGATATTCGCCATGAAGTCATCGATGGCCCCGACGATGAAAATGACGCGCTCCTTGAGCAGGCGCGAATAGATGTCGTAGGCGCGCTCGCCGCGCGCGGTCTGCTCAACGACGATGGGAACCAGGTTCAAGTTACGCTCATTCATGTGCCGCTCACCTCGTGCTGTTGCTGGCCCTCTGCGGGCGCGGCGTGGTGTTCGTGTCCGTCCTCGTGCGCATGACCGGCGTGGTCGTGGTCATGCTCATGATCGTGTTGGGCCTCACCGAAGCCGGTGAGTTCCTTGAAGGTCATCGGTTTCTCGGTCACCTGGGCATTGGCTACCACCCAGTCGATCACCTGGTCCTCGAGAGCCGCGGACTCGATCTGGCGCATCGCGTCCTGGTTCTGCAGGTAAGCGCGGCGCGCCTGCTCGGGGTCGGGGTAACTCTCGACCAGCTCCGTGAGGCGTTCGCGCACCCGCTCACGGTCAACCGCGAGCGCCTGGCTCTGGACGATCTGCGAGATCACCAGGCCGAGCGCCGCGCGACGCTGGGCCGGCTCCTCGAAGCGCTCGCGCGGTGGCAACGCGCGGGCATCCCGGATGCCCATGCGGCGGGCCGTGTCCAGCTGCAGCTCCTGCACCTGCTCGTCGACCAGCGCCCGCGGCACCTCCACCGGGTTGGTGCGGTACAGCCCCTCCAGCACCTGCACGCGCAGGCGGTTCTTGATCACCCCGGCCAGCTCCCGCTCCATGCTCTTACGAACCTCGCCGCGCATCTCCTCGATGCCGCCCTGCTCCACACCGTAGGCGCGGAAGAACTCGGCGTCGACCGCCGGAAGGGACTGCTCCTCGACTGCCTTAATGGAGAGGTGCAGGTCGGCGGACTGCCCGGCGAGGCGCTTGTTCGGGTGGTTGGCGGGGAAGGTGGCAGCGATTTCGCGGCTGTCACCGGCGCGCGTGCCCTTCAGGCCCTCTTCCAGTTCCGGCATCGCCTGGCGGGCACCCAGCACCACGCGTACATCCTTCAGGTCACCGTCCTCGATCAGCTTGCCGCCGATGCGGGCCTGGTAATCAAAAAGCACCCGATCGCCTTCCTGAGCAGCTCGCTCTACGGCAGTGAACAGCGGCCGCTGGCGGCGCATGTTCTCGATCATGGCGTCAACGTCCGCATCCGTCACGCTGGCGGTCGGTTTCTCGATCGTGATTGCGGCCGGGGAAGCAACCTTGATCTCCGGCAGCACCTCGAAGGTCGCCGCATACTTGAGATCGCTCTCGGGTCCGAGCGCGAGGGGCTCGATACGCGGGCCGCCGGCAGGACGCAGCTTCTCCTGGCTCACGGCCTGAGCGAAGGAACTGCGCATGAGGTCGTTGAGCACCTCTGAGCGCACCTGGTCGCCAAACTGCTTGGCAATGACCGCCAGGGGCGCCTTGCCCGGACGGAAGCCCTTCAGGCGCGCGGTGCGTGACAGCTGCTTGAGGCGCTGCTGCACCTCGTGTGCCACTTCGGCAGCAGGGACCGCGACCTCCATGCGCCGCGTCAGCCCACCGGTGTCAGACAACGAGATTTCCATCCATTCGATCCTTCAGCTCCCGCGGACCTTCGCCGCTGAGCGATTTACACAAAACCAGTGAGCGCATTAGGAGAACTACGCGAGAGGAGAGACTCGACTCCCTCGCAGGGGGCTTTAAAATTCAATAACCTAGCCGCGCAATACCGCCCCGAATGCCGGCATTTTGGCACATGCAGGCGCAGCTTCACACACGTCCTGAAACCCGCCCTCGCGGGGCCTGAAGTTAACGAATTCCCGGCGCTCACGGTCCGCCTACCAAGCCAACGTGGGGCCGTATGAGCGCCATGCAAGCAACCGGCAGGCTCTGTCTCCCAAAGCCGTTGCAGCGCGCCGCGGCGCTCGCGAGGCCCCGCAGCAGACGCAGCCGGCCGCATGCGTCAAAATGTTCCCGACGTTCCCCGCACAAAAAGATCACATGCAAGGACGGACCGACTTCTTCATCGCCGGATCGCCCAAATGCGGTACCACGGCACTGTTCGAGTACCTGTCCGCGCACCCGGACGTGTTCATCCCGACGTGCAAGGAACCCGGCTACTTCTGCAGCGATATCGATACCGGCGGCCCCCGCACCCTCGAGGCGTATCAGGCGCTGTACTCGGACGCCCCGGCGCATGCCCGCACCGGTGACGCCTCGGTGATGTACATGTACTCCGAGGTTGCGATCGCTCAGATGATGGCGCACAACCCGGCCGCCAAGATCATCGTCATGCTGCGTCACCCCGTCGAGGCGGCTCGCTCGCTGTATGGCGCGCTGCTCGGTCATGGACACGAAAACGCCGTCACCTTCGAACAAGCCTGGCGCCTGCAGCGCGCGCGCCTGGGCGGGGCAGGACTGCCGCCGCGCTGGTCCGAGGCCAAAACCCTGCAATATGGCGCGATTTTCCGCTACGCACCACAGTTGAGGCGCCTCATGGCCCAGGTGCCGCGCCCGCAATATCTGGTGCTGCTGTACGAGGAGTTCTTCGCCGAACCAGCGCAGCAGTTCGCGCAGGTGTTGCGGTTCTTGGAACTCTCCCCGGATCCCGCCCGCAACTCGTTTCCTGTCATCAACCCGACGCTGCGGGCCCGCTCCGGAGCGTTGCAGCGCTTCCTGAACCGGCCCCCGCCTTGGTTGAAACCGCTCAGCGGACCACTACGAAGCGTCGCGCACGCGGCAGATCTTCACCCGCTGCGCGCCCTGCAGCGGTTCAACCGGGTGGCGGGGGCCAAGCCCGGAATCAGACCGGCCTTCCGTGAGGAACTCGAGGCTTACTTCGCCGCCGACGTGGCCGAGACGGAGCAGTTGCTCGGCCGCAAGCTGTGGCCGCTGCGCGCCAATCCTCCGGGGTGACCCCGGAAGAGGCCCCGCGCCGGCGAGACTCGCGGTATGGGCAGGTTGGTGCGAAAGGAGAGACTCGAACTCTCACGGGTTTCCCCACTGGGTCCTAAGCCCAGCGCGTCTACCAGTTCCGCCACTTTCGCCCGTGCCGCAGGCTCCGGACGCCCCGGATGCCCCACACCAGTCGGCCGTGCGCTGGGCTGCGTTGCATTATAGCCGATACGGTCCGGCCCCCCGGCAGTGTGCTCTGCGCCACAAAGTGCATGCGACGCTCCGGGGCGTCCCGTGGCGCACCCGCCGTCGCGGCGGGCGTCGCGGCCCGTCCGTGTGAATCCCATGGCCCATGATCAAGGCCGTTCGTCACGGCCCACGGTTTGATCCTGACTGCGTTTACTGAGCAGAATCAGTTCTTTACAGTGCCCCCACGGCATAACCTCGGGGGCGGGTGAACTTAAGGCCGAGGCCGGGGTACTTACCCCTGAACCGTACTGCACGTGCGGCGACGCCGGAACCTTAGTAGTTTGTGGGTCTGGGGGTACGCCGTGACAATCCCGCGCCAGCGGCTGTAAGGGATTGTTGCCGTGCCGCTGAGACAAAGAGAAAGAACTGATGCGCTCCATCCTCGTAGGGCACTCGTACTTCCTGCGCCTCGATGCAAAGCAGTCCGAGCGCGCCAAGCCCTATCCGCCCCTGGCAACGCTGCAGGTGGCTGCCTCTCTGCGTGAAAGCGGGCACGAGGTGGCACTGTTCGACGCCATGCTCGCGCAAGGGGTCGCGGACTACGTCGCGCAGCTCGAGGCGGTGGCCCCCGAGATCGTGGTGCTGTACGAGGACAACTACAATTTTCTGACCAAGATGTGCCTGGCGGCGATGCGCGAGGCGTGCTGCCAGATGATCGCTGCCTCCCGCGCGCGAGGCGCACGCGTCATCGTCGCGGGCTCGGACGTGACCGACGCCCCGGAGGTGTACCTCAATGCCGGCGCCGACGTCGCCCTCATCGGCGAGGGCCTGGCGGCTCTGGCGGTCCTCATGCGGCGGCTGGACGCGAGCGCCGCCCTGCCCACGCGCGAGCTGACGGCAGAGCTTGCCGGCCTGGCCTACGTCGAGGACGGCTGCGTGCGAAAGCTCCCCGAGACGCGCGCCGTGATCGTGGCGCAGCCGGAGCTGCCCGCCTGGGACCTGATCGACATCGAGCGCTACCGCAAGGCATGGCTCACGGCGCACGGCTTCTTCAGCCTCAACATGGCTGCCTCGCGCGGCTGCTCCTTCCGCTGCAGCTGGTGCGCGAAGCCCATCTGGGGCAACCAGTACGCGCAGCGCAGCGCCGAGTCGGTGGCGGCCGAGTTCACCTACCTCAAGCAGCGCTTCAACCCGGACCACATCTGGTTCGCCGACGACATCTTCGGCTTCAAGCCCGCATGGGTGCGGCGCTTCGCGCATGCGGTGCGCGAGGCGAATGCGCGCGTCCCTTTCACGATCCAGGTGCGCGCCGACCTCACCAGCGAGGACATGGCCTCTGCGCTGCGCGAAGCCGGCTGCGCCGAAGCCTGGATCGGTGCCGAGAGCGGCAGTCAGCGCATACTGGACGCCATGAACAAGGGCACGACCGTGGCGGAGATCAAGGAGGCACGGGCGCGCCTGAAATCCCACGGGATCAGGGTGGGTTTCTTCATCCAGCTCGGATATCTGAACGAGGAGCTCGCCGACATCCTTGCTACGCGCGAGCTGCTGGAAGCCGCGCGGCCCGACGATGTGGGCGTCAGCGTCGCCTACCCGCTGCCGGGGACGAAGTTTTTTGAGCAGGTCAAGGGGCAGTTCCTCAATGGCAAGACCCACTGGAAGGAAAGCGGCGACCTCGCGATGATGTTCCGCGGCACCTACAGCTCCAACTTCTACCGCGCCATCCGCAACCTCCTGCACGAGCAGGTCGAGATCGGGCAGCTGGATGAGGCTGGCCACGGCGAGCGCTACCGCCTGGCGCGCGAGAGCCTCGAGCTGCGCTGGGCGAGCCTGCAGATGAGCGAGAGCGCCTTTCGCGTGAGCCGCGCGGCCGTCTGAAGGCCGCGCCGCGTTCCATGGGCCAGATTCTGCTCACGCACGGCTACTTCCTCTCGGAGGACGAGAAGGAGCAGCAGATCATGAAGCCGTACGCGCCGCTCGGCCTGCTCTACCTGTCGGGATTTCTCAAGTCGCGCGGCCATGCCGTCGAGGTATTCGACAGCACCTTCGGCGAGCGCCATACGCTGCTGCGCGAGCTCGAGCGCGCACCCGGAGGCACTCTCGGCATCTACACCAATCTCATCACCCGCAAGTCCGTGCTGCAGATCATGGCCGCGGCGCGCGCCTGCGGCTGGCGCGTGATTCTCGGCGGCCCGGAGAGCGCCAACTACCCAGAGGAATACCTCGCCGCCGGCGCTGATGTGGTCGTCATCGGCGAGGGCGAGCACACACTCGATGAGCTGCTACAGGCGCTGCCGGCCGTTGGCACGCAGGCGCTGCACGCGGTGCGCGGCATCGTGTTCAGGGACGCCAGTGGCACGGCGGTGCGCACGCCCGAGCGCCTCAAGATCCCGGACCTGGACGCGCTGCCACTGCCCGATCGCGGCGCCATCGACCAGCAGCGCTACGTCGAGGTATGGCGGCGCCACCACGGCGCGGGCAGCGTCAACCTCATCACCGCGCGCGGCTGTCCCTACAAATGCACCTGGTGCTCGCACGCGGTGTACGGCTATTCGCACCGGCGCCGCACGCCCGGTAACGTCGCTGATGAGGTCGTGCAGATCGTCAGGCACTATGCCCCCGAGCAGCTGTGGTACGCCGATGACGTGTTCACCATCAGCCACCCCTGGCTGCACAGCTACTCAGCGGCGCTGCGCGCCCACGGCCTGCGACTGCCGTTCGAGACCATAACGCGTGCCGATCGACTGCAGAGCGAGGCCGCCGCAGCAGCGCTCGCCGAGCTGGGGTGTTACCGCATCTGGATCGGCTCGGAGAGCGGCAGCCAGCGGGTGCTGGACGCGATGCAGCGCGACGTGAGCGTCGCGGAGGTGCACCGCGCGGTTGAACTCGCGCACCGCCACGGAATCCAGGTGGGCATGTTCCTCATGTGGGGCTACGAAGGCGAGGAGATCGAGGACATCGCCGCCACCGTGGACCTGGTGTGCCGCACCAATCCGGAGATCTTCCTCACGACGGTCTCCTATCCGATCAAGGGCACACCCTACTTCGAGCGGGTGCGCGAGCGCATCCGGCTGCCGCAGGCGTGGGCCGAGGCCACTGACCGCGACTACGTGATCGAGGGGCGGCGCGACCGCAACTATTACCGCCTCGCGGACCTCTGGCTGCGCAGCGAGGTCGAGGCGAGCCGGCTGGCTGCCAGCGATCCGCGCCGCGCGGCCGACCTGCAGCAGGCCGCGCGCGAGGCACGCGCGCAGCTGGCTGCCTTCGCCTAACACCTCCTCCGCGAGCTGCCGTCGATCGGCGCGCTCATCGCGCTCCCCGAGCGGCCGCGTGCACGGTGGCGAGACTCTCGAGCGCATCGAGAACAGTTTCCAGCGCCGGGGAGGCCGGCAACGGCTTCGGTTGCCGTACCTTTGGCAGCCCTGCGATCCGCGCACCGAGCTCCTGTACGTCGATCACCACGGCGGCGCCCCGCTCGATCAGCGTGCCGAAGGTCGCGCGAGCCTCGGGGCTGAGAAACAGCGCCGGAACGCCGAATAGTTCCGCCTCGAGCGCCGCGCCCGAATTCAAGGACACCAGCACGCTCATGTGCGGCAGCAGGGTGTGCAGCGGGGCGGAGGCGGCCGCGACCATCACGTTCTCCCGGCGCAGCGACAGCAGTCGCCCGAAGAGCGCATCCTGCTGTGCCGTCGCAGCCGGGTGGCGACGCAGCCACCAGCGCCAGCCACGCGGCGCCGCGTCGATCAGATCGCTGAGTGCCTCCCAGGCGGCGGCGTGGCCGCCGATCGATTGCAGCGCAACCAGGATTTCATGCTCGAATCCCTCCCATCGCACCGCCGGCGCGCCCGCCGGGGCAACGGCCAGCTGCGTGTGCCCGCCCCAGAGTGCGCGGTGCCGCGGTGGTCGTGCCCAGCGCGCCACGTTCGCCACATCCTCCTCGGTCCAGCTCCAGAAGACATCCGGCAGCACGGAGTACCCTGCCGCGGGCAAACTCAGCCACTCGTACGCCATCGGTGAACCCTGCAGCGGGGCGCGCTGCACATCGATGCAGAGGATGCCGCGCCGTCCGCACGCCAAGACGAAGGCCGGCCCCAATCCGGAATAGTAGTTGACCACGAAGGCCAGCCTCGGGCGCACGACCCTGAGGATCCATGCAAAGACGGTGGCGCTGCCGGCAACCTCCGCGGCACGCCGCGCGAGCGCGGGGCGCGCGAGCGAGGGGGCCGCAACGCCCGCCTCGCCGAGGAACCTCAGCAGGTCGGCGTGTCCGGGCAGCTCCAGCGGCGCCGCGATCCGCGCAGACAGAAGCCAGCCCCAGGCCTCGGCGAGGTTCGCGAGGAAGGCGGGCCGCAGCCACGGCCGACGTTGCAGGCCGCCGCCCTGCATGAGAAAGGTGCTGCGGCCACGTCGCTCGAGCATGGCCAGAAGCGGCTCACCAAAGCGGTCGCGCCATTGGCCGCACACATAGTCGAGCGACACGCCATCGCCGAGAAAAGCGACGTCGGCGCGGCGCGGCCACAGCAGCAGTCCGCGCAGATCGTGACGACCGTGCCACAGGTTGGTGAGCGGACGCAGCAGGCGCGATGCGATGCGCAGCGGCAGCCAGGTGGCGCGCTCCGGGAGCGGCGCTGGGCCGAAACTGCGCCAGTACATGTCCAGATACAGGCTGCAGCGCGCCAGCGGCCAAAGATCGAGGTCACCACAGCGCCACTGTGCCACGGGGAAACGCCGCTCCAGCTCGGCCACCAGTCCGCGATAGTGCGCGGCGAAGGTCATCGCGGACGCCGCGGGCGTATCAGTGCTTGCGGAAACCGACATCGAAATATTGCTCGTCCTTCAACAGCCGGTTGTTGCGATCGAACTTGCCATCTACCGGCATCTCCTCGGGGGGCGCCGACAGCACGACATCAAACTGCGCCGCGACGCTGGTGTCGCAGAATCTGAAATTGGTCGAATGCAGAAAAAGCACGCCACCAGGCTTCAGGCAGCGGTGAAAGTCGGTCACGAGACGCTCGAAGTCGGCAAAGTACAGCAGCGGATCGCTGCGCGTGGCGCCACGGACGACGAGATCACCGTGCACCAGAACCGCGAGACAGAAAATGGCGTCGTAACTGGCATCTGGCTCCGCAGCGACGTTCGCAGCTGCGGCGAAACTCACCCCGGGCGCTGCCTGCGGCACGCGTGCTCGGCAGATGCTGATGTTGCGAGGATCGATGTCCAGCCCGCGAATGGCGGCGCCGGGGAAATAGCCGCGCAGCGCCAGCACTTCATCACCGCGCGAACAGCCGAATGACAGCAGGTGCAGCTGCCCGCGGCCCGCCAGGGCCGCCACGGCCGCGCGAAACAGCCACGGATAGCGGTCCGGAAGCGTGTGGGTGTAGGGCTGAAAGGTGCCGGCCCTGGGTCTGCGTCGCGGCAACAGGGCCCGTTTGAGCTTGCGGGCCACGCCCCTGAGAACCAGGGTTGCGGAGGTCATGACGCACCCCGGCGCTGCCCACCCCCCAGGGAGGGCCCGAGCGCCGGCACGGGGTCCGTGAGCCGCATGCCGCTCATCGTGCTAGCAATCCAGCAGCCGGGCAACCGCCTCGACCGCGGCGCGTGGGTGAGCCGCACGCCGCAGCTCGAACGCCGGCAGCTGCGCGGCGCGCGCAATGAATTCCGGCCAGCCGGCCTGGCCGGACGCGTAGGGTTGCTCGGCGGTGAGACGTGCGCGCGCCAGCTGCGGCGCCAGCGGGCGCAGCAGCGTCTCACGGGCGCGTACGGCGCTTAGGAATACCAGGGCCCGCAACCGCAGTGGTGCTGAAGCGAGCCGCAGCCCCGGCTGCCCGCGCAGATCGACTTCGTACTTGCGGGCACCGCTGCGCCGGCGAATCACGGGTGAAGTGCGGATGTGGCGCGCGAGCTCACGGCTCGACACAAAACGCAGCGAATCGCTGCGCAGGTGCAGGAAGTTCGCCACCCCGGTGGCGCGCAGGCTGCGGGGCTGAACCAGCACGCTGTCCTCGGCGAGAAACTCCATGCCCTGGGCGAGGCTCTCGACCATGAAGGTCGATTTGCCGGCCCCGCTCGGGCCGAGCAGCAGCACGCCGCTGCCCCGGCTGCCAACGCACGCCGCGTGCAGCGGCACGAGCCCCTGGGAGCGCGCGGCCAGGAGATATACCGCGAATTCCAGCAGCTCATAGCGCACGTGGTAGCTGAACTTCAGGTGCGCGGCGCTCACGGCGACCAGCGCGCCGCGCCGCGCGGCATCCACGCTCATGAGATCACCACCACCGGCAGTCGCGGCGCCCAGCAGGCCCGCACCACCGAGCGGCTGCAGTGGCGGGGGTGCGGCACGCGAGGGGCGCTGTGTTGCGGCCGGCAGCCGCCGCAGCGCGACGCGCAGTGGCGGCACGCGCCGGCCGAAACGCTGTGGCGGCAGCCCGGCGTAGGCGTGCCGCACGAGCGCGTGCAACTCCGCGCTGTCGCTTTCGAAGTGGAACTGCGCCCCGAGCAGCTGGGCGCGCGCGTGCCATCTGCGGCGCTGGCGCTCCCTAAACGGGTCGGCAGTCGGTTCGGAAGGCGGCCTGCGCTTGCTCAGGGCGGACTCACTCGGCAACCCGCTTAAAGGCTGGACACGCGCGGATCGCGCAGGCGAATGAATTTCTTGGACAGGTGCAGCTCCCACGGCCGAGCGTAGCGGCGGAAGCGATAGCGCCACGAAGCCAGCGCGCTCAGGGTGGCCTTGCCCCAGCGCGGCGAGCGGATGTCGGTCACTGTCGGGTAACGACAGCCGAGCACGGTGGTGAAATCACGGATGCGCTCGCGCAGCGCGGCTGAGATCCACGGCGAGTTCGAATGGCACCAGTAGGCACGCCACTGCGGCTGCGCCCAGCCGTCCGCGGTGGTGGGGAAGCGTACCGGACGCCCGTCGCAGTCGCGCAGATCGGCCTCCGCTCTGGGGCGGCGCTCGCCGCTGCCGGGCCGCGGCGGCAGCGGCGTATAGACGTAGATCATGACCTCGGTGCGCGGATAGCGGGACTTGATCTGGCGGATGAACTCGAAGGTGCGCTCGGTCTCACCCTCCGGATCCTGGGGCGGAGCGAGCATGAAGGACAGCTCCGGTACCACGCCGTGGTGATGGCACAACTCCACCGCGGCCAGCGTCTGGTCGGTGCGCGTGCCCTTGCGGATATCGTGCAGCAGTTGGTCACTCGGGGACTCCGCGCCGATGTAGGCCATTTTCAGGCGGCTAGCGCGCACCAGCTTCCATGAACTCTCGGACATACCTAGCAGCGCATCGGCGCGCGCAAAGCACCACCACGGCAGGCCGAAGCGCGCCAGCACTTCCAGCAACGGCACCATGTCCACTTCGCGGTCGAAGAAGTTGTTGTCGTAGAACTGGATGGCATCCGCGCCGAGCTGCGTCGTGAGAAAGTGCAGGTCCTCCTCAAGACGCGCCGCCGTGGGCAGCGCCAGGCGACCCCGGTACATCGTTGCCACGCCGCAGAAGGTGCAGCGGAAGCGGCAACCCAGACCCGCCTGGTAGCCCGCGGTACGGCGCCCAAGGTAGGTCGGCGTCAGGTAGCGCCGCGGATTTTCGAGGCGCTCGTACGGCATGCGCTGCGAGAGGCTCATCGCCGAGAAGCGTCGCTCCGGGTTGTGCAAGGTCTCCCCGTCGCGACGCCAGCTGAGCCCCGCGATCCGGCCGAACTCGCCGGCGCCGGGCGCGCGCAGCGCCTCAAGCAGCTCGGCAAAGGTCTCCTCCCCCTGGGCGCGCACGGCGTAGTCGACGTAGGGCGTATTGAGCGTGGCGTCCGGGCAGTTGGTGGGGAAGGCGCCGCCCCAGATGATCGGCAGCCGCGGCGCCACCGCGCGCACGGCCTGCGACAGCGCGATCGCCGGCGGCAGCTGCGGGCCACCCATGACACTGACACCAAGCGCATCGACGTTGCCGGCCTCTACCGCGCGCAGCGCCGTGGCCACGAAATCTCGATCGACGTTGCCATCCAGTAGCGTCGTCGCGAAGCGGCCCTCTAGAGCCGCGCCCAGATTGAGAATGGCGAGCGGGAAGCGCGCGTTGCGCGCCGGCGTCATGCTCGGGTTCACCAGCAGCACGCGTTGCCTGTCGCTCACGAGAGCCTCTGCTCGGGCATGAGCCAGCGCGTGAACAGCATCTCGACCGGCCAGCGATACTCGTCTCGAGAGCAGCGGTAAGCGGCAAAGCGCTGCAGGAGACCACTGCCCCCGCGGTCACGCAGCGAGGCGAGTTCGCTGAAGAACTTGAAGCGCTCGATGAGCTTGAACTTCTCGCGCGATACCCAGGGGCCCGGATCGCCGTCGACGAAGTCGAACTCGGACCACGCCTTGAGGTCCTGCGGCAGGCGAAAGCCGCGCGCCACCGCCTCTCTGACGATCTCGCTGCCCGGATACGGCTTGAAATAGAAGATCGGCGTGCGGAACTGCGGGCTGATGGCGCGCAGGCGCTTGGCGACGTCAATGGTGGCACGGATGCTGTCGTCGCTCTCCTCGGGGAAGCCGACGATGAAAGGGAAGTTCCCGGCGATGCCGTGCGCGGCCATCTTGTGTGCGGTCTCGAATACCTGCGCGATGCGGATGTCCTTGCGGATGCGCTTGAGCATCTCATCGGACCCGGACTCCACCCCGACCAGGAGTCGCCGCAGCCCGGACTGCGCCGCACGCGCCCACAGCTCCGGCGGCAACCGCACGCCCTGGTCGGCGCGCATGGTTCCGGCCCAGGTGAACTTCGTCCCGAACTCGAGCAGTTGCTCGACGAACGCCTCGACGCGGCTGCGGCGCGTGAAGAAAGTCTCATCCTGGAAGTTGAGGTCATCGAAACGATAGCGCTCCCACAGTTCGCGCAGCCGCAGCGCCATGCGCTGCGGATCCAGCCCCACCCACTTGCGCTCATAGACGAACGGGTCTGAGCAGAACGCACAGCGGAAATTGCAGCCCTGCGAGGAGATGAAATCCAGCTGGCGCTTACCTTTGAGCTCGAAGTAGCGCTCCACAGGGATCAGGCTGTAATCATGCGCGCGGAACATTTCCACCGGCTGCAGCGCCCGGGCCGGGTTCTCCTGCACCGTGCCATCGGCAAGACGCACGGTGCTGCCGGCCGTGTCGGCCAGCGATTGCCCGGCGCTCAGCCGCTGCACAATCTCTGCGAAGGTGGCCTCGCCCTGGCCGCGCACCACCACGTCCACGGCGCCCTCTTCGAAGCACTCGCGCGCAAACATCGAAGGATGCCAGCCGCCCCAGATCACCGGCAGCTGCGGCTGCGCTCGCTTCACCGCGCGTGACATGTCTATGGCGTCGGCGATCGGCGCCCCGGTGAGCACCGTCACCCCAAAGCAAAGAGCGCCGTCCAGCTGCGCCAGCACCGCCGCCTCCGGGTCCGCTTCCATGCGGCCGTCGATGATGATCACCTCGTACTTGTCTCGATCGAGCTCCGAGCCTATGGCCAAAAGCGCGAGCGGCATCGTGAAGAACACCGCGTATGGGTTGTACAGGACAATCTTCAGGCGCATGCGACACTCCGCGCCGCCGGCGGCACGCTCACGCCTGGCTCTGACATTGCACCGCTCACCAGCAGCGCGGCGAGGGAGCGCTGCAGGAGCTTCTCACGTCCATCGACCACAACGGCTGCAAAGTCTGCGGGCGCACCCAGGGCGTGCAGGTATTCGTGATCCCCGTAGCGTGCCTCGCCCGCCAGCATCACCAGGCGCAGGTCGCTGCGTCGCGCGGCCGTCAGCGCCATGCCGGCCGGCAGCACAAGAAGATCGGCCCGTGCGCCGCTCTCGAGCCTGCCGCGATCCTGGAGGCGCAGGAGACGCGCGCTGTCGCTGGTCACGATGCGCTCCAGGGCCGCCTCCACGAGGTCAGCGCACCTTTGCGCGACGCGCAGCTCCTCAAGCAGATCACCCGCCGCAGTCAGCCGCGAATCCGTTCCGAGCGCCACGCAACCGCGGGCAATCAGCTCGTGCACGTCGGTGGTGCGGCCGAAGAGGCGCAGATTCGAGGACGGGCACCAGATGAGTCCGGCGCCTGCGTCTGCGAGCTCGCGCTGCTGCGCCCGATCGAGCGCGAGCGCATGCACCAGCAGCGTGTTACGCCGCAGGCAGCCAAGTTCCCGCAGACGCGCGAATTCGCTGCCCGCCTGCGCGTCGACTCCTTCTGCAGCATGGATGATCCAGGGACGATCTTCCGGGGTCGCCTCGCAGGACGCCCGCACCCGCTCCGCGCCGTCAATCTGCAGCGAATGCGCCCAGCCGAAGTTCCCCACCACTGCGGTGGGGAAGTCCGCCGTCAGCAGCAGCGGGTCCAGGGGATCGTGGTGCGCGACCGTCGTGGCGCCGCTCAGGAGGTTCTTCAGACCCCCGCTGAGCAGCCGCCGCGTGCGCGGCAGTGCCGCGCTGGCGGCAACGGCCGCGTGATCGCGCAGGCGCGCGTTGAAGTCTGCGATCCACTCGCCCGCGTTGCGGTAGGAACTGGCGTACGGCAGGCGCGGGAAGTCATTCAGCTGCAGGTGATCGTGAGCATTTATCAGCCCGGGCAACAGACGGTCGCCGTGAAGATCCACGACGCGATCGCCGCGCTGCGGCACGAGGTGTACGCCGACGATGCGCCCTGCTTGCACGCGCAGACTCGTGCGGCGGCCACCCATGTCCGCATTGACAAACGTCACCGGCAGCGCGGACATGTGTGTGCTCATAGCTTATGCGCCTGCACCACGAGCACCAGTGGCAGTCCCGGCCAGCGCCGGTAGAACTCCTCGGCGCCGCTGAATGACTCGGTGAACTCAATGCCGACACGCACCTCTCGAGCCACCGAGATCGCGAGTCCGGCGGCGCTGGCCGCGGCGCGCTGCGCCGCGAGCTCATGCGTGAAATGCGGCAGCGTGTAGCTCTGCTGCTGCTCGTCGGTGAAGGTGCGGGTGAGTCCCGCCCGTGCTGCTTGAGGGTGAAAATCCGAATACAGGCAGGTGCCGCCGGGTCTCAGGACGCGTGCCACTTCCGCCATCCAGGCGCTAAGGTCTGCCGCGTGCCCGATAGCCAGACCCGAAACGACTGCGTCGAACGCGCCAGCGGCGAAGGGTAGGCACATCATATCGGCGCAGACACGGGTCGCGCCGGTTACGCGCCTGAGCATCGTCGGGGAGGCATCCAGGGCGACGACCTCCGCAGCGCCTGCGGCTCGCAACAGGCGTACGTAGCGCCCGCTGCCGCACGCGAGATCCAGCGCGCGCCTGCCTGCCAGTTCCGGAAAACATCCGAGCATCAGGTGCTGCTCGGCTCGCATGAGGGGATTGCCCGGCTCCTGAGGATAAGTCGGCGCCCAGCGCTCATAGCCCTCGGGTATTGAGATTGCGAGCGGCGTGCCCATGCCTCAGGCTCCGTGCAGTGCCGGCGGCGGCCGTGGCAGCAGGGCCGCCGGGTCCCCGGGATCGCGCCATAAAGGACAAACGCAGGTCGCGCACTCGGTACGCGTTCCCGCGCGGATGTTGGCGCGCAGGGCGCGCATGCCTGGGGCATTCAAGGCGTCGCCGAGACCGGCCTGCGCGGCCAGCCGCCCGGATTCTCCTCCGGGGATGAAGAAGCATGGACGCACCCGCGCGCGCGCGTCGATGACCGCCGAGAACTCCGGCGCGTTGCAACGCACGGCAGGATAGTCGCCCTGTCCGAGCAGGGCGGCGAAGTACTGCAGTAACCGGCGCAGCTTGGCGGGGCTCTCGGCTATGAAACCGCGCCGAAAATCTTCCGAGTGCTCGCGCTCGAGTGCATCCAGCAGCGCCGCAAAGCGCGGCAGATCCTCAGCCCCGAGCGCAAGATCGCGCGAGTAGTCGTCCTCACGACCAAATGCATGCGGATTGGCAACGTCGACGGCTACGAACGATACCTGGCGCACGCCGATGCGCCGCGCGAGTTCAATGAAGCGCGGCAGCTCGCGGTAGTTGGCGCGTTGTAGTGTCACGCGTACCGTGACCCGCGCACCTGCCCCTGATGCCGCCCCTATCCCCTCACATACCTTGTCAAACGCATCGAGCCCACGGATAGCCGCGTAGGTCGCCCGATCGGTGCCGTCCAGGGACACCGTGATCGTTTCGAAAAGGGCAGCAGCGCGTCGCGCGTGCTTGGCGAGGGACAGCCCGGACGTCAGCAACCACAGCTTGAGGTTCTCGGCGCGCAGCGTCTGCGCGATTTCCAGCCACTCAGGATTCAGGAGCGGCTCGCCGCCCGAGAGCAACACGACCTCGGTGCGCAGCCGCCTCAGCTCCGGCAACAGGGCGCGAACAGCCAGAAGATTCATGTCGAGCACGCCGTGACGCCAGTAGTCGCAGGACACGCAGCGCGAGTTGCAGCGCTCGCTCAGATACAGGGTCACGAGCGGCAGCCGCTCGAGCCTTTCAGGCGCTCTGACTTCCGTGGCCGGCAGCATCTCAGGCACCCCGTGTCGCGCTGTCCGGGACGGTGGCCGTGCGGCGGGTCGCCTCAACAAGATAGTGGTCCGCCAGCCCCGCAAGCAGCGGTAGCCGCTGCGCGCAGGCCTCCGCACGGCTGAGAAACCGCAGCGTGCGCGGACGGCGGCCCAGCCACGCGGCAGCGTAGCTGGGCGGCAAGGCCACACCCAGCGGGCGCACCGCATCGATCGAGAAATAGGGACGCAGTGAGCGCCTGACCTTTCGCGGAGTCGGATACGAGATCGTCATCCCGCGCCAGCCGGTGCGCCCGCGCAGACGGCGCACGGCGCGAGCCGGATCCGCGCGCAGCAGGTACCAGGCCCATTCCCAGGGTACGTAGCGACCCATAATCACCCACAGCAGGCGTGCCCCGGGCACCAGTCTTGCGGCGAGATCGGCCGTCACCTGGTCAAGGTCGTTCACACAGTTGAGCGCCCCGAAATTCGAAAGCGCGCCGTCGAACGACTCCCCTGACAACCCGCTGTTGAGCTCTTCGATCGGCAGGCAACGAAACTGTGCACGGGCATCGCAGCCCGCGTGGCGGGCTTTCTCGCTGGCCGCGGCGACCATCGCCGCGGCCGCGTCGATGCCAAGCACGCTGGCGCCGCGGGCTGCAAGCCGCAGGGCGTCCTCGCCCGTGCCGCACCCCAGGTCGAGCACGCGCTGAGCGCCGGCGAACATTTCGTCCGCGCGCAACCACACTACCCGCCGCAGGGCACTGCCGAGGGCGGTATGCGTGAAGTCCGAGTCGTAGTCACCGGCAAGCTGTTCAAATGCCGCGGCGTGCAATGGGTAACCTCCCCGGGCCGATGTTCGAGGAGTATTCCTCCGGGTCGTGGTTGAGTGTGCCCGAGGCGTGCTGGGGGTTCAAAGAGTTCGCCGCAACTCGGGGACTTCGCAGTCGAATGTCATGCTTCGCGAAGCCTTGTGCGTGGCTTAACTTATTGAATTATTTATGGAAGCCGGGAGCTCCCCCGACCGCGTACCCGGTCTGGCAGGACTACCGATACCTCGCCGGCGGGCGCATAGTGTGCCTCGCGGAGCGCCGCTGCGAAGCGCGATGCCATGACCAAAAGAAGCTGTTCAGGCTCAGGAATCCCCCGGTTACGTGCGCTCCTCACGGCGGTAGCGCTCGCGATGAACATTGCCGGGTGCGGCCAGGTCAGTCAGACGCCGGGTACCGTGAGCGCCAACGGTATTCCTCTGGCTCCAGGCACCGCCAGCCTGAACTGGACCCCAGTGACACAGAATGCCAACGGTAGCGTGGCGACTGACTTGGCCGGCTATCAGGTCTACTACGGGACCTCCCCGGGCGCGATGAACTCCGTGATCGTCGCGGCTGACCCGACCCAAACCAGCTATGTGGTCACCAACCTTTCCTCTGGAACTTGGTACTTCGCGGTCGCCGCATACACCAATGACGGCACCATCGGCCTGCTGTCCAACATCGCTTCCAAAACGATCGAGTAGCCCGTACACCCCCCGGCGACAGGGCTCGATGAGCGCCGCGCGAGCGGCGCCGAGCAGGACCGCCCCTGATCGCATGCTAAGGTGGGCGAGCGCTCGTAAGCGGCTCATGGCCGCCCAATCTGGGAACGCCCACGCCGCTGAGATCGCATGCTGGCATCGCTAAGAAAACTGGGCCTCGGCACTGAGAGATATCCAGCGCTCACGGGAGTGCGCGCCGTCGGCGCCAGCGTCGTGTTCTTGGACCATTTTCCGCCTTGGCCCGGAGTGCACGTGGTCATCAACG
This sequence comes from uncultured Pseudomonadota bacterium, assembly GCA_963802995.1. Taxonomy (GTDB): domain Bacteria; phylum Pseudomonadota; class Gammaproteobacteria; order Steroidobacterales; family Steroidobacteraceae; genus 13-2-20CM-66-19. The sequence continues at coordinate 1,465,245 of CAWDKU010000002.1, forward strand.
TGCTTGCGTTCTTCTTTGCCCTCAGCGGCTTTCTGATCGTACGCATCTACTATGCTCAGGCGCAGCTCTCAGTGCGCTGGCTGATGAAGTACTTCGTGAACCGCTTTGCGCGGATTTATCCGGTGTATTTCCTGCTGTTAACGGTCGCGGTGCTGGCAAGCCATGAGACCGGACTGTGGACGCTGCTCACCAATTACACCCTCACGCATGCACTGTTTCACGGCACGACCGTGATCATTCAGCCGAGCTGGTCGCTAACCGTGGAGGAATGCTTCTATTTCCTGGCGCCGGCATTCATGTTGCTGGCGCGGCGCTACACCTTCCTCGTGCCATTTGCCGTCGCCGGCCTGTTGCTGGTGGCAGCGCTCGCTATCGCTCAACTCGGCTATGCGTTCCTCGGCACGCGGGCGTTCGTAATGTCGACGACCTTCTTCGGACACTTCGTTGAGTTCTTCGCCGGCGTCTGGCTCGCGCTGCGGATCATCGAGGTTGAAAAGCAGGGCACAATCCGCGCCCGAGGATGCGTGCGGACGGTTGCGGGGGTGCTTGGCGTCTCGGTGTTGATCGGCGCGATGCTGCTGGTGTACCAGCACGCGCCCCTGAACTACCGCCTCATCATCCTCATCAACAACTTCCTCATGCCGGTGCCGATCGCCCTGTTGTACTCGGGACTCATCCGTGAGAACACGGTGCTGGCGCGCCTGCTCTCAGGGCGCCTGGTCGGTCTCCTCGGCCGCAGCTCCTATTCGTTCTATCTGATGCACCTGCTGATCATCGAAGCAATCATCGCTCGCCTTGCGCCGGAAGATGAGCACAGATTCCTGTGGATCGGCCTGACTTTCGCCATCACCTGGCTCCTGTCCGTGGTGCTGTTTGTTGCCTACGAGGAGCCGGTGAACCTCTTCATCCGCGGGAAGTTTCGCTCCAACGAAAGGTCGGTCGGCATGGCAGACACACTCTTTCGGACCCAGTCTGACCAGCGTTCCTGAGATCCCGCACCTCACGGCGCCCGTGGCAAGAGCCGCCCTGACCTTGGCCGCCTTGGTCTCTGGCTCGACACTTGAGGGATTTCGGCCCATTAGGCAGCCGATAGACGTAGACTCGATGGCCAAGTCTCTCGCGGTTTGGATGCCAGTTTATGAAGAAAGAAATCGCAGATGCCTTTGCCGAGATCTTTCGCGCGCGCGACGAGACCGAGCAGCTCGCCAATCAAAAGAGACAGGACGCGACCACTCGCGAAGAAGCCTTCCGAACGGCCTTCAGCGAGCGCGTAAAGCGAGTCGTAAAGCCGACGTTCGAGTCACTCAAGCAGCTGCTCGAGGAGAACGGCATCGGCGTCATGGTCGTCGAGTCGGAAATCAGCTCGGGGGCGCGGCGCTCCGAACCCAGCATCGGCTTCTACGCCTTCAGTGATGACGCCCGCGTGCCCAGTGGCCTCAGACGCCCGTCGGATGCCAACGTACAGCTACAACTATCCTGCCAGGCACAGAAGGGAAATGTGGGCATCCACGAGTGCCGGCCGACGTCCGGTGGTCGGGCGGCCAAACAGCAGCCCGACGTAGCTCTGGACAGTCTCACGGAAGAATCGATTCAGAAGAGTGTCCTGACACTCATGCAAAGACCCTGAGGCGGCGCGCGCGCCGGGCGGCCTCGCGGAGACGACAAAGGCACAGTCGTGCATTGCCCAGTGATTCTTTACCGAGAGACGCTGGCGCCGGCCACGGCGGGCGTTGCCAGAATAAGTACGCTTGGGAGGCGCGGCGAGACTTACTGGGCGACAGACTGGACCTGCAGGGCAATTCTCTTACGCCTGGGGCTGCCGCTGGCTGGGACTTCGGCACAAGCTCGCCCATGCGACTTACCCCAAAGTCGAGCGCTGGCGTTCCCAGACGGGGACCTGCGCCTCATCCGAACCTAGTCTTCCCAAGGCGGATCCGTCTTGCGAAGGGAATCGGGATCGCCTAGTTTCAGTGTTGCGCGCCGTTGCGCGTGACGGACAGGGGGACGGCGCATGCGCTTCTTTCACATTGGACTGTGGCTGACTCTGGCAGCGCTAATGGCCGGATGCGGTGGAGGTGGTAGCGGCGGTTCTCCCACCACCCCGGCACCGTCGATCAGTTACGGTCCCAATGGCACTGCGATGACGCAGTTCACCTTCACGGCACAGGCTGCGGTCTCGCTGACGCCAAACAACTCCGGAGGGGCAGCTTCCTCGTGGGCAGTCTCCCCGGCGCTGCCCGGGGGTCTCTCGTTCGATTCTTCGACCGGAGCCATCACGGGAACCCCAGCTTCGTTCGGTCCGACGAACGTGAAAATCACCGCCACGAACTCCGGTGGCGCAAGTTCGGTGACCCTGACACTGCGCGCAGATTCCGTGCTGCTGAATCTGGGTGCCAAGTGCCTGATCGATTCCAGCGGGGCGACGCAGAACGGCGTGCTCGCCGTCAGCAGTACTAGCGTGCTGACACTGGATTGTGGTCTGGGCCCGCAGCACTGGGCGCTATGGGACTACGCAACGGGATTGTTGCTCGCGCAGGCGGACGCCTGTCCAGTAGGCACCTGTCAGGGGAGTAACCCCTCGGGGTTACAGCCCTACGCGCAGCTCGCTGGTCCGACGGCGCTGGTGCCCTACGTTCCGACCGGAAAGTCGGGGCCGCAGGGTTTCGAGGTGCTTTCGGCCAGCGACGGCAGCGTGCTCTCCTCCGTCGTTCCCAGTGGCGGCGTTTACTGGGATCACCTCGCCTCGGATGGCAGTTACGTGTGTGGAGCGGTCGTGAGTAGCGGCAACCTGACCATCTGGGCACCCAATGGTTCGGTGCTCGCCACCATTACCGGCAACTATGCAGACGCAAAGGTGTATTGCGCACCCGGACAGGTCCAGGTGGCCCTCGGACCCAAGGGAACCAACGTCATCGAGACCATCACGGTTCCCGGCGGCGTCTCGACCGTGAGCCCGGGATTTGCCGGCAGCTTCAACGCCTGGTTTTCCGACGGCAGCGCATTCCTGAGCAACGTCAACACAACGGTCTGGGTCTACTCCCCCAACGCGGTGCAACTCGATCATGACCCGTCGCTGCCGACCAGCGCGGGACTCGGCGGCTGGGGGCCGTGGTTCTGGACCGAGGACGGCGCCACGCTCGACATCTATAAGGTGGGATCGAGTGCGAACCCGACAGCCAGCTTCGCAGCGACGGCCATAGGACCCTCAGGCTCGACCATAGGAATTCTGGGCAGCACGTTCGGCATCGTGGACCTTTCGGGCGCGGTGCCAACCGAGACCAATTATTCGCCGCCATTCGATAGTGTGTACGCCGCTGTCTCGGCGACCCAGTGGGTCGTGGGGGCCGGAGGTGGTGTGGTCGTCGCGGGCCCCACTCTTGCAACGACCCCGCGCTACTTCGGCTTCGGTCCGGTGTTGTCGCTGGCCGGATCGACCACGCGCCTTGCGGTGGGCACCTCCATCGGGACAGTTCTCATTTACAACGCCGCCGATCTAAGCCTCGAGACGACGCTGAATCTCGTCGGGACCCAGCTACAGATGTCAGCGGATGGCACTGTCCTTGCGGTGATGACGCTCGACAATCCGACCTTTACGGTGAACACCGTTTCGCTGCCCTCCGGGTCGGTGATCAACACCTGGACCTATCCGGCCAACAACCCCGGTGGACTCCCTAGCTCGATCGCGCTGTCGAGTACCGGAGCGTTGCTCGGGCAAGTGCTAAGCACGAACAGTACTTCTGGCTGCCAGGTGACCTCTAGCAACGGCGGTGCCGTCCTCTGGTCTAATGCTACTTGCTCCGGTCCGATTGCCCTGTCGCTGGACGACACGCTGATCGCGGTGCCGACCGGCACCAGCAGCAGCAACATCTACCTTAACGACGCGCTGGCAACCGCTGTACCTGCGGTGGCGGTTGGCTGGCTCCCAAGCGACCTGCTGGCGGCCAATGCGTCCAGCAACTCCGGCGGGGCTGCGCTGTACGACTCGACCGGGATCAAGCAGAACAGTCCGGTACTGCCCTTCCTATACGGGCCGTTACAGGCTGCAGGAACCGGTTCGTTCTACGATCAGGGCAGGAACGTCATCTACTCGCTGAGCACCGGAACCGCCACGTGGACACCGCCGGCGAATGCGGGTCGAACCGGGACCATCGCCGGCTCACTGGTAGTCTTCCCCACCCAGAGCAATCAGCTGCTGGCGGAACCGTACTGAGCCGGAGAGGGCAGCGGGCAGCACAAGACACCAGGACCCTTGCCGTTGGACGGGCACTCGCGCTCCCAGTGGCAGCGTTCCAATCACCGAGCCAGTCGTTGTGGCAGCGCCCCTGACGCTGACTTTCACCCTGACGTGTAACTCATCTGTCGGCGCTCAAAGCGGTGCAGCCTCCTCCAAACTGATAGGGAACCCGCCGGCCGGGGGCGATGGCGGAGGACTCCTCGAGCTGTGGACCCTGGTCGGACTCGTCACGCTCGCGATCGCACGTGCCGCCGCGTCACGGCAGCTTGGATTTGACAGCCGATCGAAATCTATACTGGTCAGCAATCGTCCATGGGAACAGCGAGACCACCATGCCATCACGCCGCCGCCTGTTGCATCTGGGGGCTTGTCTCCTCGCGAGCGGTGCGTGGCCCCGCGCAATCCCGGCTGAGACCAAGCGCAAAACCCTGCTGATCTTGGGCGGCACCGGCTTCATCGGTCCGCATCTGACCAAGGAAGCCCTGCGACTGGGCTGGAAGGTTACGCACTTTAACCGCGGCCGGCGGGCGCCCGAAGGCGTTATCGGCGTAGAGACACTCATCGGCGACCGCAACGGCCAGATCGATGCGCTGCGCGGTCGCCAGTGGGATGTCGTGATCGATGACACCGGTCAGATTCCGAAGTACGTCAAAATGTCCGCGGAATTGTTGGCGCCGAATGTTGGCTACTGTCTGTTCATTTCGAGCATCTCGGCGTACGCCAGCTTCGCGAAGCCGAACGACGAGGATTCGGCGGTTGGGCAGCTCTCGGACCCTGCCATAGACAAGACCACGAATGAAACCTATGGCCCGATGAAAGCGCTGTGCGAACAGTATTCAATGCAGGCCTTCAGGAATCGCGCGAGCGTCGTGCGCCCAGGCTACATCGTAGGACCACTGGATGGTTCGGATCGGTTCACTTATTGGCCGGTTCGCGCCTCAAGAGGCGGGGAAATGATGGCGCCTGGCACCGCGCACGATCCCATTCAGATCATCGACGTTCGAGATCTGGCGGCTTGGATGATGAAGCTGGCACAGCGGCGCACCACCGGCTACTTCAACGCCGTCTCTCCGCCGCGGGCGTTCACCATAGGCAACATCATCGAGGCGAGCCTGCAGGCATCCCCCACGGCGGGAACCACAGTGACCTGGTTGCCAGAGGATTTTCTGGCGACGCAGTGGAAGGTCGAGGAACTGGATTTCCCGCCGTGGTCACCAATGAGTGGAGAAACCGCGGGCGCCTCGCTGACTACCACGGCGCGCGCGCAAAAAGCAGGCCTGATGATTCGGCCGCTCCAAGAAACAGTGACCGATACGCTGGCTTGGTTTCACACCTTGCCGGCCGAACGCCAGGAAAAGCTGCGCGCGGGAATAGACCCCCACAAGGAAGCTGATGTGCTCAAAGCCTGGCACGAAGCGAACGACAAGAAGCCGGCTTAACGATTTCGGCCCCACAGCGAATCCCGGGCCTCGCGCGGGCGAACGCGATGGGTCACGTATGGTTATCCGTTCATGGCGGAGCACCCGCCGAGTTCGACGCTGCAGAACGCGCTCTATGGCAGCCCTCGGATGCATGACGTTGCGGCCCAGGGGATCGGGTTTTCGGCCCAACACGGCACCGATGTTGACCAAAACCAAGCAGGTGTTCACAGGCTGAGTTGAAAACAATGGCCCCGTTCGAGCCGGTCACCTACCCTTGACGGAAATGCATTCGCTGGACGATGAATTGCGAGAACTTACCTCGGCTGGCGCGCTCGATGGGGAGACCGCCGCTCAGGAGCTCGCCATCGAGAACCGGGCGATCTTCACCCTGCACGATGAGCTGCGCATCGCTCTTTATGTGGCGGTAGCCCTCGTCGTCACTGGAGTGGGCATTCTCGTAAAAGAGCACCTCGACCGCATCGGTCCGCTAACCCTCATGCTTGCTCTCGCCCTGGCTGGTGTCGGGTGCTACATCCCGGCAATACGTGCCAGGTCGCGAGGGAACAATCGTTCAGCGGTCGCGGAATACCTCCTGCTACTTGGCGCGTTGCTCCTTAGCGCAGACCTCGGATATGCCGAATCACAATTTCACTGGTTTGGCGAACACTGGCCGCGAACTCTGCTGATCCTTGCAGCATTCCACACGGTCACGGCTTACGCGCTGAACTCCCCTCTGGTCCTTTCGCTAGCGCTCACATCATTGGCGGGCTGGTTCGGAATCGCGCGGGGACCAAGCCCTGCGAGCTGGAATCTCGCACCGGAACTCGGTGTGCGTGCAGCTGTGTGCGCGGCCGTAATACTCATCTGGCGCGTGATAGATGCGCGCATGAACGCCGCAAGGTTCCGGGAAGTATTCGATAACTTCGCGGCAAACGTGGCCTTCTGGGGCGCCCTAAGCTGGTGCTCAAGCACACACGATCGCGCCCTTGGGGTCCTCGCCCTGCTGGCGTTCGCATGGGTCGCTATCCGCACCGCGCTTCGCTCAAAAAGGGAACTGTTTGCTGTGTATGGCGTTGGCTATTCGGCGATTGGTTTCATCATCGTTGCCGGACAGATCTTCGCATTGCCTTCCCTCTCGGGCGCTACCGTGGCGCTAATCATCGTCCTCGCCGCCGCCGCCGTCCTGCGCCACCTTCATGATCGGGTGAAGGAGGTGCAAGCATGAAGCTTCGACCCGCACCATCAGACGAGCGATGGCTTGCGCTCGCCCGGCGCTTACGGCGCAGTCCGCAGGCCGAGCCGTTTGCGGAGCACACGGGAGGTTGGCGGACGGCAGCTCTCTGGAGCCGTTGTGCGTTCTTTGTGTTGGGACTGGTTGCTGCGCTCATGATCGGGATCATCGGGAGCCACCTTTGGCCCGGCGCCGGCACCATCGTTGTCGGTTTAAGTTGCCTTGCGGTCGCCGAGTGGTTGATTCTCGGTCGGCGATACTTTGGCTCAGGGATTGAGGAAGCACTCGAAGCCGCGGGACTCGCAGCTCTCGGGTATGAGTGCTCCTCGCGGCTGAGTCACTCGGAGCACCTGGGCGCGGCATTTTTGGGTACGGCATTCGCAATCGCGGGCTTCCGACTTCTCAGCCCCGTGTTTACGACCTTGTCGGCCCTGGCATTTGTACTGGCGGTCGACCTTCCTCCGCAGGGATCGGGTCTCGCTTGCTACGCCATTGGCCTCGCCGCCCTCATCGCAGGCTCATACCGTTTCCGTCGTCCATCACACGATCTCATGCTCGATTACCTCGTGATCGTGATGCCTGTGGCTGGCTACATCTGGTTGGCCTCCGGGAAAGGCCTAATGCTGGCGACGGACTACCGGCATGCCGGGTTGTCCCAGTGGCTGGTTCCGGCCTGTTCCCTGACCTTCGCAGTGATTGCGCTTGCGAGTGGTCTGCGACGCCGCACCCATGCGCCGGTCATAGCGAGCATGCTTTGCGTGGCGTGCTTCGCGTACGAATTGCGAAACCTCACGGGTTTGTCGCTCGAGGCACGTCTGATCGTTTGGGGATGTGTCCTCTTGTTGGCCGCCATGACGCTCGAGCGCTACCTTCGCGTGCCCCGCGGAGGATTGACCTCACGGCCCCTGCGCGAGCATGACGCAGCGGGAATCTTCGACATGGCCGGAGGCGTGATACTCACGCCGGCCTCACCTGAAGGAGCTGTCCCGTCCCTTGAAGGTGGCGGCGGACGGTTTGGTGGCGGCGGGGCCAGTGCCGGGTACTAGTTGGGCTCTCCGCAGTCGAGCGAAAGCGCAGCTCTTGGCCGGCGATCTTGCGGGCGTCTACCAATCCATCCTGATGACAAGCTGCTAGCGCAGTAGCACCGCATCTGCCTGGAGACTGGGGGATGCCAATTCGTTGAAATTGGTGGGCCGTGTAGGGATCGAACCTACGACCAAGAGATTAAGAGTCTCCTGCTCTACCAGCTGAGCTAACGGCCCTGGTATATGGGGTGGACGATGGGACTCGAACCCACGACAACCGGGATCACAACCCGGGGCTCTACCAACTGAGCTACGCCCACCATCGTCTCTCTCCCCTGTGCGGCTGGCGTGCCCGGCAGGACTCGAACCTGCGACCCTCGGCTTAGAAGGCCGATGCTCTATCCGCCTGAGCTACGGGCACGATTTCCGATAGCGCCCCTAGCCGGCCCCACCGCACGGGGGGCGCGCATCATACGTAAGTGGCTTACGGAGCGTCAATTTCCCGCCGGTGCGCTGTCGCTAGGGTAGCGGAGTCGGGGGTAACTGTCCGGCCCTCAAGGCGACGGCCAAACCACCCCCCCTGCGCCGCGGAGGCCTTTGTTACACTGAGGTTTCACCTGCATTTACAGGATCTTCGATGAAGAACCCCGCGGAAGCTGACCCGGAGCAGCCGCCGGCCACCGATGTACCCCGGGGGCCTGATGGCAACCCTGGCGCTACCGGAATTCTGTATGCGCGTAAGCTCGCCTTGGGCGAGCTGCGACGTCACCTGACCGACTGGATGACTCACGAGCCGGGTGCCCGGCGTGGCACGGATGCGGAGGAACTGCACCAGCTGCGGGTGGCCGCGCGACGCATCGAGGCCACACTCGGACTCTTCAAGCACCAGCTGCCCGCGCGACTGGTACATGCGCGGGTTGGCGCGAAAGGCGTACTGCGGGGACTTGGGGCCGCGCGGGACTTCGACGTGCAGCTGGCGGAACTGCGCCGTTATTGCGCCGACCTGCCGGGCGAGGAACGCAAGGCGGCCGCGCCTCTGAAGGCACGGCTCGAGGAGGGTCGGGCGCACGCCCGGGTGCGCATGCTCGCCATGCTCGACTCTGAGGCCACCCGCCACTGGCTTGAGACCCTGAATCTTGCGAGCGCTGACTACTCAGCCGAGGCTACCCCGGGTGCCGCGCTGGCGGCCGTCGTCATGCCCGAACGGGTGCGCCGGCGTTTCAGAAAGCTGAGGAAGGCGGTGCGCCAGCTGGATGCAAAATCCTCCATGCGCGACTACCACACGGTGCGCCGCCGCGCGAAGCAGCTGCGCTACGCAGTGGAGTGCGGTGCGGTGCTCTTCGGCAAGCCGGCTGACGAGGTGCTGAAGGCGCTGCGGCGACTGCAGGATCGCCTCGGCGCGCACCAGGACGCCGACATGACCAAGAACCGCCTGGCCGAGCTTGCCGCTTCGGGCGGGCCCCTGCCGCCGCAGACTTTGTTCCTCATGGGCCGGCTCGCCGAACATCACCTGACGGCAACCCAGCAGGCACGCAAGACGCTCGAGCGCACCTGGGGCAAGGTCAGCGGCAAGCGCTGGAAGGCACTGCGTAGCCGCATGGAGGACCTGCGGCGCGGCACCGAATTGGCGGCTCAGACCCCCGAGCCTGCGACCGCCGCCGCGCTCCCGCAGGCACAACCGGCTGGCACGGTGGACGACGCCCTCCTCGAGCCCGGGGCAGGATCGCGCCCGCTGCGCCACTGACCTGCATGGAGCTGCTGCTCGTGCGTCACGCGATCGCCCTCGAGCGCGACCCCAGGCGTTGGCGCGATGACCGCAAGCGCCCGCTGTCACCGCGCGGCGTGGCGCGCGCACACAAGGCCGCACGGGGCTTGCCGCACTTAACCACAGCGCCGGCAAGGCTCTTCTCGAGTCCGCTGCTACGCACTTACCAGACGGCGGTCATCCTGCATGAATCTGCCGGCTGGCCCAAGCCTGCCGCGTGCGAGGAGCTCGAGCCCGGGCGGCCGCCCGAGGAGTTCCTGGGGTTCCTTGCACGGTTCACCGGTGAGAGCGTCGCCGCCGTGGGTCACGAGCCGGATCTGAGTGTGCTCCTGGCCAGCTGCCTCGGCGGCGCGCCACCCGCCTTTGAGTTCCGCAAGATGGGCGTGGCGCTCGTGAGGTTCCGCGGCCGCGCGCGCGCCGGGGGCGGGCAGCTTGTGTGGCTCGTGACCCCGCGGGTGCTGCGCGCGGCGGCCTAGCAACGACTCCGGATCCCCGCGCGCTTCAGTGCGCGCCGGAGGCCGCCGCCGCGCCGCCACCGCCGCCGCGCAGCGGACGCGCGAGCCACACGAGCCCAATCAGCGCGATGAAGATGATCCCGGAGACGTAGAAGATGTCGTTCGCAGAGAGCATGAAAGCCTGCGAGTCCACCAGCCGGTTCAGGAGCTCGTAGCTCTGATCCGGGCCCATGCCGCCGGAATGCAGGGTGCCCAGCGCCTGTGAGGTCACAGGATTGTTCGGGTCCAGGTGCTCCACCAGCTGCGCGTGATGCAGCGTCGCGCGGCGGTCCCACAGGGTCGTGGTAATGGAAGTGCCGAAGGAGCCGGCGGTGATACGCGCGAAGTTCGAGAGCCCCGAGGCGGCCGGGATGCGATCCGGCGGCAGCCCCCCGAGCGTGATCGACATGAGCGGGATGAAGAACGCCGCCATACCCGCACCCTGGATGATGGTCGGGATCAGGAGCGTTCCGATGGTGGCGTCCGTGTTGAAGTGAGCGCGCATGAAGAGCACGAGCGCGAACACCGCGAAAGAAATGGTCACGAGGATGCGCGGGTCGAAGCGGTCCGAGAACCGCCCGACGAAGGGCGTGAGCATGATGGCAAGCACGCCCACGGGCGCCAGCACCAGGCCTGCAAGCGTCGCTGTGTAGCCCATGTACTGCTGCAGCCACAGCGGTAGCAGCACCACGTTGCCGAAATACAGCCCGTAGGCGGACAGCAACGCCAGCGTCGCCACCGTGAAGTTGCGCTGCTTGAAGAGCGACAGGTCCACGATCGGGTGCTCCTCGGTGAGCTCCCAGATCAGGAACACGGCGAAGGCGACTACCGAGACGCACAGCAGGACCACGATCTGCGTGGAGTTGAACCAGTCAAGGTCCTTGCCCTTGTCGAGCATCACCTGCAGCGCGCCCACCCACAGCACCAGCAGGCCGAGCCCCACGACGTCGACCGGTACGCGCGCGGTGGCGGTCTCGCGCTTGTGGAAGATCGCCCAGGTCGCAAAGGCCGCGGCGATCCCGACCGGGACGTTGATGTAGAAGATCCAGGGCCAGGAGATGTTGTCCGTAATCCAGCCTCCGAGCAGCGGGCCGACCACCGGAGCCACGAGCGTCGTGATCGACCACATGGCCAGCGCGGAGCCCGCGCGGTTCTTCGGGTAACTGGCGAGCAGCAGGGCCTGCGACAGCGGGATCATCGGACCTGCCACTGCGCCCTGCAGCACGCGGAACAGGATGAGCGCCGATAGCGTCGGAGCGAGCGCACAGAGGAAGGAGGCGATCACGAACAGCACCACCGACACCGTGAAAAGGCGTACCGCGCCGAAGCGGCGCGTCAGCCAGCCGGTCAGGGGCAACGAGATGGCGTTGGCGACGCCGAAGGAGGTGATGACCCAGGTGCCCTGGTCGGGGGAGACCCCGAGGTCGCCGGCGATCGAGGGGATCGACACGTTCGCAATGGAGGTGTCGAGCACGTTCATGAAAGTCGCAAGCGACAGAGCGATCGTGCCAATCGCCAGCTTCGCCCCGGTAAGCGGCGGCGGTGCCGCCGGCGCTCCCCCCGGAGCGCCGCCGGTCACCGGTCTGTCAGCATTCTCGGCCACGTGGACAGTTCGCAGGGCCCCTAGCGCGCCAGGCGACGAGCCGGCACGGCAGGCGGCAGCGGCTGCGGGTTATCCGCGAGCAGCGCGCTCGCGCTGGCGGCCGGCCGCCGCGCCGCCGCGTGCGCGGGCGCAGCCGTGCCGTTGGCGGCGATGATCGCCTGCACGCGCGCGTCCGCTAGCGCCTCGCCGCCCCCGATGACCTCGGTCGACCACGGCGTGCTGGCATTGGCAAGCTGCGGCAGGCGTTCGCCGTCGCCGCCGTTCCTGACATCCACGTCCGCCTTCATCGACAAGCCGATCTGCAGCGGGTGCGCGGCGAGTTCCTGCGGGTCGAGGGCCACGCGCACCGGCACGCGCTGCACGATCTTGATCCAGTTGCCGGTGGCGTTCTGCGCCGGCAGCAGCGAGAAGGCAGCGCCGGTGCCGGCACCGAAGCCGGCCACCTTGCCGTGGTACACGGTGTGGCGTCCGTAGAGGTCCGCGGTCAGGGTCACGGGCTGACCGACGCGCATGCGCGCCAGCTGCGGCTCCTTGAAGTTGGCGTCCACCCACACCTCGTCCAGCGGCACCACCGCCATCAGCGTGGCTCCCGGGCCGACGCGCTGACCGAGCTGCACGTTGCGCCGTGCGACGAACCCGGACACCGGGGCAGCCAGCTCCGTGCGCGACAGGGTGAGGTAAGCATTGCGTACGGCGGCGGCGGCATCACGCACCTGGGGGTGATCCTCGAGCGTCGTGTTGTCCACGCGCGCCTTGTTGGCCATGAGCTGCTGCTGCGCGGCGAGCAGGTTCGCCTGCGCGGCCTTCACCGCATCCATCGAGTGACGCAGCTCCTCGCCCGAGACCGCGCCCGAGGTTCCAAGGCGCTGGCGGCGCTCCAGGTCACTGCGCGCGGCCGCCAGGTCCGTCTGGCGCACCTGTACCGTGGCCTCGAGCTGGGAGGTGGTTGCGAACAGATTACGCACGTCGCGCACGGTGCGCGCCAGCTGCGCCTCGGCCTGATCGAGCGCCACCTTGGCATCGGCCTGGTCGAGACGCACCAGCGGCTGCCCCGCCTTCACGAACTGCGTGTCATCGGCGCCAACCCCGACCACCGTGCCCGAGATCTGCGGGGTGATCTGCACCACGTTGCCGTTCACGTAGGCATCGTCGGTGGTCTGGTGGAAGCGCGCTACCTGCGCCCAGTAGGCGGTGTAGCCGAGCGCGACGATCAGCACGCCGCCGAGGAGGCCCGCGAGCAGCCGCCAGCGCCGGCTGCCGGGCGTGGGTGCCTTAACATTCTCAGTAGTCATACCTTCAAATCCTTCGGATTTCCGTTCTCTCTGCCGCGGCTAATAATGCCTAGGCAAATATTCCTTCAAAAAAACACTGCCCGTCAGGCGCTCGCGCGCGGCGCAAGGCCCAGGGCGTTCTCGAGCATCCGCGCCAGCAGCCCCTCGAGCTGACGCGCCTCGGCCTTGGTGAAGCCCTGCAGGAAGCGGTTGGCGACCGCCATCGAGATCTCCCGCATGCGCGGGTAGGCCGCGCGTCCTTCGTCAGTGAGCTCCAGGTGCATCAGACGACGGTCCTGGGCGGAGCGGTTACGCCGGATCAGTCCCTTGTGCTCCAGACGGTCCAGCATGCGTGTCATCGCACCCGCATCGTAGGAAATGTGCTTGCACAGGTCCGAGGCCGACAGCGGCTCCGCGGCGGCGGCGAGATTGGCGATGATGATCAGCTGCGCCGCGCTCAGCTCCAGCGCCGCCAGCTGCTGATCGCCCGCCAGGTCCTTGTCCAGCGCCGCCAGCATCTCGACCCTCACCCGGCTCAGCAGTGCACCGACACTCTTCTTCGGCTGGAAGGTCGCGATGTCGTAAATGTCTCCCACGCTCACGCTCCTTGGCATCTCCCCTTGGGGAGACAGTGGGCCCCTCTAGCGGGGCCACGTAAATGTACTTGCCTAGGCTGTAATTGTCAAGGCTTTGACTGCCGCGGCAGTACCTTGGGCCCCGATGAGCAGCCGCAGCGCAACACTCCCGTAAAACCCCTGACAGGGGCCTGTAACAGCCCGCAGGCACACTGCAGCGGTGTACCTGCGGATGAGCCCATGTCCCATGCCCCTGCATTCAGTCGCTGGCGGGTCGCGGTGAGCCAGGCCGCACGTCAGGTCCTTACGGCCCGCTGGCGCAGCACGCTCCATGACCTGGAGAGCGCGCGCGCCGAGTACGGTCAGCTCTACCAGGCCACCGCGGTCGATGTGCGCGCGGTGCGCAAGGCCGCGCAGCGCATTCACGAGCTCGAGCAGCTGCGCCTGGTCCTGGCGCGCGAGCTGCTCGCGGTGCGCTGAAGACCGCACGCGACCGCGGCACCTGCGGCCGACCACCCGGCATCCGCATGCTGCGCCCGGCGCTATTGGCACTTCTGCTCCTATGCGGCGTGCCGGCGATCGCGGCCCCGGCGCAGTGGTGCCCGCGTCCGGCGTCCGGCGAGACGGTGCCCGAGCCTCAGGACCTGCGAGCCAAGGACGGTGTGCTCAGTGTCGACCTGTATGCCCGCAACACCCCCGCCGGCAACGCGCCGGCACGCTACTGCTACCAGCTCTCGGACGGGACGACATCCCCGACGCTGCGGCTACAGCCGGGCGAGCTGCTGGTCCTGCGCCTGCACAACGAACTCACAGGGCCCGCGATGTCTGCCGGGGCACACGCGGGACATGGGGCGCCGCGGACCCCCGCGGATCCGTGCACCAGCGGCGTGATGAGCGCGACCTCGACCAACCTGCATTTTCATGGCCTGACCGTGCCGCCGCGCTGCCACCAGGATGAGGTGCTCAAAACGTCCATCCAGCCACAGGATGCAGCCTTCGAGTACCGCTTCCGCATTCCGGCCGGCGAACCGCCCGGCCTCTACTGGTACCACCCGCACATCCATGGCTTCAGTTCTGCGCAGGTGCTCGGCGGGGCCTCCGGGGCGCTGATCGTGGAGGGCGTGGAGCGCAGCAACCCCGCCCTCGCCGGGCTCCCCGAGCGGGTCATCGTTATCCGCGACCAGGACCTGGTGAACCCGGATGCGCCGCCCTCGAAATCCGAACCCGTGGTCCCGAAGATGATGATCGACCGTGACGGCGACTCGGCCAACAACGGCACCGGCTTCGGCAAGCCGGCGAAGGACCTGTCGGTCAACTTCGTGCCCGTGCCCTACCCGGATTACCCGCCCGCGCAGCTGCGCGTGCGCCCGGGCGAGCGGGAGCTGTGGCGAGTGCTGAATGCTTCCGCCGTGACGTACCTGAACCTGGCGCTCCTCACGGGGCGCACGCCGCAGCCGCTCGGGATCGTCGCGATCGATGGCGTGCCGATCAACGCCTCGGGGCAGGCCGACGCGATCGAGTGGCGCGATCACCTTGGCATTCCGCCCGGGGGCCGCATCGAGTTCATCGTGACGACTCCGGCCGCCGGGACGACGGCGCTGCTCGTGACGCGCACCGTCGACACGGGCCAGGGGGGTGAGAACGACCCGAACCGCGCCCTCGCGGCCGTGCTCGCAACCAGCGATGCCCCGCAAACGCACTCGCGCCTCGCTGCGACGCCGACGCCTCTGCCGCCGCCCTCGCGCCCGTGGCTGGGGAGCGTCGCGCCGGTACGGGTACGCAAGCTCTACTTCTCCGAGGAACTCTCAGATCCGGCCAACCCCAACAGCGCGACCAAGTTCTTCATCACGGTCGACGGGCAGGCGCCGGCGGCATTTGACCCCGGATCCGACGTGCCCAGCATCGTGGTGCACCAGGGCGATGTGGAGGACTGGATCATCGAGAACCGCTCGACGGAGCTGCACGCGTTCCACATCCACCAGATCCACTTCCTGCTCATCGACTGGTCGGGCACGCCGGTGAATGAGCCGTTCCTGCGCGACACCGTCAACGTTCCGTATTTCAACGGTCGCACACTGCGCTATCCCAGCGTCCGCCTGCGCATGGACTTCCGCGATCCGGACAGCGTCGGCACCTTCGTCTACCACTGCCACCTGCTCGAGCACGAGGACGGCGGGATGATGGGACTGGTGCGCGTAGAAGCGGCGCCGGCGCGAGCGCCGCAGCCGGCTGCGTCTCCCTGAGCCGACACTTACAACTGACGCGGCGCCGTCACGCGGCAATCACCCCGATGCAACAGTGCGCACGTAAAAAGTACGCGCCCACTGCCGGGCAACAAGGGAGACTTGGCATGAAACGCAAACCAATAAGTGCGCGCGTGCGCGACGGCGTGCGCGTGGCGATCGGTTCGATCGCCCTCGCGCAGATGACACTCGGCACGTCGTTCGCGGCGATCGAGGCGGCACCGGGCCCGGACGTGCGCACCGCGAGCCCGATCAAGCACGTCATCGTGATCATCGGGGAGAACCGCAGCTTCGATCACGTATTCGCAACCTACGTACCCAAGCGCGGTGAGTCGGTCTGGAACCTGCTGTCCGAAGGCATAATCAAGGCCGACGGCTCGCCGGGCCCGAACTTCGCGCGCAGCGCGCAGAGCGCAGCCTCTGACCCGGGTGGCGACGCGTTCCTGCTCAGCCCGCCGAAGAGCTCATTCCCCAACGGTGTGCTGCCGGCGCCGCTCGTGGGGGGTCCGCAGGACTCCTACGTGACCGATGACAGCCTCAAGCTCGCCCAGCGGTCCGAGAATGGGCTGCCGCAGGACTACTACGGGTTCCTCGTGACCGGAGGCACCGGCCAGACCTCCAAGACCCCCGACCAGCGCATCAGCAACGTCAACGCGCTGCCGCCCGGCCCCTTCCAGCTCACCAACGGCGACACCTTCACCTACAACTCCTACGCGGCGAGCCCCGTGCACCGCTTCTACCAGATGTGGCAGCAGCTCGACTGCAGCCTCGCACATGCCACTGCCAAGCGCCCTTCGGGCTGCGATGCTGCCCTGTTCTCCTGGGTCGAAGTGACGGTCGGCGCCGGTGCCAACGGCATCCAGCGGCCCGCCAACTTCAGCACCGAATACGGCCCGAACCTCGTGACCACGGGTGAAGGCTCCACGGCGCTGGGCTTCTACAACGTGCAGAACGGCGATGCCCCCTACTTCAAGAGCCTCGCCGACAAGTACGCCATGAGCGACAACTTCCACCAGTCCGTCAACGGCGGTACCGGCGCGAACCACATCATGCTCGGCCACGGCGATGCCATCTGGTTCAGCGACGGCGCGGGTCACGCGCTGCCGGCGCCGCACAACACCGAGGTGGCGACAGGCACGGCCAACCAGGGCGTGGTGGATGAGGTCGAGAACCCCAATCCTGCGGCTGCGACCAACAACTGGTATTCCCAGGACGGCTACGGCGGTGGTTCCTTCGGCTCTCCCTCCTACGGCGGCGGCTCCTACACTGACTGCTCCGACACCACGCAGCCGGGCGTCGCCCCGATCGTGAAGTACCTGCACTCGCTGCCGCGCCCGATCAACCCGCGCTGCGAGCCGGGGCACTACTACCTGCTCAACAACTACAACCCGGGCTACTTCGGCAACGGCAACAACGCCTACACCGACACCAACTCCAACAACACGGTGTTTACGATCCCGCCCTCCTCGGTGCCGAGCATCGGCGACAGCCTCCTGGCCGCGCACATCTCCTGGAAGTACTACGGCGACCAGTGGGACAACTACGTGCCCGACCCATACCAGCTGAACTACGGCGCGATCGGCAAGCAGACGGACGAGTACTGCAACATCTGCAACCCGTTCCAGTACGACACCTCGATCATGGCCAACGCCAGCATCCGCAAGGCCCACATCCAGGACACCGCCAACCTGTACGAGGACATCGCCCGCGGCACGCTGCCGGCGGTCTCGTTCGTCAAGCCGAGCGGTCTCGTCGACGGGCACCCGGCATCGTCCAAGCTGAACCTCTTCGAGGGCTTCACCAAGAAGATCGTGGACGCGGTCAAGGCCAACCCGCAGCTGTGGAAGGACACCGCCATCTTCATCACCTTCGATGAGGGCGGCGGCTACTACGACTCAGGCTACGTGCAGCCGCTCGACTACTTCGGTGACGGCACGCGCATCCCCCTGATCGTGGTCTCCCCCTACACGCGTGCAGGTCACATCTCCCATGACTACGCGGATCACGTCTCGATCCTGAAGTTCATCGAGCGCAACTGGGGGCTCGCACCGGTGACGCGCCGCAGCCGGGACAACTTCCCGAACCCGGTCGTGGCCGAGGGCAACCCCTACGTCCCGCTCAACACGCCGGCCATCGCCGACCTGTTCGACCTGTTCGACTTCGCCGGGAGTGAACTCTAACGGCCGTTGCAAAGACGGCTCTCCACCTGCGGGGCGGCCTCACGGCCGCCCCTTTTTTTTGAGCCGCGGCGGCCGTGGCGTAGAATCACGCGCCCGCCGGGGTGTAGCTCAGACTGGTAGAGCGCTACGTTTGGGACGTAGATGTCGCAGGTTCAAATCCTGTCACCCCGACCATTGAATTCGTTCGTTATTCACTCGCCCTGATCCAGGGCCCCGTTCCCGCCGCCACCGCCCTCGCGCACTGCTACCGATCGGATCGCCGCCGCGGCTGCCCCTGCCGCAGCGGGAAGTTGTTAGACTGTGTCTGAGCCGCAAGCGCCCCGACAGAGGCGTAGCCGGCCCGTTCAGGGGACACACAGGGGCTCACTACCCGCGAGGCCGGAGCAAAGCATTTGCCAATGCACGGAAATGGCCGCAGCGGCAGCGCCTCAAGCGACGGCGGCGGCCGGCGCCTGATCGGCTGGAAGGCGATCGGACAATTCCTGGGGTGCACCGAGCGCACCGCCCGGCGCTGGGAGACCGAGCGTGCGCTGCCCGTGCACCGCATCCCGGGCTCCGGTCGCCGCTCGGTCTGGGTACACGCCGAGGAACTCGGCACCTGGCTGCATACACTGCCCGCGGATGCCAAGGCGAGCCTGCTCGCCGAACAGGAACTCGAGGAGGGAGCAGCGCGGGACCCGCAGGAGCAATCCCCGGCGGCGCAGGCCGCGACCCCGCCGGACGCAGCGGCCCAGGGACCGCAACCGGCTGCCGTTGCCCCGGGATCTGCGGCCCGCGTCGCCCGTCGCTGGCCCCCGTGGCGACTGTCAGCCCTGGTGGTGGGTGTGCTGCTGGTGGGTGCGGCCGCCTGGGTGCACTTTACCCGCGGCGCCGCGGGTGCAGCGCAGAGCGCCGGCACTGGCTACGAGGACAACCCCGAGGCGCTCGCGACCTACATGAACGCGCGCTTCGAGCTCTCCACGCGCTCCGCCGACGGACTCGGTTCGGCGGAGCGCGGCTTCCGTCAGCTGGTCGAGCGCTACCCGGAGCGGCCCGCGGCCTGGTCAGGTCTGGCGGAGACTTACATGCTGCTGCGCGAGTTCGGCTCCATGCCGGACAAGGTGGCCTATCCGCAGGCCGCGCGCGCTGCACGTGCGGCTATCGCGCTCGATCCGCGCGCGTCCACGGCGTGGCTGGACCTGGCCTTCATCACCTGGTGGTGGCAGGGTGACAGCGCGAAGGCGGCCGAGGAGTTCGAGACCGCGCTGCGGCTCGACCCGAATTCCGCCCGCGCGCACCACTGGTATGCGACTGCCCTGTCCTCGCGGGGGGAGTTCCCGCGGGCACTCGAGCAGATCGAGCGCGCCCGCGCCCTGAACCCGGACAATCCCGCCATCGTGGCGGACGAGGCCTACATCCGCTATGGCGCGGGTGGGCCGCCGAACGAGGCGATAGCCTCGCTCGTGCGCCTGGCGCAGCTCGACCCTGGTTTCGAGTCCCCGCACTTCTATCTGTCGCGAATCTATCTGCACGTCGGGCGTGATACCGATTTCCTGCGCGAAGCGGCAACGGCAGCGCAGCTGCGGCAGCAGGAGGATGTGCGCGCCGAACTCGGCCTCGCCGAGGAGAAGCTGCACAGCGGCGGTCGTGCGGCGATGCTCGACCAGCTCAGCCAGAGCGAGGCTGCCCGCTGGGCCGACGGCAAGGGCTCGGCCGTCTTTGTTGCAGAGTACCGCGCGCTGGCTCACGACCACGTGGGAATGCTGCACTGGCTCGCCATTGCCGCCGAAGGCCATGACAACAACCTGCCCGCGCTCTACAGCCTGCCCGAGTTCTCGCCCTACCTTAAGGATGCGGATTTCGTCGCGATCGTGAATCGCCCGAAATAACCGCGCCGCGCTCCCTCGAGGCCACTGCCCGCACGCGGGTGTCCGCTCCTGACCGCTCGCGTCCGCATGTGTACGTTGCCGCCGTCCTCCCAGCGCGGCTGAAATGCCCCGCGACCTGACCAATACCAATTATTAGGGGAGTACCGCTGGTGAAGCTTCAAACTGCGATCCTGACGACCGTGGCCGCAACCCTCGCGGCGTCCGCCGTCCATGCCACCGAGGTGACCCTGAGCCTCGGGGATTCGACCCAGAATTTCACACTCTATGGACTCGGCCCGGTCTCGACCGGCGCTTTCGGTTCAGGCACTTACGGCTCGTTCGACGCCGGCCAGGGCGCCTGCAGCGTGGGCGGCGGCGACACCACCTGCCTGCTGTCGGGCACCTTCACCTCCTCGGTGAGCGGTATCGGCTCGGGCGCCTGGACGCTCACCACGCAATACGCCGGCACCGACACTCCACAGGCGGGGCCGAACCGGCCGGTCGCGCAGACGTACGGTGACAACCCGGCCGCGAATCAGCTGCAGGCCGACAGCATCCAGTACCTGAGGCTCGATCCGTCCACGAACGTCACCCTGACGCTCAACACCTCCTCAGGCACCCTGGTAGAGCCGATGATCGTCGATGGTTCCTTCGTCAAAGGGGCTGGCTACTCCTTCACTTACGTCAAAGACTCCTGCAGCGGGGCGGCGGTGTCCGTGTGTGACGTCTACAACGTCGGCCTCGTCGCCGGAGCCGTGGACTCGGCGCCTGGCGACTTCGTCGCCGAGTTCGCCTACACCCCGAGCACCGGTGGGACCGGGGGCACGGGTGGCACGGGTGGCACGGGAGGGACTGGTGGGACCGGGGGCACCGGGGGCACCGGCTCCACGGGAGGCACCGCAGTGCCTGAGCCCGCCACGCTGGCCCTCATGGGCGCCGGGCTGATCGGACTCGGCCTCTCGCGGCGCAGACGCCGCGCCTGAAGCCCGTCCGGCTCCCCGACATCGCCCGCGCACCGCGGGCGATGTCGTTTCAGCCGCGCGCGTATTCAAGCGCGCCTGACTGCCCATGCTCAGTGGTGACCCACCGGATGCGCCATCGCCGCGCCCACCTGCGCGGCCGACACGGGACCTTCGGGCGCGATCGCCTGCAGTCCTGGCAGCCCCTGCCCATTGGCCTTCGGCTTGTGACCGCCTTCCCTTGCGGACAGAAGGTTGTCGGCAGCGGAGCGGCCCGGCTGCGCGCAACTCGGCCGCCAGCTGAGCAGTGGCCCGATCGGACGCTGAACCACCTTCGAGCGAGCCTGCCGCTCTGCGTCCGAGGCCAGGCGCGCCGCATTCTGCAGTGCCCGCGCGCGCGCCCATTCAAGCGACATCGGTCAGCTCCTGCTGGCCCTCGCGAAGTCGCATCTGCATGCGGCGGCAGTACCAGTCGAGGAACTGGCTGACGCCGCCCTCGTGCGGGAAGGCAAACGGGCCCGGCTCGTAGGCGGGCGAGTCGACGCCCACCTGGTTCTCGTGGACGATCCTGCGATCCTGCTCGTTGGTGGCGAGCCATACGCGGGTGAGGTCCTCGAGGTCGTAGTCGCTGCCCTCCACGGCGTCCTGGTGCACGAGCCATTTGGTGGTGAGCTGCGTGCGCCTCGGGCCGAGCGGCAGCACGCGGAAGGAAATCGCGTGGTCGCCGAGCACGTGGTTCCAGGAACTCGGATAGTGGAACGCGAGCAACGCGCCGATGTTGGCGTGCGGCGCAATCGCGTCGCTGAGCCGCCGCCGGACGGCGGCCCGGCCGGACCTGGTGTAACTGACCGCGTCTGACAGCAGCGGCATGCGCGCGGTGCGCATGTGGCCTTCGTCCGAGAGCTGAAAGGTGCTGCGCAATCCCGCCTGCTCGCAGCGTCGCCAGTGCTCGAGGAGCGCAGGATCCTCCGCCGCGCCGCTGACACTCGTCACGGTCGGTGTGTCCGGGTAGGTGCGCGCCAGCTCCGGGTGATTCACGGCGCAGTGGTAGCACTCGCGGTTGTTCTCCCACACGAGCTTCCAGTTGCCCTCCTCTATGATCGTGGACTCGAAAGCAACCCGTGCCTGCGCCAGACGGTGCGGTGCGAGATAGGGCGTGAGCTGCCCGCGCGTCGGGGCGAAGTCTGGAGCCTCGGCGCCGAGGCAGATGAAGACGTAGCCCTCCACCGTCTCGCAGTGCACGCGCTTGAGGCCGAACTGCGAACGGTCGAAGCCGGCGCCCATCTGGCGCGCCGCGAACAGGCGCCCATCGAGCTCGTAGGTCCATTGATGGTAGGGGCACACCAGTTTCTGCGCGGTGCCGCGCTGCGCCGCACACAACCTCTGGCCGCGGTGGCGGCACATGTTCACGAACGCCCGGATGATCCCGTCGGCGGCACGCACCAACACGATGGGGTACGCCCCGACCTGCAGCGCAAGATAGCTGCCGGTCCTTGGCAGCTCCGCGGTGTGGGCTGCGAACAGCCATTCGCGATAGAAAATCAGCTCGAGGTCGAGCTCGTAGATGCGCTCATCGGTGTAGAACTCGCGTGCGAGCCCGGTATCCGGTAAACGCGCGCGCAGCTGGCGCAAGAGATCCGTGCGTGTCGTCATGCTCAATCCCCGTGACGTGGCCTGTGGGCGGAGCCGGGAATTGCGCCAGGAGGAGGCAGAGGAGAGAGCGGGCAGCCTCAGCCGACCTCGCCCGTCACGCCCTGCGATCGCCCACCGCGATTCGACGGCTCAAGACACTGCAAGGCTGGTTTCCGGGCTCTGGAGCAATCCGGGCATTCGCTCGGATGACTCGGCGCCTTCCCGAACCCTCAAATCAGGGCTCAGTGGCTCATCGCCGAGTTCAACACTCCACTACCGTTGCGGGGGCAGCGCCGGAATTCACCGGCTTCCCAATTCTCCAGCCCGCCGCAAGCGGCAGGCCGGCACCTTCAGCAAGCCGAGGATACTAGATCCGGTTTGTCGCCGGCAACGCACCCCAGGCCGCTGCCGCGATTCCTCCTCGTCACGGGAGCGCCTCGCGCGGCCACGCGAGGAGGAACTCGCGGTGCAGCCGCAGCGATTCGTCCCCGGCCAGTTGCGAGGCACGGAACCCCGAGTCGATCCTGGTGACGCTGACCTCTCGCCCGGCAACCGCGAATCGCACGCGCCACTCCTTGATCGACAGTTGCAGCCAGCCGTCCATGCGGCGGATACGGCGGTACGCGTGCGGCATCGGGCCCAAGGCCAGCGTCGCGCGGATGCGCTCGGCGATCGCCAGGCCCGTATGCGCCTCGATCCACGCTGCCTGCTCGGCGGCCAGCGGCGCGAGCTGCACGGCGTACGCGGCGAGCGGGTCCGCAGGCTCGCCGCCCGCTGCGGCACGCGCCTCACGCTCCAGCCACCCGTGCCCCGCGCCCGGGTAGGCATCGGTGTAGGCGACGTAGGGCTTGAGGTCGAGGACCGGGGTGCCATCGAGCATGTCCGAGCCGCGCACGTGCAGGGTGAGTCCATCGATCCGGTCGAGTCGCACGACCGACATGCCAATGGGATTGGGCCGGTGCGGTGAGCGGGTGGCGAACACCCCCTTGCGACCACTGGTGCTGCGCGGCGGGAGCACCTTGGGGCGCCAGCCCGGGTTGTGGTGGAACCAGAAGATCACCCAGATCAGCTCCCAGCCAGCGAGGTCCTCGAGCGCGTGCTCGAAACTGCGCCCCGGCAGCAGCTCGATGCGTGAGGGCGTCTCTCCTGCCGCCGGCGGCTGGCGCGCGGCCAGGGCCTTGCTGGCCAGTGGACCGCGCACATACCCGATCGGCTCGAGCGTCAGGCGCGTGGGCAGCTGCGCCCCGGGACTGACCTCGTTCACGACACCATGCCCGCCGCAGCCGGCCGGCCCGTGCCGCGTGACCCCGATGACGTGCCCCCTGGTTCCATGGAAGGCAGGATACCGCCACGGGCACCCGCGAAGGCCTCCTCCCGGGGGCATCCGCAGCGTCGCTTATCGGCCCGAACGCATCCCGTATGGACCCTCCGGAGGCCGGGACGCGTGAGAAAATCGCCGCCCGCGGACAGTGGGGCAATGCGACGGGTTCTATGGCGGCACGACTGATCGATGGCAGGCAGCTGGCGGCTACCGTCAAGGGCACGGTGCGCTCGCGGATCGAAGCGATCCTGCGCGCCGGCGCACGACGTCCGGGGCTTGCGGTGGTCAAGGTCGGCGACGATGCCGCCTCGGCGGTCTACGTGCGCAACAAGCGCCTCGCCTGCGAGGAGGTGGGCATCACCTCGCTGGCCTACGACCTGCCGGCGGCCACCCCTGAGTCCCGCCTGCTCGCCCTCATCGATGCCCTGAACCATGACCCGCAGGTCGACGGCATCCTGGTGCAGCTGCCGCTGCCCGAGCACATCGGGCGCACCGCGATCATCGAGCGCATCGAGCCTGCCAAGGACGTCGATGGCTTCCACCCCTACAACATCGGCCGCCTCGCGCAGCGCATCCCGCTGATGCGGCCGTGCACGCCCTACGGGGTGATACGGCTGTTGCAGCACATCGGCACCCCCTTCGACCTCAAGGGGCAGAACGCCGTGGTGGTGGGCGCCTCCAACATCGTCGGGCGCCCGATGTCGCTCGAGCTGCTGCTGACCGGGGCCACCGCGACCGTGTGCCACCGCTTCACCCTGGACCTGCGCGAGCACGTGAGCCGTGCCGACATCCTCATCGTGGCCGCCGGCAAGCCCGGCCTCATCCCGGGCGAATGGGTGCGCCCGGGCTCGATCGTCATCGACGTCGGGATGAACCGCCTGGCCGACGGGCGCCTGGTCGGAGACGTGGATTTTGCGGCCGCCCGCGAGCGCGCCGCCTGGATCACGCCGGTTCCCGGCGGAGTCGGCCCGATGACGGTGGCGATGCTCATGCACAACACCCTCGAAGCCGCCTGCCGCCGCCAGGGCCTGCCGTTGGGTGACTAGGCGCGACGCCACACGGTCGTGCCGCCAGGCTTGTCCTCGAGTATGACGCCGGCGGCCGCGAGCTCGTCGCGGATGCGGTCCGAGGCGGCGAAGTCGCGGGCCTTGCGGGCCGCCGCACGCGCCGCGATGCGCGCGTCCACCTCGGCGTCCGCAAGCCCGGCGGCCGCCGCGGCAGCTGCGGCCTGCGACTCGCCCGCAGGCTTGCCGAGCCGTGCCCACTCCACGACCGGCACCTGCAGCAGCCCGAGGACGCCTGCGAGCGAGCGCAGCTCCGCGCCCAGGGCTGCCACCCGCGCTGCCTCCCCGGCATCGCGCGCGCCGTTCATCTCGCGCAGCATGTTCTGCAGCACCGCCAGCGCCTCGGGCGTGTTGAAGTCATCGTCCATGGCGGCGCGGAAGCGCGCGCTGTGCTCGCCCGCCACCAGCGGCGCCTGCGGCACGCCGCGCAGCGCGAGGTACATGCGGTTCAACGTCGCATCCGCCTGCTCGAGCTGCTCGAGCGAGAAGTTGATCGGCCCGCGGTAGTGGCTCGAGAGCACGAAGAAGCGCAGCACCTCCGGGTGGCGCAGCCGCGGCAGCACCTCGCGCACGGTGAAGAAGTTGCCGAGCGACTTCGACATCTTCTCGGCATCGACGTTGACGAAGCCGTTGTGCATCCACAGGTTCACGAAACTGTCGCCGCTCGCGGCGCAGGACTGCGCAATCTCGTTCTCGTGGTGCGGGAACTTCAGGTCAAGCCCGCCGCCGTGCAGGTCGAAGTGCGTGCCGAGCAGGCTCGTCGACATCGCCGAGCACTCGATGTGCCAGCCCGGGCGCCCGGCACCGAAGGGTGACTCCCAGGCCGGCTCCCCGGGCTTGGCGTGCTTCCACAGCACGAAGTCCAGCGGATCGCGCTTGGCCTCGTCCACCTCCACGCGCGCGCCGGCGCGCAGGTCTGCCAGGCGCTTGCCCGAGAGGCGCCCGTAGCCCTGGAAGCGGGCGACTGCGTACATGACATCGCCGTTGGGCGCCACGTAGGCGTAGTCGCGCCTCACCAGCTCCTCGACCATCGCGATGATCTGCGGCAGGAACTGCGTGGCGCGCGGCTCCTCGTCGGGGGGCAGGATGCCCAGCCGCGCGCAGTCCTCGTGCATCGCGGCTATGAAGCGCCCGGTGAGCTCCCCGATGGACTCGTGGTTCTCGGCCGCGCGGCGGATGATCTTGTCATCGATGTCGGTGATGTTGCGCACGTAGGTGAGCTCAAAGCCGCTGTGCCTGAGGTAGCGGGTCACCATGTCGAACACCAGCAGCATGCGCGCGTGCCCGATGTGCACGTAGTCGTACACCGTGAGCCCGCACACGTACATGCGCAGGCGTCCCGGGGTGATCGGCCGCAGCTCTTCCTTGGCGCCGCTGAGTGAGTTGTGGATGCGGATCATGCGAAGCGCGCCAGCCTTTCACGTGCCTTGTCGGCCGGCATCGCCCGCAGCAGCGGTGCCAGCTCCGGACCGTGCGAGCGTCCGGTGAGTGCCATGCGCAGCGGCATGTACAGAGCCGCCCCGGTGCGCCCGCTGGCGGCGCGCGCGGCGCCGGCAATCCCTTTCAGATCGGTCGCATCCCGCGCCGCCGCGGCGGCGGCGGCGGCAAAATAGC
The DNA here is from genome assembly GCA_963802995.1 of uncultured Pseudomonadota bacterium. GTDB lineage: Bacteria > Pseudomonadota > Gammaproteobacteria > Steroidobacterales > Steroidobacteraceae > 13-2-20CM-66-19. Next base: position 1,491,724 of record CAWDKU010000002.1, read on the forward strand.
CGGGGCCGGCGCTGCGCACCAGTGCCTCGGCGTCGGGCTCGAGCGCAGGCGGCGCCCCGAACACGATCTCCACCCACGCCCGGGCGTCCTCCGGGAGGACCAGGTTTGGCAGCAGCGCCTCGACGAAGGCGCTGGCGGCAGCAGGGGAAAGGTGCTGCGGCAGCACCGCGCCCAGCCAGCGCAGTGCGGCGTCGCCACGCAGCTGGTGCACGGCATCCTTCTGCCACACGCCGAGCTGCTGCTCATCAAAGCGCGCCGGCGAGCGCCCGAGATGGCGGATGTCGAACGCCCGGGCCATCTGTGCCAGGGTGAGCAGGCCGTGTTCGGGGCTGGAGTGCCCGAGGCGGAACAGATGATTCAGGAGCGCGAGCGGCAGGTAACCACGCTCGCGGTACTCGCGCACGCTCACCGCACCATGGCGCTTGGAAAGCGGCGCGCCGTCGGCCCCGACGATGAGCGCCACGTGCCCATAGGCGGGCGCCGGCAGCCCGAGCGCTGCCAGGATCAGCAGCTGCCGCGGGGTGTTGCTCAGGTGGTCCTCGCCGCGCAGCGCGCAGGTCACCCCCATGGCTGCATCGTCGATGGCATTCGAGAAGAAGAACGCCGCGCTGCCATCGGCACGCCGCACCACGAAGTCGCCGATGTCATCGGTCGGGAAGCTCTGCAGGCCGTACACCAGATCGGTGAAGGCCACGACTTCGGCGCGCGGCACGCGGAAGCGCAGGGTTGGGGTCGCCCGCTGCCCGAGGCGATCCTGGCGCTGCGCCTCGGTGAGCTCGCGGCAGGTGCCGGCGTAGCGCGGCGGGCGGCCGGCGGCCAGCTGCGTGCGCCGCGACACCTCCAGCTCCAGCGCCGTGCAGAAGCAGGGGTACACCAGCCCGGAACGCTCCAGGACCTCGAAGTAGCGCGCGTACAGCGGCGCGCGCTGGGACTGCCGATAGGGCCCGGCTGCGTCCTCGAGGTCCGGGCCTGCGTCCCAGTCGATGCCGAGCCAGCGCAGGTCGGCCATGAGCGCCGCGGTATGCGCCTCGCGGCTGCGCTCGGTGTCGGTGTCCTCGATGCGCAGGACGAAGCGCCCGGCGCCGTGGCGGGCCAGCAGCAGGTTGAACAGCGCCGTGCGGGCATTGCCCAGGTGCAACTCCCCGGTGGGACTCGGGGCAAAACGGGTCACAGCGGCCCGCTGGTCGCCCTCCGGTGAACTTGCGCTCGGCTTCATGACTCCATGTTACGGGAAACCCACGAATCTCAACAAAGCGCCGCCCGGCACTGCACTGCTATAAAATCCGGCGCCGGCGCCGCGCATGCACTACACCCATGGAGGATCGATGCCCATCAAGTCCAGAACCCGCCTTGCCCTCGTCGCGGGTCTCGCCCTCGGTTCCTTGGTCTGGCAGGCTGCCACGCGGGCCGATGAGCCGCTTCCCCAGGTGCGGGTGACGACGAACATGGGGGATTTCGTGATCGAGCTGCGCAGTGACCGCTCCCCGCTCACCACGCAGAACTTCCTGCGCTACGTGCGCGAGGGCTTCTACAGCAACACGCTGTTCCACCGCGTGGTGTCGAACTTCGTGATCCAGGGCGGCGGCCACGATGCCACCACGCTGAAGCTCAAGGGCACCCACGACCCGGTCTTCAACGAGTCCGGCAACGGGCTGCAGAACAAGCGCGGCACGGTGGGCATGGCGCGCAGCGAGGGGCCGCACTCGAGCAACTCCCAGTTCTACGTGAACCTGGTCGACAACCCGGACCTGGACCCCGTCCCCACGCGCTGGGGCTATACGGTGTTCGGCAGGGTGGTGCAGGGCATGGACGTGGTCGACCGCATCGGCGAGACGGCGACCGGCAACACCGGGCCGTTCAAGTCCGACGCGCCGCTGAAGCCGGTCATCATCCAGAAGGTCGAGATCATCGGCGCAGCTGCCGCCGCGGCGGCCGCGCCAGCACCGACTCCCGTGGCGCCGACACCGCCCCCGGACAGCATCCTCTCGCCCAAGTAGCGCATCTCCGATGGCGCACCTGTTCGTCTCGGACGTGCACCTGGACGCGGGTGCGCCGGCGGCCACCGCGCAGTTCCTGGGGTTCCTCGAGCGCGAGGCACGCGGCGCGCAGTCGCTCTATATCCTCGGGGACCTGTTCGAGGCCTGGGTCGGCGACGATGATGCCGACCAGGACAAGGCGCGCGTGTGCGCAGGCCTCAGGGCCCTCAGTGACTCAGGCGTGCCCTGCTTCGCCATGCACGGCAACCGCGACTTCCTCCTCGGTGCCGGCTTCTGCGAGCGCAGCGGCTGCCGGCTGCTCACCGACCCGGTCATCGCAGGCTTCGAGGGTGAGGAGGTGCTGCTCACGCACGGCGATGCGCTGTGCACGGATGATCATTCCTACCAGGAGCTGCGCACCATCGTGCGCGATGCCACCTGGCAGCAGCGCTACCTCTCCTTGCCGCTGGCGCGCCGCGAGCTGCTCGCCAACGAGGTACGCGCCGGCAGCCGCAGCCACATCGCGCGCACCGTGCCCTACATCATGGACGTCAACGCGCAGGCCGTGAGCGCCGCCTTCCGCGCGAGCGGCGTGCGTCGCATGATCCACGGGCACACGCACCGGCCGGCGGTGCACGAGCTTCAGGTGGACGGGGTGCCCGCGCAGCGCATGGTGCTGGGGGCGTGGTACGAGCAGGGCAGCTACATCAGCTACCAGGACGGGCAGTTCCGGCTGCACGAACTGCCGCGCTAGCGCGCGGCAGTCCGTGAGCATTTTACGGCGTGCGGGAGCGTAGTGTTCCCGCGCAGCGCCAGTCCCTGGCGCCCGCCACCAGTCGACGCTTCCTCAGCCCGCCGGCGGCGCATCACTCGGGGCGGTGCCGCCAGGACCGTGGCCATGGCGGAAATGCGGGTGGTGCATCTTCATCAGGATCTGGAACTTCGCCAGCTGATTCGCGCTCAGGACCGGCGTCAGCTTGGTGATGGTCTCCTGCTCGAGCTGCTGGTGCAGCGCCTTGATCTGGCTGAAGTCAGGCTTGGTCCCCGAGGCCTTGGCCTGCTCGAAGAGCTGCTTGACCTGCGCATGCTGTGCCTGCATCTCGGCGTGCTCGGCCTGCAGGATGGTCTGCACCTGGGGCTTCTGCGCATCGGTCAGGTCGAGCAGCGTCGCGAGGTCCGCCATCATCTGGGCCTGGTGGGCCGCGGCGTTGGCTGGCGGGGTGGTATCGGCGAACGCTGCGCCCGCGAAGACCAGCGCGAGCGCTAAAACGGTGGCTCTCATGTCGACATTCTCCTTCGCGGGGGCGGTTCAGGGGGAAGCCCGCGTGATTGGAAGCTTAGTCGGGCGTGGCGCGCAGGGGGTGAAGAATCGTTAGGGACTGTGAATCGCCGGGCAAACCGTGAGTTAGCGCACGCTCCCTAGGTGTTGAGTCGACGCCGCGGCAGCACCAGGCGCGCCTCGAGTCCGGCGCCGGTCATATTGTGTAGCGTGAGCGTGGCGCCGTGAGCCTGGGCGATGTCGCGCGCGATGGTGAGGCCGAGCCCGGTGCCGCCACTGTCGCGGTTGCGCGAGGATTCCACGCGGTAGAAGGGCTCGAACACCCGCTCCAGCTCCGCCGCGGGGATCCCCGGGCCCTCATCGCGCACGCGGATCGTGAGTTGCGCGCCGTCCTCGACGCTCACCCGCGCGCGGCCGCCAAACTTGATCGCATTCACGATGAGGTTCGTCAGGCAGCGCTTGAGCGTCTGCGGCTTGCCACTGAAGGGCTGCTGCGCGCGCCCGGTGATGATGACCTCCCCGCCGAGCACCGCGCATTCCTCGCGGATCCTCACCAGGAGCGCGTTGATGTCGATCGGCAGCACCGGCTCGCCGTCATCGAGGCCGCGGAACAGCGCCAGCGCCTGGTGAACCATGGCCTCCATCTCATCGAGTTCGTGCCCGATGCGCTCCTGCATCGGGTGATCATCGAGCGCCTCGACCTGCAAGCGCATGCGGGTGAGCGGAGTCTTCAGGTCGTGTGACATGGCCGCGAGCACGCGCGAGCGGCTGTCGAGGTAGCGCCGCAGGCGGTCCTGCATGGTGTTGAAGGCGCGCGCCGCGTCGCGCAACTCGCGCGCGCCGCTCTCCTGCAGCTGCGCCGGGCGTACGTCGCGGCCGACGCTGTCCGCGGCGCGCGCCAGGTCCGACAGCGGCCGGGTGATGCTGCGCGCCACGAGGTACAGCACCACCACCAGGATGAGCAGCAGCAGGATGAGGTTAATGATCAGGTTGCGCGGCAGCGGCGCCCCGCCGGCCATGCGCGTCACGCGGTACACGACGGTGTCGCCATCGGGGAAGCGCACCCGCACGTCGTAGCGCAGGGCATCGTCCTGGTGGGCGGCGAGCTCGTGGGCCTCGTAGAACGGCACCGGGATCGGCACCGCCGGCGGGGCCGGGTCGGGTGTCGTGTCGACGTCGACGCCGAACTCAGGCCCGAGTGCTGCGCGCAGGTGCTCGCGCAGGGTGTTCTCGAACCCCGGCAGCAGCGGCAGCCGCAGGTAGCCGCGATCCGGCGGCGGGGTGTGGCCCGCATCCTCCGGGAGCGTCCGCATCGGGCGCGGTCGGTGGCCGCCGACCGGCACGGCGAGCTCGCTGATCGCATCGGTGCGCTGCGCAGGCGTCAGAGGCTGCAGCATCAGCGTCGTCTCCGCGATGCGCCGGGTCCACTCCCGCACGCTCCCCTGCAGCACGAAGTGCTCGCGTTCCTGCGCGATGAGGAACAGCGCGACCGCCTGCGCGAGAAGCACCGCGATCACCGAGGCCATGAGGAGGCGCCCGAACAGCGACTGCGGCCACAGCGAGAGGCGTCGGCGCAGCTCTTCAGCCATCGCTCACCCCAAGAGCGGCCACCGGCCGCACGGCTGCGCTCGGGGAGGCTGCAGGTGCCCGGGGGCGCGCCTGCACAGCCTGCGGGTCGAATCGCGCACTGCAGTGCGTCATCTTAAGCTCGCACGGGGTATGGATGCTCTGCGCGGCCGCGGCGGCGCTGGCGCCGCCGGGGATTTCGTCAGTCGGTCACGACATTGACGCCGACGACATAACCCTCGCCATAGACGGTCTTGATGATCTGCGGTGCGCGCGCGTCATCCCCGAGGATCTGCCGCAGGCGGCTCACGCGCACGTCGATGCTGCGATCGAAGGGGTCCGCATCGCGCCCGCGCAGCAGCTCGGTCAGCTGCGCGCGCGTCAGCACGCGGTTGGCCGAGCCGAGCAGCACCGCCAGCAGGCGGTACTCGGCGCCACTTAGCGCCGCTTCCTTGCCGGCGCTGTCGGTGAGCGTGCGCGTGACGGTGTCCAGGCGCCAGCCGCCGAAGGCGAAGCCACGCACGTTCTCCGGGCTCGGGTCGCGCGGCGCATGGGCCGAGCGGCGCAGGATCGCCTTGATGCGCCCCAGGAGCTCGCGGGGATTGAAGGGCTTGGCGACGTAGTCATCTGCGCCGAGCTCGAGCCCGATGATGCGGTCGACGTCCTCACCGCGCGCGGTGAGCATGATGATCGGCACCTGCGAGCGGCCGCGCAGCTCGCGGCATAGCGACAGTCCGTCCTCGCCCGGCAGCATCAGGTCGAGCACCACGAGGTCCACGTGCGAGCGCTCCATGATGCGGCGCATCTCCTTGCCGTCGGCCACCGCCGTGGTGCGGAACTCGTGCTTCTCCAGGTACTGCGCCAGGAGGCCGCGGATCTCGCGGTCATCATCGACGATCAACAGGTGAGCTCGGTCGTTCATCTTGCCTCGCGTGGCCCTTTGCAGGCGTGAGGATACCGGGCCAAAAGACAGCTGACAGCTGATTTGGTGCCGCGGCTGGTGCGCCCTTGCGGCGGCGCCGCCGCCCCAATTTGTAAGGAACTGTGGCGAGGGTGCGCCGCTGCCTCAGGGCAGTCCTGAGTGAAAACGCAGCAGCTCATCCGGCGTTGTCACGAGCTGCGCCTCCGTCGCGGCCAGCTGCGCAAGGCGCGCCCGCCACCCGGCAGGGTCGCTGGCCTGCGCAAAGCCGAGGTACAGCTCGAAGTGGCGCGCCTCGGAGACGCCGAGGTCGGCGTACAGACGGCCGAGGGCGCCGGGCAGGCGCGGCGCCAGCAGCGCGAAGCGCTCCGCGGAGCGCGCCTCGATGAGGGCCCCGACCAGCAGCACGTCGAGCTTGCGGCCCGGTTCCGAGGTACGCATCGCGCGGCGCAGCTCCTGCGCGTAGCGCCCCGGACGCTGGCGGGTCGCCACGACGCCGGCGTGGCCCATGGCGCGCGCCACCTGCTCGAAGTGGCGCAGTTCCTCGCGCGCCAGGCGCGACAGCGCCAGAGCGAGGCAGCGGTCCTCGGGGTAGGCGAACATCAGCGCGAGCGCCGTGGAAGCCGCCTTCTTCTCGCAGTTGGCGTGATCGATGAGCACCTCGGCCCAGCCGCTCACCGCCGCCTCGACCCAGCACTGGGGCGTCGCCGCAGCGAGAATCGACTGCGGCGTCAGGGTGATGCCTGCCCGGGCGGGCGCGCTCATCGCGACTGCGCCTGCGAGCGCTTGCGCCAGCGCGCCAGCGTGTCCTCGAGCGCCCGCGCCGCCTCCGTGGCGCTGCCGAAGCGGTCGGCGGGCAGCTTCGCCAGCAGCTTCTCCAGCACCGGCTGCACGGGGGAGAACTTGGCCGGCAGCTGCGGGATCGCATCCTTCCTGTGCTTGTAGACGATCGCCATGGGATTCTCGGCGCGGAAGGGTTTCTCGCGCGTCAGCATCTCGAAGAGGATGACCCCGAGGCTGTAGAGGTCGCTGCGCTCATCGAGGGCTTCCGCGTGCCCCTGCTCCGGGCTCATGTAGTGCGGCGTGCCGAAGATGGTGCCGGTCTCGGTGATGTCGAGCGCGAGCGCGGCGTCCTTGGACATGCCAAAGTCGATCAGCGCGATGCTGCCGTCCTCGCGCAGCATGACGTTGCCGGGCTTCAGGTCGCGGTGCAGCACCCCGGCTGCGTGCACGGCGGCGAGCGCGTGCGCGATGGCGGCCGCGAACTGCAGCGCCTCGCGCGGCGTGAGGCGCGCGCGCAGGCGCTTGCGCAGATCGCCGCGGGCGAAATACTCCATGACGAGCCAGGCATGCTCATCGCTCACGCCGAGGTCGTAGAGGCGCACCACCGCCGGACTTGCGATGCGCTGCGCGATCTCGTACTCCTGCAGGAAGCGGCGGAACGAGTCGACCGGCTGCTCATCCTCGACCTCCCGGTCGCGCGCCACCTTCAGCACCACGAGGGTGCCGGCGCGCTCGCTCTCCCCGAGGTACAGATCCGTGGTGGCGCCGTTGGCGAGGCGCCGCACGCAGCGGTAGCCGCGGATGAAGGCATCCCCGAAGCGCTGCGTCTCGCGGCCGGTGAGGCTCGAGCGCCACAGTGCCCGCGCATGCGCCTGGCGCTGCTCGGCGGCCACCAGTACACGTATGAAGGCTTCGTGCTCCAGGTCCGCGCGGCTGATCGTGAAGGCCCCGAGGGCCGCGGCATCCGCAGCGCTCCCCGCATCCGGCTCGGTGAGCAGCACCAACGGGGCGAAGCCCGCCCGGGCGCTCAGTTCCCGCGCCCAGGAGAGCCCGCGGCCGCCGGGCCAGGTGTCAGCGAGCAGCACCGCGTCGAACCCCTGCGCCAGGAACTCCGGGGCGAGCGTGCCGCCGCGCACCGGGTTGTGCACGATCAGCTGCGCCTGCGGCCGCCAGGCGGCGAGGCGCTCGCGGATGAGCGCGCAGCGGCGTGCATCCTCTTCGATCAGCAGCAGGCGCATCAAGGAATTACAGCACGTGCGCGCGTGCCCCGCCACGCGCGCCGGGCAGTGCGGCGGCAGCCTGCGGCGCGACTTTAAGTCCAATCACGAGATCGCCGACGTTGGTACCGGTCGGCCCGGTGTGCACGAGGTCACCGCTCGCGGCCAGCGCGCGCGCCGCATCCGCCCGCTCGAGGCAGGCATCCGCATCCAGCTCCGCGAGCGCCACGCGCGCGCAGGTGTCAGCATCCACGAGCGCCCCGGCATCCTCGGTCACCCCGTCGCTGCCGTCGGTGCCGACCGCGAGCAGCAGCAGCTGCGGGTGCCCGGCGATCAGGCGCGCGGCCGCGAGCGCCAGGTGCTGGTTGCGGCCACCGCGGCCGGGCTGCGGCGGCAGCACCACGGTTGATTCCCCACCCCACACGCACACCTGCGCAGGCTGCAGGCTCAGCTCGTGCGCGCAGCGCGCCGCGACGCGCACCGCGCTGTCGGCGAAGCGGGCGCGCGGTGCATGCACCGTCAGGCCGAAGCCGGCCGCGCACCCGGCCGCGGCCGCCACCGCATCGTCGATGCTGGCAAGCAGCGTGCGCTCGATGCGGTCCTCGCCCCGCGGCGCAGGACCGAGCACACCCGAGCCAATCACCGCCGGGTCATCGCCCGGAACGTCCGACAGGAACAGGGCGCGCCCGCTGCGGCCGTTGAGTCGCTGTGCGAGGCGGCCACCCTTGATGGCCGACAGCCCCACGCGCCGCGCGTTGAATTCCCCGATCGCGATCCCCTGCTCCAGACCCGCGCGATTGAGCGCGCGCAGCTCCTCGAGCGTCACCCCGGGGTTGAGCACCTCGACGAGGCTCGAGGCGCCGCCGGAGATCAGGAACAGCGGCTGCGCCTCCTGCGGCAGGGCCTCGATCCAGGCCAGGAGGTGCGCGCCGGCGGCGAGGGAGCGCTCATCGGGGACCGGGTGCCCGCCGATGAGCGCCTCGGTGCCGGGGTTGCCTGCGAGGGCTGCACAGCTCTCGGCGTCGCGGGTGATGATGAGCGTGCGGGCGATGGCGGCGCCGGCGGCCTCGTGGGCCCCCTGCGCCATGGCGGCGGCGGCCTTGCCAATGGCACACACCCACACCGGGCCTGCCCCCAGGGGTTGCGCGCTGAGCGCCTCGCGTACGCAGCGACGCCCGTCGACGCGGCTGAGGGCCGCGTGCAGCAGCTCCAGCAGCAGCGCGCGGCGCGGATCGTGCGTCGCGGCCAGAGCCTTAAGTCCCGCGCACGACCTTGAGTTTGCCGGTGCGCTCGCGGCGCGCGAGCTTGGCGGCATCCGAGCGCTCGAGCTGCAGCCGCTCGAGGTAGGCGGGAGTGACGTCCCCGGTCACGTACTCGCCCGAGAAGCAGGAGGTGTCGAATTCCTCGATGCGCGAGTCCTCGTGGCGGCAGGCGGCGATCAGGTCATCCAGGTCCTGGTAGATCAGCCAGTCAGCGCCAATGAGGTGCGCCACTTCGGCCACCGTGCGGCCGCTGGCGACCAGCTCACTCACCGCCGGCATGTCGATGCCGTAGACGTTGGGGAAGCGCACCGGCGGGGCGGCGGAGGCGAAGTAGACCTTGGCGGCACCGGCCTCGCGCGCCAGCTCGATGATCTGCGCGGAGGTGGTGCCGCGCACGATGGAGTCATCCACCAGCAGCACGTTCTTGCCGCGGAACTCCAGGTCGATGGCATTCAACTTGCGGCGCACCGACTTCTCGCGCTCATCCTGCCCGGGCATGATGAAGGTGCGGCCGATGTAGCGGTTCTTGATGAAGCCCTCGCGGTACTTCACCCCGAGGCGCTGCGCCAGCTGCAGCGCCGCGGTGCGGCTGGTGTCCGGGATCGGGATCACGACGTCGATGTCGTGCACGGGGCGCTCGCGCAGCATCTTGTCGGCGAGCCGGTCGCCCATGCGCATGCGGGCGCGGTACACGGAGATGTTGTCGATCTTGGAGTCCGGGCGCGCGAAGTACACGTACTCGAAGATGCAGGGCGTGTGGCTCTGGGTGGGCACGCACTGCTGCGTGTGCAGGCGCCCGGCCTCATCGATGAAGACCGCTTCCCCGGGTGCGACGTCGCGCACGAACTTGAAGGACAGGCTGTCGAGTGCGACCGACTCGGAGGCCAGCATCCACTCGGTGCCGCGCGCCGTGCGCCGCTCGCCGAGCACCAGCGGGCGGATGCCGTGCGGGTCGCGAAAGCCCAGCACGCCATGGCCGATGATCATCGCCACCACCGCGTAGCCGCCGCGGCAGCGGCGGTACACCGCGCTCAGGGCCGCGAACACGTCCGCGGGCGTGATGCGTGCGGCGCCCACGCGCTGCAGCTCGGAGGCGAACACGTTCAGCAGCACCTCGGAGTCGGAGGTGGTGTTCAGGTGCCGGCGGTCCTCGCGGATCAGGATCTCGGCGAGCTCGGTGGAGTTGGTGAGGTTGCCGTTGTGGGCCAGGCAGATGCCGTAGGGGGCGTTGACGTAGAAGGGTTGCGCCTCGGAGGCCGAGTCGCAGCCGGCGGTCGGGTAGCGCACGTGGCCGATGCCGCTGTTGCCCTTGAGCTCGAGCATGTGGTGCTGCTGGAACACGTCGCGCACCAGCCCCCTGCCCTTGCGCGTGTACAGCTCCCCTTCGAGGGAGGTCGCGATGCCGGCGGCATCCTGGCCGCGGTGCTGCAGCACGGTGAGCGCATCGTAGATGCGCTGGTTGACCGGGCTGGTACCGACGATACCGACGATGCCGCACATGTTAGTTCCCGTCCCCTAGGTTCGAGTTTCGCGCGTGTGCGCCACGTGCGGCTCGCCAACCAGCGAACGCAGGCCGTTCGCGATCGACTCGCCGTACGGAATCATGAGTGAGTGCCGCCACCAGCCTTCCGCGGGCAGCTGCAGCAGCTGGCCGAGGATCACGAAGACGCCCAGCAGCACGAAGCCGCGCAGCAGGCCGAAGGCAAAGCCGAGCAGGCGGTCCATGCCGCTGAAGATCGACAGGCGCACGAAGTGCGACAGCAGCGCCCCGATGCAGGCCCCGAAGATCAGCACCAGCACCACGATGATGGCGCGCGCCGCCCAGGGGCGCACCTCGGAACCGGCCAAGAGGCCCCCGAGGTGCGGCTCCACCAGGTCGGCAAAGTGCCAGGCGAGGAACAGCGCGATGATCCAGGCGCCGAGTGCCACCGCCTCGCGCAGGAAGCCGCGCAGGGCACCGGCGACCGCCGAGAGCAGGATGGCGGCAATAATCAGATAATCCGCTAGTGTCATTGCAGACGATCGTGGCCGCGGTCCAGTCCGCGCGGCGCGGATTGTACAAGAGACGCTCCGGGATGCCTAAGGCGCGCGTCACGCCGGCAGCTGCGGCTAGCGGGGCACGATCGCGCCCGTGTGACCTGCGGCCTTGAGCTTGCCCTGCAGTTGGGCTGCGGCAGCCTTGTCGTGCACCGGACCGACGCGCACCCGGTACAGGTGCCGCCCGCTCGCACCCTGCGAAACACTGGCCGTGAACCCCTGGCTCTTGAGCTTCTGTGCCAGGTGCTCCGCGTTCGCCCGGCTGGCGAAGCTGCCGAGCTGCACCATCCAGGCGCCAGCGGCATCCGCCGGCGCCGGCGTGGCCACCGGGGGGCTTGCGTGCGTGGCAGGCGGTGGACTGGTGGCCTTCGGCGCGGGCGCCGGGACTGCCGGTGCGGGCGTCGGGCTCTGCGGGGGCGATTCCGTGTCCGGCTGCGCCTGCACGGGGAGCGGGGGGCTGGCGGGCGCATTCACCGGCTGCGGCGCACTCGCCTGCGGCTGCGCGGCGCTGCTGCGCGCCTGGCTGTCGTCTCCCAGATTGATGGTGTAGGAGCGTAATGGCGGTTCCTCCGCAGATGCTGCCACGGTCCGCGGCGCGGACTTGACCGGTCCTCGCAACAGCTCGGGCACCAGTAGCACGATCAGCGCCACGAGGATGATGGCGCCCGTCAACCGTTCTTTCACCAGACCACCGAGGATTGGGGCTAAGCCACGTAAAGCAAGCACGGCGGACGCCGTGCGGGGGACACCACAGGGCCGCTGGATAGCGGCCGCCTCATTATATCCGAAGCCACTCGAGCGCCGGGCCCACCGTGTGCAGCGAGCCGCACACCAGCACCCGGTCCCCGGCGCGCGCCTCCTCGCGGGCCCGCTCGCACCCGCGGGCGACCGAGTCGGCGAGCTCCGTGCGCGCCGGCGGCTGGCCCAGGCGCTGCGCGAGTTCCCGGGCGCTGCCGCCGCGCGCACCGGGAAGCGCGCACACGATCCAGTGATCGATGAGGTCAGTCAGTGCCGCGCCGATCGCGGCGGCGTCCTTGTCCCTGAGGACACCGATGACGGCGAGCGTGCGCGCGCCGGCGGCGGTGAGGGGTCGCGCGCGCAGCTGCGCGGCGAGCACCTGCGCTGCCGGTTCGTTGTGGGCGATGTCCAGGATCCACTCCACTTCGCCCGGGACCACCTGGAAGCGGCCCGGGAGCCTCACGGTGCGCAGCGCGGCAGCCGTGCGGGTGAGGTCCGCCGGCCCCAGCCGCCGCAAGGCCGCGGCCGCGGCGGGCTTGAGATTCGCGCTCGCCTCGAGCGCCTCGATCGTCGCCAGGGCCGTGGCGGCGTTGCGGTACTGGATCGCTCCCTGCAGCGCTGGCGGCGGCAGGCCCGCGAGCCGCATGCGAAGGCCGGCGTAGTCCCAGCCGCCCTGCCCCACGCTCCAGGAGAAATCCCTCTCGGCCACCACCGCGCGCGCCCCGGAGGCGTCGATCGCGGCGTAGACGCTCGCAGGCATTTGCGGGGTGCCGAGCACCGCCGGGTGGCCGGCGCGGAAGATGCCGGCCTTCTCCCTGCCGATCAGCTCGAGCGTGTCGCCGAGCCACTCGCGATGATCGAAGCCGACGGAGGCGAGCACCGCGGCATCGGCATCCAGGAGGTTGGCGGCATCCAGGCGCCCGCCCAGGCCCACCTCGAGCACCGCCGCATCGACCGCCTCCGCGGCGAACAGCAGCAGGGCTGCCAGGGTGTTGTATTCGAAGAACGTGAGCGTGGTGTCCCCGCGCGCCGCCTCGATGCGCTCGAAGGCGCCGATCAGCGCGGCATCCTGCACCTCCCCACCGCCGATGCGGATGCGCTCGTTGTAGCGCACCAGGTGCGGAGAAGTGAAAAGCCCGACCCGCGCGCCGCGCGCCGCGAGCAACGCCTCCAGGTGCACCGCGATCGAGCCCTTGCCGTTGGTGCCGCCCACGGTGATGACCGGGCAGGCGGCCTCGTGCACGCCGAGCCTGCGGGCGACGCGCGCCACGCGCTCGAGCCCCATGTCGATCGTCTGCGGGTGCACCGACTCCTGCAGGGTCAGCCAGTCCTCGAGCGTACGCATCCTCGGCAGGGCCCTCCCCGGAGAGCGGCCCGGCGCCCTCAGGCGGCGGCGGCCGGCAGCTTCAGCAGCAGCCGCAGGAGCGCGGCGACGCGATCGCGCATATCGCGGCGGTCGACGATCATGTCGATGGCGCCGTGCTCGAGCAGGAACTCGCTCCTCTGGAAGCCCTCCGGCAGCGTCTCGCGCACGGTCTGCTGGATGACGCGCGGCCCGGCGAAACCGATGAGCGCGCGCGGTTCGGCGAGGTTCAGGTCCCCCAGCAGCGCCAGGCTCGCCGACACGCCCCCGGTGGTCGGGTCGGTGAGCACGGAGATGTAGGGCAGGTGCGCCTGCGCGAGGCGCGACAGGGCGGCGGAGGTCTTGGCCATCTGCAGGAGCGAGTACAGAGCCTCCTGCATGCGTGCACCGCCGCTTGCGGAAAAGCACACGAACGGGCGGCGCTCCTGGATGCAGTAGTCGACGCCGCGCTTGAAGCGCTCGCCCACTACCGAGCCCATCGAGCCGCCGAGGAACTGGAACTCGAACGCGCAGGCGACGACCGGCAGTGCGTGCAGCGTGCCGGTCAGCACGATGAGGGCGTCGCTCTCCCCGGTGGCCTTCTGCGCCTGCACGAGGCGGTCGCGGTAGCGCTTGCTGTCGCGGAACTTCAGCGGGTCCTCCGGTGAGATGCCCGCGCCGATCTCCTCGATCGTCTCGGGGTCGAGGAAGCGCTCGAGCCGCTCACGCGCGCCCATGCGCATGTGGTGGCTGCACTTGGGGCACACGTAGATGTTGCGCTCGAGCTCGGCCCGGTACAGCACGGCGTCACAGGCCGGGCACTTGATCCACAGCCCCTCCGGGACCGAGCGCGTGCGCCGCTCGGTCTTGATGCGCGAAGGCATGATCTTTTCGAACCAGGACATCTTGGGGTGCGTTCCAGAGCGCTCGTGGACCTACAGGCGCCGGATCATAGCCGATCGGCGGGCAGCAGCCCCTCAGGGGGTAGGGAGGGCAGGCCGAAGGCCTGCGGGTAGCGCACCCCGGCCAGATACAGGCCCGCCGCCGGGGCCGTGGGGGCGCCGCGCGTGCGATCGCGCCCCTGCAGCACCTCGCGCGCCCAGGCGGGCGGGGCGTCGTGCTTGCCGACGCGGATCAGCAGACCCGCGAGGTTTCTCACCATGTGGTGCAGGAAGGCATTCGCCTGCGCCTCGACCACGACCCAGTCCCCGCGGCGCACGACGCTCAGATGGGTCAGGCGCCTCACGGGGGAGCGGGCCTGGCACTCCGCGGCGCGGAAGGCGCTGAAGTCGTGCTCGCCGGTCAGGAGCCCCGCGGCCTGCGACATGGCCGCCTCATCGAGCGTGCGGTGGATCCAGGTGGCGCGCTGCGCATGCAGCGCCGAGCGCGCGGTTCTGTTGAGGATCAGGTAGCGGTAGATGCGCGCCTCGGCGCTGAAGCGGGCATGGAAGTGCGGGGGCACCGGCCGCGCCCAGGTGAGCGTGACGTCGGCGGGCAGCTCGCTGTTGGCCCCGAGCACCCAGCTGCGCAGCGAACGCACCGCGGGGGTGTCGAAGTGGGCGACCTGGTTGAGCGCGTGCACGCCCGCATCGGTGCGGCCGGCGCATACCAGCGCCACGGAAGTCGCGGCGATGCGGCCGAGCGCGCGCTCGGTAACCGCCTGGACCGAAGGGGCTGCCGGCTGCACCTGCCAGCCGGCGTACGCCGAACCCTCGTACTCGAGGCCGACGGCGATGCGGGCCACGGCGCGTGCGGCCGTAAGGGCTGGAGCCTGGGGGCGCTCTTAGCCCGGCAGCGACTCGATGAGGCGCTGTGCTTCCTGCTTCTGCGCCGCCGAACCCTCGTGCAGCACTTCCTCGAGGATGTTGCGGGCGCCGTCCGGGTCGCCCATGTCCATGTAGGCGCGGGCGAGGTCGAGCTTGGTGCCCACCTCACTCATCGTCACCGGCTCCAGGTCCGGCAGCGCCAGATCCTCGGACGCCAGGCGCTGGGTGGCGGCGAAGGCCGCATCCGGCACCGTGGCGGTGCCGACATCGAGGTCGAGCGTGCCGCCGTGCGCCTCGTGCGTGCCGGTGGCGAGACCCACGTCGAGGTCGACATCGCCGTGGGCCACGTGCGTGCCGGTGGCGTCGCCGACGTCCAGGTCCACGCTGTTGCCGCTCAAGGCGCGCAGGCGCGAGGTCGCCGAGCCGTCGGGGCCGGCAAGGTTGGTGGTCTGCGTGAGCGCGGCCTCCAGCTCGTTCTGATCGAACTGCCAGGCGCCGGTGGTCTCGCCGGTCTCTTCCTTTGCGCGGCGGTGCGCATCTTCCATCACGCGCCGTGACTGGTCATCGAGGCCGGCGACCAGCGTCGGGGTGTCGGGGGTTGAGGCTGCCGCCGAGGCGATGCCCGGCTGGTCGATGGTGTCGACCGCGCCGACGTCGAGGCCGAGGTCGTCGATCGCGAGCTCTGCGGTGTGCTCGGCGCTGCCCTGACGCATCACGTTCTCGAGTTTCTGGCGCAGCGTCGGATTGTCAGAAGGGCTCAGCTGCGGCTGCTCGACCGTCGGGCCTTCCATTTCCGCCGTGCTGCCACCACCCTGGCGCATGCGCGAGGTCATCTGGCGCGTGCTGCCGGTGTTGTTGCCTGTGAAGCTGTTCTCGAGCAGCGCGACGTTGCGGTCGGTGATGCCCGACTGCGACTCGGCCGTCGCATCGAGGTCCCCGACCGCGGAACCGATGTCGAGGTCCAGGCCGCCGTGGGCCTCGGCCGGTACCGGGTCGCCGAGCAGGTCGAAGTCGACGCGGCTCTGGCCGCCTTCGAGGTCGAGGTCGACGCCGCCCGCGGCGGCGCCGGTGACCGTGCCGCCACCGGTGAACAGCGGGTCCTCGGGGGCCAGCTGCTTGCCCATGATGAGGATCTTTTCCCACTCACCCGGGGCGGCCTCGGAGCGCGTCTGCGCCAGTTCGCGCGCCGCGTTCAGGAACTGCTCCTTGTTGCCCCAGACGAAGAACACCTCGAGGAGCTTGAGCTTCAGGTCACGGCGGTTCGGCTCGCGGGAAATGGCGATGCGGATCAGGTCCGCTGCCTGGTCGTACAGCCCGTACGCCATGTGGAAGTCGGCCTCTGCCAGGGGATCGCCCTGGTCGAGGTTGATCGCCGTCTCGCTGCTGATCGTCTCATCGCTCGCCACGTGCTTGGGCGCGGCCATGGCCGGCTGCGTGCCGGTGGCCGAGAGGCGCGGCCGCTCGTGCGAACCGGTCTCCTCGACCAGGAAGGCAGCCTCGGGCAGCGCGGCCGCAGGGCTGCGGCTCGCGGGCCGCGGGGCCGGTGCGGGCGCAGGCGAGGGAGTCAGATCCGGGTCCGAGAAGCTGCCGCGGGCGCTGATCGGTCCGAGATCGGCGGTCTCAGCGCCCTCGGCCGCGAGGCGCCCGAGGGAATCATCGAACTCGCTCTTGCGGCGCGCACGCAGCAGGCGCGAGCCGAAGAAGCCGAGCAGGCCGAGCGCGATCAGGAGCGCCAGCACCCACCACAGTCCGAGGAGCGTGCTGATGAAGGATCCGCTGCTGGCGGCGGGCCTGGGCTGCGGCGGCGGGGTCTTGGCAACCACCGGCGGCGGGGCCGGGGCGGTCTCCACTGCAGGTGCCGGTGCGCTCGTCTGGTCAGCCGGCGCAGGTGCGGTCTCGGCGGGAGCCGGGGCCGTGGCGGCCGGCGGGGTGATGGCCGCCGGCGGCGGCGCGGCAGGGGCCGGCTTGGCGGCGGCCTGCTTGGCGGCCTCCTGGGCCTGGATGCGGGCGAGTTCCTGGTTCTTGAGTTCCAGCAGCCGCTTGGCCTCATTCGCGGCGGCCTGCTGGGCCGCGGCCGAGCCGGCTTTGGCGCTCGCGGGCGGTGAGCCGGCAGCAGTGGGTGCCTGCGGGGTGGCGTTCGCCGCGGCCGGTGCGTTCTCCGAGGGCGTGACGAGCTTCAGCCGGCCGGGCTTCTCCGCGGCGGCCGCGGGGGCGGCTGCACCGCCGCGCCAGGCAGCGTACTGGCGGCGGATCTCGGCCGAGGCCTCGGCCGGGGGGATGGCCGCCGCGTCGGACGCGTCCGGGATGCGCAGCACCGCGCCGGAGCGCAGCACGTTCATGTTCTGGCGGAAGGCCTGCGGGTTCGCCTGGTAGATCGCGAGCATCCAGCTGCGGGTGCTCGGGGAGCTCACCGCACCACCGGCCACACCGGCAGCGATCGCGGACAGGGTCTCCCCACGGGTGACGGTATGGGAGGTGCCGGCTGCCTCGCTCGAGGCTGGTGCCGGGGGCGCGACGTGCGCGCTGCGTGCCGGGCGCGAGGGCGCCGGGGCAGGAGCCGGGACGGCGCCGGCAGTCTCGGCGGCGCTCGCGGCAAAGGCCGGGGCTGAGGGAGCCGGGGCGGCCGCTGCGGGGGCCTCGCTCTGGCGTGCGATGGAACCCTCGCGGACTCCGGGGCTCGTATTCGGGGCTGCAACCGGCGCGCTGGCCGCCGCGGACTCGCCCGGCGTGTACACCGGCGGATCCAGCAGCATCGTGTACTCGCGCACCACGACGCCGCGCGACCAGGTGACCTGCACGAGGAGCGTCACGAAGGGCTCGGTGATCGGGTCGCTCGAGCGCACCTTGATCATCTCGCGCCCGTCCTGGGTGCGGACGGTCTTCAGCTGGATGCCGCTGAGGTAGGAGGGCCATTCGAGCCCGTAGCGTGCGAAGGTGTCGCGCGAGGCGAGCTGTACCTGCACGGTATTGAGTTCGTCGGCGGCGACGTCGGTGAGCTCGATCTCCGCATCCAGCGGCGCATTGAGCGGCGAGAGGAGACGAATATCTCCAAGGCCCAGGGCGAACGCTGCGGACGGCAGGGCGAGCAGCAGGGTCAGCGCCCGAGCGGGGCGTTTGGCGAACATCAGGGCACCCCGACAGGAATCATTGGGTAAAAAATCTTGTAAAAACAAGTGGATGGGATATAACTTGCGACCCCCCCATCAACCTCGCGGCAATATAACTTAAATAGGCCGTCTGGCCAAAGCCTCCGCGATCTGCACGCTATTGGTGGCCGCGCCTTTGCGCACATTGTCAGCTACAACCCATAAGTTAAGTCCACGGTCCGGGGCGAGATCTTCACGGATTCTCCCGACATAAACTGTGTCGCGGTTCGCTGCCTCGGTAGCGGCCGTGGGGTACCCACCCAGCCGCGGCTCGTCCAGGACCGTGACGCCGGGCGCATTGCGCAGCAGTTCACGTGCCGCGGCGGCGCTCAGGGGCCTCGAGGTGCTGATGTGCACCGCCTCGGAATGCCCGTAAAACACCGGCACCCGCACGGCCGTGGCATTCACCCGCAGCGCAGGCTCCTGCAGGATCTTGCGGGTCTCCCAGACGATCTTCATCTCCTCGCGCGTGTAGCCGTTGTCCTGGAACTCATCGATGTGCGGAATGCAGTTGAAGGCCAGCTGCTGAACGCCGCCCTCCGGCTCCACCACCCCCTTGCCGCTCAGCGCGGCGATCGACTGGCGCGCCAGTTCCTCGAGCGCCTCGCGCCCGGCCCCGGAGACGGACTGGTAGGTGGCGACGTCGATGCGCTCGATGTGGGCAGCGTCGTGCAGGGGCTTCAGAGCCACCACCAGCTGGATGGTCGAGCAGTTGGGGTTGGCGATGAGGCCGCTGGTGCCGATGCCATCGAGTGCCTGCGGGTTGACCTCCGGGACCACGAGCGGCACGTCCTCGCGGTAGCGGAACTCTGAGGTGTTGTCGATGACGAGGCAGCCGGCGCTCACCGCCTGCGGTGCGAACTCACGCGACACTGCGCCGCCGGCCGAGAAGAACACGAAGTCGCACTGCGAGAAGTCGAAGCCCTTCAGCTCGCGCACCGGGACGTGGCGTTCGCGGAAGCTCGCGCCGCGCGCGACCGAGCGTTCGCTCGCCAGCGCGTACAGCCGCGCCACCGGGAAACCGCGCTCCTCGAGCACGCTGATGATCGTCTCCCCGACGAGGCCGGTGGCGCCGACCACCGCGACCCTGAACTCTTTATCCATGTGACTTGCCTCGTGCGCGAAGGGGTGCGCCGCTGGGCGCGGTGCCCGCGAGTATGGCCGCGGCAGTCAGCTGCGCGGCCGCGTGATATCCGGCGTCGCCGCCGTGACATCCATGTTCTGGGCGCGCTGTCGCAGGTAATGGTCCATGAGCACGATGGCGAGCATCGCCTCGGCGATCGGCGTCGCGCGCAGCCCCACGCACGGATCATGCCGCCCGGTGGTCTCGATCTCGACCGCGTTGCCGGCGATGTCGATGGTACGCCCGGGCACCTGGATGCTCGAGGTCGGCTTGAGCGTCAGGTGCGCGATGACGTCCTGCCCGGAGGAGATGCCCCCGAGTATCCCGCCGGCGTGGTTGCTGAGGAACCCGGAAGGCGTGAGCTCATCGCGATGCTGGCTGCCGCGCTGCGCGGCCGCTTGCGTGCCGGCGCCGATCTCCACCGCCTTCACCGCGTTGATGCTCATGAGGGCATGGGCGATGTCGGCGTCCAGGCGGTCGAACACTGGCTCGCCCAGACCCGGGGGCACGCCCTGCGCCACCACGGTGACGCGGGCGCCGATCGAGTCACCCGCCTCGCGCAGCTTCCAGATGAGGGCCTCAAGTTCGGCGATGCGGGCGGGATCGGGGCAGAAGAACGGGTTCTGGTAGGCGAACGCGGGGTCCACCGCTGCGAGGGTAAGGTCACCGACCTGGCTTAGGTAGCCGTGGATGCGCACGCCGAGCCTGGTTGCCAGGTAGCGGCGCGCGATGGCCCCGGCGGCGGTGCGCATGACGGTCTCGCGCGCCGAGGAACGGCCGCCGCCGCGGTAGTCGCGCGTGCCGTACTTGTGCTGGTAGGTGTAGTCGGCGTGCCCGGGGCGGAAGCGGTCCTTGATCTTCTCGTAGTCACGCGAGCGCGCGTCGGTGTTCTCGATCAGGATGCCGATCGGGGTGCCGGTGGTGCGCCCCTCGAATACTCCCGAGAGGATGCGCACCTGGTCGCCCTCGCGGCGCTGGCTGACGAAGTGCGAGGTGCCGCTGCGGCGCCGGTCGACGTCGGCCTGCAGGTGCTCCTCGGTAAGCTCGAGCCCGGGCGGGCAGCCATCGACGATGCACCCCAGCGCCGGCCCGTGGCTTTCGCCGAAGGTCGTGACCGTGAAGAGCCTGCCGATGGTGTTGCCGGACATGGGTGAGCCTTCAGTGCGCCTCGAGCTGTTCGCGCGTGAGGAGAAACACCCCGCCGCCGCCGCGCTCGAACTCGAGCCACATGAAGGGCAGTCGCGGGAAGGCGCGCCGCAGCGCGTGCTCGGTGTTGCCGACCTCCACGACCAAGAGGCCCCGGGGGCGCAGGTGCCGTGCCGCCTCGCGCAGGATGACGCGCACCGAGTCGAGCCCGCTGCGCCCGGCGGCCAGCGCCACGCGTGGTTCGTGCCGGTACTCCGGCGGCAGGCTCTTCAGCTCGCGTGCCCCTACGTAAGGCGGGTTGGTGACGATGATATCGTAGCTGCTGCGCTTGAGGGCACCGAAGTGGTCGGACTTCACGAGGCGTACCCGCCGTGCAAGCCGGTGCCAGCGCACGTTCTGCCGCGCCACGGCGAGCGCCTCGGCCGAGACGTCGGCCGCATCCACGCGCGCACGCGGGAATGCGCGGGCGGTGGCGATCGCGATGCAGCCCGAACCGGTGCCGATGTCGAGCACGCGCCGCACGCGTGCAGGCTCGATCCAGGGCTGGAAGCGCCGCTCGATGAGCTCGGCGATCGGCGAGCGCGGCACCAGCACGCGCGCATCGACGCGGAAGCGCAGCCCGGCAAAGCCGCTCACGCCGGTGAGGTAGGCCGCCGGGATGCGCTCCTCGATGCGACGGCCGATGAGGGCCATGGCGCGCGCCGCGGCCGCCGCGGACACGCGCCGCCGGTAATGGGTGGCGGAGGCATCGTGGGGCAGCCCGAGCGCGTGCAGGATGAGCGCGGCCGCCTCATCGCGCGCGTTGTCGGTGCCGTGGCCGAAGAACACCCGGGCGCGCCTCAGGCGCCGGGAACCGCGTTCGATGAGCGCGCCCACCGTCAGCGGCACCCCGCGCGGGGACGTGTGAAATAATCGGCTCATGAAACTGACGCTGCCTCGCGCGCTCCTGATACTCGCCGCACTCGCCGCGGCGGTCGCGGGCTTCTATGTGGCGCGCCAAATTGACAGGACGAGCCCGCAGCTGGCAAGCGGCACGTGGTTCCCGCAGGGCTGGCAGGTGGCCGACTTCCGCCTCACCGACAGCGCGGGCCACGACTACACCCTGGCACGCCTCACGGGCGCACCGACGCTCGTGTTCTTCGGCTTCACGCACTGCCCGGACGTGTGCCCCACCACGCTGCTGAGGCTCGCCCAGGTGCGCAAGGCCGCAGGGATCCCTGACCTGCGCGTGCTGTTCGTCTCGATTGACCCGCAGCGCGACACCCCCGAGGTCATCGGGAGCTACGTGCACGCCTTTGACCCCCAGTTCGAGGGCGTCACCGGCGCGCCCGAGGCCATCAATGCGCTGGCGCGGCGCTTCAACGTCGCGGTGAACCGCGTGGAGCTGCCCGGCGGCGACTACACCATGGACCACTCCGCGGTGGTGTTCCTGCTGGACGCGGGCGCACGCGTGGTGGCGATCTTCACCCCGCCCTTTGACAACAAGCTGATGGTCGCGGACCTGCAGGCGAGCGCGCCGTACCTGAAGGGGCGGCACTGAGGCCATGAGCGACCCGGATCCGCACAGCGCCTCGGCGCGCGCCTTCGTGGCGCTGCAATACCTCATGCCCCAGCACCTGCTGACCGCGGTGGTGAACCGCGTGACGCGCAGCCGCGTGCCGCTGGTGAAGAACCTGCTCATCGACAGCTTCCTCAACAGCTACCAGCCGGACATGAGTGATGCGGCCGAGCCCGATGCGCGCCGCTTCGAGAGCTTCAACGCCTTCTTCACGCGCGCCCTGCGCCCCGGCACGCGGCCATGGGATGCGGATCCCAGGGCCTTGGTGTCGCCGGTGGATGGCGCCGTCAGCCAGCTCGGCGCCCTCGATGGCGACTACCTGCTGCAGGCCAAGGGGCACGCCTACACCCTCGACTCCCTGCTCGACGGGGAAGCGCCCTGGGTCACGACCTTCCGCGGCGGCAGCTTCGCGACGCTCTACCTTGCGCCCTTCAACTACCACCGCATCCACATGCCGCTGCCCGGGACGCTGCGCGCAGCCTGGTACGTGCCCGGTGCGCTCTTCAGCGTGAACGGCACCACCGCGGCGAGCGTCCCGGGGCTGTTCGCGCGCAACGAGCGCCTGGTGTGCGTGTTCGAGGACGGCCCGGTCACCTTCGCCATGGTGCTGGTCGGGGCGCTGTTCGTCGGCAGCATGGCGACGGTGTGGCACGAGGAGGTCACGCCGCGCAGCCCGCGACGGCGCGCGATGCTGCCGATGCGCACGCAGGCGGCGGCCACCCTGCCGAAGGGTGCGGAGATGGGCCGCTTCAACATGGGCTCGACCGTCATCCTGCTCCTGCCCCCGGGCGCTGCTGCGTGGCTGCCCGGCCTTGTGCCCGGCAGTCCGGTGCGCGTCGGGCAGACGCTCGCACGGCTGACGTGAACGCGGGCGATGACTGGCGGCCGAGCGCCACGCGCGCGCAGCTGCAGGCGCGCGCCGCACTGCTCGCGCGCGCGCGCGCGTTCTTCGCCGCAAGAGGCGTGCTCGAGGTCGACACGCCCCTCATCGTCAACGCGCCGGTGAGTGACGTGCACATCCACTCGGCCCGCGTGGAACTCGGTGCCGACGCGGCCGGAGAGACGCGGCCGTACTTCCTGCACACCTCGCCCGAGTACGCCATGAAGCGCCTGCTGGCCGCCGGCAGCGGCGACATCTACCAGATCTGCCACGTGGCGCGCGGCTTTGAGTGCGGCCGCGTGCACAACCCCGAGTTCACGCTCATCGAGTGGTACCGCACCGGGTTCTCGCTCGGGCAGCTGATGGACGAGGTGGAGGCGCTGGTGCGGGTGCTCCTGGGGAGGCGCGCCGGCGAGCGCGCGGCCGAGCGCCTGAGCTACCGCGAGGTGTTCGCCCGCGAGCTGCAGCTCGATCCCTTCACGGCGCCGCTCTGCGAGCTTAGGCGCGCCGCCGCGGCGGCCGGCTTCACGGCTGCCGCCGCGGGGCGCGATGAAGTCCTGGAACTGCTGATGGGCACCGTGATCGGGCCGCGCCTCGGTGCCGCGGGACTCACCTTCATCCATGGCTACCCGGCAAGCCAGGCGGCGCTGGCGCGTCTTGACCCCGCCGACCCGGGCGCGGCCGAGCGCTTCGAGCTCTACGCGGGTGGGATCGAGCTCGCCAACGGCTTCCACGAGCTGGCCGCGGCCGGCGAGCAGCGCGCGCGCTTCGAGGCGGACAACGCCGAGCGGCGGCGGCGCGGGCTGCCGGTGCATGCCCTGGATGAGCGCCTGCTGGCAGCCCTGGGCAGCGGCCTGCCCGACTGCGCGGGCGTGGCGCTCGGCTTCGACCGCACCGTGATGCTGGCCACCGCGGCTGCGCAGATCGATGAGGTATTGGCGTTTCCGACCACCCGCGCCTGAGAATAGCGGCGCCATTTCCACCTGCGTTCGCGGCCGCCCCATGAGTTTCACGAGCACCCGCTACGAGTTCAAGGACAAGCGCGCCGACTACGCGCAGCTGGCGCAGGAGCTCGCGGCGCTGCTCTCGGGCGAGCGCGACTTCATCGCCAACGCCGCCAATACTGCCGCGCTGATCTACGGGGCACTGCCTGAGGTCAACTGGGCGGGCTTCTACTTCCTCAAGGCCGGGGAGCTCGTGGTCGGCCCCTTCCAGGGCAAGCCCGCCTGCGTGCGCATCGCGCTCGGCAGGGGCGTGTGCGGCACGGCGGCCGCCGAGCGGCGCACGCTCCTCGTGCCCGACGTGCACGCCTTCCCCGGGCACATCGCCTGCGATGCGGCGTCGCGCTCGGAGATCGTGATCCCGCTCCTCGCCGGCCCGCTCCTGCTCGGCGTGCTCGACATCGACAGTCCGCAGCCCGCGCGCTTCGACGCCGCCGACGCCGCAGGACTCACCGAGCTCGCGCGGCTGTTCGTTGCGGCCAGCGCGGACGCCGCATGAGGGCGGCGCGGCTCTCCTCGCGCGGCCTCCTGGCCGGGGCGGGCGCCTTCACCATCTGGGGGCTGTTCCCGCTCTACCTGCACCCGCTGCGCGAGGTGCCCGCGACCCAGGTGATCGCGCACCGCATCACCTGGTCGTGCCTCTTCATCCTCCTGTGGATGCTCGGCCGCCGCGAGCTCGGCAGCCTCAGGGTGATCTTCAACCGCCCGGCGCTGCTCGCGCGCCTGCTGCTCACGGCGCTGCTCATCAGCGGCAACTGGCTGGTGTACGTGTGGGGCGTGGCCCACGGGCACATCGTCGACACGAGCCTCGGCTACTACATCAACCCGCTGATCAACGTGGTACTCGGCATCTTCGTGCTGCACGAGCGGCTGAACCCGGTGCAGTGGCTGGCGGTGGCGCTGGCGGCGCTCGGGGTCGCCTTCCTCACCTTCGAGGCCGGGCACCTGCCGTGGATCGCGCTCACACTGGCCTGCAGCTTTTCCCTGTACGGCC
This sequence comes from uncultured Pseudomonadota bacterium, assembly GCA_963802995.1. Taxonomy (GTDB): domain Bacteria; phylum Pseudomonadota; class Gammaproteobacteria; order Steroidobacterales; family Steroidobacteraceae; genus 13-2-20CM-66-19. The sequence continues at coordinate 1,516,457 of CAWDKU010000002.1, forward strand.
TGCTGCGCAAGGTGATCAGCGTGGAGGCGCTGCCGGGACTTGCGACCGAGACCATCCTGCTGGTGCCGCTCGCGGGGACGTATCTGTTGTGGTGCGGCTACTCAGGGAGCGGTGCCTTCGGGCCTGCGGGGGCGGCGGTGACGGCGCTGCTGATCGGCAGCGGTCTGGTAACCGCGGTGCCACTGTTCCTGTTCGCCTACTCGGCGCGCCTGCTGCCGTACTCAACCGTGGGCGTGCTGCAGTACATCGGGCCGACGCTGCAGCTGCTGTGCGGCGTGCTCATCTTCCATGAGCGCTTCGGCGGCACCCGGGCGGCAGGGTTCGTGGTGATCTGGGCGGCGCTGGCGATCTACGCCGTGGACGGCATATGGCGGGCGCGCCGTGCCCCGCCGGCGCTCGCCCAGGCGCGCGCTCCCTAGAAGCGCACCCCGAAGGTGATGGGGATGTACTGGAACTTCTGCGGCGTCTCGATCTCGGTGTAGCGCGCCTCGACGAACATCTGCGGCGTGCCGCGCAGGCGGAAGGCGACACCCAGGCCCGCGTTCCAGCCGAACTTGGTGTCATCGTGCTGCGCCACGATCACGTTGCCGCTCGCGAAGTAGCAAAAGCCCCACCATGGGTCGCACACGTAGCCGTAGCCGTACTGCGTGAGGGAGATCTGCGTGTAGTACGCACCCACGCCGCCGATCACGTAGCCATAGACGCCGGGCCCGAAGTGCACGCGGTACTCCCCGTTGGCCGTGAATGACCAGGTCTCGGCCCAGCCGCCGGTGATCTGCAGGTTAGTATCTTCCGATCCCTGGTTGATGAGGGTGTGGGTGGCGTTGTTGTTGGCGTAGTTGACTTCCAGGCGCAGCGCCAGCGGGCTATCGGGCTGGCGCAGCGCCACGCCGAAGCCGACGTCGTAGCCGCCCTGCAGGATCGAGTTGGTGTAGCCGAGGGGCTGGCTGAAGCCGCCCATGGCGTAGAACTGCACCGGCCGGCCCTCAGGGGCGCCATAGGAGCCGTAATACTGCGCCTGCGCCGCCGGAATCACTGCCAGCAAGGCGAGGAGCGCGAACAGCCGCGGACGGATACTCATGGCGAACCTCTTCCCTGGTTGCGGGCCTGCCATGCTCAACGCCTGAGCGGGCGGCCCGTTTACTGCTTGGCGCGCGAGACGTACTCGCCGGTGCGTGTATCGATGCGGATCACTTCGCCCTCGTTGATGAAGAGCGGCACCCGCACCACCGCCCCGGTCTCAACCTTGGCAGGCTTCTGGCCGCCGGTGGCGGTGTCACCGCGCAGTCCCGGGTCGGTCTCGATGATCTTGAGCTCGATGTGCGGCGGCGGCGTCACGACCAGCGGCACGTTGTTCCACAGCGTCACGACGACGGTTACGCCGTCCTTGAGCCACTGCGCGCCCTCGCCCACCGCGCTCTTGCCGGCGGTGTACTGCTCGAAGCTCTCCGGCACCATGAAGTGCCAAAAGTCCCCGTCCTGGTAGAGGTACTGCATGTCGGTGTCGACGACGTCGGCCGCCTCGAGGGACTCGCCCGAGCGGAAGGTGCGCTCGATGGTGCGTCCGGTCTTGAGGTTGCGCACCTTGATGCGGTTGAAGGCCTGGCCCTTGCCCGGCTTCACGAATTCATTCTCGATCACCGCGTACGGGTCGCCGTCGAGCAGCAGTTTCATGCCCCCGCGGATTTCGCTGGTGGAATAGCTGGCCATGTTCAAATCTCGCGGCGTTGGGGCCGCAGGAAGTGCGGCCGGCTCAAAGGGCCGCGTATGATAACGGCATCGCTTTAAGCCCGCCAGCGCACCCGCAAATGCGTACTTTCAGGGGCTGGCGCGGATGCGCAGCCAGTGGGCCAGGGCCGCGAAAATCGCCACGACACCGAGCCATGCGTGCACGTTGGCCGCCAGCAGGTGCAGACCGTCGGTGCTGTAGTAGAGCGCGTAGCCCGACACCACCAGCACCGCAGCGCAACCGAGCAGCCACAGCCCCGAGAGGCGGTTACGGGCCGCTGACCAGCGCGCCAGGATGTGCCCGGCTCCCACCCAGCCGAAGGCAAACACCGCCGCCACCGCGACCAGGCCATGCAGGCGCATGAGGGGCGCCTCCCAGGGGTTGGGGAGCGCGCCGAACTCGTTGCGCGCCGGGAACAGCCAGTGAGCAATCAGCCACAGCACGCCCGTGAGCCACAGCAGCGTGCACACGCTCAAGATGGCGGCGCGCGTCCGGCGCGACATCGGCACCCGTGCGCGTGCCGCGAGCTGTCCGGGCGTGGCGTGCAGGTGTGTCATCGGGGTTCAGCCAGCGGCGGCCGGCTGCAGCGCGACCTGCCACAGCGCCACGAGCCAGCGCACGCCCTGCGTGACGTGCTCGCTCGAGAGCGTGGCGCCGGCGATGTTCTTGATGTCGCTCGCCACCTTGAGCTCGTTGAGGTCGCCGCGGCCCGCGAACTGGTGCCGCCAGGCCGGCGCGCGGATCTCCCCGCCGTGACTCTCGCGGTAACTGAGTACCTCCAGCGCCCCGAGCTTGCCGCTCGCATCGATGGCGGCGGCATAGGTGATGAAGTCCTCCTTGCCGATCACCTCATCCACGAACACGTAGCCGAGGAGCTCCGGGCCCCTGAGCGCCCGGAAGGCGCGCAGGCTGCGGTGCGGGGGCTGCGCCCCGGCGAGTCCCTGCACGCGGGCCCGCTGCGCCGCATCCAGCGCGAGCACCACTTCCGTGAACTGGTCGGCCGCCGGGAACAGCGCCTTCTGCGCCCCCTCTACGCTCAGGTAGTCGGCCGCGATGACGACCGGAACCGGTGCGGCCGAGAGGGCCGCCAGCATGCCAAGCCAGCCGAGGGATGCGGCATCCGCGCGTTTCATGGGAAGTCAGGGCTTTCCGTTAAATGCGAATGATTCTTAATTACTGTATCATAACCTGACTCCCGGTTGGCCCCCACCGCCGCATGAAGCCGCTCCCGCAGGCCCGCCCTCCCGCTGCCGCGCACCCTGCGCCGCACAGCGCGCATCGCATGCGCATCGCGATGGGTACCTGGGTGGCGATCGAGGCCCACGCCACCTGCGAGGCAGAGCTGCAGCGCGGGATCGAGGACGCATTTGCGGTGGTGGCGCGGCTCTCCCTCTGGCTGCACCCCACGCTGCCGGGAAGCGACGTCGCGCGCCTCAATGCCGCCGCCTGCGGGCAGCGTGTCCCGCTGCAGGCGGCGACACTGGCTCTGCTGCAGTTCGCGCAGCATCTGCACGCCCTGAGCGAAGGTTTCTTTGATCCGTGCCTGCCCCAGGGCCGCGGGACGCTCGCGGACCTCACCCTCCATGACGGGCCGCTGCCGCTCGCCGAGAGCCGCGTGCCGCTGCAGCTGGACCTCGGGGGGATCGCCAAGGGCTTCGCCGTCGATGCGGCCGTTGAGGCGCTGCGCGCCGCCGGCTGCAGCGCCGGGCTGGTCAACGCGGGGGGGGACCTGCGGGTTTTCGGGGTGCGGCCGCAGGCCATCCTGCTGCGCGACCCGAGCGGCCACTACCGCAGCGTGCCCCTCAGAGAGGCGGCCGTGGCGGTGAGCGCGCGCCACGCCCCTGGCGCCCCGAGCGGCCATCGCGGCTTCTACGTGCGGTGCGCGGCAGTGGCCGCTTGCCGGGACTACGCCGCGGTCTGCGCGCATAGCGCGATGGCCGCCGACGCGCTCACCAAGTGCGTACTGCTGTGCCCGGATGAACTCGGCACGAGGCTGCTGCGCCACTTCGGCGCCGAGAATCTCAGCTAGCCTGCGGCTTTTTTCGCGACATCGAGCACGCGGGCCAGCGCGCCGCCGGTGCTAGACTCCGCAGCTGCCGCGCGCCCACAGTGGAGACCGACTTGACCGAGCCGAACGCCGTTCCGCTCATTGTACTGAGCTCCGCACGCGACCCAGTTGAAGCGATCAACAGCGTCCTGCGGCGCGCGGGCCACCCGGTGCACTGCACCTGGATCCCGGCGGTGCGCGACCTCGGCGACGCCCTCACGCAGATCAACCCGGAACTCCTGATCCAGGTCGCCGGCACCGCCGCGGAGCTCGCCCCGGCGGTGGGCGTGCGTGACCAGTTCGCTCCCGCGGTCCCCTTGCTGCTGCTCGCGCCGGCGATCGATGAGGCGCTGATCGCCACGGCCATCGAGCGCGGCGCGCGCGACGTGGTCACGCTCGCCAGCCCGGAGCGCCTGAAGGCGGTGGTGCTGCGCGAGCTGCGCGTGTTCCGCACCGAGCGCGCGCTCGATAGCACGCAGAAGTCCGCGCACGATGCACGCAGCCAGCTGGACGTGGTCCTGCAGCGCTCCAACGACGCGATCATCCAGGTGCAGGAAGGCATCGTCACGGACGCGAACCCCGCCTGGCACGAACTCTACGGCGTCGAGGACGGCATCGCCGGCCAGCCGGTGATGGACCTGTTCGAGGAGTCGACGCACGCCGCACTGCGCGGTGCGCTGGCGGCCTGCCAGCAGGGCCGCTGGAGCGATCACGCGCTGCGCGCCAACGCGCTGCTCAACGATGGCACGGTGCTGCCGCTGGAGATCACCCTCGCCCTGGGGCAGCACGAGGGCGAGGCCTCGGTGCGCCTGGTCGTGCCCTCGCGCCCGCGTGAGGAACATTACCTGCCGCCGCCCGTGGCGCCGCGCCCGGAACCGGCCGCCGGCCTGATGCGCCGCCCGGAGCTGCTCGACTCACTCGCCGAGCGCCTCGCCACGCCCTCCCCGGGCGGCATGCGCTGCCTGGCGCTGGTGCGCATCGACAAATTCGCAGCCCTCGAGCGCGTGGTCGGCGCGACCGCGAGCGAGGAGGTGCTCACCGAGGTGGCGCGCCTGCTCAAGGAAACCCTGCACCCGAAGGAGATCGCCGGGCGCTTCGGCGGCGTGCGCTTCCTGGTGCTGCTCGAGCGCGGCAACGAGCACGACATCAGCGCCTGGAGCGAGCGGGTGCTGGCGCGCGTGCAGCGCCACGTCATGCGCATCCGTGACAAGTCGGTCTCGGTCACCTGCACCATCGGCCTGTCGGTGGTGTCCCCGGGAGACCCGCAGCTCGACGCCGTCATCCAGGACGCGCTCGAGAGCAACCGCAAGGGCAGCGCGCGCGGGGGCAACCAGAGCATCATCTCCGACCGCGCCGACAACGACAGCCGCGTCATGTCCTACGACCAGGTGTGGGTCAAGCACATCAAGGCGGCGCTCATGGAGAACCGCTTCCGCCTGGTGCAGCAGCCGATCGCGAGCCTGCAGGGCGAGGACCCGGGCATGTTCGACGTGCTGGTGCGCATGATCGACCAGCAGGGCAAGGAAGTGCTGCCGAGCGAGTTCATGGCGGCCGCCGGGCGCAACGACCTCCTGAAGAACATCGACCGCTGGGTGGTCGGGGCCTCGCTGTCCTTCGCCGCACAGAAGAAGCCGCAGTGCCTGTTCGTGCGGCTGTCACGCGAGACGGCACGCGATGGCGCCTTCCTCGAGTGGCTCGACAATCACCTGCGCAACAGCCGCGCCGAGCCGCAGCGGCTGTGCTTCCAGGTCACCGAGGAAAGCGCCGCGAGCCATGTGCCGGAGATCAAGGCACTGGCCGGCGCGCTGCGCGAGCGGCGCTTCCGTTTCGCGCTCGAGGGCTTCGGCTCCGGGCGCAACAGCATCGGCACGCTCGAGTCAGTGCCCCTCGACTTCGTCAAGATCGACGGCACCCTGGTGCAGGGGCTCTCCGGCGACCCGGAGCTGCAGCAGCAGGTGCGCCTGCTGGTGGCCGCGGCCCGCAAGCACGGCATCCAGACCATCGCCGAGCGCGTCGAGGACGCCAACACCATGGCGGTGCTGTGGCAGGTCGGCGTGCAGTACATCCAGGGCTACTTCGTCAACGAGCCCGAGGAAGTGGTGCTGCGCGCCGAGCGCTGACACTGCGCGCCGCTCGCGCCTAGAAGGCGACCCCGAGCCCGAGGTCGAAGCGCTTGAAGTTCACGTTCTCCTGGAACCACTGGTAGTCGGTCTTGAGCACCAGGTGCGGGCCGATGTAGAAGTTCGCGCCCACCGTCCACACCCGGTCATGGTTCGCCGGCCACAGGCCATAGTCCCCGGGAGCGGATGACAGCGGCACTTCGCCCACCGGGATCACAGGCCCCGTGGTGCCATCGTAGCTGGCGCCCATGTTGTAGCGCTCCCAGCGCACGAACGGGTTCAGCTTGTAGTCGCCGTGGCTCCACAGCTCGTACGCGCCCTGGAAGTAGTAGCCGTAGAAGGAGGCCGGGATCGGGTTCGGTGAACCCGGGTTGCTGGCATTGGCGAGTCCGGCGTTGCTGATGGTGCCGCGCGCGTAGAGCGCCGAGAGGTCCCAGCGCGAGGGCATCCAGCGCGCGTGCGCCTCCCAGAGGGTCACGCGCTGGTTGCCCGGGATCGGGGCATTGGGGGGCGCGGGCACTGGCACCGCATCCCCGGTGCTGATGGCGGCGCCGAGGGTGAGCCCGGGCACCCCGTAGTAGCCGAGCGCCAGGTACTGAGACAGGTGGCGCGCGTCGGCGAGCGCCAGCTCCTGGTGCGAGGCCTGCAACGGGGCGGTGTCGCTGTCCTCGAGATCCAGGGCGTTGCGGTAGGGGGGAAACTCGGGCGCGAAGTCCCACTTGGACAGGTCGAACCCGGTGGTGAGCCCGACGTTCCAGGAGAACCCGGCCGCGGTGTCGCCGTGCAGGTTGAAGCCGCCCTCGCGCCAGGTGCTCGGGATGATGAGCGTCTCGACGAAGTTGCGCTGCACGCCGTAGAAGTTGGTCGGCTCGTGGTGCTCGTTGAGCAGCCCAAAGGGCATGAGGAACAGGCCGGCGCGCACGGTCACGGCATCGTTCAGGCGCCGGTCGACGTAGAACTGCTCCACCTCGAACTCGCCGACGTCGTCGGCCGAGGCGACCGCGTGCTCGACCTCGTACTCGGAATTGAACTCGGTGCGGTCGTCGAACTTGTAGCCGATGCCGAACACCGCGCGCGCCAGGTCGAACTGCGACTCCTCGCGGGCGCTGGTGGGGAGCGTGTAGTACACCTCGCCATAGCCCCACAGCCGCAGGCCATTGGAGAAGGTGCCAAGCGGGTTGCCGCCCGGCGCGCTGGTGTCGGCGGGCATGGCCGACCCTGGCGGCAGGGCCGAGGCAGTCTGCGGCGCCGGGGAATTCGGCAGCGCGGAGGTATTGGGAAGCGCCGAGGCGTTCGGCGCAGGCGCCGCCTGCACGAGCGCCGGGGCGGCCGCAGCGCCTGCCGGGGCGCCGAGCGCCGCCAGCTTCCTGTCGACTTCCTTCTCGTGCTCGCGCAGCGCCTTGTTCTCATCGGCCAGCTGCTGCAGGGTCGCCTGCAGCTGCTCGAGCTGCCTCTGCAGGGCGTTGAGGCGTGCGTCTTCATCGCCCGCGGCGTGCGCCGCGCCACCGGCGCCGAGGGCAGCCGTGAGGACGAGGAGCGTGGCAGAGGTGGAGTGTTTGGTGCGTTTCATGGCACGGACTTTCATGGGTTCAGGAATTCTCAGAATGAGTCGGCTTCACGGAGCGCCGGCCTGGCACTGCGCGGGCACGTTGTAGGCGGCCGGGTTCTTCGGGTCGTAGCCGTCAGTGAGCGTGCACAGGAAGGCCACGACCTGGTCGATCTCCGCGGCGCTCAGCGTCGGGGCCTGGCCGCCGGCGAAGCTGGGCGGCGTGTAGGGCACCTCGCCGATGTTGACGTTGGCGTTGTAGTCCACCGGCAGGTCGTTGTACTGGTAGAGGTCGGGGGTGCCGTCGGCGTTCACGTAGGCGGTGCCGACCGGGAAGTAGGGATTGCCGCCGGGACCTGCGGGCACCGGAGTCGGGTTGTTCCCGGTGTTGTTGTTGATGTCGCGCGTGACGTACCACTGCAGCACCTTGTGCAGGCTCGGGAACTCCCCGTTGTGGAAGTACGGGGCGGTGAGCGCGATGTTGCGCAGCGTCGGTACCTTGAACACACCGCAAAGCGTGGTGGTGGTCTCGAACGAGCGGCGCGGGTTCGGGTCGTTCGCGGGCGGCGCAAACGGGCCGCACAGCCCCATGTCGTAGTAGGCGTACTCGGCGCCAGCGGGGACATTGGTCTGCCCCGGCACGTAGTCGAGCGGCACGCCACTGATGGGACTCACCGGGTGCGCGAAGTTCGCCGCGATGTTCCAGTTGCGCGGCACGCCGATGTTGTCGTAGGTGAAATCGGTGAACAGCGCATGGTCGCTGTAGCCCTGACGCTGGCTCGGGTGGCAGGCGGTGCAGTTGCCCTTGCCGGGGTTGTTGAAAAGCGCAAGCCCGGCCAGTTCCTGGCTCGTGAGCTGCGCCTGGCCCTGGAGCCAGTAGTCGTACTTGCTCGAGAAGGGCGCAAAGCCCGGGTCCTCGGTCTCGTAGGCCGCGATCGCCTCCCCCATGGCCGCAAGCGTCGCCGTCGGGTCAGAGAGCACCCCGTCGCCGAAGGCGGTGACGAATGCCTGCAGCGAGGCCGTCGAGGCCTGCAGGCGGCTCAGCACCTCCGCCGCGTCCTGGTTCGCCATCTCGAACTCGGTCACGAACGGCTGCTGCGCCTGTACGGCGAGTGAGGAGGCGCGCCCGTCGCGGAAGAAGCCGCCGGTCGGCGTCCCCTGGTCCAGGAAGAAGCCCGGCGTCAGGAAGGCGTACATGAGCGAGGGCGCGTTACGGAACCCCGGCAGGTCCATGTTGCGGCCGCCCAGTGGCACCGGCAGTCCGTGATCGGTCGCGGGGTCTGCGGTGAAGGCGCGGCTGGGAACGTGGCAGGTGCCGCAGGACTGCTTGCCCGAGGCCGAGAGTGACGCGTCGAAGAAGAGCGCCTTGCCCGCCACGGCCTTGGCCGTGAGCGCCGGTGGCGCCGGCGTGTCGCCGCCGCCCCCATCCCCGCCCCCGCCGCAACCGGCAAGCAGCAGCATCGGCAGCACGCCGACCCGCGCGGCTGCCCGCAGACCCTCCCTCAACATCACTCGCCCCCGGATTCGACTGGCTCGCTCGTAGAAATTAATACTAATGCGAATCATTCCTATTCGCAATGCGAACCACGAACCGGCCAGGGGGGAAGGCACGGGCGCAGGGAAGTCCGCCGCGGCGCGGCGGAGGCTTACTTAGGGGGCCCGCAAACTCAGGCCGCGGCGGCGGGCAGCTTCGCTTCCATGCGGTCGATCTTGCGCGGCCAGCCGCGCCGCAGGACCGCACCGCGCTGGGCGCGCTCGCCGAGGTAGTCCTGCAGCTCGCGCCACTCGAGTTCCTTCTGCTGCTCGCCGGACCACAGCACGAGGCTCGCCCTGGGCGGCACGACCGCGACCGCGGTCATGAGCTCGCTGCGCGCACTCGCCTTCTTGCCCGGGATGTCATAGAGCTTGTTGCCCTTGCCGCGCGGCATCTCCGGGACCTCGCCCACCTTGAACACCAGCAGCTTGCCCTCGCTGCTGACGGCGGCGACCAGGCTGTCGGGGCTCATCACCGGGGCCGGGGCCAGCACCTGAGCGTTCTCGGGCACCGTGAGCACGGTCTTGCCGGCGCGGCGGTCGGTGATCAGGTCCTTGAGGCGTGCGGTGAAGCCGTAGCCGGCGTCGCTGGCCAGCAGCCACAGGTCTTCCGGCTCCCCGATCATCACGCCTGCGAACTTCGCCCCATCGGGCGGATCGAGGCGCCCGGAGAGCGGCTCGCCGTGTCCGCGGGCGGAGGGCAGCGAGTGCGCCGGCAGGGAGTAGGTGCGCCCGGTACTGTCGATGAACACCGCCGGCTGCAGGCTCCTGCCGCGCGCGAGCGCCTGGAAGGCGTCGCCCCCCTTGTATGACAGCGCGCCGGGCTCGACCTCGTGCCCCTTGGCCGAGCGCACGAAGCCGCCGGTGGAGAGCACCACCGTCACCGGCTCGTTCGGGATCAGGCTCGTCTCATCGATCGCAACCGCGGCCTCGCGCTCGATGATCTTGGTGCGCCGCTCATCGCCGTACTTCTCGGCATCGGCGCGGATCTCGGTCGCGATCAGCTTCTTCAGCTTCGCCTTGCTCTTGAGCAGTGACTCGATCTCCTCGCGCTCCGCGGCGAGGGCCTTCTGCTCCTCGCGGATCTTCATCTCCTCGAGCTTGGCGAGGTGGCGCAGGCGGGTGTTGAGGATCTCCTCGGTCTGCTCCTCGGAGAGCTTGAAGCGCTTCATCAGGACCGGCTTCGGCTCGTCCTCGCGGCGGATGATGCGGATCACCTCATCGAGGTTGAGGAAGGCGACCAGGAGGCCATCGAGGATGTGCAGGCGCCGGGTGACCTTGCCGAGGCGGTACTCCAGGCGCCGCGTCACGGTGCGCGTGCGGAACTCGAGCCACTCGCCGAGGATCTCCCTGAGGTTCATCACCCGCGGCCGGCCGTCGAGGGCGATGATGTTGAGGTTGACGCGGTAGTTGCGCTCAAGATCGGTGGTCGCGAACAGGTGGTTCATCACCTCGGTGAGGTCGACGCGGTTGGAGCGCGGCACGATGACGACGCGCGTCGGGTTCTCGTGGTCCGACTCGTCGTTGAGCGCATCCACCATCGGCAGCTTCTTGGCGCGCATCTGCTCGGCGATCTGCTCCTGGACCTTGGTCGGGGAGACCTGGTAGGGGAAGGCCGTGATGACGATGTTGCCGTCCTCGATCTCCCAGGTGGCGCGTGCCTTGAAGGTGCCGATGCCCTTCTCGTAGAACTCCTTGAGATCGGCGCGCGGCGAGATGATCTCCGCCCCCGTGGGCAGGTCCGGGCCCTTGACGAACTTCATCAGCTGCGCGGTGGTGGCCTCGGGCTCCTCGAGCAGGTGGATGCAGGCACTCGCCACCTCGCGCAGGTTGTGCGGCGGGATGTCGGTCGCCATGCCCACGGCGATCCCCGAGGTGCCGTTCAGCAGCAGGTTGGGCAGGCGCGCCGGCAGGAACACCGGCTCCTCGAGCGTGCCGTCGAAGTTCGGCTGCCAGTCGACGGTTCCGTCCGAGAGCTCGCCCAGCAGCACGTCGGCGTAGCGGGTGAGCTTGGCCTCGGTGTAGCGCATCGCGGCGAAGGACTTCGGGTCATCCTGGGAGCCCCAGTTGCCCTGCCCGTCGATGAGCGGGTAGCGGTAGGCGAACGGCTGTGCCATGAGCACCATGGCCTCATAGCAGGCGGTGTCGCCGTGTGGGTGGAACTTGCCGAGCACGTCGCCCACGGTGCGCGCCGACTTCTTCGCCTTGTTGACCGCCGAGAGCCCAAGCTCGCTCATCGCGTAGGTGATGCGTCGCTGCACGGGCTTGAGCCCATCGCCGAGAAACGGCAGCGCGCGGTCGAGGATCACGTACATCGAGTAGTCGAGGTAGGCCTTCTCGGTGAAGGTGCGCAGCGGCTGGCGCTCGACGCCCTCGAAGTTCAGTTCCTGGTTCTCCGGCACGTCTAGACCTGCACTTCCGCGAGATTGCCCTTCTCTTCAAGCCACTCGCGCCGGTCGGCCGCGCGCTTCTTGGCGAGCAGCATGTCCATCAGCTGGTCGGTGTTGTCCTTGCCGTCGATGGTGAGCTGCACCAGGCGGCGCGTGCGCGGGTCGATGGTGGTCTCGCGCAGCTGGGTCGGGTTCATCTCGCCCAGGCCCTTGAAGCGGGTCACCGTCGGGCTGGGTGCGCGAGTTCTCCTTCTCGATGCGCTTCAGTACCTGGTCACGCTCGGCGTCGTCGAGCGCGTAGTGCACCTGCTTGCCGGCGTCGATGCGGAACAGCGGCGGCATGGCGACGTACACGTGCCCATGCGCCACCAGCGGGCGGAAGTGACGCAGGAACAGCGCGCACAGCAGCGTCGCGATGTGCTGCCCGTCGGAGTCCGCGTCCGCGAGGATGCAGATCTTGTGGTAGCGCAGCTGGCTCAGGTCAGCAGAACCAGGATCGATCCCGAGCGCGATGCTGATGTTGTGCACTTCCTCGCTGGCAGCGATCTGGTGCGCGTCGAGCTCCCAGGTGTTCAGGATCTTGCCGCGCAGCGGCATGATGGCCTGGAAATCCTTGTCGCGCGCCTGCTTGGCGGAGCCGCCGGCCGAGTCACCCTCGACCAGGAACAGCTCGCAGCGCCTGGGCTCCTGGCTCACGCAGTCGGCCAGCTTCCCCGGCAGCGCCGGCCCCCCGGCGATGCGCTTGCGCACGATCTTCTGCGCCGCACGCGCGCGCTCCTGGGCGTTGGCGATCGCGAACTGCGCAATCTTCTCGCCGGCATCGGGATGGCGGTTGAGCCACAGTGCGAGGGAGTCGCGCGCGAAGCTCTCCACCAGTGGCGCCGCATCGCGCGAGCCCAAGCGCTCCTTCATCTGGCCGGCGAACTGCGGCTCGTGGATCTTCACCGACAGCACGTAGTTGGCCTTGTCCCACACGTCCTCGGGGGTGAGCTTTATGCCGCGCGGGACGAGGTTGCGGAACTCGCAGAACTCGCGCACCGCCTGGGCAACGCCGGCGCGCAGGCCGTTCACGTGCGTGCCGCCCTCGATAGTCGGGATGAGGTTGACGTAGCTCTCGCCCACCGCCGTTTCCGCGTTCGGCGCCCAGCACAGGGCATAGTCCACCGCATCGTTGTCGCCCGCCTTGGTGGCGGTGATGGGTTCGGCGGGGATGCGCTCCTCCTTGCCGAGCTCCTCGAGCAGGTAGGCGCCCAGGTCGCCGGTAAAGAACCACTCGTCCTTTTCCCCGGTGGCCTCGTTGGTGAAGCTGATGCGCAGGCCCGGGCACAGCACCGCCTTGGCCTTGAGGGTGTGCTTGAGCTGCGGCACCGAGAACTTGTCGGAGTCGAAGAATTTCGGGTCTGGCCAGAAGCGCACCGTGGTGCCGGTGTTGCGCTGGCCGACGCTGCCGATCTCCTCGAGCTTGGTCGTGATCTTGCCGTCCTTGAACCCGATGTTGTATTCCTTGCCGCCGCGCTTGATCCAGCACTCGAGGTGCTTGGAGAGCGCGTTCACCACCGAGACGCCCACGCCGTGCAGGCCGCCGGAGAACTTATAGGTCTTGTCGGAGAACTTTCCCCCGGCGTGCAGGCGCGTCAGGATCAGCTCGGCGCCACTCACCTTCTCCTTCGGGTGGATATCGACCGGCATGCCGCGCCCGTCGTCGGCCACTTCCAGGGAGCCGTCCTTGTAGAGCGTGACGTCGATCTGCTTGCAGTAGCCGGCAATCGCCTCATCGACGCTGTTGTCGATGACCTCGTGCGCCAGGTGATTGGGGCGCGAGGTGTGGGTGTACATGCCCGGGCGGCGGCGGACGGGCTCAAGCCCGCTTAGGACCTCGATGTCGGAAGCGGTATAGGACTGGCTCATTTCCGGTCGTTGCGGCTCTTTAAAAAGGTGCAGGGAAAATTGGCACGCCAGCGCGTGCCGGCGCGAGTGTAGCAGCCCCGCCGCGCACCGGGGTGCGCCATGCGGCGGCGCCTGCTGCCTCTAGGCGAGGTCCTTGACGAGGGCGGCGCGCACTGCGGGCGGCACGGTGAGCTCGTGCCGGTAGTTCGGGTGATCGACGCCGGCTTTCAGAGCCGCCCCCGCGTGCAGCGCCTGCACCATCGGCGGCGCGAGCTCGAAGCGCAGGAAGTGCACCGCGGAGGTCTTCTCGGCGTTCTCGCGCTCCAGGTCCTCGTCCGCGATCGCGAACACCCGCGGGTGGGGCTCCACCTGCACGTAGCAGCGGTCCTCGACGCCCTTCAGGCGCGCCAGCGCCGCGGGGCGCTCGCTGGGGTCGAACTCCAGCAGCAGCGTCACCTTCCAGTTGCTGCCATCGGGAATCAGCGGGTTGTACGCGCCGAGCTCCTCGGCGATCCCGGCCGGCTCAAAGATACGCTCGGTGCGCAGCATCTCCTGCACCTGGTACTGCACCGTGAGGCGGTCCTCGAACAGCCACGTGCAGTTCGGACCCACGGCGAGCTTGCGCGCGGCCTTGTGCTCGAGCACGCGGGCGCGGAACGCCGGGCGCTCGCGCGCGTACTGCTCGAGCGGCATGAGGTCGGTGACGGCGAGTCTTGCCATAGCTAGATCCCGTAGGCGAGGCGCAGCAGCCGCAGGGGGTGCTCCGGCTCGCGCTTCTCGGCGAGGATGCTCTCGATCTGGTGGCCGGCCATCGGGCAGTCGCTGCTGTAGTGGTCGGCCTTGGCGGCCTCCACGCGCTGCGCCACCGGCCGCCCGATCTTCACCGAAGCCGCGCGGTACTCCTTCTTCACGCCGTAGGTGCCGTTGTGCCCGGAGCAGCGCTCGATGACCTCGACCGTCGTGCCGGGGACGAGCTTGAGCAGGTCGCGCGTCTTTAGGCCGAGGTTCTGCACGCGCAGGTGGCAGGGCACGTGGTAGCTCACCTTGCCCAGGGGCGCCGCGAAGTCAGTGCGCAGGAGTCCTGCCGCGTGACGCAGCATCAGGTATTCGAACGGGTCGAACATGTGCCGGGCAACGCGCTGCACGTCTGCGTCCTCGGGGTACATGAGCGGCAGCTCCTGCTTGAACATCAGCACGCAGGAGGGGATCGGCGCCACCAGGTCAAAGCCTGCCGCCACCGCCTGCACGAGCTGCGGGATGTTGTGCTCCTTGAGCCGCGCGACCGCCTCGAGGTCCCCGAGCTCCAGGCGCGGCATGCCGCAGCAGCGCTCGCGTGGCAACAGGCGCACCTCGATGCCGTTGTGCTCGAAGATCGCGGCGAGGTCCTCGTCCAGCTGCGGCTCGTTGCGGTTGCCGTAGCAGGTGGCGAACAGCGCGACGCGCCCGGTGGTGCGCGGCGTCGTCACGGCCGCGCCGTTCACCGGCTCGCTCGTGGTGCCGAGGGGCTTCAGGCGCGAGCGCGCGGTGCGCGCGTAGTACTGCGGCAGCGGTGCATCGCTGGCGACGCCGAGCGTCTTCTCGAGGAGCACCCGCCCGGGGCGTGAGTGGTTGACCGCATTCACCAGCTCCACCACCACCGGCACTCCGGCCAACGATCCCACGGTGTCGGTGGCCGCCAGTACCTTCTCGCGCAGACCGATGCCCTGTTTCTTGGCGCGCACGGCCTTGGCACGCAGCATCAGGTGCGGGAAGTCCACGTTCCAGGGGTGCGGCGGCACGTACGGGCACTTCGTCATGAAGCACATGTCGCACAGGTAGCAGTTGTCGACGACGTCCCAGTAGACCTTCTTGTCGAGCGCGTGCACCTCGCCCTCGGTGGTGGCGTCGACGGCATCGAACAGCGTCGGGAAGGAGGCGCACAGGTTGAAGCAGCGGCGGCAGCCGTGGCAGATGTCGAAGACCCGCTCGAGCTCCTTGTCGAGCGCGGCGGAGTCGTAGAACGCATCGCTGCGCCATTGGAGCGGATGGCGGGTCGGGGCCTCCAGGCTCCCCTCGCGTCGGCCCTCCTTGGAGGGCGGCCCGGCAGGCGTGGTGCTCATGCGCGCGTTGCAGCTTTCAGGCGCGCAGGGCCGCGGACCCCGGACAGGGCCCGCGGCGCGCGCCGCGGCGAGTCAGCCCGGCAAGGCCGCTCAGATGGAGTCGAGCGCCTTCTGGAAGCGATTGGCGTGCGAGCGCTCGGCCTTGGCGAGCGTCTCGAACCAGTCGGCGATCTCGGCAAAGCCCTCATCACGCGCGGCCTTGGCCATGCCCGGGTACATGTCGGTGTACTCGTGCGTCTCGCCGGCGATCGCCGCCTTCAGATTCAGGTGCGTCTCACCGATCGGCAGGCCGGTGGCCGGGTCGCCCACTGCCTCGAGGTATTCCAGGTGTCCGTGGGCATGCCCGGTCTCGCCCTCGGCGGTCGAGCGGAACACGGTAGAAATGTCGTTGAATCCCTCCACGTCAGCCTTGGCTGCGAAATACAGGTAGCGGCGGTTCGCCTGGCTTTCACCGGCGAAGGCCTCTTTGAGATTCTTTTCCGTCTTGCTGCCTTTGAGATTCATGACTTTCCTCACTTAGACTGTGTCTAACCGCGAGCAGGAAACTGTATTCCCGCCCTGCCGTGGCGTCAACCGCGCGTTGACCCTCAGCCGCGGCGCTGTGTAACGTTGCGCGCCTTCGCCCTCGCCCACCCCTCGCTTCGGAGCACCGCAAGAACTTGGCCCGCAACAGTAAAGCCCCTGATTTCGAGCAGGCTCTCACCGAACTCGAAACCCTCGTCGAACGACTCGAACGGGGCGATCTGCCACTCGATGAAGCGCTGAAACTGTTCGAGCGCGGGGTCGCCCTCACGCGCCACTGCCAGTCCTCGCTCCAGGCGGCGCAGCAGAAGGTGGAGATTCTGCTCAAGCGCAGCGCCGATGCGCAACCGGAACCTTTCGAGGACGGCGCCGACGAGGAGCAAGAGCCGGAGCCGCAGTGAGTCCACCCCCCTGTTGCGCCGGCGCAATTGCCGCGGCCCCGGCGGCAGCCGCGGCCACGCGCGCCTTGTTGCGGTTACCCGCGCGCGCCCGTGTAAACTCCCGCAGATGAGCACCGCGCTTGAGAACTACCCGCTGCTGGCGACGATCTCTTCACCGGCGGACCTGCGCCGCCTGAGCCTCGAGAAACTCCCCGAGCTGTGCCGCGAGCTGCGGGAGTTCCTGATCCACAGCGTCGCCACGCGCGGCGGCCATTTCGCCGCGGGCCTGGGGACGGTTGAGCTCACGGTCGCCCTGCACTACGTGTATGACACCCCGAGCGACCGCCTGGTGTGGGACGTCGGGCACCAGGCCTACCCCCACAAGGTTCTCACCGGCCGGCGCGACCGGCTGCATACCATCAAGCAGGACGGTGGCCTCGCGCCCTTTCCCTCGCGGGCGGAGAGCGAGTACGACACCTTCGGGGTCGGGCACTCGAGCACCTCGATCAGCGCCGCCCTCGGCATGGCGGTGGCCGCAGCGCAGACCGGCTCGCAGCGGCGCGCGGTAGCCATCATCGGTGATGGCGCCATCACCGCCGGCATGGCGTTCGAGGCGCTGAACCACGCAGGATCCCTGCCGAATGACCTGCTCGTGATCCTGAACGACAACGACATGTCGATTTCCGAGAACGTCGGCGCGCTCTCCAATCACTTTGCGCGCGTGCTCTCCGGGCGCGTCTACGCGCAACTGCGCGAGGGCGGCAAGAAGGTGCTGCGGCAGATGCCCACGGTGTGGGAGCTGGCGCGGCGTTCGGAAGAGCACCTCAAGGGCATGGTGCTGCCGGGTACGCTGTTCGAGGAGATGGGCTTCAACTACATCGGCCCGATCGACGGCCACGACGTCAAGGCGCTGGTGAGCACGCTGCGCAACCTGCGCAATTTGAGCGGGCCGCAGTTCCTGCACGTCGTGACCCGCAAGGGCAAGGGGTACGCGCCCGCCGAAGCCGACCCGATCAAATGGCACGGGCCGGGGCCGTTCGATCCGGCCAGCGGCACGATCTACAAGGAGAAGAGCAGCGGACCCACTTACTCGCAGGTGTTCGGCGAGTGGCTGTCCGACATGGCGGAACTCGACCCGCAGCTGGTGGCCATCACGCCCGCGATGCGCGAAGGCTCCGGGCTCGTCGCCTACTCCAAGCGCTTCCCGCAGCGCTACTTCGACGTCGCGATCGCCGAGCAGCATGCGGTCACCTTCGCCGCAGGGCTCGCGGTGGAGGGACTGAAGCCGGTGGTCGCGATCTACTCCACCTTCCTGCAGCGCGCCTATGATCAGCTGATCCACGACGTGGCGCTGCAGAACCTGCCGGTGGTGTTTGCCGTCGACCGCGCCGGCCTCGTCGGCAGTGACGGCGCCACGCACCAGGGCAGCTACGATCTGTCCTTCCTGCGCTGCATCCCGAACCTCGTGATCATGGCGCCCGCGGACGAGAACGAGTGCCGCCAGATGCTTTACACGGCCACCACCCTGAACGGGCCGGCCATCGTGCGCTACCCGCGCGGCACCGGCCCCGGCGTCGCACTGCAGAAGGAGATGGCCGCGCTGCCGATCGGCAAGGCGCAGCTGCGGCGCGAGGGCAAGAGCGGGCTGGCGATCCTGGTGTTCGGCACGCTGCTCGCAGCGGCGCAGGCGATCGCCGAGCGCCTCGATGCCACGATCGTCAACATGCGCTTCGTGAAGCCGCTCGATGAGGACCTGGTGGTGTCGCTCGCCGCGCGCCACCGCGCCCTGATCACGATCGAGGAGAACGCGACCCAGGGAGGCGCAGGCTCGGCGGTCGGGGAACTGCTCGCCTCCGAGGGACTGCAGCTGCCGCTGCTGCAGCTTGGCATCCCCGACCGCTTCATCGAACACGGCTCGCGTGAGGGGTGCCTTGCGGCCGCGGGCCTGGATGCCGCGGGACTGTCGGCCAGCATCGAGCGCTGGTGGGCCCTGCAGCGCCAGGAACGCCTGCGTTCCGCGAGCGGCGCTTAAGTCACCTCGCCGCCCGCGATTTAACCGCTGCGCCCCTTGCGGCGCGCACTTAAGTCCTTAATAAGGGGTATGGCGGGAACTCCCCGCGTGCGCCGACAATGTCATTACGGATTTATGCACGTTTCCTGTAGGCTTTCCGCATCATGAACCCCCCGGTTTCGACGGCCAAGGTCGCCCGCGCCAGCGTGAACGAGGTTGAAGACGTTCAGGGCCGCGCCGACACGCGCCAGCTGCCCATCAACCGCGTCGGCATCAAGGAGATCCGGCATCCGGTGAAGGTGCGCGACCGTTCCGCGGGCGAGCAGCACACTATCGCCAGCTTCAACATGTACGTGAGCCTGCCGCACAACTTCAAGGGCACGCACATGTCGCGCTTCGTGGAGATCCTGCACGGGGAGCGCGAGATCTCCGTCGAGTCGTTCCGCGCCATGCTGCGCACCATGACCGCGCGCCTGGAGGCCGACACCGGCCACATCGAGATGAACTTCCCCTTCTTCATCATGAAGAAGGCGCCGGTGTCGGGCGTCGAGAGCCTGATGGACTACCGCTGCACCCTGATCGGCGAGCACCGGCTCGGCCAGACCGAGATGTGGGTGAAGGTGGAGGTGCCGGTCACGAGCCTGTGCCCGTGCTCGAAGAAGATCTCCGCCTACGGCGCCCACAATCAGCGCTCGCACGTCACCATCAAGGCGAAGCTGCGCAGCCACATGTGGATCGAGGAGCTGATCGAGATCGCCGAGAGCGAGGCCTCGTGCGAGCTGTACGGGATCCTGAAGCGCCCCGACGAGAAATATGTCACCGAGCGCGCCTACGACAACCCGAAGTTCGTCGAGGACATGGTGCGCGATGTCGCCACGCGCCTGAATGGCGACGAGCGCATCGGCGCCTACGTGGTCGAGTCGGAGAATTTCGAGTCGATCCACAACCACTCCGCCTACGCGCTGATCGAGCGCGACAAGGACGCACCCTAGAGGCCCCCTGCCCGCTGCGCCCCGTGGCCTGCGGGCGCATGACGATTTCTTAATGGCAGCCCCTGCCGCTCCCCTTATAAGTTCTTAGCCGACGCCACCTTCAGTGGCGTCAGCTGCGGCTTCAAGGAGAGCGCGCATGAGGATTCCGACCCTGCTAGCAGCGCTGGCGGTGCTGGCGACGGCGGCCGCCACGGCCGCCGAACCGCCGGCTTCCCCCTCGGCGACCCCGATCAAGCACTCGCTCAAGGCCTGCAACAAGCAGGCAGACACGAAGAAGCTGACGGGCGCCGCCCGGGCGCAGTTCGTCAAGAGCTGCCAGGCGCCCAGGGCTGCTTAGCCGCCCGCGCCGCAACTGGCGGCCGTTCCTCAGGCCGGCAGATCGACCACTACCCTAAGGCCAGGGCCATTGTCCTGGAGTTCCAGCCGGCCGCGGTGCAGCCGCACGATGGCGGCCACCAGCGACAGCCCCAGGCCGCTGCCATCGGCGGCGGAACCTGCGAACTTCACGAACGGCTGGCCGGCGCGCGCGCGGTCCGCGGCGCCGATGCCCGGGCCGTCGTCGGTGACCTCGAGGCGCACGCGGCCGTCCCCTGCCGCCACCGCGACATCGATGCGCCCGCCGCGGGGCACGTACTTGAGACCATTCTCGATGAGGTTGGTGATGAGCTGCGCCAGCAGCTGGCGGTTGCCCTGCACGACCGCCGCCGGTGCCGCTGCGCAGCTGAGCGTGAGTCCCCGCCCCTGCGCCAGTGGCTCGAAGAGCTCGGCGAGCTCGCCCGCCAGGTCCGCCAGGTCCACCGCCGCGGGGGCTGCGAGCGGCGTGCCCGACTCTGCCAGCGCGATCTGCAGCAGCGTGGCGAGCGTGCGCTGCAGGTGATCCACCTCGCGCAGCGCCGAGTCGACCGACTCGTACACGGGCGGCTCGAGCGGCGGGGAGCGCAGCAGCAGGGCGTCCATGCGCGTGCGCAGCCGGTGCAGCGGCGCACGCAGGTCGTGCGCCGCGGAGTCGAAGGTGGCGCGCAGCGTGCCCGCCTGTTCCTCGAGCCGGTCGAGCACGCGGTTGACCGAGACCGCCAGTGAATCGAACTCATCGCGGCTGCCGGTCACCGGCAGCCGCCGGCCCGGGTCCCCGGCGAGGATGCTCTGGCAGGTGCTCGCCACGGCGCCCACGCGCCGCGACAGGCGGTGGCTGAACCAGAAGCCGGCCAGCGCCGCGGCGAGGGTCGAGAGGCCGATGCCCCACAGCGTCGCGAAGCGGAACTTGTCGGCGAAGCGCCGCCCCTGGGAAATGTCCGTGCCCACCAGCAGCAGCTCGCCATCGGGCAGGCGGCGCACGGCGGCGCGCACCGGGTGCACCGCGCGGCGCCCCGGCTCGATGGTGCCGATCTCGAACTCCGGCCAGCGTTCAGCGGGCATGCCCTCGAAGGGCCAGTCGGTCACGTTGCCGGCAACGCGCTCGAAGTTGGCGTCCGCCAGCATGTACACCGCCCCGATGCGTCCCCAGCTGTCGATGCGCAGGTTTATCTCATCGGTGACCCCGGGGACGCCGCTGCGTGCGAACTTCTCCTCGAGGCTGTTGAGCTCGGTGTCGATGATGAGGTCGACCTCATCGGTGATCAGGCTCTCGGTAAGGAAGTAGGCGCTCCCCAGGGTGACCGCGACCGCCAGGGTCACCAGGAGCGTGTAGCCGACCGACATGCGGAAGGCCGTGGTATTGAACAGGTTGAGCCGCACGCTAGGGCTCGCTGCGCAGGACGTAGCCGCTGCCGCGCACCGTGTGGATCAGTGGCTGGTCGGTACCGCGGTCAATCGCCTGGCGCAGGCGGCTGATGTGCACGTCGATGAGGTTGCTCTGCGGGTCAAAATGCAGATCCCAGACTCCTTCGAGCAGCATGGTGCGCGTGACTACCTGGCCCGCGCGCCGCATGAGGTACTCGAGCAGCTTCAGCTCGCGCGTGGTCAGGTCCAGCTCGCGCCCCGCGCGCGTCACGCGGCGGGTCAGGAGGTCGAACTCCAGGTCCTCCACCTTAAGGCGCGTGGCATGCGGCGCGGCAGGGTGGCGCCGCAGCAGCGCCTCGATGCGTGCCAGAAGCTCGGCGAACGCGAATGGCTTGGTGAGGTAGTCATCGCCGCCGGCCTTGAGCCCCTTGATGCGGTCATCCACCGCGCCGAGCGCCGAGAGCACCAGCACCGGGGTGGCAGTACCGCGCGCGCGCATGGCCTCAATGACGGCGAGCCCGTCGAGGTGCGGCAGCATGCGGTCCGTGATGACGATGTCAAACGGGGCGCTCACCGCCTGGGCGAGGCCGGCGCGGCCGTCGGCGGCATGCTCGACGGTATAGCCGCTCTCGCGCAGCCCCTTGACGAGCAGGCGCGCCGCTTCGGCGTCATCTTCGATGAGGAGCACGTGCACGGGGCGAAGACTAGGAGGCGCGCGGGTCGGCGCGCAAGCACGCCGTGCGCGCTCCAGGCGCGCGGCGGCGGCCTTCAGGACGCCGCTGGCGGGGTGCTCGGGGTGCGCTCGGCGCTCTGCAGGCGCGCGATGAGGGAGCTGAGGAACACGCGGTTGAAGCGCAGCTGGCAGGAGGCCGAGACCTGCTCGAGGAGCGTCGAGCTCACCTTGAGCACCGTGACGGCGCCGCCGGCGCGGATGGTGGCGGTGCGCTTGGCGCCGGGCACGTAGCTCGCCTCGCCGAAGCAGTCGCCGGTATCGAGCGCACCGATGCTGCGGCCGTGGCGCTCCACCACGCAGCCGCCGGTGACGAGGATGTAAAAGCGGTCATCCATCTCGCCTTCCTTGACGATCTCCTCACCGGGGGCGTAGTCCTGCCAACTGCTGGCGCGCAGCACTTCCCAGATCTCCGCGTGCGAGAACTCATGGAAGAACTTCAGACGCCGCAGCACGCCGAACTGCTCCTGGCGGTCGATGCGCGAGTTGGCCTCGCGCAGCCGCTGGTGCACGCGGGTGAGCTCGGCGGCGAAGTCGAGCCCGCTCTTGCAGCGCTTCTCAGGGTCCTTCTGCATCGCCTGCGCGACCACGGTCTCAAGCTCCTCGGGCACGTCCTTGCGCAGCGTGTGGATCGGGGGCGGGGTGGCGTAGACGATCTGGTGCAGCAGCTTCTGCAGGTTGCCGGCGCGGAACGGGCGCGCGCCCGTGAGCAGTTCGTACATGACGGCGCCGAGGGAATACAGGTCCGAGCGGTTGGTGAGCTCGAAGCTCTGCACCTGCTCCGGGGACATGTAGGAGGGGCTGCCGGCGATGCCCTCGATGCGCGAGATATCCGAGTCCGACACCAGCGCGATGCCGAAGTCGATGATGCGCACGTCGCTGTCCTGCGTGAGCATGATGTTGGAGGGCTTGATGTCGCGGTGGATGACCCCGCGTGAGTGCGCGTAGTTCAGGGCCTTGGCGCACTTGAACATAATCTCGACGGTATCATCGATGCGCAGCAGGTTGTCGGGCCTGCAGTAGGCGGCCAGGGTGCGCGCGCCGTGCACGTGTTCGGTGACGATGTAGCAGTGGCCGTTTTCTTCGCCGGCGTCATAGATCGGCAGGATATGCGGGTGCTGCAGCATCCCGACCAGGTGCGCCTCGGAGAGGAACATCTTGCGCGCGATGCGCGCGCGTTCCTCATCGCCGCCGGTGTCCATGTTGTACACCTTGATCGCGACGTCGCGGCCGTAATAGGCGTCGTGCGAGAGGTAGACCACGCCGGTACTGCCACGGCCCACTTCGCGGATGACGACATACTTGCCGATCTTGTCCGGCATGCGTGCCACGGGCTTGGCGGCGGGAACGGTTTTTGGTGCCGATAGTGACATGGACGCGCGTGAGTCAGGACCGCACGTCAGGATAAGGTTCGCCCGGCTATCCGACTGTGATGCAACCCTCACGCACCCGGTAGCCGCGCGCCCACGCGCGCGGCGATGCACCTCAGGCGCATTCAGCTGAAATGCTGATACCCCGAATGCGAGAACTCCATCACAGTACCGCCGCGCACCACGCGCGCACCGCTCCCCGGCAGGAGCGCGCCGATGCGCGTGTAGCCCCAGCGCTCCGGGGGCAGCTGCGAGAGCAGCTCCGGCACCCGCGTCGGTGCGACCGCGAAGCACAGCTCGTAGTCATCGCCACCGCTCAGCGCCAGCAGCCGCGCACCCTCATCGCCAAGCGCGGCCGTGAGCTCCTCCGAGACCGGCAGCGACTCGAAGGAGATCTCCAGCGCCACAGCGCTCGCCTGCGCGAGCTTGCCGGCGTCCCCGAGCAGGCCGTCGGAGACATCGATGCAGGCGCTCGCGTAGTCGCGCAACCGTTCCCCGAGCGCGACGCGCGGGCTCGGCAGCAGGAAGCGCTCGCGCAGGTAATCGCGCGCGGCGGCCGGGACGCTGAGGCGCTGCTCCTCGAGCGCGAGGCCGGCCGCGGCATCCCCGGGCGAGCCGGACACGAACAGCACATCGCCCGGCTGCGCGCCGCCGCGGCGCAGGGCGCGCCCCGGGGGCGCAAACCCCAGCAGCTGCACCGTCACGCACAGCGGACCCTGGGTGGTGTCCCCGCCAACCAGCGCCACGCGATGCTCGCGCGCCAGTGCGCCCAGGCCTGCCGCGAACTCGGCGAGCCACGCCTCGCGCGCCTCCGGCAGCGTCAGCGCCAGGAGCGCCCAGGCGGGGCGTGCGCCCATGGCGGCAAGATCGCTGAGGTTGACCGCGAGTGCACGGTGGCCGATGGCGGCGGCCGGCGCCCCGGGCAGGAAATGCACGCCCGCAACCAGCGTGTCGGTGGTAGCGACGAGGTCGAAGCCCGCCGGCGGGGTGAGGATCGCGGCATCGTCTCCGATCCCGAGCGCAACGTCGGGGCGTTGTGCGCCGCCGCCCCTGAAGTAGCGCTCGATGAGGGAGGTTTCGGTGAGCGCCACCTCAGGCCGCCTGTCCGCTAGTGCTCGTGCGGGCGCAGCTCGCGGGCCGCGCGGTCGAGCACCGCGTTCACGAACTTGTGCCCGTCGGTGGCACCGAAGCGCTTGGCGAGCCCCACCGCCTCGTTGATGGCAACGCGGTAAGGTACGTCCGGCTGGCTGCTGAGTTCGTACAGGCCCATGAGCAGCACGGCGTGCTCGATCGGATCGAGCAGACGCGGCTCGCGGTCGCCCAAGGCCGCGAGGCGCAGGTCCAGATCCTCGCGCGAGCGCCACACACCCTCCACCAGCACGCGGAAGTACTCGCGGTCGGCGCGCGCCATGTCCTCGGCGTCACCGAATTCCTGCACCAGATCCTGCCAGGGTGCAGCGTTCAGCTGCCAGCGGTACAGCGCCTGCAGGGCAAGCTTGCGCGCCACGCTGCGGGTGCCGCTGTAGCGGGCCGCACCGCTCGGGATCTTGTCGTTCACAGACGGTCCATCACGGCCGCCATTTCGAGGGCGCATTCCATGGACTCGCCCCCCTTGTTGCCGGCGCCGGTCGCGGCGCGCTCGAGCGCCTGCTCGAGGGTCTCCACCGTGAGCACCCCAAAGATCACCGGCACGCCGGTCTCAAGACCCGCAAGCTGCAGGCCGCGGGCACACTCGCCGGCCACGTAATCAAAGTGCGGCGTGTCGCCGCGGATCACGCACCCGAGCGCCACGATGGCGTCATAGCGGCCGCTGGCGGCGAGGTGGCGTGCCACGACCGGCAGCTCGAAGGCACCCGGCACGCGCACCACGAGCAGCTCCTCGCTCACGCCGCCGCGCTCAACCCAGGCGGCGCGTGCGCCCTTGAGCAGGCTCGCGACGATCAGATCGTTGAAGCGCGCGGCCACGATGGCCACGGTGCGGCCGCGGGCGCTGGCCTCGCTTTCGCTGACCTCGCCCGCACTCACCCCTCTTCCCCGACGTAACCCTCGATCTCCAGCCCGAAGGCGGAGATCCCATGCATCTGCTTCGGCGCCGAGAGCACGCGCATGCGTCGTACGCCGAGATCCTTCAGTATCTGTGCGCCCACGCCGTAAGTGCGCAGCACCGCGCCCTCCCCCTCGGTGGCAGCCTCGGGCGCCACCGTGGCGGGCGTCGTGGCGGCGAAGGAGCGCACGGCGTCGGCGAGCTCGCGCGCGGATTCCTGCTGGCGCAGCACCACGACGACGCCGCTGCCGGCCTCGACGATGCGCTGCATCGCCCCGCGCAGCGTCCAGGTGCGCACCGCGCCCTGCACGCCCAGAAGGTCACGCAGCGTGTCGGCCAGGTGCACGCGCACCAGCGGCGCAGGAGTGCCGTCCAGGCGCCCGTGGGCGAGCGCCACGTGTACCTCCTGGCTGACGCCGTCGCGATAGGCGTAGAGACGGAACTCGCCGAGCTCGGTCTGCACGCTCTGCTCCGACAGGCGCTCGACCGAGCGGTCGGTGCGCAGGCGGTGGCGGATGAGGTCGGCGATCGTGCCGATCTTGAGCGAGTGGCGGCGCGCAAACTCCTGCAGCTGCGGGCGCCGCGCCATGCTGCCGTCGTCATTCATGACCTCGCACAGCACGCCCGCAGGCTTAAGCCCTGCAAGCTCACACAGGTCCACCGCCGCCTCGGTGTGGCCGGCGCGCACCAGCACGCCGCCGCGGCGCGAGCGCAGCGGGAAGATGTGGCCGGGACGGGCGAAGTCGGCAGGCTTCGAGCTCACGTCAGCGAGCGCGCGGATGGTGGCGGCACGGTCGGCCGAGGACACTCCGGTGGTGGTGCCGGCACGCAGGTCCACCGAGACGGTGAAGGCGGTGCGATGCGACTCGCTGTTCACCGGGACCATCTGCGGCAGATCCAGACGCGCGAGGTGCTCCTCGGGCATCGGCACGCAGATGATGCCGCTCGTGTGGCGGATCATGAACGCCACGGCCTCCGGGGTGGCGTGCTCGGCCGCCATGATGAGGTCACCCTCGTTCTCCCGGTCCTCATCATCCATGACGATGACCATGCGCCCGGCGCGCAGCTCGGCGAGGATCTCGCCCACGGGGCTGAAGGAGGAGCCGGGGCCGGCAGGCGCGGCTTTTCCGGGTAACGGCAGGACTTTTGACATGGCACAGGCCGCTGGTTGGTCGGCTTTCAAGTATACCCGAGGCGGCCACTGGACCCCCGCCGGCACCTCAGCCGCCGGTCAGGGGAACCAATGGCGCCTCCGTGCGCCCTCAGAGCGCGTAGCTCAGCCCGGCACTGACTGTGTAGTGCGGGAACAGCTGGTAGCCGTAGAGGTTGCTGTAGAACGGCACCTGCACGAACCCGAAGGCGCGCAGCCGGCCTACCACCCGCACATTGATACCTGGACTGGCGTAGAACACCGTGCCGGCGGTGCTCTGCACGTCGGCGAGCGCCCCCTGGTCAGGGGACTTGTGCAGCAGATTCAACTGCAGCTGCGGCACCCAGCGTGCATCGGCCTCGTAACGTACGCCGATGACGCCGGTGGTCGAATTCCCGGGACGGTAGTCGTTGCCCGGCTGGTCCATGTGGTGACGCAGCGCGCTTTGAAATTGGACGCTGCCGAACAGATCGAAGTTGAGGCTTATGGGGTGGTGGTAATAGGCCCCCAGGATGATGTCCGTGCTGCCGGTACCTGGCTGCAGGCTGGCATCGATGGGAGTGCCGGCGGCAGGACCGCTATCAAAGTCCACCGTCGTGCCATAGTGGCCGCTGGGTAGTTTTACGCCCAGCTGCACACCGAGTTCACGGCTCGGCAGGAACCCCTGATAGGCACCGATGACCCGCAGGTCGCCTAGGCTTGAGTTGTGCGAACTGCTCAAGTCCGGCAGCGGTTGTGTGGAGTCATAGGTGCCGTAAGTCGAGTGGTCCCGGATTACGTAGGGCACGAGCAGTGTCACGTTCCAGCGCGAGTTGGGCGCATAGTTCACGCCGGCCGTGACGTAGCGGTTGAGCGTGTCGTGTTCGAGCTCATAGCCGTCGGGAACACCGCTGGCTGCACGCGTGCCGCTGCGCAGCTCGTCCTGGTTGATGTAGTCGTACTCGAGGCTCAGGCGCCAGCCTGGTAGGTTGGAATATCCCATCGCGCCATCGGCACTCAGGGTGCAACCGCAGGTGGCGCACGCCTGGGCGCTGTCGGACCCGAGGATGGAGAGCGCTGCGAAAAGCAGCGCAAGCAGCAGCGGCGTGGGTGTGATCACAGCGCGCGCCGCGGAAAGATTCGCAGTCATGAGAACTAACTCCCGAAGTCTGTGCGCGACGGCGGGAACCCTCTGCGCGCGGCCGTCGCAGCAGCTACGGCCGGGCTTGCGGGGTGCCCGCGGTACGCCAGTGAATGCCAAGGCGGCGCGCCCGCTCGCGGGGCGCCGCCGCAATCAGGCGCTGAGGATCTTCGGGGGAGCGCGCGCCGACTGGGCGCGCAGGGTGACGGGGAGCGCGGTCGCGCGCGCCTGTGCCGGCAGGGGCGCCGCAGCCGGTGCGGCGGGTGATGCGGCCGCCAGCAGCACTGCCGGCGGCACGGGCGGGGCGGCGCCCGCGGCGAAGAGACAGGGTGAATGATGCTCAATCGCCGGTGGTGCGGTGTCCCCCGCGTGGCCGGCGTGGTGCATGTGGTGACCGGCGTGAGCCATCGCAAGACCCGGAGGCAGCGCCGCGGCCGCCGGGCACAGGACGATTTCCAGGCCGCCGGCACCGGCCATCGGCATGAACCCGGCGGGCACCAGCAGGCGCAGGAGCAGCAGGGGCAGGACGAGGGCGAGCAGCCGCCGTTTTGTCCGGGTGGATCTCACGTGCGCAAGTCTACCGCGGCGGGCGTGCATTGACAGGCACGCCGGCGTGACAGATCTAGGGTGGTACCGCGAGCAGGCGCGCGAGGTAGCGGGCCACCTGGTCGACCTCAAGGTTCAGGCGCGCGCCGGGCGCCAGCGCCCCGAGCGTGGTCACAGCCTGCGTGTGCGGAATAATGTTAACCCCGAACGTGCTGCCCTCGACCTCATTCACCGTCAGGCTGACGCCATCCACGGCGACCGAGCCCTTGGGGGCGATAAAGCGCGCCAGCGGCCCGGGAACCCCGATTGCGAGGCGGGTAGAGCGCGCATCCGCGCTCACGCCGAGCACCTCGGCGATGCCATCGACGTGCCCGGAAACGAGGTGTCCCCCGAGCGCATCCCCCGCTCGCAGCGCCGGCTCCAGATTCACCCGTGAGCCGACACGCAAGTCCCCGAGGGTCGTGAGCGCAAGCGTCTCGCGCGAGAGGTCGGCGGCGAAGGTCTTGCCGCGGATCTGCACCGCGGTGAGGCAGCAGCCCTGCACCGAAACGCTGTCACCGGCGCTGAGGCGCGCGGTGTCGAGGCGGTCACAGGCAATGATGAGGCGCAAGTCCCCGCCACGGCTCTCGGTAGCCTCGATGCGGCCGACGTCCTGGACGATCCCGGTAAACAAGGCGTGCCTTCCCTTCAGGCCGCCGGCACTCGCGGCTGCAGGCGCAGCCGCAGGTCATCGCCGAGGCGGATGGATTCGGTCAGCGTGAAGGCGGGCGCTTCGCCAAGCTCAGTCAGCTGCGGCAGCGCAACCAGCGCCCGCGCATCCGGCCCAAGCAGCCGCGGTGCCACATACAAGAGGAGTTCGTCGGCGAGCCCCTGCCGCAGGAACTCCCCGGCGAGCGTGGCGCCCGCCTCGACCAGCACCTCGTTGGCCTCCAGTTCGCCCAGGCGCTCGAGGACCGCCGGCAACTCCAGACGCTCGCCGGCCGCCGGCAGCGTCTCGACGCGCGCACCGCGGGCGCTCAGGGCCGCGGCGCGACCCTCATCCAGTGCCTCGAGCGCGGTGAGGATCAGCACCTCACCGCCCTCGCCGAGCAGACGCGCCGCGGGGTTGGTGCGCAGGTGCGTATCGAGCACCACGCGCAGCGGCTGCCGGCGCTCACTGCCACCGGATCCCTGGCGCACCGTGAGGCGCGGGTCATCCAGCAGCACGGTGCCGACCCCGGTGAGCACCACGGAGCTGCGGGCGCGCCACGCCTGCACGTCCTCGCGGGCCGCCTCGCCCGTGATCCACTGGCTCACGCCGTTGGCGAGCGCCGTGCGCCCATCGAGGCTCATCGCGAGTTTCAGCCGCACGAAGGGCCGCCCGGTGAGCATGCGCTTGAAGAAGCCGGCATTGAGCTCGCGCGCCTCGCGCTCCATGAGCCCCGCCTGCACCGTCATGCCCGCCGCGCGCAGTGCCTCGGCACCCTTGCCGTTGACCTGGGGGTTCGGGTCCCCGAGCGCATAGACGACGCGCGTCACGCGCGCACCCGTGAGCGCGAGCGTGCAGGGCGCGGTGCGTCCCTGGTGCGCGCACGGTTCGAGCGTCACGTAGGCGGTGGCGCCCACCGATTGGGAGCCGGCGGCACGCAGTGCTGC
The DNA here is from genome assembly GCA_963802995.1 of uncultured Pseudomonadota bacterium. Classification (GTDB taxonomy): domain Bacteria; phylum Pseudomonadota; class Gammaproteobacteria; order Steroidobacterales; family Steroidobacteraceae; genus 13-2-20CM-66-19. Next base: position 1,546,027 of record CAWDKU010000002.1, read on the forward strand.
CACCTCGGCGTGCGCCTCACCGGCGCGCTCGTGCCAGCCCTCCCCCACGATGCGCTCGCCCCGGGCGATCACGCAGCCGACCCGCGGGTTGGGGTCGGTAGTCTCAAGTCCGCGCGCCGCCAGTGCCAGTGCTCGCGCCATCGCATTCTTGTCGAATTCAGAAAACATATAGATGTCCCGTGCTCACTTGCCGCCCGGCCCACGCTTGTCAGGCAGCGGCTCGTCGGCGGGCAGCAGCGGCAGCTGTTCGCGGTCGGCGGCCACGGCGGCGGCGCGCTTGCGCGAGCGCGCATGCGCACCCGCAGCGGTCGCGGGACGGGCGCTGCGCAGGCGCTGGATCTCCTCGTGGAAGGCCTCGACGTCCTCGAACTGGCGGTAGACGGAGGCGAAGCGCACGTAGGCGACCTCGTCCAGGTGGCGCAGCTCCTCCATGACGAGCTCGCCGATGGCGCGCGCCGAGACCTCGCGGTCGCCGAGGCTGCGCACCTTGTGCACGATACGGCTCACCGCCTCGTCGATCTGCTCGCGCGACACCGGGCGCTTCTCGAGGGACTTCTCCATGCCGGCGCGCAGCTTCGCCTCATCGAAGGCCTCGCGCGCGCGGTCGCCCTTGATGACGAGCGGCATCAGGAGTTCCGCGGTCTCGAAGGTGGTGAAGCGTTCCCCGCACTTCAGGCACTCGCGGCGTCGCCGGATCTGACGTCCCTCGCCTGCGAGGCGCGAGTCGTTGACCTTGGTTTCCTCGTGGCCGCAGAAAGGACAATGCATGCGGCGCGTTAGCTCCCGCGCTTAGGGCCCGTAGACCGGGAAGCGGCGGCACAGCTCGATCACCTGCGGGCGCACGCGCTGCACGGCTTCATCCGCGCCTTCCGCATCCAGCACCTGCGCGATGAAGTCGGCCACCTGCTCGATCTCGGCCTGCTTGAAGCCGCGCGTGGTGGAAGCCGGCGTACCGAGCCGCAGCCCGCTCGTCACCATCGGCGGGCGCGGGTCGTTCGGCACCGCGTTCTTGTTGACGGTGATGTTGGCTCGGCCGAGGGCGGCATCCGCGTCCTTGCCGGTAATATTGCGGTCCGCGAGGCTGAGAAGGAACAGGTGGTTATCGGTGCCACCGGAGACGATCTGATAGCCGCGCTCCTTCAGGCGCGCAGCCATGGCGCGCGCATTGGTGAGTACCTGCTGCTGGTAGTCGCGGAACTCCGGTTGCAGCGCCTCCAGCAGCGCCACGGCCTTGGCGGCGATCGCATGCATCAGCGGGCCGCCCTGGGTGCCGGGGAACACCAGCGAGTTGAGCTTCTTCGTGATCTCGTCGTTGGCGCGCGCCAGGATCAGCCCGCCACGCGGGCCGCGCAGGGTCTTGTGGGTGGTGGTGGTGACCACGTCGGCGTGCGGCAGCGGGTTCGGGTAGATACCCGCGGCGACCAGGCCCGCGACATGCGCCATGTCCACCATGAGGTAGGCACCGACGCTCTTGGCGATCTGCGCGAAGCGCGCCCAGTCGATGACGCGCGAGTAGGCAGAGAAGCCCGCGACGATCATCTTCGGGCGGTGCTCGTCGGCGAGGCGCTGCACCTGCTCGTAGTCGATCTCGCCAGTATCGGGGCGGATACCGTACTGCGCCGCGCGGTAGAACTTGCCGGAGAAGTTCACCTTGGCGCCGTGCGTGAGGTGACCGCCATGATCGAGGCTCATGCCGAGGATGGGCTCCCCCGGCTGCACCAGCGCGAAGTAGGCGGCCGCGTTGGCCTGGGAACCCGAATGCGGCTGCACGTTGGCGTAGTCGGCGCCGAAGAGCTTCTTGGCACGGTCGATCGCCAGCTGCTCAACCACGTCGACGTACTCGCAGCCACCGTAGTAGCGCTTGCCGGGGTAGCCTTCCGCGTACTTGTTGGTAAGCACGGAGCCCTGCGCCTCGAGCACCCGCGGGCTGGCGTAATTCTCGGAGGCAATGAGCTCGATGTGCTCCTCCTGACGGCGCCGCTCGCCCGCCAGGGCGCGCGCCAGCTCGGGATCGAAGCCTTCGATGGTCATGGTCGTCCGGAACATGTGCGTACGCCGCCTCGGAAGGGTGATAAATGGGGGCGCGAATTGTACCGGAACGTCCGCACAGCCGCCCTGTTGCCACCCGCCGCGGCCGCGGAAGCTTCCCGACAGCGCGGCCGCAGGCCGCGCCCCCGCCCCTAGATGAGGTTCTCCACGACCGTATTCCACGCCTGGGCCAGGTTCTGGCGGTTGTAACCCCCGCCCCCGAGGGCCAGGACCCGCCCGTGGCCGCACCGGTCCGCCAGCGCCGCAAGGTCGCGGGCGGCATGCCCGTGGGAGCGGGTGGTGAAGCGCAGGTGGGTGATCGGATCGCCCTCCAGGCTGTCGGCGCCGCACTGCAGGATCACGAACTCGGGCTCGAATTTCTCAAGGTGCGCCATCACGCGCGGCCAGACCCGCTCGAAGATCGCATCATCCGCACCCGGGGGCAGGGGCAGGTTGAGCTTCATGCCGCTCGCGGCCCCGGTACCGATCTCCTCCGCGGCCCCCGTGCCCGGGTACAGGTAGCGACCGTCCTCGTGCACGTCGGCGAACACCACTGCCACGTCATCCTCGAAGGCGTAGAACACCCCGTCCCCGTGGTGCGCGTCGATGTCGACGTAGGCAACGCGCTTCAGGCCCGCGCGCTTGAGCATCTCTATGGCGACACCGCAGTCGTTGAAGACGCAGAAGCCGGCGGCGTGATCACGCGCAGCGTGGTGCAGTCCTGCGATCGGCACGAAGGCGCGCCGGCACTCGCCGGCCATGATGGCGTCCATGGCGCTCAAGGTCGCCCCGACGACCCCGGCCGCGGCCTCGTACACGCCACGGAATGCCGGCGTGTCGCCACCATCAAGAAAGCCACTGCCACTCGCCGAGCGTTCGCGCACGAAGTCGAGGTAGGCGGGACTGTGGAAGGCGCGCAGCTCATCATCGGAGGCGACGCGCGGCTCGAGCACGCGCACGCGCCGCTCGAGTCCGCGCGCTGCGAATTCGCGCACGAAGGCGGCGTGGCGGTCCGGGCCGAACGGGTGCCCGTCCCCGAAGCCATAGCGGGCCAGGCGCTCACTCACGACCACCGCCACGCTGCTCGGCTCGATCGCGCTGCTGCTTGCGGACATGACCACGGCCCGGAAGCCTAACACAGCCCCCCGCGCACGCCGCCGCGGTTTGCGGCACCCATGTCCCACAGGCGCGACGATATAATCGCCGCCCCTGCCTGTTGCAGCTAGCGACCCCTAAAGACTCAATGGCCCAGTACATCTACACGATGAACCGCGTCTCCAAGGTGGTTCCGCCCAAGCGGACCATCCTGCGCGACATCAGCCTCTCCTTCTTCCCGGGTGCCAAGATCGGCGTGCTGGGGCTTAACGGTTCGGGCAAGTCCACGCTCCTGCGCATCATGGCGGGCATGGACTCCTCCTTCGACGGCGAGGCGCGCCCGCAGGGCGGCATCCGCATCGGCTTCCTGCCGCAGGAACCGGAACTGGATGCAGCCAAGGACGTGCGCACCACGGTCATGGAGGGCCTGGGGGAGACGTTCCGCCAGCTGCAGGAGTTCAACGCCATCACCGACAAGTTCGCCGAGCCGATGGACGATGAGCAGATGAACACGCTCCTCGCCCGCCAGGCGCAGCTGCAGGACGCCATCGACGCCGCCGGTGGCTGGGAGCTCGAGCGCAAGCTCGAGATCGCGGCCGATGCGCTGCGCCTGCCACCGTGGGAGGCGAAGATCGGCACGCTCTCGGGCGGCGAGAAGCGCCGCGTGGCGCTGTGCCGCCTGCTGCTGTCGGCGCCGGACATGCTGCTGCTGGACGAGCCGACCAACCACCTCGATGCCGAGTCGATCTCCTGGCTCGAGCGCTACCTCGAGGAATACCCGAGCACGGTCATCGCGGTCACCCACGACCGCTACTTTCTCGATAACGTCGCCGAGTGGATCCTCGAGCTCGACCGCGGCTACGGCATTCCCTGGCAGGGCAACTACTCCTCGTGGCTGGAGCAGAAGGAGAAGCGCCTGGCGCTGGAAGAGCGCGAGCGCGAGGCGCTGCGCAAGACGCTCGAGCACGAGCTCGAGTGGGTGCGGCAGAACCCCAAGGCGCGCCAGGCGAAGAGCAAGGCGCGCCTGCAGCGCTACGAGGAGCTCGCCTCGCGCGAGTTCCAGGAGCGCAACGAGACCAACGAGATCTACATCCCGCCGGGGGAGCGCCTCGGGGACCTCGTCATCGAGGCAAAGGGACTACGCAAGGGGTACGGCGAGCGGCTGCTGATCGACAACCTCTCCTTCAACCTCCCGCGCGGCGGCATCGTCGGCATCATCGGTCCGAACGGCGCGGGCAAGACGACGCTGTTTCGCATGCTGAGCGGCGTGGAGAAGGCCGACGCCGGTGAGGTGCGCATGGGCCCCTCGGTGCAGCTGGCCTACGTCGACCAGTCACGCCACGCGCTCGATGACAAGAAGACCGTGTGGCAGGAGATCTCCGGCGGCCTCGACATGATCAAGGTCGGCAACTACGAGACCCCTTCGCGCAGCTACGTCGGGCGCTTCAACTTCAAGGGCACGCAGCAGCAGCAGCTGATCGGGGAACTCTCGGGCGGCGAGCGCAACCGCGTGCACCTCGCCAAGGTGCTGCGCTCGGGCGGCAACGTGCTGTTGCTAGATGAGCCCACCAACGACCTGGACGTCGAGACCCTGCGCGCCCTCGAGGAGGCGCTGGTGAACTTCCCCGGATGCGCGGTGGTCATCAGCCACGACCGCTGGTTCCTCGATCGCATCGCCACCCACATCCTCGCCTTCGAGGGCGACTCGCAGGTGGTGTGGTTCGAGGGAAATTATCAGGAGTACACGGAAGACTACCGGCGCCGTAAGGGCGATGCGGCCGCGCAGCCGCATCGCATCAAGTACAAGCCGCTGACGCGCTAGGGCTGCAGGCCGAGCGCAGCCGTGTCCCCCGAGAACAGCGCAGCCGCCGGCGACGGCGAGGATCGCGTGCTGTGGCGCTGGCTCGGCCCGCTGGCAGCGCTGCTGGTGTTCGGCGTCGTGGTGCTGATCCTGCACCACGAGTTCGAGCACCTGCATGCCAAGGACGTGCTCGCGCACCTGCACTCGATCCCGCGGCGCCAGATCGTGGCGGCCCTCGTCTTCACTGCCCTCAGCTACTGGCTGCTCACGACCTACGAGGTGCTGGCGCTGCGCTACCTGCGCCGCGTCATCCCCTACACACGCATCGTCTTCACCTCCTTCATCGCCTACTCTTTCGGCCACACGCTCGGCTTTGCGGTCTTCACCGGCAGCGCCATCCGCTTCCGCCTGTATGTCACTGCCGGCATCAGCGCCATCGACGTCGCCACCGTCACTGGCTTCTGCAGCCTCTCACTCGGCATCGGCCTTGCGACCATCTCGGGGCTGTCGCTGCTGCTCTCACCCGCACATGCCGCCACGGCACTGCACCTGCACCACAACTGGTCGCTGCTGGTCGGCGCCGCGCTGCTGTGCGCGGTGGCGGCCTACGCCTTCTGGGCCTGCTTCTCGCGCACCTCCTTCGAGATCCGCGGCTGGGCGCTGCGTCCGCCGGGCGCGGCGATCGGGCTCACGCAGCTGGCGCTCTCGGTGCTTGATCTGTCGCTTTCCAGCGCCGTGCTGTGGGCGCTGCTGCCTGCGGATGCTCACGTGCCCTTCGTCACCTTCCTCGGCGTGTACGCCGCCGCGGTGATCGCCGGCATCATCAGCCACGTTCCGGGCGGTGTCGGGGTGTTCGAGGCCGTCGTGCTCCTGACGGTGCCGAACGTGCCCCCCGATGCGATGCTCGGCTCGCTGCTCGCCTACCGGGCGATCTACTACGTCGTGCCGCTCATCGCCGGCACTCTGCTCTTCGGCGGCAAGGAACTCGCCGCGCAGGGCGCGCGCTTCGCCTGGGCGCAGCAACTGGCGAGCGTCTACATCATCCCGGTGGTGCCGCAGGTCGCCGGCGCGCTCACCTTCCTCGCCGGCGCGCTGCTCTTGTTCTCCGGGGCAACCCCCGGGGTGGACGAGCGCCTGGCGGTGCTCGATCGCTTCCTGCCGCTCGCAGTGGTGGAGGCCTCTCACCTGGCCGGCAGCATCGCGGGCCTGGGCCTCCTGGTACTGGCGCGCGCGCTGTTCCGCCGCGTGCAGGCGGCCTACCACATCTCCGTGTGGCTGCTGCTCGCGGGCATCGCGGCCTCGCTCCTGAAGGGCCTCGATTTCGAGGAGGCGATACTGCTCACCCTGGTCCTCGGGGTACTGGTCCTCGGGCGGCGCGCCTTCTACCGCCCGACGGCGATCGTCTCGGAACGCTTCACGCCGGTGTGGGTGGTGGCGATCGCCGGCGTGATCGCGATGGCGCTGTGGATCGGGGTGATCTCCTACCGACACCTCGAGTACCGCCACGAACTATGGTGGACCTTTGCGCTCGACGGCAATGCGCCGCGCATGCTGCGTGCGTCGCTTGCGGTGGTGGTGCTCGGGGCCGCCTACGTGCTGTGGAACATGCTGCGGCCGGCGCGCCCGGAACCGGCGGTGGCCGAGGCGGCGGACCTCGAGCGCGCCCGCGTGCTCATCGCGCAGTCGGACCTGACGCTCGCCAACGCGGCGCTCACCGGCGACAAGCGGCTGCTGTTCAGCGATGCGCAAGATGCCTTCCTCATGTACCAGATCGCCGGGCGCAGCTGGATCGCGCTCGGAGACCCGGTCGGCTCGCAAAGCGGCGCCGAAGAGCTCGTGTGGCGGCTGCGCGAGATCTCCGATCACCATGGCGGCCAGACCGTGTTCTACCAGGTGTGCGGCGAGCGCCTGTCGCTGTACGTCGACCTCGGACTCGCGGCGCTGAAGATCGGGGAAGAGGCGCGCGTGCCGCTCGAGAGCTTCTCGCTCGAGGGCGCAGCGCGCGCCGACCTGCGCCAGTCCCACCGTCGCGCGCAGCGCGACGGTGCGAGCTTCGAGGTCGTGCCGCCGGCTGGGGTTGATGCCATCCTGCCGGTGCTGGAGCGCATCTCGAGCGCATGGCTTGCGAGCAAGTCCACCGGCGAGAAGCGCTTCTCGGTAGGCGCGTTCACTCCCGGGTACGTGCGCCAGTTCCCCGTGGCCGTGGTGCGCTCGCAGGGCACGCCGGCGGCCTTTGCGAACCTCTGGACCACCGCCAACAAGGCCGAGCTCTCGGTGGACCTGATGCGCTTCGATCCGGACGCGCCGCGCGGGGCGATGGACTACCTCTTCATCGAGCTGATGCTGTGGGGACGCGCGCAGGGCTACCGCTGGTTCAACCTCGGCATGGCACCGCTCTCCGGCCTCGAGGCGCACCCGCTCGCGCCCGCCTGGCACCGCGTCGGCAACTTCATCTTCCGCCACGGCGAGCACTTCTATAACTTCGAGGGCTTGCGGCGCTACAAGACCAAGTTCGATCCGGTGTGGGAGCCGCGCTACCTCGCGGCGCGCGGCGGCATCGCGCTGCCCCGCGTACTGGTGGACGTCTCGGTACTCATTGCCGGGGGCATGAAGGAGCTGTTCGCCCGATGACCGCAAAGTCCCTGCAGCTGCCTGCCCTGGCGCTGCTCGCAACGCTTGCCCTGCCCTGCGTGGCCGCCACCGCGGCAGCGCCTGCGAAGAAGGCCGTGGCCGCCGCAACCGACAGCGCGCATCCCTCGCGCCTGCCGGCCGGACGCTTCGGCACCGTCAGCGTCTACATCCCGGAAGGCAAGCCGAAGAGCGTCGCGATCTTCCTCTCCGGGGATGGTGGCTGGGAGCTCGGCGTCATCAACATGGCGCATGCCCTGATGGACATGGGCGCGGTGGTGATCGGCGCCGACATCCGCCAGTACTTCGCAAGCCTCGGCCGCGCAGGCGCGCGCCCCGATGCGCCCTGCCAGATGATCGCGGCGGATTTCGAGTCGCTCAGCCACCAGGTGCAGAAGGAGATCGGCATGAGCGACTACCTCGTGCCGGTGCTCGTCGGCTACTCCTCCGGCGCGACCGTCGTGTACGCCGCGCTCGTGCAGTCACCCCCTGGCACGTTTGCCGGCGCCCTGAGCATGGGGTTCTGCGCCGACCAGGATTTTGCGGGCGCGCAGCTGTGCCCGGGAACCGGTCTGCGCTACGCGCCCAATGCGCAGCACGAACTGGTGTTCAAGCCGGCGAGCACCCTGAAGCAGCCCTGGGTCGCCTTCCAGGGCGGCAAGGACCAGGTCTGCAACGCGCAAGCTGCGCACGAGTTCGCCGCCGAGGTGCCCAACGGCCAGATCGTGGAGCTGCCGCTCGTCGGTCACGGCTTCTCGGTCGAGAGGAACTGGATGCCGCAGTTCAGGGAGGCCTACACGCGCCTGGCGGCGCAGCCGCAGAAGTCCGCGAGCACGCCGCCGCCCGAGATCGGCGACCTGCCGGTCCAGGAGGTGCAGGCGAACGGCACCTCGGGGGAGTTCGCGCTGCTGCTGACGGGGGATGGCGGTTGGGCGGGGCTCGACCAGGAGCTCGCGGCGCGCCTGGCCGCGAGCGGCGTACCGACGGTGGGCCTGAACTCGCTGAAGTACTTCTGGAAGGAGCGCACGCCGGATGAGACCGCGCGCGACGTGGCGCGGATCCTGCGCCACTACCTGAGCGCCTGGAACAAGCAGCGCGTGCTCCTGGTCGGCTATTCCTTCGGCGCCGACGTGCTGCCGTTCGTGGTAAACCGCCTGCCGCCCGACCTGCGCGCGAAGGTGGCGAGCGTGAGCCTGCTCGGCATCGACGCCAACGCCTCCTTCGAGGTCAGCATCTCCGACTGGGTGGGCACCGACGCGGGCGGCCCGCAGACGCGCCCCGAGGTGGGGCGCATCACGGGCCTGCCGGTGCTGTGCCTGTATGGCGAGGGCGAGAAGGACTCGATCTGTCCCGGGCTGCCCGAGGCTGCGATCCGGCGCGAGCAGGTCGGCACCGGCCATCACTTCGGCGGCGAGTACGCAACGCTTGCCGACCGCATCCTCGCCTTCGCACGCACTGCGCGCCCTATGACATAACGTGGCGCTGCGGCTCAAGCCGGGCGCGCCGCTGCGGCGTATGGCGCGGCGCTGGGGTACCATGGGCTCAAAGGGGCGCCAGACATAAGAATTCACGGCCGCCCTGAAGCGTCACCGTAATGTCCCTGTACATCGACACCGCGAGCCACCTGCACCACGACACCGAGAAGAATCTCGTCGTGACCTGCCCCAATTGCCAGGCGGTGGCGCACATCACGGCGAGCGCCGTGCCGCGCTTTGAGGACCTGCAGCTGTATCGCCCCAAGCAGATCGGGCTGGTTTACCTGTGCGACGCCTGCCATGCACCCATCTTCCTGCGCTACACGGTCCGCGTGTACGGAGCGACGCGCATCGAGCTGTCGCCGCAGTTCACCGAGGTCGAGCGGGCGCGCGAGAAGTTCAGCTTCACCTACATTCCGGAGGACGTGGAACTGCTGTTCCGCGAGGCGCTCACCTGCTTCTCGAGCGGCGCCTTCAATGCCTTCGCTTCCATGTGCCGGCGGGCTGCACAGGCGATGTTCACCGACCTCGGCGAGTCCGGGAAACTGCGGCTGTTCGATGAGCTGAACGCGGTGCGCGATCTGGCCAGCATCGCCCCGGAGATCTTCACCAAGATGAAGAGCGTACTGTTCGGCGCCGAGCTCGATGCACGCTCGGCGCTGCCACAGCTGGACGGCTATGAGGCCGGCATCATGCTGGAAGTGGTGAAGGATCTCTTCTACGAAGCCTACGTGCGCAAGGGCAAGCTGCAGCAGGCAATCATGGTGCGGCGCTTCTTCCTCGACGAGACCGGCAGCAACGTAACCCCGTTCGTCTCGGCGAGCTGAACCGCTACCTCAGCCGACGAAGCGCCGCGCATTGCGGAACAGGCGCGTCCAGCCGCTGTATTCCCCCACGTCGCGCGGGTGCCAGGAGTTCTGCACGTAGCGGAACGAGCGCTCCGGGTGCGGCATGCTTATCGTCACGCGGCCATCCTCGTTGCTCAAGGCCGCGATGCCAAAGGGCGTGCCGCTTGGATTGGCCGGGTAGGTGGTGGCGATGCTGCGGTCGGGATTGACGTAGCGCAGTCCCACGAGCCCGCTCGCGCTGCAGGCGGCGGCGGCCGCAGCGTCGCTGAACTCCGCCCGGCCCTCGCCGTGCGCCACGGCGATCGGCAGCAGCGAGCCTTCCATGCCTGCGAGCAGCACGGACGGGGACTTCTGCACCTCTACCAGCGAGAAGCGCGCCTCGTACTGCTCGCTGCGGTTCTGCACGAAGCGCGGCCAGTGCGCGGTGCCGGGGATGATGCTCTTCAGGGCGGCGAACATCTGGCAGCCGTTGCAGATGCCGAAGGCAAAGGAGTCACTGCGCGCGAAGAAGCGTTCGAACTCCGCGCGCGCGCCTGAGTGGAACAGGATCGACTTCGCCCAGCCCTCCCCTGCCCCGAGCACGTCGCCGTAGGAGAACCCCCCGCAGGCGATCAGTCCCTTGAATTGCGCGAGCGACACGCGCCCGGACAGGAGGTCGGTCATGTGCACGTCGTAGGGGGTAAAGCCGGCGCGGTCGAACACCGCGGCCGTCTCCACCTGGCTGTTGACGCCCTGCTCACGCAGTATCGCCACCGCCGGACGTGCGCCGCGCGCGATGTAGGGCGCGGCGATGTCGTGCTGCGGATCAAAGGTGAGCGCCACGGTGAGCCCGGGATCGGCTTCCGCGGTCAGCGCCGCGTACTCCTCATCGGCGCACTGCGGGTCATCCCGCAGCCGCCGCATGCGCCAGGAGGTCTCCGACCAGGCACGCTTCAGGTCCGCCCAGGACTCATCGAACTGCTCGCCCCCCACGCGCAGCTGCACGCGCAGGTCGATGACCGGCGCGCCGAGGTAAAGCGCGCCCGCGCCGAGGCCGTGGCGCTCGAGAATCTCGAGGAAGGCCGGCTCGTCACCCGCGAGTATCTGTACCACCACCCCGGGTTCTTCGGCGAACAGCTGCGCCAGCGCCGGCCCGCGCGCCGCGGGCAGCGCGACGTCCAGGCCGCAGTGGCCGGCGAAGGCCATCTCGATGAGCGTGGCGAACAGGCCCCCGTCCGAGCGGTCGTGATAGGCGCGCAGCATCCCGGCCGCCCGCAGTTCCCGCAGGGCGGCGGCAAGGCCGATGAGGCGCTGCGGTACATCAAGGTCAGCCGGCTCGTCCCCGAGCTCGCCGTACACCTGCGCGAGCGCCGAGCCGCCGAGGCGGTTGCTGCCGTGGGACAGGTCGATGAGCCACAACGACGTCGGTCGCTCATCCAGCTGCAGCGCCGGGGTGAGCGTGCGCCGCACGTCGGCGACGCGCGCGAAGGCGGACACGATGAGCGACACCGGCGCCACCACGCTTTTGTCGGCGCCCGCGTCACGCCATGCGGTCTTCATCGAGAGCGAGTCCTTGCCGACCGGGATGGCGATGCCCAGCTGCGGGCACAGCTCCACGCCCACGGCATGCACGGTCGCGAACAGCGCCGCATCCTCGCCCGGTTCCCCACAGGCGGCCATCCAGTTGGCCGAGAGGCGAATGTCGGTGAGCGCCCCGATGTCGGCGGCCAGGATGTTGGTGATCGCCTCGGCGACCGCGAGCCTCCCGGACGCCGGCGCATCGAGCACCGCGACCGGCGAGCGCTCGCCCATGGCCATGGCCTCGCCGCCGACTCCCTGGTAGTCCGCGAGCGTCACCGCCACGTCGCTCACCGGCACCTGCCAGGGACCAACCAGCTGGTCGCGGCTGATGAGCCCCCCGACCGTGCGGTCACCGATGGTGATGAGGAAGGTCTTGTCGGCCACCGCCGGCAGCCGCAGCACGCGATAAGCGGCCTCCTTCAGGCTGATCGCCTTGAGGTCGAACGCGCGCCGCGCCGGCAGCACGCTGCTGGCCTCGCGGGTCAGCCGCGGCGCCTTGCCAAGGAGCACCTCGAGGGGCATGTCGACGGGCTGGTTGTGGAACAGCGGGTCCGTCACGGTGAGCTGACCCGAGCCGTCGATCTGGCCGATCACGGCGAACGGGCAGCGTTCGCGGGTGGCTATCGCGCGGAAAGCGGCGAGCGCACTGGCGGCGATCACGAGCACGTAGCGCTCCTGCGCCTCGTTGCACCACAGCTCCAGCGGGGACATGCCGCTCTCGGCGCTCGGAATGCTGCGCAGGTCGATGCGCGCGCCGCGCGCGCTGTGCGCGACCGCCTCGGGGACGGCATTGGAGAGCCCGCCGGCGCCGACGTCGTGGATGAGCACGATCGGATTGGCGGCCCCGAGCGACCAGCAATGATCGATCACCTCCTGGGCGCGCCGCTGCATCTCCGGATTACCGCGCTGCACGGAGGCGAAATCCAGGTCCGCGCTCGAGCTGCCGCTGCCGAGCGAGGAGGCCGCACCGCCGCCCAAGCCGATGAGCATCGCCGGTCCGCCGAGCACCACGATCAGGGAGCCGAGCGGCACCTCCGGCTTCTGCACGTGCGCGCGCCGCACGTTGCCCATGCCGCCCGCAATCATGATCGGCTTGTGGTAGCCGCGCACCCGCGTCGGCGGATCCGAGGCCGCCCGCTGCTCGAAGGTGCGGAAATAGCCGCCGATTGCCGGCCGGCCGAACTCGTTGTTGAAGGAAGCCGCGCCGATCGGGCCCTCGATCATGATGTCGAGCGCCGAGGCGATGCGTCCGGGCGCGCCGAACTCGCGCTCCCAGGGCCGCTCGAACCCGGGGATCCTGAGGTTCGACACCGAGAAGCCGGTCAGTCCCGCCTTGGGCTTCGCGCCGCGCCCGGTGGCGCCCTCGTCGCGGATCTCGCCACCCGCTCCCGTGGCCGCACCGGGGAACGGCGAGATCGCGGTGGGATGATTGTGCGTCTCGACCTTCATGAGGATGTCGATCGGCTCGTGGCTGACGCGGTAGATGCCGCTCACCGGGTCAGGGAAGTAACGCACCCCGGCGAAGCCTTCCATCACCGCCGCGTTGTCCTTGTAGGCGGACAGCACGCCCTGCGGGTGGCGCTCGTGCGTGTGGCGGATCATGCCGAAGAGCGTCTCGGCGCGCGGCTTGCCGTCGATCACCCAGCTGGCATTGAAGATCTTGTGGCGGCAGTGCTCGGAGTTGGCCTGCGCAAACATCATGATCTCGACGTCGGTCGGGTCGCGCCCGAGGCGCCGGAAGCTCTCGATGAGGTAGTCCATCTCCTGCTGCGACAGCGCGAGCCCGAGCCGCTGGTCGGCGGCGGCGAGTGCCTCACGGCCGCCGGCGAGGGACACCTGCGTCAGGGGCTGCGGCGCGGTCTGCCCGAAGAGCTGCGCCGCCTGCTGCGCCTCGAAGAGGGCCATCTCCGTCATGCGATCGCTCACGGCTGGGGCGAGCAGCGCCAGGCGCTCGCCCGTGAGCACACTGTCTGCGCCCAGGCGGTACTCGATGCCGCGCTCCAGGCGCCGTACGCCGGCGAGCCCGCACACGTGCGCAATGTCGGTGGCCTTGCTCGACCAGGGCGAGATGGTGCCGGCGCGCGGCACGATGAAGAGCCTCGCGTCCGCAAGCTGCGCCCCCGGCGCCAGCGTCGGCCCGTAAGTCAGCAGCTGCGCGAGCACCCCCTGCTGTGCGGCATCCAGGGGCGCGGAGAGATCGGCGAAGTGCACGAAGCGCGCATCAACCGAGCGCACCCCTGGATCGAGCGCGCGCAGGCGCTGCAGGAGTTTGGCGATCCGGAACCCGGACAGCGCCGGCGGGCCTTCGATCAGCAGCATGCGCGCGCTGCCCTCACTTCTTCTCCCCGGGCGGGATGGAGTAGAGCGGCATCGGGAACTGCGTGACGTTGGCGCCAGCCTCAAGGGCCGTGATCTTGCTGACGCCCTGCTTCTTCACCTCATCGATCCGCAGCACGGAGTGCATCGGCAGGAAGGTGCGCTTCACCCCGGCGAACTCGCCCTTGATGCGCTCCTCGGAAGGGTCGAGCACCACCGAGGAGCGCTCCCCGAACACCAGTTCCTCCACCTCGATGAAGCCGAACAGCTCCCCGTGGTTAACCTTGCGGGCGTACACCTCGTAAACCTTGCCCTGATTCACGAACATAATGCGGAAAATGTGACTGGCTGCCATGGTTCGGCGGGGTCTCGCTGCTAGCGTTGAGGCTGGCCATTATATGTCCGGGCGCGCCAGGGACGCTTGACCGCGTCCGTGCGGGGAAACGCCCGGGGAACCAGCAAACGGACGGGTTGCATTGACTCGGGGAAACATGCTCAGGCTGAAAATCGTCAGCGACCAGCGCCGCACGCTGGCCGAGCGCAGCTCGGCTGTGTTTTCGGTCGAGGGCGGCACGATCGGCCGCTCGGCCGACAACGACTGGGTGCTGCCGGATCCGTCGCGCTACGTCTCCGCACACCATGCGCGGGTGCAGTTCCGCGAGGGCCACTTCTACCTGCAGGACGTCAGCACCAACGGCGTCTACGTCAACGACGAGATGGAGCCGCTCGCCAAGCGCGGCTCGAGCGGCTACCGCCTCACCAACGGCGACATGCTGCGCATGGGCGAGTACCACATCGTGGCCGCGGTCGATGGCGGCAAGCCCGACGCCCAGCAGGCCGAGGAGGAGCCGCTGCTCGCAGCCGTCCCCACCAGCATCCAGGCCCTGCGCCCGCTCAAGCGCTTCGACCGTGACATCGGCGCGCCCATCAACCTTGAGGAGCTGCTGCTGCCCTCAGAGGACCCGGCCGCGGTGCTGCCGGTGAATGCCTACGGACAGGCGGTGACTTCAGGCTCCGTGCGCGCCCTCGCCCGCACGCTCGACCCGCTGCCGCCGCTGCGGCCGCAGGCCCAGGAAGCACAAGCCGAATCCTACAGCCACGCGCCGCCCCCGCCGCCGGCACCCGACAGCGTGAGCACGGAGTCGAACTCGCAGCGCCTGGCGCGGCTCGCCGAGGCCGTGGGGCGCGAACCGAAGAACCCGATCGCGCTCGAGGACATGCGCTCGGGCCTGGAAGCCTTCTGCCGTGGCGCGGGCATCGCGCCGGAGAGCCTGCCCGCGGATGCGCAGGGGCGCCTGCTGCACCTGGCGGGGCGCCTGTTCCGCGAGGCCTTCGTCGGCTTCAAGGACCTCGAGCGCACGCGCGGCGACACGCGCAACCGCTACCGCATCGAGACGCCGGCGCCCGAGGCCGACGACCCGCGCCCCTCGCTCGCGCAGCTCTCGGTCGAGGACCTGATGATCGCGCTGTTCCTCAAGCACGAGGGGCGGCGCCTGGACTCGGTGCAGTGGCTGCGCGAGACGATCGGGGACTCCAAGGTGCACGAGCAGGCCTGCTCGCAGGCCACCCGCAGTGCGTTCGTGGAGTTCCTGGATCGCCTCGACCCTGCCGAGCTCGAGGCACGCTTCGAGCGCGCCGCGCGCCGCGGCAAGGCGCGCACGGCCGACAAGGCGCAGTACTGGGAACTGTTCACGACCTTCTACAGAAATCTGATCGAGATGCCGGCCGACCACCTGCCGCACACGTTCGTGGAGGCTTTCGGCGCCGCCTATCGCGAGGCACTGAAGAAGCCGGCGGCGTGAAGGGCCGCACGTAGACTCAATGGCGGAGAGGGTGGGATTCGAACCCACGTGCCGGAATTACCCGACCATCCGATTTCGAGTCGGCGCCGTTATGACCGCTTCGGTACCTCTCCGGCTGCCCTGTGAGTCTTGCGGGGGCTGCTATTCTAGCGGAAAGCTCTTGCGGTGAGGGGAGGTTCGTGCGCGCTTTAGCACTCGCCGCGGTCGTGTTGCTGCTGTCCGTGCTGCCCGGATGCGGCAAATTCGAGCCTCCCGCGATCTTCGAGCGCAGCGCGCTCGCGGAGATCCGGGCGCGCGGTGAGCTGCGCGTCGTGACCCTGAACCTGCCGACCTGCTATTACCTCGGCGCGCAGGGCACGGAGGGACTGGAGTTCGACCTGGCGACCGCCTACGCCGCCTACCTCGGCGTGAAGCTGCACATGTACCCGGTCGCCAACGAGCACGCGCTGCAGGCGGAGCTGGCCGCCGGACGGGCCGACATCGCCGCCGCCTCACTCACCGGTACGCCCGAGTGGAGCCGCGTGGCCGACGCGGCCGATCCCTACACCCTGATCCCGCAGCTGGTCGTCTACCACCGCAATGGCACCAAGCCGCGCGACACCCTGCAACTGGAATCCGCGCGGCTCGCGGTACGCGCCGGAACCCCGCAGGAGCGCATCCTCGAGCGCCTCAAGAGCACCGTGGCCCCGAGCCTGAAATGGGAGGAGACGGCCCCGAGCGTCGCCGACCCTATCGAGGATGTGGACTCCGGCCAGGCCGACTACGCCATCACGGATGAACGCGAGTTCTCCTTCGCGCACCACCTCTACCCGAACGTGCTGGTGGGCTTCGCGCTGCCCGAGAAGCGCCCGGTGCAATGGATGGTGCGACACGGCGCACCCGGGCTGCTCGCGAGCGTCAACACCTTCTTCCACGACCTCGCCGCCTCCGGGCGCCTGCCGCAGCTGGTCCAGGAGTCCTCAGGCGACACCCGGCCCTTTGCCTACGAGGAGTCGCGCGAGTTCCAGGGTCACGTGAACGACCGCCTGCCGCACTTTCGCCCCTGGTTCGAGGAAGCCGCAGCGCAGTCGGGCATCGACTGGCGCCTGCTGGCCGCGGTGGGCTACCAGGAATCCAAGTGGGACCCGCGCGCGGCCTCGGACGAGGGCGCGGTCGGGGTCATGATGCTGACCGCCGACACGGCGCAGGCGATGGGGATCAAGGACCGCACCGACCCGGCGCAGAGCATCGCCGCCGGCGCCCGCTATCTTGCTCAGGTGCGCGAGATGATCCCGGACCGCATCGCGGAGCCGGATCGCACCTGGCTCACGATCGCCGCCTACAACGTCGGCTTCGGACACCTGGAGGATGCGCGCATCATCGCGCAGGCTCACGGCAAGAACCCCGACTCCTGGGCGGACGTGCGCGAGCAGCTGCCGCTGCTGGCGCAGGAGCGCTGGTATGACCGTGCCAAGCGCGGCTATGCGCGCGGCTGGGAGCCGGTGCAGTTCGTCGATCGCATCCAGCGCTACCTGACGCTGCTCGAGTGGCAGCCCGGCGAAGCGCGCCCAACCATCGTGCCGCCGCCGGCGTCCGGCCCAACCCAGTCGGCGGCAGCGGCAGAGCCGGTGCCGATCACGATCCAGATGGCGCCCGACCCGAAGCCCGCCTCGCCCCCGACACGCTAGGGATCTGTGCCTGCCGCGCGTCGCTGCGCGAAGAATTCCTGCAGCACCTGTCCGCACTCCTCCATGAGTACGCCACCGAACACATCGACGCGGTGATTGAGGCCTGGCAGTGTGAAGACGTTGGTCAGGCTGCCTGCGCCGCCGCCGCGCGGATCCCAGGCCCCGAACACCACGCGTCGCACGCGCGCGTGCACCAGGGCGGCGGCGCACATGACACACGGCTCGAGCGTCACGTACAGCGTCGTGCCCGTCAGGCGGTAGGTGTCAAGCACTTCCCCGGCGGTGCGCAGCACCTGGATCTCCGCGTGCGCGGTCGGATCGTGGCTCGTGATCGGACTGTTGCCGGCGGCGGCGATGATCGAGTCCCCGCGCACCAGGAGGGCCCCCACGGGCACCTCCCCGCGCGCGCGCGCGGCGGTCGCGTGCTCGAGTGCCACGCGCATGAAGCCCTCATCCCGGCCACCCTCAGCGGGGCGGTTCATGCGGACTCGTGGCTGGCGGCGGCAGGAACAAGGCCGGGTCGACGAAGACGCTGTTGAGCGCGACGCCGAAGTGCAGGTGCGGGCCGGTGACGCGGCCGGTGGCGCCGACCTTGCCAAGCACCTCACCCGCTTTCAGCACGTCCCCCGGGTGCACGTCGATCTGGCTCAGGTGACAGTACATCGTGATGAAGCCGCGGCCATGGTCGAGGATCACTGTGTTGCCATTGAAGAAGTAGTCGCCGGTGTCGAGCACACGCCCATCGGCGGCGGCGAGGATGGGCGTGCCGCTGTCCGCGGCGATATCCATCCCGGAATGCGGGTTGCGCGCCTCGTTGTTGAATACGCGGCGCGAGCCGTAGGAGCTGGAACGGATGCCCGGCACCGGCGCGAGCAGCTGCAGGGTCGCGGGAGGCGAGTCCGTGTAGGTAGCCATGGCGGCGTGGATGTGCGGCGTCTCCTTCTGGGTGCGCGCGAGGTCCTTGGGCGAGAGATCGACCTTGGCCGGGGCCACGGTCAGCCGCTGCGTCGTGTACTCCTTGTCGGTGACCTCGAAGCTCACGGCGTGGCCCTCGGGCGTGCCGTCGCGCACCCGCACCACCGCGGGCCCCGGAGTCTGCGACAGCGGGATCCCGACGACCGCCAACCAGTGATCGCCCGCGGGCAGCACCAGCACCCGTTTGTCCTCAAAGGTCACCACAGGCTCCCTGCCCTGCGGGGCGCTGAGGCTCAGGAGCGCGACCCCGCCCGGGACGAGCTCTGGCTGCGGCAGCCCGGCGGCGGGAGCCTCCACCGCCCAGGCAGCCCCCGGGAGAAGCAGCAGGGGTGCAAGCGGGATGAGTCCTCTCACGCCTTGCGTCCCGTGACGCGGGCGGTCAGCGTGCCACGGGCGAGCCGTGCCTCGATCGGGCTGCCTGGGGCCACGCTCGCGGCGTCCGTGAGGATGCCCTCCTCCCCGGTGACTATGGCGAAGCCGCGGCTGAGGGTCGCGAGCGGGCTCACGGTGTGCAGTCCGCGCTGCGCCAGCGCCAGGCGATGTGTCAGGTGCGCAAGGCTGGCACTGGCGGCGTGCGCCAGGCGCGCCTGCAGACGGGCCGCACGGGCGCCGTACTCCTGCACGCTGTGGCGCGGGGAACAGTGCGCCAGGCGCGCCTGCAGGTCCGCGAGGCGCACGCTGTCATGGTGTGAGCGGCTGCGCACTGCCGCGCCCAGGCGCTGCGCGAGATCATCGAGGCGCTGCATCTGCTGGGCGAGGCGCACGCCCGGGTGGGCCAGCCGCAGGCGGCGTTCGACGGATTCCACCCGCAGGGTCACCCCACGCAGTTCGCGCCGCATGCCGAGCGCCAGGCGCTGGGCGGTGCGGGCCAGGGCCTCAAGACACGCCTGCCGGTCGGGCGCCACCAGCTCCGCGGCGGCCGAGGGCGTCGGGGCGCGCGCATCAGCCACGAAGTCCGCGATGGTGAAGTCGACTTCGTGGCCGACGCCCGATACCACCGGCACGCTGCAGGCATGTATGGCACGGGCCACCTGCTCGTCGTTGAACGCCCACAGGTCCTCGAGCGAGCCCCCGCCCCGGGCGAGGATCAGGACGTCGCACTCGGCGCGCACCGAGGCGAGGGCCAGCGCGCGCACCAGCGCGGGCACCGCCGCCGCACCCTGCACCGGGGCGGGATAGATGAGCACGGCGGCCGCGGGGTAGCGTCGCGCCAGGATGTGCAGCACGTCGCGCAGTGCCGCCCCGGTGGGCGAGGTGATGACGCCGATGCGGCGCGGGAAACGCGGCAGCAGGCGCTTGCGCTCCGGTGCGAACAGCCCTTCGGCCGCCAGGCGGCTCTTGAGGCGCTCGAATTCGCGCTTAAGCGCCCCCACCCCGGCCTCCTCGAGGTGCTCGACGATCAACTGGTACTCCCCGCGCGCCTCGTAGACGCTGATGCGCCCGCGCAGCAGCACCTGGCTCCCCGCGCGTGGGGTGAATCCGACCAGGACGTTCTTCATGCGGAACATCGCGCAGCGCAGCTGCGCGTCGCGGTCCTTGAGCGAGAAATACCAGTGCCCGGAGGCCGGCTGGGAGAAGTTCGACAGCTCCCCCTCGATCCAGATCACCCCAAGGCCCCGATCCAGCAGCGCGCGCACCTCCCGGGTGAGCCGGGTGACGCTGTAGACCTCGCGTACCGGTGCGGGACTGCCGTGAAGTTCAGAATCTGGGGGCATGGGGCACCTTAGCACGAGGTTTACCGGTGCGACCTAAGCGCATATAATTGAGCATGCGCATACTCGAAGAAGCTCTCACCTTCGACGACGTCCTCCTGGTTCCGGCTTACTCGGAAATTCTGCCACGCGAGGTCGATCTCTCCACCCAGGTCACGCGCCGCATCCGGCTGAACGTGCCGCTCATCTCCGCGGCCATGGATACGGTCACTGAGGCACGGCTCGCCATTACCATCGCCCAGGAAGGCGGCATCGGCATCGTCCACAAGAGCATGACGATCGAGGCCCAGGCGCGCGAGGTCGGGCGTGTAAAGAAGTTCGAAAGCGGCGTCATCAAAGACCCGATCACCGTCTCCCCGAACATGAGCATCCGCGAGGTGCTGGATCTCACCCGCGCGCGTGGCATCTCAGGAGTCCCGGTGGTGGTCGGCCGCAAGGCGGTAGGCATCGTCACGCACCGCGACCTGCGGTTCGAGGACCGCTTCGACGCACCGGTCTCGAGCGTCATGACGCCCGAGGAGCGTCTTGTGACCGTGCGCGAGGATGCCCCCAAGGACGAAGTGCTGGCGCTGCTGCACAAGCACCGCATCGAGAAGCTCCTGGTGGTCAACCGCACCGGCGAGCTCGTCGGCATGATCACTGTCAAGGATTTCCAGAAGGCCACCGAGTTCCCGCGCGCCTGCAAGGACGACGGCGGCCGCCTGCGCGTCGGCGCCGCGGTCGGCACGACGCCCGACACGCTCGAGCGCGTGGCGGCGCTGCGCGAGGCGGGAGTAGACCTCGTGGTGGTGGATACTGCGCACGGGCATTCCAAAGGCGTCATCGAGACGGTCAGGCGCATCAAGGCCAAGTGGGCCGACGCCCAGGTCATCGCCGGCAATATCGCGACCCCCGAGGCCGCGCGCGCGCTGGTCGATGCCGGCGCGGATGCGGTGAAGGTCGGGATCGGCCCGGGCTCGATCTGCACCACGCGCATCGTCGCGGGTGTCGGCGTCCCGCAGATCTCCGCGGTGGCCAACGTCGCCGAGTCGCTGCGCGACACCGACGTGCCGGTCATCTCCGATGGCGGCATCCGCTTCTCCGGCGACATCGCCAAGGCGCTCGCGGCCGGCGCGCACGCGGTCATGATCGGCGGCCTGTTCGCCGGCACCGAGGAGTCCCCGGGCGAGGTCGAGCTCTACCAGGGCGCCTCCTACAAGTCCTACCGCGGCATGGGGTCCTTGGGAGCGATGGGCGAGCGCCACGGCTCCGCCGACCGCTACTTCCAGGATGCCGCCTCGGAGCTCGAGAAACTGGTGCCCGAGGGCGTTGAGGGCCGCGTGCCCTACAAGGGCAGCGTGGTGACGATCCTGCACCAGCTCTCCGGCGGCCTGCGGGCGGCGATGGGCTATACCGGGAGCCGCAACATCACCGACCTGCGCACTAAGCCGGTGTTCGTGCGCATCACCACCGCGGGCGTACGCGAGAGCCACGTCCACGACGTCACCATCACCAAGGAGGCACCCAACTACCGGGTGTCTTAAAAGTTCAGGAAGACATGGCGAGCGCTCCCCGACCCGCACAGCCCGTGACCCCAAAGCCCGACGCGCGCACGGACATCCACGCGCACCGCATCCTGATCCTGGACTTCGGCGCGCAATACACGCAGCTGATCGCGCGGCGCGTGCGCGAACTGGGCGTGTACTGCGAGATCTATCCCTGGGACGTGAGCGAGGCCGAGGTACGCGACTTCCGGCCGCGCGCCATCATCCTCTCCGGTGGCCCGGAGTCCGTCACCGACAAGGACCCCCCGCGCGCACCGCAGGCGGTGTATGAGCTCGGCGTGCCGGTGCTCGGCATCTGCTACGGCATGCAGACCATGGCGCAGCAGCTCGGCGGGCGCGTCGCGCCCTCGAGCGAGCGGGAGTTCGGCTACGCTGAAGTCACGGTGACCGGTGCCTCGCGCCTCCTCGAGGACCTCGAGGACCGCCGCAGCAGCGCCGGCAAGGCACTGCTGGACGTGTGGATGAGTCATGGCGACCGCGTGGACGCCCTGCCCCCCGGCTTCAGCGCCAGCGCCTCTACCGCGACCATCCCGTTTGCCGCCATGGCCGATGAGCGGCGGCGCTTCTACGGCGTGCAGTTCCACCCGGAAGTGACCCACACCACCCAGGGCGCCCGGCTGCTGGAGCGCTTCGTGCGCAGCATCGCAGGCAGCGATGCCCTGTGGAACGTGGGCAACATCATCGAGGATGCCATCGCCCGCGTGCGCGCCCAGGTGGGCGGCGCCAAGGTGCTGCTCGGGCTCTCCGGTGGCGTCGACTCCTCGGTGGTCGCGGCCCTCCTGCAGCGTGCCATCGGTCAGCAGCTGACGTGCGTGTTCGTGGACCACGGTCTGCTGCGCGAGGGCGAAGGCGACCAGGTGATGAGCACCTTCGCGCAGCACCTCGGCGTGCGCGTCATCCGCGTCGATGCCGAGGCGCGCTTCCTCGGCGCGCTCGCCGGCGTCACGGACCCGGAAGCCAAGCGCAAGATCATCGGGCGCACCTTCATCGAGGTGTTCGACGAGGAGGCGCGCAAGCTCACGGGCGTTGAGTTCCTCGCCCAGGGCACGATCTACCCCGACGTGATCGAATCGGCCGGGTCGCGTACCGGCAAGGCGCACGTCATCAAGTCGCACCACAACGTTGGCGGCCTGCCCAAGGACATGAACCTGAAGCTGGTCGAGCCGCTGCGCGAGCTGTTCAAGGACGAGGTACGTCGTCTCGGCGTCGAGCTCGGGCTGCCGCGCGAGATGGTCTACCGCCACCCGTTCCCGGGCCCGGGGCTCGGAGTGCGCATCCTCGGCGAGGTGCGCAAGGAATTCGCGGACCTGCTGCGGCGTGCCGATGCGATCTACATCGAGGAGCTGCGCCGCCACGACCTCTACGACCGCACCAGCCAGGCGTTCGCGGTGTTCCTGCCGGTGCGCTCGGTGGGCGTCATGGGCGACGGGCGCCGCTATGACTACGTGATCGCCCTGCGCGCGGTGGAGACCATCGACTTCATGACCGCCCACTGGGCGCGCCTGCCGTACGACTTCCTCGATGTGGTCTCGCGCCGCATCGTCAACGAGGTGCCGGGGATCTCGCGCGTGGTGTACGACATTTCCGGGAAACCTCCTGCAACCATCGAGTGGGAATAGGCGAGGTCCCGGTCGCCTGGTGGTCGGCTATCGCCGCGCAAGCCTCAAGCCGGCCAATTCAAGACGTAAAAAACGTGCGTTGCACTTTTTGGCGGAAGATCAAACGTGTCCGGTGCTACGCCCACGTCCATTATACGGACGCGCTTCCCGGCAAGTAGCCGCCGCCAATCACCTCGAAGACAGCGCGAGGCTCAATGATGCTGGTTTGCCTGCGTACCCGGGGCTATGAGGCTCACGTCCTCGACATCGAGAGTGCTGCTCGCGGAGCGCAGTGCGACTTTCTGGACCTTGGTCGGCACGTCGTCGAACATGAGAATGAAGCGCGCCGTCTTGCCGTAAGAGACATCGAGCTGCGGGCGCTGTTCCCCGTCGATATTCAGGAAAAATGCCGAGCTGCGCGCGTGACGATCGCCCCGGTCATCAACGATGAAGGCGTCCGTCCAGACATCGGCAGCTCGCACCAGCGTGTCCTTCTGGTTTTGATTTGTCAGCTCGGCGACGCACGCCACCCGCGTATCCTGCCGCCCACAGCCCTCGACAACGAGCTTGGTGCTGCCCGACTGCGCCGAACCAAGACCGCCGTCCGGATCAGGCGAGGGCGCTCCCTTTGGCGCCGCGTCGGTGCTACTGGATTTACTGCCGAAGACGGTGCTGAGCGTGTTGGATACCTGCTCGAAGGGGCTCTGGCCGCCCGCGTCTGACGCACCTGAGCCGCCGGTGGACTTCGCGCCGGCAGACTTACCTGCAGCGCCTGCGGTCCCGTTGGTGCCGCTGCCGGCTGACCCGCCTGCTCCCCCGCCGCCGAAGATAGTGCCGAGGGCGCTGGCGAACGAGGACGCGCTGCTCGCTGCACCACCGCTGCCGGCCGTGGCTGAGCCGGCTGCAGGGGTAGCGACGCTTGCCTTCGCCGCAGGCGCGGGGACCGCGGTCGCCCGGTTCTGCGCGACGGGTGCGGCGGCCGCGGGAGCAGCGGCTGCCGCATTTTCCGACCAACCCGTGTCCACAACGTTCTTCTTGGCGTTACGAAGTGCGGACGACCGGTCGGCGATGAACTTCAGGGCCTGCGCCGCGTCTCTTGCGGGCAAACAGCCCACTGCCCCCTTGTAGGCGTAATGCTGGGTCAGAAAATCGCTGAAACCCGTGCGGAACCCCGCAAAGGCCGTGGCTGGCCCCTGCAGCACCCCGCTGAAGTAAACCGTGGGCTCGTTCGGCTGCGAACCACAGACCACGAAGAACTGGGCGGGCGCCGCCTGCCCGAAGGCCGAGGCAGAGCAGGCAACAGCGATCACGGTCAGGGCAACTTGAAGGCTTCTGTGAAGCACGTTTTTATATCCCCTGTGCGCGGGCGGCGCCGATGGGACGGCCGATCGCGTCCTAGCTTAGCCGCCGAGCCGGCCCGCTGGCCACCTCGTTCGCGGGATGCACCTGGGAGGCCAGGCCGCGGGCCTTGCGGCGAAGCCTGACCGCCTCCGGGCCCTGGGAACGGCGCAGCGGCAGTGGCGGCCGGTGCCGCCGCTGCATCGCCAGCCAGCGACGCCCACGGGGCCGCCAGCCTCGAGCGTGCCTGGAGGCCGGGCCGTCGCGACGCGGCGCAGCAAGGAGCGGGAAACTCACCTGGCGACTGTCGGGAGTGCGCGCAGACCCTGCGTTTCCGCGAAATGCGGCCGGCCGAAAGGTCAGCGCCGCGGCTTGCGCGTTCCCGCCTGTCGCCGCCCGTGGCTCTGAGGGGTCTTCACGCGACGCTCGCGCAGATACGGGTTGCTGTCGGTGCGGTACTCGATGAATACCGGGGTTGCGAACAGGTCAAAGGTCTTGCGGAATACGTTGGCGAGGTAGCGGGTATAGGCCGCCGGGACCAAGGCGGTCTGGTTGCCATGGATGACGATGCGTGGCGGGTTGCGGCCGCCCTGGTGGGCGTAGCGCAGCTTGATGCGGCGTCCGCGCACCAGCGGCGGCTGGTGCACGGTGAGGGCATGTTCCAGGGTGCGGGTGAGTTCCCGCGTCGGCATGGCGCGCATCGCGGCCTCGTAGGCGCGCACCGTGGACTGCATGAGCTCGCCCACTCCGGTGCCGTGGCGCGCGGAGATGAAGTGCAGCGGCGCGAACGGCACGAAGTCGAGCTTCAGCGACAGCTGGCGCCGGATCTCCTCGCGCTGCTCGGGCGCGATGCCGTCCCACTTGTTCACCGCGATGATGAGCGCGCGGCCGCGCTCGAGCGCGATGCCCAGCACGCTGGCGTCCTGTTCGGCGACGCCGTCATGCGCATCCAGCACCAGGATGACGACGTGCGCCTCATCGATCGCCTGCAGCGTCTTGGCAACGCTTGCGCGCTCGACGACGTCCTCGACCTTGGAGCGCCGACGCACACCGGCGGTGTCGATGAGCATGAAGGACTGTCCGTCGCGCTCGAAGGGCACGAGGATGCTGTCGCGCGTGGTGCCGGGCAGCTCGCTCGCGATCACGCGCTCCTCGCCGAGCAGGCGGTTAACCAGCGTCGACTTGCCGACGTTGGGGCGGCCGATGATGGCGATGCGGATGGAGCCGTCATCGGGCCGCTCATCGGTCCCTGGCTCCATACCGGCGAGCACGTGCTCCATGAGCGCCTCGCACCCCTGGCCGTGGCTCGCGGCGATGGTCAGCGGTTCGCCGAAGCCGAGCGCATGGAAATCGGCAGCGACCACGTCAGCGTCAAGTCCCTCCGCTTTGTTCAGCACCAGCGTGACGGGCTTGCCAGAGCGACGCAGTTCGCGCGCCACGAAATAATCCTGAGGGTTGAGACCGCCGCGCGCATCGGCGAGAAACACCAGGTGGTCGGCCTCCGCGACCGCGCGCTCGGTCTGGGCGCGCATCTGTGCCTCGATGCCGACCGGGTTCTCGACCAGGCCACCCGTGTCGATCACGACGCAGGGAATGGGCCCTAGACGCCCGAAGCCGTACTGGCGGTCGCGCGTGAGGCCCGGCACGTCGGCGACGATCGCATCGCGCGTACCGGTGAGCACGTTGAAGAGCGTCGACTTGCCGACGTTGGGGCGGCCGACGAGCGCGATGATGGGCAGCATGGCGAGGCCTTACACCGCAGCTCGGCCGCGCCCGGGGGCGCTACTTGCCTTCGGGAGTTTCCGGCGCCGGCGCCGCTTCCGGTGCCGGGGTCGGTGCCGCAGGGGCAGCAGCAGGCGCCGGCGCGACCGGTACCGGCTTGCGGGCTGCGGCTCCCGCGAGCGCCGTGACGCGATAGGCGCTGATCTGGCCGCGGTCGGTCTGCACCAGCACCACGTTGCCCATCACGACCGGGGCGTTGCTGATGCGCGCGCTGCCGGCCTTGGTACGCGCCATGAGTGCCCCGCTCGCCTTGTCGAGCCAGTGCACGTAACCCTGGAGGTCGCCGACGACGATGGCATCGCCCATGTCCGCCGGGGCGGACAGGCCGCGATGCAGAAGCACGCCCTGACGCCAGATCTCCGCCCCGGTGCGCGCGCGCAGCGCCACCACCTCACCATCGGCCGTGGCGACGTACAGCGCCTCCTCATCGAGACTCATGCCGCGGTAGCTAGAGAGCTCGTGCGACCACCACACCTGCCCGGTATCGAGCGCGAGCATCGCCACGCGCCCCTGGAAGCCCACCGTGTAGACATTCTGGCCGGCAACCAGGACCGCCGCATCGATGTCCGCGAGGCGCTCAAGCTCGGTGCGCCCGTGCGGCGGGGTAACGGTCGCCTCCCACAGGAGCGAGCCGTCGCTGCCGTTGATCGACATGACCTTGCCGTTGTCGAACCCGCACAGCACGGTGTCGCCGACGATCACCGGCGCGGAGGTCCCGCGCAGCGACAGCCGTGGCACCTGCTGCTCCTGCACCCAAAGCTCGTGCCCGTCCGCGGGGCTCAGGCCGCGCAGCTTGCCATCACCGGTGCGCACCGCGATCAGCTTCTCGGAGATGGCCACCGGGGCGAGCACTTCGCCATTGATACGCACCTCCCAGCGGGTCTTGCCGTCCTCGGCGCTGAGCGCGAACAGCCTGCCGTCGCTGGTGCCGACCACCACCAGGCCGCCGCCGGCCGCGGTGCCCCCGGACAGCGGCGCCTTGGTGCGCGTACGCCACAGCAGACGCCCGTTCTTGGGGTCGAGTGACACTACGTCGCCCTTGTGGCCGGCGTCGTAGATGCGGCCGCCATCGAGGGCGAGTCCGAGCCCGAGGCGCAGCGGCTCGGCCTTCTTGTCATCGACCGTAGTGCTCCACAGGTGCTCGACCCGCAGCGACGGGGTGAACGGGGTGAGCTTGGCCGGCTGGTCGACGGCCTTGTCCTTGGAGCAGGCGACCACGAGGATCGCCGTCGCGAGGAGCCAGCCCCCGCGCCGCAGCTGCCGCAGGGCGCTCACTGAGAAGCGCCTGCTGCGGTGGGGGCAGGCGCGCTCGCGGCGGGCGCAGCCTTGGCGCTCACCGGCGCATCGCCCGCGAGCTCGGCGATCTTGAGGGTCAGCAGCGCCGCGTTGTCCTCGTGGCTGCCAGACTGCGCGCTGCGGTACTCGGTGAGCGCGCTCGCCTTGTCGCCCTTGGCGTAGAAGGCATCGCCGCGCACCTCGTGGTAGCGCGCCGCGAAGGCACCGCCATCGGTGCCCTTGAGCGTCTCGAGCGCCGCGTCCGGCTTGCCCTGGGCGATCTGCACCCGCGCCAGACGCTGGCGGGCGATGGTGGCGAGTTCGCGGTCGGGCGAGTGCTGGGCCACCGCCTCCAGTTCCGCGGCCGCCTTGTCGAAGCTACCGTCATCGACGTAGACGCGTGCCGCCAGGAGCTTCGCCTGGTCGGTGTAAGGCGAGCCGGGGTTCTCCCGCTCCATCTGCGTGACGAGCGAGAAGGCCTGCGTGCGGTCGCCGCGCTGCAGCGCCTGCACCATCTGCATCAGCCGGTCGTTCGCCGCCAGGCGTGCCGTGTCCTGGCGGTCCTGCCACCAGCGCCATCCGGCGACCCCGGCGAACACGACGGCGACCGCCACGATCACCCATGGGCCGCTGGAGCGCACCTGCCCCTTGACCCATTCCCACTGTTCTTTCTCAGACAGGTAATCTTCCACGCATCCTCCCCAACATCATGCTGCCGGCTGACCCGACGTGGCCGCGAGCGCGGCCAGCGCTGCGTCCACCCCGGCGGCCAGCCCGGCAATCGGGCACTCGCTCTGACCCGACTGCTCGCGTAAAGGTTTCATCGCCACGACCCCGCGCGCGAGTTCGTCCTCGCCGATGATCAGGGCGAGCGGCGCCCCGCTCTTGTCGGCGCGGCGGAACTGTGCCTTGAAATTGCCCCCGCCCACGTTCAGTTCGAACCGCACGCGCGGGCGCTCGGTGCGCAGCCGCTCGACGATCTCGAGCGCCCGGGCGGCGCTGTGTGCACCGCTCACCACCACGTAGACATCGGGGGAGGCGGCCGCGGGCACCTGGCCGGCCGCCACGAGCAGCGCCACCAGGCGCTCGACGCCCATGGCAAAGCCTATGGCCGGCGTGGCTTCGCCACCCAGTTGCGCAATCAGCCCGTCATAGCGGCCGCCGGAGCATACGGCATTCTGTGCGCCGGTGGACCGGGTAATCCATTCGAACACGGTCCGTGAGTAGTAGTCGAGCCCGCGCACCAGGCGCGGGTTGATCTCGTACGGCACGCCGACGCTGCGCAGCATGGCGCACAGCTCCTCGAAGTGCGCACGCGACTCGGGGTCGAGGTGCTCGGTCAGCAGCGGAGCACCGCGGATCAGCTCCTGCATCTGCGGGTTCTTGCTGTCGAGGATGCGCAGCGGATTACCGGTGAGGCGCCGCTGGCTGTCCTCGTCGAGCTCGCTCTCGCGGGCACGGAAGTACTCGATCAGGTGCGCACGGTACTCGCGGCGGCTCTCCGGGGTGCCGAGGGAGTTGATCTCGAGGCGCAGTCCCGCGATCCCGAGCCGCTGCCACAGGCGCGCGCTGAAAGAGATGAGCTCCGCATCGATGTCCGGGCCCGGGTAGCCCACCGCCTCCACGTCCACCTGCCAGAACTGCCGGTAGCGCCCCGCCTGCGGGGTCTCGTGGCGGAACATCGGGCCGATGCACCACAGCTTGTGGCGCGCACCACGCAGCATCCCGTTGGAGATGAGCGCCCGCGCGATCCCGGCGGTGGCTTCCGGTCGCAGCGTCAGGCTGTCCCCGCCGCGGTCGGTGAAGGTGTACATCTCCTTGCCGACGACGTCCGTGTGCTCGCCGATCGCGCGCTTGAAGAGCTCGGTATGCTCGAGGATCGGCACCCGGATCTCCTCGTACCCGTAGGCGCCGAGCAGCTCGCGCGTCTGGGTTTCGAAGTGCTGCCAGGCACCGATCTCGGCCGGCAGCACGTCGTTCATCCCGCGGATTGCCTGGATCTCGCCGGCCACCTCAGTCCCCCTTCGCGCCATGCGCCGCATCCGCGGACAGCGTGCCGGCGGCGTCCACCCTGAAATGGGCGTCGCCGCGGCGACGCACCAGGCCTGTGAGCGACGCCGGGTGGCCACCCACCTCGAGTGCCACCTGCGGGGCGTTGCCCAGCACCACCCACAGCGGCGCCACCCCGCTCACCGAGCGGCTGCTGCCGGCCGGCTGCATGCCATCCAGCAGCAGGTGCCCGTGCGCATCCGCCACCTGCGCCCAGCTGCCCGCCGAGAAGTGCAGCGTGAGCGTCTGCCCCCCGGGAGCTATGGAGGGCACCGGGGTCGGGGCGGGGGCAGGCGCTGCCACCGGCGCGGCAGCCGCAGGCGCCACTTCCGGCGTCTCGGTCTCGGACACCGTGGCCGGCGCAGGCGGGGGCGGCAGGACGTGGGGCTTCGCCCCGGGGAGCGTCAGTGCCCACCACAGCAGTCCTGCGAGCGTCAGCGCCACGACCGTCAGAAGCGCCGGCATCATGTAGCGCGCGGACTCCGGCGGGCGCTCCCCGCGCGGGATGCGCGTCAGGTCCGGCTGCACCACAGGACCGGTCCGCGCGTAGAGGTCCTGCAGTTCGTGCGGGGACTCGCCGATGAGCTCCGCGTAGCGGCGCAGATGACCGCGCACGTAGACATCCGCACCGAGGGGGGCGAAGTTATCGGCCTCCAGGGACTCGAGCACGCGGGCATCCACGTGCAGCTTCTCGGCAGCCTGCAGCGTGGTCAGGCCGCGCCGCTCGCGCGCGGCGCGCAGCCGCGCGCCGATGCCGACGCTGCCAGCTTCACTCGTCATGGCTCCTCAGCCGGGGTTACGGTCGAGGCCGGCCAGCGCACGCGTCTGGTCGGAGCCGGGGAAGTCCAGCTGCAGCTTGCGCGAATAGCGCTGCACGGCCACCGCATCCTTCTGTGCCCGTGCCAC
Organism: uncultured Pseudomonadota bacterium; assembly: GCA_963802995.1. Taxonomy (GTDB): domain Bacteria; phylum Pseudomonadota; class Gammaproteobacteria; order Steroidobacterales; family Steroidobacteraceae; genus 13-2-20CM-66-19. The sequence goes on from CAWDKU010000002.1 coordinate 1,576,426, forward strand.
GCGCACGCCGAGGAACAGCAGGTCCGGGGTCGCGGGGAAGTTCCCCAGGTAGTTATCGATCAGCTGGCGCGCCTGCGCGAGGTTGTTGTGCTGGAACTCGAGGTCCGAGAGCTGCAGCACCGCATCGGAGAAATTAGGCTTCACCTGCAGCGCCTTGATGAACTGCACCCGGGCCTCCTCGTCGCGCTTGGCGGCATGCAGGCACACGCCGGCGTTGGTGTAGGCGGCCTCCGGGGTGCGGTAGAGGGCGTTCTTCGCCGCCTGCTCGAAGCGCTTGACGCCATCGTTGGTGCGGCCGCGCTGGCACAGGTACACCGCGTAGTTGTTCACCACGTTCGGGTCGTTGGGGGCCAGACGCAGCGCGGTGCGAAACTCATCGTCCGCCTTGTCGTTGTCGCCCAGGCGCTCGTACAGCATGGCGCGTGCACTGTGCGCCTCCGGGAAGCTCGGGTCCTGCAGCACCGCGCGGTCGAGCTTGTCCTTGGCGAGCGCCAGCTCACCCTGGTTCAGGTAGGCGATGCCGAGCTGGGTGTTGTAGACCGCGGCGTCCTCGGTCTTGGTCTGGCGCGGCTTGGTGCCGGCGTTGCCACCGCAGCCACCGAGAAGCAGCGCACAGGCTGTCCCGAGGAGCGCAACACGCAGCGGAAGACGCGGAAGTTCGTTCACGGGATTGCTCATGGTTGCACCGCGACGCCAATGACCTTGTCGCCCAGGCGCACGGTGGTGCGATCGATGACGCGTCCTGCCAGCTGCCCACAGGCCGCGTCGATATCGTCACCGCGGGTACGCCGCACGGTTGCCAGCACGCCGCGCTGCAGGAGCTCGTCGCGGAAGCGCTGGATGGCAGCGGCCCCAGAGCGGCGGTAGAGAGTGCCGGGAAAGGGATTGAAGGGAATGAGGTTCACCTTGGCCGGGTGGCCCTTGAGCAGGCGCGCCAGCGCCCGCGCCTGTGCCACCGAGTCGTTGACGCCGTCGAGCATCACGTACTCGAAGGTGACGCTGCGGCCGTTCTGCTCATCGAGGTAGTGCCAGCACGCCGGCAGCAGCTCCGCGATCGGGTGCTTGCGGTTGATCGGCACCAGCTGGTTGCGCAACTCATCATCGGGCGCGTGCAGCGACACCGCGAGCGCAACGTTCGTCTCCTCGGCAAGCTTGTAGATCTGGGGCACGAGGCCGGAGGTCGAGAGCGTCACGCGGCGGCGCGAGAGGTCGAAGCCGAAATCATCCAGCAGGATCCGAAGCGCCGGCACCACGTTGCGAAAGTTCGCCAGCGGCTCGCCCATGCCCATCAGCACCACATTGGTGACGTGGCGCTCGTCGCCATAGGGTCCGGCCACGCCCTCTCCTCCCGCGGCACGCTCCTCGCGCTCGAGCTCACGCGCCGCGAGCCACACCTGTCCGACGATCTCCGCGGTGCTCAGGTTGCGGTTGAAGCCCTGCTGGGCGGTGGAGCAGAACGAGCAGTCAAGCGCGCACCCCACCTGGGAGGAGATGCACAGCGTGCCGCGCCCGGGCTCGGGGATGAAGACCATCTCGAATGCCTGGCTGGCGTCAGCCCTGAGCAGCCACTTGGTAGTGCCGTCCGCGGAGCGCTGCACGCTCACGATCTCGGGCGTGCGCACCTCGGCCTCTTGCGTGAGGTGCGCACGGAAGTCCTTCGCCAGATCCGTCATCTGGTCGAAGGAGCCGACGCCGCGCTTGTACACCCAGTTCATCAGCTGACGCGCCCGGAAGGGCTTGCTGCCCAGCTGCGCCACGAACGCCTCGAGACCCGGCCGCGGCAGGCCGAGCAGGTTGGTGCGTTCGCTTCGGGCAGCTTCCATGGCAGCGTTCAGGCTTCGCGCGCCTCAGCGACGCGGGTGCAGCTCGGTGGCGCTGAAGAAGTAGGCGATCTCGCCCGCGGCGGTCTCGGGTGCGTCCGAGCCGTGCACGACGTTCTGCTCGATGCTCTTGGCAAGGTCGGCGCGGATGGTGCCGGGGGCGGCCTTCTTCGGGTCGGTGGCGCCCATGATCTCGCGGTTCTTGGCGATGGCATTGTCACCCTCGAGCACCTGCACCACCACCGGGCCGGAGGTCATGTAGCGCACCAAGTCCTTGAAGAAGGGGCGCTCACGGTGCACGGCGTAGAAGCCCTCGGCCTCGGCCTGGGACAGGTGGCGCATGCGCGCGGCGATGATAGACAGTCCGGCCTTCTCGAAGCGGCGGTAGACCTCGCCGATGAGATTGCCGCTCACGCCGTCGGGCTTGACGATTGACAGGGTGCGCTCGAGCGCCATTCGCTTGACCTTTCAGAGGACGAAACAATGTTGATGGGTGCGGGAATTCCCGGACCGCGCCTGGCGCCTTGGGGCACCCCGGCCGGGAGCAAGCCGCGAAGTTTACCTCGCCGCGGGGGGCCGCGGCAACGCCGGCGCCGATGGAAGTGCCGGTTTGATAAGGATTTTTTGGGCAGCGGCATCTCCCCGAGAGACACGTCGGCCACCCGGGGGCTCACACGGAGAAGCTCTCTCCGCAGCCGCATTCGCCTTTGACGTTCGGGTTTCTGAAGCGGAAGGCTTCGTTCAGGCCCTCCTTCACGAAATCGACCACCGTTCCGTCGATGAGCTTCAGGCTGCCCGGGTCGACGAAAATGCGCACGCCGTGGTCCTCGAAGATGGCTTCCCCAGGATCAGGACCGTCGGCGTAGTTGATGACGTAGGCGAAGCCGGAACAGCCGGTCTTGCGCACCCCGAGGCGCAGTCCTATGCCGCGTCCACGGGCAGCCAGGAAGGTCTTGACCCGGGTGGCGGCGGATTCCGTCAGGGAGATGGCCATCGGTCCTCACATTGTAGCGCCTTAAGTCCAGCGCGTGATGCAGTCATTCAACGCATCTTCGACCACGAGCAGGCGTCCCAGTTTCTCGACCGGCACCGAACGCGCCTCGGCCCACTCAGCGGGGGTCCCCGCCTTGAGGTCCGAACGCCGGCGCCCGCGCAGCCGCTCGCAAAGCCACGCCGCAGTATCCACAGTATGGGGGCACGCAAACGCCTGGAAACGTGCGTCTTTCACACAGTCGTCACGCACCAGGAGGTGAAAGCGCACCCACGTGCCCTGCGCGTCCGTGCCCGCCTCCCCGCTCACCCGGCGGCTTCCCGGAGCGGCCCAGTCTGCGCCTGCCGGGTCCACCGGCGCCCGGGGCGACAGGCGCCGCAGGCGGCGCACGGTCTGGCTCACGGCATCAACGGCCGCCTCGACCTGCGCCTCGGAGCTGAAGCGCCCGAGGCTGAAGCGCAGGGAGCTCTCGGCGAGGCGCGCGTCGCGCCCCAGGGCGCGCAGCACATAGGATGGTTCACGGGCCTCTGAATTGCAGGCGGCCCCCGCGGATACCGCAAGCCCGCCCAGCCCGCTGATCAGGCTTTCCCCTTCCACCCCAGCGAAGGACACATTGAGGATCCCGGGCACGCGGGGAGCGGCGCCGCCGTTGAGGTAGACCTCCCCCAGGTGCTCGAGCCCCGCCCACAGGCGCCGGGTGAGGCCCTCGAGGCGGACCGCTTCGGCCTCGCGCTGCTGCCGGATCAGCTCGCACGCCGTCCCGAAGCCTGCAATCTGGTGCACCGGCAGCGTCCCGGGACGCAGGCCCCGCTCCTGTCCGCCCCCGAAGAGGATCGGCTGCAGCAGGCCGCGAGCACCCTGGCGCACGTACAGCGCGCCGATGCCCTTGGGGCCATAGAGCTTGTGGGCCGTGAAGGACAGGAGGTCCACCGGCGTGGCGCGCACGTCGAGCACCATGCGTGGCGCGGCCTGGGCGCAGTCGGTGTGGAAGGCGATTCCACGCTCGCGGCACAGCGCCGCGAGCGCAGGCACGTCCTGGAGCACGCCGGTCTCGTTGTTCGCATACATGACCGACACCAGCACGGTATCCGCCCGCAGCGCGCTCTCGAGCTGCGCAGGCGTGATGCGCCCGCTGCTGTCGGGGCTGAGGTACGTCACGGCCGCCCCCGAGCGCTCCAGGTGTCGGCACGGATCGAGCACCGCCTTGTGCTCGGTGCGCATGGTGACGACATGGCCACCACGGTCGGCCTGGGCGCGGCACACGCCGAGGATCGCAAGGTTGTTTGCTTCCGTGGCGCCGGAGGTGAAGATGATCTCATCGGCGCTGGCATTGATCAGCGCCGCCACCTGCGCGCGCGCCACGGCGATGCGCTGCGCCGCCGCGCTCCCGAAGGCGTGCGCGGACGAGGGGTTGCCAAACGCTCCGCCGAGCGTGAGGCACTCGTTCATCACCCGCGCTACCGCCGCATCGACCGGCGTGGTGGCGGCATAGTCCAGGTAGAGCGCGTCGGCGCCGTTCATGGACGCTCCCCGGCAGGGCGGCGGCGGCTCTGCACCGCCGTCAGGATGCCGCGCAGGATGTTGACCTCGTTGGCGTCGAGCTCGGCGCGCTGCAGGAAGCGCCGGATGCGCGACATCAGGTGTGTGCCGCTCTGGGTGCGGTCGCGGAAGTCGATCTCCTCAAGCACCTCAGCCAGATGCTCGAACAGGCGCTGCATCTGCAGCGCGCTGGCGAGCGGGGCGGCGCCCGGCTCCCCCGGTGGCACGTGGGCGCCGCGCGCGCGGAACAGCTCATAGGTCACCAGCTGCACCGCCATGGCAAGGTTGAGCGAGGGATAGGCCTCGTTGGCCGGGATGCGGATCAGCAGGTGCGCGGTCTCCAGTTCCTCATTGGTAAGGCCGGTGCGCTCGGCGCCGAAAATCACGGCGGCCGGGGAGCGCTGCGACTGCGCGAGGATGCGCGCGGCTGCCTCGCGCACGTCGGCCACCCGGAAGTACTGATCGCGCTCGCGCGAGGTGGTGGCCGCGACGAATCCGCACCCCTCGAGGGCCTCCTGCAGGCTGGACACCACGCGGGCGCCGCTGAGGACGTCGTCCGCCCCGGAAGCCCGCGCGGTGGCCTCGGGGTCCGGAAAATGCTTCGGGCGCACCAGCACCAGCTCGCGCAGACCCATGTTCTTCATGGCACGCGCCACGGCGCCGATGTTGCCGGGGTGCGAAGGCGCGACCAGTACGATGCGAATGGCGGGGGAGTCCATCTGTTACGCTAGCGGTTAACTACCGGGCGCCCCCGCTGCACCTGCAGCCGTGAGGGTACCCTTGGGCCATACGAGCTTAGTTACCGTGCAGCCGCTTCTCAATATTGCCGTGCGCGCCGCCCGCCGCGCCGGCGACGTGATCATCCGCAGCCTTAACCGCCTGGAGTCCCTGACCGTCACCTCCAAGGGACGCAATGACTTCGTGACCGAGGTCGACCAGGCCGCCGAGCAGGAGATCATCGCGACGGTACGCCGCCACTACCCGCACCACGCCTTCCTCGCCGAGGAGAGCGGCAGCAGCGGCGAGAACGAGACCGTGTGGATCATCGACCCGCTCGATGGCACCACCAACTTCCTGCACGGCTTCCCGGTGTTCTCGGTGTCGATCGCCTGCCAGATCAAGGGGCGCCTCGAACACGCGGTGGTCTATGACCCGATGCGCGGCGAGCTCTTCACCGCCACCCGCGGCGCGGGGGCGCACCTGGAGAACCACCGCATCCGCGTCAGCAAGGCGCGCACCCTCGAGGGCTCACTCATCGCGACCGGGTTTCCCTACCGCGCCAACATGAAATACCTCGACGCCTACATGGGGATGCTGCGCGTGGTAATGGAGCAGGCCGCCGGCGTGCGCCGCGCGGGCTCCGCAGCGCTCGACCTCGCCTACGTCGCCGCGGGGCGCGTCGATGCGTTCTGGGAGATCGGGCTTGCGCCCTGGGACACCGCGGCCGGCACGCTGCTCATCCAGGAGGCCGGCGGTCGCATCGGCACGCTCACGGGCGGGGACTACAAGCAGGCGGGACATATTGTGGTGGGCACGCCGAAGGTCTACATGGAGCTGCTGACTCGCATCGCCCCGCACGTGCCGCCGGAGCTGCGCGACGGCTGAGCGACAGCCTCGCGCGCCGCGGCGGAGCTGCGCGTGCCTCGCTTTCCCCAGGGTGCTTGTGTAGAGTTCCTCGCACAAAAACCCGGGGGTTTCATGGCGTCACAACTACTTGCGACGAAGTCCATTGACGAGCTGCAGGCGCAGGAAGCCTCTGGTAACGAGCTGCGCCGCGCACTCACCGCCACGCAGCTGACGCTGCTCGGGATCGGCGGTGTCATTGGTACCGGCATCTTCGTGCTCACGGGGGTCGCGGCCGCCCAGAACGCCGGCCCCGCCCTCGCACTGTCGTTCATTTTCGCCGGCATCGGCTGCATGTTCGCCGGCCTGTGCTACGCGGAATTCGCCGCGATGATCCCGGTCTCCGGCAGCGCCTATTCCTACTCCTACGCGACGCTCGGCGAGGGCATAGCGTGGTTCATCGGCTGGAACCTGATTCTCGAATACCTGTTCGCGGTGGCGACGGTCTCGGTCGGCTGGTCGGGCTACGCCGTGAGCCTCCTCGACCAGCTGCACGTGCACATCCCTGACGCCCTCTCGCACGCACCCTTCGACCAGGACCGGATCACAGAACACATGGTGCGCACCGGCGCCATCATCAACGTCCCGGCGATGCTCATCGTCGCGGCCATCGCGACCATCTGCTACATCGGCATCAAGCAGTCGGCGACGTTCAATTCCTGGATCGTCACCATCAAGGTGACGGTGATCATCCTCTTCATCATGTTCGGCATCAGCTTCATCAACACCGCCAACTGGCACCCCTTCGTTCCGCCCAACGGGGGCCATTTCGGCGAGTTCGGCTGGAGCGGCGTGCTCAAGGCCGCGGGCGTGATCTTCTTCGCCTACATTGGCTTCGATGCGATCTCCACCGCGGCCCAGGAGGCCAAGAATCCGCAGCGCGACATGCCGATCGGCATCCTCGCGAGCCTCGTGATCTGCACCATCCTGTACGTCATCGTGGCCACGGTGCTCACCGGCATGGTGAGCTACAAGGAGCTAAACGTCGCCGCCCCGGTGGCACTGGCGCTGGACAAGTATCCGGGTCTGCACTGGCTCGGCATCCCGATCAAGCTCGGCGCGGTGGCCGGCATGACCTCGGTGATGCTGGTCATGACCATCGCGCAGGCGCGCATCTTCTTCGCGATGGCGCGCGATGGCCTGCTGCCGAAGTTCTTCGGCAAGGTGCACCCGAAATTCCGCACGCCCTCCACCGGCACAGTGGTCACCGGGGTCACGGCGGCCATCATCGGCGGCCTGTTCCCGGTGGGCGTCCTCGGGCACCTGGTGTCGATCGGCACGCTCGCCGCCTTCGTGACGGTGTGCGTCGGCGTCCTCGTGCTGCGCAAGACGCGCCCGGACCTGCCGCGCCCGTTCCGCACGCCGCTACCCTGGTTCACCTGTCTTGCCGGGGCCGGTGTGTGCGGCCTGATGATGGTGTCACTCGGGGCTGCCACCTGGTGGCGGCTGGCCATCTGGACCGTACTCGGGGTTGCGGTGTACGTGTTCTACGGCCGCAGGCACAGCCGCCTGCACCGCGCCGGAACCTAAGGACGCGGCGCCCTAACGACGGGCGTCCTGGCGGCGGCGCACACGGGTGTTGATCAGTTCCACGCCCACCGAGAACGCCATCGCGAAGTAGAGGTAGCCCTTCGGGATCTCGAAGTGCACTCCCTCCGCCACCAGCGCAAAGCCGATCAGCAGCAGGAACGCGAGCGCCAGCACCTTGATGGTGGGGTGGCGCGAGATGAAGGCGCCGATTGAGCGCGACACCAGCATCATGACGATGATCGCCACGACGATCGCGGCCACCATCACCTTCAGGTCCTTCGCCAGTCCCACGGCCGTGAAAACCGAGTCGAGGGAAAAGACGATGTCGATCAGCCCGATTTGCACGATGACGGCGGTGAAGCTGCCGCTGAGCTTGGTGCGCGCCGGGTTAGGGGCAGCACCCTCGAGCGTTTGGTGCATCTCGAGCACGCTCTTCACCAAGAGGAACAGGCCGCCGCCGAGCAGCACGATATCGCGGCCCGAGACGGCCTGGCCGAACAGGTTGAAGAGCGGCTTCGTGAGGTGCGTGACCCACACCAGCGAGAACAGCAGCAGGATGCGCGTGGCCATCGCCAGCGCCAGCCCGCTGATGCGTGCCTTGTTCTGCAGCTGCGCCGGCAGGCGCTCGACCAGGATCGAGATGAAGATCAGGTTGTCGATGCCGAGGACGATCTCCAGCAGCGACAGCGTGAGAAACGCTAGCCAGGCATGCGGGTCGGCAAGCAGTGCAGTCTCCCCACTTCAGGGCCGCTGATCGAGAAGCTCTTTCTTCACGCTCGGGAATATGTGCTCGGCGGTGAGGCCGCAGTCGAGCGCGATCGCACTGGAGATGTAAATCGACGAATAGGTGCCGGCGATGATGCCGATCAAGAGCGCCTCGGAGAAGCCCTTGAGCACCGGGCCGCCGAGGAACAGCAGCGCCACCACGACGATCGAGGTGACCACCTTGGTCATGATGGTGCGCGACAGCGTCTGGTTGATGGAGTCATCGAGCACCGTCGCCGGGGCCGAGCGGCGGTTCGTCTCGAAGCGCTCGCGGATACGGTCGAACACCACGACGGTGTCGTTCAACGAGTACCCGATGACGGCGAGGATCGCCGCCACCACCGCGAGGTCAAACGGGGTCTGCGTGATCGCGAAGAACCCTATCACGAGGATGGGGTCGTGCAGCACGGCCACGATAGCGCCCAGCGACAGCCGCCAGGTGTGAAAGCGCAGAAAGATGTAGATGAAGATGCCGGCCAGGGTGGCGAGCAGCGCGTTAATCGCGCTCTGCTTCAGCTCGCTGCCGACCTGCGGCCCGACCACGTCCAGCTGCACCACCTGTGCGCCGGCATCGACGTTCCTGAGCGCGCTCTCGAGGCGCGTGCGCGCCTCGCCGGCGGCGAGCTTCGCATCCGGTGGCAGGCGCACCACGATGTCGCGCGAGGAGCCGAAGCTCTGAACTTCGGGCTCATGGAAGCCGGCGGCCGTCAGCTGGGTGCGCACGGCATCCACGTCCACGGCGTGCGTGAAGTTCACTTCCGCGTTCACGCCGCCGGTGAAGTCGATGGCAAGGTTCAGGCCGCGCGTGAAAAATGACACGAGCGAGACGATGACCAGCACCGCCGAGAGCGCGTACCACAGCTTGCGCGTGGCCATGAAATGGAAGCTGGTCTGATGGCTGAAGAATTCCACTGTTGATCCTTAACGGCGCCGGCCTAGCCGATCGCCAGCTTGCCGATCTTGCGACGGCCGCCGTAGATGAGCGTGAGTAGTGCCCGGCTCCCCATGAGGGAGGTGAACATGGAGGTCAGGATGCCCAGGATCAGCACCACGGCAAAGCCCTTGATCGCGCCGGTTCCGAGCACCCACAGCACGACGCCCGCGATCAGCGTCGTCATGTTGGAGTCGGTGATGGCCGAGAGTGCCTTGTCGAAGCCGGCGCGGATGGCCGCCTGGGGCGAGACGCCCTTGCGCAACTCCTCGCGAATGCGCTCGTAGATCAGCACGTTGGCATCCACCGCCATGCCGACGGTGAGGATGATGCCGGCGATCCCTGGCAGCGACAGCGAGGCGCGCATCATGGACAGCAGCGCGGTCAGCAGCACCACGTTCGCCAGCAGCACCAGGTCGGCGACCAGACCGAAGGCCTGGTAGTAGAGCGCCATGAAGACGAACACCCCAGCCATGCCGACGATGAGTGCGGTCACGCCCTTCTGGATGTTCTCGCGCCCGAGGCTCGGGCCCACGGCGCGCTCCTCGACCACGTAGATGGCGGTGGCGAGGGAGCCGGAGCGCAGCAGCAGCGCAAGATCGCGCGCCTCGCCAGCACCGAGTCCGGTGATCTGGAACTGGTTGCTGAACACGCCCTTGATGGTGGCATCGTTGATGACCTCCTCGTCGGTCACCTCGCGCGCCACCTTTTTGCCGTCGACATCGACGAGCTCGCGGCGCTTCTCGATCAGCACCACCGCCATGCGCTTGTTGAGGTTGGCCTGCGTGGTCTTCAGCATGTTCTCGCCGGCGCGCGCGTCGAGCTTGATGTTGACCGCGGGGCCCTCCTGCGACTGGCCGCTGGTGGCGTTGGTGAGCTGGTCGCCGGTGGCGATCACCTCGCGCTTGAGCAGGATTGGCCGCCCGAAACGCGTCTTGGTGTAGAGCTTCGAGCCGAGCGGCGCGCGGCCCGTCTGCACCGCCTCGCCGACGTTGTTCTGCATGTCCTCGAGCCGGAACTCCAGCGTCGCCACGCGACCGAGGGTGTTCTTCACGTCGGCGGAGTTCTGCACGCCCGGCAGCTGCACGTTGATGCGGTCGACCCCCTGGCGCTGCACGATCGGCTCGGACACGCCGAGCTCGTTCACGCGGTTGCGCAGCGTCACGATGTTCTGCTGGATGGCGTAGTCCTGGCGCTCCTTGATCTGTGCGACCGTCATGACCCCATTGATCGCAGATCCTGAGGACAGGCTCTCGGTGCTCACCGAGAGCCCGGCGAGCGCCTGGTTGAGTGCGCCGCGCGCGGCCGTGACGTCGGCCTCCGGCGGCAGCACGATGCGCACGGTGTTGCCGCCGGACGTGGTCACGTCCTTTACCGGAATGTTGGCGGCGGCGAGCGCCCGGCGCGCATCAGTGACATAGCCCTCGAGGGCCTGGTTGACCGCAGAGTTCACGTCCACTTGGTAGAGCAGGTACAGGCCACCGCGCAGGTCGAGGCCGAGCGGCATCGGCCGCAGGCCGAGCGCACGCAGGAAGGCCGGCGTGCGCGGTGCGAAGGACAATGCGGTGATCAGGTCCTGGGCGAACTTCTCGTTCACCGCATCGCGCGCGGCCAGCTGGTTGGCGACATTGGCAAAGCGCAGCATGTAGCGCGGGCCGTCCATGTAGCTGTCGCCGAAGGGGATCTTGCGATCCCTCAGGAACACCTCGACTTCCTTGGCACCATCGGCCGTCATCGAGTTGTGGTCCTTGCGCGCCACCTGCAGCGCCGGATCCTCACCGAACACGTTCGGCAGCGCGAACAGCAGCGCCAGCAGCAGCACCACGGCGATCAGGACGTACTTCCAGCGGGCGTACTCGAGCATCTTCAGGCGCTCTTCAGCGTGCCCTTGGGCATGAGCTGGATGATCTGGTTCTTCTGCACCTTGATGCGCACGCCGTCGGCGATCTCGAGGGTGACGAAGGTGTCGCCCACTTCCGTGACCTTGCCGAGCACCCCTCCGCCGGTCACCACCTCGTCCCCGGCGCCGAGCTTGGAGATCAGGCTCTGGTGCTCCTTGGCCCGCTTCTGCTGGGGACGGAACAGCAGGAAGTAGAAGATCACGAAGAACACACCCACCATCAGGAGGGGCATGAACTGGTTGGGGGCACCGGGGGCGGCCTGTGCCCAAGCGTCGGAAATGAGGTTCATTGGAGAGGTCCGGGAGGCGAAAAGGGCGGCATTATGCCACAGCGTCCGCCCCCCGCCGGGCCGCAAGGAAGGCCGAGGCCCAGGCGCTCAGGCCCCCGGCCCGGATGGCCTCGCGCAGCGCTCGCATCAGCTCCAGGTAGAAGTGGAGGTTGTGGATCGTGTTCAGGCGCGCGCCGAGGATCTCGTTGCAGCGGTCCAGGTGGCGCAGGTAGGCGCGGCTGTAGTTGCGGCACGTATAACACCCGCACTGCGGGTCGATCGGCCCCAAGGCCTCCTGGTGGACGCTGTTCCTGATGTTGATGACCCCCTCGGCGGTGAACAGGTGGCCGTTGCGGGCGTGGCGGGTCGGCATCACGCAGTCGAACATGTCGATGCCGCGCAGCACCGCGGCGACGATGTCCTCGGGTCGCCCGACGCCCATCAGGTAGCGCGGCCGGCTGGCGGGCATGTGCGGTACCAGGGCCTCGAGGACGGCGAGGCGCTCGGCCTCAGACTCCCCCACGGCGAGCCCCCCGACCGCGAGGCCGGGCCACTCGAAGCGCAACAGCGCCTCGAGGGAGGCCAGTCGCAGGTTCACGTGCATGCCGCCCTGCACGATGCCGAACAGCCCCCCCGGGGGCTCCGCCGCCGCGTAGTAATGGCGGTGGCTGCGCTCCGCCCAGCGCATCGAGCGCTCCATCGAGGCACGGGCGGCGGCCTCGGTCGAGGGGTGCTCGGTGCAGTCATCGAGCGCCATGGCGATGTCCGAGCGCAACGCCAGCTGCATGTCCATGGAGTCCTCAGGCGTCAGGCGCACCTCGCTGCCGTCCACCGGGGAGCGGAAGCGCACCCCCTCCTCCGTGATACGCCGCAGGCTCTTGAGGCTGAAGACCTGGAACCCCCCCGAGTCGGTGAGGATCGGTCCTGGCCAGTGCATGAAGCCGTGCAGGCCGCCGTGCGCGGCGATGATCTTCGCGCCCGGGCGCAGCAGCAGGTGGAAGGTGTTGCCGAGGATGACTTGCGCCCCGAGGCCCTGCAGTTCCTCGGGCGTCATGGCCTTCACCGTGCCGTAGGTGCCCACCGGCATGAAGGCCGGGGTCTCGATCGTGCCGTGCGTGGTCGCCAGGCGAGCGACGCGCGCCGCCCCGTCGCTCGCCTCCAGCGTGAAGACCGGGTTCATGGCTGGGCGCGGCTGAGCAGCATCGCATCGCCGTAGCTGAAGAAGCGGTAACGCTCGCTGACCGCATGGGCATAGGCGCGCAGCACCGCGTCCGTGCCCGCGAAGGCGCACACCAGCATCAGCAAGGTTGACTCGGGCAGGTGGAAGTTGGTCAGCAGCATGTCGCTCACGCGGAACTCGAACCCCGGGGTGATGAAGAGGCGCGTTTCACCGTGCCAGGGTGCGAGGTTACCGCCATTGGCCGCGGCGGCCGACTCCAGCGCCCGCACCACCGTCGTTCCCACCGCCACCACCCTGCCGCCCGCGTCGCGCGCGCGCGCGATGGCCGCGCACGTGGCCTGCGGCACCTGCACGCGCTCGGCGTGCATCACATGACTGGCGAGATCCTCGGCCCGGACTGGCTGAAAGGTGCCGGCGCCGACGTGCAGCGTCACGAAGGCGTGCCCGACCTGGCGGGCGTGGAGCGCTGCGGTCAGCGCCTCATCGAAGTGCAGGCTCGCCGTGGGCGCGGCCACCGCCCCCGCCTCGCGCGCGAAGATGCTCTGGTAGCGCTCCCGATCCTCCTCTTGCGCGCCGCGGTGGATGTAGGGGGGCAGCGGCACGGCGCCAAAGCGCTCGAAGAACTGCAGCGCCGGGGCTGGCAGTCGCACTTTCCAGTGTCCGGACTCGCGCGCGAGCACCGTGACCACCCCGCCCGCGGTCTGGATCTCGAGCCCTTCGCGGATCGGCTTGCTCGCCGACAGCTGCACCACCGCCTGCGTACCCTCGAGCGCGCGCTCGAGGAAGATCTCGACGCGCCCGCCGGAGGGCTTGTTGCCGACCAGGCGCGCCGGCACGACGCGCGTGTCGTTCAGCACCAGCAGGTCGTGCGGACGCAGCAGCTGCGGCAGCTCGCGCATCACGCGATCGCTCGATGCACCGCTCATGCCATCCAGCACCAGCAGGCGGCTGCCCGAGCGCTCCTCAAGGGGGCGCTGTGCGATCAGCTCGGCGGGCAGTGAGTAGGCGAAGTCCTGGCGGCGCACGCGCGCATGTTACACGCACGCCCCGTGCACAGGCTTCAGGCGCTGGCGCGTGCGTGCGGCAAGCGCAGTTGCGTGACGCTCGCGTCCGCGCGCGGCAGCACCACCTCGCGCCGGTGCACGTCGTGTGCACGCGTCGCGTCGGGCAGCGTCATCTGAAGGTCCAGAGTCTTGTGCTGGCGCATGACGCGCAGCGTGATCTTCTCGCCGCCGACGTAGGAGCCGAGGATACGGGCTGCGTGGGAACCGCTCTCGGGCGCACGCCCGTCGATGGCGAGGATCACGTCGCCGTCCTCGAGCCTGAGAGCCCCGTCGGCGGGCGCCCGCAGCACCAGCACGCCCTTGTCGGTGCCGAAGTAGCTGCCGAGGCCCGGGGTCAGGGTAGCGAGCTCCATGTCACGCAGCGAGCGCCGGGTGAGGCCCTCGGGCGACTCCACGCCCAGTTCACGCACGCGCGGCAGGCGCGCAAGCAGGTCCGGGGCGCTGCGCACGGTCACACTTACGGCGAGTGGCTTGCCGTCGCGCTGCACGCGCAGAGTCACAGGAGTATCGGGCTTGACGTCGCTCAGCAGAGCGCTCACCTGGCGCGCCGGAGCGCTACCCTTAAGCTCGGTGCCGTTGAGCGCGAGGATCACGTCACCGGCGCGAATGCCCGCCTGGGCGGCAGGGCCACCCGGGCTTACCTCGCGCACGCGCGCGCCAACGTTGCCCGGCGCCGGCTCGAGCTCCACCCCCATGACCACGTGCGCCGCGAGCAGCGGCATGAATTCCTGCATCACGCTGCCGCTGAACTGGGTCGAGAGCCGCGCCACCTCGTGCGCCGCCTCCTCGAGTTGCCTCTGCGCCATGCGCAGCTGCGCGTCGATCTCGGCCTGGCTTGGCATCTGCACCGCGGGTACCGCGGGGACCGCTGGGACGGGCGGCGCTGGCGGCTCCGCTGCCGCGGCGGCGCAGGCCGGGCGCAGGAGCAAGGCAGCCAGGGCGCAGGCGCCAGCGGCGCTGATCATTCGACTCTTATTCATGCTTACTCCTGAAAAATGCGATTCACAGCGACCCATCCGCGAGCACCTCTGCGTAGCGCACCTGCACCAGCGTCCCGACCAGTCGCGCCCGCTCCTGCCGCAGCGTCGCGAGGCGTGCCGGCGCATCGCCGTTGTCGCGCGCCGTGCTGAGGAGGTCATCGATCTGCGCGATCCGGTCCTCGAGGCCCAGCACCGCCGTGCGCGTGCCCACGTGCACGATCGCAGGCTCCTCCGGCAGGCTCGCGAGCCAGCGCTCGGCGACGCCTGCGTGCGGCGGCAGCGTCTCGTCCTCTGGGCCCGGTGCACTGCGCACCACCGGGGGCGCACCCGGGTGCCCCGCACCGCCAGTGCCACCCAGGCGCACCAGCACGGCGAGCAGCCCCACCCCGAGGACACACGCCGCCGCGAGGCGCTCCCCGCCCGCCAGCCCGCGCGAACGGCGGCTGCGTTCGCGCGCGCGGCGCTCGAATTCCTGGTACCCGTAGGGCGCAGCGGCGTCCCCGGGCAAAGCGCGCAGGAGGGCCGAGAGGTCCTGGGGAGGTGGATTCAGATCAGGCATGACGGCCTCTGTACCTCGGGCTCGAGCAGCAGGCGCAGCCGCACATGGGCGCGCGCCAGCTGTGACTTTGAGAAACTCACGGAACGACCGAAGGCGGTGGCGATCTCCTGGTGCGAGTACCCCTCGACCTCGTACATCCAGACGACCGCGCGCGCCGTCGGAGCCAGGCTTGCGAGTCCGCGCTCCAGGTCAATGAGCTCACCGCTGTAACCAGGAGTCACCAGGGCAGCCACCTCCGCAGCCACGCCCCCGTCCACCGGCTCAAGACACAGCCGCGCGCGCTTCCACGGGGAACGCAGGTACATCAGGCAGCGCGAGACGGCGATCTGGCGCAGCCAGGCCCCAAGGGGCGCCTCGTATCGGTACTGCGCCAGGCGCTCGTAGAAGAGCATCATCGTGTCCTGGAACAGGTCCTCCGCCAGCGCGCGCTGCCCCACGATGCGGCGGATGAGGTTGAGCGTCGCGGGCGCAAGTTGCGCATACAGCGCCTGGCGGGCCGCGGCCTCGCCGCCGCGGGCGCGGGCCAGCAGCTCTGGGCAGACGGTGATGGTGGCGAGTCGGCTCACGGACACTTAGATGCGCGAGGTGACCAAAAGGTCGCGCGGCGGGTGCCTTTTCGTAGCCGCAGCCTTCACCCGGGCCCTATACTCCCGCCGGTCCCCGCAGGCGGCTGCGGGAACGAAGCCCTCGTTGCCCGAGTGGCGGAATTGGTAGACGCAGCGGACTCAGACACAACAACTTGAGCCCCCGGGGAGAAATCCCCAGGGTGAAGCCCGTCAAACTCGGTGAAGGCCCTGAAGCGCAAGCGCTCGAGCTGATGCCGAGCCAAGCCCCGGAAAGTCATGCCGGGGAAGGTGTAGAGAGCAGACGGCGGGCACCTAAAGCCGCAAGGCCAAGGTGAAGGCGTGCTCCAGACCACGAACCCGCGCCGCGCGGGGCGGCGAAAGCCGAAGTGGCAGGAAAATCCGCCGCCCTTAAAAGCGTGTCGGTTCGACTCCGACCTCGGGCACCACCGAGCGCGTGGGGCCCAGCCCCCGGGCTCGCGCGCCGCGTTCGACAAGGCCGGCGCGCCTCCGTATCCTCGGTTTCATACCATGAAGTTCTGCAGTAATTGCGGCGCGCAGGTGCAACTGCGTGTTCCGGATGGGGATCATCTGCCGCGCTACGTCTGCGAGGCGTGCGGCACGATCCATTATCAGAATCCCCGCCTAGTGGTCGGGTGCGTGCCCGAGCATGAGGGCAGCATCCTCCTCTGCCGCCGCGCCATCGAGCCGCGGCGCGGGTTCTGGACCGTCCCGGCCGGGTTCATGGAGAACCGCGAGACCCTGCAGGAGGCTGCGGCGCGCGAGTCGCACGAGGAAGCGCTGGCGGACGTCGTCATCGGCTCGCTCCTGAGCGTGGTGCACGTGCTGCATGCCGAGCAGGTGCACGTGTTCTTCCGCGCGGCGCTCCCCGTGGCGCGCTTCGCCGCCGGGCCCGAGAGCCTGGAGGTGGCCCTCTACGCCCCAAAGGACATCCCCTGGGACGATCTCGCCTTCCGCAGCACCGAGTTCACGCTGCGGCGCTACTTCGAGGACAAGGCCGCCGGCCGCGAGAGCCACTATTTCACCACCCTGGACCGGCACGCCGGAGTGCCCCCGCGGGACTGATTCACCTCGCGGACGCCACCATGGCAAAATGCCGCCCCCCGACGCTTAGGGTCACGTCGTGGAGAGGCGGCCGGGCGGATGGGGCATCTTTTGAGGAAAACGAATGACTTTTGTCGTCACTGAAAACTGTATCAAGTGCAAGTACATGGACTGCGTCGAGGTGTGCCCGGTGGACTGCTTCCACGAGGGGCCGAACTTCCTCACCATCGACCCGGATGAGTGCATCGACTGCACGCTGTGCGAGCCGGAGTGCCCCGTGGAGGCGATCTTCTCGGAGGAGGAGCTGCCGGCCGGTCAGGAGCACTTCAAGCAGCTCAACGCCGAGCTTGCCAAGCAGTGGCCGGTGATCACGGAGAAGAAGGACGCGCCGGCGGATGCCAAGGAATGGGAAGGCAAGCCGGACAAGCTCAAGCTGCTCGAGCGCTAGTCTCAAGCCACCTGAATCTGCCTGCGCGGCAGACAGCCGCGCCCGCCCCTAGCGCTTGGCGGTGGCTTCCTTGGTGGCGTCCTGCAGGTTCTTGATCATGACGTCCGGGGGCTCGTATCCGGAGAGCATGTCGCCGTTGGGGAGCACGATCGAGGGCGTCCCCGAGAGCGCAAAGTCCTTGCCCAGCTGGTAGGTATGCGCGACCGGGTTGTCCGGGCAGGCCTTGGCCTTCAGTTCCTCGCCGAGCTTGGCGTGCGTGAGCGCGTCGTTGCGGTCGGGCGAGCACCACACCTGCTCCGCCTTGGTCCAGGAGGGCGTGTCCGGGCCGGTGCGCGGGTACATCAGGTAGCGCACGCGGATGCCGAGCTTGTTGTAGTCGGCCATCTGGCTGTGCAGCTTGCGGCAGAAGGCGCAGTCGACGTCGGTGAACACCGTGATCGTGTACTTCGCATCCTTCGGCCCGAAGATCAGCATCTGTGACTCGGGGAAGGCCGCCAGCATCTGCGTGCGCAGCTCGCGGCGGCGCGCCTCGGTGAGGTTGTTGTCGGCAGCCACGTCGTAGAGGTCACCGTTGATCGCGTACTTGCCATCGGCCGTCACGTAGGCGATGTCGGTGCCGCGGGTGTACTCGTACATGCCCTTGATGGCCGCCGGGCGCAGGTCATCCGCCTTGGCGCCGGGAAGGTGGCTCGCCACCTCGGCGCGCGGATCCACGACCGCGTCGGGCTGCTGCGCCACAGCCAGCGTCGGAAGTGCGCCTGCGAGGAACACCGCCAGCCCGAGCAACCAATTGCGTTTCATGGATCTTCCCGTCGCTTCAAGCGTGAACCCGGATTTGGAGCGCCGCGGCAGGGGAAAGGTTCACCCCGGCACCGGCAGACGTAGAGGTTAAGTCTAGCAGAGGGCCCGGCGCCGCAGCGCCTGCGCGGGAACGCGCTAATCGCTTAGCCGCGCGGGTGGTGGGTCGCGTGCATGTCCTTGAGACGCTCGCGCGCGACATGGGTGTAGATCTGGGTGGTCGAAAGGTCGCTGTGGCCGAGCAGCATCTGCACCACGCGCAGGTCCGCGCCGTGGTTGAGCAGGTGGGTCGCGAACGCGTGCCGCAGGGTATGCGGGGAGAGTTCCTTGGCGATGCTGGCCTTGCGGGCGTAGCGCTTGATGATGTGCCAGAAGGCCTGGCGCGTCATGCGGTCGCCGCGGCGGGTCGGGAACAGGTAGTCGGTCTGGCGCTCGAGCAGGATCTCCCCGCGCGGGCCGCGCGCGAATTCCTTCAGGGCGCGCATGGCTTCCTCGCCGAGCGGAATCAGGCGTTCCCGGTCCCCCTTGCCGAGGATGCGGATGACGCCCTGGTTCAGGTTGATCTGGCTCTGGCGCAGGTTCACGAGCTCCGACACGCGCAGGCCCGTGGCATAGAGCACTTCGAGCATGGTGCGGTCACGGTTGCCCAGGGGATCGGTGATCACCGGGGCCGCCAGCAGCGACTCGACCTCCTCCTCCGTCAGCGAGCGCGGCAGGGAGCGGCCGATCTTGGGCATGGCGATCTGCGCGGTGGGATCCTCCTTGATGGCCCCCTCGCGCATGAAGTAACGGAAGAAGCGGCGGAAGCTCGACAGCTGGCGGGCGGTCGAGCGCGGCCGTGCGCCGGCGCGCACGCGCCAGGCGATGAAGTCCTGCAGGTCCGCGCGCGTGGTGCGCATGATCGGCACGTTGCGCTCGGCCAGCCAGCGCGCGAGCGCCGTGAGGTCCGCGCGATAGGCCGCGAGCGTGTTCGGTGACAGGCCCCGCTCCATCCAGACGGCATCGAGGAAGCGGGAGACCGCAGGATCGGCCGAATCGGCGGTGGTGGTCATGGCGATCGCGGTATTGGACAAGCCTGGTCTCGCTGGGACGCCTAGCGCACCGCCGCGCCCCTGAAGCGGGTACGTGGTGTAGGTGCCTGGACTTCCCGGTAATGTGGTGACCCCAGTATGGTGAGCCGCACCCCTCCATCGACGTGACGACCTTCACATCGGCGCGCTCGCGTTAACATAAAGAGAACCAGTTCACATCCATGCCATCGTTCCTGCCATGAGTCGCCAGAGTTTGTGAATCTGCCTGCCATGTCGCGGACCGCGCTCCTCGCCCCCGTGCGCGTGCTCTACAGCGCCTGGATGTTCCTCGTATTCCTGGCGGTGGGACTGCTCACGCTCGTGCTGCTGCTGCTGCTGCCACGCGTCGGGCAGCGGCGCGCGGCCGCGCGTGCCGGGGCACGCCTGTTTCTCACCCTGGGCGGCCTGCCGCTGCGCGTGCGCGGACCGCACAACCTGCCCGCGGGCCAGTGCGTCGTGGTGTGCAACCACGCCAGCTACATCGACGGGGTGGTGCTCACCGCCGCGCTGCCGCCGCAGTTCGGGTTCGTGATCAAGCGCGAGATGGCCGACTTCCCGCTAGCCGGCGCGCTCCTCAAGCGCCTCGGCTCGCAGTTCGTGGAGCGCTTCGACCGGGCACGCGGCGCCGCGGACGCACGGCGCGTGCTGCGCAGTGCCACCGAGGGCAACTCGGTGGTCTTCTTCCCGGAAGGCACCTTCCCGGATAAACCGGGCCTGCTGAAGTTCCACCTCGGGGCCTTCGTGACCGCCGTGCGGGTCGGGTGCCCGCTGGTGCCGGCGGTGGTACGCGGCACGCGGCGCGCGCTGCCGCCCAAGGGCCTGCCGCTGCCCGGGGTCATCGAGTTCGAGCTGCTGCCGGCGCTCACCCCGGCCGATCCCTCAGGCGACCCCCACGCGGTGCCGCGGCTGCGCGACAGCGCCCGCGGCGTGATTCTGGGTGCCCTCGGGGAGCCCGACCTCACATGTTGCGACGATACTGACCGCCCACCTGATACAGCGCATGTGAGATCTGCCCCAGCGAGCAGACCTTGACGCTCTCCATGAGCTCGGCGAACACGTTGCCGCCGTCGGCCGCGGCCTGCTGCAGGCGCGCGAGCGCTGCCGGGGCCGCGTCCGCGTTACGGGCCTGGAAGGCGCGCACCGCCGCCACCTGCGCCTGCTTCTCCTCCTCGGTGGAGCGTATGAGCTGCGCGCCCTTGTGCTCCTCGGCGGCATCACTGCCGGAGAGGTAGGTGTTGACGCCGACGATGGGCAGCGTGCCGTCGTGCTTCTGCGTCTCGTAGTAGAGCGACTCCTCCTGGATCTTGCCGCGCTGGTACATGGTCTCCATGGCACCGAGCACGCCGCCGCGCTCCGAGAGCGACTCGAACTCCTTATAGACGGCCTCCTCCACGAGGTCGGTGAGGTACTCGATCGCAAAGGAGCCCTGCCAGGGGTTCTGGATCTTGTTGAGCCCCAGCTCGCGGTTGATGATCAGCTGGATAGCCACGGCCCGCCGCACGCTCTCCTCGGTTGGCGTCGTGAGCGCCTCGTCGTAGGCGTTGGTGTGCAGGCTGTTGCAGTTGTCGAACAGCGCATACAGCGCCTGCAGCGTGGTGCGGATGTCGTTGAAGGAGATCTCGCGCGCGTGCAGGCTGCGCCCCGAGGTCTGCACGTGGTACTTGAGCATCTGGCTGCGCGGCCCGGCGTGGTAGCGGTCGCGCATGGCGCGCGCCCAGATGCGCCGCGCCACCCGTCCGATCACCACGTACTCCGCGTCCATGCCGTTGGAGAAGAAGAACGACAGGTTGGGCGCGAAGTCATCGATCTTCATGCCGCGCGAGAGGTAGTACTCGGCGATGGTGAAGCCGTTGGCAAGCGTGAAGGCGAGCTGCGAGATCGGGTTCGCGCCGGCCTCGGCGATGTGGTAGCCGGAGATCGACACCGAGTAGAAGTTGCGCACGCGCTCGTCGATGAAGTACTGCTGCACGTCCCCCATCATGCGCAGCGCAAACTCGGTGGAGAAGATGCAGGTGTTCTGCGCCTGGTCCTCCTTGAGGATGTCCGCCTGCACCGTGCCGCGCACCGCCTGCAGCGCCTCGCGGCGCAGTCGCTGGTAGGTCTGCGCATCCACCAGCTGATCGCCGCTGACGCCGAGCAGTGCCAGCCCCGAGCCGTCGTGGTGCGGCGGCAGCGCGCCCTTGTAGGTCGGGGGCGGCACGCCGCGGGCGGCAGCCGCGGCGTGCAGCGCCGCGATCTTGGCTTGCGCCGCGGCCCACCGGCCGTCCGCGCGCAGGTAGCGCTCCACCTGCTGGTCGATGGCGGTGTTCATGAACATCGCGAGGATCATCGGCGCCGGCCCGTTGATGGTCATGGACACCGAGGTCGTCGGCAGGCACAGGTCGAAGCCCGAGTAGAGCTTCTTCATGTCATCGAGGGTCGCGATGGAGACCCCGGAGTTGCCGGTGCGGCCGTAGACGTCCGGGCGCGTATCGGGGTCCTCCCCGTAGAGCGT
The DNA here is from genome assembly GCA_963802995.1 of uncultured Pseudomonadota bacterium. GTDB lineage: Bacteria > Pseudomonadota > Gammaproteobacteria > Steroidobacterales > Steroidobacteraceae > 13-2-20CM-66-19. The sequence goes on from CAWDKU010000002.1 coordinate 1,598,015, forward strand.
CGTGGAGTCGAAGGCGGTCGAGAGGCGCGCGGCGCCGTGGCCGTCGGCCACATAGTGGAAGCGGCGGTTGGTGCGCTCCGGGCCGCCTTCGCCGGCGAACATGCGCGTCGGGTCCTCTTCCTCGCGGCGGTACGGGTAGACCCCGCCGGTGTAGGGGAAGCTGCCGGGGAGGTTCTCGCTCAGGATGAAGTGCACGAGCTCGCCCCAGTCCTTCAGGCGCGGGACCGCGAGCTTCGGGATGGCCGAGCGCGACAGGCTCTCGGTGTAGTTATCCCCGGTCACCATGCGCTCGCGCACCTTGTAGGCGTACTTGGCGTCGGTGGCGCCGCGCACGCGGGCGGGCCAGGCCTTGAGCTCCGCGACTGCCTCCGCTCCGGTGTCATCGAGGGCGCGGTTGTAGCGCAGGCGCAGCTCGCGGCGTGTCGCGTCCGCGGTCGCCTCGGCGAGGGCGGCGTCCGGGTAGCGCTCCAGCGGCGCCGGCAGCGGCGCGTCGTGCAGCGACTTCAGTGACTCGTAGAGCCCGAAGGCGCGGCGCGCGGCTTGCGCCTGGGCCTCGATGCGCGCGCGCACCTCGCGGCCGCCCTGGGCGATCTCGGCGAGGTAGCGGGTGCGGGCCCCAGGCACCAGCGGCGCACGTGTGCTCAGGGTGATGGGACCGGGTTCATCCACGCGCCAGGACTGCGCGCCGATGGCCTTGGCACTCAGGGCCGCGCACACCGCCGCGAACAGCTGGTTCACGCCCGGGTCGTTGAAACGGCTGGCGATGGTGGGGAACACCGGCAATTCTGCGTCCGGCAGGCGCGCCTGGTCAGGGTGGTTGCGTCGCCACTGCTTGCGCACGTCGCGCAGGCTGTCCTCCGCGCCGCGCTTCTCGGCCTTGTTGAGCACGATGAAGTCGGCGTAGTCGAGCATGTCGATCTTTTCCAGCTGGCTCGCAGCCCCGTACTCGCTCGTCATCACGTAGAGCGACAGGTCCACGAGGTCGACGATCTCGGTGTCCGACTGACCGATGCCGGCGGTCTCGACGATGATGAGATCGAAGCCTGCACCCTTGTAGAGCTCAATCACGTCCTTGAGCACCGCAGAGGTCGCCAGGTGCGCGCGGCGCGTGGCGAGCGAGCGCATGAAGACGCTCTCGGCGGCGAGGCTGTTCATGCGGATGCGGTCCCCGAGCAGCGCGCCACCACTCCTGCGCCGGGTGGGATCCATCGCCACCACCGCGATCTGCGCCTGCGGGAAGTGGCGCACTAGGCGCGCCAGGAGCTCATCCGTCAGGCTCGACTTGCCGGCGCCGCCGGTGCCGGTCACGCCGATGACCGGTACCTTGTGGCGCGAGCGCGCCAGCAGGCGGCGGATCTGCTCGGCCTGGGATTCGGCGCCCTCGGCACCCTCGAGCACCGAGATGGTGCGTGCGATGAGGCCGTGGTCACGCGCATTCAGGGGCCGCAGCTCGTAGGCGGGCCGCGCCACCGCGCTGATGCGGCGGAAGACGTCATCGATCATGCCCGCGAGCCCGAGCTTGCGGCCGTCCTCCGGGGTGTAGATCTTCTCCACCCCGTGCGCCTCGAGCGCCGCGATCTCGTCCGGGGAGATGGTGCCACCGCCGCCGACCACCACGCGCACGTGCTCATAGCCGCGCTCGCGCAGCATGTCGACCATGTAGGTGAAGTACTCGTTGTGTCCGCCCTGGTAGGAGCTCACGGCGATGGCGTCGGCGTCCTCCTCGATGGCGGCGCGCACGATGTCGGCCACGCTGCGGTTGTGCCCGAGGTGCACGACTTCCGCGCCGCGCGCCTGCAGCAGGCGGCGGATCATGTTGATGGCGGCGTCGTGGCCATCGAACAGCGAGGCGGCGGACACGAAGCGCAGCGGTGGGCGCGTCTGCGCCTCATCACCGTGCGACAGCGCCGCACCCCCCTTGAGACCGGCGTTCATAATGCGTTCTCTCTCGCGGTGCGCCGTCCGTGGCGGACGATGGACTAGCCTCTTTACCCGCGGGTAGGATTCCTACCGACGAGTATGATTGAGGCGCCAGCAGGCGGTCAAACTGACTGCCGGCGCCGCTTTTCCTATAATACCCCTACCGCCCATGAACAGCCGCCGCACCACCCCGCCCGCCGCGGGCAAGACCCCCGCCCCTGCCGCCTCGCCCTGGAAGGCGAGCCACGAGCGCCAGCGCGACCGCGAGGTCAAGCGCGACGCCGTGGTGCGCGCCGCCGCGCGCGAGTTCAACCGCAAGGGCTACCACAACACCTCCCTCGATGACATCGCCGCGCGCCTCGAGGTCACCAAACCCACCGTCTACTACTACGTCACGAGCAAGGAGCAGCTGCTGTTCCAGTGCTTCGTTGCCGGGGTCGAGCGCATCCGCGCCGCCTTCCGCGACGTGCGCCAGCTCGAGCTGCCGGCGCGGGAACGGCTGAACGCGGTGCTGCGGCGCTACGGGGAGGCCGTGGCCTCCGAGTTCGGCTGGTGCATGGTGCGGGCCGAGGAGCAGGACCTCTCGCCCGCCATGAGCCGCCACATCAAGGCGCTGAAGTCCGAGATCGACCACGGCATCCGCCGCCTGATCCGCGAGGGCGTTCAGGATGGCTCCATCCACCCCTGCGATCCGAAGATGACCGCTTTCGCCCTCGCCGGCGCCCTCAACTGGATCGCGCACTGGTACCGCGAGGACCAGTCCTTGAGCGGCGCGCAGATCGCCGAGGCCTTCGTGACGGTCTTCGAAGCCGGCCTGCGGCCGCGTACCCGGGACACCCAGCCCGCCGCGGTGGGCGAGCCCCGCCGCCGTGCGCGGCGCGCCAGCGCCGCCGCCCGCGGCTGACCCCTAACCGACATTCCATCGAAGGTTCACCATGTCCACCACCGAAGTCGTCATCGTCTCCGCCCAGCGCACCCCCATCGGGGCGTTCCTCGGCGCGCTTTCGCCCCTGAGCGCCGTGCAGCTCGGCACCGCAGCCATCAAGGCGGCCATCAGCGCCGCCGGCATCCAGGCTGCCGACCCCGACGAGGTGATCATGGGGTGCGTGCTGCCGGCGGGCCTCGGCCAGGCGCCGGCGCGCCAGGCTGCCATCGGTGCGGGCATGCCGGTGAGCGTGCCGGCGACCACCATCAACAAGATGTGCGGCTCGGGGCTGAAGGCCGTGATGTTCGCGGCCGACCAGATCCGCGCAGGTTCCGCGCAGATCGTGCTTGCCGGGGGCCTGGAGTCGATGTCGAACGCGCCCTACCTCCTGCCAAAGGCCCGCACCGGCTACCGCATGGGGCACGGCGAGGTGCTCGACCACATGTTCTATGACGGCCTGCAGAGCCCCTGGGATGGCAAGGCCATGGGCTGCTTTGCCGACGCCACGGCCGCGAAGTATGGCTTCACCCGTGCGCAGCAGGATGCCTTTGCCGCGGAGTCCGTGCGCCGCGCGCTGCGGGCCCTGGAGGCAGGCGAGTTCGACGCCGAGGTGACCCCGGTGACGGTGAAGAGCCGCAAGGGCGAGACGGTGGTGGCGCGCGACGAGACCCCGGGCACCTGTGACGTCAGCCGCATCACGACGCTCAAGCCCGCCTTCGGCAAGGACGGCACCGTCACGGCGGCCAGCTCCTCGTCGATCTCAGACGGCGCCGCGGCGCTCGTGCTCATGAACGCGGACACCGCGCGCAGCCGCGGCCTTACGCCCCTGGCGCGCGTGCTGGCCTACGCCAGCCACGCGCGCGAACCGGAGTGGTTCACCGTCGCCCCGGTCGGCGCCATTGCGCGCGTGCTCAAGCAGCTCAGCTGGAGCGCCCGCGATGCGGACCTGTACGAGATCAACGAGGCGTTCGCGACCGTGCCCATGGCGGCCATGCGTGACCTTGAGATCGAGCACGCGCGCGTCAACGTCAACGGCGGCGCCTGCGCGCTCGGGCACCCGATCGGTGCCACCGGCGCGCGCATCCTCACGAGCCTGCTCTACGCGCTCAGGAAGCGCGGCGGGCGCCGCGGCATCGCTGCGCTGTGCATCGGCGGCGGCGAGGCGGTCGCCGTAGCGGTGGAACTCATCTAGGCCGCGAGCGCGCGGACTAACCCAAGGAAACTGCAATGAAAATCAAAGACGCACGCGCGGTGGTCACCGGGGGGGCCTCGGGCCTCGGCCGTGCCGTGGCCGAGCACATCGCCGCGCAGGGCGGCAAGGTCGCGATCCTCGACGTGCAGGAGGGCCCCGGAAGGGCCGCAGCCGCAGCGCTCGGGCCGCAGGCGCTGTTCGTGCGCTGCGATGTCACCTCGGAAGCTGAGGTCAATGCGGCGCTCGCGACCGCCCACCGGCACCTCGGCGGCCTCAACCTGCTGGTGAACTGCGCCGGCATCGTCGGCGCCGGGCGCGTGCTCGGCAAGAACGGCCCGATGGCGGGTGAGTTCTTCACCAAGGTCATCCACATCAACCTGATCGGCACCTTCCTGTGCGACAAGGCGGCCGCCGCCCTCATGCAGAACAACCCCCCCGGCCCCGATGGCGAGCGCGGCCTGCTGATCCACACCTCCTCGGTCGCCGCCTTCGAGGGGCAGATCGGGCAGGCGGCCTACTCGGCCACCAAGGCCGCGGTAGCCGGCATGACGCTGCCGATCGCGCGCGAGCTTGCGCGCTTTGGCATCCGCTGCGTATCCATAGCGCCGGGGATCTTCCACACGCCGATGATGGATGGCATGCCGCAGGACGTGCAGGACTCCCTGGCCGCCCAGGTGCCCTTCCCGGCGCGCCTCGGCAGGCCCGAGGAGTTCGCGCAGCTGGTCGCGGCGGTGTGCGAGATCCCGATGCTCAACGGCGAGACCATCCGCCTGGATGGCGCCATCCGGATGCAGCCAAAATAACAACAGCGGGTACACTTGCAGGTCTTTGACCTGCCAGGGGAAGCGCGTGGCCGAGACGATCGAGCGGGACGTCATGCAGTACGACGTGGTCATCGTGGGGGCGGGGCCTGCGGGCCTGGCGTGCGCGATTCGCCTAAAGCAGCTCAAGCCCGCGGCCAACGTATGTGTGCTCGAAAAGGCTTCCGCGGTGGGTGCGCACTCGCTCTCGGGCGCGGTGCTCGAGCCCGGCCCGCTCGAAGAGCTGCTGCCTGAGTGGCGGAGCGAGTACCCGGGCATGAAGGTACCGGCGACGGAGGATGACTTCCGCGTACTGACGCCCAAGGGCTCCTACAAGCCGGTCCCGGACTTCGCAGTCAAGCTCCTGCCGAGCTCCATGACCTACAGCACGCCCTTCAACAACCACGGCAACTACATCATCTCCCTTGGCCAGCTCACCCCCTGGCTCGCGCAGAAGGCCGAGAGCCTCGGGGTCGAGATCTTCCCCGGCTTTGCCGCGAGCGAAGCGGTGTTCGATGAGGCCGGAGCGGTCAAGGGCGTGCGCATCGGGGACATGGGCCTTGACCGCGACGGCAAACCCGGCCCGAACTTCACCCCCGGGGTCCAGATCCATGCGCCCCTCACGGTGCTGGCGGAAGGCTGCCGCGGCTCGGTGTCCAAGACGCTGATTGCGCGCTACGAACTCGCCAAGGGCCACTGCCCGCAGACCTTCGCTCTCGGCTACAAGGAGCTGTGGCAGCTGCCGCCCGGGCGCGTCAAGCCGGGCCGCATCGAGCACGCACTCGGGTGGCCGGCCGATGTGCACACCTACGCGGGCAGCTTCCTCTACCACCTCGACAACGACCGCGTGTACGTCGGCTACATCGTGGGCCTGGACTACCAGGACCCGCGCCTTGCGCCCTTCGAGGCCTTCCAGCAGTACAAGAATCACCCGAGCGTCAAGGCGCTGCTCGAGGGCGGCGAGATCGTCTCCGCCGGCGCCCGCACCATCGCCGCGGGCGGCTGGCAGTCGACCCCGACGCTGGAGATGCCCGGCGCCATCCTCGTCGGCGATGCGGGCGGCACCCTCAATTTCGCCAAGATCAAGGGCGTACACCAGGCCATCCGCAGCGGCGCGCTCGCCGGCGAACACATCGCATCGGGTGCAGCCGCGGCCGGTTTCGACGCCAAGTGGCGTGCATCGCCCGGGGGTCAGGAGCTCAGGCGCATCCGCAACTTCAAGCCCGGCTTCAAGCGCGGCATGTGGTTCGGGTTGATCAATTCCGGCTGGGAGATGCTCACCGGCGGGCACTCCCCCTGGACGCTGAAGAACACCGCCGACTGGTCGCGGCTCTATCGCCTCGATGCCTACACCTCGCCCGACCGGCACTGGGGCGAGCGCACGCTGCCGCCGCGCGACCGGGTGTCGTTCGTGTTCTTCGCCGGCAACGCCCACGAGGAGAGCCAGCCAGTGCACCTTAAGGTCGCCGACACCTCGATCTGCGCGGACCGCTGCGGCAAGGAGTTCGGCAATCCCTGCGAGCGCTTCTGTCCGGCCGGCGTCTACGAGATGGTCGACGACGGCGCCGGCGGCCGGCGTCTGCAGATCAATGCCGCGAACTGCGTGCACTGCAAGGCGTGCGACATCAAGGACCCCTACCAGATCATCACCTGGACCACGCCCGAAGGGGGTTCGGGGCCGAACTACCAGTCGCTGTAGGACGCAAAAGGACCGCGGGACTTCCCATGACCGAACTGTGGCGCCCCTCCGCCGAGCGCATCGCCGATGCGAACCTGACGCGCTTCATCAAGTGCCTGAACGCGCGCCGCGGCACGCAGCTCGCCGACTACGACGCGCTGTATGCCTGGTCGCTCGCCGAGCCCGAGCAGTTCTGGACCGAGCTCGCGCGCTTCGCCGACGTGCGCGGCGACTTCACCGCCGGCCCGGTGCTGGAGAACCCCGGGCAGATGCCCGGGGCGCGCTTCTTCCCGCACGCGCGCCTGAACTTCGCCGAGAACCTGCTGAAGTTCGACGACGATGAGCCGGCACTGATATTCCGCAACGAACGCGGCACGCGTCGCGTCATCTCCCACCGCGAGCTGCGCGCCGAGGTCGCGCGCATCGCCGAGGGCCTGCGCGCCGCCGGCGTCGGGCCCGGCGACCGCGTGGCCGGCTTCATGCCGAACCTGCCCGAGACCGCGATCGCGATGCTGGCGACCGCCAGCCTCGGGGGCATCTGGACCTCCTGCTCGCCCGACTTCGGCGTGCACGGGGTGCTCGACCGCTTCGGGCAGATCGAGCCTAAGGTGCTGTTCACGGCAGACGGCTACTTCTACGGCGGCAAGAAGCTCGATTCGCTCGAGCCGGTCGCCGAAGTGGTGGGGAAGATCGCGAGCATCACGCAGGTGGTGGTGGTGCCGTACGTGGAAGCGGCTCCGGAGCTCAGCCGCCTCGGTGCCGCGACCACACGCGCTGTCCCCTGGGGCAGCTACGGGGTGCCGGGTCGCCAGCCGAGGTTCACGCGACTGCCGTTCAATCATCCGCTCTACATCCTGTACTCCTCCGGCACCACGGGGGTGCCCAAGTGCATCGTGCACGGTGCCGGCGGCACTCTGCTGCAGCACCAGAAGGAGCACCTGCTGCACGTCGACCTGAAGCGCGACGACCGCATCTTCTACTTCACCACCTGCGGCTGGATGATGTGGAACTGGCTCATGAGTGCGCTCGCCACCGGGGCGACGCTCGTGCTCTACGACGGCAGCCCCTTCCACCCGGACGCCGCGGCGCTGTGGAAGATGGCCGGCGAGGAGCGCATCACCATCTTCGGCACCAGCGCCAAGTACCTCTCGGCCCTCGAGAAGCGCGACTTTGCCCCCGGCTCCGCGGCCGACCTCTCGAGCCTGCGTACGCTGCTGTCGACGGGCTCCCCGCTCATGCCCGAAGGCTTCGACTACGTCTACCGCGCCGTGAAGAGCGACCTCATGCTCGCCTCCATCTCCGGTGGCACCGACATCGTCTCCTGCTTCGCCCTGGGGTGCCCGCTGCGCCCGGTGCATCGCGGCGAGATCCAGTGCCGGGGACTGGCGATGGCGGTCGACATCTTCGACGACGACGCGCACCCGCTGCGTGGCGAGCGCGGCGAGCTCGTGTGCACGGCCCCCTTCCCCTCCATGCCGGTGGGGTTCTGGAACGATGCCGACGGCGCGCGCTACCGCGCCGCCTACTTCGAGCGCTTCCCGGGCGTCTGGCACCACGGCGACTACGCCGCCCTCACCGAGCATGACGGACTCGTGATCTACGGCCGCTCCGATGCGGTGCTGAACCCGGGCGGCGTGCGCATCGGCACCGCCGAGATCTACTCCGCGGTCGAGGCGCTGCCCGAGGTTGCCGAGGCGCTGGCGGTGGGTCAGGACTGGCAGGATGACGTGCGCGTGGTGCTGTTTGTGCGGCTGCAGCCGGGCGTTGAGCTCAACGAGCCGCTGCGGCGCCAGATCCGCGAGACCATCCGCACCCAGACCACCGCGCGACACGTACCGGCGCGCATCGTGGCGGTGCCGGACATCCCGCGCACGCTCTCCGGCAAGCTCACCGAGCTTGCGGTGCGCAGCGTCATCCACGGCAAGCCGGTGAAGAACATCGACGCACTTGCCAACCCCGGCGCCCTCGAGCACTTCCGCGACCTGCCGGAGCTGCAGACCTGAGCGCGCGGTGAGCGCGCCGCCCCCGGATGCCGCGCAGGCCGCAGGCTCGCAGCTGCTGCAGCGCTACTACCGCGAGCTGCGCACACGCGGCTTCCGCGCCGACGCCGCACAGCTGACGGCGCTCGCCCGGCTCGATGAGCTGCGCACGCGTCTCGTGGCCGAGCCCGTGAGCCCGCGCGGGCCGGCACGCCTGCTGGCGGCGCTCCGCGGCGCGCGCGCCCGCGAGCCGCTGCGCGGACTGTACCTGTGGGGCGGCGTCGGGCGCGGCAAGACCTGGCTCATGGACCTGTTCTTCGCGAGCCTGCCGTTCCCCGAGCGGCGCCGGCGCCACTTCCACCGCTTCATGCACGACGTGCACGCGCAGCTGAAGACGCTGCGCGAGGAACGCGCGCCGCTCGAGCACGTCGCCGCGGACATCGCCCGCGACACACGGGTGCTGTGCTTCGATGAGCTCTTCGTGACGGACATCGCCGACGCCATGATCCTGGCGGCCCTGTTCGAGGGACTGTTCAGGCGTGGCGTCACGCTGGTCGCGACCTCCAACGTCCCGCCCCAGGACCTGTACCGGGACGGGCTGCAACGCGAGCGCTTCCTGCCGGCCATCGCGCTCCTGCAGCGGCACCTGGAGGTGCTGCAGGTGGCAGGGCCCACCGACTACCGGCTGCGCCAGCTCACCCAGGCCGGCACCTACCTGATCCGCGGCGCCCCCGACACCGCAGCGCGCCTCGAGACCTTGTTTGCCGAACTTGGCGGCGGCGATACCCAGCACGGCGGGAACATCCAGATCGAGGGGCGCGAGATAGCGGTGGTGCGCGCGGCGCACGGTGCGGTGTGGTTCGAGTTCCGCGCGCTGTGCGGCGGCCCGCGCAGCCAGGAGGACTACATCGAGATCGCGCGTGAGTTCCAGTCGGTGTTCGTCTCCGACGTGCCGCTCCTGGATGCCGACCACGAGGACGAGGCGCGGCGCTTCGTGGCGCTGGTCGATGAGCTCTACGACCGCAACGTCAACCTCGTGGTGTCAGCGGCCGCAGCGCCGCCGCAGCTCTACGGCGGCACGCGCGTGCGCGCCGAGTTCGAGCGCACCGTGAGCCGCCTGACCGAGATGCAGAGCGAGGAGTACCTGGCGCGCGAGCACCGCGCCTGAGCCGCTAGAGCACGCCGCGGCGGATCTGGTCCTGCTCGATGGATTCGAACAGGGCGCGGAAGTTGCCCTCGCCGAAGCCCTCGTTCCCCTTGCGCTGGATGATCTCGAAGAAGATCGGCCCGATGACGTTCTGCGTGAAGATCTGCAGCAGCACGCCCTCGCCCTTCTGCGGGTTGCCGTCGATGAGGATGCGCCGGCGGCGCAGCTCCTCGAGCGACTCGCGGTGGCCCGGGACGCGCGCCGCCACGCCCTCGTAGTAGGTGTCGGGCGAGTCCTGGAAGGCGACGCCCTGCGCGCGCAGCACGTCCACGGTGCGGTAGATGTCGGAGCTGGAGAGTGCGATGTGCTGGATGCCCTCGCCGCGGTACTCGCGCAGGTATTCCTCGATCTGACTCTTGTCGTCCTGCGACTCGTTGATCGGGATGCGGATCTTGCCGCAGGGACTGGTCATGGCGCGCGAGAACAGGCCGGTGTGCTGGCCCTCGATGTCGAAGTAGCGGATCTCGCGGAAGTTGAAGAGCTTCTCGTAGAAGCCGGCCCACACGTCCATGCGGCCGCGTCCGACGTTGTGCGTCAGGTGGTCGATGAGCTGCAGGCCCGCGCCCGCCGGCGCGCTGCCTTGCGACACCGGGCGGAAGTCGACGTCGTAGATGGAGCGCTCGCCGTAGAGGTCCACCAGGTAAATGAGCGAGCCACCGATGCCCTCGATGCAGGGAATGTTTAGTTCCATGGGGCCGGCGCTCTGCGGGCCGGGCTTGGCGCCGAGGGACAAGGCGCGGCTGTAGGCGCGCGCGGCGTCGCGCACCCGAAACGCCATGGCGCAGGCGGAGGGCCCGTGCACGCGCGCGAAACCCTGCGCGAAGGACTCAGGCTCGGCGTTGATGATGAAGTTGATCTCACCCTGGCGGTGCAGCGTGACGTTCTTGGAGCGGTGCCGTGCGACCACCGGGAACCCCAGGCGCTCGAACAGCGAACGCAGCAGCGCCGGATCCGGGGCCGTGTACTCGACGAACTCGAATCCATCCGTGCCCATCGGGTTCTCAGGCAGGTCGCTCATGGCTATCCTTCGCTGCTACGATCGTTGCGCGGGCAATCATTATTATAGCCGCCCGGGGCCGGCCCGGCCCCCCCGGACGACCCCTTGCCAGCCGCCCCGCATGTATAATCGCGCGCCGCAATAACCGGGGGATCGGTAACTGTGCTGCTGTGCCATAAGGTGCGCGCCGGTGCGCATTACGCCGCCATGCCCCTTAGAGCAAGGATGACCGCGCATGCACGCCGCCACCGCCGACGATAACCGGCTGCTTCACAGCATCCCCGCCGCGCGCGTCGCGCTGATCGAGCGCATCGTGCGCAGCGCCGCCGCCAACGGCGGCCGCCGCGGTCTCGCGCAGCGCTTCCTGCGCGGCTACTTCCACGGGGTCGCCGAGGAGGACCTCGCGGCGCGCGAGCCGCGCGGCCTGTCGCGCGCGGCGCTGGCGCACCTGAAGTTCGCCTCCGAGCGTCCCGGGCAGCGCCCGCTGGTGCGGGTTTTCAACCCGCAGCCCGAGCGCGATGGCTTCGAGTCCCCGCACACGCTCGTGCTCACGGTCAGCGACGACATGCCCTTCCTCGTCGACTCGATCGGCATGGCGTTCGCGCGCGCCCGGCTTGCCGTGCACCTGATCGTGCACCCGGTGCTGCAGGTGCATCGGGACCGCCGCGGGCGGTTGCTCGACCTCGGCACCAACGGTGGCGGCCCCGCCCACGCCGAGTCCTGGCAGCTCTACGAGATTGACCGCATCACCGACCCGCAGCAGCTCGAGAAGCTGCAGCGCGACCTGGAGGCGACTCTCGGGGACGTGCGCGTGGCGGTGCATGACTGGCGTGCCATGCGGGCGCGGGTGCGTGCGGTCATCGACTCCCTGGCGGAGGATCCGCCCTCCCTGCTGCCGGCCGAGGTGGGCGAGGTGGCGCACCTCCTCGAATGGATGGATGAGGGCCACTTCGTATTCCTTGGTTACCGCCACTACCGCCTCGAGCGCGGCCGCAGCGAGGACCGCCTGGTCCCGGACCGCTCGTCCGGCCTCGGCATCCTCAGCACCGCGCGGCGCGCCGGCCAGCGCGCCAGTGCGACGGTGCTGCGCGGCGCGGTGCGCGCCAAGGCGCGCGAGCCGGAACTGCTCATCATCACCAAGGCGAACTCCACGGCCACCGTGCACCGTGGCGAGCTACTCGATTATGTCGGCGTCAAGACCTTCGACCGACGCGGCAACGTCAACGGCGAGCACCGCTTCCTCGGTTTGTGGACCTCGACCGCCTACCACGGCAGCCCGCGCGACATCCCGGTGCTGCGCCACAAGGTCGACCGCGTCATCGAGCACTTCGGCCTCGACCCCGCCAGTCACGACGGCAAGGCGGTGCTCAACGTGCTGGAGACCTACCCGCGCGACGAGCTGTTCCAGGCAGGCGTCTCCGACCTCATCCGCATCGTGCGCGGCGTGGTGAATCTCTACGAGCGGCGCACCGTGCGCCTGCTGGTGCGGCGCGACCCCTACCACCGCTTCTATTCGTGCCTGGTGTACGTGCCGCGCGACCGCTACAACACCGAGGTGCGCGAGCGCATCGAGCAGATCGCGCTGCAGGGCTTCGGCGGCACGGCGGTGGAGAGCCACGCGCAGATCTCCGGCTCGAGCCACGCACGCGTGCACGTGGTGGTGCGCACCGACCCGGCGCAGCAGCAGAAGCCCGACTACGCACTGATCGAGCGGCGCATCGCCGAAGCCGCCCTTACCTGGGCCGACCGCGTGCGCGAGATCCTCATCGACCGGCTGGGAGAGGCCAAGGGGCTCGCCCTCGCCAGCCATTACCGCCATGCGTTCCCGCTCGCCTACGAGGAGGACGTGACCCCCGCGGAGGTGCTCGAGGACCTCGGTGATCTTGAGACGCTGCGCCAGGCGCCCAAGGCGCTGAAGCTCAACCTGTACCGGCCCGCCGGCCAGGTGCTGCAGCGCGTGCACCTGAAGATCGTGAAGCTCGGCGAGCCGGTGCCGATCTCGGACGTGCTGCCGATGCTGGAGAACTTCGGCCTGCGGGTGATCTCCGAGCGGCCCTACGAGCTGAAGTGGCCCGAAGGCGGCGCCGCCTGGATACAGGACTTCGAGCTCGAGCACCGCGACCGTCTCATCATCGACATCGAGCGCATCGAGAACATCTTCCGCGACGCCTTCGGCGCCACCTGGAGCGGCGCGGTCGAGAACGACGGCTTCAACCGCCTGCTGCTGGCCGCCGAGCTCAACGCGCGCCAGGTGGTGATGCTGCGGGCCTACTGCCGCTACCTGCTGCAGACTGGCGTGCCCTTCAGCCAGGCCTCGATGGAGCGCGCGCTCGCGGCCCACCCGAGCATTGCCCGTAGCCTCGTGAAGCTGTTCGAAACGCGCTTCGATCCGGCCGTGCAGCGCCAGCGCGGGAACGACCGCAAGGCGGTGAGCGTCGCCACGCAGATCCGCGCCGAGCTCGATGCGGTCACCAGCCTCGATGATGACCGCATCCTGCGCGCCTACCTGACGCTGCTGCAGGCAACGCTGCGGACCAACTTCTACCAGCTGGCCGCGGACGCTCAGCCCAAGGCCTACGTCTCCTTCAAGCTCGACCCGGCCAAGGTCCCCGACCTGCCCCTGCCACGGCCGAAGTTCGAGATCTTCGTCTACAGCCCGCGGGTCGAGGGCGTGCACCTGCGCATGGGGTACGTGGCGCGCGGTGGCATCCGTTGGTCCGACCGGCGCGAGGACTTCCGCACCGAGGTGCTGGGCCTGATGAAGGCGCAGAACGTCAAGAACACCCTCATCGTGCCGGTCGGCGCCAAGGGCGGCTTCGTCGCCAAGCGCCTGCCCGCGAGCGGCACGCGCGAGGAGGTGCAGGCGGAGGTGATCGCCTGCTACCAGACATTCATCCGTGCACTGCTCGACCTGACCGACAACATCGTCGGCGGTCGCATCGTCCCACCACGCCAGGTGGTGCGCAGCGACGGTGATGACCCCTACCTCGTGGTCGCGGCGGACAAGGGCACGGCCACCTTTTCCGACATCGCCAACGCCATCTCGGCCGAGTACCACTACTGGCTGAGTGATGCCTTCGCCTCGGGCGGCTCGGCCGGTTACGACCACAAGAAGATGGGCATCACCGCCCGCGGGGCCTGGGAGTGCGTCAAGCGGCACTTCCGCGAGATGGGCATCGACACGCAGCGCACGCACTTCACGGTCGCCGGCATCGGCGACATGTCCGGCGACGTGTTCGGCAATGGCATGCTGCTGTCACGCCACATCCGCCTGCAGGCCGCCTTCGACCACCGCCACATTTTCCTCGACCCGGAACCGCAGTCGGTGGTCAGCTTCTCCGAGCGGGCGCGGCTGTTCGCGCTGCCGCGCTCCAGCTGGGACGACTACGACCGCGACAAGATCTCGCGCGGCGGCGGTGTCTACCCGCGCACCGCCAAGTCTATCGCGCTGTCTTCCGATGCGCGCTCGATGCTTGGCATCGAGAGCTCCACGGCGGCGCCGAACGAGGTGATCCGCGCGATCCTGCGCATGCCGGTGGACCTTTTGTGGAACGGCGGCATCGGCACCTACGTCAAGGCGAGCGATGAGCCGAACGCCGAGGTCGGCGATCGCACCAACGACCTGGTGCGGGTCAACGGCAGGGAGCTGCGTGCCAAGGTGGTTGGGGAGGGTGGCAACCTCGGGCTCACGCAGCGCGGCCGCGTGGAATATGCACTGCATCGCGGGCGGCTCAATACCGACTTCATCGACAACTCCGCCGGCGTCAACACCTCCGACGTCGAGGTGAACATCAAGATCCTCCTCAACCCCCTGGTGAACGAGGGCCACCTCACGAGAGGTGACCGCAACCGCCTGCTGGTGCGCATGACGAACGAGGTGGCAGCGCTGGTGCTGCGCAACAACTACCTGCAGAGCCAGGCGATCAGCACCCTCGAGCTGCAGTCCGCCGCGCGCCTGCCGGAATACCAGCACCTGATCCGCCTGCTGGAGCGCTCGGGCGAGCTCAATCGTGCACTCGAGTTCCTGCCGACGGACGAGGAGCTCGCCGAGCGGCGCAAGGGTGGCACGGGCTTCACCCGGCCCGAGCTTGCGATCCTGCTCTCCTACAGCAAGATCTGGCTGAACACCCACCTGCTGGCTTCTGACGTGCCGGAGGACCCGTACCTGTCCACCGAGCTCGCGCGCTACTTCCCCAGGCCGATCCAGGAACGCTTCCCGCGCGCCATCGCGCGGCACCGACTGCGCCGCGAGATCATCGCCACCGCGACCACCAACAGCCTGGTGAACCGCATGGGGCCGACGTTCGTCACGCGCGCCCAGGAGGACACCGGGGCGGAGCCGGCGGCGATCGCGCGCGCCTACACGGCGGCGCGCGAGATCTTCGCGATGCGCGACGTCTGGGAGCGCATCGAGGCGCTTGATAACAAGGTGACGGCCAGCCTGCAGTACGAGGCGGTGTTCCAGACCAGCCGCCTGCTGCGCCACACCACCTACTGGCTCCTCGCCAAGCGCGCGGGCCTGCAGGTTGCCGCCGCGGTGCGCGAGTTCCGCGAGGACGTGCGGCGCCTGCAGGCCGTGATCCATGAAGTACTCACCGGTGCGGAGCTGCTGCGCTTCGAGGAGAGCCGCAAGCGCTTCGCCGAGGGCGGGCTGCCGGCGCCACTGGCGGTGCACATCGCCAGCCTCGAGGCCCTGAACGCCGCGCTCGATATCGCCGAGATCGCCTCGATGCACCGGGTCGGCGTCACCGAGACCGCGCGCGTGTACTTCGAGGTCGGCACGCGCATCGGCTTCGACTGGCTGCGCGCCCGCATCGAGAAGCTCAAGGTCGAGGGACCCTGGCAGGCGATCGCGCGCAGCGGCCTGCGCGATGCGGCGCTGCGCGTGCAGCGCCGGCTCACCGAGCGGGTGCTGTCGCGCAAGATGCGCGGCGACGCCGAGGCGCGCGTCAGCGCCTGGGTGGAGGCCGCGGGCAAGGACCTCGCACACTGGCAGCGTACGCTTGCTGACATGCGCGCCGCCGGCGCCGGCGACTTCGCGACCCTCACGGTCGGCGTCGAGTCGGTGCGCAAACTCGCCAACTGACGAAGAAAGAGGCCCCATGGACGCGAAAACCGCCAGTGCCCCCGGCAAGCTGCTCCTCGTGCGCCACGGCCAGAGCACCTGGAACGTGGAGAACCTCTTCACCGGCTGGACCGACGTCGAGCTCTCGGATGCGGGCCGCGCCGAGGCCGCGCAGGCCGGGCGCGAAGTGCTGCGTGCGGGGCTGCGTGTGGACCTCGCCTTCACCTCGGTGCTCAGGCGCGCCATACACACGCTGTGGATCATGCTCGATGCGATGGACCGGGCGTGGCTGCCGGTCGAGCGCAGCTGGCGCCTCAACGAGCGCCACTACGGGGCGCTGCAGGGGCTGAACAAGGCGCAGACCCAGGCGCAGCACGGGGAAGCGCAGGTGAAGATCTGGCGGCGCAGCTACGACATCCCGGCACCGCCCCTCACGCTCGATGATCCGCGCCACCCAAGATTCGATGAGCGCTATGCGCAGGTGCCGGCCGCGGAGCTACCCGCGACCGAGTCACTCAAGGACACGCTGGCGCGGGTACTGCCCTACTGGCATGCGCGCATCGCGCCCGAACTGCGCAATGGACGCAACGTCATGGTGGTGGCGCACGGCAACAGCCTGCGCGCCATGGTGAAGATGCTCGACCGCGTCAGTGACGATGCGATCACCGAGCTCAACATCCCAACCGGGGTGCCGCTGCTCTACGAGCTCGACGCGCAGCTGCAGCCGCTGGGGAGCCGCTACCTCGGGGATGCCGCGGCCATCGCCGCGGCCGCCGAGGCCGTCAAGCGTCAGGCCGAGAAGCGCTGAGGCGCTAGGCGGCCCAGCCGTCGTAGCGACCGCCGAGCTCGGTAGCGATAGCCGTCATGCGCCGGCTGATCTCCTGCATATCCGGCACGATCAGGCGCATGGTCTTGGTCGCGTGCAGGCTGAAGCCACTCTCTTCCTGCAGGGGCTTGGTATCCACGGTGAACTCCGGCTCCAGGCGACCGCGCGCCTGCTGGCAGGCCGCCTCGTCCGGCAGTGCCAGGAAGAAATCCACCGGATAGTCGTTGAACGGCGCGTAGCCCTGGGAGCGCAGCGTGCCGATCATCTGCTCATCCCAGCTCTCGGTGCGCGAGCGCCCGGCGCTGCGCAGCTTGAAGAACACGCGCGCCGCGATGAGTGCCAGGGCGACGAGCAGCGGGATGTAGTACAGGCTCAAGTCGTGCCCGTCCCGCGCCCTCAGCGCGGCTCCTTGCCGGGAAACTGCGGCTTGCGCTTGGCAAGGAAGGCTGCGATCCCCTCCGCACCCTCCGCACCGACGGCGTGCGCGGCGATCGTCTCACTCTCGCGGATCATCTGTGACTCGAAGGACCCGAGGGACGCGGCCAGCAGCCGCTTGGTCGCGCCATAGGCGCTGCTCGCCCCGGACGCCAGCTGCTCGGCCAGCGCCAGGGCACGCCCCTGCAGGTCCTCATCAGAGACAACCTCGTTCACGAGCCCCCAGCTCAGGGCCTCCTCGGCGCTGAGCGTGCGGTTCAGGAGCAGCAGCTCCATCGTGCGGCGCGCGCCGAGGATGCGCGGCAGCAGGAAGGAAGTACCGGCATCGGGGGTGAGCCCGGCCGCGGTGTAGGCGAGGTTGAACTTGGCGCCGCGGCCGCAGAGTGCGAGGTCCGCCATCGCCGCGAGCCCCACCCCCGCGCCGGCCGCGGTGCCGTTGACGGCCGCGATGACGGGAGCATCCATGCGCGTGAAGTGCGCGATGGCGGCATGCAGGTAGGTGGTGAGCTCGCGGATGTAGTCATCGCCAGCGGTGTCGTGCGAGGCCATGGCGCGCAGGTCACCCCCGAAGCAGAAGTTGCGGCCCGCACCCGTGAGCACCACCGCGCGCACTGCGGCGTTGCGTGCGCAGGCGAGCGCTGCGGCCAGCAGGTCCATGCCCATCTGCAGGTTGAGCGTGTTGGCGCTCTCGGGACGGTTGAGCGTGACCAGCGCGACCGCACCGCGGGTCTCGACCTGCACCGTCGGGGCGGACATGGCGTGCGCCGCCTACTCGTCCGGCGCGATGCTGACGCGCAGGCCGGCGAGTTCGGGGGTGAAGTCGATCTGGCAGGAGAGGCGCGAGTTCTCCTGGTAGTGCGAGAGCTCCGAGAGCAGCTCCTTCTCATCCGACATCATCGCCGGCAGGCGCGCGCTCCACGCCGGATCGACGTACACATGGCAGGTGGCGCAGGAGCACATGCCACCACAGATCGCGGCGACCCCGTAGTCGAGCTCGCGCAGATTCTCCATAACCTTGAGGCCGGTCTTGGCCTCAACCTCGTGTTCCACTCCGTCGCGGTCCACGACTCGCAAAAGCGCCATGCAGATACCCCGATCGCCATAAGAATTGCCTGAGGCGCGCACGCCCCGGATCTGCTAGTTTGCCGGTTCGCCATGCGACCCGCCAGCCCAGTCAACGGCCTCGCGGCATCAGGCGCCCGGCAGCGGCCCGAGCACCTTCATCACGAATACGGCCTTCTCACCCTGGGCACCCAGGCCGTCGAAGCTGGTGCGCAACTCGCGCGTCAGCGTCGCCATCACCTCCTCGTAGGTGCCGAACACCTGCGTGCTCATGCTGTTGGTGACGATGCGCAGCCGGGTGTCGCGGTTCAGCCGCCCGAGGAACTCGCGGATGGCCGGCGCGTACTCGGCACGCAGTGGGTAGAAGCTGATCTCGACGCCGATGTCCATGCCTGCCACCTCCCGCGGGATGAACTCCCGGCCAGTATTGCACGGCAGCGCGGCCGCACTGCGGCTATGATCGCGCCGCGGATTACAATGCGGCGTCAGGTCCGCAGGGTGGATACGGAAAAATGACACGCAAGATCCAGGTTCACCAGGTCGATGCCTTCACCCGCGAGCCCTTCACGGGCAACCCCACCAGCGTGGTCCTCAACGCCGATGCCTTGAGCGAGGCGCAGATGCTGGCGATCGCGCGTGAGCTGAACAACGCCGAGACCGCCTTCGTACTCTCGGCCGACGCCGACGACCACACCGTGCGGGCGCGCTTCTTCACCCCGCGCAGCGAGGCCGGATTCGTCGGGCATGCCACCGTGGCGGCGCAGTACGTGCTGTCGCGGCGCCATGACGCGCCGCGCTGGCAGCGCCAGAAGTCCAAGGCCGGCATCGTCGACATCGAGGTGCGGGGCACGGGTGCGGAGCGGCGCATCGCCATCCGCCGCAGTCCGCCGCAGCTCGGCCGCGAGCTCAACGACCGCGAGCGCCTCGCCGTGCTCGACGCCCTGGCGCTCGACTCCGCCAGCCTCGATCCGCGCATGCCGCTGCGCATCGTGGGCGCCACGGGCACGCGCCTGCTGATCGGCGTACGTGGACCCGAGCCGCTCAAGCACCTGAAGCCGGACATGCAGCGCCTGACGACCTTGTCCGCGCAACTCGGGGCTGCCGGCTACTTCGTGTTCGCACTGACCCCGGAAGATGCCGATCACCTCACCGAGTCGCGCATGTTCTGCCCTGCGCTGGGCATCAACGAGGATCCGGTGAGCGGCAACGCCCATGGCCTGCTCGGCGCCTACCTGGCGCAGCTTGGCGTGCTGGAGAAATCCCGCGAACGTGCCCAGTTCTCGGGCATCCAGGGACACTCGCTGCACCGCCCAGGGCGCGTCGAGGTGGAACTGGAGTTCACCGGGGAGTCGCTGGCGGGGGTGTGGATCAGCGGCCAGGCGGTCTCGATCTTCGAGACCGAGATCGAGCTGTAGCGCCCCGTGGCCGAGTACCAGGCGGTGATGAAGCTCACCGAAGTCCCGGTGGGCGGCATGCGCACCTGCACGCTCGGTGGCGTGGAGCTCGTGATCTGCCACACGCGCGAGGGCGTGTTCGCCCTCGACAACATCTGCACCCACGCCCATGCACGCCTGTGCGAAGGCCGGCTGCGTGCCACGCGCCTGGTGTGCCCCCTGCATGGGGCCTCCTTCGACATCCGGGACGGCCGCGTACTCGGACCGCCGGCGGATGTGCCGCTGCCGACGCACGCGGTGCGCATCGTCGAGGGCACGATCGAGGTGGCCCTCTAGCCGCGCTCCGGCGCCGCCGGACGTGCGCGGCTCACCAGCCACGCGGCGGGCAGCGTCACGCACGCCCCGAGCAGGAACGGCGCGGAAGTCCCGAGGAAGGCGAAGATCGGCCCCGAGCTGAAAGGGCCGAGCACCCGTGCCAGGCTGCCGCTCGCCACATACGCCCCCACGACCGCGCCGCGGTCATTGCCCTGTGACTGCTGCGACGCGAGCGCGAAGGCGCAGGGGTTGTAGGCACCGAGGCCCGCGCCGCACAGCAGCAGTCCCGCAACCGTGACGCCGACCGTGGCCCCCTCGCCCACGATGACCAGGCCTGCGACATAGGTGAGCACGCCCCACATCGCCAGGCGTGCCTCCCCGAGGCGCGGCGCGAGCATGCGCACGAGGCCTCCTTGCATGATGAGCGCCGGCAACGCCACGCCGAAGAGCAGGAACCCGACGGTGCGTGGCCCGAAGCCGTAACGCTTGAGAGCCCAGAGCGCGAAGATCGACTCCAGGATTGCCTGCGAATAGGTGACGGCGAGGGTGGCGCCGGCGAGCCGCGCCAGAGCCGGGCGCTCTTTCAGCAGCATCCATGCCCAGCGCGGCCGGCCGCGCGGCACGCCTGCGCCGGCCGCGGTGCGCAGGTGGCTCTCGGGCAGCACGAAGCGCACCAGGAGAATCGCAGCAAGGCTCAGCGCCGTGGACACCACGGCCGGAGCGACGAAGTTGGCGCTGTCCGGATCCTTGCCGGCGAGCAGGCCGCCGATCGGCTGCCCGAGCGAGAAGCCGATGCCGATCGCGGCACCGATGAGCCCGAGCGTTGCCGCGCGCTTCTCGGGACGGCTCACGTCGGAGGCGTAGGCGAAGGCAGCGGCGATGTTGCCGGCCATGAAGCCGGCTAGCATGCGCGAGGCGAGCAGCCACCAGATGTTGTGCGCGAGCCCGAGCAGCACGTAGGAGAGGCAGGCACCGGCGAGACTCGTCATGAGGATCGGGCGCCGGCCGTAGCGGTCGCTCATGTGCCCCCACCAGGGCGCGGCGAGCAACTGGCACAGCGAGTAGCTGCCGAGCACCGGGGTGATGTACTGCGGCGCGACCCCGAAGCGGTGTGCCATGTAGGGCACGAGCGGGATGAGGATGCCAAAGCCGAGCGTGTCGATCACGCAGAAGAGAAACAACGCTCCGAGTTGGCGGCGCACCGTTGGCTGAGGGAGTGCGCCGCGCCTAGTGGCCGGGCACGATCGTCGAGAGGTCGGCGCCCGGGCGCGCGGCAGGCGGCAGGTAGTCGCGGGCGGCGCGCATCACGAGGTTCGGGATACGCGCATCGTCCCACTGCGCATCGCGACCGCGCGCATCGCCGGTGGCAAGGACGGCGAGCTGCAGCGACGGCACGATCCACAGCCGGTTGCCGCCGCGCCCCTCGACCACGAAGGTGTCCGCACTGGCATAGCCCTCAGTGCCGCTGCCGGGCCGCGGGTGCAGCGCAATGCGCACGAGACTGCCGAAGTCCGGGTCGCTCTTGGCCGGGATGCGCATGAAATCGACCCAGCCCGGGCGCAGCACCTGCTGGCCGCGGTAGGTGCCATCGTGCGCCAGCAGCTGCCCGACGCGGATCCAGTCGCCCTGGCGGGCGAACATGCAGCAGTCGGCGTGCGCCATGCCGCCGGCGTGGTCGAGCCACAACCATGCATCGGCGGCACCGAGGCGCCGCCACAGCGCGGCGGAGAGGTAGTCGGCGTAGCGCTGGTGCGTGGCGCGCTCCAGCACCAGCGCCAGTAGCTGGGCGTCCACCGGCTGCACGAAGCGCAGCGTACCGGGCGGGGCCGCAGGCGCGCTGTCGAGTGAGGCAGCGCTCAGGTCGTGGGCCTCGTTCAGCCCGTCCGGCGCTGCCAGTCCGCTTGATTGCTGCAGCAGGTTGCGCACCGTGATGGCGCCGCGCGGGTCCGAGCTCCACTCCGGCAACAGCAGACCCAGCGGCTCATCCGGCCAGCCGATGCGGCGGTGCTGGATTGCTGACCCGGTGGCGAGCACTGCGAGCAGCGGCGTGAAGCCCTGCGCATCGCTCACGGTGTCGAAATCCGTTCCCTGCCAGTAGCGCTCGAAGACGATGTGATCGTGGCGCGCGACGATCAGCGCCCGCGAGCCGTGCGCGGCCGCGTAGCGGGCCGCCTCCTCCAGTCCCTGCACCTCGAGCTGCTCGAGCTGCGGCGCCACCCGCGGTGCCAGGGGCTCGTTGCCCCCGCTCAGCCGCTCGCGCGGCGCATAGAGGGGGGCGCTGCGGCGCGCGAGCGCACCGAGGTAGTCATGCCAGAGGGAGGGACCGAAGATGGCGGCCAGCCCCAGCAGCAGCAGGGCGGCAAGGGGCAGCAGGAACTGGCGCGGCTGGGGGGACATGGGCGCGCATTGGATCATAGTCGCCCGGCGGGAATCGGGTATTCTCTCGCGCATTCGGGCATGCGTGTGAAACCTCAAGGGGATCGGATGCGAATGCGGCTATTCGCGCCCCGCTACTGGCCGACGTGGGCGGGCCTGGGGCTGCTGCGCCTGCTCGCACTGCTGCCATTCCCGGCGCTGCTGGCATTCGGACGGGCGCTCGGCTCCCTGCTGCGCCACCTGCCCCTGCGCTTCGTCAGAACCGCACGCCGCAACATCGAGCTGTGCTTTCCCGAACTCGACGAGGCCGGCCGCAAGCGGCTGCTGGATGAGCACTTCAAGAGCCTCGGCATGGCGCTCATGGAGGTACCGCTCGCCTGGTGGATCACGCCCAGGCAGCTGGAGAAGATCGTGCGCATCGAAGGAGCCGAGCACCTGCACGCGGCGCTCGCACGCGGCAACGGCGTGATCCTGCTCACCGCACACTTCACCTCGTTGGAACTGGCAGGGCGCACGCTGCTCGCGGTCGCGCCGGTGAAGTTCCTCTACCGCCCGACCAAGAACGAGGTGCTGGCCTATGCCCTGGAGCGCTTCCGCACCGGCTACGGCGGCCGGCCGATACCGAAGGATGACATCCGCGCCTTCATCTCCGCGCTGCGTCGGAACGAGTGCGTGTGGTATGCGCCGGACCAGAGCTACCGCAAGAAGGGGGCGGAAATGGTGCCGCTGTTCGGCATCCCGGCGGCAACCAACACGCTGACTTCACGCCTCGCCCGCACCACCGGGGCGGCGGTGCTGCCCTACTTCCTGCAGCGGCTGCCCGGCTCGCGCGGCTACCTCGCCACCATCCACCCGCCGCTGGAGAACTTCCCGAGCGAGTCCCCGGTGAGCGACACTGCGCGCTTCAACCGCATGATCGAGGCGCAGGTGCGGGTCGCACCCGAGCAATACTTGTGGATTCACCGCCGCTTCAAGGGCCTGAGCGAGGACTATCCGGACTACTACGGGCGGCACACGCCGCGCCGGGAGTGATACCCGTCGGCTGCGACCTGCTGGTGGTGGGCGGGGGCGTCAACGGCACCGGGATAGCACGCGATGCGGCCGGGCGCGGCCTGAGCGTGGTGCTGTGCGAACAGGATGACCTCGCCGCCCACACCTCCTCGGCCAGCACCAAGCTGATCCACGGCGGCCTGCGCTATCTTGAGGAATTCCACTTCGCGCTGGTGCGCAAGGCGCTGCGCGAGCGCGAGGTGCTGCTGGCGGCGGCGCCCCACATCATGCGGCCGCTGCATTTCGTCATGCCGCACGCACCGCACCTGCGGCCGGCATGGATGATCCGCGCCGGGCTGTTCCTCTACGACCACCTGGCCAGCCGCGCGCACCTGGCGGCCTCCAGCGCGATCGACCTCACCGAGCACGTCGCCGGCGCACCGCTCAAGCCCGGCTACCGGCGCGGCTTCGTGTACTCGGACGGCTGGGTGGATGATGCACGCCTCGTGGTCCTCAACGCCCTCGATGCGCAGGCACGCGGGGCTGCAATCCTGACCCGCACCCGCTGCGAGGCGCTGACGCCGCAGGGCGGCGCGTGGAGTGCGCAGCTGCGCGGCCCGCAGGGTGCGTTCAGCGTCGCCGCACGCGCGGTCGTGAATGCCAGCGGGCCCTGGGTGAGCGACTTCGTCACCCATGCCACCCCGGTGCACGCTGCGCATCAGGTGCGGCTGGTCAAGGGCAGCCACATCGTCGTGCCGCGGCTCTTCGAGCACCGCTACGCCTACATCTTCCAGAACGAGGACCGGCGCATCGTGTTCGCCATCCCCTATGAGCACGACTTCACCCTGCTCGGCACCACGGACGTGGACTACCGCGGCGATCCGGCGCAGGTGCACATCGACGCCGACGAGGTCGGCTACCTGTGCACGCTCGCGGACCGCTACTTCAGGCAGCCGGTTACGCCCGCGGACGTGGTGTGGAGTTACTCGGGCGTGCGGCCCCTGCTCAAGGATGAGTCGAGCGACCCCATGAGCGTCACGCGCGACTACGCGCTCGAACTGGATCGCGAGCCGGCACCGCTCCTGTCGGTGTTCGGCGGCAAGATCACGACCTACCGCAAGCTCTCCGAGGATGCCGTGGACCTGCTCGCGCCGGTCCTCGGCGGGGTTGCAGCGCCCTGGACGGCTACCGCGGTACTGCCGGGCGGTGACATGCCGGAGGGCAGTTTCGCGGTGTTCCTGCGCACCCTCGAGCGGCGCTATCCCTGGCTGCCCGGGAGCCTGCGCCGCCGCTATGCGCACGCCTACGGTACGCGCATCACGCACGTGCTCGCAGGCGCTTCCAGCATGGCGGAGCTCGGCACGCAGGTGCTGCCGCAGCTCTATGAGCGCGAGCTCGAGTACCTAGTGCGCGAGGAATTCGCGCGCACCCCGGAGGACATCCTCTGGCGCCGCTCCAAGCTCGGGCTGCACCTGATGAAGGTCGACACGACCCCGCTCGAGCGCTGGCTCCAAGCCCAGGACTTTGGCAGCCGCGCCCTCGCCGCACAGCCGGCGGAGGCGCCCTGAGTCCTGGCCTGCGTGCCGGTGATGCACGCGTGCGCCCCGCGCTCGTCATCGTGCTGGCCCTCGCGCCGCTGTGGCTGGTGGGATTGTTCGGGCGCCAACTGTGGACCCCCGATGAGCCGCGCGAGGCCGACATTGCCTGGCGCATGAGCCAGCAGAGCGATCGCAGCCTCCCGCAGCTCGCCGGCTCCCCCTTCCTCGAGAAGCCCCCCCTCAGCTACTGGATGGGGGCCACGGGCATCGCGCTGTTCGGGGACAGCGCGGCCGCCGCGCGCGCGCCGCTCCTCCTCTGTGCGCTCCTGACGGCGCTCGCCCTCGCCGCCCTGGCACGTGGCATGGGCCTGGGCACCTCCGGAGCACTCGTGGCGGCCCTCGTGGCCGGCAGCGCCCTCACCCTCTACCGAGTCAGCAGCTGGCTAGCCCCGGACGCGGCGTTGCTCGCCGGCAATGCGCTGGCGCTCCTGGGACTGTGGCGCGGCTACACGGCCGCGCCCGGCAGGGCCAAGGCATGGGGCTACGCCCTGATGCACGCCGGGGCCGCGATCGGCTTCATGGCAAAGAGTGCGCCCGGATGGCTCGTGCCCGGGCTCGTGTTCGCGGGCCTCATCGTGTGGGAGCGACGCTGGTCGGAGCTGCGGCGCTGGGAGCTGTACGTGGGGTTCCCGCTGCAGGTGCTCATCATCGGCCCGTGGCTGTGGACGGTGGCGCTGGGCGCGGATGGCGCCGAGGCGCTGCGCATCCTGTTCTGGAACAATCTCGCGGGCCGCTTCGCACACATCGACGCACCGGCGGCCCTGGACTACAGCGCCGGTCATCCCAACCACTTCGGCAAGTACTTCATGGAGCTGCCGTTCTACCTCCTGCCCTGGACGCTGATCTGCGCCGCGGGGCTGGTGCGCGCCTGCGGCCACTGCCGCGAGGCCACTGCGGCCGGCAGGGCGTGGCGCTTCGCACTGCTCGCGAGCGTCCCCTTCCTCGTGCTGCTGTCGCTCGCGACCACGGCGCGCGACATCTACGCCGCCCCCGCCCTGCTTGGCTTCGCCCTGCTCGCAGCCCTCGGGGTGAATGATGCCCAGGCCGCGCCCCGCTCCCTCGATCGCGCCTGGCTCACGGGCACGCAGGGGCTCATCGGCCTCATGGCGCTCCTGCTCGTGGGCGGAGTCGCCATCCTCGCGCTCGCCGGCGCCGCCCCCGTCGCGCCGGCGCTCGCCACGATCATCGCCATCCTCGTCTTCACGGTCGCCGCCCTCGCCGCGGCGCGCCGCGCCCAGGCACGTGGCGACTTCAACCGCAGCGTCGCTTACAGCTACGGCGCTTACGCCGCGGCCGTCACGCTCACTGCCTTCATCGCCTTTCCGGTCATCGACCGCGGCCAGGACCTGCGCGCGCTGGCGGATGCGGTGCGCAGCGATACGCAGCAGCAGGCTCTGGCGCTGCTGGCCCCGGATGAGACGACACTCGCCATCATGGATCACGGCCACCCGGGCTCCTTCACGGTGCTCGACAACAATGACCCGGCCACCGCGCGCGCCTGGTTCGAGTCGCGCGGCCCACGGGCACGAGTGCTGGTGCTGCTGCCCGGGCATGCCGCCGGACCGCTGACGCAGTGGCTGGCACGCTGGCTCACCATGGGCGAACCGGGCAATGGCGTGGCTGCGGACCTGGTCAACGGCGGTGCCGCCTCCTTGGTGCGACTGTACGAGCTGCCCCAGGGACGCCGCTATGCGCTGCTCGGTCCGCCGCCGCACTAGATAAGGTCGTATGCTCCCCTGGCACTGACAGGAAGGAAACGCTGCTCATGGCCGACGCCTCCCCGACCCTGGCGCGCAACCTGCGCAACCGGCACATCCAGCTCATCGCCCTCGGCGGCACCATCGGCGTCGGGCTGTTCCTCGGCTCGGCGCGCGCCATCCACGACGCAGGTCCAGGCCTCCTGCTCGGCTATGCGGTCGGCGGCGTCGCGATCTTCTTCATCATGCGGGCACTCGGGGAACTCCTGACCTACCGCCCGGTGGCCGGCTCCTTCGCCACCTATGCCGAGGAGTTCTGCGGACCGTTCGCCGGCTTCGTGACCGGTTGGTCATACTGGTTCATGTGGGTGCTGACGGCGATGGCGGAACTCACCGCGATCGGCATCTATGTCGGCTACTGGTTTCCCGGCGTGCCGCAGTGGCTGCCGGCCTTGGTCGCGCTCGCCGTGCTCTACGGCACTAATCTCCTCGCCGTGCGGGTGTTCGGCGAACTGGAGTTCTGGTTCGCGCTGGTGAAGGTCGTGACGATCGTGGCGCTCATCATCGCGGGCCTCACGGTGATCTTCCTGCACGTCGGCGAGCTTGGCAGCACGGCGAGCTTTGCCAACCTCTATAGCCACGGCGGCTTCATGCCATTTGGCCTGCTCGGCGTGCTCCTGACGCTGCAGATCGTGATGTTCGCCTACTCGGGGGTGGAACTGATCGGCGTCACGGCGGGGGAGGCTGACAACCCGGCCGTGGTACTGCCGCGGGCCACCAACGGCATCATCGCGCGGATCCTGATCTTCTACCTCGGGGCACTCATCGTCATCATGTCGGTGGTGCCATGGGACCAGCTCAGTCCCGAGGTCAGCCCGTTCGTGTTCGTCTTCGAGAAGCTCCGGGTGCCGGCGGCGGCCAGCATCATCACGGCGGTCGTCATCACTGCGGCCGCCTCCTCCTGCAACAGCGGCCTGTTCAGCACCGGACGCATGTTGTGGACGCTGGCGCAGCGCGGCCAGGGGCCGCGGCTGTTCGCGAGGCTCAACGCGCAGCAGGTGCCGGCGAACGGCATCCACGCCTCCGCGGCCGTCATGCTGATCGTCGTCGCTTTGAACCTCGTGGTACCCAAGTCCGTGTTCACCTGGGTCACGAGCATCGCGCTCATCGGCACGCTCTGGACCTGGGGCATCATTCTGGTCGCGCATCGCAACTACAGACTCGCGGTGCGCGCCGGCAAGGTCGCGGCCGCGCCGTTTCGCATGCCGCTCGCCCCGTTCGCCAACTGGGCGGTGCTCGCCTTCCTCGTGCTGGTGAGCGCGATGCTGTGGCTCGACAAGGAGACGCGCGTGGCGCTGATCGTCGCGCCGTTCTGGTTCGGGCTGCTGGGAGTGGGCTATCTCGCGCTGCGGCGCAAGCCAGCCTGAGGACAAGGCTCCGATCGGGGGACGCGGCCCGACCCGCGACGGCGGGAGCAGCGTGCGCCAGTGCGGCTTCGGCAGCCGATTCCCAGTAGAATTCCAGGCTCGCGCCCGTAGCTCAGTTGGATAGAGCATCAGGCTTCGAACCTGAGGGTCGGGAGTTCGAATCTCTCCGGGCGCGCGCCGCACGGGGCGTGGTGGTCTTGAAGACAAAGTGACCTGAAAGCGTTTCCATGGCACGCATCTTCCTCATCGTGGCAGGCCTCATGTGGCTGGCCTACGGTATCTACATGCTCATGGCGCCCGGGGCGCTCGCGGCGACCGCAGGCGTCGGGGCCCTGAACGCCACCGGCACGATCGAACTGCGGGCCATGTACGGCGGGCTCGAGGGTGCCGTCGGGCTGCTCGCCCTGTGGGGCGCGTTTGCAGCGGCAATGCGCCGTGCGGGACTCGCGGCGCTCGCCTTCGCCTGCACCGGCCTCGGTGCGACGCGCCTCACCGCGGCGCTGCTCGCCGGGGAATTCTCGACCTACACGAAGCAGGGACTGTGCCTTGAGATCCCGCTGTCGCTGATCGCGATCTGGCTGCTGGTACGCGAGCTGCGCCCACGCGCGTGAAGCACTGAGCCAAGCGGGAGATACGACATGAACTGGTTCATCTACTGCCTG
The DNA here is from genome assembly GCA_963802995.1 of uncultured Pseudomonadota bacterium. GTDB lineage: Bacteria > Pseudomonadota > Gammaproteobacteria > Steroidobacterales > Steroidobacteraceae > 13-2-20CM-66-19. The sequence continues at coordinate 1,626,560 of CAWDKU010000002.1, forward strand.
AAGCACTACGCGCAGTTCTCAGGACGCGCCGGGCGCCCCGAGTACTGGTGGATGTACTGGGTGTCCGTAGGCATCGGGGTGGTGCTCTACCTGCTGAGTGCCTTCAGCCCGCTCTTCAACTGGCTCAACTGGCTCGCCACCGCAGCCTTCTTCATACCGAGTCTTGCGGTCGCGGCGCGCCGCCTGCACGACACGGGGCATTCCCTGTGGTGGTTCGGCGCTTGGAACCTGGCCCTGATCCCCTTGGGCGCAGTGGGCCTTTACGCGAAGGCCTACCTGCCCGATCCCCTCTCCAGTCCCGGGCTCGGCCTGTTCGTCGTGCTCTACCTGCTGGCGTGGCTGGTGCTCGCGCTGTGGATCACCTATCTGCTGTGCAAGCGCGGGGATGCGGGTGCCAACCGCTTCGGTGAGCCAGGGCCTGTGAGCCCGGCCTGAGCTGGCGGCGCCCAGTGGCAGGGCGCGACGCCTCAGAGCCCCTGCTGCAGCGAGCGTCCGTAGTCGCTCAGCAGGATCTGCAAACCGAGGTAGCCCATGAACTGCACGTGATCGCCGCCGTTGCCGGCGATGCTGCGGCCCGCCATTCCCAGCAGGATGAACGCGGGGTGCAGCCTGTAGCGGAACCCCACGTCGAGCGTCGTGTCGTTGGGTGGCGCGCCGGAGGCGCGATCGGCGTAGACCTCCCCGTCGAGCTCGAGCCGCTCGTTGACCTGGCGCCCGAGCGCGAGGCCGACGAAACGCTCATCGGGGCCGTTGCGCGGGAAGTAGTAGCCGGCCTCGAGATTGAAGTCGAGGCCCCCGATACGCTTGCTCACTTCCACCGGCAGCAGCAGGCGTGGCCCGTCGATCGCGAACCCCTCGCGCTGCGCGCGCGCGGAGCCTGCGGTCTCGAACTGCGGGAAGCTCGAGACCTGCCAGCCACCCTCACCCTGGTCGAGAAAGCGCCATTTCACCCCCAGGAGTGCATTGCCGTAACCCGATACGGTGGAGGCGCCGCTGCCGGACTGCACCACGTAGGACTGCTGATAGGTGAGCTGGATACGCTCGCCCACGCCGAAGTTCACGTCCAGCTGCGGCAGCTGCGAGGAGGTGCCTGCGGATGTGTGGGTGGCCATGGCCCCCACGTTGATCTCCCAGTTGGCATTGCCCGGGGTGCCGGGGTCGGTGGTGAGCAGCGGCGGGCCGCCCTGGGCGCGCAACGCCGGGGCACACACAAGTTCCGCGAGCAGGGCGAGGGCTGCCCACAGCCGATGATTCATCACGCGCTTCCGTTCACCGACGCTGCCCCGCTGGGGCGGTCCCGTCGCCAGCCACATTCTATGCCGCGCCGCCGCCCCGCAGACGCCGGCATCGATTTCCCGCCACAGCCTCTGCGATGATCGTACCGCACACCCCGCTTCAGGACCCTGCGCATGGCCGCCGCTGCACGCAAACGCCCGCTCAACCCACGCCCCGTCGCGGCCCTGAAGCGCTGCCGCTGGGCCCCGGCCGATGATCTTCAGTACCTGCGCTACCACGACGAGGAATGGGGTCGCCCGGTGCACGATGACCGGCTGCTGTTCGAGATGCTGATCCTCGAGGGCGCACAGGCCGGGCTGTCCTGGTCCACGGTACTGCACAAGCGCCGCGGCTACCGGCGCGCCTTCGCGCGCTTCAACCCCCGCAGGGTGGCCAGGATCGACGCCCGGGGCCGAGCGGCGCTGATGCGCGACCCGGGGATCGTGCGCAACCGCCTCAAGATCGAGTCTACGGTCACCAACGCGCAGGCTTACCTCGCCGTGCAGCGCGAGTTCGGCTCCTTTGATCGTTACCTGTGGTCCTTTACCGGAGGCGTGCCGCTCATCAACCGGCCCCGCCCCGGGACGGTCCCGGCACGCACCGCGCTCAGCGACCGCATCTCCAAGGACCTGCTTAAGCGTGGCTTCCGCTTCGTGGGCTCGACCATCGTCTACGCCTACCTGCAGGCAGTCGGGGTCGTGAACGACCATACCCGCGGCTGTTACCTGTGCCCGAAGGCCCGGGCGGGCGGGCGGCGCAGGTTGAAGTAGCCACCCCGGCGGGCGCCTCTTAAGATAACGACCCCATTTCCACGGCCTGCAGGATCCAACGTTATGAAGGCACTTCTTGCGATCGCACTGACAACGGCGCTCTCGGGCGCCGCGAATGCCGACTGCCCGTACCCGGCCGCCCCCACCAACCTGCCCGACGGACGCACCGCGACCATGGAGGACATGCTCGCCGGCCAGAAAGCAGTAAAGGAATACCAGAAGCAGATCGACACCTACGTGGCCTGCATCGACAAGGAGCTCGACGACAAGATTGCCGCGGGCGGGGACTCCCTGAAGCCGCAGCAGAAAACCGACCTGCAGAAGATGGAAGCGCAGAAGCACAACGCCGCGGTCGACCAGGAACAGAGCGTCGCGGACCGCTTCAACGAGCAGGTGAAGGCATTCAAGGCGCGATCGAGCGACAAGAAGAACTGAATGCTCACGCCGGCGGACGCAGACCTGCTGATCGGGCAGCACCTGCAATGTCTGCCGATCGAGTCGCTGCCGCTGGCGCAGTGCGCAGGGGCGGTGCTGCGCGAGAACATCTACGCCGAGCGCGACCAGCCGCCCTTTGACCGGGTCGCCATGGACGGCGTGGCACTCGCCAGCCACTCATCCGCCGCCAGCCCAGGCCTGCGCATCCAGGCCACGCAGGCTGCCGGCGATGCGCCGCTGGCGCTGGCAGGTCCCGGACAGTGCATCGAGGTGATGACCGGGGCGGTGCTCCCCGGCGGCTGCGACTGCGTCGTGCCGGTCGAGGAGTACACGGTGGCCGGCGGCAGCGTCACGTTCGCGCCGCGCACGCGCATCGAGGCCTGGCGCAATGTCCACCGTCGCGGCAGCGACACCCGCCAGGGCGCGCTGCTGGTGTCCGCCGGCCTGCAGCTGCGGGCCCCGGAGATCGCCATCGCGGCCTCCGCCGGCATGGCCCGCATCCGCGTCAGCAGCCAGCCGATGCTCGCGGTCATCTCCACCGGGAACGAGCTGGTCGAGCCCGGCGAGCCGGTGCTGGCACACCAGATCCGCCGCTCCAATGTCTATGCGATCGTCAGTGCGCTGCGCGAGCACGGCTTCCAGCGCGTGGCGGACGATCACCTGCGCGACGATGCCGGCGAGATGCGCGAGCGGCTGCACTTCCACCTCGAGACCCACGACGTGCTGGTGCTCACGGGAGGCGTGTCCGCGGGGCGCTTCGACCTCGTCCCCGGCGTACTCAAGGAACTCGGCGTCCGCGAGGTGTTCCACCACGTGGCACAACGCCCCGGCAAGCCCCTGTGGTTCGGGGTCGCCCCTTCCGGGGCGGCGGTCTTCGGGCTGCCCGGCAACCCGGTGTCCTCGCTCGTGTGCTACACGCGCTACGTGCTGCCGGCACTGCTCGGCAGCCTCGGTCACAGCGGCCGGGCAGCCGAGCGCATTGCGCTCGGGGCCCCGCTGAAGATCGTCGCCCCGCTCACCCACTTCATGCCCGTTAAGCTCGATCAGGATGACTGGGGGCGCCCCTGGGCACAGCCCGCCCCCACCAACGGCTCGGGCGACTTCACGGCGCTTGCCGGGACCGACGGGTTTGTAGAACTGCCCCCCGGCCCCAATACCTACCCCAAGGGCCACGTGACGCGCTTCTACCGCTGGTCGTAGGCACGTTAAGTCGCCCGGCCGGGATGGTGGGGCGGTCACCCTTGTGGCCGATAGCCAACCACCCCGCCCGTTGCCCATACTCCCGAGCGCCATGCCCTCCGCCGAAGTCATCGTCCCCCTGAACCTGCGGCCGGTGCCGCGTGACACCTTCAGCCGGCCGATGCGCGACCTGCGCATCTCGGTCATGGACCGCTGCAACTTTCGCTGCCCCTACTGCATGCCGCGGGAGACCTTCCACGAGCAGTACCGCTTCCTGGGCTCCCACGAACGGCTCTCCTTCGATGAAATCGTGCGCCTGTCGCGGCTGTTCGTGCAGCTCGGGGTGCGCAAGCTGCGCCTCACCGGGGGTGAACCGCTGCTGCGCGCGAACCTGCCGGACCTGATCGGCGACCTGACCGCGATCACCGGCGTGGAGGACGTAGCACTCACCACCAACGGGGTGCTGCTCGCGCGCTATGCGAGTGAGCTCAAGGCCGCAGGCCTCAAGCGCGTCACCGTGAGCCTCGACAGCCTCGATGACGCGGTGTTCGCCCGCATGAGCGGCGGCTTCGGCGGAGTCGCCGAGGTGCTGGATGGCATCGAGCACGCGCGCCGCGCCGAGCTCACCCCCGTCAAGGTGAACGCGGTCATCCAGAAGGGCGTCAACGATCACACGGCTCTCGCCCTGGTGGAGCGCTTCCGCGGCACCGGCGTCATCGTGCGCTTCATCGAGTACATGGATGTCGGTAACCGCAACCACTGGAGCTCCGAGCTCGTGGTGCCCTCCGGCTCGCTGCTCGCCGACATCGGCGCGCGCTGGCCGCTGGCGCCTCTGAAGGCCGCCTACCGCGGCGAGGTGGCCGAGCGCTACGCGTTCGCCGACGGCGCCGGTGAGGTCGGCTTCATCTCCTCGGTGTCGCAGCCCTTCTGCGGTGCCTGCTCGCGCGCGCGGCTGTCCTCGGACGGCATCCTGTACACCTGCCTGTTCGCCAACCATGGCACCAGCCTGCGTGATGCATTGCGCGGCGGCGCAAGCGATGAGGCGCTGCTGGAGATCATCCGCGCCGTGTGGCTCAAGCGCACCGATCGCTACAGCGAGCTGCGAGCCAGCCTCACCCCGGCCGCGCACGCGGAGCGCAAGGTCGAGATGTTCTACATCGGTGGCTGATGGCCAAGCGCAGACTCAGCCACCTCGATGCCGCCAACCGCCCGACCATGGTCGACGTCGGTGCCAAGGAGGTGACGCTGCGCAGCGCGCTCGCCGAGGCGCGCGTGCGGCTGCCGCCTGCGGTGGCCAAAGCGCTGCGCGACAGCGGCCACCGCACCAAGAAGGGCCCGGTGTTCGACACCGCAGTCATCGCCGGCGTCATGGCCGCCAAGCGCACCCACGAGCTGATCCCCTTCTGCCACCCCCTGGGGCTCGAGAAGTGCGAGGTCGAGATCGGGCACGCCAGGGCCGGTGAGCTCGTGGTGCGCTGCCGGGTGGCGGTGCACCACCGCACCGGGGTCGAGATGGAGGCCCTCACCGGGGCGACGGTGGCAGCGCTGACGCTCTATGACATGTGCAAGGCACTGTCGCACGACATCGAGATCACCGGCGTGCGTCTGCTGGAAAAGTCCGGCGGCCGCCGCCCCTTTGCGCGCCGCGCCGGGCGCTGACGTGGACGCGCCGCTCTACGGGCTGGTGCTCGCGGGCGGCCGCAGCACGCGCATGGGGCAGGACAAGGCGGCGCTCGCCTACGCCGGGCGCACCCAGCTGGAGCGCGCCATGGCGTTGATCAGCGCCCACGTCGCTGGCGCCTGGGTCTCGGTGCGTGCCGAACAGCAGGCCGACCCGGTTCGCGCGCAGTTCGCGCAGATCATGGACACCCGCCAGGACATCGGTCCGGTGGCGGGGATTCTGGCCGCACAGGAAAGCCATCCGCAGGCCGCCTGGCTCGTGCTCGCGTGCGACCTGCCGCTCCTGGACGAGGCGACGCTTGCACACCTCGTGGCCTCGCGAGCGCCGCAGGCGGTGGCGACCGCCTACCGCTCGAGCCACGATGGCCTGCCCGAACCGCTGTGCGCGATCTACGAGCCGCGCAGCCACGCGCTGCTGGAGTCCTACCTGCAGGGCGGCAGGAACTGCCCGCGCAAGTTCCTGATCGGGGCCGGCGCACACCTGATCGATGAGCCCGACCCGCGGGCGCTCGACAACGTCAACACCCCCAACGAGTATGGCGCCGCCAGCGAGCGCCTCGCAGGTAAGCCCATGGCGCAACCAAAGCAGCTGACCGTGCAGTATTTCGCGCTGCTGCGCGAGCAGGCCGGGCGTCGCGAGGAAGCACTCGAGAGCGCCGCCGGCACGCCCCGCGAGCTCTACCAGGAACTGCGACAGCGCTACCCGTTCACCCTCGGCAGCGAGGTACTGCGCGTCGCGGTCAACAGCGAGTTCGCCGACTGGACGACGCAGCTGCGCGCGGGCGACACGGTGGTGTTCATCCCGCCGGTGGCCGGGGGCTGAAGGCTCGCCATGGCCGTCGCCACCTTCCGCTTCAGCCACGCACCCATCGAGGTCGAGCGGCTGCGCCGCACGCTTGCGGATCCCGGCTGCGGCGGCTTTGCCTCTTTCGAGGGCTGGGTCCGCAACCACAACGAGGGCGCCCAGGTGCGCCACCTCGAGTACGAGGCCTTCGAGGCACTCGCGGTGCGCGAGGGCGAGCGCATCATCCGGGAGGCGCTCGCGCGCTTCGGCGTGACGCGCGCCGCCTGCGAGCATCGCCTCGGGGACCTGAGCGTCGGGGAGGTCGCGGTGTGGGTGGGCGCGAGCGCACCGCACCGCCACGAGGCCTTCCTCGCCGCGCGCTACATCATCGATGAGGTCAAGCACCGCCTGCCCATCTGGAAGAAGGAGCACTACGTGAACGGTGACTCCGGCTGGGTCAATTGCGAGCGCTGCGCCACGCCCGCAGGCGAGGCGCCGCACGCCCATCCCCACGGCTGAGGCAGCCCTAGGGGCGCACCTGGCCGCTGCCGCGCACCAGGTACTTGTAGCTTGTGAGCTGCTCGACGCCCACCGGGCCGCGGGCATGGAAGCGGTCGGTGGAGATACCGATCTCAGCCCCCATGCCGAACTCTGCGCCGTCGGCGAACTGCGTGGAGGCGTTGTGCAGCACGATGGCGCTGTCGACCCCGCTCAGGAAGCGCTCGGCGGTCGCGGCGTTGTCGGTGACGATCGCCTCGGTGTGCGCCGACCCGTAGTGCGCGATGTGTGCGATCGCCTCATCCACCCCGGCCACCACGCGCGCGGCGATGATGGCGTCCAGGTACTCCGTGTGCCAGTCCGCCTCGCTCGCCGGCAGCACGCGCGCATCCACCGCGCGTACGCGCGCATCGCCACGCACCTCACAGCCCGCCGCCAGCAGGTCCGCTATGAGCGGCGCCAGGTGCGTGGCGGCGCAGGCCTCGTCCACCAGCAGCGTCTCGGCGGCGCCGCAGATACCGGTGCGGCGCATCTTGGCGTTGAGCGCGATGGCGCGCGCCATGTTCACGTCGGCGTCGCGATCGATGTACACGTGGCAGTTGCCCTCGAGGTGCCCGATCACTGGCACGCGCGCCTCTTTCTGCACGCGCTCGATCAGCGCCTTGCCGCCGCGCGGCACGATCACGTCTAGGTACTCGGTCATGCCCGCGAGCAGGTAGCCGACGGCGGCGCGATCGGTCGTGGGCACCAGCTGGATGCACCCTTGCGGCAGTCCCGCGGACTTCAGCCCCGCCGCCAGACAGGCGTGCAGCGCGGCGCTCGAGTGCCAGCTCTCGGAGCCGCCGCGCAGGATCACCGCGTTCCCCGACTTCAGGCACAGGGCGCCCGCGTCCGCGGTCACGTTCGGGCGGCTCTCGTAGATGATGCCGATCACCCCGAGCGGCACGCTGATACGCTCGATCTGCAGCCCGTTGGGGCGCTGCCACGCCCCCAACACGCGGCCCACCGGGTCCGGCAGCGCGATCACCGCCTCGATGCCTCGCGCGATGGCTTCCAGGCGTGCGCCGTCGAGGCGCAGGCGATCCAGCCGTGCAGCGTTCACCTGCTGGTGCTGCGCGGCCGCCATGTCGCGCGCGTTCGCCTCGAGAATCGCAGGGGCCTCGCGCCGCACGGCGACCGCGGCGGCGGCGAGTGCCGCGTCCTTCTGCGGCCCCGGGGTGCGGGCGAGCACGGCCGCGGCGCTGAGCGCTTCGCGGCCGAGGTGCTCCATCAGTTCACTCAGGTGCGCGGCGTCCATGGCCCTCACCCGCCCGGGTGCGGCAGCGCCGTGCCCGGCACGTGGATCTCCTGCCGCAGCAGCACCAGGTCATCGCGGTGGATCATCTCGTCGCGCCCGCGAAACCCCAGGATGTCGGCGGTCTCCCCGGAGCGGCGCCCCATGATGCGGGCGGCGTCGGCATCCGAGTACGCGACGATGCCGCGCGCGATCTCGATGCCCTCGGCGGTGAAGACGCTCACGGTGTCGCCGCGGTCGAAGCGGCCGCGCGCCGCGGTCACGCCCGCCGGCAGCAGGCTGCGTCCTTCGAACAGCGCCCGCAACGCGCCGGCATCGATGATGAGCGCGCCCGAGGGGCGCAGCGTGCCTGCGATCCACTGCTTGCGGGCCGCAGCCGGCGTCGCCGAAGGCAGGAACCAGGTGCAGCGCGCGCCCTCCTCGATGCGCCGCAGCGGGTGCGGGTGCGCGCCGGCGGCGATGCACATGTGGCACCCGGCGGTGACGGCGATGCGCGCGGCGAGGATCTTGGCGCGCATGCCGCCGGTGCCGACCCCGGAGGCCGAGTGTCCCGCCATCGCCTCGATCTCGGGGGTGATGTGCGCCACCTCAGCGATGAAACGCGCGCCGGGGTCGGTGTTTGGGTCGGCGCTGTAGAGACCGTCGACGTCCGAGAGCAGCACCAGGCAGTCGGCGCTCGCCATCTGCGCCACGCGCGCCGCCAGGCGGTCGTTGTCGCCGTAGCGGATCTCGGCAGTCGCCACCGTGTCGTTCTCGTTGATCACCGGCAGCGCTCCGAGCGCGAGCAGCGACTCGAGCGTGGCGCGCGCATTGAGGTAGCGGCGGCGCCGCTCGCTGTCCTCCAGCGTGAGCAGCACCTGCGCCACGGTCACGTCGTTCCCCTCCAGCAGTTCCTTGTAGGCATGCGCCAGGCGGATCTGTCCGACGGCTGCGGCCGCCTGGCTGTCCTCGAGACGCAGCGGGCCGGCCTTGAGGCCCAGGCGGCGGCGCCCGAGCGCGATCGCGCCCGAGGACACCAGGATCACTTTCTGCCCGCGCCGGCGCAGCCGCAGCAGATCCTCGACCAGGGTCTCGAGCCAGGCGCGGTTGACGCGGCCGCTGTCGCCGTCGACCAGCAGCGCCGAGCCGACCTTCACGACGACGAGTCGTGCCCGGTTGAGGGGCGCTGCGGGATCGGGAGCGCGGGCAGTCATATGAATGAAAACTATACGCATTCGGGGGCGCGTTGCCCAAGGACAGCGCAGCCCCTACACTTATCGGCGTCGAACGAATAACACAGGTGGCTGTCGCGGTGAGCAGAGATTACGAACCGGTTGCCGGTCAGTGGTACGAGAACCTCGAGGAAGAAGAGTCGTTCCGCGTCCTGTCGGTGGACGAGGATTCCGAGCTCGTGGAGATCGAGTACCTCGATGGTGACATCGAGGAGCTGGACATCGAGGCCTGGCACGAGATGGACCTCGACCGCATCGAGGAGCCGGAAGGCTGGTCTGAGTCCGACGCCGACGATGAGGCCGAGGACGATGACGACCTCGATGACGACGAGGATGACGAGGACGACGACGATGACTGGGACGATGACGAGGAGGACGACGACGGCGACCAGCGGGAAGAGTATTGACAGCCCGCGAGCTCGACAGCTGGTACCACGAAAAGGAATCCGCGTGGCTGTATCAGCGCGTCGCCGCCGCCGAGACCGACCCAAGAAAACGTGAGCTCTTCCTGAAGCTCGCCCAGGCCGCCGAGGAACAGGCCGGCACCTGGAGCCGCGCCGGTGAGCCGCCGCGTCCCTTCTCCCCTTCGCTGCGCGCACGCCTGGTGGCGCGGCTGATACCGCTGTTCGGCGTGCGGCGCCTGAGCTCGGTGCTCGCGGCCATGAAGGTGCGGGGACTTTCTGTCTACAGCGCACCCGTGGCGCTGGCCGGGCACCCGATGCCGACCTCCTCGGTCCAGGTCGGGGCGCGCCACCGCAGCGCCGTCGGCGGCAACCTGCGGGCCGCGGTGTTTGGCGTCAATGACGGGCTCATCTCCAACGGCAGCCTGGTGCTCGGCGTCGCCGGCGCCGGGGTCGCGAGCGCCGGCGTCCTCATGACCGGTGCCGCGGGGCTGCTCGCAGGCGCGCTGTCGATGGCGTGCGGCGAATACGTCTCGGTGCGCTCGCAGCGCGAGATGTACGAGCACCAGATCGCCCTCGAGCGCGAGGAACTGGCCGAGTACCCGCAGGAGGAGGCCGAGGAACTCGCCCTCATCTATGAAGCGCGCGGTCTCGAGCTCGCACAGGCCCGCACGCTCGCGCACGCACTGCTCGCCAACCCCAAGCAGGCGCTCGATGTGCTGGCGCGCGAGGAACTCGGGCTCAACCCCGAGGACCTTGGTTCCCCCTGGCGCGCCGCGGGCGCCTCCTTCGTGACCTTCGCCCTCGGGGCCGCGCTGCCGCTGGTGCCATTCCTGCTGCGCGTCGGCGGCACGCCGGCCGTGCTGCAATCGGCCGCCGTGACGCTCCTGGCACTGTTCGTGGTGGGCCTGGGACTGTCGCTCTTCACAGGGCGCAGTGCCCTGTGGAGCGCCACCCGCATGGCGCTGATCGGTGGCGCGGCCGGGGCGGCCACCTTCCTGCTCGGCAAGGCACTCGGAGTGGTCGCCGGCTAAGGCCCTGCCGCGACCTTGAAATCCCCCTCCCCGGCCCCACGCTGGCGAGGGTAACGCCGTAACGGTACAGTGACCGCGTACGCGAGATACCGCAAGAAAACCTCGCCCCCCAACCGAAGCTGCAGGCCCCGTCATGAAACGCATTTTCCTGTTTGTGGTCACCAACCTCGCCGTACTGCTGGTGCTGTCGGTCGTGGCGCGCATCACGGGTCTGGACCAGTGGCTTGCCATGCATGGCCAGAGCTACTACGGCCTGCTGGTGTTCGCAGCGCTGTTCGGCTTCGGTGGCTCGCTGATTTCGCTCGCGATGTCCAAGACGGTCGCCAAGCACTCGATGGGCGTACAGGTGATCGATCCGCAGACCACCGATCCGACCGGGCGCTGGCTCCTAAGCGTGGTCGAGCACCACGCGCGCACGGTCGGCGTCGGCATGCCCGAGGTCGGCATCTTCCAGCAGCCCGACCCCAACGCCTTCGCCACCGGCATGAGCCGCAACTCAGCCCTGGTGGCGGTGAGCAGCGGGCTGCTGCAGCGCATGGGCCGCGACGAGGTGGAGGCCGTGCTCGGGCACGAGATGACGCACGTGGCCAACGGCGACATGGTGACGCTCGCACTCCTGCAGGGCGTCATGAATACCTTCGTGATCTTCCTGTCGCGCGTCATCGGCGGGCTGCTCGGCGGGCGCTCGGACGACAACCGCGGCGGCGGCATCGGCTACTTCATCACCGTGATCGTGCTGCAGATGGTGCTCGGGGTGCTCGCCAGCATCATCGTCATGTGGTTCTCGCGCCGCCGCGAGTTCCGCGCCGACCGCGGCGGAGCACAGCTCGCCGGCAAGCCGAAGATGATCGCCGCCCTCGAGGACCTCAAGAGCGTCCACGAGCCGCTGCCGGCCAAGCAGTTCGCCGCCTTCGGCATCGCCGAGGGCCCGGTGGGCGGGGGCCTCAAGCGCCTCTTCATGAGCCACCCGCCGCTGGATGAGCGGATCGCGGCGCTGCAGGCCCTCAACATCAATTGACCCCGGCCGCGGCAGGCCTGCGCGCGCAGCTGCGCGCCATCGTCGGCGATTCGGGACTCATCGCCGCGGGGGCCGCGAGTGAGCCCTACCTCACCGACCACCGCCGCCTCTACCGGGGGCGTGCGCTCGCCGTGGTTCGCCCGGCGAGCGTGGCGGAACTCTCAGCCGTGCTGGCGTTGTGCAACGAGGCGCGCGTCGGCGTCGTGCCGCACGGTGGCAACACCGGCTACTGCGGCGGGGCCACCCCGGATGAGAGCGGTGAGCAGGTGGTGCTCGCCCTCGCCCGACTGAACCGCATCCGCAGCGTCGATGCGGCCAACGACACACTCGTGGCGGAGGCCGGGTGTACCCTCGCCGAGGTGCAGTCCGCGGCGCAGGCGGCGGAGCGCTTCTTCCCCCTGAGCCTGGGCTCCCAGGGCAGCTGCCAGATCGGCGGCAACCTCTCGACCAACGCCGGCGGCACGAGCGTCTTGCGTTACGGGATGATGCGCGAGCTGGTGCTCGGTGTTGAGGTCGTGCTCGCGGACGGGCGCGTGCTCGAGGGCCTCTCCGGGCTGCGCAAGGACAACACCGGTTACGACGTGAGGGCACTGTTCCTCGGCGCCGAGGGCACGCTCGGCGTGATCACGGCGGCGACCCTGCGGCTCTTCCCCGCGATACGCGCGCGCGCCACGGCGCTCATCGCCGTTGCCGACGTCGCGGCTGCCGTGGCGCTGCTCGCGCAGCTGCAGGCGGTCAGCAGCGAGCGCGTGAGCTCCTTCGAGCTGATCCCGCGCCTGGCGCTCGAGCTCACCGTGCGACACGTCGAGGGGGTGCGCGACCCCTTCTCCCGCGCCCACCCCTGGTACCTGCTGTGCGAGCTGTCCTCCTCGCGCGCCGCGGAGGGGCTCGATGCCCTGCTCGAGGAGGCCCTCGGCGCCGCCCTCGCGCAGGGTCTCATCGAGGACGCGGCCATCGGCACGAGCGAGCGCGAGCGCCAGGGCTTCTGGCGCTTGCGCGAGAACATCCCCGCGGCCCAGAGCCGCGCCGGCGCGAGCCTCAAGCACGACATCTCGCTGCCCGTGGGCCGCCTCGCCGAGTTCGTGGCGCGCGCGGCCCCCCTGATCGAGGCCGCGGCTCCCGAGGGCAGGCTCATTGCCTACGGGCACGTGGGCGATGGCAACCTGCACTTCAACGTGAGCTCGCGCTCCGGCGCCGCGGACGCAGGGCTCCTCGCGCGCGCCGAGAGCGTGCGGCGCCTGGTGCACGACCTGGTGCGCGAGTTCGGTGGCAGCTTCAGCGCCGAGCACGGCATCGGCCGCCTGAAGGTGGCGGAGCTGGAACGCTACGCCCCCGCGGTGGAGCTCGAGCTGATGCGATCGATCAAGGCCGCGCTCGATCCGCGCGGCATCATGAATCCCGGTAAGGTGCTGCGCTCCTAGAACTGCGGAGAGTCCATGAGCTACCCTCGCCTCGCCCTGTCCGTACTCGCCCTCGCCGCCCTCGCTGCCTGCAGCCGCGAAGCACCGGCGCCCGCGGCCGCACCGGCCGCCGCCCCCGTCGCCGCCCACCCGGCCACCGATCCTGGCACCGGCCCGCGACTCGTCATGTCCCCCGACGGCGTGCACATCGAGTACCGCATCCTCGGACAGGGCGAGCCCGCCGTGATCCTGGTGCATGGCTGGGCGAGCGACGCCAACTACTGGCAGGAGCAGTTCGAGGCGCTCAAGGCGCACTACACGGTCGTCGCGGTCAACCTCGCCGGCCACGGCGGCTCGGGGAGCAACCGCAGCGACTGGTCGATCCAGAACTACGCGGGCGATGTTGCAGCGGTCGCCAGGGAGATCCCCAACCAGCACCTGGTGCTCGTCGGCCACGCGCTCGGCGCCACGGTGGCGCTGGCGGCGGTGCCGCTGATCGGTGCGCGCGTCAGCGGCGTCATCGCGGTGGACGCGCTGCGCTCGGTCGGCGAGCCGCCGATGCCTCCGCAGGAGGTCGCGCGGCGCGTGGCGCCGTTCCGCGCCGATTTCGTCGGCGAGACCCGCAAGCTCGTCACCTCCTCGCTGTTCCGCCCCGACGCCAACCGCGCGCTGGTGCAGAAGGTCGCCTACGACATGTCGCTCGAGCCGCAGGCGGTCGCCATACCCTCGCTGCAGAGCTTGCTGTCGCTAGACCTCGACCCGCTGCTGCCCTCGATCCACGTGCCGGTGTACGCGATCAATTCCGATCTGCTGCCGACCGATGCGGCACGCATCAGGAAGTCGCTGCCGAACTTCACGCTCGACGTGCTCAGCCACAGCGGCCACTTCCTCATGCTGGAGGATCCGGCGCGCTTCAATCCGCTGCTGCTGAAGGACGTGGCCGCGATCGCGGCCACGACGGGCGCTCACTGAGCAAGCTCGTCCGAGTCCGGGGCGATCGAGCCGCACTGCACCTCGAGCCACCCCAGGTGCAGCGCGATCTGCTGTCCGTCCATCTGCGCCCAGGCGGTGGCGAGCGGAGAGGCCTGCCCGTCCTGCTGCAGGAGCAGCAGCAGGGCGTCGCGGTCGACGGCGAACGGCCAGTCGCGCCCGTGCAGCGTCAGTGAGAACGAGCGCCCGTCCGGGGTCGTGAAACGGCCATGGCCGCCGGCCTCGGACAGGTCCAGGTGCGCGAGCGTCTGCGGCGTGCGTGCCGCACCGCTGCCGAGGTAGGACACGCGGCAGGCATACAGGCGTGCCTCGTTGGCCTCGAAGCGGTTGAACCCGATCACCTCCTGCTGCAGCTGCGCATCGCTGTCGCGGTAGGCGCGCCGCCGGTACCAGTAGAGGTCTTCGCCGATCACGAGCTGGTAGTCGAGGTACTCGAGCGTCCCGGTGCTCTCGTCGCGGCACTCGTCCCCGCGAGTGCCGCCGCGGAACTGCGCGCCGCTGCGGGTCAGCGTGAAGTCGCAGCCCGCGGAAGGCACGACGTCGGCCCACACCAGGGTCGCGGCCAGCTGCGGGCGGTTGTTGAGGTGCGTCCAGCGCCGCGGGTGCGCGAACGCCAGCAGGTGCACATGTACCGCGTGCTCGGCATCGCGCGCGCGCTCGAGCTGCATCAGCAGCTGCCGGCGCGGGTAGCCCGGGTCGTCCTCGGGGAACTCCTCGAGGTACAGCAGATGCGCCCCGAGCCAGGGGATGTCCACCGGGGCCACCACGGTGCGCACGCGCCGCTCGCGGCTCTCCGGCCAGCCGGAGGCCTGCGCGCTCATCACCACCTGCTCGCTCGAGTCGCGCACGCCCGACCACAGGTGCTCGAGTGCCGCCACGTCATCCGCCTCGCCGGCTGCGGCGGACAGCAACAGGGCGGGCAGCAGCGGCATGGGGGGCGCTCCCGGGCGGCTCAGGGCTCGCGCTGATCCTTCACCAGGCGCACCAGACCCTCCTGCGCCGCGCTCGCCACCAGGCGGCCGTCGCGGGCAAAGACACTGGCACGGGCGAAGCCGCGTGCCCCCGAGGCGCTCGGGCTCTCCATGGCATACAGCAGCCAGTCATCCACCCGCAGCGGCCGGTGGAACCACATGGCGTGATCGATGCTCGCCATCACGAGGCTCGGGCGCAGGAAGGAAGTGCCGTGCGGCAGCGTGGTCGTGTCGAGCAGGAAGAAATCCGAGACGTAGGCGAGCAGGCGCCGGTGCAGCATCTCATCCGCTGGCACGCTGGCCACGGCGCGGAACCAGATCTGGCGCACCGGCAACTCGCGGCGCGGTGTCAGGTAGTCGATCGGCTGCACCATGCGGAACTCGAACGGCCGCGGCTGCGCGAAGAAGCGCCGCACGCGCTCGGGGAAGCGCCCCAGCAGCTCCGCCGGCGGCCCGGTGTAGCCGCTGAGCTCCTCCGGGGAGGGGACCTGCGGCATGTCGATCTGGTGGTCGAAGCCCTCCTCCCCCACCTGGAAGGAGGCAGCCATGTTGAAGATCTGCTGGCCGTGCTGGATCGCCACGACGCGGCGATTGGAGAAACTGTGGCCGTCGAGGCTGCGGTCGACCTGGTAGACGATGGGGGCGTTGCAGTCGCCGCGGCGCAGGAAGTAGGCGTGCAGCGAGTTCACCACGCGCCCCGCGTCCACGGTGCGCGCCGCAGCGCTCAGGGCCTGGCCGAGCACCTGGCCACCAAACACCTGTGGGCTGCCGATGTCGCGGCTCTCGCCGCGGAACAGGTTCACTTCGAGCTGCTCGAGCTCCAGGAGCGCGAGCAGGTCTGCGAGGCGCTGGTCCATGCGCTAGTCCGGCACCCCGAGGCGCTGGTGCATGACGGGGCTGGTGGTCGTGTACTGCAGGAACTGCTTCTTCTGCGGGTACAGGTGGTGCTGGATCGCGAAGGCCGCGAGCGCCGCCTCGTGGAAGCCCGACAGGATCAGCTTCTTCTTGCCAGGGTAGGTGTTGATGTCCCCGACCGCATAGACCCCGGGGAGCGAGGTCTGGAACTTCTCGGTGTCGACCCTGAGGACGCGCTTCTCGAGCGCCAGCCCCCACTCGGCGATCGGGCCGAGCTTCGGGTGCAGGCCGAAGAACACCAGGAGCTGCTCGGCGCTCAGCGCCTGGGTCGCGCCGTCGTGGGTCTTGATGTTGACCCCGGCGAGGCGCCCGTTCTCCACGATGAGCGAGTGCGGCAGCGCCTCGAAGCAGCGCATGCGCCCGGCGGCGACGTGCTCGCGCATCTTCGCCACCGAGGCGGGTGCGGCGCGGAAGTCGGCCCGGCGGTGCACGAGGTCAACGCTCGCCGCGCGCGCCAGCAGCTCGAGTGTCCAGTCGAGCGCCGAATCGCCGCCACCGAAGATGACGAGGCGCTTGCCGGCAAATTCCGCGGCGCTCTTGACGCGGTACTGGATGGCCGAGCCCTCGAAGGCCTCGATGCCCTCGATCCCTAAGCGCCGCGGCTGGAAGGAGCCGACGCCGGCGGCGATGACCACCGCCCCGGCATCGAAGGTGAGGCCGCCGGCGGTGCGCAGGTGGAAGCGCCCCCCCTCCCGCTGAGCGAACTCGATGACCTCCTGGCCGAGGTGGAACTCGGGCTTGAAGGGCTTGATCTGCTGCATGAGCCGGTCGACCAGCTCCTGGGCGCCGCACACTGGCAGCGCCGGGATGTCGTAGATCGGCTTCTCGGGATAGAGCTCAGCGCACTGCCCGCCCGGGTGGGCGAGCGAGTCGACCAGGTGGGCGCCGATGCCCAGGAGTCCGAGTTCGAAGACCTGGAACAGGCCGCAGGGACCTGCGCCGATGATGACGACTTCGGCCGTGATAACGGGCGCATCCGCGCCGGAGGGGGTCTGGGTCAAGGTGCTCTCGCTGGATTAAGGTCGGTTGCCGCGGGGGATTGTAGAGGGTCCGTCCGGGAGCCGCATGGGGGTACGCCGGCCTGGCCGCCCCCGCCAGCGCGCCCTACGGGGGTCCCCGTTATAGAATAGCGGGTCTTGAGCTTCGAACCGGACCTCGGGGCCACCGGCCCCGCGCCCGAGGCCCGCAGCCAACCGCCAGCGTCCTGAAGGATGCGGCCAAAGGAACCATCTTGACGAGCAACGCCGAACTGAATGCCCGCCGCCAGCAAGCCGTGCCGCGCGGGGTGTCCAACTCCCTCATGGTGTACGCCGAGCGCGCGAGCAACTCGGAGATCTGGGACGTGGAGGGGCGGCGCTACATCGACTTCGCGAGCGGCATCTCGGTGCTCAACACCGGGCACCTGCATCCGAAGGTACAGGCCGCCATCGCGCAGCAGCTGCAGAAGTTCACCCACAGCTGCTTCCAGGTGACCCCCTACGAGAGCTACATCGCGCTCGCCGAACAGCTGAACGCGCTCGCCCCCGGGGCGACCCCGAAGAAGACCATCTTCCTCACCACCGGAGCGGAGGCGGTCGAGAACGCCATCAAGATCGCGCGCTACCACACCAAGCGCTCGGCGGTGATCGCCTTCTCGGGCGGCTTCCACGGCCGCACCCTCGGCTGCATCAGCCTCACCGGCAAGGTGCAGCCCTACAAGGCGGGCTTCGGGCCGATGCTGCCGGAGGTGTACCACCTGCCCTACCCCATGCCCTACCACGGCGTGACCACCGAGGATTCGCTGCAGGCGCTGGAGTCGCTGTTCAAGGCGGACGTCGACCCGGCGCGTGTGGCCGCTATCATCATCGAGCCCGTGCTCGGTGAGGGCGGCTTCTACGCCGCGCCCGCGGAACTCATGCGCAAGCTGCGCGCGCTGTGCGACAGCCACGGCATCGTGCTCATCGCCGACGAGATCCAGTCAGGGTTCGGACGCACGGGCCGCATGTTCGCGATCGAACACTCCGGCATCGAACCGGACCTCATCACCATCGCCAAGAGCGTCGCGGGCGGCGTGCCGCTGTCGGGCGTAATCGGCAAGGCCGAGATCATGGACGCCCCGGTACCGGGCGGACTGGGCGGCACCTATGCCGGTTCGCCGCTGGCGTGCGCAGCCGGTCTTGCGGTGCTCGAGGTGATGCGCGAGGAGCAGCTGCTGAAGCGCTCGCAGGAGATCGGCCGCTTCATGAGCTCGCGCCTGAAGGGCCTGCAGGTGCGCTTCCCGTGCATCGGTGAGGTGCGCGCCCTGGGCGCGATGGTGGCCATCGAGCTGGTCAAGAACGCGCGCGCCGATGCGCCGGATGCGGAGCTGACCAAGGCACTGGTGCAGGCCGCCGGTCGCCACGGGCTCGTGCTGCTGTCCTGTGGCATGTACGGCAACGTGATCCGCTTCCTCGCGCCGCTGACGATCCCCGATGCGCAGCTGAAGGAAGGCTTCCACCTCTTCGAGCTGGCGCTCGGTGAGGTCGCGGGCACGACGCTCGCCGCCCAGGCGACGGGCTAAAGCCCAGACGGCGCGCCCTCAGGCGCGGCCGGCGTTGGCGTCGGTCGGGGTGTGGAAGTACTCGCTCTCGGAGGCGAGCTGCTCGATCAGGCGCTTCAGTTCCGCCATGCGGCCCTGTGCGGTGCTGATCGGCATGCAGTCCTGGCAGCGCGGGTCGCCGCAGGGCTGGCGCGAGTACAGCCAGTACTGGATCGCCCCGGCCAGCAGGCCATCGGCGATGTCCCACAGGTCCGCGTCCTTGTCCTTATCGGCGATCCGGTTGCCCAGATCGACAGCCTTGGAAAAGGCTGCGTCAAACGTATCCGCAAGCTCAGTCATGCTTCCCGCCGCCCTTCATCGTTGTCACTAGTATAGGGCATCACGGGCCCGCGACCGGTCCCGGCCGCCCCTGCCCACGCCCCGCGCTCCCACCTCCCGGAGCCTCGGCCGCGGTCTTCGCGGCATTTATGCGATGCCGGCCTCGGAAGGCCGGGCGCCGCGGCGCGCATCATGCTGAACGAAGCCATGGGCTGAATGAGAGCTGCGTCGTTCCGGCCGCGACTTATGTCGCATGCAGACAAATGAAACGCGACCTGACTCCACATGCGGATGCTCCCTCGCGCGCGCGCCCCGCGCGCCGCCCGCGCTCAGGCTCCCCGCTGCTCGGAATCGCCTGGCGGCTGGGGCTCGGGCTCACCGCCGTGGCGGCGGTGCTCATCGGTGCCGAGGTGCTCTCCACCCGCACCACCCGCGATGCCCTGGAAGCGGTACGCGCCATGCAGGACGAGCACGAGCCGCTCGCCCGCGGCGCCGATGCGGTGCTCGAGCGCCTCGTGGCCTACGACCGCGCGGTCGGCGCGTTCGTACAGGCGCACGCCGGCGCCGATGCCAACGCCATCGCCCAGGCAGGTGATGCGCTCGAGGATGCGGTGGCGGGCTACTTCGCCAGCCAGCCCGCACCGCCGGTCACCCCCGACACGCTGGCGCTGCGCGCCGAACTCACCCGGCACATCGAGACAGCACGCGCCCTCGCGGCACGCGCCGCGCAGCGCTCACAGTCAGCCGATGCGCGCGATGCGGCGCTCAACCACGTCTACCAGCTCATCGCCTCCGCCGGCGGCGCCGGCGTCGCCATCAACGGCGAGCAGGTGTTCGGGCGGCGCTCGCTGTCCGAACTGGAGACCGCGATCAACGCCGTGCGCGGGGCGAGTGCCGCCAAGCCCACGGTGCTCACGCGCCGCGAGGAGGACTTCCGCTCGCTCCTGGACCTCAACAGCGCCGAGCTGCAGGTGTCCCCGGGGCGCGCCTGGCTCACCCAGGTCCGCCAGGACTTCGCCGAGAGCATCAGGTTGCGCCAGGAGATCGCTCGCTACGACGAGGCCGCTGGACCTGCCTGGCACGCGCTGCTCGAGGACAGCTCTGCCCTCACCGCCGCCATCCACGAGCAGCTGCAGAAGCCGGCGCGCGCCGGGCTCCTGAAGGCGGCACAGCACGCCGCCCAGGCGGCCAGCGTGGCCGAGGACACGCTGCGCACCAGCGCCGCCACGGTACTTGGGCTGCTGCTGCTGGTGTCGGTGCTCCTGACGATCAGCATCAGCCTGCCGGTGCGGCGCCTCACCAGTGCCACGCGCCGCCTCGCGGGCGGCGACCTGAGCGCGCGCGCGCCGCGCGGCGGCTCCGCGGAAGTCGCCGAGCTCGCCGACTCCTTCAACGCCATGGCGGACCGCATCGAGCACGCGGAAGCGGAGCTGCGCGCCCACCAGGCGGAGCTCGAGCGCCACGTCGCCGAGCGCACCCGCCAGCTGCACCACCTCGCCCACCACGATCCCCTCACGCAACTGCCCAACCGGCGCAAGCTCTCGGCGCGACTCGGCACGGCACTGGCGCGCGCCGGCGCCCGACAGCGCCTCGCGCTGCTGTTCGTGGACCTCGACAACTTCAAGTCCATCAACGACACCCTCGGGCACAGCTTCGGCGACCGCGTGCTGCAGCACATCGCCGAGCGGCTGCGCGCGGCGACCGGGACGAGCGGGCTGCTCGCGCGCCTCGGCGGGGACGAATTCACGGTGCTGCTGGAGAACGTCAAGTCCACCGCGCAGGTGGAGGAGCACGCCGCGGCCATCGTCGCGACGCTGCAGGAGCCCTTCACCATCGATGGCCGGGTGCTCACCACCAGCGCCAGCGTCGGCGCGAGCCTCTACCCGGACCACGGCGCGGACGCCGAAGGGCTGCTGCGCGCGGCTGACGTGGCGCTGTTCCGCGCCAAGGAGCTCGGCCGCAACCGCTTCGCGCTCTACAGCCCGGCGCTCTTCGATGCGGCCGCGCAGCGCTTTCGCCTCGAGCAGTCACTGCGCCGCGCGGTGGAGAAGAACGAGCTGCTGCTCATGTACCAGCCGCAGGTCGCGCTGCACACCTTCGAGGCGCACACCGTGGAGGCACTGCTGCGCTGGCGCAAGCCCGACGGCCGCATCGCCACGGCCACCGAGTTCATCCACGCTGCCGAGAAGACCGGCCTCATCCACGAGCTCACCGGGTGGATCCTGCACTCGGCGGCCGCCGCCGCGGTCGCCTGGCGCGCGGCCGGCTGGCACCGCGCGAGCGTCGCCATCAACGTCTCCCCGCAGCAGTTCTTCGAGAGCGACTTCGTCGAGCACGTGGCGCGCACGCTCGAGGAGACCGGTCTGCCCCCGAGCGCGCTGGAGCTGGAGATCACGGAGACCGTGTTCCAGACCGGCCCTGCGACGGTGGAGTCGCTGCGGCGCCTGCGCGCGCTCGGGGTGGCCGTTGCGCTCGATGACTTTGGCATCGGCTACTCCTCGCTCACCTCGCTCGAGCAGCTGCCGATCACGCGCGTCAAGCTCGACCGGCTGCTGGTGGCCGGCGTCGACACCAACCCGCGCTCGGCGGCGATCGTGCGCTCCGTCGTGGCACTGTGCCATGGACTTGGGCTGCAGGTGGTGGCCGAGGGCGTGGAACGCGGCGCGCAGCTGGAGTTCCTCGCCAGCTGCGGCCCGATCGGCGTGCAGGGCTACCTGCTGGCGCACCCGGTGGAGGCGGCCTCCGCCGCCAGCGAAGCGCAGGCTGCCGGGGCGCGGGCGCGCCAGTCACTGGAGGCAGCGACGCAGCTGCCGCGCGATGCCAGCGACGCACTCGTGTTCGTCGGCAGCTCGACGCGCCGCCGCGGCCCCTGACCCCTAGGGCCTCGCCGCCAGGAACGCCGCGCGCGCGGCCACCCCCAAGTCCGGCTGGTCGGTGAAGAAGCCGTCGATACCGGCGCCGAGGAACGTCACGATTTCCGCGACCAGGTCGCCGTGCTCGCCCTGCGCCTGCCCACGGCGCAGCTCGCGCGGCAGGAAGCGGTTCTCGGCGCGGAACGTCCAGGGGTGCAGCAGCAGCTGGCGGGCGTGCGCCTGTGCCACGAGCGCCGTCGGTGCGCCGAGTGAGTCATCGCTGCGCCGCGGGATGATGAGGTTCTTGGATGGCCCGATGGCGTGTGCGTAGCCGGCGATGCCGGCAAGGCCTTCAGGTGTCAGGAGGTCCGCGTAGGTACGCGGGTCGCCTGCGAGCACGAAGTCATACGGCGCGCCGCTCTCCTCGATCAGCTGCACGCGGCCAAGCTCGGTCACGCGGCTGAGCGCGATGAGGTTGCCGACCTCGAAGGACTGCAGCCACACCGGCGCGGCGCGCCCCACGTAGCCGAAGCGCGCCAGCGTCGCCACGAGCGGCGCCTCCATCGCCAGGCCCCGCGCGGCGAAGTGGCTCGGGTGCTTGGTCTCCGGGTAGACGCCGATGCGCGGCGGCAGGGGTGCGCCGAGCTGCGCGGCGCGCTCGGCGCGCGTGGCCTCGACGCCGCGCACCAGCGTCAGGATCTCCTCGAGCGTCGGGATCTCGAACTGGCCGTCGAAGCGCGCGTTGGCGGGCCGCACCTCCGGGATGCGCTCGCGCGCGCGCAGGGTCTTGAGCTCCCTGAGGGTGAAGTCCTCGCTGAACCAGCCCTCCACCGCCACGCCATCGATGAGGCGGCGCGTGCGGCGCGCCGCGAACTCAGCGTGCGCGGCCACATCGGTGGTGCCGCCGATCTCGTTCTCGTGGCGCGCGATCAGCACGCCATCCTGCGTCATGACGAGGTCGGGCTCGATGAAGTCAACACCCTGCTGCATGGCGAGGAAGTAGGAGGCGAGCGTGTGCTCGGGCACATAGCCGCTCGCGCCGCGGTGACCGATGACGATGGGAGTGCTCATGGGGCGATACCAGCACAGCTGCAGCCGACTTGCTAGACTGCCGCGGTGCTGCTGACGGAACGCGACATCTACCACTTCCGCGAAGGCAGCTACGTGCGCGCCTACGAGAAGCTTGGCGCGCACGCCAGCGGCGCCGCCGGCACGCACTTCGCCGTCTGGGCGCCCAACGCCAGCGCGGTCTCGGTGATCGGGGACTTCAATGGCTGGGTGCCGGGTGAGCACGCGTTGCAGCCCCGCGGCGACTCCTCCGGGATCTGGGAAGGCGAGCTCGCCGGCGTCGGCAAGGGCGCGCTCTACAAGTACCACGTGCGCTCGCGCCTGGGCGGCAGCGGTGAAAAGGCCGACCCGTACGCCTTCTATGCGGAGCAGCCGCCGCGCACCGCATCGCGGGTCTGGGACTTAGGCTATGCGTGGCACGATGAGGAGTGGCTGGCGCGCCGCGGCGCGGTCAACGCGCTCGCGGCTCCCTGGTCGATCTACGAGGTGCACCTGGGCTCCTGGCGGCGCGTGCCCGAGGAGGGCAACCGCTCCCTGAGCTACCGCGAGATCGCGCACCAGCTTGCGGACTACGTCACCGAGCTCGGCTTCACGCACGTCGAGCTGCTGCCGGTGATGGAGCACCCGTTCTATGGCTCCTGGGGCTACCAGGTCACGGGCTACTTCGCGCCGAGCTCGCGTTACGGCGCGCCGCAGGACTTCATGTACCTGATCGACCACCTGCACCGGCGCGGCATCGGCGTGATCCTCGACTGGGTGCCCTCGCACTTCCCCACCGACGCGCACGGCCTGTCGCAGTTCGACGGCACGCACCTCTACGAGCACGCCGATCCGCGCCAGGGCTTTCACCCCGAGTGGAAGAGCTCGATCTTCAACTACGGCCGCGCCGAGGTGCGCAACTTCCTCGCCAGCAACGCCCTCTTCTGGCTCGAGGTCTACCATGTCGATGCGCTGCGGGTCGATGCGGTCGCCTCCATGCTGTACCTCGACTACGGCCGCCGCGCCGGGGAATGGATCCCCAACCGCTTCGGCGGGCACGAGAACCTGGAAGCGGTCGAGTTCCTCAAGCAGCTGAACCTTGCCGTCTACCGCGACCACCCGAAGACGCAGACCATCGCCGAGGAGTCCACCGCCTGGCCGATGGTGTCGCGCCCGGTGTACCTCGGCGGCCTGGGCTTCGGACTGAAGTGGAACCTCGGCTGGATGCACGACACGCTCGCCTACTTCCAGCAGGACCCGCTCAACCGCAAGTACCACCACAGCCGCCTCACCTTCAGCCTCTGGTACGCCTTCACCGAGAACTTCGTGCTGCCGCTTTCGCACGACGAGGTGGTGCACGGCAAGGGCGCGCTCATCGGCAAGATGCCCGGGGATGAGTGGCAGCAGTTCGCCAGCCTGAGACTGCTCTTTGGCTACATGTGGTCGCACCCGGGAAAGAAGCTGCTGTTCATGGGCGGGGAGTTCGGCCAGCGGCGCGAGTGGCAGCACGATGAGAGCCTCGAGTGGCACGTGCTCGGCTACCCGCTGCACGCGGGCGTGCGGCGCTGGGTGCGCGACCTGAACCGCCTGTACCGCGAGACCGCGGCGCTGCACGAGCTCGATTTCACGGACGCCGGTTTCGCCTGGATCGACTGCGACGATGCGGACGTGAGCGTGATCTCGTTCCTGCGCCGCAGCCGCGGCGGCACCGTGGCGCTCATCGTCTGCAACTTCACCCCGGTGCCACGCCCGCACTACCGTGTCGGCGTTCCCGTGGGGGGGCGCTGGCAGGAGCGTCTCAACAGCGACGCCGCCGACTACGGCGGCAGCGGCCAGGGGAACTTGGGCGCGCTCGACACCGAGGCACAGGGTGCCCACGGGCACCCCCAGTCCCTGAGCCTGCGCCTGCCGCCGCTCGCCGTGCTCATCCTGACGCCCTCCGCCTGAGGCGCACGGGAACCGCCGCGTGCCGGTGGCGGCATTGGCAAGCCCACGGGCGCGGTGCAAGATTGTCTGCAGACCCCACCAGGAGCTCCTCGCATGCAGCGCGCACATCCGGCGTTACTCGCGGCCCTCACCGTCACCGTGCTGGCCGGCTGCCAGGGCGGCGGCATCCCCCGACACGAGAGCCAGAACGAGCTGCGTGAGCGCTACGTGTCCTATGCCGGAGCGCCCCTGGACCGCATGACCTGGCTCGGGCACTTCTATAGCTGGGAGTCCCTCGGCGACAACCATCTCGTGGTGTACACCACCCCGAGCGATGCGTATCTGCTCACCGTGACGCCGCCGTGCAACGACCTCAACTTCGTGCAGAGCATCGGCCTCACCTCCACCGCCGGCACCGTGTACCCGCGGCTCGACTCGGTGAAGGTCAAGGGCTGGCGCTGCCCGATCGCCGAGATCCGGCGCATCGATTACGCGCGCATGCGCGCGGACCTGCGCGCGGAAGCGGACAAGGCCAAGGCCGCAGGGCAAGCGCCGAAGTAGCGCGCGCCCGGCGCGCCCGCACTAGCGGTAGCCGCGCGCCTGCAGCGTGAAGAGGTGGGCGTAGCGGCCGTTCAGGCGCATCAGCTCCTCGTGGCTGCCGCGCTCGACGATGCGGCCGCCCTCGAGCACGGCGATCTGGTCGGCCATGCGCACGGTCGAGAAGCGGTGCGAGATGAGGATGGTGATGCGCGCCTGCGCCAGCTGGCGGAAGTGCTCGAACACCTCCGCTTCGGCCTGCGCATCCATGGCCGCGGTCGGCTCGTCCAGCACCAGGATGTCGGCGCGGCTGCGCATGAAGGCGCGCGACAGGGCGATCTTCTGCCACTGGCCGCCGGAGAGTTCGCGCCCGTCCTTGAACCACTTGCCGAGCTGGGTGTGGTAGCCGGCCGGGAGCGTGGCGATGAAGTCCCCGGCGCGCCCCTTCTCGGCCGCCTCGCGCCAGCGTGCCTCGTCCTCGAAGTAGCGCTCATCGCCCGCCCCCACGTTCTCCCCGACCAGCATCTGGTAGCGGGCGAAGTCCTGGAAGATGACGCCGATGCGCTCGCGCAGCGCACCCTCCTGCCACTCGGCGAGGTCGCGGCCATCGAGCAGGATGCGCCCGGCGGAAGGCGCATACAGGCGTGTCAGGAGCTTGATGAGCGTGGTCTTGCCCGAGCCGTTCTCACCGACGAGAGCGAGGCTGGTGCCGGGCTTCAGGTGCAGCGTGACGTGCTCGAGCGCGGCCTCCTCGGCGCCCGGGTAGGTGAAGCTCACGTCCTCGAAGCGTACCCCGTCGGCGGGGTCCGGACCGTGCAGCGCGCTGCCGGAGGGGGCTAGCACCTCGGTGTCCAGGTACTCGTAGAGCGTGGAGAGGTAGAGGTTGTCCTCGTACATGCCGCCGATCGCGGTCAGCATGGCCGACACCGTCGACTGTCCCTGGCGGAACAGCGCCACGTACATGGTCATCTGCCCGAGCGTGATGAGCTGGCGCACGGCGGTGAGGGCGATCCAGGCATAGGCGCCGTAGAGGGCGGCACTGCCGATCAGGCCGAGCGCAAAGCCCCACAGGTCGCGGCGCACGGTGAGCGCCTTGTCCTCCTGGTAGAGCCGCCGGAAGATGTCCCGGTAGCGCTCGAGCAGGCGCTGGCCCAGGCCAAACAGCTTCACCTCCTTGGCGTGGTCCTCGCGCGCCAGCACCGTCTCGAGGTAGATCTGCATGCGCGTCTCGGGCGAGCGCCAGCGGAACAGCCGGAACGCATCACCCGAGAACTTCGCCTCGGCGACGAAGGACGGCAGCCCCGCCACCAGCAGCACCACCACCGCCCAGGGCGAGAAGTGCGCGAGCAGGCTTGCGTAGCTGACCAGCGAGATGCTGCTCTGCACCAGGTAGAAGGTGCGCATGACGAGGCTCAGCGGGCGGGTCGAGGCCTCGCGCCGCGCGCGCGTGAGCTTGTCGTAGAACTCCGAGTCCTCGAAGTGCTGCAGCTCGAGGGTGAGCGCCTTCTCCAGGATCATGACGTTGACGCGCTGGCCGAGCTGCGCGCGCAGCAGCGACTGGCACAGCTGGATGCCGCGCTGCGCGGCCGAGATCGCCGCCACCAGCGCGCCCTCCATGAGCACCAGCTCCACGACGTGTCGGGCACTGCCGCCTGAATGCATGGCGCCGACCACGGCGTCCACGATCAGCGCACCGACGTAGGCCACCCCCGCGGGCAGCACGCCGGCGACGAGGGTGAGGAGCGCCAGCGCCACGGTGAGTCCCCGATTGGTGCTCCACACCAGCTGCAACGCGCGGCGGCTGTAGCGGAACACGCCGAAGAAGCCGCGCAGTGTGGTGGGATCCTGGGTGGGGCGGAAGATCGCCGCCACCCGGCGCGGCGGATTGGCGGGATTGGCCAAGGCTCTAGGGCTCGCGGGCGCTCGGCTGGGCGTTGCGGATGATGAGCCGCGAGCCGCGGCGCCGGAACACGTAGCCGTAGATCCACGAGAACAGCACGATGACGCGGTTGCGGAAGCCGATGAGGACCGTGATGTGCAGCGCCATCCACGCGAACCAGGCCAGGAGGCCGCCGAAGTGCAGCCGTCCGATCTCGACCACCGCGCGTGACTTGCCCACCGTGGCCATCGAGCCGTAGTCGCGATAGCGGAAGGGTGCGGGCGTGAACGCACGGCCGCGCACGCGCGCATCGATCACCTGCGCAACATAGCGGCCCATCTGCAGCGCCCCCTGCGACACCCCCGGGACCTGGTGCCCGGCGGCATCGATGAGGTAGGCCGCATCCCCGATGACGAACACCTCCGGGTGCCCGGGCAGCGAGCAGTCGGGGTTCACGGCGATCCGCCCGCCTGGGCCGCTGGCGGCAACTCCGAGCTTAGCCGTCAGCGGGGCCGCCTTCACGCCGGCCGCCCAGATCACGTTGTGGCTTCGCAGGAGCTCGCCCCCGACGACGACGCCGTCGGGGCGGATCTCCGTGACGGGCTTGCCGAGCAGTACCTCGGCGCCGAGGCCGGTGAGCTGCTGCAGCGCCCGGGCGGAGGAGTCGGGCGCGAACGCCGGCAAGAGGCGCGGGCCGGCCTCGATCAGCAGCACCCGCGCGCGGCGGGTGTCGGCGACGCGGAAGTCGCGCGGGATCACGTCCACCGCCAGCTCCTTGATGGCGCCTGCGAGTTCCACCCCGGTGGGGCCGCCGCCGACGATGACGAAGCTCAGGAGCGCTGCGCGCTCGGTGGGGTCCGTCTCAAGCTCCGCGCGCTCGAACGAGGACAGCAGGCGTGAGCGGATGAAGGTGGCCTCCTCCACGTCCTTCATGCCCGGGGCGAGCGGCCGCCAGTCGTTGTGGCCGAAGTAGTTGTCCACGGCGCCCGGGGCGAGGATCAGGTAGTCGTAGCCGATGCGGTGGCCGGCGGCCATGAGCGTGCGCGCCCCGAGGTCGATCCCCTGCACGTCGGCGAGCATCACCGAGGCGTTCTCCTGGTGGCGCAGGATGGTGCGGATCGGCTGCGCGATGTCCGCCGGCGCGAGCGCCGCGGAGGCCACCTGGTAGAGCAGCGGCTGGAACAGGTGGTAGTTGTTGCGGTCGATGACCAGCAGGTCCGCGGGGGTGCGGGCCAGGGCCTTGGCCGCGAACAGGCCACCGAAGCCGCAGCCGACGATTACGATCCGTGCCCGCGCTGTCTCGCCCAACCTGCCTCCCCAGTATCTGAGCACCACCCCTGCAGATCTTGGGGCGATTATGGGTTATTCCAGCGAGGAGCGGTCGGGCCGCCGGCACAGGTTGTCGACCCAGTTCTCGCACAGGGTCACGGCCTCGGCGGGCTTGAAGTTGCCCGGCTCCAGGCAGTACTCGAGCCACAGGCCATCCAGGAGCGCGTTCAGGCCGATGGCCGCGAGTCGCAGGTCGACGCGCGCGCGCGGTCGCTCCTGCTTCAGGATCGCGGCGAGGAGCCCCCGCACCAGCTGCACGTAGCCCTGGTAGGTCTCGCGGTGCACGCGCTGGATGAGGGCCGAGTGGCGGTACATGCCCCAGAACACCACCCACACGGTGAGCACGTCCTGGTCGAGATTCGGGGGCGAGAACATGGCGATGAAGAAGGCGTGCAGGCGCGAGCGCGGGGAGTCGGGCGCCCGCTCGACCGCGCCCTGGAAACCGGCCACCAGTTCGCTGTTGAAATGGCGGTAGGCGGCGGCCACCAGCTCGTCCTTGTTCGGGAAGTGGTGGTTGATCAGCCCCACCGAGACCCCGGCCTGGGTGCTGATGGTGCGGATCGAGAGGCCATCGTGTCCGTAGCGCTTCAGGCACTCGATGGTGGCGATGATGAGGGCCTGGCGGCGCTGCTCCGGGAGCTGGCGCACGAAGCGTGGCTTGGCCGGCGCGGGGGATTTTTCTGCCGCCCTCGGGGGCATGCGCTCTTTCAACGGTCCGCTGGGGTCAGGCGCCTATCATGCCACCCGGCGCACGCGGCCGCGGCGGAAATCCGCGATGATCTCGCGCGCGGCATTGTGGCCCGGGGCCCCGGTGACGCCGCCGCCCGGATGGGTGCCGGCGCCACACATGTACAGCCCGCCGAGCGGCCCGCGGTAGTTGCCATAGCCGAGCATCGGGCGTGCCGAGAACAGCTGATCGAGGCTCAGGACCCCGTGCATGATGTCGCCGTTGACGAGCCCGAAGGTGCGCTCGAGGTCGAGCGGACTCATGATCTGGCGCCCGAGCACGCTCGCCTTGAAGTTCGGCGCGTACTGATTGACGGTGTCGATCATGAGATCGGCCACGCTCTCGCGGTGCTGGTCCCAGGACTGCCCGTCGGGGAGGATCGGCGCCACGTGCTGGCAGAACATGCTCGCCACGTGCTGGCCGCGCGGCGCGAGTGAATCATCGAGCGTCGAGGGGATCACGAGCTCCACGATCGGCGCTTTCGACCAGCCGTACTCGCGTGCATCGAAGTAGGCGCGCTCCATGTACTTGAGCGTCGGGGCGATGATGATGCCGGCGGTATGATGGTCGCCGGCGCTCTTGCCAGGCAGGCAGGTGAAGTCCGGGAGCTCCGCGAGAGCCACGTTCATGCGGAAGGTGCCCGAGCCGCAGCGGAAATGGCTCATGTGCTCAAGGAATTCCGTCGGCAGCGCGGCAGGATCGATGAGCTTGGTGTAGAGCAGGCGCGGGTTGAGGTTCGAGATGATGGCGTTCGCCCGCAGTGTCTCGCCGGCCTCGGTGATGACACCCACGGCTCGCCCCGACTCGACGAGCACCTCGCGCACCGGGGTAGCGGTGCGGATGGTGACGCCGCGGGCGCTCGCGGACTTCGCCATCGCCTGCGTGATCGCGCCCATGCCGCCGATGGCGTGGCCCCAGGCGCCGCGCTTGCCGTTCACCTCACCGAAGACGTGGTGCAGCAGCACGTAGGCGGAGCCGGGGGTGTAGGGGCTCGCGTAGTTGCCGACGATGCCATCGAACCCGTAGACCGCCTTGATGGGGTCGGACTCGAACCAGTTGTCGAGGTAATCCCCGGCGGACATCGAGAACAGCGCCAGCAGCTCGCGACGCAGCTCCATGTCGAGCTTGCGCACGCGCCCGCCGACCTTGGCGGCGCGCACCAGCTCAGGCACCACCTCGCGCCAGCTGCCCTCGAGCGCATTCGGCGGCGTGGTGAGCACGAGGTCGCGCAGCACATCCGCGATCGCCTCGAGCTTCTCGCCATAGGCACCCAGGCGCGCAGCGTCGCGACTGGAGAACTTGGCCACCTCGGACTGCGTGCGCTCCCCGCCGGTGAGGATGTAGCGCCCGTCGGCGGTAGGCAGGAAGTTCGAGGCGCGGCGCTCGACCACCTTCAGGCCAAAGCGGTGCAGCTCGAGGTCACCGATGACCTTGGGGTTCAGGAGCGAGACCGTGTAGGAGGCCACCGAGTTGCGGAAGCCGGGGTGGAACTCCTCGGTCACCGCCGCGCCGCCGACCACCTCGC
This sequence comes from uncultured Pseudomonadota bacterium, assembly GCA_963802995.1. GTDB lineage: Bacteria > Pseudomonadota > Gammaproteobacteria > Steroidobacterales > Steroidobacteraceae > 13-2-20CM-66-19. The sequence goes on from CAWDKU010000002.1 coordinate 1,657,073, forward strand.
GGCGCTCGAGCACCGTGACTTTCAGGCCGCTGGCGGCGAGGTACGCCGCGCACACGAGACCGTTGTGGCCGCCGCCGATGATCAGTGCATCGCAGTCCGCGGCGGCGCCCTCAGTCATGACTCCAGCCTCGCGCCGGCGCCTGCGGCAGCTGGCTTGCCGGTATGAGGCCGCGCATGCGGCGTGCGAAGCTGCGCAGGCACACCTCGCCCTCGCTCAGGGGGCCGGAGGAGTAGCTGCTGGAGGCCATGCCCGACTGCACGCGGTCGATGAGCCACTTGTCCTCGGCGCTGACGCGCCGGTTGATGCGCCAGTTGAGGTAGCGCACCGCGCGCATCTCGCGACTCGAGTCCGGGTGCACGTAGGCGATCTCGCGGATCATGGTCTCGGTGGGCGAGACCGGCACGAACTGCATGAAGTCGACCTGGTCCGGGTAGATGTCGAAGGCGACGTTGGGCCAGAGCTTGAAGTAGGTCCACAGGCGCTGGCGCTCCGGCGGCAGGTGCTCGACCTTGGGCAGGAAGTGCTGGTAGGCGCGCTCGGACCAGTTCGAGGACGGCGTGTCACGCAGCGTGCCCCACATCTTGTCGATCCAGGGGCGCGCCTCGATGCCGTAGCCCTTGCCGAAGAGACGCGTGAGGCCCGGGTGCGCGACGTTGATGTGCAGGCCGTCGGAGAAGTTGTCGGCGACGTTCTTCCAGTTCACGGCGCGCGGGCGCAGCGAGACGCGCCCCATCGGCACCAGTTCCTCGAAGCGGTAGGGCTTGATCTCGTGCAGATAGGGCGCGGCCATGTCGCGCACGCTCGGCAGCCCGGGCGCGAAGCGCACGAAGACGAAGCCGAGGAACACCTCGTGCTCGAGCGTCGCCAGGCCGTGGCGCGCGGTGTCCAGGCCCTTGAAGCTTTCCTTGTTCGGCACTGCCACCAGGCGCCCGTCGAGGCCGTAGGTCCAGGCGTGGTACGGGCAGGTGATGCGCTTGCCGCAGTGGCCCTTGGGGCCATCGACCAGGCGCATGGCGCGGTGGCGGCAGACATTGTGGAACGCGCGCACCCCGCCGTCCTCGGCACGCACCACCAGCACCGACTCGCCGAAGAACTCGAAGGTGTGATAGTCGCCGGCCTTGGGGATGTCGTTCAGGTGGCACACCACCTGCCAGGCCTGGCGGAAGATTGCACGCTTCTCCTGCTCGAAGAACTCCTGGTCATGGTAGATCCACGCCGGCAGGCTCAGGTTGTCCAGCTCGGCGGACGCGGAGGTGTCGATGCGGTGCAGTTGGGCGCTTTTCATGGCACTTCCAAGCGTGGGTTTCTTATTGAACGATCGTACAACAAGAGCCCTGTGGCACGCAATATTACGCGCGCGCGGTTAAGCTGCCGCAGGTCACGCTTTGTGATGCAGAATTGCGGCGCCGCACCGCGGCTATGCAGGTCTTGAGGCCATGCCGATCACGATTGCCAGCACCGATATCGCGCACCTGATCCAGTCCTCGGTCGCCCCGGTGTTCCTGCTGACCGGTGTCGCTGCGATGCTCGGGGTGCTCACCAACCGCCTGGCGCGCATCGTTGACCGCGCCCGCACGCTCGAGGTGCGGCTGGAGAACCACCAGGGCAAGGCGGACGCCCTGCACGGGGACCTGCTGGTGCTGGCACAGCGCGCCCGCTATATCAACTTCGCCATCTCGCTGTGCGCGATCTCGGCGGTCATGGTGGCCGCCGTGGTGGTCACCCTGTTCGCCAACGCCTTCTTTGGCTTAGGACTCGCCGGCCTCATCGCCTCGCTCTTCGTCGGTTCGCTCCTGGTGCTGGCCGCCGCGTTCATCGCCTTTTTCATCGAGGTCCGCTACGCCACCGCGGCACTGCGGATCGGCTCCCCCCATATCTAGGGGCTTGGCGCCCTATCCTCCCTAAAAACAGGCAGTTCCGCAGCGGATCTGCTACCCTGCGCACCCTTTTTTGGACACGCCCGGAACGTGGGCGACGGCCTGACCGGCCTCAAGGAACCGGGCTCCCAAAGGGCCCAAGCCAAGCCATGCAACGCCCTATCCGCAACATCGCCATCATCGCGCACGTCGACCACGGCAAGACGACGCTCGTCGACTGCCTGCTCAAGCAGTCCGGGACCTTCGCCGCCCACGAGCGCATGGGCGAGCGCATCATGGATTCCAACGACATCGAGCGCGAGCGCGGCATCACGATCCTCGCCAAGAACTGCGCCATCGAGTACGGCGGCACACGCATCAACATCGTCGACACCCCCGGGCATGCGGACTTCGGCGGCGAGGTCGAGCGCGTGCTGTCCATGGTTGACGGGGTGCTGCTCCTGGTGGATGCGGTGGAAGGCCCCATGCCGCAGACGCGCTTCGTCACCCGCAAGGCGCTCGCGCTCGGCCTCAAGGCGATCGTGGTCGTGAACAAGATCGACCGGCCCGGCAGCCGCCCGGCCTGGGTCATCGACCAGACCTTCGACCTCTTCGACAAGCTCGGCGCGAGCGATGCGCAGCTGGACTTCCCGGTGATCTACGCCTCGGCGCTGCAGGGCTGGGCGAGCACCGACTACACCGAGCGTCGCCCCGACATGTCGGCGCTGTTCGAGGCGATCCTGACGTACGTGGCGCCGCCGGCGGCGGACGCGGGCCTGCCGCTGCAGCTGCAGATCTCGACCCTCGACTACAACTCCTACGTTGGCCGCATCGGCATCGGCCGTATCCGCCGCGGCGTGGTGCGTCCCGGGGAGACCGTGGCGCTGCGCTATGGCGAGGAAGACCGCGGCACCGCCAAGATCGCCCAGGTGCTCACCTTCACCGGCCTGCAGCGCAGCCCGGTGGAAGAGGCGAGCGCGGGTGACATCGTCGCCATCACCGGCATCGAGGACGTCAATATCGGCCTCACCATCTGCGAGCCAGAGCACGCGGAAGGGCTGCCGCCGATCAGCGTCGATGAGCCGACGCTCGCCATGAACTTCCAGGTCAACACCTCGCCCTTGTGCGGACGCGAGGGCAAGTACGTCACCAGCCGCCAGATCCGCGAGCGTCTCTACCGCGAGCTGCAGAGCAACGTCGCGCTGCGGGTCGAGGACACCGAGGAACCCGACGTGATGCGCGTCTCCGGGCGCGGCGAGCTGCATCTGACGATCCTCATCGAGAACATGCGCCGCGAGGGCTACGAGCTCGCGGTGTCCCGCCCCCAGGTGCTCACCAAGATCGTCGATGGCGAGGTGCACGAGCCCTACGAGGCGCTCACCGTCGACATCGAGGAGGAGCACCAGGGCGGCGTCATGGAGGCACTCGGCAGCCGCCGCGCCGAACTCACCGACATGAGCATCGATGGCAACGGCCGCGCGCGCCTCGAGTACCGCGTCCCGGCCCGCGGGCTGATCGGCTTCCAGGGCGAGTTCATGACGCTCACCCGCGGCACGGGCCTCATCAGCCACATCTTCGACGGCTTTGCCACGGTCAAGGGCGAGATACCCGACCGCCACAACGGCGTGCTCATCAGCAACGAGCAGGGCGAGGCGGTGGCCTACGCGCTCTTCAGCCTGCAGGAGCGCGGGCGGCTCTTCGTCGGCCCCGGCGAGAAGCTCTACGAGGGCATGATCATCGGCATCCACAGCCGCGACAATGACCTAGTCGTCAATCCCATCAAGACCAAGAAGCTCACCAACATCCGTGCCGCCGGCAAGGATGATGCGATCCTCCTGACCCCGCCGATCCAGCTCACGCTCGAGTACGCCGTGGAGTTCATCGCGGATGACGAGCTGGTGGAGGTCACGCCGGCCTCGATCCGCATCCGCAAGCGCTTCCTGAAGGAAAACGACCGCAAGCGCGCCTCGCGCAGCGACGCGGCGCTGATCGCCTGAGCCGGCCGCGGGCGCGCGCCGCGGGCCCTAAGGCTCGCGGTTGCCCGTCATGTCGATGAAGCGCAGGAACTCTGCGCGCGTGCGCGCATCACTCCTGAATACGCCGGTCATGCGGCTCGTGACCATCGAGACACCGCGCTTGTGCACCCCGCGGGTGGTCATGCACTCGTGCACCGCCGACACCACCACCCCGACACCGCGCGGCTTGAGCACGTCGGTGATGCAGTTGGCGATCTGCGCGGTGAGCTTCTCCTGGACCTGGAAGCGCCGTGCGTAGCCATCCACCACGCGCGCAAGCTTGCTGATCCCGACCACCTTGCTGGCCGGCAGGTAACCCACGTGCACGCGCCCGATGATCGGGGCCATGTGGTGCTCGCAGTGCGACTCGAAGGAGATGTCGCGCAGCACGATGAGTTCATCGTACCCCCCGACCTCCTCGAAGGTGCGCCGCAGGTAAGCCGCCGGGTCGATGTCGTAGCCGGAGAACCAGTCGCGGTAGGCGTCCACGACGCGCTGTGGGGTGTCCTTCAGCCCCTCGCGGCGCGGGTCCTCCCCCGCCCAGCGCAGCAGCGTGCGCACCGCACCCTCCGCCGCCCGCCGTGATACCCGGGAACGCGCCTTTGCCATGACCTGAACCTCCGGCCGCGGCAGCCTGCAGGACCTGCGCGAACCTCTCGTGTTGGGGAAGTCTAGCGTGCGCCGCCGCGCGGCGCCCGGGCGGCCCCTAGCCGAGCCAGTGATACATGGCGAGGTTCAGGAGCAGGCTGGCGCCGCCGACGAGGGTCGCGACCCCGAAGCCCGCCGCGAGCGGGCGCCAGCCGATGCGCCACATGTCGGTGAAGGACACCGACAGGCCCACGGCCGTCATGCCGCAGGTGAGGAACAGGTCGGAGGCCGTATAGCCGCCGTTTACCATGCTCAGCCAGCCGGCGCCGTCGTGGAACAGCGCATCGCCCGCGGTGCGCAGCACGATGAAGCCGATGAAGGCGAGTACGAAGAAAGGCACCAGTGGCATGCGTGCCGTGACACCGGGCGCCGGCGCATCGGCGGCTGCGCCCTCGCGCTCCTCGTGGCGCTGCGTCAGCCAGGCCGCCACCGGCACCAGCACTGCGATCGAAAGATTGCGCATCAGCTTCGCGACGCTCGCCGCGGCGAGCGCCGCGGGAGCGGCGGCCTGCTGTGAATAGATCAGTGCCGCGCCGATCACCTGCGAGGTGTCGTGGATGGCGGTGCCGAGAAACACGCCGGCATGCACCGGGGAGGCACTGAAGAAGTGCCCGGCGACCCAGGGGTAGAGCAGCATCGCCGTGCAGCCAAAGAGCACCACACAGGTGACGGCGAAGGCGGTCTCGGCGCTCTTGGCGCGGATGACCGGCGACATCGCCACCACCGCCGTGCAGCCACACACCGCGGTGCCAATGGCGAGAAGGTAGCCCAGGCGCCGCGGCACGCGGAGCGCGCGCGAGATCAGGATGCCGCCGGCGAGTGCGACGGTGAGGCACACGAGCGCCACCGGGAGCGCGGTGGCCGCGATCGCCGTGGCGCCGCTCAAGGTGAGCCTGAGCCCGACGAGCGCAATGCCGACACGCAGCAGGCGGTGCATGGTCCAGTTGAGCCCGGCAGTCGCCCAGGCCGGTACGCCGATGCTGTTGCGCCACAGCATGCCGAGGAGCACGGCGCACATGACGGGACTCAAGGGGAATTTCGGCAGCCCGATGGCGCCCTGCGCCAGCTGCTGCGCCATGGCGCGCGCCAGCAGCGCCACCAGGATCGCGATGAGTATCCCCGGCAGCGCCTGGCGGACCCAGGTGAAGCCGGGAGCGAACGCCCGGTCGAGCGTGCGCACGGCTACAGCGGCAGGCGGCTGTCGCTGGGGAGCGGGGCCGGCGGCGCTGCGCACCGCTTGGTGATCATGCGCTCGTTGAGCTCGGCGATCGCCCGGCTCCCGGTGCGCACGAAGGCGAAGGGCAGCAGGCCATGCACGAAGCAGGCGAGGCCTGCTACCACCATGCGGGCGCCGAAGTACACCGCGGTGCCGCAGTGCTCGGCGTAGCTCTCCCCGACGGATGAGGGGTGCTCGGTGAAGGGGCGCAGTGCATCCATGGGAACGATGCTAGCCGTGGCCGGCCGCTACGGGGTTGCGAAGGTCTGGCCAGTAAGCGCAGTTTGCGCAACAATGTTGCTCATATACGACCATAGGAGAAACAGCGTTCCATGGATAAGATCGACGCCAAAATCCTGGACCTCCTGCAGTCCGACGGCGAGCTGACCGCCGCTGAGATCGCCGACCGGGTCGGCCTCTCCAAGGCGCCCTGCTGGCGGCGCATCCAGAAGCTGCAGGCCGACAAGGTCATCAAAGCGCGCGTCGCGCTGCTCGATGCGCATGCGCTCAACGTCGGCACCACGGTGTTCGTGACGCTCAAGACCGGCAATCACAGCGACGCCTGGTTCCAGAGGTTCGTGCGCGCGGTGCGCGACATCCCCGAGGTCACCGAGATCCACCGCATGAGCGGGGACGTGGATTACCTGATCCGCATCGTGGTGCCCGACATCGACGCCTACGACGTGGTCTACAAGCGGCTGATCTCGGCGGTCGAGTTCCAGGACGTAAGTGCCAGCTTCGCGCTGGAGACCATCAAGTCCACCACCGCGCTGCCGTTGTGCTACCTGAAGCTCGAGTGAGCGCCCTACTCGCTCGCCACCGGCGCCGACATGAAGTGAAACGGGGGCCGCGCCAGCCACACGATCGAGGTGATGCCCACGATCGCGATCGCCGCCGCCCAGAACACGTCGTTGGCCGCCATCACGAAGGCCTGGTTGGTGAGGGTGGCATCGACGAGTCCATAGGCCTGCTGCGCGCCCAGGCCCTGCTGCCGCAGCGTGTCGAAGGTGCCGCTGCGCACCGGGTCAAAGGCGGTGATCGCCTCGGCGAGGCGTGTGTGGTGTACCGCGGCGCGGTTCTGCCAGATGCTGGTGAAGAGCGAGGCGCCGAAGCCTGAGGCGGTGAGGCGCATGAAGCTCGACACGCCGAGAGCGCTCGCCGAGCGGTGCGGGTCGAGGGTCGAGAGCGTGACGGCGGTGAGCGGGGTGAACATGATCATGACGCCCACCCCGAGCAGCGCCTGCGGCTCGAGCAGGTTCCACAGCCCCCAGTCGGTGCTCGAGTGCGAGCGCAGCCACATGACGAGCGCAGTGATGAAGAACGAGGTGGTGATCAAGAGGCGCGGGTCCACGCGCTGGTAGTTACGTCCCACGAAGCGCGAGCCCAGGATCGGGGCGATGCCGATCGGCGCGATGACGAGGCCCGCCCAGGTCGCGGTGTAGCCGAACTGGGTCTGCAGCACGAGCGGCAAGAGCACGCTGCTGCCGAAGAAGGCCGCGTAGATGAGGCTGCCCCCGCCCGCGCCGACGGCGAAGTTGCGGTCCTTGAACAAGGACAGGTCCACGATCGGGTACGGGTGATTCAGCTCCCACACCAGCCAGTAGCAGAACACCACGGCGGTGATGAGCGTGAGGGAGATGATCAGGGGCGAGTCGAACCAGTTCTCGTCCGACCCGAGGTCGAGCATCACCTGCAGCACACCCACCCACACGGCCAGCAGCACGAGCCCGGTCCAGTCAATCGGTGGCTTGTGGTAGGCGCTCTCCATGCGCCGCATCGACTCGGTGGTGAGCAGCACCGCCAGCACCCCGACCGGCCCGTTGATGAAGAAGATCCACGGCCAGGAGGCGTTGTCGGAAATGTAGCCGCCCAGGATCGGGCCCACGATCGGTGCGACGACGGCGATGGTCGCCCACAACGCCAGCGCCTGGCCACGCTTCTCGCGCGGGTAGATCGACAGCATCAGCGCCTGGGACAGCGGCATCAGGGGTCCTGCCACCGCTCCCTGTACGACGCGCGCGGCGATCAGCATCGGCATGTTGGGCGCAAGCCCACACAGGATCGAGGCGATCGTGAACAGCACCGTGGCCGAAAGGAACAGCCGCACCTGCCCCACCCGTTCCGCCACGCGCCCGGTGAGGGGCATGGAGATCGCGGTGGCAACAGTGAAAGAGGTGATGACCCAGGTGCCCTGCGTGGCACTGATGCCCATGCTGCCGGCAATGGTGGGCACCGACACGTTGGCGATGGTGGTGTCGAGCACCTGCATGAAGGTCGCGAGCGATACCCCGAAGGTCGCGATCGCGAGCTGCGCGCCGTGCAGGGGCGCGAGCGGCTGCTTGGGTTCGCTCATCCGGGGGGCGGTGCGCCCTCACGCGTGTTGTCGCGGATGATCTCGGCGATGCGCGCCTTGATCTCCGTGTTGTCGAGTTCGTAGGCGGCGGTGCTGAGCACCGGCTTCTCCGGGACGCTCTGTGCCAGCTGCTGGCCGTCCTCGTTCACGGTCTCGACACTGACGCGGGTGGAAAGTCCGATGCGCAGCGGATGCTCGCGCAGCTCCTCGGGCTTGAGCGCGATGCGTACCGGCACGCGCTGCACGACCTTGATCCAGTTGCCGGTGGCATTTTGCGCCGGCAGGAGGGCGAAGGCCGCCCCGGTCCCAAGGCCGATGCCCTGCACGGTGCCGTGGTACTCGACCTTGCCGCCGTACAGGTCCGCCACGACCTTGGCGGGCTGCCCGAGGCGCATGCGCCGCAGCTGCACTTCCTTGAAGTTCGCCTCGACGCGCATGCGCTCGAGCGGCACGATCGCCATGAGCGGGGCGCCCGGGGCGATATGGTCGCCGAGCTGCGCGCCGCGCTTGGCGACGTAGCCCGAGACGGGCGCGCGCACGCTGGTGCGCTGCAGGTTGAGCCACGCCTTCTCGACCTGGGTGGCTGCTGCCTGCACGTCAGGGTTGTCGGCGACCCCGGTCTGCCCGACCAGGGCGACGCTCGCGGCGAGATTCTTCTGGGCCGCGACCAGGCCGTCCTGGGCGGCTTTGAGCTCATCGCGCGCATGCCCGAGCTCCTCGCCCGAGACTGCGCCGGAGGCCGCGAGGTTCTTGCGGCGGTCGAAGTCGGCCTGGGCGCGGGCGAGGTCCGCGCGGCGCTGGCTGACGATCGCGGTGAGCTGGTCACGGTTGGCGAACACGGTGCGCGTCTGGCGCACGGTGCGCGCCAGCTGCTGCTCGGCGTCCTGCAGCGCGATGCGCATGTCGGTCGGGTCGAGCCTGATGAGCTCCTGGCCGGCCTTCACCAGGTCAGTCTCGTCCGCCCCGATGCTCACCACCGTGCCACTCACCTGCGGCATGACGTTGACCAGGTCGCCGGCGACGTAGGCATCGTCGGTGTTCTGGTAGTGGCTGGCGTAGAGGAACCACCAGGCACCCACCAGCAGCGCCACCACGATCAAAGCCACGGTGAGGATGACGAGCCACTTCTGCCGCCGCTGCCGCAGGCTCTGCGTCGTGGCGGGTTCGGTCTTTACCTGGGCGTCCATGTGGGCTTACTCAGTCCTGGGAAAGTGGGTGGGGCGCAGCTTCAGCCGGCCGGTGCGACGTAGCCGCCCCCGAGCGCCTGCACCAGGTTGACGCTGAAAGTCAGCCGGCGCGCCTGCAGCTCGGCGCGCAGCGTCTGGGCGAGCAGCACCTGGTTCTGGCTCGAGAGCACGCTCAGGTAGTTGTCGAGTCCGGCACGGTAGCGCTCGCTGGTGAGGTCATAGGAGCGCTGCGCGGCATCGAGCGCGGTCTCCTCCTGCACGGTCTCGCGCTCAAGGCCGCGCCAGTTGGCGACCACGTCGGCGACGTCCTTCACCGCATCGAGCAGGGTCTGGTTGTACTGGCCGACCGTGGAGTCGAACTGCGCCTGGCGCCCGTACAGCTGCCCGCGCAGTGCGCCGCGGTTGAAGACCGGCAGGCTCAAGGCCGGCCCGGCTCCGAAGGTGCGCGAGTCGAACACCTGGGACAGCCCGACCGGCTGCAGGCCGGCGAAGGCAGCCAGGTTGATGTTGGGATAGAAATCGGCCTCCGCGGCCTTCACCCCGCGGTTTGCCGCCTCGACCATGGCGCGCGCGGCGGCCACATCCGGGCGTCGCCCGAGCAGGTCCGCGGGCAGCTGCGAAGGTAGCGCGATGTCAGCCGGGGCGTGCAGCTGCGGGCGGCTGAGCGACTGGCCGCGATCCGGGCCGGCGCCCACAAGATCGGCAAGCTGGTTGCGCGACAGCTCGATGTTGGCTTCCACGAAGGCAAGCCCGGCACGCGTGAGCGCCAGCGTCCCTTCCGATTGCTTCACCCGCGCGGTGTTCTCGAGTCCTGCGCCCACGCGCTGCTGGGTGAGGTCGAGGATCGACTGCTGCTGCTTCAGGTTGTCGTTGGTGACATCGAGGAGCGAGTAGTTGAGGTCGAACTGGATGTAGGCCTGCACCACCGCGACCGAGATCGCAAGGCGCGCCGCCTGGCGGTCGGCTTCGGCGGCCGCCTCTCCCGCCCGGGCCGCTGCCAGCAACTGGCGGTTGCGCCCCCACAGGTCAAGGTCCCAGCTGAAATCGAGCGTGGCATTGCCGGCCGTCGCCCAGGAGCCGCCAATGGGGGCCGGATACAACTCGTTCTGCGGGAAGCGCTCGCGGGTGAGGCTCGCATTGACCGCGGCCTGCGGGTCGCGCGCCGCGCGGGCCGCAACCGTCTGTGCCTGCGCGGCGCGCAGACGCGCCTGGGCGATCTCGAGCGTCGGGCTGCCGGCAAGCGCCTCCGTCACGAGGGCATCGAGCTGCGGGTCGCCGTAGCTGCGCCACCACTCATCGGCCGGCCATGCGGCCGTGTCGAGCTTCGCGTCATGCAGCGCCTGGCTGCTCGCGAGCGCGTCGGGCTTCAACTGGGGCGCGGGCTTCCAGTCACCACGGTCCACGCAGCCAATGAGCGCCAGTGCCAGCAGGGGAATAAAGAGCGTGATGCGGGAATTCATGACTTGCCGCCTGTACCAGTGTCTCGAGTGTCCCCCAGAGTGTGTCCGTTATCGATCATCCGTCCGAGGTAGCTCTTGAGCGCCTCGATTTCTTCGTTGTTGAAGCCGGCGAGGTGTGCCTCGAGCACGCGCCCGACAACTGCCGCGAGCCGCACGATCTGCGCGCGTCCGCCGGGGGTGAGCCGCAGCACCACCGTGCGCCGGTCCTCGCGCGAGCGCTCGCGACGCACCAGGGACTTGGCCTCGAGGCGGTCCAGGATGCGGGTCATCGCGCCGGTGTCGTACTGCATGAAGCGGCACAGCTCGGCCGCGGTGCGCGCCGCCCCCTCGCTCAGGTGCTTGAGAGCCGCGAACTGCATGCCGGTGAGATCGAACGGCGCCAGCTCCGCATCCAGGCCCGAGAGGAGCGAGGCACGCGCGCGCCCCATGAGGTAGCCGACGCTCAACCCCTCGCCCGGGGGCTGCAGCGCGGTCACCGGCTCGGCCTTGATGGTGCTCCTGCGGATCATGGGCTCAATGAACTATCGCTGCCGAAACTATTACTGCCGATAATAATACTGCCTCGGCAAGTAATTGTCGAGCCGCTGCCGGGACGCACTTCGCTGCGGCCCCGTTGCTCCCACCGTGCTGCAGCGCACAGTAAATGCGGGCATTTTCAGTAACTTAAGTGCGATCAGGAGCGGGAATTTCCGTGCTCCCGTACCGTGCCAACCCCCGGAGGCACCCGGCTGTGGATGATGAGAGCGGCAAGCGCATCTCCTCGCGCAACACCTTCTTCGTGAAGCGGGTGTTCCCGGTGCTGTGGTTCGGCGGCCTGGCGCTGTTCATAGGCACAGGACTGACCGCAGGTCTGCACGCGCGCGCCAAGCCGCCCTTCGTGGTGTTCGTGGCGCCGTTGCTGATGTTCGGCTTCGGCTACTGGCTGATGCGCCGCCTGGTCTTCGACCTTGCGGATGCGGTGTATGACGAGGGCGACGCACTGCGGGTGCGCTTCCGCGGCGACGAGGAGCGCATCCCGCTCGCCAACATCATCAACATCAGCTATTCGGGGCTGACTAACCCACCACGCGCGACGCTGACCCTGCGCCAGCCCGGCATGTTCGGCAAGGAGGTGACCTTCAGCCCGGTGCAGAAGCTCCTCGGTCCGCTGCTGCGTACCTCGAACCCGATCGTGAACGACCTCATTGAGAGGGCGGACGCGGCGCGCCGCCGCTGAACACGTCGCTGCCGAAACTCCTGAGCTCCGCGGCGCCCGCGTAGCCAAGCGGCGTCAGCCCGAAAATCTCCTCCACGGTCCGCAGCAGCGCGTAGTGGTTGTACGGCATGTCGCTGACGGTGCCGCCCTTGATGAAGGGTGAGAGCACGACCGCGCCGATGCGGCCGCCGCCCGGACCGGAGAGCCCGGCCGGGTTCTTGGCGCCGGGAAGGCCGCGCTCACCGCAGCAGGCGGTTGCCCCGGAGGCGCTGATGCTGCCGGACTCATCGAAGGTGATCACCAGCATTCCGGACTCGCGGAACGCCGGCGACTCCAGGATGCGCGGCACCCACAGCCTCAGGAACTGGTCCACCGCGTGCAGGCCGCCGCGCTGGCCGTCGACGCACGGGTCGTCGTGGCCGTCGTGGCACAGGTTCGGCGTGATGAACACGTAGTTCGGGGTGTGCGCCGCATCCTTCAGGTCCGCCGGCAGCAGATCGAGGTTCACGACGTGGCGGTCGCAGCGATCCGGTTCGTCGATGAGCGAGTGGAAGTAGACGAACGGGTTGTGCTTGTTAGCGTACTGGTCGCCGATCTGCGCACTGTCGGTGTTCTCGCGCGCGCCCACGGCGACGTGCGCGCAGGTGGCGCGCTCGCGCGCGGGGTTCTTCCCCATGTCCTCCATGTAGGCCCGCCACGACAGTCCCGCAGCCTCGAGCTGGTCCGGCAGCGTCTTGACGATGGGCGGATAGACGCAACCGGCGCCGTGCAGCTGGCCGTGCGCGTCAAGGCCCCGGGCGGTAGGCCTGAACTCGCTGAACACCAGACAGTCCATCTGGGTCTCGTCATTCGGTGCCTGTGCGCTGATCAGGGCGAGGTAGTTGTCGAGACTGTAATGCCCGATGCCGTGATACTGGCGCAGCAGCGCGCCGCGCGCGGGCAGCTCCCTTGCGAGGTACGGAGCCTGCGATTGCGGCCCGAAGGTGTATTCGTACGACTGGTTCTCGAGCACCAGCACAAACACATGGCGGATCGGCGGGCTGTCTGCCGCCAGCGTGCCCTGCCCCCACACGGCGAGCAGCACGAGCGCGGTGAGCCAGGGCGGCCGGGTCCCGCTACGCACGCTCAACCCTCACCTGGGGCCATGGATAGTGCTGCCGGCGGCGCCAGCCGTAGCGCCCGCACCAAGAAGGCGGCACTGCCGAGGGTCAGGAGAGCCGCCGCCACGAAGGGCGCGCCGGGAAAGCGGACGGCCGCCTGCGGTGCGGAGAAGTAACCGAAGATCTGTGTCATGAAGGGCGGCCCCACGATTGCACTCAGGCTGTAAAGGCATGCGATGGCGCCCTGCAACTCGCCCTGGGCATCGGCGGGTGCCTGCTGGGAAGCGATCGCGTTCATGGAAGGGTACGTGAGCGCGAAGACGAAGGTGGTGAGCGACACCACGTACATCATCCAGCTCTGGGTGGCGAACGCATAGCCAACGTACGCGAGCAGTGCCGCCGCCATGCCGGTGAGCGCGGCGCGGCGTTCCCCGCCCAGGAAGGGGATCAGGATGCGCGTGAACACACCCTGTGCGACCGCCATCAGCAGGCCGACCCACGCCAGCGAGTAGCCCACCTCGGCGCTCGTCCAGCCGAACTTGGAGATGGTGTAGAAGGCCCAGGTGCTCGGCAGTACCTGGTGCCCGAGCTGCCACAGGAATACAGCGCCCAGCAGCCAGGTGACGACTGGATACTTGCTCACCTGGATGAGGGTGCCGAGCGGGTTGGCGCGCGCCCAGCGGAATGGGCGGCGGGTGGCGGCGGGCAGGGACTCCGGCAGCGCGAAGTAGCCGAACGCGGTATTCGCAAGGGCGATGGCGGCGGCTGCGAAGAAGGGCGCGCGCGGTCCAAGGTTCCCGAGCAGGCCGCCGATAGCCGGACCCAGGACAAAGCCTCCGCCGAAGGCTGCGCCCATCAGACCAAAACTCTGCGCGCGTTTGGCGGGCTCGGTGATATCGGCCACGTAGGCATAGGCGGGCGTGAAGGAGGCCCCGGCCATCCCGGCGACCAGGCGCCCGACGAACAGCCACGCGATCGTCGGCGCAAAGCCCATGATGAGGTAGTCGCAACCGAGGGCGGCAAGTGCAAACAGAAGCACCGGGCGGCGGCCGAAGGCGTCACTGAGGTTGCCGAGGATCGGCGCGCAGAAGAACTGCATCGAGGCGTAGCAGAACGCGAGCCAGCCTCCGTAGGCCGCGGCGCGGTCGATACTGAGGCCAGTCAGCTGCATGATCAGGCGCGGCAGCACGGGCAGGATGATGCCGAAGCCGATGGAGTCGACCAGCACCGTTACAAAAATGAACGCGAGCGCGCCTTTGCCTGATTTCGACAAGCTTATGCCGTCTTACCTGGGGGAGCGGCCATCTTAATACGAAGCCGGCACGGTGTAGCGCCTACGGTGCGCGCGCGGGCTGCAAGCGCGCGCGCACCCAGTAGACGGGGATCCCCGCGAGGATGATGAGAAAGGTGAGGCCGGTGTTGCGGGGGTCGGTTATGAGGGCGTTGCCCACCATCAGCACCGAGGCCACGAGGAACACCAGCGGCACGAACGGATAGCCCCACACGCGGTAGGGGCGCGCCAGTTGCGGGCGGGTGCGGCGCAGGACGAAGACCGCGCCGACACCCAAGGCATAGAACGGCCAGATGCCGAGCACGAACTTGTCGGCCAGCTGCGCAAAGTCGTTCTCGAGCACGTAGGCGATACCGAGCACCGTGGCGAGCGCGATCGCGACCGAGGGACTCTGAAAGCGCGGCGAGACGCGCGCCGCGGCCCGGAAGAACAGGCCGCGATCGGCCATCGCGAAGAAGATGCGCGAGCCCGTCAGCATCGAGCCGTTCAGGCCGCTGAAGGCCGCGAGCACCACCGCGGCGGCGATGACGCCGGCGCCAGCGGCGCCAAGGAGCGGCACCCGCTCCGCGACGCTCGCGGCAATGAGGCGCGAACCGGCCATCTGCGCGGGCGCGAGCGCATACAGGAAACCCACGTTGACGAGCAGATACACCAGCATCACGCACAAGGCACCCGCAATCAGTGCGCGCGGCAGGTTGCGCTGCGGGTCGCGGATCTCCCCGGCCACGCTCGCAGGATCGGCCCAGCCATCATAGGTCCACAGCACCGGGATCAGGGCGGTTGCCAGGAGCGACACCGACAGGCCACTGCCCCAGGGTGCGCTGGTGAAGTGCGTGAGACTGCCTCCGCGCGCCGTGAATGCCAGTACCCCGAGCGCCATCAACACCGCGTACTTGAGCGCCGTGGCTACACTCTGCAGGCCGGCGGCGCGACGCACGCCCAGGTAGTTGATTGCCCCGATGGCGGCGATCGCCAGCGCCGCGACGTAGCGCACCTGTGCAGCGCTCAGGGGCCAGAAGTAGCCGAGGTACTCGGCGAAGATCGTGGAGGTGGCACCGAGGGCTGCGGCTCGGATCACGACGAGTTCGGTCCAGCCGAACAGGAATGCAGGCAGTGGCCCGTACGCCTCGAGCAGGTAGGCAAACACCCCGCCCGAGCGCGGCAGTGCGCCGGCAAGTTCCGCGATCGAGAGCGCCCCGCACAGGGCGACCAGCCCCCCCAGCACCCAGCACACGAGGATCGGCCCTGGGGCCTGCAGCTGCCCGGCAACGGTCGCAGGTACCCGGAAGATGCCGCTGCCGATCGTGACGCCGACGGAGATCGCCACCGTCTGCAGCAGGCCGACGGAGCGCGGCATGCGCTCCCCCCAGGCGTCAGCCACCGCCGAGTCTTTCATCCACGAGTTCTATCCAGTGACGCACCGGCGTGGGCGTAGCACCGCGCAAGTGGTGCAGGCAGCCGATGTTGGCAGTCGCAATCACCTGCGGCGTACCGCGCCCGAGCGCCTCGAGCTTCGCAGCAAGTAGGCGCTGCGAGAGCTCGGGCTGCAGGATGGAATAGGTGCCCGCCGAGCCGCAGCAGCGCTGACCGTCATCGACCACCGTCAGGGTGAATCCCGCCGCCAGCAGCAGCGGCTCGACCACTCCTGAGGCCTTGAGCGCGTGCTGCAGGCTGCAGGGCGCCTGAAAGGCAACCCGCGTCACCGGCCACGCCCCGTGCGCGGCGCGCGCCCGCAGCAGCGCGCTCTTCAGGCTGGAGCTCTCGGATTGCAGCAGCTGGCTCACGTCGCGGGCAAGTTCGCTGACGCGCGCCGCCCGCGGCGCGTACTGCGGGTCATCGGCCAGCAACCGACCGTAGTCGCTGAACATGGCGCTGCAGGCACTGGAGGTCATGAGCACCGCCTCGGCGCCGGCCTCGATCCCGGGCCACAGGGCGTCGATGTTGCGCTTCAGCTGTGCGTGCGCATCGGCCTCGGCACCCAGGTGTTGGCTCACGGCGCCGCAGCACCCCGCCGCCGGCACGGACACCGCGGAGATCCCGACCTGGTCGAGGACGCGAGCCGCGGCCGGGTTGATGCCGCCCCCGAGTGCCGGCTGCACGCAGCCCTCCAGCAGCAGCACGCGGCGTGCATGCCGGGGCGCGGGCCAGGCGCGCGCTGCGGCCGGGAGCGGCGCCGGGAGGCCGGGCAGCTGGCCGCGCAGGCTGCGTGGCAGGAGCGCGCGGATGAACCCTGCGGCCTTCAGCAGCAGTGCTGCCCGTCCCGCGTAGGGCACGATCTTGTTGAGGAGGAAGCGCTTGGCAGCCGTTACCGCCGGCCGCCGCACGCGCGTCTCGGTCACGGCACGCCCGATGTCGAGGAGCCGCCCGTACTGCACGCCAGAGGGGCAGGCGCTCTC
Organism: uncultured Pseudomonadota bacterium; assembly: GCA_963802995.1. Taxonomy (GTDB): domain Bacteria; phylum Pseudomonadota; class Gammaproteobacteria; order Steroidobacterales; family Steroidobacteraceae; genus 13-2-20CM-66-19. The sequence goes on from CAWDKU010000002.1 coordinate 1,673,791, forward strand.
GCAGGCGCGGCACCCCAGGCAGCGATCCAGATGCAGCTGGGTGCTGTCGCTGACCGCCTGCCCCTCCAGCAGCTGTTTCATGAGGTAAATGCGACCTCGGGGACTGTCGAGCTCGTTGCCGAGCAGCTGATAGGTCGGGCAGCTCGCCAGACAGAAGCCGCAGTGCACGCAGCTGCGCAGGATGGCATCGGCCTCCTGCCCCGCCGGCGTGTCCCTGATGAAATCGGCGAGCGCGGTCTTCATTAACCCGGATGGCTGAGGAGGAAACCCCGGGCGATTCTACGCGCAAACGGCGCGCGGTAAGCCGGCAATGACACCGGGCGCGGCAGAACAGCCGCGGCCGCTCGTGTCAGCCGATGATCACCTTGAGGCGCTGGGTGCGCGACTCATCGCTCGCGTCGTTGACCCGGCGCAGCAGCTCGCGCGCCGCCTCCGGTGCCAGCGGTCGGCTGAGGAGGAACCCCTGCGCGTCCTGGCAGTCCTGCTCCTGCAGGAACGCAAGCTGCGGGAAGTTCTCGACGCCCTCGGCAGTCACGTTGATGCGCAGCGAGCGGGACATCGCGATGATGGCCGCCGCAATGGCACGGTCGTCGTTGCACTCGGTGACGCTGCTGACAAAGGAGCGGTCGATCTTGAGGCGGTCCACCGAGAAGTGCCGCAGGCGTCCGAAGCTTGAGTAGCCGGTACCGAAGTCGTCGATGGCGAGGGAGATCCCGAGCTGCTTGAGCTCGTTGATCGCCTTCTGGGCCCACACCTCGTCCGCCATGACGACGGACTCGGTGATCTCGAGCTCCAGCGCCGAGGGCGCAAGCCCGGTTTCCTCAAGGATGGCTGCGACCTCGGCCGGATATTCCGCCAGGGCGAACTGCCGCCCGGAGACGTTGACCGCCATCCTCTGGAACGGCAGGCCCTCGTCGCGCCAGGCGCGCGCCTGGCGGCAGGCATTGCGCAGCACCCACTTGCCGATCGAGTGAATGAGCCCGGTCTCCTCGGCGACCGGGATGAACTCGAGCGGGCTCACCGCGCCGAGTTCGGCGCTGTTCCAGCGCAGCAGCGCCTCGATCCCCGAGACCGTGCCGGTGCGCACGTCGAACTGCGGCTGGTACTGGAGTGAAAACTCCTCGCGCTCGAGCGCGCCGCGCAGCTGCTCCTCGATCGTGAAGCGGTGCAGGGCGGTGGCGTTCATGGCAACGTCGAAGAAGGCGTGCGTGCCGGGAGTGCGGCGCTTGGCGAAGTACATCGCCAGGTCCGCGTTGCGCAGCAGCGTCTCCGCATCCGCGCCATCGCGCGGGTACACGGCGATGCCGACGCTCGGGGTCACGACGAGGGAGTTCATCGCGAGCTGCACCGGCTCGCGCAGCGCCGCAATCAGGCGCTCGGCCACCGCGCCGGCGTCGTTGGGGCTGCGCAGGTTGGGCAGCAGCACCAGGAACTCATCGCCGCCGAGGCGTGCCAGGTCCCCCGGACGCGCGCTGTCGGCGGTGCCCGCCGGGGCGCCCTCGCCCCCGTAGCGCAGCGAGCTGCGCAGGCGCTCGGCCACGACGCACAGCAGCTCATCGCCGACGGCGTGTCCCAGGGTGTCGTTGACGCGTTTGAAGTTATCCAGGTCCAGGTACAGCACCGCGAGCGTGCGCTGGTTGTCCTTGGCGGCCTGCAGGGCGCTCACCAGGCGCCGCTGCGACTGCTCGCGGTTCGGCAGGCCCGTGAGCGTGTCGAAATAGGCGAGCTTCACGATGCGCCGCTCGGCGCGCCACTTGCTGCTGAGCGCGATCGTCAGCTGCCGGATCTCGTGCGGGTGGAAGGGCTTCTGCAGGTAGGAGAGCTTGTCCTCCGGAGGCGCCAGGCCCCCGATCTCGCACGGATCGACGTCCGAGTACGCCGTGCAGACCACGATCTCGACCGCCGGGTCGAGCTCGCGGATCTGCGTAGCAGCCCACACGCCATCAGGCCCGGGCGGCATGCGCATGTCGAGGAACACCACCGCGAAGGGCTGGTTGCGCGCCAGGCTCTCCTTGACGATGGTGACGGCGGCGTTGGCGCCATCGCAGAACACCGGCTCGAAGCCTGCGGCGCGCACCGGTGAGCGCTCGCGCGCCGTGTCGGACGGGTTCTTGCGGTTGAACAGGCGACTGCGCAGCTCGCGAAAGCCCACCATTTCCTGGGTGACTTCGTTCTCGAGCAGGATCTGCCGGTAGGCGTCACGGACTTCGGCCTCGTCATCGACGACCAGGACCCGGATGGGCGTTGAGCTTGAATCAGACATGGCAGACCTCAGGGGGCTCCTGTTGCGGAGACCGGTTCACGCGTGGCTAAGGGCACCAGCAGGTGCATCGAGGCGCCCCGGCCGGGCCCGTCGCTGGCGGCCCAGATGCGACCGCCGAGGGCGCTGATCGCGTTGGCGCACCAGTGCAGACCGATACCGTGGTTGGTTTCGGGTGACTTGGTGGAAAACCCCTTCTCGAACACGCGCTCGAGATTCTGGGGTGCGATGCCGACGCCGTCGTCGCGGCACTGCAGGTGCAGCTGCTGCTCGTCGCGCTCGCGTACGATCTCCGCGCTCACCCGCAGCACCCCCCTCTCCCTGCCGGCATCGCGCACCGCGTCCGCCGCGTTGATGATCAGGTTCTGCAGGATGAGCCGCAGCACGGTGCGCGCGACCCGCACGACTCCGAGGCGGCGCAGGGTCTCGTCGGTGTCGATGGTGAGGCGCTGGCGGCAGACGTCCGGGACGATTTCGAGGGACTGGGCCACGAGCTCGGTCAGGCGTACCGGCTCGATCACGTGCTCGTTGCGAGCCGAGCGCATCTGCTCGGCGAGCGTGGTCTGCACCACGGTGGTCTGCCGCGTCATGACCGCGACATCCTCCTGCGCGGCACGAACGGTGACGGCGAGCTCCCTGCAGGCTAGCCGCAGGAACTCCTCGAGGTCCGCCTTGCGCGCAGCATCGCACTGCCCGCCATGCAGCTCGCCTGCGGCCTGCTCGGCGTCCTCGGCGGGTGCCTGGCGCAGCCGCTCGCCGAGATTCGCGAGCCGCACGCCGATCGGTGTCATGGCATTGCCGAGGTTGTGCAGCACCCCCTTCGCAAGCTCGGCGAAGCCGGCCTGGAAGGACTGGTCCACCAGCTGCATGCGCGACTCGGCAACGCGCTGCACCATGCGGTCGAACTCGTACGCGAGCACGCCCATTTCGTCGTCCCGCCTGAGGCTGAGGGGCAGCGCGTCCCCACCCTCCCCGACCGCCACGGCATGGCGCGTGATCACCCCGAGCGGGTCGAGGATGACGCGATTCAGAACGACCACGAGGAGGATCAGAACCACGACCACCGCGGCCAGGAGGCACCAGGCCGCGACCTTCACCGCCGCCTTACCGCGCAGGGTCACCTCGCGTGGCACGTCAACGCGCAGAGCCATTGCGGGCCGCTGGTAGATGTCGCGGAACGGCTTGAAGACCCGGGTTACCGCGTCGGTCTCATCGAGCTCCTCGGCCGCGGGGGCGGCATCGGGCGGCAACATTGTCAGCTGCGCCTGCGCGCGCGCCGCGACGTCGGCGACGACGGCGTCGCTAAGCAGGCGCCCCATCAGCACCATACCGCGCGCCGGCCCACCGCCATTACCGTCCAGGATGGGGGACGCCGCCAGCAGCAGCACGCCGCGATTGGTGTTCAGGAGGCCGCGGGCCGGCCGGCCATCGCGAAGGTTGGCACGCCACGGAAAATCCAGGGGAAGCGCGGCGCGACCGACCAGATCAAGTCCCAGCGGCCGATCGCTCTTCAGATCATTGTCCCTGGCCAGCACGACCTCGCCTTCACGATTGACGATCAAGAGCGCATTGACGTTGAGTTGCTTGAGGGCGACGGCGGTGATGTTGGCGCGGATGAACTCGGGATTGCGATCCACGACGAAGCGATACGTGTCAGCCCAGTTGCCCCAGTCGACGCTCGCGAGCGCAACCTGCTCCAGAGTCTGATCGAGGGAGTGCTCGATACGGCGCATCGCCGTGGCCGCATCCGCGCGCTCCAGCTGCGCGAAGCTCGGCATGATCACGAGCTTGCCGACAAGGATCGCGGCCAGCCCGAGGATCAGGAAGATCCCGGCGATCAGGACGGTGACTTGGGAACGGATATTCACCTGAATAAGCTAAATCCTTTCTCCTTATTCAATGTGTTACGGCATCTCAAAATCGGCTTTCCCAACGCGCCGCAGCGGGGCCGTGAGTGACCCGCGTCACACAAATGCTCCCCTTTCCCAAGTGCCCTGCGGCAGCCGTGAAGCACGCCGGGTCAGGGACGGCTCCGGACGGGCGCTGACCAGGCTGAGGGTTCGGCGGCGCGGGCCGAGCGCTGGCGCGGCGGCGGCACCGACACCAGGCCCAGAACGGCCACGCGGTTCCGGCACCGCCGGCCTTTCGTTATCATTGCGCCGGTCGCTTCACCGGACACCGTAAATGAAAATCAAAATGCTGATGGTGTTGACCGCCCCTCTCCTGATCTCGGCCTGCGCGGTAGACCGCGTAAACCCGATGAACGTGCCGCTGAAGTACACACCCAATGCCAGGGACGCGACCCTCGTGGGCAACCTCAGCTGCTCAGCCATCTCGCAGCTCCAGGTCACCGACGGGCGCACGGACAAGACCCTCGGTGAGCGCGTGCACGAGAGCAAGCCGCTGAAGGCGGAGGTCACCACCAGCAGCGACGTGGCCGCGTGGGTACAGGACGGCGTGCAGACGATGCTGACGCAGAACGGCTTCAAGTTCGGCAGCGGTCCTAAGCTCAGCATCACGGTCGATACTGTGCACACCAAGGAAAGCGTGTGGCACCGTTCCAGCTACGACGCCCAGGTAGTGTTCCGGGGGCAGCTGCTCAGCCCCTCCGGCAACGTCTGCTGGACGGAAACCATCCAGGGGCGCGACGGCGCCTATGGCTACTCCGGGAGCGTGGAGAACTATCAACAGGCGCTCAACAATGCCCTGGACACCGCGAGTCTCAACCTCGCGCAGCTTGGCAGCTTCAAGGAAGCCCTCTGCAAGTGCGGCAACTAGCGGCCGCTTGCGCCTAGGTATCGATCCACAGCGTCGGCGGCCAGCCAGGCGCTCCACTGCGCTGGCCGCGGGGCCCGAGGTAATCCCATGACGCTCGTCTCACGCCGCACTTTCGTCGCGGGCTCGACAGCGGGAGCGGTACTTGCAGGCTCGACGACCTCGGGCGCCGGCACCGAGCCCGCCGGACTCAAGTCGCTCACCACCACCGCACAGCCAATCACCGCCCAGGAGCACGAGGCGCGGCTGCAGAAGCTGCAGGCCCTGATGCGGGAGCGACGCACGGCAGCGCTGCTGGTGGAGGCCGGCTCAGCACTTGAGTATTTCACCGGCGTGCGCTGGCCGCGCTCCGAACGCACCACCGCAGCGCTGATCCCGGCCAGCGGCCAGCCCGTGATCGTGACGCCGTTCTTCGAGGAGCCCTCCATCCGCGAGACCCTCAAGGTCGCCGGCGACGTGCGCCCCTGGAAGGAGGACGAGAACCCGTTCGAGCTGCTGGGCGCAGGGTTGCGCGCCCAGACCGCTGCGGGAAGTCTCGCCATCGAGCCCACGACGCGCTTCTTCATAGTCGACCGCGTGACACGGGCTGCCGGCGCAAAGCATGACGTGACTGCCGGGGATGAGCTCGTGGCGGCCTGCCGCACCATCAAGTCGCCGGCCGAGCTCGCACTCATGCAGAGCGCCAACGACGTGACGATCAGCGCCCTACGCCATGTGCACGGCGCGATCCGCTCAGGGATGCGTGCGGCGGACGTGCAGAGCCTGATGATCGCTGCGACCGAAGCGCTCGGCGGTGTGCACGAGTTCTCCCTCGTGCTGCTCAATGAGGCGAGTGCCTTCCCGCACGGCTCGATCAAGCCGCAACAGGTGCGGGAGGGGTCGGTGATCCTCATCGACACCGGCTGCACCGTGCACGGCTACCAGTCGGACATCTCTCGAAGCTGGGTATTCGGGTCTGCCACCGCCCGGCAGCGCGAGGTGTGGAGCACCGTCAAGCGCGGCCAGGAAATTGCACTGGAGACCGCGAAACCCGGGGTGCCTGTGGGGGCGATCGACCGCGCGGTGCGCTCGTTTTACGAGCAGCTGGGCTGGAGCCGCGACTACGGGCTGCCCGGGCTCTCGCACCGCACCGGGCACGGCATCGGTCTCGACGGGCACGAGTCACCGTACCTGGTGCGCAACGACACCACACCGCTTGCGGCGGGCATGTGCTTCTCGGACGAGCCGGGGCTGTACATTCCGGGCGAGTTCGGGATCCGTCTCGAGGACTGCTGGTATATGACGGAGGCGGGCCCGAAGCTCTTCACCCCGCTTGCCCGATCGCTCGAGCAACCCATCTGAGGGCCGGCCGCAGGCGCCGGCAGCCACACCACAAAAAGAAAACGCCCCAGCAGGTGGGGCGTTCCTCATTGCGGCGCAGCTATGACGGGCGCTTGCGCCGGCGCATGCGCCCCATGCCCAGGGCTGCAAAGCCCAGGCCCATGAGGCTCAGGGTGGCCGGCTCCGGCACGCCGGTTCCGGTCGAGGGCGGCGGAATCGGGTTGGTCGAGACGATGCTCTTCGCACCGTAGAACCAGCCGGTGTTGTAGCCGCTGAGGGTGTAGCCCGCTGCATCCACCGCACTGCTGCCCGTGTACTGACCACAGGTATAGCCGGGGATCGAGCAGGCCGGGAAGAACGGTGCGGCCGGGTTCGTGACGTTGAAGGCCACGACCAGGTCATTGGTATTGCTGAACACCAGGTCAGAGTCGTTCTGGGTGCCGCCGAATTCCAGGAAGCCATTCGAGTAGGTGAAGCCCAGGGGCGATCCCACCGTGATCCCGGTGAGTGAGTGCACCACGATGTCGGTAGTGTCGTTGTCGTAGCTCTTGGTCGGATCGTAGGTGACAGTGATCGAGCCAGTGATCAGCTGGATGGGAGGGGCAATGTTGCTGCCGGCTGTAATGTCGACGAAGCCGCTGAGACTGAAGTTCAGGTTCTCCGTAATGTCCTGCGCCGCCGCAGGCAACGAGACCAGTCCGGTCGAGAGCAGCGCCAAAGAAAGTAAGGTTTTTCGCACGTTCCATCCCTGTTTGTTGTAGGTGTTATGAAAAGACACGCCGATGCAAGTCCCGCACCAGCAGCAGGCGGCCATTTGGAATCAATCACTTGGGCCCCAGCGCGGGTCAATATAGCACGCACACTGTAAGCAAACTCGACGCATTCTAAATGCACTGAAGCCGAGCACCCTCGTGTCGAGTGGCGATCGCGTCTGGCCGCTTTAGGACAATCCACGGTGCTGCGAGGCGCCGGCTCGCGCTCCTGCTCCTATAAGATGTTTCCGCACATACGAAGAACGATCAGGGGGATTGATGAGCACTCCGGCCATTGCCATCAGCCGCCGGCCGTCGCCGCGGCTGCTCTTCTTCGCACTACTGGTAGTTGCGCTTCCTGCGCTGTGGTTCATCGAGGACCGGGCGCGGCAGTATCTGGCCTACAACCCCGTCAGCTACGGCGACTACTGGCCGCGCCGCGGTGGACTCATCCTCCACATGACGGCAGGCCTGGTGGCCATCAGTGTCGGCCTGGTACAGCTGTGGCTGGGACTCACCGGCCGCACCGGCGTGCTGCACCGGAGCTTGGGACGCATTTATCTGGGCGCGGTGGCGCTCGGCAGCGCCGGTGCCTTCTACCTCGCGCTGACGATCAACCCCAAGTACTTAGCGTACGCCGCCGGACTGTTCTTCCTTGCGACGGCCTGGGTCGTAACGACCTCGACGGCGTATGTGGCGATCCGGCGGGGCGCCGTACAGCAGCACCGTGAGTGGATGATCCGCAGCTACGTCGTGACGTTCGCGTTCGTGAGTTTCCGCCTCATCGAAAAATTCCTCCTGCGCTGGAGCGTCGCGGCCGAGGACGAAATCGACACCATGATGGCCTGGGCGTGCTGGTCGGTGCCGCTCCTCGTGACTGAGCCGCTCCTGCAGTGGCAGAAGCTGCGCCGCGGGGTGCCCTGAGCATGGCACCGACCCGCGTCAGCCCGAGACACCCTGCGCCCTGGGCGGCAGCGCTGCTGTTGCTGTGGGGGTGCTCCACCACGACATTCACCTCCACCTGGAAGGCGCCAGGTGCACAGGGGATCGAACCTGCAGGGAAGACCATCGCGGCGCTGGTGATATCCGCCGACCTCAAGAGCCGCAAGTCCGCGGAAGTTTACCTGGCGAACGATCTCACCATCCGGGGCGCGCGCGGCATCCCTGCGTACACCCTGCTCGGCACCGACCATGGCAACGGTGACTACGCGCGCGGTCGCCTCAAGGAGGCGGGCGTCGATGGCGTGGTGGTCATGCGCGCGGTAAGCAAGGATCAGCAGGTGACCTACCAGTCGGGTGGCACCTCCAGCGCGTTCGCGTCCTACTACGGCGGATTCGGCTCCTACTACGGGTACGGCTGGCAGACTACCTTTTCGCCCGCCTCGGTGAGGACTGACACGGTGGTCTCCGTGGAAACCCTCATTTATTCGCTCAAGGACGACAAGCTCCTGTGGGCAGGAACGAGCCGAACTACCAACCCGGACAATCTCTCAGAGCTCGTGACTGAAGTGGCCGATGCGGTCGCAAAGCAGGCGGCCAAACAGGGACTGATCGTGCGTTAGCAACCACCGCGTCCGCGCGGCGTCGCGCACAGGCGGCGGAAGGGACGCGCGTGGACGACTCGCATGGCTGCGGTCGGCACGCGCGCCGCGGGAGGCGACATCACTCTTCCGGGTAGACCGCCGTGACGACGACATTGGCTACGCCATCAGCCTGGCGCACGAGGGGCTCCAGATCTACCAGAGTGAACTGCGTCCAGGGCGTTCCGCCAAGGTACACCACCCCGTTTCGGGTCTGGACGGTGAGCATGTTCCCGAATTCCGGGTGCTCACTGATGAGTTCCTTGACCTGCTGGGTGACCTGTTGATCGCTGGTCGAAGGAACCTCGTTGGCGTGCACGGCGCTGGCGCCGATCATGGCAAGCAACGCCAGCCTGCAGAGCATTGAAGCATTCGATTTCATCTCGGCGATTCCTCTCATGAGCACTTGGTGTGCGCAGGTATAGACCCCGATCCCCGGCGATTTATTCCCGACCCCGTCGGACCCGGAGTCGCGCCGGTTGCGCGTTGGCAAGGAAAGCGCTCGTTAGTGCTCTGGAGTACGCTTGGCCGAAGCGAAAATGAGCCCCTGAATGACCGATCCCACCGAGCCCGTGTTGCCTCGCGGGGCTGACGCAGGCCCGCAGGCTGCGCCGCTCGCAGGTCCCGAAGCACCTTCCCTCCAAGAGATTGCAGCGTCCATGTTAGATGTCCACCCGGTCCATTCCACAGTCCATTCGTGGAAGGACTTCCTCATCCACATCGCGATCATCACGATTGGCCTGCTCATCGCGATTGCGCTCGAGCAGTGCGTCGAGAGCCTGCATCACGTGCACCAGCGCCATCAGCTGCAGGAGGATCTGCTGGAAGAGGCGAAGCGCAACCGGGACATACTGATGACGGATCTCGGACTCGAAGCGCAGCAGGCGTGGTTCCGTCGTGTTCTTGCCGCGACCAAGTCAATTCCCGTCACGGGTCAAACCGCGATCAGCCTGCCCCAGACGCCCTGCATCCCTGGAACAATTGGCGCAAACGGCACGGATGCGGCCGTGCAGTCGAAGTACTTCGCCCCTTCAGACGCGGTCTGGGCAACCGCAAGGGACGCGGGGCTGATCATCCGCCTGCCGGTTGCGGAGGCGCGCATGTACGCACGCCTGGCCCACAACTACGCGCTGCAGGAAGCTGCGAGGGATCGGTTTGCCTTCGCTTGCGAGCGCATCGACTCGCTGCGCACGCGCTATGCGTCGCCGGCGGCTCAGGAGACGGCGGCAGATACCTGGGTTCTGAACCGGGAGCAGGCCAACGACGTAGCCGACGCGACGGCTACGGCTGACAGCGCCTTGCGGGCGCTCATGTGGCGCACGCGCTGGAATCTGAAGTTTGAGGAAGGAATCGTGCGCGGCGCAAGGAACTATGACGAGGTCCTGATGGCCCCGGCGGTCCTGAGTCACTGATGAGCCTTATCCGGACCTGTGCAAGAGGAGCGATGGCCAGCCCGACCAGACTCGCGTCACTCGACCTGCGTATGCGGGCGGCTCGAAGCAGACCCTGAAGACATGGTCGGCGGGGGTTGTTGTGCGGATTGGCGCGCCCGGAGAGATTCGAACTCCCGACCTCCTGGTTCGTAGCCAGGCACTCTATCCAACTGAGCTACGGGCGCGCGCTTTCAATTCCGACCCGACGCAGACGAACCAGCCAATATAATCAGTTACTTACTGATCCACGGCAGGCCTCTGGCGCCTCCCCAACCGAGAGCGGCAAGCAATCCGGACGATGCGCCGCGTTTTGGGGGCGCGAATCCTACCATATCGGGTCAGCCGCTCATCAACCACCCGCCCACCGAAGCCTTTGCCGTTTGCCTGACCGCCGCCGAGAATCCAGTGTCCACCGAGGGGGTATCCATGCTCAGCATTCCATTGCGGGTCTACCTGCTCTTTGTCGCATCAGTGGCGTTCCAGCTGCTGGCCATGCTGCTGCTGCCGCGCACCCGCGGGTTCACGGCTCCGGTGCCAACCCTGGGGTGCGCCGCGCTCTTCGTGTGTGGCATCTGGATGATCGCGCGCATGTACCAGAGCGGCGCCAAGCTCGGGATCATGAGCCCATTGCTGGCGGCCGTGATCCCGCTCGGCGTCATCGCCATCGGGGTCGGCTTCTACAACGAGAGTGCCTCGCCGCTGCGCGTGGCCATGCTGGTGGGCGCCTGCGCCCTGATCGGTGCCGCGGCCGCGGTTCCGTAGCTGCCGCGCTTCATCGGACAAACTCTACCGCGCAGCAGGCGGTGGCGCCGCAAGGGACGTCGCCACCGCCTGCTCCAGCGACTCAGGCGACCAGCCGGTTGTAGATAAAGAGGACGATCAGCGCGCCGACGATCGACATGATGATGCCGGCGGGCTGGATCTTCGAACTGTCGGCCGGCGCCTTGCTGAACATGCGCACGAGGAAGCCGCCGACGAACGAGCCGATGATGCCCAGGATGCCCGTGGCAATCAGACCCATGTGATCGGCGCCCGGCATGATGAAGCGCGCTATGGCACCAATCACGATACCGACGATAAACATCCATACGTAGTGCATAAGGCCTAACTCCTGATTTCCAGACCCACTGGCGGGTCTGCGCTTGTTGTTATGAAGTCGTCGTTCCCTCGCCGGGTAATTCTAGCGGCAGCGTCGACCCCCAAGGAAGCGCGCCAGGCATGGCGGCCGCTGCCACTCAATCGCTTACAAACTGACGGCGCCGCGCCCGCGGGCCTGTGCACCACGGGCGTATCCCTGTGCGCGGAGCGGGCGACGCTATTGCGCCACGCACGGTCCGCACGCTTAAATCGCCGCATTCCCCGGAGAAACCGATGACAAGAAAGCCGAAGCTCGCGGCGCTGGCCGCATTCCTCACCCTTTGCACCCAGGTGTGCACCGCAGCGCCTGACGGCGAGCCGCAATTCAGGGAGATCTACAAGGAGCTGGTGGAGACCAACACCACCCTGTCGGCGGGCAGTTGCACGCTGGCGGCTGAGCGTGTCGCGGCGCGCCTGAAGGCGGCCGGGTTCCCGGAGAGCGACCTGCACCCGTTTGCGGCCCCCGACCATCCCAACGAGGGCGGCCTGGTGGCCATATACCCCGGACGCGATCCGAAGCTCAAGGCGATCCTGCTCCTGGCACACATCGACGTGGTGGAAGCCAAGCGGGAGGACTGGGCTCGCGACCCGTTCAAGCTCGTGGAGGAGAACGGCAACTTCTATGCACGCGGTGCCCTCGACGACAAGGCAGAGGCGGCCATCTGGGTGGACACCCTGGTGCGCTACCGCGCCGAGAAGTACCGCCCGCTGCGCACCCTGAAACTCGCCCTCACCTGCGGTGAGGAAACCGCCGGCGCTCTCAACGGGGCACAGTGGCTCACCCAGAACCGCCGTGAGCTCATCGATGCCGCCTTTGCCCTCAACGAGGGCGCGGCCGGGGAGCTCGATGCGGCCGGCAAGCGCGTGCTGCTGCAGATTCAGGCGGGCGAGAAATTCGCGCAGAACTACCAGCTCGAGGTCACGAACCGTGGCGGCCACAGCTCGCGCCCGGTCAAGGACAACGCGATCTACCGCCTCGCCGGTGCCCTCAAGCGCATCGAGGCCTACGAGTTCCCGGCCATGTTCGCCGATGGCAACCGCGCCTACTTCCAGGGCATGGCGAAGATCGAGGCGGCCAAGGGCGACACCGAGGTCGCCGCCGCCATGACCGCGTTCCTCAAGGATCCACAGGATGAGAAGGCGCTGGCGCTGGTGTCGGCCCGGGACCCGACCTGGAACGCGACCCTGCGCACCACCTGCGTGGCGACCATGCTCAACGGCGGGCACGCCACCAATGCGCTTCCGCAACGCGCCACCGCGGTCATCAACTGCCGCATCTTCCCGGGCGTCACCGCGGCGCAGGTGCGCGCCAAGCTCGAGGAGCTGGTTGCAGACCCTGAGGTCAAGGTGACAACGATGGCCACGCGCGGCCCGATCTCACCGGCTCCGCCGCTCACCGCGCAGATCATGGCCCCGATCGAGAAGCTCGCGGCACAGTTCTGGCCCGGCGTGCCGGTGGTGCCGATACTGCAGCCGGGCGCCACCGACGGGGAGTTCCTGAACGCCGCCGGGATCCCGACCTACGGCATCGAGCCGATATTCCTCGCGCCCGACCTCGGCAACATGCACGGGCTCAACGAGTACGTGAACGTCCAGTCGCTGATGCAGTGCAGGGACTTCCTCTACCGGCTGGTGCGCGTCTACGCGGAGGAGAAGTGAGCCGTGACGCCCGCAGCGCTCGTCGCCGCTGGACTACCGGGTGCTCAGTCGATGCCGATCATGACGCTCGAGGCCTTGATCACGGCGTAAGCGCGGTCGCCGGGTTTCAGCCGCAGGCTGTGCACCGCATCGAGCGTAATCACCGAGACGATTCGGATGTCGGGTGCGATCTCCAGGGTGACTTCCGCATTGACGGCGCCCTCCTCGATCTTGCGTACTATTCCCGGCAGCGTGTTGCGCGCACTGATTTTCATGATGGCTCTCTGGGGTCGGTCGCCCGGTGCCCCTGAGCCTACCGAGCCCCCCGCAGGGGCACAACCGGCGGCGCGCATTCACGCGCCGCGCGGGCTGCCCATAACAATTTCACAGGTGAGAACTATGGATCGCGGGCGGAAGATGGTTGTTGCCGTGCTGCTTGGACTCTGCAGCGCCGCGGCGCACGCCGATGATCCCTGTGCGGCCTTCAAGTGGAACGTCGCGCAGGAGCGGGCGCTCTTTGCCGGCAAGGCTCAGGCGCTCGCGGCGGCAAAGGAGGCGAACGCCGCACCCGCGCTCGCCGTCGGCCGGCTTTATGACATCTCCCTGCTGCCTCAGGCGACGCTTGCGCTGCGCGTGCCCGCGGGCCCGAAGTCACGCTTCGACGGCGCCTTCGCCGGCTTCGCGCAACTGAACATCGCCGCTGCCGGTAGCTACCGCGTGTCCCTGGATCAGCCCGGGTGGATCGACCTCGTCGGCGAGCACGGCGTTATCGCCTCCAGCGACTTTGCGGGCCAGCACGGCTGCAGCGCGCCACATAAGGTGGTGCAGTTTGAGCTGCCCGCCGGCAGCCTGCTGCTCCAGCTCACCGGCATCAGCGCTGCCCACGTCGCACTCACGCTGACGCAGGCGCCGGCTACTCCCTGACGAGGGGATCCCCGCACCCCCGGGGTCCAGCCACTCCTGAGCATCGGTAACGTGGCGGCGCGACATATCGCGACCCGGCTCAGCGGTCACGCTCCCGCCTGCGGTGACTTCGGCCCGGTGCGATATCATGAGGGCATGCGCATCTCACTCTCCGCACTCCTGGAAATGAGGCCGGTACTGCTGGCCGACGGCGCCACGGGTACCAACTACTTCAGCGCAGGCCTCACGGCGGGCGAGCCCCCGGAATTCTGGAGTGTCGAGCGGCCCGAGGCGGTCAAGGCACTGCACCGGGCGTTCGTGGATGCGGGCGCCGACATCATCCTCACCAACACCTTCGGCTGCAACGCCCACCGGCTGAAGCTCCACAATGCCGCGGCGCGCGCTCACGAACTGGCCCGCCGGGCGGCCGAGCTGGCGCGCGCGGTGGCCGATGCCGCAGACCGTCCCGTCGTGGTCGCAGGCTCGGTGGGGCCGACCGGGGAACTCTTCACCCCGCTCGGCGCGCTGACACACGAGGCGGCGGTGGCCTCCTTCACGACACAGATGCATGGCTTGCGCGAAGGCGGCGCGGACGTGGCCTGGATCGAAACGATGTCCTCGGCCGAGGAGGTCGCCGCGGCGGCCGAGGCCGCGACGGCCGCCGGCCTGCCCTACGTGGTGACGTACTCGTTCGACACCGCCGGCCGCACCATGATGGGGCTGTTGCCGGGCGCGCTGGGCGAGAGCGTGGCCTCGCAGCCGGTGCCACCGGTGGCCGTGGGCGCCAATTGCGGAGTGGGGGCGTCGGACATCCTGGTGAGCCTGCTGCAGATGCAGGACCTCCCCTATGCGCTCGTGACCAAGGGTAACTGCGGGGTGCCGCATTTCGAGGGCACGGAGGTCGTGTACTCGGGGACCCCGGAACTCATGGCGAGCTATGCGCGCCTGGCGATGGATGCCGGCGCGCGCATCATCGGCGGCTGCTGCGGGACGACACCTGCGCATCTGGCCGCGATGCGCGCCGCGATCGATGCGCACGTACGCGGCGAACCGCCTACGCTCGAGACCATCATCGATGAGATCGGTCCGCTCACCAACGCCGCACCGACGGAGAAGGACAAGCGGGCCACGCGGCGCGTCCGGCGCCCCGCCGTCTGAGAAGCGCCTGGGTGCTGCTGCCCCCGCTGCAGCAGCACTCAAACCCGACCCCTAGTGTGCGACTGACCGCCGCTGCGTCGCGTGCGGCGGCGTGAGTGCGTGCGCCAGCGCCGCGCGTGCCAGGGGCAGTGGATCAGCATCAGCGAGATTGAGCAGCACGACCACCGTGGTCCGGCTCTTGGGGTCGCGGACGATCGCGCTGCGGAAGCCCTGCCAGGAGCCGTCGAACTCGAGCGCAGGACGCCCGGCGATCGTCACCGAGTCGAAGCAGAACCCATGCTCGGTCAGCGTGCCATCGCTCAGGCGGGTGCGCTCCCACAGGGCATTCCAGGAGGCCGGAGTCAGGAGCCGCTGCCGGTCCATCGCCGCGATCCACTGTGCCCAGTCGTCCAGCGACAGGTAGAGGCTCCCGTCAGCAGTGGCGTTCAGGGCGGCCGAGGCGAAGTCCTGGTTGCGGATCCCCTCTGCGGTACGCAGGTAACCGGCGGCGCGATGCGGGATGATGTCGGCGTCACTGATGATCCGGGCGGTGCGCATACCGAGGGGCCGGAACAACTCGCTCTCCAGGAAATCACCGTAGAAGTGGCCCGTGATGCGGGTGACGATGATGCCGGCGAGGATGTACCCCGTGTTGCTGTACTTCCAGAGCGTGCCCGGCGGGTAATTGAGCGGGTAGGACTGCGCGATGCGCACGATCTCCTCGTCCGTGTACTCGCGCCGCAGGTCGAAGATCTCCCCGCCGTCTTCCTCTGAGTCGTGCAGCCCCGCGGTGTGATCGAGCAGCTGCCGCACCGTGATCGGCTCCCAGCTTTGCGGCTCTGGTGCGAGATAACGCCCGATCGGGTCGGCGAGCGAGATCCGCCCACGCTCCTGGAGCAAGAGCACCGCCGCGGCGGTGAACTGCTTACCGAGCGAGCCGCTCTGGAACATCGTGTCGTGCCTCACCGGCACGCCCTGCTCGACGTTCGCGAGCCCGTACGTCGAGATGCGCTGCACCCGCGCATCGCGGACCACGAGCAGCGCAGCTCCCGGGATGCGCTCGCGGGCGAGCGCCGCGCGGAACTCGTTGTCCACGCTGTCGGCGCGCGCCGCCGTCGCCGCCGCGAGCCCCGCCAGCAGCGTGGCACCGGCCAGGTGCGCCGCCCGGCGGCCCTTACCCCTCACGACGTCACCTCGAAAGAATAGGTTATTGTAATGATATAGGAACCAGCCTACATTCTGCATCAATAAGAAGGAGGACGGTCTCATGGGGAGCGTAACGGGTCGGTGGCCGCGGCGAACGGCGGCTCTGGTGTTGGCGGCAGCGATGGTGCCAGCCGTGTGGGGCGCCGACGCCGCGGTAACGGACACTGCCGACACTCAGGGTCCGCAGCCGAAGAACTCGAATGAGCCGCAGCTGCAGACCATCGTGGTCACCGGCTCCTACCTGCGGCGCACCGACGCCGAGACACCCTCGCCGGTGCAGGTCATCACGGGGGAAGAGATCGACAAGAGTGGCATGACGACCATCTCGGACGTCATCCGCAACATCTCCGCCGACAACAGCGGCTCGCTCACCCAGAACTTCAGCGGCGCCCTCGCCGGCGGCGCGAGCGGCGTCTCGCTGCGCGGACTGACGCTCGATGCAACGCTGGTGCTGGTGGACGGGCATCGCATGGCGCCCTATCCGCTGGCCGATGATGGACAGCGCCCCTTCGTCGACCTGTCCTCGCTGCCGCTGTCGATCGTCGAGCGCGTCGAGGTGCTCAAGGACGGGGCCTCCGCAACCTACGGCTCCGATGCCATCGCCGGCGTCGTCAACGTGATCCTCAAGCCGCAGTTCGTCGGGCTGCAGCTGGATGGCAACTTCGGCTCTTCCTACCGCGCCGACGGCCTCAGCCAGCGCGGCTCGATCCTCTACGGCTTCGGCGATCTCGCCCAGGACGGCCACAACGTCTACTTCAACCTCGAGTACCGCCACCAGGCCTCCATCAGCCAGGAGAACCGCCCCTCCTACCTGAGCGACCTGGACCTCACCCCCTATGGTGGCCCGGACCGGCGCGGCGGCGTGGTGCAGCAGGCCTATCCCAACAACGGCACCTACACCGTGCCGGGCATGGTGGCGCCGCAGAACGCGGTGCAGGCCGGCGATCCCAACGCAGGCTACTACCCGCTGCCTGGCTGCGCGGCGCAGAACGTGGTGCCGAGCCCGGACGGCGGGGTGACGCCTGGCGGCTGCGTGTGGAACATCAACCAGTACAACAAGATCCAGCCGCGCACCGCGGGCCTGAACCTCTCGGGGCGCTGGACGCAGAACCTGGGTTCAAGCTGGAAGAACGAGTTCACGGCCTCTTTCTTCAACTCGCAGTCAGAGCAGTACCGGCAGTCCGATTACTACAGCACCGGCCCGGTGACCATCCCGTACACCTGGGTGGGCGCCAACGGAGTGCTGGTCGACCAGACCAACCCGTTCACGACCACGATGGTCCTGCCCTCGAGCGACCCGGACAACCCGTTCAACCCGAAGAGTCCCTACTTCGCCGCCGCGGAGGCCTACTACAAGGCACACGGCGCAAACTGGAGCTCATACGTCGGCCAGCCGGCGCTCTATTACGGCGTGCTCACCGACTTCCCGGACCAGCAGATCAAGTTCAACACCGACGTGTTCCGTGTCGTCGACGATGTGAGCGGCACGCTCGGCGCATGGGACACGATGTTCAGTCTGGGCTACGTGCACGCAGCGACGCGCTCCACCTACTATGGCTTCATCAGGAACAGCCTCCTGAGCGCAGCCCTCGCCAGCGGCACCTACCGTGTCGGCCAGAACGCCGACCTCAACTCACCGGAGCTGTACTCGCAGCTCGCCCCCGTGACCGACGACACCGCCGTCTCCGAGCTTGCCTACGTCGCGGCGAATGCCAACCGCACGCTGTTCCAGCTGCCGGGCGGCCCGCTCGCCGTGGCCGTGGGCGCGGAGGCGCGCACGCTGCGCGCGAACAACCCCGGCGAACCGTACGCCCCTGAGGGCGACATCATCATGGACGGCAGCTTCTACGCGCGCGGCTCACAGTCGATCTCCGCCGCCTTCGTCGAGTTCTCGGCCCCGCTGCTGAGCTCGCTCGAGTTCGACGCCGCCGGCCGCATCGACCACTACAACTCGCCCCGGAACACCTCGTTCACGCCCAAGTTCGGCATCAAGTGGACGCCGATCGAGCAGGTGGCCCTGCGCGGTACCTATGCGCGCGGCTTCCGCGCACCGGGCATCGCCGAGGCCGGCAGCAGCGGCACCGGATCCGCGACCACCGCGCCGGTGGATCCCTTGCGTTGTCCGTACACGCAGAAGCCCTCCGACTGCGGGCAGGGCTATGTTGCCACCCTCAGCGTCGGCAACCCGAACCTCAAGCCCGAGAGGTCCCGCAGCTACACGCTCGGCATTGTGTTTGAGCCGGTCAAGCGCGTGAGCTTCACGTTCGACTACTACAACATCCGCCGCGACGACGAGATCGTGCCGGCGCCCCTTGGTCTTGAGCCGCCGGTGCGTGGCACGCAGCAGCCTGGCACCGACTATCCCGGGCCGATCATCTACTACCCGCAGCCCTACGTGAACGCGGCCTACTCCACCACCTCAGGATACGATGGCTCCATGCAGGTGCAGGTGCCGCTCGGCGCCTATGGCCGGCTGACCTTCAACCTCGATGCGAACTACGTGATCGAGTCCGACCAGACCTTCATCGACCCGATCAACGGCAACCAGACCTACCACTACGCCGGCACCGCAGGTCCGACCGCCGTCGGTGGCGCCGTCGGTACGCCACGCACCCGCGGCACGTTCCGCACGGACTGGACCCGCGGGCCGCTCTCCCTGGGCGCCACCATCAACTACCGCGGGGTCATGAAGGGCATCGACGAGTCGGTCTCGGGCGACCAGTGCCTGCAGCTGTCGGTCGACAACCCACACTGCTACATTGCCTCCTTCACCTACGCGGACCTGTACGGGCAGTATGCTTACGGGGATCACCTGCAGCTCAATGCCACGGTGACCAACGTGACCAACCGCCTGCCACCGCTGAACACGGTTACCTATGGCGGCTTCAACTACAACCCCTCCCTCGACCAGGCCGGCGCCGTCGGCCGCTTCTACGAGCTCGGCATCCGCTACAAATTCTAGGCGCCGCAGCAGCCAGTGCCCCGGCCTCGCCGCGGCAGCCTGCCTGCTGCTCGGCCTGCCGGGGCTCGCGGGCGCCGCACAGGCGCAAGGCACGGCAAGCGTCGACGTCGACCTGCGTGAGGCGCCGCGCGGCGTGCTCAAGGTGCACCTGGTTCTGCCGGTGCAGAGCGGACCGCTGACGCTCGTGTATCCGAAATGGCTGCCCGGGCGCCACGGGCCGGCCGGCCCGATCACGAATCTCGCAGGGCCGAAGCTCACCGCGCTCGGGCACGCCGTGCAATGGACGCGCGACGACGTCGACATGTATGCGCTGCACCTGCAAGTGCCACCCGGGGCGAGCGAACTTCAGGCCGAGTTCGAGGTCCTCACCGCCCTGCGCCCCGACGGGACGGTCAACGGGCTCGAGGCGCCGCGCACCGCCACCGAAAATCTCGCGATCCTCGAGTGGCACCAGGCGGTGCTCTACCCCGCCGACAGCGACAGCGACCAGCTGCGCTACCAGGCGAAGGTGCACCTGCCGCCCGGATGGAAGTACGCCACGGCGCTGGAGGCCAGCGGCGCACAGGCGGATGAGGTGAGCTTCGCACCGACCTCGCTGACGACGCTGCTGGATTCGACGCTGCTCACGGGCCGTTACTTTGAGACCTATGAGCTCGGCGGCGAGCCGCGCGTGCGCCTGCACGTGGCGGCCGATGCGCCTGCGGCGCTCAACTTCACCCCCGAGGTGCTCAGCCACTACCGGGAGCTGGTGGTGCAGGCGCGGCGGCTGTTCGGCGCGACGCACTACCGTCACTACGACTTTCTCTACGTGCTCACCGATCAGATCATGCCCGACGGGCTGGAGCACCACGAGTCGAGTGACAACCGCTCCCCGTACCGCACCTTCCTCGACGACGACCTGCGCCGCGCGGAGGCCAACCTGCTCGCGCATGAGTACACCCACTCCTGGAATGGCAAGTTCCGGCGCCCGGCAGGACTTGCCACCCGCAACTATCAGGATCCGATGCGCGGTGAGCTCTTGTGGGTCTACGAGGGGCTGACGGAGTATCTGGGCGACGTGCTGGCAGCACGCAGCGGCCTCCTGACGCCCGAGGAGTTCAGGAGCGAGCTCGCGCACGACCTCGCGGGCATGCAGTCGCACAGCGCCCGCACCTGGCGCAGCCTCCAGGACACCACGGTTGCCGCGCAGCTGCTGTACGTGCAGCCGCGCGACTGGGCGGCCCGGCTGCGGCGCCAGGAGGACTTCTACCAGGAGTCGGCGCTGCTGTGGCTCGAGGCCGACACGCTGATCCGGCGGCTCTCGGGCGGCAAGCGCAGCCTCGATGACTTCTGCCGCCGCTTCTACGGGGCACCCGGCGGGCCGCCGCAGGTAGTGCCGTACGGCTTCGATGACGTGGTCGCCGCCCTGAATGCGGTGCAACCCTACGACTGGCGCGCGTTCTGGCTGGAGCGTCTCAACGCCACGACCCCGAAGGCCCTCGACCAGGGGATCCACGATGGCGGCTGGCAGCTCACCTTCAACGCCGAGCCGGCGGTCATGCATCGCGCTCATGAGGCCGACGACCGCGACCTCGATGCGCGCTTCTCGCTCGGGTTCTACGCGAACGAGGACGCGACTCTCAGTGACATCGTTCCAGGCTCGCCGGCCGATGAGGCGCTGCTCGCCCCGGGCGATCACCTGATCGCCGTCAACGGCCGCCGCTTCACGCCGCAGGAGCTGCGCGATGCGCTGGCGGCAAGTGCCCGCGGCGTCACGACGCTCACTCTCCTGGTCGCGCGCGGCGATGACTTCCGCACTTTCGAGCTGCACTACTCCGGCGGAGCGCGCGAGGCGCACCTGGCGCGGCTGCCAGGCGCCGCAGATGTCCTCGGGCGAATTGCCGCTCCGCTGCCCCGCTAGAACTTCCAGCGCATCGAGAGTCCCGTGGTACGCGGCTGGTTGGTGAACATGCGCACGCGGTTGGGCGCGGAATAGTTGTCGGATAGGTAGTCCGACAGCGCCGCCTGCTTGTCGAGCACGTTGGTCACGAAGACGTTCAGCTCCCACGCGGCGTGCTCGAGTCCGGCGCGCAGGTCGAGCAGCCCGTAGGCGCCCTGGAAGGTCGCCGGATCGCTGTGGTCGAAGAACGGGTAGGAGCGGCCGACGTACTGACCGTCCGCGCGCACGAACGCGAGGTAGCCGGGGCGCACGTCGTAGAAGAACTTGGCACTGGCGTTGCCGTTCCACACCGGCACGTTCTCGAGCTGCTCGCCCTTCAGGCCGCCGAGGTTCGGGGCATCCGCATCGAGCACCGCGTGCGTGTAACCCACGCCAGCCCCGAGCTGCAGATGCCCGGCGATCAGGCCCTGCACCTCGAGCTCACCGCCCTTGACCACGGCAGCGCCCGCGTTCTCGGTGATCTGGTAGGAACACGGCAGCGTCTCACCCTGCTGCACGTCCTTCCACTTGATGTAGTAGACGGCGGCGTTCAGCGTCAGCGCGCCGTCCAGCCAGCGCGTCTTGGCACCGAGCTCGTAGTTCCACAGGCTGTCGGGCTGGTAGGGACCATAGTCCTGGCCGCAACCCTTTTCGGCGAGGTTGCTGGTGTTGACGCCCCCGGGACGCACGCCGCGCGAGGCGCTGGCGTAGTAGAGCTGGTCGTCGGTTGCCTGGTAGGACAGCTCCGCCTTCGGGTTAACGCCGGTGTTCTTGGCCTGGCCATCGGAGACGGTCGGGCCGCCGTTGCTCCAGCCATCCTCATAGCGCACCGCGTCGTACTGCAGGTCGTACCAGCGCAGGCCGCCGGTGAGCTTCCACTTCTGGGTGAGCGCGTAGTTCACTTCCGAGAACACCGCGTACTGGCGCGGCGCGTAGTCGCCGTGCTGGGAGTAGTTCAGGTCGCTCAGCGTCACGCCGCTCAGCAGGGTGTTGGTGGTGTAGGTGTTGGCGAACAGCTGCGCGTAGTTGGGCGTCAGGTACCACACCGAGTAGTGGCGGTTGGAGTTGTTGAAGTAGACCCCGGCCACGCCGCTCCACGCCGAGCCCTGCGGGTTGAAGGCGATGCGCGCCTCCTCGGTGAACTCGTGCGTGGTGACCGTCGGGTTGTAGACACTCGGCACAAACTGGCCCTGCGGGATCGTGGTCTCGAGCGCTTCGGTCTCATCGTCCGGCGTGTTCTCCTTGCGCACCATGTAGGAGGTGTTGGAGAGCAGGCTGCCCCACCCGAGGTCGTAGTTGAGGGTGAGGTTACTGAGCGTGAAGCGGTCCGTGTAGGCCTCGGACAGGTCGAAGGGCCGCGCCTGCACCAGCGGCGCACTGGAGTCACCGGTCGGTATGTCGTAGTTGGGCGCACCGCCCATCTCGAGCGACTGCACCCACACGGAGGGCGTCACGGTGAGCTTGTCGTTGACGGCGACCTTCACCGTGGTGCGCACGGTGTAGAGCTGCTCATTGTTGACATCGCGCACGATGCCGGTGGGCTGCGCGGGCGAGACGGGGTAAGCCGGAAACGGCGGCGGCAGCGCGTACGGGTTCGGTGCCCACACGCCCACCTCCTTGTCGATGAAGCCGCTGAGGGTCTTGTAGGTCGCCACCATGCGCAGCGCCACGCGATCCTCGATCAGCGGCAGGTTCAGCATCGCATCCAGGCGCCCGTTGCCCCCGCCGTGCTCGGTGTAGGAGCCCTCGGCCTTCACGGTCGCCTCGGTGCGAGCAAGGTTCGGCTGGTTGGTGATGAAGCGCACGGTACCGCCCATGGAGCTCGCCCCATAGAGCGTCCCCTGCGGACCGCGCAGCACCTCGACGCGCGCGAGGTCGAACAGGTCCGGATCGATGGCGGCAGTCGCGCCATCACCGCCGGAAGGCAGGATCGGGGTCTCATCGATGTAGACGCCGGTGGTGGGCGCGTTGCCCCCGACCGAGGCTATGCCGCGGATCGAGTAGCTGCTCTGACCGGGGCCGGCGGAGTTGAGCGTCACGCCCGGGATGCGCGCCGCGAGCGAGGCGAAGTCCTGCACCCCGGTCTCCTCCAGCGTCGCTGCGCTGAAGGCGACGACGCTCAGGGGGACCTTCTGGATATCCTCCTCGCGCTTCTGCGCGGTGACGATCACCTCCTCGAGTGCGCCCGACTCATGCACCACGGCGGGGGGCGGGGCCTGCTGAGCACCGAGCGGTGCTGAGACAATGGGGGTGAGTACGGCGAGCAGGACGAGAGGACGGAACGCGTGAGGACCGATCACGGACATGTGGCACTCCCCTGATATTCGCCTCGAATCTAATCGGGTCCTCATGTCATTGCAATGTTATACTCAATTCGAATGATGGACGGCTGTCCCGCTGCCGCCGCAGAGGCGGACCCTCCTTTCCTGATCCCGCTGCGGCTCCCGAGTGCGCAGTTCGCTGCGACCCTGCGCGCGGTGATCTTCGACATGGATGGGCTGATGCTCGACACCGAGCGCTGGGAGCGGGCCGCCTGGCGCGAGGTCGCCGCCGCGCACGGGCATGTGCTGAGCGATGAGTTCTTCGCCACCCTCGTGGGTCGCCGCGAGCGCGATACCGTTGAGCGAATGCGGGAGCATTTCGGCGCGGGCTTTCCCTTCGAGGCCGCGCGCGCACAGGCGCGCGCCCTCTTTGACCGCTGGATCGGCCACTGTCCCCCACCCCTGAAGCCCGGACTTGAGAGGCTGCTCGACACCCTGGGTGAGCTTGGCATCCCGCTCGCCGTGGCGAGTTCGACCGCGCGGGCGCGCGCGGCGCCGCGCCTGGGTGAACTCGCGCAGCGTTTCCGCGTGAGCGTGTTCGGGGACGAGGTTCTGCGCGCCAAGCCCGACCCGGAGATCTACCAGCGCACGCTCGCGGAGCTCGGCGTCGCACCCTCCGAAGCCCTGGCGCTTGAGGACTCCCCACCCGGCTTCCGGGCGGCGCGCGCGGCGGGACTCACCACCCTCGTAGTCCCGGATCTGCTGCCCCCGCCCGAGGATGCGCCGTACGTCTGTAACTCGCTGATGGACATTGATAACTGGCTTAAATCGGCGCGGGCTCGTACGTCGGACCCCAAAAGATTATAATGATATAAAGTATATAGGCGCGGGGGATCGGCGGGCTCGTGGAAGCTCCACCGTCGGCTCGCGCCGCTCAGGGATTCCCAGTGCCCACACCCTCGCCCGCCGCCTCGATTGCCGTCCCGGGCCTCGCCCCGGCGGGCGGCCTGCGCCTCGGGGACGCGATCGTGCTCGGCCTGTCCGGCTCCGGCCCCGCCCAGACGCTCGCCGTGACGCTCGCGAGCCTGGTCGCCGCCAGCCACTACGGCGGTGCGCTGCCGGTGCTCGTGTGCCTGCTGCCGATGCTCGGCATCGCCTTGGGCTACCAGCGCCTGAACCTGTGGGACCCCAGTTCGGGGGCCACATACACATGGGTGGCGCGCACCTTCCATCCGTACCTTGGCTTCCTGTGCGGCTGGATGATCCTGCTCTACTACACGCTCGGCACCAGCAGCCTCACGATCCCGGCGGGCACGTACACCCTTGAGCTCGTGGCGCCCGCCTACGTCGACCATCCGCTCGCCGTAGCCCTCACCGGTGGCGCGTGGAACATCCTGGTCACGGTGCTCGCACTGCGGGGCCTGCGCGTCGCGGCGCGCTTCGAGTGGCCGATCGTGGTGTTCCAGTACGTGGTGCTGATGGTCGCGGCGCTCGCAGGACTCATGGCGCTCGCGCGCGGGCACCTGGCCACGCGCTTCTCGTGGGAGTGGTTCTCGCTTGCGGGCATGGGTGGCACCCGCGGCCTCGTGGGGGGGCTGCTCATCGCCTGCTTCATGTATTCCGGCTGGGATGCGGCGATCTACGTGAACGAAGAGTCGCGCGATCGCAGTCACGCACCGGGCCGCGCGGCGATCGCGAGCGTACTCATCCTCGCCCTCGCCTACGGCCTGTGCGTGCTCGCGCTGCAGGCGGTGCTGCCTGTGGCGGCGCTGCAGGCCCATGCGGGTAATGCGCTCGCGGTGATCGGGCCTGCACTGCTGGGACCTCCCTGGGGCGTCATCATGAGTCTTGCGGTGCTGACCGGTACGCTCGCGACGCTGCAGGCTGCCGTCATCAGCGCGGCGCGCATGAGCCGCGCGATGGCCCGCGACCAGGTGCTGCCGCAATGGCTGGCGCGCATCGACCCGCGCACCGGCAACCCGTGGGTGGCCACCGCGGTCATGAGCGCCGTGAACCTGGTGCTGCTGGCCCTCACCCTGGCCACGGGCAGCATCGGCGCCGCACTCACCAACATCGTCAGCAGCCTCGGCCTGATCGCCATCCTTTTCTATGGACTCACCGCGGCCGCCTCCGTGTGGCAGGGGCGGCACGGGCTCACCACGTCCGCCATGGCACTCCTGGGCGGCGGCGTGCTGCCCGCAAGCGGTGCGCTCTTCATGCTGTGGGTCGCGGTCGAGTCGGTGCGCACGGCGGCCATCTCTGCGACCGCCCTCGCCTGGGGCGCCGGGTCGCTGGCCCTCGGCCTTGGCTACGCGATAGTCCAGCACCGCATCGGCCGCGTCCCTTTCTTTCAACGTCCGGCGCCGCTGGCGCCGGGGCATCCTGGAGAACCCGTACCGTGAACCTCACCTACCCGCATCCCGAGCGCACCGCGCGCAGCGCCGAGCTCTATGCCAAGGCGTGCGAGCTGATCCCCGCCGGCGTCAACAGCACCGCGCGCGCGCGCTTCTCCGGCTGGGACCCGTATCCGCTGTTCATCGAGCGCGGCAGCGGCTCGCACCTGTTCGACGTCGACGGCAATCGCTATATCGACTACCTCCTCGGGCTCGGACCGATGCTGCTCGGGCACCGGCCGCCGAAGGTGACGGAGGCGGTGATCCGCGCCATCACCGAGCGCGGCACGGTGTTCGCACTGCCGACGGCGGATGAGGCGCGCCTCGCCGCCCGCATCACCCGCGCGGTGCCGAGCGTGCAGCAGGTGCGCCTGTGCAACACCGGCACCGAGGCGGTGATCTACGCCCTGCGGCTGGCACGTACCTTCACGGGCCGCAGCAAGATCATCCGCTTCGAGGGCATGTACCACGGCTTCGGCGACGGGGTTTACTGGAGCAAGCACCCGGACCCGGACAAGGCAGGCCCCGATGCACGCCCGGTACCGGTGCCCCAGGGGCCGGGACTGCCGGCCGCGCTCGCCGAGCAGCTCATCATCCTGCCCTGGAACGACATCGGCGCGCTGCGCGCCGCGATCGAGCGCGAGGGCGACAACATCGCCGCCGTGCTCACCGAGGCCGTCATGTGCAACACCGGCTGCATCCTGCCGCAGCCCGGCTACCTCGAAGCGATGCGCGAGCTCACCGCACAGCGCGGCATCGTGCTGATCTACGACGAGGTCATCACGGGCTTCCGGCTGCACCTCGGCGGCGCCCAGGGTCACTACGGCATCCGGCCTGACCTGTCGGTGTTCGCCAAGGGCCTGGGCGGCGGCTTCCCGGTCGCGGCCCTCGGCGGGCGGCGCGACATCATGCAGCTGGCGGCCGATGGCACAGTCTCGATCGCCGGCACCTACACGGCCAACACCATCGCGGTCGCCGCAGCACTCGCCGCGCTCGATGAGCTCGAGGCTCCCGGGGCTTACGAGGGCCTGTACCGACGCTGCGAGCGCCTCTACGCAGGACTTCAGCGGCTGTTTCATGATGCGCGCATGGACGCCCATGTGGTGGGCCTGGGCCCCGTGATGCAGGTGTGGTTCTCGCGCCAGCCGATCCGCAACTACCGCGACGCGCACCGCTACGCGAGCCACACCCTGTTCCGCCAGTGGTGGGAGGGCATGCTCGAGCGCGGCATACTCTTCCACCCCCATGCCTTCGAGAACCTGTTTGTCTCGTTCGCGCACACGGATGAGGACGTGGATGCCACGCTGGAAGCCGCGCGCGGCAGCATCGCCGCCATGAAAACACGTGCCTGAAGCCGCAGCGCCGCTCGCCCTCGGGCTCGACCTCGGCACCTCCGCGCTGAAGGCCGTGCTCATCGATGCCCGGGGCGCGATCCTCGCCCAGGGGAGCGCGCCGATCGCGACCGTGAGCGAGCTGCCAGGCCAGGCCGAGCAGGAGCCCGCCGGCTGGCTCGCCGCCGCAGCGCAGGCGGTGGCGGCGATCGCGGCTTCGCTGAGCTCAGGGCACAGCTGGCGCACGCAGCTGAAGGTCATCGGGCTTGCCGGCCAGCTGCCGACGCTGGTGGTGCTCGGTCCGCGCGGCGCTCAGGGCCGGGCCATCACCTGGAAGGACGCGCGCGCCGATGCGGCCGCGGCGGCCGTGATCGGCACCCGCCGCCAGGAGCTGTACCGGCTGACGGGCATGCCACTCGACGGCCGCTACCTCGCCCCGATGTTCCGCGTCCACGGCGGGGAGCACCTGCAGGCACGCCGCATCCTGAGCGCGAAGGATTACCTGTGCCACGCACTCACGGGCGCCGAGGTCACCGATCCTTCGACCGCCGCCGGCTACGGCCTCTACGCCCTGGATGAGGCACGCTTCGCGCCCGAACTGTGTGCGCTTTGGGGGATCGACCCGCAACTGCTGCCGCAGGTGGCCCCCGCGCACAGCATTGCCGCGCCCCTGTCCGCCAACGGTGCGCAGCTCCTGGGCTTGCCCACGGGCATCGCCGTCACGGTGGGGGCCGCCGACTCCATGAGCGGCGCCTACGCCATGGCGCCGCTTTCACCGGGCGTGGTGTGTATCGCCATGGGCTCGAGCACCATCATCCTGGACGCGGTACGCGAGCGGCGCTTCGACCCCGCGGGCCGCTACCTGCTGAGCCCGCACGCCGCGGCGGGCTGGTATGCACGCGAGATGGACCTGCTCGCCACCGGCACCGGCTACCTTTGGCTGTGCGAGCTGCTGCACTCGACGGCGGAGGAACTGGAGCAGGAGGCGGCGCGTGCCGCCCCGGGGGCCGGCGGGGTGAGCTTCATGCCGTATCTTGCCGGTGGCGAACAGGGCGCACTGTGGAACCCGGCGCTGCGCGGCGCGGTCGCCGGGCTCGGGCTCGGCTCCGGTCGGGCCGAGATCGCGCGGGCGTTCCTCGAGGGAGTCGCGTTCGAGATACGCCGCTGCGTCGAGGTGCTCGCCGAGAGCCAGCCGGTGACCGAGGTCGTGCTCGCCGGCGGCCTTGCGCACAGCGCCTTTGGGCTGCAGCTCCTTGCCAACATACTGGGCCGCCCCGTGCGCCCCTATGCGCAGCAATCCCCGGCGGCACTCGGTGCCGCCCGTGGGGCCCTCGAGGCGCTCGATCCGGGTGCGTGCCCCGGCGCCTGCGCAGCCGGTGCGGCGGTGCACCCCGACGCCGAGCATCCTCAGTACGGCGCGCTCTACGCACGCTACCTGGCCGCGGGTGCCGCGTGCGCCTGATCCGCACCGCCTCGACGGAGCAGTTCGACCGGTGCGCCGCCGACCTGTTGTGCGCGCAGGTGCTCGCAGAACCGGGCACGCGGGTCGCACTGCCCACGGGCCGCACGCCACTTGGGCTGTATAGTGACCTCGCGGGGCGCACGGCCACCGAACTTGCGGCCCTGCGAGGCGCTCACTACGTCAACCTCGATGAATACCTCGGGCTCGCGCCAAGCGATCCGCGCAGCTACGCTCACTTCCTGCAGGGGCACGTGTTCGGACCGCTCGGCATCGAGGCCTGCCAGCTGCGGCTGCTGCGCGGGGATGCGCCGGATGCTGAAGCCGAGTGCGCCCAGTTCGAGGACGCGCTGCAGGCTGCGGGTGGCATCGGCGTGGCGGTGCTCGGCCTCGGCGCCAACGGACACATCGCCTTCAATGAGCCGGGCACCCCCTGGAACAGCCGCACTCACGTCGCGGACCTGAGCGTCGCGACGCTCGCGGTGAACGAACGCCTCAGTGGCGGACCGCCGCTGCCCCGCCGCGGCCTCACGCTCGGGATCGCCACCCTCAGGGCCGCACGCACGGTGCTGCTGCTTGCGTCGGGTGAGTCCAAGGCCGAGGCCCTCAGGCGGCTGCTGTTGGGCGTGCCGGACCCGCAGTGGCCGGCGACCAGCCTCCTCGGGCACGCTCACCTCACGCTGCTGTGTGCCCCGGAGCTCGCTGCGGTGCTGCCGGCGCGGGCCGGCACCACGGCCTAGGTGGCGAGTTCGACCGCCTGGGTGGCCAAAGCCGGCGCGGTG
This sequence comes from uncultured Pseudomonadota bacterium, assembly GCA_963802995.1. GTDB lineage: Bacteria > Pseudomonadota > Gammaproteobacteria > Steroidobacterales > Steroidobacteraceae > 13-2-20CM-66-19. Next base: position 1,703,038 of record CAWDKU010000002.1, read on the forward strand.
GCCAGCCTGAACGCGAAGGCGCGCGCGGCGAAGATCATCCGGAAGCGGTCGATCGGCTCGCGGCGCGCCGTGTAGCTGACGCCGGAGACCTCCACCACCCACTCGAAGTTGAGGAGCTTGAGGCTGTGTTCCTCGCGTGCGTCCGCCGCGCGGCACACGAGCAGCTGCTCCTCGCGCGCCTCCTTCAGCCCGTAGCTCGCCTCGAGCAGCTCATAGAGCGAGCCCGCCGGTTCGGCTTCGAAGTGGGTGCCCAGGTCCGGGGCGAGGAGCTTCGAGATCGCGGACAGCTCGAGTATGAGTGGCCGGCCGTTGAGCAGGCGCAGCCGCATGAGCTCCCAGACGCTGGCCCCGGCCTGCAGGCCGAGCGAGCGGGCTTCCTCGGCGCTGGCACCGCGCACGATGCAGCCGAGCACCCGCGTTTCAAGCTTGGAGTGCGCGTCGAGATGCAGCCCGTTGCGCAGGCTCCCCATGCGCGTGGTCTCGGCGCGCACCCGCGGGCGTGACACGAAGGTGCCCCGGCCCTGTTCGCGGCGCACGACTCCCTGGGCTGCGAGCTCAGCGAGCGCACGTCGGACGGTGACGAGGCTCACCCCCGCCTCCAGGGCCAGCTTGGCCTCGGGCGGCAATTGGTCGCCCTCCTGGAGCTGCCGCTCGTCGATCAGCTGCAGCGTGAAGGCGATGGTCTTCTCGTATAGGGATCTCACGCGATCGTTACCCAACCGGGACTGAACGGCGCGCCACCCCCCGGCCTCTCATTGCAACATTATATGGGTATACGGCCTCGCAGCCTCGGCGCTCAGGATACGCATGCCGGTGGGCACCGGAATGCACCCCGAATGGGGTGCTAACCTCTTGAATGCCTTACCTTGTCGGCGCGCGCCTCACTCACCCCGGGCAAGTGGCGGGCGGCGCTGGTCTGCGGCCCAGGCCCCGTGAGCGGGCGCGAGGGCGACCGCAGTGGCGATGACGCACGGACAACCACACGCGCGGCGCAAGGCTCACCGGCCCATCAAATCACGCAGTCGCCGTGGCTACTTCAATTCCAGAACGTACGCGACCACCGACTCGACCTCGCTGTTCGACAGAGGCGGAGACATGCTTGGCATCGGCGGCGCCGGATGCTTGACCCACTCGATGACTTGGGCAAGCGACTTGCGGCTCGCTTCGTTGACGAGCGCTGGTCCACCTTCACCGCCCGTTCCGCCGCGGCCGTGGCAGCTCGAGCAAAAGATGTTGAAGATGCTCTTGCCAGGATCCTTGCCGAAGCGCTGCTTCAGTTCACCTTCGGGTACTGCGAGTACTTTCACGACCTCGTGGTCGGGCGGCAGGCCGGTGGTGAGCACGATGAGCCTCGGGATGTAGTCATCCCCGGTGGATAGCCCGGAGCGCGAGACGTTGCCGGCCGTGGTGGCCACGTACTGGCGTCCACCGACTGCGTAGGTGATGACACCGCCGCCGAGGGACCCGGCAAGGGGCACCCTGTTCAGCACGTTGCCATTGGCCGCATCAAATACCAGCAGGTCCCCCGCCGACTCTCCGCTCAGCACGATGCCACCGGCCGTCGGGGTCGCACCCGAGAGCACCGGGCTCGAGGCGTGATAGCGCCATCGCACTTCTCCAGTGCGGGCATCGACGCTGTAGAGCCAGCCGCTGCGCGGGCCGGTGTCCTTGCTGAAGTCGGGGAAGCCACCCATGAAGACCAGCGGCGCCTCGTACTTCACCGGCGCCGAGCGCACCTTCATGCACCAGTCGACCGAGCCCACGTACAGGGCGTCGGTAGCCGGGCTGTAGGCGGGCCCGTTCCACTGCACGCCGCCGTCGGCGCCCGGGCAGATGAACACCCCTTGTGGCGTCGGCGAGCTCGAGGGCGGCGTGACGGTGGTCACGGCAGTCTTCGCCACCTGCTTGTGGGTCTCCCGATCGAGGATATAGAGATAACCGTCCTTGCCAGCGACCGCGACCCGCCGGTGACCGGCGCGATCGGTGAACAGGATCGGGGCGGCGGCGATGTCATAGTCAAAGGCGTCGTTGCGGTCGAACTGGTGATACCAGCGCAGCTTGCCGGTCTTGGCATCCAGCACCACGATACCGTCGGTGTATAGGTTGTCTCCCGGGCGATAGCCGGGAGTGAAGTCGGGTGCCGGGTTGCCCACCGGCACGAACAACTCGCCGGTCTTCGGGTCGAGGGTGTACGAGGACCAGGTGCCACCGCCGCCGTGCTCGGTGGTGTCTCCCACCTGCCAGCTGTCGTACCCCGGCTCTCCCTTCTCAGGCACGGTGTTGAACCGCCATGCCTCGTGGCCGGTGGCGGCATCGTAAGCCACGATCCGGCCGCGGATGCCCCATTCGCTGCCCGCAGGACCGAGGAACACCAGACCACCCCAGGCGAGCGGTGCGGCGCTGAAGAACTCACCCTTTCCCGGGTCGCCCGCGTGCACGCGCCACAGCACCTCACCGCTCTTGGCATCGAGCGCGATGACGTAGCCGTCTCCGGTGCCGCGGAAAATGCGCCCGTTGTCGTAGGCCGCGCCGCGGTTTGCCGGCAGTGCTTCGTCGGCTTCCGGTTCGAAGGCCCGCCGCCAGCGCAGCGCGCAGGTCGTGGCATCAACGGCCACGACGGTGTGTATGGTGGTGACGTAGAGCGTGTCGCCGACCACTAACGGGCCGGCCTGGAAGATACCCTGATCACCCAGACTGATCTCGCAGCTGGCGCGCAGGTCCTTGGCATTGGCGCGCGTGATCTGCTTGAGTGGCGAGAACCGCGCGGCGCTCAGGTCACCGTTGTAGGTGAGCCAGCCGGCGTCCGCGACCTGCGCCGCTTGCGCGGCGCAAGCCACCCCCAGCGTGGCACCGAGCGCCACGATCCCTCTTCGCATGCCAGCCATGGACCTCCTCCACCGGAGCCGCAGACTCTAGAACTTGTAAGATGCGCTCACGCCCACCTGCAGCGGTGCCAGATAATTCACCAGGTCGCCGGTGGCGCCGATCTGCTGCACGAGCGCGATATGGCGCTCGTCGCTCAGATTCCGCCCCCACAGCGTGAGTCGCAGCTTGTCCTGTTGCCAGAACAGCTCCGCGTTGACGCTCGGATAGGCGGCCTGCTGGACGCGCCCGGTGATCTCGAGATTATAGGAGCTCGAGAAATATACGCTCGGGGTGAAACCGATCTCGCCGCGACTCACGGGCTGAGTGTAGGTGGCCGAGAGGTTCGCAGTCACCTTGGGCGCGCGCGTCATGCGCAGGCCGCTGGCGTTGATCGAGACGTTGGCGTTACCGCAGGCCGTACAGGGCGCGCCGCCGCTGGTCTCGGTGAGCGGGACGGTCGCATCGGCGTCCAGATAATCGACGTAGCTGGCCTTGGGGAGGAAGGAGATCCCGCCCTGCACGCTCAGCTGCCGTGAGGGCCGCCAGCTGAAATCGCTGTCGACGCCCGCGATCTCGGCCTTACCGGCGTTCTGGGTGATGTTGACCGGACCGACCAGCGCCCCGACCTGCAGGTCCGTGTAGTTGTAATAAAAGCCGGCGATGTCGAAGCTGTAAGTATCGCCGCGGGTCTTGAAACCCACCTCGTATGACTTGATGTGCTCGGGCTGGATGGCGTTCGGGTTAAAGCCGACCGTGTCGAACAGACCGCTCTTGAAGCCCTCGCTGTAGGTGAAGTAGACGTTCGAGCGCTCGGCGACCTCGAAGAGCACCGAACCGCGCGGCGTCCAGGCCGTCCAGGTGGCCTGCCCCAGGGTGGCGTACGGATCGGGCAACACCGAGACATAGCCGTGACGATGCTCGTCGCTGTAGCGCACGCCGCCGACCACGGACAGCCGTGGAGTGACCGCGTAGGTAAGCTCGCTGAAAGCCGCCTTGGCGGTGGTGGTGTTCATCGCCTGGTAATCGATAACGTTGATGACGTTCAGCGGCGCGTAGGCGGCCTGGTCGTGGAAGTAGTAGAGGCCGGCGACCAGGGACAGCGGTCCCTTCCAGCTCGAGGCGAAATCGAATTCCTGCGAGGCGGACTCGTCGAACGAGGGGTTGTAGAAGTGCACCAGCGACAGCGGCGAGCCGTCCGAGTCGGCATTGTTCTCGTAGATGTCGCTGTCCTGGTAGGCGGTGAGGCTGGTGATCTTGCCGATCGCGGTATCGAACTCGCCGCGCAGGTTCGCGGTGTAGTACTGCGACTTCAGGTGCGGCAGGAAGTTCTGGATGACATGGTAGCCATCGCTCGGCGCGACGATCGACGGGTCGATGCCGCGCGCCGACAGATTGCCGCCGATGGCCGAAAGCGGCAGCGCGGAATAGTCGTCGCGGGTCGCATAAGCGGCACCGAGGACGAAGCGCGCCGAGTCGTTCAGTTGCAGCAGCAGCTTGCCGTGCAGCGTGAGGTTATTGAAGCCGAGGCGCTTGTCGAAGATATCGTTCCACTCGTAGCCGTCGCTGTGCTCGTAGTTCACCGAGATGCTGCCGGCGAGCACCTGGTCGATCAGCGGTCCGGACAGAAAGCCGCTGCCGCGATAGTCGCCGCCACCGACGTCAAAAACCCCGGCGCTGCCCATGATGGAGCCCGTGGCGGTGAACGAGGGGTCCTTGGTGAACACCTGGATGGCCCCGCCCGTGGCGTTGCGGCCGAACAGCGTGCCCTGGGGACCCTTGAGCACTTCGATGCGATCCACGTCCGGCAGATCAAAGACGTTCATCGCCTCGGAGGGCTGGTAGATGCCGTCGATGTAGAAGGCGATGTTGCTCTCGGCACCGGGTCCGGTGATCGCCGTGGTGATGCCGCGGATATTGGGCACCAGGTAGATGCCGACCTCGGCCATGTTGAGGCCGGGCACGGCCTGGGTGAGGGTGGTGGTGCTCGTGATGCCGTAGGCGGAGAGCTGCTCGGCGCTCACCACGTTCACCGACAGCGGCACCTGCTCGGGGCGTTCGGCGCGCTTCTGCGCGGTGACCGTTACCATGGCCAGTTCGCCCGAATCGGCGCTGGCGCTGGCGGCCTCCTGTGCCTGTGCGGCGCCCGCGGCCGCTGCCGTCGCAACCAGTGTGGCGATCCATCTCGTCTGCTTCATACGTTCCCCCTTCATGGCATGCCCTCAGCCCGTCGCCGGGCCGGCCGCGGTTGTCTGTGTCTTGCCGGTATAGGCGAGCGCCTCGACTTCCATGAGCGCCCCCGGCACCAGCAGCGCCGCCACGATCACGGCGGTGCCGGTGGGCGGGTTGCTCATGAAGAGCGTCGACTTGATCGCCGCATAGCCGGCGTAGGCGCCCGCGTCGGTCAGGTAGCAGGTGAGCTTGACCACGTCTGCAAGCGTGGCTCCGGCAAGTGCCAGCGCCGTCGACAGGTTGGTGAAGCACTGCAGGGCCTGCGCGTGCGCATCACCGGCGCCCACGAGCTTGCCGTCCTTGAAGGCCAGCTGTCCCGAGACGCTGATCCAGTCGCCGGCACGCGTCGCCTGGCACATACCCGGGTATCTCACGCCCGGGAAGTCAAAACCTGCGTGCACTTACTTTCTCCTCACCGAGCTGCGGATGATCTCGCCAAGTCGCTGCGCGCCGCGGCTCACGGTCTCAAGGGGCGCCTGGCTGTATGACATGCGGAAGAATTGCCGCGGGTCCTCCTCGAGAGAGAAGCGCTCGCCCGGACGGAAGTAGATCTTGGCACGCGCAGCCTCCGCTGCCGCGCGCTCCCAGTCGACGCGGTCGTCGATCTCGATCCACAGATAGAAAGAGCCGCGCGGCGTCTGGAACTTCACCAGCTCGTCGCGGATCGGTGCCAGGCCGGCGATAGCCGCATCGCGCTTGGCCTGGTAAAGCGGGTTCACGCGCGCAAGGTGCGGCTCGAGGAGGCCCTCGTTGAGGAACTCGAGCATCAGGCGCGACATCCACTGACTCACGCCGAGGTCCTCGCGCACCGAGGCGATCGCGGCGATCGCCTTGGGCTCGCCCGCCATCCAGCCCAGGCGCAGCCCCGGAGCGACCATCTTGCTGAAAGTCCCGGCCTGGATGACGAGGCCGCTGTCGTCGAGGCTGAGGAGCGAGCGCCGCGGTGTGCCCTCGAAGCGCAGGTCACTATAGACGTCGTCCTCGAGGATCATGAAGCCGTGCTGCTGCGCCAGCTGTACCAGCCGTACGCGACGCTCCTCGGACAGTTCCGTACCGGTCGGGCACTGAAACGTGGGGCCGAGGTACACCATCTTCAGTCGCCCTCGTGGCGCGGCCAGCTCGCGCAGCAGCTGCTCGAGGTCGTCGATGTTCATGCCGTCGCCGTCCATCGGGATCGAACGCAGCTCGGCGCCCGCGGATTGCAGATAACGCAGTGCGTACGGGAAGGTGGTCGCCTCGACCGCCACGACGTCGCCCGGGTCGACGTAGCCATGCGCGGCGAGCGCGATTCCCTGCACCGAGCCTGAGGTCAGGATCACGCCCTCGGGTGGCAGCCTGCGCCCCTGGATGCGGCCGATGCGCGCTGCGATCGCGCTGCGCAGCGCGCGACTGCCGAAAAGCAGCTCCTCGTAGCCGACGTTTGGCTCAAAGTAGTCCAGGCACACCGGTCCATCGCGCTCGAGCACCTTGGCCGCCAGGCGCGCCAGCTCTGCGCGCGGGAAGGTCTCGCGTCCCGGCAGGCCCTGGTCGAAGTTGTAGCCCGCCATGTCCGGGGCGTCCGGGAAGAACAGGGGCGGACCGCTGCGTGCGATCTTGGAGGCGAGTTGTTCGAGCCGGTCAGCCATATTCCGCCCGCTAGTGGAGTGCCGGGCGGATTCTAGGGTCAGCGGCCGCCCTCGCAGGCGGCTCGCTTTGTCTCCGGCGGGCCATTCTTTGCGCGATCCGGCCACGCGCACCGGCGCCCCGCCGCTGTAGCGCAAAGCGCACACCGTGCGGCGCGCCGCCGTTGACAGGCACCGGATGGGCATTCCAAAGTGGGGCACGGCTCGCGCCACATCGCACCGCGAAGGGGTGGCGTGCGGGAAGCGAGGGAGGGGGAATCCTATGTCGCTGGTGAGCTTCGACGTCGAGATCCAGATGGAGAGCGCGTTGCGCTCGGACAACGTGATGGTGTTTGTCGGCGCGACCGACAGCCCGCCGACCAGCTGCACCTCGATGTGTCCGGATCACTACATGGTGACGATGGCGATCACGCCGCGGCCGCCGGGCGCCTGGGCAACGCTCACCGAGGAGAAGCAGAGCCCTCCTGCGGCCATGGGCGAACTGATGCTGATCCCCCCAGGCTACGCGCAGCGCGGCGGTTTTGAGCCCCAACACGGGCTGCGGCGTGACATCTTCTGCCTGTTTCCGCAGGGCAGCTTCGAAGACCTGATGGGCGGCCGCATCGACTGGTCGCGCGAGAGTCTCGGGGCCACCTCGGACATCCGCGATCCCAACATCCAGACGGCGACGCGGCGCCTTGCGCAGGAGGCGGTTTCACCGGGCATGGCCGCCTCGGTGCTCTCCGACTCGCTCGCCGTCACGATGGCGGTCGACATGCGGCGTTACTTCGGGCGCCGGCGCGCCGAGCCCCAGGCCCCGGCCTACCAGCTGTCGGGACAGCAGCTGGCGCTGATCCGCGACTACATCCACGCGCACGCCCACCAGGAGCTGCGCCTGAGTCAGGTCGCGCACGTGTGCGGCCTCAGCGTGCGGCACCTGACGCGTGCCTTCAAGTGCACCACCGGGCTCACCCTCGCGGGCCACGTCACCAAAGTCCGCATGGGCATCGCGAAGGACCTGCTGATGAACACGCGTCTGCCGCAGAAGGTAATTGCCTCGAACGTGGGCTTCACCACGGTGAGCAGCTTCAGCAATGCCTTCCGCCGGCTGACCGGTGTGACACCGGGCGCGTATCGCGGCGGGCAGCCGGCGCTGTCAGCGTGCTGAACCGCCGCGCGCTGCTGGCGGCCACGCTCGCCAGCAGCGGTATTGCGGCCCGCAGTGCTATCCAGCCGGAAAATAACGGCCCCCGGAGTGACCGCATGCGTATGCGTCCGACCCTAACCGCCGCCGACGTCCGGCGGGTTGTCAGCGCCTGTCGGCACGAAGCCGAGCGTCAGGGATTCCGCGTCGCGATCGCGGTTGTCGACGAGGCCGGCAGTCCCTTGTACCTCGAGCGCCTCGACGGTGCCTTGCCGATCGCCGCCACGGTGGCGATCGGCAAAGCGCAGACCGCCGCCACGATGCGCATGGCTTCGGGAGCCGTGGCGGACCTGCTGCGCGAGATGCCCGGGCTGATGAGCGTGCATGCTGGCATTGCACTGCGCGGTGCACTGCCGCTTAACTGGCAGGGCGAATGCGTCGGCGCGGTGGGCGTCTCGGGTATGGAAGAGGCTCAGGACGAGCAGCTCGCCGCCGCCGGAGTTGCCGCGCTGGGCTGAGGAGAAGGCGGCGAGTAGCGGCGCGGGGGTTGGCAACGGTCAAGCGCCCGTATTTGGCGGAGAGAGAGGGATTCGAACCCTCGAAGGGCTTTTGACCCTTACACCCTTAGCAGGGGTGCGCCTTCGACCACTCGGCCATCTCTCCGTTAGCTCAGGAAACGCCGCTTTTTCAGTCACTTATCGCAGCGCCCCGCCGGTAGGTCCGGCGAACGGGCGGCCATGATACTGAACAGCCCGACAGGCGGCAAAGCGCTTTGTCAGGCACTCAGGCGCGAGCGCACGAACTCCGCGACCGATCCGAGCGCAGCGTCTAGGGCCTCCGGCTTGCTGCCGCCGGCCTGCGCGAAATCCGCACGTCCGCCACCCTTGCCGCCGACCTGGGCGGCCACGGATCCTGCGAGTTCGCCGGCCTTGATGCGCGCGGTCTGGTCGGCGGTCACGCCGGCGACCAGCACGATCTTTCCCGGGTTCTCAACACTCGCCAGCACCACGACCGCGGACTTGAGGCGATCTTTGAGCTGGTCAACCGCGGCGCGCAGCGCCCCGGCATCCGCGCCGTCCACCGTGGTGGCGATCACCTTCACGCCCTGGATGTCGAGTGCGCCGGCGGCAAGATCAACGCCGCTGCCGGAGGCCAGGCGGTCCTTCAGCGCGCGCACCTCGCGCTCGAGCTGCCGCGTGCGCTCGAGCTGCTCGCGCACCTTCTCGCCGGCATCCTCGCGCGAGCCGCGCACGAGTCCTGCGATCTCGCGCAGCAGCGCGTCGTTCGCCTCCACGTACTCGAGTGCACCGGCGCCGGTGAGCGCCTCAATACGGCGCACGCCCGAGGCCACGCCACCCTCGCTCACGATCTTGAAGAGGCCAATGTCACCGGCGCGCTGCACGTGCGTGCCGCCGCACAGTTCCATGGAGAAGTCGCCCATGCGCAGCACGCGCACGTCCTTCTCGTACTTCTCGCCGAAGAGCGCGATCGCGCCCGCCGCGACCGCGCTGTCGTAGCCCATGACGCGCGTCTCGCTCGGCGCGTTGGCCCGCACCTGCGCATTGACGAGCCGCTCGATCTCGGTGAGTTCCGCCGGCGTGACAGCCTGCGTGTGCGCGAAGTCGAAGCGCAGCCGGTCGGGGGCGACCAGTGACCCCTTCTGCTGCACGTGGGTGCCCAGCACCTTGCGCAGCGCCGCGTGCAGCAGGTGGGTCGCACTGTGGTTGAGCGCGGTGGCCTGGCGGCGCGCGCCGTCCACCTGCGCCTCGAGCTCCTCGCCGATGCGGATGGTGCCGGTCTTCAACGAGCCGATGTGAGAGTGCGCGGCGCCACGCTTCTGGGTGTCGGTGACCACGAACAGCGTGCCAACGGCGCTCAGGTCGCCGCTGTCGCCGACCTGGCCGCCGGACTCGGCATAGAACGGGGTGCGGTCCAGCACCACCTCGCCGCTCTCGCCGCTCGTCAGCATTTCCACCGACGCGCCATCCTTCAGCAGCGTCATCACGCGGCCGCTCGCCTTCAGGCGCTCGTATCCCTGGAACAGGGTGCGCGAGTCGACCTTGGCATCGGCGCGCAGGTCGACGCCGAACTTGCTGGCTTCCTGCGAGCGGCGCCGCTGCTCCTCCATCGCGGCATCAAAGCGCGCCTGGTCGACCGCCAGCCCGCGCTCGCGCGCGATGTCGGCCGTCAGGTCAAAGGGGAAGCCGTAAGTGTCGTAGAGCTTGAAGACCGTGTCGCCGTCGATCACCTTGGCGCCGCGCAGGTTGCGGATGGCCCCTTCGAGCAGCACCATGCCGTTGGCGAGGGTCTCGGCGAAGCGCTCCTCCTCGTGCCGCAGTACCCGCTCGGCATGCGCGCGGCCGCGCGTGAGCTCAGGATAGGCCTCGCCCATCTCCGCCTCCAGGACCGGCACCAGTTTGTAGAAGAAAGGCTCCTGGATCCCGAGCTTGTACCCATGGCGGATCGCGCGGCGGATGATCCGCCGCAGCACGTAGCCGCGGCCTTCGTTCGAGGGGGTGACGCCATCCACGATGAGGAAGGCACTCGCGCGGATGTGGTCCGCAATCACCTTTAGGGAGTTGGAGCTGAGGACCGAGGTGCCGGCGAGCTTGCCGGCGGCGCGGATCAGGTTCTTGAACAGGTCGATGTCGTAGTTCGAATGCACGCCCTGCATGACCGCCGAGATGCGTTCGAGGCCCATGCCGGTGTCGACCGAGGGCTTGGGCAGCGGGGTGAGCGCGCCGCCGGCGCCGCGCTCGTACTGCATGAAGACCAGGTTCCAGATCTCGACGTAGCGGTCGCCCTCCTCCTCCGGAGAGCCCGGCGGACCACCGGCAACTTCCGGGCCATGGTCGTAAAAGATCTCGCTGCACGGCCCGCAGGGGCCGGTGTCGCCCATTGACCAGAAGTTGGAGGCCTCGCCCAGGCGCGAGAAGCGTCGCGGGCTGATGCCGATGTCCTCCAGCCAGATGTCGGCCGCCTCGTCGTCGTCCTTGTACACCGTGCACCACAGGCGCTGCGGGTCGAGGCCGAGTGTGAAGATGAGGAAGTCCCAGGCGAAGTGGATCGCCTCGCGCTTGAAGTAGTCGCCGAAGGAGAAGTTGCCGAGCATCTCAAAGAAGGTGTGGTGGCGCGCGGTGTAGCCCACGTTCTCGAGGTCGTTGTGCTTGCCCCCGGCGCGCACGCAGCGCTGGCTGGAGGCGGCCCGCAGGTAGTCGCGCTGCTCCTTGCCGAGGAACACGTCCTTGAACTGCACCATGCCGGCATTGGTGAACAGCAGCGTCGGATCATTGCCGGGCACGAGCGAGCTTGAGGGCACGATCATGTGGCTCTGCGCGCGGAAGAATTCCAAAAACGCGCTGCGCACGTCCGCCGCGCTCATGTAAGACGGTTTGCTCAAAGTCTTAGTCCGGGTCGGGATCGGCGCCGGTGGCCGCGCGGATATGATCCGCTGAAAAGCCACGATACTGCAAAAAGCGCATGCGCCGGGCCTTCTCCGGCCAGTCCTCGGCGGCCTGAGTGCCGAATTTCCCCTGGCAGACCCGTCTTGCCAGGGCCGCCCAGTCGGGGCATGTGGCAATGGCGGCCTCGATCAGGGGCCCGGGAATCCCGAGGCGCTGCAGGTCCGCCTCGATCCGGATCGGCCCATGGCCGCGCCCGGCATGCCAGGTAACATAGTTCTCGGCAAAGCGAGCCTCGTTGAGGGCGCCGCTGTCGGTGAGCTCCTCGAGCACGGCGGCCACTGCCGGCGCGGCGAATCCGCGCGCCTCGAGGCGCGCCCGCAGCTCTGCGGTGGCGAAATCGCGACCCACGAGCAGCCGCAGCGCCACGAGGCGTGCGCCCTCAGGATCGCGTAATTCGGGGCTCTCCGGGTCCGGTTTGGGTCGGGAGCGGCCTCGCAGCCGGCGGAAGGCCATGCGCTCAGCGCCGGGTTTGGACCCTTACCGGGTCGGCTCGTGACTTGTGGATGCGCCGCGGCATTTCGCTACAGTATAGTTGGATACCTGTCCCAATCGGGCTCAGTCAAACAATCAGCAAGGGAATGATCATGCGAGTTTTCAATGGCGTTCTGGCGTGTATCGGGATTGGCGCAGTCTCTGTAGTCCTGGCGGATCCGGCTGAGGCGCCCAAGAGCAGCGCGCCGGCCGAGGCTCAGACATCGGCGCCCAGCGCGCCCAGCACCGCCGCGACCCCGGCCGCGCCCGTGAGCGCGGCGACTGCCCCGACGGCGGCCACCGTCACGACGACGGCCTCCTCCGGGCAGGAGCAGCTGGAACGGCATTTTCTTTCCGAGGGCTACAAATCAGAGATGCACGGCTCCCAGAAAGTGTTCTGCCGCCGGGAAGACACGATCGGCACCCGCCTCGGCGCATCCAAGAACTGCGGCACGGTGGACCAGCTCAAACAGCAGGAAGACCTGGCCGCGCAGGCCAGCCACAACGTGCAGCGCACCAGCCAGCGACCCGGCAACTAAGGCTCGCGCATCGCGGACCGATCAGGCCGAATTGGCGGCCTGATCGCCGCGGCGCTCGGCCTTGGGTGGCAACAGGCGCGCCCGCACCTGGTCCTCGATCTCGCGCGCCACTTCCTTGTTGGCCTGCAGGTAGGCGCGGACATTGTCCTTGCCCTGCCCGATGCGGTTGCCCTTGTACGCGTACCAGGCGCCGGACTTCTCGATGATGCCCTGGGCGCTCGCCAGCTCGATGATCTCACCCTCGCGCGAGATGCCCTGACCGTACATGATCTCGAACTCGGCCTCGCGGAACGGCGGGGCCACCTTGTTCTTCACGACCTTTACGCGCGTCATGTTGCCGGTGACTTCCTCGCCGTTCTTGATCGCACCGATACGGCGGATGTCCAGGCGCACCGAGGCGTAGAACTTCAGCGCATTGCCGCCGGTGGTGGTTTCAGGGTTACCGAACATCACGCCGATCTTCATGCGGATCTGGTTGATGAACACCACGATGGTGTTCGAGCGGCTGATGTTGCCGGTGAGCTTGCGCAGCGCCTGCGACATCAGGCGCGCGTGCAGTCCCATCTGCATCTCGCCCATCTCCCCTTCGATCTCGGCCTTGGGGGTGAGGGCGGCGACGGAGTCGATCACGACGATGTCGACCGCATTCGAGCGCACCAGCATGTCGGTGATCTCGAGCGCCTGCTCGCCGGTGTCGGGCTGCGAGACCAGCAGCTCGTTGATGTTGACGCCGAGCTTGCCGGCGTACGAAGGATCCAGCGCATGTTCGGCGTCGACGAACGCCGCCGTGCCGCCGGCGCGCTGCACCTCGGCGATCACCTGCAGCGACAGTGTCGTCTTACCTGAGGACTCGGGGCCGAAGATCTCCACCACGCGGCCGCGCGGCAGCCCACCAATACCGAGTGCGATGTCGAGTCCGAGTGAACCGGTGGACACTGCCTCCACGTCGTAGGTGGAAGCGGCATCGCCCAGGCGCATGACCGAGCCCTTGCCGAACTGTTTCTCGATCTGGCCGAGTGCGGCGGTGAGTGCCTTCTTGCGGTTGTCTTCCATCTGCGAGCTTCCCGGGTGTGTGTGGTGGTAGAAGAAGAAAAATTTCGCGCGGCAATTATCACATAAAGAAACCGCACACGGAGCGCAGCAAGGCCGCTGTTTCAGCTGTCTGTGCGCATATTTTCACGCTTACCCAGTAGCCACGAATCGAGGACACTGTATATCGGACCCGTCGGGCCGCTGCGGCTCTCGGCGAGCGCGAGCGTCGCGCACTGCCACTTCACCGGCGGCAGCTCCGTGGCGCCTCCTTCGGCGTCGACCTGGCGTGCCACTGTGACATGTGCGCGGAAGGGCTTGAGATCCGGAAGGAATCCGGCGGCAGCGGTGGCGCCCTTGAGGACCCAGGCCAGCTGCACGACCGCGGTGGGCTCGGCCTCGGCGAGCGCCGCCAGGATCTGCGGCCGCCGCCAGTGCTCGAGGCGGGTGAGACGCAGCACCGGAAGCGCTGCGGTGTCGGCAGCCAGCACCCGGGCGAGCGCGGCAAGCTCGGCGATCCGTCCCTCGGGCACCGCCCCGAGGAAGGCGAGCGTCACGTGCAGGTTCGGCGCCGGCACCGCACGGGCGGCGCTCGCGGCCACGGCGGCTGAGGTGGCTTCCAGGAGCGCATCGCGCTCGGCGGGCGTCGGCCACAGCGCCAGGAACAACCGTCGCACGGCTGCGCCCGGCCCCGCGTTCACCGGGCGCCGGTCTGCGGGGTCGCTTCCAGGCGCACCGGGAGGTCCAGGCGCAGGATCAGCCGCAGCGCATGCTGTACCGCGCGGCTGCGCACGAAGGCGCGGTCACCGCCAAAAAGCTTCTCCTCTGCGATGATGTCGGTCGCCGCGCCCTGACGGGCCGCGGCGCAGAACCACACCGTGCCCACCGGCTTCTCGGGCGTGCCGCCATCGGGGCCGGCTATGCCGCTGACGGCGAGCGCCACGCTCGCATGCGCCAGGCGCAGTGCGCCTTCAGCCATTTCCCGCACCACCTGCTCACTCACGGCCCCGAAGCGCTCGAGCGTCGCGCCCGCGACCCCAAGATCGCGCATCTTGGCGGCGTTGCTATAGGTGACGTAGCCGCACTCGAACCACTGCGAACTGCCCGGGATGTCAGTGAGCGCCTTGGCGACCCACCCGCCGGTGCAGGACTCGGCGGTCACGATGCGCCGCTCCGCCGCACGCAGCTTGTGGGCCACCCGGGCGGAAAGTTCGTAGAGTTCCGGGTCACTGACCATGGATACGAGGCTACCGCAGGGCCGGCGCGAAAACAGCATCCTGCACTCATGCCGGACGGGTGGCCGCGCCGGGCATCGGGGAGGATCGCCGCGGCCTCGGGCGCCTGGGGCAGACTAAGGTCTTTGGATGACCTGGGCGCACGCGCTAAGCTGTCCAGATTCTCTGGCGGGGCGACAGGACGGCTGATGCACGAGCGGATATTGGGCGTCATTGGCCTCGCGGGCACGATGCTGGCACGGGCGATCGCACAGGAGGCGCCGATCACGACGCCGGGCTCAACGCGCCCGCCCAGGGCATGGCACATTGGGATGCGACTTGGACACTGCTGCCAATAAGGGCAAGGACCTGGCCCATACCCCGATGATGCAGCAGTACCTGCGCATCAAGGGCGAGCACCCGGACACCCTCCTCTTCTACCGCATGGGAGACTTCTACGAGCTCTTCTATGAGGACGCGCGTCGCGCGGCAGCGCTCCTGGACATCACGCTCACCGCGCGCGGGCAGTCGGCCGGGGAGCCGATCCCGATGGCCGGGGTACCCTTCCACGCCGTGGACAGCTACCTCGCCAAGCTGGTGCGCCGCGGCGAGAGCGTGGCTATCTGCGAGCAGCTGGCGGAAGTGCCGGGCAGCAAGGGACCGATCGAGCGCCAGGTGGTCCGCATCGTCACCCCCGGCACGGTCACCGACGCGGCACTCCTCAATGAGCGCCAGGACACCCTGGTTGCTGCCCTCGCCCGGGACGGGGAGCGCTTCGGGCTCGCGTGGCTCGATCTTGCCGCCGGGCGCTTCACGGTACTCGAGGGTGCGGGGCCCAGTGCACTGCTGGGTGAAATCGAGCGCCTGAAGCCCGCAGAACTGCTGGTCGCCGAGGGCTCGGCGCTGGCATTTCCAGAGCGCCCGGGGACGACGCTGCGGCAGCGCTCGCCCTGGCACTTCGAGTTTGCGAGCGCCGCGCGACAGCTCACCGACCAGCTTGGGACGCTCGACCTCAAGGGCTTCGGCGCCGACGAGCTGCCGCTCGCCATCCGCGCCGCCGGCGCCCTGCTGCAATACGTGCGCGATACTCAGAAATCCGCCCTGCCCCACATCCGCTCGCTGAACGTCGAGGAACGCGGCGACGCCCTGGTGCTCGATGCCGCCAGCCGCCGCAATCTCGAGCTCGATGCCAGCCTCACGGGCAACGAGGACGCCACGCTGCTCGCGGTCATCGACAGCTGCGCGACTTCGATGGGCTCGCGCCAGCTGCGGCGCTGGCTGAACCGCCCGCTCACCCACCACGGCACGCTGCGCGCGCGCTACCAGGCGCTCGCCACCTTGATCGACCAGCGCCGCTTCCAGGGGCTGCGCGCGCAGCTCGGGGACATCGGTGATGTGGAGCGGATCCTCGCGCGCGTGGCGCTGCGCTCGGCGCGGCCGCGTGACCTCACCCAGCTGCGCAGCTCCCTCACCGTGCTGCCGCAGCTGCACGCGGCGCTGGCGACGCTCGACTCACCCCTGCTGCGCGAACTGCACGCGCGCATCGAGACGCACGCGGGAGTGGCGGTGCTGCTCACGCAGGCGATCGCGGCGGAGCCGGCGACCTTGGTGCGCGACGGCGACGTGATAGCGCCCGGGCTACGACGCCACGCTCGATGAACTGCGGCAGATCGCCACCCATACCGACGAGTTTCTCCTCAAGCTCGAGCAGCGCGAGCGCGAGCGCACCGGCATCGGCTCGCTCAAGCTCGGCTACAACCGCGTGCAGGGGTTCTTCATCGAGGTGTCGCGACGCGACGCGGCGAACGGTGCCCGCCGACTACCTGCGCCGCCAGACCGTGAAGTCCGCCGAGCGCTTCATCACCCCTGAGCTCAAGCGCTTCGAGGACCAGGTGCTGGGCGCGCGCGAGAAGGCGCTGCTGCGCGAGCGGCAGCTGTACGATGAAGTCCTCACGCAGCTCATCGACCGCCTGGGCCCGCTGCAACGGACCGCCGCGGCGTGCGCCGAGCTTGATGCGCTGGCCGCCCTCGCCGAGCGCGCCGCCGCCCTCGACTGGAGCGCCCCCGAACTCACCACCGCAGCACGCCTCGTGATCAGCGGCGGCCGCCACCCGGTGGTGGAGCGCTTCACAAGCGCGCCCTTCGTCCCCAATGACCTGCATCTCGATGCCGAGCGGCGCATGCTGATCATCACGGGACCCAACATGGGCGGCAAGTCGACCTACATGCGCCAGGTCGCCCTCATCGCGCTGCTCGCGCACATCGGCAGCTACGTGCCGGCGAGCCACGCCCTCATCGGCCCGCTCGACCGCATCTTCACCCGCATCGGGGCTGCCGATGACCTCGCGGGCGGGCGCTCGACGTTCATGGTGGAAATGACCGAAGCGGCCAACATCCTGCACAACGCCAGCTCCCGCAGCCTCATCCTGCTGGATGAGATCGGGCGCGGCACCAGCACCTTCGACGGGCTGTCGCTCGCCTGGGCCATGGCACGGGACATCGCCACGCGCGTGCGCGCCTTCACGCTGTTCGCCACCCACTATTTCGAGCTCACCACCCTCGCCGCCGAGGTCGAGGGCTGCGCCAACGTCCACCTGGATGCCACCGAGCACGGCGACGGCATCGTCTTCCTGCACGCGGTGAAGGACGGTCCCGCCAACCGCAGCTACGGCCTGCAGGTCGCGCAGCTGGCGGGCGTGCCGCTGGCGGTGATCCGCGAGGCTCGCGGGTACCTCGAGGCACTCGAGTCCGAGCGCGAGGCACAGCGCCAGCGCGGCGATGCTGCCGGCAGCGCCCAGGGGGAGCTGCCACTGTTTGCAGCGCGCGCTGACGACCCGAGGGAGACACGGCTGCGCTTGTGGCTCGCGCAGCTTGAGCCCGACCAGCTCACGCCGAAGGCGGCACTCGAGGCGCTCTACGCGCTGAAGGAACTCCTGAAGTACTAGCGGCCGGGTACGCCGGTTTACGAGGCCGCCCTAGGGCTGCGAGAACTGCCCCCGGGTCAGGAACATGCCCGTCTCGAGCGCCACGCGCGCCGACACCAGCATCCCGAGGTGACTGACGGGCAGCGTGATGTGGGAGGTGGCACCGGGCATGCGCGTCTCGCTCACCGCCACCGTGCCGTCATTGTCCTCGCCGAACTGGGCGAACAGCTGTCCGACACCGAGCGGCTGCGTGCCCGCGACGATGCCGAGCTCGCGCGCGTGGCCCCAGTGACGCTGCGCGGGGCTGCAGCAGCTCATCGGCGACCGAGGGTCCCATGAGGTGGGCCACCGGGGTGAAGCGCGCCGCCTGCACGGCGGTGCGGCTCGCGACGCAGGGGGTGCCGAGGAACACCGCACGCCCCGGAGGCTGCTCGCCGAAGCGCTCGAGGAAGCGATAGATGACGAGGCCACCTAAGCTGTGGCCGAGGAAGTGCACCTCGTTCGCTCCGAGCCCGCGCACGAAGCTGGCCAGGCGCTCGAGCGAGTTGTCGAGGCTCGAGAACGCGCTCGAATAACGGAACGAGTGCAGGGTGAGGCCGTACTCCTGGCTGAGCCGGCGGCCGAGGACCAGGGACTCATCGCCCGGCATCCACAGACCATGCACGTAGACGACGTGGGTCATCGCAAGCTGCCGCGCGACCCTTGCGGCGCAGCGCCGCCTACGCCTGCGGCACGCGCACCCGCACGTGCAGTTCGCGCAGCTGCGCCTCGCTCACCTCGGTGGGCGCATCCGTCAGAGGATCGGCCGCGGTCTGGGTCTTGGGGAAGGCGATGACCTCGCGGATGCTGTCGGCGCCGGCCATGAGCATCGCCAGGCGGTCGAGTCCGAAGGCGATGCCGCCGTGCGGCGGTGCGCCGAACTTCAAAGCATCCAGCAGGAAGCCGAACTTCTTCTGCGCCTCCTCAGGCATCGATGCCGAGCAGGTCGAACACCGTCGACTGCATCTCCTGGCGGTGGATACGCACCGAGCCGCCGCCGATCTCCGAGCCGTTGAGCACCATGTCGTAGGCCTTGGCGAGCGCCGCTCCCGGGGCTGCACTCAGGGCCGCCGGGTCATCGTTCTTGGGCGAGGTGAAGGGATGGTGCATCGCGACCCAGCGCTTGGCGTCCGCGTCCCACTCGAACATCGGGAAATCGACGACCCACAGCGGCCGCCAGCCGCCCGTGACGAGCTTCAGCTCCTGGCCGATCTTCAGGCGCAGCGCCCCCAGGGCATCGCTCACCACCTTGGCACTGTCGGCGCCGAAGAAGATGAGGTCGCCGTCGGCCGCGGCGGTGCGCGCGAGGATGCCCTCGAGCGCCGCATCGCTCAGGAACTTGGTGATGGGCGACTGCAGTCCCTCGCGCCCCTTGGCGCGCTCGTTGACCTTGATGTAGGCGAGGCCCTTGGCGCCGTAGCGTGCAACGAATGCGGTGCACTCATCGATCTGCGAGCGCGGCATCGCGGCACCGCCAGGCACGCGCAGCGCCGCGACGCGGCCGCCGCCATCCTTTGCAGGCCCCGCGAACACCTTGAAGTCGCAGTCGCGCACCAGGTCGGCGACGTCGATGAGCTCGAGCGCGATGCGCAGGTCCGGCTTGTCCGAGCCGTAGCGGCGCATGGCCTCGGCGAAAGTCATGCGCGGGAAGGGGTCGGGCAGCTGCGTGCCGAGCACCTCCTGGAAGAAGTGCCGTACCAGCGCTTCCATGAGGCCCATGATCTCGTCCTGCGTGAGGAACGAGGTCTCGATGTCGAGCTGCGTGAACTCCGGCTGGCGGTCGGCGCGCAGGTCCTCGTCGCGGAAGCAGCGCACGATCTGGTAGTAGCGGTCGAAGCCGGCGATCATCAAGCAGCTGCTTGAAGATCTGCGGCGACTGCGGCAGCGCAAAGAACTTGCCCGGGTGCGTGCGGCTCGGCACCAGGTAGTCGCGCGCACCTTCCGGCGTCGCCTTGGTGAGCATCGGCGTCTCGATGTCGATGAAGCCGTGGGCGTCGAGGTAGCCGCGCATGGCGCGGGTGATGCGGTGGCGCAGCCGCAGGCGCTGGCTCATCACCTCGCGCCGCAGGTCGAGGTAGCGGTAGCGCAGGCGCACCTCCTCGCCGACCTGCTCGTCGAGCTGGAACGGCAGGGGCTCGGAGCGGTTCAGGACCTCCAGCTCACGCGCCAGAAGCTCCACCTGCCCCGAGGCAAGGTTGGCATTGACGGTGCCGGTGGGCCGCGCGCGCACGCGCCCCGTCACCCGGATCACGAACTCGTTGCGCAGCCGCTCGGCCTCCTTGAACACCTGCGCCAGGTCCGGGTCGAACACCACCTGCAGCAGCCCCTCGCGATCGCGCACGTCGACGAAGATGACCCCGCCATGGTCGCGCCGCCGGTGCACCCAGCCGGCCACCGTGACGTCCTCGCCGAGGAGCTTCTCGTTAACCTGTCCGCAGTAATGTGAGCGCATAGAGGCGCGCGATGTTACGGAGGCGGTGCCACCCCCGCAACCGAAAAGGCTTCAGGCGGCGGGTTTTTCGGCCGCCAGGTGCCCGGCGAAGGCCGGCGGATGGGGCACGACGACCCCGCAGGTGATGATCATCTTCATGGCCTCGTCCACGGACATGTCCAGCTCCACTACCTGCCGCCGGGGCACGATCACGAGGTAGCCTGCGGTGGCGTTCAGGGCCGCCGAGAGGTAGACCGCGACGTGCGGCTCGCCGAGCCGCCCGGACACCTCCGGGACGTCCTCGGAGGTCAGGAAACCGATGCTCCAGACCCCGGCGCGCGGGTACTCGATCATCACCACCTTGCGGAACGAGTTCGACTGCGACAGCACGCTCTCGGCGAAGCTCTTCACCCCGCCATACACGGTGCGCACCACCGGGATGCGG
The DNA here is from genome assembly GCA_963802995.1 of uncultured Pseudomonadota bacterium. Taxonomy (GTDB): domain Bacteria; phylum Pseudomonadota; class Gammaproteobacteria; order Steroidobacterales; family Steroidobacteraceae; genus 13-2-20CM-66-19. Next base: position 1,723,433 of record CAWDKU010000002.1, read on the forward strand.
TTGAGGAGGTCCTCGCCCCAGACGATGAGGCGGCGGCCGATGAGGTTCGTCACCAGGAGCCCGGTTAGGAGCACGATCGCGAGCGCCAGCACCAGGCCTGCCCCCGGGAGCGCGAAGCCGACCAGAGCCTGCGGCCGGTAGGCGACCGGCAGCAGCAAGAGTGTGCGGTCCATGATGTGCAGCATGAAGCTCACCACCCAGATGGTGGCGAGGATCGGCAGCCACACCAGCACCCCGGCGACCATGTAGCGCCGCAGTGCGATCCAGGTGCGGGTCGGCTCAGCCACGGCTCTTCAGCGGCGCGCCTTGCGCGCGGGCTTCGATTTCTTGGCCTTGCGGGCGGCAGCCTTGACGGGCGCGCCGCGCCGGGGCGTGGCGCCGGCGGCGCTCTTGGTTTCGGCGGCCTTGGACTCCTTGGCCTCGGGCTTGCTGTCGGCCTTGGCGTCCTTGGCGTCCGTCTTGGTCTCGGACTTGGTTTCGGCCTTGGGCTCGTCGCGGTCGGCGCCCACCAGGTTGCGCTTGTTTTCCTTGTCGCCCTTGAAGTCAGTCTCGTACCAGCCGCCGCCCTTCAGGCGGAACACGGGCGCCGAGACCAGCTTCTTCAGCGACTTCTTGCCGCAGGAGGGGCACTTGGTCAGGGGCGCATCGGTGATCTTCTGCATCACCTCGGTGTAGAACTTACAGGCCTGGCACTCGTACTCGTAAAACGGCATGGCGCTCGATGCTTCTTGGTGCGGGTGGGGTGAGCCGAAGTATAGCGGACACAGGGTGAGCGCCCGCGGCAGCGTTTACTTGCCGCGGGCACCCTTGCGCTCATCGACCTTGGCGAAGCCGAGTTCGCCGTCCTGAACGCTGACGCGGATGCGGTCCCCCGGCATGAACTCGCCCTGCAGGATGCGCTGGGCCAGCGGGTTCTCGATCTGCTGCTGGATGGCGCGCTTGAGCGGCCGGGCGCCGTATACCGGGTCGAAACCGGCCTCCCCGAGCAGGTCCCGAGCCGCATCATCGAGGACGAGGTCCATGTTGCGTTCCGCCAGGCGCTTCTTCAGGTAGAGCAGCTGGATGTCCACGATCGAGCGGATCTGCTTGGTGCCCAGCGGGTGGAACACCACGATGTCGTCGATGCGGTTGATGAACTCGGGCCGGAAGCTCTGCTGCACGACCTCCATGACCGCGCTCTTCATCTTGGTGTAGTTCTGCTCCCCGGCGTACTCCTGGATGACCTGCGAGCCCAGGTTCGAGGTCATGATGATGACGGTGTTGCGGAAGTCGACCGTGCGCCCCTGGCCATCAGTGAGGCGGCCGTCGTCGAGCACCTGCAGGAGCACGTTGAAGACGTCCGGGTGGGCCTTCTCGACCTCATCGAGCAGGATCACCGAGTACGGGCGGCGGCGCACCGCCTCGGTGAGGTAGCCGCCCTCCTCGTAGCCGACGTAGCCCGGGGGCGCGCCGATCAGGCGCGCCACCGAGTGCTTCTCCATGAACTCCGACATGTCGATGCGGATCATGGCCTCCTCGGTGTCGAACAGGAACTCCGCCAGCGCCTTGCACAGCTCGGTCTTGCCGACGCCCGTGGGGCCGAGGAACAGGAACGAGCCGTTGGGGCGGCGGCTATCCGACAGTCCGGCGCGCGAGCGCCGGATCGCATTGGAGACGATGCGCAGCGCCTCTTCCTGGCCGACCACGCGCTTACCCAGCGCCTCCTCCATGTGCAGGAGCTTCTCGCTCTCGCCCTGCAGCATCTTGGAAACCGGGATCCCGGTCCACTTGGAGACTACTTCCGCGATCTCCTCCTCGGTGACCTTGTTGCGCACCAGCGTCGGGGCCTGGTCCTCGGCCGCCTGGGCCGCGTTCAGGCGCTTCTCGAGTTCGGGGATCTTGCCGTACTGCAGCTCCGCCATGCGCTGCAGGTTGCCGGCGCGGCGCGCCGCATCGAGCTCGAGGCGCGTGCGATCGAGTTCCTCGCGGATGTGGGCCGTGCCCTGCAGAGAAGCCTTCTCGGACTTCCACACCTCATCAAGGTCCGCGTACTCCTTCTCGAGGGTCGCGAGCGTCGACTGCAAGGTCGTCAGGCGCTTCTTCGAGGCCTCGTCCTTCTCCTTCTTGAGCGCCTCCTGCTCGATCTTCAGCTGGATGATGCGGCGCTCGAGCTTGTCGAGCGACTCGGGCTTGGAGTCGATCTCCATGCGGATGCGGGCCGCGGCCTCATCGATCAGGTCGATGGCCTTGTCCGGCAGCTGGCGGTCGGCGATGTAGCGGTGCGAGAGCGTGGCGGCGGCCACGATCGCAGGATCGGTGATCTCGACCTTGTGGTGCACTTCGTAGCGCTCCTGCAGGCCGCGCAGGATCGCGATCGTGTCCTCGACCGAGGGCTCATCCACCAGCACCTTCTGGAAACGCCGCTCCAGCGCCGCATCCTTCTCGATGTACTTGCGGTACTCATCGAGGGTGGTGGCGCCGACGCAGTGCAGCTCGCCGCGCGCGAGTGCCGGCTTGAGCATGTTGCCGGCGTCCATCGCGCCTTCGGCCTTGCCGGCGCCAACCATGGTGTGCAGCTCGTCGATGAAGAGGATGATCTGCCCTTCCTGCTTGGCAAGATCGTTCAGCACCGACCTTCAGGCGCTCCTCGAACTCGCCGCGGAACTTCGCGCCGGCGATGAGGGAGCCCATGTCGAGCGCCAGGATGCGCTTGTTCTTCAGCCCCTCGGGCACCTCGCTGTTGATGATGCGCTGGGCCAGGCCCTCGACGATCGCGGTCTTGCCGACGCCCGGCTCGCCGATCAGGACGGGATTGTTCTTGGTGCGCCGCTGCCAGCACCTGGATGGTGCGACGGATCTCGTCGTCGCGACCGATGACCGGGTCGAGCTTGCCGGACGAAGCGCGCGCCGTGAGGTCGACGGTGTACTTCTCCAGCGCCTGGCGGCTCTCTTCCGCGTTGGCGTCCTGCACCTTCTCCCCGCCGCGCACTTCCTCGATCGCCTTCTCGACGGCGCCGCGCACCAGACCCGCCTCCTTGAAGAGACGCGCGAGGTTGCGGTCGTCGAAGGCCGCGAGCACGAAGAGTTCGCTCGAGATGAACTGGTCGCCGCGCTGCTGCGCCAGCTTGTCGGTGACGTTGAGCACGCGATTCAGGTCGTTCGAGACGTGCACCTCACCGGGCGTGCCCTCGACCTTGGGCAGCGAGTCGAGAGTGCTCAGGAGTCCTGCGCGCAACTTGTTGACGTCCGCCCCTGCCTTCATGAGGAGCGGGCGCAGCGAGCCGCTGCTGCTGTCGAGCATCGACAGCAGCACGTGAGCCGGCTCGATGACCTGGTTGTCGCGCCCGAGGGCGAGCGACTGGGCATCGGCCAGCGCCTGTTGGAACCGCGTGGTGAGCTTGTCCTGGCGCATGGGAAAGACCTTGAATGGGATGGTGGTTTTGTGGGGACAATTGGCCGCCGCTTCAAGGGGCTGCGACCGTTTTGGACAGGGTCGCGCGGGAGCTAGGAGTGAGTCAACCGCTCCGCCACGGCGATGACCAGGATGCCGGCGGTGATCAACCCGATCTGGGTGAGGCTGGTGCGAGGGTCGGACCTGCGGTGCAGTCCCGGGATCAGCCCCGCCACCGCGATATAGAGGAAGCCGGAGGCGGCGAAGGCCAGGGCAAGGGGCAGGAAACCCAGCGCCCGCTGCAGCCCGAAATAGGCCACCACCGCCCCCACGACCGAGGCCAGCCCGGTGGCGAGGTTCAGGACGAGAGCCCGCTTACGCGTCCACCCGGCCTGCACGAGGATCGCGAAATCCCCGACCCGGTGCGGGATCTCGTGCGCTGCCACGGCGAAGGTTGTGACGAAGCCGAGGGACACGTCCGTCAGGAAGGCCGCGGCAATCAGCACCCCGTCCAGCGTGTTGTGGAGGCTGTCACCCACAAGGACGAGCACTCCCGAGGCGTGGTCGCGCCCGTGCGCATGCCCGTGCCCATGTCCATGTCCGGCTTGCGCCGGGCCCTCCTCCACGTGGGCGTGGGTGTGCCACCACAGCACCAGCTTTTCGATGACGAAGAACACCCCGAGCCCGAGCACCAGCGACCACCCGAGCGCATGGGCGCCGGCGACGCCGGCGCCCTCGATGGCTTCCGGGAGCAGCGCCAGGAGCGCAGCGCCCAGCAGCGCACCGGTGGCGAAGCTCAGGAAATGCGGCAGGATCCTCGCGCTGCGTTCCTCGGACACCCACAGGAACACGACGGCGAAGGCGGCGCTCGCGATACCGCCCAGGGCCGAGCAGAGGATGATCCACAGGAGCAGCGGCACGGGTCAGCTTCTTCTTCGGAGGGTGACTGCCGGGCCGATCCTAGCACGCGGTTATCCGCATCCCGGCCATGCGCGCACGTGGTTCAGCTGCGCCAGATAAAGGCGCCCATGCGCCCGCAACGGCCTTCGCGCCGGTAGGAAAAGAAGCGCGTGGGATCGGCGAACGTACACCAGTGGCCGCCATAGACCTGCCGCACTCCGAGCGCCTGCAGCCGCCGCCGCGCGAGCTGCACGAGATCGCATTGCCAGCGGCCGCGCGCATTCGCGGCGAAGGCGCGAGCGGCGTCCCGGTCGTGCTGCACAAATGCCGCCCGCACCTCGTCCCCGACCTCGAAGTGCTCAGGCCCGATCGCAGGTCCCAGCCAGGTCAGGAGTCCATCGGCCGGCTCCCCGAGCGTCTGCAGGGTCGCCTCGAGTACGCCGGCCGCAAGACCGCGCCAGCCGGCGTGCGCCGCGGCCACGGCGCGTCCGTCAGCGGCGGCGAAGAGTACGGGCAGGCAGTCGGCCACCTGGATGGCAGCGACCGCTCCGGGATGCCTTACCACCACCGCGTCGGCCGTCTCCGGCCTGCCCTGCGCGGCCGGGTCTGCCTCGAGGACATGCGTGCCGTGCACCTGGTCCAGCCACCTCGGCGGTGCCGGCAGTGCCAGCGCAGCCCCGATGAGGCGGCGGTTCTCGCCCACACGCTCAGGGTCATCCCCCACGTGGGTGCCCAGGTTCAGTGAATCAAAGGGCGCCGCACTCACCCCGCCCGAGCGCAGCGAGAATGCCGCGTGCACATTCGGCGGTGCGGGCCAGCCCGGGGTAAGGAAGGACGTGCCCGCGCTCACGCGCGGTCCGCCTCGAGCGCCGCAAGGAGCGCGGCCATGTCAGGCGGCAGCGGGGCTTCCCACTCCATGTCACGCCCGCTCACCGGGTGCATGAGCTTCAGGCGCGCGGCATGCAGCGCCTGGCGCGGAAAATTCGCCAGCGCCCCGGCGAGCGGGGGGGAACTGCCGGCGGTGATCCTGCGGCGGCCCCCGTAAAGCGGATCCCCGACTACCGGAAAGCCGGCGTGCGCCAGATGTACGCGGATCTGGTGTGTACGCCCGGTCTCCAGCTGCACCCTCACCAGGGTATGCGCGCGGAAGCGCCGCACCACCCGGTAATGGGTGACCGAGGGACGCCCGTCCGTGCGCACCGCCATGCGGGTGCGCTGGGAACGATGCCGGCCGATGGGCTCATCGATGGTGCCGCCGGCGGTCATGACGCCCAGGCACACGGCGAGGTACTCGCGAGTGATCTCGCGGGCGGCGAGCTGTGCCACCAGCGCCGTGTGCGCCTCGGGCGTGCGGGCTACGACGAGCAGCCCGCTCGTGTCCTTGTCCAGGCGGTGCACGAGCCCGGCCCGCGGCACCAGGGCCAGCTTCGGATCGAGCCCCAGGAGCGCGTTCTGCAGCGTGTGGCGGGCGTTGCCCGCCCCCGGATGCACCACCAGGCCCGGGGGCTTGTTGATGACGATCAGGGCGCGGTCCCTGAAGACCACGGCGAGCGGCATGGCCTCGGGGACGACCTCAGTCTCGACCGGCAGCTGTGCCTCGATGCGGATCTGCTCGTTCCCCAGCACCTTGTCCTTGGCGCGCAGGGGGCGCCCGTCCACCTGGACCGCCCCGGACTCGATCCACTCCTTGAGGCGCGCGCGCGAGTACTGCGGCAGCGAGCGTGCCAGAGCCTGGTCGAAGCGCAGGCCGGCGGCCTCCGGGGGGAGCGTCAGGGCGTGGGAGCGGAACTCGGTGAGCCCCTGAGCGGTCGGAAGGGCTGTTGCGGGATTCGCTATACTGGCTGGATTCACGCGGCGCGAAGCCAAAGAAAGGCCCTTTTCAAGATGTTCTTGCCCCGTCCGGCGCGCGGCGTCGTGCTCGCGCTGTGTATTGCCCTGCTCGCCCTGACCGTGGCTGGCTGCCACTCGCGCCGCGTCACGCCGAACAACAAGGAAACCCCGGCCACACTGTACAAGAAGGCGCACAAGGCCATGGAGGCGTACGACTTCAACGTCGCCATCAAGACCTACGAGCGCCTGACGGCGAGCTTCCCGTTCACGGACGAGGCGCGCCAGGCCCGTCTGGACCTGATCTACGTATATTACCGCTCCGGTGAGGGTGAATCCGCCACCGACGCGGCCGACACCTTCATCCGCGAGAACCCCACCCACCCGCGGGTGGACTACGCCTGGTACGTGAAGGGCCTGGTGGACTTCGAGCGCCAGCCGAACGCCATCGAGTCACTGTTCCACGCGGACCTGAGCAAGCGCCCGCCGAGCCAGGCGCGCAAGGCCTATGCGGCCTTCAAGACCGTCGTGGAGCAATACCCCAAGAGCGAGTACGCCGCCGACTCCCTGCAGCGCATGATCTTCCTGCGCGACCGCCTCGCGGCCTACGAGGTGCACGTGGCGGCGTTCTACTACAAGCGCAATGCCTTCGTCGCCTCCGCGCAGCGTGCGCGCTCGGAGATCGAGCAGTACGACGGCGCCCCGGCCACGCGCCAGGCGCTGGAGATCCTCATCGCCTCCTACGACCGACTGAACCTGCCAAAGCTCGCCGACCAGAGCCGCGAGGTGTATGCGGCGAACTACTCCACCGAGGTCGGGACGCGTGAGGCCGAGGTGAAGAAGGCCTGGTGGAAGATCTGGTAGGCGCAGGATCGCGCTAGCGGCGATAGCCGCTCGTGATCGGATAGCGCCAGTCGCGGCCGAAGGCGCGGCGGCTGACCCGCACCCCCGGGGGCGCCTGGCGGCGCTTGTATTCGTTGCGCTTCACCAGGTCGAGCACCCGCGCGACGGTCGCCCGGTCGAAACCGCGCGCCTCGATCTCATCCACCGACAGGTCCTCCTCGATGAAGGCCTCGAGGATCGGGTCGAGCACCTCGTACGGCGGCAGCGAATCGGAGTCCTTCTGCTCGTGCCGCAGCTCCGCGGACGGCGCCCGCTCGATGACCCGCGCCGGGATCACCGGGCTCACCGAGTTGCGATAGTTCGCGAGCCGGTACACGAGGAGCTTGCTGCAGTCCTTGATGGGGGCGAAGCCCCCGGCCATGTCCCCGTAGAGCGTCGCATAGCCCACCGCCATCTCGCTCTTGTTGCCGGTCGTGAGCAGCATGCGGCCGGTCTTGTTCGAAAGTCCCATGAGCAGCAGCATCCGGCAGCGCGACTGGATGTTCTCCTCGGCGGCATCGGGCGCTCGGCCGGCAAACTCGCCCTTGAGCGTCGCGAGCGTCGCCTCGAACATGTTCTCGATCGACAGCACGCTGTACTTCACGCCCATGAGCTGTGCCTGCGCGCGCGCATCGCTCGAGGCTCATCTGCGGAGGTATAGCGCGAGGGCATCATCACGGCCTGCACCTGCCCAGCCCCGAGTGCATCCACCGCGATCGCCAGCGTGAGTGCCGAGTCCACCCCGCCGGAGAGTCCCATGACGACGCCGGGGAAGCCGTGCTTGCGCACGTAGTCGCGCACGCCGAGGACCAGCGCGTTGTAGACGCTCGCCTCGTCGGAGAGCTCAGGCGCAACCGGGCCCGGCACCGGGGTCACCTGGCCGCTCGCGTCACGCTCGAAGCGCGCCACGTAAACCCCCTCCTCGAACGCCGGGGCGCGCAGCACCACCTCGCCGCGTGCATTCATGACAAATGAGTTGCCATCGAACACCAGCTCATCCTGCCCGCCGACGAGGTTCACGTATGCGAGCGGCAGCCCGACGTCGCGCACGCGCTCGCGCGCCACCTGCTCGCGCTCGCGCTGTTTGTGGATCTCGTAGGGTGAGGCATTGATGACGAGCAGCAGCTGGGCGCCGGCCGCACGGCTCATCTGCGCGGCCTGCGCCGCCCAGATGTCCTCGCACACCAGCAGGCCCGCGCGCACGCCCTGCCACTGCGACACGGTGGGCTGCGAGCCTTCCGAGAAGTAGCGCTTCTCGTCGAACACCTTGTAGTTGGGAAGCTCCGCCTTGCGGTGGATCGCCGCGACCTCACCATGGCTCAAGAGCGCGGCAGAGTTATAGATGCCCGAAGCGGTGTACTCCGGGAACCCGAGCATCACCGGTACGTCCGTGACTTCCTTGCGCACGCGCTCGAGCCCCGCCTCGATCTGGCGCCGGAAGCCGCGATGGAAGAGCAGGTCCTCGGGCGGGTAGCCCGAGAGCGTAAGCTCAGGGAAGAGCACTAGGTCCGCGCCCGAGTCTGCCGCCGCGCTGCGGGCGGTGGCAATCACGCGCGCGGCATTTCCCTGCACGTCCCCGACCAGGAAATTCAGCTGCGCCAGCGCGATCCGCAGGGAGTCACTCATGTACGAAGCCCTCGTCCGGCCCGAAGGCCCAGCGGGGTGAGGTTTCGGTCCGCGCGGCTATTGTTTCATGAGTCAGCGGCGCCTGCCGCGAGCCTTGCGCGAGGCCTTGGGCGCAGCGCGCCGTCGCCCTCCGGCCTTGGCGCGCGCCTTGGCCGTGGCCTGCTTCTTCGCAGGCTTCGGGGTGCGCGCCGGGGACACCGGTCGCGCATGCCGGGCGGGGGCAACGAGCGTGCGCGGGCGACGCTTGCGCAACAGCTCGTCCATGGCGGAGCCCAGCTCCGCGGGGGACTTCACGGTGCGCACGCCGGCCGCCTCGAAGGCCGCGTACTTGTCGGCCGCCGTGCCCTTGCCGCCGGCGACGATGGCGCCCGCGTGACCCATGCGCTTGCCGGGGGGCGCCGTGACGCCGGCGATGTAGGCCACCACGGGTTTCGTCACGAAGCGGCGGATGAAGCGCGCCGCGGCCTCCTCATCGCTGCCGCCGATCTCACCGACCAGGATGATGCCTTCCGTGCGCGGGTCACGCTCGAAGAGCTCGAGCACGTCGATGAAGTTCATGCCGCGCACCGGATCACCGCCGATGCCGACGCAGGTGCTCTGGCCAAGGCCGATGCGCGTGGTCTGGAACACGGCCTCGTAGGTGAGCGTGCCCGAGCGCGACACGATGCCAACGCTGCCCTTCTTGTGGATGAAGCCCGGCATGATGCCGATCTTGCATTCATCGGGCGTGATGACTCCCGGGCAGTTCGGCCCCACGAGGCGCGTGGCGGACCCGGCCAGCACCGCCTTCACGCGCACCATGTCGTTCACCGGCACGCCCTCGGTGATGCACACCACGAGCTCGATGCCGGCATCGATGGCCTCCAGGATCGAGTCCGCAGCCCCCGCCGGCGGCACGTAGATCATGCTCGCCGTTGCGCCGGTATCGCGCACCGCATCTTTGACCGTGTCGAACACCGGCAGCCCCAAGTGCTTCTGGCCGCCGCGCCCGGGCGTCACGCCGCCGACCAGCTTCGTGCCATAGGCGAGTGACTGCTCGGAATGAAACGTGCCCTGCTTGCCGGTGAAGCCCTGGCAGATGACCTTGGTGTTCTTGTTGACCAGAATGCTCATGCCTTGCCCTTCTTCGCGAGCGCCACGACCTTGCGCGCCGCGTCCGTCAGATCCTCGGCCGGGGTGATGGTGAGCCCGCTCTTGGCGAGCATGCTACGCGCGGCCTCCGCATTGGTGCCCTCGAGGCGCACGACGACCGGCACCTTCACCCCCACCTTTTTGACCGCATTAATGACGCCGTCGGCGATGATGTCGCAGCGCACGATGCCGCCAAAGATGTTGACGAGAACCGCCCGCACCTTGGAGTTGGACAGGATGAGCTCGAATGCCGCGGTTACGCGCTCGCTGGTGGCACCGCCGCCGACGTCGAGGAAGTTCGCCGGGTGGCCACCGTGCAGCTTGATGAGGTCCATGGTCGCCATGGCCAGTCCCGCGCCGTTCACCATGCAGGCGATGTCGCCATCGAGTGAGACGTAGTTCAGGTCGTGCTCGCTGGCACGCCGCTCCATCGGGTCTTCCTGGCTGGCGTCGCGCAGCTTGGCGAGCTCCGGATGCCGGAAAAGCGCGTTGGCATCGACGTTGATCTTGGCGTCGAGCGCCATCAGGGCCCCCGCCTTGGTCACGATCAGCGGGATTCACCTCGACGAGGCTCAGGTCCTTCTCGATGTAGAGCTTGTAGAGCGCGCTGACGAACGACTGGAACTCGGCGATCTGGGTGCCGGTGAGTCCCAGGCCAAAGGCGATCTCGCGCGCCTGGAACGCCGCAGAGACCCGCCGCCGGGTGGATGGTGACCGAGAGGATCTTCTCGGGCGTCTTGTGCGCCACTTCCTCGATGTCCATGCCGCCGGCACTCGAGGCGATGAGGGCAATACGGCTCTTCTCGCGGTTGAGGGTCAGTGACAGGTAGATCTCCCGGGCGATCTCGGATCCGGACTCGACGTATACACGCCCCACCGGCAAGCCTTCAGGACCGGTCTGCGGCGTCACGAGGCGCGTGCCGAGCATCCCTTCCGCGGCGGCCCGTACCGCATCGGCATCGCGCACCACCTTCACGCCGCCGGCCTTGCCGCGGCCACCGGCGTGCACCTGCGCCTTGACGACCCATACGGCGCCGCCGAGTGCCCTGGCGGCCGCCACGGCCTCATCGGCGCTCGCGGCCACCTTGCCCGCCGGGACCGGGATCCCGTAGGTACGGAACACTTCCTTCGCCTGATACTCGTGCAGATTCATCTGTGTGCCTGTGAGCGCGGAAAGGTCCGCATTCTGCGCGAAAACGGTCGCTCCTTACCAGCCAGTAGGAATTCTGCGAATCGCTGCGCGGGGTTGCCGAGCGCCGTGCGATCTGGGTCGCGTTCTGTCCTATGGCGGAGGTGCTACAGTCACCCCTTCAGGTCACAGCCGCCCGCCTAAAGCCTTGTCCGCCACGCCCCCCAGCGTCGCCGCCCCGTTCGAGAAGCCGAGTGATCTCGCCTGGCGCGTGATCGGACTCCTGAGCCTCTATCGGCTGCTGGTGCCGCTGGTCCTCATGGCAATGCAGTCCTTCGCCGGGCCGGCCTGGGGCCTTGTCGCCGAGCGGCCGTCCCTGTTCCTGGCCGCCTGCGTCGCGTACTTCACCGCCGCCCTACTGCTCCTGATCGCCCGGCGCCTGCGCTGGTCCAGCCTGCGGATCGTGGCTCTGGTAAACGCCAGCGTGGACGCGGTCGCGATTGCGTTCATCCTCTATGCGGCCGGCGGCGTCGGCAGCGGTCTCGCGGTATTGCTCGTGCTGCCGGTCCTTGCCCTGACCGTGCTCGCCGACCGGCGCGACGCCCTTCTGATCGCAGCCGTTGCCGCCCTCGCAGTGCTGGTGCAACAGGTATTCGTGGGCGTAACGGACGCAGCACCGACGGCGGACTACGTAACGGCCGGCATCTTCGGAATCGTCCTGTTCGTCGTGGCGCTGCTCATGTGGCCGGTCGCCAACCGGCTGCGGGAGAGCGAGGCATTGGTGCGGCGCCAGGAGCTGGATCTGGCGAACATGGCGCAGTTGTCGCAATACATTGTTCAGCACCTGCGCGAAAGCATCCTGGTGATTGATTCGGACGACCGAATCCGGCTCATCAACGAGTCGGCAGCACTCGTGCTCGGCGACGAGAATGCCTTTCCCGACGCCCTGATCGGCGAGGCGTCACCGCGACTGCTTTACCTCCTCGAATCCTGGCGTCAGCGGGAGGCCGACGCCGGACCCGCGCCGGCGTCCGACCAGACTTTCGTGGCGGCCGACGGTGCCCGCGTGATCCGCCCGCACTTCGCGCCCCTGGGCACGTCCAAGCCACCGCCGGTACTGATCTTTCTCGAGGACACGAGCCTGCTCGAGGAGAAGGTGCAGCAATCCAAACTGGCTGCGCTCGGCCGGCTGAGCGCAAGCATCGCCCACGAAATCAGGAATCCCGTCGGCGCCATGAGCCACGCGGGCCAGTTGCTCGCTGAATCGCCGCATCTGAGTGAGGAGGATCGCCGCCTGACCGAGATCATCCGCAGCAATGCGGGACGGGTGAGCGGTATCATCGACAACGTGCAGCGGCTCTCGCGCCGGGAGCCCTCGCAACAGGAACGGCTGCAGCTCGCAGGCTGGGTCGAGGAGTTTCACGAGGAGTTCTGCGAGACCATGCAATGGCCGCGTACGCGTCTGATCGTGATAAGCAACGGTCGCGACGTCGAAGCGCGTGTCGACCCGAACCAACTGCGCCAGATCATCTGGAATCTGTGCGAGAACGCGATCAAGCACGCCATGGGAAGTGATCCGGATCAGGCCATCGAACTGCGATACGGCCGCATGAGCGGGACGGCGAGGCCCTACCTGGAAGTCTCGGACCGCGGCAGCGGCGTCGCCGAAGAACACGTCGAACGCATCTTCGAGCCTTTCTATACGGGAGGTCGGGGGACGGGTCTCGGTCTGTTCCTTGCGCGCGAGCTTTCACAGGCGAACGGCGCGTCCCTTCTTTACGAGGCCCGCGGCGGCGGCGGCAGCACCTTCCGACTGGTGTTCTCTGATCCGAGACGTTGGGAAGGCAGATGAGCGATAGCGCCTCGACAGCGCGCGGCCTGGCAGGGCAGCCGGTGGTTCTGGTCGTAGACGACGAACCTGATTTGCTCGAGCTTGTCAGCCTGACGCTGAGCCGCATGAACCTCAAGACGCGTACGGCACCAGATCTGGCAAGCGCCCGCAAGCTACTCAAAAGCGAGCGCTTCGATCTGTGTCTCACCGATATGCGCCTGCCCGATGGCGACGGGCTCGACCTCGTCGCCTGGATCCAGGAAAACCGCGCCGATATCCCGGTTGCCGTTATTACGGCGCATGGCAATGTCGAGTCTGCCGTGCGCGCGCTCAAGCTCGGGGCCTTCGACTTCGTGTCGAAGCCCCTGGATTTAGGCGTCCTGCGTAAGCTCGTGGGCAGCGCCATCAAGCTCGGCGTCGCGATCGACGAGGAGACGGCTGCCACGCTGCGTGGCCCGAGACTGCTCGGTGGGTCAGGGGTGATGGAGCAGCTGCGGGAGATGATCAGCCGCGTGTCACGCAGCCAGGCGCCGGTGCACATCTGCGGTGAATCGGGTACCGGCAAGGAGCTGGTGGCCCGCATGATCCATGAAAGCGGCGGTCGCCGTGGTGCCCCGTTCGTGGCCGTCAACTGCGGCGCGATCCCGACGGAGCTCATGGAAAGCGAACTCTTTGGGCACAAGCGCGGCAGCTTCACCGGAGCCGTCGCCGATAAGAAAGGACTCGCACAAACGGCCGAAGGCGGCACTCTGTTCCTCGATGAAGTGGCGGATCTGCCGCTTCATATGCAGGTAAAGCTGTTGCGGGTGGTTCAGGAAAAGACCGTGAGGCCCGTAGGCGAGTCGCGCGAGGAGCGAGTGGACGTACGCATCCTTTCGGCGACCCATAAGAACCTGGGCGAGCTGGTGTCCCAGGGTCAGTTCCGGGAAGACCTCTTCTACAGGATCAACGTTATCGAGCTGCGCGTTCCGGCGCTGCGCGAGCGTACCGAGGACATCGGCGAGATCGCAGACGCGATACTCGAGCGCCTGGCGCGCCGCGGCGGCACCTCCTCCGGCGGCATCTCGCCCGATGCCGTTGCCCTGCTGCGGACTTATCCGTTCCCCGGCAATGTCCGGGAACTTGAGAACGTGCTTGAGCGTGCGCTGACGCTGAGTACCGGCGGCATGATCGAGCCGGATCATATTCGCCTGCGCGCCGCGACCCGACCGGTTGCCGTCGAGAAAAGTGTGGAGACTGCCACGGGCCTCGGTGGGAACACCGCCCTCGGCAGCCAGCTCGAGAACATCGAGCGTGACGCCATCGTTAAGGCACTGGAAAAGACCCGCTACAACAAGACGGCGGCGGCGAAGCTCCTGGGCATGAGCTTTCGCGCGCTTCGGTACCGCATCAAGAAGCTCGGGATCGAATGAGCCGGGACGCGACTGACAGTTTTGGTCAGTTTATGACGCGGCTTGCAGCGTCTGGCGTCAGTCCGCGACAGAAGTAAGTCAAGCACCTGGCTTTTCACTTGCCACTTTTTCGATACCAATCAGGGTCTTAACGGATGCGGCGCCTTTGGCACGCGCCTTGCTTTATCCAACCCGGGCGCGTTCGTTGCGCCGTTGAGTTTGACCCCAAAATTTTAGGAGTTCTCACAATGAAGTCTCTCCAGAAGGGTTTTACCCTTATCGAGTTGATGATCGTGGTTGCGATCATCGGCATTCTCGCCGCGATCGCGATCCCGGCGTACTCTGACTACACCGTTCGCTCGAAGGTTGTGGAAGGTCTGAACCTCGCCGCTGCCGCCAAGACTGGTGTTTCTGAGTCTTACACGTCGAACGGTATCCCTGGCGTGGCGTCTTTCCAGGCCAGCTGGACGTTCGCTCCCACCAAGTACGTTCAGGACATCCTGGTCGATCCGGCCAACGGGCAGATCACGATTCAGTACAGCAACGCAAACATCACCCAGATGACCGCCAACCTCATGACCATCATTCTGACCCCCGAGGTTAAGCCGGCTGGCGGCGGTGCCTACGCGGACCTGACCACGAATCCGGTCGGCAATATCGACTGGGCCTGCGTGTCGGGTGGCGTGACCACTGCGACCAACCGTGGTTTCACGGGTATTGCGCTCACGGCTGGTACGGTGCTGCCCAAGTACGCCCCGACCGAGTGCAAGTAAGCGCCTTCTGAGGATTAGTCAGAGGCAAAAGCCCCGGCCCTCGCGCCGGGGCTTTTCTTTTGTGACGCGCGACCCGCCCTCCTGAAGCCCCCTCGTTCAGAATCGACCGGCATTTGACAATTGCGTGTCTCGGACCGTTGAGTAAACTGGTTCCCTGAGCAATCATCTCTCGCATAAGTCCATGAATGACAACGCTTCTTTAGCACTCGGCGCCAATCGCGGGGGCCTCGGGGGCCTGCCGCAACGGCTGGTCCAGGACGGGGTCGTCGAAGAGACGGCCATGCTGGACGCCGTGAACGCCGCGCGCGAGCGCAAAACCAGCGTGGTGACCCAGCTGGTGGCGCATGGGGCAGCTAACGCCCGCGACATTGCCGTCGCCGCCTCGAACGAGTTCGGCGCGCCGCTGTTCGATCTGGACGCGATCAATCTGGACCTGGACGCGGTACGGCTGGTGTCGGACAAGCTGCTGGCGCGTCACCGTGTCCTGCCCCTTTTCCGGCGTGGCAAGCGCCTGTTCCTCGCGGTTGCTGATCCCACGAACCTGCATGCGATCGATGAGGTCAAGTTCCAGACGAGCCTCGGCATCGAGGCGATCGTCGTGGAAGACGACAAGCTGCAGAAGGCCATCGACAAGGCTCTCGAGCAGGTCGACAACCAGATGTCGGCGCTCAATGACGAAGCCGACATGGACCTCGACGCCCTGGAGGTCAGCGGCGGCGAGGATGCGCTCGATGAAAAGATCAGCCGCGACGATGTCGAAGATGCGCCCATCGTGCGCTTCGTCAACAAGGTCATGCTGGATGCCATCCGTCGCGGGGCCTCGGACATCCACTTCGAGCCCTTCGAGAAAACCTATCGCGTGCGCCTGCGCATGGACGGTGTACTGAAGGAGGTGGCCCAGCCGCCGGTGCAGCTGGCACAGAAGCTGTCCGCGCGCCTTAAGGTCATGTCGCGCCTCGACATCGCCGAGCGCCGCGTCCCGCAGGACGGACGCATCAAGATGAAGCTGTCGAAGAACCGCTCCATCGACTTTCGCGTCAGCACCTGCCCCACGCTGTTCGGCGAAAAAGTTGTAATGCGTATCCTCGACCCGGCGCAGGCGCAGCTCGGGATCGATTCGCTCGGTTACGAGCCATTCCAAAAAGACCTGTACATGAAGTACCTGGCCAAGCCCCAGGGCATGATCTTGGTCACGGGTCCCACCGGAAGCGGCAAGACGGTCTCGCTCTACACTGGCCTCAATATCCTCAACCGTGAAGACACGAACATCTCCACCGCCGAGGATCCTTCCGAAATCAACCTACCCGGGGTCAACCAGGTGAACGTCAACCCGAAAGTGGGCTTGACCTTCGCGTCCGCGATGCGCGCGTTCCTGCGCCAGGACCCCGACGTAATCATGGTCGGCGAGATCCGTGATCTCGAGACCGCAGAAATTGCCATCAAGGCCGCACAAACGGGCCACTTGGTGCTGTCCACGCTACACACCAACGATGCGCCGCAAACACTCACCCGCATGGTGGACATGGGCGTCAAGCCCTACGCGATCGCGACCTCGGTGAGCCTGATCATTGCGCAGCGTCTGGCTAGGCGGCTATGCAACCACTGCAAGCAACCCATGGATGTCCCGAAAGAGGCCCTGCTGAAGGAGGGCTTCAACGAGAGTGAAGTCGCCCAGGGACTCAAGATCTTCG
The DNA here is from genome assembly GCA_963802995.1 of uncultured Pseudomonadota bacterium. GTDB lineage: Bacteria > Pseudomonadota > Gammaproteobacteria > Steroidobacterales > Steroidobacteraceae > 13-2-20CM-66-19. The sequence goes on from CAWDKU010000002.1 coordinate 1,739,984, forward strand.
CTCCCAAGGGGTGCTCAAATTGCACTGACGGCTACAAGGGACGCGTGGGCATCTACCAGGTGTTACCGGTCACCGAGACGATTGCGAAGATCATCCTCGCTCTCGGGAGCGCGGTAGAAATTGCCGAGCAAGCCGAAAAAGAGGGCGTATGGGACCTGCGCCGCGCGGGTCTTGAGAAAGTGAAGAACGGTCTGACAAGTCTCGAGGAAGTTAACAGCGTCACGGTCGAGTGACGCAGGACGGAAATAACTCATGGCTCCCGCAGCTACCGCAACAGTTAAAGCCATCCGACGCGACGTCCCATTTGCTTGGGAGGGTCGCGACAAAAAGGGCGCGCGCATCAAGGGCAAGAGCCTCGCCCCCGACGAGCAGACGCTGCGCGCGGAACTGCGCCGCCAGGGTGTGGCGCCGTCGAGAATCCGCAAGCAGCGCCAGGGCCGCAAGGGCGGCAAAGTCAACATGGCCGACATTGCCGTGTTCGCCCGGCAGCTGGCGACCATGTTGGCCGCCGGTATCCCATTGGTGCAGGCGTTCGAGATCGTGGGCAACGGTAACGACAAGCCGGCCATGCAGAAGCTGATCCTCGACATCAAGATGGATGTCGAAGGCGGCACCTCCTTGCACGAGTCGCTGGCAAAGCACCCGCTCTACTTCGATGACTTGTTCGTGAACCTCGTGGAGGCTGGCGAACAAGCTGGCGCCCTGGAGTCCTTGCTGGACAAGGTCGCGACCTACAAGGAGAAGACGGAAGCACTGAAGAAGAAGGTCAAGAAGGCGCTCTTCTACCCGGCGGCGGTGCTGGCGGTCGCGGTAATCGTCACGATCATCCTGTTGGTTTTCGTGATCCCGCAGTTCGAGGCTCTCTACAAGGGCTTTGGCGCCGATTTGCCGGCATTCACGCAATTTGTCATCGGCATTTCGAAGGTTGTACAGCACGACGGTTTTTACATCGCAGTAGTCGTGGGCGGTCTATTCTTTGCCTTCTTCTATTTCAAGAAGCGCTCGCGTGCGATGCGCGAGTTCCTGGATCGCGTGGCACTCAAGCTTCCGATCATCGGCCCCATCCTCAACAAGGCGGCCATCGCACGCTATGCCCGCACGCTATCGACCATGTTCGCCGCGGGTGTACCGCTGGTTGAAGCGCTGCAGTCCGTTGCCGGCGCCACTGGCAATATCGTGTACGAAAACGCCGTGCTAAGAATGAAGGACGAGGTCGCCACGGGCCAGCGCCTGCAGCGCGCGCAGGAATCCACGGGTCTGTTCCCGAACATGGTCAACCAGATGATCGCCGTGGGTGAAGAATCTGGTTCGCTGGATGAGATGTCCGGCAAAGTCGCGACCTTCTACGAGGCGGAAGTCGATAACGCGGTGGACGCGATGTCGAGCCTGCTCGAGCCTCTGATCATGCTCGTCCTCGGCGTACTCGTCGGCGGCCTCGTGATCGCGATGTACCTGCCGATCTTCAAACTGGCGTCGGTGGTTTAAGCGCCCGACTGAGTCAAGCAGACCGGCAGGCGCCGCGCACCACGCGCGGCGCTTGCTTTACGGGATACGACTGACATGTCTGTGCTCGCACTGCTTGCCGCCTCGCCCGCATGCTTTATCGGCACCTGCCTGGTGTTCGGCCTGGTGGTCGGTAGTTTCCTGAACGTCGTGATCCACCGGCTGCCGATCATGCTCGAGCGACAGTGGCGCCAGCAGTGCAGCGAGCTTGCAGTGTCGGACGCCAACGCGACGACCACCCCGGCCCCGGTATTGGAGCCGTTCAACCTTATGGTTCCACGTTCGGCCTGTCCCTCCTGCAGGGCACGGATCACCGCGCTGCAGAACATTCCTCTGATCTCCTGGGCACTTCTGCGCGGCCGCTGCGCGCGCTGCGGCAACCCAATCTCGATCCGCTATCCGCTGGTTGAACTCCTGACCGGGCTGCTCACCGCGGCCGTCGCCTGGCGCTTCGGTTTTGGCTGGAACGCCGTGAACGCCATCGTCCTCACCTGGTTCCTGGTCGCCCTCACCTTCATCGACATCGATCACCAGCTGCTGCCGGACAGTCTCACGCTGCCCCTGCTGTGGATCGGACTATTCCTGAGCCTGTGGGGGATGCCGCTCGGGCTATCCGTCCCGCCCGACGTGGGCACCAGCGTCATCGGTGCGATCGCCGGTTACGTCAGCCTGTGGAGCGTCTATCATCTGTTCCGCCTGGCCACCGGCAAGGAGGGCATGGGCTACGGGGACTTCAAGCTATTCGCGGCGCTCGGCGCCTGGCTTGGCTGGAAGATGCTGATTCCCGTGATTCTCATCGCAGCCGTGGTGGGCGCCATCGTGGGTATCGCGCTTCTGAGCTCCAGGGGACAGAATCGAGCTACCCCGATCGCGTTCGGACCGTTCCTTGCCGCCGCCGGATGGCTGATACTGATGTTCGGAAACCAGGTCGTTTCGGGCTACCTCAGGTGGTTCACCCAGCCATGAGCTTCGTGCGTTGAGCGCTCGACCGTATCGAATCGGCCTGACGGGCGGCATCGCCAGCGGCAAGTCCACTGCGGCGAAATTCTTCGGTGCCCTGGGCGTACCCATCCTCGACAGCGACCAGATCGCGCGCGACGTGGTGGAGCCCGGCCAGCCGCCCCTCGAGCGCCTCGTCGAGCGCTTCGGCCCCACGATCCTCACGCCCGATGGGCACCTCGATCGGCCGGCGCTGCGCGACATCGTGTTCTCCGACCCCATGGCGCGCGCCGACCTTGAGGCCCTCACCCATCCTGCGATCGGGGCCGCCATGGAAGCGCGCTCGGCGGCGGCCGGCGGCCCCTACCAAGTGCTGGTGATTCCGCTCCTGGTCGAGAAGAACCTCTCCACGCACGTGGACCGCGTGCTGGTGGTCGACTGCGACGAGGACCTGCAGGTACGGCGGCTGCGCGACCGTGACGGTTCGACGCCCGAGCAGGCACAGGCCATCCTGAACGCCCAGGCGCCGCGTGCCGCGCGACTACGGGCGGCGGACGATGTGATCACGAACGAGGCGGACATGAGCGCGGTGCAGGACCAGGTCGCAGCCCTGCACGCACGCTACCTGGAGCTCGCCGCACAGCCACGCCCCTGAGCGTATCCCCTCGGCGACACACGCCGCCGGTCCCTCCATACCGTTTACGGCGGGCGCGCGCGTCAAGCACAATACCGTCATGACTGAATTGCCGCTGCCCAGCACCGAGAGCGTAGCCGAGCCGGCGTCCGCCACGGGCGTGCTCATCTTTGAGCAACCCCTGAACGAGCGGATGCGCACCTTCCTGCGCCTCGACTTCCTCTACAACCAGGCCCTTTACCAGAACGAGATGGCGAGCCCCTGGGGCAGCCGTGCCGCGATGGCGAGCCTCATCGACATCCTCTCGATCACGACACGCGGTGACGTGCGCTCGGATGTCCTCAAGGAGCTCGAGAACCACCTGACTTCGCTGAACGAGTTCCAGGCGAACCCCGGGGTCGACTCGCAGCGGCTGAAGACGCTGGTCGACAACCTGGTGCGCCTGCGCGGCGACCTCATGAACGCAGGCTCGGCCTACGTGCAACCGCTGCGCGACTCGGAATTCCTGAGTGCCATCCGACACCGCAGCGCGATCCCCGGAGGCACCTGTGAGTTTGACCTGCCGGACTACTACTTCTGGCTCTCACAGCCGGACGAGGTCCGGGTGCGCACCTTCAACCAGTGGCTCGGACTGCTGCGCCCGTTGTGCGATGCCGTCGCGGAGCTGCTGTGGCTGACACGGCAGAACGGCCGCAATCGCAGGGAGATCGCCAAGGGCGGCGCCTTCAGCATCACCTTCGACCGCGACAATCCGCTGCAGCTGCTGCGCATCTCGTTACCGGCCGCGATCGGCATTTACCCCGAGATCAGTGGCAGCCACCACCGCTGCAGCGTGCGCTTCCTTGCCTGGAAGGGCCTCGCGACGCGTCCCACACAGACCGCGGAGGACGTGCCCTTCATGCTCAGCTGCTGCAGCTGAACCGGCGCAGTCGTCCCGTGACGCGCGTGAAGTGCCCCACCTGCCGGCGCGAGCTCGACTGGGAGTCCGCGCCCTACCGCCCCTTCTGCAGTGATCGTTGCCGGCTTATCGACCTGGGCGCGTGGCTGAGCGAGCGACACGCCATTCCCGGGGAAAGCGCCGCACCCGGCGCCGAAGACAACCCGCCCCCCGGTGAGGAGAGCCCATAGAGCATGCGATTTCGACTCAAGGCCTTCGGCTTCCATCTGCTCGGAAGCGCCTGTGCACTGACCCTGGTCCTCGGCGGACTCTACTTCGGCTGGTATTACTGGCCCGGGTGGTATCTGACTGCGGTGACGCGCGTGCTGCTGATCGTGGGCAGTGTCGACCTAGTCCTGGGTCCCACTCTCACCCTGATCATCGCCAATCCAAAAAAGCCGCGGCGGGAGCTGGCGCGCGACATCGCGATCATTGCGACGGTGCAGCTGGCCGCCCTCCTCTACGGCGGGTGGACCTTGTGGCAGGGGCGGCCGCTCTACTACACCTTTTCGGTCGACCGCCTCGAGACCGTCCAGGCTTCCGATGTCAGCGACGAGGAGCTGGCGCTCGCGCGAAAGGAGAACCCTGCCTTCGCGCCGCACTGGTACAGCCGCCCGCGCTGGGTCTGGGCACCCCTGCCCGACGATCAGGACGCGGCAGCTAAAATCGTGCAGTCGGCATCCTTCGGCAGCGGCGTGGATGTCATCGACATGCCGCGCTATTTCAGGCCCTGGGCGGCAGGCCTCCCCCCGCTGCGCTTACGACTGACGACCTTGAGCGAGATCAAGTACTTCTCGAAGCCCGAGCAGCAGCTGCTGCAAGAACGCATGAAGGAACTCGGGCTCGATGCCGAGAAGAAAAACGCCATGGTGATGTGGGGCGGCACTGCGCGGCGCCTCCTCGCGGTCTTCGACCTCGAGCCGCTCAGGATCCGGGCACTGATCCGCCCGGACTGACTTGGGGGGCGGCGGGCGCGCTCATCCCGAGCCAGCGCGCGGCGAATGCCAGCTGGTCGGCATAGTCATCCACCTGCATCCATACGGGCTTGCCGGCGCCGTGCCCGGCGCGCGTCTCCACCCGGATCAGGATCGGGTTCGGGCAGATCTGGGCGGCCTGCAGGGCGGCGGCGAACTTGTAGCTGTGCCAGGGTACGACGCGATCGTCGTGGTCGGCGGTGGTGATCAGGGTGGGCGGGTAGCAGATGCCCTTCTTCACGTTCTGCACCGGCGAATAGGAATACAGCGCCTGGAACTGCTCCGGGTCCTCCGACAGGCCGTAGTCGGATGACCACTGCCGCGCATTGGCGCTCGCGGTCTGGTAGCGCAGCATGTCCAGCACCCCGACCGCCGGCAGCGCCACGCCGAAGAGTTCCGGGCGCTGGGTGAGCACAGCTCCGATCAGCAGGCCGCCGTTGCTGCGCCCGTGGATGCCTAAGCGCGCGGGGCGCGTGTAGTGCTCACTGATCAGGTACTGGGCCGCGGCGATGAAGTCATCGAACACGTGCTGCTTGTTGGCGAGCGTGCCGGCCTTGTGCCAGGCCTCGCCAAACTCCCCGCCACCGCGCAGGTTGGCCTCCGCGAACACCCCGCCCATCTCCAGCCACGCCTGCACCTGCGGCCGGTAGCTCGGGGTTGCCGAGATGTTGAAGCCCCCATAGCCGTAGAGCAGCACCGGGTTGTCGCCGTTCTTCTGAAGATCGCGCCGGTGGGTGATGTACATCGGCACGCGCGTGCCGTCCTTGCTCGAGTAGAACACCTGCTCGGTGACAAAGTCCGCGGGACTCCCCGGCACGTGCGGCTCGCGCCACAGCGTCGCCGCATCGCTTGCGACATCCAGCCGGTAGATGCGCCGCGGGGTCAGGTAATCGGTGTACGAGAAGAAGGTCTCGCTGCGGCTGCCCTCGCCGTGGAAGCCGTCGATCCCCCCCAGACCCGGCAGCGGCACCGAGCCTGCGAGCTGCCCGTCGCGCTCGTAGATGCGCGCAACCCCATGGGCCTCCTCCACGTACTTGGCGATGATGCGGCCGCCGACATACGTGGCCTCCTCGATCGCCGCCGTGCCCTCCGGCACGACGGTACGCCGCTCGGTGCCCTTGAGCAGGTCGACCGCGATCACGCGCCCGAGCGGGGCGTCTTTCGTGGTGTGGAAATAGAGCTCATCGCCGCTCGCGCCGATGAAGTTGTACATCGCGTCCCAGGCCATGAAGAGCGGCTGCGCGGTGGCGCCGGGCTTTCTCAGGTCGAGGATCAGGATGCCGCTCCTTTCGTAGCCCTCGACCTGGGTGATGACGAGGTAGTGGCCGTCCTCGGTCACATTGCCCTTCGGGATGCGCGTGGTGCGGTCGAGGATCTCGTAGACCAGGCGGTCCGCGGCCTGCGGCGTGCCGAGCTTGTGGAAGTAGAGTGCCGGCCGTCCCGCATCGTCGCCCTTGCCGGGCGCGACCGCAGGATAGCGGCTGTAGTAGACCCCGGAAGCGTCATGCGCCCAGGACACGCCCCAGAACTTGGTGTAGCGCAGCTCATCCCCTAAGTCCGTGCCGTCCTTCACCCGCCTGAAGCGCCAGGTCTGCCAGTCCGTGCCCCCATCCGAGACGGCGTAGGCGACGAGCTCCCCCTGGTCTGAGGGGTGGAACTCCGACAGCGACACCGTGGCATCCGCGCGCACCGCGTTGGGGTCGAACAGCACGTGCCCGGGGTCGTCCAGGCGCTCGGTGACGTAAAGCACGCTCTGGTTCTGCGCGCCATCGTTGTGCAGGTAGAAATAGTGCGCGCCGCGGTGCACCGGCAGGTCGTAGCGCTCGTAGCTCCACAGCTGCGTGAGGCGGCTCTTCAGCCACGGGCGCTGCGGCAGGGAGGCCAGCTGCGGCTGCGACACCCCGTTCTCGCTGAGCACCCACTGGTGCACCTGCGGGGAGTCGAGGTTCTCCAGCCACCGGTAGGGGTCGTCGACCTTGGTGCCGAAGTAGGTGTCGGTCACCGCGACGCGCGCGGTGAGGGGGTAGATCGGCGCATTCGCTGCCGGCGGCAGGCCGACGGCCTCGTCGGTCACGGTGCGCATCGGCTTGCCGTTGGGCCCGGGCCCGGGGACGGTGTCGTCGTGGTCGATGCCGAGCACGCGCGTCGCGCAGGAGCCGAGGATGAGGGCGGCGGCCGCGACGAGCGCCGCCGCAAGCGCGCGGGAAGCGGAGTTATTCATGGCGCGAGTGTAGCAAGGCGCACCCGGCACACCGCGCGCGCATGCAGTGCCGGGCGACCCGGCACCCTTATGGAAACTTGATCTTGCCGCCCCCGGCGGCCGGTCCCGGGCCGACGCCACTGCCCACGTCCGGCACCACGATGCGCGAGGCTGCCTCGCGGCGCATCTCGCGGGCCTCATCGATCGCCTGCTCGAGCGCGACCTTCACCCCGTCGGGGAACTTGCGCAGCGCCTCCTCGAGGCTCTCGGCCTCGATCTCGAACCCGAGCGGCAGCACGCCCGCGGGCGTCAGGAGCTGTGTCTGCCCGGAGAAGAGCACGTGCCGCGAGGCATCGGTCGCCCCGTCGGTGGTCACGGGGGTGAGCCTGCGGATACTGCCGGCGCGGCGGTCGGTGAACACGTCCTCGCGATAGAGGGCGTTGGCATCGAGCTGGATGTCGGGTAGGTCGTTCTGCGCAGCCATCGTTCCGCCTTGAGGATTTGGAGTCATGGGGATCAGGGTCAGCAAATTGTAACGCGGGAGATAGGGGCCGCGGGCGCGAACCTCAAGGGGCGGCGCGCCCCCGCAGTGCCGCGATGAAGGGCTGGTCGGCCTCGAGGATCCCGGCCTCGTGCAGCTTCCCGGGAGCCACCCACGCCAGGCGCTGCCCCTCGAGTCCCTGCGGGGTGCCGGCATAGCGCTCGATCACCCACAAGGACAGCTCGACGCTGCGGTCCGGGTAGTCGTGGCGCACCCGCATGAAGGCGTGCGCGGCCTCGACGCGGATGCCGAGCTCCTCGTGAAGCTCGCGCTCCAGCGCTTTCGCCTCAGGCTCGCCGGGGCCGACCTTGCCGCCCGGGAATTCCCAGTGGCCGCCCATGTGCTTGCCCTGCGGGCGCTCGGCGATGAGGATGCGGCCAGTGGCGTCGTAGAGCGCCGCCGCGACGACCAGGACTTCGGGACGCTCGATGCGGGCGCTTCCGTGCTCGGAGGTCGGGTGCGGCTACTCGACGCTCGAGAGCACGCCGTGGCAGTGCTTGAACTTCTTGCCCGAGCCGCAGGGGCACGGCTCATTGCGCCCGACCTTGCGCTCGTTGCGCACGAAGGTGCCCGCCTGGGCGACGTCCGGCAGCGGCTGCGGTGCGCCGGCGGCGCTGGCACGCAAGGCAGGCGCCCCCGCGGGCGGGACCTCCGCCTCCTCGCCACCGGCGAGCAGCGATGCGGCCTCGGCGTGCTGGGCCTGCAGCGCACGCATGAGGCGCTGACGGCGCTCCTCTTCCTCGCGCTCCACGTCCTCCTGGGTGCGCACCTCGACGTTCGCCATGAGGGAGGCGGTCTCGAACTTGATGCGATCGAGCATGGCGGCGAAGAGCTCGAAGGCCTCGCGCTTGAACTCGAACCGGTAGTCCTTCTGCGCGTAGCCGCGCAGGTGGATGCCCTGGCGCAGGTAGTCCATGGCGGCCAGGTGCTCGCGCCAGTGGGTGTCGAGCTTCTGCAGCATCACCTGCTTCTCGACGTGGCGCATGATCTCCGGCCCGGTGCGCGCCACCTTGGCGTCGTAGGCATCGGTGACTGCCTTGGTGATGCGCGAGCGCAGCGCCTGCTCTTCGAGCTCAGGCTCGGCGTCCAGCCAGGCCTTCGGATCGACCCTGGTGGCAAAGTCGCGCTGCAGGGCCTCGCTCAGGGCCGCCATGTCCCAGTCGGCCGGCACCGCCTGCTTGGGCATGTACTGGTCCATCACCGTGGCAGTGGCATCCTCGAGGAGCCCGCGGATCGCGTGGCTCAAGTCCTCGGTGCCCATGATCTCGGTGCGCTGCGAATACACCACCTTGCGCTGGTCGTTGGCGACGTCATCGAACAGCAGCAGGTTCTTTCTGATGTCGAAGTTGTGCGACTCGACCTTGCGCTGCGCCTTCTCGATCTGCCGGGTGAGCATGCCGCTCTCGATGACCTCACCCTCCTTCATGCCCGCCATCTTCAGGAGACGCTGCGTGCGCAGCGGGTCCCCGAAGATGCGCATCAGGTTGTCCTCCATCGAGAGGTAGAAGCGGCTCGAGCCCGGGTCTCCCTGGCGTCCCGAGCGGCCGCGCAGCTGGTTGTCGATGCGGCGCGACTCGTGGCGTTCGGTGCCGATGATGTGCAGGCCGCCGGACTTGAGCACCTCGTCGTGGCGCGTCCGCCACCCCGCGCGGATGCCCTCGCGCTTCAAGTCATCGTTGTCGGGGGCCTGCGCGAGCTCGGCCTCGAGGTTGCCGCCGAGCACGATGTCGGTGCCACGGCCGGCCATGTTGGTCGCGATGGTCACCCCGGCGGGGCGCCCGGCCTGGGCCACCACGTGCGCCTCGCGCTCGTGCTGCTTCGCGTTCAGCACCTCGTGCGGCACGCCCTCCTTCTGCAGCAGGCCCGACAGGAACTCGGACGTCTCGATCGAGGTGGTGCCCACCAGCACCGGCTGGCCGCGCGCCACGCAGTCGCGGATGTCCTCGATGATGGCCTCGAACTTGTCCTTCTGCGTGAGGTAGACGAAGTCCGGGTTGTCCTTGCGGATCATCGGGCGGTGCGTGGGTATCACCACCACCTCGAGCCCGTAGATCTGCAGGAACTCCGGCGCCTCGGTGTCGGCGGTGCCGGTCATGCCGGAGAGCTTCTTGTAGAGGCGGAAGAAGTTCTGGAAGGTGATCGAGGCGACCGTCTGGTTCTCCTCGCGCACCTTGACGCCCTCCTTGGCCTCCACCGCCTGGTGCAGGCCGTCGGACCAGCGCCGGCCGGGCATGGTGCGCCCGGTGAACTCGTCCACGATGATGACCTCGCCGCCTCGCACGATGTACTCGACGTCGCGCTTGTAGATGGCGTGCGCGCGCAGCGCGGCGTTCAGGTGGTGCATCAGGCGGATGTTGGCCGGGTCGTAGAGGCTCTCGCCCTCCTTGAGGAGGCCAAGCTGCAGCATCAGCTGCTCGACGTGCTCGTGGCCGGCTTCCGTGATGTGCGCCTGCTTGGTCTTCTCGTCGACCGAGAAATCCCCGGGGCCGTTCTCCTCGGCCTGCCGGGTGAGGCGCGGCACGAGCTCGTTGATGCGCAGGTAGAGCTCGGTGCTCTCCTCGGCAGGCCCGGAAATGATGAGGGGCGTGCGCGCCTCGTCGATGAGGATCGAGTCGACCTCGTCCACGACCGCGAAGGTGAGCTCGCGCTGCACGCGCTCCTCGAGCCGGTAGGCGAGGTTGTCGCGCAGGTAGTCGAAGCCGAACTCGTTGTTGGTGCCGTAGGTGATGTCGCAGGCGTAGGCGGCGCGCTTCTCGGCCGAACTCTGCGAGTTCTTGATGACTCCCACGGTGAGGCCGAGGAAGCGGTACACCGGGCCCATCCAGTCCGCATCGCGCGCCGCCAGGTACTCGTTCACCGTGACGATGTGCACGCCCTTGCCAGGCAGCGCGTTCAGGTAGGTGGGGAGGGTCGCCATGAGGGTCTTGCCCTCACCGGTGCGCATCTCCGCGATCATGCCCTTGTGCAGCGCGATGCCGCCGATCAGCTGCACGTCGAAGTGGCGCATGCCGAGCGTGCGCTGCGCCGCCTCGCGCACCACCGCGAAGGCCTCGGGCAGCAGGTCATCGAGCGTCGCCCCTTCCGCGAGGCGCTTCCGGAACTCCTCGGTCTTGGCCTTCAGCGCCTCATCGGTGAGGGGCTTGAGCGCAGGCTCGAACTGGTTGGCGGCGCGCACGTAGCGGGCCCAGCCGCGCACGATGCGCTCGTTACGACTGCCGAAGACACGGGTGAGGAGTTGGCGCAAAGGGTGGTGACTCGTTTGAGGAAAAACGGCTTGCCCGACAAGTACTTAGGTAAGACAGCGGGCGTGGAAAGCGGCGTATTGTACGCAATAGACGTTGGAGACGCCCAATTGGTTCTCGGGCGCGGTAATTCAAGGCGGAGGGAGGCTTCCTAAGGGGTCTAGCGCCCGATGAAGGACAGGGGATCGACCTGGCGGCCGTTGCGCAGCACCTCGAAGTGCACGTGCGGTCCGGTGGAGCGCCCGGTGGAGCCCATGAGCCCGATCGCATCGCCGCGCTTGACCGTGTCACCCACCGACACCAGTGTCTTCTCGTTGTGGCCGTAGCGGGTGACGTAGCCGTCGCCGTGGTTGATCTCGATCATCTTGCCAAAGCCGGAGCGCTCGCCGGCCCAGGTGACGACCCCGGCCGCGACCGCCACGACCGTCGAGCCCTTGGTCCCTGCGAAGTCGACGCCCTTGTGGAAGGTCTCCTGGCCGTCGAAGGGATCCTCGCGCTCGCCGAAGTAGGAGGAGATGAACCCGTTCTCGACCGGGCGCCCCTCCGGGTGGATCTCCTGCTTGAGCTCGCGCGCCAGGATCAGGTTCTCGAGCGCCGAGAGCTGCGACTGGCGCAGGTCGACCTTCTTCTCCAGCGTGCTCAGCATGCTCGAGAGGTCCGGGATCTCGGCGCTCACGCCCTCGCCTTCGCTCGCGCCACCGCGCGGCGGATCATGGTCGAAGTTGAATTCGCGGCTGTCGATGTCGGCCATCTCGGTGAGGCGCTTGCCTAGGGCATCGAGGCGGATGACGTGCGCGTTCACCTCACCGATGCGCATGGCCATCGCATCCACCCGCAGCTGCAGCTGGGATTTGAGCTCGGAGATCTGTGCCTTCTGCTGCGCCAGCACGTCGCCCAGGTGCACCGTGTCCCCGAGCGCCAGCGAGCGCTGGTTGCCGCGCCCGAGCTGCACGCCGAGCATGAACGCGCTGCCCAGAACCGCGAGCACGAGGCTGCCGATTAAACTTAACGTGAGCGGGTGGGCCAGGTTGAACTGCCTCGCCCTCCCCTCGCGCCTGGACAGGAAAATAACGTTCATGCGGCTGCTTTAAAGCGGTGCCAAGGACCTAAGACAGACCGGTATCGCAGGCGGCTGCGGAACCCCGATGCGGGCCTGAAAGGCCCTGTTTTCTTTCAGAAAACCTGTACGATGCTGGCAACCCCGCTGTCATGGCTCCTCGCTTTAGACCGGTGGCTTTGCGTACTCCGCCTTTCGGCGGGTTTGCTTAGGGCAGCACAGGCAATATGCCGAAGAAGCCGCACCGAGACAAGCGCGGGAAACCCCCAATGAGGACTCGCGCAGGCATTAAGTCCAACACCCGCGCCGCCCCGCGTTCTGTCAAAGAGCTCCTGGGACCGCAGTTTCCGGCCCTCACGCGCCTCACCGGGGAGGCCGCACAACAGCAGCAATGGAGCAGCTGGCTTATGTCACGCCTCGCCCCCGAGATCGGCCCCCGCATCAGCGGGATCCACGAGCGCGACGGGGTGCTGGTGGTGTTTGCCGAGTCGGCCGCCTGGTCCGCGCGCCTGCGCTTTGCGCTGCAGGAGCTCGAATCCGCGCTGCGGCACGAGCACCCGCGGATCACCGGCACCGAGGTGCGCGTGCTACCGCGCAGCTGAAGCCGGGCTGCGCGCGCGGCAGCGCAACGCAGGGAACTTAAGAATCCTCAACCGCACCCGGACAGGGTGCGCGCACGGTCAGCTGCCGGGCGGCAGCGCCGGGGCCTCGATGTAGGAGATCGGGGCATCCGCGTAACGCTCGAACACCACTTCTTCCCAGGCCGAAGCATCGGCGAGCAGCGTGCGCAGCAGCTTGTTGTTGAGCGCGTGGCCTGACTTGTGGCCGCTGAACTCCCCGATGAGGCTGTGCCCCAGCAGGTAGAGGTCACCGATCGCATCCAGGATCTTGTGCTTGACGAACTCGTCCTCGTAACGCAGCCCGTCCTCGTTCAGCACCCGGAACTCATCGAGCACGATGGCGTTGTCGAGGCTGCCCCCGAGGGCGAGGTTGCGCGAGCGCAGCGTCTCGAGGTCGCGCATGAAGCCGAAGGTGCGCGCGCGGCTCACTTCCTTCAGGAACGAGGTGGTGGAGAAGTCCATCGAGGCGCGCTGCGAGCGGCGCTTGAAGATCGGGTGGTTGAACTCGATCTCGAAATTCACCTTGAAGCCATCGAAGGGATCGAACTGCGCCCACTTGTCGCCGTCCTCGACAGCGCACGCGCTTTTTCACGCGGATGAAGCGCTTCGGGATGCGCTGCTCCTCGATGCCGGCCGACTGCAGCAGGAACACGAAGGGACCCGCGCTGCCGTCCATGATCGGCACTTCGGCGGCCGATACCTCGACGATCGCGTTGTCGATCCCCAAGCCTGCAAACGCCGACAGCAGGTGCTCGACGGTGGAGACCCGCGACTCGCCCTTGCCGAGCGTCGTGCCGAGCATGGTGTCGCCGACGTTCTCCGCGTTGGCGCGGATATCCACCATCTGCGGCAGATCGGTGCGGCGGAAGATGATCCCCTCGTCGGGGGCCGCCGGGCGCAAGGTCATCAGCACCTTCTTGCCCGTGTGCAGGCCCACGCCCGTGGCGCGGATCGTGTTTTTGAGCGTCCGTTGTCCAACCATGATTGTTGCTTTACCGTAACGCCCGAAAGAGTACCGCGATGACAGGGCGCGCCATAGGCGCCATTGGGGAGAGGACCGCAAGGCCAACTTGAGCCTGGCCGGGCCCCTCTCCAAGGCGCTTTATGTAAGGCGCGTTACCGTATCACATCAATCAGCCTGTCGCCGCAGGAATGCCGGGATGTCCAGGACGTCCTCGGCCTCGGCTTCCGGCCGCAGCCCATCGCCAACCGCCCGCTGCTGCCGGTGAGCCGTCGGGCGCTCGAAGGCCGCATAGTCGCTTGCAGTCCGTGGCCTCGGTACAACACGCATGCCCGGCTCGCGCATCTCGCGGCTCGGGGCCGCCTCGCGCTGCACCGGCGGACGCGCCGCCGCGGCCGGACGTCCGAGACCGGTGGCCACCACCGTGACCCGCACCTGGTTGGAGAGCTCCGGGTCGATGACCGTTCCCACCACGACCGTCGCATCCTCGGAGGCGAACTGCTTGACGATCTGACCGACCTCCTGGAACTCCCCGATCGAGAGGTCCATGCCGGCCGTCACGTTGACCAGGATCCCGTGGGCGCCGGCGAGGTTGATGTCCTCGAGCAGCGGAGAGGAGACGGCGGCCTCGGCGGCGGCCCGCGCGCGGCCTTCGCCGCTCGCCGCTCCCGAGCCCATCATCGCCATGCCGGTCTCGGCCATCACCGTGCGCACGTCCGCGAAGTCCACGTTGATCAGGCCCGGGCGGGTGATGAGTTCGGCGATGCCCTGCACCGCACCCTGCAGCACCTGGTTGGCCGCCTTGAAGGCATCCAGCAGCGTCGTCTGCGGACCCAGGACCGTCAGCAACTTCTGGTTGGGAATGGTAATCAGCGAGTCGCAGTACTTGCCGAGCTCGGAGATGCCGTGGTCGGCCACGAAGCTCCTCTTGCCGCCTTCCATCTCGAAGGGCTTGGTCACGACCGCGACGGTGAGAATGCCGAGCTCCTTCGCCACCTGCGCCACCACCGGCGCCGCGCCGGTGCCGGTACCGCCGCCCATGCCGGCGGTGATGAAGAGCATGTCGCAGCCCTCGATGAGCTCGACGATGCGGTCACGGTCCTCCATCGCCGCCTGGCGGCCCACTTCCGGGTCGGCGCCGGCGCCCAGGCCCTTGGTGATGTTGGTGCCGATCTGCAGTGCGGTCTTCACCTTGGCGTGCTTGAGCGCCTGGCTGTCGGTGTTGATGCACATGAATTCCACGCCATCGATGCCCGCGGTCACCATGTGCGCGACGGCGTTGCCGCCCCCGCCCCCGACCCCGATCACCTTGATGACGGCGCTTTGGCTGTATGCGTCCATCAGTTCAAACATGTTGTCGCTCCTTACACAAATACAAACGGTTGGTTGAGTCGTTCTTCTGTCGGACATTGCATCGTCTGTCAGCTTCAAAAGTTCCCCTGGAACCAGGAACGCATGCGGTCGAGCACCGTCTTGGCGTTGCCACCCAGGGAGCGCCCGCGGCGTGCGGGCAAGGCGTTGTCGCGCGCGTAGAGCAACAGCCCCACGCCCGTGGAATAGATCGGGTTCTTCACCACGTCCGAAAGCCCGTGCACGGTCTGCGGTATGCCTAGGCGCACCGGGACGTGGAACACTTCTTCGGCCAGCTCGATCGCGCCTTCCATCTTGGCGCTGCCGCCGGTGAGGACGATGCCCGCGGCGATCACTTCCTCGAAGCCCGAGCGGGCGAGCTCCTCGCGCACCAGGCCAAAGAGTTCCTCGTAGCGCGGCTCGACCACTTCGGCGAGCGTCTGGCGCGCCAGGCGCCGCGCCGGGCGCTCCCCGACCGAGGGCACCTCGATGCTCTCGTCGGGATTGGCGAGCTGCGAGAGCGCGCAGGCGTAGCGGATCTTGATGTCCTCGGCGTACTGCGTGGGCGTGCGCATCGAGACGGCGATGTCATTCGTCACCTGGTCCCCGGCAATCGGGATCACCGCGGTGTGGCGGATGGCGCCGTTGGCGAACACGGCCAAGTCGGTGGTGCCGCCGCCGATGTCGACCAGGCACACGCCGAGCTCCTTCTCGTCCTCGGTGAGCACGGCGAAGCTCGAGGCGAGCTGCTCGAGCACCACGTCGTCGACCTCGAGTCCGCAGCGCTGGATGCACTTCTCGATGTTCTGGGCGGCCGAGTCGGCGCCGGTGACGATGTGCACCTTGGCCTCGAGGCGCACGCCGGACATGCCGATGGGGTCGCGGATGCCCTCCTGGCCGTCGACGATGAACTCCTGCGGCAGCACGTGCAGGATCTTCTGGTCGGCGGGGATGGCGACCGCCTTGGCGGCATCGATGACGTGCTCGACGTCGCCGTGGCTGACCTCCTTGTCGCGCACCCCCACCACGCCGTGGGAGTTGAGGCTGCGTACGTGGCTGCCGGCGATGCCGGCGAACACCGAGTGGATCTCGCACCCTGCCATGAGCTCGGCTTCCTCGACGGCGCGCTGGATCGACTGCACGGTGGACTCGATGTTGACCACCACGCCCTTCTTGAGGCCCCGCGAGGGCTGCGAGCCAAGACCCAGTAGCTCGATCGAGCCGTCGGCGCCGATCTCCCCGACCAGGGCCACGACCTTGGAGGTGCCGATGTCGAGGCCGACGATGAGATTGCGTTCGGTGCGCTTAAGCATCGTGATCCTCATCGCGGGCCGCGCCGTGCGGCGCCGCTCCGCGCCAGCCGATGGCAAAACCGTTGGTGTACCGCATGTCCACGTAAGAGATGTCCTCGCCGCGCTGGCTCACGAGCTTCAGCGCCGTACTCATGAATCGTTCGAACCGCTCGTCGACCTGGCGGCGCCCGAGGCGCACGGTCACCCCGTTGGCGAGCTCGAATTCCCATGCGCCGCGGGTGTCCAGGCGCATCGCGGTCAGGCGCAGGCCCGCCTGCATCAGGCGCCCCTCGGCGGCGAGGTAGCGCTGCGCCACCACCGCTTCCTTGCCCTCCGGGCCCTCCAGCTGCGCAAGCTCGGGGGGGATGTGGCGCTCGTCGGAATCGAACAGCTCCCCGCGCGTGTTGAGCAGGCCGCGCTCGCCCCAGCGCGCGGCGGCGGTCTGCTCCACCACCAGCACCGTGAGCCCCCGCGGCCAGGCACGCTCGACGCTCACCCCGTCCACCCAGGGGAGCGTGTGGATGGCGCGGCGCACCGCCGCCAGGTCCACGGAGAGCAGGCCCGCACCGTGCACGCAACCCTTCACCACACGCTCGACGTCCCCGGGAGTCACGCGCTGGAAGCGACCCTCGACCGCGACCGTCTGGATCGGCTGGTTGAAGGCCCAGCACACCCCGGCCGCGCCGCAGGCGAGCACCGCGAGCGCCGCGCCGCCGTAGCCGAGGTAGCGCCAGTTGATGGCGGGGAGCGCAAAGCGCCGCCGTGCCCCTTCGGGCTTCTTGCGGTTCTTGCGGTTCTTGGCGCGGCCGAGCATCAGGAGCCGCCTTTGGCGCGCGCCACCAGGCGCCGCGTGAAACTGGTCTCGAGCACCTGCCAGCACAGGGCCGGGAACTCGATGCCGCGCGCGCGCGCGGCCATGGGCACGAGACTGTGGTCGGTCATGCCCGGGATGGTGTTGATCTCCAGAAGCTGCGCGCGCCCTGCCCCGTCCATCATGAAGTCCGCGCGCCCCCAGCCCGAGGCACCACAGGCCGCGAACGTCGCGAGCGCCAGCTGCGAGAGGTGCGCTTCCGCCTGCGGCGCAAGGCCGGAAGGACAGAAGTAGCGCGTGTCGCTCCGGAAGTACTTGGCCTCGTAGTCGTAGAAGGTCTTCGGGGTCTCGATGCGGATCGAGGGCAGCGCCTCATCCTTCAGGATCGCGACCGTGTACTCGCTGCCCGTGAGCCAGGGCTCGGCGAACACCAGCGTCTCGAACTGCGCGGCGGCGGCGAACGCCTGCGGCAGGTCGGCGGCGCGCTCCACCTTCGACATGCCGACGCTCGAACCCTGGGTCGCGGGCTTCACGATCAGGGGCAGCCGGAGGCGCTCGAGCGCCACCTCGAAATCGGCAGGGCCGGTGAGGATCACGAAGTCGGCCGTCGGCACGCCGACGGCGAGCGCGAGGCGCTTGGTGGCGAGCTTGTCCATGGCGATGGCCGAGCCCATCACCCCGCTGCCCGTGTAGGGGACGCCGAGGTACTCGAGCGCCCCCTGCAGCGTGCCGTCCTCCCCGCCCGGGCCGTGCAGCGCGATCCACACCCGATCGAAGCGCTCGGCGAGGAGGTCCGCGAGCGGACGCGTCGCCGGGTCAAAGGCGTGCGCATCGACACCCTGGGCCTTGAGGGCCGCGAGTACCGCGTTGCCGCTGAGGAGCGAGATCTCCCGCTCGCTCGAGTCGCCGCCGAAGAGCACCGCGACGCGCCCGAACTCGGCGGCGCTTCCGGCGCTGCGCGGCGCTGCAGGTTCGTAGCTCAGGCGCATTTAAGGCTGCCCCACGATGCGTACTTCGGGAGTGAGCGTGATGCCGTGCACGCGCGCGACCGTTTCCCTGACGTGCTCGATCAGACTCTCCAGGTCACGGGCACTCGCCGCACCGTGGTTGATGATGAAGTTGGCGTGCTTGAGCGATACCGAGGCATCGCCGATGCGATGGCCCTTGAGGCCCGCGGTCTCGATGAGGCGCGCGGCGTGATCGCCCTTGGGGTTCGTGAACACCGAGCCGCAGCTCCACTCCCCGATCGGCTGCGTCGCGCGGCGCCGCTCGAGCAGCTGCTGCAGCTCATCCTGGCGCTCAGGCGGGCGCTCCTCGAACTTGAGCGTCGCCGACACGAACCACTCGGAAGGCGCCGGTGGCACCACGTGGCGGTAGCTCACCTGGTACTCGGCGCGCGCGCGCACGTGGATCGCGCCGGAGCGGTCGATGGTCTCGAGGCTCTGCACTGCCGACCAGGTCTCCCCGCCGAAGGCGCCGGCATTCATGGCGAGCGCGCCCCCTAAGGTCCCCGGGATGCCGGCGAAGAACTCCGCGGGGCCTAAGCCCCACTTCACGCACTGGCGCGCGATGCGCGCGCAGGCAACGCCCGCCTCCGCGCGCACTTCGGTTGCGCTCAGGCGGGTGAGCGCATCGAGGGTACCGTGGGTGCTGATGACGACCCCGGGGATACCCCCGTCGCGCACCAGGAGGTTGCTCCCGAGCCCGATCCAGCTCACCGGCACCTGCGGTGCCAGGCTCCTGAGGAAGCCCTGCAGGTCCTCGCGGTTCTGCGGGTTGAAGAGCACCTCGGCGGGTCCGCCCACGTGCCAGGAGGTGTGGCGGCTCAAGGGCTCGTCTCGGCGCACACGCGGGGCGAATTGGGGGGCAATGGCCACGGTCACTGGGCCCTCCCGGGCGGCAGGAGGGCGCTCAGGGCCTCCGGCAGCGCGTGCGCGACGCTCGAGATGTTGCCCGCGCCCATGGCGAGCACTACGTCACCGTCGCGGATCAGGTCCTTCAGCGCCTCGGGGAGTTCCTCGACCTTCTCCACGAACAGCGGCTCGAGCTGGCCGCGGCCGCGCACGGCGCGGCAGATGGCGCGCCCGTCGGCGCCAGCGATCGCCGTCTCGCCCGCGGCATAGACCTCGGTCACGCACAGCATGTCGGCACCCGAGAGTGCCTTGCCGAAGTCATCGATGAGGTCGCGGGTGCGCGTGAAGCGGTGTGGCTGGAAGGCGAGCAGTACGCGGCGGCCCGGGTATCCCTGGCGCACCGCCTCGAGCGTCGCCGTCACCTCGGTCGGGTGGTGGCCATAGTCATCGACGATGCTCACGACGCCGATCGCGGTCACGACGTCGGCGACGTGCTGCAGGCGCCGGTCGACGCCCTGGAAGGCGGCGAGCGCGCGCAGGATCGCCTCGTCCGCGATGCCGAGCTCGGTCGCGACCGCGATCGCCGCGAGGGTGTTGCGCACGTTGTGCAGCCCCGGCAGGTTCACCGTGACCTCAAGGGGCGCAGCCCCGGCGCGGCTCACGCGGAAGTGCGTCTTCAGCCCGTCCGGCCGCAGGTCAACCGCGCGCACGTCGGCGGAAGGATCGAAGCCGTAGGAGAGCACCGGGCGGCCGATCTCCTGCACGATGCTGCGCACGTGCTCGTCGTCCAGGCACAGCACCGCGAGCCCGTAGAACGGCAGGTTGTGCAGGAAGTCGACGAAGCTCTGCTTGAGCAGCCCGAAGTCCCCGCCGTGGGTGCTCAGGTGGTCGTTGTCGATGTTGGTGACGATCGCGATCAGGGGCTGCAGGTGGGTGAAGGAGGCATCGCTCTCGTCGGCCTCCGCCACGAGGTAGCGCCCTGCGCCCAGGCGCGCGTTGCTCGCGGCACTCTTCAGGCGCCCGCCGATGACGTAGGTTGGGTCCTCGCCGCCCTCACCGAGGACGCTGGCGATCAGGCTCGTGGTGGTGGTCTTGCCGTGCGAGCCTGCGACCGCGATGGAGTAGCGGAAGCGCATCAGCTCGCCGAGCATCTCCGCGCGCGGCACGACCGGGATGCGGCGCGCGAGTGCGGCCTGCACCTCGGGGTTCTCGCGCGCCACGGCGCCCGAGGCCACCACCACGTCCGCCCCCTCGATGTGGGCGGCGGCATGGCCGATGAAGACGCGCGCACCCAAGCCCGTCAGCCACTGCGTCATGGCGCTCGCGCGCACGTCCGAGCCCTGCACCGCGTAGCCCAGGTTCAGAAGCACCTCGGCGATGCCCGACATACCGCTGCCGCCGATGCCGACGAAATGGATGGTGTTGATGCGGCGCATGCGGTCGCGCCGCTCCGGCGCCACGCGGCGCTCGACCTGCGGGCGTTCCGGGAGGGTGCGGCGCTCGCGGCTCATGCAGCCCTCCGTGCCAGTTCGAGGCAGGAGGCGGCGAGTTCATCGGCCGCGCGCGGCTTGGCGAGCAGGCGTGCGCGCTCGGCCATCGCCAGCAGTTTGCCGCGGCCGGCGCACAGGCGCTGCAGCTCCGCCGCCAGGCGCTCCGCGGTCAGTTCGCGGTCGCTGATGAGCACCGCGGCGCCCTCGCGCACCAGGTACTGGGCGTTGGCGGCCTGGTGATCATCCACGGCGTTCGGGAAGGGCACCAGGATCGAGCCGACGCCGACGGCGGCGAGCTCCGAGACCGTGAGCGCGCCGGCGCGGCAGATCACCAGGTCCGCCCACGAGTAGGCCTCGCTCATGTCCTCGATGAAGGGACGCACGTCGGCGCGTACGCCGGCCTGCGCGTAGGAGGCGCGCCCTGCATCGATCCAGCGCTCGCCCGCCTGGTGGCGCACGTCGAAGGTCAGCCACGAGGACAGGCGCTTCAGGGCAAAGGGCACCACCGCGTTCAGGCGCGCCGCTCCCTGGCTGCCGCCGATGACGAGGATGCGGATGGGACCGGTGCGCCCGGCGAAGCGCACCGACGGCGGCGGCACCGCCGAGATGTCACGGCGCACCGGGTTGCCGATCACCTTCGCGTGCACGTCGCGGCCGAAGGAGCCGGGGAAGGCCTCGAGGACCTGGCGCGCGAGGTGCGACAGGCAGCGGTTGGTGAAGCCCGCGATCGCGTTCTGCTCGTGGATGACGAGCGGTCGGCGCGTCAGCCAGGCGGCCACCCCGCCCGGGCCAGTCACGAAGCCGCCCAAGCCCACCACCACGCTCGGCTGGTGGCGGCGCATCACCTGCAGCGCCTGCCATAGCGCGTGGCTCAGGCGGAACGGTGCAGCGAGCCAGGTGAGGACTCCCTTGCCGCGCAGGCCGCCGACCGAGAGGTGCTCGATCGGGATGCCCTCGGCGGGTATCACGCGCGCCTCGAGTCCGCGCTCGGTGCCGAGCCAGATGACGTCGGTGGCCTGCTCGCGCAACAGGCGCGCCAGCGCCAGGGCGGGGAACACGTGGCCGCCGGTGCCGCCGGCCATGATGAGGATGGGGCGGCTCATGCGGCCCCCCGCACCGTGGCCGAGCCGCGCTGCTCGCGCATCGCCTCGTGGTAGACCCGCAGCAGCAGGCCCACCCAGGCAAGCGCCACGATAAGGCTCGAGCGCCCGTAGCTCATGAGGGGCAGCGTCAGGCCCTTGGTGGGCAGCACGCCCATGTTGACGCCGATGTTGATGAAGGCCTGGATACCGATCCACAGGCCAAAGCCTGCCGCAAGGTAGGCCGGAAACTTCAGGCCCGCACGCGAAGCGAGGCGCGCGATCCAGAAGGATCGCCACACGAGGCCGAGGAACAGTGCGAGCGTGAGCACCACGCCGACGAGGCCGAGCTCCTCGGCGAGCACCGCGAACAGGAAGTCGGTGTGCGCCTCGGGCAGGTAGAAGAGCTTCTGCACCGAGTCCCCCAGGCCCACCCCGAACCACTGGCCGCGGCCGATGGCGATGAGCGACTGGGTGAGCTGGAAGCCGCTGTTGAACGGATCCGCCCAGGGGTCGAGGAAGGCCGTCAGGCGCCGCATGCGGTAGCTCGAGCTCACCGCCAGGATGCCAAAGCCAGCGAGCGCCAGCGCGGTCATGGCGATGACGTAGCGCAGCCGCGCGCCGGCGAGGAACAACAGGCCAAAGCCGGTGGCAAAGAGCACGGTGGCGGCACCGAAGTCCGGCTCGAGCAGCAGCAGTGCGCTGACGAAGAACAGCAGGCCGAGCGGCTTCACGAGGCCCATCACCGACTCGGTGAGCTCGGCCTCGCGGCGCACCGCGTAGGAGGCGATGTAGATGAGCACCAGTACCCGCGCCAGCTCCGAGACCTGGAAGTTGGCGCCCGCGAGGCGCAGCCAGCGGCGGCTGCCGTTCACCGAGTGCCCGAGCCCGGGCACCAGCACCACGATCAGGAGCCCGATGGCGATCGCCAGCAGCGGCACCGAGGCCTTCTCCAGCACCTCGGTCGGCACCGAGAACACCAGCGCCGCGCACGCCGCGCCGATGATGGTAAGGAACAGCTGCCGCTCGAGGTAGTAGAACGGCTGCCCGCTCTCCTGGCTGGCGATCGAGACCGACGCCGAGGTGACCATCACGAGGCCGAGCAGCGTGATGCCAAGCACCAGGGCGATGGTGACCATGTCCAGGTGCACCGCGCCGTTCTTGGCGCTGGAGCGCGCGAAGCCCATGAGTGAGGCCGGCGCGCTCATGCCGCGAGCCCGCGCACGGCCTCGGCGAACACCGCGCCGCGCTGCGCATAGTCCTTGAACATGTCGAGGCTCGCGCAGGCCGGCGACAGAAGCACGGTGTCGCCCGGCTGCGCCGCCGCCGCCGCCGCGGCCACCGCCGCCGGCAGCGTCGTGGTGCGCGACAGCGCGCACACGCCGGTGAGTGCCTGCTCCAGGAGCGCCGCGTCGCGGCCGATCAGCACCGCGTGGCGCACTTTGCCGCGGAAGGCGGCGGCGAGCGGCGTGAAGTCCTGGTTCTTGCCATCGCCGCCGAGGATCATGACGAGCGGGCCTTCCATGCCCTCGACCGCCGCGAGCGTCGCGCCGACGTTGGTGCCCTTGGAGTCATCGACGTAGGCGACGCCATTGACGTCGGCCACCCACTGCGAGCGGTGCGCGAGGCCCTCGAAAGCCTGCAGCTCCTCGAGCATCGCCGCCAGCGGCAGCCCGAGCGCCTCGCCGAGCGCCAGCGCCGCCAGCGCGTTGGCGGCATTGTGCAGGCCCTTGATCTTCATCGCCGCGAGCGGCAGCAGCAGCTCGCCGCGGCGGGTGAGGAACCAGCGCCCGTGCTCGCGCGCCACCGCGTAGTCGGCACCGATGGCGGCGCGCAGCGAGAAGCTCAAGGTGCGCCGCGCCGCGCGCGGCATTGCGACCACCAGGGGGTCATCGAGGTTGATCACCGCCGTGTCGCAGCGCGCGAAGATGCGCGCCTTGGCGGCAGCGTAGGCGGCAAGGTCGGCGTAGCGGTCGAGGTGATCGGGACTGACGTTGAGCACCGTGGCGGCGCGGCACGCGAGCGAGCGGGTGGTGTCGAGCTGGTAGCTCGAGAGCTCCAGCACGTAGAGCTCAGCCTCAGGATCCAGCAGGTCGAGCGCCGGCTCGCCCAGGTTGCCGCCAACGCGCGCATTGACGCCGGCGCGCGCGGCCATGCGCCCGAGGAGCGTCGTGACCGTGCTCTTGCCATTGGTGCCGGTGATGCCGACCACGGGCGCCGCGGCGGCGCGGGCGAAGAGCTCCACGTCGCCGACGATCTCGAGCCCGAGGCGGCGCGCCTCGGCGAAGAAAGGCTCACCGAGCGACAGGCCGGGGGATGCCACGACGCAGTCGGCCCCGCCGAGCAGGCCCGGATCGAGTGCCCCTAAGCTCAGCGGGATGGCGGCGTCGAGCGCGCGCAGCTGCGCAAGTTCAGGCGGCGCTGCGCGGGTGTCGGTCACCGCCAGGCGCCAGCCGCGGGACTTGAGGTAGCGCGCGCAGGAGAGCCCGGTGCGGCCGAGCCCGGCGATGACGGCGTAGGGTGCGGGGGTGTTCATCGCAGCTTCAGCGTCGCAAGGCCGGCAAGTACCAGCAGGAGCGAGATGATCCAGAAGCGCACGATGACCTTGGGCTCCGCCCACCCCTTGAGCTCGAAGTGGTGGTGGATCGGCGCCATGCGGAAGATGCGCTTGCCGGTGAGCTTGAAGGAGGCGACCTGCAGGATGACGGAGGCGGTCTCGAGCACGAACACACCGCCCATCAGCAGCGCCACCAGCTCCTGGCGCACGATCACGGCAAGCACGCCGATCGCCGCCCCGATGGCGAGCGCACCAACGTCCCCCATGAACACCTGTGCGGGGTAGGAGTTGAACCAGAGGAACCCGAGTCCGGCGCCGGCGAGCGAGGAGGCAGAAAATCAGCAGCTCGCCCGCGCCGCGGATCTCCGGGATCTGCAGGTAATGGGCGAACACGGCGTTGCCGCTCGCGTAGGCGAAGATGCCGAGCGCTGCGGTCACCAGCGCCGCGGGCATGATGGCGAGGCCATCCAGGCCGTCGGTGAGGTTCACCGCGTTGCTCATGCCGACGATCATCAGGTAGGCCAGCCCGATGAAGCCGAGCGCCGAGAGCGGCTGTTGGAAGTTCTTCACGAACGGCAGGTAGAGCGCGGTCTCGGCCGGCTCGGTCGCCGTGTAGTAGAGGGTCGCCGCGGTCGCAAGTCCCGCCACCGACTGCCAGAAGTACTTCCAGCGCGCCACCAGGCCGCGCGGGTTCTTCACCACGAGCTTCAGGTAGTCATCGTAGAAGCCGATGAGCCCGAAGGCGAAGGTAACGCCCAGCACCAGCCACACCAGGCGGTTGGAAAGCTCGGTCCACAGGAGCGTGCTCACGAGCGTGGTGACGAGGATGAGCGCCCCGCCCATGGTGGGGGTGCCGGCCTTGGGGAGGTGGCTCTTCGGGCCGTCGTCGCGCACCACCTGGCCGATCTGGTAGCGCGACAGGCGCGCGATCATCGCCGGCCCGACGAGGAGGGAGATGATGAGGGCCGAGGCCATGGCGAGGATGGCGCGGAAAGTCAGGTAGGAAAAGACGTGCAGGCCGCTGATGCGGCCGACGAGCTGCTGTGTGAGCCAGTAGAGCATCAGTGCGCCCCGCTGCCCGTCTGTCCGGTGAGCGCATCGACCACGCGCTCCAGGCGGTTGAAGCGCGAGCCCTTCACGAGCAGGCGCACCTCGGGGCCGGCCTCCTTGAGCGCTGCATCGAGGGCGGCGCTCAGGGAGGGTGCGTCGGCGTACCAGCGAGCGCCCGCCCCGAAGCTCTCGACGGCGCGTGCCATCATCGTGCCGGTGGCGTAGAGGCGCTCGATCCCCTGCGCGCGGGCGAACTCGCCCATCTCGGCGTGAGCCTCGGCGGCGAAGTCCCCGAGCTCGCCCATGTCCCCGAGCACCAGCCAGCGCCGGCCGCTCAGGGAAGCGAGCACCTCGATCGCCGCGCGCACCGAGGAGGGATTGGCGTTGTAGGAATCATCGATGAGCCAGGCGCCGCCGGCGGCCTGCTTGAACTGCAGGCGGCCAGGCACCGCGCGCACCGCGGCCAGGCCCGCCGAGATGTGCGCAAGCGTAGCCCCGGCGCTGGCTGCCGCCGCGGCTGCCGCCAGCGCGTTGGCGACGTTATGAGCGCCCCCGAGCGCGAGCTCGATCACCGTGCTGCCGCTGGGAGCGGTGAGGCGGAACTGGGTGCGGAAGCCTGCGGCGCCGACCGAGGTGCGCACTTCGCTCGCGCTGAAGTCGGCGGCACTGTTCACCCCGAAGGTGACTACGCGTGCCGGGGTGGAGCTGCGCCACAGCGGCGCGAACTCGTCGTCGGCGTTGATGACCGCGGTCGCGGTGGCGGCAAGACCTGCCACCATCTCCCCTTCCGCGCGCGCCACGCCCTCGAGTGAGCCGAAGCCCTCGAGGTGCTCGGCGCCCGCATTGGTGATCAGGCCGATGCTCGGGCGCGAGAGCGCCACGAGCGCTGCCACTTCGCCGGCGCGGTTGGCGCCCATCTCGATGACTGCGAAGCGGTGCGCGGCGCTGAGGCGCAGGAGCGTCAGCGGCACGCCGATGTGGTTGTTGAGGTTACCGCGCGTGGCGAGGCAGTCGCCGACCTGGGCCAGGATCGCCGCCGTCATCTCCTTGGCGGTGGTCTTGCCGTTGCTGCCGGCGACCCCGACCAGGGGACCGTCGAAGTGCGCACGCCAGGCGCGTGCGGCACGCTCCAGCGCCGCCTGGGTGTCGGGCACCACGATCTGCGGCAGCCGCGCAGGCTGCAGCGCGCTCACCAGCGCCCCCGCAGCGCCGGCATTCAGGGCGGCGCCGATGAAGTCGCTGCCGTTGAAGTTAGGTCCCGTGAGCGCCACGAACAGCTGCCCGCGCCTGAGCGTGCGGGTGTCGGTCACGACGTCGCCGAAGGCGGCGTCTGCCCCCTCCAGGCGCCCGCCGCACAGCTGCGCGAACTCGGCCAGGGTGCGCTTCATGCGGGCAGCCTCGCGAGCTCGCGGCTCACCACCGCCTGGTCCTGGAAGGCGCGCCGCTCCTCGCCCTTGATCTGGTAGCCCTCGTGCCCCTTGCCCGCAATGAGCACGACGTCCTCGGCGGCGGAGCGCTCCAGCGCCAGGCGGATGGCGAGCGCGCGGTCGTGCTCGACCACGTGCGGGGTGGTCGCGCCGACGCCTGCCAGGATGTCGGCGACGATGCGGGCCGGGTCCTCGCCCCTCGGGTTGTCGTCGGTGAGGATCACGTCGTCTGCAAATTCCGCGGCGATGCGACCCATCAGCGGCCGCTTGCCGGCGTCGCGGTCCCCGCCGCAGCCGAACACCACGCGCAGCGCGCCACGGCAGTGCAGCCGCGCGGCGTTGAGGGCATTGGCGAGGGCATCCGGGGTGTGGGCGTAGTCGATGATCGCGAGCGGCGTGCGGCCGCGGCCGCCGAACATCTCCATGCGACCGCTCGCCGCGCGGCTCTTGCTGAGCGCACGCACCGCATCCTTCAGCGGGATCTCCCAGGCGAGCAGCACGGCGAGCACGGTGAGGGCGTTGTCGGCGTTGAACTCCCCCACCAGGCGCACCGGCAGTTCGGCCGCACCCCAGCTGGAGTCCACCTCGATGAGGAGCCCGCCGGGATCCGGCCTCACACGCAGCGCACGCACGTAGCGGGCGCCCGCAGGTACGACGCTGCCGGGCTTGCGCGCGGTGACGAGCAGCGGCACTTCGGACGCGGCGGCGGCGAGCTGCGCGCCGAAGGGATCGTCGATGTTGATGACGCGCAGGCGCAGGTCGGGCCAGGCGAACAGTCGCGCCTTGGCGGCGCCGTAGGCGGCCATCGTGCCGTGGTAGTCGAGGTGATCGCGCGTCAGGTTGGTGAACACCGCGGCGCTGAAGCGCACCGCGTTCACGCGCGCCTGGTCGAGGGCATGCGAGGAGACTTCCATGCACACGCACTCGGCCCCCGAGTCGCGCAGCTGCGCGAGCTGGCGCTGCACCGTGACGGCGTCGGAGGTGGTGTGCACGGTCGCGGTCACCTGCGGGGGCACCCCGAAACCCAGCGTGCCGATATAGGCCGCCGGGCGCCGGCACGCCCCGAGCGCCTGGGCGAGGAGCCAGGCGCAGGTGGTCTTGCCGTTGGTGCCGGTGATGCCGGCGATGGTGAGGCTCTGCGAGGGCGAGCCAAAGAAGCGGTCGGCGATGAGGCTCACGTGCTGGGCGAGACCGGCGACGGGCGCGACGAAGGTCGCGGCGCTCGAGGCGGGCGGCACCGATGCGCCCTCGCGCTCGTAGAGGACCGCGCGCGCACCGCGCGCGATGGCTTCCGGCGCGAAGCTCAGGCCATGGCTGGTCCGGCCACGGCAGGCGAGGAACAGCGCCCCTTCCGTCACCGCGCGGCTGTCGAGGGTGAGATCGCTCACCATCACGTCCCCAGGCACCGTCGCCATGCCGTCGGCGAGTGCGGCCAGGGACTGGGACGCGGCCTGAGGACTCATGGCAGCGCTGCCGTGTGGAGGGTGCCGAGTGCGGGGCTCGAGGGGAGCTCCTCGGGAGTGTTGACCGGCTGATCCGGCGCCACGGCGAGCAGGCGCAGCGCGCCGCCAACGATGCGCGAGAACACCGGGGCCGCCACCTCGCCGCCGCGGTGCTGTCCGGCGTTCGGCTCGTCGATCACCACCACCGCGGCCAGGCGCGGCGCGGTCGCCGGTGCCACCCCGCCCCACACCGCCAT
This sequence comes from uncultured Pseudomonadota bacterium, assembly GCA_963802995.1. Taxonomy (GTDB): domain Bacteria; phylum Pseudomonadota; class Gammaproteobacteria; order Steroidobacterales; family Steroidobacteraceae; genus 13-2-20CM-66-19. The sequence continues at coordinate 1,768,200 of CAWDKU010000002.1, forward strand.
GTAGCGGTCGGTCGAGTAGCCACCGGCCTCGGCCTTCCAGGCCGTGCCGGTCTTGCCCGAGACGCGGTAGCCGGGGATCGCCGCAAGCTTGCCCGTGCCCTCGGCGGTCACTACCGATTCGAGCATGGTGATCAGCTCGCGGCAGACGTGCTCATCGAGGGCGCGCTCGCCACCTGCGGCTCCCTCGACCCGCAGGAAGGACACCGGCCGCGCCACGCCGTAGGAGCCGATGGTGGCGTAGGCATGGGCGAGCTGCAGCGGCGTGACCGAGAGCCCGTAGCCATGGCTCATGGTGACGATGCCGATGGGCCGCCACTGGGCGTAGTTGGGCAGCAGGCCGGCCGACTCCCCCGGGTAGCCGCTGGTCGTCACCTGGCCGAACCCGAGGTGATTGAGCGTGGTCCAGATCTCCTGCGGCGGCAGCGTGAGGGCGATGTGCGCCATGCCGACGTTGGAGCTCTTGGCGAGCACCGTGGCGATGTTGATGGCGCCGAGGTTGTGCTCGTCCTCGAAGATCTTCGCCCCGACTTTGAAGAAGCCGGGGGAGGTGTCGATGATGCTGTGGTCGTCGTACTTGCCCGAGGCGATGCCGGCGGCCACGAAGAACGGCTTGATCGAGGAGCCGGGCTCGAAGATGTCGGTGGCGGCGCGATTGCGGTAGGTCGCCGCCTGGATCTGGTCGCGGTCGTTGGGGTTGTAGGCGGGCTGATTGACCATGGCGAGTATCTCGCCGGTGGCCACGTCGATCACCACCACCGAGCCTGCCCTGGCCCGCTGGTCGCGGATCGCCGCCTTCAGCTCACGGTAGGCGAGGTACTGGATGCGCAGGTCGATCGAGAGCACCAGGTCCTTGCCCGGGCGCGCCGGGCGGATGCTCTCGACGTTCTGCACGATGCGCCCGTAGCGGTCCTGGATGACGCGCTTGGCGCCATCCTCCCCGGCGAGCCAGTGATCGAACGCGAGCTCCAGGCCCTCCTGGCCGGCGTCGTCGACATTGGTGAAGCCGACCAGGTGCCCGGTGACCTCCCCGGCCGGGTAGTAACGGCGGTACTCGCGCGAGGTGTAGACCCCGGCGATGCCGAGGGCCTTGATCTGGGCGGCCTCGGCGGGCTGGCGGTGGCGGGCGAGGTAGAGGAACTCGCGGTCGAGGTTGCTCGTGATGCGGCGCGCGAGCTCCTGGCGATCGAGGCTCAAGGCCTTCGCCAGGCGCGGGATCTGGTCGGTCGCGAGCGCCAGCTCCGAGGGGTTCACCCAGATCGAATCGACCGGCGTGGAGACTGCCAGCGGCTCACCGTAGCGATCGGTGATGGTGCCGCGGTGGGCGGCGATCTCCAGGACGCGCGAGAAGCGCGCATCCCCCTCCTTGGCGAGGAAGCCGTGGTCCACCAGCTGCAGGTTCACCGCCCGGTAGACCAGGCCCAGCGCGCAGGCGATCAGCAGCCCGATCAGGAGCGAGGCGCGCCAGCGGAAGCTGGCCGGTGCGTCGTCACGTGTGCCGCGCGCCTTCACGGGGAGACGATCTCGATGTCCTTCGGGGGCGGCATCGCCATGCGCAGCTTGGCGTTGGCAACCCGCTCGACGAAGGCGTGGGTGGACCAGGCACTTTGTTCAAGCTGCAGCTGACCCCACTCGATCTCGAGATTGTCGCGGCGCCCGTTGAGGGCCTCGAGCTCGACGAACAGGGCCCGCGCGCGGTGCTTGCAGTAGATCGCCCCGGCGGCGGAGCCGAGCGCGGCCACCCACAGGAGCGGCACGGCAACGAGGAGCACACGGCGGCTGATCACGGCAGGCGCTCCGCGACCCGCAGGAGCGCGCTGCGCGCGCGCGGATTCAGTTCCAGTTCCGCGGCCTGGGGGCGCTGCTTGCGCCCCACGAGCTTCAGGCGCGGGCGGGCCGCGGCCGGGATGACGGGCAGGCGCTTGAGCGCCGGGTCCACCTGCGAGTGGCGCTGCATGAAGCCCTTCACGGCGCGGTCCTCGAGGGAGTGGAAGCTGATGGCAGCCAGGCGGCCGCCGGGAGTCAACGCCTCCAGGGCACCGGCAAGACCGCGCTCGATCTGCCCGAGTTCATCGTTGATGAACATGCGCAGCGCCTGGAAGGTGCGGGTGGCCGGATGCTTGCCCGGCTCGCGGGTGCGCACGGCGGCTGACACCAGCTCGGCCAGCTCCCCGGTGCGCGTGAGCGGCGCCTGGCTGCGGGCATTGACGATGTTCTGCGCGATGCGGCGTGCGAAGCGCTCTTCCCCGAAGGTCGCGATCACCTGGCGAATCTCATCGAGGCCCGCCCGAGCGAGCCACGCTGCGACGGGTTCGCCGCGCGTCGGATCCATACGCATATCGAGCGGCCCGTCGGACCGGAAGCTGAAGCCGCGCGTCGGGTCGTCCAGCTGCGGCGAGGAAACGCCGAGGTCGAAGAGCACGCCCCGGCACGGGCGATGCTGAGCGTGTGCGTGCACGAGCGTGCCGAGGTCCGCAAACGACGCGTGCACGAGCGTAAGCCGCACTTCGTGGGCAAAGCGGCGGCGGCCGGCCTCGATGGCCTGCGGATCCCTATCGAGCGCGAGCACGCGGCCTTCTCGACCCAGGGCCTGGAGTATGAGTGCCGTATGACCGCCACGCCCGAACGTCGCATCGACATAGTAACCGCCCGCTTCCAGGGCCAGCCCCTCGAGCGCCTCCGCGGCGAGCACTGGTATGTGCTCATCCACGTGCGAAGCGGTCCGCCCCCGCCTGCATGAGTGCTCTTCCCATGGGCTCTGGCCCAGCTCAGCTCGTTTCGAAAAAGGCCCCTAAATCGACAGTGATTCGAGCTCGGAAGGCAGATCGGTCGCGGTTTCTTCGTTCTTCAGCCACAGGTCACGCCGCTCGTTCCAGCGCGCCTCGTCCCACAGCTCAAAGCGATTACCCTGCCCGATCAGCATCCCGTGCCGTCCGAGCTGTGCGAATTCGCGCAGTTCGGGCGGCAGCAGCACCCTGCCGTGCCCGTCGAGGGGCAGATCAGTCGCGTGGCCGACCATCAGGCGCTGCAGCCGACGCGCCGTCGCGTTCAGGCTGGGAAGCCCCATCAGCTTGCGTTCGATCAGCTCCCACTCGGGCAGGGGATAGATGAGGAGGCACTGGTCCTTGTCGACGGTGACCACCAATTTTCCCTGGGCGAGCTCGTTGATCTGCTCCCGGTAGCGGTTGGGAATGACCATCCGCCCCTTGTCATCCAGGGTGATTTTTGTTGCACCGCGAAACATGACCCGTAAGGCGAGTTATCGCCCATTTACCCCCACCTTCTCCCACTGGCGGCCACTATAGGAATCGGGGGCGAACTATGTCAATTGAAATACTGAGAAATCCGTCGCATTCACAACGACTTATGTGTAAATCAACAGTGTCTGAAGGCAGCGCCAGGGCCGTTCACTCATAGCAATCAGCGGCTTGCCGGATGAACCTTATACAGTGCTTGATGAGCGCGGCTCACTGTACAGCCGGCGAGGGTGAAATCGGGCCGCACGAGCACCTTCGGGCATGCCGGGCGGGGCGCCCGGCGCCCCCCTTGCCGCCGCGCAGGCGTCGCAGGAGTATCAGCTGGCCCGATTTGCAGCCGAGGGTGAGCTCATGAGGCCCGATCTCACATCCACTTGCACCGCGCTCCTTCTGAGCAGCCTTTGCGCTGGGGTCTGCGCAGCCGGCGGCGCCGGCGCGCACAGCGCGATGCCGGCAACCGCGGCCCCCACCATCACGATGCCGCAGAACTATCAGTTTCCGGCAAACCAACACGGGATTCGCTGGGAGCAGCGGCCGCTTTCGGACGAGGCGCTCAAGCAACTCGCGCATCTGCGCGATGAGGGCTTGGTGCTGCAGAAGCTCGACGGCGGCAAACTGTCGCGTGCTCATCGCGACTACCTGCAGCAGAAACTCGACGCGATCTATCAGGGCACGCGCTGAGGCGCACCACGTGTTGGCTGTTGGAAGTTAGGATTGGCTGAAGCGCGCTCGGCGACGCCTCACTGCGCGGCCGCCGGCAGCAGGTGCAGCTCGCCGTTGTGCACCTGCGCCCACCCGAGTTCGCGCCGCACGCGATGATCGGAGTCCAGGCTCAGCCGTCCCGTCAGCCCCTCGACGCTGACGCTGTTGGCGACGCCGTGATGCGGCAACGCCTGCGCGAGGCGAAACGCGTCGAAGCCAAACGCGAACAGACGCCCGCGATATGGGCCGCCGTTGGGCCACGCGTCGTGGGTCGCGGCGCGCACCGCGTCCGGAAAGTCGCCGCCGAGGATCCACGGCATGTCCGGGAACATCAGGCCTTCCAGGTCTTCGTTCGCGCGCATGTCCGGCTCGAAGGCATCCGAGGTCGCATAGGTCGGTATGTCGCCAGCGTAATGGAAGCGCAGCTGCGGGCGCAGCAGGCGCTCGGTGGCCGCCTGCGCGGGCGCGAAAATGAACTCTATGTCGGCGCGGCGGCGCGGCTCAAACTGCAGCTTGGTGCCGAGCACCGACTCGAGGCGCTTGTAGCGGGCGCTGCTGTCACTGATGCGCAGCACCTCGGTGATGGCGGGGGAGTAATCGGTGCGCGACGCATCGATCGTGGCGGTGGCGATCACATCGCCGCCGCCTGCAGTGAGCTCCTGCTTGAAGGCGGCCAGCACGCGCGCACCCCAGTCACCGGCGGGCACCAGCACCACGCCACGGCGGTGATGGTCATCGAGGATGCGGCGCGCGGCGAGGCGTGACTCCTCCTCTGGGGAGAGCGCGAATTGGTACAGGTCCGCCGGTACCACGTGCTCGGCAGGCAGGAAATTCAGGGCCAGGAGGGGCGCCCGGCCGCCCGGGTACTCAGCCGCCGCGATCACTTCCTCGCGTATCAGGGGACCGACGATGAAGTCAGCGCCCTGTTCGCGTGCCTGGGTGAGCGCATCGGCGATGCTGAGCGTGCCGGTGTCATACACCTGCACGCGCGGGCGCTCGTTCACGGCGGCCTGGTAGTAGGCCGTCATGAAGCCATCGCGCACGCTCTGGGCGGCCGCGGCGGCGCGGCCGCTGATCGGCAGGAGGAGCGCGATGTGCGCGCCGGCCTCGGCAGCTGCGGGGCGGGCGGGGACGGCAGCCACGGGCGGCGCGTGATGGGCCGCGGGCGCCGCGGCGAGTTGCGCCTTCAGCTGCCGGTACTGGCTTTGCAACTCACCGCCTGCGGGCTCGGCGATGGCGGCGAACTGGCGCGCGGCCTCGGGGCGCTCGTTGCGCTCCAGGGCCAGCTGCACGTTGAGGAGCGCGCGTTCGCTCGCCTGATCGGCGCTGAGCGTGCCCTGCGTCAGCGTGAGTACGCGCGCCGCGTCCTCGGGACGATGCGCACGCAGGTAGTCACGGGCTGCATCCAGGAGGAAGCCGTTGCGGTCCGCGCCGCTGTTATGTTCGGCCAGGTCCTCGTACACGCGAGCCGCGCCTGCAGCATCGCCCGCACCCTCCAGCTGCGCGGCCCGATCGACGGAGGGCGGAAGTCCCGTGCGCTCGGTGAGGCTCGGGCAGCCGCCCAGGAGCAGGAGCAGGGGCAGCAGACAGGCGAGCGAGCGTACGCGCAGCATCGGTTGAAGGGCCTCTCGTTGGCGTGCAGGATGGTTATTGGCGCCGCATATCCCTGGCGGCATGAGGTAGAGGACTATAGTGACTAAGGAGCGCGGCACGCTGCAAGTCGTAGCGACCCCGATCGGCAATCTTGCGGACCTGAGTCCGCGCGCGCAGCAGGCCCTGGGGCAGGCCGACGTCATCGCCGCCGAGGACACGCGCCGCACGCTCAAGCTGCTGCAGTCCCTCGGCATCTCCCGCCCGCTCGTCTCACTCTTCGAACACAACGAGTCGCAGCGCGTGCCGCAACTGCTCGAGCGCCTGTCGGCCGGGCAGAGCGTGGCGCTCGTCAGTGACGCCGGCACCCCGCTATTGTCTGACCCGGGCTTCGAGCTGGTACGCGCCGCGAGCCGGGCGGGCTTTACGGTGCGGGCGATCCCGGGCCCCTCCGCCATCACCACGGCGCTCGCGGTGGCGGGTCTGCCGACGCAACGCTTCTGTTTCGAGGGCTTCCTCCCGGCTCGCGCCAGCGAGCGGCGCGGCGCCCTCGCCGCTCTGGCGCACGAGTCACGCACTCTGGTGTTCTTCGAGGCCCCGCACCGCATCCGCGCTACGCTCGAGGACCTCGCGGCCGAGTTCGGCCCGGAGCGCGAGGCGGTGGTGGCGCGCGAACTCACCAAGGCACACGAGACCATCTACCGCGGCACGCTCGCCGAGCTTGGCGCGACCGCGGCGCGCGATGAGAACTTCGAGCGCGGTGAGATCACGCTGTTGGTTGCAGGCGCGGCAACCGCCTCGGGTGCGACCGCAGATCCGGCGCAGCTGCGCCGCACGGTCGACATCCTGCTGAAGGAGCTGCCGCCCGGGCGCGCCGCCGCCGTGGCCGCGCAGCTCACCGGTGCGACGCGCGCGGCCGCCTACGCGCTCGCGATGCGCAAGGAAGCACGCGAGGACTAGCGGTGAATCCCCACCCCGCCGAACTCACGGCCGACGAGCTGGTGCAGTCGCCGGCCTGGTTCCCGCTGGAGGCGACCGATGGGGCGAGCATCCGCTTCGTGCGCCTTGATGAGGCCGCCTACCGCGCGGCGAGCTTTCTCGATCAGCGGCTGCTGCACGCCGCGCCGCCGCAGGCGCTGCTGGCTGCGGGGCTGGCGCGCCATGCCGCCGCCCAGCTCACGCCGAGGCCGCACTACGTGTTCCACATAGGACACGTCGGCTCCACTCTCGTGTCACGCCTGATCGGGGCCCGGGAGAGCTTCTTTTCACTCAGGGAGCCGGCGCTGCTGCGCGCACTCGCCGGCGGCGGCGCGGCGCTGCCGCTGCCGGACGTGCTGGCGCTGCTGGCCCGCACCTGGCGCCCTGCACAGCGCGCCGTGGTGAAGGTCAGCAGCTTCGTCAGCGAGCTGGCGCAGCCGCTGCTTGCTTCGGGTGACGCTCCGCGGGCCATCTTCATGTACGTCACGCCCCTGGCCTACCTGCGCACGATCTTCGCGGGACCGAACTCCCGCCAGGAGAGCCGTGCTCTGGCGCCGCAGAGGCTGCGCCGCCTGCTGCGGCGCCTTGCGGGCGGGGACCTACCCGCGGAGCCGCGCTCCGAGGGTGAGCAGGTGGCGATGAGCTGGCTCACCGAGATGACCTGTCTGCGCCAGGCCGCCGATCGGCACGCGGCACAAATTCTGTGGCTGGACTTCGAGCGCTTCCTGGCCACGCCACAAGAGTGCCTGCAGCGGGTCTTCCAGGCCCTGGGCGCCGCACAGCCGCCCGCTGAAGTTGCGGCCCTGCTCGCAGGCCCGATCATGCGCAGTTACTCGAAGGCCCCGGAACATGCGTACGACGCACAGCTGCGCCGCGAGCTGCTGTACGCGGCCGACCTCGACAATGCGGTGGAGATCAGGCGTGGCCTTGCATGGCTCGGGTCGCTGGCGCAGCGACACCCGCAGGTCGCCGCGACGCTCCAGGCGGTTGAGGCCCTGAGCCGCGGTTCCTAGCGCTCCTGTCCTACCGCGACCACATGCGCTGCAGGTTCGTGATCACGTGCTCCAGCTGCGTGCGGTTCTGCCACTCCATCTTGAGTCCCTCCAGGGCCCGAACCTCGCCGAGCTTGTAGAGCAGCTCGCGCTGCATCTGATCCGGGATGCGGCTCTGGATGAAGGTGATCATGACCAGGCGCTCGCCGGAGGTGACCGGGGTCACCTGGTGCAGGGTGGTGGAGGGATACAGCACCACGGAGCCCGGCTTGCCCTTCACCTGCACCAGCTCGGTCCCGAGGTAGATGGTGAGCTCGCCTCCCTGATAGGTGGACGGGTCGCTGATGAAGAAGGTGCAGGAGACGTCCGAGCGCAGTGCCTGCTGCCCGACCGCAAGATAAGCGGCATCGGTGTGCGGGCCGTAGGTCATTCCGACCCCGTAGCGACACAGGTTCGGGGGTGCGATGCGCTGCGGGAACGCGAAGTTGATGGCCGGCTCGCTGCGCTGCAGGGCTGCGAACGCCATCTGCGAGGCTTGCTGCCCGGCAGGGTCGCCGAAGTCGGCGATGGTGTTCAGCTTGGTGGTGTTGTGAGGGTTGCTGGTGCGGCCGTCCACGAAGCGCGCCTGCTGGGCGAGCTTGGTGATGGCGGCGACCTCCGCCGCGCTCAGGACATCCTCGACCAGTAGAAACATGAACCACCGACTCTTTGAGGGGCGGCCGGCATTGCACCCAGCCGCGAAAGTGCGTTGCAGTATAAGCCAGGCGCCCGGGCGCCCCCCGGGGCGGCCCGGGGCCTCCTGGCGCGGCTTGCCGGCCCGCAATTGACTTCGCGGCGGTTGCCCGTATCGTGCGCAGCCTAGAGTCGGCCGGGCAGTCGCTGTCTGTGGCGCAAGCTGCAGATGGAGGAAAGTCCGGGCTCCGGCGGATCGGGTGCCAGGTAACGCCTGGGGGGCGCGAGCCCACGGAAAGTGCAACAGAGAGCAGACCGCCTAAGTCCCTCACGGGACCGGCAAGGGTGAAACGGTGCGGTAAGAGCGCACCGCGTCGGTGGCAACACGCGACGGCACGGTAAACCCCACCTGGAGCAAGGCCAAATAGGGAAGCCGCCCGGCACCTCACGGTGCTGGGGCAGCGCCGATCCGCGCGCGCTTCCGGGTAGGCCGCTAGAGGTCCGCGGTGACGCGGATCCCAGAGGAATGATTGCCCTCGACAGAACCCGGCTTACAGGCCGACTCTTTTCTCTTCTTGCTTCTTCGTTCCTGCGCTGCGAGCCGCGCAGTTCTTGCTGCAGCGCAATGGCTGCGATGCGGTAGCTGCATGGCAACGAACTTACAATTCAGCGCTTAAAACGTTGCGCTTGTAGGACTAGTGTGGCTTCAAAGACCACGCGGCGAACGCTGCGCGTGCCTGCGACATAAACGTAATTACAAATGCAGGGGGAATTCGCCATGAGACCTTCAGTCTTAGGGGCGTGCCGGGTCGCCTTCGCCGCCATGCTGGTGACGATCGCCGCTCCCACGTACGCCCAGATCACTTATGTGTACGACAACATCAACGTGCCCGGCTCCGGCTCGAACTCGTTCATCTCAGGCCTGAACGACAGCGGCGCGGCAATCGTCAATTCAGCTTCCGGGATCCAGTACATCTACAGCCCGACCTCGGGGCTCACGGCCCTGCCGCAGCCACCCGCTTCCAGCGGTTACGTCGACGGCACGGTGGGTTACGGGATCAACAACGCCGGCGCCGTCGTCGGCTCGGCCTGCAACTGCCCGGGGAACAACCCGGGGACCATCGAGCAGGGTTTCATCCTCGCCAATGGCACCTACAGCTTCTTCAGCTACCCGGGCGCGAGCGTCACCATCGCCCGCTCCATCACGAGTTCAGGACTCGTGACCGGCTACGACAACGTCAGCGGTGGCTTCCTCTACAACCCCGGGACCGGCACGTTCACCGCGATCTACCCGCCCGGCAGCGTCTCGCCGGTGCAGAACTACACCAACGGCGCCTTCAACACTAACAACTTCACGCCCGCGCAGGGCATCACGGCCAGTGGCCAGATCGTAGGCAGCACGCTCCTGTCGGCGGCCAACCCGCCTAACGCGGCGAGCCCGGTGTTCTCCGGTTACGTCTACAACCAGGGCAGCAACACCTACAACACCTTCTACGTGGACGGCGGCTCGACCCAGGCGCGCGGCATCAATGCGGCGGGCGTGATTACCGGGTTCGTCAACACCAACGGCACCGTGGACGGCTTCGTCGGCACGACCGCCGGGGGCTTCCAGCTGCTGAGCGACCCGAGCGCCACCAACGGCACTTATGGCGAGGCGATAAACAGCTCCGGCCAGGTCGCGGGCGTGTACCAGACCGGCAGTGGCTCGAACATCGCGCAGCTCGGCTTCATCGCGACTCCCGCCAATACGCCCACCAGCACCCGCAACGGGGCCTACACGTTCAACGTCGCAGGCGTCGGCGGCAGCGTCACTTATCTTGGGCCGATGGTGGCCGGCGCCTACCAGTACCAGATCGGGGCGGGCAATCCGGAGTTCGCAAGCGTGGTGCTGCCGCTGGGCTTCGATGCCAGCAACTCCTTCGCCCTGTCGCTGTGCAACGGCACTAGCCTCGGCACCGTCAGCGGCGGGCAGACCTACACCTTCGCCGGTGGCGGGGTGGCATGCTTCGATGTCTCGGGGATCAGCGGCGTGACCGCGGGTGACGCCAATGCGCTCGTAACCGGGCTCACGTTCGACAGCGCGGGGAATTTCACCGGCACGGTGGACCCGTTCAGCGGCACGACCACGGGCGGCGGCGGCACGGGCGTTCCCGAACCCGGCACGTTCGCGCTGTTCGGCCTGGCGCTGGCGGGCCTTGGGCTCTCGCGCCGCAGGCGCGGGGCCTAGCGGGCTATTTCACGACCTTCAGCTGAGGGCGGCGCGTGCCGCCCTCCTCTGCCTGCGGCGGGTGGCTCGGGGGCTGGGGACCTAAGTCCTGCTCGGAGAACACCATGCCCTCGCCGGTCTCGCGGGCATAGATACCAAGGACTGCGCCCACCGGAAAGCGCACGTGGTGGATGACGCCGGCGAAGCGCGCATCGAACTCCACCACGTCCGCCCCGAGGCGCAGGCGCTGCGTCGCGCCCTCGCTCAGGTTCAGCACGATCTTGCCGTCCTTGACGTAGGCGCGCGGGACTTCCGCACCCTCGCGCCCCGCGTCCACGATCACGTGCGGGGTGTTGCCGCAGTCGGTGATCCACTCATGCATGGCACGCAGCAGGTAGGGACGTTTGGGCAGCACCTGGCTCATGGCTCTCGAACCTACAGGAGGCGCATCTCCTGCTCGCGCTCGGACAGGGCCTCGCGGAACGCGGGACGGGCGAACACCAGCTGCGCGTACTTCTCGATCGCCTGCGCCTGGGGCGCAAGGTCGATCTCGTAGTAAGGCAGGCGCCACAGCACCGGCGCGATGGTGGCGTCCACCAGTGAGAACTCGTCCGAGAGGAAGTACGGCTTGACCTTGAACAGGTCAGTGCTCTGCAGGATGGTGTCGCGCAGGATCTTCTTGAGCTTCACCGTCTGCTTCTTGTCCGGTTCCTGGTCGATCTGGCGCGTGAGGCTGTACCAGTCGCGCTCGATGCGATAGAGCGCCAGGCGGAACTGCGCACGCGTCACCGGGTCGACCGGCATCAGCGGCGGGTGCGGGAAGCGCTCATCGAGGTACTCGATGATGACGCGCGAGTCGTAGAGGACGAGGTCGCGGTCCACCAGCGTCGGCACGCTGTGGTAGGGATTGAGGTCCAGCAGGTCCTCGGGGAAGCGGCCCGCCTCGACGCTGACGATGTCGATGCTGATGCCCTTTTCCGCCAGCACGATGCGCGTGCGATGACTCCACGGGTCATTCGGTGCAGAGAACAGGGTCATGATGGATCGTCTGCTCGACAACTTTCCGCTCCTGCGACCCGTCTACCGCTTCAGGGCGCCAGGGCGCGTCCTGCACCCGGGCCGAGATTCAATGGACGTCTTTCCAGTACTCGTGCTTCATCATCCACGCGAGCCAGGTGAACAGCAGCAGGAACAGCACCACCCACACCCCGAGCGAGCGGCGCGCCGCCTGGGTCGGCTCGCTCACGTAGTCGAGGAAATTCACGATGTCGCGCACGAAACTGTCGTATTCAGCCGCCGTCAGGCGCCCCGGGGCCACCTGCTCGAAGTGATCGAATACCTGCTCGTGCACGACCTGGCCGCCCTCGCTCTTGGTGACGTCCTTGAACACGGCCACCTTCAGCCCCTCGAGCTCCGAGAGCACGTGCGGCATCGCAATCGCGGGCAGGCGCAGGTTGTTGACGCCGGTAGCGCGCGTGGAATCGACGTAATAGGTCTTCCACAGCTGGTAGAGGTAGTCCTTGCCGCGCGAGCGCGCGATCAGCGACAGGTCCGGCGGGGTCTTGCCAAACCAGTTGGCGGAATCCGTCGCCGGCATCGTCGTCAGGATGTAGTCGCTGGTCTTGTCCCCGGGGGGCATCAGGTCCTTCTGCAGCAGCTCATCGGGGATGGCGAGATCCGTGCCGAGGCGCGACCAGCGCTCGTACTTGAGCGAGTGGCAGCCGAGACAGTAGCTGACGAAGTTGCGTGCACCGCGCTGTGCTGAGGCTATGTCGGTGACGTTGGTATTGACGTGCCAGTGCTGCCAGTCGGCACCCGCGGGCGCCTTCTCCTCAGAGGCCGCCTCGGCGGCCAGGGCATTGCCGCCGAACACGCCCGCCAGCAACAGTGCCGCGGCCCAGCCCGTACGCCGCATCTCAGTGCGCATGGTAGACCACCCTTTCCGGGACGCTCTTGGCGCCGATGGGCGAATACCAGGGCATGAGGATGAAGAACAGGAAATAGATGACCGCGAAAATGCGGGCGAGTACCACATACAGGCCTTCCGCAGGCTGCAGTCCGAGATAGCCGAGGACGATGAACGACACCGCAAACAGCGTCAGCGCGACCTTCGAGGGCAGTCCCTTGTAGCGGATCGACTTCGCCGGCGAGCGATCGAGCCACGGCACGAACAGGAACAGCACCACCGCGGAGAACATCAGCAGGGCGCCCATGCGCTGATCGGGGACGGCCCGCAGGATCGCGTAGAAGGGTGTGAAGTACCACACCGGTGCGATGTGCTCGGGCGTCGACATCGGGTTCGCCGGGTCAAAGTTCGGCGCCTCGAGGAACAGGCCCCCGAGGGTCGGGACGAAGAACACGATGATGGCGAACAGGATGAAGAAGACGCCGATGCCGAACACGTCCTTCACCGTGTAGTAGGGATGGAACGGGATGCCGTCCAGCGGCTTGCCGTCAGGACCCACCTTCTCCTTGATCTCGATGCCGTCGGGGTTGTTCGAGCCGGTGCGGCGCAGCGCCACCAGGTGCAAGGCCACGAGGAGCAGCAGGCCGAGCGGGATAGCCACCACGTGCAGCGCGAAGAAGCGGTTGAGTGTCGAATCCGCGATGCCGTAGTCGCCGCGGATCCACTCCACGAGGCCCGGCCCGATGCCCGGGATGGTGCCGAACAGGTTCACGATAACCTGCGCGCCCCAGAAGGACATGTTGCCCCAGGGCAGCACGTAGCCCATGAAGGCCTCCGCCATGAGCGCGAGGTACACCGCCATGCCGAACAGCCACAGCAGCTCGCGCGGCTTGCGGTACGAGCCGTACAGGAAGGCGCGGAACATGTGCAGGTAGACGACGATGAAGAACGCCGAGGCGCCCGTGGAATGCAGATAGCGCACCAGCCAACCGAAGTTGACCTCGCGCATGATGTATTCGACCGAGTCGAACGAGGTCGTCTCGCCCACCTTGTAGAACATGGTGAGGAAGATGCCGGTGACCAGCTGCAGCACCAGCACCACGAGGGCGAGTGAGCCGAAGAAGTACCAGATGTTGAAGTTCTTGGGTGCGTAGTAGCCGGTCAGCTGCTCACGGATGAATTCCGAGACCGGCAGGCGCTTGTTGATCCACGCCCACAGACCGCCCTTGGCGTCCGTGGTGTCGGCGCTATTGGCGGCCATCAGGCAGATCCTTTCTCTTCGGCGCCGACCAGCAGCGTATTTTCATTCGGGTACGAGTACGGCGGCACGCGCAGGTTGATCGAGGCCGGCGAACCGTTGAAGACGCGGCCGGCAAGATCGAAGCGCGAGCCGTGGCAGGGGCAGAAAAAGCCGCCCGGCCAGCTTGCGTACAGCTCGCCGGCGTTGAAGCGCTGCTTGGGCAGGCAGCCGAGGTGCGTGCAGATCCCGACCAGCACGAGGATCTCCGGGGTACGTGAACGCGTCTCGTTCTTGGCGTACGCAGGCTGGGAGGAGTCCTTGGAGTCCGGGTCCTTGAGGTCGGCGTCGTGGCCAGCGATGCGCTTGACCATGTCCGGCGTGCGCCGCACGACGTAGATCGGCTGCTTGCGCCAGACCGGCGTGATCATCTGCCCGGCCTCAAGCTTGGTGAGGTCCACCTGCACCGGCTCGCCCTGGGCGCGGGCGCGCTCGGAGGGCATCCAGGACTCGATGAAGGGCACCGCGGCAAATGCCGCACCCACCGCACCCGTGGCGATGGTGGCCCGTGTAAGGAATTTGCGCCGGCTTAAGTCGACAACGTCGTCGCCGACGACTGCGTGATCCGCCATCCACCCGTCTCCCGCTTGTACTGCACGCCCGCCGCCTCGGTTCGCGTTCTCGCCGCCGCCGTGCGGACGCGGCTGGAAGGTCACGCGCGATTTCATACCTTGCGGGGGGCGGCGCATTATACACAATCGAACCACCCCTTCCGGGCGCACGCAGCCGTGCGCCCGCGCGGGTTTCCCCGGAGCTCAACGATGCTTAACCGCCTCGGGCGCGGACTGACATTTATCGCCGGATCGGTGGTCGGGGGCCTGGCGCTGGCCTTCCTGATCGTCGCGGCGCGGCCGGATCTGATCCGCCGCGGCGCTGGCGCCGGCCGCGCCCTCCCGGCCATGGCCGCCCCCGACACCGCCGCCGTCGCGCAGGTCAGCTACGCCGCGGCCGTCCAGCGGGGCGCGCCCTCGGTGGTGAATGTCTATGCGGCGCGCCTGGTCACCGAGCGGGTCGCACCCTCCCTGGGAGAACTCTTCGGTGACTACATGCCGCGCTACCGTCAGCGGATCGAGCGCAGCCTCGGCTCCGGGGTGATCGTGGATGACAGCGGTCACATCGTCACCAATCACCACGTGATCGCCAACGCCGACTCGATCCGCGTGCAGCTCGCGGACGGCCGGGTGGCCGATGCGAAGATCGTCGGCCGCGACCCGGATACTGACCTCGCGGTGCTGAAGATCGACGTCACCCCGCTGCCGGTGGCGGTTTTCGGGCGCTCGGATCTGCTGAAGGTGGGTGACGTGGTACTGGCGATCGGCAACCCCGTCGGCCTGTCACAGACCGTCACGCACGGCATCGTCAGCGCCACCAGTCGCCAGCAGCTGGGGATCGCCCCGCTCGAGGACTTCATCCAGACCGATGCCGCCATCAACTTCGGCAATTCCGGCGGTGCACTGGTGGATGCGACCGGGGCGCTGGTGGGCATCAACACCGCCATCGTGGCCAAGAACATCGGCGTCGAGGGCATCGGCTTCGCGATCCCGGTCAACATGGTGCGCGGGGTGCTCAGTGAGATCATCGCGCATGGGCGCGTGATCCGCGGCTGGATCGGCATCGTGCCCGAGGACCTCTCGGACGATCAGGCGCGCCAGCTCGGACTTGCACAGTCGGGTGTCGTGATCGGCAATCTCTACGTCGGCAGCCCCGCCCAGCAGGCCGGGCTGCAGCCCGGGGACCTGCTTACCGAGATCGACGGCAGCCAGCCCCACAGCGCCCAGGATGCACTGGGGCGCATCGCCAGCCACAAGCCCGGCACCACCGTCCTCCTGCGCGGCCTGCGCGGCGGCCGTGCCTTCGAAGTACGCGCGCAGGTCGGGGAGCGCCCGCATCCGCCATGACCACCCTCACCACACGCACCTTCAGTTCCCGTGCCGCCCTGGACACCGCCCTCACCGAGCGCCTGGCGCGGGCGCTCACCGCGCGCGGCGCCAGTGCCGTCATGCTCGCCGGGGGCACCACGCCGATGGCTGCCTACCGGGCGCTCGCCCACCAGCCCCTCGTGCACGATGATCGCTTGCACGTGCTCTTCAGTGACGAGCGCTACGTGCCCGCCGATTCCAGCGCCAGCAACTACCACCAGTCACGGGCGCTCCTCGATGCACTGGCGCTGCCGCCGGAGTCGCTGCTGCGCGTGCGCACCGAGCTACCCCTGGATGAGGCGGCCGCCGCCTACGATGCGGCACTCACGACGCTGCTGAGTGCCGGGATCCACATCGGGCTCGGGCTTCTCGGCCTCGGCGCGAATGGCCACACCGCCTCGCTCTTCACGCCGGGCGACATCGAGCGCGCGCGCGGCCGCTACGCCATCGCGGTGCAGCGTCCCGACGGCATGTCGGCCGTGAGTGTGACGCCGGAGCTGCTGGCCACGGTGCGCGAGCCGGTTTTCGTGGTTGCAGGCGGTGGCAAGGAGGATGCGTTGCGGGCGCTGCTGGCACAGGACACCTCCCTCGTCGCCTGGCGCGCCGTGCAGGGCTGCGCGGACGTCGAGCTGTGGTACGCGCCGGACCCCTGAGCGATGGCACTGCCTGATACGCCGCAGGCCCTGATCCGCGAGGCCGAGCGGCTCGCCGCGGCCGGGGAGCTGGCGGCCGCGATTAGCCTCTACCAGCGCCTGCTTGCGCGCTGGCCGCAATTCGCCGACTCCTGGTACAACCTCGGGGTGCTGCAGCGGCGTGTGGGCGAGTTCGAGGCCGCCCTCGCCTCCTATGGGCAGGCGCTCGCGCACCGGATAGACCGGGCTGAGGAAGTGCACCTGAATCGCGCGGTGATCCTCACCGACTTCCTGCGCCGCGACGATGAGGCCGAAGAGGAGCTGCGCGAGGCGCTGCGCCTCGCCCCCGGATACCTCCCCGCCCTCATGAACCTCGCCAACCTGCACAGCGACCGCGGCGAGCGCGCCGAGGCGCAGGCGACCTACGAGCGCATCCTCGAGCGCAATCCGCACGCCTATGAGGCGCTGGCACGCTATGCGCAGCTGCGCGAGTTCACGACGCCTGAGGACGCGGTGATCCTGCGACTGCAGGCGGCGCTGCGGCGCCCGGATGCGACGGCGGCCGAGCGCGCCGCCCTCGGCTTCGCGCTCGCCCGGGCCCTGGATGCGGCCGGTGCCTACCGCGAGGCGTTTGCCGCGGCGCGCACGGCCAACGCGGACAGCCGCGCCAGCACCCAGCCGCCAGTGCGCTACGACCGCGGCGCCCTCGAGGCCTACGTCGATGCCCTCATCGCTGCCTTCCCGGCCCCGGCGCCTGCGCTGCCCGCGGGCGCCGCGGCCGGCCCGCAGCCGATCTTCATCTGCGGCATGTTCCGCTCGGGTTCGACTCTCGCCGAACACCTGCTGGCCGCCGATGGCAGCGTCGCAGCGGCAGGCGAGCTCGATCTGCTGCCGCGCCTGGTGCGCGAGCACCTCGCGCCCTTCCCCGCTGCCCTGTCGCGGGTGCCGGTCGCAAGCCTCGCCGCGCTGGCACGGGAGTACCGCGCTACCTTGGCACGGCTGTACCCACAGGCTGGCTGGGTGACCGACAAGCGTCCCGACAACTTCTTCTATATTGGTCTCATCAAGACGCTCTTCCCGCAGGCGCGCATCGTGCATACCACCCGCGATGCACTGGACACCTGCCTGTCGATTTATTTCCTGCCGCTGGATCCGCGCCTCAGCTACGCCCTGGACCTTGAGGACATCGGCCACTATTTCCGCCAGTACCGTCGGCTGATGGCACACTGGGAGGCCCTGTACCGCGAGGATATCTTCGACTTGAGCTACGACACCCTGGTCCGCGACCCGCGCGCGACCGCGCAGCGGCTCTTTGAGTTCTGCGGACTGCCCTGGCAGGACACCCACCTCGATTTCGCCAGCCGCGCGGCGAGCATCAAGACCGCCAGCGTCTGGCAGATCCGCGAGGGGCTGTACCGCCGCTCCTCCGGCCGCGCCCGCCACTACGCCGCTGAACTGGCCGGGCTCGCGGCCGAGCTCGGCCGGGGGACGCCCTCGTGAGTGCCCCGCCGCCCCTGCGGGCGATCTTCGCCACGCCCTTTGCCTCCCTGCCGCTGACGAGTGGCACCACCCTCAATCCGCAGCTGGCGACGCTGCTGCGCGCCCGGGCACAGCCGGAGCTGCGCGAGCCCTCGACACTCGAAAGTCCGCTCGCCTTCCGCAGCCGCGAGGAGTTGTTCGGCTGGCCGGATGAGCCCATGCGCCAGCTGCAGGCCGAGATGCTCGGCGCCCTGGCGGCGATCGTGAACGCCGCAAGCCTGTACCCCGAGGACCATATCGCACGGCTGCGGGTGCAGGCCCGGGCGCGCTTCGTGCTGGTACGTCCGGATGGCTGCCTCGGCGCCTCGGCTGCCCACAACTGCTCCTGGTGCATGATCTACTGCGTGGCCGCCCCGCGGCCTCCCGACAGCCGCTGGGACAGCGGCGCTGTGAGGCTCTTCGACCTGCGCATGAGAACGGGCTACGTGGACGCCGGGAACGCGATGCTGCGGCCCGCGTTCAACGTCAATCACCACATTTGGCAGCCAACTCCCGGCTACATGACAGCTTTTCCCAGCGGAATCGGCTACGAGGTGGCCCTCAACCGCACCCCCGAGGATGTTCTTCTGGTCATCGCACGGGCGAGGCTCGAGGCCGCCGGCCAGGAATCGGTCCTGCCATGGTAGAACCCAGCCTCAGGATCAGCGCCGTCTTCGCGACACCCCTGGCGGAGACCTTCCTCAAGCCCTGTGAGCGCCTGAACCGGGAGCTGGAGGCATTGTTTCTCGCCCGCGAGAACGACGAGAACCGCAACCCGACCCCCAGCCAGACCCTGCAGCAGGAGATGTTCGAGAGCCGCTTCAATCTGTTTCGCTGGCCGGAGGCCTGCGTGCAGGAACTGCGTGCTTTCGTGCTGGATTCCATCGTGCAGACGGCCCTGCACACCTCCGAGCTGCAGGCAGAGGACCTCTCGCGCCTCACCCTGCACAACCACACCTGGTTTCACGTCACGCGCTACGCGGGCTCCTTCACCGCCCACAACCATGCGCTCGCCTCCTGGTCCGCGGTGTACTGCGTGCGACCCGGGGAACAGCCTGCGGAGCACCCTGAGAGCGGCACGCTGAGGTTCCTCGACACGCGGGTCGGGGCCGAGGCCTATCTGGATCCTGCCAATCGCAGGCTGAAGTCCGCTTTTGCGGTCGGCCCGCTCAACGCGCGGCTCGAGGCGGGGCAGCTGCTGGTGTTTCCCTCCTACCTCTACCACGAGGTCGCGCCCTTCTACGGCCGCGACACCCGCATCACGGTCGCCACCAACTGCTGGTTCGTCTAGGGGCGTTCCCGCCGCGGGTTTGGGCGCATTGGGGTCGCCCGGTTTCTGTTGCTCAGTCGCAACACGGGCGCCCCACCAGTCTTTCCCGCTCGTTAAAGGCCGGTTCGAGCGCAGTTGCGGACATAGAGGCGGGTTGGCAACACAAAGTCGCCGTGCTTAAATGCGGCCCCAAGTCCTCCGAGCACCAGGGAAGCATCCGCGCAAGCGGATAGGTGACGGGGTCTAGAAGATAAATTCAATTCGCGAATTCATCCAGAGGAAACAAAACATGGCTCATAGTCGCAGCTTGCAACAGGCGGTGCGCTTGGCTTTGGCCACAGCGACCGCCGCAGCTGGCGTCTCGGCGCTTCACGCACAGGAAGCACCGGCACCCGCAGCAGCCGCAGCACCCGTCGAAGAAGTGGTTGTTACCGGATCGCGCTTATCGACTCCGCAAGAGCAGTCGATCAGCCCGATCACCACGGTCTCGGCGACGGACCTGCAGGCAACCGGTCTCACCCGCGTCGAAGACGTCCTGAACAACCTGCCGATGGTGTTCGCCGGCATGAACTCCACCACGTCCAACGGTGGTGACGGCACGGCGACGGTCGACCTGCGTGGCCTGGGCCCGCAGCGCACCCTGGTGCTGGTGAACGGCCGGCGGCTCGGCCCCGGCACTGGTGACGGACGCAATTACTCCGACCTTAACCAGATTCCCGCGGCCCTGATTGAGCGCGTGGATATTGAAACCGGCGGCGCCTCCGCCGTGTACGGCGCCGACGCCGTCGCGGGCGTCGTGAACTTCATCCTCAACACGCACTATGAGGGCGTGAAGATCGATGCCGGCTACAACTTCTACCAGCACAACAACAACGACAAGTACACGCAGGGCCTGGTGCAGGCTGCCGGCGATCCGCTGCCTGACAGCAGCGTCAATACCGGTTTCGGCAAGGACGTCTCGGTCATCATCGGATCGAACTTCGCCGACAACAAGGGCAACGCAACGTTCTACGCAACGTTCGACACCCTGGCGCCGGTGCTGCAGTCCAAGTATGACTACTCGGCCTGCACGCTCAATCCTAACTCTGGCACCCCGGCCGGACTGCATTGCGGCGGCTCGGTCATCTCGAAGAGCGGCTACTTCTCGGCCTACGGCGCGAAGGGCACGTCGCTGTTCGTCAACACGGTGGATCAGAAGACCGGCCAGTTCCGGCCCTTCGCCGGCAGCGACGAATACAACTACGGTCCGCTTAACTTCTACCAGACCCCGCAGGAGCGCTGGACCGCGGGCAGCTTCATCAACTACGACGTCAACTCGCACGTCAATGTGTACGGCGAGGTGATGGCCACCCGCACCAGCATCGAGACCCAGGTCGCCCCCAGCGGCTACTTCGGTGAGACCGGCTCGCACTTCATCCCGTGCGCCAACCCGCTGCTGAATGCGTCGGAATCGGCGGCGATCTGCTCGGCGGCCAACCAGCTTGCCCAGGGCAACCCGTCGGAAGTGGTAAACGGTGTTACCTACCCCGGCCTGAACGTCTACACCTACCGGCGTAACGTCGAGGGTGGCAACCGCACGCAGAGCTTCACCAACGATGCGATCCGTGCGTTGGTCGGCGTCAAGGGCGACTTCCTGGACGCCTGGACCTACGACGTCTATGCGCAGCACAGCACCGTCGATGGCACGTCCAGCCAGGGCAACTACCTGTCGAACCTCCTGATCCCGAACGCGCTGAACGTCATCGGGAATCCGGCGACCGGTGGCGTGGTCGGCGTGGCGCCTGGCGCACCGGTCTGCGTCGCGGCCGTCACGGGAGCCGACTCCCGCTGCGTGCCGTGGAACATCTGGGCGCCCGGCGGTGTGACGCCAGCGGCTCTTGGCTACCTGACCATCCCGCTGCTGTTCCAGGACACCGTCACCGAGGAAGTCGTCGACGGCTCGATCACCGGCGATCTGGGCAAGTACGGCGTCAAGCTGCCGACGGCCGACAGCGGCCTGCAGGTGAACATTGGTTCGGAGTACCGCAGCGAGCGGGCGGCCTTCAACCCGGACTACGAGGAGCAGGTGGGTGCGGCGGCCGGCGCCGGCGGCCCGACGCCCCCCGTATCGGGTGGCTTCCACGTGGCCGAGGTCTTCACCGAGCTGCGTCTGCCGTTGGCCGATCATGTCGCCTTCGCGGACCGTCTCGACCTCGAGGGTGGCTACCGCTACTCAAGCTACAGCCTCGGCTTCAACACCAACACCTACAAGATGGGTGTTAACTGGAAGCCGATTTCCGACCTGACGGTGCGGGGCAGCTTCCAGCGCGCGGTACGTGCGCCGAACATTGCCGAGCTGTACGCCCCGAACGCGATCGGTCTGGACTTCACGGCCGATCCGTGCGCGGGCAAGGCGGTGGGCGGACTGGTGAATGGCTACACGGCAGCGCAGTGCGCGCGTACCGGCGTCAGCGCGGCCCAGTTTGGCAACATCAACTCGAACCCCTCGCAGCAGTACAACGGTCTGCTGGGTGGCAACACCGACCTGCAGCCTGAGGTGTCGGACACGATCTCCGGCGGTCTGACGATCACGCCGCGGTTCCTGCCGAACTTCACCGCGTCGGCCGACTACTACGACATCCGCATCAAGGGTGACATCGCCACCATCGGTGGCGGCGTCATCCTGCAGCAGTGTCTGGCGTCGGGCAGCCCGATCTACTGCGACCTGATTCACCGCAACGCGACCGGCTCGCTGTGGAACTCGGAGTCCGGCTACGTTCAGGACACCACCATCAACGTGGGTTCGACCCGCACGAAGGGTGTGGACGTAAAGGCCAACTACCGGCTGCCGATGCAGCGCCTTGGCTCGCTCGCCTTCAATCTCGAGGGTACGCGGGTCATCGAGCTGGTCACTCAGCCCCTGACGGGCGGCCCCGACTACGACTGCGTCGGGTTCGAAGGTCAGACCTGCGGTGCCGGCCAGCCCAAGTGGCGTCACGTACTCAACACCACCTGGACCACGCCGTGGGACGGCCTGGATGTCACCCTGCGGTGGCGCTACATCGGAGCTGTGGCTTCGGATACGACCAGTGCGAATCCGATTCTCAACAAGCAGCTGCCGGTCCCGCCGACGGCGAACGTGCCGGCGTACAACTACATCGACCTGGAGACCTCGTTCGCGATCACCAAGATCGTGCGTCTGCAGCTCGGTGTGAACAACATCGCCGACAAGGTCCCGCCGTTGATCACAGGTTCGGACTGTGCGGCGGTCTCTGGTACGCCAGGCGTCGCTTGCAACGGCAACACCTGGCCGGGCAGCTACGACTCACTGGGGCGCTATCTCTTCGCCCACGTGACGGCGCAGTTCTAACGCCAGGCAAGTTCTACGGAGAACTGAAAACGGCGGGCTTCGGCCCGCCGTTTTTTTTGGTGTGCCCGCAGGAGAGCGCCGCCTTCCACGGGAGAGGGCGGCCGGTGCTGCCCGGGCAGAAGACCTGCTGCGGCCCCGCGGGCGGCTCGCTGCGGCCGGCTCAAAAAAGGGTTGCGAGCGGACAAGCGCGGGGTGCCAGGGGCGTCCCGCGGGCGCGGTGCTAGTTCAGGCGACGCACGCGGTGACGACGGTGGCTGGGCGTGTCCATGAAGTAGGAACCGAGCGAGGCCCTGCGTACGGTGACCTCGTCGCCGGCGGCGAGCAGCTCATCCGGCTCGGCAAGCTCCCACACCGCGCCGCCTTCCAGGGTGACGGTCGAGCGTCCACTCGAGCTGCCGCCCACCGCTACCACCTTCGCGGTCACACTGGAGGGCATCGCGGCAGGCTTCGGGTGCTCGGTTTCGTACTGTCCGAAGGCCCGGGGCGCGGCGGCCGCAGGGGCGGCGCTGCTGGCGCCAGCGGCTGCGGCAGCAGCTGCAGCTGCAGGCGGGGCCACGGGCGGGGCTGGCACTGCGGCCTTCGGCGGCTGGGGCCGCCCTGCCGCCTGGTCGTAGCAGCGCAGACGCAGGGTGGGGTCCTCGATCGCGGTGCAGCTCGAGGCTGAAGGGGGCTCCTGCGCCGGGCAAAGGACGGTACCCGCCGTGAGGCAGACGGCCAGCGGCAGCGCCGCGAATCGTGCAACCCTCATAGCGCGCCGTCCCCTGAGACCCCGTAGTAGGTGCCGACGGTCTCGACCGCTGCCCGCACCAGATCCCGCTCCGCATCACTCAGGAACGGATTCCAGACATCGAAGATGAGGATGGCGCGCGGCGTGTCCGAGTCGTTCCAGGCCTCGTGCTCGATGGTGTCGTCAAAGACCCAGGCCTTGCCGGGCTCCCAGTCGCGCGTCTCACTGCCCACGCGGAAGCGGCACTGCGGCGGCACGATCAGCGGCAGGTGCACGGTGAGACGCGTATTCGTGATGCCGCAGTGCGCTGGGATGTGCGTGTGCGCATCCAGGATCGAGAAGAATGCGGTTGGGCCGCGCCGGGCCACGTCGCACTGCGGCGCGCCACGCAGCACCTCGACGGTGCGCGGGCAGCGCGCCATGTGCGCCTCCTGCGCCACGCCCTGGTTCCACAGGAAGTACGCGCTCCAGCGGCGCGACTTGTTGAGCTCCTGCCATTGGTTGAGCGGCACGCCGTCGGGATAAGCCACATAGGGCTCGAGCCCGGCGCGATCGGCGACCAGCGCCCCGGTGAGCTCCTGGCGGATCTCATCCGCCGCAGCCTCGATCGCATCCAGCCACGGAAATTGCCCGCGTTCGAAGAATTCGACAGCCGGCAGACCCGGGAAATAAAGGAAGGTGGGCTCAGGGTTGTAGCGGCGTGCCTTGCCGGTCAGCAACTGCAGAGCCTTGTCCAGGCGCCGCTGCGCGAGTCCGCCGTGCTGCGCGCGGATGCCGTCGAGGCGCTCCTCCAGTGTCGCGGCGAGCTCCTGGTCATCGCGCGCCACCAGTTCGCGCGCGTGCGTGAGCGCCGCGCCGAGCGTCGGTGGTATCTGCGCTCCTTCGGGCACGGTCGCGAGCGCGTTGCGGAACGCGCGGGCGGCGTTGCGGGCATCGCCGCGGCTCTCGATCAGCAGGCCCTTCTGTAGCAGCGCCGACAGGTGGCGCGGCTCGAGCGCGAGCGCACGCTCGATGGCCTCCATCTCATCGTCCGCGCGGCCGAGTTCATGCAGCGCACTGGCGAGATTTGACCACAGTGAGGGGCTCTTGGGATCTGCCTGCGTGGCCCGCGCAAACAGCTCGCGCGCCTTGGCCGCATCTGCGCGCAGCATCATCCGCAGCCCGAGTTCATTCAGCACCGCCGGGTGATTCGGGGCGAGCTGCGAGACCTGGGCAAGCAGCTGGTCGGACTCGCCGGGGCGGCCGGCAGCGCCGGCCGCCTTGGAGGCCTGCAGAATGCGCAGCACCGTTGCGTCATCGGAAGCTGCCACGTTGACCTTGCTCAATGGATTCCCCTAAGGTGCCGCCTTTCGCACCGCCGCAGATTCTAGCGCGGCGGCGATCCCCCCGGGAGGACACGTTGGCCGCGCAGGGCTTCTCGCTCGATTTACGACTCATGCGGGCCGCAAGCCTGCTCGACACCGACCCGGCCACCGCCGCCCGCGAGGCCGCCGCTCTGCTCCAGGAGTACCCGGACAGCACGGCCGCGGCACTGCTGCTGGGCACGGCGCGGCGCAACTGCGGTGAAGCGCAGGCCGCTACGCAGGTCTTCGCCACGCTCGCCGGCGCGCAGCCGCACTCCGCGCTCATCCAGCTCGAGTACGCCCGCGCCCTGGCCGCCGCTGGTGAGCAGTCCGCCGCACGGGCTGCCTTGCAACACGCGGTCGAGCTGCAACCGCATCTCGCCGAGGCGTGGCGGGAGCTGTCGCTCCTCGACGCCGCCGCGGGCGAACCCCTTGCCTGCGACCGCGCGTACGCGCGCTACGTCGCACTGGTGCACCCGGATCAGGAACTCCTCGAGGCCGAAAACCTCCTGCGCGGGGCACGGCTGGATGCCTGCGAAGCGCTGCTGCGCCGCCGCCTCGGGCGCAACCCCCAGGATCAGGGGGCGCTGCGCCTCATGGGCGAGTGTGCCGCACTGCGTGAGGATTTTGACGAGGCCGAGCGCCTGCTCGGGGAATGCCTGCGACTCGCCCCCGGGGACAGCGCGGCGCGCCTGGAGCTGGTGCGCGCCTACAGCGCGCAGCAGAAGCCGGACGCGATGTTGCCACTGCTCGAGCGCCTGCTGGCGCTGGAACCCGCCAGTCTCAAGTACCGCACGCTGCAGTCGATCGCGCTCAACCTGCTCGGGCTGAATGCCGAGGCACTCGCAGTCCTCACTCCGCTGTTGCAGGAGTTTCCACAGGATGAGCGCGTGTGGATGTACTACGCGCACGTGCTGCGCGCCGGTGGCCGGGCGGATGACGCAATCGCCGCCTACCGCAAGAGCGCCACGCTCGCCCCGCATTTCGCCGAAGCGTGGTTCAGCCTCGCCAACATGAAGACCTTCCACTTTAGCGAGCCGGAGATTGCCGTGATGGAATCCCAGCTGCTGCGGCGCGAGGTCACATGGGAGGAGCGAGTGCAGTTCGAGTTCGCACTCGCCAAGGCGCGCGAGGATCAGGGCGCTTTCGAGGCCGCCTTCGGCCACTATGCGCGCGGCAACGCGCTGCGGCGTGCCGCACTGGACTACGACGTCGGCGACGCGGAGCGCTTCGTTGAGCGCAACAAGACCCTCTATACCCGTGAGTTCCTGGCGGCGCGCAGCCACGGCGGCTCGCCCTCCGCAGCGCCGATCTTCATCGTGGGCCTGCCACGTTCGGGCTCAACGCTGGTGGAGCAGATTCTCGCCAGCCACTCGCAGGTCGAGGGCACGCGCGAGCTGCCCTACGTCCTGAGCATTGCGCGGGAGTTCGGGGCCATGGAGCTGCCCAAGGGCCCACGCACCTACCCGCAGTCCCTGGCGAAGCTCACCGGCGCACAGCTGCGCGCGCTCGGTGAGCGCTATCTTGCGGAAGCCGCGCCGCACCGCCTGCAGGGACGGACCCACTTCATCGACAAGATGCCGAGCAACTGGATGCATATCGGCCTCATCCAGCTGATGCTGCCTCAGGCGCGCATCGTCGACGCACGCCGCGCCGCCCTTGCCTGTTGCGTAGCGAACTTCAGGCAGCACTTCCAGCAGGGCATGTGGTTCAGCTACAGCCTCGAGGATCTGGGTCGCTTCTATCGCGCGTACGTGCAGATGATGTCGCACTTCGACGCGGTGCTGCCCGGGCGCATCCACCGGGTGCAGTACGAAGACCTGGTGGCAGATCTTGAGGGGGAGGTGCGGCGCCTGCTCGCTTACTGTGGACTGCCGTTCGAGGAGCAGTGCCTGCGCTTTTACGCGACGCGCCGCGTCGTGCAGACGGTGAGCTCGGAGCAGGTCCGGCGCCCCATCTACCAGGAGGGCCTCGAGCAGTGGCGCAACTTCGACCCCTGGCTCGCGCCGCTGCGCAGCGCGCTCGGTGAGCTCGGCTGAGGCAGCCGCTCTAGTGCACCGGCGCGGCTGAGTCGATCGCCGTGCGCGGGGCGAGCGCGGGCGGCGATGAGGCGCGCAGCCGGGTACTGACCGCCTCCGCGCCGCGCAGCACCCGCAGCAGGTTAGCTCCCGCCACGCGCGCGAGGTCCGGGTCGCTCCAGCCGCGCCGCGCCAGCTCCATGAGCAGCGCCGGGAACTTATCGACGCCCTCAAGTCCCTGCGGGGCTTCCGGGATGCCGTCAAAGTCCGAACCCAGACCCACGTGCTCCACCCCCGCAACGTCGCGGATGTGCTCGATGTGGTCGGCGACCTCGCTCAGGCGCACCGGCGGCGGCGGGTTTGCCTGCTGCCACTGCGCAAGCGCGGCGGCGATGCGCTCGGGCTGCCCGATATAAAGGCCCCCGAAGGGAGGGCTGCTGAGGCGTGCCTGCTCGGCGGCGAACTCCGCGCTCCAGCGGCGCCGCGCGTCGGAAATGTAGTCGGGCAGGAAATTGACCATGACCACGCCGCCGTTGGCGGCCACCAGCTTCAGCACCTCATCGGAGACATCGCGCGGATGGTCGTCCAGCGCACGCGCCGAGGAGTGCGAGAAGATGACCGGCGCCTGCGTGACCCGCAGCGCGGCGCGCATGGTGGCCTCGGAGACGTGCGACAGGTCCACCAGCATTCCGAGACGGTTCATTTCGCGCACCACGGCCTCACCGAAGGGCGTGAGCCCCTGGTGCTCCGGCGCATCGGTCGCCGAATCCGCCCAGGCGGTGTTCGAGGCATGGGTAAGGGTCATGTAGCGCGCGCCGAGGTCGTAGTACGCGCCCAGCACCGCGAGTGAGTCGTTGATCTGGTGTCCGCCCTCCACCCCGATCAGGCAGGCGATGCGGTGCGCACGGTGCTCGCGCACGATGTCAGCCGCGTCGTAGGCCATCGCCAGATCCTTCGGATATCGCGTGCACATCGCCTTGACGAGCTGGATCTGCTCGAGCGTCGCCTGCACGGCCGCCGGGCCCTTGATAGCGGGGTCAACGAACACCGACCAGAACTGCGCCCCGACGTGTCCGGCGCGCAGGCGCGGGATGTCGGTCATGAGCGGCGGCTCCCCCGGGGGTGCGGGCAGCGCCAGGGTGGAGGAGCCAAGATCGATGCGGGTAAGGTCGCCCCCGAAACGGGCGCGGATCTCCCACGGCAGGTCGTTGTGACCGTCGATGAGGGGGGTCTGCGCAAGGATGCGATCGATGCGCGCACTGTCGCCCGGCGGCCCCGCGAGCGCGACGCCTGCCAGCAGCAGCACGCCTGCCGCAGCCACGGAGCCGATCAGAGGGGCGCGCTTCACTTAGGGCTTGCCCTGCGCAGGCGCGCACGAGCGCGTCCAGTCCTGCGGGCGCGCTCCCGGGTTGTGCCAGTTGCACGGGCCCTTGATCAGGTCATCGGCCGCGCGCGGCCCCCAGCTGCCTGGCAGGTATTCGAGCACCGGGGTGCTCACGGTGAGGAGCGGATCGACGATCCTCCAGGCGGCCTCGACCTCGTCCTCGCGCGCAAAATGCGCGGTGTCGCCGATCAGGGCGGCGCCGATGAGCACCTCGTAGGCATCCATGTCGTCCCCCTGCTGCTGGGCAACATAGAGTTCCACATCACGCCCGGTCATGACCGGACCTGCTTTCTTGACGTGGGCGCCGAGCGCAATGGCGACGTCCGGGCCCACACGGAAGCGCAGATGGTTGGGCTGCTCGGGCGCCTGGTCGCCGAACACGTTGGCCGGCGGCGGCTTCAGTTCCACGACGACCTCCGTGACGGTCACGGGCAGGCGCTTGCCAGCGCGCAGGTAGAACGGCACGCCGCTCCAGCGCCAGGAATCAATGTGCAGCACGAGGGCCGCGTAGGTCTCGACGTTGGAGTCCTTGGCGACGCCCGGCTCGTCGCGGTAGCCCTTGAACTGGCCGCGCACCAGCTCGGCGGGGATCGCCGGGCGCACCGCCCGCAGAATCTTCACCTTCTCATCACGCACCGCCTCGCCCGCGGCGGTGACCGGCGGCTCCATGGTGAGCAGCGCCAGGATCTGCAGCAGGTGGTTCTGCACCACGTCGCGGATGGCCCCGGCTTCCTCGTAGAACTTGCCGCGGCCATCGACCCCGAGGGTCTCGGCCATCGTGATCTGCACGCTCGCGACGAAGTTGCGGTTCCAAACCGGCTCGAGGAAGGAGTTGGCGAAGCGGAAGAACAGGATGTTCTGCACCGCCTCCTTGCCGAGGTAGTGGTCGATGCGAAAGATGCTGCTCTCGGGAAAGTGCTCGTGCAGTGTGTGGTTCAGCGCGCGCGCCGAGGCGAGATCGCGGCCGAAGGGCTTCTCCACAACGATGCGCGCGCCCTCCCCCTGGGTCGCGCTCAGGTGCTGTATCACCACCGGGAACATGCTCGGCGGGATGGCAAGGTAGTTAAGTGGCCGCTGCGCGCTGCCCAGAGCCTGGCGCAGCGCCTCGAAGGTGGCGCGATTGTTGTAGTCGCCATCCACGTAGCGCAAGAGCGCAATCAGCCGCCCGATCACCGCCTCGTCGGCCGACGGCACGAATTCCTTCAGGCTGTCGCGCATGCGCTGCGCCAGCTGCTCAACCTTCCAGCCCTGGCGCGCGACGCCGATCACCGGAACATTCAGGAGCTTGCGCCTCACGAGGTGGTAGAGCGCCGGGATGATCTTGCGGTAGCACAGGTCCCCGGTGGCCCCGAACAGCACCAGGGCATCGCAGTCGCGGCGTTCCATTCAGCTAGCTCCCTGTCCGTGGGTGTATCTAGGATGACTTTTCGACGTGGCCGCCAAAGCCCAGGCGCATGGCCGAGAGCACCTTGTTGGCGAACTCGGCCTGGCCGCGCGACTCGAAGCGCGAATACAGTGCCGCGCTCAAGACATACGCCGGCACACCCACCTCGATCGCCGCCTGCACAGTCCAGCGGCCCTCGCCGGAATCGGCCACCTTGCCGGCAAACCCTGCCAGCTGACCGTCCTTCGCCAGTGCCTCGGCGGTGAGGTCGAGCAGGCGCGAGGAGATGATGCTGCCGTGCCGCCACACCTCGGTGATTGCCGCGACGTTGAGGTCGTACTGGAAGTAGCGCGGCTCGGAGAGCGGCGCCGTCTCCGCATCGACCGTGGCGGTCTTCTTGCCGGCATTGGCGTGGTGCAGCACGTTGAGGCCTTCCGCGTAGGCGGCCATCAGCCCGTACTCGATGCCGTTGTGGACCATCTTCACGAAGTGTCCGGCGCCGGAAGGGCCGCAGTGCAGGTAGCCAAGCGCAGCCGCCGCGCTGCTGGCGGCGCGCCCTGCCGCGGGAGCCGCTGGCAGCCGCCCGCCGGGGGCGAGGGTCGCGAACGCCGGCTCGAGCATCGCCGCCGCGGTCTCGTCCCCGCCGATCATGAGGCAGTAGCCCTGCTCGAAGCCCAAGACGCCGCCGCTCGTTCCCACGTCCAGGTAGTGGATGCCGGCACCCCTGAGCGCATCGGCACGCCGGATGTCATCGTGGTAGTTGGAGTTGCCGCCATCGATCAGCACGTCGCCCGCCTGAAGCGCCGGGCGCAGCTCTTCGATCACTTTGTCGACGAGCGCCGCGGGCACCATGATCCATACCGCACGCGGCGGCTTGAGCGCCCGCACCAGCTCCGCCGGGGACGCGACCCCGCGACCGCCGTAGCCGGTGACGGCTTTCACGGCCTCGGGCTTGGGGTCATAGGCCACGCACTCGTGACCGCCCTGCACCAGACGCCGCACCATGTTGGCCCCCATGCGCCCGAGTCCGATCATCCCGATCTGCATTGCTCGACTCCTTAAACTTAGGGGTTGGTGCTCGTGGCAGCGCGCGAGCCCTAGTTGGGTACGCGCCGGATCTGCGCACCGAGCTGCGCGAGCTTCTCCTCGATCGCCTCGTAGCCCCGGTCGATGTGGTAGATACGCTCGACGTCCGTGCGGCCTTCCGCGATCAGCCCGGCGAGCACCAGGCTCGCGCAGGCGCGCAGGTCGGTCGCCATCACCGGTGCCGCGGTGAGCTTCTCCACGCCGTGGATGATCGCGGTGTTGCCCTCGAGGCGGATCTCGGCACCGAGGCGCCGCATCTCCAGCATGTGCATGAAGCGATTCTCGAAGATGGTCTCGGTGATGGTGCCGACGCCTGATCGCCACGGTGTTGAGGGCCGCGAACTGCGCCTGCATGTCGGTCGGGAACGCCGGGTACGGCGCGGTACGCACGTCGACGGCCTTCAGCGCCCGGCCGCGCATGTCTACCTCGATCCAGCTGTCCCCGACCCCGACCCTGGCGCCGGCCTCCTCGAGCTTGGCGATCACCGCATCCAGGTGATCCGGGCGGGTGCTCTTGATGCGCACGTGGCCGCCGGTGATGGCGCCCGCGACCAGGTAAGTACCACTCTCGATACGATCAGGCAGCACCTCGTAGGTGGTGCCGCGCAGGCGCTTCACCCCCTGGATCGTGATCTTGTCGGTGCCCGCGCCGTGGATCTTCGCACCCATGGCGATGAGGAAGTTGGCCAGATCCACCACCTCCGGCTCGCGCGCGGCATTCTCGATCACCGTCTCCCCATCCGCCAGCGTCGCGGCCATCATCAGGTTCTCGGTGCCGGTCACCGTGACCGTGTCGAGCACCAGGCGCGCGCCCTTCAGACGCGACGCGCGCGCGCGGATGTAGCCGCCCTCGATGGTGATGTCGGCACCCATGGCCTGCAGGCCCGCCACGTGGATGTTCACCGGGCGCGCGCCGATGGCGCAGCCGCCCGGGAGTGAAACGTCGGCGCGCCCGTAGCGCGCCACCAGCGGCCCGAGCACCAGGATCGAGGCGCGCATGGTCTTCACCAGGTCGTAGGGCGCGAAGCACTCCTTAACCGTGCTGCCGTCGACCTCGATGCGCATACGCTCATCGATGGTCACCGTCGCGCCCATGCGCCCCAGCAGCTCGACCGTCGTCGTGACGTCCTTCAGGTGCGGCACGTTGGCGACCACCACCGGGTCATCGGCGAGCAGTGCGCCGGCCAGAATCGGCAGGGTCGCGTTCTTGGCGCCGGAGATGCGCACCTCACCCTCGAGCGGCACCCCGCCTTGGATCTGCAGCTTGTCCATGCCGCCCTAGACCTGCCCGGACTCTTCCGGCGTCAGGGCCTCGATCGAGAGCGCGTGGATCTCGCGGCCCATGAGCTCACCGAGCGTGCGGTAGATGATCTGGTGGCGCGCAAGACTGCGCTTGCCGGCGAACTCGCGTGCGACCACGCGGGCGGCAAAGTGGGTATTGTCCTCGGAGGCGACCTGCACCTCGGCTCCGGGGAGCCCGGCGCGGATCAGCCGCGCGACTTCTTCGGGGTTCATAGGCGCGATATTACATGGGCCGCTTGCGGGGGCGCCTATAATGAGCCGATGGATTCGCAGACCGCCACCGCTGCCGCCGGTGCGTCCTCGGACGAGCAGCTCCTGGCCTCGGCGCGGCGTGCGCTTGACATCGAGGCGCACGCCCTCCGCGCACTCGCGCCGCGAGTCGGCGACGCCTTCGTCCGTGCCTGCCGCATCTGCCTGAACTGTCAGGGCCGGGTGGTCGTGACCGGGATGGGCAAGTCGGGGCACATTGCCGGCAAGATCGCCGCCACGCTCGCCAGCACCGGCACGCCCGCCTTCTTCCTGCACCCCGCCGAGGCCGGACATGG
Organism: uncultured Pseudomonadota bacterium; assembly: GCA_963802995.1. Taxonomy (GTDB): domain Bacteria; phylum Pseudomonadota; class Gammaproteobacteria; order Steroidobacterales; family Steroidobacteraceae; genus 13-2-20CM-66-19. Next base: position 1,800,274 of record CAWDKU010000002.1, read on the forward strand.
TGACCTCGGCATGATCACGCGCAGCGACGCGGTACTCGCCCTGTCCAACTCCGGGGAGACCCCGGAGCTGGTGCTGCTGCTGCCGCACCTCAAGCGCCTCGGTGTGCCGCTCATGGTGCTCAGTGGCCGCCCCGATTCCACGCTCGGGCGCGCCGCCACGGTGCTGCTCGACGTCGCCGTGGACGAGGAAGCGTGCCCGCTGAACCTCGCCCCGACCGCGAGCACCACTGCCACGCTTGCGATGGGCGATGCTCTGGCGGTCGCGGTGCTCGAGGCGCGCGGCTTCACCGAACAGGACTTTGCGCGCTCGCACCCGGGCGGGGCGCTCGGGCGCAAGCTCCTGCTGCACGTCGAGGACCTGATGCGTACCGGGACCGCCGTGCCGCGCAGTGCCCCGGAGGCCCCCTTGAGCGCAGGCCTGCTCGAGATGTCGCGCAAGGGCTTAGGCATGACGGTGGTGGTCGATGTGGGCGACCGCATCCTCGGAGTGTTCACGGACGGTGACCTGCGCCGCGCGCTCGACCGCCAGATCGACGTGCATACGACCGACATGCGCAGCGTCATGACCACCCACGGGCGCAGCATCGGGCCGAAGGAGCTGGCCGCCGAGGCCGTGCGCCTCATGGAGGTGCATCGCATCACGGCACTGCCCGTGGTCGATGAGGGGCGCCTGGTCGGTGCGCTCAACGTGCACGACCTCATGCGGGCCGGCGTCGTCTGAAGACGGCGCCCACGCCTAAGCCACGCATGCCCCGCGCCATCAGGCTCCTGGTGCTCGACGTCGACGGCGTACTCACCGACGGGCGGCTCTACTACGGTCCGCGCGGGGAAGCCCTCAAGGTGTTCCACGTCCACGACGGCCACGGCATCGTGCGACTGCAGCGCGCCGGCGTCGCGGTCGCGGTGATCTCCGGGCGGCGCTCGCCGATGGTGCGCACGCGCTGCCGCGAGCTGGGCGTGCGGCACGTGTTCCAGGGCGTGAGCGAGAAGCTCCCGGTGCTCGAGCGGCTGCTGAAGCGCCTCAAGATCACGGCCGCCGAGTGTGCCTGTATCGGCGACGACCTGCCTGACCTGCCGCTCATGGAGCGTGCCGGACTCTCCTTCGCGGTGGCGGACGCGGTCGCCGCCGTGCGTGCCCGCGCCGACCGCACCACGCGCGCCCGCGGCGGCCGGGGCGCGGTGCGCGAGGTGTGCGAGCTGCTGCTGCGGGGGAGGTACGCGTGACCTACCGCCTCGTCGCCATCCTCGCCTTCGTCGCGCTGCTGGTCGGCGTCGTGGTGCTCTCCGGCGGCGAGCGCCAGGGAGCAGCCCCGGTGGCGGTCGAGGATGCGCCGCCGGACCCGGGCTACTCGGCCAAGAAGGCACACCTGATCCAGACCGGGCCCGACGGCGCGCCGACCTACACGCTCGATGCCGACGAGGTGCAGCAGCAGCCGCAGACGGGGCTCATCGACATGCAGCAGGTCACGATGGGGTTCAGGGATTCCTCGGGCGATCAGTGGACCGCACGCGGCAACCACGGGCAGCTCGAGCAGGACACCGGCATCGTCAAGCTCGAGGGCGCGGTGCACGTGTCGGGCATCATCCCGGGCACCGAGAACCCGGCCGAGATCACGACCGAGCACGCCTCCTTCGATACCAACACGCAGATCGTCGACAGCCGCGACCCGGTCACCCTGCTCATGACGGGCCGCAAGCTGGATGCCACGGGCCTGGTGCTGAACTTGAAGGAGCGTCATCTGCAGTTAGAATCCTCGGTCCATGGCACTTATCACCCGTAGCCGGCGCACACCGCTCGCCGCCCTCGCCTGCGCCCTGGCGCCGCTCGCGCTGGCGCTGGCCCAGACGCCGGCCGGCCTCGGACCCGGCATCTGCGAACAGCCCATCAACCTGGACGCGGCCTCCTCGGAGGTCGACTACAAGACCAACACCGTGGTGTTCAAGGACGTAGTGATCTCGCAGTGCGCGATGCGCGTGGCGGCCGACCACGCCCGCGCCACGGGACTGAACTTCGCCAACAGCCGCTGGACCTTCGACGGCAACGTCAGGATAGACGCCGACCAGCGCGGCAGCATCCGCTCGGACGCGGCGGTGGTGGAATTCAAGGACAACCACATCACCCGTGCCACGGTCACCGGCAAGCCCGCCGAGTTCCAGCAGGAGCGCGATGGGGTGCTCGCGCGCGGGCACGCCGATGAGATCGTCTATGACGTGACCGAGCAGACCGTGCGCCTTTCCAAGGACGCCTGGCTCTCCGACGGCCAGGGCGAGCTGAAGGGCCCGCTGCTGGTCTACAACATCCGCGCGCAGACCATCAAGGGCGTGGGGGAGCCGGGGGACTCGGGACGCATCCACATCACGATCGACCCGAACAGCAAGCCCGGCGACCTCAAGCACGCGCTCCCCGCGCCCGGCTCCGCCCCACCACCGAAGTCATGACGCTCCTCAAAGCCGCCGGCCTGGCCAAGAGCTACAAGTCACGCCAGGTCGTGCGGGACCTGTCGCTCGAGCTCGCCAATGGCGAGGTGGTCGGGCTGCTGGGTCCGAACGGGGCGGGCAAGACGACGGCGTTCTACATGATCGTCGGCCTCGTGCCCTGCGATGCGGGCCGCATCCACCTCGGCGATGAGGACGTGACACTCCTGCCGATGCACCGGCGCGCGCAGCTCGGCCTCGGGTACCTGCCGCAGGAAGCCTCGATCTTCCGCAAGCTCTCGGTCGAGGACAACGTCATGGCGATCCTCGAAATGCGCCCCGACCTGGACCGAGCGGCGCGCGAGCAGCGCCTGGAGCGGCTGCTCGAGGAGCTGCGCATCGGGCACGTGCGCAAGAGCCTCGGCCTTGCACTCTCCGGCGGTGAGCGCCGTCGCGTGGAAATCGCGCGAGCACTGGCCGCCGAGCCCAGGTTCATGCTCCTCGATGAGCCCTTCGCCGGCGTCGATCCGCTCTCGGTGCTGGACATCCAGCGCATCATCCGCGAGCTGACGCAGCGCGGTATCGGCGTGCTGATCACTGACCATAATGTCCGCGAGACGCTCGGGGTCTGCAGCCGCGCTTACATCGTCAATCAGGGCACCGTGATCGCGGCCGGGACTGCGGAAGAAGTCCTTGCCAACCCCCAAGTCCGTGAGGTGTACTTGGGCGAGTCATTCAAGCTCTGAATGGTTCGGGGCACTAAAGCCAAATACATTGTTTTTCAAGTAATTACGGAATGAAATTGGAAGGGCTGGGATCAGCCTTTCGCAAGTCACCATGCTGAAACCCTCTCTGCAGCTGAAGCTGGGTCAACAACTGACGATGACCCCGCAGCTGCAGCAAGCGATCCGGCTTCTGCAACTGCCCGCCCTCGAGCTGCAGGCGCACATCCGCGAGCTGCTCGAAACCAATGTAATGCTCGAGCCGATGGAGGAGACCGAGGCCACTGGTACCTTCGAAGCCCTGGTCACCGCCGCCGAGCAGCCCAAGCCCAAGGAACCCGAGAGCACCGTCGAGGTGCTCGACGGCCCGTGGGATTCCCAGGGTTCAGGGCCTGCCGAGAGCGCCTGGAACGCCGACGACGATGAGCGCCAGCAGGACTATGCCGACGACAGCGGTCAGTCGCTGCAGGATCACCTGCTGTGGCAGCTGGAGCTCGCGAGCCTCGCGCAGCGCGAGCTCGCCATCGCGCGCGCCATCGTGGACGCCATCAGCGATGACGGCTACCTCACCGAGTCGCTCGAGGAGATCGCCCAGACGCTGCGTCCGGAAGTCGAGGCGTCCGCCGAGGAGGTCGCCCTGGTGCTCGCCGGCGTGCAGGCGCTCGACCCCCCCGGGGTCGGCGCGCGCTCGGTCAGCGAGTGCATCGAACTGCAGCTGTGCCAGCTCGATCCCGCCACCCCGGGCTACGCCACCGCCATCGAGATCGCGCGCCATCACTTGGAACTCGTGGCGGGACGCGAGCTGTCCTTGCTGCGCCGCGAGCTGCGCACCACCGAGGAAGAGCTTGCGAGCGCCCTCGCGCTGGTGCGCTCCTGCCATCCGCGCCCCGGCAGCACGGTCAGCGCCGGCAGCGCCGAGTACGTGGTGCCGGACGTGTTCGTGCGCCGCACCGACCACGGCTGGGGCGTGGAGCTCAACCAGGCGACGCTGCCGCGGGTACGCCTCAACCAGGGCTACGCAAGCCTCATCGGCCGCAACTCCAGCCACGCCTCCATGCGCGCGCAGCTGCAGGAGGCACGCTGGCTCCTCAAGAGCCTGGAGATCCGCCACGAAACCCTGATGAAGGTGGCGCGCTCGATCGTCGAGCGCCAGACGGCCTTCCTCGAGCAGGGCGAGGAGCACATGCGGCCGATGATCCTGAAGGACATCGCCGAGGCCGTGGCCATGCATGAGTCGACCATCTCGCGCGTGACCTCGGGCAAGTACATGCACACGCCGCGCGGAGTCTTCGAGCTGCGCTATTTCTTCTCAAGCCAGGTTGAGGGTGCGGATGGCTCGGGCACCTCCTCGACCGCCATCCGCGCGAAGATCCGCAAGCTGGTGAAGGATGAAGACCCGGAAAGTCCCTTAAGCGACGGCCGCATCGCGGAACTGCTCTCGAGCGAGGGCATCCCGGTGGCGCGGCGCACGGTTGCCAAGTACCGCGAAGCCATGGGCATCGCTGCCTCGAATGAACGCCGCCGCGCGGGGCTCAAACCCATGTAGGCGCGCGGGATTAAATCGTCAGGATTCGGATCTGGAAGCCACACAACGAACAGGAGACGGTCATGCAGCTCAACGTCACCGGCCACCATGTCGAAGTCACCCCCTCGCTGCGGGGCTACGTGGAGAAGAAGTTCGAGCGGATTGGCAGACATTTTGATCAAGTCATCGACATGCACTGCGTCCTGACCGTTGAGAAGCTGCGCCAGAAGGCCGAAGCCACGCTGCACGTCAGTGGCAGTGCCATCCACGCGGATGCCACCGAGGAGGACATGTACGCGGCCATCGACCTATTGGCCGACAAGCTGGACCGCTGCCTGAAGAAGCACAAGGAAAAGCGTGCTGCCTACCGCAGCACCCAGCCCCGGCTGCTCAAGACCTAGGCCCAGGCACCCGGAACTTGCAACGGCAGCCCCTGTGGATACCATCTAGCCGTGCGCATCATCGTCCTCAGCGGGCTGTCCGGTTCCGGCAAGAGCGTGGCTCTTCACATGCTCGAGGATTTCGGCTTCTATTGCATCGACAACATTCCCGCGGCACTCCTCAAGCCTTTCGTCTCCTACACCGTGCGCAGCCCCGAGCCACGCTACGAGCGCACCGCGATCGGGCTCGATGCGCGCAACACCGCCGCGGAAGTGGCGAGCGTCCCGCGCCTGATCGATGAGCTCAAGCGCAGCGGCCTGCAGTGCGAGGTGCTGTTCCTGACAGCCGCGGACGATGAGCTCCTGCGCCGCTTCGCCGAGACGCGCCGCAAGCACCCGATGGCCAGGAGCGACGTCGGCCTGCGCGAGGCCATGGCGATCGAGCGCGAGCTGCTCGAGCCGATCGCCGCCATCGCCGACCTGCTCATCGACACGTCGCGCCTGTCCGTGCATGCCCTGCGCGACATCATCCACCGCCGGGTCGAGCAGCGCGCCGCGGGCAGGCTCTCGATCGCCTTCGAGTCCTTCGGCTTCAAGCGCGGCATCCCCGGCGACGCCGACTTCGTCTTCGACGCGCGCGCACTCCCCAACCCGTACTGGGAGCCGGGCCTGCGCAACCTCAATGGTCGCGACCCGGAAGTGGTGCGCTTCCTCGAGACACATACTCACGTGAAGAACCTGGTGAGCGACATCGCGCACTTCGTGCGCAATCGCGTCCCGGAGTACCAGGCAAGCAACCGCGGCTACCTGACGGTGGCGGTGGGCTGCACTGGCGGCCAGCACCGCTCGGTATACATCGTCGATCGCCTCGCGGAGATCTTCGCCGCCGAGTTCGACGAGGTCACGGCGCGGCACGGCGGCCTTCCCGGCGCGAAGCTCTTCGATCCCCAGCCGCTCAAGCTCACCGGCGAGCCCGCCTAGCTACCGCGCACCCCGCGCGCCGCGCAGTTGGGCGCAAAGCGCGGTCGATGGCATCATAAGGGTATGAATTACCTTCACTCCCGGTTCCGTTTCGTGGCGGCAGCACTCGTGGCATGCATCGCGATGACCGCCTGCAGTACGCATGGCAACTATCGCAAGGACGAGGCCCACGCGAAGTTGCTGGAGACGCTGCGCCAGTGCCTGGCGGAGGTCCCGCTGCGAGGTGATCGCGGCGTCACGTTCATCTCGCCATGCGTGACGATTGACGTGTCCCCGCTGAACGGGATCGGCCGGCTGAAGCTGATCGACGCTCTCGGGCCAGCGCAATACTGCACCGACCAGAGCCAGGGCAGCTTCCCGACCCATGAGGACTGCCCTTTTGCCATGAATCCGCAGTGGAGCTTTTACCGTCAACCCGAACACTCCGCGGGCGCCGGGGGCCCGGAGCTTGTTTGTGAGGCGCAGAGCCAGCTCTACTGCGTGACAGTGGAGTGGCGGCGCTCGAAGTAATCGGGCGAGAGCGTGGGCCGCGAACCCCTTAACTTTCTCGCCCCGCCACGCAGATTGCGCCGGCCGGAGGCACGCCCCGAAAACCACAATGCTGGATAGGGCCGCGCCGCTCCCTCAGGTCACCTGCGCCACTCCGGGCGAGGTCATCACCTGCGGCAGCCGCTCGCCGCTCATGAAGGCGATGAGCGCGGTGCGGGCCTGCATGGCGTCGCGATAACCGAGCTCAATCAGCGCGCGCGTATAGGCGGCCTCGAACATGAGGTAGCTCGCCAGCTGAAAGCTCGAAGCGTCGCGGCCCGCGATCACGCGCAGCAGCGAGCGCAGGCCCGAGGGCATGGCGGCGGCGTGGCGCGCGGCGATCTCGCGCGGATCCACGCTCGGAGCCAGCATGAGGGTCTCGATGTTTCTCTCACCGTGTGCCGCCTCGGGGGCGCTATGCACCAGCTCGTTGATGCGCTCGAGCTGCTCCAGGTCGCCGTAAATCTGGTCCGTGAACAGTGTATCGAGCATGTAGCCGAAGATCTCCCCCGGAGTCGGCATCGGCACGTTGTAGCGGCTGACCGTGACGCCAGCGGCGCGGCGCGCGCGCACGCCGATGATCAGCAGCCGGTCGGCGCCGAGGTGGATGGCGGGGCTCAGGGGATGCAGCTGCCGCATGGCGCCGTCGCCGAAGTAGTCATCCCCGATCTTGATCGGCGGGAACAGGAGCGGGATTGCGGCGCTGGCCATCAGGTGGTCGAGCGACATGTCGGTGCGCTGGCCGAGGCGCTGCACGCGCGACCAGTCGCGGATTGAGTCGATGCCGTCGTAGAAGGCGACCGAGTGCCCGGTGCTGTAACTCGTGGCGCACAGCGCGAACGCGCGCAGGTGGCCGCGGGCAATGCTGCGGCGGATGCCGGCACAGTCCACGTGCACGCCGAGAAGCTCCCGCAGCGGGCTGTTGTCGAGCATCGAGCGCGGCGGCGCCAGTACCAGCCCCCCGGAGATCAAGGACAGCACCCAGTGCGCCCCGGCGCGCAGCATGTGCCGGGTGTCCACGTGGAACACCTGGCTCGAGCGGAAGTTCGCCCACACGTGCTCAAGACCCGCCACCGCGCGCCGCCACTGGTGTGCCTCGGCGGCCAGCACGCTCGCGGCCACCGCGCCGGCGGAAGTGCCGACGATCACCTGGAAGGGGTTGCGGGAGCGCGGCAGGAACTCCGACAGCGCCAAGAGCACCCCCACCTGGTAGGCCGAGCGCGCACCGCCGCCGGTCAGGACCAGCCCCACGGTCTGCCGCGGGCCGGGTCGCAGGGCGGTGTCGCTGAGGCCATCCATTGGTGCGTACATCCCGCCGGTGATTATGAAACCGGCGGCGGGGAGCGCTGTGTGACGGACGTCGCGGGCGGCGCCGCGTAGGGTCGCGGGGGGCCCCCAAGGGGGCGCTTGAGTTCACGAATCGCGAGGTCCAGCCCCGCGATGGTCAGGGGAAACATGCGCTCGCGCACCAGCTCCCGCGTGATGCGTACGGAAGGGGTGTAGTCCCAGCGCGCCGCCGGCTCGGGGTTGAGCCACACGAGCCGCGGGAAGGTGGCGCACAGGCGCTCCATCCACAGCGCACCCGCCTCCTTGTTCCAGTGCTCGATGCTGCCGCCGGGCTGGGTGATCTCGTACGGGCTCATGGTCGCATCCCCAACCAGGATCACGCGATAGTCGTGACCATAGGTGCGCAGGACGCGCTCGGTGGGCGTGACGGCGGCAAAGCGCCGGCTGTTGTCCTTCCACAGGTTCTCGTAGAGAAAATTGTGAAAGTAGAAATGCTCGAGGTGCTTAAACTCCCCGCGCGCCGCCGAGAACAGCTGCTCGCACACCCGCACGTGGTCGTCCATGGAGCCGCCGACGTCGAGGAACAGCAGCACCTTGACCGCGTTGTGACGCTCGGGCACGAGCTTAAGATCGAGGAGTCCCGCGTTGCGGGCCGTGGCATCGATGGTGCCCTCGAGGTCCAGCTGCTCGGCGGCGCCCTCGCGCGCGAACTTGCGCAACTTGCGCAGCGCGAGCTTGAGGTTGCGCGTGCCGAGCTCGACCGCATCGTCGAGGTTGCGGAACTCGCGCTGCTCCCACACCTTCACCGCGCGGCGGTTGCCGCCGTTGCCCTGCCCGATGCGCACGCCCTCGGGGTGGTAGCCGTGCGCGCCGAAGGGCGAGGTGCCGCCGGTGCCGATCCACTTGTTGCCGCCCTCGTGGCGCTCGGCCTGCTCGCGCAGGCGCTGGCGCAGGGTCTCGAGCAGCTTGTCCCAGCCCCCCAAGGCCTCGATGCGCCGCTTCTCCTCCTCCGAGAATACGCGTGCGGCGAGGGACTGCAGCCACTCCGCCGGGACCTGCGCCATGAGCTGTGCGAACAGCTTCTCGGCCCCGGCGAACACCTCGGCAAATACCCGGTCGAAGCGGTCGTAGTGGCGCTCATCCTTCACCAGGCAGGCGCGCGCGAGGTAGTAGAACTCCTGTGCCGACAGCTGCGCCACGCGCGCGCGCAGCGCCTCGAGCAGCATCAGGAACTCGTTGATGGCGACGGGAACCCCGGCGCGGCGCAGCTCGAAGAAGAATTGCACCAGCACCGCTCGTACCCCGCCTGAACTTCAGCGCGCGCGGCGGTGCATGAAGACCAGCTGCTCGAACAGGTGCACGTCCTGCTCGTTCTTCAAGAGCGCGCCGTGCAGGATCGGGATGGTCTTCTTGGCATCGCTGCTGCGCAGCGCCTCCGGATCGATGTCCTCGGCCACCAGCAGCTTGATCCAGTCGAGGAGCTCGGAGGTCGAGGGCTTCTTCTTCAGGCCCGGCGTGGCGCGTACCTCGAAGAAGGCATTGAGGGCCTCGGCCAGCAGGTCCTTCTTCAGGTCCGGGAAGTGCACGGCCACGATAGCGCGCATGGTGGCCTCGTCGGGGAAGCGGATGTAGTGGAAGAAGCAGCGGCGCAGGAACGCATCCGGCAGCTCCTTCTCGTTGTTGCTGGTGATGATGATGATCGGCCGGTGGCGCGCCTTCACCAACTCGCGCGTCTCGTAGACGTAGAACTCCATGCGGTCGAGTTCGCGCAGCAGGTCGTTGGGGAACTCGATGTCCGCCTTGTCGATCTCATCGATCAGGAGTACCGGCTGCTCGGGCGCCTCGAACGCCTCCCACAGCCGGCCCTTCAGGATGTAGTTGCCGATGTCCTGCACGCGCGCATCCCCGAGCTGCGAGTCGCGCAGGCGCGAGACCGCGTCGTATTCGTACAGGCCCTGCTGTGCCTTGCTCGTGGACTTGATGTGCCACTCGTACAGCGGCCGCTGCAGCGCGCGCGCTATCTCCTGGGCAAGCTGCGTCTTGCCGGTACCGGGCTCGCCCTTGATGAGCAGCGGCCGCGACAGGATGATCGCGGCATTCACTGCCATCATCAGCTCGTCGGTGGCGATGTAGCGATCGGTGCCGGTGAAGCGCTGTTTCATGCGGGTCAGTCTAACCGGGAGGCCCCGTAGCCCGGAAACGGCCGCCGCGCGCTCACGGGTTACACCTGAAACGGGTCACCCGCTTCAGCGCGGTGAGAGCGTCAGGGTGTGCTCGGTCGCGCCCGGGAGGAACGGCAGCGGCTGCCCCTGCACCCAGCCCCTGAAGCCTGCACGGTAATAGGGCGAGAGCGGGTGGCCGCTCTGGCCGCCGGGCAGCTCAAGGTAGGCCTCGTCCTCGTGGCCGGGAGAGACCGCGAAGCGCTCGGAGGCGCCGAACGGGCCGTCCTGGACGCGCGGCATGTTGTGGTCCCCGGGCAGTTCGACGCTCGGCATGTCGAGGAACGCGGCCCCGCCGGGCAGCGCGGCGGACAGCGGATGGCGGATCTTGACGAGATTGCGCTTGCCCCAGGTGCACTCGGACAGCTGCGGACACCGCTTGCCGAGGTCCGCGAGTGTCTGGTCCACCTGCGCGCGCAGGAACTCGTCCCAGTCCGCGTACGGCCGCGCCAGGAGGTGCAGAGGGCGCTCCGTCAGGAGCTGCCACAGCGGCCCCTCGAACTGCTCCGGAGGGCCTGCGTCATCCTCGGCCGGCACGGCGAGCGCCCCCAGGATCGAGTCCCAGACGCTCTGTGTGACCCGCTCGTGGAACGCCCGCACCAGGCGGTAGCCCACGGAGTCCACGCCGGCACGCCCGTCCCAGGAGGCCACGAGGCCGCGCAGCTGCGCCCGGCGAGGCTGTCCCCTGAGGCTCGCCTCGTCCAGCACCGTGAGCAGCAGCCCCTGCCAGCGTGCCAGGAACAGGGCCCGGTCATCGAGCTGGATCCGCAGCATGTCGGCCGGCGTCGCCGGGAGGCGCAGCGCCAGCAGGTCATCGCGCACCTGGCTGGCGCGCGCCCCGAGGTCGTACTCAGCGCCCAGCGCTGCGGTGTGGCCCCCGATCAGCTGCTGCTGCGCTGCGTCCGAGGCCACGCGGGCATTGGCGGTCCACAGGCGCCCGATCGGGGGGTCCTCGATATGCGGGTGGTTCGCGGCCGTGGTCCACTGCGGCACGGCGCGCGCGCGTCCGGCGCCTGCCTGCGCCGGGATGCGTCCGGCGATCGCCCAGCCGATGTGTCCCGCGCGGTCGCCCACCACGAGATTCTCGTGCGGGATACCGAGCTGCGGGGCCGCCGCCAGGGCTTCATCCACGGAGGTGAAGCGCTCGAAGCGCACCAGGTTGAGGTTGGTGGCCTCCGGGATCTGTGCGAGCCACGCCCCGAACCAGCAGCTGTGGGTGTCGGGGTCGACGCGCAGCAGTATCCCTGCGGGTCCGGAACGCACCGTCTCCGTGATGGGCGCCTCACCGTGTACCTGGATCACTTCCTCGGTCCGAGTGAGCGGCACGGTTCCGGCGGGGCCCGTCAGTTCGCGCTCACCGACGGTCGTGCACTCGAGGCGCTCAACGTCGAGCCAGTCCCCGGCGCTGTTGGTGAAGCCCCAGGCGATGTGACCGTTCGAGCCAGCCACCAGTACCGGCGCGCCCGGCAGCGTCACGCCGTTGAGGTCGAGCGCATCGGCACCCTGCGCTGCGACCCGCAGGCGCGCGTGGTACCAGATCGTCGGCACGCGCTGGTTCAGATGCATGTCATTGGCGATGAGCGCCGCACCATTCGCGGTTAGCCGCCCGGCTACCGCCCAGTTGTTGCTTCCCGGCAGCGGCGACGCTGCGGGCAGGTCCTCGCGCATGGCGAAGGCCGGTGCGGCGCGCAGGTTGAGCGCTCCGGGCCCGGGGATCGGCGGCGGCTCGGCGGGCACCTCGGGCGTGGACACGTCGGGCGCATCCCATCCCGTGCCGCGCGGGTAGAGGAAGGACAGCGCGCACTTCCAGCCGCCTTCGCACTCCGGGCCGCCCAGGCGTGCGTTCAGGGAGAGGCGCTGGATGCCACGCTTGAAGCCTCCCGCCTGCAGGTCCCACCACATGGCATACACCACAAGCAGGCCGTCCTCGTCGCGCCACGCGGCCGGTTGTTGCGCCAGCACCCAGTACTCCCAGGGACGGGAGTTGAGTGCCGCAAGCCCGGCGTTCACGCCCTGCGTGTAGGCGCTGAACAGGGCGCGCTGCTCGGGGTTCGCCTGCGCCAAGACCTCGCGTGCGATGGCGCGGAAGCGGAACAGGCGGGCGCGCCGGTCCTGCTCCACGGCAACCTTGCCAAACAGTTCCGAGAGTTCGCCGGCGGCCAGGCGGCGCGACAGGTCCATCTCGAAGAAGCGGTCCTGAGCGTGCACGAAGCCGGTGGCCCAGGCGAGGTCGGCGCGGTTCGCGGCGGTCAGCGTCGGTACGCCGCGCGCATCGCGCGTGACCTGCACCGCGGACGTAAGCCCCGCGCTGCGAAGTTCGCCATCGAGCCGCGGCAAGGAGCCGCGCAGGCACAGGTAGCCGCCCAGGATTGCACCCACGATAAGGAGCGCAAGCAGTGCGCCCGTGTACTTCAGCGCGCGCATGCGGGCTTGCGTGGACCTGCGCTCAGTCGAGCGTCACTTTCAGGATCTGCATCGAGTTGGTCCCACCCTCCACGCCCAGGTGCTCACCCTTGGTCAGGATCACAAGATCGCGCTTCTTCACCAGGCGCAGTTCGAGCAGGCGCGTGAAGAGTGCGCGATAGAGCTTCTCGGTGGACTCCCCGGCAGCGCGCACGTCGAAGATCACAGGATAGACGCCGCGGTAGAGGGTGACGCGCCGCCGCGTCGCCTCGTGCGGAGTGAAGGCGTACACCGGGATGTCAGAACGGATACGCGACATCCACAGCGGCGTGGCGCCGCTCTCGGTGAGCGCGACGACGGCGCGCACCTTCATGTGATTGGCGGTGTAGGTGACGGCCATCGCAATGGCTTCCTCGGTGCCCCGGAACTCGCCCTCCGGCGCGCGTTGCCGCCCGGCTGGGTGGGTCAGCTGGTACTTCTCGGCGCCCACGATCACCTGTGCCATGGCCTCGACTGCCTTGACCGGGTAACGACCGGCCGCGGTCTCGGCCGACAGCATCACGGCATCGGTGCCGTCCATGACGGCGTTGGCGACATCGCTGACCTCGGCGCGCGTCGGCACCGGGTTCTGGATCATCGACTCCATCATCTGCGTGGCCGTGATGACGACGCGGTTGCGGATGCGGCTCTCGTGGATGATGGTCTTCTGCAGGCCGGTAAGCTCCGCGTAACCCATCTCCACTCCGAGATCGCCGCGGGCCACCATCACGACATCCGAGGCCTCGATGATGCCCGTCAGATTCGCCACGGCCTCGTGGCGCTCGATCTTGGCCACGAGATGCGCGTTGCCGCCGGCAGCGCGCAGCAGTGCGCGCGCTTCCACCATGTCGGCGGCTTCGCGCACGAAGGACACGGCGACGTAGTCGACTCCCTGTGCAGCAGCGAAACGGATGTCCTCGCGGTCGCGCTCCGAGAGCGCCGGCGCCGAGATACCCCCGCCCTGGCGGTTCAGGCCCTTGCGGTCGGACAGCTCCCCGCCGATGCGCACGCGCGTGTCGATGGTCGTCTCGCCGACCTTGAGGACGTCCAGCACGATCTGCCCGTCATTCAGCAGCAGGGTGTCCCCGACCTCGACATCCCGCGGCAGGTCCGGGTAGGCAACCCCAACGCCCTCAACGGTCCCGGCCTTGGGGCCCATGGCGGTGTCGAGCCTGAAGGCGGCGCCCTCGAGGAGCATGACGCGTCCCTGCTCGAAGCCCTCGATGCGGATCTTCGGCCCGCCAAGGTCCAGCAGCACTCCGACGCAGCGATCGGTGCGTGCCGCCGCCTCGCGCACCAGCGCCAGGCGCCGGCGGCGGTCATCGAGCGTGCCGTGCGAGGCGTTCAGGCGCACCACGTCGACGCCAGCGCGCACCATCTGCACCAGCACCTCGAGGTCGTCCGTGGCAGGGCCGGCCGTGGCGACGATCTTCGCCCGCCGCAGCGTGGCTGGCGCCGGCTTATCGGCCACGTGCGCGCTCGACCAGCATGGCGACCGCCGGCAGCGTCTTGCCCTCGACGAACTCGAGGAACGCGCCGCCGCCGGTGGAGATGTAGGAGATGCTGTCCTCGACTCCGTACTTCTCGATGGCGGCCAGCGTGTCGCCGCCACCGGCGAGCGAGAAGGCCTTGCCGCGCGCAATTGCCTGCGCGATCGCTCGCGTGCCCTCGCCGAACTGCTCGAACTCGAACACCCCCAGCGGGCCGTTCCACACGATGGTGCCGGCGCTTTGCAGCAGAACGGCGCAGTGATCGGCGGTGTCCGGTCCGATGTCGAGGATCATCTCCTCGGGGCCGACCGAGTGCACGTCGCGCACGTCCGCGTGGGCGGTCGACGCGAACTCCTTCGCGACCACCACGTCCGTCGGCAGGGGGATCTCCGCGCCGCGCGCGCGCGCCTTGTCCATCAGGCGCCGCGCCACGTCCAGCATGTCGGTCTCGCACAGCGACTTGCCGACATCGATGCCGGTGGCGGCGAGGAAGGTGTTGGCGATGCCGCCGCCAACGATGAGCTTGTCGACCCGCTCGAGGAGCGATTCGAGCACCATGAGCTTGGTGGATACCTTGGAGCCGCCGACGATCGCCACCAGTGGCCGCGCCGGCTCCTGCAGCGCGCGCTCCAGAGCCTCCAGCTCCCCGACCAGCAGCGGGCCGGCACAGGCGACCGGCGCGAAGCGTGCGACGCCGTGGGTGCTGGCCTCGGCGCGGTGGGCGGTGCCGAAGGCGTCCATGACGAACACGTCGCATAGCGCCGCCATGCGGCGCGCCAGTTCCTCTTCGTCCTTCTTCTCGCCCTTGTTGAAGCGCACGTTCTCGCACAGCACGGCACTGCCGGCCGGACAATCGACGCCGTCGAGCCAGTCCTTGCGCAGCGGCACGGGCTTGCCGAGGAGGTCCGAGAGCCGCGTCGCCACCGGCGCGAGCGACAGGGCCGGGTCGTACAGGCCTTCCTTGGGGCGCCCGAGGTGGGACAGCACGAAGACCTTGGCGTGCTGGTCGAGTGCATAGCGGATGGTGGCGAGCGAGGCGCGGATGCGCGCATCACTCGTCACCACCCCATCCTGCACCGGTACGTTCAGGTCCTCCCGGATCAGGACCCGCTTGTTGCGCAGGTCCGTATCCGTCATCCGCAGTACTCTCATGACGCCTTCGACCACGCGAGCGTGGTGTCGAGCATGCGGTTGGAGAAGCCCCATTCGTTGTCGTACCAGGAGCACACCTTGACGAGGGTGCCGTCGATGACCTTGGTGAGGGTGGCGTCGAAGATCGATGAATGCGGATCGTGGTTGAAGTCGACCGACACCAGCGGGCCGTCGTTGTAGGCCAGGATCTTGTGCAGCGGGCCTGCCGCGGCGGCGTCCTTCAGTGCCTTATTCACCTCCTCCACGGAGGTGGCACGCTTGGCGGTGAAGGTGAGGTCGACCAGCGACACGTTGATGGTCGGCACACGCACCGCGAAGCCATCCAGCTTTCCCTTCAGCTCCGGCAGCACCAGCCCCACCGCCGCCGCCGCGCCGGTCTTGGTCGGAATCTGCGACATGGTCGCCGAGCGCGCCCGGCGCAGGTCGGAGTGGTACACGTCCGTGAGCACCTGGTCGTTGGTGTAGGAATGGATGGTGGTCATGATGCCGGCGGCGATGCCGACTTTGTCGTGCAGCACCTTGGCGACCGGGGCCAGGCAGTTGGTGGTGCAGGAGGCATTGGAGATCACGCTGAAGCTGCTCTTGAGCACCCCGTGGTTGACGCCGTACACGATGGTCGCATCCACGTCCTCCCCGCCGGGGGCCGAGATCACCACGCGCTTGGCGCCACCCTTGAGGTGCGCGCCGGCCTTGGCCTTGCTGGTGAAGAGCCCAGTGCACTCGAGTACGTACTCCGCACCAACCTCGCCCCAGGGCAGCTTGGCCGGGTCGCGCTCTGCGAACACGCGGATGCGATCGCCGTTCACCACCATGTAGTCACCCTCGACGTGCACCTCGCCGTGAAACTTGCCGTGCACGGTGTCGTAACGCGTCAGGTGCGCATTGGCCTTCGAGTCACACAGGTCATTCAGGGCGACGATCTGAATTTCCCCCGTGCGCTGGGCCTCGTACAGGGCCCGCAGCACGTTGCGTCCGATACGCCCGTACCCGTTGATACCGACCTTGATTGCCATGCGCTTTAGTCCTCCAGGAGTTCGCGGATCTGTTGGGAGATATTATCGGCCGTAAAGCCGAAATGGGGGAACACATCGGAGGCCTTGCCCGAGGCGCCGAAGGTGTCGATGCCGATGATGCGCCCGCCCGTTCCGACATATTGCCACCAGCACTGGGTGGCCCCGGCCTCCACCGCCAGACGCCGCGTCACGGCAGGCGGCAGCACGCTGTCGCGGTAGGCCGCATCCTGGGCGGCGAAGGTCTCGGTGGAAGGCATGGACACCAGGCGCACCCGCCGCCCCCCGGCGTTGGCGGCGTTGACCGCCTGGGCGGCGATGCCGACCTCCGAGCCGGTGGCGATCACCACGCACTCGGGGCTCCCCTTGGCGTCGATCAGCACGTAGCCACCGCGGCGCACGGCCTCAAGTTGTGCCGGCGTGCGCGGCTGCTGCGGGAGCGCCTGGCGGGTAAATACCAGCGCCGAGGGACCATGGCGCTCGATGGCCAGCGTCCAGGCGATGGCGCTCTCGGCTGCATCGCAGGGCCGCCACAGGTTCATGTTGGGCATGGCGCGCAGGCTGCTCAATTGCTCGATCGGCTGGTGGGTGGGACCGTCCTCGCCCAGCCCGATGGAATCATGGGTGTACACCAGGATGACGCGCTGCTTCATGAGGCAGGCGAGGCGCACGGCGTTGCGCGCGTAGTCAGAGAACACCAGGAAGGTGCCGCCGTAGGGGATGAAGCCGCCGTGCAGGGCGATGCCGTTCATGATCGCGGTCATGCCGAACTCGCGCACGCCCCAGTGCATGTAGTCCCCGGCCTCATCCGCCGGCGTGATGGTGCGCGCGCCCTTGAAGAGCGTGTTGTTGGACCCGGTCAGGTCAGCGGAGCCGCCGAAGAGCTCAGGCAGCGCCGGCGCGATCACGTTGAGCGCGGCCTGCGAGGATTGCCGGGTGGCCTGGGGCGTGGTCTGCTTCAGCAGCGTTTCGAGCGTCTGGCGCGCGGTATCGCCCCAGTTCTGCGGCAGATCGCCCCGGGTGCGGCGCTCGAACTCGAATGCCAGGTCCGGGTGCGCCTTGGCGTAGCGGGCGAACAGCTCCCGCCAGGCCGCCTCGCGCTGCGCGCCCTGCTTGCGGTGATCCCACTGCGCACGGATCTCCTCGGGGACCTCGAACGGCGGGTAAGGCCACCCCAGCACCCTGCGGGCCGCGGCGACCTCCTCGACTCCGAGTGCCTCGCCGTGCGCATCCTTGGTGCCCTGCTTGTCGGGGGCGCCAAAGCCGATGATGGTCTTGCAGCAGATCAGCGACGGGCGCTTGGTCTCGGCACGCGCCGCGCGCACTGCCTTCTCGACGGCCGCAGCGTCGAGCCCGTCGACGCCCGGCACCACGTGCCAGCCGTAGGCGGCGAAGCGCTCCGGGGTATCGTCCGTGAACCAGCCGACTACCTTGCCGTCGATCGAGATGCCGTTGTCATCGTAGAACATGATCAGCTTGCCGAGCCCGAGCGTTCCTGCCAGCGAGCAGGCCTCGTGCGAGATCCCTTCCATGAGGCAGCCGTCACCGCAGAACGCATAGGTGTAGTGGTCGACGACTTCGAGGCCATCCCGATTGAACTGCAGCGCGAGCATCTTTTCGGCGAACGCCATGCCCACCGCGTTCGCGATGCCCTGCCCGAGCGGCCCGGTAGTCGTCTCGATGCCGAGCGGCAGGTCGTGCTCGGGATGGCCCGGCGTCTTGCTGCCGAGCTGGCGAAAGGCCTTGAGGTCATCGATCGTCAGCGGGTAGCCGGTCAGGTAGAGCACCGAATACAGCAGCATCGAGCCGTGGCCGTTTGACAGAACGAAGCGGTCGCGGTCGACCCATTCCGGATTGGCCGGGTTGAAGCGCAGGAAGTCGCGCCACAGGACCTGGGCGATGTCCGCCATGCCCATCGGCATGCCGGGGTGCCCGGAATTCGCGCGCTGCACTGCGTCCATGGAAAGTGCGCGGATGGCGTTGGCTAGTTCGCGTGGTGTGCTCATGCGGCTTCTGTCAGCGGCTGCGGCCGCGCTGGAGGGGATGGGGCGGAAATCTCAAGGCCGCCGGGGCTCACTTGGGTGGTAGACACCGGCGAGCCGCGCATTTTCCACCACTCGCGCCCGATGCTCAAATCACAAGTGCGGAAACGCCGCCACGCCTGAGCGTGGCGGTACCGGCAGGGGCCGGCGTGGGCCCGGAACGGCGCCAGCCGCGGGCCTGCTGGTGCAGATCACCGAGGCACCGCGCCAGCGCCACCGCATTGGCCCTCCTGGCTGCGCGCTCTTGTCCAATTTCTTCGTGCTCGGCGGCTTCGGGTCCGCGCCTCCACGCCGCGGGCGCGCAGGCAGGGTGGCCCGGCGGCAAGTCCGCGGTTAAACCCCAAATGAACGCGCCAAGGTGTGAACTCGATCGGGAACAGACGCAGTGTTAAGTAGTCCTAGCCCTACGCAGCAATCTGCACAATCACGCTTTTTCCCGGGGAAGAACACGCTCATGCTTGGCGTTGAACAATGGCGGACGGATCCGCCGGCTACTACGAGGGCGGGCATGCTTCACATTCTCGGCGGCGCGAACCGGTACCGCGTCATGTCGCTTCCGAGTGACGCGCGCGTACGGGGGACGTGGTTCACTGCAGCGGCGCAAAACCCTCTGCTAACCTGACTCTCATGAGCGTGGTTCGTCTCACACATTTCACCGACCCGCACCTCTATGGCGGAGAGCTCGAGTCGCTGCGCGGCGTCGCCACACTCCCAGCGCTGAACGCTGCGATTGCGCACGCGCAGGCGCGCGACTGGCCCCCGGACGCGGTGCTCGTGACCGGCGACCTGGTACAGGACGACCCGGCAGGCTACCCGCATTTCCGGCGCGTATTCGGGGCACTCGACCTGCCGGTGCTGTGCCTGCCCGGCAATCATGATGAGCCGCGCGCCATGAAGCGCGAGCTCTCCGGGGCCCCCTTCGTGCTCGGCGGACACATGGATCTTGGCCGCTGGCGCATCGTGCTGCTCGACAGCTGCATTCCCGGTTCGGCGAGCGGCGCGCTCAGCGCCCAGGCGCTGGCGCAGCTGGAGGAAGCACTCCAGGGCGCCGACGGGCGGCACTGCCTGGTGTGCCTGCACCACCACCCGGTGCCCATGTCGAGCCGCTGGCTCGACCGCGTCGGACTGACCAACGCAACCGAGTTTCTCCATACGCTCGATCAGCACAAGAACGTTCGTGCGATAGTCTGGGGCCATGTACACCAGTCTTACGACGGGCTGCGTAAAGGCGTGCGGATGCTTGCGACCCCCTCCACCTGCGCACAGTTCCTGCCACACTCGGATGACTTCGCGGTCGACCGCAGGCCGCCGGGTTACCGGACGCTGGAGTTGCGCAGCGATGGCTCGCTGCTGACGGAGGTTGTGTGGGTCGAAAAGCACTCTGGTGGCTCCTCACGCTCGGCCTGCTCAGCGGCCTAAACGCTGAGGCCGCGAGCCCGGTCTGGGCGATCCGCGGCGCACACAACACGGTCTACCTCGCGGGCTCGATCCACCTGCTCCCCGCCAACGATGCAGTGCTGCCGCCGGCGTTCGACCACGCCTACGCCGATTCAGCCCTGCTCGTCATGGAGCTCGACCTCGGCAAGTTCGACGCCATGGAGGCGATGTCCTGGATGTCCTCTCATGGCGAACTTCCCAAGGGCACGACACTGCGCGATGTGCTCGGGGAGATGCGGTATACACGCGTGAACGCCGCGGCCGAGAAGCTGGGGCTGATGACGGCAGGCCTGAAGACCGCCGCGCCCTGGATGGTCGGTATCGAGCTCTCCGATGCGGCCTACATGCACGAGGGCTTCGACCCTGACCAGGGCGTGGAGGAGCAGCTGGTGCAGCGGGCGCTGGCCGACCACAAGCCGACCGCCGGCCTCGAGACCATGGAGGAGCAGCTCGGCGGCCTCGTGGCGCTGTCGATGGACAACCAGGTGCGCATGCTCGACCAGACGCTCGATGAACTTAAGGACATCAAGTCCGAGATGCGCGACGTCGTGAGCGCCTGGCGGCATGGGGATGCGGCAAAGCTCGCTACGCTGCTTTCAAGCGAGTACCAGGCCTTTCCCGCGCTCTATCAGCCGCTGGTGATCGAGCGCAATCAGCGCTGGCTGCCGCAGGTCGAGGCGCTGCTCAAGAGCAACGACAACACCATGGTGGTCGTGGGAGCGCTGCACCTGGTCGGCCACGGCGGCCTGCTGGAGCAGCTGCGCGTGAAGGGTTACAAGGTCACCCAGCTCGACTAGGGCTGCAGGTCCGGTCGCCGGCTGCGCTGCTGGTAGAAGCGCCACAGGGGCACCGCCAGCACCGCGATCCAGGCGAACACCAGCCAGCCGATGAAGCCATCGAAGCGGCTCAGGAGAAAACCGAGCGTGGCCTCGCGCCGCGGCTGCGTCAGCTCGTGTACCACCAGCATCACCCACACCCAACCCGCGTGCAGGCCGATGCAGGCGGCGATGTTCCCGGTCGCGGCCCGTATCATGCCGAGCAGCACCCCGACCGCGGTGAGGGCAAGGAACGCGTCGGCGATCGCTGCTGGCTGCGCGAAGGCATGCAGCGTGCCGAGCAGCAGATCGATGCCGCTGTGCGAAGTCACCTGCGCCGGAGCGATGTGGTAGCTGGCGAAGAAGTGCGTGGCCGCGTACACGAGCGCGGTGAGCGCGATCGCCACCGGCATCCCTGACTCGCGGGCGATGCCGGTCTGCATGGCGCCGCGCAGGAATGTCTCCTCGATGAACGCCACCGCCAGCCCGCTGAACAAGCGCAGCACGATGAGCTTCAGCAGCGTCGCGGCGTCAATAGCCGCAAGGCGCGACCAGTCGAGGAGTCCGAGCACGCTCATGGCCCCCACCACCAGCGTCAGGGTCACCACGCCGAGCAGCAGCCCAAGCGCCATTTCGCGCACGAAGGCGCGTCGTGCGAGACCGTAGCCGAGGCTCGCGCGGTCGGCGAGCTTCAGCCGCCGCGCCAGCAGCACGAATCCGATCAGCAGCGCCAGCATGCCGATGCGCTCGCCCATGCGGTGGAACGGGAAATTGAAATGCGGGTGCAGCAGTAGCCAGCACGGGTAGGAAAACACCGCGATGGCCGCGAGTGCCAGCACCATCATCAGCAAGAACCAGGCGAAGGTACGCACGTGGCTACGTTACTTGGCAGCCCCACGCCGGGGCAACCGCGTCACTCCCCCAGCAGCGCGCGCCAGCCGGCGGCGATGGTACCCAGCCGGAAGCGCGCATCAGGAGCAACCGTCGGCCGTGCACCGCTGCGCCAGGCCTGGATACGCTCCGTAAAGGCATCGAAAAGACCCGCGCGCGCCGCGAGGCGCGCCGGGACACGCCGCAGGCCGGGCGGCAGCGCGCGCACCGCGCGCTCGTAGGAGCGATAGGAGCGCTGCAGTGGCAGCACCTCGTCGCGGTCGCCGAGGACTTCCAGTGCCGCGCCGCAATCCACCGTCAGCACCGGAGTGCCAAGCGCGTGCGACTCGGCAAACACCAGCCCAAAGGTCTCCGGGATGGCGAAGTTGGGAAAGAACGTGCACAGCGCGCCGCGCACCTGCCGGTGCATCGCCGCTTGCGGTAGCGCGCCGAGGAACTCAACGCCGGCAAGCGGCTTGCTGCGCCCAGCCTTGTAGCCGGGATTGCCCACCAGGAGACGCAGGTCCGGCATCGCGGCGCGCAGCGCCGCGAACGCATCGAGCGTGAAATCTAGGCCCTTGTTGGGCGAGGAGAAGAACACGAGCTTATCCGCGTCCACCGGCGTGCCATCGGGCGCGAGCGCCTCGTCGACCGGGTTGTAGATGGTGCGTGCCGCCACGACCCCGGCGAGTCCCGCAGCACGCAGCGTCGCCTCCACGCCGCGCCGCTGCGAGTCCGACACGCATACAGCGGTTACCCGGCACTCGCGCAGGGCGGCGGCCGTCCCCGCGAGCCAGCGCGCGCGCCGGGAGCCGGGATTGAGCTGATCGTGCAGCCACAGGTACACGCGTGCAGCGGGGAACAATCGCCGCACCACGGGCAAAGCGCGCGAATCGCGGTTGATCACCACGTGCGCGATCCCGGGAAGCGGCTGCACCGGCAGGTAGCGTCCCCACGCCTCGGTGCGATTGTGCTGCATGACGTAGGCGTCGAGCGCATCGGCCACCCGCGTCAGGCTCGCCTCGGTGCCGCCGCTCGCCTCGGTGGCCAGCGTGCGCGTGTCGTAGGGCCGCTGACACGCGGGATCTAGGAACAGGATCGCGCTCATTCGGGGTATTCTAGGCGCGATCCCGGACGCACGAGTGGTGAGGCGTGTCGAGCGCGAGCGGACTGTCGGCCTGCATCATTACCTACAACGAGGCGGACCGCATCGAGGCGTGCCTGCGTTCGGTCGCCTTCTGCGACGAGCTCGTCGTCGTTGACTCACACTCCACCGACGATACGCGGGCCCGGGCGGCGGCGCTCGGGGCGCGCGTCATCGAGCGCGACTGGCCAGGCTATCGCTCGCAGAAGCAGTTCGCCGTCGATGCCGCCGCTCACGACTGGGTGCTGTGCCTGGACGCCGACGAGCGCGTCACCCCGGCGCTGCGTTCGCAGATCGAGGCCCTGCGCACCGCGGGCTTTGCGGGGGCGGCCGGCTGGTCGGTGCCGCGCATCACCGACTACTTCGGGCGCTTCCTGCGCCACGGCAATGCCTATCCTGACCGCCTGGTGCGCCTGTTCGACCGGCGGCGCGGCGGCTGGAGCGGTCATGAGATCCACGAGAACACCAGGATAACGGGAACCGTGCGCCGCCTGAAGGGGCACCTCGAGCACTTCTCCTACCGCAGCCTGAGTGATCACCTGAACCGCATGCAGCGCTACGCCGACCTCATGGCGCAGGCGCTGTACGCGCGCGGCCGGCGCTGCGGGCTCACTCCGGTACTGCTCAACCCGCAGTGGCGCTTCATCCGCGGCTATCTGCTGCGGCTGGGGTTTCTCGACGGCTGGCGCGGACTGGTGTTCGCGCTGATCGAGGCCAACTACGTGCGCCGCAAGTACCTCGGGCTATACATGCGCAGCCGGGGGCTGCCGGGCTGACCAGGCTGCGACCTGGGACAGGCGTTCCACGGGCTCATCGAGCTCCAGCAGCGTGAGCTTGTCCTGCGGCTGCAGCGGCAGTATCTCGGCCCAGCGATCGGCCACCCAGCCGGCGTCCTCGAAGTGCGCATCCACGTGCGCATAAGCGGCACCGAGCCTGGGCAGCACCTCACGCAGCAGGTCCGCGAGGTGTGCGAACTCCGCGGGCAGTTCGCACCTGGCGGACGGGGCCAGGCATTGCACCTCGGCGAGGTGCAGCCCGTCTGACTGCTGCCAGCGGCGCAGGATGCGCACGCGCCCGCCGCCGACGCACGTGATGCCGAGCAGCCCATCAGGCAGCGGATCGAAGTCGACGATGCGTGCGCAGGTACCGAGCGTCGCCAGGCGCGCGACCGCGCCAGCCTCGGTGCCCTCGAAGATGGTGACCACGCCGAAGCCCGTGTGCTCCTTCATGCAGCGCCGCACCATGTCGAGGTAACGCGGCTCGAAGATGCGCAGCGCCAGCGGACCGCCCGGAAAGAGCACCGTGTGCAGCGGAAACAGCGGCAGCGGCGCGCCCTCCATGCAGATCTACTGCGCGCCCCCAAGCGCGGAGAGCAGCTTGCCGTGCAGGCCGCCGAAGCCCCCGTTACTCATGACGAGCACGTGGTCTCCGGCACGCGCCGCGCCGGCGAGATCTGTGGCCAGTGCATCGATGTCGCGCCGAACCTGCGCGCGCTTCCCGAGGGCCTGCGCCACGGCACCCACGTCCCAGCCCAGGTCGGCGGGCGCGTACAGCCATACCTCATCTGCGCCGCCGAGCGCCGGGGCCAGCGTGTCGCGGTGCACGCCCATGCGCATGGTGTGCGAGCGTGGCTCGAGCACCGCAATGATGCGCGCCTTCCCCACCCGGCGGCGCAGGCCATCGACAGTAGTGGCGATGGCGGTGGGATGGTGGGCGAAGTCGTCGTAGACACGCACGCCGCGCACTTCGCCTGCGAGCTGCATGCGACGCGCGATGCCTTTGAATTCCCTGAGTGCGGCCACTGCCTGTGGCACCGGCACGCCCGCGTGGCGCGCCGCCGCGATGGCCGCGAGCGCGTTCTCCATGTTGTGGGCGCCCAGCAGCGACCACTCGACGGTGCCGCGCTCCGCGCCCCCCTCGAACACCTGGAAGCGCGAGTAATCCTCGGCACCCCGAGCCGTCCACAGGGCCCCCGCCTGCGGGACACGCGCGAAGCCCTCGAGCGGGGTCCAGCTGCCCATGGCGAGGGTGGCCTTCAGGTTCGCATCCGCGGCGTTCCAGATGATGCGGCCAGCGCCGGGAACGATGCGCACCAGGTGGTGGAACTGGCGCTGTATGGCGCCGAGGTCCGGGTAGATGTCGGCATGGTCGAACTCGAGATTGTTCAGGATCACGGTGCGCGGCCGGTAGTGCACGAACTTGGCGCGCTTGTCGAAGAACGCCGTGTCGTACTCGTCCGCCTCGATGACGAAGAAGGGCTCGGTCCCGAGGCGCGCGCTCAGGCCGAAGTTCGCCGGCACGCCGCCTATGAGGAAGCCCGGGTTGAGTCCGGCGTGCTCGAGGATCCACGCCAGCAGCGAGCTGGTGGTGGTCTTGCCGTGCGTCCCGGCCACCGCCAGTACCCACCTGCGGGCGAGCACCTCGCGCGACAGCCACTCGGGGCCGGAGTAGTACGGCAGGCCGCTCTCCAGCAATGCCTCCACCACCGGCTGGCCGCGGGTCATGACATTGCCGACCACGACGACATCCGGCGCCGGGGTTAGCTGTGCGGCCTCGAAGCCCTCGGTGAGCTCGATCCCGAGCGCCTCCAGCTGCGTGCTCATCGGCGGGTAGACGTTGCGATCGGAGCCGGTGACCTTGAACCCTGCCGCGCGCGCGATGGCGGCGATGCCGCCCATGAAGGTGCCACAGATACCGAGGATGTGAACGTGCATCGCTTAGCTTTCAGCCTTGCTGGGAAAAAAACACCGCATGGCTGAGCAGCATGCTAGCCAGGAATTGCAGTATCACGAGCGCGACGCTCGCGCCGCCCGACCACTCGAGCGCTGACTTAACGATGAAACTGTAGGCGGCGATGATCCATACCACCACGATGATCTCGAACAGCTCAGCCGGCACCGCCCAGGCTTCATCGGGAGAGAAGCGCAGCCACAGCCAGCTCGCCGTGAACAAGAGCGGGGTGAGCACGATCTGGAAGCCGAACACCGCCGTGCTCGTCTGCAGGGTGCGCTCCGGGCGGCGCGCCACGCGCAGCAGCACCACGTACCAGGCTAGCGTGAAGACTGTATCCAGGAGCAGCTGGGCGGGGAAGCTGTGCGCCTCCGCCTCGGTAGCCTTGGTGGCAGTCCCTGGAGGGGGCGCCAGGCCATTCATGATGAGGTTGATTGCAAGATAGGCGATGATCGTCATCGTCAGGAGCAGCAACGACGCGGGCAGGTCCTGCGGACCGCGGCGCAGGAGGGCGATCTGGGTATAGAGCCGGACGAGCTCCCTCATGTCTTTCGGTACCAGCGCGCTCCTGCGCATAATGCGCCTCCAACGATTGTACAGATCATCGCCGCCACGCGTTTTGCAGCCCATCGTCACCACCGCCGCCGGACTCGAGGAACTTGCCGCACACCTGGGGGGCGAGGCGCGCATCGGGCTCGATACGGAGTTTCTGCGCGAGCGCACCTACCGGGCGCAGCTGTGCCTCGTGCAGCTGTCCTCGCCCACGACCGCAGCCTGCGTGGATCCGCTGCTGCTTGAGGACCTCGCACCCCTGGCGCGCGTGCTCACGGCCCCGGGCGTGGTGAAGGTGATGCACGCCTCGCGACAGGACCTGGAGGTGCTGCTGCCGCTCGCGGGCCTCAGCGGGCCGGTGTTCGACACGCAGATCGCCGCGAGCCTCACCGGCCTGCCGGCACAGGTGGGCTACGCGGAACTGGTGCGTCGCCTGCTCGGCCGCGAGCTGTCGAAGTCGCACACGCGCACCGACTGGTCGCGACGGCCGCTCTCCGCCGAGCAGGTCGCCTACGCGCTCGACGATGTGAACTACCTGCTGCCGCTCGCCGATCAGCTGCAGGAGACGCTCGCACGCCTCGGGCGCCTCGAGTGGCTCGAGCAGGAGCTGGCCGAGCTCGCCGATCCCACCGCGCTTAGCGTGGACCCGGAGCAGGCGTGGCGACGCCTCAAGGGTCTCGGCAACCTGGACGAGGGCCGCACGCGGCTCGCCCGTGCGCTGGCATCGTGGCGCGAGCGCAGCGCCATCGAGCACAACCGTCCGCGCGGCTGGATCCTCGATGAATCCGTGCTGCGTGAGATCGTGCTGCAGGTACCACGCACGGAAGCCGCGCTCGAGGCGATCCCCGACATGCCCCCGGGACTTGCGAAGCGCCGCGGCGCGGAGCTGCTGGCGTGCATCGTGGCCGCACAGATCCCCGAGCCGCCCCCGCCACCGCCCGCCCGGGCGCGCCCGGACCCGCTCAAGAGCGCCCTGATAAAGAAACTGGCAGGCATCACGCAGGCGGTGGCGGTGGAGCTCGCGGTGGCCCCTGAGGTGCTCGCCACCCGGCGCGACCTTGAACAGCTGGCGGACGGCGCGCGTGAGGGCGTGGTACTGCGCGGCTGGCGCCGCCCGCTTCTGGGGGAGCGGTTGCTCGCGGCTCTCTAGCCGCCCAGCGTGCTCAGGCGCGCCGCGTGCGGCTGCGCTTGGCGCTCTTCTTGCGCAGAGACTTGGATCCCCGCGGGGCCGCCTTGCGGGCTGATGCGCGCCGGCGCGTCGTCTTGGCACGCACCACGCGCTTCTTGCGCGGGGCGGGACGCTTCTTCCTGACGGCGGCACGCTTGGCTTTCTTGGGGGGCGCACGCTTGGGCCTGGCGGTCGCCCGCAGCGCCGGCACGCCCAGTGCCTGGGCGAGGCGGCGCGTCACTGCATCGAGGTCGCCTTCGGCATCGATCACGCGCAAGAGGCCGCGCGCGCGGTAGAAGTCGATGAGTGGCCGCGTCTTCTCGTCGTAGACGCGCAGCCGCTCGCTCACGGTGGCCTCGTTGTCATCCGGGCGCTGCACCAGCCGGTGCGGCTCGCCGGTCAGCGGGCAGCGTGCATTCGTGCCGCTCGGCGGGGAAGTGAGGAGATTGAAGACGCGACCGCAGTCGGCGCAGGTGCGCCGCCCGGAGATGCGTCGCACCAGCTCGCCGTAGTCGACTTCGAGCTGCACGACCGCGTCGAGGGGCTGCTTGAGCGCCTCGAGCAGGTGATCGAGCGCATGTGCCTGGGCGAGGTTGCGCGGAAAGCCATCAAGGATGAACCCCTTGCGGGTATCGGGCTCCCCGAGGCGCTCACGGATCATCCCGAGCACCAGCGAGTCATCCACCAGCCGGCCGCTGTCCATCGCCTCCTTGGCGCGGCGGCCGAGCTCGGTCCCCTTGGTGACGGCCGCACGCAGCAGGTCTCCGGTGGAGATCTGCGGAATGCCGACGCGTTCCACGAGTCGCTGCGACTGGGTTCCCTTGCCAGAGCCGGGCGGTCCCAACAGAACAATGCGCATGGTTGTGCAGTGCCAATCCGCTGCCGCCGGGCAGCATAAAGGTGCGCCACGTTACCGGTGGCCCCGAGGCAGGTCAAACGGCGCCCGCCCGCCTGCGCAAGCGCAGCCGCCTGCGCTATTCTTCCGGGCCCGCAAGACCCGCCCTGGCGCACGGTTATGAAGAAAAACGCCCCCAAGAATGCCTTCTACGCCCAGTCCGGCGGCGTCTCCGCCGTCATCAACGCCTCGGCGTGCGGGGTGATCCAGACCGCGCTGCGCTCCCGGCACATCGGCAAGGTCTACGCCGGCCGCCACGGGATCATCGGCGCCCTGACCGAGGACCTGATCGATGTGGGCCGCGAGAGCGCCGCGGTGATCCGTGGCCTGAAGTACACCCCGGCAGGCGCGTTCGGCTCGGCCCGCTTCAAGCTCAAGGGCCTTCAGGAGAACCGCGCCGAGTACGAGCGCCTGATCGAGGTGTTCCGGGCGCACGACATCGGCTATTTCTTCTACAACGGTGGCAACGACTCCATGGACACCGCCCTGAAGGTGTCGCAGATCGGGGCGTCGCTTGGGTTTCCCATCACCTGCGTGGGCGTCCCCAAGACGGTCGACAACGACCTGCCCCATACCGACTGCTGCCCGGGCTTTGGCTCGGTGGCCAAATACGTGGCCGTCTCCACCCGCGAAGCGGCGATGGACGTGGCCTCGATGGCTCGCACCTCGACTAAGGTGTTCGTGCTTGAGGTGATGGGGCGGCACGCGGGCTGGATCGCTGCCGCAGCCGGACTTGCCGGCAAGGGCGCAGCGCAGCCCCCGCACATCATCCTGCTGCCGGAAGTCGCCTTCGATCAGCAGAAGTTCCTGGCGCGGGTGCAGCAATGCGTGCGCGACTAGCGGCTACTGCGTGATCGTGGTGTCCGAGGGAGCCGCCTACCCGGACGGGAAGTTTCTCGCCGATGCCGGCACCCGGGACGCCTTCGGCCACACCCAACTTGGCGGTGTCGCCCCGGTGGTCGCCAACATGGTGCGCGAGGCCCACGGCTACAAGTACCACTGGGCGGTCGCGGACTACCTGCAGCGGGCGGCGCGCCACATCGCTTCCCGCGTGGACGTGGAGCAGGCCTACGCCGTAGGCAAGGCCGCGGTGGAGCTCGGCGTGCGGGGTGTCAACGCGGTGATGCCGACCATCGTGCGCAAGTCCCACCGCCCCTACCGCTGGGTGATCGGTCACGTGCCGCTGTCGGCCGTGGCCAACCAGGAAAAGAAGCTGCCGCCCGAGTTCATCCGCGCGGACGGCTTTGGCATCACGGAGGCCTGTCGCCGTTACCTCTCGCCCCTGATCGCCGGGGAGGCCTATCCCCCCTACCGGGATGGCCTGCCCGACTACGTGCACATCCGGGGCGTCGCGGTGCGCCGCAAGCTCAAAACCGAGTTCAAGGTCTGACACGCGGCGCGGCCGCCCCGCGGCCGTTTAGCCGCGGCCGGCAGCTGCGTTCGACATAGTGCCGCCTCCCTCCGGGCCCTGAGGGCCGTGCTATAGTGCGCGGCCTTTTTTGGGGGAGGTTTGCAAAAAATGGATGCCACCACGTGGCTGTGGGTCGCGATCGCGGCCGGTGTGTTCGCCGTGCTCTACGGCGTGGTCTCGATGTCCGCCATCCTGCGCCTGCCGGCCGGCAACGACCGCATGCAGGAAATCGCCGCCGCCATCCAGGCCGGCGCCAAGGCGTACCTGAACCGGCAGTACACGACGATCCTCATCGTCGGGGTGGTGCTGTTCCTGGTCATGGGCTTCTCGCCCCTCGGCTGGCCGACCGCAGGTGGCTTCGCCGTCGGTGCCATCCTCTCGGGCCTGACCGGCTACATCGGCATGAACATCTCCGTGCGCGCCAACGTGCGCACGGCCCAGGCGGCCACCCAGGGCCTGAATGCGGCGCTGAAGGTCGCCTTCCGCGGCGGCGCCATCACCGGCATGCTGGTCGTGGGCCTCGGGCTTATCGGGGTCGCCGGCTACTACACCTTCCTCAGCCGCTACACCGGCATCGGCGCCGAGGGCGCCCTGCACGCGCTCGTCGGCCTCGCCTTCGGTGGCTCGCTGATCTCCATCTTCGCGCGCCTGGGCGGCGGCATCTTCACCAAGGGCGCTGACGTCGGCGCCGACCTGGTCGGCAAGGTCGAGGCGGGAATCCCGGAGGACGACCCGCGCAACCCCGCGGTGATCGCCGACAACGTCGGTGACAACGTCGGTGACTGCGCCGGCATGGCGGCCGACCTGTTCGAGACCTACGCGGTCACGATCGTCGCGACCATGCTGCTCGGCGGCCTGCTGTTCGCGCGCGAGGGCGCGGACGCCTCGCTCGCCGCCGTCATCTACCCCCTGGCGCTGGCCGCGGCCTCGATCTTCTCCTCCATCCTCGGCACGTTCTTCGTCTCGGCGCGCCCGGGCGGCAAGATCATGAACGCGCTCTACAAGGGCGTCATCGTCTCGGCCCTGGTGTCGGCGGCAGCGTTCTACTTCATCACCCAGAAGCTCATGGGCGCGAACTTCGGGCCCCTCTACGGGTGCACACTGATCGGGCTGGGCCTGACGGCGGCCATGATCATGATCACCGAGTACTACACCGCCACCGAGTACAGCCCGGTGCGCAAGGTAGCGGCCGCTTCGCAGACCGGCCATGCCACCAACATCATCGCCGGACTCGGCGTGTCGATGAAGTCGACCGCGCTGCCGGTGATCGCGGTGTGTCTTGCGATCTGGGGCGCGTTCGCGCTCGATGGCCTCTATGGCATCGCGATCGCCGCGACCTCGATGCTCTCCATGACCGGCATGATCGTGGCACTCGACGCCTACGGTCCGATCACCGACAACGCCGGCGGCATCGCCGAGATGGCGGGACTGCCGAAGTCGGTGCGCGACATCACCGATCCTCTGGATGCCGTGGGCAACACCACCAAGGCGGTAACCAAGGGCTACGCCATCGGCTCGGCGGGACTCGCCGCGCTGGTGCTGTTCGCCGACTACACACACAACCTCGAGGCCGCGGGCAAGCTCGCCGTGTTCTCGCTCTCGGATCCGGCCGTGATCATCGGCCTCTTCATCGGTGGACTCGTGCCCTACCTCTTTGCCGCCATGGCGATGGAGGCCGTGGGCCGCGCCGCCGGCTCGGTGGTGAACGAGGTGCGGCGCCAGTTCCGCGAGATCAAGGGCATCATGGCGGGCACCGAGAAGCCGGACTACTCGCGCGCCGTCGACCTGCTCACGCGCGCGGCCATCCGCGAGATGATCGTGCCGTCGCTGCTGCCGATCCTGGTGCCGATCGTGCTGGTCGTCGTGATGAACATGCTGATGGGCTCGGGCGCGGGCATCCGTGCGCTCGGTGGCCTCCTCATCGGCACCATCGTCACCGGCCTGTTCGTGGCGATCTCCATGACCACCGGCGGCGGGGCCTGGGACAACGCCAAGAAGTACATCGAGGAAGGCAACTTCGGTGGCAAGGGCTCGGATGCCCACAAGGCGGCAGTCACCGGGGACACCGTGGGTGATCCCTACAAGGACACCGCGGGCCCGGCGATCAACCCGCTGATCAAGATCATCAACATCGTGGCGCTGCTGCTTGGTGCCGCTGCTCTGAAGTGCGTGCGGCCGGCGGCGCCCGAGGCACCGCCGGCCCTCATCCTGCCGCCCCGCGGCCTCCTTCCGAGTGCACTCCCGGTCGACGGCAAGTCACCGCGCGTGAGACCCACGCTGCGGCCGCGAGCCTTTGTGCCCGGGGGCCGCAATTCGCGCAGCGGGTGGCTGGAAGTTCGGGGGGCAGCGACTGAGGCGGCGCGGCGGCCCTAGGCGGCGAGGGAGAGCGGCTGCGGCCGGCCGATCGCGTAACCCTGCAGGTAGTCGACTCCCATGCGGCGCGCGGCGTCCACGGCGGCGCTGTCCTCGACCTGCTCGGCGATCACCTTGAAGTTCAGGGTGCGCGCCAGCTTGATCATGGCCGTCACCATCGCCTGGTTTACCGTGTCGCGCCCCAGGTTGCGCATGAACGAGCCATCGATCTTCAGGTAATCGAGCGGCAGGTTCTTCAGGTTCGAGAACGAGCCGACCCCGGAGCCGAAGTCATCGAGGGCGAACTGGCAGCCCATGCCGTGCAGCACGCCGACGAAGCGGCGTGCGTGGTCGAGATTGGCGATGACGGCGTTCTCGGTGATCTCGAAGCACACCTGCGAGGGCAGCGCCCCGGTGCTGTCGAAGCACTCGACCACGAACTCCAGGAACTGCACGTCACCGAGCGTCTGGCCGGAGATGTTGATGGCGACACTGCGGTTGGTCTGCACCGCGATCGCGCCACGCCCGAGTGCCGCGAGCGTGGTCTGCACCACCCAGCGGTCGACCAGGCCCATCAGCCGGTAGCGCTCCGCGGCGCGCATGAACTCGGCCGGCGCGAGCTCGTTGCCATTCTCGTCCTCCATCCTCACCAGCACCTCCATGGCGGGACCCGTATCCTCGTCGTGTGCGGCGACGATCACCTGGTGGTAGAGGTGGAAGCGGTTGTCCTTGAGCGCGCTCTGCAGGCGCTGCAGCCACTGGATCTCTCCGGTGTGCCGCGCGAGCGCCTCGTCGCGTGCCGAGTACACCGCGACGCGCCCGGAGCCCTGTTTCTTCGCGACGTAACAGGCGGTGTCGGCGGCGGCCAGCAGTTCTTCCAGCGTGCCGCTCTCGCGCGAGATCTCCACGAGGCCGACCGAGACGCCGATGTTGAAGATCTTGTCCTTCCACACGAAGCGGTAGTCGCCCACGGCCCGGGTCAGGTCATCGGCGATCTGGCGCGCCTTGTCGAGCGGGCAGCCAACGAGTAGCAGCCCGAACTCGTCTCCGCCCAGGCGCCCGACGGTGTCGCTGTCGCGCACTGCGTCGCGCAGCAGCTTCGCCACCTCGCGCAGCATGCTGTCGCCGGCGACGTGGCCGCTGGTGTCGTTGACGATCTTGAAGCGATCGAGGTCCAGGTAACACAGCACGTGCTGGCCGTCGCCGCGGTGGCCACTGTCGATCCCCTCCTGCAGGCGCCGCTCGAACTCGCGGCGGTTCACGAGGCCGGTGAGGGCATCGTGGGTGGCTTGGTAGGACATCTGGCGCGCCAGCCCGCGCAGCTCCGTGACGTCATGCAGCATGACCACGGCGCCGATCACCTCGCGATCGGCGTTGCGGATCGGCGAGGCGGTGAGCTCGATCGAGCGCTCCCCGCCGCTGGCGGAGGGCAGGAGCAGCGCGCGCCGGCTCAGGTTCACCGCCGTGCCGCTCGTGAGCGCCTGGTGCACCGGCTCGGCCAGCAGCCGCCGCTCATTCTCCTCCACCAGACTCACCACTTCCTCGAGCGGCTTGCCCATCGCGGTGTTGGCCTGGCTACCCGTCAGCTGCTCGGCCGCCGGGTTCATGAAGGTGACGCGGCCGTCCTTGTCGGTGGCGATGATGGCCTCGGCGAGTGACTGCAGCGCCAGCAGCTGCGGCTCGGCGGCCACGCTGGCCGGCGCGAGGCGCAGCGCCTGCACGGTCTGCGTCGGGATGATCTCCACGCCCGTGATCAGGAGCGCGTTGCTGCGGTCGTACTCGACCATGGTGGAGGCGATTTCCAGGCGGCTCACCTGCCCCTGCAGGCCCACCATGTCCACCTCGTAGCGCTCGGCCGCGGCCTCCCCGGCCAGGCGCCGCGTGATGTTCTCGCTTACCAGGTCCGAGTACTCGGGGGGCACGAGGTCGGCCAGCCGCCGGCCGATGAGCTCGACGCGATCGACGCCCACGAAGCTGGCGAACTGCCGGTTCGCGTACACGATGGTCTCGCGGTGCAGGAGCACCGCCTCGTGGATGCGGTCGCCGAGGTCGGCGAACAGCTTGGGCGCCTCGGCGGCCTCGCGCTCGGGGCCTGGGCCTGCGCGCGTCAGCAGGTGATTGACCGCGGTGACCAGGGCAGCCACTTCGGGCTTGTCACTGGCGACGTCGACACGCCCTGCAAGGCGGCCGCCGATGGCAATCCGCTGCAGCTGCTGGGAAAGCTCCTCGACGCTCTTTATGTCGCGCCGCTGCAACGTGTAGAGCACGAGGACCAGGGCGGCGATGAGGGCGAACAGGAGGCACAACAGCCCGATGATCGACATCTAGGTTCTTCTTACGCCTTAGCGCTTCTGGTATCCCGCGCGCTGCCGGGGGCACTCTAATTTTGACTTGTAGTGCCGGGAATAATTGCGGTCGGAAGAAGCATAG
This sequence comes from uncultured Pseudomonadota bacterium, assembly GCA_963802995.1. Classification (GTDB taxonomy): domain Bacteria; phylum Pseudomonadota; class Gammaproteobacteria; order Steroidobacterales; family Steroidobacteraceae; genus 13-2-20CM-66-19. Next base: position 1,834,271 of record CAWDKU010000002.1, read on the forward strand.
CGCAGGCCACCGCACGTCCCGTCGGTATTTCACCATATCTCGTCGCAAGTGCCTTGGCAGGGGCCCTGAAAAGCCGTAACTTCTCCCGCCTTTTCAGCGCCACGGCAATAAGTCCAATCGGGAAGGTTCCAGGATGCAAACGGTAGACGTCCGCGAGCAGATGATCGAGCAGCAGGTACGCGCCTGGGACGTGCTGGACGGGCGCGTGCTGGATGTGATGCGCGGCGTGCCGCGCGAGCTGTTCGTGCCCGCCGCCGAGCGCTTCCGCGCCTACGCCGACGCGGAGGTGCCCCTGAGCCACGGCCAGCACATGCTGCGCCCGAGCGTGGTCGGAAGGCTGCTGCAGGCGCTGTTGCCGCAGCCCCACGAGCAGGTGCTGCAGGTGGGCGCCGGGACCGGATTTGTCACCGCCTGCCTGCGCGGCATGGCCGGGCGCGTGCGGGCGCTGGAAGTCTTCCCGCAACTCGCCGAGAGCGCGCGCGCCAACCTCGCGGCAGTCGGGCTGCGCGGCGCGGAAGTGCTGGACGCGGACGGCCTGCGCTTCGAGAGCGCGACACGCTTCGACGTGATCGCGGTCACCGCGAGCCTGCCGCTCTACGACCCGCGCTTCGAGCGGCTGCTCAACGTCGGCGGCCGGCTCTTCGTCGTGGTGGGCGAGGCGCCAGTCATGGAAGCGCGTCTGGTGGAGCGCACCGGCGAGGGTACCTGGAGCACGCACAGCGTGTTCGAGACGGTGGTCGACCCCATGGTGAACGCCGTGCGTCCGGCCGAGTTTACCTTTTGAGGCCGCGGCGCCTCCAAGCCGTGATGACCGAAGGGATTCGCATGAGCCGCACCGCCATTGTTGCCCTCGGCCTGCTGGCGCTCGCCGGCACCGCCGCGGCCAAAGACCTCAAGGGCGTGTTCGAAGACGCGGTGAAGAACGACCCGGTGATCCGCGGCGCCAATGCCAACCGCCTGGCGGCGCGTGAGGCGCGCCCGCAGGCCTGGTCAGCGATCCTGCCGCAGCTCAACGGCACGGCAGGCATCACCTGGGACCACAACAGCGGTTTCCAGGACCAGATCTCCGAGGTCGGCAACCCGAACGATCCGACTGCGCCGCCGGTACTGGAAGTGGTGCCCCTGTCGCAGACGATCGATCAGCGCACGACTACGTGGGCGGTAAACCTGCGCTCGAGCCTGATCTCCTGGACCAACTGGATGAACATCAAGGCCGCCGGCGCCCAGGTCGCGCAGGCCGAGGCCACCTACCAGGCGGCCGAGCAGAACCTGATCCTGCGGGTCGCGCAGGCCTACTTCAACGTGCTCGCCTCCTACGATGCGCTGGTGGCTAACCAGGCTTCGCTCGAGGCGATATCGCGGCAGCTCGACCAGGCCAACACGCGCTTTGATGTCGGCCTGATCGCGATCACCGACGTGCAGGAGGCCAAGGCCTCGCGTGACACCGCAGCCGCCGCGGTCATAGCCGCCAAGCGCACCCTCGCCACCTCGCAGTACCAGCTGCAGGAAATCACCGGCGAGCAGTACGAAGCGCTCGCCAAGCCCGGCAGTGACATGCCGCTCAAGGGCCCGGATCCGGAGGACGAGAGCCGCTGGGTCAACATCTCGCTGGAGCAGAACCTCAACCTGGTCTCCAGCCGCCTGGCCGCTGACATCGCCCGCGACAACGTGCGCGCCGCCTTCGGCGGGCACCTGCCGACGCTTGACCTGGTCGCGGGCCGTTCGTACAACAAGGTCGACTCGGACCAGACACTCGCAGGTGATGGCATCCCCTCGGAGCTGTTTCCCGGCGTCGACAGCAAGATCAACGATCGCCAGATCGCCCTGCAGCTGACCATTCCGATCTTCAGCGGCGGCTTCACGCAGTCGAAGGTGCGCCAGAACCAGTACCTGTGGATCGCAGCCAAGGAGACGGTGGTGCAGAACTCGCGAGCCACCGAGCGCGCCGCGCGTGACGCCTATCTCGGCGTCATCAGCGGCATCGCACGCGTGCAGGCGCTGCGCCAGGCACTCGAGTCCAGCAGGACGGCGCTCAAGGCGACCGAGGCGGGCTACGAGGTCGGCACGCGCACCGCGGTCGACCTTTTGAATGCCCGCCAGAAGCTGGTCCAGGCCGAGACCGACTACTCCGGCAGCCGCTACGACTACATCGTGAACGTGCTGCAGTTGCGCCTCGCGGCCGGGACGCTCGATCGCGCGCAGCTGCTCGAGGTCAATAACTGGCTGACGGCCAACGCACCGATGACACCCACCGTGGCGACGCCGCAGAACGTGCTGCCCGCGGTGCCCGCCACCCCGCCTGCGGACAGTGCCGCTCCCTCAGCGCCAACGCCGCCCGGGCAGAGCCACTAGGGCGGGCGTTCCTCCAGCAGCGGCTCAATCAGCGCCAAAAGCTTCTGCAACGCCCCGCGGTTTGAATCCACGCAGGCACGGCCGGCGGCTCCCAGGCGTGCGCGCTCGCCGCCCTCAGTCAGAAGCACCTGCAGCCGCGCGCTGAGCTCGGCCGGGTTGTGCACGACCTCGGCGGCGCCGCGCTCGATCAGCAGCCCTGCCACGTCGGCACCGTTGAAGTTGTGCGGCCCGGTGAGCACGGGCACCCCGAGCGCGGCGGGTTCCAGCAGGTTGTGACCGCCCACCGGTACCAGGCTGCCGCCGACAAAGGCGACGTCCGCCGCGGCATAGAAATCCAGCAGTTCCCCGAGTGAGTCCAGCAGCAGCACCTCGGCATCCGCTGCCGGGACGCCCTGCGAGCGGCGCACAAAGCGCACGCCCGACTGCGTGAGTGCCTGCGCGGCCTCCGCGAAGCGCTGCGGGTGCCGCGGCGCCATCACGAGCAACGTCCCGGGGAGCGTCTCGCGCATGCGTCGCGCGGTGTCGATCAGCGCCTGCTCCTCGCCGCCCCCGTGAGTACTGCCCGCGACCCACAGCGGACGCCCGTCCGCGAACTGCCGCCGCAGCGCCGCGCCGCGCTCGGCGATGTCAGCCGGCAGCTCGAAGTCGAACTTGATGTTTCCCGTGACGTGCGTGTGGGCGGGGTCGGAGCCGAGCGCCCTGAAGCGCTGGGCGTCCGCATCACCCTGGGCGGCAACCACCGAGGCCTGCGACAGTGTGTCGGCGAACAGCCGTCCGAGCCGCTGGTAGCGCCCCACAGAGCGCGCCGAGATGCGGGCGCTCGCCAGCACCAGCGGTATGCGGCGGCGGCCGCACTCGCGGTAGAGGTTGGGCCACAACTCGGTCTCGAAGATAACCGCCAGCCGCGGCTGTACGCGCGTAAAGAAGCGGCGCACCGCCCCGGGCAGGTCGAACGGCACGAAGCGCACTTCGGCGACGTTGCCGAACAGCGCCCGCGCACGCGCCGCCCCGGTGGGCGTGAAGGTGGTCACGGTGAGTGGCACGGCGGGGTGGCGACGGTGCAGCGCGCCGATGAGCGGCGCGCAGGCCTGGACCTCCCCGACCGAGACGGCGTGCAGCCATACGCCACCGGGCGCTCGCGCGGCACCGAAGCCGAAGCGCTCGCGGAAATTGCTGCGGTAACTCTTGTCCCACAGGCCGCGCCACAGGAGCAGCAGGGAAATCAGCGGCGCAGCGAGGTAGACGGCGAGAAGGTAGAGAACGCGCAAGCCTACAGACTCACGGCGGCAGCTCGGTCTTGCCCGAAGGCTGCCGGTACCCGTCGAGCAGGCCGTGCCAGTCGGACTCGCTGAAGCGCTCCGGCGGCAGGCCCCAGGTGACTTTCTCCAGCGAGCGGCGCAGCCGCACCAGGTTGCCGTCCTGCCACAGGCCCTGGCGGCGCAGCTGACAGCGGTCAAAATCGATGAGGTACACGCCCTCCTCGCTCAGGAGCACGTTGTGTGCATTGAGGTCGGCATGACACACGCCGAGGTCGTGGAAGCGCCTTATGCAACGCCCGATGCCGATCCAGGTGACGATCGAGAGCGCGCCGGTGCGCAGGCACTCGGTCAGCGAGCCAACCGTCGCCAGGCGCTCCGTAATGATGTCGCCGGTGTAGCTCGAGCCGGTGCGGGTATAGCGTGCCGCGACCGGTACCGGCACGGGCAGGCCGGCGCGGTGCAGGCGGTAGGTGAGCTGCCACTCGGCGAACGGTCGCGTGTGCTCCTCGTCCTGCCAGCGGTAGTGATCGCCGGACACCTGTGCCATCAGGCCACCGCGCCGGTAATGCCGCAGCACGAAGTTGCGCCCGTCCGCCTTCACGAAATAGGTGGCCCCGCGCCCGGCCGTCGCACCGTCGACTTCGCCGCGCGCCTGCCAGTAACGGGGCTCGAACCACTCGGCGTTTAAATTGCCGGCCCGCGAGGTGTCATATAGCATGGCGCCGCCGGCGACCGCGCTGCGTTTGACCTCGGGGCCGAGCGCGAAGCGCCCATTCACAAGACTGACTCCATCATGTTGTCGTTCGCCGAAGCCCCACGCAGCGTGTGCATCCTCAGGCTGTCGGCCATCGGCGATACCTGCCACGTCGTGCCGATCGTGCGCACCTTACAGCAAGCGTGGCCGACCACCCAGCTCACCTGGATCATCGGCAAGACCGAGGCGCGCCTGATGCACCTGGTCGATGGAGTCGAGTTTATCACCGTGGACAAGCGTGCAAGCGGCGCAGCTCTCGCCGCACAGCTGCGCGGGCGGCAGTTCGACATTCTGATGCACATGCAGCTGGCGCTGCGTGCCAGTCTCATCGCCACACGCACCCGGGCCGCCATCAAACTCGGCTTCGACCGGTCGCGCGCGCGGGAGCTGCAGTGGCTATTCACCAACGCCCGCATCGCGGCGCGTGCCCGCGAGCACGTTCTCGACAGCTTCTTTGGCTTCCTTGAGGCCCTCGGCATCCGCGAACGGCTGCTGCGCTGGGACCTGCCGCTGCCGCCGGAGGCTCGCGCCTACGCCGCGCAGCTGATCCCGGACGCGCAGCCGACACTCGTCATCAGCCCCTGCTCGAGCCACGTGCTGCGCAACTGGCCGGCGGTGCGCTACGCGGCCCTCGCCGCCCATGCCGTCACGCGCCACGGCATGCGCGTGATACTGGCTGGAGGCGGCAGCCTGCTGGAGCGCAGCACCGGGGAGCAGATCCAGCGGGCCTGTGCCGCGCCCCTCGTCAACCAGATCGGCAAGGACACCCTGCCGCAACTGCTCGCGCTGCTCGGACGCGCACGCGTGCTCCTGACCCCGGACTCCGGGCCCGCCCACATGGCCACCATGGCCGGCACCCCGGTCATCGGGCTATACGCCGCCACCAACCCGGCACGCAGCGGTCCCTACCTGTCGCGGCGCTGGTGCGTGGATGCGTACCCTGAGGCGGCGCGCGTGTTCCGCGGCCTGGAGCCCGAGGAACTGCCCTGGACCCACAAGATCGAGGAGCCCGGGGTCATGGAGCTGATCAGCGTCGAACAGGTCAGTGCACGCCTCGATGAACTCATGGCCCAGGCAGGGCCCCGCTAGGCCCCCGGCAGCACTGCTGCGGCTCGCGCGTGCGGCGTCGTACACTGCGGGGTGGCCGCCAACGGCCCTGAGTACCTCGCCAGACGGCGCCGCGGGTAAAATGACGCCATGAACGACATCCTCGTGCCGATCTCTCCCGGAGAGCTCCTCGACAAGATCACAATCCTCAGGATCAAGGTGGCGCGCATTCAGGATGCGACGAAGCTTGCGAACGTGCGCCTTGAACTGACGCTGCTTGAGAAGACCTGGACTGACGCCGGCGCCCCGCAAGCCGTGGCCGCCGAGGAGCACGCCCTGCAGGCGGTGAACGAGCGCCTCTGGGACATCGAGGACCGCATCCGCGACAAGGAGGCACACCAGACCTTCGATCGCGACTTCGTCGAGCTCGCCCGCTCGGTCTACGTCTGCAATGACGAGCGCGCGGCGCTCAAGAAGCGCATCAACCTGCAGCTCGGCTCGCGCCTGGTCGAGGAAAAATCCTACAAGCAGTACCGCTGAGGGCGGCCGCCCGCCATCAGCTGCGCAGGGTGTATTCGGCGCTGCAGTAGGGGCACTTGGCCCAGCCGGTGGCCTCGATCGGCAGGTAGACCCGCGGGTGGGAATTCCACAGGTACATCTGCGGCATCGGGCAGCACAGCGGCAGATCCTCCGGGCCCACCTCATATTGGTTCTGCGCGTTCGGTTCGATCAGCGGCTTTGCCGTTGCGGCCATGGGGTTCTCGGAAGTGTCGGAAGGCTTAAGGTGCGCCATTATACCTTCGCCGGCGCGCGCGCCTAAGCGCGCATCGCCGCCTCCCAAACCTGGGTGACGGCGGCGCGCGCCGCGGCAAACTCCGCAAGCGGCACGAGCGGCACTGCGCCGGCCAGCGAGAGGTGGTGGGTGCGGGCGCGATAGGCGCGGTAGGCACCCGTCAGTACATCGACGCTCGCCTGCGGCACGAGGTCGGCCGAGGCCACTGACTCCAGCTGCCGGATGGTGTCCGAGAACAGTGCCACCGGCGGGTACTGCTGCGCCCACCTGAGCGCCCAGTACTGGGCGAGGAACTCGATGTCGGCGATGCCGCCGGGGTCCTGCTTGATGTCGAAGTGCTCCGCATCCCCGCGCGAGAGCTCGCGCCGCATGCGCTCGCGCATGTTGCGCACCTCCTCGAGCAACGTGTCCCGCCGCACGTGGTTGCACAGCACGTCCAGCCGCAGCGCCTCGAAGCGCTCGCGCAGCCCCGGCGAGCCGGCCACCGCACGCGCATGCAGCAGCGCCTGGTGCTCCCAGGTCCAGGCCTCCTCGCGCTGGTAGTCCGCGAAGGCTGCAATGTTTGTGACCAGCAGCCCCCCCTTGCCGCTCGGGCGCAGGCGCACGTCGACCTCGTAGAGCCGCCCGGCGGCGGAGTGCATGGTGAGCAGGTGCACGATGCGCTGCGCCAGGCGCACGAAGAACAGCTGGTTCTCGATCGGTCGCGCGCCGCTGGTCTCGTGGTGCTCACCCTGCGAGTCGTGCAGGAACACCAGGTCGAGGTCCGAGGAGTAGCCCAGCTCGATGCCGCCGAGCTTGCCGTAACCGATGGCGCAGATGTTCACCGGGCGCAGCATCCCCGCCTCCCCGCACATCGGCACGCCGAACTGCTGGGTGATCTGGTGCCAGCCGAGCCCCATGGCGGACTCGACGATCAGCTCGGCGATGTCGGTGAGGCGGTCGCTCACCTGCATGACCGGCAGCACCCCGGTGAGGTCGGCGACCGCCACCCGGAACAGCGCCGCGCGCTGAAACTGGCGCAGCGCCTCGACCTGCTGCTCCGGGTCCTCCTCGCGCAGCTGCTCGAGGCGCGCCGTAAGATCGCGCGCGAAGGCGGCGCGCTCGGGCAGCTGCGACAGGAGGCGCTCGTCGATCAGCTCATCCAGCAGCAGCGGGTGCGCGGCGATCTGCGCGCTCAGGAAATCCCCGTGCCGGCACAGTTCCACCAGGCGCTCGCGGGCCGCGCTGTTCTCCTGCAGCAGCGCGAAGTAGGCCGAGCGCTGCCCGATGGCCTCGATGATGTTCAGCACCCGGCGCAGGACCGCCAGCTGCGCACTGCTGCGTGCGACATCAGCCAGCAGCACTGGCAGCAGCGCCTGCAGGCGCCGGCGTCCCGGCTCATCGAGGCGCCGCACCAGCGTCGAACCGCGCAGCTCCAGGAGCAGGCGCGCGACCTCGGCCGGATCGGTGAAGCCGGCCTCGGTGAGCTCGGCCTCGAGCGCCGCGGTCTCGGCATGGCTGTCCCAGAAGCGGCCGAGGTCGATGCGCACCGCGTGCGCATCGGCCGCCGTGCCGCCGAAGATCACCAGACGGAAGTGGCGGCTGACGCAGGCCTGTTGCTCGCGCAGCTCGCGCAGCAGCGGCTCCCAGCCCTCGACCCCCATCGCAAGAACGATGCGCTCGCGCCCGAGTGCATCGGCGGGCAGCTGGTGGATCTGCTGATCGTGCAGCATCTGCAGGCGGTTCTCGAGGCGGCGCAGGTACAGGTAGGCGGTGCGCAGCTCCGCGACCGCCGCCGGCGGCAGCAGGCGCGTCTCCCCGAGGCGCGCCAGTGCCTCGAGGAGCGCCGCAGTCTGCAAACGCCGGTCGCGGCCGCCGCGCGTCAGCTGCAGCGCCTGCACGATGAACTCTATCTCGCGGATCCCCCCGGGGCCGAGCTTCACGTGCTCGGCGAGCTCACGACGCTCCACTTCGCGCTCGATGAGCGCCTTCATCTCGCGCAGGCTCTCGAACACGCCGTAGTCGAGATAGCGGCGGTAGACGAACGGGCGCACCGCGGCGGCGTCGATCTCCGCGTAGCGCTCGGGCGCGGTGACCGGGCGCGCCTTGACGTACGCGTAGCGCTCCCAGTCACGCCCGTGGCGCTGCAGGTAGTCCTCGAAGGAGGCAAAGCTCGCCACCAGCGGACCTGAGTCCCCGAAGGGCCGCAGCCGCAGGTCGACGCGCAGCACGAAGCCGTCGGCTGTCGGGGTGCTCAGGAGCCGCGCCACCCCCTGCCCGAGGCGCGTGAAGAACTCCTCGTTGGCGATGCAGCGCGCGCCATCCGTGTCGCCGTGCTCGGGGAACAGCAGCACCAGGTCGACGTCGGAGGAGAAATTGAGCTCGCGGCCGCCGAGCTTCCCCATGCCGATGACGATGAGGGGCTGCACGGCGCCGCCTGCGGCGCGCGGCTCCCCGTAGCGCGACACGAGTTGCGCGCGCGCCTGCGCCACTGCCACGACGATGGCGGCATCCGCGCAGGCACTCAGGGCCCCGAGGGTCTCCGGCACGTCTGCCCAGCCGGCCAGATCGCGCCACGCGATGCGGACGAATTCGTAGCGCCGCCAGCGCCGCAGGCGCGCCATGACTTCCGCTTCCGCAGTCGGCCCCTCGGGGAACAGCCCCGCCGCGCGCGCGCCGTAGGCGTCGCCGGGCAGCGCACGCTCAAGATCCCCCGAGCTCAGGAGTCGCGCGAACAGCGCCGGATCGCAGGCACAGGACTCGGCCACGAAGTCGCTGGCGGCAAACACGCCTGCCAGCGAGGCGCGCACGGCGCCGGACGCCTGCGAGAGCGCGGCCTGCGCCGCTTCGTGCGCGCCGAGGGCGTCGCGGGCGCGCGCGAGAAGGCCGGAGAGCTCGGAACTGATCCCGCCGGGCGGGATCAGTTCCAGATGTTGCCCCCCTGGTCATGGAAGGCGGACGAGTCCAGGCGCCGGCTCAGGCCGCGAAAGTGCGAGGAGGCGGCGTAGACCTGGGCGCCCTCTGAGGCGTCGATCGAACCCGCGTCACCCTCGATCAGGCTGTTGTCGATGTGCACGTTGGCGTTGCGCGCCAGCACGCCGATGCCGGTGGCGCTGATGTGGGTGTTGGTGATGTAGATCTCGCAGCCGTCCTGGGCGCTCACGGCGTCACCGTCAAACTCGAGGTTGCGGTTGTCGATGTGCAGCATGCGCTCGCCCTGGCACACGATCGGCTCGCGGCGCCGCTCGAGCACCGCGTTGGTCACCGCGGCATCGCGCAGGCTGCCGCGCGCCGTGTTGCCCACCGGGGTGGGCCCGGCCGTCTTGACGCTGTAGCCAGGTCCGGACTGCGCAACGGCCGCGGTCTGTGGGCCCGAGGCGGCCTCGATGCTGTAGCCCGGGCCTGACTCGAGCAGGTGACCGGCGCCGCTCTTGGCCGGGACCGGGGGCGGCACGGCGGCGCTCGCGGGCTCGTAGGACTCGGGCGCAGTTTCGGCGGCCGTGCTCGCCGTGGCATTCGCGGTGGAGGTCTCTGGGGGCGCAGCAGGTGCCGGAGGGATGCTCGGCGCGGCTGTGCTCGCGTCGGCGCTGCTGGCGGCGAGCGGCGCCGCCATCACCTCATCGGCGCGCACCGTGCGCACCTCGCCGGTGTCCTTCACGCGCACCGTGAAGGTGTGATTCTGCGGATCCGCGGCGACGATCTCGAGCTGCGCGTTGCGCTCGAGCGCGGCGCGCGCCCAGCTCATCTGGTCCTGACCCTCGCGCGCGCAGCCTGACGCTGCAAGCGCCGCCAGCGCCACGGCGAGCAAAACGGAAGAACGTACGGTGTTCATGGCAGCCTCCCCATTGAGGTCACGATAAACCTGCCGCCGCACGCGGGGAAGTAGCAACGGGAGCGGCGTGCCTGGCGGCGCGCCCGGGCGACCCAAAAAAAACAGGCCCCGGTGAAGGGGCCTGCGAGGAATGCGCGGAATAGGGGGTCTTGTTCCGCGGCTTTCGGGGCGGCGGCCGGCGGTGAGCCGGCCGCGAACCCTTAACTGTTATGTAAAGGCTAGCGAGTGTCCTGAGTGGAATCGATACCTCTTTAGAGAGGTCTGAACAGGTGAGAAGGCTTAGGGCCTCCTTACATGTCCATCCCACCCATGCCGCCCGGAGGGCCGGCGTGGCTGTGCTCGTCATCCTTCGGGGCCTCGGCCACCATGACCTCGGTCGTGAGCAGCAGGCCGGCCACCGAGGCGGCGTTCTGCAGCGCAAGACGGGTCACCTTGGTCGGATCGAGGATGCCGGCGTCCAGCATGTCCCCGAACTCGCCCTTGGCGGCGTTGTATCCAAAGGAACCTTTACCTTCCTTGACACGATTTAAGATCACCGCGGCGTCCTCGCCGGCGTTGTCCACGATCTGGCGCAGCGGCTCCTCGATCGAGCGCGACAGGATGCGAATGCCGACCGTCTGGTCCTCATTGCTGCCTTCGAGCTTCTCGAGCGCACGCTGGGCGCGGATCAGCGCCACACCGCCACCGGGAACCACGCCCTCTTCGACGGCTGCGCGCGTGGCGTGCAGGGCGTCTTCGACGCGGGCCTTCTTTTCCTTCATCTCGATCTCGGTCGCAGCACCGACCTTGATGACGGCAACACCACCGGAGAGCTTGGCAACGCGCTCCTGCAGCTTTTCCTTGTCGTAGTCGGAAGTGGCCTCTTCGGCCTGCTGGCGGATCGACTCCACACGCGCCTTGATGTCGGCGGCCTTGCCGGCGCCATCAATGATCGTGGTGTTCTCTTTCTCGACGACGATCTTCTTGGCCTCGCCCAGGTCATTGATCGTCGCCTTCTCGAGCGACAGACCGACCTCGTCGGAGATCACGGTGCCACCGGTGAGGGTCGCGATGTCCTGCAGCATGGCCTTGCGGCGATCGCCGAAGCCAGGGGCCTTGACCGACGCAACCTTGAGGATGCCGCGGATGTTGTTGACCACGAGGGTCGCCAGGGCCTCGCCCTCGACGTCCTCGGCGATCACCAGCAGCGGGCGGCCGGACTTCGCCACGCCCTCGAGCAGCGGCAGCAGCTCGCGGATGTTGGAGATCTTCTTGTCCACCAGCAGGATGACGGGCTTCTCGAGCTCGACGGTCTGGTTGGCCTGGTTGTTGATGAAGTACGGCGACAGGTAGCCGCGGTCGAACTGCATGCCCTCGACGACGTCGAGTTCGTTCTGCAGGCCCGAGCCCTCCTCAACCGTGATCACGCCTTCCTTGCCGACCTTCTCCATCGCTTCCGCGATGGTCTTGCCGATCGACTCATCGGAATTCGCCGAGATCGTGCCGACCTGGGCAATCGCCTTGGAGTCCTTGCAGGGCTTGGAGAGCTTCTTGAGCTCCTCGACCGCCGAGGTGACGGCCTTGTCGATGCCGCGCTTGATGTCCATCGGGTTGCGGCCCGAGGCAACGGCCTTGAGGCCCTCGCGGATGATCGCCTGTGCGAGCACGGTGGCGGTCGTGGTGCCGTCACCAGCCTCGTCGGAGGTGTTGGAAGCGACTTCCTTCACCATCTGCGCGCCCATGTTCTCGAACTTGTCCTTCAGCTCGATCTCTTTCGCGACCGAGACACCGTCCTTGGTGATGGTGGGGGCACCGAAGCTCTTCTCGAGCACGGCGTTGCGGCCCTTGGGGCCTAAGGTCGCCTTCACGGCGTTGGCGAGGACGTTCACACCCTTGAACATGCGGGCGCGTGCGTCGTCGCTGAATCGGACTTCTTTGGCAGCCATTGTCGTGGTTCCTCGTTACTTGCCTTCGATCACGGCCATGACGTCTTCTTCACGCATGACCACGAGATCTTCACCGTCGACCTTGACCTCAGTTCCGCTGTACTTGCCGAACAGGATCTTGTCGCCGACCTTTACGTCGAGAGGACGGACCTGGCCATCCTCGAGAATCTTGCCTTTGCCGACCGCGACTACCTTTCCCTGCACCGGCTTTTCAGCGGCGGTGTCGGGGATGATGATGCCGCCAGGGGAGGTGCGATCCTCATCCAGGCGCTTGATAATCACGCGGTCATGAAGAGGACGAATCTTCATGGTTTACGCTCCTTAGAGTTTGTTGCTGTGGGTTTGGCCGGGACGGCTATTAGCACTCGCCCGGTGCGGCTGCTAATGATAGGGGTGCAGCCCCCGAATTCAAGTCGCCGGGGACCTTTTTTAGGCCCCACCCCCCTTTCCCGGGCTTCCGGGGGCCCGGGTTCCGCGGCCGGAACGGCCGCAACCCAGAAAGATGAACCCCAGTTCCTGCCGTTCATCAAAGACCTGCGCTATAAGGGCGCGGCTGCCTGATCCCTGCCAGTCCCCAAGTTAAGGTGTCGGTCGTGAAAGCCATTAGACATATTGCGAGCTGCCTGCTCCTGACCCTGGGTTTCGCCCTGCAGGCCCACGCCGATGGCACCCCCGCGCAGCCTGCGGCCGCCACGCCCTCCTCTGGCGGCATGGACGCCATTCTCAAGGGCTCCAGGGGCCAGGCGGACAACTTCCTGCCGGTCGAGCAGGCCTTCCGCTTCGATGCCCTGGCCGATGGCAGTGACCGGGTGCGGCTCAACTGGGAGATCGCCGACGGGTACTACCTCTACCGCTCGCGCATCAAGATCACGAGCAGCGCCGGTACCGTGCAGCTCGGCACGCCGCAGATGCCGGCCGGGCAGGTGAAGAACGACGAGTATTTCGGGCGCCAGGAGATCTATCACCACGAGCTCAGCATCACCGTGCCGGTGGCGCGCGCCTCCGGGGGGGCGCTCGAGGTGCCGCTGCAGATCCAGTACCAGGGGTGCGCCGAGGCCGGCCTGTGCTACCCGCCCCAGACCAAGAACGTGACGGTGAAGCTCTCCGCCGGCGCGGGTACCGTCGGCTCCACGGCTGCGCCCCCGGGTAGCACCGGCGGCGGTGGGGATTTCCTGTCGCAGGCCTGGTTCTCAGACCTCTTGCGCAACGGCAACCTGTTCGCCGTGCTCGGCTGGTTCTACCTTGGCGGCGTACTGCTTGCCTTCACCCCGTGCGTGCTGCCGATGGTGCCGATCCTGTCCGGGATCATCGTCGGCAGCGGCAAGGAGGTCACCACCGGCAAGGCCTTCACCCTGTCCTTGAGCTATGTCATCGGCATGGCCCTGACCTACGCGGCCGCCGGGGTGGCGAGCGCGGCGGCCGGCAAGGAAGTGCAGGCGATGTTCCAGCAGTGGTTGGTGATCGCCCTGTTCGCCGCGCTGTTTATCGCACTCGCGCTGTCGATGTTCGGGCTCTTCACCGTGCAAATGCCCGCCGCGATCCAGACCCGCTTGGCTGACCTCAGCAACCGCCAGTCCGCGGGCACTCTGGGCGGCGTGGCCGTCATGGGGGCGCTGTCTGCACTCATCGTGACCACCTGCGTCGGCCCGGTGCTGGTCGGCGCGCTCATCGTGATCAGCCAGACCGGCGCCATCGCGCGTGGCGGGGCGGCACTGTTCGCATCGGGTATCGGCATGGGGACGCCGCTTCTGATGGTGGGAGCCTCGGCGGGGAAGCTGCTGCCGAAGGCCGGTCCGTGGATGGACCTCATCAAGAAGGTGTTCGGCGTCATCATGCTCGCGGTGGCCGCCTGGATGCTGGCGCGCATCGTGCCCGAGCGCCTCGCGCTGCTGCTGTGGGCGATCCCGGCACTGATCCTCGCGTGGCTGCTGTGGACCGAGATCCGCGCGCGCTCCGCGGCCCTGTGGGCACTGCGCGCCGTCGGCCTGCTGGCAGGCGTCTACGGGATCGCGCTCGCCACCGGCGCCGCCCTCGGGGGCACCGACCCGCTGGCGCCGATCCCCGCATTCGCCGCCAAGACCCGGGAGCTGTCCTTCCGCCCCATCCACTCCCTTGCGGACCTCGACCGCGAGGTGGCGCAGGCCCGCGCCTCCGGGCGCAGCGTGCTCGTCGACTTCTCGGCCGACTGGTGCACCTCCTGCAAGGAGATGGAGCGCTATACGTTCACCGACCCGAACGTGCAGTCGGCCCTCAAGGGCACGGTACTGCTGCGCGCAAACGTCACCGAGAACAACGCCGAGGACCAGGCGCTCATGAAGCGCTTCGCGATCTTCGGGCCGCCGACCATCGCCTTCTATGGCGCGGACGGGCAGGAGCGCGCCCAGTTCCGGGTGGTCGGATTCATGAAGGCCGACGAGTTCGCCGCCCATACCCGCGCGGCCGTCAACGCCTCGAGTTCGTGAGCGAACCCCGCGAGCCGGCGGCGCCGCGACGCATCGGCGGCGCACTGCTCGCCGCGCTTCTCGTGACCGGGGCCGCCGGGGGCGGCTTCGTCCTCTACCGCCTCACCACCCCGCCCCGGGCCACCCTGCGGGTCGATCATTCCCCGCTAGCCGTCAAGCCCCCTGCCGAGAAGGACTCACCGCCGGCCGAGGAAGCCGCGGCCCCGGTGCGCCGGATCCCCGAGGAGCTGCCCGCGATCCGGCTTCCGGACCTCAGCGGCCACCTGCGCGGCCTGAGCGACTTCCGCGGCCGGGTGCTGATCGTCAATTTCTGGGCAACCTGGTGCGAGCCGTGTCGCCGGGAAATCCCTCTACTGCAGAATATTCGCCGCGAACGTGCGAAAGATGGCATCGAAATCGTGGGTATCGCCCTCGATCATCGCGCCGATGTGGCACAGTACGCCCGGGCGCGCGACCTGAAGTACCCACTGCTGATTGGCGAGAACGGGGGCCTGGAGGCGGCCAATGCCCTGGGCATGGATACTGTCCTGCCATTTTCCGTGTTCGCCGACCGTACCGGGCGCATCATCACTCTGAAGGTCGGGGAATTGCACCCGGACGAGGCCGCCCTGATCCTCGACCGGATGACGGACCTGGACCAGGGCCGCCTGACGCTGGCGGCTGCCCGCGAGCAGATCGCCTCCGGAATCGCCCGCCTCGCTGCTTCCCGGACCACCACCCCCGCCGCCGCAGCGCAATAGACTCGGTCCGGCGAGATTCCGGATATTCGAGGCCAGAGGGTCCCCAATCCATGCGAAGTGCGGTACATTCGCGCCGCGTCGCTTGTTGTACACCTGTTTAGAAGAAGACCCCAAGGCCCATGGCCCGAGTGCTGTTATTGAACGGCCCCAACCTGAACCTGCTCGGCACGCGCGAGCCTGCGGTCTACGGCTCCGACACGCTGGAGTCGATAGAGAAGCGCAGCGCGGCCCTGGCGGCGGAGCTCGGTCATGAGCTCGTCACGTTCCAGAGCAACGCCGAACATGAGCTCATCGAGCGCGTACATCAGGCCAAGTCCGAGGGCGTGGTGTTCGGGATCGTCAACCCGGGAGCCTTTACGCATACGAGCATCGCGCTGCGCGATGCGCTCTTGGGGACCGGACTGCCCTTCATCGAGGTGCACCTGTCCAACACGCACGCGCGCGAGGCGTTTCGGCGGCACTCGTATTTCTCCGACATCGCCGCGGGAGTCGTGTGCGGCCTGGGCGCATTCGGCTACGAGGCGGCGCTGCGCGCCGTGGCGCAGCGCCTCGCCCGCGGCTCCTGAAGGCACGCGTCAACACTTTCAATGCTCTCGGGGGCAAACCCATAAATGGACATCAGGAAAATCAAGAAACTGATCGAGCTGCTGGAGGAATCCGGCATCGCCGAGATCGAGATCAAAGAGGGCGAGGAGGCCGTGCGCATCAGCCGCATGCCCGTGGGCCCGGTGGTCACGCAGCTCGCTCCCCAGGCGGCCCTCGCAGCGCCGGTGGCGGCCGCGCCCGCCCCCGCCCCGGGCGCGCTGCCGGCCTCGGAGGCCGCGGCACCCAAGGCCAGGAGCAACGAGCACGTGGTCACGGCTCCCATGGTCGGCACCTTCTACGGCTCCCCCTCCCCGGGCGCGAAGGCGTTCGTGGAGATCGGCGATGAGATCAAGGTCGGCCAGGTGCTGTGCATCATCGAGGCAATGAAGATGATGAACCAGATCGAGTCGGACAAGGCCGGGCGCATTACCTCGGTCATGGCCAAGAACGGCGATCCGGTCGAGTTCGGCCAGCCGCTGTTCGTCGTCGAATGACCTGCGCATGATCGAGAAGCTGGTTATCGCTAACCGTGGCGAGATCGCGCTGCGGATCCTGCGCGCCTGCCGGGAATTGGGCATCAAGACCGTGGCGGTGCACTCGACCGCCGACTACAGCCTCAAGCACGTACTGCTCGCGGACGAGTCGGTGTGCATAGGCCCTGCCCCCTCCTCGCAGAGCTACCTCAACATGCCCGCCATCATCTCGGCCGCCGAGGTGACCGACTCGGTGGCCATCCATCCTGGCTACGGCTTCCTCTCCGAGAACGCCGACTTCGCCGAGCGCGTGGAGAAGAGCGGTTTCGTGTTCGTCGGACCCAAGGCCGAGACGATCCGCACCATGGGCGACAAGGTCTCGGCGATCAAGGTCATGAAGTCCCATGGCGTGCCTTGCGTGCCCGGCTCCGACGGCCCGCTCGGGGACGACGCGGACGAGAATCTGCGCATCGCCCGCGACATTGGCTACCCGGTCATCATCAAGGCCTCCGGCGGCGGTGGCGGGCGCGGCATGCGCGTGGTGCACACCGAGGCCTCGCTCCTGAACGCGGTCGGCATCACGCGCGCCGAGGCGCGCGCGGCGTTCGGCAACGACCAGGTGTACATGGAGAAATTCCTGGAGAAGCCGCGCCACATCGAGTTCCAGGTGCTCGCGGATGCGCACGGCAACGTCATCCACCTGGGCGAGCGCGACTGCTCCATGCAGCGCCGCCACCAGAAGGTGATCGAGGAGGCACCGGCACCGGGGATCACCATGCGCCAACGGCGCTTCATGGGCGAGCGCTGCGTGGAGGCCTGCCGCGCGGTGGGCTACCGCAGTGCCGGCACCATGGAGTTCCTCTACCAGGACTCGGAGTTCTACTTCATCGAGATGAACACCCGCATCCAGGTGGAGCACCCGGTGACCGAACTCATCACCGGCATCGACCTCGTCAAGATGCAGCTGCTGATCGCCGCCGGCGAGCGCCTTCCCTACACGCAAAGCGACGTGCAGATCCGCGGCCACGCCATGGAGTGCCGCATCAATGCCGAAGACCCCAAGACCTTCATGCCCTCGCCCGGTCCGATCCGGCTGTGGCACGCTCCCGGCGGCCCCGGCATCCGCGTCGACAGCCACGTCTACTCCGGCTACAACGTGCCGCCCTACTATGACTCCCTGATCGGCAAGCTGATCGCGCACGGTGACACGCGCGACACGGCCATCGCCCGCATGAAGAATGCGCTCGCGGAGATGGTGATCGAGGGCATCAAGACCAACGTCGCCCTGCACCAGGAGATCTGCAACCACGCCGCCTTCCAGAAGGGCGGCACGGACATCCACTACCTCGAGCGCCGACTCGGCCTGCGCTGAGGGGCCCGCCAGTGAACGGGTTTCTCGAGCTGTCGTTCGCGCTCGGGGAGCTGGACCCGGAGGCGGCCGAGGCCGCCTGCTTCGAGGCCGGTGCCGGCGCCGTGACCTTCGCGGATGCGGCCGATGATCCGGTGCTCGAGCCGCTCCCCGGGGAGGTACGGCTGTGGCGCAGCACCATCCTCACCGCGCTCTTCGCCCAGCCAGCCGATGCGCCCGGGCTGGCGCACACGCTCGGCCGCGCCCTGAACATCCCGCCCGGGCGCATCGGCGCGCGCCATGTCGAGGATCGCGCCTGGGAGCGCGAGTGGCTGCGGGACTTCCATGCCATGCGCTTCGGCGCGCGCCTGTGGGTATGCCCGCACCACGAGCAGGTCAGCGAGGCCGACGCCGTGGTGGTCAGGCTCGATCCGGGGCTCGCCTTCGGCACCGGCACGCACGCGAGCACCGCGCTGTGCCTGGCGTGGCTCGATGCGCATCTGCGGCCCGAGACGCGGGTCATCGACTTCGGCTGCGGCTCGGGCGTGCTGGCGGTGGCGGCCGCGCTCCTCGGGGCCGCCGAGGTGCACGCCTTCGACATCGACCCACAGGCGCTCACCGCCACCGCCGAGAACGCGGCTGCCAACGGCGTTGCCTCCCGGGTGCGGGTGCACGCGAGCGCCGCCACCCTGCCCACCAGCAGCGACGTGCTGCTCGCCAACATCCTCGCCGGCACACTGTGCACGCTCGCCCCGCGGTTCGCACAGGGCGTGGCGCGCGGCGGCGCGGTGGTGCTCGCCGGCATACTGGAGCCGGAGGTCCCGGACGTGACAGCCGCTTACAGCCCGTGGTTTGATGTCAGCCGATTCGGCGCGCGCGACGGCTGGGCAGCACTCAGCGGGCGACGCCGCTGAGGCTGGCATCTCCTGCAATGTTCACCGTCTGCCCAAAATGCGCGCTCACCCTAGCGGTCACGGCGGCCGACCTGCGCGTCGCCCAGGGCTACGTGCGCTGCGGGCGCTGCTCGAGCGTCTTCAATGCGCTCGCACGCCTCACCGAGGAGCGCCAGGCGGGCGCTGCATCCGAGCCGCTGACCCTGCTGCCGGAGAGCGCTCCGGCGCCGACCGCGGCTGAGCCTGACCCACCCCCGGCACAGCCGCAGGGGACACCTCCGGCTGCGGCGGACACCAGCCCGGAACACCCCGGGCCTGCGGCCGAGGAGTCGCTGGAGTTCAACCCGGCGACCACGGACGTGAACTCCGTGTTCGTGCAGCCGCCACCGGACCCGCAGTGGGCCGCCGCCACCGGCTCGTTCCGCGCACTGGTCGCGGCCAACCAGGAGACGCCGGCCGCCGAGCTCCTCCCCGACTCCCAGGTCGACGTCGAGATCGACTCGGCCTTCCTGGCCTCGATGCTGCGCAGCGAGGGCCAGACAGCGCAGGTGCCACCGGAGGCCGCGGCGCCCCCGGCCCCGCCCGGCGACGCCGCACGCCCCCCGGCGCGCACCGCGCCCATCGTGGCGCCTCCCGTCAAGGGGCCGCGCCACCACGAGCCGCACGCACGCCCGGCAGTCGCGGCGGCGCTGGCGCCCGCAGTGCGCGCGAGCGTCCCGCCCGCTGCCCCGGCCGTGCAGGCCGAAGCCGCCCTGGACGTTGATCCGGAGGATCCCGAGGAGTCGGGGGAGGAAGCGGCGGCTAGCGAGGAGGGCTCGCCCGCGCACGTGTTCGAACGCGCCCGCGCGTACCTGCGCGCGCATGCCTGGTCTCTGGGCACCGCGGCGGCGGCGCTGGCGCTCGTGGCACAGGTGATCAACCACTCGCGCGACGAGCTTGCGGCCAGCGCGCGTTTCTACCGGCCCCTGACCTCAATCTACGGCGCGCTCGGCATCAAGCTGTACCCGCGCTGGGACCTGCGTGCCTACGACGTGCGCCAGCTCGGGGCCTCGGCGGCCGACGCCGGCGCCGGTGTCATCACCGTGCGCGCCACCATCAAGAACGAGAGCCCGCAGCCGCAACCCCTGCCGCTGCTGCGCGTAACGCTGCAGGACCGCTTCGGCAACCGCATCGCGGCCCGCGACGTGCAGCCCCGCGCCTACCTCCCAGCTGCCATGCCGCCCGCCTCGTTCCTGTCCGCCGGGCAACGCGTGGATGCGGAGATCGGCCTCGCCGACCCGGGTACCGACGCGGTAGGGTTCGAGATCGATGCCTGCCTGCCGGCGCGTGGCGGCACCGCCTGCGCCAACGACGCGGCACTGCGCTAGCGCGCCGGCGCCATGAGCGTGCAGATCGGCCCCTACGTGCTGCCCTCCGCCGTCGTGCTCGCGCCGATGGCGGGCGTGACCGACCGGCCGTTCCGCATCCTGTGCCGCAGCTTCGGCGCGGGACTCGCGGCGTCGGAGATGATCACCTCCGACACACGACTCTGGAATACGTCCAAGTCGCGCCACCGCATGAACCACGAAGGCGAGCCGGAGCCGCGCGTGGTGCAGCTCGCCGGCGCCGACGCGCAGGCGCTCGCCGAGGCGGCGCGCATCAACGTCGCGCTCGGCGCGCAGATCATTGATATCAATATGGGATGTCCCGGCCAAGAAGGTGTGCGGGAAGCTGTGCGGTTCGGCGCTGCTCACCGATGAGTCGCTGGTGGCGCGCATCCTCGAGGCGGTGGTGCGCGCGGTGGACGTGCCCGTGACGCTCAAGATCCGCACCGGCTGGGATCGCGAGCATCGCAACGGCGTGAACATTGCATGCATCGCGCAAGCCTCTGGAATTGCTGCGCTCGCCGTGCACGGGCGCACGCGCGCAGATTTCTACGAAGGCGCCGCCGAGTACGACACCATCCGCGCCATCAAGGCGCACGTGCGCATTCCGGTGTTCGCCAACGGTGACGTGATGTCACCGCAAAAAGCCCGCGAGGTACTTGATTTCACCGGCGCCGACGGAGTAATGATCGGCCGCGCTAGTCACGGCGCACCATGGATCTTCCGCGCTGTCAACGCCGCCGTGAGCGAAGGAAATCCACCGCCACCGCTTCTGCGCGCCGACGTGCGTGATATTATTCTCGCGCATCTTCACTCCCTGTATCTCTTCTACGGCGAGGACACCGGAGTGCGGATCGCGCGCAAACATCTCGGCTGGTACTGCGAACAACTTCTGAAATTTCCGGCGCAGGTCCGCCGGGAGCTGATGGGAGCCGCGAACACAGCCGCACAGTTCGCGCACGCGGTTAAGCATTTTGACGACTGGGTGAGCGAGGCCGCCGCGGCGGCCTGAAGATTGGTTTTTTCCGGGGGGTCTCACATGACGGCAAAGAAGAAGACTCGGACTCGTGAAACCAGCGCCGCCAGAGTCCACGGACGGGATCTGCCGCTGCGCAACCACGCCGAGCGTGCGTTGAGCGATTACTTCACGAGCCTCAACGGCCATCGGCCGGCGCACCTGTACGATCTGGTGCTGCGCGAGGTCGAGGAACCGCTGTTCCGCGTGGTGCTCGATTACGCGGAAGGCAACCAGAGCCGCGCCGCGGGCATCCTCGGCATCAATCGTGGAACCCTACGTAAGAAGCTGAAGCAGTTCGGACTTGGCGGCTCCTAGAGCCGCGCCCGCCGCACGGCCACGGGCACGCCCCCGGGCCTTTTTGAGGGTCTAAGGCCATGCCGCTGCCGGTACGCCGCGCGCTGCTCTCCGTTTCCGACAAGACCGGCCTGCCTGAGCTCGCCCGCGCCCTCGTGGCGCGGCACATCGAGCTGCTCTCGACCGGGGGCACCGCGCGCCTGCTGGCCGAGGCCGGGATCCCGGTGATCGAGGTCGCCGCCCATACCGGCTTCCCCGAGATCATGGACGGGCGCGTGAAGACCCTGCACCCGAAGATCCACGGCGGCCTCCTCGGGCGGCGCGGCACGGACGACGCCGTCATGGCCGCCCACGGCATCGCTGCCGATCGACCTGCTGATCGTGAACCTCTACCCCTTCGCCGCGACCATCGCGCGCCCCGGGACTAGCTACGAGGAGGCCATCGAGAACATCGACATCGGGGGCCCGGCGATGCTGCGCGCGGCCGCCAAGAACCATGCCGACGTGCTGGTGGTGGTGGACCCAGCAGACTATGCGGGGCTGCTCGCAGAACTCGACGCGCACCAGGGCGGCAGCGAGTTCGCGACCCGCGCGCGCCTTGCGGCCAAGGCCTTCGCGCACACCGCGCGCTACGACACCATGGTTGCAGCCTTCCTCGCGGCGCGCCATCCGGGCGCGGACGCCGTCTTCCCGCAGACCCTGCCGCTGCTGTACGAGAAGATGCAGGACCTGCGCTACGGCGAGAACCCACACCAGCGCGCCGCCTTCTACCGCGACCCGGCCGCCCGCGGTGCGGGCGTGGCCAGCGCGCGCGTGCTGCAGGGCAAGGACCTCTCCTACAACAACATCGCCGATGCGGACACCGCGATCGAGTGCGTGCGCCAGTTCGACGCTGCGGCCTGCGTGATCGTCAAGCACGCCAATCCCTGCGGGGTGGCGGTAGCGGCCTCGATCGGCGCGGCCTACGAGAGCGCCTACCGCACCGACCCGACTTCCGCCTACGGCGGCATCATCGCCTTCAACCGCGAGCTGGATGCAGCGACCGCCGCGGCCATCATCGGGCGGCAGTTCGTGGAGGTGCTGGCGGCCCCGGCCGTGTCGGCCGAGGCCGCCGCCGTGCTCGCCGCCCGCGCCAACGTGCGCGTGCTTGCGCTCGGGGACCTCGGCGCCGCGCCCGACGCCGCGCCGGAGCTGCGCAGTGTCACCGGGGGTCTCCTGCTGCAGGGGCGCGACCTTGACGACCTCGACGAGCGCGCGCTGAAAGTCGCCACGCGACGTCAGCCCACCACGGCCGAGCTCGCCGACCTGCGCTTCGCCTGGCGGGTGTGCAAGTTCGTGAAATCGAACGCAATCGTGTTCGCGCGCGGCAATGCGACGCTCGGCGTCGGCGCCGGCCAGATGAGCCGGGTGTACTCCACGCGCGTGGCGGCCATGAAGGCCGCGGACGAGAAGCTCGACCTGGCCGGAGCCGTCATGGCCTCGGATGCGTTCCTGCCCTTCCGCGACAACCTCGACCTCGCCGCCAGTTACGGCATCCGTGCCGTCATCCAGCCCGGCGGCAGCGTGCGGGATGCGCAGGTGGTCGCGGCAGCGGACGAGCACGACATGGCGATGGTGTTCACCGGTATGCGGCACTTCCGGCACTGATGAAAGTCCTGATCATCGGCGGCGGCGGCCGCGAGCATGCCCTCGCCTGGAAATGCGCGCAGGCGGCGCGCGTCGCGCAGGTGCTGGTGGCGCCGGGCAACGCCGGCACCGCGCGCGAGCCGAAGGTGCGCAACGTCGCCGTTGCCGCCGAGGACACCGCAGGCCTGGTGGCGCTCGCCGCGCGCGAGCGCATCGACCTCACCATCGTCGGCCCGGAGGGGCCGCTGGTCGCAGGCGTCGTCGACGCCTTCGAGCAGGCGGGACTGAAGTGCTTCGGACCGCACCGCGCGCCGGCGCAGCTGGAGGGCTCGAAGGCCTTCACCAAGGAGTTCCTGGCGCGCCACCGCATCCCGACCGCCCGCTCGGCGACCTTCACGCCGGCAAACTTCGATGAGGGCTGGGTGCGGGCGCAGCGCACGCCCCTGGTGGTCAAGGCGAGCGGCCTCGCCGCCGGCAAGGGCGTCGTGATCGCCGCGAGCATCGCCGAGGCGCTGGCGGCTGCCCGCGCCATGTTCGCCGGCCAGTTCGGCGAGGCCGGCAACCAGGTAGTCCTCGAGGAGTTCCTCCCGGGCGAGGAGGCGAGCTTCATCGTCATGGCGGATGGTGAGCACATCCTGGCGCTGGCGAGCTCCCAGGACCACAAGCGTCTGAAGGATGCCGACGCCGGGCCCAACACCGGCGGCATGGGCGCCTACTCACCCGCGCCGGTCGTCACGCCCGCGCAGCACCAGCGCATCATGCGCGAGGTGATCGAGCCGGCCGTGCGCGGGCTGTCGGCCGATGGCATGCCGTACACCGGGTTCCTCTACGCCGGCATCATGGTGGCCCCCGATGGCACGCCCAACGTGCTCGAGTTCAACTGCCGCCTGGGGGATCCGGAGACCCAGCCGGTGCTGATGCGGCTTGAGAGCGACCTCACGCAGCTGTGCGAGGCGGCGCTGGCGGGACGGCTCGACCAGGTAAGCGCCGCCTGGGACCCGCGCGCGGCGCTCGGGGTCGTCATGGCGGCCGAGGGTTATCCGGATCACGTGCGCAAGGGCGACGTCATCGAGGGCCTGGCGCGCGCCGCGGGCCTGCCGGGCAAGATTTTCCACGCCGGCACGCGCCTCGATGGCGACCGCGTGCTCACGAGTGGCGGGCGGGTGCTGTGCGCGGTCGGCCTCGGGGAGGACGTGGCGGCGGCCCAGCGCCAGGCCTATGCGCTCGCCGATGTGGTGCACTGGCCGGGCGTGCAGTACCGGCGCGACATCGGCTTCCGCGCCATCGCGCGCGAGTCCGCGCACGGCTGAAGGCTGCCCATGACGCACTGGGAGCTGCCGACGCCCCACGTGGTTGAGCTCGACGTGCAGCCGGCCGAAATCGACGCCTACGGCCACGTCAACAACTCCGTCTACCTCACCTGGCTCGACCGCGCGGCCTGGTCGCACTCGGCGGCGCTCGGCATGCCGCTCGAGGACTGCCTCGCGTTGCGCCGCGGCATGGCCGCGCAGCGCATCGAGATCGAGTACCTGCGCGCGGCCATCGCGGGGGATCGGGTGCTGATCGGCACCTGGATCGTGGCGAGCGACGGGCGGCTGCGCTGCGCGCGGCGCTTCCAGGTGTGGCGCGCGCGCGATGCGGCGACGCTGGCCCGCGCCGGCGTCGACTACGTGTGCATCAACCTCGACAGCGGGCGCGCGGTGCGCATGCCTGGGAGCTTCAGCAGCGCCTACGTGGTGAGCACCACGGGCGCTGCCGGCTGACGGGGGCGCGCGCGGCCCGCCTTCAGAAGCTCAGGCGCAGGAAGGCCTCGGGGCCCTCGATGCTCATGTTCAGGTAGCCGGGAAAGGTACCGCTGGTGCGCGTGAGGGAGGCGCGCGTGGAGGTGTAGCCGACCCCGAGGGCGAGATTGGGGTTCCAGCGGTACTGCACGTCGGTGTGCAGGTCGGTGTAGGAACCGCGGAAGCCATCCAGCGTCGCCTTGAGGTAGGCGCCCCGCCCGGTGAGCGCCCAGCGGCTGGAGATCTTCCAGGTCAGGTCCAGCGGCAACGCCGGGAACGGGGAGGCGGCGGAGACCTCCTGATGCAGCGAGATCGCAAACGGCTGCGGCTGGGTCAGCATCGCATCCACCTGCAGGAAATAAACCGCGAGGCCCATCCCGACCTCGAAGCGCTCGTTGCGGATGAACGAGTAGGTGTAGGTGATATCGAACTGCTTCCAGTCGAGGGAGCTCTGGGCGGGAAGCCCTGCGAGGAAGGTCTCGTTGTTGAACACGATGTCGTTGGCGAGCACCTTGTTGCCGCTGCGGTCGGCCTCGAAGTAATCGATGCGCACCTTGTTGCGCTCGCGCAGGCGGAACATGAACTCCACCCGCCCCTTGTTGAGCTTGCCAGGCAGCCCCAGGTCGTCCTCGCCGTTCACGGTCGTGCCGCTGATCCCCGGCTGCGCGTTGCTGGGGTCGGCGCGCACGGTGGTATGCAGCGTTGGCCCGTACCAGGAGGCGCGCATGTAGAAATGGTCGGTGATGGGGCTGGCACTCTCGTGCTTCTTCGGCGGCAGGGGCGCCCCGGACTGCGGGTCACGGTCGGCCAGGGCCGGCGCGGCATGCAGTGCCAGTGACACCGCGACCGCCGTGAAAAGAATGCGCATGCGCCTGTTGCTCCGGCCGCGCGAGGGGCGCGGGTGGGGCGATCTTACTGAGCGCAAGCCTCGCTATGCCAGCGTCGCCAAGCGCCGACGTGACGCGAAGCACAGCCACGACCTAACTATGGCCGGGAAACAGGGGGAAACGGGCCGGATCCTCGCGCAGGAGGATCCGGCCGGCGCCGCATTGTCAGCGCTTCATGGCCTCGAAGAACTCGCTGTTCGACTTGGTGTCCTTCATCTTGTCGAGCAGGAATTCGATCGCCGCGAGCTCATCCATCGGGTGCAGGAGCTTGCGCAGGATCCAGATCTTGGCGAGCTCGCCCTGGTCGGTGATGAGCTCCTCCTTGCGGGTGCCGGAGCGGTTGATGTTGACCGCCGGGAACACGCGCTTCTCGGAGACGCGCCGGTCCAGGTGGATCTCGCTGTTGCCGGTGCCCTTGAACTCCTCGTAGATGACGTCGTCCATCTTCGAGCCGGTATCAATGAGCGCGGTGGCGAGGATCGTGAGGCTGCCGCCCTCCTCGATGTTGCGCGCCGCACCGAAGAAGCGCTTGGGGCGCTGCAGGGCGTTGGCGTCCACGCCACCGGTGAGCACCTTGCCGGATGAGGGCACCACGGTGTTGTAGGCACGCGCCAGGCGCGTGATCGAGTCGAGCAGGATGACCACGTCCTTCTTGTGCTCGACCAGGCGCTTGGCCTTCTCGATCACCATCTCGGCGACCTGCACGTGGCGGGCCGCCGGCTCGTCGAAGGTGCTCGATACCACCTCGCCCTTCACCGTGCGCTGCATCTCGGTGACTTCCTCCGGGCGCTCATCGATGAGCAGCACGATGAGGTAGACCTCGGGATGGTTGGAGGTGATGGCGGTGGCGATGTTCTGCAGCAGCATCGTCTTGCCCGCCTTCGGCGGGGAGACGATCAGGCCGCGCTGGCCCTTGCCGATCGGGGCGACAAGATCGATGGTGCGCGCGGTGAGGTCCTCGGTGGAGCCGTTACCGCGCTCGAGCTTGAGGCGCTTGGTCGGGTGGAAGGGCGTCAGGTTCTCGAACAGCACCTTGCTGCGCGAGCTGTCCGGGGAGTCGAAGTTGATCTCACCGACCTTCAGCAGCGCAAAGTAGCGCTCACCGTCCTTGGGCGGACGGATGAGGCCGGAGATCGTGTCGCCGGTGCGCAGGTTGAAGCGGCGGATCTGGCTCGGGCTGACGTAGATGTCGTCCGGGCCTGCGAGGTAGGAGCCGTCGGCCGAGCGCAGGAAGCCAAAGCCGTCCTGCAGGATCTCGAGCACGCCGTCACCGTAGATGTTCTCGCCGTTGCGCGCGTGCGCCTTCAGGATCGAGAAGATGATGTCCTGCTTGCGCGAGCGGGCGAGGTTCTCAAGCCCCATCGACTCGGCGAGCTTCACCAGCTCGTGGATCGGGCTTGGACTTGAGCTCCGTCAGGTTCATCGAGTGCGCGACTGCGTCAGCTCTGCCGGGCTTATGATCTCGGAGTCGTCGGCGTCGAACGGCTCCGGGTCATGCATCATGTCATCGGGGCGTCCGCCACCGTTGCCGTTGCCGTTGCTGTTGCCGCGGTTGCCGTCACGATTGCCGTGGCGCGGGCCTTTGTTGGGGCGGTTGCGGCCCTGGTTGCCGAGATAGCCTCTCATCTTTTCGCCTGCGCGCCGGCGGCGGCCTGGTCAGGTTGCTTTCCAGGAATGCCGCGAGCTGTGATTTGGAGACCGCGCCGACCTTCTGAGCTTCGACCGTGCCGTTCTTGAACAGAATCAGCGTCGGGATGCCACGGATGCCGAACTTCGGCGGGGTCTGCGGGTTCTCGTCGATATTGATCTTGGCGACCTTGATACGGTCGTGATACTCGCTCGCGATCTCATCGAGAATCGGGGCGATCATCTTGCACGGGCCGCACCATTCGGCCCAGAAATCCAGCAGTACCGGCTTATCGGATTTGAGGACGTCCTGTGCGAAAGTGGCGTCCGTGGTATGCACAATGTGCGAGCTACTCACGCGATTGAACCTCCGTCAAATGCAGAAGCGTGGAAGAAAGATTTTGGAAATTTGTGGGAGTCCGAAGCGGGTCGGCCACCGGGTAAGCGAAAAGCGATGCCTGAGACACCCGCTAAACGGTTACACTAATAACTCGTGATTGAGTATGAAACCTAAGGGATTTAAGGAAACTTGGCTGGCAGGTGCGGACCTGTTGGCCCGCTGTCTTGAGCTACTTTGTAGCGCTTCCGAGCCGTTTTTGCAAGTCTCGGGGAGTTTTTCCGCGCCCACCACCAGAATGAATTGATGACTGACGCACACTCTGAACCTGTGACTTTCGCATCGCTTGGCCTCGTAGATGAGGTCATGGCGGGCATAAAACAAGCTGGCTTCGTCAACTGCACGCCGATCCAGGCGCAGACGCTGCCCATCGCCCTCGCCGGACGTGACGTCGCCGGCCAGGCACAGACCGGCACCGGCAAGACGGCCGCGTTCCTCCTGGCGGTCTACCAGTCGCTCCTGACCCGGCCGCCAGCGGCCAACCGTTCACCGACCTCCATCCGGGCACTCATCGTGGCGCCGACCCGCGAGCTCGCGGTGCAGATCCACCACGACGCCAAGACCCTCGGCGCGCACACCGGGCTCAAGCAGCAGGTGGTGTTCGGCGGCATCGACTACGAGAAGCAGCGCCAGGAGCTCGGCGCGGGCTGCGACGTGCTGATCGGCACGCCCGGGACGGCTGATCGACTACTTCAAGCAGCACGTCTTTGACCTGCGCCATGCCCAGGTGCTGGTGCTCGACGAGGCGGACCGCATGTTCGACCTCGGCTTCATCGCCGACATCCGCTACATCATGCGCCGCCTGCCCCCGCCCGAGCGGCGCCAGTCGATGCTGTTCTCGGCCACGCTCTCGCAGCGGGTGCTCGAGCTCGCCTACGAGCACATGAACAACCCCGAACTGGTGCGCATCGAGCCGGACAAGATGACGGTCGACCGCGTGCGCCAGCTCATGTACTACCCCTCCATGGAGGAGAAGGTGCCGCTGCTCATCGGCCTGCTGCACCAGAGCGAGGCCGTGCGCACCATGGTGTTCGTGAACACCAAGCGCACCGCGGAGCGCCTCGAGGCGACCCTCAAGGCCAATGGCTTCGAGGCCCAGGCGCTCTCCGGGGACGTGCCGCAGAACAAGCGCCTGCGCTTCCTGCGCGACTTCCACGACGGCAAGCTCGCGGTGCTGATCGCCACCGACGTCGCCTCGCGCGGCCTGCACATCCCGGACGTGAGCCACGTCTTCAACTTCGACCTGCCCCAGGATGCGGCCGACTACGTGCATCGCATCGGCCGCACCGCGCGCGCCGGGGCGGAGGGTGATGCCATAAGCTTCGCCTGCGAGGAATACGCCGTGTCCCTGCCGGACATCGAGACCTACGTCGGCCACAAAATCCCCTTCTCCCCGATCGCCCCGGAGCTGCTCGCCCAGGGCGTGATCGCCGGCGTCCCGGTGCGCAGCTCGCCGCATCCGGGCGGCGGGCGCCGCGGCGGCGGCGGGGGTGGTGGCGGCCGTGGCGGCGGCGGGCGCGGCGGTGGCGGCGGCGGCGGACGCCGCGGCTCGCCTCCGGGGCGGCGCCATGGCGGTGGCCGCGGCGGGCGGTGACGTGGCACTCGCAACGGCTCTCGGCTAAGCTCGTGCTGCTTTGCGCCTAGGCGCCGACACCTGCACGCCTTCCCGGCCCATCAGCTGAGGTTCATGGGCACCCCGCATGGCGGAAATCGAAGACAACGTTGACCGCGAGCTGTTCCGCAACATGGAGAAGCTGCGGCAGCTGCGCATCGAGCATCGCGACCTCGACGAGGTCATCGGCCGGCTCTCGCTCGACCTGCACATCGATGAGCTGGCACTCAAGCGCCTGAAAAAGCGCAAACTGCTGCTCAAGGACCAGATTACCCGCCTGGAGAGTCAGCTGATCCCGGATCTGAACGCCTGATGGACGGTGCCGAGAGCGCAGTGCGCGGGGCCCTGCTGCAGTTCACCTCGCCTCAGGTGCTGATCGCGGTGCTGGCCGCCGGCGTCGCCGGCATCGTCGCCCTGAGCGTAGCGCGCGTGCTGCGCGTGCGCCGCGCCGATGCCGCCGCCATGCGCTCCCCGCACCTGCTCGACCACATTCTCGAGGGCGCGATACTCATCGCGCCGATCCTCGCTGCGCTTGCCCTGCTGGTGGCGGCGCACTTCGTGGTCGGCGCCTTCGGCCTCTCGCCCGAGGTCATCGACGCCTGCGCGCGCCTGCTGGTGGCACTGGTTCTGGTGCGCCTCGGGGTGTACGTGCTCGGGCTGCTCCTCGGCCCGAACTCCTGGGTGCGCACCCGCGAGAGCCGCATCACCCTCATCCTGTGGTGCATCGTGGCCATCGCCGCTCTGGGCTGGCTGGACGTGATCGAGGCCAGCCTCAACCGCATCAGCCTGGTGCCCGGGCGCTCGCAGTTCAGCCTGTGGGCGCTGCTGAAGGGCCTGGTGGTGGTGACGGCCTTCGTCATCGTGACCAGCCTCATTGCACGTGCCGTCGAGCGCCACGTGATGCGGCTCGACCAGCTGGCGGTCTCCACGCGCGTCGGCGTGTCGAAGTTCACCTACTTCCTCCTGGTGGGCCTGGGCATCCTGCTCGGCATCAACGCGGCCGGCGTCGACGTGACGACACTGAACGTGCTCACCGGCGCCATCGGACTCGGGCTCGGCTTCGGCCTGCAGTCAGTGGCGAGCAACTTCGTCAGCGGCTTCGTGCTGCTCATGGACAAGTCGATCAAGCCCGGCGACGTCATCAGCTTCACCGGCCAGACCGGGGCTGCGGCCGGCAACTTCGGCTGGGTGCAGGAGCTGCGCGGCCGCTATGTCGTGGTGCGCGACCGCGACGGGGTCGATACGCTGGTCCCCAACCAGAACCTGATCACGACCTCCTTCATCAACTGGAGCTACGCCGACCAGCGCGTGCGCCTGAAGCTTCCCGTCACGGTCAGCTACGACGACGACCCGGAACTCGCGCTGAAGCTGCTGGTCGAGGCCACCGAGGATCACCCGCGCATCCTGCGCGACCCGGCGCCCGTGTCGCGCCTCATCAGCTTCGAGGACAATGGCATGGCGCTGGAGATCCGCTTCTGGATCGCCGACCCGGTGAACGGGGTCAACAACGTGCGCTCGGACGTGAACCGCGCGATCTGGCGCATCTTCCGCACGCACGGGGTACGGATCCCGGTGCCGCAGCAGGAGACGCGCCTGCTCGACGCGCGCCGTCACACCCCGCCACCGCCGCCGCCGACGGGCAGCGTCGGGGTCGACCAGCAGGCGGACTGAAGGGGGCGAGCGTGCCGCTGGCCATCGCCCCGGGCGTGGAGATCCCCGACAGCGATCTCAGTATCAGCTTCGTGCGCGGCTCGGGTCCCGGGGGCCAGAACGTCAACAAGCTTTCCACCGCCGCCCAGCTGCGCTTCGAGCTCGCCGGCAGCTCCGCGCTTGCCCCGGAGGTGAAGGCGCGGCTGCGGGCCCTGAGCGGCCGGCGCCTCACGCAGGAAGGGGCGATCCTCATCATCGCGCGCAACCAGCGCACCCAGGAGAACAACCGCCGCGAGGCCGAGGAACGCCTGGCGGACCTGATACGCCGCGCACTCACGCCGCCGAAGCCGCGCAAGGCCACCCGCCCGACGCGGGCGTCGCGCGAGCGGCGCCTGGAGGCCAAGACCCATCGGCGCAATACCAAGCGACTGCGCTCCAAGCACGGCTTCGAGGGCTGAGGCAGACACCTGCAGGGGCCCCCCGGCGGGGGCACGCTCGCCCTGACGGGCGACGCGCTAGTCGGCCGGTACCGTGCGCTCCTGCGCCCAGCTGCGCAGCTCCGCCACCTTCTCGGCCATGACGACGGCGAGCGGCCGGGTGGCGGCCATCTCCGCGCGCAGCAGCTCCGCACTCGGGGGGGCGTGGCGCGCATTGGCGGTATAGAGCGACGCCACTACCGCCTGCTCGATCTCGGCCCCCGAGAATCCCTCGCAGGCCTGCGCGAGTGCGCCGAGCGCCGTGGCATCGAGCGCCAGGCCGCGGCGGCTCGCGTGGATGCGCAGGATCTCGGCGCGGGTCGCGGCATTGGGCAGGTCGACGAAGAAGATCTCATCGAAGCGCCCCTTGCGCACCAGCTCCGGGGGCAGCTCGGTGATGTCGTTGGCCGTGGCGACCACGAACACGCGGGTGTGCTTGTCCGCCAGCCAGGTGAGGAAGGCCCCGAGTACGCGCCGGGTGGCGCCGCCGTCGTTGTCACCCGCGGCGAACCCCTTTTCGATCTCGTCCACCCACAGCACGCACGGTTCGAGCAGGTCCGCGGTGGCGAGTGACTCGCGCAGGTTGCGCTCGGACTCCCCGATGTACTTGTCGAACAATGCCCCGCAGTCGAGCCGCAGCAGTGGCACCTTGAGGATGCCGGCACTGGCGCGCGCGGCGAGGCTCTTGCCGCAGCCCTGCACGCCCAGGAGCAGCACCCCCTTGGGTGCGTCCAGCGTCGGCGCCGAGCCGTCGAAGGCGGCGCGGCGCTTCTGCAGCCAGTCCTTCAGGTGGGTGAGTCCGCCCACGTCGGCGCTGTCGGCCGTGTCGTGCTCGTAGCGCAGGATCCCGCCGCGGTTCAGCAGGTCGTACTTGGCGCGCATGATCAGCGGCACGTCCGAGGCCTGAATCGCGCCGTGATCGAAGATGGCATTGCGGGCGAGGCGCTGGGTGTCGGCGGCCGTGAGGCCGCTCATGTTCTCCACCAGCAGGGTGAGCGCCTGGCGGTCAATCTTCGGGGCCTTGCCAGGGTTGGCGCGCATCCAGTCCCGTGCCACGCCCTCCACCAGCGCCAGCCGCTCGGTGCGGTCCGGGAGCGCCAGCGCGCAGTGCGCGCACAGGTGCTCGAGCTCGCGCGGGACTTCCAGCTCATCGCTGATGAGCACGACGGTGCGCGCGCAGTGCTCATAGTCCTGGGCGATGTCCTTGAGCAGGCGCACCAGCGTCGGGTCCCTCAGGTACGGGTGGAAGTCCAGGAGCGCGTAGGTGCCGGCGAGGTTGGTCGCGCGGATGTGCCTGAGAATGTCGACCGGCTCGGCGGTGGTGCGCTGCGGCGGCCCCATGTCCACATCCAGGCGCTTGAGGCCGTCGGTCACGGTCCAGCGAAACAGCGGCATGGCGGCGGCCGCCGCGCCCGCCACGGTGCCGGGCAGCGGCCGGGCGGGCGGGGGCAGCGCTGCGCAGGCGCGCTGCAGCGCCTGCAGTGCGCGTGTCTCGTCGCACGACTCGACCGCGATCAGCGGCACGCGCGAGCGCAGGAGGACGCCCAAGTCCTGGTCTTGCATAGCTTTCAAGGGCCCAAAAGGCAGCCTGGCCAAGGCCGCGCTAACGGTACCCGATGCGCCCACCGGGCACCATCGCCGGCCCCCGCGGGCGTGGCGCGCATCACATCCGGGTTCGGGCGGCTCAGGCGTGCATGATCTGCAGGATGCTGTGCCGCAGCTGCTCGCTCAGGACGTACTGCGCATCCTCGGCGACCCCTGTGAGCACCGCATCGAACTCGAGCCGGTTGTCCGTGCCGCTGCGGATGACGCCGCGCTCGCGCAGCAGGGCGATGAAGTTCCCGAACATCGCCGGGTCGAAGAACTCGGGGGAATTGAGGCCGTAGAGCAGCGTCATGCGCTGCGCCGTGAGCTGGCAGCGCTCCTCGAGGGTCACCTGGTCGAGCGCGCCGCTGCCGGCCTGCACCAGCTGCGCCACGACCATGTAGTAGCGCTCGATGGTCTGCACCGTCGCCTGCGCCAGCAGCGACAGCTGCATGGCCTGCGCCGAGGTCGGCGCGGCGCGCGTCCAGCCATCGCTCTCACGCTCGCGCTCGATGAGCCCGTGTGCCGCCATCGCGGCGAGCGTGGCCTCGATCACCTGCGGCAACTCGCCCTCCTCCCAGCGCAGGAACAGCTCCGCGGCGATGTAGGGGTAGATGCGAGCCGCCAGGCGGCGCAGGTCCCCTGCGCCCACCCGGGCGTTGCTGACGAACACGCAGGCGATGAGCGAGGGCAGCGCGAACAGATGCAGGATGTTGTTGCGGAAGTAGGTGGCGAGGACCGCGGACGAGTCGCTCATGCGCACGATGTCCCCGAGCGCATGCGCCTCGCGGAACACCTGCTGCAGGGCGATGCCGTACTCGATCATCTGTGCCCCGTTGAGCGGCGTCACCGTGACGCGCTCGCTGTAGGGACAGCTCACGAGCAGCGAGCGGTACAGCTCCAGCTGGCGCACCAGGTCCGCCTCCGGCAGCGCCTGGCGCGGCATCGCCAGCAGCACGATCGAGAGCAGGTTGATGGGGGTGACGGCGGCCGCGGAGTTGATGTTGCGCATGATCGCAAGCGACAGCTCATCCACGGTGCGCTCCACCCAGGGGCTGCGCGTGTCGTCGTCGAATTGCTGCGAGCGCCACTGCGGCGCGCGGGCATCGAGCAGCCGGGCAAGGGCTATCGGCTCGCCCACGTTGACGTACACCTTGCCGAAGCGCTCACGCAGCACGCGCCACGCCTTGAGCAGGCCGAGGACGCTCTCCTTTTCCTTGGGTTGCCCGGAGAGCTCGCCTAGGTAGGTGCGCCCTTCCGCCAGGCGCTCGTAGCCGAAGTACACCGGCACGAACACCACCGGGCGCACCGGCTCGCGCAGGTAGCTGCGCACGCTCATCGCCAGCATGCCGGTCTTCGGCTGCAGCAGCCGCCCGGTGCGGCTGCGGCCGCCCTCGATGAAATACTCGATCGGGTGGCCGCGCGCCATGATGGTGGCCAGGTACTTCATGAGCACGGCGGTGTAGAGCGCGTTGCCACGGAAGCTGCGGCGGATGAAGAACGCACCGCCCTTGCGCAGCAGCCGCCCGATGAGCGGCAGGTTGAGGTTCACGCCGGCGGCGGTGTGCGGCACCGCGTAGCCCTGCACGTAGATGGCGTAGCCGAGCAGCAGGTAATCCATGTGGCTGCGGTGACAGGGCACGTAGATGAGCTCGTTCCCCTCCGCGACCGCCTCCAGCGTCGCGCCGTGCCCGAACTCGACGCCGTCGTAGAGGCGGTTCCACAGCCGGCTCAGCGCGTACTCCATGAAGCGCACAAAGGCGTGCGAGTAGTTGGCGGCGATCTCGAGCGCGTCCGCACGCGCGCGCAGCAGCGCTTTGTGGCGGCTCAGGTGCCGGGCGTGCATCTCCTGCGTGACCGCCGCGCGCACCGCGCGCGTACGCAGCACCTCGTTGACGATGGTGCGGCGGTGCGAGAGGTCCGGCCCGATGCGCGCCGCGCGGCGCCGCGCGTACAGGCTGCGCAGGCTGCGGGCCACGCGCCGCCCGCGCAGCGCCCCGCCGAGGTCTGCTCCCAGCAGCTGCCGCAGCGAGAGCGGCTCGTCGAACTCCACCAGCGTGTCGCGGCCGTTGAACAGCACCTGCAGGAACTTGCGCACCCGGGTTGCAAGTACCCAGTCCTCGACCAGGAGCAGGCGCAGCCAGGAGTCCTCGCGCTGCGGCGCGCGTCCCCAGTAGACCGCGGCCGGCACCAGGTAGAAGTCAGCGTCCGGGTCGGCGCGCAACGCGCGCAGCATCCGGGCGAGCTGCCGGGGCGGGCGGCGGTCGGGGCGCGTGCTCCAGAACGAGCGTGGCTGGGTGAGGTAGAAGAAGCTGCGCAGGTCGCGGCCACCGCCGAGTGGGGCACCCGGATGCGGCAGGCCAAGCGCCGCGCAGGCCTGCTGCAGTACCGCGAGATCGCTGACGCTGCGGCGCTCGAGCACATAGCACAGCGGGTGCCGCAGGCCCCTCAGCAGCTCGGGGGAGTTCTCCGGCCGCACCCGGAAGCGAACCCACAGCGCGAGCAGTCGCCGCAACAGCCAGTTCATCGCCGCCTTATGATGGGCTCAAGCGCCGCGGCTGCGGCGTGGTTGCGGAGCATAGTTGCAAATGGGCACATTCGCGGGCAAGACGCTGTTGATCACCGGGGCCTCCGAGGGCATAGGGCGCGCGCTCGCCCTGGAGCTTGCATCCGAGGGGCCGAACCTGCTGCTCAGCGCGCGCACCGCCGCGCGCCTGGAGGAGACCGCGCGCGAGTGCCGCGCACGCGGCGCCCGGGCCGAGATCTTCGCCGGCGACGTGGCGCGCAGCGCGGACTGTGCCGCCTGCGTGGCGCGCGCAGTCGAGCTCTTCGGCGGCCTCGACGTGCTGGTCAACAACGCCGGGATCACGATGTGGGCGCGCTTCGATGCGGTGAGCGACTTCTCGGTGTACGAGCGGCTGCTGGCGGTGAACTACCTGGGCGCGGTGCACATGACCGCCGCCGCGCTGCCGCACCTGAAGCGCTCGCGCGGCCTCATCGTCGCCATCGCCAGCATCGCAGGCCTGACCGGGGTGCCCGAGCGCACCGGCTACGCCGCCAGCAAGCACGCCATGGTCGGCTTCTTCGAGTCGCTGCGCATCGAGCTTCAGGGCAGCGGGGTTGACGTCACCATCGTGGCGCCGGACTTCGTGGTGAGCCAGATCCACCGCCGCGCCACCGGCCCCGACGGACGCCCGCTCGGGCAGACCCCGATGCAGGAGGGGCGCATCATGAGCGCGGCACGCTGCGCGCAGCTGACCGTGGCGGCGATGCGGCGCCGCCAGCGCCTGCTGATCACCTCGGCGCGCGGGCGCCTCGGGCGCTGGGCGCGCCTGCTGGTACCACGCCTGGTGGACGCTTCCGCGATGCGCGCCATCCGCGAGCGGCGCTAGCCTCACTCGAAGGCTATGGCCGGCAGGTCGAGCGCTATGAGGAAATACTCGAACAGGTACTGGATGACGCGCAGCTGGTTATGCAGCCGGTGATCGCTCTCGAGCAGGTGCAGCGCACCCTTGTAGGTCTGGGCAAAGCGCACGCTCTGCTCAAAGGGCACGACGTCGTCGCGCCAGCCGTGCACGATGGTGGCCGGACAGTCGAGCACCCCGGCGCGCAGCTCCGGCAGCCCTTCCAGGTACAGCGCCGGCGCCATGAGGAAGATGCCGCGCGCATGCAGCAGCGAGGCGGAGGCGACGGCGACGTAGCCACCGAGGCTAGAGCCGACCAGCACCAGGTCGCCGCTGAGCTCCTTGCAGAACTCCACGAGCCTTGCGACCCGCGCGCGTGGCTCTTCGATGCCGCGGTAATCGACCGAGTGGGCCTCGTAGCCCTCCGAGCGCGCCACCTCGGCGAGCGCGGAGATCTTGCGTCCCCACGGCCCGCTTTCCTTGCCATGGGAGAACACCACGTGGCGGGAGATCACCGTCTCTTGCATGGCGGCACCGTCGTCGCTGCGGACCTGACTCGCATGCGCGAATAATGCAGGCAATGGAATCGTTAAGCCAATCAGACCGCGCCACGGCGCCCGAGAGCGCCGCCTGGCAGTTCTGGATCGATCGCGGCGGCACCTTCACCGACGTCATCGGCCTCTCCCCGCAAGGCGAGCTGCACGTGCGCAAGGTGCCCTCCGCGCCCCTGGACGGCGCCGGGGGCGATCCCGGGCTCAATGCCGCGCAGGAGGTCCTGCGCGCCGCCGGCGCCCCTGGCGCGCGCATCGGCGCGGTCAAGGTCGGCACCACGGTGGCCACGAACGCGTTGCTCACGCGCAGCGGGGAGCCGGTGCTCCTCGTCACGACGGCTGGCTTTGCCGACGCCCTGCGCATCGGCTACCAGGAGCGCCCCGACATCTTCGCGCGCCACATCGTGCTGCCGCAGCCCCTGTACGCCGAGGTCATCGAGGCGCATGAGCGCGTGACGAGCGAGGGCGAGGTGCTCGTGGCCCTGGACCTCGCCCGGCTGCGCGCCGGGCTCGCACGGGCGCGCAGTGCCGGCCGGCGCGCGGTGGCCATCGCGTTCCTGCACGGTTGGCGCTACACGCAGCACGAGGCGGCCGCGGCGCGCTGCGCGCGCGAGCTCGGGTTCGAGGAGGTCTCGGTGTCGCACGAGCTCTCGCCGCTGGTGCGCTACGTTGCGCGCGCCGACACCACGGTGCTCAACGCCTACCTGAACCCGCCCCTGTCGGCCTACCTGCGCAGTCTCGCCGCGCGGCTGCAGACGCTCGACCCGCACGCCGTGCTCGCCTTCATGCAAAGCAACGGCGGCCTGGCGGATGCCGCCCACTTCCATGCCCTGGCGAGCGTGCTGTCCGGGCCCGCCGGCGGTCTCATCGGCATGCGCAGCGCTGGCGCTGCGCTCGGGGTGAGGCGGCTGATCGGCTTTGACATGGGTGGCACCTCCACCGACGTCTCGCTCATCGATGGCGACCTGCCGCAGCGCTTCGAGCACGTCATCGCTGGGGTGCGGCTGCAGCAGCCCATGCTCGACGTGCACACCATCGCCGCCGGCGGCGGCTCGCTGCTCACGCTGCGCGACGGGCGCCTGGCGGTGGGACCTGAGTCCGCGGGCGCAGATCCCGGGCCAGCCTGCTATGGGCGCGGCGGTCCCCTGACCCTCACCGACGTGCAGGTGCTGCTCGGGCGGCTGCGCACCGACACCCTGCCGCGGGTGTTCGGCGCCGATGGCCGCTCGCCGATCGATCCGGCGGCGGTCAACACTGGGTTCGCCGCGCTCGGGGCACGCGTGGCGGCCGAGGGGTCCGCGCAACTGAGCCCGGAAGCGCTGGCGGCGTCTTACCTGGAGGTCGCCGTCGAGTCCATGGCGAACGCCATTCGCCAGGTCTCCACCCGCCAGGGGCTGGATGCGAAGGACTTTACGCTCTTCTGCTTCGGCGGCGCCGCCGCCCAGCATGCCTGCCGCGTGGCGCGCGCCGCCGGCGTGCGCCGCATCCTGGTGCATCCCCTGGCGAGCGTGCTGTCCGCCTTCGGCATCGGCGTCGCCGACCGCCTGGCGGTGCGCCGCGCGAGCCTGCGCGCTGCGCTGGATGAGGCGGGCCTCGAGGCCGCCCAGGCAGGCCTCGCCACGCTGTGCGCCCAGGCCGAGGCCGAACTCGCCCCGCACGCTCCCGGCGGGGCCGCCGCGCGTGTCACTACATTCCTTGAAGTGCGGGCCGGGGACAGCGACGTCTCGCTGTCGCTCGCCCCGGGAGCGGCCGCCGAGGTCCGCGCCCGCTTCCACGAGGAACACCTGCGCCGCTTCGGCTTCGCGAGCGACGCCCTCACCCTCGTCATCGAGGCGCTGCGCGCCGAGGCGCGGGTCGCCGGGGTCGATGCGGCGCGCCTGCGCCTGGCCGCCACCACGCCCGCCCAGGAGCTCCCGGTGCGCGCGCGCGCCTGGTTCGGCGCCTGGCGCGAGGTGCCGCTCTACCGTGCAGGTACCCTTGCGGAGCCGGTCATGGGGCCGGCGCTCGTGGTGGACGCGCACACCACGGTGGTGCTGGAGGAGGGATGGCGCGCCAGCACGGCCGCCCCGGGCGTACTGATGCTCAGTGACGAGGGCGCGCCACAGGCTGCGGCGGCGAGCGCTGACGCGGCGCGGCTGGAGATCTTCAACAACCTCTTCATGCACGTCGCCGAGCAGATGGGCGAGGTGCTCAAGGCAACCGCGCAGTCGGTGAACATCCGCGAGCGCCTCGACTACTCGTGCGCGCTCTTCGATGCCCAGGGCGGCCTGGTCGCCAACGCACCGCACATGCCCGTGCACCTGGGGTCCATGGGTGCAAGCGTCCGCGCCGTCATGCGCGATGCGGGGCAGCTGCGGCCCGGGGACGCGTGGCTCATCAACAGCCCCTATCACGGCGGCACCCACCTGCCTGACCTGACGGTGGTCACCCCGGTATTCCTCGCCCCGGGGGGAACGCGTGCCGACTTCTTCGTCGCCTCGCGTGCCCACCATGCCGACATCGGCGGCGCCACCCCGGGCTCCATGCCCCCCTTCAGCCGCACCATCGAGGAGGAAGGCGTCCTCTTCGGGTGCTTCCCGCTCGTGAAGGACGGACGGTTCCAGGAGCAGGCCTTCCTCGCCGCGCTCACCGCCGGCCGCTGGCCGGCGCGCCGCCCGCGGCAGAACCTCGCCGACGTGCGCGCGCAGCTGGCCGCCAACGCGCGCGGCATCGCGGAGCTTGAGCGCGCCACCGCCCGGCACGGGCTCGCCGAGGTCCAGGCGTTCATGCGCGCGGTGCAGGCGAACGCCGCCCGCAGCATGCGCGCGGTGCTCGCGCAGCTGGCGGGCGGTAGCTTCCGCTACGAGATGGACGACGGCGATGCGATCGTGGTGAAGGTGCTCGTGGACGCGGCGACGCGCCGCGCGCGCATCGACTTCACCGGCACCTCCGCCCAGGGCCGGCACAACTTCAACGCGCCGCGCGCGGTGTGCACCGCCGCGGTGCTGTACGTGTTCCGCACCCTGATCGAGGCGCCCATCCCGCTGAACGAGGGGTGCCTCGAGCCCCTCGAGATCGTGATCCCGGCGGGCTCGCTGCTTGATCCTGCGCCGCCCGCGGCGGTCGCTGCCGGCAACGTCGAGACCTCGCAATGCATCGTCGATGCGCTCTACGGTGCGCTCGGCGTGCTGGCAGCCTCCCAGGGCACGATGAACAACCTCACCTTCGGCAACGAGGCGCTGCAGTACTACGAGACCGTCTGCGGTGGCGCGGGGGCAGGACCTGGGTTCGCGGGCTGCGATGCGGTACAGACCCACATGACCAACTCCCGCCTCACCGATCCAGAGATC
This sequence comes from uncultured Pseudomonadota bacterium, assembly GCA_963802995.1. Lineage (GTDB taxonomy): Bacteria > Pseudomonadota > Gammaproteobacteria > Steroidobacterales > Steroidobacteraceae > 13-2-20CM-66-19. Next base: position 1,874,312 of record CAWDKU010000002.1, read on the forward strand.
CTGGAGGCGGTCTATCCGGTGCTGGTGCGGGAGTTCTCGATCCGGCGCGGCTCGGGCGGAGCCGGACGCTACAGGGGCGGGGACGGTACCGTGCGCAGGCTTGAGTTCCGCGCCGCCCTGAGCGGCGCGCTGCTGGCCAACCACCGCCGCATCGCACCGTTCGGCATCCGGGGCGGTACGGGTGCCACGCCGGGGGAAGCGCATATCCGCCGCGCCGACGGGCGCACCGAGACACTGGGCGCAACCGCGCGCTTCGAGGTCGGCCCCGGGGATCAACTCACCATCGCGACCCCCGGGGGCGGCGCCTGCGGCGGCCCGGACTGAGGGCCTGCGACTTCAGCCGCGCAGGATCGCGGTCTCGATCTCCCACTCCACGCGGTTTTTGGAGGTCGCGGAGCGGTTCACCGACACCGGGCGCACGCGGCTTGCGCCGGCGCGCTGGGTGACGAGCCAGGTATCGAAGGCGCCCGGCTTGCTGGTGGCAAAGCCGAACAGCAGGTTGAACTTGCCTTCCGCGAGGGTCTGCGGCCGGTTCACCCGCTCGTCGGCGATCACGAAGTGGCTCTCCTCGGCGGCCGCGCCGGCGAAGGCACCCAGCTCCGCCAGCTCATCGAGGAAGGCCTCGACCTGCGCCTGGGCGCGCTCCCAGGTTGCCGGCCCGTTGTGCTCGAGCAGCACCCAGCGGGTGCCCTGCTCGATGCTCGCGGCGATGAACAGCGCCAGGCGGCGCGCCGAGAGGTAGCGCCAGTCGGAGGCGCCGCTGCCGCCCGCTGCGAGCGTGCGCGGGCTTACGCCGGTGCGCGCCCCGCTGCGCACCGACAGCAGCGTGTTGATGCCTGCGGCGGCAAGCCGCACGCGCTCGGCGTCGTTCACCGTCACCGCCGGGCGCAGCCCGGGCCGCAGGATCGCCTCCTCGCTCTCGGCGGCCGACCACACCGGCCAGGTCTCATCCGCGCGTGCGATCATGCCGGCGGCGGCGCCGCAGGAACCGAACACCTCGACGCGGCCACGCAGGCGGTCGAAGGCCTGCACGCGCGGGAAGTACATGACCGCGCAGTCGCTGCGGAATGGCCACAGGCGCAGCGCATCGAGCGCGGCGCGCGCGCTGGTCCAGCCAGCCGGCGGGTCCACCATGAGCAGCGCGTGCCGGGTGCGGCACACGCGTGCCGCCACGAGCAGCGTCGAGAGGCCGACGTCGCGCTCGCGGGTCAGCGGCGGGATACACAGCAGGTTGAAGCGCGTGCCCTCGAGGGCGAACAGCCCGGCGCCGGTGCCGGAGGCACCGATGACGTCGTAGTCGGTGAGCGGGGCACCGTCGTCGCCGTCGGGATTGGAGAGGGTGTAGCCGGCGGCAACCCCGCCCGGGCCGCCCGCGGTGCGCTCGGGGCGCTGCATGGGCACGGCGCCCAACACACGCACCAGGCGCGACTCGAGCAGCACGTCGGTGATGAAGCGCCCCGAGCCCGGGACGATCGAGACGCGGCGGTAGATCTCCTGGTCCTCGACCAGCTCGGAGCCGGCGGTGCGCACGCGCTGCACCACTAGGTTAAAGCGCTCATGCTCGGCGCTGCTCAGGCCGTCGTAGTCGACCGAGGCGCGCAGGTACTCGCGGGAACCGGGGTTTACCGCGGCCAGGCGCAGCACGCCGGTGCCCGCGGGCAGGCTCAGGGTGGGGGGACGGGCGCCATTGACCACGCGCACGATGCGCGCCTCGCGGCCGCCATTCTCGAAGAACTGCTCGACGGCGTAGGAAAGCGTGGAGGGCTGCCACAGGCCGCCGAACTGCTGCTGGAAGTCGACAAAGCTCGTCACCGTCACCGGTGTGTTGACGGGTCCCTTGAGCGTTCGTCCGACGAAAGCGACGATTCCGGTCGCCACGCGTTCGATCGCGTGATCCGTGCGGCTTTGTTGTGCGAGTTCTACGCCGGACGCAGGGCTGTTGGCCACTCAAGCGCCTCTTGGATTTGCCGGCGCGACTCTAACACACGCTGTCCGTGTGTTGTCAGCTAATCAGTCAGTCAGAGTGGAAAGTTTTCCGACGGTCGCCGTGCTCAGGCTGCCCCGCCCCGGCCGCTTCGGCCGCGCGCCGGGCCTCCTCCGTGCGACCGCTTGCCGCGTCCTCCTGCTTGCGCGTGATCTCGGCGAGCATCAGCTGCAACCACTCCGACAGCGTGTTCATGGCGCACCTGCGGCCATCAGCCACCGTTCTTGGGTGCCGCAGCGGCGGGCGCCTTCCCCGCGCTGCTTGGAGCGGCAGCCGGCGCAGCCCCCGGGGCAGTGCCCGGGTCACTGTCGGAGGCCATCTGCTTGAAGGTGGCCTCGTCCATTGGCAGGTCCGAGGTGCCATCCCAGCTGGCGCCCTCCGGCAGCACGTTCTGCACGTGCGGCGCGGCGGCAAGCACCGCATCGAGGCTGGCGTCGCTTTGCGTGATGGGCACCGGCACGCCGCGCGGGCTGCGCGCAAGGCTCGACACCAGGTTCCAGTCGACCTGCTCGTGGTGCTGCTGCACTTGCTGCTGCAGGCGCACGGCGAGTGACTTGGTGAGGAGGCGCTTCTGCGCGCGCCCCCAGTCACGCGTGTCGTCCTCGAGCACGTCGTAGGGCTGCATGTAGAGCTCCCCGTCGCGCCAGCCGAACACGAAGGGCTGGTTGACGACGCGCACCTGGGTGCCGATCGGCACCATGTTGAAGAACTGCTCGATGTCCTCCGGGTAAAGGCGGATGCAGCCGTGGCTCGAGCGCAGGCCGACGCCCGCGGGCTTGTTGGTGCCGTGGATCAGGTAGCTCGGCCACTGCAGGTAGAAGGCGTACCTGCCCAGCGGGTTGTCCGGTCCGGGGCCGATGACCGGGTCGAGCTCCTCGCCGTTCTCGTGGTGCTCCTTGCGCACCGAGACCGGCACGCGCCAGGTGGGGTCCTTCTGGCGGCGCACGATCTTGGTCACGCCCTCGGGCGTGCGCCAGCCGACCTTGCCGATGCCGATCGGGTGCGTGAACACCACCGCCCGCTCGCCCTTCTTGACCGGCGGGAAGTAGAAGATGCGCATGGCGGCAATGTTGATGACGAGCCCGGTGCGCGGCGCATCCGGCAGGATGAACTGCGAGGGCACTATGACCTCGGCGCCCTCCCCCGGGAGCCAGGGATCGAGCTTGGGGTTGGCGCGCGTGATCTCCTCGTACCCCACGTTGAAGCGGCGCGCGATGTCGGTGAGCGTGTCGTCCTTGCTGGCCTTCACCACCTGCACCTCACCGACCACGTCCTGGTTGGGGGCGAGCTCGAAGCGCTGCGTGGCCACCGGCAGTGGCTCGGCCGGCGGTGGCGCAGGCGGCGGCGGCGGCGGTGGTGGCGCTGCGTGGTGCGGCCCGAAGATCGAGCAGCCGGCAACAGTGAGGAACAGGAGCGCGGTGGCGGCCGCGCGGGCCGAACGGGTTCTCATGGGGGGCCGATTATGACCTAAGTGCGCGTGGCCACCGATTGTCGGTGAAGCGCTACAACAGGACCGGCTGGTTGGGCAGCTCGTTGTCGCTCGCGCGATGACCGGGGAAGTGGCGCCCGAGCAGCGCACCGACGCCGAGGATTCCCACCACCGAGCCGTCCTTGAAGCGCCCGGCGCGGAAGTGGCCCTCCATCTGGCGGCACACCGCCTGCCACTCCGCCTGCGGCACGAACTGCGCGATGCCGCGGTCGGCCACGATCTCGACGTCGTGGTCGGCCATCAGCACGTAGATGAGGACGCCGTTGTTGTGCGCGGTGTCCCAGACGCGGTACTGCCCGAACAGCTGCAGCGCCCGCTGCCGCGGCGGCAGGTCGCGCCACAGCTCCGGCAGGTCGAAGGCGGTCTCGACCACGAAGCGGATCTCCCCGCCGTGGCGCGCCTCGCACTCGCGGATGGCCTGCTCGATGGCATCGAGCACCGCGGGCGGAAAGTGCCGCCGGGTACTCCAGCGGGTGATGAAGACGTGGCGCAGCAGACGGCCGAATTTCATTGCTTGGGTTTCCTACCAGCCACCGGAAGCACCGCCGCCGCCGAAGCCGCCACCACCGCCGCCAAAACCGCCGCCCCCGAAACCCCCACCGCCGAAACCACCGCCCCCAAGGCCGCCCCAGCCACCGCCGAGGCCGCCGCGGGTGCCGCTCGACCAGCCGCTGCCGGCGCCGGCGAAGCCCATGAGGAGCGTGATCAGGAAGGCGCCGAGCGCGGCCACGCCCGCGAGCACGAGCGCGTAACCACCGAGGTACACCAGCAGCCCGGCACCGGCACCAGTGAACGCTGATCCCAGGGTCTTGCCGAAGATGCCCCGCAGCACCACCGAGCCGATGAGCACCGCAAACAGCAGCTCGGGGAAGATCCCCGGCGAGCCGCCGCGGTGGCCGCCCTGCCACTGCCGCTCCGGCGGCGGCAGCGGCTCCCCGTCGATCAGCTTCGTCATCTGGTCGAGGCCACTGTCGATGCCGCCGTAAAAGTTACCCTGGCGGAAGGCGGGCGCAATGGTCTCATCGATGATGCGGTTGGAGGTCGCATCCGTGAGCACGCCCTCGAGGCCATAGCCGACCTCGATGCGCATCTTGTGGTCGTTCTTGGCGATCAGCAGCAACGCGCCGTCATCGATGCGCTTGCCATTCACCGAGCCACGGCCGAGCTTCCACTGATCGACCACCCTGATTGAGTACTGCTCGATGTCCTCCGGCTGGGTGGTGGGCACGATGAGCACCGCCAGCTGCGAGCCCTTGGCCGACTCGAAGGCGGCGAGCTTCTGCTCGAGGGCGTTCTGCTGCTCGGCCGTGAGCGTGCCGGTGAGGTCCGTGACCCGGGCAGCCAGCTTCGGGATCGGCTGCAGATCCTGGGCAGCCGCGGTGAGGCCGCAGCCCAGGAGCCACAGCAGCGCAAGGCCCGCAAGGAAGCGGGCGTGGCGCCAGGCAACCATCACTTCGTCGGCTGGGGCGGCGGCATCGCCGCCGGCGTACCCGGGGTCGAGGTGTCGAAGCTGACCGCGGGGGCCGCGGAGATGGCTTGCTCGTTCTCGACCGTGAAGTTCGGCTTCACCGGGAAGCCGAACATCTTCGCGGTGAGGTTCACCGGGAACTGCCGCACGGTCACGTTGTAGTCCTGCACCGCCTGGATGTAGCGGTTGCGCGCCACGGTGATGCGGTTCTCGGTGCCCTCCAGCTGCGACTGCAGGTCACGGAAGTTCTGGTCCGACTTCAGCTGCGGGTAGTTCTCGGAGACGGCGAACAGGCTCTTGAGGGCCCCGGTCAGCTGATTCTGCGCGGCCTGGTACTTCTGGAACAGCTCCGGGTTGTTCAGCACCTCCGGGGTGACCTGGATCGAGCCGACCTTGGCGCGCGCCTCGGTGACCTCCACCAGCACGCGCTGCTCCTGCGCGGCGTAGCCCTTGACGGTATTGACGAGGTTCGGGATCAGGTCAGCGCGGCGCTGATACTGGTTCACGACCTCGGACCAGGCGGCTTTCACGCCCTCGTCCTTCGTCTGCAGGGTGTTGTAACCGCAGCCCGAGAGGCACAGCACCGCGGCGGCAAGTAACGCATAAGACCAGGCACGCATCGAACTTCTCCTTATGATTCGGCCCCGCCCCATGCCGGGGGACGGGGATTGTCACATGGCCGGGAAAGCCGCGTCGATTTTCACCCCCCGGCCACCCCTGGGGGGCGGCCTGAAGTGCGCTGCAGCAGCGCCGCGGGCGCGGCACCCCTAATTAAGGAGTGCCGCGGCCTCGGCCGGCGCCTTGCAGGTGCCCGCGGGCAAAAAAAAGCCCCAGGTTTTGAGGCCTGGGGCGGATAAGGGCGGACCTTCGATGAAGGGAAGGAAGTCCGCCAGGGGATTCAGTGCAATCGTGCCCAGTGCAGGATCCGGATGTCGTCCGAGTCCAGGTCGAAACTCTGTGCCAGGAGCGCGCGCAGTTCGCGGTTAGCCCGCGTATGCGTCAGCGGCTCACGTAGTTCCACCACTCCACTCCACTCGCTCCCCGGGCCGGGGCTCTTGGCCTTGCCGCCGTGGGTCACGAAGTGCGTGTAGTACTTGGTAGCCACGCTTTAAGGTTAGTAGCGCGGCCGCGGCACAGTCCGTGAGATGTTCCACAGAAAGGCCGTTTTCGGTACAAGTGAGTGCGACATAATTCACAGGATCTGCCGCTATGGGGCGCTTCCGGGCACGCGAACCGGTCGGTTCGAAATACATCACGCGCCCGGGCGAGGAGCGCCTGCGGCAGGAACTCGAGCAGCTGTGGCGCGAGGAGCGACCGCGCGTGACGCTGGCGGTGCAGGCGGCCGCGGCGCAGGGGGACCGCTCCGAGAATGCCGAGTACACCTACGGCAAGCGGCGCCTGCGCGAGATCGACCGGCGCGTCAGGTTCCTGCGCAAGCGCCTGGAGGGCATGGTGGTCGTGGAACAGCCGCCGGCGGACCCGAGGCGCGTGTTCTTCGGCGCCTGGGTGGAGCTTGAGGCGGCGGACGGCAGCCGCGCGCGCTACCGGATCGTCGGACCCGATGAGTTCGACATGGCCGACGGCTACATCAGCATGGACTCCCCGCTCGGGCGGGCACTCCTCACCCGGAGGCTCGACGATGAGGTCACCGTCGAGGCCCCCGGCGGCAGCCGCGCCTTCGTGATCGTGGCGGTGGAGTACGAGGGAGGCGCCTGAGGGCGCTCGCGCCTACCAGATCACCCTGACGTTCTTGAACTGCCAGGGGTCGGTCTTGTCGAGGTCCTCGGGAAACAGCCGCTCGCGCTCGTGCAGCGGGGTCCACTCGGTGTACTCCCCGATGACCGGCCCAAGATAGGGCATGCAGATCTCGAGGGCGCGGCGGAAGTCCATCTCGTCGGGCTCGACGATCCCGACGTTGGGGTTCTCCATCGCCCACACCACCCCGGCGAGCACCGCTACGCACACCTGGAGGCTGGTGGCGTTGTTGTAGGGGGCGAGCTTGCGGGCCTCCTCGATCGACAGCTGCGAGCCGTACCAGTAGGCGTTCTTCTTGTGGCCCGCGAGCAGCACCCCGAGCTCATCGATGCCGCCTGTGATCTCGTCCATGAGGATGCGCTGGCGCTCCTGCTGCACGTAGTTGCGGCCCGCGAGCTCGTGCACCGACATCACCGCCGAGTCGCTCGGGTGGTAGGCGTAGTGCGCCGTGGGGCGGTAGGCAACGCTCGCCCCCTCGCGCACCGTGTAATAGTCGGCGATCGAGATCGCCTCGCTGTGGGTGATGCAGAAGCCATAGAAGTGCCCCGCCTTGGGCGTCCAGGTACGTACGCGGGTACCGGCACCGGGTTGCGTCAGGTAGATGGCGGCCATGCACCCCGAATCGTGGCGCTTGCCGTCACGCGGGAAGTTGCTGCTCGTGCGAGCCCCAGCCCATCTCCGCCGGCTGGCAGCCCTCGCTGACGAAGCCGTCCACCGACCAGGTGTTGACGAACTCGCCCATCATCTTCGGCTTGCTCGGGACCTGCGAGTCGCGCTCGGCGATGTGCACGACCTTGATGCCGAGCTTGCGGGCGAGCGCGCCCCACTCGGCACGCGAGCCTGGGTTGCCGGCATCGACCTTCAGGTCGGCGGCGATGTTGAGCAGCGCCTGCTTCACGAAGTGCGACACCAGTCCGGGATTGGCGCCGTGGGTGAGCACCGCGGTGGGGGCGCGCTGATTGCCGACCCGCAGGGCGAGGGCCTCCTCGCGCAGCGCGTAGTTGGTGCGCTTGGCCGCCGGCACGGTCGGGTCGGTGTAGCCCCCGGGCCAGGGCTCGATGCAGGTATCCAGGTACATCGCGCCCTTTTCCCAGCACAGCTTGATGAGCGCGATGCTCGAGACCTCCACCGAGACGTTGATGAGGAAGTCGCCGCGCCCGATGAGCGGGTTGAGCACCCGCCGGTAGTTCTCGCGCGTCAGGCGTTCCTTGACGAACTTGATGCCGTACTTGGCGGCCTCCTCGCTCCCCTTGTCCTCGGCGGTCACGATGGTGATGCGCTCGGGGGGGATGCCGATGTGGCGCAAGCACCAGCGGCAGTACGCCCTGGCCGATGCTGCCGAAGCCTACGAAGACGATACGTCCGGGAAACTCGACATGGATCTTATGGCTGTTGCTCATGATTTTAGCTTTAGGCAATCCTTCAGAAGGTCGCGCGGACTTGCGCGTCCCCGCAGCCTACCAAGTCGGACCCACACCACTCAATTTTCCGACCGCCGGCCGCTCACCGGCGCTTTTTCAGCTGGCGCGCCAGTGCGGCGGATAGGTGCGCTCGTAGCCCGGTTGCGCAGCCACCCGCTCGAGCCAGCGCCCGAGGGCCGGGTAGTTGACCTCGACCGGCATGAAGCGCGAGGACAGCGCCGCCGCCTGCGGCTTCTCGAGCGCGCGGCGCAGCAGCTGGATGCCCGGGTAGATCACCATGTCCACCGCCGAGTAGGAGTCGCCCACGATCCACTCCGACTTCGACAGTCTGCCTTCGATGGTGCGCGCCTCGCTGGCCACCGCGTGCATGGCGGCTGTGATCTCATCCCCGCTGAGGTCCGCCTGCTCCTTGTCGAAGAAGATGGCGCGCGCGATCCTGGTGACGTTCGGCTCGATGTAGGCGCTGTACTCGCAGATGACGCGCATGATGGTGCCGCCCTCTTCAGGGGTGCGCCCGAAGATCGGCGGCTCGGGGTACTTGCGGTCAAGGTAGTAGAGGATCGCCAGCGACTCGAAGCACACGTAGTCGCCGTCCTTGAGCACCGGCACGCGGCCGCGCGGGTTGAGCGCGAGCATCTGCGGGGACTTGTGCTCCTGCTTGGAGAACTGCAGCAGGTGGCTCACGTACGGCAGGCGCTTGTACTCGAGCGCCAGGAGCACCCGCCACGCGAAGGGACTGCCGCTGCCCCAGAAAACCTCGATTGCCATCGCGCCTCCGCATGCCGGGGATGGGATGATTGTAACGAGAACCGCACAGCGCCGAAAATGCGCGCAAGCTGTGCACCCCGGATGATCACGGAGAGGTCCATGCCGAGCGCTTTGGTCGAGCCACAGGAGCTGTTTGAGCATCTGGATGATCCGGACTGGGCGATCGTCGACTGTCGCTTCGAGCTCGGCCGCCCCTCGTGGGGCGCGGGCGCCTTCACCGCCGGGCACATCCCCAATGCCCAGTATGCGGACCTCGATGGCGACCTGTCCGGCCCCGCGGGCCCGCGCACCGGGCGTCATCCCCTGCCGGAGGTTGCAGAACTGGCCGCCACCTTCGGGCGCCTCGGCATCGACGGGCAGGTCCAGGTCATCGCCTACGACCAGGGCAGCGGCATGTATGCCGCGCGCCTGTGGTGGCTGCTGCGCTGGCTCGGCCACGGCAACGCCGCCGTCCTCAACGGGGGCCTCGCGGCCTGGGAGCGCGCCGGGTTCCCCCTGAGTACCCGCGCCGTGAGCCGCCCGGTGCGCCGCTTCACGCCACGGCTGGCGCCCGCGATGCTCGCAAGCAGCGAGCAGGTGGCGGAACTGGTCGAGAACGGCGCCCTGAAGCGCGGCGAGGCGCAGCTGATCGATGCGCGCGCCGCCGACCGCTTTGCCGGGGAGAACGAGACGCTCGACGCGGTCGCCGGCCACGTCCCCGGCGCCCGCAACCATCCCTTTGCCGGCAATCTCGCCGCCGACGGGCGCTTCCTCGGGGCGCGCGAGCTGCACCAGAAATGGTCGCAGACGCTCGCCGGCCAGGGCGCGGCGCGTGCCATCGCCATGTGCGGCTCGGGGGTGAGCGCCTGCCACAACCTGCTGGCGCTGGAGGTCGCAGGACTGCCCGGGGCGCGGCTGTACGCAGGCTCCTGGAGCGAGTGGATCCGCGACCCGCAGCGCGCGATCGCGCGCGGGCCGTAGAAAAATGCGGCCCGCGCCACTCTTACTTCACACGCAATTTTGATATAACGCGCCCCGTGGCCGCCGATCCCAAGACTGCCCTGAACGGTGGTCGCAAATACAATCCCGCCCAGCCCTGGGGAGTCGCGGACTCGCTCGACCTCTATAACGTGCGCGCCTGGGGCAAGGGCTACTTCGGCATCAATGCAGCCGGCCACGTGGTGGTGCGCCCGGACACCACCGAGGGGCGCGAGATCGACCTCTACGATGTGGTGGAGGGCCTCAAGGCCCGCGACCTCACCGCCCCGGTGGTGGTGCGCTTCTCCGACATCCTCGCGCACCGTCTGCAGCGCCTGCACGACGCCTTTGCGCAGGCCATCACGGAGAACGACTACAAGAACCGCTACGCCGCCGTCTACCCGATCAAGGTGAACCAGCAGCGCCTGGTGGTCGAGGAGGTCTACCGCTACGGCAAGGAGTTCGGCTTTGGCCTGGAGGTCGGGTCCAAGCCCGAGCTGCTGGCGGTCATGGCGATGACCGAGAACGCCCCGGAACGCCTGATCATCTGCAACGGCTTCAAGGACGACAGCTACATCGAGGCGGTGACGCTTGCGACCAAGCTCGGCCGCACCATCATCCCGGTGGTGGAGAACTTCGAGGAGCTGGCGCTCATCCTCAAGCACGCCGAGGCCTACCAGGTGCGCCCGCGCCTGGGCGTGCGCGTGAAGCTCTTCAGCGAGGGCTCGGGGCGCTGGAGCGCCTCGGCCGGCGACAAGTCCAAGTTCGGCCTGTTCATCACCGAGATCCTCGAGCTGTTCAACGTCCTCAAGGCGCGCGACATGCTCGACTGCCTGCAGCTGGTGCACTGCCACCCGGGCAGCCAGCTGCAGGACATCCGCCGCGTCAAGGACGCCATCAACGAGCTCGCGCACGTGTACGCGGAGCTGAAACTCATGGGCGCGGGCCTGCAGTACATCGACGTGGGCGGCGGCCTCGGGGTCGACTACGACGGCAGCGGCACGAACTTCTCCTCCTCGATGAACTACACGCTCACCGAGTACGCCAACGACGTGGTGTACCGCGTGGCGAGCGTCTGCAATGCGCGCGACATCCCGCACCCGATGATCGTCAGCGAGTCGGGCCGCGCCATCGCCGCCTACCACAGCGTGCTCATCTTCGACACGCTCGGCTCTTCGGCGCTCGACAAGTTCAAGGTCAGCGGCGACCCGGCGCAGGACTACACCGGCAACGAGGAACTGCCGCAGCCGGTGATGGACCTGTTCGATGCCTACCGCACGGTGAGCGAGCGGCGCCTGGTGGAGTGCTACCACGACGCCATGACGGCGCGCGAGCAGGTGCTGCAGATGTTCAACCTCGGGCTGCTGTCGCTCGAGTTCCGCGGCCTCGCCGAGCGGCTCTACTGGGCGACCTGCGCCAAGATCCGCGACGCCTGCCGCAAACTCGAACGCCTGCCCGAGGAGCTCGATGACCTCGAGTCGATCCTCTCGGACACCTATTTCTGCAACTTCTCGGTATTCCAGTCACTGCCGGACAGCTGGGCGATCGACCAGCTGTTCCCGATCATGCCGATCCACCGCCTCGAGGAGCGCCCCACCCGCACCGGGGTGCTGGCCGACATCACCTGCGACTCGGACGGCAAGATCGATCACTTCGTCTCGCTGCGCGACGTGAAGCGCACGCTCGAGCTGCACGAGCTCAAGGCGGGCGAGAAGTACTACCTGGCAGCGTTCCTCGTGGGCGCCTACCAGGAGACCCTCGGGCGACCTCCATAACCTCTTCGGCGACACGCACGTGGTGCACGTGCGCCTGCACGATGAGGGCGGCTGGTGGATCGAGGAGGTCGTCAAGGGCGACACGGCCAACAAGGTGCTCGAGTACATGGAGTACGACGTCGCGGAGCTGTACCCGGCGCTGGCCCGCGACTGCGAGCGCGCCATCCGCGACGGACGCATGACGCTCGCCGAGAGCCAGGCGCTCAAGCGCTTCTACGAGGCCGAGCTCAATGGCTACGCCTACCTGGAGCCCGCGGACACCCCGGTCTGATCGACAGGCTGCTGCCCGGCGCGTGCACAGTGACTGCGCCGGCTCCCGCTACCCGGGGCGCAGAGCTGCGCCCGCCGCGACGCTCAGGCCTTGACGCCGAGCAGCACCAGCACGCCCAGCACCACGAAGGCGATCGCCGCGAGGCGGTTCATCAGCTTGATCGGCAGCCGCTCGGCGGCGACCTTGCCGAGGAACACCGCCGGCACGTCGGCGATCAGCATCCCGAGCGTGGTGCCGGCCACCACCGGGACGAGGTCCTGGTACTTGGCCGCGAGCGCCACGGTCGCCAGCTGGGTCTTGTCCCCGATCTCGGCCAGGAAGAAGGACACGACGGTCGTGCCGTAGGCCCCGAAGCGTGAGGGCTTGGGCGTACCTTCCGGTTCACGGTCCGGGATGAACATCCAGGCGGCGGTCCCGAAGAAGGACAGCGCCAGCGCCCAGCGCATGATGGTGGGGCTGATGTAGGCAGCCAGCAGCGTCCCCACCGCACCGGCCGCCAGGTGGTTGACGAGGGTGGCCGTCAGGATGCCGAGGATGACGGGAACCGGGGCGCGGAAGCGGGCCGCGAGCACCAGTGCCAGAAGCTGGGTCTTGTCCCCGATCTCCGCCAGGGCGACCACCCCTGCCGACACGAGCATCGCCTCCATCGCCGTCAGGTCCCTTGGTTTGCCTAGCGGAAAAGCCGGGAGTAGCATGACACGGGCGTTCATATCCGTCTGGATGAGTGCGCCTTGTCTGAATGTGTTGAATTCCGTCCCCGCCCCGCGCCCCTCATCCGCGCGCGAACGCAGGTGCAGGCCTCCGGCCCAAGCGCTGCGCATTGACTTAAAACTGCCGATCGTGTGCCTTGCAGCCCTGACCTGTTCATTTCACGCGGTACATGCGACCGACGCGTGCGGTGCGCCGCTGTCCGCCTTCCAAGAGAGAGTCCCGGATGACGACGATTTATGTGGGCAACCTGCCATTCAATGCCACCGAACAGGACGTGAAGGCCCTGTTCGAGCGTCACGGTAAAGTCGAATCGGTGAAGCTGATCAATGACCGGGAAACCGGCAAGCCGCGCGGTTTCGGGTTCGTCGACATGCCTCAGGCGGAGGCGCAGACCGCCATCCAGGCACTGAACGGCTTTCAGATGAACGGCCGGCCGCTGCGCGTCAACGAAGCACAGGAGCGTCCCCAGCGCCCCCGCCAGGGCGGCGGTCCGTTCCGCCGCTGACCCTCACGCACATCAAGCGGTAGGCAGCCAAGGAACCCGGCCCGGGCGCGGGGTTCTGCAGCTGCCCGTTGGTCTGGGCGCCGCATGGCTTGCCCGGGGAGAACGAGTTGCCGATCTTCGCCACAGAGAAACTGGCCGCGGGCCTGGGCGTCGCCCTGCTGGTGCTGGTCGCCTGCACCGCTCCGAGCACGCGCCAGGAAACCACCGAAGACCTGACGCGCATCCTCGCCGGCAGCCAGCGCTCGGAAGAGGATCGCGCCCGCGACGTCTACCGCCACCCCAAGCAGACCCTGCTGTTCTTCGGCATCCGTCCGGAGATGAGCGTGCTCGAGGTGTGGCCCGAGCCTGGCTGGTACACCGAGATCCTCGCGCCGCTGTTGCGCGAGAAGGGCAAGTACTACGCCGCGGTGATCGCCGCCAACCCGGGCAGCACCTACACCACCAGGCGCCTCACGGCCTACCACGACAAGCTCGCCGCGCAGCCTGAGCTTTACGACAGGGTGCAGGTCGTGTCATTGCCCACCGACGGCGCCGGCGTAGTGCCCGCCGGCTCGCTCGACATGGTGGTGACCTTCAGGAACCTCCACAACTGGATGGCCGAAGGTAATGCCTCGCAGGTGATCGCGACGCTCTACAAGGCGCTCAAACCCGGCGGCGTACTCGGCATCGTCGAGCACCGCGGCAATCCCGCCGTGCCGCAGGATCCGAAGGCCAAGAGCGGCTACGTCAACGAGGACTACGCCATTCGCCTGATCGAGGCGCAGGGCTTTCGCCTGGTGGCCAAGTCACAGGTGAACTCCAACCCCCGAGACACCAAGGACTACGAACAGGGTGTGTGGACGCTGCCACCCTCGTACCGGCTCGGCGACAAGGACCACGAGAAGTACGCCGCCATCGGCGAGAGCGACCGCTTCACGATGCGCTTCGTGAAGCCGCGCTGACTCACCACATGTCGCGCAGGCGTGCCCCGACGTCGACGGTGACCGGGGCCGCGGAGTCCTGCAGCGCGTCCCCCGACCCGAGCGAGGAGCCGTGGAAGGTCACCGGCTCCAGGGTCTTCTGCACCTTCTCGGTGACGAAGCGGCTACGGCCGCCGTAGACGTGCGCATCGCCCTGCCGCGACTGGTGCGTCAGGTGGAACTTCAGCGGCACCACCAGCAGCAGGTCGTTCTGCGCGCGCGTCAGCGCCACGTACAGCAGCCGCCGCTCCTCCTCGATGAGCTCGGCCTTGCCGGTGGAGAACTCGGACGGGAAGCTGCCGTCCACGACGTTCAGGACGAACACCGTATCCCACTCCATGCCCTTGGCGGAATGGATGGTCGAGAGCACCAGGAAGTCCTCATCGAGCGTCGGGCGTCCGGACAGGTCGCTCGTGGCGTTGGGCGGGTCGAGCGTGAGCTCGGTGAGGAAGCGCTCGCGCGAGGGGTACTGCCCGGAGAGCAGCTCGAGCTGCTCGAGGTCCCCCATGCGGGTGTGGAACTGCTCATAGAGGCGCTCGAAGTGCGGCCGGTACCACTCGCGCACCAGGTTCACCTGGCCCAGCCAGGGACGCTGCGGGTCCGCCAGCGCCTGCAACAGCGCCACCAGGCGCTCCCAGTCCACGGAGGAGGTCTGCGGCGGCTTGAAGCCGGCCAGGGATGCGAAGGAGGAGCCGCCGGCCTCGAAGTGATCGAGCGCCGCGCGTGCATTGACCGGCCCCATGCCGGAGAGCAGCTGCAGGGTACGGAACGCCGCCAGGGCATTGCGCGGGTTGTCGGCCCAGCGCAGCACGCCGAGCAGGTCCTTGATGTGTGCCGCCTCGAGGAACTTGAGCCCCCCGTACTTCACGTACGGGATCTTGCGCTTGGTGAGCTCCACTTCGAGGATGTCGCTGTGGCTCGCGCTGCGGAACAGCACCGCCTGGCGCTTCAGCGGCACGCTCGCCTCGCGGCGCTTGAGCACCTCGGTGCACACGTACTCGGCCTGCGTCTGCAGCTCATCGACGGTGACGGCGCGCGGCCGGGTGCCGTCCCCGCGCACCGACAGCAGGTACTTGCGGTGCTGGCGCGGCGCCTCTGACATGACGGCGTTGGCGACGTCGAGGATCGGCTGGGTCGAGCGGTAGTTCTGCGCCAGCGTCACCACCTCCGCGGCCGGCTGGAAGCGCTCCGGGAAGCCGAGGATGTTCTCCACCGCGGCGGCACGGAAGGAGTAGATGGCCTGTGCATCATCACCGACCACGACCATGCCGGCGCCATCGGGCTTGAGTGCGTGCAGGATCTCCGCCTGCAGGCGGTTGGTGTCCTGGTACTCATCGACCAGCACGTGGTCGAAGTGCGCCCCGATGTGCTGCGCGAGGCGCGGCTCGCACATCATGGCGTGCCAGTAGAGCAGCAGGTCGTCGTAGTC
Source organism: uncultured Pseudomonadota bacterium (assembly GCA_963802995.1). GTDB lineage: Bacteria > Pseudomonadota > Gammaproteobacteria > Steroidobacterales > Steroidobacteraceae > 13-2-20CM-66-19. Next base: position 1,889,804 of record CAWDKU010000002.1, read on the forward strand.
GAGCAGGCGTGAGTGCTGCTTCTGCTCGACGTAGGCGCGGAACAGGTTGGCGAGCTCCTCCTCCCACTGCGCGCACCAGGGGTACTGCTGCTCGAGGGTCTCCTTGAGGCTCGCGCGCGTGTTGACGCGGGTCGAGTAGATCTGCAGGCAGGTGTCCTTGCGCGGGAAACGCTGTTCCTTGCCGGCAAGGCCGAGCTCCTGGCGCAGGCTGTCCATCAGGTCCGAGGAATCGCCGCGGTCGATGACGCTGAAATGCGGGTCGAGCTGCACGTGCGGTGCGTAGTGGCGCAGCAGGCGGTTGCCGATCGAGTGGAAGGTGCCGGCCCAGGACAGGCGCTGGGAGATGCTCTGGCTCACCCCCCCGAGGGGCTCATCGAGTGCCTTGCGCGTGATCTCGTGCGCGCGCCGGCGCATCTCGGTGGCGGCGCGGCGCGTGAAGGTCAGCATCAGGATGCGCGCCGGGTCCACGCCGTTGATCACCAGGTGCGCGACCCGGTAGGCGAGCGTATCGGTCTTGCCGGTGCCGGCCCCGGCCACGATCAGCAGCGGGCCGGAGCGGTAGCCCTTCTCCGGCAGCGGCTCGCCGTGCGTGACCGCCTTGCGCTGCGCGGCGTTCAGTCGGGTGAGGTGCGCGGTCGTGGCCATGTTGGAGCCGGACTATACGCGTAGCTCCCGCCAGCGGCGATTGTGGCCGCTTAGGAGCGTGACGCCGCGCGCACCGCCCTGGTGCACAAGGCCGGGCGAACGCAGGCGCCCGAGGGTTAGGATGCCCTGATGAAACCCGAGAAGCAGACCCTGCATTACTCAGGCCGCGTCGTCAGCCTCACCACCGATGAGGTGGTGCTGCCGAATGGCCACCGTGCGCTCCTCGAGGTGGTGCACCACCCGGGGGGAGCTGCGGTCGCCGCGCTCGATGAGGAGCGACGCGTGTGCCTGCTGCGCCAGTACCGCTATGTGGCCGATGGCTGGCTGTGGGAACTGCCTGCCGGCAAGCTCGAGCCCAACGAACCACCGTTGCTCACCGCACAGCGCGAACTCATCGAGGAGGCCGGAGTGAGTGCCGATCACTGGCAGCCACTCGGGGTGTGCCTGCCCTCTCCCGGGGTGTTCGGCGAGCGCCTGCACCTGTTCCTGGCCACCGGCATCCGCCCCGCCGAGCAGGCCCACGAGCACGCCGAGGTCATCCAGGTGCACTGGGTGCCGTTGGAAGAGGCATGCGGCTGGGCACTGGATGGCACCATCAGCGACTGCAAGACGGCGCTCGGCCTGCTGCGCGCCCGCAATATGTCCGTGCTGCCCGGCGCCGCGCGTGCGTGAGGGAGTGCGGAAATTCCGTGACGCAGGTCGCGGAATTGCGCACTGCATCGGGACTACTCTGACCGTCGGGGAATGGCGACGCTGCACTGACAGGCAGTACATAATCCGTGGATTACTCGCAAAAAAAGAAGACCGCACCGCAGGCGATGCCGGAGGCCGAGCGCCGCCGCATCGGCCAGGTTGCGCACGATGAGCGCGGCAACGCCTTCGTCAGCTGGCGCGACGCGCCAGCCGATCACGAGCGCCCGGTGCTCGAGATCCTGGGCGAAGGCTCGCTCGGCTCATCGAAGCACGATATCTCCTACGACCCGTACGCGCGCACGCGCGCGGCGCGCGAGAGCGCACCGCTGCGCAAGCCGAGCGGTGGCACGACGCGCACCGACCTGCGCCGGCTGTCCGAGCACATCAAGCTGATGCGCGCCCTCGAGGAGCGCAAGCGCAACGGCGAGGACGACGAGGACTAGGCGCGGCGCGCTAGCTGGTGCGTTCGATGTGCGCGCGCTTGCGCGCGTTGGTGAGGCGGTAGAAGCGCCGCAGTTCCGCGAACACCTCATTGCCCGTATCCGTGCCGGGCGCAGCCGCACGCCGGCGCACCAGGTCCTCCTCCAGGCGCCGGCAGAAGCGCTCCGCATAACGGCTGGCCTCGCGGTAGAGCGCCGCACGCGCCTCGTCCAGGCGCGGATCGGTACGGCTGCGCTCGAACAGCAGGCGGCGCAACTCCAGCGGGAAGTGCTGCGGGGACTGGCGCCGCAGCAACAGGTGGCTGGCGATGAACTTGTCGACCTCCGCCTGCATCTCCAGCTCCAGCACCGAGACCGGGCGGTCGTGGCCGGCGTTCCAGGTGAGGTAAAGGAAGTGGCTCACGCCCTCGAGCGCCGTGAGGCAGTCGGCGACGTTGCCGCCGTCGAGGTGCTCGAGCGGATCGGCGCGCGCGAGGCGCTCAAGGAGCGCCGGGTCCAGGTACAAGGACAGTGCCAGCTCACCGCCGTCGGGGGACTGCGCGACCAGCAGTTCCTCCTCGGCCGTACCGCCGCGCGCACCGCGCGGCAGCGCCTCGCGGTCGGTGACCAGGAAGTCGTAGACGTCGTGCGCCACGCGCACGTCGTAGATACCGCCGATCAGCTCCTGCAGTCGCGTCAAGAGCTGCATGGGCCGCCGCTAGTGAGCCGCCACTCCGCCGGCGCGGGTCGGCTCGACGCCGAGGCGCTGCAGGAGCCCGTGGCAGCGCGCGCTGCCGGTCTTCAGCCATATCTCGTAGAGGCGCAGGATGTCGCGGTCCGAATGCGTGTAGCCGCTTTCGCTGACCTCGTTCAGGGCGTCCACCAGGGGCTGGAACTTCTGCGCGAGCTCGCTGAAGACCCCGGCGAGCGTGCGGCGGCTGGTGCGGGCGCTCGCCTCGGCGAGCGCCCCATAGGCGCGCCCGCCCATGGCGATGTGGTAGTCGATGTCGATGATCTTGGCGGCAAAGCCGCGCGCGAAGAACCCGGCGAAGAACAGCGATACATCGCCCAGGCGCTGCAGCGCGCGCTCACGCATGCCGGCCGTCGGCGCCTCCAGCGCCTGGCGCAGCATGAGGGCGAGGGGCTGCAGGCGCGCCCCCGCAGGGGTGTCTTCGTAGAGTGCCTCGGAGCGGGAGAAGAGCGTCAGCAGGTTCACGACATACTGCTCGGTCTGCTCCTCGACAGCCACGCGCTGCTTCTCGAGTGCACCGTGCACCGACTCCCTGAAGTACTCGCGCAGGTTCGCCACCGCGACGACATGCTTGCCGGGCTCACCCATCGTTCCTCACCTCCTGAAAGTGGAACGCCTCAGGCTCTGCTTAGGTTCACACCGATACCGTACATAATTCCGTGATGCGTTACGCTGATCTTTCCTCGTGTATCGAATGCGCGCCCGTCAAGTTGGCAGCCCGCGACCAACAGTGCTAACAGGCTCACACCGTGACAACGCGAAAGACCGCCGTGCCGCATCCCCAGGCCGCCCTGCTCGGCTTCACCCGCTACCAGTGGCTCGTGATCGCGGCCGGCTGGGCGGGGTGGGGGTTCGACGTCTACGACGCGCTGCTGTTCAACTTCGTCGCCGGCAACTGCATCCCGACGCTGCTTCACCTGCCCTTCGGCTCACAGGCGGCGCACGCCGCCACGGTGTTCTGGACCGGCGCCATCACCGCGGTGCTGCTGCTGAGCTGGGCGGCCGGCGGAGTGCTGTTCGGCTGGCTCGCAGACCGCATCGGGCGCAAGCGCGCGCTGTTCGTCACCATCGCGATCTACGCCCTCGGCACGGGACTGTGCGCCCTCGTCACCAACATCGCGCAGCTGCTCGCGTGCCGCACGCTCGCCAGCCTCGGCATCGGCGGAGAATGGGGCATCGGTGCGACACTGATCGCCGAGAGCGTGCCGGAGGAGCGCCGCGTGAGCGCCGGCGTCATCATGCAGACCGCCTCCCCGCTCGGGATCGTGCTGGCGAGCTACGTCAACTACCGCATCGCCGGCGTGTGGCTCGCCAGTGACCCGGCCAACTCCTGGCGCTTCGTGTTCCTGGCAGGCCTCGCCCCGCTCATCGTCGCCGTGCTGGTGCGCGCCTTCCTGCGCGAGAGTCCGCGCTGGCAGGCAAGCCACGCTGCGGCGCAGGCGCCGCCCTCGCCGCGCGAGCTTTTCGCCCCGGGACTGCGACGCGCGACGTTGAGCGGGGTGTTCGTGGCGGTCACTGCGGTGCTCACCTGGTGGGCCTGCAACGCCTTCATCCCACTCCTTGGCAGCACGCTCGCGGCCGAGTCTGCCGGAGGCACGCAGCTGCCCGCCGCGGGGGTGCGGCAGCTCGCCGCGCTGTGGCAGGCGCAGGGCGCCAACGCCTTCAACCTCGGCGGCCTGCTCGGCGCCCTGGCGGTGGTGCCGCTCGCATCCCGCTTCAGCCGCCGCGAACTCTTTACCGGCTACTTCCTGTTCGCAGCGCTCGCGATCGCCGCAACCTTCGGGCCGTCTTACCCCCCGCAGCTGCGCCTGTCGCTCCTGTTGTTCGTGGGCGCGGGGGTCTACGGGGTGTTCGGCGCCCTCACCTTCTACCTCCCCGAGCTGTTTCCGGCGCGCCTGCGGGCCACGGGGGCCGGCTTCTGCTACAACATCGGGCGCGTGTTCGCGGCCGCCGGGCCGCTGATCGTCGGCGCGGTGACCGCGGCGGCGGGTGGCTCGGGCCGCTCGCTCACGCTGATCCTGTGCTGGGTCGCCCTGGTGCCGCTCGCCGCGGCCGCCGCCGCGCGCTCGCTGCTGCTGGAGACACGCGGCCGCGCCCTGGGCGCCTGAGGAGCCTCAGACGCCGAGCGCCTGCGCGAGGACGTTGAGATCGCTCACCTCGAGGTCCGCCGGCGCGATCCCCTCGGGCCAGCCGTGGGCGCCGCGGTTCATCCACACCGTGCCAAGACCCGCCGCGCGCGCGGCCTCCACGTCCAGGTACGGATCGTCGCCGACGTAGCACAGCGCCGCGGGGGCGACACCGAGCCCCTCGGCCAGGCGCTCGAAGCACACGCGTGCGGGCTTGGCGGCACCGATCTGGCGGGCGCTCAGCGTCAGGCTGAACCAGTGCGCCAGCCCGATGCGCTCAAGGTCGGCGTTGCCGTTGCTGAGGGTCGCCAGCGCGAAGCGGCTGCGCAGACGCTCAAGCCCCGGCCGCACGTCTGCGTACAGCTCGACCTCGCAGCGGGCTGCGAGGAACACCTCGAACGCACGCGCGGCCATCGCTTCCTCGTAACCATGCTCGCGCGCATGACTCATCAGGGCGGCGGTGCGCAGGTAGGTGAAGTCGTGGGCCTGGTGTGGCTCGCGCCGCGCCAGCGCCTCGCGTGCCCGGCGCATGTCCTCGATGCTCAGGTTCGCCGTGATGCGCGGGCAGTGCTCCTGCAGCCAGGCGTAGACGCGCGACTCGGCGCGCAGCAGCACCGGCTCGACGGCCCAGAGTGTATTATCGAGGTCGAAGGCAATGGCGCGCACGTTGCTAGGCACGCGCAGAGGTTAACATCCCATGGCGCCGCTCACTCTCGTCATCGGCAACAAGAACTACTCCTCCTGGTCGCTGCGGCCATGGCTGCTCTTGAAGCACCTGCAGCTGCCCTTCAGAGAGGTGCTGATCGCCCTCGACACCCCGAGCACGCGCGAGGACATCGAGAAGCACAGCCCGAGCGGGCGCGTGCCAGTGCTGCACCACGGTGACATCACGGTGTGGGATTCGCTCGCCATCTGCGAGTACCTCGCCGAGACCACCGGCAAGGGGTGGCCGGCCGCGGCCGCGGCGCGCGCGGTGGCGCGCGCGGTGAGCGCGGAGATGCACTCCGGCTTCACCAACCTGCGCGCGCTGTGGCCCATGAACGCACGCGCCCGCAACCGCCACACGGCCATGACCGCAGCCCTTGAGGCGGACATTGAGCGCGTCGACGAGATCTGGAACGACTGCCGCAGCCGCTTCGGGGCCGCCGGTCCGTGGCTGTTCGGCGAGTACAGCATCGCGGACGCGATGTACGCCCCGGTGGTGCTGCGCTTCAACACCTACGGCGCCGGCAGCATCTCCCCGGCCGCGCGCTGGTACATGGCGAGCGTGCTCGAGGATGCGCCGCTGCAGGAATGGCTGGCTGCCGCCAAGCAGGAAACCTGGACCAACCCCTCGAGCGAAGTCGGGCACTAGCCTCCCCGCGAACCGCAAAGAACCGCGAACCTCTCCCCTCCTGAACCGAAAGCCCCCCATGCCCCCGATGAACCGCCGCCGTGCGCGGCTGTGTGCCTGCCTGCTCGCCCTCGCCACCGCTGCTGCCGCATCCGCGGCGCCCTTCACCGTCGAGGACCTGGTGCGCCTGAAGCGCGTCAGCGACCCGCAGGTCTCCCCGGATGGCCACGTGCTCGCCTTCGTGCAGCGCGAGACCGACATGGAGGCGAACCGCGGCCGCACCAGCCTGTGGCTCCTCGACCTGCGCGACCCGGCGGCCGAGCCGCAGCGTGCCAGCGGCGGCAGCTTCAATGACTCGAGCCCGCGCTGGGCGCAGGACGGGCACACGCTCTACTTCCTCTCCAACCGCTCCGGCAGCGCGCAGGTGTGGCGCCTGAACCTGCCCGCGCTCGCCGCGCAGAAGGTCACCGACTACCCCCTCGACGTCACCTCGCTCAAGGTCTCCCCGCGCGGCGACCGGCTGGCCGTGACCCTCGAGGTGTTCCCCGACTGCGCGACGCTCAGCTGCACGCGCGAGCGCCTCGACGCACGCGCCAAGGACAAGGCCACCGGGCGCGTGTACGAGCGCATCTTCGTGCGCCACTGGGACACCTGGAGCGATGACACGCGGGCGCACCTCTTCACCGCCACCTTGAGCCCCGGCGGCGTCGCCGGGGAGCCGATCGACGTCTCGCGCGGCTTCGATGCCGACATCCCCGGCAAGCCCTTCGGCGCGGACGAGGACTACGCCTTCAGCCCGGACGGCAGTCGCCTGGTGTTCTCCGCGCGCATCGCCGGCAAGGGCGAGCCCTGGTCGACCAACTTCGACCTGTTCGAGACCCCGGTGGACGCCGCCAGCCCTCCTCGCAACCTGACGCCTGACAATCCGGCCTGGGATGCGCAGCCGCACTTCCTCGCCAACGGTGACCTCGCCTGGCGCGCGCAGGCGCGCGCAGGCTTCGAGGCCGACCGCTTCCACGTCGTCATCCGCGACGCCCGGAGCGGGCAGGTGCGCTCGCTCACCGGCGGCTGGGACCGCTCGGTGGAATCCCTCGACTCCACCCCCGACGGGCGCTGGCTGGTGGCGAGCGCGGATCAGCTCGGGCAGCGCGGCCTGTTCCTCATCGATCCGAAGAGCGGCGCGCCGCGCACGCTGACCAACGATGGCGAGGTGGAGGGCTTCGCGGTGACCCGCGGGGAGATCATCTACGCCCGGGCGAGCCTCGCAGGGCCGGCGGACCTCTACCGCATCAGCCTCGCGGGCGGCGCCCCCGTGCCGCTGACGCACGTGAACCGCGAGCTCCTCGGTGAGCGGCAGATGAGCGCCTTCGAGCAGTTCAGCTTCAAGGGCTGGAACGATGAGACGGTCTACGGCTACGTCGTGAAACCCTACGGCTATGAGGCGGGCCGGAAGTACCCGATCGCCTTCGTCGTGCACGGCGGCCCGCAGTCCGCGTTCGGGAACCTGTGGACCTACCGCTGGAACGCCCAGGCCCTGGCCGGCGGGGGCTACGCGGTCGTCATGATCGACTTCCATGGCTCCCCTGGCTACGGGCAGGCCTTCACCGACTCCATCAGCAAGGACTGGGGTGGCAAGCCCCTCATCGACCTGCAGAAGGGGCTCGCCGCCGCCATCGAGCGCTACCCGTGGCTCGATGGTGAGCGCGCCTGCGCGCTCGGGGCCTCGTACGGGGGCTTCATGATGAACTGGATCGAGGGCAACTGGCCGGAGCGCTTCCGCTGCATCGTCAACCACGACGGTCTGTTCGACCAGCGCATGATGTACTACGCCACCGAGGAGCTGTGGTTCCCGGAGTGGGAGTTCGGCGGCCCGCAGTACCAGGTGCCGGAGAACTACGAGCGCGTGAACCCGGTCGACTTCGTCGCCAAGTGGCGCACGCCGATGCTCGTCATCCATGGCGAGAAGGACTTCCGCATCCCCTACACGCAGGGCCTCGGGGCCTTCACCGCGCTGCAGCGGCGCGGCATCGAGAGCAAGCTCCTCGTCTTCCCCGACGAGAACCACTGGGTGCTCAAGCCCGCCAACAGCGTCCTGTGGTATCACACCGTGCTCGGCTGGCTGGATGCGCACCTCAAGGACTAGGGCGCCGGGCGCCAAGCGCAAGGCGGCTTCCCGCCCGCGCAACCTGCACTCGCTGCTGCTGGGTGCGCCTGCGGCGCGGCCCGCGCCCGGAGCCGGCAACCCGGCGCTCGAGGCGCTCTGGCACGTGATCGCCTCGATCCCGCGCGGCCAGGTGTCCACCTATGGTGAAGTGGCGCGGGCCGCGGGGCTACCCGGGCGCGCGCGCCAGACCGCCTATGCGCTGCGCATGGCCCCGAGGGAACTGCACCTGCCCTGGCACCGTGTCCTCGGCGCCGGCGGACGCATCGTGTTCCCGGGCAGTTCCGTGGATTTCCGCGAGCAGGCGCGCCGCCTGCGCGCCGAAGGGGTCAGCGTGAGGAACGGCCGCGTGCCGCCGAGCGTGATCGCGCAGCTGCAAGGGCTCTGAGTCACGCGCCGCGCGGGCTGCGCGGCCCTTCAGTGCGCGCTGCGGCGGAACTCGTAGCCGGCGAGGGTCAGGGTCTCGGGCGTGAGCGTCGCGTCCGGGCCGCTGCTCTCGGGCCCGCCGGCGCGGTGGCAGTGCTTGGGGTCGTGGCTTGCGGTGAAGGTGTCGCCGCTGCGCTTCCACATGAGCTCGCACCCGACCGGGGATACGTCCTCGGTCATGACCCCGGTGAGCATCTGCGGGTTGTGCACCGCCTCGCGCCAGCGCACCGGCTCGACGAAGGTGTACATGAGGCCGATCACGCCGCGCTTCTCGTCGATGTCGAAGCTGAACATGCGCTGGCTCATGATGCGCTCGGCGTTGTCGGGCGCCATCTCCTGCACGTAGAAGACGTGGTGGCCGAGGCGCGGCGTCTGTGCCGGTCGCACCAGCAGGGCGATCGCCTCGTGCGGCGGACGCACGCCGTTCTTCTCGTCCTTCTGCACCTGGGCGAGGTTGTCGTAGCGCCCGGGCAGCCAGGAGATGAGGTCGGCGAGGTCCTCGTCGTGCTGCTTCGCCTCGCGCTCAGCGGCGCAGGCGGCGAGCAGCGTCGCCGCGGCCAGCACCAGCAGGGCGGTGCGCCCGGTGCGGCTAACCATAGGAAGCGCGCCACTGCGCCCGGTACTTGAGTCCCAGGTCCATCAGCCGCTCCAGGAGCTCCGGGTAGGCGACGCCGTTGGCGCGCGCCGACTCGGCAAAATCCTCGGCGGTCTCGAGGTTGGGGTTGGCATTGGCTTCGAGCACGTACACCTGGCCTTCTTTGGTCACCCGGAAGTCCATGCGAGCATAGCCGGACATGCCCAGCGCCCGATAGATGCGCCGCGACAGACGGTCGAGCGCGGTCAGCACCTGCGGCGGCAGGTCCTGGGCGGCGTGGGTGGTGATGCCGTACTTGGCCTGGTAGCGCTTGTCCCACTTCACCTTGCGCGTGGCGATGCCGGCCAGGGACTCGGGCATGGAGCCGAACACCATCTCCCACACCGGCAGGCGCGTCAGGCGCTCGTTGCCGAGCACGCCGACGTACAGCTCGCGCCCCTCGATGTACTCCTCCACCAGCGCGTCGGACTTCACCTGCTCCTGCACGAACTCGATGCGCTCCTTGAGCTTGGCCACGTCATCGACCACCGAGGCCTGCGCGATGCCGAGCGAGGCATCCTCGACGGTTGACTTCACGAACAGCGGGAAGCGCAGCTTCTTCGGCACGTGGAAGCGCGCGCCGCGGCGGAACACCGCGAACTGCGGGGTGGCGATGCGGTGAAACTGCAGCAGCTGCTTGGAGAGGGACTTGTCGCGCGACAGCAGGAGGCCGCGCGGGTTGCAGCCGGTGTAGGGCTGGCGCATCAGCTCGAGGAACGCCACCACGTGCTGGTCGTAGGTGACGATGCCGTCAAACTCCTCGAGCAGGTTGAAGACGATGTCCGGCTGCCAGTCGGCGATCGCGCTGCGCAGCTCCGTGAGGCTGTCGAGCACCCCGAGGCAGCGCACCTCGTGGCCGCGCTTGCGCAGCGTGGAGATGACGTCGTACTCGGTGCGCCACTCCTCGATCTCCTTCTCGCTGTGGCCGGCGAGGCTCTCCGGGGGCACGAGACTCGCGTGCACCACGACGAGCGTGCGCTGTCGTCTCATAGCGAGAGGTGCGGGGTCTCGCCCTGGGAGTACAGGCCGGTGAGGCGCTCGAGCATCCAGCGCGCGTAGCGGCGCGCGTCGCGCTGGTTGCCGCGCACGAACAGGCCGAGCGCCTCGCAGCGCTCGATGAGCATGCGCAGCACCTGCTCGACGCTGTAAGGATCGATGGCAAGGGCGCGCGCGGCGCCTGAGGTGAGCACGCGGGCGTGGGCGCGCAGGAAGGTTGCGGCCCTGAGTTTCTGGCGGGCGCTGGCGTGCGCGCTGAAGGCGCGCCGCAGCAGCTCGTCGGCCAGCCCGCGGCGGATCTGGCGGTTGTGGGCGAGTTTCTTGCGGTAGTGGGCGGCGAGCGTGCGCGTGTCCTGCTCGAGGGGCTCGATGCGGATGCGGTTGCGCACCGGCGGCCGCCGCGCGCGCACGCTTGCGATCAGCTCGTCCACGGCCTTGAGCTTGTGCAGCGCCGGCCAGTCGGCGTAGTCGCGCCGCCAGCCCGACTTCGGCGTCAGCCACACCGCGAAGGTCTCGGCAAAGTCCTCGGTGGGGTGCGCCTGCGCGTACCACTCCCCGAGGTGGTGCACGTAGCGGCGGCTGCCGGCACGTGCGCGGTAGCGCGCCGGGTAGGGGCGGCTGGCAGGTCCGAACACCTCGCGCCAGCGGCGGCGGCGGCGCAGCCGGTAGGCATTGTCGAGCGCATGCCCCGCCTCGTGGCGCAGGATCCGCATCAGCAGGCGCGAGTTGCCGCCCTCCGCCTCGCGCATGATGCGCCGCTCGAGGCGCTCAAGACGCGGGTGCGCGAGGTAGAAAGGGATGGCGATGCCCGGCACGCCATCGGGGGAGAACCACTCCTCCGAGAGCCACACGTGCGGGCGCAGGCTGATGCCGCGGCGCTCAAGGTCCGCGTACAGGCGCCGCACGTAGTGCTTCAGCGGCGAGCGCTCGATCGCGAGCTTCAGGTCGCAGAAGCGCATCTTCAGCAGTTCCTCGTCTGAAAGCCGCGCCCAGCTGCGCACCGCGCGCTGCGGAGCGCGGGCTTCGGATACGGGGCGGCCGGTGGCGCGTGTCATGGACATCCGCGTGAGGAGTGGAGCCTGCGGGGGAAAACCTTGCACGGAATGTTACGACAGCGCACCGCGCCGTGTCTGCCGGGACCGGGCGGCGCGCGCGCCTTCAGGGGGCGCGGCGACTCAGGCGCCGAACTCCACCAGCGCGTGCGTCAGCAGGCGGTCGGCGAAGCCCTCGAGCAAATCGAGCTTCATCAGGCTGTTGCGCCACATAATGGGGATGGCGCTTTGAGTGTAGTGCGCCCCGGCCAGGGCACCGGTCGCGGCGGCGACCACATCCGAGGCGCCGCCGAGGTTGGCCGCCGCCAGCACCGCGTCACGGAAGCTGTCGGTGTGCGCGAAGATGTCGAGGGCGGTGGCCAGTGCGGCCGGGGCCGAGCCCTCCTGGCCATGAGCCGAGGGGCGCGAGGTCGGGCCGATGAGGGCCTCGGCGGCGGCGAGGATCTCACGCCGCGGGGCGCCGGTTAAGGCTGCGTGCAGGGCGGCCGCGAGTGCCCGGCAGGCATTGAGCACCGCCGAAGCCTGGCAGGTGGTGCGCGCCGCCTCGGCTGCCTGTTCGATGGCACGGCCGCGGTCGGCGAAGTAGTAAAGGACCACCGGGGTGACGCGCGAGAGGACTTCCGGGTCGAGCGCCTCCGGATCGTGCGAGCCTGCGAACGCCTGGCGGCGCCACTGGGCCCGCGCCAGGGCGCGGGCGGTGCCGGCCGTGATGCCGACGCAGCTGTCGGTCGCCGAGAGATACCCCTGCTGCTGCCAGCGCCGGTAGCGCTCCACCTGGTCGCGGGCATCGAACCCGGCGCGCTCGAGGAGGCTGTCGGCGAGGCACAGTGCCATCGCCGTGTCATCGCTCCAGGCGCCGCGCGGCAGGTCAAAGGGACCCCCGCCCAGCATGTCCCCGACCGGCGTGAAGCGCCCCGGCCGGCGGTACTGGGTGGCAGCCCCGACGGCGTCACCCGTGGCGAGCCCGAGCAGCGCCCCGAGGTAGCGCGCCCGCAGGCCGCGTGCGGCGGCGAGGGTTGCGGGCTCGAGCAGCGGGTCGGCCGCCGGGGCCCCGCGGGGAGTCCAGCTGCGCACGTAGGCGGTCTGCTCGTCGGTCTCGGGGATCGAGGGCCACTGGCGCGCGCGCGGGCTCGCCTGCCACAGGCGGTTCAGCTCCTCGATCGCCACTTCCCCGCCGGCCCCGCCCTCGGCCAGCAGGCATCCGACCACCATGCCGGTGCGGCCGATCCCCGCGCGGCAGTGCAGATAGACACGCTGGCCGCTTCTCAGGGCGGCGAGGATGCACTCGAGGATCTGCGTCATGGCCGCCGCTTGCGCCGGCAGGCCGTGATCGGGGATGGGCTTGCGGTGGTAGTGAACCCCCGGCGGCAGGGCGTCCGCGTACGCGGGCAGCTCGGCAGGCTCGGTCAGGTCTATGAAGCAGCCGATCCCGGCGGCGGTGAGCGCGGCGAGGCGCTGCCGGGTGAGTTCAGGCGTGGCGCCCTGCGGGTGCTCGCCCGCCAGCAGCTCTCCGGGCAGCACCCAGTAGTAGTTGCCCAGGGGGAGTGAGTCGGGGACGGCGGGCGCGGCGGCGTCCATCGGGCGTGCCTTCAGGAGGCGAGCGCGGCGGCGGCGCGCTCCAGGGTGAACGCCTCCTCCTCGGCCTCGCTCATCGGCGCGATGCGCTGCGCCTCGAGGCCGGCGAAGTCGAAGCGCCTGGGGTCTGCGAGGTGGGCCGGCTCGATGTTGCGCAGCGCCGAGAAGATGGTCTCGGTGCGCCCGGGGAACTCGCGTTCCCAGGCGGCGAGCATCTTCTTCACCGCAACCCGCTGCATGTTGTCCTGCGAGCCGCACAGCTTGCAGGGGATGAGCGGGAAGGCGCGGCCGCGCGCGTAGCGCGCGATGTCGCGCTCGGCGACGTAGGCGAGCGGGCGGATGACGACGTGGCGGCCGTCATCCGAGAGCAGCTTCGGTGCCATCGCCTTCAGGCGCCCGCCGAAGAACAGGTTGAGGAACAAGGTCTCGACGATGTCGTCGCGGTGATGGCCGAGGGCGATCTTGGTGATGCCGTTCTCGGCGGCGAAGCGGTAGAGCGCCCCGCGGCGCAGGCGCGAGCACAGCCCGCACAGCGTCTTGCCCTGCGGAATGACGCGCTCGCACCACGCTGTAGGTGTCCTGTTCGATCACGTGGAACGGCACGCCGAGTGCGGCCAGGTACTGCGGCAGCACGTGGGCCGGGAACTGTGGCTGCTTCTGGTCGAGGTTCACCGCCAGGATGTCGAAGTGCACGGGCGCTGCGCGCTTGAGCGACAGCAGGATGTCGAGCAGCGTGTAGGAGTCCTTGCCGCCCGAGAGGCACACCATCACCCGGTCCCCCTCGCTGATCATGCGAAAGTCGGCGATGCACTTGCCCACCGCGCCGCGCAGCTGGGCGGCGAGCCGGTTCAGGGTACGGGAGGGCTTCTCGGCGGAACTCATCGTCGCGGGCAACCTGCTTTGGCGAAGGGCCGCCCGGGAGGGGCGGCGTGCTCGCCACACCCCCAAGTTTAAAGGGCTTCAGGCCGCCGCGCTGCTGGCGCTGGTCTCGAGGTACTTGGCCTCGACATAGCGGATGAAGGACACCGCGTTCAGGGGCTTGCCGGTGGCGTTCTTCAGCAGTTCCTGCACCGGCACCTTCGCGCCGAGGCCATGCACGTGGGTGCGCAGCCAGCCGAACAGCCCCGAGAACTCGCCACGGGCCAGCTCCTCGTCGAGGGCCGGCAACTCGGCGCGCATGCTCTCGTAGAGCTGCGCGGCAATGACGGCGCCGAGGGCATAGGAGGGGAAGTAGCCAAAGGAGCCCACCGCCCAGTGGATGTCCTGCAGGCACCCCTCCACGTCGTTGGCGGGGCGGATGCCGAGGCGCTGCTCCATGCCGGCGTTCCAGGCCTCCGGCAGGTCGCGCACCGCGAGCTGCCCCGAGAGGAGCTGCTTCTCGAGCTCGTAGCGCAGCATGATGTGCAGCGGATAGGTGAGCTCGTCCGCATCCACGCGGATCAGGCCGCGCTGCACGCGCGTCAGGTGGCCATAGACATTCTCGAGGTCCCACTCGGGGCCGGAGACGCCGAAGTGCTTGGCGAGCAGCGGCTGCAGGTACTGCACGAACGGGCGGCTGCGGCACACGATCATCTCGATCAGGAGCGACTGGCTCTCCTCGAGCGCCATGCCGCGGTCGCGGCCGACCGGCTGGTCGCGCCAGTCCTGCGGCAGGCCCAGGTCATACATGGCGTGCCCGGTCTCGTGCAGTGCGCCCAAGCAGCCCCGAGAACACGTCATCGGGGTCGAAGCGCGTGGTGATGCGGATATCCCCCGGGCTGCCTTCGGTGAAGGGGTGCTCGCTCTCATCGAGGCGGCCGCGGTCGAACGGGAACCCGACCGCCTTCATCACCTCCACCGCCAGCGCGCGCTGCTTGCCGGCGGGGAACTTGCCCACCAGCGGCATCAGGGGCCGGCTTTCCTGGATCGCGATCGACTCGCGGATCAGGGACGGCATGCGTCGCGAGAGCGCCTTGAACATGGCGTCGATGTCGAGCGTCGTCAGGCCGGGGGAGAACTCATCCACCAGCGCATCGTAGGGGGCGAGGTTCAGCGCCTGGCCGAGGAGCGCCGCCTTGTCGCGCACCAGGTGCACCACCTCCTCGAGGTAGGGGGCGAAGGTCTCGAACTTGCCCTCGGCGCGTGCCTCGAGCCACTTCGACTCGGCGCGCGAGGCGGCCTTGGTCAGGCGCGACACCAGGGTCACCGGGGTAGCGATGGCGTGGTCGCGCTGGCGGCGCATCTCGCGCAGGTTGGCCACCTGCCAGTCCTCGAGCCCCTGCAGGTTCGCCTGCGCCCGGTCGAGGAGGCGGGTGATGCGCGGCGCGGTCAGCAGCGCATGGTGCTCGGTCTCGAGTGCCGCCAGCTGGTCGCCGCGCACATCGGCACTGCCCCGCGGCATCATCACCGCCGCGTCCCAGCGCAGCAGCGCGAGCGCGCCACGGAAGGCATGCAGGCGCTTGAACTCCTGTTCGAGTTGCTTGTACGGCGAGGCAGACATGGGCGGCCAATCAGCGGGGGTACGGCGCCTAGTTTACCAGCCTTCCGGGCATGGCAGCCCGCAGCTACCTATTTTTAGGCATTTAATTCAAATACTTATGTGCGGTTGCAGTATTTTGACAGCGCGGGGCCCTTGACGGCGCGAGGGCCGCGGGGGCCGCGCCGGGGCACATTATGTCGCCTGGCGCCGCTGGCCTGCCGCCGCCCCCGAAGCCCCCTGAGCCTCACCGCGCAGCGCGCTCCAGGCGAGCATCGCGCGCTTGCGGTCGGCGCCCCAGTGGTAGCCCCCGAGGCCACCGTCCTGGCGCAATACCTTATGACAGGGGATGAGCCAGGCCACCGGGTTCGCCCCGACCGCGTTGCCGACCGCGCGCGCCGCGGCGCCCACGCCCGCCGCGCGTGCCAGCTGGGCGTAGCTCAGGGTCGGCGCCTCGGCGGTCTCGAGGAGCGCGCGCCAGACCTTGAGCTGGAAATTCGTGCCCTGCACCGCAAGCCTCAGCGGCGAGCCTGCGGCAGGGCGGTCCCAGATGCGCGCGGCCAGTGCCCCGGCCGCCGCGTCATCGCGCGCGAGCTGCGCCTGTGGCCAGCGCTGTGCGAGGGCTGCAAGCGCCGCGGCCTCCTGCCGGACCTCGATGAACGCGAGGTGGGCGATGCCGCGTGGCGTGTGGCCGAGGAGCGCGCGCCCGAACGGCGTGTCGGTGAAGCCCGCCGTGAGGGTGAGGCCCGCGCCGCCCGTGCGCAGCTGCCCGGGCGTCACCGCCTCGAGGGTCACCATGAGGTCGTGCAGGCGCGAGGGCGCGGAGAGCCCGACGGCGTACGCCGCCTCCAGCACCGAGGGCGCGCCGGCGAGCGCGCCGCGTGCCGCACGGGCGGTGACGAAGGCCAGGTACTGGCGGGGCGTAACGCCGGCCCAGCGCCGGAACAGGCGGTTGAAATGGAACTCCGACAGGTGCACGGCCTGGGCGATCGTCGCCAGGCGCGGCTGGGCGCGGAAATTCTCGTCGATGAAGCGGATGGCGCGCGCGATGCGTGCGAAATCGCGGCCGTCGAGGAAGCTTGCGGTGTGATCTTTCATGGGTGCCATGATAAAGACAGCGGCCTGCCGGGCGACCCGGATCTTGCGCACCCGCGAACGGGTGCCTGCAGGGCATTCGGCTAGACTTGAGTGGCGCTCCTTCAGTGCCACAGGTTCGGCCAGCGGGCGACCGCGACGCCGATGCCGATGGACACCGCGAGCAGGACGATGAGCGCCAGCGCGATCAGGAACCGTTGCATCGGATCATCATAACCTCAAGCCCCTGGCCCTCATGACATGAGCCCACAGAAGCGACTCGCGGTATGTCTGCTGGCCTCCGAGGTCGCCCCGCTGTCCAAGACCGGGGGACTGGCGGACGTGGCCGGCGCCCTGGCAAAGACCCTCAGTGCCGAAGGACACGACGTGCGCCTCTTCACGCCCGCCTACGCCAGCGTCGACCGCACGGCGTGCGCGGCGCGCGCGGTGCCGGGGCTGCAGAAGCTGCGCGTCACGGTGGGTGAGCAGTCCTTCGGCTGCGCGGTGCTGCGCGGCCGCCTGCCCGGCGGCGCCCCGGTGTTCCTCATCGACTGCCCCGCCCTGTTCGAGCGTGCCAGCATCTACACGGCCGATGCCGACGAGCACGTGCGCTTCCTCGCCTTCACGCGCGCCGCACTCCTCGCCTGCCGCGAGATGCGCTGGGCGCCGCGCATCGTGCATTGCAATGACTGGCACACCGCCTTCGCGCCCCTGTTCCTGAAGACCAGCTACGCCGCCGAGCCGCTGCTCGCCGGCGCCCGTACGCTGCTCACCATCCACAACATCGGCTACCAGGGGATCTTCGGCGCCGGGCAGGTGGCCGACCTCAACCTCAGCCCCGCGCAGCTGCCGCTGCTGTACGCCCCGGACCTCGCCGCCGGGCGCATCAACGCGCTGCGCCACGGCATCCTCTACGCCGACTGGATCAACACGGTGAGCCCGACCCACGCGCGCGAGATCGCCTCCGACGCCTACGGCATGGGGCTGCAGGACAGCCTGCGCGCGCGCGCCGGCGTTCTGTCCGGCATCCTGAACGGGGTCGACTACGAGGAATGGGACCCGCGGCACGACCGCTTCCTGCCCGAGCACTACGACCCCGCGCACCTCGCGGTGAAGGCGCGCCTGAAGCAGGCGTTCCTCGCGCGCCTCGGCCTCGATACCGATCCTGCCATCCCGCTCGCCGGGATCGTGAGCCGCCTGGCGGCGCAGAAGGGCATCGAGCTGATCGGCGCGGCGCTGCCGCGGGTGCTGGCCGCACGGCCGCTGCAGTTCGTGGCGCTCGGCAGCGGGGAGGCGCAGTACGAGGAGCTGCTGCGCGCACTGGCCCGCGACTTCCCCGGGCGGGTGCACTTTCACCGCGGCTACGATGACGCGCAGGCGCACTGGATCGAGGCGGCGAGCGACATGTTCCTCATGCCCTCGCGCTACGAACCGTGCGGCCTGAACCAGATGTACAGCCTGCGCTACGGCACCGTGCCCCTGGTGCGGCGCACCGGGGGACTGGCGGACTCGGTAGAGCACTTCGACCCCTCGCGCGGCAGCGGCACCGGCATCGTCTTCAACGACTTCGATGCCCCCGCGCTCGAGTGGGCCCTGCACACCGCGCTCGACCTGTACGCGCAGCCCTCGCTCTGGTCACGCCTGGTGCAGAACGGCATGGCACGCGACTTCTCCTGGACGCGCCAGGCCGGGGAGTACCTCGCCCTCTACGAGCGGCTCACTGGTCCAGCCTGAAGGTGCCGCGCTGCTCGAACGGCACCGAGCGCAGGAAACCCTCGATCAGGGTCACCTTGCCGGTGAGGTGATAGGCAAGGGCCTTGGTGTTGGCGCCGCCGCCGAGGATCTTCATGAGCGTGGTTGCGAGGTTGGTGCTGACGTTCATGTCGAAGTCAGCATCCCCGAGTGCGGGGACCACGAAGCTCGCCGCGGACTCACCGGTGGCGAACTCCTGCCCCTCCACCTCCAGGCGGTAGGTGATGCCCTGCACCGGCAGGGCGCGCTCGTTCGGGTTGTGCACGTGCATGCGCACCCGCAGGCGCTGCTGGAAGAGATCCCCGCCCAGGAGCTGCACGTCGGCGACCGAGAGCTGCGGAGCCTCGAACTTCGGTCCCAGCGCGCAGGCGCCGATGAGGAGCGCTGCGAGCGCGGCGCACAGCCAGAGTCGAAGGTGTCTCATGCGTTGCATGGTAGCAAAGGCCGCGCGCGCCTCAGGCGCGGCCGAAGCTGCCGTTGAGGCGCGCACAGTGCTGCGCGAGCGCGGCGCTTAAGGCGCCCTGCGGCACCCGCCACTGCCAGTTGCCCCTCGTAGTACCCGGGGTATTGAAGCGCGCGGTGGAGTCGAGGCCGAGCAGGTCCTGCAGGGGCACCACGGCCAGCTGCGCGACGCTTCCGAGCACCGCGCGCAGCAGCGCCTCGGGGATCGCTGGCGCGCCGCCGAGGAAGAAATCCACGCGCTCGCGCGTGGCAGCATCCAGCGCCTGGTACCAGCCGCGCGCGGTGTCATTGTCGTGGGTGCCCGTGTAGGCAACGCACTCGCGCGGGTACTGGTACGGCAGGTGCGGGTTCATGGGGTTGCCATCGAAGGCGAACTGCAGCACGCGCATGCCGGGCAGCGAGAACGCACGCATCAGCTCGATGACGTCAGGCGTGATGACGCCGAGGTCCTCGGCGATCAGCGGCAGGTCCGGGACCTGCGACTGCAGCGCGCTCAGGAGCGCACTCCCGGGGGTCGGCGCCCAGGCGCCGCCGCGCGCATCCGGGGCGTCCGCGGGTATCGCCCAGTGCGCGGCGAAGGCACGGAAGTGGTCGAGGCGCAGCAGGTCGAGGCGCTCAAGCTGCGCTGCGACGCGCGCGGTCCACCAGCCAAAGCCGCTCCTCTGCAGTGCGCCCCAGTCATAGAGCGGGTTGCCCCAGCGCTGCCCGGTCGTCGCGAAGTAATCCGGCGGCACCCCGCCCACGGCCGCGGGCGCACCAGTGGCCTGCAGCTGGAACAGGCCGCGGTGCGCCCAGGTCTCGGCCGAGGATGGTGCGACATAGAACGGCAGGTCGCCGAAGAGGCGCACCCCGCGGCTGCGCGCATGCTCGCGCAGCCGCTGCCACTGCAGGTGAAAGGCCCACTGCTCGCGCACGATGCGCTCGATGGGGGCGGCAAGATCGCGGTGCGCGGCCTCGAGCGCCTGGGGCTCACGATCGCGCAGCGCCTGCGGCCAGGTCCAGAACGGCGCATCGTGCAGCGTCTGGCTGACCGCCTCGAACAGCGCGTAGTCGGGCAGCCAGCCGGCGCACGCTGCGCGGAATCCCTCATCCGGTGCAGCGCCGGCGGGCGGCAGCTCCTCAGGGTCAAGCAGCGCCGCGTTGCCGGCGCGGTCGGAGCGCACCCAGTAGGGTGAGCCATCGGCTCCCGTGGGCCCGAGCGGCAGGATCTGCCACACCGAGAACCCGGCCTGCGCGAGCCAGTCGATGCAGGCGCGCCCGCCACGCCCGAGCGGCGCCTCGAGCGCCGACAAGGGCAGCAGCACGCCGGCGCGACGGCGATCGAGTACCGGCAGTCGTTCGCTCACCGCAGCGCCGGCCAGCGGGCCTAGCCGGAGCTGGCGCGGCGCATGACACCGCCGTGTTCGGGGTTGCCGCTGCCCGATGAGATCGGCAGCGCGAGCTCCCCGGGGGGCATGAGGTTCAGGCGGCGGTAGAGCGTCACGAGCTGCCGCCGGTAGAGGCGGTCGAACTGTGCCACGGCGTCCGCGGGGTTGTAGTCGCCGAACCACCAGAACCAGTCGGAGGACTCGCACAGCGCCAGCTGCCGACCGGCCTGCGCGCGCAGCGTCGCATCGTTCACGCTCTGCATGGCGCGGTCGTAGGCCTCCTTGGCATCACACAGCAGGTCCCAGGCGCGGTTCTTGGCGGCATCACCCATCCAGGTGGCGAGCGTGCCGTGCACCCAGCTCCCCGCAAGCACGCGCGGCAGCGGCACCGGCTGCAGGCCGCGGCCGAGGCACTCCGAGAGCGTCGTCAGTTCCAGCTGCGGGTGCGAGGCGAGCTGCGTGTAGAGGGCCTTGAGGAAGTAGTAGCCGTTGAACGGATAGTGTTCCCAGGCATTCTCGCCATCCAGCGCAATCAGCACCGCGTGGCCGCTGCCCGCGCCGTAGCGCTGCGCGAGGCTTACGAGCTCGTTCGTGAAGTTGTTGACCGCATCATCGCCGTGCCAGGTCGCGTAGGTGAAGCCGACGAGGTCGGAGAGTGAGTCATCGCGGAAGAAGCAGTCCATGGCGGTGCCCGGCAGGCGGTAGGGACGGTTGTAGGCGAGCGGGTCCGCGGCCGCCTGGGCGTCGGTGAGCGCAAGGCTGCCGCGCAGCACGCCTGAGCTGCTGGCCGCCCAGCGGAAATTCCCGACGCTTGCGAGCATCCTCAGGGTCGCCTCGCTCACCGCGCCCTCCGCCGGCCAGCATCCGGCGGGCGCGGCACCGAAGGCGCGCGTGAACACCCGCACCGCCTCCTCGATGTGCCAGGTGGCACGCGCCGCCCCGCCCGGATAGGCGGCATGCTCGGGCAGCGCCAGCGTCGGCAGCGCCTCGCGGGCGCTCTTGAAGTCGATCATCAGCGGGATGATCGGGTGGCCGTAGGGAGTGACGGAGAGCTCGACCGTGCCGCGCTCGGCGAGCGCGCGGTAGCGCGGCACCACCTGGGCGATGAGCTCGCCGATCAGGCTCAGCAGGTCGCGGCGCTGACCCGGAGTGAAATCGCGGCCGCGGTCGGTGAGGGCCGCGACCAGCGGGCTCGTGCGACGCACGGTCTCGCCAAGCCACGCCAGGTGATACCAGACCGCAAGATCGTGGATGAACTGGTCGGAGGCATAGGCGATGCGCTCGGGGGTCCCCAGGGTCTCGGCGATGGTGGCGAGCTCAAGGTAGGGGCCGAAGCGCTCGATGAGGTGCTGGCGCTGCGCGCGCAGGCAGGCGCGCAGCAGGCTCAGGCGCTGCGCCGGGTCGGTCGGCACCGCGTCGGGCCCGAGCAGCGCGAGCACCGGGTCGGGCAGCGGCGTGCCCAGTTTCAGGTGCTCGCCGATGCGGCGTGCGATCTCCTCGACCTGCTCGATGAGCACCGGGGTGAAGTTCACCACGGCGCGCGCGGCCGGGTTCGCCTCCAGGTGCGCCGCCATGTCGGTGTAGTCCTTGATGGCGTGCAGGTAGGTCCAGGGCAGCGATGTACTGCCCGGTGAGGGCATCGCGGTACTGCGGCTGGTGCATGTGCCACATGCAGCACCACCGGCAGGCGAGCACGGATGCCTCCACCCGCATCGCTGGCGCGCGCCGCCTCACTCGCTGCTCAGGCGCCGCAGCATGTCCGGCGTCACCAGCACGACACCGTTCTCGGTGACGTGGAAGCGCCGCGCGTCCGCCTCGCGGTCGACGCCGATGCTGCGTGCCGTCCGGGATCTCGCAGCCCTCATCGATGATCGCCCCCATGATGACGCAGCCGCGCCCGATCTCGACGTTCGGCAGCACCACCGAGCGATGGATGCTCGAGCGCTCCTCGACGCGCACGTTCGAGAACATCAGCGACTCGCGCACCACGGCGCCGGAGATGATGCAGCCGCCGGACACCATGGAATTGATGGCGCATGCCGCGCCGCCCGTCCTCGTCGAGGATGAACTTCGCCGGCGGCTGCTGCACCTGGTAGGTCCAGATCGGCCAGTCCTGGTCGTAGATGTTGAGCTCGGGGCGCACGTGCACCAGCTCGATGTTGGCGTCGTAGTAGGCATCGAGCGTGCCGACGTCGCGCCAGTAGCTCTGCGCGCGCGTCTTCACGTCCTGGAACGGGTAGGCGAACACCTGGCGGTTGGCGGCGATCGCCGCCGGAAGGATGTTCTTGCCGAAGTCGTGGGCGGAAGTCTCATCGGCGGCATCGGCGGTGAGCATGCTTCTCGAGCAGGCGGGAGTTGAAGACGTAGATGCCCATCGAGGCCAGGATCGAGTCCGGGACGCCCGGGCAGGCGTGTCCGGTTCTGCGGGCTTCTCGGCGAACTTGGTGACGCGGTTCCACTCGGTGGCGGTGAGCACGCCGAAGTTGCGCGACTCGCGCGCGGGCACCTCCACCACGCCGACCGTGATGTCGGCGCCCTTCTCCACGTGGTAGGCGATCATCGGACCGTAGTCCATCTTGTAGATGTGGTCGCCGGCGAGCACCAGCACGTGCTTGGGGCGGTGCGCGACGGATCAGCTCGAGGTTCTGGTAGCACGGCATCGGCGGTGCCGCGGTACCAGCTGCCGCCGATCTGCTGCTGTGCGGGCACCACCTCGACGAACTCGCCGAACTCGCCGCGCAGGTAGCTCCAGCCGTGCTGTACGTGCTGGATCAGCGACTGCGCCTTGTACTGCGTGAGGATGGAGATCTGGCGGATGCCGGAGTTCACGCAGTTGGAGAGCACGAAATCGATGATGCGGAACTTGCCGCCGAAGGGCGTCGCCGGCTTGCAGCGGTGTGCGGTCAGGTCGCGCAGCCGCTCGCCGCGGCCGCCCGCCATGATGATCGCCAGCGTGCCGCCGGTCAGGCGGCTGACGTAGCGGCCGGAGGAAGCGCGGGCGGGCTGGCGCTGCATGGGCGCTACTAAACCCCAAGGCGCGCCGCGCGCGCAACCTCAGGCGGCGGCCACCTCACAGCCACTTCATCAGCCCGAGCTCGTAGGGCTGCGACAAGAGCTCGTGCCAGGGGTAGATGCGCACCTCGGTGCGGAACTGGCCGCACTCGGGCGGCTCGACGTCGAGCGCGAACACCCGCGCACCGTCGCTTTCGTGCTCCTCGGTCGCCGCCAGCGCCGCATCCCACAGGCCCGCGCGCGCAGGCTGCAGGTAGGAGGACAGGGGCGGGGGCGCAAGATCGGCCTCCGGCAGCAGGCGCCGCGCCACGAACTCGATGCGCACGTCGCTCGGGGCGAGGCCGTTGAGGCCCGCCGCGACGCGCAGCCGCAGCCGCTCCCCGCGCGGCAGGTCACGGGCGCCGTCGCTCAGGAGCTTGAGGCTCACGCGCGGCCAGGCCTGGCGCACGCGCTGCTTCCAGTCCGCCAGCGTCCGCGCGCCGGTGAAGCCGTTCTCGGAGAGGCGACGGTAGGCGGCGGCGGCGGGCTGGTACAGCCCCTGGGTGTAGTCGAACAGCACGCGGCGCATGTTAAAGCGCGGAATGACGCTCATCATGGCGCGCTTGCTGCGAGTGCACCCAGGCCTGCGGGATCGCCGGCCTCGTCGCGGGAGTAGTACTGCGGCACCACCTCCTCCTCGAGCGCACCGAGGATAAGCTCGGCCTCGAGCGCATCGCGGCGCTCGGGGTCCTGCACCGAGGCCGGCGGGATTCCCCAGCCGTTGTCCCCCATCCAGCCTTCCGCCCACCAGCCATCGAGGATCGAGAGGTTGAGGCGCCCGTTGATGGCGGCCTTGATGCCGGAGGTGCCGCTCGCCTCGAGCGGGGCGATGGGATTGTTGAGCCACACGTCGACCCCGGAGACCAGGCTGCGCGCGAGCTGCAGGTCGTAGTCCTCGAGGAAGATGATCCGGCCGGCGAACTCCTCGCTCATCATCAGCTGGCGGATCTCGCGCAGCACGTACTTGCCGGGCTCATCCGCCGGATGCGCCTTGCCGGCGAACAGCAGCACCACCGGGTTCTCCGGGTTGTTCACCAGGCGCGCGAGGCGCGCCCGGTCGCGCATCAGGAGCGTCGCGCGCTTGTAGGTGGCGAAGCGGCGTGCGAAGCCTAAGGTGAGGATCCCCGGGCGCTGCGGATCGAGGAAGCGCGTCACGTGCCGCAGCTGCGCCGGGCTCAGCCCCTTCCTCTGGTACTCGCGCTGCAGGCGCTCGCGCACGCTCGCGAGCATGCGCGCCTTCACGTCCTGTGAGGTCGCCCAGTAGCGCTCATCCGGGACGTCCTCGAGCGAACGCCAGAACTCCGCATCGCGCAGCCGCTCGCGCCACTCGCGCCCGAGCTCGCGGTCGAAGAACTCCATCCAGCGCTGGTGCAGGAAGGTCGGCACGTGCACGCCGTTGGTGACCCAGCCGACCGGGTTGTCTTCCGGGCGCACCTCCGGCCACTGGTCTGCGCACAGGCGTGCGGAGACTGCGCCGTGGATGCGGCTGACGCCGTTCACGTGGCGCGTGCCGTTCAGGGCGAGGCGCGTCATGTTGAAGAGGCCCGGGTTGCCTGGCGCCTGGCCGAGCTCAAGGAAGCGCTCGGTCGAAATGCCGAGCTCGCGGATGAAGTCCGCGAAGTGCTGCACCATGAGGTCGAGCCCGAAGGCGTCGTGCCCGGCGGCGACCGGGGTGTGGGTGGTGAACACGCAGTCGGCGGCCACCGCCTCGAGCGCGGCGCCGAAGGGCAGGCCGAGGCCGAGGTGCTCGCGCAGCAGCTCGAGTATCAGGAAGGCAGCGTGCCCTTCGTTGAGGTGCCACACCGCGGGGGCAATGCCGAGCGCGCGCAGCGCGCGCACGCCGCCGATGCCGAGGATCATCTCCTGGCGCACCCGCGTCGACTCATCGCCGCCGTAGAGGCGGTGCGTGATGTCGCGGTCGGACGGGGCGTTCTCGGTGCAGTTCGTGTCGAGGAGGTAGACGGCTACCCGCCCCACCTGCGCCTTCCAGAGGCGCGCGACCACGTCGCGCGCGCCGATGCGCACGCTCACCTTGAGCCACTCGCCGGCCGCGTTGCGCACCGGCTCGACCGGCAGGTCGCGCGGGTCGCGCTCCAGGTACTGGGCGTGCTGCAGGCCATCGTTGTCGACGGTCTGGGTGAAGTAGCCCTGCTCGTAGAGCAGGCCTACACCGACGAAGTTGGCGCGTTCATCACTCGCGGCCTTGCAGTAGTCCCCGGCCAGCACGCCAAGGCCGCCAGAGTAGATCGGCACGCTCTCGTGGAAGCCGTACTCGGCGCAGAAGTACGCCACCAGCGGCTCATCGGAGCCGGCGGTGCGCACCTTCAGGTAGGCATCGAGCGTCTCGAGCACCATGTGATAGCGGGCGAGGTAGGTCTCGTCGGCCGCGCAGCGCTCCAGGGTCCTCTGGCTGACGCAGCGGAGCATCAGGCGCGGGTTGCCGTTGGTCTGCTTCCACAGCTCCGGGTCCAGGTCCTCGAACAGCGCCCGCGCCGGACGGTGCCAGCTGAAGAACAGGTTGCCGGCAATCTCGGTCAGGCGGGACAGGCTCCCCGGGATGACGGGGGTGACTTCGAGGAGCGAATTTCTCATCAGGGGCTTTCGACTTATCGCGGGGGCGCCGGAAAGTCTATCAGCCTCGCGCCCGCTTCCCGGAGTGAGCTTTTTTTGATCGCCGGTCGGGCCCCGCCGCTACCCCGGTGCCTGTTAGCCCCGTCAGTGACCGGTTCTTAGGTTTCTAGATACTAGTTGACTTACAGTATTATAAAGTGAATAGTACTATCAAATGGATGATACCCAGGCACGCAAGTTCCAGAAGGACCTCAACGCAGGTCTGGTGTCGCTCGTGCTGCTGGCGGTGCTCGAGCGCAGCACCGAGGACCTGTACGGCTACGAGATCGCCAAGCGCCTGCAGAAGGCCAACGAGGGCGAGGCGCTCTTCAAGGAAGGCACCGTGTACCCGGTGCTGCGCGCCCTCGCCGCGCAGGCCCTGCTTACCAGCCGCGTCGTGCCCTCCTATTCGGGTCCGCCACGACGCTACTACCGCATCACCGACGAAGGCCGCGCCATGCTCGCGCAGTGGAGCGACATCTGGCGCCAGACGCGTGGCTTCGTCGACCGCTTCATCGAAGGACAAGAAACATGAACGCCCCCCGCTCGATCGATGAGTACCTGAAGCAGCTGCGCGCAGCCCTCGGCGGCGATGACCCGGCGCTCACCCAGGATGCGCTCTACGACGCCGAGGAATACCTGCGTGCCGAAGTGGCCGCGCACCCGGACAAGTCCGAAAGCGACGTGCTCGAGCTCATCGCGAGCACCTACGGTGCCCCCGAGGAGGTAGCCGCCGCCTACCGCGACACCGAGGTGAAGGTGAAGGCGGCCCTGAAGTCGCCGGGTGCCAAGCTCAGCGCGGAAGCCTCCCCTTTGCGGCGCTTCTTCGGGGTGTACCTCGATCCGCGCACCTACAGCTCACTCTTCTACATGCTGCTCGCGCTCGCGACCGGCATCGTCTACTTCACCTTCGTGGTGGTCGGGCTGTCGCTGTCGGCCGGCTTCGCCATCCTGATCATCGGCATCCCCTTCTTCCTCGCCTTCATCGGCATCGCCCGCGTCATCGCTCTCGGGGAGGGCCGCCTGGTGGAGGCGGTCACGGGGGAGCGCATGCCGCGCCGGCCGGTGCACCCGGGGCCCGCCGGCAGCTGGTGGTCGCGCATCGGGGAGATGCTGAAGGACGTGCGCACCTGGACCACGCTCGCCTACCTCGTGGTGATGCTGCCCCTGGGCATCGTCTACTTCGTCATCGCGGTGACGGGCCTTGCGGTGAGCGCGGCCTTCATCGGCACCCCGCTCGCACTCGTGGCGCAGTACTTTGGCTGGGTGCCGGGGGACTTCAGGGTCATCGACATCCACTACGGCGACGGCTCGGTCTATGCCTTCGACCATCCCTGGCTCGCGGGCACGCTGCTGCTCGTGGCCGGCATCATCCTGCTCACCGTGCTGCTGCACCTCGCGCGAGCCCTGGTGCGCGCCCACGCGCGGCTGGCGAAGTCGCTGCTGGTGGTCCCGGGCGCCTGAGCTTCAGGGGCGGCTGCGCGGCACGGTAGACTTCACTGCATGCGCAGCCTCCTTCCCCTCTCCTGCCTCGCCCTGGCCCTGGCGGCCGCCCCCGCGTCGCACTCGGCCGGACCTGCGCCCGTGCCAAAGGGCCGGGGCTGCCTGCCGACCGGCAACGGCTACCTGCGCGCCCGCATCCGCGGCGCGATGAACCTCGACGTGAACTGGCACGACGCCGAGATGCAGTGCGAGGGCGGCCCGCGCCCGGACGGCAGCGGCCTGCGCGTCGCCTTCGCCGGCCCGCGGCACGCCGACGGACGCCGCCTGCGGCTGGTATTCGGGGTCGACAGCGCGCGCGAGGGACACTCCGGGCACGAGCTGCCGACCAACCTCACGGTGATATTCGAGGGCGAGGACCGCCTGTTCGCGACGCGCGGCGATGATCACTGCACGGTGGATGAGCTGCGCCAGGAGCGCGTCGGGGCCCTCAGCGGCGGGGTGCGCTCCTGGCGCATCGTGGCGCGCGGCTTCTGCATTGCCCCCGCGAGCACCCTCAGCAGCGATGCGCGCATCCTCGTCAGCAGCTTCGACTTCGCAGGCACCGCGGTGTTCGAGGATGCAAGCGATGAGGCCGCAGCCCCCGCCGCTGCCGCTGCCAGACTCTGAACGTCCCCCGCCCGCTTCGAAGGAACCCCCGATGCCACCGCAAGTCGCCCCGCTTCGCCTGCTGCTCATCAGCCTGTGGCTCGCCGTGGGGCTCATCGGGACCGCAGGCGCCCAGCAGGAGCCCCCGCCGCTTGACCTTGCCACCTACCCGCGCACCGACCTCACCATCACCCAGGCGAAGCCTTTGGCGGTGCATGAGTTTCGCGTCTGGGTGGCCGATACTGAGCCGCGCGCCCAGCAGGGGCTGATGTTCGTGCGCGACCTGCCCGAGAGTGAGGGCATGATCTTCCCGCTCGAGCCGCCGCGGTTGGAGAGCATGTGGATGAAGAACACCTACGTCGAGCTCGACATGCTCTTCATCGATGCCGGGGGGCGCGTGGTGAAGATCATCGAACGCGCCCACCCGCTCTCGCTCGATACGCTCTCCTCGGGGGGCCCGGTGTCGGGGGTGCTGGAACTCAAGGGAGGGCTCGCGGCCAAGCTCGCCCTGCGCGTCGGCGACAAGGTCAGCTGGAAGAAGCCCGCCGGCTAGCGCCGCGCCGACCTCTAGGCCGGGGTGTTGGCGCGCGCCGCGGTGCCCGCGGGCTTTTTCTTCTTCACCCGCTTGGTGAGGATCTGGTCGCCGATCGGCATGCCGTAGGCGTTGCCCGGGGGCCGCGCGTGGGGCTCGAAGGAACTCGCCTTGTTTGGCCGGGAGGCATCCTGCATGCCGCTCTGCGTCGGACAGGCTGCAACGCCGCCGACGGCCGCTCGCTGCGCCCCCGCCAGCAACAACCCCGTCACGGCAGCCACTGCCCATAGCCATGAGCTACGCATGTCACCCGCTCCCGCCATCCAACCAGTGGCCAGTGTCGCCGCGCCGCCGGGCGCGGAGAAGGGGGGACGGTGTTATGACAAGCGCGGAAACCCAAAACAGCGCACGCCGTCTCACTCCTCCGCGGCGCGCGGCCGCCAGGCTTCCTTCAACTCCTGCTGGCGGCGCGGCGGTACCGGGTCGTAGTGGGACAGCTGCATGGTGTAGGCGCCCTGCCCGCCGGTGAGTGCCTTGAGGCGCGACTGGTACTCAGACACCTCCGCGAGCGGTACCAGCGCAGAGAGCGTGGCGCGCTGCCCGGGGAGTGAATCCTTGCCATTGATGCGCGCGCGCTTGGTCGCAAGATCCCCGGTGATGTCGCCGATGGCGCTCGCGGGAGCGGTGATCTCCACGTGCATGACGGGCTCGAGCACGATCGGGTTCGCCTTCTGCAGCGCATCGAGAAACGCCTTGCGGCCCGCGCAGACGAACGCCACCTCCTTGGAGTCCACGGCGTGGTGCTTGCCGTCGTAGACGGTGACGCGCACGTCCTCGATCGGGAACCCTGCCAGTGCGCCCTCGGCGAGCACCTGGCGCACACCCTTCTCCACCGCGGGCAGGTACTGGCCCGGGATTGCCCCGCCCACCACCTCGTCCAGGAATTCGAAGCCGCCACCGCGCCCGAGCGCCTCGACCCTGAGGTACACCTCGCCGAACTGCCCGGCGCCGCCGGTCTGCTTCTTGTGCCGGCAGTGCCCCTCGGCGGCACGCGTCACGGTCTCGCGGTAGGGAATGCTTGGCGGGTGCGTCTTCACGTGCACCCCGTAACGCTCACCCATGCGCTCGAGCAGCACCCGCAGGTGAAACTCCCCCATGCCGTAGAGCACGGTCTCATTCAGCGCTGCATGGTGCTCGATGCGCACGCACGGGTCTTCCGCGGTCAGCTTGTGCAGCGTGTCCGCCAGGCGCTGCTCATCGCCGCGGCGCTGCGGCTCGATCGCCAGCCCGAGCATCGGCGGCGGGAACGGCACCGGCTTGAGGTGATACTGGTCCTCGTCGTGCGAGTCGTGCAGCACCGCATCCAGGTGCAGCTCCTCGAGCTTGGCGACCGCGCAGATATCCCCGGGTATGGCGCTCACCATCTCGGTGGTGTCCTTGCCCATCAGCCGGTAGAGGTGCGCGATCTTGATGGGCTTGCGGGCATCGCCGACGTAGAGCTGGCTGCCCGGCCGCAGCGTGCCCTGGTGCACGCGCAGCACGCCGAGCTTGCCGACGTAGGGGTCGATGCTCACCTTGAAGACGTGCGCGACCACGTGCCGCGCGGGATCGGGCGCGACTGCCACGCGCGTGGCCGCGCCCTCGCTGCCCTTGAGGAACGGCGGCGGGTTGCCTTCGGCGGGGTTGGGCATCAGGCGCTCGATCACCGCCAGCAGCTCCGCCACGCCGCTGCCCGCGTCGGCCGCCGTGAAACACACCGGGATCAGATGGCCCTCGCGCAGGGCCTGCTCAAAAGGGTCGTGCAGCTGCTCCGGCGAGAGTTCCTCGCCCTGCTCGAGGTACAGCGCCATCAGGGCCTCGTCCAGCTCCACCACCTGATCGATGATCTGGGTGTGCGCGGCGGCCACCGAGGAGAAGTCCGTGTCCCGGCCGCGTGGCTGGAAGAAGCAGTCCACCACCGCATCGCCGCCGCCACAGGGCAGGTTCAGCGGCAGCACCTCGGGCCCCACGAGCTCGCGCAGCTGCTGCAGTACTTCCGCGCAGCGCGCCTCGCGCGCGTCGATCTTGTTGATGACGATGAGGCGGCACAGCTCGCGCTCGCGCGCGAACTCCAGCAGGCGCAGCGTGAGGGAGTCGACGCCGCTGACCGCGCTCACCACGATCGCCACCGCCTCCACCGCCTCGAGCACCGCGAGCGTCTTGCCGAGGAAGTCCGCGTAGCCGGGGGTGTCGATCACGTTCACGCGCACGCCGCGGTGCTCGAAGCCTGCGATGGCGGTGTCGAGGGAGTGCTGCAGGCGCTTCTCCTGCGGGTCGAAGTCCGACACCGTGGTGCCGCAGCTGAGGCTGCCGCGGGTGCGGATGGCACCGGCCTGCAGCAGCAGCGTTTCCAGGAGCGCGGTCTTGCCGGCGCCCGCCTGGCCTACGAGGGCGAGGTTGCGGATGCCTGAAGTCGTGTACCCCATGGCGTATGCTCCATGCAGCCTGCAGCGACGGTGCGGCACGGTGCACACCAGCCGCGCTAAAAGCCTACTCCCCGTGGTGCGCGCAGGCCACCGGCAATGCGGGGAGCGGCTCGATCTTCAGGAGTGCGATGCGATGAGTAATCCGGAAAACGAGGCGCGCGAGCGGGTGCGGCGCAAGATCCAGGAGCAGCTCGATGAGGCGCTCGCCGACAGCTCACCGGCGAGTGACCCGGTCTCGATCGTGACCTCGGGGGACGAGGAGGACTGGGGAGGGGATGCGAGCGCGGCCACGCCCAAGGCGCAGCCGGTGCCGAAGCCCTAGGGGGCCGTCACCTCGAGCGCGGAGCCGGCCTGGTTGACGGTCGTGAGCACGATCGGGCGCCGCCACACGCGGTGCAGGTAGTCGAGGACCTTGCGGCTGCGCTCAAGATCAAGACCGCGCCCGTCGACCGAGCTGTCGTGCGTGAGCTCGAGCGTGCCGTCGTTGCGCACGTGCGCCGCCGAGACCAGCGGCGCGCCGAAGTTGTACTTGGGAGCCAGCAGCACCTCGTGCAGCGCGTTGAGGTCATTCTCGAGCACGCGCACCTGCCCGTCGCTGCGGGCGTTGTAGCGGAACAGGCCAAGCTCCTCGGCGAGCTCGCGCGTGAGGTGATTGCGCACGAAGCCAAAGTCGTCATCCTCGGCCATGATGCGCCGCGCCGCCTCCAGCCCCTGCTCGGCGACGATCTTCTCCCACATCGCGAACCCCAGGTGATACGGGTTGATGTTGAGCGCCACCTGCTCCTCGGCAGCGACCGGGCGCACCACGTCCGAGTGGCACTTGATCGCATCGACATACGCCTGCTGCGGCACGAAGTCCGCCTCGCGCAGGAGGCGCGCGTGCCAGTAGGAGGCCCAGCCCTCGTTCATGATCTGGGTGGCGAACACCGGGTAGAAGTAGAACGACTCCTCGCGCACGGCGAGGAAGATGTCGCGCTCCCAGCTCTCCATCTCCGGCGCGTAGTGCGCGACGAACCACAAGAGGTCGCGCTCCGGGTGTGGCGGCACCGGCGCGCGCTTCTTCAGCTCCGTGCCCGCCGGCCCGGCGGTGGGCTCGAGCGCCGCGAAGCGCTTGCGGAACGCGTCGTCCACGAGTGCCTTCGGTTCCGCGGCGTACTCGGGGTAGCGCTGCCGGCGCAGCGCCTGGTCGACGTCGATGTGCTGCTCGAGTGCCAGCGCGGCATCGAGCGCCGCCTCGACGCGCTCGGCGCCGTAGCTCTCGATCGCCTGGCTGATCTGGCGCGCATGGTTGGCGGCGTGCTCGACAATGCGTTCGCTCACCTGCTCCTGGCAGCGCCGGAACAGCAGGTTGTTGCGCGAGAAGTCCGCGTGCCCGAGCACGTGCGCCGTCACCAGGATGTTCTCGGCCAGGCCATTGCTCTGGGCGAGGTAGGCGTGCCCGGGATTGCCGGGGAAGACCACCTCGAACAGGCGCGAGTGCCCCATGTGGCGCTGGATCAGCTGGTAGATGTAGCGCACGCCGAAGGACCAGTGCGGCATGCGCACGGGCAGCCCGTAGACGGCGATCTCCATCATGAAGCTGTCGGGCACCGCCTCGAAGTCGACCGGGTGGAACTTGAGCCCCGAGCGCGCGGCGAGCTCCTCGATGCGGTGCACGTAGCTGTGCCAGTCGCCCGTCATGAGCCGGCAGCCTCCTGGTTGTGGGCGCGGAAGAAGTGCTTCACCGCCCCCCACACGTCGTCGAAGTCATTGAGCGCGTAGGAGCCGGCGGCGCAGCCGGAAGCGGCCAGTTCCGCGTACAGCTTGCCGGTCTCGGTGTCGAGCTGCCGCGACACCCCGGAGGACACCTCCACGTAGCCGGTGTAGCAGGTGTCGGCGGCGATGCTGGCGAGCGCGGCGCGCGCCTCGGCGGCATCGCTCACCGCGTTGTCGCCATCGGAGGCGTAGAAGAGGTAGATGTTGCTGCGGCCGGGGTTGAAGCGCGCATCCATGATCTCGCGCACCTTGAGCAGTCCGGCCGAGGCCACCGTGCCGCCGCTGCCCGAGACCTGGAAGAAGTCCGGCTCGTTGAACTCCCAGGCCTCGGTGGTATGCGCCACGAACACGGTCTCGAGCGACTTGTACTCGCGCCGCAGGCCCTGCACGACCCAGAAGAAGAACGTCTTGGCGAGCTTGCGGTCGCGGTCGGACATGCTGCCCGAGACGTCCAGCATGAAGAACACCACCGCATGCACGGCGGGCTGCTTGCGGCGCGCCAGCTGCCGGAAGCGCAGGTCCTCGTCGGTGAAGGTCTGCGTCGCCCCCGGGGCGGCGCGGCGCTTGACGAGCTCCTTGAAGGAGCGGCGGCGGTCCAGGCGCGAGCGCGCACCGCGCCGGTCCCAGCCCTCACGGATCCAGTCGCTGTCATCGGAGGGGCCGACCCGCGCCTTCAGGTTCGGCAGCTGCATCTCCTCCCACAGCCAGTCGACGATGTCGTCGACCTTGAACTCCAGCAGCAGCTGCACGCCGCCATCGTCGCGCCCGCCGGCACCCTTCTCCCCGGGACCCCTGTCGCGGGCAGGGTCCGCGAACACGTCGCCCGGCTTGGCCTTGCCCTGTCCGGCGCCCTGTTGCTCCTCGGGGCGGCGCAGGCGGAAGTGGTAGTGCTCGAGCATCTTCACCGGCACGCGCACGGTGCGCGCGCCGTCGTTGATGACGTCGCCCCCGGCGATGATCTCGGGCAGGTTGGCGCGCACCGCCTCGCGCACCTTCTCGTCGTGGCGCAGCCAGTCGCGTGCCCCGCGGGAGAAGAGCTCGTACCACTTCCCCGCCCCGGCCTGATCGCCGCGCCCGCCGCTGTCCTCGTCCATGGGCTTTGCCGTGACTCCTTGCTGCCAGACCCTTGAGCGCTACTCCTGGGCGAGCAGCGTGGTGACGTAGCTCAGCGCCTCCTTGGCGCTGTGCTCGTCGTAGCCGTACTCGGTCACCAGCCGCTGCTGCACCACCGAGATCTTCTGGCGCGCCTCGTCGTCGGGGCGCGCGGTCGAGGTCACCAGCCGCAGCACGTCGCGGCGCTCCTCGAACAGGTACTGCTCGATGGCCTCGCGCATGCGCGCGTGGCTTGCGAGCTTGAACTTCTCGCCGGCCTTGAACGCCACCATGGCCTTGCGCACCACCTCCTGGCGGAACGACATCTTGCCGGAGTCGGAGACCTTGATCTTCTCCTCCACCGAGCGCAGGAAGCGCTCATCCGCCGGGCGGTTCTCGCCGGTGATCGGGTCGGTGACCTGGCGGTGATCGAGGGAAGCCTCGACCTCGTCCAGATACTTCTCGAGGAGCTGCTGCGCCTCGGCCTCGAAGGAGGCGAACATGGCGCGGTGCACGTCCTCCTTGACCCAGCGGTTGTAGAACTCCTTGCGCGCGGTAACCAGGTGATCGATCCAGCCCTTCTTCTGCTTGGCGTCCATGCGCGCATCGTTCTCGATGGCGTCCTTGAGCGCGAGCAGCAGTTCCATGCTGGTCAGGCTGTGGGTGTTGCCGCGGGTGATGGCGTTGGAAATGGCGTTGATGACGAAACGCGGGCTGACCCCGTTCATGCCCTCGTCCGGGGTCTCGGCGTGCAGCCGCACGCCCTCGCTCTCGGGCACGCCCTCGACCGACTCGCCGGCATAGATACGCAGCTTCTTCGCCACGTCCAGGCCCTCGCGCTCGGGCTTGACCATGCGCGTGAGGATGCCCCACACCGCTGCGAGGTTCAGCACGTGCGGGTCCAGGTGCACGTTGCGGAACGCGGGCGCGCCGGACACCAGCTTCTGGTAGATGCGCGACTCGTCGCGGTAGGAGAGCGCGTAGGGGATCTTGATGATCACCATGCGGTCGAGGAGCGCCTCGTTTTCCTTCTCCTGCAGGAATTTGTGGAACTCGGCGAGGTTGGTGTGCGCGAGGATCGTCTCATCGAGGTGGATGAGCGGGAAGCGCGATACCTTGACGTTCTTCTCCTGCGTCAGGGTGAGGAGCAGGTAGAGGAACTCGCGCTTGACCTTGAGGATCTCGATCATCTCGAGCACGCCGCGGCTGGCGGCATATACCGCGCCCGACCAGGACCAGGCGCGCGGGTCGCCCTCATCGCCGATCTGCGCCACCTTGGCGAGGTCCACCGAGCCTACGAGGTCGGCGATGTCCGCCGTGGTGGGGTCGTGCGGGGCATAGGTGCCGATGCCCGCGCGCAGCGCCTCGTTGAGGAACACGCGCTCCACCGGCACGCGCACGAAGTCGCCCTCGAACTCGCGCTCGACGAAGTCGCGCGCCCACGGCGACAGCTCGCCCTGGATGTGCACCCCGTAGCGCTCGCGGAACTCCGCGCGCAGGCTGGTGGGAATGAGGTTGAGCGGGTTCTCGCGCAGCGGCGAGCCGCGGATCGCGTACATCGCGCCCTCATCGGTGCGGCTGTACTCCTCGAGCCCGCGCTTCAGGAGTATCGCGAGCGTCGACTTGCCGCCCGAGGGCGGGCCGAGCAGCAGCAGCAGGCGCCGCCCGACGTCGGAGCCGGCGGCGGCGGCCTTGAAGTAGTCGACCACGCGTGCCAGTGGCTCATCGATGCCGAACAGCTCGCGCTTGAAGAGGTCGCGGGCGCGGTGGTTCTCGCTGGCCTCGGGCGCTGCCGCCCTGCCGTGCCAGCGCAGCATGTCCCAGATGTACTCGTGGCTGCTGCGCGCCAGCGCCACCGGATTGGCGGGAAGAATCGTGGTGAGGAATTCGCCGAAGGTGCCTTCCCAGCGCTGCGCGCGGTGCAGCCGGCTGAATGAACTGAGCGAATCGATGAACTCGGCAGTACTGCCGTGGGAATTCTGGTCAGCGAGTGGTCGCATCATCCTTCCCTCCCGTTGAGCTCATAAGTCTCCTGCCGGGCGCCGGGCGATGCCGGCGATGCCAGCGTTCTTAACTTAGTCCGATCTCCTGATCCAAAAAGTGACGCCCTTCCGTTCCTGGTCACTCCATTACGTTAAGACGGTCACAGCGCCAGATTGTTCACTGCGCAATGCATTCGCGCCAGCCCCAATTCGCATGAGGTCATGCGGGCGCGCAGATTTTTCTTAAGTGACTGATTGAAAAGCGCGTTGCACGCACCCCGCTGGTGCGCTATAGCTGCTGACTGCTCCAGTTGCGTGCATGCGAAGTGCGCAGGCGGCCGCCCTGCGCCTGAGGCCCGCCGCGGCGCGCGTGCGCGCACCGAGCCCCTGCACAGTCACGCCTCCTGCCGCTCATCCACGCGCAGCGCGGGCCGCTGCCATGCCAGCCGCGCGGCGCGGCTTCACAAAGCGAGCAGTGCTTCAAAGCTTTGGTGATGGGCGTCGCGCGCGCCCGACGAAGCCTGTCGTTATTGTGAACTGACGCACTGCGCCCGCGCAGAGGCTACATATCCTGAGGCGGCGGGACTTTGTGCGTACTTACCGGAACTTGCCGTGCGCGCTGAAGCCCGCGTGGGCGAACAGAGAAATTCCCCGCGCCTGAACCGATGACCGCCCTTGCTGGAGACGCCACGTGGCCAGTGCACCATCGACTGCCTCCCGCAGTCCCGAGACTGCGAACCCCAATAGCGCGAGCGTCAGCTCACGCCCCGCGGTCGATGTCACCGCAATCACCACGCGTGACGACTTCCTGCTCGAGCTCGGCCAGACCCTCGATGGCCAGGCCGCCGTGCGCCCGGTCGACACCGTGGAGGCAGCCCTCGAGGGCTTAAGCGGCGCCAAGCGCGCCCAGATCCTGGTGATCGACGCGCGCGCCGTCCCGAACCTGCGCGGCGCCGTCGACAGTGCCGTAACGCGCGCGCCGCGCGCGCTGGTGCTGGTGTTCGCCGAAGCCTCAGCCGAGAAGCAGACCGCCGCTGCTCTTAAGGGCAGCAAGGTGTTCGCCGTGCTGACGACTCCGGTTGACCCGCGCAAGACCGCCGCAGTCTTCGAAGGTGCGATCGCCGAGGCGCTCGCCGCCCGCGCTGCCGCCCCCGCGCCACAGCTGCCGACGCCGGAGAGCGACCTGAGCATCGGCGCCTTCCGGCCCGAGAGTGCCGCCGCGCACGACGGCGGCCGCGAGGGCACGGACGGCAAGTCCAAGCTCCTGCTTGCCGGCGCGGCGATTGCCGCGCTCGCCGCCGCGGGCGGGGGCTACTGGTATTTCACGCGCGGCCAGACCCAGGCGCCCCCGGCCGCCGTGGCCGCGCCCGTGCAGGCAAGCGCCCCAGGCGGCGCCGCCGCGCCGGCGGTTACCGCCCCATCCGGCGCGAGCGAGGAAGCAGCAGCCCCCGAACCCCTCGCCGATACCTCCATCGTGCACGGCAGGGTGGATGACCTGCTCGAGAAGGCACGCCTGGCGATGCACGAGCGGCGCTTCACCGAGCCCACCGGTGACAACGCCCTCGTCTACTACCGTTCCGCGGCGGCCGCCGATGCCGCCAATGCCGAGGCCCGCGATGGCCTGCAGCGCGTCGCAGGCGTGCTCGCCGGGCGCTTCGAGGAGGCCCTCGGTGCCGGGCGCTTCGATGAGGCGGCGCAGACACTCGCGAACTTCAAGTCCGCGAGCCCGCAGGATGCGCGCACCGCCGGCTTCGACCAGCGCCTGTACACCGCCGCGATCGCCAAGGCGCTCGCCGACGGCAACCCCGAGCGCGCCGCGACGCTGGTGCGCCAGGCGCAGGCCGCCGGCGACGTGGCCCCCGACCAGCTCGCCAAGTGGCGCGCCGACATCGCCCGCCGCAGCGAGGACGCCAAGGTCACGCGCCTGGCCGGGCTCATCGAGGACCGCATCCGCGACGGCAAGCTCGCCGATCCTGACGACAGCGCCAAGACCTACATGGCCCAGCTGCTGGTGGCTGCCGCGGCCAACCCTCTCACCCAGCATGCGCAGCACGACCTGGCGTCCGCCTACCTGCGCAAGGCGCGCGAGGCGGCGCTGGCGAAGAACTCCGCCGACGAGGACCGCTGGCTGGCCGAAGCGCGCGGCGCGGGCGTGAAGAGCGCCGACATCCTCGCCTTCCAGCGCGACCTCACGAGCGCGCGCCAGAAGGCCGCACAGAGCGAGAACGACCGCCTGCTAAGCGGGGCACGCGATCGCATCCGTGACGGGCGGCTGACGGAGCCCGCGCAGGACAGTGCCGTGTACTACCTGACGCAGCTGCAGGCGAGTGATCCTGGCAATGCCAGTCTCGTGGACGCAAGCCACGAACTCGCAGCGAAACTTCTCGACCGTGCCCGCACCACCCTCGCCGCGGGCAAGAACGCGGATGCTGACCTCGCCCAGGCCAAGCGCCTCGGCGCCGACCCCAAGGACCTCGCGGCCGTGCAGCAGGCGCAGGCGAGCCCGCGCAGCGCCGCCACGCTCGATCCTGCGACGCTTGCCGCCGGACTCAAGCGCCTGCGCGCGCCGCCGCCGGATTACCCGGAGAACGCGCTCACCCAGCACGTCGCCGGTTCCGTGACGCTGCAGTTCACGGTCGACGTCAACGGCGAGCCGCGCGACATTCATGTGGTCGAGGCCACGCCGCCGGGCGTATTCGACCGCGCCGCGATCGCCTCGATCAAGCACTGGCGCTACGCGCCGACGATCGTCAACGGCACCGCGGTCGAGGTGCCGGTCAAGACCCTGATCCGTTTCGAGCTGCCCAAGTAGAACAGGAGAGTCTCAAAGATGAGCGTTGCAGGCACTGAGCGCCGCCGCCAACTCGTCACCGCCGGCATCCTTACCGCGCTGGGCGTCGTGATGGGCGTGGTGCTGGTCTTCGGCTTCCGCCTCGCCACGCACATGCGCGCGGAGATCACCGCGCTGCAGGCCGCGAGCACGCTGCAGACCTACCCAGACGAGATCTCCCACCAGCTGAACTCGCTGCGCGACCGCCTCGAGGTGCGCGCCTACTCCGGCAAGGCCCTGACCGACCTGCAGGAGACGGTCAAGCACTTCGACCAGGAGCTCAAGCAGATCAACGCCGCCGGCGAGATGGACTCCCCGCAGCTGGCACGCGCGCAGCTGCTGTGGCACGAGTACGGCCCGGTGCTCGACCCGGTGATCGCCTTCGACGGCCAGCCTTACGTCGACTCCGACTCAGGCGGCAGCACCCTCTCGCGCGAGGGGCGCGAGCACTACGCGCAGGTCAAGCGCGCGCAGCTGTTCGCGGCCGACAACGCCCACGCCCTGCAGGCGCAGCTCTCGAGCCTCGCCTCGACCCTCGAGCGCACCTCCTCGGAAGCCGCCGCGCGCCTGCGCGCCATGCTGTTCGCGGGCGTGCTCGCAGCCCTGGTGCTGGCGGCGACCGCCGGTTACTTCCAGATCACCCGTGCCCGCCACGAGCGCGCCGCGCGCGACGCCCAGGAGCAGACCCGCGACATCCTCAAGACGGTGCGCGAGGGCTTCTTCCTGCTGGACGCCGACTACCGCATCGGTTCGGTGTGGTCGGACGCGCTGGCGCGCATGTTCAGCCGCAACGACTTCGCGGGGCTGTCCTTCGAGGAGCTGCTGAAGGACCTGGTGCCGGCGGCGACGCTCTCCACCGCCACGAAGTACATCAAGCTGCTGTGGGGCGACCGCGCCCACGAGAACCTGATGAAGAGCATCAACCCGCTCGGGCAGCTCGAGATCACGATGGACAACGGGCACGGCGGCAAGGAGACGCGCTACCTGCAGTTCGACTTCCACCGCGTCATGGGAGCTGAGGGCATCAAGCACGTGCTGTGCGCCGTGGGCGACATCACCTCGAGCGTCCTGCTGGCGCGCGAGCTGCACGACTCGCAGGAGAACGCCAACCAGCAACTCGACATGATGCTCGGCATGATGCACGTCGACCCGCTGCAGCTGGTCTCCTTCCTCGACACCGCGGAGACCGGGCTCAAGCTCGTCAACACGATCCTCAAGGAGCCGGCGCGCACCGATGCCGAGTTCCGCAAAAAGCTCACCGGCCTGTTCCGCGAGCTGCATGCCATCAAGGGGGAGGCCTCGGCGCTGAACCTCAAGAGCATCGCCAGTCGCGTGCACGCGCTCGAGGACATGGTGAGCGAGTGCAAGAAG
This sequence comes from uncultured Pseudomonadota bacterium, assembly GCA_963802995.1. GTDB lineage: Bacteria > Pseudomonadota > Gammaproteobacteria > Steroidobacterales > Steroidobacteraceae > 13-2-20CM-66-19. Next base: position 1,929,501 of record CAWDKU010000002.1, read on the forward strand.
CGCCCGGAACTGTCCGGCAACGACTTCCTGCCGATGGTACTGAAGCTCGATGAGCTGCTGGCGCACCTGCGCAGCGTGCGCGAGATGGCCTCGCGCCTCACCGCGCTCAAGGACTCCCCGGGAGCTGCCGCCGAACCCGCAGCACCGGCCGTCCCGGCGGCGCCTGCCGGCGCCCGCTCCGCTGCGGCCGAGCGCGCCGCCGCGCCGCGCACGGTCGAGGACCTGGCGCCCACGCTGCAGTCGATGGCCGAGCGCCTGGCGGCCGACCATGCCAAGCGCTTCCGCCTCTCACTCACCGGTCTTGCCGAGGTGCCGGGCGCCTACCGCTCAACCATCAAGGACTGCCTCATCCAGATGCTGCGTAACGCCGCCGTGCATGGCATCGAGGCCCCGGACGTGCGCCGCGGGCAGTCCAAGGACGACACCGGCGTGGTGCACGTCGACTTCCGCAAGGCCGGCGAGAGCTACGAGCTCATCTTCGAGGACGACGGCGCCGGCATCGCCGTGGATTCGCTCAAGGCCGCCGCCATCCGCAAGCAGCTGATCAGCGAGGAGGAGGCGTCGGCGCTGGACACGCGCTCCACCATGGCGCTGATCTTCCGCCCCGGCTTCTCCACCCAGGATGACGTCTCCATGGACGCCGGGCGCGGCGTCGGCATGGACGTGGTGGCGCGCAGCGTCTATGCCCTCGGCGGCAAGATCGGCGTCAGCACCCACCCGGGACGCTTCACGCGCTTCAAGATCGTGCTGCCGCCCCTGGATGCAGCCGACAGCACCGCGGTCGCCTGAAGAGGCGTACTCGCGGGAACATGACAGCCAATGGAACGACGATGAACGGCAAGCGCTCCTACAAGCTCATGATCGTGGATGACTCGAACATCATGCGCCGGCGCATCGAGCGCTCGCAGCAGTTCGAGGAGCTGCAGCTGGTGGGCACCGCCGGCAACGGCGAGGAGGCGCTGGAGCTGTTCCGCAAGACCGACCCTGACGTGGTGACGATGGACCTCACCATGCCGCGCATGGATGGCATCGAGTGCATCGGGCGCCTGGTGGCGCTCAAGCCCGCGATACGCATCCTGGTGGTCTCGGCGCTCGCCGACAAGGCGACCGCGGTCGAGGCAATGGAAAAGGGTGCGAACGGCTTCCTCAACAAGCCCTTCACCGACCGCCAGCTGAATGAGGCGATCGCCGAGCTCATGCGCTAGGCTCGCAATAAGGAACGACTGCACATGCTGTACGAACAGGAGCTGAAGACCTTCGTCGAGGGGACGACGAACTTCTTCGAGGTCGCGGCCCAGCAGCCCGCCTCGATCGGCTCGCCGTACCTCATGGAAGGCTCCCCCTCGGTGCACGAGTACACCGGCATCATCAGCATCTCCGGTAAGCGCGAGGGCGTGGTCTACTTCACCGCACCCAAGGCCATGCTGACGGTGCTGCTGATGAAGATGCAGGAGAATGACTTCAGCCACGAGACCATGCGCGACCTCGTCGGGGAAGTGGCCAACACCATCTCCGGCAACGCCCGCCGCGACTTCGGGCGCGACTTCGTCATCTCGGTGCCGAGCGTGCTGTCGGGGGAGAAGCCGGCGATCCCGCAGAAGCCCGGGCAGCGTTCCTTCATCATCCCCATCAACTGGCGCAGCCACTCGGCGAAGCTGGTCGTCTCCTTAAGCTGACAGGCCCTTGCGGCGCGCGCCTTCTTACGGCCGCAACAAACGCACCGTAAGCTCGCCCCGCAAATTGTGACGGCCGCACTTTGCTGCCGTGGGCTTTCAAGCTCTTATGCCGCCAATGCAAGCCAGCGTCCTTAACATCATCACGATGCGCCGCGAGATCGCGGCCCGCTACGAGCACATGAACCGGCTGTGGCTGACGGCGCGCACCACTTACCGGCGCCTGAACGAGGCCCCGGTGCAGAACCTCCGCGCCCTGCGCAGCGCGGCGGCGCGCCTCGACCAGCTCGCGCGCGGCCGCGCGGCGCTGCTGCGCGACCTGAAGGCGCTCGCGGACTAGGGCGCCTAGCGCCGCACGCCGAGCAGCCGCGCGGGCAGGAAGATGAGCCCTGCCAGGAGGGCAAAGACCCCGCCAACGACGATCCCCACCAGGCGCAGCGGCAGCAGCAGCAGCCACACCAGCGGGTAGAGCACCAGCGCCAGGAGCGCCAGTGGCCAGCACACGACGAAGAGCAGCAGCCACAGAATGAACGCGACCATCCTCGGTTCCCCCAGACGCCAGCGGACGCCCCGCACCCTAGCTTTGAGCCCGGGGACGCGCCCGAGGTTTAAGCGTTCCCGCATCGGCCGGTAAATCGGGCGATAATCCGCCGCTGTCCAACCTTGAGCGTAGAGGCAGCTTGAGCACCGGCCCCTTCGAACCCTATGCAGCGCTCAGGCCCGGGGACCCGGTGGCGGTCATCGCGCCGGCGAGTGGCTTCGACCGTCCCTCCTTCGAGCAGGGCCTGGCGGTGCTGGCGGCCCGCTACCGTCCCGAGTACGACCCGGGCATCTTCACCAAGCTGCGCTACCTGGCCGGGGATGATCCCCGGCGTCTCGGGGAATTGACCCGGGCGCTGGCAGACCCAAGGATCCGCGGCGTGTTCTGCGCGCGCGGCGGCTACGGGGCGACCCGCCTCCTCGGGCGGCTGCGCGCGCTTGCGCCACCTGGACCTTCGAAGCCCCTCGTGGGCTTCTCCGACATCACGGCCCTGCACCTGTGGCTGGGGTCGCACCACCGCATGAGTGTCCACGGCCCGGTGCTCACGCAGCTCGGGCGCCTGCCGCCGGAAACGCACGCGCACCTCTTCTCGCTGCTCGAGTCCACCCAGCCCGCGGCAGACCTCGAGGCCACCGAGACCTACGTGCCGGGAGTGGCCGAGGGGCGTCTCCTCGGCGGCAATCTCTCGGTGCTCTCGCGCATGCTCGGCACCCCCTGGATGCCCCGCCTCGAGGATACGGTGCTGCTCCTGGAGGACTTTGGCGAGCGTCCCTACCGCCTAGACCGCATGTGGACACACCTGGAACTTGCCGGAGTGTTCGCGCGCGTGCGTGGCATCGTGCTCGGCACCTTCACGCAATGCGAGGAAAAAGATGCGCCCTACACGAGTTCGGACGTGCTGCGGGAGCTGGTGCAGGCCACCGGGCTGCCGTGCGCGGCCGGCTTTCCGATCGGGCACGGCGAGCAGAACGAGCCCGTCGCGCTCGGGGTGCGGGTGCGGCTCGACGCGGGCGCGCGGCGCCTGACTTTCCTCGAGGCCGCGGCGGTGCAGGGCCGCTGAGGCGGCCCTACAGGAGGGAGCCGCCCGCGCCGACCATGGCGGCGCGGATCGCCGGGATCGGGCCGGTGTAGGAGAGGAACCGGTCGTGGAAGTCGTGCCAGTACTTCCTGGGATCCGTCGCGGCGGAGGCCCCCGGCTGCTGCGCCACCCAGTCGGTGCGCAGCTTCATGATCATGAGCTTGCCCAGGGTGTAGTCGAGGTACTGCGGGTCGGAGGTGCCGCGGGCGGCCTGCTGCCGGGCATCGCCCGGATCGAGGAACGCCTGCTCGCGGAACATGCGCTGCGCCTGCGCCACGCTCAGGCCGCCGGTGTGCAGGCGGATCGCGGCGAGGTAGCGCACGTTGCGCTCGAGCGCATTCACCAGTTGCCCGACGTGCTGCCCCGGGTCACCCTCCCCGAGCCCCTCGTCCCACATCAGCTGCTCGGCGTAGTGCGCCCAGCCTTCTGCATAGGCGTAGCCGACCCACAGGCCGGCAATCTTCGAGGGGTTGCGGTTGGCGTGCAGAAACTGCAGGAAGTGGCCGGGCCACACCTCGTGCACGCTGGTGTAGAGGAGGCTCGACTTGCCGGGGATGTACTCGTCGCGCTCCCGGGCCGTCCAGGCCGGGTCGGGCGGGGAGATGGTGTACACCGAGGGCAGGTTCTTCTCGTAGGGACCCGGGATGTTGATGTATGCGGCGTTGGCGCGGTTGTAGGGCGGCGCCTCGGCGACCTGCGCCTGTTCATCCCCGGGCACGGTGGCGATGTTGCGCTCGATGACGAAAGCGCGCAGCTGCGAGAGCTGCGCACGCGCCCCGGCCACGGCCCCGCCGGCGGGCTTCTCGGCGTTCATCTTCTGCACGCAGGCCGCAAGGGTGCCGTTGGGCAGGAAGCGTGCGCAGGCGGCGGCGAGCGCCTCGGTGTTGTGCTTGAGATCCGCCTCCCCGATCGCGAGCAGCTTCGCGACCGGGACGTCGACGCGCTCGGTGCTGTGGAGCATTTCGAGGAACAGGGGTTCGCCGAGCGCAAAGTCCTCGGTGGCGCGTGAGCGCTCGCCCTGCAGCCAGGTCTTCAGCTCCTGCATCGCCGCCGCCGCCGCGACATTGGCCTGCCGCAGCTCCTCCTGGGCCTTGGGGTCCTGCACGGAGGCAAAGACCCGCGCGACATCCGTGCGGTAGAAATCCGCATAGCCGCCGAATCCGGCGATGCCGCGCTCGACGAAGGTGCGCGGCATCGGCGTGGCGAGGTTGGCGCGGATCGCGGCGGCGATCTTCGGGATGGCGCGCGCGTAGCCGATGTAGCCCTGCAGGCGCTGCGCCAGGGGGGCGTACTGGCGGTTCAGATAGACGTCCGGGTCGAGCTGGTCGATGTACCAGGAAGGGCTGCGAAATGGCGCGCGTGCGCGCGCGAGCCAGAACAGATCCGAGTCGATGGCCACGAAGAGGTGTTCGCGCTCCTGGCGCTCCGGCACCGTGAGTGCGGCCGCGTCGATCGCCTCAGCCTGCGCGCGCAGGCGCCGCAGCAGGTCCACCTCGGCGGCGATCCCGGTGGCACTCATGTCCGGCATCTGGCCATCGAACTCATGCCGCCCGGCCTCGACGGCGAAGAACGGGTTGGCCCTGAAGTACTCCTCGAGGAAGCGGGCCGAGAACTCGGGCCAGGGGTCAGCGGGCGCGGCGGCGGTCGCGGCGGCCGGAGGCGCGGGGGGGAGCGGGGCACTGCAGGCGGCAAGCGAGCACAACGCGATCAGGGCGAGCCCCGGGGTGCGCGGCGGGGATGGCATGGGAATGCGTCCTTATTAGATGTGAGCTAGTCGAACCGTCGTACCTCGAGGGCGAGGAGCGCACCGCCCTCTTCGCGCTCGATATGGAACTCGATCGGCCGGCAGCATACTTCGCAGTCTTCCACGTAGGAGGGCTCGTCGGCCGTCAGGTCGACGCGGGTTTCGAGGCGCTCGCCGCAATACGGGCACAGCACCGCGACGAACTCCTCGGGCGCGAGGCGCGCCGCGCCGGCTGCCGGTTCCCATACCGGCTCCAGGCCATAGAGCCGATCGATGCTGTCGCTGTCCAGGCGGGCGATGCTCTGGCGCAGCCGGGCGAGTCCTGGAGCCTTAGGTCGTTTCATCGTTGCGCGGGGTGGTGGCGAACTGCGATGCTGCGCCCGTCAAAGAGGTGGAGCGAGGATACCGCAATATGTTGATCGCCCGGGCGGCCGCGTGGGTCCTGAGCGCGAGCGCCGTTGCCGCGCTGTGCGCCGGCTGCGTCGGCGAACGCGTCTCGGCAGATGCCCCGGCGGGACTGTCGCTCGCCGGCAGCTGGAGGCTCGATGCGGCCGCCTCCGATGACCCGCAGAAGGTGCTTGCCGTCATGCGCGAGCAGGCCGCGAAGATCATCAACCGCAACGCCGCCATCCAGCAGGCGCGCATCGCCGCGGGCGCCGCCGCCCCCAACGATGTCCCCGAGGAGCGCGGGCCACGGCGTGACCCGCTGCACCACTCACAGATGGCGCACGTGCTGCAGGACGTGATGGCGCGCGGGGAATACCTGATCATCCACCAGGGCCCGGAGGAGATCGTCTTCGACTACGGCACCTCGCGCCACAGTTTCACGCCCGGGGCGCACAGCGTAGTGTCCTCGGAGAACGGCGTGGCCGACCAGAAGTCCGGCTGGAACGGCCGCGCGTACGTGATCGTGATCAAGCCACAGATGGGTCCCGCGGTCACTGACTCCTACGCGCTCTCGGGCGACGGCAGGCGCCTCGTCGAGACGCTGCACATCGCAAGCTACGAGCTGCCGGCGCAGAGTCTGACGCGGGTCTACGAGGCCGCCGCCTCCCCGCCGCCGCGGCAGCTGCCGACCGACTAAAGGATGCCAACCCCGTGAGCACGTTGCGCAGCGCCGCCTGTGGGCTCCTCCTGCTGGGGATGCTGGCTCCCGCGCTGCTGCGGGCGCAGCCGGCCGTGGCACCCGCCGCCGCCGAGCCGATCCAGGAGATCGTCGTCGAGGGCCAGCACGAGGGTCCGCGCATGTGGACGGTGCGCAAGGGCGATCACACGCTGTGGATCCTCGGCACCATCTCGCCGCTGCCGAAGAAGATGGTCTGGCAGCCCGACGCGGTGCGCGAGGTGCTCAGGCACACGCAGGAGGTGGTGCCGGCGTGGCCGAGCTACGGCATCGGCGCCAACCCGCTCACCGCGCTGCGCGTGTACATCGAGTGGCGGCGCCTGCAGAAGCCGCCGGACAACCTGCCGCTGCGCCAGACGCTGCCCGCGCCGCTCTACCAGCGCGTGGAGGCACTCAAGGCGCGCTACGACCCCAAGGACAACAAGCTCGAGGGCATGCGGCCGATGCTCGCCGGGCGGCAGCTGGTCGCGCGCGTGTTCGACGCCGCGGGCTTGGCGCAGCACAACGAGGTGCAGGAGACGGTGCTGCAGCTCGCCCGTGAGCAGGGGGTGCGCGTGCACCAGGACAAGCTGAAGATCGAGGACCCGGTAGATGTCCTGAAGGACGTCGGCAAGACGCCACTCGACCGTGAGGTGGCATGCCTGGAGTCGGTCGTGACGCTGCTCGAGACCGACATCGCACCGATGCAGGCACGCGCCCAGGCGTGGGCGCTGGGGGATGTGGACACGCTGCGCAAGCTGCCGCACGCGGCCGACCGCACCGCCTGCATCTCGGCGGTCTCCAACTCCGAGCGCGTGCGCAGCCTCATCGCGCGCGCCCAGGACAACTGGCTGATCGCCGTCGAGGACAGCCTGCGGCGCAACCCCGGGACACTCGCGGTGCAGTCGATGGACCGCCTGCTCGGTGAGCAGGGGACGCTCGCGGTCCTGCGTTCGCGCGGCTACAGCGTCGAGGGCCCCTAGCTCGCGAGCGCGCAGCCCCAGGCGATGGCGAGGCTGGCAAGCGTTGCGAGCGCCGGCAGCCATTGGCGCATGCCGCGCAGCCAGGGTTGCAGCCGCGGCAGCGCCACCGTAGCTCCGAGGATCGCCCCCACGAGGAAGCCGCCGAGGTGGGCGATCACGTCGGTCCCCTCTCCCGCCGTGCCCGTCCAGCCGAGCAGGATCACCCCTGCGACGAGCGGCCCCCAGCGGCGCGCCCAGCGCTGCGGCGTCGCGAAGCGCTCGCGCCACGAAAATGCCGACATAGCCCCGAGCAGCGCAAACACCGCGGTCGAGGCACCAACGGATCGGTGGTCGGGCGCGGCGAACAGGCCCTCGAGGAGGTTGGCCAGGGCGGCCCCCGTAACACCGAGGAACCACGCGGTGCCGGCGCCCATCTGCGCGGCGGCCAGATACCCGAACCACACCCCGGCGAGGAGATTGGCGGCCAGGTGCGGGCCGTCGAGGTGCAGCGTTAGCGCCGTCCACGCCCGCCACCACTGCCCCGCCTGCACGCGCCCCGCATCGAGCTCCCCGACATCAAAGGCGTCCAGTCGCGCGATGCCGTGCGAGAGGGCAGCCGCAACGGCGAGCAGCACGAGCACGTAGACGACGCACCCCACCCAGGCGTCGGGGTAGACGTAGGGCGGCGGGGGCGGCGGCGGGGGCGTGCGGTTCTCGGCCTCATACTGCAGCAGGTGCTGCAGGGCGTAGGCCGCGTCGGCGTGGTCCACCTGCAGCAGGAATTCCCCCTCCCCGAGCAGCACGACGCCGGCGACGCCGACGGCGGTCAGCACCAGCAGGCGCTCGTCGCAGTCGCGCTTGCGCGGCGAGCGGAACACGGTTGTCAGCTGCGGGACCAGCATGCTCCGTCAGGGGGTCGCGCCCGCCGCCTCTTGGCGCCGCAGGTGCAGCAGCTGGAACAGGCGGCGCGCCAGATCGCCGATCAGCTCGTACAGCGCCTGCGTCGAGCTGCGCAGGCCGGCAGTGCTTGGCAGATAGCGGGCGGGATTGAATTGCTGGGGTTCGAAGACGCCGACCGGCGCGGGCACCACCTGAAATCCCGCGGCCTCGAACTCGTGCATGGCGCGGTACTCGTGCGGGCCGCTGGTCACCAGGATGATGCGCCGGATGCCGGCACCGCGCAGGATCGGCGCGGAGAAGACCGCGTTCTCGAAGGTGTCGCGCGAGTGGCTCTCGATCCAGCGCGTCGCGACGCCGAAGTCCCGCGCCAGCACGGTGTGCATGGCCTCGGACTCCGCGAAGCCACCGGTCACGAGCACCGGCAGCGCGGTACGGTGCGCCAGGTACGCCCCGTAGGCGAGGCGCTCGAGCAGCTCGCCTCCGGCGGCCGGGGCATGACCGTACTCCGCGGCGCTGTGACTGGCATCGCCCCCGGCGAGGATGACGATGGCCTGGGCGTGCGAGGCGACAAGGTCTTCGGGGCTCTGCGCCGGGACGCGATCGGCGGCGCGCTCGAAGAGATCAGCAATGACCGGGGTTGCCAGCAGCCACAGCACCGCGAGCGCCCCCGTCAGCAACACCAGCCCCGCGCGGCGTGCGCGGCCGGCCGGATAGCGTGCCAGCAGCCACAGCCCGACGAAGCAAAGCACCAGCAGGCTCGCCGGCGGCAGGATGAGGGTACGCAGCAGCATCTTGAGCGTCAGGAGCACGGGCGCCGCCTCGGGCTCACAGCCGGATGCGCTGCCAGGCACACGAGCGCCAGCGCAGGAACAGCACGCTGCCGAGCACCATCACGTAGATCAGGACCGCCACCCAGCCACCCACCGCGCCGTAACCGTATTGCGGCAGGAAGTGCACCCAGCCCTGCCCCGGTGCGAAGGTGAGTGCGTGGGCGAGCGGCGCGAAGAACAACAGCGACATCGGCAGCACCAGGGCGGCCGGCACCTTGACGTCGCCCGCGCCGCGCAGGCACATGCTGCTGCCCATGTTCAGCCCGTCGAAAAACTGGAACGCCGCCGCGAGCCACAGGAGACGCCCGCCGAGCGCCACCGCCGCCAGCGCATCCGCATCGTGGGCGCCGGTGAAGAAGGGCAAGAGCCACGGCCCGGTGAGTGCGATCACGACACCGATGCCGCCCATGTAGCAGGCGGCCAGCAGGATCGTGCGGTTGCCGACCCGTAGCGCCCAGTCGCGCGCGCCGGCGCCGATCGACTGGCCGACGAGCGTGGTACCGGCGGAGGCGATGCCGAACCCGGGCATGTACGAGAGCGAGGTCAGCATCATCACCATCTGCGTGGCCGCGCCGTCGGCAGTGCCGAGCCACGTCTGCATCATCTGGAAGATGGCAAAGCCGAGCAGGTCCGCCGCGGGTGGCAGCCCCATCGGCACCCCGAGGCGCAGCTGCGCCCACAGGCGCTGCGCGTGCGGATGCCAGGTGAGGTGCGAGTGGTACACGCGCCGGTAGTAGGGCTGCAGGAATATCGCCAGCGCGAACAGCAGGCCGATCAGCTGCGCGCAGTTGGTGGCCCAGGCCGAGCCGGCGATCCCCCAGCCGAGGCCGAAGATGAAGATCTGGTTGAGGAGCGCGTTGGCGAGCGTTGTGACCAGCGTGATCCACAGCGTGATGCGCGGCCGGCCGATGCCGTTGAAGAACCCAAGCGTGGCCCACACCGCCGCGCCGACGAACGCACCGCCGATGCGCGGGAACCAGAAGGCAGCCGCCAGGTTCTCGATCTGCGCATCGAAGCCGAACGGTGCCAGGATCAGGTGACGTGCGGCCCCCACGAGCACGAATACCGGAGCGGCGCACGCCATGCCCCAGATGGCGGTCCAGACCGCCTCCCCGGCGCGGCTGTAGCGGCGCGCCCCATAGTGCTGGGCGACCAGGGTCTGCACCGCGGTGCCGGCGCCACCGAGCACCAGCACCGCCGCCATGATGAGCCATTGCACCGCCCCGACCGCGGCGAGCGCCTTGGTCGAGATGCGGCCCATGAACCACATGTCGGTGAGGTTGAGGACGATCTGCACGGCACTGTTGGCCATGAGCGGCAGCGCCAGAGCCAACACTGCCCGCTGGTCCACGTGCGCGCGCCCGGCCGCATCGATGCGCTGCGCGGGCAGGCGCGCAGCAGCATCCGCCGGGCGCAGGGCGCTCGCTGACTCAGGGAGGGCATCCATGGCAACATCCTCATCAATGCGTCATTCTCGCACACTCATTCCAACCGGAGATTGCGCCCATGGCTCAAGCCAAGTCCGCCAAGCGCGGTGCGCGCAAGCGTCCGAGTCTCGCCCCGCGCAAGCAAAGCCGCGGGCTCGAAGCGGCGCAGGTAGCCGTCGCGCTGGATGACCCGCAGATCGCGCCGCTCGCGGAGCTGGTGCGCGCGGCCGGCGGCGCGCCGATCGGCGCCTATCGCGAGCCCCTCGGCGGCCGCGCGCTGCTGCTCGCGAGCCTGCCCTTCGCCGCGGTGCAGCCGACTCCCTTCCAGCGCGACCTGTCGCCGACCCACGCCAAGCGCCTCGCGACCGCGATCGAGGAGACGGCTGCGTTTCTTGACCCGCTGATCGTGGTGCGCGGCGAGGACGGGCGGCTGTGGACGCCCAATGGCCGTCACCGGCTGGCAGCCGCGAAGGTCCTGGGCCTGAAGCAGATCACCGCGCTCATCTCCGCCGACGAGACGCTCGCCTACCGCATCCTCGCCCTCAACACCGAGAAGGCCCATAACCTCAAGGACCGCAGCCTCGAAGTGGTGCGCATGGCGCGCAACCTCGCCAAGCGTCGCGGCCGCGAGCGCGAGGACGCGTTCCGCCAGGAATTCGAGGCCGCGGAGCTCATCACGCTCGGCATCGTCTACGAACGTGCGCCGCGCTTCGCCGGCGGCGCCTACAGCGCCTTCCTGAAGAAGGTTGACCGCTTCAGCGAGCGCACGCTGACGGTGAGCCTGAGGCAGCGCGAGGACTACGCCGCGCGACTCATCGAGATCGACGCGCGCGTCAAGGACGTAATCGCAGCACTGCAGGCCAAGGGCTTCAAGTCCCCGTACCTGCGCAATTACGTGGTGGCACGCATCAACCCGGTGCGCTTCCACAAGGCCAAGAAGGGCGACGCCAAGCCCCCGATGCCGATCGCGCAGGCGCTGACGCGCATGGCCGCCGCGGCGCGCAATTTCAACGTCGGCTCGGTGTCGAACTCGGATCTGGCCTGGGTCGCGGTGGGCGCCGCCGCCGACTGAAGCAGCCGTGCTGCGGAGTGCGGACATCCGTTTCCGCACCCCGCCCACATCCTGGACGCCTCCTCAGTACGCGGCGGGCGCACTGGGGGGCACGTCTGGCCAACATTGCCCGGCACTCATGACAGGGGCGTGACCGGCGGCGCCGGCGCAGTCAGCGCGGCGCCGGGGCTTCGGGCAGGCGCGTGAGGTAACCCTCGTCTGCGTAGCTCAGGCCATAGCCGAAGGCGAACTGCGGTGGCGCGCCGGGGCGGCCGTCGACGGCCGGCGGCTGCGGCGTGCCCGGCCAGGAGAACGGCAGCCTGCCGCGGAAATCGAAGCGCACCGCCCCGTCGGGCTTACTGAATAGCACGTCAGCGACCCCACCCCCTTCCGGTCCCGGCAGCCACGCGGCGACGAAGCTGTCCGCCGCGTTGATCTCCGCGTTCACCCACAGCGGGCGCCCCGAGAGCAGTACCGCCACTACCGGGATGTCCAGCTCGCGCAGGCGCCTGAGCAGCGCCAGATCGCGCTTGTCGCCGGGGCTGTACTCGAGCGTGGTGACGTCGCCGGCGTACTCCGCATAGGGCGCCTCACCGAAGACCACTATCGCGACATCGGGGCGCGTGTGAAATTCGCCGCCGATGCTCAGTTCGGCCGTGCCGCCCGCCTCGCGGACGCGCTCGGCGATGCCTGCGTAGATCGACTGCGCGTGCGGGAACACCTGGTTGGGCTCGGTGCCCTGCCAGTCGATGGTCCAGCCCCCGCTTTGCCTGGCGATGCTGTCGGCGCCCTCACCGGCCACCAGCACGCGCTGGCGCGGCGCGAGCGGCAGCAGGTGATTGTGGTTCTTCAGGAGCACCAGCGACTCGCGCACCGCCTGGCGGGCGACGGCGCGATGCGCCGGCGCGCCGAGCAGCTCGTAGTGCCCCGCGTACGGGCGCGAGGAAGGACGGCCCTCACTCATGAGGCGCGCGCGCAGCTTCACGCGCAGGATGCGGCGCACCGCATCATCGAGGCGCGCCTGCGTGATCTGTCCGGCTGCCGCCTGCGCCATGAGATTGGCCTGCAGCTCCTTCCAGCCATCCGGGGCCATCAGCATGTCGAGGCCCGCATTGATGCCTGCCGGGCAGCTGACCGCCGTGCAGCCTGGCAGCTGGGCATGGCCGTTCCAGTCGCCGATGACGAAACCATCGAAGCCGAAGCGCCCCTTGAGCACGTCGGTCAGGAGCGCATGGTTGCCGTGCATCTTCTGCCCGCGCCAGCTGGAGTAGGACGCCATCACGACCTGGGCGCCGGCGCCGAGCGCGGCCTGGTAACCCGGGCTGTCGATGTCGCGCAGCTCCTTCTCGGTGGCGGGGTTGTCGCCCTGGTCCTTACCCTGCGTGCCCCCGTCGCCCAGGAAATGCTTCGGGGTGGCGAGCACGTGGGCGGCATCCAGGAACGCCGGGGTGCCGGGTACGCCCTGCAGGCCTTGCACCATGGCCGCGGCGTAAGTACGCACCAGCTCAGGGTCTTCCGAGTAGCTCTCGTAGGTACGTCCCCAGCGTGCGTCGCGTGCCACGGCGACGGTCGGGGAGAAGGCCCAGTCGAGCCCGGTGACCCGCACCTCGAGCGCGGTGATTTCCCCGATGCGGCGGATGAGCTCGGGGTCCCGGGCGGCCCCCAGGCCGATGTTGTGCGGAAAGATGGTCGCGCCGGGGATGTTGTTGTGACCGTGCACGGCATCGGTCCCCCACAGCACCGGCACCTGTGGGTCCTCCGGGGTGCCGCTGGAGGCCTCATAGAACCGGTCCGCCAAGGCCAGCCACTCACTCGGTGCCGCGAGTTTGTCATCGCGGGGGGAAGAGTTGCCGCCGTTGAGCACGGAACCGAGGGGAAAGTGGTGCAGGTCATCCGGCGTGATGCTGCCGATGTCGGCCTGCACCAGCTGGCCGGCCTTCTGGGCGGGCGTCATGCGCCGCAGGAGCGCCTCCACGCGCGCCTCAAGATCCGCATCGGTCGCGAGGGCGGCCGGCTGCTTGGGCCACAAGCGCGGATGTATGACGGCTGCCACCTCGGGTGGACCTCCCCACGTCACGCTCGCCGGCAGAGCCACCAGGGCGAGCGCTGCGCAATACCCGGCCGTCCGGGCCGGTCTCTCTTTCATGGTGGCTAGGATACACACCAGAGGTTGATGCACATGCTGGATCCCGTGACCCCGTCCCGCAGCCCCGATTCCCCCGTCCGCCGCCCGGTAGCCGGGACCGACAACCTCCCCGACCTGCTGCTCGTCGAGCGCGCCCGTGCCGGCGAGGAGCAGGCCATCGCCGCCCTCGTCCGCCGCTACGGCCGGCGGCTCTATCGCGTGGCGCGCAGCGTCGTGCCGGACGGCGAACGCGCCGAGCTCATCGTGCAGGAAGCCTACCTTGCCGCCTTCGGCGATCTGTCCCGGTACGAGCCCACCGGCAAGTTCGCCGCCTGGCTCACGCGCGTTGCCTACCAGCAGGCACATGCGCACCGCGGCGCCAGCCGGGTGCCCGACGCCCCGCCCCCGGTCCCGTCTTCGGGCGCCGAGGACATGCTGGAGCGACGCGAGCTCGAGCAAGCGGTGAACGCGTTGCCGGAAGTCTTCCGCACAGTCTTCGTGCTGCGGATCATCGAGGGCATCAGCGGCATCGAGACCGCCGCCTGCCTCGGCGTCCACGAGACCACGGTGCGCACGCGGCTGTATCGAGCGCAGCGCCGGCTGAGCGCGGCCACGGTACAGCGGGTTCGCGGCCTGCCGGCGCTTCTGGAACTGCCGGCCGGGCGACTCGAGCAGCTGATGCAGCGGGTGCTGACCCACCTGCCCACGGCGCAACGCTGAGGGTCGCGGCGAGGGCCACGCCCGCCCGCGCTAAGAGGGCAGCCCGGTGAGGCGCGCACTCTCCTGCCACAGCCGCTCGCCCGCGGCTGCATCCTGCGCCGCCAGGCTCGGCTCGACCTGGCGCACGCCCTCGTAGTAGGCACCGCTCACACCGGCCACCTGCGGCGACGTCGCCAGGTAAATGCTGTTGGCCGCCCCCTGCGCCGGGGTGCGCATCAGGAACGGCGCAAATGGCGTCAGCAGCAAGCGCAAAGCCGGCGTGGCGTGGAAGATGTGGCTGTTGACGAAGCCGGGGTGCAGCGCGTTGGCGGTCACGGCCGTGCCCTGCAGCCGTTGCGCGAGGCTGCGCGTAAAGAGAATGTTGGCCAGCTTGGAGCGCGCGTAGGCCGGCAGCAGACCGGAGACCTTCGTGTTCATCAGGTCGTCAAAATCGAGCCGGGCGCGTCGATGGGCCGCCGAGGCGACCACGACGATGCGTGCCGCACCCGCTGCGGTGAGTTTCGCGAGCAGCAGGTTGGTAAGCAGGAAGGGCGCCAGGTGATTGACGGCGAAGGTGAGATCGTAGCCCTCAGCGCTGTGCCCGCGGGTGGCGCTCATCATGCCGGCATTGTTCACCAGCACATCCAGGCGCGGCAGGGTCGCGTTTAGCTCGCCGGCCAGCCGCCGTACGTCTGCGAGCCTAGCGAAGTCCGCCTGCACGGCACGGACCTTCTGGTTGCCGGTACTGCGCGCCAGCTCCTGCGCCACGGCGCTGGCTCGGTCGAGGTCACGCCCGTGCACCAGCACGGTCGCCCCGGTGCCCGCCAACGCCCTCGCCGTCTCGACGCCGATGCCATGCGTGGCCCCGGTGACTAGGCAGACCTTGTCGTTCATACTTCATCATAGGATGACTTGAGCGGAGACTGCACATGAAGCGCACCCGACGCCTGCTGCTCATGCTGGCCTGCTGCGCGGTGCTGGCCGATGTCGGCGCCGCCGCACCCGCGCCGCCACCTGAGTTCACGCATGCGCAGGCCTCGGACTGGGTAAATTCGGATCCGCTCACCCTCGCTGCCCTGAAGGGCAAGGTGGTGCTGGTCGAATTCTGGGCTTTCGACTGCGTCAACTGCCTCAACTCACGTGCCTGGATCGAGTCCCTGCTGCGCGACAAGGGACCGCAGGGCCTGGTGGTCGTGAGCGTGCACACGCCCGAGCTCGCGGAAGAGAAATCCCCGAGCAACGTCCGCAAGGCTGTCGAGCGCCTCAAGATCCATAATCCCGTCATGATTGACGGTGATGCCTCCTACTGGCGTGCACTGCATGCGCAGTACTGGCCGACGTTCTACCTGATCGGGCGCGATGGGTTGCTGTATGGCAATGCCCCCGGCGAGATGCACGTGGGTGATCAGCGTGCCAAGGGTGTCGAGGTTGCCCTGGACCAGCTGCTCGCGGCGAGGGCACCCTGAACGGCCTCGGCAGCGCGTTCCTCCTGACCTTCGCAGGATTGTTCCCGATCGTTAACCCGATCGAGTCGGCGCCCTTCTTCTTTTCCCTGACCGCAAGCCTGACGCCTGCGGAGCGCACCGTCATGGCCCGCAAGGTCGCCATGAACGGCTTTGCGCTGCTGCTCGGGTCGATGCTGATCGGCCCCTACCTGCTGGAATTCTTCGGTATCCAGCTGCCCGTGGTGCGCATCGCCGGCGGCTTCGTGGTCACCGCGCTGGGCTGGAAGCTGCTGTCCCAGGAGGACTACTCCGACCACGCGGACGCCGCCGAACTGCCCGCGCGTACGCGCCGCAAGACCGGCAGCTTCTACCCGCTGACGATGCCGCTGACGGTGGGCCCGGGCTCGATGTCGGTGGCGATCACCATCGGCAGCCGCAAGACGCCGGGCCTGCCGTCCCTGTCCGAGATTGCCTCGCACTACAGCGGGGCGCTGCTCGGCATCATCGGCATCGCGATCACCATCTACCTCGCCTACCGCTTCGCCGCTTCCATGGCGAAATTCCTGGGAGACACCGGTCTTGAGGTACTGGTGCGGCTGTCGGCCTTCATCCTGATGTGCATCGGCATCGAGATCATCTGGAACGGCTGGAGCGCCCTCACCGCGACCGTGTCCTAGCCGGGCTGCTCAGGCGGCGCTGATCTCCTGGGCGGCGCGCTGGCCGGACTGTACCGCGCCTTCCATGAAACACAGCGTCGAGGTGTGCTCGCCTGCGAAGTGGATACGACCATCCGGCAGCCCCACCTGCGTGAACATGCTGTTCATCTCTCCCGGTGCAAAGTAGGCCCACGCGCCGAGCGCATATGGCTCGGTATCCCAGCACACCGAGCTGCCGCTTGCGCCGTCCGCGCCCATCTCCGGGAATACCCGGCCGAGGCCCTCGAGCCCGAGGTGCATGCGCTCGGCGGCACTCATGGCGGTGAGGCGCCGGCTGGCGGCGGCGATGGCCTCCGTACCCAGAATCCCGGCGCTGCCGGACTGACCCGCAGAAAGGTCGCGCACGGCACCCACCGGCAGGTCGGTGTTGGCAGATCCGTCCATCCCCGCCTGCCGCCAGAAGCGCGTCTTCGTGTGCACGAAGATGCGGGTCGCGGATTCGTAGCGCAGACCGGCGATCAGCGCGCGCTTGTGGCGGGCGAATGCATCGCCTAGCTCGCAGTGCCGGAGCACCGAGAACGGCAGCGCCAGCACCACGCGGTCGACGCTGACCTGCTCGACCGCATTCCCGTGCGCGATCGCGAGGCGCACCTGCGCGCGGTCCTGGGCGATGCCACGCAACTCGGCGCGGTAATGCAGGCGTGGCCCGAGCCGCTCGGCGAAGGCGTGCGGCAGCCGATCGTTGCCGCCGGTGAGGCACATGCGCGTCCGGCTCGAGGTGAGAAATCTTCTCCACAGCAGCACCTGCAGCGCCGAGACATGTTCGATGGACTCGCCCAGCGGCGCACGCGCCATGAGCAGCACCGCTGCATCGCTCGCGCCCTGCTTGCGCGCCAGGTCCGCGAGCGAGTGTTCGTCCGTCGTGCGCGCGGCGCGGTTCATGGCCCGGGCGTCGAAGGGCTGCGCCAGCGCACGCGTCGCAGGCTGCGCGTATTTCTCCCACAAGCCCGGTATCCCGAGCCGGCGCTCCTCGGGGGACAGCGCGTAGGGCCAGTCGGGCTCCCCGCCGCGGCTGACCGCGTAACGCCGGCCGCCGATGAAGAAGACCTCCGGCATCGCAGCGTTCGCAGGATCACCGAGCGAAGTGACCGGCAACCCGAACTGCGCGATGTACTGGTTCAGCAGGGTGTAGCCCTCGCCAAACTCCAGCGCCCCCTCCTCCACGTACATGCCGTCGCCGAACGCGTCGTGACGTGTGCGCACCCGGCCCCCGGGACGCTCGAGCGCCTCGAAGACACTCACCGTGTGGCCGGCACGCATGAGTTCGTAGGCCGCCACCAGGCCCCCAAGCCCCGCCCCGACCACCGCGACGCGCTGCGGCCTGGCGGCTGCCCGGGCGCGCCACGTCCAGGGCAGCGCGGCTGCGAGGGCCGCAGACTGCAGAAGGCGCCGGCGACTGATGCGTTGCATGCCTGTCCTGCGCGCCGCGGCGCGCATCGCTGAACCGAAAAAGGCGGGTGACCCCGGGCCGTATGGGCGGCGCCGCCGGCACGCCGCGCTTGTCCTTGTTATGGCACCACAGACCTTACATCCGTGCTCGGACCTCTGGCAACGCCGGCGCGCCGGGGCACCAGGACACGCGCGCTCCGGCCCCCGCACACAAAAAGTGCAACGCCCGGCCCGGGGCACCACGCGGCAGCGCCACCAAATGACGCTGCCGTCACCCCCGCAACCTTGGTCTAATATCCTCAATGCCCGTCCCTTACGATGAGATGCTGGACCAGGCCGGCGTGCCGCGCGGCCACTGCCGGCAGTACTACGAGTGGCTGCGCGAGCAGCCCCCGGAGCACCTGGCGCGCAAGCGCACCGAGGCGGACGCCCTGTTTCACCGCGTGGGCATCACCTTCGCCGTCTACGGCGAGAACGAGGGTACCGAGCGGCTGATCCCCTTTGACATCGTGCCGCGCATCATGCCCGCCCCGGAGTGGCAGCGCCTCGAGCAGGGCCTGAAGCAGCGCGTGCGCGCCCTGAATGCGTTCCTTGCAGACGTGTACCACGAGCAGCGGATCCTCAAAGCGCAGCTCGTGCCCCCGGAGCAGATCCTGTGCAACCCGCAGTACCGCCCGGAGATGCAGGGCGTGAAGCTGCCCGGCGGCATCTACGCGCACATCTCGGGGGTCGACATCGTGCGCGACCATGAGGGCAACTTCTGCGTGCTCGAGGACAACCTGCGCGTGCCATCGGGCGTCTCCTACATGCTCGAGAACCGTAAGATGATGATGCGGTTGTTCCCGGAACTGTTCGCGCGCGACGCGATCGAGCCGGTGGAGCACTACCCGGACGTACTGCACGAGAACCTCAAGAGCGTGGCGCCGGTCGGGGTCACGGATCCCACGGTGGTGCTGCTCACGCCGGGCGCCTACAACAGCGCCTATTTCGAGCACGCCTTCCTCGCCCAGCAGATGGGCATCGAGCTGGTGGAGGGCCAGGACCTGTTCGTCCGCGATGCGGTGCTCTACATGCGCACCACGCGCGGCCCGGAGCGGGTGGATGTCGTCTACCGCCGCCTGGACGACGACTTCCTCGACCCACTGTCGTTCCGTCCCGACTCGACCCTCGGCGTGCCCGGCCTGCTGACTGCCTACCGCGCCGGTCACGTCACGATCGCCAATGCCATCGGCACCGGCATCGCCGATGACAAATCCATCTACCCGTACGTGCCGGACATGGTGCGCTTCTATCTCGACGAGGAGCCACTGCTGGCCAACGTGCCAACCTGGGTGCTGCGGCGCGAGGCCGAGCGCGAGTACGTGCTGGCGAACCTTGAGGAACTGGTGGTGAAAGAGGTCCACGGCGCGGGCGGTTACGGCATGCTGATCGGGCCGGCGGCGACGCGCGCGCAGCTCGATGACTTCCGCGCCCGCATCCGCACCCATCCGGAGCGCTACATTGCGCAGCCGACGCTCGCGCTCTCGACCTCCCCGACCATGGTCGCGCAGGGACTGGCCCCGCGGCACATCGACCTGCGCCCGTTCGTGCTTTCGGGCCGCGAGGTGACGGTGGTGCCAGGCGGGCTCACACGCGTGGCACTGACCGCCGGCTCCCTGATCGTCAACTCCTCCCAGGGCGGGGGCACCAAGGACACCTGGGTACTCGGGGCCAGCCCGGCGGCGGGCGAGGCGGGGCTCTGATGCTCAGCCGCACCGCTGACCACCTGTACTGGATGTCGCGCTACCTCGAGCGCGCGGTGAACCTTGCGCGCATGATCGATGCGCACCAGCGCCTCGCGCTGCTGCCGCGCATGCCGGAAGCCGTGCGCCAGGGCTGGCAGGCGACTCTGGTATCCCTCGGTGCGGAGGGCGCCTACCAGGAGCGCCATGGCGCGGTTACGCCGCGCACAGCGTTCAACTTCCTCGCCTTCGAGCGCGAGCACCCGGGAAGCATCCTGCAGTGCCTGCGGGCTGCGCGTGAGAACGCCCGCGCGGTGCGTGGCACCATCACGTCCGACATGTGGGAGACACTGAACGAGACCTACCTTGATTCGGTCGCGTTCAACTCCTCGATGCCTGAGGCCGCGCGCGGGGATTTCCTCGAGTGGGTGAAGTACCGCGCGCACCTGACGCGTGGCATCACCTCCGGCACGCTGCTGCGCGACGAGGCGGCACACTTCACGCACATCGGCACCTTCCTCGAGCGCGCCGACAATACGACGCGCATGCTGGAGGCGCGCTGGCGCGACCCGGGTGGCCGCGGCGAACGGCTGATCGAGGAGGCCTCGGAGTGGGCCGTGCTGCTGCGGGCCATGTCGGCGTTCGAGGTGTTCCGGCGGCTGTACCGCGACAGCGTCACGCCGCAGCGCGTCACCCAGATGCTGCTGATGCGCGATGACCTGCCCCAGGGGGTGCACCGCTGCCTCGATGAGCTGCAGGCGAATCTCGCCGCAGTGGCCAACGAGCAATCCAAGGAGACCCTGCGGCGCGTGGGGGAGCTGCACTCGCAGTTCCACTTCGGGCGCTTCGAGGAGCTGTGCGCGGAAGGGGTCACGAGCTTCCTCGACCGCTTCCAGGGACGCCTGAAGGACCTGGGCGACCGCATCGCCAACGATTTTCTCGTACCCTCCGGGTCGTTTTGACCCGTGCCGGTCCCGTCTGCCACGAGGTGCCCCGAACGAACATGACCACTTCTGCATATCAGGTGGGCCCTGGTCCTGAGCGCAGCGTGCGGCTCACGGCGCTGCTGCTGTGCCTCGCGTGCGCGGCAGCGCTGCTGCCGGCGCGCCCGGCCGCGGCAGGCTATCTCGACCCGGCCGTGGCGCTGCACATCGAGGCCTGGCTCCCGGGCGCGCCCGCCGATGACTCGATGGCGAAGGCTTCCGACGTCGAGACCTACTTCCGCACCCGCGCGCTCATCGGCACCGCGCGCGCGGAGGAGGCGCACGCCGATGACGTACCACCCGCCGATCCGCTCAAGGTGGCGCCGCGCTTCACCTACCTGCTCGGCATCACTGTCACGCAGGGGAGCGCCCCGAACTTCCTGCACCTCATGGGCCAGGTGCGCAGCGACGCCGAGCTGTTGCTGGCACCGGTCAAGAAGAGCGTCGGCAGCGGCGGCCGCCATCGCCCCTTCGTCGAGTACCCGCAACTGCCGCGGTGCGAGATCACCTACGCCGGACTCGCGGAGTCGGGCTCCTACCCATCCGGGCACGCGACGCTCGGCTGGCTGTGGGGGTCGCTGCTCGCCGAGCTCGCGCCGCAGTACGCCGACCAACTGCTCGCGCGCGGCATGGCCTTCGGTGACAGCCGCGTGGTGTGCGGCTTTCACTACCCTTCCGACGTGGCCGCCGGCAGGCTCGCCGCCGCGGCGTTGCTCGCGCGGCTGCACGCGGATCCGGCGTTCCAGAAAGACCTGGCGGCCGCGCGCCGGGAGATCACCACGCTTCTGGCCCGGCGCACCCCGGCCAAGCCCTAGATAGAGAGACCATGCAGCTACACATCGTCCACCGCACCACCTATCGTTACGAGGAGCCGGTGAAGTACACGGCGCAGGCGCTGCGCCTGACGCCACGGCGCGAGGGCAGCCAGCGCATCCTCTCCTGGAACCTGCGGGCTCCCGGGCGGCGCACCGAGCAGACCGATGCCCACGGCAACCTCACGCACCTCCTGACGCTCGAGGAGCCACACCGTGAGATCAACCTCGAAGTGCGCGGCATCGTGGAGATGACCGGCGATGAGGAGTTCGTGAGTTTCGACGGCACGTTGTCGCCACTTGCCTATCTTGCGCCCACGCCGCTGACGCAGCCGAGCGCGGAGATGATCGAGCTCGCGCACTCGCACATCACCCGCCCTGGTTCGCTACGCGAGCGGCTCTACGGCCTGGCCGGGGGCGTCTACGAGCGCGTGCGCTACACTCCGGGCACCACCAGCGTCGAGGACTCCGCGGCCGTGGTGTTCACGCGCGGCCAGGGCGTGTGCCAGGACCAGGCGCACGTGTTTGTTTCCTGCTGTCGCGCCGCTGGTATTCCGGCGCGCTACGTCAGCGGCTACCTCTGCAGCGTGGACGGCGCGGAATCGGCCAGCCACGCCTGGGTAGATGCGTGGCTCGAGGACGCGCAGGGCTGGCTCGGCATTGACGTGACGCACCTGGAGCCCATGGGACCGAAGCACTGTCGCCTGGCGGTGGGGCGTGACTACCTGGATGCAGCCCCGGTGCGCGGCGTGCGGCGCGGCGGCGGCCGCGAAGTGATGGATGTCAGCGTCGCTGCCATCACCGCCGGCGAACAGTAACTGCAAGGAGAACGGGCTCTCATGACCTATTGCGTCGCCATGCTGCTGGATACCGGCATGGTGTTTCTCTCCGACTCGCGCACCAGCGCGGGAGTCGACCAGATCAGCACCTTCCGCAAGACCACGGTGTTCCAGAAGCCCGGAGACCGCGTGCTGGTGATCCAGAGCGCCGGCAACCTCGCCATCACCCAGGCGGTGACGACGGTGTTGCGTGAGAACCTGGAGACCCCGGAATCCGGCACCAACCTGTTCAGCTGCCGCAACATGTTCGAGGTGGCCCGCTGCATCGGCGATGCGTTGCGCGACGCGCACCGGCGCGACAGCGAGACGCTCAAGGACTTCGGCGTTGACTTCAACGCTAGCCTCATCGTCGGTGGCCAGATCAAGGGCGAGATGCCGCGCCTCTTCAGCATCTATTCGGCGGGCAACTTCATCGAGGCAACCGCCGAGACCAGCTACTTCCAGATCGGCGAGTCGAAGTATGGCAAGCCGATCATCGATCGCGTCGTACGGCGCAGCAGCAGCCTGAACGAGGCTGCCAAGGCGGCGCTGGTGTCGATGGACTCCACCATCCGCTCCAACCTGTCGGTCGGATTGCCACTGGACCTGGTGCTGCTGAAGCGCGACCAGTACGAGGTCGCCCGCCATGTCAGCATCGACGATGACAACGCCTACTTCGCCAGCATCCGCAAGCGCTGGAGCGAAGCGCTGCGCGAGGTCTTCGTGCAGCTGCCCGAACCTGACTGGCTGCGCAGCCGCCAGCACCTGTAGGGAACGCGCGACTCAGCCCGACAGCAGCTCGAGCACCGCCGCACGCGCGGCCGGGGAATGCACCGGCAGCGCCAGCACGTCCCCTGGCCGTGCCCACTCGAGCGCGCAGTGCACCGCCTCCATCTCGCTCATGCGCACCGGGAGTGAGGCCTCCGGCAGGCCCTCGCGCAGCAGCGCCGCATGAATGAGGCGCGGGATTTCCCCGGGCGCGCGCCCGCGCAGGTACGCCTCATCCTCCTTGATGACGACCAGGTCCGGGTGAAACCCCGCGGTCACCCGCGCGAGCGCCTCGATATCGCTGTCCTGGCGGTTGCCCGCCTGGCCCATGATGGTCCCGACACGACCGCCGGGGGTGCGCAGGTGCTCGGCCACCCGCAGCAGTCCGCGCATCCCGTCCGGGTTGTGGGCGTAGTCGATGAGGATGCGCACGCCGCCACGGTCGAAGCGCATCATGCGCCCCAGGTTGTCGGCGGCCGCGGCACCAAAGCGCGCGAACACGGCGGCGATGACGGGCGGCGGGATGTTGAGCGCCGCGGCGGCCAGGGCGGCGCCGGCGAGATTCTGGATGTTGTAGCTGGCGCTGCCCTCGACGGTGAGCGGCATGGCTGCCACGGCGCCGAGGTCGTGCTCGCGCCCGGCGCCGTGCAGGCACAGGCGTCCGCCGCGCACCCCACAGGTGGCTCCCCCTTGCACCCGGTGCGCCCGCAGCGCTGGGTCATCGGCATCGAGCGCGAACCACCCCAGCGCCGGCGCGCGCCCGAAGCGCCGCGCCAGTAGCGGCGCCTTGGCACTGAGCTGCGCGTCGTCGGCGTTCAGCACCAAGAGGCCGTCCGGCAGCAGCACGCCGGCGACCGCGAGCTTGACGTCGGCAAGCCCGGCGAGGTCATCAATGCCGTACTCGCCGAAGTGATCGGCGCTGACATTGGTGACGACGGCGACGCGGGCTGCGCTCAGCGCGAGGCCCCGGCGCAGAATGCCGCCGCGCGCGGTTTCGATGATGGCGGCCGCCGCACCGCGCTCGCGCAGCACGCGTCGCGCACCCTCGGGCCCGGAGTAGTCGCCGCTGACCTTGACGGCACCTTCAAAGAAAACCCCATCCGTGCAGCAGAAGGCGCTCGGCCAGCCGTGGGCGCGCGCGCACGCCGCGAGCAGACGCACGGTCGTCGTCTTGCCGTTCGAGCCTGTCACGACCGCGGTCGGGATGTCCCGCAGTTCATCCCACGGGACTGCAGCGGGTGTCGGGATCGCGTCCAGCGGGTAATCGATCGAGCCCTGACCCGCCCCGAGGGTGAGGGCGGCCTCATCCAGCACGTACGGCAGGCCGCGCTCGCCGGCGGCACCGATCAGCAGCATCAGCCGCGGCCGCGCCTCGCGCGCCGCGAGTGTCGCGAGGCGCACCAGCGCGGCGCCCTCTTCCAGCACCGGGGGGATCACCTGCGCGGGGTCGGCGGCGTCCACCAGGATCTCCGCAAGCAGAGCGGCCTCGAAGCGGCCCCTGAGCTGCGCATCGCCCGCCGCGACGGTTGCGCACAGCGCCCACTCGTTGACCTCGGTGGCCGTGAACAGCTGGTCGGGCGGGGCGGCGAGCGCCAGCGACACGCCGCTCGCATGGGGTCGCACCGCCACTGGCGCGGCGTGCCAGCCCAGATGCGAGCGGGCGCGCTCGATGCGCGCGCGCCAGCCGGCCAGGAGCTGCTCGTCGACCTCTATGCCGCAGGTCTCAAGCTGCGCCCCGGTGGCGGGAAAGAAGAGATTGGGGCCCGTCAGACGCCGCGAGGCGTCGAATGGGAGCCCGGTCTCGGTGTTCAGTCCTCGGCCTCCGGGGCGTAGCGCACGCCACGCTCATCGCGAATCAGTCCCTCGAGACTGAAGGCCGCCGCCGCCGGCTCGCCGCCCTTCGCCGGGGCCGGGGCAAACCCGGTATCGGTCGCAAAGGCCGGCGCCGGTGCGCTGGGCGCGCTCGCCCCGGCGGGGCGGAACTTGGTGATCTGCTTCCAGGAGCGCACCAGGGCGTCGGCGAAGATCAGGAGCAGGTCACCGGGCTGGCCCATGTTGAGAGCGGCGTTGATGGCATCCTGCTCATCGGGGATCACCGAAATCGACTGCGGCGTCACTCCGGCGGCCTTGAGTGCGGCGGCCTGGATGCGCGGCACCTCATCGGGGCTGCGCTCGCGCAGGCTGTCGTCGCGGCGACAGATGTAATGGTCGAAGCGTCCGGCCACCGCATTGGCAATCGCCACCAGGTCTTCGTCGCGGCGGTCACCAGGACCGGCCAGCACGACGATACGCCGCCCGGTCACGTCCAGGCGCTGCGCCAGATCGGCAAGCGCCGCCACCGCATGAGCATTGTGGCCGTAGTCGAACAGCACCTTGAACGGGTGCTCGTTGAAGATGTTCATGCGCCCCGGGGCCTGGAAGAAGGTCGCATCGAAGGTCCGCAGCCCCTGGCGGATAGCGTCCAGCTTGATGCCGAGCGAGAACGCCATGGCGGCGGCGAACATCGCGTTCTGCACGTTGTGGGTCGCCCGACCCTCAAGGGTCGCCGGGATGAGGTGCGTCCAGAGCAGCGGGATGTGGCTGCTCTTGTCGTACAGCGCGATCATCTGTCCGTTGACGCCGCCTTCCAGCGCGCAGGCGCGGCCGCCGGCGCGGATGTGCTCTCGGACCAGCGAGTGCTGGGGATTCATCGTGACGTAGCAGATGTTCTTCGCCTCGGTGTAGCCGGACATCTTCACTACCAGGGGATCATCGGCGTTCAGTACCGCGCAGTCGGTCGCCACTTCGACCACGATGCGCTTGACCTCAGCGAGCTGCTCCAGCGTGTCGATGCCCTTGAGCCCGAGGTGGTCCGGCTGCACGTTGAGCACCGCGCCGACATTCACCTCCTTCACTCCCATGCCTGCGCGCAACAGGCCGCCGCGCGCGGTCTCGAGGACGGCCAGGTCGATCTGCGGGTCGGCGAGCACCATGCGTGCGGACACCGGGCCGGTCATGTCGCCCTGTACGGTGCGCTGGCCGTCGATGTAGACCCCGTCGGTGGTGGTGAGCCCCGGCGTAAACCCCGCCATCTTGGTGATGTGCGCCAGCATGCGCGCGGTGGTGGTCTTGCCGTTGGTGCCGGTGACGGCGGCGATCGGTACGCGCGCCGGCGTCCCGGGCGGGAACAGCATGTCGATGACCGGGGCGGCGACGTCGCGGGCCGTGCCTTCGCTCGGCGCGACATGCATGCGAAACCCGGGGGCCGCATTGACCTCGCAGATGCCGCCCCCGATGGTGCGGTAGCTCTCGGTGATGTTCTTCGACAGAAAGTCAACGCCACCGACGTCGAGGCCGATGGCGCGTACCGCACGCTCGGCCATCTCGCGATTGTCAGGGTGGATCACGTCCGTGACGTCGGTTGCCGTGCCCCCGGTGGACAGGTTGGCCGTGGACCGCAGGTACACGACCTCGCCCTTGGGCGGCACGCTCTGCGCGGTGAGCTCAGCGCGCTCGAGCATCTTCAGCGCCTGTGCATCGAGCTCCAGGCGCGTCAGCACCTTCTCGTGCCCGACCCCGCGGCGCGGGTCCTGGTTAACGCTCTCGATCAGCTGCTCGATGGTGTGCTCACCGTCGCCGACGACGTGCCCGGGCGTGCGCCGCGTGGCGGCCACCAGCTCCCCGTTGACGACCAGCAGCCGGTGGTCGTCGCCCTCGAGGAAGGTCTCGACGATCACCGAGCGCGAGTGTTCCCGCGCCACGTGGAAGCCGTGCGCAACCTCGGCATCCGTGGTCAGGCGGATCGATATGCCGCGCCCGTGGTTGCCGTTGTAGGGCTTGGTAACCACCGGGAACCCGATGCGCCGCGCGGCGCGCACCGCCTGCGTCTCGCTCTGCACCAGTTCCTGCTGCGGCACGGGCAGCCCGAGGCCTGCGAGGATCTTGTTGGTCTCCTCCTTGTCGCTGGCGAGCTCGACGGAGATGTGCGGGGTGCGGCCGGTGACCGTGGCCTGGATGCGCTGCTGGTACTTGCCGTGGCCGAGCTGCACCAGCGACTGGTCATTCAGCCGCAGCCAGGGGATGTCGCGGTGCTCGGCTGCCCGCACCAGCGAGGCCGTCGAGGGCCCGAGCGCCCGGCGCTGCGCGAAGCGGATGAACTGGTCACGGGCCTCAGGCCAGCTCCAGCCCTCCGGCACGGTCTCGGGTGGCTGCAGTGCCGCGGGCAGGAGCGAACACAGGAGCCGCAGCCCGAGCTCGCCCGCGGCGATGCCCTCATCGCGCTGCGCGTACTCGTAAACGACGGTGTAAACGCCCGGCGGCCCCGCGCTGCGGGTCTTGCCAAAGGTGACTTCCTCGCCCGCGATGTTCTGCAGCTCGATGGCGACGTGCTCCAGCACGTGGCCGAGCCAGGTGCCGTCCCCCTCGCGCATGCGCCGGAAGAATCCACCGGGCTCGCGGTAGGAGCAGCCGTGCTCGGCAAGGCCAGGAAGCGCCGCCGCGAGCGCATCGACGAACTGGCTGCCGAGACGTCCGGTCGGCCATGCCTCGAGCGCCCCGAGATCCAGTTCCAGGCGTATGACCGGGAAGCGCGCGTACAGGGAGGGACCGACGTAAACGGAACGATCAAGAATGCGCATGGGCGTTGCTCATCTAATAGTTGTTCGGGCAACTTGACGCGCCAGAGTATGCCGGCGGTCGCTACTCCTTCGAAGACACGAGCGCACCCGGGGAGGCCAGGTGCGTATTGAGGTTGTACGTCGCACCGGCCACCAGGAGGTGCACGCGCATGCCGAGCATGCACACCGCCTGCCCATCCTGCACCTTGTCGATGGAGGAATAGGTGACGTCGGAGCCATCCACGACTGTCACCCCCCCGCTGCCCTCCACCTCGAGGGTCTCATCCGGGCCGATGAAGGCAGCGGTGTCCTCGTCCAGCCCGATGCCGATCGCGAATGGGTTGTAGGCGAGCGCGGTGAGCAGGCGGCCAAGGCGGTCGCGCTGCCGGAAGTGCTGGTCGATGATGAAGCGGTTGGTGAGCCCGAGGCCCGGGGCAAGGCGCACGCTGCCGGCGATCATCGCCGAGCCCTCATCGCCCGAGGCGATCATGTGCTCGCTGAGGATGCTGGCGCCGGCGCTGGTGCCCCCGACCGTGACGCCGGCTGCGTTACGGGCGCGGATCACCTTGGCAACCGGGGTGCCGCCGAGGAGGGTGGTGAGGCGCAGCTGGTTGCCGCCGGTGAAGAAAATCCCGGTTGCCTCTCCGATGCGCTGCAGGCGCCCGGACTCCTGGCAGTCGCGGCGCGTGTCGAAGTCCATGACCGTGACCCGAGCCGCGCCTATGTCCCGGAACACCTGTTCGTAGCGCTGGCCGGTTTCGTGCATGCGGCTGGCTGTCGGGATCACGACGATATCGGCCTCGGTCCCACCCGAGACGCGCACGAACCGCTCGAGAATGCGGCGGTCATTTTCCTTATTCTCGGCGCCGCCGATCGGAATGATCCAGCCGCGCTGCTGTCCATCGGGAACTCTGCTGGGCATCCTTCAGAGGCTCCTCAAGATTACGGTCTGATGACGTAGAAGGTACCACGCCCCGCGCCCCGCCGCCGCAGCGCGGGGGGCCCACCCTAGACCCGATCAAGCAGGTGCAGCGCCAGCTCCCGCTCGAGGTTCCTGACCTGGCCGCTCGGGAAGCCGGCGATGCGCAGCTGGAAATAGGTCGCGCCCTTCTTGACGCTCAGCGCCGTGCCGAAGGGCGGCATGCTGATGAAATAGGCCTCATCGCCGATTCCCGGTGCGAGGCTCTCGGTGACACCCTTCACCGGCGTCTTGCCGGTCTGGAAGGAGCGGGCGGTCATGAGACTGAGGACGATTTTCTTCGAGCCTATGCTGGCGCCGCCCGGGCCCATCCAGCCGCAGGAGGTGAGCGAACCGGGCACGATGTGCTCACCCTGCCCGACCGCTACACCGAGTATGGCGCTCACCTGCTGTGGTGTGAGCAGCGCGCAGGCATCCCCGACCACAGCTGCCCCGGGTGAGGCCGGGGCCACGCCTGCGGCCAGCAGTCCCGCCACCACGAGCCATGAACCCCAGCGACCTTTCCGCACAACCTGCTGCCTCCCTGCATCCCCCGGGAACGGCCGCAACAATACTACGCACGCGGGAGCGGCGTCCGCGCGAGCGGCGCCGATGTGCGGGCTGCGTCGCGGATTAGCGCGGCGCCGGTGTCGGACTTGACCGCGGTCACGGCGCAAGATCTGCCGCGGCCCGAAGATCCGCGCCATGCGTGTGTGGAGCGCACTGTGGATCGTGCTCGCCGGCTGCGCCGTGTACGGCGGCTGGCAGCGCTTCGAGCATCGGCCGGCAAGCCAGCCCGACGGCATCGTTGCGCCCGAGGAACCCCTGCAGACCGACGCGCACGATGCCACCCCGGTGCGCATCGGGCGCTGGCTGCTCACGCCGCGCGCCGACTACGACATCACGGCGCGCATCCTCTCGAGTGAGGCCTACCACTTCGATCGGCTGGCCGACCTCATACCCGAGGACCTCGCGCTCGGCTGGGGGCCGATGTCGGACAATCGGATCCTGGCGGACTTCGCTATCTCGCAGTCGGTGCGCTTCTACACCTGGCGGCCGCGCGGACCGCTGCCGATTGCGCGCGACAGCGTCATCAGCCACAGCGCCAACACCCACGTGATTCCCGCCGACGCCCGCGTCCGCGCGCAACTCCAGGCATTGCGTGTCGGGGACGTGGTGCGCCTGACCGGCACCCTGGTCGACGGCACGCGTGACGACGGCGCCTGGATCCGCACCTCGCTCACGCGCCTCGATTCAGGCCCGGGCGCGTGCGAGATCATGCTGGTGCAGAGCGTGGAGTTGCGCCGCTAGGGAGCGCAGCCGCCCGAGCGCCTCAGACGGCGAGTTCGCGCACGCCCTGCAGGAGCCGCTCGACCTCCTCCGCGGTCGTGTAGGCGGCGCACCCGGCACGCACGAAGCCTTCCTGCTCGCGCCCGTAGATCCGCGCCACCGTGGTCGCGTAGAAATCGCCGTTAGAGACGAATACCGCCCGCTCGGCCAGAGCGACGGCGATCTGCTCGGGGGTGCGACCCGCAAGCGTGAAGGACAACGTCGCCGTGCGGGCGCTCCCGGGAGCGGGCCCGTAGAGCCTCGCGCCGCGGATGGCTGCGAGTCCGTGCCACAGTCGCGCGATGAGCTCATCGCCGCGCTCGTGCAGCGCGGCGCACACGCGCGCCAGGCGCGCGCGCCGCGTACCGCCCTCCCCTGACAGGGAGGCCACGAAGTCCACCGCGGCCGCTGCGCCCACGATGCCCTCGTGGTTGAGCGTCCCGGTCTCCAGGCGATCCGGGGCGGTCGCCGTGGCGGGCACCAGTCGCGG
Organism: uncultured Pseudomonadota bacterium; assembly: GCA_963802995.1. Taxonomy (GTDB): domain Bacteria; phylum Pseudomonadota; class Gammaproteobacteria; order Steroidobacterales; family Steroidobacteraceae; genus 13-2-20CM-66-19. Next base: position 1,959,657 of record CAWDKU010000002.1, read on the forward strand.
TGCATCGAGCTGCTCGAGCAGCGCGCGCCTGCCCCACAGCACTCCGACATGGGGCCCGTAGAATTTGTACGCCGAGCAGACGAAGAAGTCACAGTCCCAGGCACGCACGTCCGGCAGCAGGTGCGCCGCATAGTGCACCCCATCAACAAACACCAGCGCGCCGACGGCGTGTGCCCGCGCCACGAGCGCGGGGATGTCGCTCACCGTGCCCAGGGCGTTGGAGGCGGCGCCGACGGCCAGCAGCTTCACACCGGCGGTCAGCTTGGCAGCGACATCGGCTTCGTCGAGGCGCCCATCCTCGGGGCGCATGCGGATGACGCGCACCTCGAGTTCGCACTCGCGCGCCAGGCGCCGCCAGGCGTCCGAGTTGGCATGGTGGTCGAGCTCGGTGACCACGATGACGTCGCCCCGCCGCCACTGGCGCCCGAGCGCGCGTCCGAGGTGGAAGGTGAGCGTCGTCATGTTGGCGCCGAACACGATTTCCTCCGGTACCGCGCCGATCCAGTCGGCGAGCGCGCCGCGGGCCGCGAGCAGCGCGGCATCCGTCTCCTGGCTCGTGGGATAGACCCAGTGGGTGTTGGCGTTGTGGTGCAACAGGTAATCCGTGACCGCGTCGGCGACGCCGCGCGGCACCTGCGTTCCGCCAGGCCCGTCGAAGTACGCCACCGGCAGTCCATTGTGGCGGCGCGCGAGCGCCGGGAAGTGGCTGCGGATCTGCTCGGTGCTGGCGATGGCTGACATGGAGTTATTCCTGGGTGAGCGGCCGCTATGCGGAAATTCGATAGTAGCTGCAAGGAGCGGCGGAGGGCCAACCGTCAGCGGAAAGGCGGTGGCATACTTGATCGCATGACCAACCCAGAGACTACTTCCCGGACCCGGCCGCGCCGGCGTGAAGCGGCGCCGCGGGGCGGCACGGTCAGCGCGGCTGAGCGCTCCGCGCGCTACCGCAACCTCGTCAATCCCTTCGAGCCGCTGCGGATCTTCTCCGAAGACCAGGTGGAGAGCATCCACCTCGAGGCGCTCGGCATACTCGAGCGTCAGGGGATGCGCATCCTCTCCCCGCGCGGACGCGCGGCTCTGGCCGCCGCGGGCGCGAACGTCGACGAGGCTACGCACATGGTGCGCATGGACCGTGGCATGGTGGCTCAGGCACTAGCCACGGTGCCCGCGGAAGCCAACCTCGTCGCGCGCAACCCGGCCCGATCCTGCCGCGTCGGCGGGCGGCACGTGGTGTTCGCACCGGTGGCGGGCCCGCCGAGCGTCAGCGACCAGGAGCACGGCAAGCACTCCGGCACGCTGTCGGACTACCGCGACTGGGTGCGGCTGTCGCAGGCCTTCGACGTGGTCCACGTGCTCGGCCAGATGGTGGAGCCGCAGGACGTGACGGTCGCCGAGCGGCATCTGGATACGACCTTGGCGCAGCTGACGCTCGGGGACAAGGTTCCTTACTTCTACTGCCGCGGCGATGCGCAGCTGGCCGACAGCTTTGCGATGCTGCGCATCGCGTGTGGCATCGACGAGACGACGTTCACCAGCGAACCGCGCTGCTACACCATCTGCAACACCAACTCCCCGCTGCAGCTAGACCTGCCGATGACCGACGGCATCATGGAGTTCGCGCGTCACGGGCAGCTGGTGATCATCACGCCCTTCACGCTGGCGGGCGCGATGGCCCCGATCACCATCGCCGGCGCCCTGACGCTGGCGCACGCCGAAGCACTGTTCGGGATTACGCTCGCGCAGATCATCCGCCCCGGTACGCCGGTGATGTACGGGAGCTTCACTTCCAACGTGGACATGAAGTCTGGCTCGCCCGCGTTCGGCACCCCTGAGTACACCAAGGCGGCCTTCGGCGCCGGGCAGCTGGCACGCCACATCAGGGTACCGTGGCGCTGCTCGAGCGCCACCGCCTCCAATGCACCGGATGCGCAGGCTGCCTACGAGTCACAGATGAGCCTGTGGGGGGCGCTCCTGGGTGGCTGCCACTTCATCCTGCACGCTGCCGGCTGGCTGGAAGGCGGACTTACGGCCTCGGTGGAGAAGTTCATCATCGACGTGGAGATGCTGCAGATGTTCGCCGAGCTCTTCCAGCCGGTGCCCGCCTCCACCGAGGAGATGGGGATCGAGGCAATCGCGGAAGTGGGACCGGGTGGCCACTTCTTCGCGGCGGCGCACACCATGCAGCGCTATCGCGACGCCTTCTACGCTCCGCTCATCTCAGACTGGCGCAACTACGGCGCCTGGCACGACGGTGGGGCGCGCACCGCCACCCAGCGCGCCGGCACGCTGTGGCGGGACACCCTGTCAGCCTTCCAGCCCCCGCCCACGGATCCCGCGGTGCTCGAGGCGCTGACCGCCTTCGTCGCAAGGCGCCGTGCCGAGGGTGGCGCCCCGCCAGTTTCCTGAAGGGCGGCCCAGCGCCGATGTTCAACCTCGCCGATTCGCCCCAGACCGTCTTCGCGGTGTCCCTCGTGGCGCTGTGGCTGTGTGCCTGGGCCGGTGCCCGCTTCCTCGGCCGCTTCGCCCCGCGCGGCGAGGAAGCCCACGAGGACCTGAGCGTGGTGCTCGCAGCGTCGCTGACACTGCTCGGGCTCATCATTGGCTTCAGCTTCTCCATGGCGATCAGCCGTTACGATCAGCGCAAGAACTACGAGGAGGCGGAAGCCAACGCGATCGGCACCGAGTACGTGCGCACGCAGTTCCTGGCGGCTCCGGAGTCAGCTAGGGCGCAGCAGCTGCTGCGCGAATACCTGGACCAGCGCATCCTCTTCTACAGCGCGCACGAGCGTGCGCAGCTGCCGCCGATCGATGCCCGTACCGCAGAACTGCAGAATCAGCTGTGGGCGAGCGTGCGCGCACCGGCGGCAGCGAGTCCCACACCCGTCATGGCGCTGGTAGTAGCGGGCATGAACGACGTGCTGAATTCGCAAGGCTATACCCAGGCAGCGTGGTGGAACCGCATCCCGAGGGCCGCCTGGTGGCTCATGGCGCTGATCGCCATCATGTGCAACCTCATGCTCGGCTACACCGCGCGCCATCTGCGCTCGCGTGTCGTGCTCCTGAGCGTGCTGCCCCTGGTGCTCGGAGTGGCGTTGTTCCTCATCGCCGACATCGACAGTCCGCGCGGCGGCATCATCCACGTGGCACCCCAGAACCTGCTCGCGCTGCGTCAGAGCCTGCGCTGAGAGGCCGCGCGGCCAGGTCCGCGCAAGCACTACAATGCAGCGGTGACACTCCTGAGCGCGCTGGTTGCCGCTTCCGGGCGGATCCGCCAGACCCGCTCGCGGACCGCCAAGGTGCAAGAGCTGGCGGCGCTGCTGCACGCGCTCGGACCGGCCGAGATCGGCATCGCCACGCGTTACCTGTCCGGCGAGACCCCGCAGGGCCGCATCGGGATCGGTTATGCAACTCTGCAAACTGCGGCTGCACAGCCGCCGGCCAGCCTGGATACCCTCACAGTCGCGGACGTGGACGCGGCGCTTGAGTTGCTTAGCGGGCTGCGCGGCGCAGGTTCCGCGGCCCGCCGCGCGCAAGCCCTGGACACCCTCTTCACCCGCGCCACTGCGCCGGAACAGGAGTTCCTCCTGCACCTTCTCGCCGGCGAGCTGCGTCAGGGCGCGCTCGAGGGGATCATGCTGGACGCGGTCGCCGCCGCCGCCGGGCTGCCCGCTGCGGCCGTGCGGCGCGCGGCGATGTACGCGGGCGACCTCGGCGCCGTCGCATCAGTCGCACTCGCGCAGGGGGCCACGGGGCTGGGGCGCTTCCAGCTCGAGCTTTTTGCCCCCGTCGTCCCGATGCTCGCGCAGACCGCGGACGATGTCGGCGTGGCGCTGCAGCAGCTCGGCGGCGAGGCCGCGTTCGAATGGAAGATGGACGGGGCGCGCATTCAGGTGCACCGCGATGGCTCGCAGGTGCGCATCTACACGCGCGCGCTCAACGAAGTCACGGCAGCCGTTCCCGAGATCGTCGATCTGGTGCAGGAATTGCCCGCAACGCAGCTGATCCTGGACGGTGAGGCGATCGCATTCGATACCTTGGGCCGTCCCCACCCCTTCCAGGTCACGATGCGCCGCTTCGGCCGCAAGCTCGGGGTGCAGGAGCTGCGCGGCTCGATTGCGCTGCGGGCTTACTTCTTTGACTGCCTGCGCCTCGGGGACCGCACCCTCGCCGACCTGCCGACGCAGGAGCGCCACGCGGCCCTGGCCGAGGTAGTGCCGCAGCACGCGCGGGTCCCGCGCGTGGTCAGCTCCTCTGCTACCTCAGCGCAGCGCTTCTACGAGGAGGCCCTCGCGGCGGGCCACGAGGGCGTCATGGCGAAGGCACTGGACGCACCATACGAGGCGGGCAATCGCGGCGCGAGCTGGCTGAAGATCAAGCGGACGCATACGCTCGATCTTGTGGTGCTGGCGGCCGAATGGGGGCACGGCCGCCGCAGCGGCAGGCTGTCGAATCTGCACCTGGGAGCGCGCGAACCTGAGAGCGGCGCCTACGTCATGCTGGGAAAAACTTTCAAGGGACTCACCGACGAGACCCTCGATTGGCAGACTCGTGAGCTCCTGGCCCGCGAGGTGCGGCGGGACGCCTCGACTGTGTACGTACGTCCTGAACTCGTGGTGGAGATTGCCTTCAGCGATCTGCAGTCGAGCAGGCGCTACCCCGGTGGGGTCGCGCTGCGGCTGGCACGCGTGAAGGGCTACCGGCCGGACAAGTCGGCGCAGGAGGCCGACAGCATGGATGCAGTGCGCGCTGTGTTTGCCGCGCAGCAGGGCGCGGGAGAAACCGCGCCGCGGCCCTAGGTGCGCAGGTACGACGCGCCGTTCACGTCGAGCACCGCGCCAGTCATGCTGGCCGGCGCATCGAGCGCGCAGAAGGCGACGACCTCGGCGACCTCCTCCGGAGTCGCGACGCGCCCGAGCGGCTGGTCGGCGAGCACCGCGGGACTTGCGACCGCCTGCGCGACGCGCTCAGTCGACACCCAGCCCGGCGCCACCACGTACACGTAAACCCCGTGGGCCGCTATCGCCTTGGCCAGCGACTGGCTGAATGCGTTCAGGCCGGCCTTGCTCGCCGCATAGGCCGGCGCGGTCAGCTCGCCACGAAACGCGGCACGCGATGACACGTTCACGATCCGGCCCTGGCCGCGCTCGCTCATGGCGCGCGCCGCGCAATAGGACAGGTGTGCCGGACCTTCCAGGTTGACGGCGAGCGTGCGACGCCAGGCCTGCGTCCAGTCCTTATAGCTGGTGCTGAGCGGCGGGTGATCCGGGAAGATGCCGGCATTGTTGACGAGCGCATCGATGGCAGCGCCGCGACTGGCCTCACGCCACAGGCGCTCGATGGCCGCCGTGTCGCTAAGGTCCGCCTGCACGATTCGGTGCCCAGCGCCGCCGAGGCTCTGCAGCGCGGCCTGCGCTCCGGCGAGATCCGACTGGTAGTGCAGCACGACGCTGCAACCGCGTCGCGCGAACTCCCGGCTGATCGCCGCGCCAATGCCCCCGGATGCGCCGGTAACCAGAACATGACTCATTTATGGGATCCCGCTTACTGGCGGGCTGCCCCGCTGGCGCCATTCTCCTGCATCCCCCTCATCAGTGTAAGCGGGGGGCGCCCGCCGCGCCTTGATGCGGTTTCATTATTCCGACCCAAGCCGAAGTTATGACGGGCCTGCCAGCAACACCGCTACTCTGCAGTGCATGCCGCCCGTACGGGGCGCGGGCGCTTTTGACAGGAAATTCACGTTATGGCGGAACTCATCGAGGGCGCGGCAGACACACCAGTGAGCCGCGGCGCAGCACCAGGTGTGGCGCGCAGCGAGGACTGGTGGGCGATATTCATCGGTCTCGGCCTGATCCTTCTGGCCGTGGCGGTGCTTACAGCCGGCGGTAGTCTCAAGTGGCTCGCAGTGGCGCCGCAGAAATGGAGTCACTGGTCCGATGTCGGCCCGCAGCTGCAGGTGCAGGCAACGCGGTATCTGGCACTGTTCGGGCTGTGGGCGGTTCTGCTCGGTGCCGGCGCGCACGCCATGGGCTATCGTCCGGCGCGCTTCCTGCCCGCGTTCGCAATTCTCTATGCGGCGGCGCTCCTGCTATACCTCCTCGGCCAGTGGGACCAGTCCGCTCATTACAACCTCGAGCCCCCTCTGGTAGCGCTCGCGCTTGGCCTGCTGATCTCGAACACCGTGGGCACACCGCAGTGGCTGCAGCCGGCCCTGCGGGTGGAGTTCTACGTGAAGACCGGCATCGTACTGCTCGGCGCGAGCCTGCCCCTGACGCTGCTCGCATGGGCCGGGCCGGTGGCAATCGTGCAGGCCGCCATCGTCTCCATAGTCACATTCGGCACCATCTACTTCGTCGCCGTGCGCCTCGGGCTCGACCGCCGTCTGGCCGCGACCCTCGGCACCGGCGGGGCCGTGTGCGGTGTCTCGGGTGCGATCGCGGCAGGTGGGGCCGTGGGAGCCCGCAAGGAACACGTATCGGTGGCCATATCGCTGGTGGTGCTGTGGGCCATCATCACCATCTTCGTGCTGCCCCTCATGGCGCGCTCGCTGCAGCTGCCGACGGGTGTTGCGGGAGCCTGGATCGGCACGTCCGAGTTCGCCGACGCCGCGGGTCTCGCGGCGGCGCAGGCCTATGGCGGCTACGCCGGCCAGGTACCAGGAATCGCAGGCAACGCTGATGCGGCAGTAACCGCGTTCACCCTGATGAAGGTCATCGGGCGCGACGTCTGGATAGGCCTGTGGGCGTTCCTTTTGTCGGTCGTCGCGGCGACGCGCTGGGAGCCGACCGGCATCCAATCCCAGGGGAGTGCAGCTTCGCAGATCTGGCGCCGCTTCCCGAAGTTCGTGCTCGGGTTTCTCATCGCCTCCGCGATCGTCACCTTCATCTCGCGCGGCTACAGCTACCCAGAGTACAAGAAGGTTCTGCAGCCGGCGCTGGTGGCCCCGCTGCAGGTGCTGCGCGTCTGGGTGTTCACCTTCACGTTCCTCAGCATCGGGCTCACGACCCGCCTGCGCGAGCTGCTGGTCGGCGGGGCACGGCCCTTCTACGCCTTCACCGCGGGAGTTGTGGTGAACATCATCCTCGGGTTCTTCCTCTCCACTCAGGTGTTCGCACACTTCTGGGAGAGCCTCGGGCAATGAGCGCTGCCGCCAGCTGCGCCGGCTGCCATCACTTCGTAAACAGGCCGGCGGAACTTGAGTCACTGCTGCCCGGGATGAACACGCTGGGGTCGGCCTACGGCGCGGTGCGCGACGGCGACGGCCTGTGCCAGCACCACCAGCGCTACCTGCGCGCCACGTGCCTGTGCGCGCAGCACCAGCCCGTCACGCCGCCCGCGCCCCCCGGCCCGCAGCCAGCAGCGCTGCGGTGAGCGGCGGCGGCGCGGGCGCCTTCTGAGCGCCCGCGACACGGCAAGCTACTTGCCGAGCCGGTAGATGACGTCGACGCCGAAGGTCAGGGGCTGGGCCACCACGGTGCGGTTGAAGGTGCCCACGCTGACGTTAATGGCGGGCGTGTTGCTGAGTTTCGCCAGCTTGTTGGCGACGTTGTCGACGAACAGCACCGCCGTCCAGTGATCGTTCTCCACCCCGGCGCGGATGTTGGTCAGATCGTAGCTGGGCAGATAGTTCGGCTGGAACGTCGTGTCAATGCGCGAACCCATGTAGGTGTAATCCACCCGCGAGGTGAAATGCATCGAGTCAGTCAGGGGGTGCCGGTACGAGAGTGAGGCAGCCCCAGTCCAGTCCGGAACGTTCTGCACGCGGTTATCGAGGGTCGTCCCCGGGATCTCGCCCGCCACGTAGCGCGCGTGCGAGTAGCCGCTGTTCACGGAGAACAGCAGGCCCGGCGCCAACAGCGCATCGATCTCGACCTCGGCCCCGTAGATGTGCGCTTCGCCCGAATTGCCGGTGAAGGGATAGCCGCAGGAGAGCGGGATGTTGGTCTGCACATGCTCCCAGTTCTCGAAGTAGGCGGCCGAATTGACGGTGACGCGACCGTCGGCGTTGCGGAATTTCTCGCCGAGCTCGTAGCTCCAGACACTGTCAGGCTGGAAGCCGAGTGGCGCCGAGTTCAGGCCCAGCTGCTGCAGGTCCGCCAGACACTGATTGCCGAGGCCGCCCGTGGTCGGGATGGGCTGATTGCCGCCGCCGGGACGGAAGCCCTTGGCGGCGGTCGCGTACACCATCAGGTCCTTGTCGGGCTCGTAGGCGAGGTTGACCTTGGGCAGCAGGCCCTGGTTGCGTTCGTCGGTATGGAAAAAGGCGGAGCTGGCGTCACCGGTGGCGCTCAGCCATCCGGACACGTTGGTATTCACGGTGCCCGAATACGCATAGCGACGCAGCCCCGCGGTCGCGGTCAATTCCGGCAGGAAACTGTAAGAGATTTCGCCGAAGAACGAGTTCTGCACGATCTTGGTCGGCTGGTACTGCGTGAAGCCGTTGGTAGTGCCGAATACCGGCGCCGCCTCCGGGGTCAGCACGAACAGGTCCCAGTCCGACTGGAAGCTCTGATAGAAGTAACCGCCGAGCCACTTGAACTTGGTGTCGCCGTTCGAGGTGATGCGCAGTTCCTCGCTGATCTGCTTCGAGGAATCATTCTCGAGGGATGTCGGGGAATTCGGCCCGACCCCCGGCTGCGCCGGGTTGCCACCGTTATTGTTGGCGTAGAGCGGGAAGTAGCCGAAGTCCGGCTCGAGGATCGTCGCGATCTGCTCGGAGCCGTCCTGGCGCAGCTCCTCGTCGCGCGTCCAGTAGGAAGTGGTTGAGCTCAGGTCGGCGAAGTCGAAATGAAACTGCGCGTTCACGCTGCCGAGCTCGAAGCGGTCAAGGAACGGCTCGGGCGCATCGAACGGCTGGTAGTTGTTGAAGGTGCCCGGATTGCTGTCGATGGCACTCAACCCATCCTGGGTGATCTCCTGGAACATGAACGACGGCGTGATGGTGAGCCGGTCCATGGGCTTCCACAACACCGCCACGCGCACGGCCGTCAGGTCCTCATCGTTGACGTCCTTGTAATTCGCCGCCACCGGAGCGGCTGCGACGTTGCCGCGTTGCGTCGGGGGCACGCCCAGGCCGCCATTGAGCGGCGCGGGAAACTGCCCGTTCTCGATCACGACCCGATTGATCCAGCCGCTGAGGTGTTCCTCTGAACCCACAATGCGGACCGCCAGCGTGTCGTTGATCAGCGGGAGGTTGACCATGGCGTTTTCACCATGATTGAAGCCGCCATCGTCTGTGCCACCGAGGATGACCTGGCCGGAAGCATCGAAGGCGCTCGTGTTGGGCGCGTTCGGGATCAGCTTGATCGTGCCGCCCATGGAGCCCGAGCCGTAGAGGGTGCCCTGCGGACCACGCAAAACCTCAATGCGGTTCAGGTCATACAGGTTCGGGTCGATGACGACCTTGCCGTTCTGCGCCGAGGCCGGCGCCGTCAGCGGCGTGTCGTCGAGGTAGAAGCCCACCGTCGAGGAGTTACCGCCGCCGGAGGTCATGCCACGCATTTCCAGCTCGGTCTGTCCCGGGCCGCTCTGGCGCATCGAGACGCCGGGCACTGACTGCACGATCGTGGCGAGATCTGTCACGCCTCGTTCCTGCAGGCTCTCACCGGTGATCGCCGTGATGCTGATCGGTGTTTCCTGCACCGTCGACACGCGCTTCTGCGCGGTGACCACCACTTCCTGCAGCTGCTCGCCGCTCTCCTGGGCGCTCGCGACATCTGCCGCCGCGCACGCCAGGGCCGACGCGCTAACAATTGGTAACAGTTGCCCGGTGAGCGTTCGTTTCATGGCTTTGTTCCCCTGACCAGCTTCGCGCGTGCTGAATCGCGCCGTTGAGAAGATGCTACAGGAGGCGGCGCGCGCCACTCAACGGTAATTACAGCACGAACTTGTACGATACGGCATCGGTTGTTGTAAGCGCCCGACATCCTCAACAGCCTTCAGGCGAAGGAGTCCAGCTTCGGCGGCTGGCGCGCCTTGCGCGCGCGCTCGAAGGCACGCCCGATCTGCAGCAGCCGCCCCTCCCGGAAGCGGGGAGCCACGAAATGGATGCCCACGGGGAGCCCTGCGACGAACCCCGCAGGCACAGTCAGGCTCGGCCAGCCGGCCACGGCCGCGGCCGAGCACATCGGGGGCCAGCCGCCGCTGTTCTCGTAGCGATCGCCCCAGACGTGATCGATGAGCTCGGCAGGCCCGTTGCCCGAGGCGACCAGGGCGTCCAGGCGGTAGTTGGCAAACACCGCGGCGAGTCCGTGTGTGTCGGATACTTCCTCGATGTGGTGCAGTCCCTTCACGTAAGCGGGCGCAGTGCGCGGGCCGCGCGACTCGGCCTGCACGAACAGCTCCTGGCCAAAGAACGGCATCTCCTGGGCGGCATGCTGGCTGTTGAACTCGATCAGGTCCGCGAGCGTGCGGACCGGGAGCGTGCCGTTGAAGCGTGCGAGGTAGGCGTTGATATCGGCCTTGAAGTCATACAGCAGCACCTCGAATTCGTCCTCCAGCAACGTGTTCCAGCCGCGCGGCGCGGCCACGTCGATCAGCGTGAAGCCCTCGCTCTGCAGGAGCTTGAACCAGTCCTTTGACTGGCTCAGCACCTCCGGATGCGTCGAGTCCGGGGGTGCCAGCACGCCGAGCCGCAGGCCGCGCGGCTGCGCCTCGAGGTCACCCACGCCGTCCCACTTCACCCCCGGCTCCGCCATGACGGACAAGAGCAGCGCGGCATCGGACACCGTGCGCGTCATGGGTCCCGTGGTGTCCTGGCGGTGCGTGATCGGCACGACGCCGACGCCGCTCACCAGTCCCACCGTCGGCTTCAGCCCGACCAGGCCGTTCAGAGATGCGGGCGCCAGAATCGAGCCATCGGTCTCAGAACCTATCGCCGCGGCACACAGGTTCGCGGCCGCGCCGGCGGCGGGCCCGGCGCTGGAGCCGGACGGATTGCGGGTCGGGTCGTAGGGGCAGCGGGTCTGGCCGCCGACCGCGCTCCAGCCGCTGACGGAACGGCTCGAGCGAAAGTTGGCCCACTCGCTCAGGTTGGCCTTGCCGAGCACGACCGCACCGGCAGCGCGCAGCCGCGCGGCCATCGGCGCATCCTCGCTGTGCCGGGCACCCGCGAGCGCCAGCGAACCGGCGGTGGTTGGCATGGGATCGCGTGTCTCCACGTTGTCCTTAATAAGGAGTGGTATGCCATGCAGCGGCCCGCGCAGCTTCCCGGCGCGACGCTCGGCGTCCAGTGCGCGCGCATCCTCTAGAGCGCGCGGATTGAGCGCGAGCACCGCGCCGATCTTCGGCCCGCGCCGGTCGTAGCGCTCGACGCGGTCCATATAACTTCTGGTCAGGGTCTCCGCGCTGAGCGAGCCTTGCGCCTGGGCGTCGCTGAGCTCGCCGATGGATTTCTCACTCGGGTCGAAGCCGCCAGCTCCCGTGGCGGGCGCCGCGGCCACAGTGCCAGTGCCGGTGGCGAGGGCCGCCGCGGCGAGCGTCTCCACAAATTCTCGACGGTTCATGGTCACTTCAGCTTCCCTGGTTGGAATGTGGGGCAGGGCCAGTCTTGGACATGGGGACGAACACGATGCTCAGTCCGCCAGACAGCGGGTGCACGATGCTTGCTCCGGCAAGATAGCCGCATTTCTCGTAGAGGCGCACTCCAGGCAACGTCGCCATGAGTTCCAGGCGCGAGAATCCCGCCCGCGCAGCTTCTGCCTCGCTGCGCTCAAGGATCCTGCGCCCAAGTCCGCGCCGCGCGTGCGCGGGATCGACGAAGAACGCCCTGACCTTTGCGGCATCGGTGTGCGGGTCGAGCCAAGATTCATCCCGTTCGGCGCGAGCGTCGCTGCCAAACAGCGTGCGCCGCCTGCTCCAGCCGCCGCAGGCGACGATTTCGCCGGCCGTGGTGACTACCACGAAGTAAGTGCCATCGCGGATCAGCTGGGTGTCGACACCGAAGGCACTCCGAAGGGCTGCCTCTATCTGCTCGGACGAATAGTCAGCCGACCCGAGAGCGCGTATCGAGCGGGCGATAAGCTCTCGCAGCGCCGGCTCGTCCTGCAACCTCGCCACTCGCAGCTGGTAATTGCCGTGATCACTTGGCATGGATAGCAGGATGATCCCTGATGGGCCCCCGTGAAGGCAATGCACCGCCCATGTTGGAATCGTCGCCCGCAGCGTAGGGCTGCCCGCACTTGGCCCCCTTCCGGGGCAAGGTGGTGCCCCGCCTAGCGACCCACGCGCCGTACCGATGACAACTGGTCGTTGAGCCCCATTGACCGCAGGCTCGGGTAGCGTCCCGGGCCGAGGGTCACGCACGGGCCGTGGAAGCCGGCATCACGACATAACAGCCAGCGTCCGTGGCGAATGAGCAGCGAGGAGGCGATGTCGTTAAATCCCACCGAGGCGAAGTTACCGACCTCGTGCGCAACACCCAGCGAGCGGCCGGCGAAGTTGTCGTGTTCGTACAGGACCAGATCGGCTCGCGCGGGTGGTGGCGGCCGCGGCGGTGGTGGTGGCGGTGGTGGCGGCCGCGGCCCACCGCTATCGATCATGCGCATTGAGGAGAGTTGGTCGTTAAGCCCCATGGCCCGCAATGACGGATAGCGGCCCGGGCCGAGCGTCACGCAGCGCCCCCGGTAGCCCGCGTCGCTGCAAAGCTGCCATCGGCCGGCGCGGATGACGAGCGACGAGGCGAGATCGTTGAACCCGACGCGGGCGAGATTGATCGCCTCGCGACTTACGACGTACGAGCGCCCCTGGAAGTTGTCGTGCTCGTAGAGCTGCGCCTGTGCGTAGGCGCTCGGGGCTCCCGAAACTGCCAGCAGTACTGCCAGCAAGCTCAGCAACCGACCGCTCGTGCCTGAGGCCATGAGACTCCCGTGCACCGCTCTCCTGCGAGGATTCTCCGCGCAGGGACGCTGCCGGCACAAGCGCGGGCGCCGTGGTGCGGGGCGCACGCCGCCGCGCGCCCGCATCGGGCCGCAAAGGCCAAGCTGCCTTGCGATTCCCGTTGGTGCTCGGGAATATGGGATTATCGGGGAATCAGCAACTGTGCAGAGGAACTGGATGAATCCCAAGGCGTACCCCGTCGCGCTCGCGGCACTGCTCCTGGTTGCCGCGCTCCCGGCCTGCCAGACCGCGCCACCGGACATCGGTGCCTACGAGGACAATCTCGCCGCGGCCGGTTTCCTCATGAAGCCTGCGAACACCCCGGAGCGCCAGACGATGCTCTCGCATCTGCCTCCGCACCAGTTCCTGATCCGGGCCAACGGCGACACCGTTCACTACGTATACGCGGACCCGCTGGTCTGCGACTGCCTGTACGTGGGTACGCAGCAGGCCTACGACCGCTACCGGTCCAGTCAGCTGGCACAGCATCTGGCCAGTGAACGGCAGCTCGCCGCGTTAACATACGATAACGCGGCGTGGTCATGGAACGCCTGGGGCCCCTGGGGCCTCCCGGACAGTAACTTTGGATTCGTCTACGGGCCCATCGTGGGCTGGTGACCGATCATTCAACTCTGAAAGCACTGGTGGACCCTATGCATAGCATCGTTCTCAGGCGCCTCCGGGGCGCCGCACTTGCCGGGCTGCTGCTCGGCGCCCTCTGCGCCAGCGCCTGCCAGACACAGCAGGACCGCATCGTGTCGCGTGAGGACAAGCTGTCCGCGGCGGGCTTCATCATCAAGCCGGCCAATACTCCCGACCGGCAGGCAATGCTGAAGCGCCTGCCGCCGAACCAGTTCGTGCAGCGCCAGAACGGCGACACCATCCACTACGTCTACTCAGACCCGATCGTGTGCGGCTGCCTCTATGTCGGCACACAGCAGGCCTATAACCAGTACAAGGCCAACCAGCTGGCGCAGAACCTCGCCGACGAGCAGCAGATGAGCGCGCAGATGTATTCCGACGCCGCCTGGAACTGGGACGCCTGGGGCCCCTGGGCAGGCCCTGTGTACCCGGGCTTTGGATTCGTTTACGGTCCGGTGGGCTGGTAACTCGTCCGCCACTGCCCAGAGACTGAGGAAGCCGCAAAGTGCTGGAAGACAATGCCCTCCCGCTCCCCGCGCAGCCTGCGAATGCGCCGAACGCCTTTGACCTGCGCAGCGTCGGGGCACACCCGGATTACTGGTATCCGCTCGCGTGGTCGACACAGCTCACCGTCGGACGGGCCATCGGCCGGCGCTTCGCGGGCGAACCGATCGTGCTCTATCGCGGCACGTCCGGCCGCGTCATGGCGCTGGAGGATCGCTGTGCGCACCGGCAGGTCCCGCTGCACCTGGGCGTGGTGGCGGGCGAGGAGCTCAAGTGCCACTACCACGGCTGGACCTACGACTGCAGCGGCAAGTGCGTGAGCGTGCCGTATCTTGGTAAGGAGCGCCTGCCCAACGGGGTGCGCAGCTACCCCGCGTGTGAAGTCGACGGGATGATCTTCGTCTTCCCCGGCGATCCGGCGCTGGCAGCGAGCCGCCAGCCCGCTGCGCTGGGCTCCTTCCGCCGCCCCGACTACAAGACGCGCCGCCTATACCGCGAGGTGGCCTGCCACTACACCTTCATGCACGAAAACCTCTTCGACATGAACCACCAGTTCATGCATCGCAGGTACATGGGCTCGATCCGCGCGCACTGCCTCGGGCGCGACCATGGGGAGCACTGGGCGCAGGTGGAATACAGCTTCAGCCGGACCTCGGGCAAGTCGACCCTCGGCGAGCAGGTGATCGTCGACCTGATGCGCAGGCGTGGCGAGAAGAAGAAGGATTTCCGCGACCACATGCGTATCCGCACGGACTATCCCTACCAGAGCCTGCGGGTGTGGGTGGGGCGAGATATCCAGGACACCCAGGACCCGGTGCTGGACGTGTGGCTCGGCTACACGCCCCAAGACGCGCAGCAGCGCACCAATCACACCTTCGGCTACCTGTCGGTCAAGAAGCCGCCCATTCCTGGACTGATCCACGCCGTGTGGCCGTTCGTCACCTGGTTCACGGAGAACATCTTCCGCGAGGACAAGGAAATCGTGGAGTACGAGCAGCGTGCCCATGATGCCCAGGGCTCTGACTGGAACAACGAGGTGTTCCCGGCCATCAGGGACCTGCGCAGCGTGCTGGCGAGATCCGGCAGCCTCACCGAGCGCTAGGAACCGTACAGCGCTAGGCGCTGGCCGGCTGCCTCTCGAGCGGTGTGTCGGCTTCCTCCCCAAGGAAGCCGCCACTCTGGTGCGCCCACAGACGTGCATAGAGCCCCTGCGCGGCGAGCAGGCTTTCATGCGTGCCCTGCTCCACGATACTGCCGGCATCGAGCACGATCAGCCGGTCCATGGCCGCAATTGTCGAGAGCCGGTGTGCGATCGCCACTACGGTCTTACTGCGCATCAGCAGTGACAGGGTCTCCTGGATCGCCACCTCGACTTCCGAGTCCAGGGCGCTGGTTGCCTCGTCCAGCAGCAGAATGGGCGCATCCTTGAGCATCACCCGTGCGAGGGCAACGCGCTGCCGCTGGCCTCCCGAGAGCTTCACGCCTCGCTCTCCCACCAGCGCGTCATAGCCGCGGTTACCGTAGGCGTCACTCAGTCCCTCGATGAATTCCTCGGCGCGCGCGCGGCGCGCGGCCGCGTGGAGCTCCGCCTCGGAGGCATCGGGTCGGCCATAGAGAATGTTCTCGCGCACCGAG
Source organism: uncultured Pseudomonadota bacterium (assembly GCA_963802995.1). GTDB lineage: Bacteria > Pseudomonadota > Gammaproteobacteria > Steroidobacterales > Steroidobacteraceae > 13-2-20CM-66-19. The sequence goes on from CAWDKU010000002.1 coordinate 1,975,311, forward strand.
CGGTGCAGCAGCGCCGTGTCCTGGGTGACCATGCCAATCTGGGCGCGGATACTTTCCTGGGTCGCGAGCGCGATATCCTGGCCGTCGATGAGGATGCGGCCCGACTCCACTGCGTAGAACCGCAGCAGCAGGTTGACCAGGGTCGACTTACCCGCGCCTGAACGCCCGACCAGTCCGATCTTCTCGCCGGGACGGATCGTGAGTGACAGGTCCTCGATCACGCGCCGCTCCCCGCCGTAGCGGAAGCGCACGTGCTCGAAGCGGATCTCCCCGTGCCGCACCCGCAGAGGCTCGGCCTGCGGGCGGTCCACGATTTCGACCGGACGCGTCACGGTGTTGATCCCGTCCTCGACGGTGCCTATGTTTTCAAAGAGCGTGGCCAGTTCCCACATGATCCAGTGTGAGATGCCATTGAGCCGCAGTGCCATCGCGGTCGCGGCGGCGACCGCACCGAGCCCCACCGCACCACGAATCCACAGCTGGATCGCAATCGCCGCGGTTGCGGCGATGAGCAACACGCTCAGACAGTGATTGAAGATCTCGAAGCTGCTCACGTAGCGCGACTGTCGTCGTGCCGTGACCATGAACTCCTCCATCGCGGCGCGCGCGTACCTAGCCTCACGGCTGCCATGCGCAAAGAGCTTGATGGTGGAGATGTTCGTATAGGCATCAGTCACGCGGCCGGTCATGAGGGAACGCGCATCGGCCTGGGCGGAGGCGACCTTGCCGAGCCGCGGTACGAAGTAAGCCAGCGCCGCACCGTAGGCGAGCACCCAGCCGATAAAGGGTGCCAACAGCCACGCATCAAAGGCCGCAACTACTACCGCGACCGTGATCAGGTAGACCACGACGTACACCAGGATGTCAGCCACCGTGACCCAGGCGTCACGAACCGCAAGAGCGGTCTGCATCACCTTGGCTGCTATACGCCCCGCAAACTCGTCGTGGAAGAAGCTCATGCTCTGGTTGAGCATCTGCTGGTGGAAGATCCAGCGCAGGCGCATGGGAAACACGGGCGTGATCGCCTGGTACTTGATCCAGGCCTGCAGCGCGATGACTAAAGGGCTCGCGGCCAGGATCAGCCCCAGGATCCACAGGTGGGTGCTCTGCTCGGCGAGAAAGTGCCCCGGAGTCGAGCGGCCCATCCAGTCGATCAGGCGCCCGAGCATGGAGAAGAGCAGCGCCTCGAAGGCCCCAATCAGGCCGGTGAGGATCGTCATGGCCAGCAGATAGCCGCGCAGGCCTTCCGCGCACTGCCACAGGAAGGGCAGCAGCTCGCGCGAATATGCGCGCCTCACCGTGGGCGGATAGGGATCCACCCGCCGCTCGAACCAGCTCAGCATAGGGACTCCAGGGGCTTGCCGGCCATGATAACCGCTGCCTGCGACCGCCGTATGCGGGCCCCGCGCCCCGCCGCGCACATGCCGATCGCGAGGAAAATCTAGGCGTCCCGATCGAAGCCGTCGACGGTGCGGGGCCAGTCTTCCTTCAGCAGGCGCGAGAGCGCGCGGTCTGCCAGCAGCCGCCCCCCGGTCTGACAGCGGGCACAGTAATTCGTCTCGTTCTCGGCGTAACGGATGCGCTGCACCGGGGTGCCGCACACCGGGCATGGGAACCCGAATCGGCCATGCACCGCCATCTCGTCCCGGAATGCGCTCACCTTCTCCGGGAATTCCCCGTCGGCCGCACGCCTCAGCCGCTCGCTCCACACCTGCAGCTGCTCGCGGGTGGCCCTGTAGAGGCGCGCCACCGACGCGTCATCTATGCGGCTGGTCAGCATGACGGGTGACAGATTCGCGGCGTGCAGGATCTCGTCGGAATAGGCATTGCCGATGCCACTGAACAGCCGCGGGTGGGTCAGGGCACGCTTCAGGGTGTGGTTCTCGCTGCGCAGGCGCTCGGCGAACTGCTGCAGGTCAGACTGCAGCACCTCGAGCCCACCCGGGTCCTGCAGCGCGAGGCCACGCTCACCCTCCACCAGATGCAGCGACGCGCGGCGTTTGGTGCCGGCCTCGGTCAGGGTCAGCGTCCCGTTCTCGAACTCAAGGCGCGCCAGCACCGCGCGCTTAGGGAGTGCCGTGCCACTGCGGAACCAATGCAGTCGCCCTGCGACCATGAGGTGGAATACCAGCCACAGGTCGCCCTCGAATCCAATCGCGATGCGCTTGCCGATGCGCCGCAGACCGGTCACGCGCCGTCCGTTGACCGACTCGATCGGCGGCAGCGCCGTGCGCAGCAGGAACGGCGACGGGATCAGCACACGCTCCAGGCGCCGTCCGCTGAGGCGCTGCTCAAGGGCCTCCAGATAGACGGTCAGGTCAGGTAGCTCGGGCATAAACTGCGGCTGATGGATGGTGTCGCCTCGAGATCATCGGCCCGGCGCGGGTGGCTGTCGACCCGCCGGAGCCCGCCGCCATGAACCCCGGCGCCGGGGCGAACCCGAGCGGCGCCGACCCAGCCCGCGCCCGGGCGCGGGCGCTGATAGCCAGACACCAGGGCGTCATTCTGGTGCTGTGGGGGCTGCTGGTACTGTGCTTGCTGGCAGGTGTGGCCGAGGTCGTGCTGCGCTTTACCACCCCTTATCGCATCGATTACTACACGGGCACTTTCGTTTCCAAGCGTCTGATCGAGTTCCCGTTCGGGGAGATGCCCTTTAACGCCCACGGCTATCCGGATCGCGATTGGCTCGACGAGGACACCCGGCCTCGCATTGGTTTCTGGGGTGACTCGATCACCAGCGGGGTGGGCGCCGGCTTCGGTTATCGCTTCACAGACATCATCAGCAGCAGCCGTCCGGATCGGGACTACCGCAATTTCGGAGGCGTGGGCGAGGACGGGATCGCAGACGCGGCGGCCGCGGACAAGGTCATCGAGGCGGCCAGGCGCTACGGGCTGCAGAAGATCGTATACGCAATGGACCTCAATGACCTGCTGCCCGATCGGGGATCGCGGGCCGAGGGGCACTCGGTGCTCTATCGGATGAAGCGCGCTGCCGCCCCGTACCTCGATCGCCTAAGAACCCGCTCCTATCTCTACAACTACCTGCGCACCCGGCTGACGACTGCGGCCGCGCGCCTCGGCTACGGCTATCACGGCGATGAATCGTATGAACTGCATCCGGTACGCAACGCTGCCGTCATCATGCAGACCGTCGCTCGCATCAACGCCTTGGCGACGCGGCTGGACCGGGATGGGATACGGCTCTGTGTGGCTATATTCCCGTTCGAGATGCAGGTCTCTACCGACGCGGCCGCGCGTTACAGGCAGTACGGCATTAAATGGTCGGGGGAATTGCTGCAGGGCGAACCGCAGAAGATGATTCTGGAGGCGCTTTCCACGACGGTTACGGGTGTCGACCTCGCGCCTGCTTTCCGGCAGGACTCACTGGGTCCGGATTCCATCCGGGTCGGACAATACTTCGTATTCAATCGGGGAGGCGCCCTCGACTGGATTCACCCGAACCGCAGCGGTCATCGGCTCATCGCTCAGTATCTATTGAGCCAGGCGCCGTCGTGCCTGTAGTCGTCGCGCGAAACCGGCGCGAGCGTGTCCCCGGCCGGGGAGGAAACCAGCCGGGGAAGCTGGTCTGCGAACACCAGCAGACCGCCGGCAATCAGCAGCACAATGAGGATGGGGCGCAGCCATGCCTTCCAGCGCGCGCCCAGGAATAGTGCGAGTTCGGCAAGAAATTCCAAGTGCTCCCGGTGCCCGGTTCGTCATCCGCGCTCTGCTGGCGATCAAGATTAGCGCAAGTGGCACGTCCCCGACCAAGCGACTGCGAGAACGATCGGGAGGATGCGCCTTCCGATGCGATCGCTGCACGCGTGGGCCCGCACCGCCAAATGAGTGACGTGCTTTGGAGACGGCGGCACTCATTCACCGCCGTTCGCCGCCAAGTCCAAAGAATTACCTTCCAATGTCCGGACAGCAGGCGCAGACTGATCGCGGTTTTCTATCGGTCGCGTCGCATGATGCGACTCACCGCCAAGTAGACGACGCTGCCACCGGCAGCGTCATTCACGGAGAAGCCCCTGAACGCGACCTCATGGCTCATGGCCACCGAAACTGCACCTCGTCCCAGCGCGACGGAGCTCATCCAGTCGCATCGCGCGCGCATCGCGCTGCAGGAGGCTGAACGGGTACAGCAGCGCCGCGAGGATCTGGAGGCTCAGCACTCGGACCGCAATCCCCCCGATGTGCGCATCCGGATGTGGGAAAAACTCCACGGGCTGCGCCTGCCCTCGGATGCATCGCACCCGATCCTGGACGTGATCGCCGTCGGCACGCGCCTGAGCCTCGATGAAGTGAGGGACGAACAGCGCGCGCGCCTCGCCCGGCGCGCGGCTGAACCCGCGAAATAGCCCTCGGCGCGTACTTTCCCGAGCGTAGCCATCCCCGGTTGCCGGCTCGGCAAGCCGGGGCAAGCTGAGCGCGCGTTCCTTGAGACGCGGTCCGCGTCACGCAATTGCCCGCCTAGCCGGAGCCGGCTCGGTCCCGGCTGCCAAGCATCAAAGCGCGCGCCTCGCGGCGCGCCGATTCTACAAGTGACCTGGAGCTTCGAATGATGGAGAAACTGGATAGCGCATCTGCCGGCGAGATGACGCGAAAAGTGTACGCACCCGTGACACGCGACGTGGTCGAGACCGTGGCGGCGGCAGGAAGCTTCGCGAGGCTGACGGACGCCATCAGAGCCTCCGGGCTGGTGAAGGCCCTGGGCGCGAGGGGACCCTTCACTTTCTTTGCGCCCACCGACGCAGCCTTCGCGAAGCTGGCTGCGGAATCGCAGGCCGCGTTGCTGAGGAACGCCACGCGGCTCGGCGCGATCATCAATTACCACATCATCCCGGGGTACTTCGACGCGAAGGACCTGCACGCCGGAGAGGTTGAGACCCTGCAGGGCACGTCGCTGACCATGGTGGGGTCGGGGACGCAGACATCCATTAACGGTGCCCGCATCGCGCAAGCCGATCTCGTCGCCACCAACGGCGTGATCCACGCCATCGACGAAATCCTGCTTCCGAAGAAATGGCGATTGGGGTAACCCGCAACCGCGCCCGCATTCCGGGCCGCGACGCCTGAAGGCGTCGCGGCCCGGAGCTTACTGGCGACTCAAGGGCAGGTGGTGGGCGCCTGCTGGTGGCGCTCCAGGTAGCTGCCGTTGCAGTTGAGCAGCACCGTCTCACGGTACGGCGGCGTCTCAAAGCTGAACATGTGCATCAGCGTGCCGGCATACCGGTCGAACGACCCCTGACCGTTGGGTGCAGCATTGGGTCCGTCAATGTTCCCCAGCCGCCAATTCGCCTCGATGAAGTTGATGACCGAGGCCTGGTCAGTGAGGGTGTGATCAACATGGTTCGGTTGCGCCCAGGGTGAGAGCACCAGCAGCGGCAACCGCGGACCATGTCCGCAGCGTGCCGGATTGGCACCCGGGAGCGGCTTGCCACAGTTACCCGGCCCAGCCAGGCCATCGACCGAAACGTTCGAGGGGCTGACGACCGGCCCGTTCACGTGGTCGTACCAGCCGTCCGAGTCGTCGTACGTGATGATGATCGCGGTGTCGGCCCAGTACTGGGACTGCATGATCTGATTCACCGTGCTTACGATCCAGTTCTGCTCGCTGGTCGGGTCTGAGTTACCCGGATGGGCGTTCTCGTAAGCCGGCGCCTTGATGAAGGAGACCGACGGCAGGTTGCCGGTGCGCAGGGCCGTGAAGAAGTCACTCGCGTCGTAGTTGTGGTTGGCCTGGTCGGTGGAGCCGATCGCGCGCACCGAGGACGGCGGCAGGTGATGCGGGTTCGCCGTGCTCGCGTACATCATGAACGGATTGTGGTGCGCGACGTAGTCCGCAACTGGCGTGTGGATGTCCGCACCGGTGAGCAGCGGCGCAACGGGGTTGGGCACGCCCGGGTGGCCGAGGTGCGTGGCACCACAGACCGCAGGCTTCGCCGTGCTGCCGTCGCTGTTCAGTACCGCCGGCGTCGTCGGCCGGAAGCCGCCCTGGAACCAGCCCCAGGTGACGTGTGCCGCATTCAGCAGATCGCCAATGTTCTTGCCCGTCATGCGCAGCGTGGCGCTCGTAGTCACCGTGCCGCCGGCATCGGCGCCACAATCATCGAGGTACGGATCGAAGTCGCCGATGTCGGTGACGACCGTCTGACCGGGAGCGTAGCTGGTCGGATAGGCAGAGCCGCTGGAGCCGCTGCCGAAGAACAGCACGCCGCCGTAAGTCTGGCCTGCGATGAGGTTGATTGCTCCCGGGGTCGAGGGACCGAACGTCGCATCGAAGTAGTTATCGTTCAGCGCGAAGTTCTGCGCATAGTTCCACATCGCCGTGACAGTGTTGCCGTCGTAGTAGCCAAGCACCGTAGTGCCGTCCGGCGCGCAGCCTTCGCTCGTCGTGCGGCCAGTGAACTGGGGGAATACATCCATGAGCCCGCTATCGACAGCCTGCTGTTCAGGGCCGTAGTTGTGGTTCTGGCTGCAGGTATAGGCCTGCGCTGGCGACAGGCGCGTGGGATTCGCCTGTTCCGTGCCCGCCGCATTCTTGTTCGGATTGTTGCGCAGGAGTTCGGGTCCGAGACCATTGACGCGCGGAGTCAGGGGCTGCGCATAGAACGGCGTCTCGCCGGAGTTGTTCTGCGCATGCGGATAGGTGCCGAAGTAGTGATCGAAGGACACGTTTTCCTGGAACAGCACGACCACGTGCCGAATTGGCGTCAGTGTCGGGTTCTGTCCTCGAGTCTCATCCGCGTGGGTCAGGGTCGCTAACGAAGCAGACAGCGCCGCATATACGAGCGCCGCGATAGTGTGTCGCGTCACGGTGTTCTCCCTTGAATGGCCATTGCTCCTTTGGAGCCCCGCGACGATACAAAGGGTCCTTATCGGATTTGTGACACTCGCGCCGGTACGGGAGGGCGTGCGCCTCGGTGCGGCTGTCATACGCGTGTAACCTAGCTGCAACATTAATCGCCAGCCGCGCGCTCCACGCACGCATGGATGAACGATGTAGCCCGCCAGATGCAGTCGCAGCCAACTCCAGCACCGCTTCGCCGCCGGCTATCTGCCGCGGTGATTGCGGCGGTTCTGCCGCTCCTCAGTGCCGCGGCAACCGCGGCCGCCGCACGGCCTCAGCCTGTGCAAGGCATCTCCTGCCCGCGCCCCGCCGCTGGCAGTCCGGTGCCCGAACCGCGCGACCTGCGCAGTCGCGGCGGCGTGCTCAGGCTCGATCTCGCGATCCGCAACTACCGCAGCGCGGACGGGGAGCTGAGGTACTGCTATTTGCTGCCGGACGGCAGTCAGTCGCCGACTCTGCGGGTACGGCCCGGAGACCTTCTGGTCGTGAAGCTGCGGAACGACCTGGACGATCCCGAATCGGCGGCCGCATCGCAGCCAAGCTCGGCGGCGCCTTCACCGCAGCGGATCTGCAGCAGCGGTGCGATGACACCCACGGCCACCAACCTGCATTTCCACGGGCTCGCCGTGCCCCCGCTGTGCCATCAGGACGAAGTCATTAAGACCTCGGTCCCGAGTGGGGCCAGCTTCGAGTACCGGCTCCGCATTCCCTTGAACCAGCCGGCCGGGCTCTACTGGTATCACCCGCACATCCACGGGTTCAGCATGAGGTCGGTGCTGGCCGGTGCTTCCGGGGCGCTGGTGGTGGAGGGCCTCGAGCGCGCGATACCGGAGATAGCGGGCCTTCCCGAGCGGGTACTCGTCGTGCGCGATCAGAATCTCATCAACCCCAACGCCCCTCCATCCCCCACCGAACCTGTGCCCCCGCACATCCTGATGGACGCCGACGGGGACGCGATCAATACGCACACCGGCTACGGCAAGCCGGCAAAGGACCTGTCGCTCAACTTCGTGCCGGTACCGTACCCGGACTATCCGCCGGCCGTGCTGGCAATCAGGCCCGGCGAACGGCAGCTGTGGCGCGTGCTGAACGCCTCAGCAATCACCTACCTGCACCTGGCGGTACTCTTCGGCGACACGGCGCAGCGCCTCGGGATCGTAGCCATCGACGGCGTACCGATCAACGCCAGCGGCGAAGACGCACCGCACGTGCAGTGGGTCGATCACATCGGCATTCCCCCCGGCGGCCGCGCGGAGTTCATCGTGACCGCTCCGCCTGCGGGCGTCGCCGCTTCCCTGATCACCCGCTCGGTCGACACCGGGGCCAGTGGCGACAACGACCCGAACCGTACCCTGGCGACGCTTCTCGCGGCAGCCGATGCCCCGGAACCATCCTCCGTTCTCGACGCTCACCCGCGGCCCGCGCCGAAGCGCTCCGAAGCCTGGCTCGGGGATCTGCAGCCGGTGCGGGTCCGCAAGCTGTACTTCTCGGAGCTGCACGCGGACCCCGCGGATCCGCAGAGCCCCATCACCTATTTCATCACCGAGCAAGGCAAGGATCCGAAGCCCTTTGACCCTGCGTCGCCGGAGCCGGACATCGTGGTCAGGCAGGGGGATATCGAGGACTGGGTGATCGAGAACCGCACTACGGAGCTGCACGCATTTCACATTCATCAGGTGCACTTTCTGCTGCTCGACTGGTTCGGGCTTCCCGTCAGGGAGCCGTTCCTGCGCGACACGGTAAACGTCCCCTTCTATGACCCGCAGATGGGGAGGTTCCCCAGCGTTCGCGTCCGCATGGATTTTCGTGACCCCAACACGGTGGGAACCTTTCTCTACCACTGCCATGTGCTCGAGCATGAGGACGGCGGCATGATGGGCACCATCCGCGTCGAGCCGCGGCAACTGGCTGCGAACCCCGACCCCTAGACAGGGGTGCGGGGCTCCCGCATATTCGTCTCGGGCGCACAGCAGCGCCGTAACGTCACCAGCCTCACCAACAAACGCGCCATCATGGGCGTGACCATCCGGGGCCGGGTGCAGCGGGGGCCAGTCCTATGATCTTCGAGACCGTTGCGAGCGGTGGCTGCCGCTCCTACCTGATCGGCTGCGAACAGACCTGCGCCGCCGCGCTGATCGACCCGGAGCTGAGCCAGATCGACCGCTACCTTGCGCTGGCTGCCCGGGACGGATTGCGGTTTCACTACCTTATCGATACGCATACGCACGCGGACCACTTCTCTGCGACCCGTCAACTGGCGCGCACGCTCGACGTGCCCGTCGTCATGCATCGCGCGAGCCCCGCTCCCTTTGTCGACCTGCACCTGGAGGGTGGGGAACTCCTAGTGGTCGGGCGCCTGCGGCTGCACTCGCTGTACACCCCGGGTCACACCCGCGACTCGATGTGCCTGCAGGTGGAAGACCGGATATTCACGGGTGACACGCTGCTGATCGGGGCAACCGGACGCACCGATCTGCCGACCGGCGATGCCGCGGCCTTATACGAGAGCCTGTTTGAGACCCTGCTGCGGCTCGACCCCGCCCTCAAGGTGTTTCCGGCGCACGAGTACAAGGGTCGGACCCACTCCACCATCGGGCAGGAGCTGGCCGATAATCCGCGCCTGCAGAAGTCCGAACGTGGCGCCTTCATCGAGATGATGCGGACTTTGAACCTTACGATGCCGACGCATGTGACCGAAGCGCTCCGAACCAACATGAGCGGCGGCAAGACGGTGGCCCAGATGCTCTCAGACGCCGCCGCCGGCGTACCGTTCATGTCTCTGGATGAGCTGAAAGCCCGCCTTCAGGGCCAGCCGCGACAGTTGACCGTCCTGGACGTGCGCGAGCGCGATGCCTACGAAGCCGGCCACATCCCCGGCGCCATGCACCTGCCGCGCGGGCAGTTGGAGCTGCGGGTCAACGATGAGCTCAAAGATCCGACGGCGCGCATCCTGGTGTGCTGTGAATTCGGGCGCATTTCAACCCTGGCGACGGCGACGCTGCGGACGATGGGCTTCCAGGGCGCGGTGGCGCTGGATGGCGGGATGAAGGCCTGGCGCGAGGCGGGCCACCCGATCACTCAGGGTCAATCTCCCTGAGGCATTCCGCGGCCGCCAGCAAGACCGGCCGACGAAAAGTCCCCCGCATCACGGCCCGATCTTCCCTCGTCCGTACCGACTAGAGCTGAGCCGTTACGCACGCGGTGCGTGTCGCAGGTTAAAGTCGTGCTCCCAAGCCACGTGCCGCCCTGGCACAGCGTGGGATGCGTTCAGAGAGCAAAGGATTCGAAATGCTACGTGCAGGGACCCTCCGTCAGGCTTCACTCGCCGCGATCGCGATCGCCTGCCTGGGTCAGACCCAGGTACTGGCCGGCATAGACAACGCGGTGCTCGCCGATGAGAAGGGCGGGACCGACTGGCCCGAGTACGGGCGCACCTTCAGCGAGCAGCGCTTCAGCCCGCTGGACCAGATCAACCGCCAGACCGTGCCGAAACTCGGACTGGCATGGTCCCTGGAGCTGCCGGACGTCTGGAACGTGTCCAGCGCACCGGTCGAAGTGGACGGGGTGATCTACATCGCCGTCGGCTTCAGCGTGATTTACGCCATCGACGCGGTCAGCGGCAAGGTGCTGTGGAGTTATGACCCGAAGGTCGACGCGCAGAAGATGCGCATGGCGTGGGGCGTGCGCGGTCTGGCCTTCTGGGACGGCAAGGTCATCGCCGGAGTGCAGGACGGGCGCCTCTTCGCACTGGATGCCAAGACGGGCACGCTGCTGTGGGAGACGCTCACCACCGAGCCGGGAGACAACCGCTACATCACTGGCGCACCGCGGGTGTTCGACGGCAAGGTCATCGTCGGTCACGGCGGCGCCGACTTCGGCCACGTGCGCGGCTACGTCACCACCTACGACGCAGCCACCGGCGCGCTGCTCTGGCGCTGGTACATCGTGCCCGGCGACCCGTCGAAGGGCTTCGAAAACAAAGCCATGGAAATGGCTGCCAAGACCTGGACCGGGGAGTGGTGGAAGTACGGCGGAGGGGGCACCGCCTGGAACGCCATGACTTACGACCCGGAGTTCAACCGCGTCTATATCGGCACCGGAAACGGCGGCCCCTGGAACCGCAAGATCCGCAGTCCCGGTGGCGGCGATAACCTGTTCCTGTGCTCGGTGGTAGCGCTCGATGCCAACACCGGCGAGTACCTGTGGCACTACCAGACATCCCCGGGCGAGAGCTGGGACTTCACGTCCACCATGGATCTGGTGCTGGCCACCATCCCCATCGACGGCAAACCCCGCAAGGTGCTGCTACACGCCCCAAAGAACGGATTCTTTTATGTGATCGACCGGGAGACCGGCAAGCTGATATCGGCGCAAAAGCTCGGCAAGGTGACCTGGGCCAAGGGCATCGACATGGCCACTGGACGCCCGATCGAGAACCGCGGCGTGCGCTATGAGGACGGCGAGGCGTTGATGTGGCCCGGATCCGGCGGCCTGCACAACTGGCAGCCCATGTCGTTCAGCCCGGATACCGGACTCACCTACATCCCCGCGCACGAAATGGCCGGCTACTACAACGACAAAGGCCTAGACGCGAAGACGTATGACATGGCGCGCGATGGCCCGATGGGCATCAACGCATTCCACGACGACATCCCCAAGAGCGCTGGCAGCAGCTCGCTTCTGGCGTGGGACGCCGCCACGCAGAAGAAGGCCTGGGAGGTGGCGCTGCCGGGCGCCACGAACGGCGGCGTGATGAGCACGCACGGGGGACTCGTGTTCCAGGGCCAGTCGGACGGGAAGTTTGTGGCGCGCGACGATCGCACCGGGGCGGTCCTGTGGAGCGCCGACATGGGGGTTGGTACGCAGGCGCCCCCTATCACTTTCAGTGTCGGCGGCCGCCAGTACGTGTCCATCCTCGCCGGTTGGGCCGGCGGCCAGATGCTGCTGGGCTCCCTGAGCGCCCAGCACGGCTGGGTGGGCCGGGACCACCCGCGGCGCTTGCTGACTTACGTGCTCGGCGGCACCGCGACCTTGCCACCCTCGCCGCCCCCTTCGCAGCCGGTGCCGGTCGATGATCCGGCATTCAGGGTTGACGCGGCTCTGGCGCTAAAGGGGCGCAACCTGTACGAGCGCTGCCTGATCTGTCATGGCGCGGGCGTCGTTGCCGGAGGCTTCGCCCCGGACCTGCGCGCCTCCCAGATACCCCTGAACGCGGAAGCCTTCGCGGCGGTGCTGCAGGGCGGTCTGCAGAGCCGTGGCATGCCGCCCTTCCCGGAGCTGACCGCCAACGACCTGTCGGCGCTGCGTCACTACATCCGCGAGCGCGCGCGCTACAAGCCGACGTTCTGGGAGCAGATAGGCACAGCCTGGCACTACCTGCTGTTGATGCTGAAGATGAAGCTCAAGGCCTGGGGCTGGCTCTAGCAGGACCTGCGCGCGTCAGCGGTGCGGGGGCCTCGCGTGCCTCGTGAGGCCCCCGGGGCAATTCACTTCTTCAGGTCGTCGGCCGCCTTCTGGACATCCTTGCTGGCATCCTGGGCTGCGTCATTGATCTTGTCTCCAGTGGTCTTCTCGCCACCGTTTTTGATGGTGCGGACGGTTTCATCGACCTTCGCGCCAGCGTGCTCCATCGGCCCCTTCTTCGCGCAGCCGGAAAACGCCACTGCCAGGCCACAGCAGATCGCGACAACGGTCAGCCTATTCATGCTTGCTTGCTCCTGATTTGGTGAGTTGCGAGTCTACAGCAAGCGCGCACGCCGCTACGCGGTTGCGGCCAGCGCCAAGAGGCCGGCAACTTCAGCCGGTGGGTCGCCGGGCGACCCACCGGTCTTTTTCAGTGCAGCCTCTAATACCAGGGCAGGTTGCGCGCGATGGTTTCCGCAATCAGCTTCTGCCCCGACTGGCTCGGGTGCACGTCGCAAAGCAGCTGGTTGGAAGCCAGGGCATTCAGCAACCCGGCGTTGCAGGTCTTGCCACCGAAGGCTGGATTCGCAGCCACCTTCTCGAATGCCGTGAACAGATCCGCAACCCGCGCCCCGTAGGCATGTGCGGAGGCGCTGATCGCGCCGTTCAGGAGCGCCGTGAGCGCCGTACCGGAGGCATCAGAGTAGTCGGTTGAGTAATAGTTGGTGACGACGATCGTGCCACCAAATCCCGCACCACGCAGATCCGCAATGATCGTGGCCAGGTTGGTTTCGACCAGCGCCAGCAGGCCCGGCACACCGGCCTCGATGCAAGCGGTCGGATTGGGCTGCGTGGCACAGCTGTCCTCCAGCAGGAAGCCGTCATTCGCGCCCAGCGTGATCGTGACAAAGCGCACGCCACGGTTTCTCTTGAGGAACTGCTTGGCGAATTCCAGCTGCGTGCCGGTGTAGTTGACGTGCAGCGGGAAGGCCGAGCGAAAGGCGCGGCAGCCATTGTCAGGAGCCGTCGATGACAGGAAGCTGCCGGTCGTCTCACCCGGGCAGGCCGCATCGACCACATCAACGCCGCGCCATCTTCCGAGCTCGTTGGCGAAGCCGACAAAATTCTCCGCATTCACGTATGCGTGGCCAGCAGAGGCGATGTAGGCAAACGCGACGCTATCGCCGAGCACTAGGCCCTGATCGCGTTCCCCGGCCTGGACGGCCGCCGCGGCACACAGCGCCGAGGCCAAAAGCAGGATGCAGGAATATGTTACCTTCATGACCGTTCCCCTCAGTTCGGTTTGGTTTTTTCGAGCTCGTCGCCCGCGTGCACTTTTACTGCGCGACTCGCGATTCAGGTCCGTGAGCCCGGGTGCATTCGGACTGACCTTAGGGCGTCGCGATACCAAACGCAACTTTCGGCGCAGCGCCGCGGGAACGCAGTCAATAATGCGGCGGACGCTCGTCTTCCGCGCTGCGCTCTTCCTGAGCACTTTGCGCCGCCTCGAGCCGCTGCAGCACTTCCCTGATCCGCGCGTTCAGCGCCTGAATCTCCTTCTGCTGCTGGAACACGACCTCGCCGAGCTCCGTGTTCGAGCGCTCGAGGAAGGCAATCCGCGTCTGAATCTGCTCGAGGGTTTCCTGGTCCATGCGCGCAGTCTAATCCTTTGCCCGTACCGGCTGCGCCTGCTAGTAAACCTCCGGCACCAGCATCTCGGCCGGCACTGCCTGGCGTGAGTAGTGTTCGTGGTGCTCACGCTCGGGCAGCTCGATCGGCTGCTTCTGGACCTCGGTGTAGGGAAACTGCTTCAGGAGATGATCGATGCAATTGAGCCGTGCGCGCTTCTTGTCCACGGCCTGGACCACCCACCAGCGCGCCTCGGGAATGTGCGAGCGCTGCAGCATGACCTCCTTGGCCTTGGTGTAGTTCTCCCAGCGACGCCGGGACTCCAGATCCATGGGGCTTAGCTTCCATTGCTTCATGGGATCGTGGATTCGGGACAGGAACCGCAGATGCTGTTCCTCATCCGTGATGGAAAACCAGTACTTGAGCAGCCGGATCCCGGATCGCACCAGCATGCGCTCGAACTCCGGTACCGAACGGAAGAACTCCTCGTACTCCTCGGCGGTGCAGAAGCCCATGACGTGCTCAACTCCTGCACGGTTGTACCAGCTGCGGTCAAACAGCACGATCTCCCCGGCCGCGGGCAGGTGTGGCACGTAGCGCTGGAAGTACCACTGCGTGCGCTCCCGGTCATTCGGTGCCGGCAGCGCGACCGCGCGACATACTCGCGGATTGAGTCTCTGTGCAATGCGCTTGATGACGCTGCCCTTGCCGGCGGCGTCACGCCCCTCGAACAGGATCACCACTCGCTGGCGTGTCGCCACGACCCAGTCCTGCAGCTTGATCAGCTCAGACTGCAGGCGGAACAGCTGGCTGAAATACTGGCGCCGGTATTCGCTGGACACCTCGGCGTCCGCGGCGCCATGTCCCTCGGACATGTTGTGGCGATCCTCGCGTTCCATCTCCAGTTCTTCGTCATAGCCGTCCGCGAGGTCGCGACTGATGCGGCGCATGATCTCTTCGCGGTCGAGGGAGGAAAACTCAGCCATGGGGTAACTCCGCGCAGGCAAAAGCGAAGATCGTCCTCCGCGACTATGACAGATTTGTTGCGCCACCCTGCGGCAGGGGTTGTACGCGGAAAAAGCCGGCGTCGGGCTTCAGCGCATGACGCTAGAATCGGACCACGGGCGAACCACGGCAACGGCCATCGCCCGGACATCGAAGTGCGCGCATCACAGTCAGCCGGAGGTGATTCTCAATGAGCGTACCCACGCCGGCGACATCCGCGCCAACCGCGCCCCCTGATCCGGTGAGCCCCGCGATGATGCGACGCCTGGAGCGCCTGGGCCTTGCCGACCACGCCGACCAGTGGACAGAACGCTACTTGCTGTGCGAGCACATCGTCGACCCGCCCGCGGCAACCACCCGGCAGGAGTTCGAAGCCACGAGTCGGTTCATCCGCGACCTGATCGCACATCGCTGGATCAAGACCGGCCGCGTCCGTGAGCGCTCGCTTCCCAAGCGCATCCACTACATGTCCATGGAGTACCTCCTGGGCCGCACGCTACGCAACAACATCATGAACCTGTCTGCGGAACCCCTGGTGCGCCGCGCGCTCGAGAATCAGGGATGGAACCTCGATGCGTTGATCGAAGAGGAGCCGGACGCCGGCCTGGGAAACGGAGGCCTCGGGCGGCTGGCTGCCTGCTTCATCGACTCCCTGGCAACCCTGCAGTACCCGGCCATCGGCTACGGCCTGCGTTACGAGTACGGGATCTTCCGGCAGGTGATCCAGAACGGATCACAGACCGAGCAGCCGGATAACTGGCTGCGCAACCCCGACCCCTGGGAAGTCGCGCGACCCACCAAGGTGTATGCGGTGCCGCTCAATGCGACCGTCGAGCTGCACGGCTCAACCCTCAAGTTCACGCCGAACCGCCGTGCCCGTCTGCTCGGGATGGCCTATGACCGCCCGGTCGTGGGGTACGGCGCCAATTGCGTCAATACACTGCGGCTGTGGAGCGCAACCGCCCCAGAGTCCTTTGATTTTGCCGAGTTCTCGCTCGGGGACTTTGCCGGCTCGGTCATCAACAACGTGGCCGCTGAGTCAGTGACGCGGGTGCTGTACCCGGATGACTCGACCGAAGCGGGGCGCACGCTGCGCTTCGTGCAGCAGTACTTCCTGGTCAGCTGCTCCCTGCAGGACATCATGGCCCGGCTGCTGAAGAGCCGCGACGTCAACTGGTCAAAGCTACCGGACCTGGTGGCGGTGCAGATGAACGACACGCATCCGGCGCTGTGCGTGGCCGAACTGATGCGCATCCTGCTGGACCAGGCGCACCTGCCCTGGGATCAGGCCTGGGACATCACCCTGCGCACCCTCGCCTACACCAACCATACCCTGCTACCCGAAGCGCTGGAGAAATGGCCGGTTGGCCTCTTCGAGACTCTCATCCCGAGGCAGCTGGAGATAATCTACGAGATCAACCGACGCTTCCTGGACGACGTCCGACGTCGCTATCCAGGGGACGACGCGCGCGTGACGCGCGTGAGTCTGATCGAGGAGACCCCGTCGCGGCGGGTTCGAATGGCGCACCTGGCAGTGGTGGGCTCGCACAGTACCAACGGTGTCGCAGCCATACACTCGGATCTGCTGCGCACGCACGTTCTGCGTGACTTTGCCGAACTGTATCCCGAGCGCTTCAACAACAAGACCAACGGCGTGACCCCACGACGCTGGCTGCAGCAGGCCAATCCCTCGCTGTCGGCACTCATCACCGCGAGCATCGGCGACGCCTGGGTCACCGACCTAGACCAGCTGCGCGCGCTCCTGTCGCGGGCGCAGGACGGCTCTTTCCGCGAGCAGTTCCGCAAGGCCAAGCGCGAGGCGAAACTGGCCTTCGCCGCCTGGTTGCGCGCGACCTACGACGAAGTGGTCGATCCGGACTCGATCTTCGACAGCCAGATCAAGCGCATCCACGAATACAAGCGCCAGCTGCTGAATATCCTGCATGTCCTGGTTCTCTACAACAGGCTGCGACAGGACTCAAGGTACGAGATGACCCCGCACACGTTCTTCTTCGCCGGCAAGGCGGCGCCCGCCTACCACTTCGCCAAGCTCGTCATCAGGCTTATCAACCGCGTCGCCACCGTCATCAACGGCGATCCCTTGGCTCGGGGGCGCCTGAAGGTCGTGTTCCTCCCCGAGTACAATGTCAGTCTCGCGGAGCGCCTCATCCCGGCGAGCGACGTGTCGGAGCAGATTTCCACGGCCGGCTACGAGGCGAGTGGCACCGGCAACATGAAGTTCATGATGAATGGCGCACTGACCATCGGAACCCGTGATGGCGCCACCATCGAGATGGCCGCGGCGGCGGGCGAGGAGAACTTCTTCCTCTTCGGCCTCACGGCACAGCAGGTCGCAGATAGTGGGGGCTGGTACGACCCCCACTGGCACTACGCGAACGACCCGGAGACGCGCGCAGCCCTGGACCTGATGGTCTCCGACCTCTTCACCGGACAGGAGCGCGGAGCCTTCGATCCGGTGCGCTACGCGCTGCTCGACGGCGGCGATCATTACCGCCACCTCGCCGACCTCGGCGACTATGCGCGCGCACACCGGGCGCTCGATCGCTGCTACGCCGATCGCGAGGTCTGGACGAGCAAGGCCATCTGCAACGTGGCCGCCTCGGGCCAGTTTTCCAGCGACCGCACCATCCGCGAGTACGCAGACCAGATCTGGGACCTGAAGGTGTCGCCGGTTTCCTAGGGCCGCTCAAAACGGCGCAAGACCCCCGGCTCAGGCGCCGACTACGTTCGGATCGCGCCAAGCGCGCTCGAAGGGCAGGCGCCAGGCATGCGGTGCAATCAGCTGGTGGATGGCATTCGGGCCCCAGGAGCCGGGCGCGTAGGGGCGCACCGGCTGCGGCGATCCCAGTAGTTGTGTGGAGACTTCCCACAGCCGCTCGATGCCCTCGGCCGTGGTGAACAGCGTATGGTCGCCGCGCATCGCGTCCAGAATAAGCCGCTCGTAGGCTTCGAGCACGTCGCCGATGTGGCTCGTGTCGTGCAGTGCAAACTGCAGGCTGAGTTTGTCGAGGCGCATCCCCGGGCCGGGCCGCTTGCCGTAGAAGGACAGTGACATCTTTGAGGCGTCTGCGAGATCGAAGGTAAGGTGGTCGGGGCCCTGCGCCCCGACACCGGAGTCCGCGGGAAACATGCTGCGGGGCGGCTCCCGGAACGCGATGGAAATGATGCGCTGACCCTCGGCCAGGCGCTTGCCGGTGCGCAGGTAGAACGGCACGCCTGCCCAGCGCCAGTTGTCGATCGAGCACTTGAGCGCGATGAACGTCTCAGTATCAGACTGAGGATCAACGCCCTCCTCGTCGCGGTAACCAATGAACTGACCCCTCACGACATCGGTCGGCGCGATCGGCGACAGGCTGCGGAACACCTTGTTCTTTTCCTCACTGATGGATACCGGCTCAAGAGCGGTCGGGGGCTCCATCGCCATGAAGGCTAGGATCTGGAAAAGATGGGTAACCACCATGTCTCGATAGGCGCCAACGGACTCGTAGAATCCGACCCGCTTGCCGAGGTCGAGCTGCTCGGGCACGTCAATCTGCACGTGGTCGATGAAATTGCGGTTCCAGATCGGTTCGAACAGTCCATTGGCAAAGCGGAATGCGAGGATGTTCTGGGCTGGCTCCTTACCGAGGAAATGGTCGATGCGGAAGATCTGCTCCTCCTTGAAGACCTCGTGCAGGTGCGCGTTGAGGGATACGGCGCTCGGCAGGTCGACGCCGAATGGCTTTTCCATCACGATGCGCGAGCGCTCCACCAGGCCCGCTTCTCCCAGCATGCGCACTGCCGACAGCGCCGCGCTTGGCGGTACGCTCAGGTAGTGCAGGCGGCGGCTCTCCGCGCCACCGAAGGCTTGTTCAGCCTTGGCTACGGCGGCCTTGAGGGCCTCGGTGCCCCGGGCGAGGGGCAAGTAGTCGAGATTGGCGGCGAACGCGCTCCAGGCATCTTCGGGAACCTTGCGGCTCGAGAACTCGTTGAGCGCCTCCCGGGCGAACTGGCGAAAAGCCTCGGGTGTCATCTCATCGAGGGAAACACCGATGATGCGGCAGCCGGGGATGAACCCCGCGCTCGACAGATGAAACAGCCCGGGCAGCAGCTTGCGGCCCGACAGATCGCCCGTGGCGCCGAACAGCACCACGACATGGGGATATTTTGGCCCTACGCCTGAGGGGATCTTTGCCACAGTTGGGGCTCCTTGGTGGGCGTTTACACGAGGCAGTCCGCTGCGGCGGATCGGTAGCGAGAGTAGCTGACACGGCTGACCGCTTCCATCGCGGCCGCAGCGGCCCTGACCGGGACCGCCAGGCGCGCATGATCTCGAATAGGAGTGGAGTCGACCGCGCGCGGACGCGAGGGCTCAGGGGACCGGCACGGCCCAGCGCGGAATTGCACTCGACATCTGGCGCAGGCCGACATCGACCTCACGGTAGCCCGGATAGTGCTGCGCCACCAGCTGCCAGAAACGCCGCGAATGGTTCATCTCCCGAAGATGACATAGCTCGTGTGTCAGGACGTAGTCCACGTACGCGGGCTCGAGGAACAAAAGGTTAGCGCTCAGCGAGATCGTGCCCCGTGAGGAGCAGCTCGCCCAGCGGGTCCGCTGGCGACGGATTGATACCCGCCGGTAATGAAGGCCCAGGCGCAGGCTGTGGGCGTGCAGCTGCGGCACGAGATGGTGGTGCGCCTGCCGTACCATCCAGCGTGACAGCGCCCTGCGGCAGGCGACCTCATCGCCAATTGCGCCGCGCACCAGCAGCTGCTGCGCGGGTAGCTCGCGCAGCGTGACCGTGGGACTTGAAGAAAGCATGGCGCTGACGGTCCACGTGGTGGCGAGGGCCGGCAGTGCGATCTGCGACGGCAGCCGCCAGCCACCCTGCGCTGCCAGTTGCGCTTGTCGCGCGCCCACGCGCTCGAGTGCGGAACGGATCCACGCCCGCTCGCGCAGCAACAGCGACTCGATGCGCGAGGCGCCAAAGCCCTTCGGGACGGTCACGACCACGCCGTGCTCGTGAGTCACGCGAATGCGCAGCTTGCGGGAATTGGCCCTGACACGCACCGTGTAGGGAATCGGCGCCTCCAGATCCATGGCTCAGGGGGAGTGGGGCGTGCCCGCCTCGGCGGCCACCTTGCGCAGGGCTGCCTCAAACACCTCGACCGGCTGGCCACCTTGAATGAGGTAGCGCTCGTTCAGGATCACCGCCGGCACGGCGTGGATCCCCCGATCCAGATACCACCGCTCACGGGCGCGCACCTCGTCTGCATACTCGTTGGAGGCGAGGATCTCACGCACGCGCTGTGCATCGAGGCCGACCTTGGTCGCCACGCTCTCGAGCACCGCGGGGTCGCTCGGATTGCGTCCCTCGGTGAAATAGGCCGTGAAGAGCGCGTTCTTCAGGGCTTCCTGCTTGCCTGTGCCTTCCGCCCAGTGCAACAGCCGATGCGCATCGAAGGTGTTGTAGATGCGCTTGCGCTGCCCGAGGGCGAACTCGAAGCCCAGCTCCGCTCCACGGGCCCGGATCATCTCTTGGTTGCGCGCCAGCTGTTCGGCGCTGGAGCCGTACTTACGCGCGATGTGCTCGGCCACGTCCTCCCCCTGCGCATCCATCTGCGGGTTGAGCTCGAAGGGCTGGAAGTGGATATCGGCCCTCAACTCCCCGGCAACGCGGGTGAGCGCGGTCTCGAGCGATTTGAGGCCAATCACGCACCACGGGCAGGAGACATCGGACACGAAGTCGATTTTGACTGAGGTGGTCATGCGAAGGGTGCTCCCTGTCGGTGCCCGCGCGCCTTACTCCGGCGGCAGGTCGAAGCGTTCTATATAGGGGCGGAACTCACGCCGCACAACCTCCGGCCGGATGCCGTACTCCTCGGGTGAATAGCGGTGGATCCCGTGCTTGCCCTGCGGATTATCGGCGATGAACCATTTCATGCGTGCCGCCGCCGCCTCGCTCATCGGCAAGTCAAAGGCCTCGTAGATCTGTTTCACGACGCCGAACTGGTCGCGGATGAACTCCGAGAAACGCATGTCATAGAACAGGGCCTGCGGATACTTCCCGGCCGAGCGCACGGCTATAGCGTGCTCGAGGGCGCGACGCAGGCGCGGATTCCAGTCCTCGGCGACCTCGGCAGGATCCACCTGATCGCTGCCCATTGAGCGCACCAGGGCCGTGAGGCTCGCGTAGGAGGTGAGCGACTTGACCGGGTCGCGATGGGTGAAGACGATGCGCGCATCCGGGTAGGCGGCGAGCAGGTGTTCCAGGCCCCACATGTGCGCGCCGGTCTTCAATACCCAGCGTTCGCCCGGGTGGCTCGACTGCAGATGCTGCAACTGCTTCTGGTGAAAATCGTACACGTGTGCCCAGTCCGCATCACCGTCCACCCAGTCCTGGTAACGATTGACGCGGAACTGGTTGTGGAACAGCGGGGTACACATCGTGTCCCCCATCATCACCACGCACTCCTGTGATAGCTGCGCCCCCATGGGGTGCATCGCCTTGAATCTCTCGCGCCGTTCGTCGAGCGGCGGGAACCCGGCTTCGCAGCGCGCGATGCGCGCATCGGTCTGGAAGCTCGCGGTGGCCGGGGGCGGCGAGGGAAAGGTCACCTCCCATGTCAGGGGGGCGCGGTTGGCCGGATCCTGCGCCAGGATATCGTGCAGGATGGTCGTGCCGGTGCGGACCAGGCCAATGATGAACACCGGCTTGACGATCCTCTGCCGCGCGATCGCCGGGTAGAGCTTGCGGTCATTGACGTACTGCAGACGGTTGACGATGTGAGCCAGCGCGCGCTCCCGCGCGATGTACTGACCCACGGGGTTGAGCCGCGCGTCCGTCTCCAGCGACGACACGAACAGCTCCAGGGGTTCCTTGAACGGACCAGGCCCCAGATCCTCGAGGCCACCGGAGCGGATGCGCGCCTCCGCCATCAGCGATTCGGCCGAGAACTGTAGCTTCGAGTCACTCACGGCATCGCCCCCACTTGTCCCTTGAACACCACGCCGTCCTTCATCACGAAGCTTACCTTCTGCAGCGCCGCGACGTCCGTCAGCGGGTCCCCGGGCACGGCTATGAGGTCAGCCAGTGCCCCCGCTGCCACGATCCCGAGCTCGCCACGCTTGCCGAGGAGCTCGGCCGCCCGTGAGGTCGCCGACTGGATTGCCTGCATGGGCGTCATGCCGAGCTCGACCTCGCGCACGAATTCCTGGGCGATCGGATCGGTCCACGGAAAGCCGCCGACGTCGGTACCGAAAGCAATCTTGACGCCAGCGTGCAACGCTTTGCGGAACGACACCACGTGCACTTCGACACGCTTGCGGTCGCGCTTGCCGCTCGCGGTGTCAGGCGGATCCGGGTCGTAGTAGTAGACCGCGAGGGTAGGCACCAGCCAGGTGCCCTGCTTCAGCATCTGCGCGATCTGCGCATCGGTGATCTCCAGGCCATGCTCGATCGAGTCGCAGCCCCCGTCCAGCGCGCGCTGCAGGCCAATGCCACTGTAGGCGTGGCAGGCCACCTTGCGGCGCCAGCCATGGGCCTCATCGACGATCGCCTTCAGCTCCTCGACCGTGAGGGTGGGCTGCGACACCAGAGCGCCCTGCTCGTCGAGCCAGGAACGGTGCGTCATGTACACCTTGATCCAGTCGGCGCCGTGGTCCAGCTGCTCGCGTGCGGCCTTGCGTGCCTCAACCGGTCCGTCGATCAGTTGCGCGCCCTTGGGCACCTCGATCTCGGGGGCGTAGCCTTCGAGGTTGTAGCCGCCCGTCGTGGAGATGGCACGCGTGACCACGAACATGCGCGGCCCGGGGATGTAGCCGTCGTTTATCGCCTGCTTGATGCCAACGTCGCCGTAGCCCGCACCCTCGGTCTCGAGGTCGCGAATGGTCGTGAAGCCCTGCTCCAGTGCACGGCGTGCGGCGACTACTGCCCGTGCGGCCCGGTAGGAAGCCGGGTATTTCAGGAGCTGCACGTCGTAGCCGCCCGCCGCGGGGTCCTCACCCTGCAGGAAGATGTGCGTGTGGCAGTCGATGAGCCCCGGCAACACGGTAGCGTCACCGAGGTCGATCACCTGCGCGCCGGGCGGCGGTGCGCTGGTACCGGCAGTGCGCACTTCGAGTATGCGATTGCCGCGGATCACTATTTCGGCATTGCGCAGTGCCTCACCGTGCGTGCCATCGATGAGCGCCCGGGCCCGCACGATGATATCGGCAGGCAGCGGCCCCACAGCAGCAGGCGGCTCCTGAGCCCAGGCCAGGGGCGAGAAACTCAGCGAGATCGCCAATGGCAGCAGGATGGAGCGCATGCACGGACCTCTAGTTTTTGCTGCAGACCGATAGCTCGCGGCCGAAACCCATGGCGGCCATGATGCCTGTGCCAGATCCTGGGCGCGATGCCCTCGATGCGCTTCAGGCGAGTTTGTGCGCGCTCAGCGGCAGGGACCTGAGGCGCCTGCCAGTCGCCGCGAAGATGGCGTTGCAGATCGCAGGCGCAACGGGTGGCACGGCGGTCTCGCCCAACCCACCCGGGACCGCAGTGCTCGGAATGATGTGCACGTCGAGTTCGGGCATCTCGTGCAGGCGCAGCACCCGGTAGTCGTTGAAGTTACTCTGCTTGACGCGGCCGCCCTCCAGCGTGATCTCGCCCCACAAGGCTGCCGATAGTCCGTAGACGATCCCGCTCTCTACCTGGGATTCGACGATCCTCGGATTGACGGTCTGTCCGCAGTCGATCACACAGGTGATCTTGTGAATCCTCAGACGGCCGCTCTCGATGGATACCTCTGCCACCTGCGCGTGAAAGCCACCGTAGGCGGCCATGAAGGCGACCCCCTGGTGGCGGCCCGCAGGCGCGCGCCCCCAGCCGCAACGCTCGGCGAGCACCTTGAGCACCTGCGTGTCGCGCGGCTTGCCCGCGAGCAGCTCGAGCCGGAAAGCGAGCGGGTCCTTGCCCGCTACTGCCGCCAGCTCGTCGATGGAGCTCTCGACCGCAAAGCAGTTGGGTGCATGGCTGACCGAGCGCAGGTACCCCACATCGATGCCGATCTCCTGACGCGTATACCGCAGGTCGAAGTTGGGCACCGCATAGGGAAAGTTCTGGACGTACTCGATCACCGAGTCGAAGGGATCCTTGTTCGTCGGGTCGAAGCGTGCCGTGATCGAGGGACTGGTGACATGCAGCGACCAGGCGATCAGCTTGCCGTTGGCGTCCAGGCCGGCGGCCACTTCCTCGCGTGCCGGAGGGCGGTAGGCGTCATGGGTCATGTCGTCCTCGCGCGTCCAGATCAGCTTCACGGGCACGCCGACTGCCTTGGACGCCTCTACGGCTGCCGGCACGAAGTCCACCTCCAGGCGCCGTCCAAAGCCCCCTCCCAGTAACGTGGTGTGCACGTTGACGCGCTCGGGCTTCAGGCCCGCCGCCTCGGCTGCCGCGGCCTGGGTCATCTGCTGAACCTGCGTGCCCACGTAGACGTCGCACTGGCCGGCGTGGACATCGGCCGTGCAGTTCATCGGCTCCATGGTGGCGTGTGCCAGCAGTGGCAGCTCGTAGACGGCCGTGAAGGTCTTGGCCGCCTTCTTCAGCGCATCAGGAACATTGCCCCCCTTGAGTGCCGCCGCGACATCGTCGCTCTTCATCGCGGACACCCCGGGGCCGGAACCGGCCTTGTCGAGCAGTGACCAGATCGCAGCGTTATCCAGCTTGCTGTTGGCGCCGGGGTCCCACGTAATCCTCAAAGCGTCACGGGCCTTCTTCGCCTGCCAGAAATGATCTGCGACCACCACGATCCCACTGGCCGTTGGCACCACGCGGCGCACGCCCGGCAGCGCCAGCGCTGCCGAGGAATCAACGGACGCGGCCTTGCCTCCCAATGCCGGGGACAGTGCGATGGCGGCGTAAAGCATTCCCGGCAGCCGCACGTCGAGGCCGAACTCGGCGCTGCCGTCCACCTTGGCAGCCGTGTCCAGCCGCGCCACGGGCTTGCCGATGAGCCGGAAATCCTTGGAGTCTTTGAGCGCCACATCCTTCGGCACCGGGAGCTTTGCGGCAGCGTCGACCAGCTCGCCATAGCGCGCTTTTCTGCCCTGCGGCCCGAGTATTTCTCCGTTGGCTGCGCGGCACTGGACAGGCTCGACACGCCATCGCTGCGCTGCGGCTGCCACCAACATCAGCCGCGCCTGCGCCCCGGCCTTGCGTAGCTTTTCCCATGCCTCCGGCACGCTGTTGCTGGTGCCGGTGACCTGCCCGCCGTTCAGGACGTTCACGTAGGCCTCGCCGACCGGCGCCGCAACAATGCGGATGCGCGGCAGATCGACCTCGAGTTCCTCGGCGATGAGCATGGGCAGCGCAGTGTAGACACCCTGCCCCATCTCGGAACGATCGACGAGAATCGTGATGGAATCATCTGCCCCGATCCTCAGCCACGCATTCAGCTGCCCGCCCGAGGCCGCGGCGGCGCGCGGGCCACTGCGCAGCGCCGGGAGCACCATCGCAACGACCAGTCCGCCACCGAGGTAGGCGCTGCGCTGCAGGAATATCCGGCGACCGGGGTCGGCTGCACGCGGAGTGCCTTCCGGCGTCCGGCTCATGAAGTCTTGTCTTCCCGCAGGAACTCAGCGGCGCGGTGGATGGCCTTGCGTATGCGCGGATACGTCCCGCAGCGGCAGATGTTGCCGGCCAGCGCAGCGTCAATATCCGCATCGCTGGGAGAGGGATTGGTCCGCAGCAGCGCCGCCGCCGACATGATCTGTCCAGATTGGCAGTAGCCACACTGCGGCACGTCCAGCTCCACCCAGGCGCGCTGCACGGCGTGGCTACGATCCTTTGATAGCCCCTCGATGGTCGTAACGCGCTTGCCTTCGACCGCGCTCAGTGGCAGCAGACAGGAGCGCACCGGCGCACCTTCAACGTGCACCGTGCAGGCGCCGCAGAGCGCACGCCCGCACCCGAACTTGGTCCCGGTCAAGGCCAAGTGGTCGCGAAGCACCCACAACAAAGGAGTGTCGGCGTCCGCGTCGACGTTCTGCGCCGTGCCATTTATGGTTAGGGCAACCATTCCCCGCCTCGTTCAGCCCGTTCCGATGCTACGCGAACTGGCAGGGTCTTTGCAGTCGCAGCCGTTACCGGACCGACCCACGTTGCGCGAATGCCGCAAATCCGTGCTCGCGAGCGAGCCGGCAGGAAGACGTCCTCCAGCATCAGGCCCGTGACGCAGAACGGCGGAATCGCGAGTCAGCCGCGCGCCCGGGTGGCTTCCGACCAGGAACGCTGCGCCGCTGCGTTCAGGTCCCTGCAGCCGGGCAGCTGAACTCCTTGGATTCGCCCCGGGCCTTCGGGGTCACGAGTTTCCAGCCAGCAGGAATTTCAAACTGCTCGGCCGGTATCGGAGTGGCGCTGATCGAGGTGGTTTCCGTCGAGACTTGGGCCAACTGCACCATGTTGGGCGGGGTATCGGTCGCCGGTGCGGCCGGCGGCGGGGCAGCAGACTTCTTGGCAAACAGGCCGCTGGCTAGCTTGCTGCCGAACGCGCTGGCAGCCGAGCCGAGAATGCCACCGGCGACTCCATTGCCTGCGGCGTTGCCCGCAGCCTGACCGGCAGCGGATCCTGCAGCGCCGGCGGCTGAACTGGACGCGGCATCGCCGGCCGCGGAGCCCGCATCCGTCAGAGGGCTGCCGCCGTTTCCCGAACCCGCCGCGTTCTTGGCCGCCGCGCACTGCGCGCCGCCGAAGGCGATGCGGAACGAGGTCTTCAGGGGATATCCTTTGAAGTCAGCTGCCTTCGCGGAAAGATCCTTCAGGCTGTCCCGGTAGGGCGCGAGAAACTGCCGCAGTTCCTGCCCCATCTGCGAGTTCACATCCGTCAGCCCCAGTTTCTTCGCATACGCTTCCGCGAAGGCCTTGCGATCTGCCGCACCCGCTATCTCATCCTGGGTGAGCCACGAATCCATGGTGACCAGGAAATCACACGTGTCGCCGGTGTCCGCGTTGTGGCAGCTCTGCGTCAGCGACAGCTCGCTGAGCCGCGCGTCGTGGCCGACGAAGGTCGCATGCTTGTCAGTGGTGTGCGCCTCGATCTTGGGTGCAGACATCTGGCACTTCGAGGTGTCCGGGGCAGCGCTCGCGGGCTGTTGCGCGGCCGGACACTGCTTGAGCTTCTCCAGCCCAGCCCGCAGTTTCTCCTCGGCGGCCTGGCGTTCCGCGACGGTTGGGAAATGATTCTCGCGATACTCCTTTTTCTTCGGGTCCAGCGTCCACGTCACGTCCTTGTCCAGGCGGATGATCTCCCCGTCCTGGGCATTGCGGCATACCAGCGACATGAGCCCCTCGCAGTGCAGCTCGGTGTCGCGGCGCTGCTTGTCGGTGCTGATCAGCTCGGTGACATTGCCATGCGCCTTAATGAAACTCAGGTCGAATGTGGTTTGCTCCTGCACGGTGACGTCCGCGTGCGCGGCCTGCAGGGCGAGCGCGAAGATCCCAAGAGATGCTGCGAATGTGAGTCGGGCGATGCGGCTGTGTCTGGGCATGTTGTTCTCTTGTTTCTGTCCGGTTTCCGGAGCGGCGCGACTTGCACGAATGTTACTAAGTGTAATCTTATGCCTGTAAGCCTCCGGATTGCCACAAGGCACGGTTACCGGGATGACCTCGACGATTCGAAGCGCAGCCGTATCTGCGCGCACCCAGCCCGCGAAAGAGCCAGCGGGACTGCCAGCTCCGGCCCCGCGTATGCGGCCCACTTCGTGAAGGGACGCCGAGATGACTGTCTTCAAAGTGAGCGCGCAACGCGTCGATCCGTACAAGAACTTCAAGTTTCGGCTCCTCTGGGCGACCTCGCGCACCCCGGTCGCGGGGTTCAGCAAAGTCACTCCCTTGAAGCGCAGCGTGGCGCCCGCGCAGCCCCGCAGGGAAGCGAGGAACACCAACGCCTCGCGCACAGGTGTGCAGCAGATCACCCTCGAGAGAGGCGTCACGCATGATCGGCAATTCCTCGAGTGGACGAGCAAAAGCGCGACCGCGCTGCGAACGTCGGGCCGCCGCGTGCGGCGTGAGCTGTGGATCGAGGTGCGCAGCGCCAGGGGTCGGCCCGCGCGGCGATATAAGGTATCGGGTTGTCGGGTGTCAGAGTTGCGGCAACGAGGCGATGGCGATACCGGTGCCTCTGGCGCAGTGATTGATCGCATGACACTTGAGCACCAAGGCTCGGACCGTGATCCCCTCGCGCGGGAAGGGTGAAGGGTGTGCCATTGACGGGGGCACGGTCGGCGCAGGGCCGTAGGATTCCGGGCCGCCATGCGGCGCCGTACGGGAAATGGCGCCCGCCGCTGGTCCCCGGGGTTTCGACGATGGCGCAACGTATATGATGTCGGTCCCCCGCCGGCAAGAAACCGCAAGAACCCTCCCTCCGTGAATCCGATTTACGCAATCTGGCCGTTGCTGCTTGGCATGGGCGTCCTCATGCTGGGCGCCGGCCTGCAGAGCACGCTGCTGGGCGTTCGCGCCACCAGCGAAGCGTTTCCCACCGCCCTCACCGGCATCATCATGTCGTGCTACTACGTGGGTTACCTCGTCGGCACGCGTCTGGCGCCGCAGCTGATGAGGCGGGTCGGCCCTGTGCGCGTGTTCGCGACCCTCGCAGCGCTCGCCTCTGTCGCACCCCTGGTGCATGCCTCCTGGGTCCATCCGATCCCATGGGCGCTGATGCGCTTCATCTCGGGTGTCTGCTTCGCGGGCATCTACGTGGTAGCCGAGAGCTGGCTGAATCACCGCGCCTCGAGGACTAACCGCGGCCAGATGCTCGCGATCTACATGCTGGTGCTGTATGTGGGACTGGGCGGAGCGCAATTCCTGCTGGTGCTGTCTCCTCCGCAGTCGAGCGAACCTTTCATGCTGGTCTCGGCCCTCATCTCGGCCGCGATGGTGCCCATCGTCGCCTCGGCTCAGGAGGTCAGTGGCCCGGCAACGCCGCAGCGGGTGCGCTTCCGCGATCTCTACCGCAACTCCCCACTCGGAGTCGTGGCGGTGGCTTTCTCCGGGATGATCTCCTCCATCATTTTCTCGATGGGCCCGGTGTATGCGCGGCTGTCTGGCTTCGGGACGCGCGGCGTGGCCGCGTTCATGGCGATCAGCATCCTCGCAGCGGTGCTGACCCAGTACCCGGTCGGGCGGCTCTCCGATCGCCTCGACCGGCGCACGGTGATCGCGAGCATGTGTCTGGTCGCCACCATCGTTGCAGCGGTGATTGAGCTGTTCGGGCCGCTGCAGTGGCTGGTCTTCCTGGCACTCGCCGCCCTGTTCTCCGGCTCCGCGCTCACGCTCTACTCGCTTTCGGTCTCTCACGTGAACGACAAGCTCGAGCCCTCGCAGATGGTCGCGGCGAGCAGCGCGCTGCTGATGATCAATGGAACCGCAGCAGCCCTGGGGCCACTGATCACCGGCAGCCTCATGGGTGCCTTCGGTGCCAGAGCATACTTCGGGGTGCTGGGCACGCTTACCGGGACGCTCGCTCTCTTCGACCTATGGCGCAAGTTGCGGCGCAGTGCCGTACCGCGCAGCCAGAAGAGCCCCTTCATCAACACCCGCGATCTCGTGACCTCCGCGGGACTCGGCCCGGCGGCTCCCAAAGTAAGGACACAAGGCACCGCGACGAGTGCCGCGGGGTCTGCGGCGGAAGGCCCCCCGTGTTAAATGGCGAGCGTCAACTTCTGGCACAATCGGGTCACTAGAACGATCTGTCGATGTCCAGGGGTCTGCTTGCTGCGGCCGCAGCGTGCAGGCCATGGAATCCGACTTGCAGGGGCATTAAATGGTCAAGAACGCGGACGCCGCTCGCACCGACAGCGGCATGGAACACTTCGGCTACCGGGAGTCGCTCGACCGGGGCATCGGCAAGTTCGGCAGCTTCGCCGCCGGCGTCAGCTACATCTCTATCCTCACCGGCACCTTTCAGCTGTTCTACTTCGGTTTCGGAACGGCCGGACCCGCCTACCTGTGGTCGTGGCCGATGGTCCTCGTCGGCCAGCTCGCGGTGGCCCTGTGCTTCATGGAGCTGGCCGCGAAGTATCCGGTGGCAGGCTCGGTCTATAACTGGTCGAAGCAGCTGGGCAGCCGTGTAGTAGGCTGGTCTGCGGGCTGGCTGATGCTAACCGCGTCAATCGTCACGCTATCTGCGGTCGTGCTCGCCTTGCAGCTAAATCTGCCGCGGTTATGGAGCGGCTTCCAGATCGTGGGCGACGGTAACGGACCCTACGATTCTGCCACCAACGCGGTGATCCTGGGCACGGTGCTCATCGCCTTCACGACGATTGTCAACGCGCTCGGAGTGCGGCTCATGACGCTGATCAACAGCGCTGGCGTATTCATCGAGCTGATCGCGGCGTGCCTCATTGCGGTAATCCTCGCATTTCACGCGACGCGCGGCCCCCAGGTGTTCTTTTCCACCAACGGCTACGGCGCCGGCACCAGCGGCGGATTCCTGGGCGCATTCCTGGTGGCATCGCTGGCCTCCGGATACGTCATGTACGGTTTCGATACCGCGAGTTCGCTCGGCGAGGAAACGGTCGAGCCGCGTCGCACTGCCCCGATGGCGATCATGCGGGCCATCCTCGCCTCTTTCGTAATCGGAGGTGCAATCCTCGTGTTCGCCATCCTGGCGGCGCCCAATCTCAAGGACCCGCAGATCGCCAGCAGCAGCGGCGGCCTGCAGTACATCGTCGAGCAGGTGATGTGGGGGCCGTTGGGGAAGCTCTTCCTGATATGCATCGTGATCGCGGTGACCGTGTGCTCGCTGGCCGTCCACACGGCCGCCATCCGCCTGACCTTTGCGATGGCACGCGACAACGCACTCCCCTTCGGCGAGCGGCTCGCCCGGGTGAACCCGGAGACCCAGACTCCGATCATCCCTGCGGTCGTGATCGGCGTGATTTCCGCGCTGATCCTGGCCATCAACATCGGCCAGCCCAAGATCTTCACCGTGCTCACGTCTATCGCGGTCATCATGATCTACATGGCGTACCTCATGGTGACCGGGCCGATGCTGATGAAGCGCCTGCGCGGGGAGTGGCCGCCACCGGATCTTGAGGCGGGCGGCTACTTCACCATGGGCAGGTGGGGACTCCTCGTCAACATCGTCGCCGTACTGTGGGGCGCCGGGATGGCACTGAACCTGGCCTGGCCACGCGAGGCGATCTATGGCACGCCCTGGTACAACACCTGGGGGGCTTTCGCGTACACGGGCGTGATCCTGGGAACCGGCCTGCTGTGGTACCTGCTCAGGGGCCGGCACCATATCGGTTGCCTGGCGTCCCATGCAGCGCCCGGTGCAAACGACCTGGCGCAGGTAAAGGCCTAACCCGCCAGCGGGATCTGTCAGTGCGAGTCGCGACTTTCAGCTTACCCGGCGGGCTTCACGAACCGCAGCGTCATCCGGTCTGACTCGCCGATCGCCAGGTACTTGTCGCGATCCTTCTCACCCAGGGTGAGCGTCGGGGGCAGCGTCCAAACGCCCTCCGGGTAGTCCTTAGTATCCTTTGGGTTATTGTTGACCGGGGATGCCGCGTCGAAGCGAAAGCCCGCGGTTGCCGCGAGCTTCTTGATGTAGTCCTCATCCATGTAGCCGGACTTGCGCATCTGCTCGAGATTCGTGCCCGGCTTGGCGCGATGCTCCACCACGCCAAGTACGCCGCCTGGCTTGAGGGCCTTGAAGAAAGCGTTGAACTGCGCCTGCTGATCCCCGGTCTCCAGCCAGTTGTGCACATTGCGGAAGGTCAGGACCAGGTCGGCGGTCCCCGGCGGGCAGATCTCGGTGAGTTGCGGCGGGTGCAACCGCGTGACGAGCACCTTGCCGAAATGAGCCGGGTCATCGGCGATCCGCTGGCGCAGCGCCGCCGCGTTCTCCTTGGTCTCCTTCGAGGCGCCGGGGACGTCGGGAGCCTCAATGGCGGCGTAGTACTTGCCCTTCTCGGCAAGGTACGGCGCCAGGATCTCCATGTACCAGCCGCGGCCAGGCCAGATCTCGACCACGGTCTGGTTTGGCCGCAGGCCAAAGAACTGCAGCGTCTCCAGCGGATGGCGATACTGGTCGCGCGCCGTGAATTTCGCGGTGCGCGAAGGACTTGCGATCGCAGCGGCGAGCGGGTCCTGCACATCCGCAGCCGTGGCGCTGAAGGCGGCGCCGACCAGCGTCAGCAGACATGTGACACGAAGTGAGTATTTGAACGGCACGGCGCTTGCTCCGAAAGTGGCTGCGGGCGAAGGCGTCATCTTACCGCCCCAGCGCGGCGTTGCCCGAGACTTCGCTAAGCGCTTTGCCAGCGGACGTCGAACCCGGACAATGCGCGTATGTCGCTGATGACCCTCCTCGACGCTCATATCGCTTTCGGCGAACGGCCGCTCCTTGAACAGGCGCAGTTCTCCATAGACGCCGGAGAGCGTCTGGGGCTGATCGGCCGCAACGGCACCGGCAAGTCGACCCTTCTTAACGTCCTGGCCGGCAGGATCTTGCTCGATGCCGGGCAGGTCCAACGCCGTGACGGCTTGCGTCTGGGCCTTGTCGAGCAGGAACCCGAACTTCCCGCGGCCGATACTCTGCTGGAAAGCCTGCTGCTTCGCGCCGGTGGACATCTGACCGGGAACAACGGCTCCGCGGCCGATGACCGCGAGCACTGGCGCCTGGAGTCCCGCCTCGAGGAGTTCCTGCATCGCTTCGGGCTCACCGGCCTCAAGGAACCCGCGGGTTGTTCAGGCGGAGAGCGCAAGCGAGCCGCACTCGCACTGGCATTGGCATTGCAGCCGGACCTGCTGCTACTGGATGAACCCACCAACCACCTCGACATCGAGGGTATCGAACGCCTGGAGGACCTCCTTCACAAGGTGCCCGCGGCCATCGTCATCACCCACGACCGCGCGTTCCTCGATCGGGTCACCACTCGCATCATCGAACTTGACCGCGGGGTGCTGCGCAGCTACCCGGGCAACTTTTCCGCCTACGAGCAGCGCAAAGGCGATGAACTTGCGGCCGAAGATACCGCGCGGCGGCGCTTCGAGAAATTCTGGCAACAGGAGGAGGTCTGGATCCGCAAGGGCGTCGAGGCGCGCCGCACCCGCAATGAAGGCCGCGTGAGGCGCCTGGAGCAGCTGCGCGTCGAGCGCGCCGCGCGGCGTGACCGCATCGGTAACATTCGCCTTTCCCTCGATGCCGGCGAGCGCTCCGGCAATCTGGTGAGCGAGTTCGAAGGGGTGAGCAAGCGCTTCGGCAGCACACCGCTCATCGAGAACGTCTCGATGCGCATCATGCGAGGTGATCGCGTGGGCCTCATCGGCCCAAACGGCGCAGGGAAGTCGACCCTCATTCGCCTGATCCTCGGGGAACTTGAGCCCGACGCCGGCACCGTGCGCCTCGGTACCCGCCTGAACATCGCGTACTTCGACCAGCTGCGCAGCCGCCTCGACATCGACGGGACCCTGGCTGAGGCCATCAGCCCGGGGTCAGACTGGGTGCAGATCGGTAGCGAGCGCAAGCACATCGTCAGCTACCTCGAGGAGTTCCTGTTTCCCGGTCACCGTGCACAGTCGCCGGTACGGATGCTGTCCGGGGGCGAGCGCAACCGCCTGCTACTGGCGCGCCTATTCGCGCAGCCGGCGAATCTTCTGGTACTGGACGAACCCACCAACGACCTCGACATCCAGTCACTAGAGCTGCTCGAGGAGCGCCTGCAGGACTACAAGGGGACGTTGCTGCTCGTCAGCCATGACCGCCGCTTTCTTGACAATGTCGTAACGCAGACACTCGCCGCGGAGGGCAATGGAGCCTGGCGTGAGTACGTCGGCGGATACAGCGACTTCCTTCGCCAGTGTACGGCAGCGACGGCAGCGACGGCAGCGCCTGCGCGTGAGGCCGCGAGCAGCCGGCCTTCGGACGAGAAGCCTCCCCGGGCCCGCGAACGCCTGAGCTACAAGGAAGAGCGGGAGCTGGCGGCTCTGCCTGCGGAAATCGAGTCGCTGGAACGTGAGCAAACAGAGCTGACTGCACGCATGAGTCAGCCGGACTACCACCGTCAGGGCGCCGAGTCCCTCCGGACCGATCGCAGGCGTCTCGCCGACCTGGAAGAGCTGCTGCTGCAGAGATTCGCGCGCTGGGAAGTTCTGGAGGGGCAGCGTGCGAGGTTACAGCGCGACCAGAGCAGATCCTGACCGGCACACAATGACGAGGCCGTATGAAAGACGCGGAATACTGGTTTGAGAGTCACGATGGACGGAGGCTTTTCAGCCGCGTCTATGCGAGCGGCAGCCCAGGCGCTCCAGTGGTGCTCTGCCTCCACGGCCTCACCCGCAACGGACGCGACTTTGAGGATCTGGCACCCCACCTGGCCGAACACTACCGGGTGATCGTTCCCGATGTCCGCGGGCGCGGCTTTTCACAGCGCGACCCCGACCCTGGCAATTACAAGATGTCGGTCTATCTGCACGACCTGGACGTCCTCCTGAGGGGTGTGGGAGCTGACAAGTTTTCTGTCGTCGGCACCTCCATGGGAGGGCTCATGGCGATGAACCTCGGAGCTGCCCAACCCGGGCGTGTCCTGCGTATGGTCCTGAACGATGTGGGGCCGGAGCTCGATCCGGCAGGGCTGGAGAGAATTCGTCGCTACGCGGGACGCAGTCCCACCGTCTCGACCTGGGCAGAGGCCGGCGCGCAGCTGCGACAGATCCTTGGTACCACCTGGCCAGACCTTCCAGAGGCCAAGTGGGAAGTTCTCGCGCGGCGCAGTTACCGCGTTAACAGCGTCGGCATGCTCGAGCCGGACGCCGACCCGATGATCGGCGAAGTGCTGCGCAACTCCGCGGGCGGCGCACGCGACTTGTGGCCCCTGTGGAGCGCGCTGAAGCACATCCCGGTGCTGGTACTGCGTGGGGAGCTGTCGGACTTCCTTAGCCCGCGCACCCTGGCACGAATGCAGGGCGAGAAGCCCGACCTGGAGACGGCGATCATTCCCCAACGCGGGCACACGCCATTGCTGGACGAGCCGGAGTCCCTGGATCGTATTGACCGATTCCTCGCGTCGCTGCAACAGCCGCCCGTCTAGCCCAGGCAGCACGATTCGCGGTCGCCAAACTCGCGGCGCAGGCGTTTGTGTACAATGTACACTTTATTGTGTACACTGTACGCATGACTAAAGACACGATTCTCGTCGCCGCGAAGGCTGTTCTGGATCGCGAGGGACTTCCCGGCCTCACGATTCGCAAGGTTGCGCAGCACGCAAGACTTTCCCCCATGGCGCTGTACAGGCACTTCGCAGACAAGGACGCGCTGCTCAATTCGCTCATGGAAGATGGGCTTGCCGAGTGGCAGCATCGCGCCGGCTCGATCCGGGCAACAGATCCGATTGAATGGCTCGAGGAACTGGGAGCGGAGTTCCTCGACTTTGCGCTCAACGAACCACATCGGTTCGACGCGGCGTTCTTCCTGCCGGCGCCCAAGGCGCGCCAGTATCCCGATGACTTTGCGGCGGGCCGTTCCCCGGTCGTGACCATGGCCTTGCTGCGTATAGAACAGGCCAAGTCGGAGGGCCGACTGGGCGGGGCATCAGGCCTCGAAGTGGCGCTCGCCTTCTCGGCTCTGGTTCAGGGGCTCGTTTCAATGTACCGGGCCAATCGCTTCTCCAGCGAGAAGCAGTTCAGGGCGCTCTACAAGGCGCAGCTCGGCTGGTGCCTGGGAGGGTTCGCCCTCAAACCTGCGCGGAGAAAACCGTGAGAGCGGCACTGGCTGCAGTCATCAGCGGGCTCATGTTCTTCCTCTCGCAGGGTCTCGCCGACGTCTGGCCGCTGGCGTGGCTGGCCCCCGTGCCGCTGCTCTGGTTCGCTTACGGCGATGCACCTGGCTGGCAGATTCTGATTGCGAGCTTCGTCGGCTTCGCATTGGGACAGCTTTACCTCGCCCAATGCTACTGGGGGCAACTCCCGCCTGGGATCATCTTGCCGCTGGTGATGATGATGTGCGTGGCATTCGCTATCGCCGTCGCTTTTTCCAGCGAGGCCCTGCGCCGAGGCTCCTCTGCAGCGGCGCTGCTGGCTTTCCCCGCGCTTTGGACGACCCTCGAATACCTCATAGGGGTGGTATCGCCGCACGGGAGCTTCGGGGCGCTCGGGTATTCGCAAGTGTCGTTTCCGGCGGCCATCCAGCTCGCCTCACTGTTCGGTGTCCACGCCGTCGCCTTTCTGCTCTGCCTTGGCGCCAGTTCGATTGCGTTGCTGCTGCGCCGCGAATGGACCGCAGGCGGTGCGGGTGTCGTTGTATGCGCATTCGCCCTCGTCTTCGGTTACGTGCGGCTCGCAGAGGCCGAGGGACCGCGCGTTCGAGTCGCCGCACTTGCAGACGCCGAGATTCCCGATATCAGACAGTCCGCTGTAATCACGACCCGTAGCTATGCGGCCTACATCTCGCGGCTTAAGGGCGTGCAGATAGTCGCAGTTCCTGAAGGCGCCGTACTAATGCGGGAGGCTGACCGAAAGAGCACGCTGGCGCCGTTGGCGGACGTAGCCAGAACCTCCGCGGTGACGGTGGTCATCGGAATCGTCACGCCAGAACCGATGCAGAACCGTGCATTCGTACTGTCGCCTGACGGCACGGTCGAGACTTACGCGAAGCGACACCTACTGGCTCCGTTCGAGACAGAGGTTCCAGGCCGCGCTCCGGGCCTGCTCGCTTCAGGCTACGCCGCACAGATCTGCAAGGACATGGACTTCGCAGGCAGCGTACGCACAACGGCGCAGCACGGGGTACGCCTGATGATTGTGCCGGCGAACGACTTCGGGCGCGACGGATGGATCCACGCGCGTATGGCTATCATGCGTGGCGTAGAAAACGGGTTTGCGCTGCTGCGTTCCGCCTTCAATGGGCTCGAGACGATCTCCGATGCGCAAGGCCGGGTGCTCGCAAGCGCGGCCACCACGTCGCCAGGTATGGTGGCTATACAAGCGGATGTTCCGCTCGGAACTGGGCCTACCCTCTACACCCGCACCGGTGACGCGTTTCCCTGGGTGTGCGCGTTGCTGTGTCTTGCGCTGGCGCTTCGGACGTACTTCAGAACCGATCTTCGGCGCGCCGCGGCGCCACTCTCCGTCGCATCAACGAACGACGACCACGCTTAAGTGCATAAGAACGTCCCCGGCAGGTTCGTCTGCTCAGATCGCGCCGACATGCGATTGGCCCGCGTTGCTTCTGCCTGCGGAAATTAGAGTGACCGGTAGCGCAGTTCTGCCAGCCTCCGCGGCGCAGTGCCGGCCGTGCACTTAGACTGCCCATCTTCGGTGCCAGACGTTTCGCATCACGTTATGGTTAATTCCATCGGAAGCATGGGCGGCGCGGCTGCCAGCGCAAGCGCCTCGTCTGCGGTTGGCGCCCTCAACGGTCGTATCCGTGACGATAAGATGAAGCTGGATGACTGGACGACCTGCGTTTCCGCGAAGACAGTAAAAGGGCAGGCTGAGATACAGCGATTGTCCGGGCAAATCAGTGCGGAGCGTGAAGCAGTCTTGCGCGCTCAGGCTGCCCAGACCACCCCAGCCGCTTCTTGGTCTGCGCGCCCTGCTGCCGGTCAACCGTCCGGGCAGCACGGTTCCGCGACGCGGCCCCCGACAGTGAGCGGTAGCCTGCTCGACGTGTGGGCCTAGTTGACTCGCTCGCCGTCGGCTCGCGGCCGACGGTCCCCAACTATTCGAGCTAAGGCCGCGCCCTTCAGCGGCCGCGCTTCTTGCGGGCGGCCCTGGGGTTGGTCGTCGCCGAATCGCCTGCGTGGCTGAGCCCCTGATTCAATGCGACCGTGCCAGGGATGTGCTGCTTGCCCCAGCGAACAAAGGCCAGCAGCACCTCGCCCAGTGCCAAGCCCTTCGGAGTGAGGCTGTAGGCATACCGCACCGGACGCTCCTGGTACGGGGTGCTGGCGACGATGCCGGCCCTCTCCAGGCGCCTCAGACGCTCGGCGAGAATATTGGTGGGGATACCTTCCGGCGACTGCGCGAGTTCGCCGTAGGTGCGCTTGCCATGCAATAGATCGCGCACCACGAGCAATGACCACTTGTCACCCACGATGTCCAGCGAGTTCGCGACCGCACAGAGCGAGCGGGTGAAGGGCTTTGCCGTTGTCATTGGATCGAGCTCCCGGGGCCGTGTGGATCTGTAACTTGCAGAATGCAAGTCAGTATGCTACGTTCCCTAGACACTTGCAAAACGCAAGTAACAACGGAGTATCCCATGAGCGCGATTGTCGTCCCTCGGTCCGCGGAGAGCCGGCCCGGCGGCCGCGGCGGCCCTGGCCTCGCCGTGAGCATCGCACTGACAGGCTGGCTACTACTCGTCCTGATACTCGGTGTCGCGGGCGCATTCGTCGGCCCCCCAGGCAAGCCCCCATTGGCGATTGCGATTGGCGTTGCGGCGCCACTGGCAGTTTTCTTCGCATGGCTGCGTCTTTCCCCATCATTCCGGGAATTCGTGCTCTCGCTCGATCTTCGGTTCATAGCGGCGATGCAGGCCTGGCGCTGGGCGGGGCTCGGTTTCCTCGATCTCTACGCGTACAAAGTGTTGCCCGCACTGTTCGCTCTGCCGGCGGGCCTCGGCGATATGGCCGTCGGCGTGTTGGCCCCGCTGATGGTTCTTGGCCTGCTGCGTCGGCCTGGCTTTGCAGGAAGCGGCACATTCATCCGGTGGAATGTCTTCGGGATATTGGATCTTGTACTTGCGGTAAGTCTCGGAACCGTGGGTACGCTGCTGGCCACAGGAGCTCCCGGAGAGGTCAGCACCGCGCCGATGGCAACCCTGCCTTTACTGGTGATCCCGGCCTTCCTCGTGCCGTTCTTCCTCATGCTTCACACCACCGCACTGCTGCAGAGCCGCCAACTCAGACGAGAGTGGCGGATAGGAGCCGTGTAATTAATCTGCGACGCCGGGCGCCGCCCCACAGCGTGGCGCCCGGCTTCACAAACTGGCTCGAGGCGCGCCGGATTGACGGGCGCCGATGGATGGCTCGAAGAAACGTGCGAACCCAAGCGGAAGTCAGCGCCAGATGCAGTAGGTCTTGCGCAGAGTTTCGTGAATCGTCCAGGTCCCGCGTGTTTGGGGAGGGAAGTAAGCCGCATCGCCCGCTTTGAACTCGTAACGCCGGCCCGCTTCGGCGACGAAGGTCGCACGACCCCGCACAAAATGGCAAAACTCGGCGTCCACGATGGCCCGTGCGAATGTGCCGGGTGTGGCCTCCCACGTACCCGTCTCGAGCGCGCCGTCCGCAGATGCATATGCCTCGCACGTGCCCAGAGTCGGCTGGGGCAGGTTGCCGATGCGCGGCGGCGTGAATACTTCTAGCGCATTGCGGTCAATGTCGGCGGGCTTCTCTATATGGACAATGGGCATTGAGGACCTTTCCGAGGGAGCATGATTCAGTACTGTCTGTCGAGGCAGGACGTGATTAGTCGCCGCGTTTTCGGGACGCACTGCCGGCCAGTCCCGAGCAGCCGTGCAGGAACAGATTCACCGTGTCGCGTGCCCATGCCTGGAGCTCCCTCTGCGTCATGGGCGGACCGAGGCCCATGCTGCGGCGCTGCGGTACGGCCACGACCATGTGCAGGAATTGAGCCGCTGCAAAACGTCGCAGTTCGACCGTCAACCGGGCATCCCTCAGTTCCCGCGCCAGCAGGTCGCCAATCAAGGCCATTGCCTCCTGGCTGGCAGGATCCTCGTGCACGGTGCGTACCAGGTTGGGGAATCGCACCGACTCGGCAACGATAAGGCGGTGCAGGGCGATCGCCTCGGGCGAGAGCGCCGCCCGCAGGATGATGCCAGCAAGGCGTCGCAGGATCTCATCCAGCTTTACGCCCTGCAGGAGCGGTACCTGCGGGGGCGGACGAATCAGTTCGATGATTCGATGGACCACGGCTGCGAACAACGCTGCCTTGTCGTCAAAGCGGTGGTAGAAGGTCCTCTTTGATATGCCGGCTCGCGCGGCTACCGCTTCGATGGAGGTCGAGGCGTAGCCCTCGCTCAGGAACAGCTCGGTCGCGACTTCCAGAATCCTGTCGCGCAACTGCAGCGCAGCCGACTTTGATGGCCTTCCGCCGCTGCCTACCCGGCGATTTCGTGCCCCGCGCCGTGGATTACCGACGCCGATAGCCGTAACCGCCCGCCCGAGAATATTCCCGCCCGCCATACGCCCCATAGTAAGACGGGCGTGATGGATAGTAACCACGTGGCAACGCGTAGGGCATCGCCG
Source organism: uncultured Pseudomonadota bacterium (assembly GCA_963802995.1). Lineage (GTDB taxonomy): Bacteria > Pseudomonadota > Gammaproteobacteria > Steroidobacterales > Steroidobacteraceae > 13-2-20CM-66-19. Next base: position 2,015,453 of record CAWDKU010000002.1, read on the forward strand.
GACCGTACGAAGGTGCGGGTCGGTAGTAGGCCGGCGGGTAGTATCCGGGCGACGCTCCGTAGTACGGGGATGGCCGGCCGTAGTACGTGGGCGGCGCGTAGAAGCCGGGTGCCCCCGCGTACGCGGGACCCGGTGCATATGGCGCCGGCGGCTGGGAGGCCGCCACAGATGCGGCGATCAGCGGCAGCACGATGTGTCCCAATGCCCAGGGCGCGATCAACAGCGGACCCGCGGCCGCAGCGGGCCTGATCGGCAGACACGCGAGTGCGCCGGCCGCGACTGCCGCGAAAAGCATTTTCCTGACGCCAGGCATGGGACGCTCCTTGTGTGAGGCGAGATTCGCCTGAAGTCACGGTACCCGTGCCTTGCCAGAAACGCAACGGTACCGTTCCGTTACAATGCAACACATCCTCCCGCAATTCGTGCACCTGCGAAGCTCCAGCCTAATCGGTACGGTGGAGCGGTCTGACTAGTGCACGAGGACGGTTCGCTCTGTCGTCCCGTCACGACTGAAGTCGAACCGAATCTGCATGAGGCGCCTTGAGGGACTGTCCGCGGGTGGAAACGTCCATTTCCTTGCCGCCTCGATCGCGATTCTCTCGAAATACTTACTCGGACCCTGCCGATCTGCGACCGCGTCGGACACGGAACCATTCTGGTCGACCGTAACCCGCACCCATACGTTGATGTGTCCGTGGATGGTGCGACGAGCGCCCGGTGAGACATCCGGGGTCACTTCATGAAGTGCCGAAAACGTCGAGGCCGCGGCGCTGCGAAGCGGCCTGATCGTGGATGGCGCAGACACTGGCACCCCGGCTGCCGTCACGCGGGGTGATGCGAGCTCGGTTGCCGGTAACGGTGACCCCGCGGGGGATTGGACAGCAGGTGCAGGCGGGACCGGGGCGTGACGGCCGCTGATCAGGCGCGCTCCGGTCCAAACCAGCGCCAGAACCAAGACCGCCCAGAGCATCGTGGTGAGTCGTGGGACGGGGAAGCGGACCGCAGCCGGGGTGCACAGCTTCTCGGCGGCAGCGGCCTGCGGAGGCACCGGCCGCGAGGGAGCGGTGTCCGCGGCTGTAGATTCCGCGACCACGAGCGGCGCGGGTGGAACGGGCACCGGCGATGCCTCCGCGGTCGGCCGGTCGGTCCGCCCGAGGAGATCCGTCACGCTGGGGCGATCCTGCGCGCAGGGTGTCAGGCAGCGAGCCACGATATCGCGGAATGCCGGCGAGAAATCGGAGGGCAGTACCACCGCTTCCCTGGGATCACCCAGGCGCGGAGATGCACGCCGAGTGAGCGCCTCGAAAAGGCTTATGCCGAGCGCCCGGACGTCGGCTGCGCTGGAACCCCCCCTTTGCCAGCCCTCCGCGCTTGCAGTCACGGCATGGCTGCTTGTCTCGTCCTCGTCGCCGACGCGCCGGACCGTGTCACTGGCCAGCTTCAACTGGTCCCCGACGACCAGAATGTTGGCCGGCTTCAGGGCGCCGTGCACCAGGTTGCGGCCGTGAAGGAACGCCAGCGCGTCCAGAACTGGCGGGAGCATCTCTCGGACCTCTTCATCCGTCAGAGCGCGGTGCAGCAACACCTGCGCGAGAGTCTGGTCCGCGTACTCCATGACGACGTACAGGTACGGCAGCCCCTCCAGCTGGCAACCGCCCCACTCGAAGATGCGCAGCAGGTGCGGGTGAACAAGAGCGCCAGCCCTCTTCCACCGCGGCAGCAGCAGTTCCGCCAGGGCTCGGTTGGCGGGAACCAGTTTGATTGCGACTTCCGCAAGGCCGCGCTGCGCGGCTTTCGTCAGGAAGACGCCGCTGTGGTCCGAACTTCCCAGGCAGCGACCCAGCGGGAACACGCCGTTGATGACGTGCCCCTGCCACCGGGTCCATTCCTCGGTCGAGAACTCACTTGGTTCCACGCTCATATCGGCCCCCGAGCGCAGCTGAGCTGCCGGCAGTCTCATTTCCCCGACATTACATGCCACGCGAGCCTTCGCGCGGCACGAGATGGAACCATACTCCCTGCAGCGCTCAGTTTTATGAGCAGTAGCGCTCGGAATCTGCGATGGAAGTCGGGGTCAGGCCACATTGGCAGCGCGGCTTGGGCCTCCTCTGAGCCAGACTCACGCTATCTGATTGTCGAAACGGCGCGTCGGACGATCAATTCAGTGGCGCTGATGACGAGATCGGGTTGCGACAGTTGAATGTAGTGTTCACTGCCGGTTGCGAATATTTGAGGCGTCTCAGGCATGAGCGCGACGAAATACTTTTCAGCGTCGTTGTAACCGGCGTCGATCTGCGGCAGCGTGATGCCTGAAGGAAGCGCTCCAGCCGGAATGCGAAATGGCTCGGTCTTCGTCAGGACGGCCAAAGGCATCGTTGCCAGCGGCGGGGCTTGCTCTAACTGCTTGATACTCTCGTCGAGCAGAATAGTCTCGGAAGCTGCCAACTTCAGGGACGCAAGCGGCTGAGCCGAAGAAGGTGGGTTAATGACCGCGCGATATCGCGGCCAGAGAACTCCCAGCCCATTCGGAATCGTTGGACTGAAGGAGTCAACGAACACAATCCCGCCGACTTCGTGCGGATAAGTGCGCGCGTAGAGCAACACTAACAGCCCGCCCAGTGAGTGTCCTACCAGGACGTAAGGTGGCGGTACGCGCGCTGCAGACAGGAGCTCATGCAGCTCAACCGTAAGATCCCTTGCGGTTCGTGGTTGAGTAACTGCGGTGCTGCGAGACGTCAGAGGCAGTCCGTCAATGTACCGCAGGGTCCCAGGGCGGTCGTACGCGCAAACCCGCTGGTTGCGTGCGAGTCCCGGTAGAACCGGCGGCCCGACAGCGCCGGGCAACAAGGAAAGGACGTCTGCCTGAGTCCAGGGATCCGAAGAATCGTGATACCCCGATACCAGGACCACCGTCGGTCGTCCCGGGGCAAGTTGGCCGCCGCAAACTAGGTAGAGTTTGCGGCCGCCGATATCGATCTCGCGGCCAGGATCTATCGCCGCAGCGGACACTCGAGGAGCCATTGAGGTAAGCGACACGACCAGAACCGTCAGAACTGCACAGAACACGCGGGCGCGCGAACACCTCTTGGTGCCGACGCCGCTATTCCTGAAAGATGCATGCTGTTTAGGCACTTGAATCCGAAGCGGAGGCTCGCCGTTGAAGAGGTGTTGCGACGCGGGTTCTGGAACCCTACTCCCTGCGGCTCGCACCAGAATGAGCATAGCAGTCGGACTCTGCGACCGGACCCGGGCGGATGTCCAGCCGAATGTCAGTCCGCCCGGGCGCCCGGCCGGGCATTACCCCATCGCAGATCGGTAGCTCAATGGAACTGCGCACAACGTCGACGATGACTTTGTTGCTGGCCGCCTGCTGCAACGGACCGGCAGGATGCTGGCTGCTTGCCGACTTCGCACGATTGTGCGAACAGCGCGCCCGAGAGAAACCGCCCAATTCGCCCGGCAACGGCGGCAGGCACGGGACGAGACTGAAGCTCGCACGAGCGGCGGTTGCACGGGCGCGGCCGCCGTTTCGGCGCTTTATCCTCGCGAACCGCGACTGTTAAATCGCCGACCGCGCGCCCGCGTACGCGGCGGTGCACGCGCCCGGCAAGAGCCGGAAAATCACGGGCACCCTTCTGGTAGCGGCAAACCCGCCTTACAATCGATTGCCGGATGAGAAGAATAATGAGGAGGGCGGCATGAGAAGCCCAGACATTACTGGCTTGATCGTCGTCTTGACCTTGGCAGTCCATGTTCCTGCCGCAGCCGCACAGGAACACAACGACCGTGCCCCCTTTTGGCCCGACGTCAGCGGGACGCCGATTATAAGAGAGTGGTACTCGGACATTCCCTGGCACCAGAAGCTGGGTACCTACGCCGGCAACGAAATCGATGAAGTGCTGGTTCTGCCGTATGAGGCCCTGGGGGAGAAGGAAAAGGCATTCTGCGCCGGTGACGACATCACTCAAGAAGAGTGCATGCTGGAGACTGGAATCAACAATATCCTGGGAGTGCTGAGAACCGACACGCGCTACGATCCACAGGATCAGAGAATCAGGGCGGCCCCGGAGTGCCAGGAAGCCGCCCTTCCCTGTGTGGAAGTCAGGTTGGAGTTGTCCAGCTTCTGGACCCGCAGCACCGGCTCCGAAATCGCGCTCCTGCCGCGCCCCTTCGGACGAGAACCTCCCGATCACGACTATTACGGCGGCTACGTCATCACGGACGGCAGCACCTACGCGCCGCAGATGCCCTGGTACATGGCGCACTACTGCGATTCATTTTTTCCAGCGTCGGTCAACGACGTACAGGATCCGGTTTGCTACGGTGATTACTTTTCGCCGATGAACAACGGGTTCAACCCGATGGGACGGGGAGCCACGGACTGGCCACACTCGGTTCCCTGGTCGATCTTCCCGGCTGCCCCGACTGGACCAGCCAATCACTGCGCGCCGGGCGAGACCCAGTGCTCGCTCGTCATGGCAGGATTCAATCTCGGTGAAGTACCGGCGAATCCCGGCAACCTTCAGTATCAGAAGTACAACCAGTTTCTGCTGACGTGGTTCAACGGCGCACTGCAGAACTTTCCCAGGGATTTCAGCGAAGCCGAACTTCAGCACCACTTTCCGTGGAACGGTGCGCAGGTCACCTGGGAAGCCTTTCTTTATCCGCAGGCGCTTGCTAACCCTTTCCTGGGACAATATGCGCACACGGAGGTGTCACCGGCTCACGAGCCGGGCTGCGACGCTACGGTGAACGGACCCACCATTCCCAATTGCTTCAACACCGCGATCGAGCGGGGCAGCGCTTACCTTTATCCCAGAGAGTGCCGCCTCGACGATTTAGCCGAGAGCAACGTCACGCGGCTGCGCCAGTGCGGCCTCAACTACGAGCTCCATCACAACGGCTATCTTGAGCAGTGGCCTCAGTCCTTCTGGCCGGACATCAAGAACGCCGGCATGGTCGCCAACCAGTACGGCAGGACCTCTTTCCTGTTCGCCGGCATTCCCGGCATGCAACTGCCGGTGCCTTTCTACATCACCCCCGGCAGCTACAGCGGCCTGAACATCTACGAGCAGGTGTACAACGCCAGCATCTTCAGCCTCTATCTGCCGATCGCCAATGAAGCCGACATCAAACGCGCTTTTCACGGTCGCAATTACACCGATGTCGAGTTCTACCATACGCTGCTGATGAGCAACCATATGGAGTCGGACCCGCCTGAATTCGCCGACGGCATCAGGGGCAAAGTGCTGTGGCATAACGAATACCGCACGCAGAAAATGTACGAGGCATTCATCAACGGCAAGCCGAAGTTCGCAGCCCGAACATTCGCCGCCGCCTTTGACCCACGGAAGGCCCCGGCACCGTTTCACAATGACACGTGCGACGGATGCCACGTGCGCAATGGTAGCGGCGTGCCCGTCAACACCGCCGGCAAGCTCGATCCCGCACTACAGGAATTCATGACGGATCGCGAGTACAACCCCTATCCGGTCAAGGACTACACCTTCACCGGGCAAATACGCCCCATGAAGCTGGTGTTCTTCGACCTGCACCGGGTTGCCGACGGCCTCGACCCGTCGGTCTACTCTGAGCCTCTGGCTTTTCCGGCGGCCCTGGTCGCGCATCCCGCGAGCGCCGCCCAAGCCCGTGAACTCTACTACGACAACAAGATAATGAACTTCTACGGCGACAGCTTTCACGTCACCAGGCCCGGCTACAACTATGCTTGGAGCTACGAGCCCGCGAATCCTAGTCGAGTGGTTGTAAAGACTGCGCGCGTCAACTCCGAGCTCAACAAGGCCTACGAGCCACAGCAGGTCCGACTCGGTGCATTCCAGACCAGCTCATCCTGCCAACTGCTGCTACCCGCTCCCACCTCCAAACCATGGCCGGGCAACTGCGATGACATCAGTGACGCCGCCATACACGGGGCGATAGATGGCGGTGCGGTCGGGTTCATGCTGCTCAACGGCAAACGCCTGGGCAACATGAGCGCAATCGAGGCGATTCCCAACCATGCGGTCCTGGGGTTCCGCGACAGCCAGGTGGCGGAGCTTGGGGAGCGGATAGCGGGAGCAGTCCTCTGGAACGCCGGATCACGCGACGGCGCCAGCGGCGAGGTTCACAAAGTATGCCGGAGCCGGGGCCTGAACGACTGCTACATCGGCCGGTTCGGCTGGCTGGGCGATCGTGCTTCCCTCGAGGATCAGGTTGCCAACGCCGCGTTCGTCGAAATGAACATGACGACCAGCCAGGGTTACAAGCAACTGTATTCCAGTGGCCCGGTAGAATTCCCGATCCGTTACGCGTACCCCAATTGTGGTCCCGCTGACAAGACCTGCCTCGAATCAGGTGGCAATGGAGATCTGTCGGAGTTGGACATCAAACGGATGGCCGATTACGCACGCTGGCTCGGCAATCCGACTCGCTCGGAATTCGAAGTGGCCCTGCCAGAGGTCGTTGCGGGCGAGAAGATCTTCCACCAGATAAGGTGCGACACCTGTCACGTGATCAGGAAAATCGAGATCGTCCCTCAGGACACGATGTTGAGTAAGTACTTTCGCGATCGTCTGGAGACCCGCGTCGCGCAATCCGCCCGCCCGTTCCTGTCCTACATCGGGACGGATTTGCTGATGCACGACATGGGTTACCTGTCACAGGTGGGAAGCGCCAGCCAACCCATCAGAGACAAGGACGGAGTCGTACTGCCGGCCTTTTCGGACTACGTGCAGAAGATTCGCACGCCGGCGCTGAAAGGGCTGCGCTTCAATCGCTTCGTCACCGAGTCCGACAAGAACACCAAGACTCCTGGGGATCCGGCGTGCGACTTCCTGTTGCACGATGGCCGGGCCTGCGATGCGATCGAGGCAGCATTTCTGCATGATGGGCCGGCGATCAAGAGATTGGGTGTCATCGAGGGTTTGAGTGGCCTGACACCGGATCAAATTTTGGAGCTGCGCGCGTTTTTGTATTCTCTCTGAGGCGCTTTCGGACGGTGGCGAGCGCGAGGACGCCGGGGTTGGTTGCCTGCGGCGGGCGCTGAGGCAGGATCTGCATCGGCCGATGAAGATCAGCCTCCGCCAGATCTTTGACGAGCAGAAGTATGAACCGTCACCTATGTGACCGGTATAGACACACGATTTGAATGGTGGCCAGGGGTGGAATTGAACCACCGACACGCGGATTTTCAATCCGCTGCTCTACCAACTGAGCTACCTGGCCGCCGGAGGAAGGGCGCGTATTAGACCGGCCCGCCGGAAAGGCGTCAAGCAAGAGAGCGGGTAAGCCCTTGATTAGTGGACATGTGGAGACGTGCCCTGGGCAATCCGCCCCCCAAGCGGTACCCCCGCCGCCTCTCTTTAGATAGAGAGGAGGGCCGGTTGGCTAAGAAGCCGCTGCCGGCGCGCTAAACTGTCCACCCAACCGAGCGAAATCTCCCGCGAGTACCGCCACTTATGAATGCGAACCTGGCGCCGCTGCCCCCTGAAACCAAGCCAGCCCCGTGCGCCCAGAGCCTGACTCGGGCCAACGAGTCCCTGCAGGCGCGGGAACGTCTGCTCACCGCCACCGCACGTGCCAGCCGCCTGCTGCTGCAGGCCCCTGACGTGCGCGCGGCGATCCCGGATGTACTGGAACTGATCGGCAATGCCGCCCACGTCGACCGGGTCAATCTTATGGAGACGCGCACCGGCAAGAACGGCGAGCCGCTCCTGGTGGTGGTGAGTGAGTGGACCGCCGAGGGCGTGCCTCCCCACCTGACGGATGTGGCCTTGAGCACCTGCGATGAGCGTGTGGCCGCCGTGTGTGCCGAGCTGCGTGCCGGACGCAGCGTGTGCTTCAGCCGCAACGAGACTAGCGGCGGCCTGGCCGCCTCGGGCATCGAGGGCGTCGGCACCCAGACCAAGGCGATCGTACCGATCTTCGTCGCCGGCGAATTCATCGGCGTCGTCGGCTTCGACAATACCCGGCAGCTGCGCGCCATAGATGCCGCGGAGCTCGCAGCGCTCGAGACCGCCGCCGGCGTGATCGGCGCCGCACTGCACCGCGAGCGTCTGGTGGATGACGTGCGCCGCGAGCGCGAGCACGCCGCCGAGGAACGCGTGGCGGAGCTTGCCAAGGCAAACGCGGTCATCCGCGGCAACCTCGAGCGCCTCGCGGGCGAGACCGACCTGCACAGCCTGATGGGGCACATGCTGCTGGAAGCCACGCGGCAGTTCGATGCCGTCTCGGGCGTCGTGATAGTGCTCAAGGACTCCATGCAGGAGTGGCGCATCGTCGCGCACGTGCGCGACGACCAGGTGGCAACGCCCCCGTACGCGGCCAGCGTGCCGGTCTCAGGCTCGGTATTCACCACGCGCTTTGGCGAACTGCGCGAGCCCATCTACCTGAATGTCGCGCGCCAGACACGCGAGATCTGGCCGGGCGTGCTCGCCTTCCACCGCAGCCAAAGCGCCCAGGGCACAGTCATCTACCCGCTGGTGTTCGGCGCACGCAGCGTCGGCTTCTTCGCCCTCACCTTCCAGCGCAACGCTGAGGACGTGCTGCGCAGCGAGCTGTTGGTGGCACTCGTGCAGCAGGCGACGCTCGCCGTGCAGCTCACGCGCCTCGCCTACTCGGCGAAGGAGACCGCGGTGCTGATGGAGCGCACACGCATCGGCCAGGAGATCCATGACGGCCTGGCGCAGGCCTTCACCGGCATCCTGCTGCAGCTGGGTGCGGTCGAGGAATTCCCCTCCTGCAAGAAACGTGGTTCGGAGCTGGCCCTGACCCACTCACGCATCCGCGAACTCGCGCGCGACGGCCTGGCCGAGGCACGCCGCTCGGTGATGGCGCTGCGCCTGGACCAGACACGCCGTGCGGGGCTGGAGATCGCGCTGCGCCAGCTCGCGGACCGCTCCACGGTGCCCGGTGGGATTACCTGCACCTTCGACGGCGCCGGAATCGTCACCGGGCTGCGCCCCGAGCACGAGCACGAGCTGCTGCGCATCGCCCAGGAAGCCGTGAGCAACGCGGTACGGCATGCGCGGCCGCATATCGTACGCATCAGCATGACGGACGAGGAGCAGCACTGGACACTCGCGGTCGCCGATGACGGCGTCGGCATGGCGCAGCGCCCGGAACTCTCCGCGCGCGAAGGCTTTGGACTCTCAAGCATGCGCCAGCGCGCCGGCGCCATCGGCGGGGAGTGGGACATTCGCAGCGAACCCGGCGCTGGCACGCGGGTGAGCGTGCGCATGGTCAAGCGGGTGTCGTAATGGCCGCCGTCATGAAGACCAAGATCCGCGTGGTGCTCGCCGATGACCATCCAGTGGTGCGCGATGGCCTGGCAGCCATAGTGAATCAGCAGGCAGACATGGAGGTGGTGGCCGAGGCCGGCGACGGCGAGGAGGCAATCGCACTCTACGAGCAGCACCGGCCGGATGTGATGGTGCTCGATCTGCGCATGCCCAAGCGCGACGGTGTCGCGGTAGTACAGCGGGTGCTCGAGCTGCATCCCAAGGCCTGCATCCTCGTCATGACCACCTACGATGGCGATGAGGACATCTTCCAGTGCCTTTCACAGGGGGCAAAGGGATATCTACTGAAGGACGCGCCGCGCCAGGAGATCCTTTCGGCCATCCGCGCGGTGAGCGAAGATCGCCCCTACACCTCGACCACCGTGGCGGCGAAGGCGCTGCAGCGCATGGCAAAGCCGAGCCTCACGCAGCGCGAACTCGACGTGCTGCAGCTTGTCGCGCAGGGGCGCAGCAACAAGGACATCGCCCGCCGGCTGTCCATCACCGAGGGCACCGCCAAGACGCACGTCAAGGCGATCCTCACCAAGCTCGACGCCATCAGCCGCACCGAGGCGGTGGCGGTGGCGCACAAGCGCGGCCTGATCCACCTCTAGCCGCACAAGGGACTGCACCGTCAGGCAGTCGGTGGCTGGTAGCCCTGCGGTGCCTGCGAGCCGGCACCGAAGAAGAACTTCTCCATCTCGGTCTCGAGGAACTTGCGCGCCTTGGGCTCAATGGGCGTCAGGCGGTACTCGTTGATGAGCATCGTCTGGTGCTTCAACCACGACCCCCAGGCTTCCTTGGAGACGCCCTCGTAGATGCGCCGCCCGAGGTCCCCCGGATACGGCACGCGCTCGAGACCGGGTAACTCGCGCTTCAGCAATACGCACTGCACCAGACGTGACATGCTAGGACTCCTCGTGCGCGCGCGCGCCGTTGGCGGAAAATGGCTGCCCTGCGAGTCCCGACAATAGCGTCGTGATCGGCGCGGGCAGGCCCACGCGCGCGGGCGAGCGGATGTTATACCAGAGGCTCGCGCCCTCCCCCACGCCCATAGGCCCCGGCGCGCAGCGCACCAGCAGCGGCGTGATCGACAGGTCGAAATGCGTGAAGCCGTGCTCCAGCGTCGCGAGCGTCCGGGCCTCGGTGTGCCGGGGCTCGAGTGCCTCACGGATGAAGTCACCGGCCGCGCTTGCGCTCTGGAACTCCGGCAGGCACCACAGGCCGCCCCAGACCCCGCTCTCCGGACGGCGTTCGAGCAGCACCTCACCGGTTTCCCGCAGCGCCACGACCATGAAGACCTGGCGCCGGCCGCGCGCCGCGGCGCGGCGTGGTGCCGGGATCTGGTGCTGGCGGCCACTCTGACGCGCGCCGCAGTCGGGGCCGAGCGGACACTGCCCGCACAGCGGATTGCGCCGCACGCACACCGTGGCGCCGAGGTCCATGATCGCCTGGGTGTACGCAGCCACCTGCGCCTCGGGGGTCTGTTCCTCGGCGAGCCGCCATAGTGCCGCGAGCGCCGCCGCGTCGGCCGGACCGCCCTCGACACCGAAGTAGCGCGCCAGCACGCGCCGGGCGTTGCCATCAAGGATGGCGTGGCGCTCGCCGTGCGCGAGCGCGAGGATGGCACCCGCGGTTGAACGGCCGATCCCGGGGAGCGCGACGACCGCCTCAAGGGTGCGCGGGAACTCGCCCGCCAGCTCCTCGTGGATACGCACCGCCGCGCGCTGCAGGTTGCGCGCGCGAGCGTAGTAACCCAGGCCCGACCACAGATGCAGGACCTCATCCACCGGTGCGGCGGCGAGCGCCTGGATGTCCGGGAAGCGAGCCATAAACCGTTGGTAGTACGGGATGACAGTGCTGACCTGGGTCTGCTGCAGCATGATTTCGGAGACCCACACGCGATAGGGACTGCGTTCGTGCTGCCATGGCAGGTCGTGACGGCCCGCGCGCGCGTGCCAGGCGAGCAGCCGCGGGGCAATGGCGGGTTTTACCTCGGACATGAGCGCGATTCTAGCGGCGGCGGGGCGCCACCGTCGCCACCAAAAAAAAGCGCACCGGGGTCACCGGTGCGCAACATGGCTTCAGAGTAAACCTCAGGTGCGGTCGCAGAGCTGAACGTCACCGCTCATGGTCTTGAGGCGCATGTGGCCCGCACCCTCGCCGAGCGAACCGGACAGCGAGTGCCCGACGATCCCCTTCTCGGGCTTGCGGCCGCCGAAGCAGTCGTTGATGTCGCCGGAGAAGGTTGAGACCTCGTAGGCGTAGCCGCCTTCGGCGCTGGCACGAACATTCAGGTCGCCGCTCACGGTTGAGGCTTCGAACGTCGAGCCTCGGGTCATGCGGGCATCGAAATGCATGTCGCCCGAGGTGGTGCGGGCGTGCACCGAGCGAGCCGTGTCGAGGGTCACCACCAGCGTGCCGCTCACCGTCGAAGTCTCCAGATCCCCGGCGCCGTGCTCGATGTGCACGTCCCCGCTGACGGTCGTCACCCGCAGCTGCGCCGGCTGCCCGTGGCCCTTGATCTTGATGTCCCCGCTCACGGTCTTGAGCTCAAGGTTGCCCGCGGCGACCTCGGTAGTCACATCGCCGCTGACGGCGTTCACGCGCTGCGCCCCGTTGACACCGCTCACCGTCGCATCCGCGCTCACGGTCGTCAGGTGCAACTCGCTGTCCTTCGGCACCTTGATGTGCAGGCGCGCCTGGCCGCCGTGGTAGGAGTGCTCGGGCAACACCACCTTGATCAGGGTGCGGCCGGGTTCGGTCGTGACATCCACGCGCTCGACCCCGTCATCCAGATCCCCGTGCACGCTCACCTCGCGGCGGTCCCAGCCGCTGACGTCCACGGTACCGGCGGTGTTGGAGACCTCCACCACCCCCCGCTCCTCGGCCGCGACCTCCTTGTCGAAGGCTTTCTCGGCGATGGCCAAGGGTGCGGCGCTTAAGGCCAGGATAAGGGCCGATAGTTTCATTGAGATACGCATGTCAGATTCCCCTGCCAGGGTCGCTGGCCTCGTGCACGTCCGTCAGGGCGCGCATTTCATCCTGGTAAGTGTTGATGAGAAGTTCCTGCAGCAGCGCATTGCTCGGATCCTTGCCGAGGGCGCTCTCCAGGTCTTTCTTGGCGGTCTCGATCGCCGCCAGACTCGCCGTCACTTTGGCGCGTGCCGGCTCCGGCATCGCATCGAGGCGCGCCTGCAGCGATTGCAGGAGCTCGGCGCGCTGACGTGCGTAACGCGGATCGCTGACGAAGGCGGCATCGCGCGCCGCGGCCTCCTGAGCCGGCGTCGCCGCCGGCGGCGTAGCCACCTGCGCCGTGCTCGGTGCCTGCCCGGAAGGCGGCACGACGTCGCGCCCGATCCACACCCCGACCGCGACACTTGCCACCATGGCCGCGGCCGCGAGCCAGCGCAGCTGCCCGTAGCGCGTCCGCGCCGCGGCCGGGCCGGCGCCCGCGACCGGACCTTCCGCCTTGAGGCGTGCCTCGATTCCCGGCCACAAGTCGCGGGGCGGGTCGATCACCTGTGGCAGCTCGCCGAGTGACTTCACGCTGCGTTCTTTCGGGCCTGTCATGTCAGTTGACCTCCAGATTCAGTCGCTCGCGCAGGAGCTTGCGGGCCCGGTGCAGCTGCGCCTTGCAGGTGCCTTCGGCGATCCCCAGCATCTGCGCGGCCTCCCCGTGCGAGTACCCGTACAGGGCATGCAGCACCAGGGCATCGCGCGCGCCATCGGGCAAGTCGCCGATGGCGCTCTCCAATTCCCGCTCCTCGACCGGGGTCTCGAAGGTCCATCCGCCGAGCGTGCCGTCCTCGTCCTCGGGCTGCGACTCGAGCACCGGGGTCGCCTTGCGGCGCTTGCCGAGACTCACGTTCACCGCGATGCGGTGCAGCCAGGTCCCCAGTGAGCTGCGCGTCTCGAACTGCTTCAGGGCCTTCCACGCATTGATGAAGGTGTCCTGGGTGCAGTCTTCCGCCAGCTGCGCATCGCGGGTCATGCGCAGGCACAGGCCGTAGACCCGGCCCGAGTGCTCGCGGTACAGCCGCTCGAAGGCCCGGGAGTCCCCGGCCACGGCACGCTGTACCAGCGCCCCCTCCCACTCGATCCGGTTTTCCTGGCTTTGTGCTTGCATCTGTCCGTTAGAGACAGCCCCACGCCCTCCGGTTTAAAGCGAACGTCGCTCAGGGGCAACACTTTTTGACGGAACCGGCGCGCCTCTGCTCCACTCATTACTTATTGAGGGGAAGGGCAGGACCGGGGGCTAGGGGCGGAGGAGTCGGGGAATGGGCAAGACCTACAACGGACTGGCGCGGCTGTGGCGCCCCGGCGGGGAGACTCTGGAAGTCATCGCGGGGGTACTCTCGGAGCGCTGGCGTGCGGCGGCCACGTTCACGCCGCCGCGCCTGTTCTGGCAGGCGCCGGCCCGCTGGCTGAAGAATGCGCCGCCGGCCGGCGGCCTCACCGCTCACCACTTCACGACGGGCGGCAAGCTCATCAGGTAAGCCTCCGGGTCGGCGTCGGTCTGGAAGCCGAACTTTGTACCGCGGTCGTAGACCAGGTTGAACTCGACGTAGCGTCCGCGCTTGAACAGCAGCCGCTCGCGCGCCTGCGCATCGAAGGGCGTGTCCTTGCGCCGCGCCACGAGCTGGGGGTACACCCCGAGGAACGCCTCCCCCACGGCGCGCACGAAAGCATAGTCTGCCTGCGGGTCGGCACTGGCCAGATCATCGAAGAAGATCCCACCCACGCCGCGCGGCTCCTGGCGGTGCGGCAGGTAGAAGTACCGGTCACACCAGGACTTGAACTCGGCGTAGGCGTCCGGTCGATAGCTGTCGCAGGCCCGCCTCAGGGCTGCGTGAAAGTCGCGCGTGTCCTCCGCAAACTCGAAGGTGGGCGTGAGGTCAGAGCCCCCGCCGAACCACGCTTTGCTGGTCCTGAGGTAGCGCAGGTTCATGTGCACCGCGGGCACGTAGGGATTGACCATGTGCGCGACCAGGGAGATTCCGCAGGCAACGAAGCGCCCCTGCGACTCAGGCGCGCCTGCGACCTGGCCGTGCGACTCGCTCGCGAGCGTCCCCCAAACGTGACTGACGTTGACGCCCACCTTCTCGAATACCTGCCCGCGCAGCGCCCGCGATTCGCCGCCGCCCTGCAGGCGGTGGCCCGACGGCTTCGCCCAGCTGCGCGTCTCGAAGCGCGCCTGCGGCTCGAAGGACTCGAACGCGGCGCAGATGCGCCCCTGCAGGTCGCGGAAGAACGCGACCGCGCTGCCGGAGAGGTCCTCAGGCTCGCTCATGCACGTAATCGACCAGGCGTGCGACGGCCTCGGGGTCGGTGTCCGGCCAGATGCCGTGGCCGAGATTGACGATGTGGCCCGGCGCGTCGCCTGCTTCCTGAAGTAGCACATCGACCTGGTGCCTGAGGTCCTGGGGCGAGGCGAAGAGCGCGGCGGGGTCGAGATTGCCCTGCACCGCCTTGCCCGGTCCCAGAGTGCGGCGCACTTCGGACAGCGGTGAGCGCCAGTCGACACCAATGACGTCCACATCCAGGTCGGCAACGGCGGACATCAGCGCCGAGCCCTGATTCACGTAATAGATGAGGGGCACACCCGTGTCGCGCAGCTTTGCTGCCGTGCGGCGCACGGCGGCCAGCGCGAACTCGGTGAATTGCGGCGGCGCCAGGAGGCCTGCCCAGGACTCGAACAGCATGAGGGCCTGCGCGCCGGCGGCGGCCTGGGCGCGAAGATAAGCGGCCATCGCGTCTGCCAGGTGGCTAAGCAGGCGCTGGGCGGCCTGCGGCTGCGCGTAAAGGAATGAGCGCGCAGGCCCGAACTCCTTGGACGGCTTGCCACACACGAGGTAGCACAGGAGCGTGAAGGGAGCGCCGGCAAAGCCGATGAGCGGCACGCCGCGTGGCACGCCGGCGCGCACCTGCCGGATTGTCTCCAGCACGAAGGGCACGTCGCGCTCAGGCACCAGATCGGGGAGCGCCTCGATCTGCGCCTGCGTGCGGATCGGCTGCGCCACCACGGGCCCGGGCTCGAACTTCAGGTCGACCCCCATCCCCTGCAGCGGCGTCATGATGTCGCTGAACAGGATGGCGGCGTCGAGCTCGAAGCGCCGCAACGGCTGCAGCGTCACTTCGCACGCCAGTTCCGGCGTTCGTGTCAGGGTCTCGAAGTCGACCTTGGCGCGTAGCGCGCGGTACTCCGGGAGGTAGCGCCCGGCCTGGCGCATGATCCAGATCGGCCGGTGGGCACCTCTCTGCCGGCGGCAGGCAGCCAGGAAGGCGTTCGCCGCGGGCGCGTTCATGACTTGAGCCACTTGACCACCTCGGGCGCGAAGTAGCTGATGATGAGATCGGCGCCCGCGCGGCGGATGCCGGTCAGTGTCTCGAGCACCGCGGCACGCTCATCGATCCAGCCACGCTCAGCGGCGGCCTTGATGAGGCTGAATTCCCCGGAGACCTGGTAGGCGACCACCGGCACGCGCACCGCATCGCGCACCTGACGGATGACATCAAGATAGGGGCCGGCGGGCTTCACCATGACGAGGTCGGCACCCTCCTCGACGTCCAGCAGCACCTCGCGCAGCGCCTCACGCGAATTCGCGGGATCCATCTGGTAGGAGCGCCGGTCCCCGAAAGCCGGCGCGGACTCTGCCGCCTCGCGGAACGGGCCGTAGAAGGAGGAGGCGTACTTCGCGGCGTAGGCCACGATCGGCGTACTCGACCTGCCGCTCGCGTCCAGCAGCGCACGTATGGCGCCGACGCGCCCGTCCATCATGTCGGAGGGCGCAACGGCGTCCGCCCCGGCGCGTGCGTAGTTGAGCGCCACCTGCGCGAGCGTCGCGACCGAGCTGTCGTTGTCGATGGTGCCCCCGGCTCCCACGTGGCCGCAGTGGCCGTGATCGGTGGCGCCGCACAGGCACACGTCCGCCCACACCATGAGCGCGGGACAGGCCTCCTTGATGGCGCCGATCGCCTGCGCTGCCAGGCCCTTCGGGTCGAGTGCATCGCTCGCCTCCTTGTCCTTGCGCTCCGGGGCGGCGAACAGCAGCACCGCGGTGACGCCTGCGGCAGCGACGCTGCGAGCATGGACGACCGCCTCGTCGACCGAGAGCTGGAAGATGCCCGGCATGCTCTGCACCGCGCGGCGCTGGCCGCGCCCGGGCACGACGAACATCGGGTAGACCAGGCCTTCAGGCCGCAGGTGCGTCTCGCGCACCATGCGCCGCCACAGGTCCGACTGGCGGGTGCGGCGCGGACGTGACGTGAGTGATTCCATGATTAGCTTCTCGACTGCATGACGCGAAGGGTGGTGGAGGCGACGCCGGCCAGAGTCGCGTTTGAGGCGACCACCGGGTTGTGGCCACGGGCACTGAGAGCGCGCGCGGTGGTGCGGCCGATCACAACGGGGGCTGCGGTGTTGAGCAGGCGCGCAAAGTCCGCCTCGCCCAGCGCGCGCGCCAGCTCATCGACCGCGGAAGGACTGGTGAAGGTCACCGCACCGACCGCCTCGCGCGCGATCCAGTCGCGGCAGCTGGCAATATCCAGCGGCGCAGCTTCGGTGCGGTAGGCCTCCACCTGCACGACCTCGGCGCCCAGCTGCCGCAAGCCCGCGGCCAGTGCCGGCAACGCGCGCGAGCTCGCCGGGTACAGCATCCGCGGCGCCCCGTCCGTCAGTTCCGGGCGTGCCGCGAACGCCTGCACCAACGCTGCGGCGCTCGCATCATCCGGGACCAGGTCCACGGGCCAGCCGCGCTGCCGGAGCACCTGGGCGGTCGCCCGGCCGATGGCGGCAACTTTCACACCCGGTGGCGCCTGCGCAAGCTCGGTGAGGACCGCCGCGACCGCGTGGCGGCTGGCAAACACGAACCAGTCAAAGCTGCCGGCGGCCGCGAGCGCGGCACGCAGCGCGGAAGGGTCCGCGCGGCTCACGCTCACCGCCGGCCACACGAGCACCGTGAGCCCCAAATCCTTCAGCTCGCGGCTGAGCGGCCCGTCGGCGGGCTCATCGCGTGTCACCACGACCGGCCGCGCGGGCGCCCCGGCGCTCATGGCGCAGACACCCCGAGGCGGCTGCGTTCCTGGGCGATCAGCGCCCCGGCACCGCGCGCAAGAAGATCCTGCGCAACACGCTGCCCGAGTGCGACTGCGTCCGCCTGGGAAGCCGGACCCGTGCCTGTGCCTGCCGCGTGGCGGACGCCGTCGAGGCTGCACACGGTGGCCTCGAGGTGCAAGAGGCGGTCGGTAACGCGCGCGTAGGCGCCGAGCGGCACTTGGCAGCCGCCTTCGAGATGCCGCAGCAGCGCGCGCTCGGCGCTCGCGGCGAGGTGCGCCTCGCGGTCATCGAGCGGCAGCAGGCGCGACAGCGTCTGGGCATCTCCCGCGCGCGCGCAGATGCCGATGATTCCCTGCGAGACGGCAGGCGGGAACACCTGCGGCGAGAGGTATTCGGTAATCGCACCGCTTAAGTCCAGACGTACCAGCCCCGCGGTGGCGAGGATGATGGCGTCGTACTCGCCCTGGCGCAGCCGCTCCACCCGGGTGGGTACGTTGCCACGCAGCTCCGTGTGCCTGAGGTCGGGGCGCGCGCGCGCCAGAAATGCACGGCGCCTGAGGCTGCTGGTGCCGACGCGCGCGCCGGCGGGGAGCTCAGCGAGTGTGGCGCCACTTGCGCTCAGGAAGGCGTCGCGCGCATCAGCGCGCGGCAGCGTGGCGGCAAGCGTGAGCCCGGCGTCCAGCTCGGTGGCCAGGTCCTTGAGGCTGTGCACCGCAAGATCCACGCTTCCCTCCAGCAGCGCGCGATCGATCTCCTTGGTAAAGAATGCACGACCGCCGGCCTGCCACAGCGGCACCTGCGTCTGCAGGTCCCCGGCCGTCTTGATGTGCACGAGCTCCACGCGCGCGGCCCCGGGGGGCGCCTCCAGGAGTGCCTTGACGTGGTTCGCCTGCCACAGCGCCAGCGCCGAGGCGCGAGTGCCGATGCGCAGCGGGCGCGCGCTCACGGGCCGCCATCCTTGAGGAAGCGGTAGCCCACTCCCCACACCGTAAGGAAGTGCTTAGGGTCCGCCGGATCGCGCTCGAAGCGTTTGCGCAGTCGCAGGATAAAGTTGTCCACGGTGCGGGTAGAGGGGAAGACGTCATACCCCCAGACCTTCTCCAGGAGGTCCTCGCGCGAGACGATTTCGCCGCCGTGCTCGGCGAGCACCTTGAGGATCATGGCTTCCTTCTCGGTAAGTTCCTGGAACTCGCCATTCCAGCTGCGGGCCCGGAAGGCGCGGAAGTCGACTTCATTGCCGCCGAAGGCGAGCACCGCGGTGGCCGCGGTGTCGGAGACGCTGTGGTACCAGTCGCGGCGGCGGATGATGGCGCGGACCCGCAGCAGGAGCTCCTGCAGGTGAAACGGCTTCGCCAGGTAATCATCGCCACCGGCCTCGAGCCCGCGTACGCGGTCGGCCGGGTCCCCGCGCGCCGTGAGGAACAGCACCGGAGTATTGTTGCCCTGCTCGCGCAGCGTGCGGCACACCGCGAAGCCGTCGATCCCGGGCAGCATGACGTCCAGCACGATGAGTGCGCAGCTGGCGCTGCCGAGCCAGGCGAGCGCGGCCTCGCCATCGGCTGCGGCGCTCACCTCGTAACTTTCCGCGCGCAGGTTCTCGATGACCCCGGCGGCCAGGTGCGGGTCGTCCTCTACCACGAGGATGCGAGCGGCCCCTGCGTTCACGGTGGCTGCCCCTGCGAGGCCGGCCATGCGAGTACGAAGCGTGCTCCGCGTCCCGGCCCCTCGCTGTCCGCGTGCACGCGCCCGTGCGCGAGCTCCATCAGGCGGCGCACGATGAAGAGGCCGAGGCCCGTTCCGTAGTAGTTGCTGCCCCCCGGGTGCAGGCGCGTGAACTTCTCGAACAGGCGCGCACCGTCGGCGGCTGCGAATCCCACCCCGCTGTCGCGCACCTCGAGCTCCACTTCCGCGCCCAGCGCGCGGGCGGTGATGGCGACGCTGCCGCCGCCGACGGGGGCGAGGGCTGCGAGCGCGTTCTCGAGCACGTTGCGTACCACTACATCGAGAGCCAGCGGGTCGCTCGTCACGTGGAGCTGCGGGTCGATGCTGCTCGTGATCGCGACCTTGGCACCGCGCGCGCGCTCCTCGAGCTGCGTGACTACGCGGCCCACGGCGCCGGCAAGCTGCAGCGTCTCGGGCCTGAAGTGCGCCCGCCCGCGCTCCAGGCGCGCGCTCTCCAGGATCTGCGTCACCATGAGTTCCATGCGCGCGAGGTCCGCGAGCATGCGATCGGTGAGCACGCGCGCGCGCTCCGGCGGTGGTGTGCGCAGGGCCAGCGTCTCGAGAGACAGTTGCAGGCTCGCGAGCGGAGTCTTGAACTGGTGCGACACCAGCGCAAGGAAGCTGTCCTGCTCCTCGAGTACGCGCCGCTCGGCGCGCAGCGCTCGCGCGATCACCGCGATACACAGGCCGAGCGCCACGAGGAAGAAGGCGCCCTCCCATGCGTACTGGCGCTGCCGCCCCGCTTCCTCGTTGGCAAGCGCCGCATCGACCGCGGGCGCCAGTGCCGCGCGCCCGCCGCTCACCACGATCTTCGGCAACAGTGCCTGCACACGTGCCGGGGGCGTGCCGGCGTCAAGGAGCGCCTGTGCCGCGGCGGTCTGCTCAGCGTAGGCGGTGCGAGCGGCGGCGACCGACTCACGCGCGTAACTGCGCTGGTCGAACAGCCACCAGCCGACCTGCACCACCGACACCAGCACCAGGGCCAGTGTCGTGAGCTGGAAGACGCGGGTCGATTTCATGCAAGGCTCTCGAGCGCGGACTCGAGCGCCTGGGCGAAGCGCTTCAGGTCTGCGCTCGTGTGGGCGAGCGACAGGAAGCCCGCCTCGTAGGCAGACGGCGCCAGGTACACGCCGCGCGCCAGCATGGCGTGGAACAACTGCGCGAAGCGCGCGCTCTCGCGCTCGGTGAGGCTCGCAGCGGTGCGCGGCGCGCCCGCCTCGTGCAACGACATCCAGAATAGCGACCCCTGCCGCACCCAGTGCATGGGAAACGGCGCGCGCGCCAGGATCGGCCGCACCAGCGACTCAAGTTCTGCGCCGAGCGCCTCGAGGCGCGCCCAGCCATCGCCGCGCTCGAGGATGTCGAGCGTGGCCAAGCCCGAGGCCATCGCCACGGGGTTCCCGGACAGGGTTCCGGCCTGGTACGTATCGCCCTCCGGGGCCAGGCGCGACATGATGCGGCGCGCGCCGCCAAAGGCACCGACCGGCATGCCGCCACCGATGACCTTGCCGAACGTGGCCAGGTCCGGGCTGATACCGAAGAGCTCTGAGGCCCCACCCCGCGCCAGGCGAAAGCCCGAGATCACCTCATCGAATATGAGCAGCGCGCCATGCTCGCGCGTCAGGTTGCGCAGTGTCTGCAGGAATTCCTGACGCTGCAGCAGCAGGCCATGGTTGGCCGGCACCGGCTCGATGATGACGGCCGCGATGCGCGCGCCCTGGCGCGCGAACAGCGCCTTCGCGGCGGCCTCATCGTCCAGCGGCAGCACGCAGGTGCACGCGGTAAAGGCCTCGGGAACGCCCGCCGAGGAGGGCCGCCCGAAGGTGGCGAGACCCGAGCCCGCCGCCACCAGCAGGTGATCGGCGTGGCCGTGATAGCAGCCGGCGAACTTCACGATCAGGTCGCGGCCCGTATAGGCGCGCGCCACGCGGATGGCGCTCATGACCGCCTCGGTCCCGGAGGACACGAAGCGTACCTGCTCGAGCGCCGGGTAGGCGCCGACCACGCGCTCGGCGAGCAGCACTTCCGCCTCGCAGGGCGCGCCGAAGGTAGTGCCGCGCGCGAGCGCAGCACTCACGGCAGCCACCACGCCCGGGTGCGCGTGGCCTGCGATCAGCGGCCCCCAGGAGCACACGAGGTCGAGGTAGCTGTTGCCATCGGCATCGAACACTTGCGCCCCCGCGCCACGGGCGATGAACAGCGGCGTACCGCCGACCGCGCGGAACGCACGCACCGGGGAGCTGACCCCGCCCGGAATGACGCGCTGGGCGCGCGCGAACAGTTCCGCCGAGCGCGGGTGCGGGGATTCTGCGGCAGCGTTGTCGGTCATGTGTTTTCCGTGTCAGTGCGGGTGCGGCCGGCTTGCGCAGCGGCGAAAAATGCCTCGAGGGCGTCCGGCTCGGCGTGCAGCGCCGCGGCTCTCAGGCCAGCGAGCGGCAGGTGCGCGAGCCGGTGCGCGACGGTGGCCGCGAGGCGCTCGAGCTGGCCACGCTCCTCCTCATCCAGTGTACGCAGCTCGTGGCTGAGCGCACGCGCCACCTCCTCGGCCGCGATCTGCTCGAATGCCTCGCGCAGGTGCGCGAGCCGCGGGCCGAAGGCACGCGTGGCCAGGTCGCTGCGCAGGTGTTCCAGGCGCTCATCGATGGCTGCGCGTACCGGCGCCAGGCGCATGAGCTCACCGAGGCGCCGCGCCTGGGCGGCCTCGATCAAGTCGGACATCCCCACGCGCGGCACGCCGGCGCGCTCGGCGGCCGCGGGATCTACGTTGGGCGGCACGCCGAAGTCGATGAGGAGCATCGCGGAGCGCCCCTCGAGGCGCGCCAGCGCCGCCTCATCCAGCACCGGTTCTCCGCCCCCAGCGGCAAGCACCAGCGCGGCGACGGCGGGAGGTGCGCGGCGGAAGTCTGCCAGCGACAACGCCTGCGCGCCGACGGCGAGAGCGAGTTCCTGGGCACTCTCCAGGGTGCGGTTGACGATCAGGAGTGGCACGCCGGCGTGGGCGAGAAGGCCCGCGCAGCGGCGCGTCATGGGCGAGACGCCGATGAGCGCCACAGGGGTTATTGAACCCTTCAGGTGCTTGAGCACCCGGTCGGCGGCGAGGTCCCCGAGCGAAGGAGCGCGCACGCCGCCCGACATGCGCTGCACGCGCCGCGCCATGGTGAGGGCCTCGCCCATCAGGCGGTCGAGCACCGGGCCGCAGGTGTGCGCGCTGCGTGCATCCTCCCAGGCGCCACGCAGCTGGGCTGCGATTTCCTGCTCGCCGGTCTGCGCCGAGTCGAGCCCGCAGGCGAGGAGAAACAGGTGCTCGACGGCGGCCTCCCCGGTCCAGGCGCGCAGCAGGCGCGCGGCCTCCCCGGAATCCGGCTCGCGTCCGGTGAGCGCCCGGAACACGTCCTCACGCGCATCGCCCGCAGCCGTGCCGTCCTCGGTGGCAAAAACCACTTCGACCCGGTTGCAGGTCCCGAGGTACAGCAGTTCGGCGGCGTGCAGCCGGCCGCGCAGGTGGCCGAGGCGCGCGCCGACCTCTGCGCGCGGCAGCGACAGGCGAGCGACGTCCTCCACGTCCGCGTGGCGATAAGACAGTCCCACCACCCCGATCTGGTGCATGGCCCAGCTTAGCGGCCTGCGGGGCGGACGAATGTCACCGAATGGTCACAGCCGGCGCAGGCAGCCCTCAGTTTCGGCATCCGCGGGGGTGTCGGGCCGCCGAGCGGCCAACCTGTTGCATCCCGGCATCTGCCGCGGGCAATGTGGTGGTCCAAGCCCCACGCGCCAGACGGGTCCTAATGCTGCGCCACGCCGTAATCGCCCTCCTCGCTGTCCTGCCCCTTGGCGCCTCAGCCGGCCCGGCGGAACAAGCTCCCGCCCGGGCCCGGGATCTCGGCATCCCCTTCGACGGCTCACCCGGCCCCCTGAATGCCATCACCGACGTCGCGGGCGTGCTCGTTGGGCAGACGACGCTCATAGAGGGCTCGGGCAAGCTCGTCGTGGGACACGGCCCCGTGCGCACCGGCGTCACGGCGGTGCTGCCGCGGGGCCTCGACTCCATCCAGCGCTTCTGCTTCGCCGGCTGGTTCGCCGAGAACGGCAACGGGGAAATGACGGGGACCACCTGGGTCGACGAGTCCGGCTTCCTGGAAGGTCCGGTGATGATCACCAACACCCACAGCGTCGGTGTGGTGCGGGATGCCGTCATTGCCTGGCGTGTCGCGCACGGGCCGGCGGACGCGACCGGCGCCTGGTGGTCACTCCCGGTGGTGGCCGAGACCTGGGATGGGTGGCTGAACGACATCAACGGCTTCCACGTGAAGCCCGAGCACGTCGTGCAGGCCCTCGACAGCGCGCACTCGGGCCCCGTCGAGGAAGGCAATGTCGGCGGCGGCACCGGCATGATCTGCAACGGCTACAAGGGCGGCATCGGTACCTCCTCGCGCCGGCTTGCGCCCAAGGACGGCGGCTACACGGTCGGGGTACTGGTGCAGTGCAACTACGGGACGCGCGAGAACCTGCGCGTCGCCGGCATCCCGGTCGGGCACGAGATCTTCGGCGAGGACCCGTACGCATTCGTCCCGTCCGACCTGCGCGAACTCGGCTCCATCATCGTCATCGTGGCCACCGATGCGCCGCTCCTGCCGCACCAGCTCAAGCGCGTGGCGCGGCGTGTGACGCTCGGACTCGGCCGCAACGGCAGCACCGCCGGCAACGGCTCGGGCGACATCTTCATCGCCTTCTCCACCGCCAACCCGGAGGCGAGCGAGAGCAGCCGGGTGCAGGCGGTGCAGATGGTGCCGAACGACTCACTCGACCCGATCTTCGCGGCCACCGTGCAGGCGACCGAGGAGGCGGTGATCAACGCCCTGGTCGCGGCGCGTGACATGACGGGCGCGGATGAGCACCATGTGACGGCGTTGTCGCACGAGAAGCTGCGCGCGGTGCTGAAGAAGTACGGCCGTCTGGTGGCAACGCACTGACGGCACCCCGGGGCAAGGTCTCAGGCCTGGTGCATCTTCACGAGCAGGGCCTGGAAGCGCGGATCCGAGCGCAGCCCCTTGAGCAACGGGTCGAACTTCATCCAGTGCATGCCGGCATCGCGCTGATCGAGCGCGCGCTGCAGCCAGTGGAAGGCTGCGTCCGCGTCACCGCGGTTGGCGTAGATCAGCGCGATCTGATAGGCGGCCGCATCGGTCGCGGCGGGGGTCGCGAGCACCGCGCTCACGATTTGATCGGACTCGCCCCTGCGGCCAAGCGCATCGAGCGCCAGCGGCGGCCCGATCTGCTTGAAGACGCCGGCGGGCTCCAGATTGAACTCGGCGAGTGCCTCTTGCGGTCGATGCTGCGCGAGCCGCACCAGACCGATGCGATAGTGCACCGTGCTCGCGAGCGGGAAGCGCTGGCTTACCTCGCCAAGGGCAGTTACAGCTTCCTCGTAGCGCCCGGCGCGGTAGTAAGCATTTCCGAGCTGGCGGTAGTTGTCGTAAAAGAGCGGGTCGGCATCGCGCGCCTTTAAGTGCAGCGCGATCGCCTCATCGAAGCGCCCGTCCGAGTTGGCGATGTAACCCATGAGCCACAGCGCCTGGGAGCCCACGGGACCCAGGGCCGCGGCACGCTTGAGCTCCTCCTGAGCGGCCGGGGTATTAAAGTCCATCTGGAAGAAGACGCGCGCCTGCTCGACGTGCGCCAGCTCCAGGGTCGGGCTGAGCGCCAGCGCCCGCTGCAGGGCGTCCATGGCCTGGCGCCTCGCCACCTCGTACGGGCCGTAGCTGCCGCCGACGAAACCGTTGATGTGCAGCGTGCCGAGTGTCACCCAGGCAAGGGCGAAGGACGGATCCAGCTCTATCGCTTTATGCAGCTCGCTGTCGGCCTGCCGGAAACCATCCGCCTCCGTGAGCATTGCCTCGCGTGCGAGGAGGAAGTGCAGGTAGGCATCGCTGCTGGCGGTGGGCGCCGCGCGTGGCGACGGCTCCCCCAGCATTGAGACCTTCAGCGCCGTAACCACGGAGTTGGCGATGTCGTCCTGCACCTTGAAGACGTCATCCAGCTGGCGGTCGTAGGTTTCTGACCACACGCGCGTGTCATCATTGACGCTCACGAGTTCGGTCGTGATGCGCAGTGCCTTGCCGGACTTGCGCACGCTTCCCTCCAGCACGTGCGACACGTTGAGGGCCTTGCCGATCTCCGCCAGGGTTGCCTGCTTGCCCTTGAAATAGAACGACGAAGTGCGCGCCGGCACCCGCAGACCGGGCACCTTGCCTAACAGGTCGATGAGTTCCTCGGACAACCCGTCGGAGAAGTACTCCTGGTCCTTCTTCTCGGAAAGGTCCTCGAACGGCAGCACCGCGATGGACTTCTGCTTGGCCACAGCCACGACCGGCGGCGGCGCCGGCGTGGCCTCAGGGGGCGCATGCTGCTGCAGGACGCCGCCGCGCCATGCGTACAACGAGCCCAGGACAACGATCGTCGCGGCCGCAATCGCAAAGAGCGGAATGCGCGAATTCCCGCCCGGGGCTGCCGCCACAGGGACTGCAGGCGCGGCCGCTGCGGGCGCGCGGGGGATGGGCGGGGGCGGCGGTGCGCCGCTCGTGATGCGGCGGATGCCGTCGGTCAGCTTCGGCAGCGCCGTCGGTAAGCCGCTGCGGGCATCGATCCACTGCGAC
The DNA here is from genome assembly GCA_963802995.1 of uncultured Pseudomonadota bacterium. Classification (GTDB taxonomy): domain Bacteria; phylum Pseudomonadota; class Gammaproteobacteria; order Steroidobacterales; family Steroidobacteraceae; genus 13-2-20CM-66-19. Next base: position 2,041,165 of record CAWDKU010000002.1, read on the forward strand.
TCGGAGAGGAAATATTCCAGTGCCGGAGTGAGTGCGACGTCGTCGAGCCGTACGGCGAGAATGGGGCGGCGCTTGGAAGAGGCGCGCTCTATTTCCTTGCCGACGTGCGCGGAGCCCACCGAGTGCGCCGACAGCACGACCACCAGCGTGCGGCAGCCGTTGAGCGCTCGCACGATGGCATCCGCGTAGTTGGCACCCGCCGGTACGTCGCGGGGCGCCATCCACACCGTGATGCCACCGGCCTCCAGGTCGCGGCACAGGCGCTCAGCGACCTCCGCGTCGCGTGAGGCGTAGCTGAGGAAGACGTCCCTGCTGGCTCCGGCACTGCCCTCGAGCGGGGGAATCAGGGCATCGTCGGACTGCATGTCTCGCTCCGTCATCTAAGGCGGGGGGATGTTCGCGGATCGCGGGGGCGATCCGCAAGCCGCGCGTGCCCGCATCATCGCGGGTTGCCGGCTGCGCGCAGACGCTGCTCCACGAACTGCACCGCGAGCTCCTGGATCTCAGCCAGCCCCTGCGCCCTACCCGGCAGCCCCTCCTCGTCACCGAGTGAGCTCGCCGCCTTCATCAGCTGCAGCAGCACGACCGCCATGTCCCGGGCTGCTTCCGCTGACAGCGCGCGCGAGCGCGCGCGCAGGATAGCGGCGATCTGCCGGCGCAGCATGTGGCGGAAGGTGGTGCGCCGCGTGCGCTCATCCATGCGCGCCTCGGCCAGGGGAAGCGCCGCAGCGCGCTCCTTCGGATGTGCACGCAGCAAGCCAAACAGCCGCCCGATGAGTGTGCGGGTATCGATCTGCGCGGCCTGCCCCTCGAGTTCCTCGAGGTCCGCCGCGAGCAGCGCGACATACGCCTGCACCAGCGTGTCGGCGAGCGCCTCCTTGGCGGGAAAGAACTGGTATAGCGAGCCAATGGGAGCCGCGGCGCGCGCCGCGATCTCGGTCATGGTGGCGGTCTCGTAGCCCTTCTCGCCGAAGACCGCGGCGGCGGCCTCCAGGAGCTCGGCCACCCGCTGTTTGCCGCGCGCGCGCTTGGGGGCGCGCGCGAGCGTGCCGTCAGCCTCGCTTGACATTTATGAGCCTATCCTCATAATACCAATATATGAGGATATCCTCATATTGCCCCCCAGTCACCTAAAGAGACGCCCATGCAGCTTAATGCCAAAACCACCGCCCTGGTCCTGATCGACCTGCAACGGGGCGTGCTCGCAATGCCGGTGGCACCGCACCCCGCCAAGGAGGTCCATGCGCGCTCGATGCGTCTTGCCGAGCGCCTCCGCAGCGAGGGCTCCCTGATCGTGTGGGTGCGCGTATCCTTCTCCGCCGACTTCGCCGACGCATTGAAGGCACCGGTCGACCAAACGCCGAACTATGCGGGCTTGCCCCCCGGCTGGGATGAGTTCCCGCAGCCGCTGCCGCCCACCGACCTCGTGATCACCAAGCACCAGTGGGGCGCCTTCTACGGCACCGGGCTCGACCTGCAGCTGCGGCGGCGCGGCATTCGCACGATCGTACTCGGCGGCATCGCCACCAACATCGGCGTCGAGTCGACCGCGCGCAGTGCGCACGAGCATGGCTACGAGGTCGTGCTGGCCGAGGACCTCTGCAGCGGTGCCAGTGCCGAGATGCACGAGTTCGCATTCAGGCACATCCTGCCGCGGCTCGCCCGTGTCACGACCTCGGAGATGATCGACTGCGGATGAGTCCCTCGTCCGCAACGCCCGCACGGTGGCGCCTGCCGGCATCCTGGCCTGCGGCGCTGCAGTGGACGGCGCTCGTGGTGTTGTCGGCGCTGGTTTCCCTGTGCTGGGGCGCGACGGGACTCCCGGCAGCGCTGCTGCTCGGTCCGATGATCGCCGGCATCGTCTTCGGCGCTAACGGCATGCACCTAAGCGTGCCGCGACTGCCCTACGTTGCCGCGCAGGGCGTCATCGGCGCAATGGTGGCGGTCATGATCACGCCGGCCATCATCGCCACCTTCACCCACGAGCTGCCGCTCTTCAGCTGCGTCGTCGCGGGTACGCTGCTCGGCGCCGCTGCGCTCGGCTGGTTCATCAGCCGCCGCAATCTCATCCCCGGTGCGACGGCGGTCTATGGCACCGCCCCGGGTGCCGCGAACGCCATGGTGCTCATCGGTGAGGCAGAAGGCGCAGATGTCCGGCTCGTGGCCTTCATGCAGTACTCGCGCGTGATGCTGGTGGCACTGGCCGCCGCGCTCGTGGCTCACTTCTGGGTTGGGACCAGCGGCGCGCGCGCGCCGGGCATACCATGGCTCGCGCCCATGCACTGGGGGAGCCTGGCCCTGGTACTCCTCGTCATCGCACTCGCACAGCAGGCGGGCCGCCTGCTGCGCCTGCCGGCATGGGCACTCCTGGGTCCGTTGCTTGTGCTGTCATGGCTGCATGCCGAAGGCGTGCTCGCGGTTGAGCTGCCGCGCTGGCTGCTCGCATGCTCGTATGCGCTCCTCGGCTGGCACGTAGGGCTCGCGTTCCGGCGCGATGCACTCCTGCACGCCGGGCGGGCGCTACCGGTGGTCGCCCTCGCGGCGCTCACGCTCATGGGCTGGTGCGGGCTCCTGGCCTTCGCGCTGACGCGCTTCGCCCACGTCGATCCCCTGACCGCTTACCTTGCAACGAGCCCGGGAGGCCTGGACTCGGTGGCGATCATCGCGGCCTCCGCGCATGGAGTGGATGTGCCATTCGTCATGGCCCTGCAGGCCGTGCGCTTGCTGTTCGTCATTGCTCTGGCGCCCGCCCTCACGCGCCTGGTCGTGCGCCACTCACCGCACCTCAAGGCGCTCTCACAGCGGTAGCGTCCGATTTTCACCCCGGGTTGATGGGCAGGCGAGCGTCATCGGTAGCGCCTCGCGCGTGAATCCGGCGCTGGTACCGGTACGCGCGCCTGGTCCGCACGCGGGCTGAGGGGGCGCGCGCGAGGCCTGATTCACCGCAGATAAAGGTTGGGTACCGTCAGCACCTGCCGGGCGGTGGGTGGAGCGGGTGATGGGAATCGAACCCACGTTAGCAGCTTGGGAAGCTGCAGTTCTACCATTGAACTACACCCGCATTTTCCTTGTTATTCAGGAATTTGCGCACTCCGGGAAGAATCCGGCGCTGCCACCGCCTGTGGCCGCCGTGGCCTCACCGCTTCCCGGGGGGACGTGGAGTCTAACGCCCGTGCGCGCGTTTTGGTAATTGCATCTGCCTGCGCGCGGCGTTCAAATGCATCACAACCAACACGCGCGGTGGCGGGGAAGGTTTGATGGCATCCGCGGCTGTTATCGCACGCCAGCAGCTCATCTGGCGCGACCCTCCGGCATGGCCATTCCTGTGGCGCGGCGCTCTGCCGCTCGCGGTGCTCGGCCTGGTCGGCCTCATCGGGCTCTTTCCCTTCGCCCACACCTCCATCCAGGCCACGGTCGAGCGCGAGGTGCGCGCGCATCTGAACGAGGGTGGTTTCTCCTGGGTCGGACTCTCCGTTTCCGGCCAGAGCGTGAAACTTGCCGGCGTGGAGCCCGCCAGCGGGGACGGCGCACGCGCGCTCGAGGTGGCGCGCGCGGCCAGCTGCCCGACCTGGCTCGGGCGTCATACCTGTGCCGTCAGTGTCACCGGCAGCTTCATGCCACCGGTCGTAGTGGCGGCACCGGAAACAGCCCCGGCGCTGCCGGCCGCGGTGGTTGCAGCCCCCGCCACCCCGCGCCCCGCGGCCGCCCCGGCGGTACCGCTCACGCGCCAGGGCTGCGAGAGCTCCCTCGCCGGGCTGCTCGCCAACGAGCAGGTCGAGTTCGCCAGCGGCAGCGCGAAGATTGACGCCAGGAGCACCGCGCTCCTGGATCGCCTGGCTCGCGAGGTGAAATCCTGCCCGGGCAAAATCCGCATCGAGGGCTACACCGACACCGTGGGCCGCGGTCGCCTCAACCAGCGCCTGAGCGCCGAGCGCGCCGCCGCGGTGCGCGCCGCCCTCATCGCACGTGGCATCCCGGCAGCGCGCCTGAGCGCCAAGGGATACGGCGCGCGACACGCGATCGCGGACAACGCCACGGAGGCCGGGCGCGCGCGCAACCGCCGCATCGAGTTCCACACGCTCTCCGCCAAATAGCATCCGAGGAGCTTCCATGGGCTTTCTCCTGATCAAGATCCTCTTCCTCCTGGGGCTGGCCGCAGCCAGTGGTGGGCTCTTCGCCTACTGGTGGTTCCGCCGGCACTACGAGGACGTCACGCTCGAGTACTCGCGCTCGCGCGAGGAGGCACAGGCCTGGCGGCGCGGCTTCGAGGAGCGACTCGCCGCGCGCCCCGAGGTGGACCTGGAGCCGGTGAACCGCCAGGTGGCGGCATTGCAGGCGGCGGTCGAGGACCTCCCGGCGCCCGAGCGCGTCGACTTAGGTCCCATCGAAGCGCGGCTCGAGGCCCTGAGCCAGCGCATCGCGGAGATCCGCATGCCGGCAATGCCCGATCTTGCGCCGGCGACCGAGCGCCTGACGGCCATCGAGCACGCGCTGTTTCCGCTGCAGAGCCGCCTGGATGAGCTCACCGGCGCGGTGCGGTCCTTGAAAAGCACACAACCGACGGCCGAAGCGGATGCGGTTGCCGCGCCGATCCCAGAGGAGGCGGTGCAGGCGGCGGAAGGATCGAACCCGGCGCCCGCGCTGCGCGACGGCGGCGCCAATCTCCTCAGCCATCCTGCCCATGGCGAACCGGATGACCTCACGCAGATCAAGGGGGTCGCGAAGGTCCTGGAGCACACCCTGCACAAGGTCGGCGTGTTCTATTTCTGGCAGATCGCCGAATGGTCGCCCGAGGACGTGAGGCACGTGGAGAGCCAGCTCGAGGGCTTCCATCGGCGCATCGAGGATGATGACTGGGTGGGCCAGGCGAGCGAGCTCGCCGCGCAATCGAGTGCCGCGCCGCACCCCGAGGAACACTGACCGTGCCGCTTTCCCGCAGCGCGAGGCGCTTCCTTATAATGCGCTTCCGGCCCCACACGGCAGTGTTCCTGCATGGATCCCACCACCCCGGCGAGCGCGCGCAGCGTGTGCGTGTACTGCGCCTCGAGCCGCAGTTCGCATCCTGAATACCGCGAGGCCGCATGGCGGCTGGGTGCCGTGCTCGCCAGTGCGGGGATCACCGTCGTCTATGGCGGCGGGGCGGTGGGTTCCATGGGGGCGCTCGCCGATGGCGCGCTCGAGCGCGGCGGCCGCGTGGTCGGCATCCTGCCGCGCTTCATGGACGACCTCGAGTGGGGTCACCGGGGCCTGAGCGAGCTGCAGGTGGTCGAGGACCTGCGCACCCGCAAGCACGTGATGCTCACCTTGAGCGATGCGGCAATCGCGCTGCCGGGTGGCTCCGGCACGCTCGAGGAACTCCTGGAGGCCATCACGCTGAAGCGCCTCGGGCTCTACCTCAACCCCATCGTGCTCGTGAACACACGCGGCTTCTTCGATCCGCTCATCACGGTCCTGCAGCGGGCGGTGGATGAGCACTTCATGGACGTGCGCCACCTCGCGATGTGGCAGACGGTGGGAACCCCCGAAGAGGTGCCCGCCGCCCTGGCGCAGGCGCCGCGCTGGAGCGCGGACAGCCGCAGCTTCGCCGCGGTCTAGGGTTTGCCTTACGCCTTCGCGGTGCGCGCCGCCGCGAGATCAAACGGCAGCGTCCGCAGGCGGATGCCCGTTGCCTGGCGCACGGCATTCGCCACGGCCGGCGCGATGGTCGGCGTGCCCGGCTCCCCGACGCCGCTCGGTGCGTTGCCCGAGGGCACGATGTAGACCTCGATCACCTTCGGCATCTGGTTGATGCGCAGCACCTGGTACTGGTGAAAGTTGCTCTGGTCGACGTGCCCGTCGGTCAGGGAGATCTTGCCCAGGAGCGCGGCCGAGAGCCCGTAGCCGATGCAGCTTTGCATCTGCGCCTTCACGACATCCGGCGTCACCGCCACCCCGCAGTCCACCGCGCACACCACGCGATCGACCGTGATCTTGTCGCCGCTGACCGTGACCTCGGCCACCTGCGCGACCACGGTGCCGAAGGACTCGTGCACGGCCACGCCGCGCCCGCGGCCGCCGGCCCTGGCGAACGGTTGGTCCCAGCCGGCCTTGTCCGCGGCGAGCTTGAGCGCCGCAGCGTGGCGCGGGTGCTTGCCGAGTCGCGCGAGCCGGAACGCAACCGGGTCCTGGCCGGCCGCCTGCGCCAGCTCATCCATCACCACTTCCTTGGAAAACGCCATGTGCGTATGGCCTACCGAGCGCCACCACAGGACCGGCACGCCGACCTTGCCCTGGGTCCAGGTGACGTGGGTGTCATCGAGCTCGTACTGCTCGGGCGCACTGCCCTCGACCGCCGTCGGGTCCACGCCGTGCTGGATGAGGCCCGCGAACGGCGTGCCCGAGACGATCGACTGGCCCACCACGCGCTGCTGGTAGGCGATCTTGCCGTCCTTCGCGAGTCCGGCGCTGATGCGATGGAAGTTGAGCGGCCGGTACTTGCCGCCGGTGATGTCGTCCTCGCGCGTCCAGATCAGCCGTACCGGGTATTTGCCGCCGACCGCCTTGGCGATGGAGGCAACCTCGGAGATGTAGTCTGACTCCGGGTTCGCGCGCCGGCCGAAGGTGCCACCGGCGGCGAGCGTGTAGATGATGACCTGCTCGGGCTTCAGTCCGACTTGCGCCGCCGCGTTCATCTGGTCGATGGTCTGGAACTGGCATCCCGCCCAGATCTCGCACTTGTCCGGGGCGAGGCGCGCCACCGCGGTGAGCGGCTCCATGGGAGCGTGCGCGAGGTAGGGGAACTCGAACTCGGCCTCCACCTTGTGCGCCGCGTGTGCGAGCGCCCGGCCGGCATCACCGGCTTCCCCCACCAGGACGGCGTCCTTCGCGCTCGCCAGCGCGCGGTACTCCTTCATGATCTCGCCCGTGCCGCGCTTCTCCGCGGCCGACTCGTCCCAGGTGACGCTCAGGGCCTCCCGGCCCTTCTTGGCCGAGTACATGTCGCGGCCGATCACGGCAACCCCGCGCGGGATCTGCACCACGTCGACGACGCCATCGACCGCGCGTGCGCGCGTGGCATCGAAGCTCTGCACCTTGCCGCCGAAGCGCGGCGGCCGCATGACCACCGCCGTCATCATCCCGGGCAGCATGACGTCGATCGCGAACTGCTGCGTGCCAGTTGACTTGGCCTTCGAGTCGAGGCGCGGCAGCTCCCTCGCCTCGCTGCCGATCAGCCGGAAGTCCTTGGGGTCCTTGAGCTTCACCTCCTGCGGCACGCTCTGGCGGCCTGCGGCCCCTGCGAGCTCACCGAACGTCGCCTGCTTGCCCTGCCCCGCGTGCGCGAGCACCCCGTCGCTCACGGTGATCTCGCCCGGCGGCACGTTCCAGGCCTTCGCAGCCGCCGACACCAGCATGGCGCGCGCGGTGGCGCCGGCCTGGCGCAGCTGCATCCAGGAGTTGGCCACGGCGGTCGAGCCCCCGGTGCCCTGCACGCTGCCCTTCGGGTCGAAGGCGAAGTTGCCATACATGGGCACCTGCGCGGGCGCACTCTCGGCCCGCATCTGGCTCCAGGCCGCATCGAGCTCCTCGGCGACGATCGCCGGCAGTCCCGTCCACACGCCCTGGCCCGCCTCGACGTGCTTGCAGAGCACGGTCACGGTGTTATCCGGGTCGATGCGCACGAACGGCATCGACAGCGGGCCGGCGGCCGCGGGGGCGGCGGCCGTGCCGCTGCCGGGGGCGCAGCCGGGCAGCAGCACGCCGAGGGTCAGGCCTGAGCCGGCGAGCGTCGTGAGCTTCAGGAACTGGCGCCGCGAGAGCTCGGCGGGCGTGTGGCCGGCGGCTAGCGCGGCGACGGCATCGGTATGGCGGAAGTACATGCGCGAATTCCTTGTGCGGTGGCGGGGCGGTGCTTCAGCCGTTAGCGGGGCTTGCGGCCGCGGGCAGCGCCTCGGCGGCCTGGTGGATGGCACCGCGGATGCGGGTATAGGTCGCGCAGCGGCAGATGTTGCCGCTCATCGCCGAATCGATGTCTGCATCGCTCGGCCTGGAGTTGGTGGCCAGTAGTGCCGCGGCCGACATGATCTGTCCGCTCTGGCAATAGCCGCATTGCGGCACGTCGAGGCCGATCCAGGCCGCCTGCACCGCCTTGCCGGCCGGCGTTCCCAGGCCCTCGATGGTGGTGACGTGCTTGCCCTCGACCGCGGCCACCGGCGTCACGCAGGAGCGCGTCGCGGTGCCCTCGATGTGCACCGTGCACGCCCCGCACAGCGCCATGCCGCAGCCGAACTTGGTCCCGGTGAGCTTGAGGTGATCACGCAGCGCCCACAGCAGGGGCATGTCCGGCGGCACGTCGAGCTCGCGCGCCTCGCCATTGACGGTGAGCTTGGTCGGCATCGGATAACTCCCTGGAGCAGCAAAGGAAAGCGATATGCATTTTTTGCGCGCATCGCCCCGCCGCGCCATCCCCCCTTTGAGGTACGTGGCCAGGAAAGTTAACGGACTTTAATCATTCGTCCACCGCCCCTGCATGTGGGGGCGGCTAGTGTGCGGTCATGCCACGCGCGTTCAGGATCGCGGGATCGCTTGCTTTCGTGCGCCGCGCACGCGCGCTGTGCACGCTGTTGCTGCCACTCACCCTCGCCGCCTGCCTCGGTCCGCGTTACCACCACCCGGACATCCCGCCACCCGCCACCTGGAGTACCACGCCGGACGCCGCGGCCCCCGAGTGGCCCGAGAATGGCTGGTGGCACGGCTTCGGCTCCCAGGACCTCGACTCATTCATCGCCCAGGCGCAGGCGGCCAACGATGACCTGCGGGCCGCCATCGCCCGCGTGCGCGAAGCGGATGCGCAGCGGCGCATCGCCGGCGCACCGCTGCTGCCCGCCGTCGGGCTCTCCGCCACCGCCGCGCGCGAGCGCGAACCGGTCGCCGGTGAGGGCTTCGTCACCGGCAACGACTTCAACCCGCTGCTGAGCGCCAGCTACGAACTCGACTTCTGGGGCAAGAACCGCGCCGCACTCGCCGCCGCGAGCGCCAGCGCCCGCGCCAGCCGCTACGACCGCACCACGGTGGAGCTCACCGTCGTGGCCGGCGTCGCCACCACCTACTTCGAGGCGCTCGAGCTGCGCGACCGGCTCGACATCGCCACTGCCAACCTCGCCAACGCCACCAAGGTGCTCGATGGCCTGAAGCTCGAGCAGCGCGCCGGGCTCGTCACGGCGCTCGACGTGGCGCAGCAGGAGACGGAAGTCGCGACAGTGAACGCCAGCATCCCGCCCCTCACACAGCAGCTGCGCCAGAGCCTGGATGCGCTCGCGATCCTGGTCGGCAGCACGCCCGAGGTGGTAGCGGTCACCCACGGCACGCTCGATGAGCTCTCGCAGCCACAGGTGCGTCCGGGGCTGCCCTCGGAACTGCTCGCGCGCCGCCCTGACGTGGCCGAGTCCGAGGCGCAACTCATTGCCGCCAATGCCAACATCCAGGCGGCACGCGCGGCGTTCTTCCCCAGCATCTCCCTGACCGCCGGCGGCGGCTACGAGAGCGGCCAGCTGCAGAACCTGCTGACGCCCGCCAACCGCGTGTGGTCACTCGGCGCCGGCCTCACGCAGCCGATCTTTCAGGGCGGCGCCCTCCTCGGCCAGTACCGCCTCTCGCGGGCGCGCTACGAGGAGCTGCTCGCCGACTATCACAAGGCGGTGATATCGGCCTTCGCCAACGTCGAGGACGCACTCATCAGCGTGCAGCAGACGCAGGAGCTCGTCGCGCGGCAGCGCGAGGCGGCTACCCAGGCCGAGCGCGCCTACCGCTATGCCCAGGCGCAGATGCACGCCGGCACCATCAACGTTCTCACTCTTCTTAGTACGGAGACTGCCTTGTTCAGTGCCCGGGATGCCCTTGCGCAGGCGAAATACGCGCACCTCCAGGCCCTGGTATCGCTCTACCAGGCGCTCGGGGGCGGCTGGCAGCTGGAGCACTCCCCATGAAGCCACGCACGCTCGTGATCGGCATTGCCGCGGTGCTCGTGCTGGCGGTGGCGTGGCTGTGGTTCAAGCCGAAGGCCAGGGACGGCAGCAAGGGGCCCGCGCCGGTGGCCGTGGACGTCGCCCCCGTGACGGCGCAGGACGTGCCCGTGTACGCCGAAGGCCTCGGCACCGTGCAGGCCTTCTACACCGTGCAGGTCACGGCACGCGTCGACGGGCAGGTCGAGAAGGTGGCGTTCACGGAAGGGCAGGACGTCAAGAAGGGGGCACTGCTGGCGCAGATCGACGCGCGCCCCTTCCAGGCAGCGCTCGAGGGCGCCATCGCGGCGCGCGACAAGGACAAGGCGACGCTGGCCAACGCGCACCTCGACATGGACCGCTACCAGCTGCTGGCGCCGGAGGACCTCGCCAGCAAGCAGACCGTCGACACGCAGAAGGCGCTGATTGCGCAGCTCGGCGCCCAGATCAAGGGCGACGAGGCAGCGATCGACAGCGCGCGCACGCAGCTTGACTACACCACCATCCGCTCGCCCATCGACGGGCGCACCGGCATCCGCCAGGTGGACCCCGGCAACATCGTGCACGGCGCCAACTCCACCAACATCGTGGTCGTGACCCAGCTCGAGCCCATCTCGGTGATCTTCAGCCTGCCGGAGGAACAGTTCGAGCAGGTGCGCGACGCACTGCACCGCGGGTCGGTCGGGGTGACGGCCCTGTCCCGCGACCGCAACGAGCAGCTCGACCAGGGGACGCTCGAGCTCATCGACAACCAGATCGACCAGACCACCGGCACGCTGCGCCTGAAGGCAACACTCCCCAACAAGGAACGCCGCCTGTGGCCCGGGCAGTTCGTGAACATGGCTGTGCTCACCCAGGTGCAGCACCAGGTGCTCACCATCCCGCAAAGCGCGATCGAGCGCGGCCCGGATGGCCTCTACACCTACCTCGTGGGACCAGACTCGAAGGTCTCGGTGGCGCAGCTCACCGCCGGCGTCACCCATGGTGAGCGGGTGGTAGTCGAGAAGGGACTGAAGGCCGGCGACCAGGTGGTCACCAGTAACCAGTATCGCCTCCAGCCGGGCAGCCTCATCAAGGTGAACCCGCCTCGCGATGCCAAGGCCGCGCCGGCGAAGGCCCCGGGACAGGCGCCGTGAACATCTCCCGGCCCTTCATCGAGCGCCCGGTCGCCACCACGCTCCTAATGGCGGGCCTGTTCCTCGTGGGCCTTGCGGCCTTCCCGTTTTTGCCGGTCGCACCGCTGCCGCAGATCGACTTCCCGACGCTGCTCGTGACGGCGAACCTGCCGGGTGCAAGTCCCGAGATCATGGCCTCCTCGGTGGCGCAGCCGCTCGAGACCCAGTTCGCGCAGATCTCTGGCGTTGCGCAGATGACCTCGACGAGCGTCCTCGGCACGACGCAGATTACCCTGCAGTTCAACCTCGACCGCAACATCGACGCTGCCGCCCAGGACGTGCAGGCCGCGATCGATGCTGCCGGCGGCCAGCTGCCGAAGAACCTGCCCTCCCCGCCCTCGTACCGCAAGGTGAACCCGGCGGACTCTCCCATCCTCATTCTCGCGGTGCACTCGGATGCCATGCCGGTGACGCAGGTGGATGACTACGCCGAGACCGTCATCGCACAGCAGCTCTCGCAGCTGCCGGGCATCTCGCAGGTGACCGTGGGCGGGCAGCAGAAGCCGGCCGTGCGCGTGCAGATCGACCCTGTAAAGCTGGCCGCGGTCGGGCTGCAGCTCGAGGACGTCGCCAGCCTCATCACCACCGCGACCGTGAACTCGCCCCAGGGCGCCATTACCGGTACCGCCAAGAACTTCGCGATCTACGACAACGACCAGTTGCTGAAGGCAGCGCCCTGGAACGAGGTCATCGTCGCTTACCGCAACGGCGCGCCGATCCGCATCAGGGACATCGGGGTCGCGGTCGACGGGCCGGAAAACACCCAGGTGCGCGGCTTCCAGAACGGCAAGACCGGCATCCTGCTCCTCATCTACAAGCAGGCCGGCAGCAACGTCATCGATGCGGTCAGGAACGTGAAGGCCGCACTGCCGCACGTCGAGGCCTCGATCCCGCCGTCGGTGAAGATCGACCAGCTGATCGACCGCACCACCACCATCCAGGCCTCGGTCAAGGACGTCGAGTTCTCCCTGATGCTCGCCATCATCCTCGTGGTGCTGGTGATCTTCCTGTTCCTGCGCAGCTTCTGGGCGACGGTCATTCCCGGTATCGCCGTGCCGCTGTCGCTCCTGGGCACGGCCGCTCTGATGTACGTGGTCGGCTACAGCCTCGACAACCTCTCGCTCATGGCGCTCACCATCGCGGTCGGCTTCGTCGTCGATGACGCCATCGTCATGCTCGAGAACATCTACCGCCACATCGAGGAGGGCCTGAGCCCGCGCGAGGCCGCGCTCAAGGGCTCCGAGGAGATCGGCTTCACCATCCTCTCGATCAGCATCTCGCTCGTGGCGGTATTCATCCCGCTGCTGCTGATGAGCGGCATCGTGGGGCGCCTGTTCCGCGAGTTCGCGGTGACCGTCACCATGACCATCGCGGTGTCGGCGATCGTCTCCCTCACCCTCTCGCCGATGATGTGCGCATTGTTCCTGCGCGACGAGAAGCATGCCCAGCACGGGCGCTTCTACAACACGCTCGAGCGCGGCTTTGACTGGATGATCGGCCACTACACCCGCGGCCTGGACTTCGTGCTGCGCCACCAGTTCCCCACGCTGATGACCTTCATTGCTACGGTGGCGGCCGCCGTCCTCCTGTACGTGTTCGTGCCCAAGGGCTTTTTCCCGCAGCAGGACACCGGCATCATCGCCGGCATCACCGATGCGCCGCAGGATGTCTCATTCGACGAGATGATGCGGCTCGAGAAGCGACTCACCGACGTGCTCGCGGCGGATCCGGGCGTGGCCGCCTACGGGGCCTTCGTCGGCGGTGGCCGCCCGCTCAACAACGGGTTTGTCATCCTGGGATTGAAGCCGCGCGATGAGCGCGACGCCACCGCCGACCAGATCATCGCGCGCCTGCGGCCGAAGATCGCCCAGGTGCCTGGTGGCACTGTCTACCTGCAGGCCGCCCAGGATCTGAACGTCGGTGGTCGCCTCGCTCGCACCCAGTACCAGTACACCCTGCAGGATGCGAACCTCGAGGAGCTCAACGACTTCGCTCCGCGCATGCTCGCGCAGCTGAAGAAGCTGCCCGGGCTGCGCGATGTCGCTTCCGACCAGCAAAGCAGCAGCAGCAAGCTGCAGCTCACCATCGACCGCGACCAGGCGGCGCGTTTCGGCATCCAGCCGGCGCTCATCGACAACACCCTCTACGATGCCTTCGGCCAGCGCCAGGTCACGCAGTACTTCACCCAGCTCAACAGCTACCACGTGGTGCTCGAGGTCTCCCCGGACCTCCTCGGCGACCCGGACTCGCTGCACAAGATCTACATCAAGTCCCCGCTCACCAACGAGCAGGTACCGCTCTCGGTGTTCACCAAGTTCGACACCGACCACACGAGCTACCTCTCCATCAACCACCAGGGGCAGTTCCCGGCGGTGACGCTGTCCTTCAACCTCGCCCCGGGGGTGGCGCTCGGGGACGCGGTGAAGCAGATCCAGGCCACGGCGGCGAACATCCATATGCCGCCCGCGATCCAGGGCACCTTCCAGGGGACGGCGCAGGCCTTCCAGGCCTCGCTCAAGAGCGCGCCGTGGCTGATCCTGGCGGCGCTGCTGGCGGTGTACATCATCCTGGGCGTGCTCTACGAGAGCTACATCCACCCGCTGACCATCCTCTCCACGCTCCCCTCCGCCGGCGTCGGTGCGCTGCTGATGCTGCTGCTGTTCCACTTCGACCTCTCGGTGGTCGGCCTCATCGGCATCATCCTGCTCATCGGCATCGTCAAGAAGAACGGCATCATGATGGTGGACTTCGCCATCCATGCCGAGCGCACCCAGCACCTGGAGCCGCTGCAGGCGATCCGCCAGGCGTGCCTGCTGCGCTTCCGCCCCATCATGATGACCACGATGGCCGCCCTGCTCGGGGCGCTGCCCCTCATGCTCGGCCATGGCACCGGGTCGGAACTGCGCCAGCCGCTCGGCTATACAATGGTGGGGGGACTGGTGTTGAGCCAGATGCTGACGCTGTTCACAACGCCGGTCATTTACCTGTACCTCGACCGCCTGGTGGTGCGCTGGGCGCGCCAGCATCCGCAGGCCGAGGAGGGGCAGGGCACGCCGGCACCGCAGGGGGCCCCCTGAAGATCCTGATCGTCGAGGACAACGAGCGGGTGGCACGCTTCGTCACCCGCGGGCTGCGCGAGGCGGGGCACACGGTGGAGCACGCCGCCAACGGACGCGACGGGCTGTTCAGCGCGGCGAGCGAGTCCTACGACGTCATCGTCATGGACCGCATGCTCCCGGGCAACATCGATGGCTTAGGCATCATCGAGGCGCTGCGCAAGGCCGGCAACCGCACCCCGATCCTGATCCTGAGTGCCCTCAGCGACGTCGATGAGCGCATCAAGGGACTCAAGAGCGGTGGCGATGACTACCTGACCAAGCCCTTCGCCTTCGGCGAGCTCCTGGCGCGGGTGGATGCGCTCGGGCGCCGCGGCGGCGACCCGGGCACGGACCGGGTGCTGCAGGTCGCAGACCTGCGCATGGACCTCCTGTCGCGGCGCGTCACCCGCGGCAGCCGCGCCGTGACCCTGCAGCCGCGCGAGTTCAAGCTGCTCGAGTACCTCATGCGCCATGCCGAGCAGGTGGTGACGCGCACCATGCTGCTGGAGGCGGTGTGGGACTACAATTTCGACCCACAGACCAACGTGGTGGACGTGCACATCAGCAAGCTGCGGCAGAAGATCGAGCTCGACTCCGAGCGGCCGCTGGTGCGCACGGTGCGCAACGCCGGCTACATGATGAGCGCCGATGGCTAGGCTGATCCGCTCCTCCGCCACGGCCTGGGCACTCGGTTACGTGCTGCTGGGGCTGGCGGCGCTGGCGGCCTTCGCCGTGCCCCTGTGGTGGGCGTGGAAGGTGACCATCCTCGCCGGCCGCGAGGAGCTGCTGCGCGATGACGCCCAGCGCCTCACCGAGGTGTTCGTGCATGAGGGCATCGGCGGTCTCGCGGCACACATCAATACCCGCGTCGGCATGCAGATCGCCGGCGAGCGCACGCTGCTGCTGACGGATGCGGGGTACCGGCCGCTCGCCGGGAACCTTGCCGCCTGGCCGCACGACATCAGCGCCAGACCCGGCATCAACTCGGTACTGGCGCAGCTGCCAGGGCAAAAGACCCAGACGCTCTTCATCGAGACCGAGCTCACCGGCGGCTACCACCTGCTGGTGGGCCGCGACCTCGCGCGCTTCCGGCAACTCGAGCAGCGCTTCACCTGGGGACTCTTCACCGCCGTGACCCTGCTGCTGCTGGTAGGCGCGCTCGGGGCGTTCCTGGTGCGCCGCGCACTCCTGACCCGCGTCCAGGGGATCGGCGAGACGGTCGCTGCCATCATGCAAGGAGACCTGCGCCACCGCCTGCCGGTCGGGGGCTCCGAGGAGTTCGCGATGCTGTCGCGCACCCTCAACGGCATGCTCGACCACATCGAGCACCTGATCTCCGGCATCAGCAACGTCTCCAACTCCATCGCGCATGACCTGCGCACCCCGCTGGCGGAGTTGCGCTCGCGCCTGGAGGAACTGGCGCTGACCCGCCCGCCCCCCGGGGAGGCGTTCGCGGAAATCGAGGCGGCGGTGGCGGACATCGACCGCGTCATGCGCATGTTCAACGCGCTCCTGCGCCTGGCTGAGATCGACTCCGGCGCCCGCCGCTCGGGCTTCGTGCGCGTGGATGCCGCGGCCGTGGCCGCCGAAGTGGTGGAGTACTACGAGCCGGCCGCCGAGCAGAAGGGCGTCGTGTTCTCCTTCGCGGCGGCCGGCGATGCCGCGGTCGCCGGGGACCCGGTGCTGCTCGCGCAGGCGGTCAGCAACCTCATCGACAACTCCCTGAAGTCGGTGCCCTCGCACGGCGCCATCAGCGTCAAGGTGGGGCGGCGCGCGGACGGTGCGGTCGAGATCGCGGTCGCCGACGATGGCCCCGGGATCCCGGATGCGGACAAGCCGCGCGTCACCGAGCGCTTCTACCGCGGCGATGCCAGTCGCGGCACCCCGGGGGTGGGGCTTGGCCTCAGCATCGTCGATGCGGTGGCGCGCCTGCATGGCGGGGTGCTGCAGCTGCTGGACAATCACCCGGGCCTGCGCGCACAGATGGTGCTGCCGGTCGCCCCGGCCTGAATACCAAGAACGGGGGTTGCATCCGCAGGCCTTGCACTGGCGTATTAGTCTTCCAGTGACCTCCCGAGCCACAGCTTTTTCCATGCACCTGGCCGCCGTCGTCTTATGTACGGCGGCCTGCTTCGCGGCCGGCGCCGAGGATAGCGCCTCCGGCGCGCCCGCGGCGCACCGCTGGCACTTCACCGTGCTGCTCGATGGCAAGCCGATCGGCTGGCAGGAATGGAGCCTCTCGGGCGACCCGGCCGATGCGGAGGTGCAGGTGCAGGCCGATCTGCGGGTCACGATGCTGCACATCCCCTTCTACACCTACCAGCATACGGATCACGAACGCTGGCGCGGCGGATGCTTGAGCCAGATCGACTCACGGACGAGCGACAATGGCCACGAGTTCATCGTGCACGGGCAACTTTCCGAGGACGCCTTTCACGTGCATGGCCCGCAAGGGCCCGCCGCGCTGCAGGGATGCATCAAGACCTTCGCCTACTGGGACCCCGCCACGCTCAGTGAGCACCGGTTGCTGAACTCGCAGACCGGGGTGTACGAGGCGGTCACGGTCAGTCACCCGGGGCAGGAGAGCCTGCAAGTGGGCCAGCAGAGTGTGCGGGCCGAGCACTACACGCTCACGGGTGGCAAGTACACGATCGAGCTGTGGTACTCCGCGCGCGGGGAGTGGCTGGCGCTGCAGACCACAGCCGACGGGCGCACGGTGCGTTATGAGATGCGTCCCTAGAGCCGCGTGCCTCGCAGGCCAGATGCTCATCACGGCCCTGCTTCTGCTTGGCTGCCGCTCGGCTCCTGCGCCGCTGCCGGTGATGAGCACCGTCGACGTGCCGCGCTTCATGGGCGACTGGTACGTCATCGCCTGCATCCCGACACGCATCGAGCGTGACGCCTATGCAGCGGTGGAGTCCTACCGCCTGGACAAGGAGGGGCGCGTGCTCACGACGTTCACCTTCCGCCAGGGCAGCTTCGCAGGCCCCCTCAGGCGCTACACGCCGGTGGGCTTCGTCGAGGCAGGCAGTAATGGCGCCGTCTGGGGCATGCGCTTCGTGTGGCCGTTCCGGGCGGATTATCGCATCATGTACGTGGACCCCGCCTACACGCAGACTGTCGTCGGCCGCGAGGCACGCGACTATGCCTGGATCATGGCCCGCACCCCGCAGCTGCCCCCCCAGGACTACCAGAGGCTCACGAGCCTCCTGGCGGCGGCCGGCTATGACCTCAGTGCCCTGCGGCTGGTCCCGCAGCCGCAGGCGGCGCCCTGATGTCGGTCCGCCTGCTTGCGCCGCCCCGCGGCGCCGTGTCATATAACAACAACTACCCGCGGGGGCCGGTGGCGCTGCCGCGCCGCACGCCCCGGCGCCTGCAAGCGAGCAATCCCCATGCGGTGTGTGAATGTCTGACCCGAACGAGCGCAGCAGCCCCCCGGGCAGCTCAGCCGAGGCCCTCCTCGCGCAGGTCGCCCTGGGCAACCGGCAGTCCTTCGAGACGCTCTACCGGCTCACCTCCGACAAGCTCTTCGGCATCTGCGTGCGCGTGCTCGGGGAACGCTCCGAGGCCGAGGAGGCCTTGCAGGAGGTGTTCACCAGCGTGTGGCGCAAGGCTGCGCAGTTCGATGCCTCGAGGGCCAGTGCCATGAGCTGGCTCGGCATGATGGCGCGCAACAAGGCGATCGACAGGCTGCGGGCGCTGCCGATGCGCGGCGCGCTCAGCCCGCTCGAGTTCGCCGCCGACGTCCCCGACCCGGGAGCCTCGCCCCTGCAGCAGGCCCATGCGCTCGCCGAGGGCGACCGCCTCGCGCACTGCCTCGAGCAGCTCGAGCCCAGGCGCCGTTCGCTGATCCGCGAGGCTTTTTTTGGCGGCTTCACCTACGAGGAGCTGGCGGCGCGCGCGCAGGCGCCGCTGGGCTCGATCAAGAGCTGGATCCGGCGCGGACTCCTGCAGCTGCGCGCGTGCCTTGAGCCATGAGCGCATCCCTGCCTCCACCGGAGAGCGAGCCGGCAGCGGGCGATCCCCCCGACGATGACGTGCTGGCCGGTGAACTGGTGCTCGGCGTGCTCGGGCCCGCGGAGCGGCGCCGCGCCCAGGCGCGTGCCGAGGCCGACCGGGAGTTCTCGGCGCGGGTCGCCGGCTGGGAACGCCGCTTTGCGCCCTGGCTCGCTGAAGTTTCCCCGCTGGGCGCGCCCGCACAGCTGTGGCCGCAGATCCGCCGGCGTCTCGGCTGGGAGGAAGTCGCAACTACTCGCCCGGGCCTGTGGCAGAGCCTCGCATTGTGGCGCGGCGCTGCCGCGCTCGCCGCTATCGCCGCGCTGGCCCTGTGGCTGTCGCGCCCGCAGGCTCCGGTGCAGCAGCCCCCGGTGGCGGCTGTCCCCCCGCAGGCTGAGTCCGCCGTGGCGAAGGCGGTCACGACGCTCGCCCACGATGATGGCAGCCCGGGGTGGCTCGCCTCGGTCGATCCCGCGCACGGCACGGTGCTGATGGTGCCCGTGCCGGGTGCCCCGGATGCGCAGGGGCGCGTGCCGGAGCTGTGGATCATCCCGGCCGGCCAGGCACCGCGCTCCCTCGGGGCGGTATCGATCAACAAGTCACACACGGTCGCGGTGCCGCCGGATGAGCGCAGCGCGCTGGTCGCAGGCTCGGTGCTGGCGATCACGCTCGAGCCTGCCTCGGGCATGCCGCACGCCGCTCCGAGCGGCCCGATCATCGCCAAGGGCGCCATCCAGACTTAAGACCGGGCGCCCCGCCCGCGGGTGCATCCCCGGGGCGGGGCGGTGCGTATTTACTCCCAGAGGTCACTTACGACCCCTCAAGGGAGACACGCATGCCGGCCGAAGTCCTGCTGCCCGCACATCCGGCCCGGCCGCCATCGCCCTGGGCGCGCGCCCGGGTGTCGCTGCGGCGCTGGTTCGACACCGGCGCGGCGGCGCAGGCGGAGGCTGGCGCCGGGCAAATCGACTGGCTGCGTGCGGCGCCCTTTGTCGGCATGCACCTCGCCTGCCTCGGGGTGTTCATCGTCGGGGTGTCGCGCACCGCGCTCGCCGTGGCGCTGACGCTGTACGTGGTGCGCATGTTCGCCATCACCGCCTTCTACCACCGCTACTTCGCGCACCGCACGTTCCGCACCTCGCGCGCGGTGCAGTTCACCTTCGCCTGCATCGGCGCCTCGTGCGTGCAGCGCGGCCCGCTGTGGTGGGCCGCGCACCACCGCCGGCACCACCAGCACGCCGACACCGAGCGTGACCCGCACTCCCCGCGCCTGCAGGGGTTCCTGTGGAGCCACATGGGGTGGTTCCTGACACCGGAGGGGTTCCGCACCGACTGGCAGCGCATCCCCGACTTCGCGCGCTACCCGGAGCTGCGCTGGCTGGACCGCTGGGACATTCTGGTGCCGGTGGCACTTGCCACGCTGCTGTTCGTCACCGGCGTGCTGCTCGCGCACTTCGCCCCGGGCCTCGGCACCAGCGGCGGGCAGCTGCTGGTGTGGGGCTTCTTCGTCTCGACCGTGGCGCTGTTCCACGTCACGGTGACGATCAACTCGCTCGCGCACCGCTTTGGCACGCGGCGCTTCGAGACCCGGGATGACAGCCGCAACAACCTGCTGCTCGCGCTCCTGACGTTCGGCGAGGGCTGGCACAACAACCACCACTTCTTCCCCGGCTCGGTGCGCCAGGGCTTCCGCTGGTGGGAGCTCGACCTGACCTTCTATGGACTGAAGTTGATGGCTGCGCTCGGCCTGGTACAGGGACTGAAGAGCGTGCCGGCGCGCGTGCGGCGCGCCGGCCGCGGCTGAAGCGGCATGCGCATTGCGGTAATCGGCTCCGGCATCGCAGGGCTCGGCTGCGCGTGGCTTCTGGGACGCGAGCATGAGGTGACCCTCTTCGAAGCCAACGACTACCTCGGCGGCCACACGCACACCCACAAGGTCGAGCAGGACGGCACCGCCTACGACATCGACACCGGCTTCATCGTCCACAACCGCGCGCACTACCCCCTGCTCACGCAGCTGTTCAGCGACCTCGGGGTCGCCTCCCAGGGCACCACGATGAGCTTCTCGGTGCGCAGCGAGGCGCGTAGCCTTGAGTACAACGCCGCGACCCTGAACTCACTCTTCTGCCAGCGCCGCAACCTGCTGTCGCCGCGCTTCTACGGCATGCTGCGCGACCTGGTGCGCTTCTACAAAAGGGCACCGGCGCTGCTCGCCGACGGCGCGCCGCAGATCAGCCTCGGCGCCTACCTCGCGCGCGAACGCTACGGGGATGCGTTCCGCGACGAGCACCTGCTGCCGATGGCCGCGGCGCTGTGGTCGGCGCCGGCGGCGCGGGTGCTCGAGTTCCCGGCGCACTTCCTGGTGCGCTTCATGGCGAACCACAACATGCTGCAGCTCACCAACCGCCCCGCCTGGCGCGTCGTGTGCGGCGGCTCGGCGAGCTATGTGCGCGCGCTGCGCGCGCGCTGGCGCGTCAGCGAGCGCCTCCTCTGCCCGGTGCGCAGCGTGCGGCGCGACCCGCACGGCGTGGCAGTGACGAGCGCCGCCGGCACCGAGCGCTTCGAGCAGCTCATCCTCGCCTGCCACAGCGACCAGGCGCTCGGTCTGCTGAGCGATGCGAGCGACTCGGAGCGCGAGGTGCTCGGCGCCATCGGTTATCAGACCAACGAAGTCGTGCTGCACACCGATGCGGCGCTGCTGCCGCGCAACCGGCGCGCCTGGGCGGCCTGGAACGCGCTCGTGCCCGCCGGCGCGGCGCGCACCTGCACGGTCAGTTACTGCATGAATCTGCTGCAGGGGGTGCGCTCGCGCGACCCCTTCGTCGTCACGCTGAATCCCACCGTGCCGATCGCGCCCGAGCGGGTGCTGCGGCGCCTGAACTACGCGCATCCGCTCTTCACCCGGGGCGCGGTGGCCGCCCAGGCGCGCCGCGCGGAGCTGCAGGGACAGCGGCGCACCTTCTTTGCCGGCGCCTACTGGGGCCACGGTTTTCACGAGGACGGGCTGCGCAGTGCCGTGGACGTGTGCCGCCACCTCGGGGTGCGCTGGGGCGCGCGGCGCGCGTCCGCGGGCGAGGATGCGCCAGAACCCGGCAGCGGGACGTTCGCGGGCCTGGCCACGTGAGCAGCACCGCGACACTCGCCAGCGCGGTGTACGAGGGCGTGGTGCGCCACCGGCGCCGTGGCCCACACCCGCACGCGTTCAGCTACCGCGTGGCGCAGCTGTACCTGGACCTCGATGAGCTCGAGCGCGTGTTCAGCGGCCGCTGGCTGTGGTCGGTGGGCCGCCGCAACCTCGCCGAGTTCCGCCGCAGCGACTTCCTCGGGCCGGCCAGCGTGCCGCTCGCCCACGCGGTGCGCGAATGCGCGGCGCGCACCCTCGGGCGCGCCCCCGAGGGTGCCATCCGGGTGCTCACGCACCTGCGCTACGGTGGCTACGTGTTCAACCCCGTGACCTTCTACTACTGCTACCGGGATGCCGCCGCCACCGAGCTCGACTGCATCGTCACGGAGATCACCAACACACCCTGGCGCGAGCGCCACGCCTACGTGCTGGCGGCGGATGCCGCCACGAGACGCGGCGGCCTGCTCGAGTGGAACTTCGCCAAGCGCTTCCACGTCTCGCCCTTCATGCCGATGGAGCGCAGCTACGCGTGGCGCTTCACGGCGCCCGCGTCCCACCTGCGGGTGCACATGGCCGTGCTGCGCGGACACGAGCGAGAATTCGACGCCACACTGCACCTCACGCGCCGGACGCTCGATGCGGCCGCGCTGCGGCGGGTGCTGACGCGCTACCCGCTCATGACCGCCCAGGTGACCGGCGCGATCTACTGGCAGGCGCTGCGCCTTTGGCTCAAACGCAATCCCTTCCATCCGCACCCCGACATCCAGGCGAGGCCCCGATGAGTGATCTGACCGGAACCCTGGGGCGGCTGCCCGCCACTCCTGATGCCCCGGGACGCCTCACGCGCGCCCTGCGCTCGGCGGTCCTGAAACAGCTCGCGGCGCTGCGCCACGGGCACGTCACGCTCGAGGACGCCCTCGGCAGCCACGAGTTCGGCTGCCGCGGCGCGCCCCTGCGCGCCCGGGTGCAGGTCCGCGACGCGGCCTTCTACCGCCATCTCGCCCTGCGCGGCAGCGTCGGTGCCGCGGAAGCCTACATGGACGGTTCGTGGGACAGCGATGACCTCGTCACGCTGGTGCGCATCCTGGTCGCGAACCGCGAGCTGCTCGATGGCCTGGAGGGCGGCGCGGCGCGCCTGGCCGGCTGGGCGCTGCGCGCCGCGCACGCCCTGAAGCGCAACACGCGCGCCGGCAGCCGGCGCAACATCGCCGCGCACTATGACCTCGGCAACGAGTTCTTCGCGCTCTTCCTCTCGCCCGACCTCATGTACTCCTCGGCGCTGTGGGAGCCGGGCACCGACACCCTCGAGCGCGCCTCGGAGCGCAAGCTCGAGCGCATCTGCGCGCGCCTGGAGCTGCAGCCCGGCGATCACGTGCTGGAGATCGGCACCGGCTGGGGCGGCTTTGCGCTGCACGCCGCCGCGCGCCACGGCTGCCGCGTGACCACCACGACCATCTCGCGTGAACAGCAGCGTCTTGCGCTCCAGCGCGTGCGCCAGGCGGGACTTGAGGGGCGCGTCACGGTACTGCTGGAGGACTACCGCGCCCTCAGCGGGCAGTACGACAAGCTGGTGTCGATCGAGATGATCGAGGCGATCGGGGCGCAGTTCCTGGGCGCCTACTTCGGCAAGCTCACGCAGCTGCTCAGGCCCGAGGGACTTGCGCTCCTGCAGGCGATCACCATCGAGGACCACCGCTACGAGCAGGCGCTGCGCTCGGTCGACTTCATCAAGAGCCACGTCTTCCCGGGCAGCTTCATCCCCTCGATCCAGGCGCTGCTCGCGGCCAAGACGCAGGTGAGTGACCTCGCCCTTGTGCACCTGGAGGACTTCGGGCTCTCGTATGCCGCAACGCTTGGCGCCTGGCGCGCCGCCTTCCTCGCGCGCGCCGATGAGGTGCGCGCGCAGGGCTTCGACGAGCGCTTCGTGCGCATGTGGAATTTCTACCTCGCCTACTGCGAGGGCGGCTTCCGCGAGCGCTCCATCGGAGTGGCGCAGATGCTCTTCGCGCGCCCCGGGTACCGGCCGCGCCAGTCCCCCGGAACTGCGCAGGCGTGAATCTCCTCGGCAATATCGCCGGCTACCAGGCCGTGTGGTTCCTCGCCGTGTACGGCGCCGCCGCGGGCCGCGTGTGGCCGGCGCTGCTGGCCGCGGCGCTGTTCGCGCTGTGGCAGCTGGCGGTGTCCCGGGAGCGCGCCGCGGACCTGCGCCTGATCGGCATGGCGCTCGCGCTCGGCATGCTCATCGATGGGGCGCTGGCGCGCTCAGGCCTGCTCGCCTACGCCAGCGCTGCGCCCGCGCTGCCGCCCCGTGGGGCGCCGCTGTGGATCCTGGCGCTGTGGGTGTCCTTTGCGCTGACACTGAACCATTCGCTGCGCTGGCTGCGCGGCAGGTTCGTGCCTGCGGTGCTGACCGGCGCGGTGGGTGGGCCACTCGCCTACCTCGCCGCCGCGCGCCTGAGCGGTGCGGTGAGCTTCGCAGCCCCTGCCTGGCAGGCACTGGCAGGCCTGGCACTCGGGTGGGCCGTGGCGCTCGCGCTGCTCGCGGGCGCCCAGCGGCAGCGCTCGCAGGCGGTGAGCGCATGAGCACCGTGGCAACCCTCGGCCTCGTGTGGCTCCTGTCCGTCTTCATGATGACGCTCGGGTGGCTGTGGCAGCGCCGCCGCAGCAACGCCGGTATCGTCGACGTGCTGTGGGCCTCAGGCCTCGCCGCCAGCGCGCTGCTGTGTGCCGCGCTCGGCCCCGGCGCCGCTGCGCCGCGCCTGCTGCTCGGCGCGTGCGGCGCGCTCTGGGGTTTGCGACTGGCGCGGCACCTGTGGCGGCGGGTGCGCGGGGAGCCCGAGGACGGCCGCTACCAGGCGCTGCGCGCGCGCTGGCATGAGGACCAGCGCAAGTGGTTCGGCATGTTCCAGTTCCAGGCGGTGCTGATCGCGCTCTTCAGCGTGCCGTTCGTGATCGTCGCGGCGAACCCCGTGACCCATCCCGCATGGCTCATCGCCGGCGTCACGATCTGGTGCCTGAGTGTCGCAGGGGAAGCACGCGCCGATGCGCAGCTGGCGCGCTTCCGCGCGGATCCGGCCAACCGCGGGCGCACCTGCCGCGCCGGGCTGTGGCGCTACTCGCGCCACCCGAACTACTTCTTCGAGTGGCTGCACTGGTTCAGCTACGCAGCCTTCGCCGTGGGCGCCCCGCTTGGTTGGGCGGCACTCGCAGGGCCCCTCGTCATGTTCCTGTTCCTGCGCTACGTGAGCGGCATTCCCTTCACCGAGGCGCAGGCGCTGCGCACGCGCGGGGCGGATTACCGTGACTACCAGGCACGCACCTCGATGTTGTTCCCGTGGCCGCCGCGGCGACACCTTCCTTGAGCCTTCCAGAGTGAGGAGACCCCAAGCCATGAGCAGCCCCGCAGCCCTCGCCATGAAGGAGCTCGCCCACGATGCGCCCGCCCAGGGGCTGCTCGGCCTCGCCGAACGCGGCCTCATGCCCGATGCACTGCTGCGCCTCGGGGTGCGGCAGCAGTGCGCGGCGCGGCTGCGTGCGGAAGGCGCGGGCGGCCCTGCGGCGCAGGAGGCGCGCCAGCAGCGCCTGCTCCAGGGGTTGCGCGCCAGCGCGGTGGCGCTGCACACCGCCGAGGCCAACGCGCAGCACTACGAGCTGCCGCCCGAGTTCTTCCGCTTGTGCCTCGGGCGGCGCCTGAAGTACTCCTGCGCCTACTACCCGCGCGGCGATGAGACGCTCGACGAGGCAGAAGAGGCGATGCTTGCCCTGTACGCCGAGCGCGCCGAGCTCGCCGACGGGCAGGAGATCCTCGAGCTCGGCTGCGGCTGGGGCTCGCTCACCCTGTGGATGGCCGAGCGCTACCCGCACGCAAGGATCTGCGCGGTCTCCAACTCGCAGCCGCAGCGCGAGTACATCGAGGCGCAGTGCGCAGCGCGCGGCCTCGGCAACGTCAGCGTCCGCACCTGCGACGTGAACCGCCTGGCACTGCCGGCCGAGCGCTTCGACCGCTGCGTGTCGGTCGAGATGTTCGAGCACATGCGTAACTACGAAACCCTGCTGGCGCGCATCGCCGGCTGGCTGCGCCCGCAGGGGAAGCTGTTCGTGCACGTGTTCGCGCACCGCACCCTCGCCTATGCGTTCGAGACTGAGGGTGCGGACAACTGGATGGGCAGGCACTTCTTCACCGGCGGCCTGATGCCAGCGGCCGACACCTTCCTGTGGTTCCAGCGTGACCTCACGCTCGAGGCGCGCTGGCTGCTGGATGGCACCCACTACCGCCGCACCGCCGATCACTGGCTCGCCAACCAGGACGCGCGGCGCGATGAGGTGCGCGGCGTGCTCGCGGCCGCCTACGGGGCGCCGCGCGCGGCGCTGATGGCGCAGCGCTGGCGCATGTTCTTCATGGCCTGCGCCGAGACCTTCGGCTACGCCGGCGGCCAGGAGTGGCTCATCGGCCACTACCGCTTCCAGCGCGCCCCCTAGATGGGGCCGGCGACCCCTCCTAGGGGTGCGCGGTCGCGTCGATGAACGCGTCGAGGTCGCGCTTCATCTTGGCGGCCGAGGGCGGGTGCACGTACATCATGTGCCCGGCCTCGTAGTACTTCATCGCCACGCGCGCGCCGGCAGATTTCGGTACCCCGAGGTGCGTCATGACGTACTCGGTGGCCGAGAACGGCGTCGCCAGGTCGTAGTAGCCGTTCAGAACCAGCACCTTGAGGTTCGCATCCTTGACCAGCGCCTCGGCGAGGTCGACGCCGGTGTTCACCGCGAACTGGTCACCGCGCCCGGTCTTGTGCGTCCAGCGCCACTGATCGCCGATCTTGAAGTTGCTGACGTTGTAGGTCGAGCCCTGCCCGAACTTCAGCTCCCCGTGGTAGTAGTCGAGGAAGGTGGCCGCAAAGGCGGCGGCGATCGCGGCCGACTGCGGGTCGTAGTCGGTCTCCTTCTCGAGCGGGTCCCAGGTCAGGCCGACATAGCGGCCATCGAGGCGCCCGACGGTCTTGCCCTGCCCCTTCAGCAGCTCGTGGGCGAAGGCATTCTCCGAGATGCGCAGGTTGGCCGCCTTCAGGTAATCCACCGGCAGCCCGGTGTAGTCGTGCATCTTCTGCGCGGCCGCCTCGAGCTCGGCGTCCGGGAGGGCATCGCCCTTCAGCAGCGCCGCGCTGTAGGGCCCGGAGGCATAGGCGCGCACCTCGTTCAGGAACGGCTCGAGCGCTGCGGGCTGGCTGGGCACGGTATGGTGGTACCAGGCGACCGCCGCGTAGGCCGGCAGGTACACCGCGTACGGGCGGTCGTTCCCGGGAAGCTCGGCGAAGATGGCCTCGATGTCGGTGGCGACCGAGACCAGGATCAGGCCGTTGAAGGCCATGGCGCGCCGGCCGCGCAGGTAGTTGAGGATGGCCGCACCCCGGGTGGTGCCGTAGCTCTCCCCGAGCAGGTACTTCGGGGACGTCCAGCGCTCGTTGTCGCTCACGTACTGGGCTATGAAGCGGCTGATCGAGTCCACGTCCGGGTCGACGCCCCAGAACTCGCTGTCCTTGTGGTCGCACACCGCGTGGCTGAGGCCCGTGCCGACCGGGTCGATCATCACAAGGTCGCTCTTGTCGAGCAGGCCGTATTCATTGTCGACCGTGCGGTAGGGACCGGCCGGGGTGGGATCCGGGTCCGTGATCACGACGCGCTTCGGTCCCAGCACCCCCATGTGCAGCCACAGCGAGGAGGAGCCCGGCCCGCCGTTGAAGGCGAATGTGACCGGGCGCGCCCCCGGCCTGGCACCCGCGCGCCTGTAGGCGACGTAGCCGATGCTCGCGATGGGCTTGTCATCGTCGTCACGCACGATGAGGGTGCCGGCGGTGGCGGTGTAGTCGAGGGTCTTGCCGCCGAGGACGATGCGGTGCTGCGTCACCGAGGACTCCGCCTTCGGTGAGCGCATCCACTGCTCCTTCTTGTCCCCGTGGAGGTCGATGCGGCACTGCTGCGAGAGCTGCAAGGCACTCACGCCGCCATCGTTCTTGGGCGGCTCATCGGCGGCGAGGGCTGCGCCGGCGGCCATGAGAGCCGTGAGCGCCGATACGAGGAACTTCGACATCGCTTGAACTCCTTAGTGCGGATCCGTACCGCCCCCGAGCCGGGCCCGCGGCTTATACCATGACCGCGACGCCCTGAGGGGCCTCCGGGGGGCGCGTGGCCCGCGTAAGATCGGCCGCAGCAACAGCTCCCGCGAGCCCATGACAGAACCCGAGCACCCGCGCCCCATCCGCTCCTTCGTGACCCGCGCCGGCCGCATCACGCCGGCTCAGCAGCGGGCTCTCGATGAGCTGTGGCCGAAGTACTGCGTCGAGTTCTCGCAGGCGCCGCTCGCGCTGCCGCGCCTTTTCGGCCGCGCGGCCGCGGTGACCCTCGAGATCGGGTTCGGTAACGGCGACAACCTCGCACAACTCTCGCGCACCTACCCGGCGCGCGACTTCCTCGGGGTCGAGGTGCACCGCGCGGGCGTCGGCCGGCTCATGCTGGCGCTCGAGAACGAGGGGCTCGGCAACGCGCGCATCATCTGCCACGACGCCGTGGAGGTGCTCAGGTGGCAGCTCGCGCCCGGCTGCCTCGATGAGATCCTGATCCTGTTCCCGGATCCCTGGCCCAAGAAGCGCCATCACAAGCGCCGCCTGCTGCAGGCACCATTCGCGCAGCTTGCGGCCTCGCGGCTTGCACCCGGGGGCGTGCTGCGCCTCGCGACCGACTGGCAGCCCTATGCGCAGGAGATGCTCGAAGTGCTGAACGCGGTGCCGGGGATCGAGAATCTCGCCGCGGGCGGTGGCTACGTGCCACGCCACGAGGAGCGCGCGCCGACGCGCTTCGAGCGCCGCGGCGAGCGCCTCGGCCACGAGGTGTGGGACCTCGCCTTCCGCCGCCCGGGCGCCTAGGGTCAGCCGACACCGAAGGCCTGGCGCAGCCCGTCGAGCACGAACTGCACCGCGAGCGCCCCGAGGATCACCCCGAGCAGCCGCCCGGCGACGTTCGCCCCGGTGACGCCGATCACGCGCATCAGGGGCTCCGCCAGCAGCATGAGTGCCAGTGAGATGCCAAGCACCGCGACCACCGCCGCGAGGTAGCCGGCGAACAGCGCCGCCTGCGCCCCCTCGTGCAGCGGCCCGAACCACAGCAGGATGGTGGCGAGCGCCCCGGGGCCTGCGATGAAGGGGAAGGCGAGCGGGAAGACCGAGATGTCGGCGCGCCGCTTGTTCTCGGCGGCCTCATCGCTCGAGGTGCGGGCGCCGGATTCGCGCGCAAACACCATCTCAAGTGACAGCAGAAACAGCAGCATGCCGCCGAAAATGCGAAACGCCTGCAGGCTGATGCCCATGAGCTCGAGGAAGCCTGCGCCCACGAAGGCGAACAGCACCAGGATGCCGGCGGCGATGATCACCGCCTTGAGCGCCATGCGGCGCTTGTACTGCGGCGTCGCGCCGCGCGTGAGTCCCGAGAACAGCGGGATCAGCGAGATCGGCTCGATGACGACGAAGAACACCACCAGGAATTTCAGTGACTGCTCAAGCATGGTGCTGTGCGCCAAAGGGCAACCTGCAACGATGACGTGACCGTGAGTATCGCGCGCGAAACTGCACAAATAAGTTCTTGAAAGCCGCAGGCGCGAGGCGCAACATGATTTGCGCAGCGTGCACGCACGGTGCGATCGTGTCTCATCCGGGAGATAACGTCCATGGCGAGTCCTCAACCGGCAATTGGTGACTGGTATCGCTTGAGCGGCGGCTCGCTGTTCGAGGTGGTCGCACTCGACGAGGACGACGGCACGATCGAGATCCAGTACTTCGACGGCACGGTCGAGGAGATGGACGTCGAGGACTGGGAGGCGCAGTGGGATGACGGCGCGCTCGAGTCCGCCGAGGCGCCCGAGGACTGGACCGGCTCGGTGGATGTCGAGAGCGAGGCCGCCGAGCGCCGCGGCGCCGGCTCCGACTCCCTCGGCGATGGCCAGGACCTGCGCGCCAGCTCCCTCGACGGCATCGACCTCTTCGACTGAGGGCTCACGGCACCTAAGATTCCGGCGGCCCGCTCAGGTCGACCTGCGGGGCGAGCAGCACCAGTCCTGCGCGCACCTCGAGCGCCAGCGGCGCGAGCGCCCGACCGGCGCAGGGTCCTGCCACGCACAGCCCCGTCGACTTCTCGAACAGCGCACCGTGCGAGGAGCACAAGAGCAGCGAGCCGTCGGCCGTGAGAAAGCGCCCGGGAATGAGGTCGAGCGCGTGCCCGGCGTGCGGGCAGTTGTTGAGGTAGGCGTGCACCCCGGCCGTGGTGCGCACCACGAGGCCGCGCAGCGGCCAGCGCCCGCCGCCGATGGTGAAAGCGCGCGCGCCCTGAAGCTCCAGATCCTCCAGGCGGCAGATGACGCGCTCCAGGTCGAGCGGCTCCCCGGCGCCGCCCGCGTTCACGCCGCGGCCACGCTGCGCTCGTGGTCGAGCGAGTCGATGCGGCGGCGGCTCCACCACACGATGACAAGTCCCGGGAAGGCGAGCGCGAAGCTCACGATGTAATAGGTGTACCAGCCACCATGGTCGGCCACCCAGCCGGCCGGGTAGCCGAGCGTGTAGCGCGGCAGCAGCGCGAGCGCGGACAGCAGCGCGTACTGGAAGGCGCTGTAGCGCACGTCGCACATCGCCATGATGAGCGCCACGAGGGCGATGTTGCCCATGGCGCCGGCCACGTGCTCGATGATGACGGCGCTCGCCATGACGGCGTAGCTCTTGCCGCTCACCGCCAGCAGGCAGTACATGAGGTTGCTCAGGGCCTGCAGCGCGCCGAAGGCCAGCATCGAGCGCAGCAGTCCCAGGCGCACCATGAAGATGCCGCCGAGGATCGAGCCGCCGAGCGCGCTCACGGTGAAGAGCAGCTTGACGATCGCGCCGATCTCGGCCTTGGAGAAGCCGATGTCCATCATGAAGGGCGTGAACAGCTTGTTGGCGAAGGCATCGCCGATCTTGAACAGCAGCACGACGCAGATGAGCGTCACGGCGCCCGGAGTGCTCAGCAGCTGCTTGAGCGGCTGGCTCACAGACTCGCGCAGCGAGCGCGGTTGGTAGTGGTTGTGCGAGGACGGCGCCAGCACCGTGGCCACGCAGAAGCACAGCATCACGCCCGCCAGCAGCAAGAGCGCGCTGCGCCAGCCGAAGTACTGCGCCATGACGAGCGCCACCACGGAGGCCGCGTAGGCAAACACGCGGTAGCCGAGGTTGACCGCCGCCGCCGCAAGGCCGCGCTCGCTCGGGGTGGTGACATCGGTGCGGTAGGCATCGAAGGCGATGTCCTGGGTGGCCGAGAAGAACACGATCGCCAGCGCGCAGGCGGCGAATGCCGTCAGCGACACGGCCGGGTCCTGCAGCGCGAACAGCGCGATCGCGCCTGCGAGCGCCAGCTGCATCGCGAAGATCCAGCCGCGCCGGCGCCCGAGGAAGGGCAAGGGATAGCGGTCGATGAGGGGTGCCCACAAGGGCTTCAGCAGGTACGGCAGCGCCACGTAGGAGAGCGCGCCGATGGTCTCGTTGCTCTTGCCTGCGTCCTTGAGCCACGCCTGCAGCGCGCTCTCGGTGATCTGGTTCGGGAAGCCCGAGGCCCCGCCGAGGATCAGGATCGCCAGCATCTTCGGGGACGCCAGGAGCTTCAGCAGGCGCGGGCGGGCGCCGGGGGGCGCGGCCCTCAAAGATCGTAGTCCATGGTGAGCGGGGCGTGGTCGGAGAAGCGCCGGCGCGTGTAGATCGCGGCGCGGCGCGCCTTGCCGGCAAGCGCGCCGCTCACCACCTGGTAGTCGATGCGCCAGCCGACGTTGTTGGCGCGCGCCTGACCGCGGTTGGACCACCAGGTATAGAGGTCAGGCCCGGGATGCACCTCGCGGAAGGCATCGACGTAGCCGCCGCGCCCGAAGAGCTCATCCATCCAGGCGCGCTCCTCGGGCAGGAAGCCGGAGTTCTTCTGGTTGGACCTCCAGTTACGCAGGTCGATCGGGCGGTGCGCGATGTTCCAGTCGCCGCTGATGATGTAGTGGCGGCGCCGGCGCCTGAGCGCCGCCAGGTGCGCGTTGAAGGCCTCGAGGAAGCGCCACTTGGAGGCCTGGCGGTGCGGGCCGGCCGCCCCCGAGGGCATGTAGAGCGACACCACCGCAAGCTTGCCCACCTGCGCCTCGAGGTAGCGTCCCTCGCGGTCGAATTCATCGACGCCGAAGCCGCGCAGCACCCGGTCGGGCTTCACGCGGCTGTAGAGCGCCACCCCGGCGTAGCCCTTCTGCTGCGCGTCGCTGAAGTAGGCGTGGTAGCCGGGCAGGTGCACGTCGTGCTCGGCGAGCTGGTGCTCCTGGGCCTTGGTCTCCTGCAGGCACACGAAGTCGGCGGCCTGGCGGCGCAGCCAGCGGAACAGGCCCTTGCCCGCGGCGGAGCGGATGCCGCAGACGTTGACGGTGATGACGCGCATGGTGCAATGATATGACATGCAGCAATACCAGCTCACTTTCATCGACCTCGCGCTGAGGCGCGCCGCCCTGCGCTTCGGCAGCTTCACCCTGAAGTCCGGCCGCGAGAGCCCCTACTTCTTCAACGCGGGACTGTTCAGCGACGGGGAGGCCGCGCTGCTGCTCGGGCAGTGCTATGCGGCGGCCATCGTGCACTCCGGGATTCAGTTCGACATGCTGTTCGGGCCCGCCTACAAGGGCATCCCGCTCGCCACCACCACCGCGGTTGCCCTCGCCGCCGGCCACGGTCGCAGCCTCAGTTACGCCTTCAACCGCAAGGAGGCCAAGACCCACGGCGAGGGGGGTCGCATCGTCGGCGCGGCGCTCACCGGGCGCGTGCTGATCGTCGACGACGTCATCACCGCCGGCACCGCGGTGCGCGAGTCGCTCGAGATCATCCGCGCCGCGGGGGCGACGCCGGTCGGCGTCGCGCTCGCGCTGGACCGCCAGGAACGCGGCAGCGGTGAGCTCACTGCGGTGCAGGAAGTCGAAAGGGGCGAGGGCCTCAAGTGTGTGAGCATCGTCACACTCGCCGACCTGATCGAGGCGCTGTCGCAGGCGACCGACGGCCACGCGCGCATTTCTGCAGAGCAGCTCACATCCCTTCAGGCCTACCGGCGACGCTACGGCGTTCTTTGAGCTTGCCAGCGAGCCGCTCTCCGCCGGAAACTACGCGCATGTTTTCCCGCACGCCGCGTCTTTTCTGGCCCGTGCTGCTGGCCACGGCCCTCGGCGCCGCCACCGCGCACGCCGCCCCCTCCTCCAGCTCCCCCGGCAAGAAGGGCGGCGTCGCCTACAAGTGGGTGGACGAGCAGGGTGTCATTCACTACGGCGACAACATCCCGCCGCAGTACGCCCAGCAGGACCGCGCCGTCATGAACAGCCAGGGCGTGGAGGTCAGCCACATTGCCGCGGCGCTCACCGCCGAGCAGGCCGCCACCGAGGCCCGCAAGAAGGCCGAGGCGCTGAAGCAGCGCCAGCACGACAGCTTCCTCGTGACCACCTACACCTCGGTGGCCGACATCGAGGCACTGCGCGACGTGCGCCTGGACCAGTTGCAGGGCCAGCGCGCCGCCGCCGAGAGCTACGTCGAGAGCCTGCGCTCGCGACTCGGCGCACTGCAGGCGCGGGCACTCACCTTCCAGCCCTACACGGCCAATGCACGCCGCATGCCCGATGACCTGGCCGAGAACCTGGTGCGCACCCTGAGCGAGATGCGCCAGCAGGCCGGGGCACTGGCCGCCAAGGGCGATGAGGAAAAGACGCTGCGGGCGCAGTTCGACGCCGACATCCAGCGCTACCGCGAGCTGCACACCATCCACGACCAGTAAGGGTCTAGGTGCGCCCCGAATGGCCGAAGCCGCCCGCGCCGCGGCGGCTCGCGGCGAAGTCCTGCACCACCTCCAGCTGCACCTGCACCACCGGCACCACGACGAGCTGCGCGATGCGCTCGCCCGGGTTCACCGTGAAGGGCTCGCTGCCGCGGTTCCAGCACGACACCATCAGCTGCCCCTGGTAGTCCGAGTCGATCAGCCCGACGAGGTTGCCGAGCACGATGCCGTGGCGGTGCCCGAGGCCCGAGCGCGGCAGGATCACGGCTGCCAGGCCCGGATCCTCCACATGGATGGCGAGCCCGGTCGGCAACAGCTGCGCCTGCCCCGGGATGAGGATGATGGGGGCGTCGAGGCAGGCGCGCAGGTCGAGCCCCGCGGAGCCCTCGGTCGCGTACGCGGGCAGCGGAAACTCCTTTCCCATGCGCGCATCGAGGATGCGCACCCGCAGCGTGCGCCGCGCACCTTCAGGGTCGCTCAAGCGAGCGCCGAGCCGCGCTGGCGTGGCAGCGCGCGCGCGGCGAGGTCCTGCGCGATCAGCGCCACGAGACCCCGGGCAAGGGTGAGCTTGCTGGCGCGCGCGAGCTCGTGGCGCGCGGTGCGCCCGAGCACGATCAGCTGGTTGTCCTCGCAGTCGAAGGCCTTGTCGTGGCCGACTTCGTTGGCCGCGATCATGTCGAGGTTCTTCTTCATGAGCTTGGTGCGCGCGTTCTGCTCCACCGCCTCGGTCTCGGCCGCGAAGCCGACCACGTAGGGCCGCTCGGCGTGCGCGGCCACGGTCGCGAGCACGTCGGTGGTGCGCTGCATCGCGAGCTCGAGCGTCTCGCTGCTCTTCTTGATCTTCTGCTCCGCGGCACGCGCCGGGCGGTAGTCGGCGACCGCGGCGGTGGAGATGAAGACGTCCGTGCCGGGGAGCTCGCGCAGCACCGCGGCCAGCATGTCCGCGGCGCTCTCCACGTCCACGCGCGTGACACCGGCCGGGGTGGCGAGCGTCACGGGTCCCGAGACGAGGACGACGGTGGCGCCGGCCTCGCGGGCCGCCTGCGCCACGGCGAAGCCCATCTTCCCCGAGGAGCGGTTGCTGATGAAGCGCACCGGGTCGATGCGCTCGCGCGTCGGGCCTGCGGTGATCAGCACGCGCTTGCCGGCGAGCGCCCCGCCACCGGGGAGCAGGGCGCCGATGCGCTCGGCGAGGTCGGCAGGTTCGAGCATGCGCCCGGGACCGCTCTCGCCGCAGGCCTGGTCGCCCTCGCCGGGGCCGAAGATGCCGATGCCGCGCGCGGCGAGCAGCGCCACGTTGGCGCGCGTGGCCGCATTGGCCCACATCAGGTGATTCATGGCGGGCGCGACCGCGAGGGGCGCGCCCGTGGCGAGGCACAGGGTCGCAAGCAGGTCGTCGGCCTGCCCCGTCGCGAGCCGCGCGAGGAAGTCTGCGGTCGCCGGAGCCACGAGCACCGCGTCGGCCCAGCGGGCGAGCTCGATGTGCCCCATGGCGGCCTCCGCGGCCGGATCCCACAGCTCGCTGCGGACCGTGCGGCCCGAAACTGCCTGGAAGGTGGCGGCGGTCACGAACTCGCGTGCGGCGGCGGTCATGACCACCTGGACCTCGGCGCCGCGCTCACGCAGCCGCCGCACCAGATCCGGGCTCTTGTAGGCGGCGATGCCGCCGGTCACCCCGAGGAGAATGCGCTTGCCGTGCATGGGACCTTCGTTCGCGTTCCCGATGAAATCATTATCGCACCGCCCCAAGGGGCGGGCGCAAACGCAGCGCACACCCGCTGCCCCGACAATCCGCGCATTCCGGGGCGTTTATGGCCCTCCACGGCGGGGCGGCGCGCTCCTTAGACTGCGCCCCTGCAACCCTTAGAACCACACGGTATGAGCATAAGGCAGTGGCCCGCCGCGGAGCGCCCGCGCGAGAAGCTCCTGGAGCGCGGCGCGGATGCGCTCTCGGACGCGGAGCTGCTGGCGCTGCTCTTGGGATCGGGGACGCGCGGCGCCTCGGCGGTGGAGCTCGCCCGTACCCTCCTCAGCGACTTCGGCTCGCTGCGGCACCTGCTCAATGCCGGGGCGGCGCGCTGCCTTAGCGCCTGCGGGGTGGGTCCGGCGCGCTATGCGACCCTGAAGGCCGCCGTGGAGCTCTCGCGCCGCCACTTCCGCGAGGAGCTGCGCCTGGGACCGGCGCTCGCGGCTCCCGAGGCCACCCGCACCTTCCTCCTCGCCCAGCTGCGCGACCGCCCCTACGAGGTGTTCTGCTGTCTTTACCTCGACAACCGCCACCGGCTGATCGCCTTCGAGGAGCTGTTCCGCGGCACCATCGACCGCGCCGGCGTGCACCCGCGCGAGGTGCTGCGCCAGACGCTCCTGCACAATGCCGCCGCCGTGATGTTTGCCCACAACCACCCCTCCGGGGTCCTGGAGCCGAGCCAGGCGGACGAACTCATCACGCGGCGCCTCAAGGAAGCCCTGGCCCTGATCGACGTGCGCGTGCTCGATCACTTCATCATCGGGGATGGCCAGTGCTTCTCCTTCTGCGAGCACGGCCTCATCTGAGCGCCTTCCCCTCCCCGTCCCGGAGACCCGCCCGCTGTGGAGTACCTTATAAGGAGCCCGCGGCCGGGAGCTTCCTGAAGTTGAGATCCCGCCCGGGGGCTGGTATAAAGCCCGGCCCGGGAAACCGAGGGGCCAGGTCCCCTTGACCCCAAGTCACTGAAATCTCTCAAGGTTGTTCGTATGTCCCGCGTCTGCGAGATCACCGGCAAGAAGCCGGCCGTCGGTAACCGCGTCTCTCACGCCAACAACAAGAAGCGCCGCCGCTTCCTGCCGAACCTGCATACGCAGCGGTTCTGGGTGGAGACCGAGAAGCGCTGGGTCACCCTGCGCCTGAGCGCCAATGGCATGCGTACCGTGGAGAAGAAGGGCATCGAGAAGGTCGTCGAGGAACTGCGCGCCAAGGGCCGCAGGATCTGAAGGCGAACCCTTAAGGAGCCGCCATGCGCGAGAAGATCAAGCTGCTGTCCTCGGCCGGTACCGGCCACTTCTACGTGACCACCAAGAACAAGCGCCTGCACCCGGATAAGCTGGAAGTGCGCAAGTTCGACCCCAAGGCACGCAAGCACGTCGCCTACAAAGAGTCGAAGATCAAGTAACCGCCCCTTGGCGCTGCAGGCAGGCTGAAAGCCGCGCGTGCCTGAACTTCCGGAAGTCGAGACCACGCGGCGGGGACTCAGCCCCCACGCCCGCAAGCGACGCATCGTCGCCCTCCACGTCTACGAACCGCGGCTGCGCTGGCCGGTGGCCCGCGACCTGCCCGAAGTGCTCCCCGGGCGGCGCATCGAGCGCGTCGGCCGGCGCGCCAAGTACCTGCTCCTCAGCCTCGAGTCCGGCACGCTCCTGCTGCACCTTGGCATGTCGGGGAACCTGCGCGCGGTGCCCGCAGCCACCCCGCGCCTGAAGCACGACCACTTTGACCTGCTGCTCGATTCGGGCATAGCCCTGCGCTTCAACGACCCGCGCCGCTTCGGCAGCCTCATCTACACCGCGGGCGACCCGAATGAGCACGCGCTCCTGAAGCACCTCGCGCCCGAGCCCTTCGCCCGTGCCTTCGATGCGGACTACCTGTGGCGCATCAGCCGCGGGCGGCGCCTGTCACTCAAGCAGTTCCTGATGAACAGCCACCTGGTGGTGGGGGTGGGCAACATCTACGCAAGCGAGGCGCTGTTCCGCGCGCGCCTGAAGCCGCAGCGCCGCGCCGCCTCCCTGACCCGTGCGGAAGCGGCCCGCCTGGTGCGCGCGGTGCGCACGGTGCTCGGGCTCGCGATCAAGGCCGGCGGCACCACGCTGCGTGACTACCTCGGGGCGGACGGCGTCCCGGGCTACTTCCGCCAGCGCCTCTATGTCTACGAGCGCAAGGGCAAGCCCTGTCGCCGCTGCGGTACCGCGGTCAGGGCACTCACGCAGGGCCAGCGCTCCACTTACTATTGCCCGGCCTGCCAGAAGTAGCGGCCTCAACCCTACGCGGGAGCCTTCAGGCGTGAGCAGACACATCCAGCAGCATCTGTCGGGCGCCGACCCGGTACTGGCGCGCGTCATCGCCGCCATCGGCGCCTATGCGCCCGAAGCTCGTGAAGAGGTGCATCCCTTCCAGGCGCTCGCGCACGCGATCGCCCACCAGCAGCTCAACGGCATCGCCGCCAACACCATCCTCCGGCGCCTGTGCGAGGCGTGCGATGAGGGCCCGTTTCCCTCGCCGCAGTGGGTGCTGGAGGCGCCACCGGCGAAGCTGCGCGCCGCGGGCTTCTCGTTCGCGAAGATCGCGGCACTGAAGGACCTGGCGCACAAGACCCTCACAAGCATAGTCCCCGGGCACGAGGTGCTCGCAGAGCTGACCGATGAGGAAGTCATCGCGCGCCTCACGCAGGTGCGCGGCGTCGGCCGCTGGACCGTCGAGATGCTGCTGATGTTCCGCCTCGGGCGACCCGACGTGCTGCCGGTGGATGACTTCGGCGTACGCGCCGGGTTCCGCGCCGCCTATGGCCTGCGCGAGCTGCCGCACCCGAAGGCGCTGGCCCTCTACGGTGAGCGCTGGAAGCCGCACCGCAGCGCGGCCGCCTGGTACCTGTGGCGGGCGCTCGAGCTGCACAGGGCCGGCACCCTGCCCGCGCCGCTGCTGCGCACCCGCCTGCCGCGCGTCAAGAAGCTGCGCCGGCGTCCCAAGCGCGCCGCCGCCGTGAAGAAGAAGGCCGTGAAGAAGAAGGCCCGCCAGAAGCGCGCGGTGCGCGCGAGGGGGCGGCGCGGCATGCGCCAAGTCGTCACCCGCACCAGGCGCTCGCCGCGCGCCCGCCGCTGATTTCGGGCAGCGCGCCAGCCGAAGCGCCGCCCGTCACCGGGCGCGAGGTGAATTTCCTGGCGGCGGGCGCGGGCTCTTGCCACGACGAGCTCCCGCGGGGTGGCAGCCCAGGACCCTCAGCCGCGGCGCTGCTTCTTCAGTTCCGCCTCCACGAGCGGGTGCACGAACTGGCTCACGTCACCGCCGAGCACCGCGATCTCGCGCACCAGCGTGGAGGAGATGAAGGTGAACTGTTCCTGGGGGGTGAGGAACACCGTCTCGAAGTCGCGGTCGAGGTGGCGCGACATGTTCGCGAGCTGGAACTCGAACTCGAAGTCTGACACCGCGCGCAGGCCGCGCACGATGACCGCACCCTGCTGCTGGCGCGCGAAATCCACCGTCAGCCCCGCATAGCCCTGCACCGTGACGTTGCTGAGCTCGCTGAGCACCGCGCGCGCCATCTGCACGCGCTTCTCGAGCGGGAACATGGGGGTCTTGTTGGGGTTGGCGGCAATCGCCACGGTGACGGCGTCGAAAATGCCGGCCGCGCGGCGCACCAGGTCCTGGTGCCCGTTGGTGATGGGGTCGAACGTCCCCGGATAGACGGCGTTGCGTTTCATGCCCATGTCAGTCGGTGCGTGCCTGGCGGTACTCGTAGAGATGATAACCGACCTCACCGGCGCGCTTGGATTTTAGGGCGGTGAGGCTCGCCGGCAGTTCCGGCACGCCGGCGCTGGCGGCACACTCCACATAGACCCGCGCCCCCTCGTTCAGCCAGGGGCGGCCGGTGAGCAGTTCGGCCGCGGCGCCAACGAGTCCGGAGGCAAAGGGCGGGTCGAGGAAGGCGATGTCGAAGGTTTCACCGCCGCCGCGCAGGAAGGCGAGCGCATCCTGGCACTCGACCCGGGCGCCCACGGCACCCCATTCGGCGAGGTGCGCGCTCAGCTCGCGCGCGGCGCGCGGGTCGTGCTCGATGAAGGTGACGTGCGTGGCGCCGCGCGACAGCGCCTCCAGTCCGAGCGCTCCGCTGCCGGCGAACAGATCGAGGCAGCGCGCCCCCGGCACGCGCGCGCCGAGCCAGTTGAACAGCGTCTCGCGAACGCGGTCGGGCGTCGGGCGGATGTCCGGGCCGGCCGGGAAGCGCAGCTTGCGGCCGCGCCAGGTGCCGCCGATGATCCGCAGCACCCGCGCGGCGCTCGCGCGCCGCGGCGCCCGCGCCGCACGCCTGCCTGAGTTGCCCGCCGGCCGCAATTGCCTCCCCTCCCAGGGCCCCTCGTGGACGCCACTGTGCTTGGGGCGTAAGCGTACCCCAGGGGCGCCCCGCCCGAGAGCGCAGTGCCGCGGAAGCGAACGCCGCGGACCTTCGGCCCGCTACAATGCCGGCCCTATGTTCCGACGTGCCCCCGAAAGCGCCCCCACCGACGAGCGCCCTGGTTTCCTGCGGCGCCTGCGCAACCGCCTGAACCGCGGCAATTCCTGGCTCACCTACGACCTCACGAACCTGGTGCGCGGCCGGCGCATCGACGCGGCGATCCTCGAGGAGCTCGAGACCCGCCTCATCAGTGCCGATGTCGGGGTCGAGGCCACCGAGCGCATCCTCGAGGATCTGCGCCGCCGCGTGGCGCGCCAGGAACTCGCCGACGTCGAGGCCCTGATCGCAGCTCTGCGCGAGAGCATTGCGCAGATCCTGCGGCCCTGCGCGCGCCCTCTGGTCATCGATGCCGCCCACCGCCCCTTCGTGATCCTGGTGGTCGGGGTCAACGGCTCGGGCAAGACCACCACCATCGGCAAGCTGGCGCGCCGCTGTGCGGATGAGGGCAAGAGCGTGCTGCTCGCCGCGGGCGACACCTTCCGCGCCGCGGCGATCGAGCAGCTGAAGGTGTGGGCGGAGCGCTCCGGCGCCGCCTTCGCTGCCCAGGCGACGGGTGCCGATCCGGGGGCGGTGGTGTTCGATGCCCTGCAGGCCGCCCGCGCGCGCGGCAGCGACGTGATGCTGGCCGACACCGCCGGGCGGCTGCACAGCCAGTCGCACCTGATGGAGGAACTGAAGAAGGTGAAGCGGGTGCTGCAGCGGGTCGACCCTTCCGCACCCCACGAGGTGCTGCTGGTGCTGGATGCCAACCAGGGCCAGAACGCGCTCGCCCAGGCACGCCAGTTCGGGGAAGCGGTCGGGGTGACCGGCCTGGTGCTGACCAAGCTCGACGGCACCGCCAGGGGCGGCATCGTCATCGCGATCGCGCAGCAGCTGAAGATCCCGATCCGCTACATCGGGGTGGGCGAGGCGAGCGAGGACTTCGGTGAGTTCGACGCCGACGCCTTCGCGGCGGCGCTGGTCGAGGGTCCGGCGGGTACGGCGGCGGCGGCCAACGCGTGATCAGCTTCGACCGCGTCAGCAAGCGCTACGCCAACGGCCGCGAGGCCCTGAGCAACGTCAGCTTCAACATCCACACCGGCGAGATGGTGTTCCTCACCGGGCGCTCCGGGGCCGGCAAGAGCACCGTGCTGAAGCTGATCGCGCTGCTGGAGCGCCCCACGCGCGGCGCGGTGGTCGTGAACACCAAGAACACCCAGGCACTCAAGGCGCGGCACATCCCCGCCTTCCGTCGCGGCATCGGGGTGGTGTTCCAGGACCACAAGCTGCTCTCGGACCGCCCGGTGTTCGACAACGTCGCGCTGCCCCTCGCGGTGGCCGGGGCGCCGCTGAAGGAGATCGACAAGCGCGTGCGCGCGGCCCTCGACCAAGTGGGGCTCCTCGGCAAGGAGCGCCTGCTGCCCCAGGAGCTCTCGGTCGGCGAGCAGCAGCGCGTCGGCATCGCGCGCGCGGTGGTCAGCAAGCCCGCACTCCTGATCGCGGACGAGCCGACCGGGAACCTGGACCCGGACCTGTCGCTGGAAGTCATGCGCCTCTTCCGGCGCTTCCAGGACGTCGGCGTCACGGTGGTGGTCGCCACGCACGACATGCACATCGTGCGCGAGTTCGGGGAGCGCGTGCTCACGCTCGAGAACGGCGCGCTGCAGGGCGACCCACCGGTCGACCCGCTGCCCTCGCTGGTGGCAACGCGATGAGCCTCGGCGTCAGTGGCGGGCGGCACCTGCAGGCGCTCTTCGGCTCGCTCGGGCGCCTGGCACGCGCCCCGTTCGCCACCTTCCTCACGCTGCTCGTCATCGCGCTGGCGCTGTCACTGCCGGCGGCCCTGAAGCTCTTCGTCGCCAATGCGCAGGCGGCGACCGGCAACTTCGCGAGCGCCGTGGACCTGTCGGTGTACCTCAAGACCGAGGTGCCGCTCGCCAAGGCGCAACAGCTGGCACAGGCGGCGCAGCAGCGCCCCGACGTCGCCGCGGTCACGCTCATCCCGGCGGACAAGGGCCTCGAGGACTTCCGCACCTACTCGGGGTTCGGAGACGCGCTGGCGGCCCTGAAGGAGAATCCGCTGCCGCACGTACTGCAGGTGCGGCCGAAGGCCGAGGCGAGCTCGGCCGCCGCGCTCGAGGCGCTGCGCCACTACTTCACCGCCTGGCCGGAGGTCGACCTGGTGCAGGTCGACTCGGAATGGGTGATGCGCTTCAACGCGATCCTCGAGGTGCTGCGGCGGGTGCTCCTGATCGCGGTGGTGCTGTTCGGCATCGGCGTGCTGGCGGTGATCGGCAACACCATCCGTCTTGAGATCCAGGGGCGGCGCGCCGAGATCGAGGTCACCAAGCTCGTGGGCGGCTCGAACGCCTTCGTGCGCCGGCCGTTCCTCTACACGGGCATGCTCTACGGACTCGGCGGGGCGCTGCTCGCCTGGGGGATCCTGGCGCTGATCGTGCTGCTGCTGCGCGACTCCGTGGCGACGCTGGCGCGCCTCTACGGCAGCCGCTACATGCTCGAGGGGCTTGCGCTCACGGATGTTGCGACGCTGCTCGGCGCGGGCCTGGTGCTCGGGTGGCTCGGCGCCTGGATCTCAGCGGCGCGGCACCTGCAGCGCATCGAACCGCGCGCCTGAACTGCAGGGCAGAATGCCGCACTAGGAGGCGGCGGGCGCGCGGCTGCGCGCCTCAGGTCGTGGCGGGCAGGGGGCCGCCCTTGGCCACCAGGGTCGACTCCATCCACTTGCGGATGCGGGCGGCGTCGGCCACGCGGGTGCGCTTGCCGAAGGAATTGAGCAGCACGATCACCACGGTGCGGTCCTCGATGACCGTCTGCATGACGAGGCAACGCCCGGCCTCGGAGATGTAGCCGGTCTTCTGCACCACGATGTTCCAGTCCGCCTTGTTCACCAGCGAGTCGGTGGTGCGGAACTGCACCATGCGGCGCCCGATCTGCACCACGTAGTCGCTGTCGGTGGAGTACTCGCGGATCGCCGCCACCTTGGCGGCGGCCATCACGAGCTTGGCGAGGTCCTCGGGGCTGGCGACGTTCTCGTCCGAGAGCCCGGTGGGCTCGACGAAGTGGGCGCTCGTCATGCCGAGCGCGCGTGCCTTGGCGTTCATGGCGATGACACAGGCTGCGACCCCGCCCGGGTAGTTGCGCCCGAGCGCGTGCGCGGCACGGTTCTCGGAGGCCATCAGGGCAAGATGCATCAGGTCGCCGCGCGTCAGGTGGGTGCCGGGGGTGAGGCGCGAGGCGGACCCCTTGCCGAGGCTGCGGTCGTCGTCGCTCACCGTGAGCATCTCATCGAGCGGCTGGCCGGCGTCCATGACCACGAGTGAGGTCATGAGCTTGGTGATGGAGGCGATCGGCATCGCGACGTCGGAGCGGCGCGAGTACAGCACCGCCGAGTGGGTGGTATCGAGCACCAGGGCTGCGCTCGAGCGCAGCACCGGGGCCGCCTGCGAGGCGCGGTTGGCGTACTTGAGGTGCGCCGGCACTACGCTGCCGGGGGTCTGCGCGAGCGACACCGTGGTACCCAGCATCAGGCAGCACGTTGCCGTCATCCCTAACCAGCGACCGTGATTCATCGACCCCTGCGCCTCGACGTTAGCTCTTGGATGAGTCTATCAGAGCAGGTCTTATGTCAGACATACGTGACGTACTTTTAAGTTTTCATCCGTGTTAGTGCGCGCAGCGCCGGCGAACGCGCTGTTTTTCAGCACTCACGGTCATAACTCGAAAGTCGCGTGACGCAGTCGACAGCGCCCGGTGCGCCCGCCGCGCCTTCAGTGCGGCCACAACCACCCGAACGTGCCCGCGGTGAGTCCGGCGTAGATCAGCCCGTCGAAGCAGTTCTTCAGCGTCACGCCCCAGGAGCGCCGCAGCCAGATCGAGTTTTGGATGAGCGCCAGGGAATAGCCCATAAAGGCTGCGATCAGCACCACCCTGAAGACCTGAGGGTACGGCGTGCCCGCGGGCAGCACGTGCGCGGCCAGGAGCGCGCAGAAGGTGCACACCACGAGGAGGTACACGAACCACAGCGCGAGCGGGCGCACCATCACCACCGGCCCGTTGGGGAGGATGGTCAGAAGCGCCACCGGTCCGGTCCTGAGTTTCTCCTGGAACTCCGGCGCCTTCATCTGCTTCTGCTCCGCCCATGGCAGGAAGTAGTCCCCGGGCGGCAGCGCCAGCGGCCGCAGCGCCCCTGCCACCTGCGCCTCGTGCGCCAGCCCCTGGTAGTCACCGCGGTGCCACAGGGGAAGCATGTGGATGATGGAGCTGGCGATGAAGACGATGACGGCTGCAACGACGACGGGCAGCCACAGTGCACTCAGGCTGATCATGGAGGACTCCCCTGCTGATTCTTGTTCGTGCCGCGCGCCCCGCCGCGGGACGGCCGGGGCGCGACTCTACGCCCAAGGGCTAATCGGCGGGATACCCCCGGAGGACCACGGGCACTTTCCGAAGCGCCGGTGGTCCAATCGCACGATCCCCCTTTGAATGCACCGTCGCCGGCCGCCATACGGCCACGCCCAGGCTTACCGCCGGATGGCACCCCCAATGGGACCCGGCTCCCCCCTCCTAGGAGGGATTCGGGTCGCCGGGGATGGGCGCAAGCTCTTGTTTGAAAAGACCCTTCATAGGGACTGGAGGGGGAACTTTCCAGCCCCTTTAGCACTCTAAGTGGGTGACTGCTAGAATGCCGTTCCAACACCCAGGAGATCCAATGACCGCAGGTACCGCACTGGTGGCCCGCATGGGCGACCACGCTTTAGCTGGTCCGCTGGGTAGTCTTGATGCCTACCTCGAGCGGGTCAGCCGCATCCCCGTCCTGTCGCGTGAGGAAGAGCGCAAGCTCGCCGAGCGCTTCCGCAATGAAGAGGACCTGGCCGCTGCGCGCCAGCTGGTCCTCTCGCACCTGCGATTCGTGGTGCACATCGCGCGCGGCTACAGCGGCTACGGGCTGCCCATCGGGGACCTGGTGCAGGAAGGCAATGTCGGCCTGATGAAGGCAGTCAAGCGCTTCGACCCCTCCCTCAACGTGCGCCTGGTGTCCTTCGCCGTGCACTGGATCCGTGCCGAGATCCACGAGTACGTGCTGCGCAACTGGCGCCTGGTGAAGATCGCCACGACCAAGGCGCAGCGCAAG
Source organism: uncultured Pseudomonadota bacterium (assembly GCA_963802995.1). Taxonomy (GTDB): domain Bacteria; phylum Pseudomonadota; class Gammaproteobacteria; order Steroidobacterales; family Steroidobacteraceae; genus 13-2-20CM-66-19. The sequence goes on from CAWDKU010000002.1 coordinate 2,085,707, forward strand.
CTCTTCTTCAACCTGCGCCGCATGAAGAAGAACCTGACCTGGCTCTCCGCCGAGGAAACCGCCGCGGTCGCACGCGACCTGGGCGTGACCGAGAGCGAAGTGACCGAGATGGAGAAGCGCCTCGCCGCGCGTGACATGTCCTTTGACCCGACGCCCGAGTCGGACGAGGAAGAGGTGTACAGCCCGGCCGCCTACCTGCCCTCACCGGATGCCGATCCGGCGCTGCAGGTCGAGGAGGCCGAGAGCGAGGAGGACGAGTCGGATCGTCTGCGCGGTGCCATGGATCGCCTCGATGAGCGCAGCCGCGACATCGTGCAGCGGCGCTGGATGGCCGACGACAAGGCGACGCTGCATGAGCTCGCCGACAAGTACGGCGTGTCCGCCGAGCGCATCCGCCAGATCGAGTCGAGCGCGCTGGGGAAGCTGCGCGGCCTGATGGTGCCTGCCTAAGTCGCACCCGCCGCCCGGGCGCCGGGATTGCCCGGCGCCCGGGCGGCAGGGTAGCGTTGCTACCCTATGCGCACCGTGAGCGACTGGCTGGGCGAGTACTCCGCCAGCCACCAGAACCCGACCAACAAGCTCCTGCACTGGATCTGCGTGCCGCCCATCGTGCTCGCGGTGATGGGGCTGCTGTGGAGCATCCCGGTACCGCAGGCTTTCGCTGACCTCTCGCCGTGGCTCAACTGGGCCACCCTCACTGCCGCTGCCGCCCTTCTTTACTACCTGGCGCTCTCGTGGCGCCTCGCCGCGGGGGTGCTCGTGGCGTTTGCCGCGCTGCTGGCGGCAACCCGCATGCTCAGCGCACTCCCCTGGCCGCTGTGGCTGAGCTCCCTCGTGATCTTCGTGGTGGCGTGGATCGGGCAGTTCATCGGTCACGCCATCGAGGGGCGCCGCCCATCCTTCTTCAAGGACCTGCAGTTCCTGCTCATCGGCCCGCTGTGGCTCCTGGCCGCCGCCTACCGCAGGCTCAGCCTCACCTACTAGCCTGGCGCACCGGGCTCCTCGGCCGCGGCGGTGGCCGCGGTGCGCGACAGCAGGCCTGCCGCGACGATGACGAGCGCCCCGAGCAGCAGGTTCCAGCTGAGGATCGCAGCCCCGAGGAGCGTCAGCAGCAGCGCGCTGCACAGGGGCGTCGCGTATGCCATGACCGCCAGCAGATGGCTGTCGCCGTGCCTGAAGCCCTGGTCCCAGAGGAAATTCCCCAGGCCCAGCGCTACGAAGCCGGAGATCGCCATGGCCGTCACGGCGCGCGCATCGGGGAGCACTGTGGGCTCGAAGATGAAGTGCAGCGCGGCGCACAGGAGCACCGAGACGCCGCAGCCACGCGCCAGGAGATTGCCCACCGGCTCCTGCCACAGCAGGCGGAACACGCAGTAGGCCGCCCACAGCGCGCCACTCAGGAGCGCCAGCGCAATGCCGGGGAAGGACAGCGTGATGTGGCCGTCCCAGAAGAGGATGAGCGCGCCTGAAAACCCGAGCGCCAGGCCCGCCAGTTGCCGCAGCCGCAGCCGGAAGAGCCCCACCGCCGCTCCCATCACGACGATCATGACCGGCCACAGGTAGCTCAGCAGGTTGGCCTGCGCCGGCGGCAGGCGATGCGTGGCGAGCAGGAAGCACAGGTCACCGCCGGAGAGCGCCGCGGCATACACCAGCGCCGGCAGCCAGGCGCGCCTCGGCCTTGCCGGCCGTGCCTGGCTTTCGGGCACGAACGCGTGCAGCGCGCTGAAGGACAGGAAGCCGCACGCGAACATGAGCGTCAGGGACTCAAGCGGCGGCACTGCGGCGGTGCGGATGGCGAGCGCAGGCCACATGGCCCACAGCGGGATGGCGAGCGCCCCGAGCGCGGTCCACTCAAGGGGCGTCGGCGCGCGCATCGCAGCGCGCGCCGGGGTGAGGCCGGCGAAGCAGGCCGGGGAACTGCTCATGCGCCGCGCTCCGCGGCGCGGCGCACCGCGTTGGTGACGGCCTCGTGCAGGAACTTGTCGAGCGGGTCGGGCACCAGCTCGTCCCCGCGCGCCATGGCTGCGATGGTGTCGGCGGCCGCCATCAGCATGGTGTCCGAGAAGCGCCGCGCGTTGGCCTCGAGCGCGCCCTTGAACAGGCCCGGGTAAGCCAGCAGGTTATTGATGCCCTTGCCGTCCGCGGCGAACGCGGCGCCGTGCTCGCGCGCCACCAGCGGCTCGATCTCCGGGTCCGGGTTCGAGAGCGCGAGGATGATCTGCCCGGGCCGCACCCACTGTGGCGGGATCAGGCCGCGCACGCCGGTGGTCGCTATGACGATGTCGGCGCGCTGCATGAGCGACTCGAGCGTCGTGCCCTCGCCGCCCGAGGCCTCCAGGCGCGCGACCGCGGCCGCATTGCGGTCGGTGCCGAGGATGTGCCTGACGCCATAGGCGCGCAGCAGGCGCACGATGCCGGTGCCGGCGGCCCCGAGCCCGATCTGCCCGACGGTGCTGGCGCCGAGGTCGTGCCCGGCATAGCGGGCGGCGTTCTTGAGGGCTGCCAGCGCCACGACCGCCGTGCCGTGCTGGTCATCGTGCATGACGGGCTTGGCGAGCGTCTCGCGCAGCCGCATTTCGATCTCGAAGCACTCGGGGGCGGCAAAGTCCTCCAGCTGGATGGCGCCGAAGGAGGACTCGATGGCGAGCACGGCGGCCACCACGCGCTCAGGGTCGGTCTCGGTGAGGAGGATCGGCACGCCGTTGATGCCGACGAGTTCGGCAAACAGGGCGGCCTTGCCTTCCATCACCGGCAGTCCCGCCAGCGCCCCGATGTTGCCGAGGCCGAGCACCGCCGTGCCGTTGGTGATGATGGCGACGGTGCGGGCGAGGGCGGTGTACTCGCGCGCCGCCTGCGGGTCTTTCTGGATCGCAAGACACACCCGCGCCACGCCCGGTGTATAGACGTCACGCAGCACCTGGCGCGTGTTGATCGGCAGGCTCGCGACGCTGCGGATCTTGCCGCCGCGGTGGCGGTTGAAGACCCGGTCGGACTTGCCGACGAAGCGCGCGGTGGGGAGCGCGCCGATGCGCTCATAGAGGGAGCGGTCGGCCTCCTCGTCCATCTCCAGCGTGATCTCCCAGAGCGTCTTGCCCTGGTCGCGCCGCAGCGCCGTGAGGTGCTCGATCGCGAGGCCGGCCTCGGCGATGACCATCAGCACGCGTGCCAGGCTGCCGGGCTGGTGCACGGTCTCCACCAGCAGTATTTCGGGGATTTTCATGTGGGCTAAGAGCCTGCCCGAACCGCCGGGCGCCCGCCACCCGTAACGCCTGGCACGGCGGCGCGGATGCCGCTTTTGGCCGATAACCGCTATCATGCGCGCCCCCTCACGGGGCATCGTTTCTTAAGGTCCTTCAGGAGTGCATGCCGTGGCCGCCATCCCCCATGCCGCCCAGTCCAAGGCGGCCCCCCAGGCGATCGACCCGCTCGATCTGTTCGACGTCCGCGGCGCACTCACCGATGAGGAGCGCATGGTGCAGGACTCGGTCGGGCGCCTAGTCGACGCCGAGGTGCTGCCCATCATCCAGAAGGCCTTCGAGGAGCACCGCTTTCCGAAGCAGTTGATCCCCAAGCTCGCCGAGCAGGGGCTGCTGGGCTCCTCGATCCACGGCTACGGCTGCGCCGGTCTGAACGCGGTGTGCTACGGCCTGATCTGCCAGGAGCTGGAACGAGGCGACTCGGGGATCCGCAGCTTCGTGTCGGTGCAGTCCTCGCTGTGCATGTACCCGATCTACGCCTTCGGCTCCGAGGAGCAGAAGCAGAAGTACCTGCCCGGGATGGCGCGCGGGGAGCTCATCGGCTGCTTCGGCCTCACCGAGCCGCACGGCGGCTCGGACCCGGCCAACATGAAGACCCACGCCAGGCAGCGCGGCACCGACTGGGTGCTGAACGGCGCCAAGATGTGGATCACCAACGGCGCCATCGCAGACCTGGCCGTGGTGTGGGCCATGACGCCGGAGGGCATCCGCGGCTTCATCGTCGAGAAGGGCACGCCGGGTTTCTCGGCCCAGGAGATCGAGCACAAGTTTTCGCTCCGTGCCTCGGTCACCGCCGGCCTGTTCTTCGACAACGTGGTGGTACCGGCCGAGCGCGTACTGCCGGGCGTGGCGGGTCTCAAGGGGCCGCTGTCTTGCCTGACGCAGGCGCGCTACGGCATCGCCTGGGGCGTGATCGGGGCTGCGCAGGCGTGCCTGAAGCAGCTGCTCGAGTACACGCAGTCGCGCGTGCTGTTCGGGCGGCCACTCGCCCAGAACCAGCTGATCCAGGCGCGCCTCGCGGACATGGCACGGCGCATCACCACCGCGCAGCTCCTGGCGCTGCAGCTCGGGCGCATGAAGGACGCCGGCACCATGCAGCCCTCGCACGTCTCGCTCGCCAAGTGGAACAACTGCCGCATGGCCCTCGACGTGGCGCGCGACTGCCGCGACATGCTCGGCGGCGCCGGCATCAGCGCCGAGTACGTGCCGATCCGGCACATGCTGAACCTCGAGAGCGTCATCACCTACGAGGGCACCGAGAGCATCCACCAGCTCACCATCGGCCGCGCCCTCACCGGGCTGAGCGCGTTCTGAAGGGTGGGCGCCCGGGCGCCGCTCACACGAAGCACAGCCCGAGGAGCGCCAGCAGCGCCAGCCAGTTGAGGACTCCCTGCCAGCGTGTCGCGGGCGGTACGCCTGCCGCCGGGGTCATTTCCATGCCTGTCTCCCGTGCACTTCGCATGGGAACATTTCGCCGCCCGCCGCCGGCACGGCGGGGCCGCGATCGTGGCGCCGCGGTGAGCAATTGTGGCGCCGTATGGCACGCGCGCCGCGCTTTCACAGCCGCCGGTGTTGGCTGTAGCCTTAGGCATCATGAAGCGACTGATCGCCATCGTCGAGGATGAGCCTGCGATCCGCGACAACTACGCGGCCGCCTTCACGCGCGAGGGCTACGCGGTCCGCGCCTACGCCAACCGCGCGCAGGCGATGGCAGCCTGCGCGCAGCGCTTGCCGGACCTGGCGATCATCGACATCTCGCTCGAGGATGAGCCCGAGGGCGGCTTCGAGCTGTGCCGCCAGCTGCGCTCGCTGTCGGCGGAGCTGCCGATCATCTTCCTCACCGCGCGCGACAGCGAGCTCGATGCGGTCTCCGGCCTGCGCCTGGGCGCCGATGACTTCCTCACCAAGGACCTGAGCATCCCGCACCTCATCGCGCGCGTGAATGCCCTGTTCCGGCGCGTGGATGCGCTGCGCCGGCCGCAGGACCCGGAGGCGGTGGTGCGCCGCGGCGCGCTCACGCTAGACGCGGAGCGCATGAGCGCGCAGTGGGAGGGCAAGGTCGTGCTCCTGTCGCTCACCGAGTTCTGGATCGTGCACGCGCTCGCCCGTCACCCGGGCCACGTGCGCAACCGCCAGCAGCTGATGGACGCGGCCAACGTGGTGCTCGATGACAACACCATCACCTCGCACGTGAAGCGCATCCGCCGCAAGTTCCAGGGGAACGATCCCAAGTTCGACGCACTGCAGACCGTGTACGGCATGGGCTATCGCTGGGTGGAATAGGCCCCGCCTCATGTCGCTGCGCCTGAAGCTGCTGCTGCTGGGCCTTGCCACGCTCGTGCTGCCCTGGGCCGGCGGCCGCTACGCGCGCGAGATGGAGTCCGCGCTGCGCCAGGGCGAGGCGGACTCACTGCAGGCGCTGTCACAGACCATCGCCACCTCGCTCCAGGGACGCACCGACCTTTTGTACCGGGCGCCGCCCGCGGCAGCGGAAGGTGCGCCGCCCGGGCACCCGCAAGGGGGCGATGAGTCCCATGCAGCCGCCGCAGCGGCAGCCGCCGAACCCGACCCGAACTTCTACAAGCCAACCCCCTATGACCTGGAACCCCTCGCCCTGAGCGCTGCCCCGGTGCTCGATGGCTACGCGGATGACTGGCCGCACGGAGCGACCTGGACCACCTTCGACAAGGATGCGCAGCACCACTTCGCGCTCCTGACCGGGGTGCACGAGCGCATGCTGTACGTGGCGCTCGCCGTGCACGACGAACACCCGGTGTTCGACGCGCCGGGCAACAACTCCCTCGATCCGGCCACCTTCGGCGACCGGGTGTGGCTCGGCTTCGAGGACCCCGCGGGCGTGCAGAGCCAGGTGTTCCTCGCGGCGAGCGGCCCGGGCGCCGTGACCGCGCGGCGCATCGTCACCGGCGAGTACGGCCGCCAGAGCGTGCACATCGAACCGCGCATCCGCGGCGCCTGGCAGAGCACGGCGGATGGCTACCGCATCGAGCTGCGCGTACCGCTGTCGATGATCGGCAAGGGCTTCGGGGTGCTGGTGGATGACCGCGACACGCGCGGCGCACTGCCCCTGAGCTATGGCACCCTGCGCACCGATGACCTGCACACCATCGGCCACCTGATCCTCGCCGCCCCGGAGCTCAACGCCTACCTCGGACAGTTCCTGCAGCCGGGACTGAAGCTCTCGGTCAGCACCCCGGCCGGGCGGGTGCTGGCGCGCGCCGATGCGCTGGCGCGTCCGACGGTGCTGAAGCCGGAGGCGCCGATCCTCGCACGCCTCTATCGGCGCCTCATCGACCGGCCCGATGCGCGCGCCCCGCTTGAGTCGGTGAGCCCCATCTACGACCGCGACCACGTCTTTGAGATCGGGCAGCTTGAGGTGATCCAGACCGCGGATCGCTGGATCCGCCTGCGCGACCGTGCCCTCACCCACATGCTCAACTTCACCCTCGCCACGAGCCTGATAGTGGTGACCGCGATCCTCGCGTTCGCGACCTGGCTCGGCCTGCGGCTGTCGCGGCTGCGGCGGGCGAGCGAGTCGGCACTGACGGATGCGCACCTGGTGACGGAGTTCCCGGAGACTTCTGCCCGCGATGAGCTCGGCGACGTGGCACGCAGCTTCGCGAGCCTGCTCGGCCGCCTGAACGAGTACACGAGCTACCTGCGCACGCTCGCCGGCAAGCTCGCACACGAGATCCGCACGCCCCTGACGATCGTGCGCTCCTCGCTCGACAACCTCGAGTCCGAGGCGCTGCCCGAGGCGGCGCGCGCGTATCTGGAGCGCGCGCGCCAGGGGAGCGAGCGCCTGGGCTCGATACTCATCGCCATGGGGGCCGCCACGCGCGTGGAGGAGGCCATCGGCGGCGCGGAGCGCGTGAGCTTCGACCTCGTGCCGGTGCTCAAGTCCGCGGTGGCCGCCTACGGGGCGGCATTCCCGGGGCGGCACTTCAGCCTCGCGAGCGCGCCCGACTCCCTCACCCTGCGCGGGGCACCCGACCTCATCGTGCAGCTGCTCGACAAGCTCATCGACAACGCCGTCGACTTCAGCCCCGCGGGCGCCACCATCGCGGTGCGCCTGCTGGCCGAGCCCGACGCGGCGCTCCTGGAAGTCGAGAATCCCGGGCCTGCGCTGCCGCCCCAGGTCACCGGGCAGCTGTTCGAGTCGCTGTGGCAGTCACGCCCGGACGGTGACAGCCGGCCGCACTTCGGGCTCGGGCTCTACATCGTGCGGCTGATCGCGGAGTTCCACGGCGGGGAGGCCCTCGCCGAGAACCTCCCCGACGGCAGCGGCGTGCGCTTCCGGGTGCGTCTCGCCCGCTGAAATCGGGGCCTGCGCCCCTCCCGCGGGGCCCGGGCGGTACTTATGTCACATGCCCGAAACACCTAGGCCCCCGGGCCTAAAGACAACACGGTTGTCTCCTAATAACGACATCCCATTTGGTGCTGGAGTGAGTACAATCGGGTTGCAAGGCACCGTCAGTAAAAGAATTTTTCATCTGGCTGATCGCGCGGTTCCGACGGTGATGCGTGAAAGCCATGGATCTTGAGAAGGAAATACAACAGAAACTCGGGGATCGACGCGGGCACGGGTGAGGACAATCGCGAACTTGTTGTGGTTGTCAGGAACGATACGGCGCGTGCATGAACACGCGGGCCTCGAGATAGAGGCCGGAGTGACCCAGAGCTCCAGGCGTTTCAGCCGGAAAGTTTAGATGCTCGTGATGACGCAACGTGCCGATAGCGGATACGGACACAGGTCCGCGGCGCTGCTCGGAAGGAGCTGACAGCGAACCACCGGGTCGTTCGAAGCGACGAAGGAAAATCAAAGCCCCGCGCATGCGGGGCTTTTTTTTGCCCGCGGCGCGGGTGCCTTACGCACCGCACGCATACCATATATGTATAGTATGGTAATGATACGCACATATGGGGCTTGGCCGTGATCGCGCTCCTGGAAGCGGCGCGCGCCGGGGCGCTGCGCCGCGGGGACTGGCCGCGCAACGTGCTGGCGGGCCTGGTGGTGGGCGTGGTCGCCCTGCCACTCGCGATGGCCTTCGCCATCGCCAGCGGCGCCCGGCCCGAACAGGGCATTTACACCGCGATCATCGCGAGCCTCGTGGTCTCCCTCGCCGGCGGCAGCCGGGTGCAGATCGCCGGCCCGACGGGGGCCTTCATCGTGATCCTCGCCGGCGTCGCGGCCCGCTTCGGGGCCGACGGGCTCCTGCTGGCTACCTGCATGGCCGGGGGCATCCTCATCCTCTTCGGGGTGGCGCGCTTCGGCGGCGTGCTGCGCTTCATCCCCGATCCTGTGATCGCAGGCTTCACCGCCGGCATCGCGGTCATCATCTTCGTCGGCCAGTGGCAGGACTTCCTCGGCCTGCCGCCGGTGCATGCGGTGCACTTCCACGAGCGCCTTTGGCAGCTCGCTGCCGCCGTGCCACGACTGCACCCGGCGACCCTCGCGCTCGGGCTGCTGAGCCTGGCCTGCGTCATCGGCACGCCGCGCGTGCCGGCCCTGCGGCGCGTGCCAGGACCGCTGGTGGCGCTCATCGTGGCCACCCTCGTGCAGTGGTGGCTGCAGCTGGACGGCGTGGCAACACTCGGCAGCGCCTTCGGCGGCATCCCGCGCGCCCTGCCGCACCTGTCACTCCCCGCGCTGACGCCCGACCGGCTGATCTCACTCGTCCCCGCCGCTTTCACGATCGCGATGCTCGCGGCGATCGAGTCGCTGCTGTCGGCGGTGGTGGCCGACGGCATGGCGGGCACGCGCCATGACCCCAACCAGGAGCTGATCGCGCAGGGCGCCGCGAACGTGCTCGCGCCGCTGTTCGGCGGCATCGCCGCCACGGGTGCCATCGCGCGCACCGCGACCAGCATCCGCAACGGCGCCACCAGTCCGCTCGCCGGGGTGGTACATGCCCTGACGCTCATCCTGGTCCTGCTGCTGCTCGCGCCACTGGCCGCACAGGTGCCGCTGTGCTCACTCGCGGCGATCCTGTTCGTGGTGGCCTGGAACATGAGCGAGGCGCGACACTGCGTGCACCTGGTGCGCGCCGCCCCCTGGGGCGACGTCGTCATCCTGCTTCTGACCTTCCTCCTCACCGTGTTCGTGGACCTGGTGGTGGCGGTGAACGTCGGGGTGATCCTCGCCGTGCTGCTGTTCCTGCGGCGCATGTCCGCTGCGGTCGAGGTTGCGCCACTGGCGCAGGCCGCCCTCGGCGCCGAGCTGCGCGACGCCGGGCGCACGCAGCTGCCGCCAGGGGTCATCGTCTTCAGCATCGAGGGTCCGTTCTTCTTCGGTGCCGTCGAGAGCCTCGAGCGCGCGCTGCATGCCACGCACAGCGACCCGCGCTGCATCATCGTCAGGCTCAACCAGGTGCCGTTCATGGACATCACGGGCATCCAGGCACTCGAGGAGGCGAGCGCGAACCTCAGGCGGCGCGGCGTGCGGGTGCTGCTGTGCGAGGCCCGCGCCAACGTGCTGCGCAAGCTGGTGCGCTCGGGAGTGGTGAGCACGGCAACCGCGCCGCAGGGCTACCGCGACACTTTCGCAGCGGCGCTCAAGGAGTGCGACTGAGTCGCGCTCAGCGGCGCTTGGGCTGGTAGCTGACCCCGTGGCGCGCCAGGTACTCGCGGATCAGCTGCCGCACCACCTGCGAGGGTGTGAGGTCCTGCTGCGCACAGAGGCTCTCGAAGGCCTTCTTCTTGTTCGGGTCGATGAGCAGCGTCAGCCGCGCGGTCTTGGATTCCATGCGCGCAATCTTAGCCGGAATGTGCATGTGATTAACATGCCGAGCCGGGCCGGAGGCGCGGGCTACGCAACCTCCAGGTAGCTGAGGATGCCGCGCGCCGCCTCGCGCCCCTCGAACACCGCGGTGACCACCAGGTCCGAGCCGCGCACCATGTCACCGCCGGCGAACACCCGGGGGTTGGTGGTCTGGAACGGGCGTGTGCCGGCGGAGACGCGCACGCGACCGCTCTCGTGCAGGCGGATCGCGTGGCTCTCGAACCACGGCGCCGGGCTCGGCAGGAAGCCGAAGGCGATGATGACGGCATCCGCCGCGACGATCTCCTCGGAGCCGGGCACGGCCTGCGGCACGCGCCGCCCGCGCGCATCGGGCGCGCCGAGCTGCGTCGTCACGAGCTTCACGCCCTCGACGCGCTCGGAGCCGACGATCTCGATCGGCTGGCGGTTGAAGAGGAACTCCACGCCCTCCTCGCGGCTGTTCTTGTAGTCGCGCCGCGAGCCGGGCATGTTGCGCTCGTCGCGCCGGTAGGTGCAGGTGACGGACTCCGCACCCTGGCGGATCGCGGTGCGGTTGCAGTCCATGGCGGTGTCACCGCCGCCGAGCACCACCACGCGCTTGCCGTGCATGCTGATGCGTTCGGGGACCGGCAGCGCGAGCTCGTGGCGGATGTTGGCGATGAGGTAGGGCAGCGCCTCGTGCACCCCGGGCAGGTCCTCGCCGGCAAAGCCGCCGCGCACGGCGCTGTAGGTGCCCATGCCGAGGAACACCGCGTCGTACTCGGCGAGCAGCGACTCGAAGGGCAGCTGCGCTCCCACCTCGATGCCGAGCCGGAACTTCACGCCCATGCCCTCCATGATCTCGCGGCGCTTGTCCATCACTTCCTTCTCGAGCTTGAAGGGCGGGATGCCGAAGGTGAGGAGGCCGCCGATGCGCTCGTAGCGGTCGAACACCGTCGGCGCGACGCCGTTGCGCACCAGGATGTCGGCGCAGGCCAGGCCCGCGGGACCTGCGCCGATGACGGCGACGCGCTTGCCGGTGACCTGCACGTTCGACATGTCCGGCTTCCAGCCCGCCTTGAGCGCCTCGTCGGTGATGTACTTCTCGATGGCACCGATGGTGACCGCGCCCAGGCCGTCATTGAGCGTGCACGCCCCCTCGCACAGGCGGTCCTGCGGGCAGATGCGGCCGCAGACCTCGGGGAGCGAGTTGGTCTTGTGCGACAGCTCCGCCGCCTCGAACAGGTTGCCCTCCTCGATGAGCTTCAGCCAGTTGGGGATGTAGTTGTGCACCGGGCACTTCCACTCGCAGAAGGGATTGCCGCAGCCGAGGCAGCGGCCGGCCTGCTGGCTGGCGGCGGCCGGGTCATAGGGCGCGTAGATCTCGCGGAACGACGCGACGCGCGCCTCCACCGGCGCTTTCTGCGGGTCGGCGCGCGGGATGTCCAGGAACTGCAGGTTCTTGTCGGCCATGGGAAGGGCTGCGCCCTCAGGCGGCGCGCCGCAGGTTGTCGATGAGGGAGTCGATGGAGGCGGCCTTGGGCTTCACCAGCCAGAACTTGGGCAGGTAGGTGCGCAGGTCGTTCACGATCTCACCCGCCCAGCTGCTGCCGGTCTCGGCGACGTGACGCTCTAGCATGCCCTCCAGGTGCTGCACGTGCGACTGCATCGCCTCGGGGTGGAAGCGGCTGATGTCGATGAGCTCGTGGTTGTAGCGGTCGACGAAGTTGCGCTCCAGGTCGAGCACATAAGCGAAGCCGCCGGTGAAGCCGGCGCCGAAGTTGACCCCGGTGCGCCCGAGGACGCACACGGCACCGCCGGTCATGTACTCGCAGCAGTGATCGCCTGCGCCCTCGATGACGGCCAGCGCCCCGGAGTTGCGCACCGCGAAGCGCTCGCCGGCCACCCCGGCCGCGTACAGCTCTCCGCCGGTGGCGCCATACAGGCAGGTGTTGCCCATGATGACCGTCTCGTTGGTCACGAAGCGCGAGTTGCGCGGGTGCCTGAGCACGATGCGCCCTGCCGCCATGCCCTTGCCGACATAGTCGTTGGCGTCGCCCTCGAGATAGAGGTTCAGGCCGCCGGCGTTCCACACCCCGAAGCTCTGGCCGGCGTTGCCGCGGCAGCGCACCGTGATGGGCGCATCGTTCATGCCGTAGTTGCCCCAGCGGCGCGCGATCTCCCCCGAGAGGCGCGCGCCGATCGAGCGGTTGAAGTTCTTCAGCTCGTACGCCCACTCCCCGCCGGACTTCGCCTCGATCGAGGGCAAGAGCTCGCGCACCATGCGCTCGGCGAGCTCACCCTTGTCGAAGGGGGTGTTCGAGGGGCTGAGGCAGAACTGCGGGGCGTCGCGGCTCAGGCCTGCGTCCGAGAGGATCGGTGACAGGTCGAGCTTCTTCTGCCGCGGCGTCACACCCTCGAGCACCTCCAGGTACTCGGTGCGCCCGATGAGTTCGCTGAGCGAGCGCACCCCGAGGGACGCCAGGATCTCGCGCACCTCCTCGGCGACGAAGCGGAAGTAGTTCATGACCATCTGCGGCAGGCCGATGAAGTACTTCGAGCGCAGCACGTTGTGCTGGGTGGCGACCCCGGTGGCGCAGTTGTTGAGGTGGCAGATCCTCAGGTACTTGCACCCGAGCGCCACCATGGGCGCGGTGCCAAAGCCGAAGCTCTCCGCGCCGATGATGGCCGCCTTGATGACGTCGAGGCCGGTCTTGAGGCCCCCGTCGGTCTGCAGGCGCACGCGATGCCGCAGGTCATTGCGGCGCAGCGTCTGGTGGGTCTCGGCGAGCCCGAGCTCCCAGGGGGTGCCGGCGTACTTGATGGAGGACAAAGGACTCGCCCCGGTGCCGCCATCGTGGCCGGAGATCGTGATGAGGTCGGCGTACGCCTTGGCGACTCCCGCGGCCACGGTGCCGACGCCCGGCTCCGCCACGAGCTTCACCGACACCAGCGCCCGCGGGTTCACCTGCTTCAGGTCGAAGATCAGCTGCGCCAGGTCCTCGATGGAATAGATGTCATGGTGCGGGGGCGGGGAGATGAGGCCGACGCCCGGGCGCGCGAAGCGCAGGGTCGCGATCATGTCGTTGACCTTGTGCCCCGGCAGCTGCCCGCCCTCGCCGGGCTTGGCGCCCTGCGCGATCTTGATCTGCAGCACCTCGGCGTTGATCAGGTACTCCGGCGTCACGCCGAAGCGCCCGGAGGCGACCTGCTTGATCTTGGAGTTCTTCTCCGTGCCGTAGCGCGCCGGGTCCTCGCCGCCCTCGCCCGAGTTCGAGCGCGCCCCCAGGCGGTTCATGGCGATGGCGAGTGCCTCGTGCGCCTCGGGCGAGAGCGCTCCCAGGGACATGCCGGCGCTGTCGAAGCGGGCCAGCACCGCCTCCACCGGCTCGACCTCGCCGAGCGGGATCGCGACCCGGGGCTTTAGCCCCAGGAGGTCGCGGAAGGTCGAGGCCGGGCGCCCATTCACCAGCGCCGCATACTGCCGGTAGTGCGCGTAGTCGCCCGAGACCACCGCCGCCTGCAACGCCGCGATCACGTCGGGGTTGTACATGTGGTACTCCCCGCCGTGCACGTACTTGAGCAGCCCCCCCTGCCCGATCGGCTCGCGCGCGTCCCAGGCGCGCGCCGCCAGGTCCAGCGCGTCGGACTCGAGGTCGGTGAAGTCCGCGCCCTGCACGCGGCTCTCGGTGCCGGTGAAGCACAGCTCGACCACCTCATCGGCGAGGCCGACGATCTCGAACAGCTGCGAGCTGCGGTAGCTGGAGATGGTGGAGATCCCCATCTTCGACATGATCTTGAACAGGCCCTTGCGCAGCCCCGCGCGGTAGCTGCGCCCGAGCTCCAGGCGCGCCGCGAAGTCGAGCTTGACGCGCCCCTTGCGCATCATCTCGAACAGCACCTGGTAGGCCATGTAGGGATACACGGCGGTGGCGCCGTAGCCGATCAGGCAGGCGAAGTGGTGCGGCTCGCGCGCCGTGCCGGTCTCGATGAGGAGGTTGCACTTGCAGCGCAGGCCGGTCCTGACCAGGTGCCGGTGCACCGCGCCGGTGGCGAGCAGCGCGTGCACCGGGATGCGGCCCTTCACGAGGTAGCGATCCGAGAGCAGCAGCACGAGCTTGCCCTCGCGCACCGCACTCTCGGCATTGGCGCACAGGCGCACCAGCGCCGCGCGCAGCCCCTCCGCGGGGTCGTACTGCAGGTCGAGGAACTCGTGGCTGACCTCCTCGATCGCGAGGATCTGCCGCAGCTTGCGCTGCGAGAGGATCGGCGAGCCCAAGACCACCTGGCGCGCATGCTCGGGCGCGGGCTCGAAGATGTTCGCCTCCGGCCCGATCTGCGTCTGCAGCGACATGACGATCGTCTCGCGCAGGGGGTCGATCGGAGGATTGGTGACCTGCGCGAACTGCTGGCGGAAGTAGTCGTAGAGCGAGCGCACGCGGTGCGAGAGCACCGGCATCGGCGTGTCATCGCCCATCGAGCCGACCGCCTCGTTCTCGTCCTGGGCCAGCACGCGGATGATGTCGTCGCGCTCCTCCTGGCTGACGTTGAACATCTTCTGGTAGAGCGCCAGCGTGGCGCGGTCCATCGGCTCCGCGGCGAGGCGCGGGTCGACCAGGTCGCTCTCGAGGTAGCTCACGCCCTGCTTCAGCCACGCCTTGTAAGGGTGGCGGCTCTTGAGGATCTGGTCGATGTCGGCCGAGGCCAAGAGCGTGCCGGTCTTGAGGTCGAGCGCGATCATGTCGCCGGGCCCGAGCTTGCCCTTCTTCACCACGTCCTCGGGCGCGTAGTCCCACACGCCCGCCTCGGAGGCTATGGTGAGGCAGCGGTTGCTCGTGATGCAGTAGCGCGCAGGCCGCAGGCCGTTGCGGTCGAGCGTGCACAGCGCGTAGCGGCCATCCGTGAGCACGACGCCGGCCGGTCCGTCCCAGGGCTCCATGTGCACCGAGTAGTACTCGTAGAAGGCCCGCAGGTCCGGGTCCAGGGTGTCGAGGCCGTGCCAGGCCGGTGGCATCAGGATGCGCATGGCGTGCAGCGGGTCGAGGCCCCCGAGCAGCAGCACCTCGAGCATGTTGTCCAGGCTCTGGGAGTCGGAGCCGGTGAGCGACACCAGCGGCAGCGCAGCCGCCAGGTCCGGCAGCAGCGGGGTCGAGAGCAGCGGACCACGGGCGAGCGCCCAGTTGCGGTTGCCCTCCACGGTGTTGATCTCGCCGTTGTGGGCGAGGTAACGGTAGGGGTGCGCGAGGCGCCACTGCGGCAGCGTGTTCGTGGAGAAGCGCTGGTGGAACACCGCCACCGAGCTCTCGAGGCGCGCATCGGCGAGGTCCGGGTAGAACTGCGCCAGATACTGCGGCATCACCATGCCCTTGAAGACGATGGTGCTGGCCGAGAGGCTCGGGACGTAAAAGGCCGCGTCTGCGCCGCGCGCCTTTTCGGTCAGGCGCCGCGCCATGTAGAGCAGGCGGTTGAAGGCGGGCTCATCGATGCCTGCCGGGCAGTTGACGAACACCTGCTCAATCACCGGGATCGACTTCAGGGCCTCCGCGCCGCAGGCGTCGGGGTCGGTGGGCACGACGCGCCAGCCGGCAAGGGTGAGCCCCTGGGCTGCGAGCTGCGCAGCGAGCTCGGCGCGGGCCGCCTGCGCGACTTGCGGCTCGCGCGCGAGGAACACGAGGCCGGAAGCAAAGCGCTCCGCGAGCTCGATCCCGGCCGCGGCGGCCACGGCGCGCAGGAACTTTTCCGGCTTCTTCAGCAACAGGCCGCAGCCATCCCCGGTCTTGCCGTCCGCGGCGATGGCGCCGCGGTGGGTGAGGCGCTTGAGGGAGCTGATGGCGGTCTGCACCAGCCAGTGGCTCGGGGCGTCATCGAGGCTGGCGATCAGGCCGAAGCCGCAGCTGTCGCGCTCGTAGGCGTCCTTGTAGAGTCCCGAACCTGGCGGATGCATGGTGCCTCGATGGTGTCTTCGCTCATGCGGCAGCTCTGCTCCGTGGAACAGTCGCTTCCGCGGGCCCTCAGGAGCGGGCTGGCCGGCAATTCTCGTGCTGAAGGAGATCCGCAGGACCCCGAAGATCCGCGAATGAGCAGCCGGGGGCGAAACGGGGGAATGTGACGTCCCCGCCGGCCGACTGTCTTACACCATCACTATGCGTTCGATAATACCGGCCCGGGATGCGCTTGCAAGCGCCGCCGGGGCCGGCTCCGAAGAGGGCCATGGATGAGTGAACTTGCGACCCCGCGCCTCGCGTTGCGCCAGTGGCGGGATGCGGACCTCGCGCCCTTCGCCGCCCTGAACGCGGACCCCGAGGTGATGCGCTACATGCCGCGGTGCCTGGAGGCTGCCGAGAGCGATGCGCTCGCGGGCCGCTACCGCGAACGCATCGCCGAGCGTGGCTGGGACCTGTGGGCGCTCGAGCGGCACGACGACGGCAGCTTCATCGGCGCCGTCGGGCTCGCCGTCGCGACCTTCCCCGCGCCCTTCACCCCCTGCGTCGAGGTCGCCTGGCGCCTCGCCCGGGCGCAGTGGGGCCAGGGGTTTGCCTCCGAGGCGGCCGCAGCCGCCCTGCGCTTTGCCTTCCAGTCCCTGCGTCTGGAGGAGGTCCTGGCATTCACCGTCCCGGAAAACCGCCGCTCGCGGGCGGTGATGCGGCGCCTGGGGATGCGGCATGACCCGGGTGGGGATTTCGAGCACCCGCGCCTGCCCGCAGGGCACCCGCTGCGCCCGCACGTGCTCTACCGGCTCGGGCGGGGCGACTGGGAAGGCACGCCGCTCAGCGGCGGCACAGGAACTGCGGGATGAGCGCGCCTGCGGCCGACAGCTGCACCAGCGTCGCGGCACGCCTGCGGCGCGTCTCCTCTTGCTTCGCGCTCACCACCCAGCAGATGGACGCCCTGCGGTAGGACGGTGCCCGAGGGGCGCAGAAGCGCGCGGCTCTTGCGGATGTTGACGCGGCTTCAGGTGCTGCCGGCGCGCCGCGGCGTGAAGCGCACCGCGTAACCTGCCGCAGCGCGCCGGTGCCACACGCCGTCGATCCAGCCAAGCACAGGGCTTCCTCGACCGCCTGCGCCCAGGTCGGGCTCGGGCGTCCGCTGTCGCGCCTGTGGAAGCCGACCCCGAGTTCGTCCGCGGTGCCGTGGTGTGCGAGCAGACCCGCGGCGCAACGCCGCCGGGGTGCGCAAGAATTTCGGCGCCATGTGCAAAAACTGTAACGCACCGCGCTTGCGCCGGGGAGCCTCGTGCCGCAGTATGCGCGCCGTTTGCACGTCGCCCGCCACTTGAGGTGCTCCACCCAAGATGAAACAGCGCATAGCGTCGACTGACAGCGACTCTCGGCCTGCCCTCGAACCCCTGAACGACTACCTCGCCAGAAACTTCCCGGACTTCTTCGCGGAGGTGCGCTTCCAGGCGGGCGAGGACGACTACTTCCTTTACGCCCGCTTCGGGCAGTACCTGGCACGTGCGATCGAGCACAACCGCGCCCGCGGGGCGCTCATCAACCGCGGCTTCACACTGCTGAACAAGATGGCGCGCGCCTCGGAGCGCGATCCGCACATCCGCCAGATGCTCGTGTCGGGGCCGCTCGAGTACCTCAGCGATGCGCCCAAGGCGCGGGCGCTCGCCATGAAGCGCCTGTCGCCCCAGGGGCAGGCGTACCTCGAGAGCCTGTGCGAGTGAGCCGCCCCTAGGCGGGCGGCTCGCGCGCGACGAGCGCCACGTCCAGGCGCTGCATGCGCCGCACCACCCCGAGGGTGAGCTCGCTCCCCGGCGGCACGCGCGCCAGGCGCTGGTGCAGAGCATCGATGCCATCGACGGCCTCCGCGTTCACCGTGACGATCAGGTCTCCGGGCGCAAGGTCAGCCGCAGCCGCAGGCCCGCTTGCCTCGCGCGACAGGATCTCCACGGCCCGGCGGTGCTCGAGGCCGAGCGCCCGCACCAGCCTCAGGTCGAGCGGCCGGTCGCGCACCGCGACCCCGAGCCAGGCACGCCGCACGCGTCCCTGGGTCAGTATCTCCGTCAGCACCCACTGCGCGGTCGCTGCCGGGACGGCGAAGCCGATGCCCTGCGCCATGGCGATGATCGCGGTGTTGATGCCGACCACGCGGCCGCGCGCATCGAGCAGCGGGCCACCGGAATTGCCGGGATTCAGCGCGGCGGAGTGCTGCACCACTCCCTCGATGAGCCGGCCGTGGCGGCTGCGCAGCGAGCGCCCGAGCGCGCTCACGACGCCGGCGGACACGGTCGATTCGAAGCCGAACGGGTTGCCGACCGCGACCACCAGCTGTCCGGCGCGCAGTGGCCGCGCCGGCGAGAGCTGCGCGTAGGGGAGCGCGGCGGCCTGGGCGCGCAGCACGGCGAGGTCGGTGGCCGGATCGCGGCCTGCGACCACCGCCGGCACGCTCCTGCCATCGACGAAGGTGACGCGCGCGTGGCTCACCTTCTCCACCACGTGCTCGTTGGTGAGGAGGTAGCCGTCGGGGGTCACGACGACCCCGGAGCCCGCGCCCCCGCGGGCGCGCTCGGCCTCGTCGGCACCCCCGACGTAGACGCTGACGACGGCGGGACCCACGGCCTCGACGGCGCCGACGACGGCGGCGGAGTAGGCATCCAGGGGATCACCGAGACCGGTGGCCTCGGCAGGGACGAGTGAGGTGTCGAGCATTCCGCGAGGCATGGGGCCCGGGGTGCGCGAACTCAAGGGTGAACCGGGCTGCCGTTTCCTGCCAGAATCGCCAAGTTCATGATCTCCCTCGCCCAAACCGCGATCCTGCTGGCCGCCGCCGTGGTTGCGGTGTCGCTGTTCCGCTTCCTGAAGTTGTCCTCGATCCTCGGCTACGTGGCCGCCGGGCTCGCCATCGGTCCGTGGGGCCTGAACCTCGTCGGCAACGTCGAGCGCGTGGCCCAGGTGTCGGAGTTCGGCATCGTGCTGCTGCTCTTCATCATCGGCCTGGAGCTGCAGCCGACGCGCCTGTGGGTCATGCGCCGCCTGGTGTTCGGCCTGGGCGCCGCCCAGGTGCTGCTGTGCGCAGCGGCGCTCGGCTTCGCCGCCTACGCCTTTGGACAGCCCCTGATCGCGGCCGGCGTGATCGGCTTCGGCCTGTCGCTGTCCTCAACCCCGCTCGTGCTGCAGGTGCTCGCCGAGCGCCGCCAGCTGCAGACCCCGCATGGCCGCGCGGCGTTCGCGATCCTGCTGTTCCAGGACCTGGCGGTGCTGCCGCTGCTCGCGGTGCTGCCGCTGCTCGCGGGCGAGGGCACGAGCCACGCCAGCGGCAGCCCCTGGTGGGTCGGGCTCCTGAAGCTCCTCGCAGTCATCGCGATCGTGGTGTTCGCCGGCGGGCGCCTGGTGCTGCGCCCGGCACTGCGCCTCGTGGCCCGCACCCAGGTGAGCGAGGTGTTCACCGCCGCCGCACTCCTCACGGTGATCGCGACCGCGCTGCTGGCCAACCTCGTGGGGCTCTCGGCCTCCCTGGGCGCATTCCTCGCCGGCGTGCTGCTGGCCGACAGCGAGTTCCGGCACGAGCTCGAGGCGGACCTCGAGCCCTTCAAGGGCCTGCTGCTCGGCCTGTTCTTCATCTCGGTCGGCATGTCGGCGAACCTGGGGCTGCTGCGCTCGGAGCCCCTGACGCTGCTTGCCGTCACGGCAGGGCTCATCATCGTGAAGGTGGTGATCGTGGCGCTCATCGGGCGCCTCGCGGGGCAGAAGAGCGACTCGGCGCGGCGCCTCGCGTTCTCGATCCCTGCCGGGGGCGAGTTCGCCTTCGTGCTGTTCACGCTTGCCGCCCGCGAGCGCCTGATCGCAGATGACACCGCGGACCTGCTGGTGCTCGCGGTGACGCTGTCGATGATGCTCGGGCCGCTGCTGCTCATCGCCTACGAGGCGTTCGCGAAGCGCTGGCTGATGCCCGCGGCGCGCCCCTTCGACGCCTTCGCCGGCCAGACGACGCCCGTGATCATCGCCGGCTTCGGGCGCTTCGGCCAGATCGTGGGCCGCGTGCTGCGCGTGCGCGGCATCAGCTTCACCGCGCTCGACAGCAGCCAGACGCACGTCGACTTCGTGCGCCGCTTCGGCAACGAGGTGTTCTACGGGGACGCCTCGCGCCTGGACCTGCTGCGCGCCGCCGGCGCAGCCCAGGCGCGCTTCCTGGTGCTCGCCATCGATGACGTGGAGGCGGCCACGCGCACCGCGGTGCTGGTGCGCGAGCAGTTCCCGCAGATCCGCATCTTCGCCCGCGCCCGCAGCCGCCAGCACGTGTTCGCGCTCATGGACGCCGGGCTCAAGCCCAAGGACATCGTGCGCGAGACCTACGGCTCGAGCCTGGAGATGGCCGCGGCGCTGCTGGAGGCTTCCGGGCAGAGCGCGGCGCAGGCGCGCGAGGTGGTGCGCCGCTTCCGCCTCCACGACGAGGCGACGCTCGCCAGGCAGTACGAGGTCAAGGAGGATGACAAAAAGTTCCTCGCCACCTCGCTCGAGGCCGCGCAGCAGCTGGAGAAGCTGTTCGAGGCCGACCGCGACACCAAGGCGGATTGAGGTGGACGAGGCGCGCAGCGTGAGGGACTTCTGGTTCGGGCCGCTGCCGCTTTCGGCAGCCGAGCTCAACCGCCGCGTGCGCTTCTGGTTCGGGGACGAGTCCTCCGCGGTGCGGCAGCGGCGCGATGACACCATCCGCGCCCAGTTCGGGCGCCTGCTCGAGCGCGCCGCGGCAGGGGAGCTGGCCGCCTGGGCGGATGGCCCGCGCCGGCGCCTGAGCCTCATCCTGCTGCTCGACCAGTTCCCGCGCAACATCTACAGAGGCAGCGCGCGCGCCTTCGCCTACGACGAGAAGGCGCTGGCGCTCACGCTCTCGGGGATGCAGTCAGCCGCGGATGCCGCACTCGACGTGGTGGAGCGCGTGTTCTTCTACATGCCGCTGCAGCACGCCGAGACACGCGAAGTGCAGGACGAGGCCGTGGCGGCCTACCGCCGCCTGCTCACCGAAGCGCCGCAGGAGCTGCGCGGCTTCTTCGAGGGCGCGGTGCGCTCCTCCGAGAACCACCGCGCGATCATCGAGCAGTTCGGGCGCTTCCCGCACCGCAACGAGTCCCTGGGGCGCACCAGCACGCCGCAGGAGTTCGAGTGGCTGCGCGAGGGCGGCAGCACCTTCGGTCACTAGCCGCGGCCGCCCTCGAGGTCGCGGATGCGCCGCTCGAGCGCGCGCCGCGCCTCGATGAGTTCCACCGCCAGCGCCGCGCCGCTCACGTTCACCCCGAGGTCCTGCATCAGGCGCCCGACGATGCGCAGCCGCGGCAGCGCCGTGGCCGGCACCTGCCAGTCAGCGCCCGCGCGGCGCGGCGCGATGATCCCGAGGTCGGCGAGCTCCAGCACCGCCTCAAGGTCGATGCGGCACAGCTGGCAGATCTCGGTCGCCCCGATCCAGTCGCCCTCGCTGAGCACCTGTGCCTGAAGCACCGTAGTCGTCACGCGTACCATGGATCACCTCGCAAGATCAGCGCGCGGGTCGAAGCTGAGCTTGTCGCGCATCTGTTCGTACAGCGCCTTCGCCTCCGGCGTCGTCGCCGGCGGCAGCACCACCTTCAGCAGCAGGTACTGGTCCCCGGCTGGCGTGCCGGGCAGTCCGCGCCCGCGCAGCCGCAGCTTCTGCCCCGACTGGGAGTTGGGCGGGACCTGCATCGCCACCGCGCCCCCGAGCGTGGGCACGTTGACGGAGGCCCCGAGGGCTGCCTCCCAGGGCGCCACCGGGAAGCTCAGCGTCACGTCGCGCCCGTCGAGCTCAAAGAGCTTGTGCGGCAGGATGTGCGCCTCGAGGTAAAGGTCACCGGGCGGCCCGCCGCCCGGCCCCGCGGCGCCCTGCCCGGCCAGCCGGATCAGCTGCCCCTCGGTCACCCCCGCCGGGATCGTGACGCGCACGGTGTGGTTGGCGAGCGCCACGGTGCCGTCGGGCTTCACTTCCGGGCGGCGCAGCTCGAGCGTGCGCGTCGTGCCGCGATAGGCCTCCTCGAGGTCGATGTCGACGCGCGCGTGGTGATCGCCGCCGGCGGATGCTGCGGCGCCACCGGGCGAGAAACCCGCTTCACCGCCGAAGAGCGAGGAGAAGAAGTCACTGAAATCAGCCTGCGAGTACCCGTCCGCCCCGGCTGCGCTCCTGCCGCGCGCTCCTCCGGCGCGGCTGCGTCCGCGCTGCGGCCCAGGCCCGGCACCGGCGTGCTCGAAGCCGCTGCCCCAGTCCGGGGGTGGCCGGAACTGCTCGCCCGACTTCCAGTCCGCCCCGAGCTGGTCGTAGGCGGCACGCTTCTCGGGGTCCTTCAGGACCTCGTACGCCTCCTGCACCTCCTTGAAGCGCTCCTCGGCGTTCTTTTCCTTGCTGACATCCGGGTGGTACTTGCGCGCCAGCCGCCGGTAGGCCGTCTTGACCTGATCGGCGGTCGCGGCGCGCTCGACTCCCAGGATCTTGTAGTAGTCCCGGTATTCCATCTGTGCGCCCGTAAACCTCAAAAGCCGCGATGACGAATTCTAACCGCCCGCGCGCGCACCGCTTGGGTGCGTCGGCCGCCGGCACCGCACTCCCCTGAGGCAGGGGCAGCGGCTCCGGGTCGCGCAGCCCCTCCCACGGGCCCTGCGGGGCAGGGCACGGATCTTGCTACTAGGCTTCCTGCGGACTCAAGGACGGTAAGAGATGATGCGCTTGTCACGACCCCCGCCGCTGAAAAATCTGCGGGCGTTCTGCTCGGCGGCACGTCATCGCAGCTTCAAGTTCGCGGCCGACGAATTGTGTGTCACGCCCTCGGCGGTGAGCCACCAGATGAAAGAACTAGAAACGGCCCTCGGCATGCGCCTCTTCGAGCGCAAGACGCGGGCGCTGGAACTGACCACCGCCGCGCATCGCCTGCTCGATGAGGTGGAGCCGCTGCTGGAGGCACTCGACCGCACGCTCGCGCAGCTGGCGCGCCGCAACGGCCGCCAGACGCTGCGCGTGCGGCTGCCGGCGCTGTTCGCCAGCGAACTCTTCATCCCGCGCCTCGCCTCCTTCTGCGAGGCCAACCCGCAGGTGGACGTGCAGCTGGACACGCGCGACCCGCGACCCGCGGCGCACCCGGTGACCGCGGACGTCTCCATCGTGCTCGCCGACACGCCGCCGCCGGGCATGAAGAGCGTGCGCCTGTTCTCCTCGCCGCTGATCGCGGTGTGCGCGCGCGAGCACGCGCCGCGCGTGGCGCAGCTCGGCCGCGAGCTGTTCGGCACGCTGGCGCTGATCGTCGACCGCACGCGTCCCTTCGCCTGGGACAGCTGGGCGGACGTGGTGGGCCTGGAAACACCGGAGCCCAAGCAGGTCATCGAGTTCGACACCATGTCGGCGGTGGTGCGCGCCGCCGAGCGCGGCCTCGGCATCGCGCTGGTGCCGGCGGTGCTGTGTGATTCGTGGATGCGCAGCGGTGCACTGGTGCGCGTGTTCGGCGTGCAGCTCAACACCGCCGACTCCTATTACCTCGTCAGCCGCCTCAAGGATGCCGAGAAGCCGCAGGTGAAGGCCCTCACGCGCTGGGCGCTCACGGAGTATCAGCGTGGCTGAGCAGTCATCACGTATCGCGCGAATTCGTTTCGTTTGTCGCGACTCCTCATCGTTCGTATCGTGCCCCCACGCACTCGAGATCAGGGTGCGCGAGCCGACCACGGAACCAACAGGAGACGCCGACATGTTCATGCACCGCAATCGTGGCAAGCACGCCCAGGCGGTGAGTCTGGGGATCCTCACCACTGCCATCATCGTCACCACCGCCTCGGCGGCGCAGCCCACCGACCCGTTCGTGTTCGTCGCCTACAGCAACCGCACCGGCGGGGAGAAGCTCGCGACCGGCGACTACGGCACCGCCGCGCATGCGGTGTTGGGACAGGCGCCCTCGGCCGCGAGCTCCGATCCACAGGCACTCGATACCAACCGCTGCGTCGCCTACACGATGACGCAGCAGCTCACGAAGGCGCGCGTCGCCTGTGACGCCGCGGTGCAGGATGCACACCGGGCGGATGACTCGATGCTCAGCTGGAGCCCGCAGACACGCAGGCAAAGCGCTGCGGCCGCTGCGGTTGCCTACTCCAACCGTGCCGTCATGCACTGGCTGGACTCGGACATGGCGGCCGCGAGTGCGGACCTGGCGAAGGCCCAGGCGCTCGCGCCCGAGGCGGCCTTCGTGGTGCGCAATCTCTCGGCCCTGCAGGCTCACCAGAGCCTGCTTTCAAAGACAACCGCGACGGCGCAACTGGCGTCGGCCGCGCACGAATGACCGGAGTGGGAAACGGGGCGTCACTTTCGATCCCCCTCGAGCGCTCGTCCCGTTTCCCCTCCGATCACCCAAAAAAAAGCGCCGCGAAGCGGGGGAAGTCGCATCGCGGCGCGCAGGAGCGAACACGGGGAAGTTGTTCGCAGCTGATCTGGATAGAGCAAGGGGTGTGCCAAGTATGAAAGTCCAATCGAACCAATGACTTATCGATGATCCCGTAGAGCATGACGGGTGACGCGATTTGTCACTTTGGAGCCAAGCGCAGCAGTGTGAGCCTCAGATGGCATTTGGCCGTCGGTGAAAGCCGACGGCCTTTTTCTTGGCGCGCCGGAGGTCAGCGCGGAATGACGGGAACGCAGGCCTGGGATTGCTCCTTGAGCGCATCGCACAGGGCGCGCGCCTGCGCCTCCCCGCTTGCGGGGGCCTGCAGGCGGTAGAGCTGCCCGGCGCCGGTCTGCGCCACGATGATGCGCGGGGCGAGGCCGGCGAGCTGCGGGCTGAAGCGGCCCTGCAGCCGCTGCCACTCACGGTCCGCACTCGCCTCACTGCCGAACGCACCGAGCTGCACGCCGTAGCCATCGGGAGGTGCGCGGGTGAGCATGACGGCGCGCGTCTCCTCGGCCTGCGGGGCCGGCTCCGCAGCGACCCCCTCCTCGGCCGCGGAGGCTTGAGCGGGCACCCCGTCGGCGCCTGCGGCAGCCGCCGCCACCGGCGGCACCGGCGCGCTGGCTGCTGCACCACTGACGCCGGTCGCAAGCTGCAGGGCATTCACACCCACACGCGCCGCCACCGGCGCACCGCTGGCGCCCTGGGTGCGCGGCAGGGAGCCGAGCGAGAAACCCTCGATGCGGATGCGTGCCGTCTCGGCCCACTTGCCGTTCGGGAAGTGGGCGAGGAACTGGCGGTAGGCGTCGATGCTGCCGACGCCATTCGCCTGGCCCCAGGCGCGCTCCTCGTCCAGCTGCGCGATGCGCAGCCGCGCCTGGTTGGCGAGTTCACTCCCGCCGTGCTGCTCGAGGAAGCGCCCGTAGGCCTCGCGGCTGCCCGCGGACTCCGCCGAGCGCCAGTCCTGCTGCTCCCGGCTGCAGCCGGCGACGAGGATCAGCAGTGCGGCCAGCAAGGGGGCCCGCACTGCCCAGAATGTGAACATGGTCGGCCTTTTAAGCCATGAGCGTTACGTATTATGACCCCGCCTCGACCCTCGCGGAGCAGCGGATGAACGACCCCCAGAAGCGGCGGCTGATCGACTCGGTCGGGGAGTCGCCAACCTTCATCGCCGAGGGGGTCAGGGTCACGGGCGACCTCGAGACCCCAGGCCCGCTGGTGGTTTGCGGCTCGGTCCGCGGCGATGGGCGCATCACCGGCACCCTGCGCATGTCCGTCACCGCGCAGTGGGAGGGAGAGATCCACGCCCTGGCCGCCGTGGTGGCGGGGCGCATCACCGGGCGCCTCGTGGTCGAGAACAAGCTCGAGGTCGGCGCCAGCGCCGTCATCCGCGCCGACATCGTCGCCCGCAGTATTGCCGTTGCCAAGGGGGCCGTCATCGACGGGGCGGTCACCGTTACGAGCGGCGAGCCCGTCCTCCAGTTCGAGGAGAAGCGCAGCGCCCGCTAGCTTCAGCGGAGGCTGCCGCCGAGCTGGTTCACCAGGCGCCGCTCGAGCCAGGTGGGACCGGGGAGGCGCGCGAAGAAGCCGCAGTGCCCGCCATAGCGCGACACCGTCACTGACAGCGCCGCCGGGCGCGCCAGGCGCGCAAGTCCTGCGGCGGGGATGATCGGGTCATCGAGCGACGTGATGATGCTCGAGGGCACCTCCAGGTGCGCCAGGCGGCTGCCGGTGAGGGCGTAACCGTTCAGGTAATCGCCGAGGCTTGCGAACTCGGTGTACTGGCGCACCAGTTCCGCGGTCATGCTCTTGAGGTCGCGCATGCGGCTGATGGCGCCGAAGTCATAGACGTCCGGCCACGCCGCCTGTTTCTTGCGCAGCGAGCGCGTCCACTTGCGCACGAAATACAGCTCGTACCCGGGAAAGCCGCGCTGCAGGGCGAGGAGCGTCTCGGCCGGGTCGAGCACCGGGGACACCGCGATCGCCTGCGCCAGGTTGAGGTCCGCCGCGCGCGCCTGCGCAGCCACCCGCAGCATGAAGTTGCCCCCGAGGGAGAAGCCGGCCAGCTGCAGCGCCCGCGCGCCAAGGTGCGCTCGCTGCAGGGCGCCGATGGCGCCCACCACTTCCGGCAGGCGGCAGGAATGGAACAGGTCGCGGTTGAAGTGGTGGGTCTCGCCGTGATCGCGCAGGTTCAGGCGCACCACCTCGATCCCCTGGTCATACAGGCGCTGCGCGAGCGAGAGCACGTAGAGCGACTCCGCGCTTCCCTCCCAGCCGTGCAGCAGCACCACCGGGGCGACGCTTGCGGCCTGCGCCGCGGACGGGGTCGAGATGAAGGCCTGCAGCCGCACGCCCTCGCCGCACTCGAGCAGCACCTCGCGTGCCGCGGCGCGCATCGCGGCCGCGCGCGCGAGCACGCGCCCCCGGCGCCAGGAGGTGCTGGCCAGCATCGACTGCAGGTGGCGGTTGCGCAGCCAGCGCGCGGGCTGGAATTCCTCGCCGGCGGCGGCTGCGCTCAGGACGATCGAGTTCAATGCACGCGGATCTCAACGCGGTTGTTGGCGATCGCCGCGCGGTTCCACTCCCCGGCGGTGAGGTCCGGGGCCACCTGCGGGTAGGGCTGCGCCAGCTGTGCCGGGTCCCCGACCGCAAGTCGCACCCCGACCGCGCCGTTGGTGGAGCTGCGTACGTCGCCGATCAGGTTCGCCAGCGCCAGGGGCGTGCGCTGCGCCGGCGAGAGCGCCTCGTCGGAGGGGTTGCCCACCACGTCGCAGCGCGAGTAGAGCATCTCGTCCGGGGCGAGGGAGTAGCCGTCGCTGGCGTTACCCATGAGGCAGAAGCGCGCGGCGTACGTGCGCACGTCGAGGTTCGCACTGCGCTTCTCGGCAGCCAGGCGGTTCAGGAGCTTGCCGATGACCTCGAGGCGCCCGCCACCCAGGGCATCCGCACCATAGGGCACCAGCACCACGATGGGCCGCGCTTCCACGGCCGCCGCCGGGGCTGCCTCGGGGGCCGGGGTGGCGGCGGCCATCGCGAGCGGCGCCGGTGTGAGGCTCACGACCCGCGGCGTGCGCAGCTGCTCGAGCTGGGCGCTCAGGCCTTCCAGCAGGTGCACGCTGCGCCACCATAGCGCCGTCGAGAGCAGCGCGATCGCCAGTGCCGTGCAGGCGGTGATCCAGGCCCACGGCGGCCCGGCGGGCGGCGGCGCGGGCAGCGGTTCGGCCGGGGCCGCCTTGTCCGGCGCGGCAGCCTCCTGTGGCAGGGACTCCAGCAGCAGCGCGCGCACCTCGGAGGTGATGCGGTCGGTCTGGGTGTCGATGCCGGCCACCAGGGCGCGCCGCAGGTCCGCGAAGTGCTCGCGCAGGGCACTGTCGGTGAGGGGCTTGGAGAGCATCGGCCCCGGGGTTTCCGTCGCCTCGCCCTCCAGGCGCACGTTCACCGGCCTGAAGCTCGACTGCTCCTCGCTGCGCCGGTCGGGCACCAGGTGCAGCTGGTAGAGGACCTTCGAGACGTCGGTGGGCTTGATCTGCTTCGGCAACACGCCGACCGCCCCGAGCGCGCGCGCCTGGCCGAGGTACAACTCCCCTTCCTGCGAGGTGTACATCATGATGGGGATGGTCGCGGTGCGCGGGTCGTTCTTGATGTGCTGCACCGCCTGCAGGCCGTCCATGCCGGGCATCAGGTGATCCATGAAGATCACGTCGGGACGGTTGCTGGTCAGGTAGTCGATCGCCGCCTCCGCGCTCTCCGCGGAATCGACGTCGATGTCGTACTTTTCCAGAACCCGTGCGAGGAACAGGCGCGCGGACTTCGAGTCGTCCACGATCAGGGCCCGTTTTGCTCCCATACGCCGCTCCAAACACCCGCGGTCAGGCAGTCCCGAAAGTGTAGCTCAGAACGCAACGGGCGCACCGTGTCGCCGAGCAAAGACGGCCGCTGGGGCTTTTGGGGTGCTGGTCCTAGCCGCTCGCGCGGGCGACGGCGACGGCGGGCGACGCCCGGGTGAGCCCCTGGTAGATCTCCTTGAGGCGCCGCGCCATGGTGGCGGAGGACCAGGAGCGTGCGTAGCTGCGGCCGCGCTCGCGCAGCTGCATGCGCAGGGCCTCATCCCCGAGCACCCGCACCACCGCGGCGGCGAAGGCAGTCTCGTCCTCGTTCACCACCAGCGCGCCGCTGCCGGGCAGGAGTATCGAGCGCGTGCCGAGCTCGGCGGTGGAGACGATCGGGGCGCCCTGCGCCATCGCCTCGAGCAGCACCAGGCCCTGCGTCTCGGTGCGCGAAGCAAACACGAACACGTCGGCGGCCGCGTAGCAGTCAAGCAGCGCGCTATCGCGCTCGAGGTAGCCGGCGAAGTAGACGTTCGGGGTCAGACCCAGCGCGGCCACCTGCCCGCGCAGGCCCTCGCGCGCCGGCCCCTCGCCGGCGATCACGAGCAGTGCATCCGGGCGCTGCGCCAGCACGCGGCGGAACATCTGCACCAGGAAGCCGATGTTCTTCTCGTGCGCCACGCGGCCGATGTAGGTCACGAGGGGGCGCTCGGGTGCGATCCCGGCGAGCGCGCGGAACGCCGCGCCGTCACCCATGCGGAAGCGGTCGGCCGGCAGGCCCGTCGGCAGCACATGGATGGGCGTCGTCACGCCATAGTCGGTGAGCACCGCGCGCATGGGCTCGGAAGGGGCGATGAGTGCCTGCACGGCGGCGCACTGCGAGCGGGTGAAGTGGCGCGCAGCGATACGACCGAACGCGTGTGGCAGTGCCGGCACGTAGTGGTGCAGGTACTCCTCGAAGAACGTGTGGTAGGTCGCAACGCACGGCACGCCGGCGCGGCGCGCGGCGCGCACGCCGGCATAGTGGGCCACGAAGGGCGTGTGGATGTGCACCAGGTCGAAGCTGCCGCGCGGCAGGGCATCCAGGATGCGCGTGAGCGCGCCCCAGCGCATGCGCCGGTCCTCGGGGTCCTTGGGGACCGCGGCGGCACTCACGCGCACGATCCCTTCCTCGGCGGCGCTGCCTGCGTACTGCGGGGCCACGAGGAGCGTCGCGAGCCCCTGCTGGGTGAGGTCCTCGCGGAAGGTGCGGATGGAGGTGGAGACGCCGTTCACCCGCGGGAAGTAGACGTCGGAGATGAAGAGGACGCGCATGCGCTAGCGGCGGGGCCGCGCCGGGTGCGCGCGCGTCGAGGTGAGGAGCGGCACGCGACTCTAGCCGCAGGCGAGCCCGAGCACCGCCAGGAGAGCCCCGAGCGCGCCGCCGGCGAGTACGTCGGAGGGGTAGTGCAGCCCGAGCACCACGCGGCTCGCGGCGATCAGGCCGGCGAGCGGCAGCAGCACCCACAGCAGTTCCGGGAAGTGCGCCTCGGCCTGCCAGGTGAAGCAGACCGCGTGCAGGGTGTGCCCGGAGGGGAAGCTGTAGCGGTCAAGCGGCGCTGCCGCGCGATCGATGCTCAGGTGGGTGATGAAGGGGCGCTCGCGCACGAACAGCCGCTTGAGGAAGGCGTAGATGAGGACGCCGAGCGCGCCGGTCAGGGCCATGATCCCGCAGGGCCGCAGCGCCACCGTGCCGTACAGCAGTGGCAGGGCCGCGAGCAGCACGTACCAGATCAGGCCGTCGCCCAGGCGGCTCGCCACCTGGAAGATACGCCGCGGCAGCGCGAAGGCGGCGCCGCGGTTCAGGGTGCGGCACAGGCCGTACTCCGCCGCATCCACGCGCGCCATGAAGGCTGTCAGTCCCGTCGCTTTCATGTGGCTGTGCGCCTCCGTTAGCGCGGCCCACAAAGTGACTGCGCCAAGGGTGATGCGGCGGCGCGTCAGTCCCGTGACGGGAATGTGAAAGTTTTTTTGCTACAAGGGCTTAGGAGCCCTTTTATGTGAAACATCTCACACTGGCGGCGGAGAACCCGGAGGCCTCCCAGCGTCAGAAGGTGTAAACAATGTCCCGAGAAATCACAGCTAGCGGGGCACCCGCGCCTCGATCCGCGCCAGGGTGCCCCGGGCCAGCCGCAGCGCGGAACCGGGGCCCTGGGAGAAGAACAGCGAAGGCTCATTGAGCTCGAGCTCAAGGAGGCGCGGCTCGCCGCCCTCGCCTCGTATCAGGTCGATGCGGGCGTAGAGCAGGTCCGGGAACGGCAGCGCCCCGAGAATGCGCTCCGCCACCGCCCGCTCATCCGCCGCAGCGCTGCGGGGCGTGATCTCCTCTGGCGCAAAGAGCGCCGCGGTCGCCGCGGCGCCCGGGGGCAGGAGCGGGCCCTTGCGGATGGCGTGGCTGAAAGTGCCGTCGATATAGATGAGTGCCGTCTCGCCGTCGCGGTCCACGCTCGGCAGGTAGGGCTGCAGCAGCACGCTGCGCCGCTTCTGCAGCAGCAGCCCCATGTGATCGAGGATCTCGGCGATCGCGGTGCGCGGGTGGCGGCGCGTGTCGCGCGAGCCGGCCCCGACGGCGGGCTTCACCACGAGTTCGGGCAGGCCCTGGCGGGCGAGGAAGCCCTCGAGCACCCCGCGCGGGTCCTCGCCGGGCTCGCAGAAGGCGCTCGGCACGACGGGCAGGCCCTGGCGGGCGAGCTCGGCCAGGTAGTGCTTGTCGGAGTTCCACTGCACCACCGCCTGAGTGTTCAGCAGCAGGGTCTGGCTGGCGGTGCGTTCCACCCAGGCGAGGAACTCGCTCAGGCGCTCGGTGTAGTCCCAGGCCGAGCGCAGCAGCGCCGCATCGAAGCTGCCCCAGTCGACGGCCGGGTCATCCCAGTCGGCGACCTCGACGTGAGCGCCCGCGGCGGCGCAGGCTGCCACGAGTGGCGGCAGGTCCTCATCGAGGGCGCGCGCGGCGCGCGCGCTCACGAGCGCCAGCCGCCGCCTCAATCGCGGATGCCCGAGCCGCGGTTCATGAGCGCCACCGCGAGCGTGAACAGCACCACGGCAGCGCCGCCCATCAGCGCGAACGCCATGCCGACGTCGACGTCGGAGACGCCGAGGAAGCCGTAGCGGAAGGCGTTGACCATGTAGAGGATCGGGTTCACGTAGGAGAGCGTGCGCGCCCACTCCGGCAGCAGGCTCACCGAGTAGAACACCCCGCCGAAGTAGGTGAGCGGGGTGAGGACGAAGGCCGGGATCCAGTTGACCTGGTCGAAGTTCTTGGCAAACAGCGCGTTCAGGAAGCCTGCGAGCGCGAAGGTGAGCGAGGTCAGAAGCAACGCCGAGAGCACCACCAGCAGGTGGTGCACGTGCAGGTGCGTGAACACCAGCGAGACGATGGTCACGGCCGCACCCACCAGCACTCCGCGCAGCACCCCGCCGGCTGCATAGCCGGCGACGATGACCCAGTTGGGCAGCGGGGAGACCAGCAGCTCCTCGACGTGCTTGCCGAACTTGGCGCCGAAGAAGGAGGCGACCACGTTGCCGTAGGAGTTGGTGATCACCGACATCATGATGAGACCCGGAGCGATGAACTGCTTGTAGTCGAAGCCGCCCATGGGCCCGACGCGCCCGCCGATCAGGCTGCCGAAGATCGCGAAGTACAGCACCGCGGTCACCACCGAGGGCACGATGGTCTGGCCCCAGATGCGGATGATGCGGCCATACTCGCGGATGAGGATGGTCTTGAAGCCGATCCAGTGCACCAGGCGCAGGTTCGGCGCCGCGGCGGCGGCGGGCATCACGCTGCTCATCGCGCCACCCGCGCGGGCTGCTGGGGCGGCAGCGCGTCGAGGGCGCCGGCTGCCTCGAGCGTGGCGCCACGCCCCTCGACCAGGCGCATGAAGATCTCCTCCAGGCGGTTCACCTTGTTGCGCATGCTCAGCACCTCGATGCCCAGTGCCGAGAGCCGCGCGAAGATGTCATTGAGGTTGTCCTCCTTCGACACCTCCACCTCGAGCGTGTGGTCGTCCACCAGGCGCGTGACGTAGGCGTCGAGCTCGGGGGCCTGGTTGAGGGCATCGCGCAGGTTGAGCACGAAGGTCTCAACGTGCAGGCGGCGCAGCAGGCTGCTCATGCGGTCGCGCTCCACGATGCGCCCGCCGCTGATGATGGCGATGTTGCGGCACAGGGTCTCCGCCTCCTCGAGGTAGTGCGTGGTGAGGATGATGGTGGTACCGCGCTCGTTGATCTCGCGCAGGAAGTCCCACATCGAGCGGCGGATCTCGATGTCGACACCGGCGCTCGGCTCATCGAGGATCAGCAGGCGCGGCTCGTGCATCAGGGCGCGCGCGATCATCAGGCGGCGCTTCATGCCCCCCGAGAGCCCGCGCGAGATGCCGTTGCGCTTGTCCCACAGCTGCAGCTGCTTCAGGTACTTCTCGGCCCGCACGCGCGCCACCGGGCGCGGGATGCCGTAGAAGCCGGCCTGGTTGACGACGATGGTGTAGGGGGTCTCGAAGAGGTTGAAGTTGATTTCCTGCGGCACCACGCCGATGCAGGCCTTGGCCGCGCCGAGCTCGCGGTCGATGTCATACCCGAACACGCGCGCCTCGCCGGCGGTCTTGTTGACGAGGGAGGTGATGATGCCGATGAGCGTCGTCTTGCCGGCGCCGTTGGGTCCGAGCAGCGCAAAGAAGTCGCCCTGCTCGACGTCCAGGTCGACGCCCTGCAGCGCCTGCACGCCGTTCTTATAGACCTTGGTGAGTCCGCGTACCGAGAGTGCATTCATGGTGAGAGGATCGGGTGTCGGGCGCAGGAGCGCAAGCCCGTTACCTGGCGTCAGTGTTGAGGCCGCGGTGCGGCCGGACCATGCCTCGGCCGGGGTATTGACGCTGCGCGCGCGCGGGCAGCGCGTCGCCTTAGCTGGCGTTCTGCAGAAGCTCGGGGGCCGCGCTCTCGGCCTTGGCTTCCGCCGGCTCGCGGAACGACCAGCCATCACGCCCCCGCGCCTTGGTGGTGTAGAGGGCAAGGTCGGCGTTGCGCACCGCCTGCTCGTGCGAGTAGTCACCGCCCGGGTCTACGGTGGTGACACCGACGCTCACCGTGACGTAGGGGCGCGTTCCGGAGCCGCCGTGCACGATGCCCAAGTCGGCCACCGCCTTGATGATGGCGGCGGCCACGGCGCTCGCGTGCGCGCGGTCACCGCCGACCAGGATCGCGATGATCTCCTCGCCGCCGTAGCGCGCCACCATGTCGAGCGGGCGCTGCTGCGCAATGCTGCGGATGGCGGTGGCGACCTGGGTGAGGCAGCTGTCGCCGGCCTGGTGGCCGTAGAGGTCGTTGTAGGCCTTGAAGTGGTCGATATCGATGAGCAGCACCGACACCGGCAGGTGCGTCAGCCGCGCGTGCTGCCACAGCGAGCGTGCCTGCTGCTCGAGCGCGGCGCGGTTGAGTAGCCCGGTCAGGCCGTCGTGCATGGCGACCTCAGCCAGGCGGCGCCGCTCGATGAACGCCACGCGATTGGCGTACTCGAGCGCGTAACAGCCCGCGCCCCCGATCAGGTTGGCGCACACCAGCACGAACAGCGAGTAGATGGCCACGGTCGGGGCGATCGCGCCAAACACGGCCGCCCCGGCGTAGGCGGCGACCAGCAGCAGGTTGGTGCGCAGTGCCGCCCCAAAGGTCATGCCGAGCATGAAGTAGAAGTAGAACGCCGCCAGCAACAGGCGCGCCGCCACCAGGGGCAGCTGCTGCGGGGTCGCCTCGATGGCCATGATCACGGTGCCGGCGCCGAACAGGGGAGCTGCGATCTGGATGGCCGGCTGGTACCAGCGCGTGTACCAGCGTGGTGTGGTGAGCACCAGCATGATGATCACCAGCGGCAGCTGCAGCCCGAAGCGCCACGCGTCCGGGGGTGCCAGGCGCGGCCCGACCAGCAGCACGTGGTCGATGACAGCGAAACCGAGCGTGGTGGAGAGGGCGACGAGGAGACTCATGCGCACCCAGCGGCGCGCGCTCACCCTGTAGGTCAGGAGGAACTGCTGCTCGAGCTGCGGATCGAGGAAACGCAGGCGCATGCCGGCTGCACGGCGTTCACCCGCGGGAGACGAGTCTGACTGCGTTGTCTGCAATCGCGCCCCCCGCGCGAGTAATTCCCGTCAGCGGCGCGGGTCGGCCTCGCGCTCGGGCGCCGCGGCGTTCTTCACGCGTGTGCGCCATACATCGTAGGGATCCCACCCAGACCGTGAACCCGTGACCCGCTCGTAATCATCCAGGGGCTCGGCAAACTCCTCGTTCGCCGCCACAGATTCCTGAGAATCAGCGGGAAGTCCTTCCGCGCCTTTGCTCTTCATCGTCGTGCGCTCCTGCTTGTTGTCGACGGTCCCAGCTTTAAGTTCTGGTTGTTGTCTTCCGTTTCCCCACCGCCCTTCCATAGCACGGTGTGGGGAGGGAAAGTTTATGTCGTCCCGGGGGCAAAAGCGAATGTGAAAGTGCCTGATTATGTTACGTTAACGTGACCTGAACGGCTTCCAACATGCCCCATTGCGGTGCTGTTGTTTTCAGTCTGCAAAATACCGTTTCAGATATTGCGCGAACGTTCCCGTGTCGCTCGCCTCGATGCGGCGCTGCACCTCCAGGGACTCCTCGGCCTCCGCCCGGAACTCGCGCAGCCGCTCCTCGTTCGGGGGGTAGAGCTCCAGGAAATAAGCCTTATGCGCCGCGGACATGCGCAGCGCCAGGTCAAAAAACGACTCCCCGGCGTTCAGTTCGGTCATGAGCCGGGCGGAGGGGGTCAGGGCGACGTCCTCGACTTTGGCGGCCTGGGTCGCCAGCGCCTGGGTGTAGGGCTGGGCGGGGTCACCGTGGTCGAGCATCTCGCAGATCCCGCTCATGGAATCGAGGAGCTCCCGCGCCCACTCGCGCATGGGAACGTCCCGGCCGTCGCGCCACAGGAGCAGCGCCGGGTCGCGGCCGCGACGGGCGACGCTCACGTGGTTCTGGTCGAGCGCCGCCTGCTCGGAGTCGGCGATCGGCGGGCTCTCCTTCATGAGACACAGGGCCACGAACGCCTCGAGGAAGCGCAGCTTGTTCTGGTTGACCCCCACCGGGTCGAAGGCGCTCACGTCGAGCGCCCGCACCTCGACGTACTCGACCCCGGCGCGGCGCAACGCCTTGGTGGGGCGCTCGCCCGAGCGCGCCACGCGCTTGGGGCGGATGAAGCTGTAGTACTCGTTCTCGATCTGCAGGATGTTGGCATTGAGCTGGCGCCACTCCCCGTCGACCTCGACGCCGAGCGCCTCGTAGGGCGGGTGCGGGGTGCTGATGGCGCGCGTGAGGTCGCGCACGTACTCATCCAGGCTGTTCACCGACACCGACAGCCCCGCCTGGTTGCGGTTGCGGTAGCCGACGTCGCTCATGCGCAGGCTGGTGGCGTAGGGCTCGTACGCGGTGCCGTGCCCGAAATCCTGCAGCTCGTGCTCGCGCCCGCGCAGGAAGGACTTGCACACCACCGGGGAGACGCCAAAAAGGTACAGCACCAGCCAGCCGTAGCGGCGGTAGTTGCGCAGCAGCTCGAAGTAGCTCGCCGAGATGAAGTCCGCGTCGTGGCTGCGTGACTCGCGCGCCGCGGCGTACGCCTCCCAGAAGCGCAGCGGGAAGGAGTAGTTGAAGTGCACGCCGGAGATCGCCTGCATCATGCGTCCGTAGCGCAGCCCGAGCCCGTTGCGGTAGACGGTCTTCATGCGCCCGACGTGCGAGTTGCCGAACTGCGCCAGCGGGATGTCCGCATCGCGCTGGATGTTGCACGGCATGCTGGTCGCCCATAGCAGCTCATCCCCGAGGTGCCGGTAGACGAACTGGTGCAGGTCGAGCAGGTACTGCAGCAGCTCCCAGCTGTGCGTGAAGGCCGGCGTCACGAGCTCGATCAGCGCCTCGGAGTAGTCGGTGGTGATGTGCTCGTTGGTGAGCGCCGAGCCAAGCAGCGCCGGGTGTGGCGAGTAGGCAAGGCTCCCCTGCGGCAGCACGCGCAGCGACTCCTTCTCCACGCCCTTGCGGCCGCCCTGCAGGATCCGCGGCTCCCCGCCGTTGATCAGAGCGGCGAGGCGCCTTTCAAAGACGCGGTCGATGGCGGGTCTGGTCATGATTCAGGGTGGGTGCTTGCGCTACCAGCGCCTGCGCCCCGTCAAGGTCTCGGCGAGCATCACGAAGTCCCCGCGCAGGCTGTAGAAGGGGTGGCGGAAGGTCGCGGGGAGGTTGCGCTGGAACAGCAGGTGCCCGAGCCAGGCAGGCAGGTAGCCGGCGAGGGCTGCGAGGATGAGCCAGGCGTAGTGCCCGGTGGCCACCGCGGCGAGGGCGACCGCGAGCGCGAGCAGCGTGCCGCAGACATGCAGGCGCCGCGACACCGGGTGGCTGTGCTGCTGCAGGTAGTAGGGGTAGAAGTCACGGAAGCTCTCGAAGCGGGTGCGCGGGGCGCCCGTATCGCTCGAGGACACACTCATGTCACCGCCCCGCCCTGCGCTGCATGGCCCGGATCGTAGCGCCCGGCCGCGGCCGCCAGGCGCTTATTCCGGGGGATTGACCGCGAGGCCAGGCCACGCCGGCGCGGCTGCGCCCGCTGTCCCGGCACCACCGCCCCCCGCCCGCTGTTGGTATGCACCGTAGGCATGACTTGCGCGGCATCTTGCCGCCTCGCCGACCGTGCGCGCAAATCGGCCCCGGCACGATGGCGGCCGGGCTCGCGCCATGCCCGAGCTCACGTCGTCAGGCTCAGCGGCCGGAGGCCGCGTACAGGTCCCCGACCCAGGGCGCCTCGCGCCGGTAGGAGGCGAGCCGCTCCTGCATCGTGGCCGTGTCCCAGCCCAGGGCCTGCGCCTTTTGGATGGCGTCGCGCTGGGCATCGACCGCCTTGCCATACTCGTGGCTGGAAGCGTAGGCGGCGGCCACCACCTCGAACATCTGCGGGTCGGACTGGATCTCGTTGGAGTGCAGCAGCGCCTCCGCGGCACTGCGGGCCGCCTTCGGGTCGCGGACCGCCTCCACCGGGGAGGCGGCCAGCAGTGCCACGGCGTGCTTGCGGCCGTAGTAGTCGCTGCTCGCCGCCGCGCGCTGCAGGAGCGTGCGCGCCTGGCTCACCTGCTCGGGTGTCGGAGTGCCGCGCAGCAGCTCGGCGGCATAGTCGGCCTCGGCGCCGGCGCTGCCGCCCTCGGCGGCATGCCGCAGCCACAACCGCCAGTTCTCCTGCGGATGGCAGGCAGCCGCGGCGCGCAGCTGCACGGCGACCCAGTACTGCGCGTCCGCATCGCCCGCCCGGGCCGAGTCGATGAGCATGCGGCCAGCGCGCGATGCCATGACACCCAGGGAGGAATCGAGCGTGGCGGTCAGCCCGATGAGGTACTGCGCCGCCGGGTCACCGGAGTCGGCTGCCGGCAGGGCGGCCTTGTAGGCGGGCGAGCCGGCGAGGTCGCCGCTGCTGCCGATGAAGCGCAGCTTCGCCTGCAGGCGCGATTCCTGCGGTACGCCCGAGCGCATGGCCGGCACGAAGCGCGAGTTGAGCCACGCCTCCACGGCGGCCGCGGGAAAGCCCTCCTTGGGCACCGACAGGAGCACCTGCGGGTCGCGCGCATAGCCATCGACCCCGATCGTGAGTGCGGTGATCACGAGAGCTTCGGGCCTGTGCGCTGCCCGCAGGTGTGGCTCCTCGGGCGTGGGCGTATCACGCACGCTCGCCGGCGTCAGCGCCGGGCACTCGAAGTTCGGGTTCACCACGCCCTGGACCTGCAGCGCGTCGTGGCCGTAGCGGGCGACGACGTCCTGGGCCGCACGGCTCTGCTCGGGGGTCAGGCTCGCCTGCAGCCCCGGTAACCGCTCCCCGACCTGCTGACGGCAGCCATTGGAGAGCGCCGCCTGCAGCCAGCCCACACCCGCGCCACGGTCGGGCGCGCCGCCCTGCCCCTTGAGCGCCATGGCACCGAGATTGAACTGGGAAGGGCAGTCGCCGAGCTCGGCGAGCGAGAGGAACTGCGTGCGCGCCGCATCGAAGTGTCCCTCGTTGTAGTCCTTCAAAGCGGCGGTGAAGTCGGCGTGCGCCGTGGCGGCGAGGCTCACAGCACAGG
Organism: uncultured Pseudomonadota bacterium; assembly: GCA_963802995.1. GTDB lineage: Bacteria > Pseudomonadota > Gammaproteobacteria > Steroidobacterales > Steroidobacteraceae > 13-2-20CM-66-19. The sequence continues at coordinate 2,124,049 of CAWDKU010000002.1, forward strand.
CGGCGAGGGCGATGCGCGAAGGCATGTTGCGAGGGGACATGGAGGCTCTCCTTCCGAAAAGCGTGGCGCGTCTTTCAGCGCTCGATGATCGCGGTCACGCCCATGCCGCCCGCGGTGCAGACGGAGACCAGCCCGCGCTTGGCGCCCGCGTCCGCGGCCAGCAGCTTCGCGAGGCTGGCAACGATGCGCGTACCGGTGGCGGCAAAGGGATGGCCGAGGGCAACACTGCCGCCCTTGACGTTGAGCTTGGCCCGGTCGATCGCGCCCAGGGGCGCCGGCAGGCCGAGCGCATGGCGGCAGTAGTCGGCCGACTCCCACGCCTTGAGTGTGCACAGCACCTGGGCGGCGAAGGCCTCGTGGATCTCGTAGTAGTCGAAATCCTGCAGCGTGATGCCGGCATCGCGCAGCATCGCGGGCACCGCGTAGGCGGGCGCCATCAGCAGGCCCTCCTTGCCGCTCGCGAAGTCCACCGCCCAGGCCTTGCCGTAGCGCAGGTACGCCTGCACCGGGAGGTTCCTCTTGGCGGCCCACTCCGGGGTGGCGAGCAGCACGCCACTCGCCCCATCGGTGAGCGGCGTGCTGTTGCCGGCGGTGAGCGTGCCGTCGGCGGCGAAGCTCGGCCTGAGTTTCCCGAGCTTGTCGAGGCTGGTGTCGGCGCGCACGTTGTTGTCGGACTTAAGCCCGAGATACTCGATCACCAGGTCATCGTAGAAGCCGGCGCGCCAGGCGGCCGCGGCCTTCAGGTGACTGTCATAGGCGAGCAGGTCCTGCTCGGTGCGGCTGATCTGCCAGCGCTTCGCCATGACCTCGGTGCTCTGTCCCATCGATAGGCCGGTGCGCGGCTCGACCACCGCGGGGGCGACGGGCTTGAAGTCGCGGGGCCGCAGCTGCAGCCAGGGGCTGACGCGCTGCCAGGCGCCGCGGGCGCGGTGGCTGCGCAGCAGCAGCTGCTGGTAGGAACGCGGGTAGACGATGGGCGCATCGCTGATGGAGTCGACCCCGCCGGCGATGCCCGCCTCGATCTGCCCGAGGGCGATCTTGTTGCCGATGTCGATCGCCGCCTCGAGTCCGGTGCCGCAGGCGCGCTGCAGGTCAAGGCCCGGGGTCTGCGGGTCAAGGCCGCTCGAGAGCACGCTTTCGCGCACCAGGTTGTAGTCCTTGGTGTGCTTGATAACCGCGCCGGCAGCCACGTCCCCGAGCCGCTCGCCCTGCAGCTTGAAGCGCTCCACCAAGCCGCGCAGCACCGCCGTGAGCATGTCCTGGTTGCTGGCGCTGGCGTAGGCCGTATAGGAGCGGGCGAACGGAATGCGCAGTCCGCCGAGGATGGCGACACGCCTGACTGCAGGACCGACCAGCATGAAACCTCCCGGATGCGCCGCGCGTTAGAATGCCATGCCCAAACTGGCGAAGCCATGGAGGTACGCAATGGGTGAGTTCACCACCATCATGGCCCGCGACGGGCACGAGTTTCAGGCGTGGCTGGCCGCCCCTGCGGGGCGTGCACGCGGCGCGCTGGTCGTGCTGCAGGAGATCTTCGGCGTCAACGCCCACATCCGCAGTGTCGCGGACGGTTTTGCGGCCGAGGGCTACACCGTCATCGCCCCGAGCCTGTTCGACCGCATCCGCCGCGGCATCCAGCTCGGCTACGGGCCGGCCGAGATGCAGGAAGGCAGCGGCTACCGCGCCCAGCTGACGCCGGAAACCACGCTCAAGGACGTCGCCGCCGCGATCGCGGTGGTGAAGAACTCCGGACGGGTCGGCACGGTCGGGTACTGCTGGGGCGGCACGCTCGCCTACCTCGCCGCCTGTCAGCTGCCGGTGGCGTGCGCCGTGGTGTATTACGGCAAGGTGACGGCGTACCTGGAACAGAAGCCGCGCTGCCCGGTGATGTATCACTACGGCAGCGAGGATGCGAGCATCCCGGCTGCGGACGTGGAGAAGGTGCAGGCAGCGGTACAGCCGCCGTCGGCGCTCTTCACCTATGCGGGCGCCGGCCACGGGTTCAACTGCGACCAGCGCGCCAGCTACAACCCCCAGGCTGCCGCGCAGGCGCGCACACGCACGCTCGGATTCCTCGCCCGCTACGTGGCCGGCGACCCGGCGGCCTGAGGGACTGAAGGCGAAAAGAGGCTGACATGAAATTGCGAGATCCGGACCTGCTGCGCACGCGCGCCTTCGTCGGCGGCGCCTGGGTGGACGCGGCCAGTGGAGCGACCCACGACGTCACCAACCCTGCCACCGGGGAGGTGCTCGGCACCGTCCCTGTCCTCGGCGCCGCAGAGACCCGGCGCGCCATCGAGGCGGCAGGCGCGGCGCTGCCCGCGTGGGCGGCGCGCACCGCCAAGGAACGCGCCGCGATCCTGCGGCGCTGGTACGAACTGCTCATGGCGAACCAGGAGGACCTCGCCACCCTGATGACCGCCGAGCAGGGCAAGCCCCTCGCGGAGGCCAAGGGCGAGATCGCCTACGCGGCCTCCTTCATCGAGTGGTTCGCCGAGGAAGGCAAGCGCCTCTACGGCGACGTCATCCCCGGACACCAGAACGACAAGCGCCTGCTGGTGCTGCGCCAGCCGGTCGGGGTGGTCGCCGCCATCACGCCCTGGAACTTCCCGCTGGCCATGATCACGCGCAAGGCGGGACCGGCGCTCGCGGCGGGGTGCACCTTCGTGTGCAAGCCGGCCGGGCAGACCCCCTACTCTGCGCTCGCGGCGGCGGTGCTCGCCGAGCGCGCCGGCGTGCCCGCCGGGGTCATCAGCGTCGTCACCGGCAATGCTGCCGCGATCGGCGCGGAGATGACCTCGAACCCGATCGTGCGCAAGCTCACCTTCACCGGCTCGACCGAGATCGGCAAGAAGCTCATGGCACAGTGTGCCGCCACGATGAAGAAGGTCTCGCTCGAGCTCGGCGGCAACGCACCCTTCATCGTGTTCGAGGACGCGGACCTCGACGCCGCGGTCGCCGGGGCCATCGCCAGCAAGTACCGCAACACCGGGCAGACCTGCGTGTGCGCCAACCGCCTGCTGGTGCAGGCGCCCGTGTACGAGGAATTCACCAAGAGGCTGGTCGCAGCCGTGGCGAAGCTCAAGGTAGGCGACGGCCTCAAGGGGGCCACCGACCAGGGGCCGCTCATCGATGCCAAGGCGCTCGCCAAAGTCGAGGAGCATCTCGCGGACGCGGTCGGCAAGGGCGCGCGCATCGTGCAGGGCGGCCGGCGCCACGCGCTCGGCGGCACGTTCTTCGAACCCACCGTGCTCACCGGGGTGACGCCGAAGATGCTCATCGCGCGCGAGGAAACCTTCGGGCCGATCGCGCCGCTGTTCCGCTTCGAGAGCGAGGCGGACGCGGTGCGCATGGCCAATGACACCGAGTTCGGCCTGGCCGCCTACTTCTATACCCGCGATCTGGCGCGCTCCTGGCGGGTCGCCGAGGCGCTCGAGTACGGTATCGTCGGGCTCAACACCGGGCTGATCTCCACCGAGGTGGCCCCGTTCGGCGGCGTGAAGGAGTCCGGCACCGGGCGCGAGGGCTCCAAGTACGGGATCCTCGACTACACCGAGCTCAAGTACCTGTGCGTCGGCATTGGCTAGCGCCGGGTTAAATATGAGCGGCCGCTGAGGTATGGTGAGGGCCATGCGATACCTGTCCACCCCCACCGACCCCGTCGTGCCGGGCGCGGAACGAATCGGCATCCTGCTCGTGAACTCCGGCACGCCCGCCGCGCCGGAACCCGCCGCGGTGCGAGCGTTCCTCGCGCGCTTCCTCTCCGACCCGCGCGTAGTAGAGCTGCCCCGCGCGCTCTGGTTGCCGCTCCTGTGGGGCGTCATCCTGCCGTTTCGGCCGCTGCGCGTGGCCCGCAAGTACCGCCGCATCTGGAGCGCCTCGGGTTCGCCGCTGCGCGATCTGTCGCAGCGCCTGCGCGATGGCGTGGCAGCAATGCTGGCGCAGCGCATGCTGGCACCGCTGTCCGTCGAAGTCGCGATGCTCTACAGCGCTCCCGAGCTGCCGGAAGCACTGCAGCACCTGTGCACGGGGGGTGCGCGCCGCATCCTCGTGCTGCCGCTCTTCCCCCAGTACTGCGCCGCGACCACGGGCGCGGTCTATGACCAGGTCAGCCGGGAGCTGCGCCGCTGGCGCTGGCTGCCGGAGCTGCATTTCATAACGGATTACCATCAGTACCCCGGCTACATCGACGCGTTGCGTGCCAGCGTCACGGGGCACTGGCAGCAACACGGCCGCACCCAGCATCTGCTGATGTCTTTTCATGGCATCCCGGAGCACTACGTACGCAACGGCGACCCGTACTTCGCGCAGTGTCAGACCACAGCGCGCCTGCTCGCGGACGAGCTGCTGCTGCGCGACGGGGAGTGGAGTGTGAGCTTCCAGTCACGCTTCGGTCCGCGCGATTGGCTCAAGCCGTACACCAGCACCGTGCTGGCCGGCCTGCCGGCACGCGGGCAGCGCTCGGTGAGCGTGGTGTGCCCGGGGTTCGCCGTCGACTGCCTGGAGACGCTCGAAGAGATCAGCATCGAGAATCGCGAAGTATTCATGCACGCCGGTGGCGAGCGTTACGACTACATTCCCGCCCTCAACGCCACCACCCAGCACGCCCGCTTCATGACCGATCTCATCGCGCAGCACTGCCAGGGCTGGACTCCGGCCGGACAGGAGAACCTGCCGGCAACCGCGCGCGGTACTTCGGCCTGATGGCCGCTGCACCGCTGCCACTACTGGGCACATTTCACGAGCTCAGCGTTGCCTGCGACGACGTGCGCGCCAGCGTCGAGTTCTACGAGCAGCTCGGCTTCTCTCAGGCCCTCACCAGTGATGCCTTCACCCATCCCTATGGCGTCGTCACCGACGGCGCGCTCTGTATCGGACTGCATCAGCGCAGCGCTCCCTCGCCCGCACTCACCTTCGTGCGCCCGGACGTGGCGCGCAGCCTCGCGGCCTTCGAGAACGCCGGCATCACGCTCACGCTGTGCCGCACCGGGGAGGAGGTCTTCAACGAGATCAGCTTCGAGGATCCCGGCGCGCAGGCCGTCGCGGTTCTGGAGGCACGCACCTATTCCCCGCTCGAGCGCGGTTGTGCGTCCGCGTGCGGCGACTTTGCGGAAGTGAGCCTGCCAGAGGCAGATTTCGCGGCCGCACGCTCGTTCTGGGAGGCGCTCGGCTTCGTCGCCGCCGAGGAGAGCCAGACACCCTACCTGCACCTCGCCCTCACCAGCGACTACCTCGACCTCGCTTTTCACGCCCCGCAGGCCGAGGGCACGCCGCTCCTGGTGTTCCGTGACACCAATCCCGCACAGCGCCTGACGCGCCTGCGCGAACGAGGGTTGAAGACCGCCGCGGCACCGAAGTTCGGTCCCGGCGCCGCCCTCCTCAGGGCGCCCGAGGGCACGGCGCTGCTGTTGCTGCCGCCCGAGGACTGAGAGCCGGGCGCGGTTAGAGTCCCGCGCGTGGGCTGTGCGTCAAGGCCACCGCAAACAGGTACGCGGCGAGCGCGAGCCACGCGGCGCGGCGCTCGCGCGCACCAAGTGCGCCCACAGGACAACCTCGTCTGCGGCGACATATGCGACGAGCCCCATGAGTTTCGCGGTGAGCCACGGCTCGGCGCACCGGAACTGCTGAATAATCCACCCCAGCGCAAGGCCACTCAGGAGCAGCAATGCATCGGTGAGCAGCTGCAGCCAGCGCGCCACGGGGGACCGCGCCCCGGCGGGTTTGCCATATCCCGAGCGACAGCAGCGCGGGACTTACCAGCGCGAGCAGCATGTGCGCGGGGAGCAACGCCATACAGCTTTGCTGCATAATTGACGTTTTCAGGTGCCCGAAGAGCACCCAAGCATAACTTCAGAAAGGACCGCCATGCGCCGCAGCGCCCTCCTCAGTCTCATCGTGTTCCTGCTGTCCGCCCCCGCCTTCGGCGACAGCGGCATGTGGACGTTCCAGGATTTCCCGCACGAGCAGCTCAGGCGCGCCCACGGCGCCGACATCACCCCCGCGTGGCTCGACCGCGTGCGCACCGCCACCATCCGTCTGCAGAACTGCACCGCCTCGTTCGTCTCGCCGGACGGACTCATCCTCACCAACCATCACTGCTCCGAGTCGTGCCTGGATGAGCACTCCACCAAGGACAAGAACCTCGTGAGCGAGGGCTTCCTCGCGCGCACGCGCGAGCAGGAAGTGCGCTGCGGCACGCAGATCGCCGACGTGCTGATGGACATGGAGAACATCACCGCCAAGGTCAGCAGCGCCATCGCCGGGCTCGACGCCAAGAGCGCCAACGACAAGCGCAAGGCCACCATGACCACGCTCGAGCAGCAGTGCGAGCAGGACAGTCAGACTGCCAAGGGCGGCCCGTTCAAGTGCGAGACCGTCGACCTCTACCACGGCGGCCAGTATTGGCTCTACAAGTACCACCGCTACAGTGACGTGCGCCTGGTGTTTGCGCCCGAGCGTGACATCGCCGCCTTCGGCGGCGATCCTGACAATTTCCAGTACCCGCGCTGGGATTTGGACATGTCGGTGCTGCGCGCCTACGGCGCCGACGGCAAGCCGGCCGCCACGCCGAACTTCCTCAGCATCCGTCCCGCGGGGCCCAACGCCGGCGAGCTGGTGTTCGTCTCCGGGCATCCCGGCAATACCTCGCGCCTGCTGACGGTGGCCGAGCTCGAGACGCTGCGCAACGTGGTGATCCCGCGCTGGCTGCTGCGCGCCTCCGAGCTGCGCGGCCGCCTGATCCAGTTCGGCAAGACCAGCCCCGAAGCGCACCGCATCGTCGAGGACCCGCTGAACGGCCTGGAGAATTCCATCAAGGTGCGCCGCAAGCAGCTGGATGCGCTACTCGATGAGCGGCTGCTCGCGTCCAAGCGCCAGGACGAGGCGGCGTTGCGCGCCAAGGTCGCAGCCGACCCGGCGCTCGCGAAGGAGATCGGCGATCCCTGGGCGCGCATTGCCAAGGCGCAGGCCAGCGAGGCGCAACTGTACCTGCCGTACGTATACCTCGAGCAGGGCGCAGGTCTCGGCGGCGGCTCCCTCGGCCGGCTGTTCAGCTACGCGCGCACGCTGGTGCGCGCGGCGGATGAGCGCAAGCTGGAGAACACCAAGCGGCTGCGCGAATACAGCGACGGCGCACTGCCGCGTGCCGAGCAGCGCCTGCTGGCACCGCTGCCGGTCTACCCGGAACTCGAAAAGATGAACCTGAGCTTCGGGCTGGAGCGCATGCGCGAGTGGCTCGGGCCGGATGCACCCATCGTGCGCCAGCTGCTTTCCAAGGAGTCACCCGACACCCTCGCCGACAAGCTGGTGGACGGCACCAAGCTCGCCGACCCCGCGGTGCGCAAGCAGCTGTGGGAGGGCGGCGCGGCGGCCGTGGCCGCCTCCACCGACCCGATGATCGTGTTCGCGCGCAGCGTCGACGCCGAGTCGCGCGCGGTGCGCAAGCAGTGGGAGGATGAGGTCGAGGCACCCGTCGACGCCGCCTCCGAGCAGATCGCCCAAGCGCGCTTCAAGATCTACGGCACCAGCGAGCCGCCGGATGCCAACTTCACGCTGCGCCTGAACTACGGGGTGGTGGAGGGCTGGATCGAGGCCGGCAAGCCAGTCGAGCCGTTCACGCACCTGTCGCGCCTGTTCGAGCGCGCCACCGGCCAGGAGCCCTTCAAGGTCCCGGATTCATGGATGGCGGCAAAGCCCACCCTGAACATGGAGACGCGCTTCGACCTGTCCACCAACAACGACATCGTCGGTGGCAACTCCGGCAGTCCGCTGATCGACAAGGACGGCAAGATCGTGGGGCTGATGTTCGATGGCAACATCCACTCGATCTCCGGAGACTACTGGTATGACGAGCAGCTGAACCGCGCGGTGGCCGTTGACCCGCAGATCATCTTCGAGGGACTGCGCAAGGTGTACAAGGCGACCGAGCTGCTCAAGGAGCTCGGCAGCAACTGAGGCTTGCGCTTCCGGGGTCCGGCCGCGCGGCCGGATCCCGGAGCCGTTCACGGCGTGGCGCGCTCGTGTGCCACGAGGTGCAGGCTCACCTGCATCTCATCCCGCACCTGCAGCGCCCCGAGCAGCGCGCTGAAGGGCTTCAGTCCGAGCTCGCTCTGCCTGAGCGTCGTCTCGGCATCCACGGTGAGCGTGCCGTGCGCGCGTTGCCATCGTACCGGCAATGTGATCTCGTGCTCGGCATCGCGCACACTCACCGCCACGTGCGCCTGCACCGCGCCTTCGACGGGCGGCGCCTGCTCCTGCAGCCCGACCGCCCGCAGCACGATCTGCGGGTGGTTGACACCATCCAGGAGCGCCGCACTGAGCATGTTGCGGCGTGTGCCCTCGCGCGCAGAGTCGGGCACGTCCGGCGGGAAGTCCGCGCTATGGAGCGCCGCGCGCAGCGGGGCTTCATCCACCGTCAGGCTGTCCACCGCGAAGCGCACCTCGAAAGTGGCACCCAGGGGGTCCCGGGGAAGGTAGAACGCCCCCTCGATCCCGTGCGAGGCGATGAGGTGATTGTGGCCGGCCGCGGCAAGCGTCCCGGCCTTGTACACCCTGATACTCAGCAACGACTCGGCCGCTGCCACCTCGTAGGGAACGCCCGCGTGAACCGTGCTGGCGGCAGCGGGCGCGGGTCCTGCCGGCGGCGCCCGCACCGGGCAGCCGCCGAGCGCGAGGCAACAGCAGGCCATCGTGAGCCTGCGCAGTAGGCAACGTACGCTCACACGCATAAGCTTGCAGCCATGATCAAAAACACCCCGCGCCGCTGGGGCGCCATCGCCCAGCTGTTCCATTGGCTGATCGTGATCTTCATCATCGCGCAGTTCACGCTGGCCACCCTGTTTGATGATCTGCCGGCGGGCGCCAAGAAGCTGACGCTGCTGTCGCGCCACAAGTCTATCGGGATCACGATTCTGGCACTTGCGCTCCTGCGGCTGCTGTGGCGATCGGCCAACCAGACGCCCGAGCTGCCGGGAACGCTCAAGCCCTACGAGCGCACGCTCGCGAAGGTGACGCACGTGCTGCTCTACGTGCTGCTGTTCGCCGTGCCGCTGTCGGGATGGACGATGTCCTCGGCACGCGGCTTCCCGGTGAGCTGGTTCGGCCTGTGGCAGCTGCCGGATCTCGTGCCCAAGAACAAGGCACTGTATGACACCCTGGTGACGACCCACGGCATCCTCGCGTGGTCGCTCGGCATAGTCGCCATCGTGCATCTCCTCGCGGCGCTCAAGCACCACTTCCTGCTCAAGGACGACGTGTTGCGGCGTATGCTTCCCTTTACGAACAACCGCACTCAAGGATGAGGACGAGAACCATGGCAATTCTGACCCGCGCACGCTGCCTCATCGCGCTCCCGGCGCTGCTGCTCGCGGCCCTGCCGGCGGCGGCCGCGGATGCGCCTGCCGTGACGCACTACGTGCTTGACCCGGCCAAGAGCACGCTCGAATTCGCCTTCGTGCAGGCGGGCGCCCAGAACAAGGGCCAGTTCAAGCGCTTCACGGTGGTGTTGGATTTCGCGGCCGACAACCTGGCGGCGAGCCACCTGGACGTCACCATCGACATGAATTCCCTCGACACCGGGGACCAGGAACGCGACCAGACGCTGCGCGATACGGACCTGTTCGCGGTCAAGAAATTCAGCCAGGCGCGCTTTAGTGCCGCGCAGATCGTCAAAACCGCCACCGGCTACGAGGCTGTCGGCAAGCTCACCATCCGCGACGTCACGCGTGATGCCCGGGTGCCCTTTATATTCCGCACCGCACAGGAAGGCGGCGCCACGGCCGGCTACATGAGCGGCAAGACGAGCCTCAAGCGGCTCGACTACGGGGTCGGCCAGGGTGACTGGAAGGCCACCGATCAGGTGAGCAACGACGTCGGTGTTGTGTTCGCCCTGCGCCTGAGCGGACACTGAACGCCGCCGCTCGCCGCGCCGGCGCTAGGATTGCGCCAGCTCTTCGGCCAGCGGCGCGTGATTGAGCAGCGCCGCGAGCGCCACGCCGCCGATGGTATTGCCGATGAGCGTCGGCAGCAGAAAGCCGGTGAAATATCCACTCAGCCCCGCGGCGCCGCTGTACACCGCATACGCCGCCTCGACCGAGCCTGCCACGATGTGGGGGAAGTGCCCGAGCCCCACGACGTACGTGAACAACAGAATCACGAGCAGTCGTGCCGAGCGCGCACTCGGCAGCACCCACACCATGAGCGCAATCAGCCAGCCGGCGAATATCGCGCGGATGAAGGCCGGGAGGGTGTCGCTGTGGACGATCGCGGCGCCGAGGCCGCGCATCGCTTCCTGCACGTTGGGCTCGAAGACCCCCGGCAGCGACAACAGCCGTGCCACGAGGGCGGTACCCAACAGGTTGGCGACCAGTACGATGGCCCATAGGCGCACGATCCGCACCAGGGTCTTGCGGTCACGGTGCACGAACAGCGGCAGCATCGCCGTCAGCGTGCTCTCGGTGAACAGCTGCTGCCTGCCCATGATGACGATGATGAATCCCACCGTATAGCCTGCCGCGGACAGAATCTCCGCCCACGGCGCCTGCGGCAGCCGCGCCTGCAATAGCGCCAGCGTCAGGAGCGAGAACCCCATGGAAGCCCCGGCCGCGAAGGCCGACCAGGCGAGCGCGCTGGCGGAGCGACGCAGCTCCGTCTCACCTTCCTCGCGCACCACCTCGTGAATGACGATGGCCTGCGGCGAGGTATGCGCGGCCGCCTGATGCTGCTGAGCGGTGTCCAGGTGTTCGGATTTGGCGCCTGCGGAATGCGCGCCACCCGCATCGCTGGTGTCCGGGCGGGCCGGCGCGCTGCGCTTCTTACTGGCCACGGTCAGGATGTTTCAGCTGGCCATACACGAGCACCGCGAAGTCCCCCAGGCGCGCCGCACGTCCAGCGGGCGCTACATTCGCCCGGGTGAGCACGCTGCAGTAGGCGGCCGTCAGCCCGTTGACCAGCCCGTCGGAGTCGTCTCCGGCATGCGCCGCGCGCACCCTGGGCAAAGCGCTGTCGATGACGCTCAGCATGTTGGCCTCCGTCATGTCCGCAAGTTGCTGCTCGAGGTGATTCGTCGACAGCAAGTGCTTGGTCGCGGCATCGGAGCCGCCGCAAGCACCCGTGGGATCGCCCGTCAGGGTCGTCCGAGTTGTCGCGCGCAGCTGCGCCACCAGGCCCGGGGCGGCGTTGGCCGGCGCCGCGTTGCCGAACGAATTGCGCACGTAATTGACAGCCTCGGTGACTTCTTCATCCGTCATGCTGGCCCCGACTGCGGGCATCGGTGCCATGCCGCGCACGGCGGGCAGGCCACCGAGCACCACGCGGATGACGTTCTGCGGACCCTGCGCAGTGACCGCCCCGTTGTTGACCAGCGGCGGGATCTCCCCCGTGAGGCCCTGCCCTTTGACTCCGTGGCAGGACGCACAGTAGCTCAGGTAGGTACCGCCCTCAGCCACGCGCGCCGTCGGCACGGCGCGATCACTGTAAGTCTCCTTTCCCGGCACGGATTTAAGGTAAGCACCGATTGCCAGAAGATCGGGGTCACTGAGGTGACTGAGGCTGCGCTGCACTACCTCCTGCATCGGACCCAGCGCCGTGCCGCCATGCGGCGAGCTGCCGGTCTTCAGAAATTGCGCCACCTCCGCGGTTGACCAGACGCCGAGTCCTTCCTGCTTGTTGTCGGTGAGATTGGGGGCATACCAGCCCTCGATTGGGCCGCCCTCGAGTGTGCCGGACCAGCGCGACACGCCGGCCACGTTATGCTGGTTATGGCATTCACCGCAGTGTCCGAGGCCCTGCACAAGATAGGCCCCGCGATTCACCTCGGGACTCTGACCTGGCAGCGGCTGGAACTCTCCGGCCGTGAAGAACGCCGCGCGCCACGCCCCCAGACTCTCGCGCACGCTGGCCGGCCAGGTCAGCTTCAGCGGCGCGCGTGGCGCGGCCACCGCCGGCAGCGAGAACAGGTACGCCTTGATCGCCAGCACGTCCGCCCGCGTCACCTTGGTGTACCACGGGAACGGGAATACCGGGTACAGGTACTCCCCCTGCCGCCCGACGCCCTCGTGCATCGCGCGATAAAACTCCTCATCGCTCCAGGCACCGATCCCGGTCTTCAGGTCCGGTGTGATGTTCGGCACGGAAATCTGCCCGAAGGGTGTCGGCAGGTACATGCCACCGGCAAAGGGCTTGCCGCCGCTCGCGGTGTGGCAGGATGCGCAGTCCCCAAGGCGGGCGAGGTAGCGCCCGCGCTCAATCGCACTGACAGAGGGGCTGCTCGTGTCTGCTCGTGGCGCGTGCTGCGGCTGCGCGGCGCCAGCCGCCGCCGCCACCACGCCGAGCAACAGCACGGCTACAGTTGCCCGGGACGCACCGCGCGTGCTGATGGTGGGCGCTTTGGTGAAATGCATTAGGTGCTCGCAGTCAGGAACGCAGCAGCGCTGCGCCCGTGGGTGTCCAGCTGGCTTTACCTCCTGTTATATGAATCTGCCTGACAGTGCGCCACGTGCGCGGATGACATCCGCTCGTAAGCCTTGTCCTACCTGCCGGACAGGAAGCAACCCAAAGCAGACGAGAAAAAGCGGGCGCAGCACGGCGCCCGTCCGGCTCTATCGGCCGTGTGGCAGGACGCCTGCGGCGATCGGCTGCGGTGGCGTTGCCGCGAGCCGCCAGCGGCGGCGCAGATCGGCGACGTGCGTCAGCAGAGCCGCGAACAGAAAGAAGCCAACGACCTGCGTCCCGGCTGATGCCAGCGCGCTGCGCATCGCCAGCATCAAGCACGCCCCCGGAAGCAGCACGCTCAGAATGTCCCGCACGCCCGGCCCACGGCCGGTGTGCGAGCGATAGACGGTTAGCGCGGCCGCCTCCACCAACAGCGCGACCAATGCCATGTCGGCCAGATGCGCGCTGCCGAGAAAGGCCATGAGTGTGCGCATCGGGATGTCCGAGCGGCGCTCAGGCGCCGAAAGCGGGTCCGTTCAGCCGCACGACGGAGAGGTTCAGAACTGCCGCAAAACTCACCCACAGGAGATAGGGCAACAGCAGCAGGCTCGCCAGGCGCGAGCTGCGGTAGGTGAGCAGCATCAGTCCCACTATCGACAGCCACAACAACAGTACTTCCAGCAACGCCCAGTCCGGGCGATGCAGGCGGAAGAACAACGCACTCCAGGCGATGTTCAGCAGGGCGTTGATGGCGAACAAGGCCAGCACACGAGCCTGATTCACGTCGTTGCGGGGGGCGCGCGTCCACGAGAGGTAGCCGGAGATCGCAGCCAGACTGAAGATCAGCGTCCATACCGGCCCGAACAACCAGTCGGGCGGCTTCCATTCAGGCAATGACAGGTGGTAATACCAGGGACCGAGGTTCGTGGTGAGCGCGCCCAGAGCCGCAACCCCCGAAGCCGCCAGCCCGGCGGCGAGCATCGGGCGCCAGCGCGCCGGTGAGACCATGGCGTTCATGGCGGCACCACTCCACAAAGGTGCAGCACATCCTTGAAGAATATACGCACGTGGGCCAGCGGCCGGGCACGCACCAGGCGCTTGTACATGTAAGCCTCCCAGGTAAGGCGCTGTACATCCTTGTCGCGGCACAGGCTGACGAAGCGCTCACGCCGCCGGTCACTGCAATACCAGAAGCGCTGCATGATCCGGAGCACGAAGAAGACGCGGCCGTGCGCCCTCATGAAGCGCCGCCGCGCGCTGCGCAGCTCACGCGCATTGCCCGTGGCCAGGAAAGCGTCGGCCGCCTGCGCCGCCAGGCGGCCGCCACTCATCGCGTAATAGATCCCCTCGCCGGAGGCCGGCGCCACCACGCCGGCAGCATCGCCCGCGAGCAGCACATCGCGGCCGTTGTCCCAGCGCGATAGCACCGTCAGCGGAATCGGCGCCCCCTCGCGACGCAGGGTTGCCGATGCATCCAGGCCCGTGTCGCTGCGCAGCTGCTCGACTGCCCGCCGCAAGGAGAAGCCGCGCACGGCGCTGCCGACGCCGACGCTGGTGGTCTCGCCGTGCGGAAACACCCAGGCATAGAAATCCGGAGACAGATGGCCGCGATAGTGCACCTCGCAGCGGGCGCCATCGAAGTTTGAGCGGTGGCTGGCTGGAGAACGCACGATCTCATGGTAGGCAAACACGAACCTGGCGCGCGCCGCAGCCGGCACGCTCTGCTGCGCAACACGGGAGCCGGCGCCATCGGCGCCGATGACCACCCGACACCTGGCGCGCAGGCGGGCCGTCGCTCCCGGACTACTGCCACGGAAGTGCACGACTACCTGTCCGGTCGTCTCCCGTGAAAGAGACTCGAACACCCCCGACTGCCGCCGCGCTCCCGCAGCCGCCGCCCGTGCCCGCAGCCATTCGTCAAAAACCTCCCGGTCAACCATGCCCACGTAACCACCGCTGATCGGCATGTCGACCTGGCGCGCGCGCGGCGACACCATCCGCGCCGCCGTGACGCGCGCGACCAGGAGCGAGGTCGGTACCGCGAATTCCTCATTGAGCTTGGGCGGAATCGCCCCACCACAGGGTTTGATGCGCCCGGCGCGATCGAGCAGCAGGACGCTGCGGCCCTGACGCGCCAGATCGTGCGCGGCGGTGGCGCCCGCCGGGCCACCGCCCACCACGACCACGTCGAACAGCATGTCCGCGGATGGGGCGTCTTCGCTCATGCGCGCACCGCAGGTGCGCGGATCTCACGCTGCACCGTGGCAGAGACCGCACCGACCGCGGCCGCGATTGCGGCGGCGACCAGGAACAGCAGCGCCTGCGCACTGAACACGCAGGCGTAGGCCGCCAACGGTGAGTGCGTCACGTGGCGGGCAAGGTCGACGGCGGCGCTGCTGAGCAGCCCGCCGAGGGCGAAGGCGACGGCCTGCGCGCCGCCCCACAGTCCCATGCGAATTCCCTGGCGCGCGCTGCCCCCGGCGGAGGCCAGGGACATCATCGCGCTGATGGCCGAGACGGCAAACACCCCGTTCGCCAGTCCGAGCAGGAACGCATTCAGCCGCAGAGGCCAGATACCGTGTGCGTAGGTAGCAGCAACCAGCCCCAGCAGGGCGATGCACGAACCGACGCAACCGGCGATTGTCCAGCCGCGCAGTGAACTGCCACGCCAGCGTCCTGCGAGCGTGGCGAGCAGCCCGACGAGAATCATGCCGAGGAGCGCCCCGCCGTGCTGCATCGAGGTCAGCCGCGTGGACTGCGCTGGCGTCAGCTGGAAAACCGCGCCGGCGAAGGGTTCGAATATCAGCTCCTGTCCGCTGTAAGCCAGCATCGAGACGAAGACGAAGATCGTGAAGTGCCGCGCCGCCGGTTCCTGCCATACCTGGCGCAACGCGTCACGGAACGCGGCGCGCTCCGCGGGTACCGGCGCTGCCGTGACCTGTGAGTCACCTTCAATGCCCCACACCGCGAGCACAGTGAGCAGTACCGCGAGCACCGCGGTCACCAACGTGACGCTGAAGAGCCTGTGGTGAGAGTAGGGCTCGAGCGCCTGGCCGGCGAGCGCAGTGGTGAGAACGAAGCCGGCGATCATCATCACCCAGGTGATGGTGGCGGCGGCCGGGCGCCGCTGCGGCTCGACACGTTTTGCCAGCAGCACGAGCAATGAGGTGCCGCTGGCGCCGACCCCGAGACCTATGACGAGAAAAGCGAGCACGGCGACGGCGATACCCGCCGCGCGCTCCCGCGCCATGAGAGAGATGCTCGCCGCCGCGCCCACACCACCGGCCGCGAGCACCGCCATGCCGCCGATGATCCAGCGGGTCAGCCGGCCGCCGACATCGGAGCCGTGGCCGAAGCGTGGGCGAGCCATCTGCACGGCATAATGGAGCGCCACCAGCACCCCCGGGAGCACCGCCGGCAGGGCGAGTTCCACCACCATCACCCTGTTCATCGTGGAGGTGGCCAGCACTACCACGGAGCCGATGGCGGCCTGGACGAGCCCGAGCCGCACGATGCCGCCCCATCCGAGGGTGGCGCGGCTCATGCGGAGAGCCACCCGAGGGAGCGCAGCGCGAACGCGCCGACCAGCATTCCCAGCACATAGAGACTCGTGCCGGTGGCGTTGTACCAGGGTGCCCGCTCGCGCGGGCTGCGCAACAGGCGCGACATCAGCACCAGCTGCGCCAGCAGCAGCGCGCCCACCGCGGCGGCGTGCCAGTACTTGCCCCACGCCAGCAGCAGCGCGATGACGACAGCCTGCGCAAAGGCCATAACGAAGCACGCCACGCGGCCCGCGGAGACAACCCCCAGTCGCACCGGCAGTGAGCCGATGCCGAGCTGGCGGTCGCCCTCGACGGACTTGAAGTCATTCAGCGTCATGATCCCGTGAGCGCCGAGGCTGTAGAGCGCCGCGATCATCAGCACACGCGCATCCGGGAGCGCACCTGCCGCCATGATCGCGGCCCCCGTAACCCACGGGACGCCCTCGTAACACAGCGCCACGGCTGCGTTGCCCCACCAGCCGTTCTGCTTCAGGCGAAGCGGCGGCGCGCTGTAGGCCCAAGCCAACACCAGTCCGAAAACACCGGCACAGAAACCCCATGGCCCGAGAACCAGCGCCACCGCCAGCGACAGGGCGGTCCAGATGAGAGCGATGTATAGCCCCCAGCGGCCGGGAATGCGGCCACTCGGGATGGGGCGCAGCGGCTCGTTGATGGCGTCCACGTGGCGATCAAACCAGTCGTTGACGGCCTGGCTGGTCGCGCAGATCAGTGGTCCCGCGAGCAGCACGCCGGCGAATATCATGACCCAGGGGCTCGGCACGCCAGCGCCGCGAACGTGCGGCACGGATAACAAGCCGCACGCAAAAGCCCACATCGGGGCAAACCAGGTGATGGGCTTAAGGAGCTCGATTACGGCGCGTGGTGCGGGCCGGGTCATGCCTCGCACCCTACTCTGGACGTTTGAAAGCGTCCAGTCGTCTTGACACTTTTAGCGGCCGACGAACCGCCCGCTAATCTTCCTCGGACAGGTCCCCGAGTCCATGCCGGCGCAGCTTCGCATACAGGCTCTGGCGTGACAGTCCGAGCATCTCGGCAGCCGTGGCGCGGTTGTCGCCGGTAATCTCCAGCGCGGCCTCAATGCATAGCCGTTCAATGACGTCGGTCGTCTCGCGTACCAAGTCCTTGAGCGAAATGCGGCCAATCAATTCAGTCAGTTCCGCAGCCGTGCGCGGCAGTTCACGCGTCTTGCGCGCGTCCGTGACAGCGCGCTTGTCGACGTTGCGTACCGTGAAGCCAAGACACGGCTGTTCGCCGTTGGTCACCGACACCGCGGAGATCTCGACGTCGGCCGTTGAGCCGTACTCCCCGCGCAGCGTGGTGGCGAACAGGCGCACCGAGCCATGCTGGCGCAGATTCCCGAGCAGGACACGCACGTCAACACCGGGACGTCCCAGCCAGCGATCGAGCGGCTGACCGCGCGCCTGTTCAGCCGCAGCCAGCTGTGCCAGATCGAGGAAGGCGCGGTTGGCGGTCAGAATCTCGCCCTCCGGGGTCGTTACCACCAGACCGTCCGGGGAACCCTCGAGGACTTCGAGAAGCTTCGACTGCGCGGCGGTGGCGTCGGGCTGCGACGCCTCGGTCACCATCGGGCGGATGCGCACCAGGAAGTGCGACGACTCGTTCTGACGAAAGAGTGATGCGGAGATCAGGAACTCGCGTTCGGTGCTCTGCAGCACGGCGCGCACGTCCTCGGCGCGACCGGTGGTACGCACGGTCGCGAGCAGGCCCTCGATCGCGCGCTGGCCGGCTGCATCGAAGCCCTCGGGAAATACGCGCCCGACGAGGCGCCGGGCAGCCGAGCCTACGATCTGCAACGCCGCGGGGTTGGCATCGATGACCTTGCGGCTCTCGGCGTCCACGATCAGCACGGCTTCGGAAGCCAGCTGGAACAGCAGCCGATAGCGGGTCTCGGCGTGGCGCATGCGTGAGTACTCGCGCTCCATCGAACGCTCGACCTCCATGAGGCGCTGCTGGAGTGTCTCCACCGCGCGCAGATCGCGCCCGAGCGCGACGATCCGGCCCTCTTCGCCAACGCGTTGCGCGCGATAGAGGATCGGCACGTCCGGGCCGCTTACGGCAGGATGATTCACCTGTCGCCAGCGCAGGTCCCCCTGCCCCTCGGCATCCTGGAGCATCAATTTAACTTTGGGCCGGCTCTCGACTGTGACGGTGCTTTCCCAGGAGCTATTGAGCCAGTCGCCGCGCACATCCTTGGACAGATCATCGCTGCCGAACGCCACGTCGCGGATCACGCCTTTGCGGTCAATGATCAACGCCACGTCGGTGGCTGCAGTAAGCAGCTCAGCGGCAGACTCTGCGTCCAGATTTCCCAGCGACTTCTTAGGCGCTTTGAACTTCTTCAAAAACAAGAACACCCCACTTTCCGTCGGCCCCCTCTCGCACCGCCCTCATTATCCTTGTTAGGGCGGGAACATGTAACTCAAGTCGGTTCGCGCAAATAGCGCTCAGACGCGGCGTCCGATCGAAGTTAACAGTCGGTTCGCCTCCAGCGCCGCGCGCCGGCCGTCCGAGGCGGTCGCATCCGCGCCCACCGCCGCCACCTGCTCCGGATGCCCGATGAAGGGCTGGCCGCCCACCATCACGCAAACTGACTTATTACGCGAACTCTCGCGTGCCGCCTCGATCAGTGGCTTCAGTTCCTCGATGCGCGACTGGCAGCTCAGCGACACACCAATAACACTGAACCACTGCTTGCGTACCACTCCCATCAGGTCGCCGCTCGTGGACGGATGCAGGTCCCAGACGTCCCAGCCAGCGCGACGGAAAAACTCAGCCACCATAATCAGCCCGAAGGAGTGCTGCTCCCCCGGCATCGGCACCAGCAACACGCAGCGATCGGGCGCCGCCGGGGGCGCGTCATGCAGGAAGGTCGGACTGAACTCGTGCAGCAGCTGGTGCATCCGGCACAAGCCGCTCGTCACCTCGGTAAAGTCCTTGAGGTCCTGCTTCCACCATTCCCCGAGGAGCCGGGCGGCGGGCGCCAGCAGCTCCAGGTAAATAGTCTCCAACGCAATGCCGCGGTGCAGCAAGGCATTCAGGTAGGCAGTGGCGACCGATACGTCGTGCGCGGCCACCAGGCGCGCGAACTCCGTGACGTCGTCCTCCTCGGCCCCGCTGTGCGCCTTGCCCTTGAGCACCGCGGGTTCCGGGGCGGTCTGCAGCGCCAGAACCAGACGGGGGATGATCTCGCCCTCGATGGTCCGCAGCAGCCTGCCCATCGACTCGGCCTTCAGCTCCTTCTGGGCCGGAGCCTGACTGCGGCCGACGCACACATTGTCCAGATTGCGTCCCGAGCCTAGCCACGTGGTTGCGTCCGCCATGGTGCCCCCTCTTATTCGTGTCATCCCGCGACGGGCATTCCGGATGCACCCGAAAGTCCCGACACGCCCCGCCGACCGACTGCCTGTGAGCTTTGCGCGTTTGTGCCACTAGACACCCGATCCTGTAAAGTGTCAAGTAGTCTTGACGTGAAGCTAGGTTGACAGTTTCTGCCGGCGGATCTAGATTCGAAGGCACGCCAGCTCTCGAAACCAAAGTAATGCAACACCGGGGAGCGCCTCAGTCTCGATTCCCGCTCTACAGCGCAGAGGAGCGCCGCAGACGGGATGCCTCACGCTGGACCCTGGTGCAGGGCATTCTGGCCCCGCTGCAGTTTCTGGCCTTCTTCGTAAGCCTGTGCCTGGTGCTGCGCTTCCTGGCCACTGGGCAGGGAGCCACCGCCGCAACTCTATCGATCGTCGTAAAGACCCTGTTCCTGTACGCAATCATGTTGACGGGTTGCCTGTGGGAGCGCGATGTCTTCGGCCGCTACCTGTTTGCCCGCGCGTTCTTCTGGGAAGACGTGATGAGCATGGCGGTGCTCGCCCTGCACACCGCTTACCTGGTCGCGCTGCTCTTCAGGCTCGTCGACGTGCGCGTACAGATGATTATCGCGCTGGCCGCCTACGCCGCCTACGTCATCAATGCCACGCAATTTCTTCTGAAACTGCGTGCGGCGCGGCGCGAGAGCGCGAGCTTTCCCGCTGACCTGCACGTGGCCATGGCGGCGCGCAAGTGAACGCGGCAGTGAACCCGGTGGTCGCCGGCTGCGATACCCGACCGGTGCTGCGTGAGCGCGGACAACGTGAGGTTTTCTGCGGACTTACGGGCATCATCTGGCTGCACCGCAAGGTCCAGGACGCCTTTTTCCTGGTCGTCGGTTCACGCACCTGCGCACACCTGATCCAGTCGGCAGCGGGCGTCATGATATTCGCCGAGCCGCGCTTCGGCACCGCCATCATCGATGAACGCGACCTCGCCGGCCTTGCGGACGCGAACGTCGAACTGGATCGCGTCGTCACGCGCCTCCTCGAGAGGCGACCCGATATCCGGCTGTTGTTCCTGGTCGGCTCCTGCCCCTCCGAGGTCATCAAGCTCGACCTGTCGCGGGCCGCTGCACGGCTGTCGCGGTCATTTGCCCCGCGCGTGCGGGTGCTGAACTACTCAGGCAGCGGGATCGAGACCACCTTCACCCAGGGCGAGGACGCGTGCCTCGCGTCCCTGGTTCCGGAGCTGCCGCAGGCGCCTGCCGGTGAGCGCTCACTGCTCATCGTCGGTGCGCTGGCTGATGTGGTCGAGGACCAGATGCGCCGCACCTTGTCAGTACTTGGGATACCAGCGGTGCATTTCCTGCCGCCCCGTCAGGCCAGTCAGCTGCCGCCGGTCGGCCCCGAAACGCGCTTTCTTCTCGCGCAACCCTTTCTCGCCGATACCGCGCGCGCCCTTGAGGAGCGCGGCGCGAC
Organism: uncultured Pseudomonadota bacterium; assembly: GCA_963802995.1. GTDB lineage: Bacteria > Pseudomonadota > Gammaproteobacteria > Steroidobacterales > Steroidobacteraceae > 13-2-20CM-66-19. The sequence goes on from CAWDKU010000002.1 coordinate 2,144,843, forward strand.
GCGCCTGCCGGCTCCGTTTCCGCTCGGCGTCGAGGGCACGACGCTGTGGCTCAAGGCCGCCGCAGATGCCTGGGGTTGCCCGGCCTCACGGTTCGCGGAAGCAACCGGCGCGGCGCGCACACGCGCCGCGGCCGCGGTGAGGGTCTACCGTCAGCAACTCGACGGCAAAAGCATTTTCCTCTTTCCCGACTCGCAGCTTGAGATCCCGCTGGCGCGCTTTCTGTCGCGCGAGCTTGGCATGCGACTGATCGAGGTGGGCACACCGTTCCTGCATCGCCAGCACCTGGCCGCAGAGCTGGCGCTCCTGCCCGGTGGCACCCAATTGAGCGAAGGCCAGGACGTTGACAGGCAGCTCGATCGCTGTCGTGCCGCGCGCCCAGATCTCATCGTCTGTGGCCTCGGCCTCGCCAACCCGCTGGAGGCGGAGGGTCTTACCACCAAGTGGTCGATCGAGCTCGTTTTCACCCCGGTGCAGGGCTACGAGCAGGCGGCCGACCTCGCCGAACTGTTCGCGCGTCCGCTCGTGCGCCGCGCGCGACTTGCCTGCTGAGTTTCGGCCGTGCAACTGACGCTGTGGACATACGAAGGACCGCCCCACGTGGGAGCCATGCGCATCGCCACCGCAATGCGCGGCGTGCACTACGTGCTGCACGCGCCCCAGGGCGATACCTACGCGGATCTGCTCTTCACCATGATCGAGCGGCGCGCCGGGCGCCCGCCGGTGACCTACACCACCTTCCAGGCGCGCGATCTCGGCAGCGACACGGCACAGCTATTTCAGACGGCGGTCGCGCAGGCCTACGAGCGCTTCAAGCCACAGGCACTGCTGGTGGGGGCCTCGTGCACGGCCGAACTGATCCAGGACGACCCGGGCGGCCTCGCCCTGGCCCTCGCCCTGCCAATTCCCGTTGTGCCGCTGGAGCTTCCGGCCTATCAACGCAAGGAGAACTGGGGCGCAGCAGAAACTTTTTATCGCCTGACGCGTGCGCTCGCTGGGGCGCACGCGCCGCCTCCCGGGACGCCGCGGCCGCCACGCGATCCGGCGCGGCGGCCCCGCTGCAACATCCTCGGCCCGACGGCGCTCGGCTTCCGCCACCGCGACGACGTCACCGAAGTACGCAGCCTGCTCGCGCTGTTGGACATAGACGTGCTCGTAACGGCTCCGGAAGGGGCAACACCCGCGGATCTCGCGCGATTGCCTGAGGCCGACTTCAACGTCGTGCTGTACCCGGAAACTGCGGGCCTCGCCGCCACGTGGCTCGAGCGCACCTTCGGCATGCCGGCCACGCGCCAGGTTCCGATCGGGGTCGCCGCGACGCGCGCCTTCATCCAGGAGGTTGCAGGACTTGCCGGAGTGGATCCTGGCCCAGCGCTGGCGGCCGGCGAATCGCGGCTGCCCTGGTATTCCAGGTCGGTCGATTCGACTTACCTGACGGGCAAGCGCGTGTTCGTGTTTGGCGATGCCACGCACGCATTGGCCGCGGCGCGCGTGGCGCGTGATGAGCTCGGCTTCAATGTCGTCGGGCTCGGTACTTACAGCCGCGAATTTGCCCGGGAGGTACGCGAGCTGGCGCGCTCCTTCGGCCTCGAGGCGCTGATCACCGATGACTACCTCGAGGTCGAGGCGCGCATCACCGAGCTGCAGCCGGAACTGGTGCTCGGCACGCAAATGGAGCGCCACATCGCCAAGCGGCTTGGAATCCCCTGTGCAGTCATCTGCGCGCCCGCCCACGTCCAGGATTTCCCGGCGCGCTATTCCCCGCAGATGGGCTTCGAGGGTGCGAACGTGCTGTTCGACACCTGGGTGCACCCCCTCATGATGGGTCTGGAAGAGCATCTGCTGGGCATGTTCAGCGATGATCGCGAGTTCCACGATGGTGCCGCGCCGTCGCATCTGGGCGTTCCGCGCGCCGCTGCGGTCGCGGCCGTCCCGCCCGCGCCGGCAGTGGAGGGCACGCCGAGCTGGGCGCAGGAAGCTGAGCAGGAGCTCGGCAAGATCCCCTTTTTCGTGCGCGGCAAAGCACGCCGCAATACCGAGCGTTTTGCGAACGAGAACGGACTCGCGCTAATCACGCTGGAGACGCTGTATGAAGCCAAAGCTCACTTCTCGCGCTGAGCCGACGCCGGTGCGCGTGGTGATCGTCACGCTCGACACGCATCTTGCGAGCGCGGCGGAGCGCGCGCGCGATACCCTCGCGCGCGAGATTCCCGGCCTCATCCTGTCTGTGCACGCGGCCTCCGAATGGGACGACGAGCCGCAGGCACTCGAGCGCTGCCGCGCCGACATCGCCCGCGGTGACATCGTGTTCGCCTCGATGTTGTTCCTCGAGGAGCACTTCCAGGCGGTGCTGCCCTGGCTGAAGGAGCGTCGCGACCAGTGCGACGCGATGGTCGGCTGCATGTCGGCCGGGGAGGTCATCCGGCTGACCCGCCTGGGGCGCTTCAGCATGAGCGGCTCGGGGGGCGGCGCGATCGGGCTACTCAAGCGCCTGCGCGGCGGCAGCAAGCACAACGCCGCCTCCGGCGCCGCGCAGATGAAGATGCTGCGGCGCATCCCCCAGATCCTGCGCTTCATCCCGGGTCCGGCCCAGGATGTGCGTGCCTACTTCCTCACGCTCCAGTACTGGCTCGCGGGCTCCGAAGAGAACGTCGTCAACATGGTGCGCTTCCTCGTCGACCGCTACGCCGATGGGCCGCGCCGTCACTTGCGCGGCACGCTGCCGTCCATCGCGCCAGCCGAGTACCCGGAGCTCGGCCTGTTTCATCCTCGCCTGGGAGGACGGATTGGCGACCGCGTCGACAAGCTGCCCTACCCGGCCAATGCCCGCGGCACGGTCGGGATGCTGGTCATGCGCTCCTACGTGCTCGCCGGCAATACCGCGCACTACGAGGGCGTGATCGCCGCCCTGGAGTCGCGCGGGCTGCGCGTGATCCCCGCCTTCGCCTCCGGGCTGGATTCGCGCCCGGCGGTGGATAAGTTCTTCTATGCCCAGGGCAAGCCGCGCATCGATGCGCTGGTGTCGCTCACGGGCTTCTCCCTCGTGGGCGGCCCGGCCTACAACGATGCGCGGGCGGCCGAGGAAATGCTGGCGAAGCTCGACGTACCGCACATCGCGGCCCACCCGCTCGAGTTTCAGTCACTCGCGCAATGGTACGGCGGTGAGCGCGGCCTGACCCCAGTGGAAGCGACCATGATGGTGGCTATCCCGGAGCTCGACGGCTCCACCGGGCCGATGGTCTACGGCGGCCGCTCCGGCGCCGCACACGGTGATCATGCGCGCGACATGCAGCCCCAGCCCGAGCGGGTGCAGATGCTGGCGGCGCGCGTTGCGCGCCTGGTGGAGCTGCGCAAGCGTCCCCACGCGCAGCGCAAGCTGGCGATCGTGCTGTTCAACTTTCCCCCCAACGCCGGCAACACGGGCACCGCCGCGCATCTGGCGGTCTTTGCCTCGCTGCAGCGCACCCTCAAGGCGCTGGGCCAGGCCGGTTACCAGGTGGAGGTTCCCGCCGACAGCGAGGAACTGCGCCGCCGGATCGTCGAGGGCAACGCCGAGCGCTTCGGCGCGCACGCCAACGTGCATGCCCGCATTGCCGCGGATAAGCACGTGCGCGGCGAGCGCTGGCTGAAGGAGATCGAATCGCAGTGGGGGCCGGCCCCGGGACGGCAGCAAAGCGATGGCAGCTCCATCTTCGTGCTCGGCGCGCAGTTCGGAAACGTGTTTGTCGGCGTGCAGCCGGGCTTCGGCTACGAAGGCGACCCGATGCGCATGCTGTTCGAGAAGGGCTTCGCGCCCACGCACGCCTTCTCGGCCTTCTATCGCTACCTGCGCGAGGACTTTGGTGCCGACGCGGTGCTGCATTTTGGCACCCATGGGGCACTCGAATTCATGCCGGGCAAACAGGTCGGGATGAGCGAGAACTGCTGGCCGGATCGTCTCATCGGCGACCTCCCCAACGTCTACCTGTATTCGGCCAACAACCCCTCCGAGGGCACCATCGCGAAGCGCCGTGCCGCCGCCACCCTCGTGAGCTACCTGACGCCCCCGGTCGCCAACGCCGGCCTGTACCGCGGTCTGCTTGACCTCAAGGGCTCGCTCGAGCGCTGGCGCGGGCTCGCTCCCGAGGACGGCGAACGCCGTGAACTCGCGCGACTGATCCAGGACCAGGCTGCCGCGGTGGAACTCGCGGTCGCGACGCCGCCGTGGGAATCACGCGCCGAGGCTGAGATCGTCAGGCTCGGGGCTGCGATCCTCGAGCTCGAATACACACTCATTCCGTATGGGCTGCATGAGATCGGACGCACGCCCTGCGCTAGCGAGCGCACCGACATGCTGCTGGCGGTGGCCGAGTCGGCACACGCCGCCAAGCCGGAGCGCGCCTGGATCGAGGCCCTCGTGGCTGGGCTGGCACCGGCCGATGCGCTGCGCTCCTGTGCGACGGAGGCGACGCCGGAGACGCTGGCGCTGCTGGAGGCATTGCGCAAGACCGACCGGCTGCTGAGCGAGGATCACGAGATACCCGCGCTGCTGCGCGCGCTCGACGCCCGCTACATTCGCCCGGCACCCGGAGGGGATCTGGTGCGTACGCCGGAGATCCTGCCCACCGGGCGCAACGTACATGGCTTCGACCCCTTCCGCATCCCGAGTGCCTTCGCCGTGCAGGAGGGTGCGCGCCAGGCACAGTGCCTGCTCGAGAAGTATCTGTCGGATGGCCACGCGCTGCCGGCGACGGTGGCCATCGTGCTGTGGGGCACCGACAACCTGAAGTCCGAAGGCGGACCGATCGCCCAGGCACTCGCCCTCATGGGGGCGAAGCCGCGCTTCGACGCCTTCGGCCGGCTGGCCGGTGCGACCCTGATACCGCTGGAGCAGCTCGGCCGCCCGCGCATCGACGTGCTGATCACTGTGTCCGGGATCTTCCGCGACCTCCTGCCCCTGCAGATGCGCTTGCTGGCGGAAGCCGCGCTGCTGGCGGCGGAGGCGGACGAGCCGCTGGAGCAGAACTTCGTACGCAAGCACGCCCTGGAGTATCAGCGTACGCAGAACTGTGACCTGCAGACCGCAGCGCTGCGGGTGTTTGGCAACGCCGACGGTACCTATGGTGCCAACGTCGGCAACCTCATCGACAGCGGCCGCTGGGACAAAGAGGAAGAGATCGCCGAGACCTACACGCGCCGCAAGTGCTTCGCCTACGGCCGTTCCGGGCGCCCGGTGCAGCAGCCGGCGCTGCTGCGCAACGTACTGCGTGACGTGCAGCTCACCTACCAGAACCTGGACTCGGTGGAACTGGGCGTCACCACCATCGACGTCTACTTCGACACCCTCGGCGGTATCTCGAGCGCTGCCAAGCGCGCTGCAGGCGCCGAGGTTCCGGTCTACATCGGCGATCAGACGCGCGGCGCGAACGTGGTGCGCAGCCTCGATGAGCAGGTGGCGCTGGAAACCCGCACCCGCACGCTGAACCCGAAGTGGTACGAGGAGATGCTCAAGCACGGCTACGAGGGCGTGCACCACATCGAGGAGCACGTGACCAACACGCTCGGCTGGTCGGCGACCACCGGCAAGGTGGCCCCCTGGGTGTATCAGCGCATCACCGAGACCTTCGTGCTCGATCCGAAGATGCGCGACCGCATGGCCGCCCTCAACCCGAGCGCCTGCGTGAAGCTTGCGAACCGGCTGCTGGAGGCGCACGCGCGCCACTACTGGACCCCCGACGACGACATGCTCGATGCGCTGCGCCAGGCCGGCGAAGAACTCGAGGACCGGGCGGAAGGCGTCTTTGACGAACACGAGGTGGCGGCATGAATGTAATCACGGCTCCGGTACCCTTGCTGCCGAGCGCGCGGCGCCAGCGCACGGACGGCGAAGGCAGTCTGCAGGTGCACCTGGACCCGACTCTCAAGATAGGCCATGCCAAGGTATTTGCCGTCTACGGCAAGGGGGGCATCGGCAAGAGCACGACCTCCTCGAACCTGTCGGTGGCCTTCTCGAAGCTCGGCAAGCGCGTGCTGCAGATCGGCTGCGATCCGAAGCATGACTCCACCTTCACCCTGACCAAGCGCCTCGTGCCCACCGTGATCGACGTGCTGGAAGCGGTGGACTTCCACCCCGAGGAGGTGCGCACCGAGGACTTCGTGTACACCGGCTACAACGGCGTCATGTGCATCGAGGCGGGTGGCCCGCCCGCCGGCACCGGTTGCGGCGGCTACGTGGTCGGCCAGACGGTCAAGCTGCTAAAGGAGCACCACCTGCTGGATGACGCGGACGTGGTCATTTTCGACGTCCTCGGTGACGTGGTGTGCGGGGGCTTCGCCGCGCCACTGCAGCACGCCGACCGTGCCCTGATCGTCACGGCCAACGACTTCGATTCCATCTTCGCCATGAACCGCATAGTCGCGGCGATCCTGGCGAAGTCCAAGAACTACGCGGTGCGCATCGGCGGCGTCATCGCCAATCGCAGCACCGCCACCGAGCAGATCGATCGCTTCAACGACAAGGTGGGCCTCAAGACCATGGCCCACTTCCCGGATCTTGATGTCATCCGGCGCAGCCGCCTGAAGAAATCGACGCTGTTCGAGATGGACGACACCGCGGAAGTGCGCGCAGTGCAGGAGGAATACCTGCGCCTGGCGGCCGCCCTGTGGGCTGGTACCGAACCACTGGTCGTCGAGCCGCTGCGCGACCGCGACATCTTCGATCTGCTGGGGTTCGACTGATGCATACCGCGACCTACGACCAGCGCCGCGGGCAGCTGGAAACCTATTTCGACCACACCGCCGCCGAGGCCTGGGCACGACTGACGTCCGATGCCCCGGTCAGCCGCATCCGTGCCACGGTGCGTGCCGGGCGCGAGCGGATGCGCGCGGCCCTCTTGGACATGCTGCCGGCGCGGCTCGACGGGCAGCGCCTGCTGGACGCCGGCTGCGGCACCGGCGCGCTCGCCGCCGAGGCCGCGCGCCGGGGCGCACAGGTGGTCGCGATCGACGTGGCCCCGCGGCTCGTGGAACTGGCGCGCGAGCGCAAGCCGCAGGACCTGACCCCCGGCAGCATAGAATTCCGTGTCGGGGACATGCTGGATGAGCGCCTCGGGCGCTTCGACTACATCGTCGCCATGGACTCCCTCATCCACTACCTGCCCGCTGACGTCACGCAGGTGCTCGGGCAGCTGGCGGCCCGCACCGAGAGCGCGCTCCTGTTCACCTTCGCGCCGAGCAATCCGGCGCTGACGGTGATGCACGCCCTCGGCCGGCTGTTTCCGCGCGGCGACCGGGCTCCGGCCATCGAGCCGATCGGCGAGCAGCGCCTGCGGCGCCTGCTGGCCGCCGAGCCGCAGCTGCGCGAGTTCGCCGCCAGCCGCTCGCTGCGCGTCGCGAGCGGCTTCTACACCTCCCAGGCCATGGAGCTGGTACGCCAGTGACGGCACTCACCGCACGCGTGGCACGCGGATGGATGCGGCTCGCGCCGCGCTTCCTGCCGTTCGCGGACGCGGCGAGCGCCGATCTGCCGCTGGCGCGCCTGCTGCGGCTGTCCCTGTTCCAGATTTCCGTCGGCATCGCCGCCGCCCTCCTCATCGGTACGCTGAACCGCGTCATGATCGTCGAGCTGTCGGTGCCGGCATGGCTGGTCGCGGTCATGGTCGCGCTGCCGCTGCTGTTCGCGCCGTTCCGGGCGCTGGTGGGCTTTCGCTCCGATACCTACCGCTCGGCGCTCGGCTGGCGGCGGGTGCCCTTCATCTGGATGGGCACGATGTTGCAGTTCGGCGGCCTCGCCATCATGCCCTTCGCGCTTCTCATTCTCTCCGGTGACACCCACGGGCCGATTCTCATCGGCCAGATCGGTGCCGCGCTGGCGTTTCTCCTGGTGGGCGCCGGCTTTCACACCACCCAGACCACCGGTCTCGCACTGGCGACCGATTTGGCCCCGGTTGAGCTGCGCCCGCGTGTGGTAGCGCTGATGTACGTGATGCTGCTGGCGGGCGTGGCGATCAGCTCGCTGTCCTTCGGCTGGCTGCTCAGCCACTTCAGCGAACTGCGCCTCATCCAGGTGGTACAGGGTGCCGGGCTTGCCACCATGGTGCTCAACGGCATCGCGCTGTGGAAGCAGGAGGCACGGCGTCCGGTGCATCGCGACGCTCCGCGGCCGCGCTTCCGCGACTCCTGGCGGGCCTATGCCGGGCACAACCGCGCGCTGCGCTTCCTGGTCGCCGTCGGGCTCGGTTCCGCCGCCTTCAGCATGCAGGACATCCTGCTGGAACCCTACGGCGGGCAGATTCTCGGCCTGTCGGTGAGCGCCACCACCCTGCTGACCGCCATCCTCGCCGGCGGCGCGCTCGCCGCATTCGCTCTCGCCGCGCGCCTGCTGGCCCGCGGCATCGACCCTTACCGGATCGCGGCCGCGGGCGTGACGGTGGGACTGCTGGCCTTCGCGCTCGTCATCCTCGCCGCTCCCCTGCAGTCACCGCTGCTGTACCGCTGCGGTAGTGCGCTGATCGGCTTCAGCGGCGGCCTGTTCGGCGTGGGCACCCTCATTGCGGCCATGAGTCTTGACCGGGGAACCGACAACGGCCTGGCTCTTGGAGCCTGGGGTGCCGTGCAGGCCTGCGCCGCGGGGTCGGCGATCGCCGTGAGTGGTGCGCTGCGCGACATGTTCGGCGCGCTGGCGGCGAGCGGCGCGCTCGGCCCCGCTCTCACGGGTCCCGCCGTCGGCTACGGCTTCGTCTATCACATCGAGATTTTGTTGCTGTTCGCGACCCTGGTCGCGATCGGCCCGCTCGTGCGTCTGCCGCACGAGCCACGGGTCTCTTCTGAGTTCCAGTTGGCCGGTATCCCCGGCACACATTCTTAAGGAGCGCTGCTATGGGTTACGGTGCCTTCACCCGTTACATCGATGTCGCCCAGGTCGTGCTGTACGGGTTCTGGATTTTCTTTGCAGGCCTGATCTACTACCTCCGCCGCGAGGACAAGCGCGAGGGCTACCCGCTCGAGTCCGACCGCTCGCAGAGCGTGCGGGTGCAGGGCTTCCCCCCGGTGCCGCCGGCGAAGGTGTTCAAGCTGCGCGGCGGAGGCAGCTACCAGGCTCCCCCTGGACGCGCGGACCTGCGCGCCATCAAGAGCGCAGCCGCCGCAGGCTGGCCGGGCGCACCGCAGGTTCCCAGTGGGGATCCGATGCACGACGGCGTGGGTCCCGCCTCCTACGTGGAACGCGAGGACACGCCCGATCTCACCGCCGAGGGCGAAAATAAGATCGTGCCGCTGCGCGTGGCAACGGACTTCTCCGTAGCCGCCGAAGATCCCGATCCGCGCGGCATGGAGGTCATCGGTGCCGACGGCAAGGCCGCGGGCATCGTGCGCGAGCTGTGGATCGATCGCTCCGAGCCCCAGATCCGCTACCTGGAAGTGAACGCCGGCGGACGCAACGTGCTCCTGCCCATTAACTTTGCGCGCATCCACGGCCGCCGCCGCCAGGTGACGGTGGTGTCGATCCTGGCCGGGCAGTTCGCGGGGGTCCCGGGTGTCGCGCGGCCCGACAGCATTACGTTGCGGGAGGAAGACCGCATCACGGGTTACTTCGCCGGCGGCTACCTGTACGCCGAGCCGTCGCGGATGGAGCCCATCATCTAATTAAGAGAGCGGCGCCCATGAATGAGTATGAATACGAGCCGATTCCCGGACTGCCGGCACACCTGCCCCCGGACGAGAAGCTCCTGTGGCAGGGCTCGCCGGACTGGCGGGCGGTGGCGCGGCACGCGCTGCACGTGCGCGGCGTGAGCTGCTACTTCGCTGCCATCATCGCCTGGCGTATCGCGTCGGGCTGGTACGACGGGCAAAGCCTGCAGCAGATTGCAGTGCCGACTCTGTGGCTGCTCGGCCTCACGCTTGCCACGCTCGGCTTCCTGGTCTGGGTGGCGCGGCTGATAGCCAGCGGCACGGTCTACAGCATCAGCACGCGGCGCGTGGTGATGCGCTTCGGCATCGCGCTGCCGATCTCCCTGAACATCCCGTTCCGCATCGTGCGCGGTGCGGGGCTCAAGGTGTACGCCGACGGCACGGGCGACATCCCCCTGCAGCTGAACGGCGACGGCCGCGTGGCCTACCTGCACCTGTGGCCGCACGCCCGTCCCTGGGTGCTCAATCGCGCTGAACCGATGCTGCGCGGCATTCCGCACGCCGCCGAAACCGCCAGCATCCTGTCGCGGGCGCTGGCCGCATGAGCGAGTCCTTTGGCGACGGCCGCTTCCCTCTGCCGGCGCTGCTCGGCGCGGGGGGCATGATAGCGGCAACCTTCCTGTTGGCAGGCTACGTGCGCCTGAGCGGCGCCGACATCAGCTCGCTGCCACCGCCGCGGCTGGTGGTGTCGCGGGAGCTGCGCTTTGCCGATCTTCCCGATGGCGGGGTGGCGGTTTATGACGCGCAGCATGCGGCGCAGCCGATCCGGGTCCTGCCGCCCGGCTCCAACGGCTTCGTGCGCGCCACCATGCGCAACCTGGTACACGAGCGCCGCAGCAATGGCATCGGCCCGGCGGCACCGTTTCGTCTGGCCGCGAGTGCAGACGGGCGCCTGATCCTCGAGGACCCTGCCACCGGCAGGCGCATCGAGCTCGAGGCGTTCGGACCGACCAACGCCGGGGCCTTCGCCGTCTTCCTGGGAGACGCCCATGACTGAAATCGCCGCCCCCGCCGCACTCAACGCCTCGACGCGCAGCGCGCAGCAGGACACCCTGCTGAGCCCGCGCTTCTACACGACCGACTTCGCGGCCATGGACCGGATCGACGTGACTTCGATCCAGGGCGAGTGGGACCAGCTGATCGCGGAGTTCCGCGCCGACGCGAACAAGGGCTTCTTCGAGCGCACCGCACAGTTCGCCGCCGAGCTGCGCGAGTTGCCCCCGGTACTGCACCAGGAGTTCATCGAATTCCTGACGAGCTCGCTGACGGCGGAGTATTCCGGGTGCCTGCTCTACAGCGAGATCAAGCGGCATGCGCAGAATCCGGCGATCCGCGACCTGTTCGGGTACATGGCGCGCGATGAGGCGCGGCACGCGGGCTTCATCAACCAGTCGCTCAAGGACTTCGGCATCGCCGTGGACCTGAGCTTCCTCAAGCGCGCCAAGAAGTACACGTACTTCAGGCCGAAGTTCATCTTCTACGCCACGTATCTGTCCGAGAAGATCGGTTACGCGCGCTACATCACCATGTACCGACAGCTGGAGCAGAACCCGCAGTTCCGCTTCCACCCGATCTTTCGCTGGTTCGAGAAGTGGTGCAATGACGAATTCCGGCATGGCGAGGCGTTTGCGCTGCTGATGCGGGCCAACCCGCAGGTCCTGCGCGGCTTCAACAAGCTGTGGATCCGCTTCTTCTGCCTGGCCGTGTTCGCCACCATGTACGTGCGCGACCACACCCGTCCCGCGCTCAATACCGCCCTCGGCCTGGACCCCACCGCATACGACTACAAGGTATTCGAGATTACCTCCGCGATCTCGCGCCAGGTGTTCCCGCTGACGCTCGACCTCGACAACCCGGCATTTCGTGCCGGGCTGGAGCGGCTGCGCGCCTACGCTGGCGCCGCCGACCGCGCGCGCCGGCAAGGTGGGGTGCTCGGGATGGTGCGGCGCGCGGCGCTCGCCGGGGCCAGCGCGGTTACCCTGACGCGCCTGTTCCTGCTGCCGGTGAGGCGCAACGAGATTCCGGCGCAGGTGCGCATGGCGCCGGCCTGGTGACGGGCCGATGCTCGCCATCGCGCTAGCGATCCTGGCCGCGCTCGGAATCTGGTGGGTGAGCACCGGGGCGATCCTGTACCTGAATGGTCTCGGACCCCGCACCTACGCGCGCAGCATGGTCGGTGCCACAGTGGTGCTGGCCGGGGCGCTGTACGCGGTCGCCTCCCTGCGCAACGACGCGAGCGTCGCCGGAGCCTACCTGGGTTTTGCCTCCGGCATCGCCGTCTGGGGGTGGCTGGAGATGAGCTTCCTGCTCGGCTACCTGACCGGCTCACGTCGCCAGGCGTGCCACCTGAACTGCGGTGGCCTGCGGCATTTTGTGCACGCCATCCAGGCGATTATCTGGCACGAGCTTGCGATCATCACGCTCGCCGGGGCGGTGTTCGTGCTCGGCTGGCAGGGCCCGAACCGCGTGGCGGTGTGGACGCTGCTGATCCTGTGGCTGATGCGCGCGAGCGCGAAGCTCAACCTGTTTCTCGGCGTGCGCAACCTCAGCGATGAGCTGCTGCCGCCACACCTGCTGTACCTGCGCGGCTTCTTTCGCAAGCGTCCGATGAACTTCCTGTTCCCGCTGTCAGTAACGACCGCCACCGTGGTTCTGACGCTGCAGATCCGTGCCCTGCTGGCACCCGGCGCGGGTGACTTCCAGGTCATCAGCGGTACGCTGCTCGCGACCCTCACCGCGCTCGGACTGCTTGAGCACTGGGCGCTCGTGCTGCCCTTTTCCCCGAGCGCTCTGTGGACCTGGAGCTGGCGTTCGCGCGAAGCGCACCTGTAGGGTACGGCACGCGGCGAGTGCCGTTGCCAGGACGAGAAGTCGCGCAACGGGCTGAGCAACCGTGAGGCGGCTGGGGCGGGCTTGGCTTGCCGCCCACATTCCGGGCAGCCACAAAACCTTCCGGCCAACCCCTTAAGAGGCCGTCAGTCATCGCCAACGAGAACCCTGCCAGCGCCGACCCCTGTCGGGCGCGGTGAGACCTCAGGCTGGCGCCGCGCCCGAACTGATCAGTTCGGCGCCGCGCCCGGGGTCGGGGCGGCCACGGGTGCGGCCGCGTCCGCTGCAGGTGCGCCGCGCAGTTCCGGGAAGTCCGGCAGCATGCTCACACCGTTCAGCGGCTTGTGCACCCCCTGATGGCAGGTGGCACAGTTGAGCTTCGGCGCGTCCCCGAGGGGTCCCAGGCGGTTGGGCGGGAAGGTCGACTGCAGGGGCATCAGATAATGAGTGTTCAGATCGCGCACGAGGCGGATCCCGTACCAGGCCGTGGCGCGCTGCGGAGTGCTCTGGTCCCAGTCGAAGAATGAGCGGCTGTTGTGGCAGAACGTGCAGTTGACCCCCAGTGCCTGGGTGATGTGCATCATCAGGCCGTAGGTCTGCTCGGTGTTCTTGATGGAGGGACCCAAGCCGCCGTCCTGGCGAAGCGCGGTCTCCTGGATGACCGCGATATCGGCGGCATCATCGAGGAAGGTAGAGAAGGGGTCGTTCGGCAGCGCGGCGAGGCGCACCACCGGTGAGGGCGAATTCTGACCCGCAAGATTACCGGCATATTCAGACGGGTGCGGGGGACCGGGGTCCTTGAACCAGATCTGCTCGGGCACGTTGTGACCGCGATGACACGAGTAACAGGTCACCCCGACCGTGCCAACGTGTGCATGCCACTCGCCGTTGATATGGCGGGTCATCTGCAGCATGCGGCGTGCCACGACCTTGGTGTAGAGCGAGTCTGAGGCCAGGTCACCACCGGCGTGGCAGTAGGCGCAACCCTGCTGCGGCGCGACCCAGGTGGTCATGGACGCCATCAGGCGCGCAAATTCGGCCACCGGCACGTCCTTGAGCACCTGCACGTTCTTGAATGCGGCTCCGGCAAGTGGCGCCCCGGGCGGCAGGTCGGGGCGCGGCAGCGCCGGGGGGATGCTGTTGGTGGCGGTCGCCGGCAGGCGCGGGTCGGTAACCTGCTCCATCCCCAGGCCACGGTAGCCGATCTGCGTCGACTGCATGGGCGGATGCTCGCAGGCCACCAGCAAGCTGGCGCAGGCGAGCACGAAGACCGTCCCCCGGAGTGAGTTACGCGCGCTCATTGCGGTACCCCTGGCCCCGACATCGTGGGAGGCGCGACTGCGGGGAAGATATGCGGGTACATCGGTGCGACACCGTGCTTGACCGACCACAGATACCAGTTGTCGACCACGGTGCCGGACAGAAGGATGCCGATACCGCCTACCAGCGGACACAGCACGGCGAACCACCATGCCCAGCGGTGGATCGACTCCACGGTGGCGTTGAACCCCATGGTCCAGCGCCAGAAGAGCGCGGCGCGCTCGGCAGCCGTGCCGCGGTCGACGATCTGCTCAATCTCGCGTTCACCACCGAAGCGGCTGACGGCGAGGATCGTGGCACCGTGCATCGCGAACAGCAGCGTGGAGCCGTAGAGGAAGGCAATCGAGAGCATGTGGAACGGACAGTAGAAAAGGTTGCCGTAGCGGATCGAGAAGGCCGCTGTCCAGTCGAGGTGCGGGAAGATCCCGAACGGCACGGCCTCGCTCCAGTGCCCCATCAGCAGCGGCCTGATGAAGCCCAGCACGAGATACAGCCAGATCGCCGCCGCAAACGCCCAGGCGACATGCGTACCCATGCCGAGCGCGCGCGCTCTGCGGTACATGCGCACCCACCACAGAATGACGGAGCTCGTCAGGAAGAATCCGGCCATGAGCCACCAGCCGCCCTGATTGAGCGGTGGTATGTGCAGTCCGGTGGATGGGGCCGGCGGCTCGAGCGCGAGCCACGGCAGCTGGCGTACGAACTCGATGAAGTTCCAGTTCACCGAGGCCAGCATGTTCAGCCCGATGATCTCGAAAGCCACGAAGCCGAAGATGAGCGATGCCAGCCCCGTGAACCCGAGATAGATCGGGCCGAGCTGTGCGTCCCCGAAGGTGCCGAGCCAGTGCACGAAGCGCGGCTTGCCCTGGCGTACCCAGCTGCCGCGCGTCAGGGGCACGCCGGCGTAGGCGGGGCCCCGGATCTGGACGCTGGTGAAGATGTTCTGATATTCAGCCACGGTGTGATCTCCCCGCTATCGCCCGCTGCCAGATGGTTGCGACGCTCAGTGCCGCCAGATGGGTAGGTTCAGCCACCAGCTCCACCATTCCGGCCAGCCGCGCGTCCAGAACGGGCCGCTAATCACGATACAGACCGCGCTCCAGAAGCCGGCCGACAGCGCCAGAAACAGCCCCAGGCGATGGATGCCGAGCGTGCCGATCGACCAGCCTATGGTGTCGCGAAAGAAGGTGTTCTCGTGTTCTGCGGTCTTGACGGTCTCGCCCTTCTTGGGATTGGTGGCCGACAGCACGAGCGAGCCGTGCAGCGCGAGCGCCAGCGTCGTGGTGAAGAAGAACGACACGGCGAGCATGTGCGCCGGGTTGTAGTGAAAGTGCAGGTACTGGTAGCCGGTGTTCGACACCCAGTCGAGATGGCTCATGATGCCGTACGGAAAGCCGTGGCCCCAGGCACCCAGCAGCAGCGGGCGGATCACGACCAGCGTGACGTAGGCCAGGATCGCGAAGCTGAAGGCGAAGGGCACGTGCAGCCCGATGCCGAGCTTGCGGCAGATCTCCACCTCACGCAGTGCCCATGAGGTAAAGGCACCCACGGCACAGATGGTGACGATCTGCCAGATGCCCCCCTCGCGCAGCGGCGCGAGCGCGAGCCCGTACTTGAGATCGGGTGGCGCGATGTTGATCTGCCATAGATTCCAGGTAGGCCCGAGGGAAGCCCCGTAGGCGAGCAATGCCGTCCCCAGACAGGCAAAGAAAATCGTGGTGACGCCGAAGAAGCCCACGTAAAACGGCCCGACCCAGAAGTCGAACAGATTGCCGCCCACCAGCGTGCCCCCGGGGACGCGGTACTTTCTCTCGAAGCTAAGCATTGCCATCTCAGGCTCCTCCGACGGGGTGTCGTGGACGCAGCCGGCCGTGTGGCCCGCGCTGCGTCCACTAACCTCCGAGCAACGTCGCTACTGCGGTGCCGTCGTTGCCGACGCCGGCACCGAAGTGACCGCTGCTGTGGCCGCCGGGCGCGGCCCCTCCAACCAATTGAACCTGCTGGTGCTGAGCAGAATGAAGTGAATCACCAGTGCCAGCACGAACAGGAACGTAAATAGTCCGATCAGCGCCCGGCGCGGATCGAACAATAGCCAGAGTCTCCACATGGTCAGTCCCCCTTGTCAGGCAACAAATCGCTGCACGGCCGCTACTGCTCCGTGCACCGTATCGAGCATAGACGTGTAACCGTGGGGTCCCGGCAGCCAGGGACGCCATTGCCACACGAGGAAATGCGCGATGATTGCGATGACGAGGAAGGCGATGAAACTTCCCATGAAGATCTTGTGGAACTCTTTCGCCTCTTGCTCTGTCAGTCCCGATAACGACATAACATCACCTCCAAAATGGCCTTGCGGCCGATCCCGCGCACGCCCTGCGCGGCCGGGTTCGCGTGACCGTCGCCGGTCACGACGAATTCTTTACTCAGGCGGCGCGCCCCGCGGCGAGCGCCACCCGCGCGGCGCGCACCCGCGCCGCGGTAACTCGCTCTTCGCCGGCCGCGCGCGCCTCGCGTTCCACGCGATCACGCAGCTGCTTGGCCGCCGAGATGCGCACCAGCACCGGTTGTGTCTCCAGGTACTCATCGAGCGCCTGCTGCGCATCATCGTCCCAGGGGCTGACGTCCACGCGCGCCAGCCGCGCTGGCGTGGCCTCCACGCGATCGAGCTCGGTGCCTAGCGGAATGATGTTGAACAGCGCGTCGAAGAGCGCGTTGCACACCTCCTGCACCAGGTAGCTCGCACCCGCGTAGCCCATGAAGGGCGTGCCGGTGTGGCGGCGGATGATCGCGCCGGGGAAGGAGGCCGGAATGTACATGCCGCGGCCGCCGCATTCGCTCAGGTACATGCGCTCGTTGTAACTGCCGAACAGCACCAGCGGGGTCTTCTCATGCACGGCGCGGCGCACCGCCTGATTGTCGGGCTTGGCGCCGGCCTTGCGCGCGAAGCTGAACGCGCACGGCAGACCCATCTCGTTCTCAAGAAAGTTGCGGATGCCGCGCTCGTAGGTTTCGTTGGCCACGATGCCGAAGCTCGCGGTGCCGAAAAAGTCCTGGGTCACCGAGCGCCAAAGGTCCCACAGTGGCTTCACCGTGGTGTGCTTCTCGCGCTCGATGAACGGCTCCGGGTCGAGCCCCAGCAGCTCGCCGAGCTTGCGCAGGAAGCGCGTGGTGCTGAACAGGCCGACGGGTGCCTGCAGGTAGGGTCGCTCGAGCGTCTCGCACAGCAGCCGGCCGAACTCGCGGTACATGCAGACGTTGACGTCGGCCTCTGCCAGTCGCGGTACATCCGCGAGGTGGCTGCCGAGCGGGAAGGTAAGATTGACCTCGGCGCCGATTCCCTCGATCAGGCGTCGCACTTCGGCCAGGTCCGACCAGGTGTTGAAGTAGCCGTAGATGGGGCCGATGATGTTGACGCGCGGCTTCTCGCCGGCCGGCCGCGGCTTCCTCGGCGGCACGCGGCGCGTGCCGTACTCGGTCCACAGCCAGTTCATCGCGCGGTTGGCGCTCTGCCACTGATCCTCGTCGATCGTGCGCGGCAGAAAGCGCTTGATATTGGTGCCCTCGGGCGTCACCCCGCCACCGATCATTTCGGCGATCGACCCGGTCACGACGACGCTCGGCAGCCCCGGATCGAGCGTGTGATGCGCGCGCTTCATGGCGCCCTCGGTGCCGTGCTGGCCAAGCTCCTCCTCGGCAAGACCCGTCACCACGATCGGCAGCTCGTGCGGCGGCAGCGCGTCGGTGTAATGCAGCACCGAGGTGACGGGCAGGTTCTCGCAGCCCACCGGGCCGTCGATGATGACCTGCAGCCCCTTGATGGCGGTGAACACGTACACCGAGCCCCAGTAACCGCCGGCGCGATCGTGGTCTATGAGGAGCATCAGACCATCTCCTCGGACTTGCGCGCCTTGGCGAGCTTCGCCAGTTGCGCCTGATAGCGCTGGCGGAACTCCGGGCGCTCCTGCGGCTGCTCCTGCCACACGCCGCTGGTGTACCCGGTGCCCACGCCACTGAAGAACTCGCGCATGCTCGCGAAGCGCTCGCGGTTGCGCAGGGCGCCGTTGATGACGGCCGACAGGGCACCGGCACCCGCCGGCCCCATCAGGGGACGGGCAGAGATGAGGTTGGTGAAATACAGCGCAGGTGTCCCCTGCTCCTTGGCCTTCTGCACCACCGGGGTGGTACCGATGGCGAGGTCAGGACGAAACTCGGCGAGCGCCGCGAGGTCCTGCTCGAGCGAGGCGCGGTACTGTACGTGCGCACCCTTGGCCTCGAGCCACTCACGATCTGCCTCCGACCAGGGGGTACGCGGGCACGCTGTGCCGACGTAGCGCACGTCGGCGCCGCTCTCGATGAGCAGACGGGCGACCAGTAGCTCCGAGCCCTCATAGCCAGACAAGGTGATGCGCGCCGCGATCGGCGCCTGCGACAGCGCGCCGCGGATCGCCGGCAGGAAGCGTTGCTTGGCGGCCCCAACCTGGGCCTCAGAAACACCGCACGCGGTACCGACGGCCTCGAGCCATGCGGCGGTGCCGTCGTGACCTACGGGAGCGGAGCCGAGCACTCTGCGACCCGCGGCAGCAAACTCGCGCACCGCGGCGGTGTAAAACGGATGCACGGCGGCAACTGCCGCGCAGTCGAGCGCCGCGTACAGTTCGCGCCACTCGCGGGTCGGTACGACCGGGCCGGCAGCCAGGCCGAGCGGCTCGAGCAACGCGCCGATCGTGACGGGGTCGGCCGGAAAGACCTCGCCGAGGATGCTCACGGTCGGACGCTGCGTGCGCCCGGCGCGCGGCGCCTGCACCGGGCCGCTTTCGGCCTCGTTGCGCGCATAGCGCAGCATCGCCCCGGCCAGCACGTCCTTGGCCTCCGCATGGGTCGGCACGCCGAAGCCAGGCACGTCGATGCCGATGATGCGCACGTCGTTGATGTTCTTCGGCAGCATCTGCAGCGGCACGCCCGAGGCGGTCGGCACGCACAGGTTGATGACGACCACCGCATCGTAGAGCGCAGGATCGGCGAGCTGGTGTACCGCCTCGCGGATGTCCTCGAAAAGCTTGCCGGTGACGAGCGTCTCGGAATTGAAGGGCACGTAGCCGACCGGGCGGCGCGCGCCATAGAAATGGGACGTGAAGGTCAGCCCGTAGACGCAGCAGGCGGAGCCCGACAGGACCGTGGCCGTGCGCCGCATGCGCAAGCCCACGCGCAGCGCGCCGAACGCCGGGCACATGCTCTGCGGCTGATCATGTGGACCGGCCGGATAGTCCTGCGCGTAGCGCGCCAGCGTCTCGCTCTTGCCGGCTGCCGCGGCGGCCTGGCGCAGTTGCTTTTTACCCGCGTGGCAGCCCAGGCCATCGGCCTGGGCGGCGGCGAGATTGACGGAACCGGGCGCAGCGCTGCTCATGGGTGCGGTTCAGACGGTGTCGTAGATGACTTCGAGGGAGGGCTTCTCGAGGAGTGCCGTGCCGCACATGTCCTCATCGGTCGCCGGGCTCAGCACGTAGCCGCGCCCGACCGCCTCGCCCTTGAACAGCCCGAGTAGCGCGTCGTGCGTAAGGGGGTGCGGGTGTTGGGGCTTGGACTCGGCCACGTTGCTCGCCAGCTGCTCGAACAGCGGGCCCCACTCCCCGCCCGGCCGCCCGATGATTTCGTAGTTGGCGCTCTTGCGGCGGATGTCTTCGTGAGCGGGGATGGCCGCGAGCACCGGGATGCCGACGGCCTGTGCGAAGGCCTGGGCTTCGCCTGTATTGTCGTCCTTGTTGATCACGAGTCCGGCCACGCCGACGTTGCCGCCGAGCTTGCGGAAGTACTCGACAGCCGAACACACGTTGTTGGCGACGTATAGCGACTGCAGGTCGTTCGAGCCGACGACGATCACCTTCTGGCACATGTCTCGTGCGATCGGCAGGCCGAAGCCGCCGCAGACGACATCGCCGAGGAAGTCGAGCAGCACGTAGTCGAAGCCCCACTCGTGGAAGCCAAGCTTCTCGAGCAGTTCGAAGCCGTGAATGATGCCGCGACCACCGCAGCCGCGGCCGACTTCCGGCCCGCCAAGCTCCATGGCGAAGACGCCGTCGCGCTTGAAGCACACGTCGCCGATCTTCACCTGCTCGCCGGCGAGCTTCTTCTTCGCGGAGGTCTCGATGATCGTCGGACAGGCGCGGCCACCGAAAAGGAGTGAGGTGGTGTCACTCTTGGGGTCGCAGCCGATGAGCAGCACGCGCTTGCCCTGCTGCGCCATCATGTAGGAGAGGTTGGCGAGCGTGAAGCTCTTGCCGATGCCGCCCTTGCCGTAGATGGCGATGATCTGCGTCTCCTTGGTGGGAGCATCCGTGGCAACCGGGTCGGGCTCCACTTCAGCCTCGGCGCGCAGGCGCACCTGGATGTCCCGGATGAGGACCGCGGCAGGACTGTCGTTCTTGGTGCTCATGCGCAGGCTCTCCAGTCGAGAATCATTTTTAGGCACTGCGGGTCATCAAACGCGGTGCGATAGGCATTCGCGGCATGCGCCGCTTCGCGCCGGTGCGTGATCAGGCCGGCGAGCGATAGCTGGCCGTGCTCGGCGAGCGTCTTGACCGCATCCAGATCCGGCTGGCGCCACTCGGCGGCGATACGGATGCGCGCCTCGCGCATGAAGGCGGCCGGGAAGCTGAAGGAAAGCGCCTGCTCGTAGAAGCCCGCCAGCACCACTTCCCCGCCACGCGCCAGGCGACCGATGAGCGTGTCGAGCAGCGCAGCGTCGCCGCTGACGTCGTAAATGGCGCGATAGTCGCGGCGCGGGTCGTCTTCCGGGCGGATGACCGGATAAGGGGCGCCAGGATCGGCACGCTCGGGGTTGCGCTCCCACACCACGGGAGTCGCGCCGCGTAGCACCGCCAGGCGTGCCAGCAGCCGTCCGAGTACGCCGTGGCCCACGATCAGTTCCGGTGCACTGGCATGCTCGGCCGCCAGTGCGTGGAAGGCGGTTGCGGCAAGGGCCAGCAGCACGCCCTGCTCGCCGAGGCGCTCATCGAGCGTTGTCACCCGCGCGCCCGGGACCACCAGTCGCGCGGCGGCGCCTCCAAAAAGACCGCGCACTTCGCCGAAGCATCGGGCGCCGGGGACGAAGACGAAGTCGCCACTCCGCATGCCGGAGCGCGTACCAGCCTCGCGAATGCGCCCGACCGACTCGTAGCCGGGTACGAGTGGATAGCCCATGCCCGGGAACGGCGGCATGCGCCCGCTCCACAGCAGACGTTCGGTGCCGGTGCTGATGCCGCTGTAGGCAACGTCGACCACGACGTCTTCCTCCCCCGGAGGCATCAGCTCGAGGCGACTGAGCGCGAGGCGCTCAGGGCCTTCGAGTACCACGGCAACGGTGTTCATCTGGAGAGCCGCACCTGATTCATTCGTTCTAGGGCTTATCGCAGAGTGTCAGTCTACTAGTACTCTTTGAAGTGTCAACTCGTCTTAACACTTCTTCCGGTGCTGCAGTGCGTCACCAGCACCCGCGCGGCCATGGGAAGTGCCGTAGGGTGCAGGCGCGGCGCGGCGAAACCGGCGGCGCGCAGCAGACGGGTGAGCTGCGTCGGAGTGCGTGCGCGACCACTGCCCATGGCGAGCAGGTAGAAGCCGAAGTACACATCGGCGACCCGTGCCGCGCCCGACGTCCCGGACATCGGTTCTGCGATCAAGAGCGTGCCGTGCGCCGGCAGCGCTGCGCGCACCGCGCGCAGCAGGCGCACGGCCTGCGCATCGCCATGATCGTGGAGCACGCGTATCAGGGAGACCACATCGCTCCCGCCGGGCAGTGGCTGACTGAGAAAGTCACCGCTGGCGGCCTGCACGCGCGCGCCCAAGCCTGCCTGTGCGATGCGCGCGCGCGCCAGTTCAGCGACCGCCGGCAGATCAAAGCAGGTCACGTGAAGACTGGGATTGTCGCGCGCGGCCAGCGTTGCGAACGTGCCATCCCCGCCGCCGACATCCAGGAGGCTGTGATGCCGCCGCAGGGAGTAGGCCGCCAGGATCTGCTGTGCCACCAGGCCCTGAGATGCGGACATCAGCCCGCTGTAGGGCGCCACGCTCGGTTCGGTGGCGGCGGCGGGGCGGTCGCTGCCGGCGTAGCCCCAGTACGGAGCCAGCTGACCGTCGCGCAGCTCGCCGCGCAGCAGAGCGACCGGATCTGCGAGGTCCGCATACAGCAGCGCGTGATGCGCGATCATCGGCAGGAGGCCCGGATTGCCCAGCAACGCTGCGCCCTGCGAGCCGAGCCTGCAATGCTCGGCGTCGCCGCGCCATTGCACCAGCTGCAGCGCCGCGGCGGCGCGCAGCAGCGTCCGCATCGCCTCCTCGGGCAGGCGCGCCTCCCGTGCAAGATCAGTTATTTGCCGCGGCCCGGTGGCCAACGCTTCCAGGATCCTGAGCCGCACACAGGCCAGCAGCACCTGCGAGTAGACGAAGCCGGCGCACAGGTCAAAGAGGCTGCGGGCGCGCCGGCGGGCGATCTGCCGCAGAAACGGCATCCGCAGGATCCAGCGCTGGAAGTCGGGACTGGCGAGGAGCCGATCGCGACGGCTCAGCAGTACTTCAGAAAGCGAATGCCTGGACACGCACGCGAGCCTGCCGCGGCCGGCTGCTCACGCCGCGCGGCGTGCGAGCTTCTTGGGAAGGAAGCGGGCAGCCTCAGCGCTGATCATGGTGCGCAGTGCAGCGGTACCCGGGCCCGGCGGAATGACCTCCACGGCACCTGCAATCAGCTGCTCGAGGCGGCCGATTGCCGCCTCCAGTCCCAGCTGCGCTACCGCGCTCGGCCGGCCGAGCGCCGCGTCACGCCCCGGGAGCTTGCCGAACTCGGCAGCGTCTCCGGCGACGTCGCGAATGTCATCGGCTACCTGGAAGGCCTCGCCGATGCGCGCACCGAGCGCCCGCCACGGCGCCGGATCGCGCCCGGCCGCGGCCGCCCCGGCCATGGTGGCCGCAGAGAACAGCGCGCCGGTCTTGGCCTGGTGATAATCGGCGAGCACGACGCTCGGCTCACATTCCCAGGCCTGGCCGGCAACTATGCCGCTGACCGCGCCGACCGCGCGCCCGATGATGGACAACAGCACCGGCAGGCGCAGCGGCGCGCTCTCACCGATGCGGGCAAGACTCTGGAACGCGAGCACGATGAGCCCATCGCCCGCCAGCAGTGCCAGCTGCTCGCTGAAGGCCTTGTGCAACGCCGGACGGCCGCGACGCAGGTCGGCGTCGTCAAAACACGGCATGTCGTCGTGCACCAGGGATGCGCAGTGCAGCAGCTCTATCGCAGCCGCTGCGGCGTTGGCGAGCGCCGGCTGCTCACAGCCACAGGCCTGGGAGACCGCAAGACATAGCCGTGGCCGCACGCGGTTGCCGCCCGGGAACACGGCGTAGCGCAGCGCCTGGGCCAGCAGGGGTGGCCCGCCTGCCGCGTCGGCGGAGGACAAGATGAGGGCAAGCTCGGTCTCGACACGCGCACTGATTTCCAAGGGCGGTGCTCCCAGACTTTTAAGTGTAATGTTGTCTTGTCACACGTGAGTGTAATGTAATATAGACATCCTGTCTGGATCCGTCAATGCTCAAGGGAGTGTGCGCAGGCATGCCTGCACCGCGTGTCGCCGTCATCGGCGCCGGAATGGCGGGGCTGACCGCCGCGCTGGATCTGGCGGTCGGTGGTGCGCGTACCACCGTGATCGAACGCGACACGGTGGCTGGCGGCAAGCTGCGCGAGGTGAGCATCGCGGGCAGGAGCATCGATGCCGGGCCCACGGTATTCACCATGCGCGCGGTGTTCGAGGAACTGTTTGCGGCGGCGGGCGCGCAGCTGGAGGCCTACCTGCCGCTCAAGCGCGCCGAGATCCTGGCCCGGCACGCGTGGAGCGAGAGCGAGCGGCTGGATCTGTTCGCGGACCGCGCCCGCACCATTGAGGCGATCGGTGAGTTCGCCGGAGCGCGCGAGGCCGGGCGCTATGCGCAGTTCGCGCGCGATGCCTCGCGTATCTACCAGACCCTGGACGGCGCGTTCCTGCGACGCCAGCGGGCCGGCCCGCTGGCGCTGGTGCGCCGCGTGGGCCTGGCGCGCCTGCCCGACCTGATGCGCATCCGCCCGTTCGAGACGCTGTGGCGGGCGCTCAGCCAGTACTTCCGCGATCCGCGCCTGCAGCAGCTGTTCGGGCGCTACTCGACCTACTGCGGCTCTTCGCCCTTCCAGGCGCCCGCCACCATGATGCTGATCGCACACGTCGAGCAGAACGGGGTGTGGACGGTGGCGGACGGGATGCACCGCATCGCCGATGCACTGGTGCAACTCGCGCGCGAGCGCGGCGCGGAATTGCGGCTGGCCACCGAGGCGGTGGACGTGGTCGCGCGCAAGGGTCGGGTCTCGGGGGTCCGGCTAGCGTCCGGGGAATTCGTCCCCGTGGACGCGGTGATCGTGAACGCCGACGTCGCCGCGCTCGCAAGCGGGCGCTTCGGCAAGGACGCGGCGCGCGCCGTGCCAGCCGGCACGGTCGCACGGCGCTCACTCTCGGCGGTCACCTGGGCGCTCGTGGCGCCCACGAGCGGCTTTCCCCTGTCACGTCACACGGTATTTTTCTCCCCCGACTACGCAGCCGAGTTCGAGCAGCTGTTTGGCCAGCGACAGCTGCCAGCGTGGCCTACGGTTTACGTATGCGCGCAGGACCGCGACACCGGGGACTCGCCGCCGCCGACGCAGCCGGAGCGCCTGTTGTGTCTTGTGAATGCCCCAGCAAACGGCGACTCGGCTCGTTACGACTGTGCGGAGATAGAGCAATGCGAACAAAGGACCTTCACCTTTCTCGAGCGCTGCGGCCTGCAGGTCAAGCGTCAGTCGGAGCGCACCATAGTGACGACGCCGGCAGAGTTCGAGCGACGCTTCCCGGGAACCGGTGGCGGGCTCTATGGCCAGGCGACGCATGGCTGGCGGGCTTCCTTCAACCGGCTGGGAGCGCGTACCCGGCTGCGGGGCCTGTACCTTGCCGGGGGCAGCGTCCATCCGGGGCCGGGGTTGCCGATGGCGGCCCTCTCGGGTCGCCTGGCGGCAGCCAGCGTGCTGCAGGACCTGCCTTCGGGCGGCAGGTGGCGCCTTCGGGGTACGCCTGGTGGTACCTCGACGCCCTGAGCGAGGACGGGCGCTACGGGCTGGTGGTCATCGCCTTCGTCGGCAGCGTCTTCTCCCCGTTCTACTACCGGGCGCGCCGCGCGGGCGCTGCGGACCCCTACGACCACTGCGCGCTGAACGTCGCTCTCTACGGCGCCGGCCGCCGGGGCTGGGCGTTCACGGAATACTCACGCGGCGCGGTTGCGCTGAATGCCGACCGCTTCGAACTCGGTGCCAGCTGCCTGTCGTGGGACGGCACCCGGCTGCGCTGCGAGATCGATGAACCAACGGCGCCGCTGCCCGGGAGGATTCGTGGCGTAATCGAGTTGGAGAGCCCTTGCTTCACATCCCTGTGCCTGCCACTGAGCGCGGACCGCGCCCACGTGTGGCGCCCGCTTGCGCCCAGCGCCCGGGTGCGGGTGGAGCTCGAACAGCCACAGCTGCGCTGGCAGGGCCACGGCTACCTGGACAGCAACGAGGGCAGTGGCCCACTGGAGGAGGCCTTCACGGGCTGGAGCTGGCTGCGCGCGCGTAACCGCGAAGGCACGGCAGTGGTCTACGACGTCCAGCCGCGAGCGGACGCCCCATTCGTGCACGCCCTGCAGTTCGGCGCAGGGGGCACGGTCACCGGCTTCGACGCGCCCCCCGCACTGCAGCTGCCGGGCACCTCGTGGCGCATCGCGCGACGCAGCACCGCCGATCCAGGCTCAATCCCGCACCTTCGGGCGACGCTCGAGGATGCGCCCTTCTACGCGCGTTCGCTTCTGGAGATGCAGCTGCGCGGCGAGCCGGTCACGGCCGTGCACGAGAGCCTGTCGCTGACGCGCTTTCAGTCGCCCTGGGTGCGCTCACTCTTGCCATTTCGTATGCGGCGCGTGCGCCGCAGCGCGCGGCTCACCGAGAGCAACTCGTAGACCGCGAGCCCCAGCACTGCGCCGATGACGCACAGATATTCGAGAAGCCCCATGACATCGCGCTGCGCGCGCACCTCAGCCGGTGGCCGGACCGGAGACCGCGGCGCCGGGCGCCCGGTCGCGCCGCTCCAGCCGTTCGAAGAGATCCACTAGCCAGGCCACTTTCTCGGTGAGGTTCGCCGGCGCGGGGGCATTTACATCGGCGGCGGGTTCGGCGAGCACCGCTTCGACGAGGAACGCGGTCTCAGGCAGCGGCGCGGCTGCCTCGCTGGCGGCGGCGTTGTCAGCGGCGCGCAGCGCCCGCGCCAGCAGCGCCGCCTTGCGCGGCAACGGCACCACCGCGCGCCGCTCCACCGAATTCAGGCCGTTGCGGCGCAACTCGTGGCCGATCTCCGCGTACAGGAAGCGGGCGGCATAAATGCCGCGCCGGCAGTCGCGTGGCAGATCCGCGATGCCGGCGCTCGCGCGCTCGTACAGGTCCTCGGCGGCGCGCAGCAGTCTCTCGATGAGCTCACCCAGTGCAGGCGAGTAGCGCGGCGCGCGCAGGAAATCCTCCGCATCGATCCCGGCATCACGTACCCACGCCAGTGGCAGGTAGAGCCTGCCGGCGCGCGCGTCTTCGCCGACATCGCGCGCGATGTTGGTGAGCTGCATCGCGACGCCGAGATCACAGGCCCGGGCGACGGTTGCGGGCGTGCGCACCCCCAGGATGCAGGTCATCATCGCCCCCACCGAGCCGGCGACGCGCGCCGCATACTGAAGCAGCGCCGGCAGGTCCTCATAGCGACGCCCCTGCGCGTCCCAGGCGAAACCCTCCAGCAGCGCCTGCGGCAGCACCCGCGGAATCGCGTAGCGCTTGATCACATCAGCGAACGCGCGGTCCGCCGCCCGCGGGCCCGGGCGACCCTGATAGGCAAGCTCGAGGCGCGCCTCGAGCAACGTCAGCGGATCGCCGCGGCTGGAACCGTCGACGAGGTCATCCGCCAGTCGACAGAACGCATAGAGCGCGAGCGCCGGCTCACGCACCGGCACCGGTAAGAGCAGCGATGCCGCAAAGAAGGACTTGGAGCCCTGGCGGATCAACGCGCGGCAGGCCGCGTGGTCCGCAAGGCTCGCGTGATTGCTAATTGAAGGTGCTTGCATCGGGTACCACAGTATCCAGCACGCGCGCCGATGAAAGCACGCCGGGAACGCCGGCGCCAGGGTGCGTCCCGGCGCCCACCAGATACAGACCGGCCACGTCCTCGCTGCGGTTGTGCGGCCTGAACCAGGCGCTCTGCGACAACACCGGCTCGAGCCCGAAAGCCGCGCCGCGAAACGACAGCAACCTGTCCTGGAAGTCCTGCGGCGTCAGCATCCGCGACGTGGCTAACTGTGCGGAGAGCCCGGGCAGCAGCGTGCGCTCCAGATACGCCTCGATGCTGCGCCGGTAGGGCTCGGCACGAGTGGCCCAGTCGATGCCGGACTGCAGGTTGGCGACCGGGGAGAGCACGTAGAAGGCATCGCAGCCCGGGGGCGCGAGGCTCGGATCGCTCGCGGTCGGTCGGTGCAGGTAGAGGCTGAAATCCTCCGGCAGCACCTTGCGCTCGAAGATATCGGTCAGGAGTCCTCGGTACCGCGGCCCGAGGAGGATCGTGTGGTGCGCGACGTCCTCGTAGCGGCGCCGGGTGCCGAAGTACCACACGAACAGACTCATTGAATAGCGCGCGCGCTCGATGCGCCGGTCACTCCAGCGGCGCCGTGCCTCGCGCGGCAGCAGGTGCCGGTAGGTCCAGGCAGAGTCGGCGTTGGACACGACCACATCGGCGCTGACTTCCTCGCCGCTTGCCAGCTGCACACCCACCGCGCGGCCGGCACGCACGCGGATGGCGCTGACTTCCTGATTCAGGTGCACGCTGCCGCCTTGACCGCTCACGAGTCCTACCAGTCCCTGGATGAGCTTCCCGGTACCACCCATAGCGAAATGCACGCCGAAGCGCCGCTCCAGAAAGGCGATCAGCGCGTAAATCGAGGTCGTCGTGAAGGGATTGCCGCCTATCAGCAGCGGATGAAACGAAAGAATGGTGCGCAGGCGTTCGTCACGCACCAGGCTCTGCACCAGCTGGTAAACCGAGCGGTAGCTGCCGAGGCGCACCAGCTCGGGGGCGATGCGCGCCATGTCCAGGAGCGAGTCAAAGGGCACGTGCCCCAGACGCTCGAAGCCAACCCGGTAGATCGCCTCGCTGCGCCGCATGAACTCCTCGAAGCCGGCGACGTCAGCAGGCGCGAGCCGCGCAACTTCCGCGCGCATGCGAGCGGCATCCCCGTGATAGTCGAATGTCACGCCATCCGCGAAACGCAGCCGGTAGAAAGGCGTGAGCGGGCGCAGCTCCACCTCATCGGCGAGACGTCGTCCGCACAGGCTCCACAGTTCCTCGAGCAGGAAGGGCGCCGTGATGATCGTCGGCCCGGCGTCGAAGGTGAAGCCGTCCTGGTGATACACATAGG
Organism: uncultured Pseudomonadota bacterium; assembly: GCA_963802995.1. Taxonomy (GTDB): domain Bacteria; phylum Pseudomonadota; class Gammaproteobacteria; order Steroidobacterales; family Steroidobacteraceae; genus 13-2-20CM-66-19. The sequence goes on from CAWDKU010000002.1 coordinate 2,173,173, forward strand.
CGCGACCACCCGCCGCGTCCAGGCGCTCGAACACCGTGACCCGATAGCCCCGGGCCCCGAGGCGCACGGCTGCGGCCAGTCCGCCAAAACCGCTGCCGATGATGACTGCATGCGGCGTACGCGCCATGTCAGTTGGCGGGCACGCCGCTCGCGCGCGCGAGCTCCACGAGCAACTGCGCCACTTCCCGCGGCCGCTCCTCGTGCGCCAGGTGTCCGAGCGGACCGAGCGACACCAGCCGCGCTGCTGGCAGCAGTGCCTTAACGCGCTGCGCACTGGCGGGAGCAATGGTACGGTCGGCACTGCCGGTCAGCAGCACGAGTGGCGTCGTGAGCCGCGGCAAGTCACGGGCGAGTGCGGCCAGATCCCAGTTCGCCATCATCGCCAGTGCCGCGGCGACGTGCCCGGGGCGCTGCGCCAGCTGCCGATAGAGCTCGACGCCCGTGGCGTCGAGCTGCGATCCGGTGTCCGCCACCAACCGTTCGATCATTGCGCCGCCCGCCGCGCGTCGTGCCATCCAGCGCGGCACCACGGAGCTGCGCGCCAGCACGCGGGCCAGCGGGGCGAACAGCCAGCCCGGCAGACCCTCCAGCGGCAGCAGCGCGCCGTTGACGCTGATTAGCAGTTGCGGAGAGATCAGGCCGTCGAGAGCCATGCGCACGAGGATCGCCGCGCCGGCCGAGTGGCCCACGGCGAGCGCGGGCGCAAGCCCGAGCTGCGCCAGCAGTGCACCGAGTGCGCGCGCCATCGCCGGCAGCGAGAACTCGGAGAAGGCAGGCGCGGCCGTCAGCCCATGCCCGGGCAGATCCGGCACCACTACACTGAAGTGTTCCCCGAGGAGTGGCGCCACCTCGCGCCAGGAATGCGTGGAGGCCCCGGTGCCGTGCACCAGCAGCAGCACCGGGCCGGCGCCGAACTGCTGCACGTGCCAGTCGAGCCGGGCGGCGCGCAGGAAGCGACTGGCGGCGCGGTTGGGCCAGTCCTTAGCACCCGCAGTGGTTGCCGCGTGGCTCACGAGACCTCGCGCGCGGCGGCCTCGCGCGCACCCGCCAGGCCGCGCACGGCGGCGGCGAGCGTGCGCGCGTCGGCATGCGGCAGCGGCAGATAGCGGGCACCCATCTCGAGCGCGATGCGTGCGGCACGTGGCAGCGGCTGTGGTGCGGTGTCGAGCAGTACGACGGTCGTGCGCAGGGCGCGCAGCAGCCGTGCCGCCTGCAAGGCATCGGCCTCGGCAGACGCGCGGCCGCCCTGGCCGTTGCGGGCCACGTTCGCCTGGCCGTCGGTCAGGAGCACCACCACCGGGGTTTCGCCACGGCGGCGCAACGTGTCAGCCAGCTCGCGCGCGGCGTCTATGCCGCTTGCGAGCGGCGTGCCACCGCCGCCGGGAAGCCCCGCCAGACTGCGCTTGGCGCGCACCAGCGAGCGCGTGGGCGGCAGCAGCAGCTGCGCGCTGCGGCCGCGAAAGGCAATGAGCGCGACGCGGTCACGCCGCACATAGCAGTCGGCGAGCAGCAGTTCGACCGCCCCCTTGGCCTCTCCCAGGCGATGCAGCGCCGAGGAACCCGACGCATCGACCACGAAGATCGTGGTCGTGGGCGTACGCTCTTTGAAGCGGGTGACGCGAAAGTCCTCCCGCAGCACCTTAACGCGCGCGCCGGTTGCGCGGCGACCGCGCAGGCGCTGCCATGGGGCTGCCGCGCGCAGCGTCTCGATTACGCTCAGGCGCGCGCCGCCAGCCGGGTCTCCTGGTTGCGCTCCCAGCGGCCGGCCGCGCAGGCGTGAGCGCTGCGCGACACCGCGGCGCCCGGCGCCGGCGCTCGCCGCGACGCTGGCTGCACCCGCCTTAAGAGCCGCCAGCAGTCCTGCGGGCAACGCAGTGGTGGTCGCTTCCAGCACGCGATCCTCGAGCGTATGGGCCGCAGCAACAGCCGCTGAACTCTCGCCCGGTGGCGCGGGCTGCGACGAGTCCTGCGTCTCGCTGCGTTCCGGCGGCGCCTCGGATGACTGCGGCGGCGATGGGATCCTCGTCGCGCGCGGTGCCAGCACCAGGCGCGCGGCGCAGGTGAGATCCTCTTCGGTGAGCTGGTTGCGGCCCTGCAGCGCGGCCGCGGCACGCGCAACATTGAGCGCCAGCGAGGGCGCGCGCGCGGAACCGATGCCCAGCGCCACGGCGATCTGGCACAGGAGCTCGATGCCCGCCGCATCGGCGGCGATGTGCCGCGCGCGTGCCCGTGCGGCGTGCACCTGAGCCTTCAGCAGGGGCGAAGGCGCCGCCAGCGCTGCGAGCGGCAGCGCCTCGATATCCAGGTGCAGCGCCAGGCGCTCAAGGAGCGCGGCGGGTGGTCGCTCGTCGGCCTCGGCGCCCTCATCGAGAGCGATGACACCGAAGCGCGTGGCGCGGCGGCTCGCAAACCCCTCGCGTTCCACCACGAGCTCGCCCGTGTCGAGCACGCAGGTGATGCGCGCGGCGGCGGCGGCGGAAAGCCGCTCTGCCATGGCCAGCAGCACCACGCCGCCATCCGCACTGGCGAGGATGCCGCGCTCGGCGATGGGGCGCCCGGCGCGCAGCGTCGCGGCGAGGTCCAGGCCGCCGAGCAGGCGGCTGTCCGTGACGTGCAGAGGAATGCGGCGTCGCGGCGCACCGCCCGGCAGCAGCGACTCGGTGAGCAGGAGCCAGGCGTCGCGCGCCGGACCCGCGCCGGCGCGCAGTACCACGCCGGTGCCGGCCGGGTCGAGCGCGAACAGCGCTGCCGCGACACACGCCTCGTGCCAGCGCCGGGCGTCCTCGTCGGCAGCGGCGGTCACGGCAGCCACGTCAGGGGCCGAACAGTTCCAGCAGCGCCCGCTCGATGCGGGTGCCCGAGCCGGCCTCCTCCAGGGGATTGCGCCGCAGGCGGTGGCGCAACGCCGGGGCCGCCATGCGCCGCAGGTGAGAGTTATCGACCGCGCGCGTGCCCTCAAGCGCCGCAAGCGCCCGCGCGACGCGCACCAGCGTCAGCTCGCCGCGCAGCCCGTCAGTCCCCAGATGCATGCACAGCCGGGCGGCGGCCTCGAGTACCGACTGCGGAACGCTCACCTGTGCGAGCGCCGCGTGTGCGGCGGCGAGTTGCTCGCGCAGGCGCGCCTCCTCGGCGGCCCACTTCGCCTGAAACTCACGTGGTGCGCGCTCGAATTCATCGCGCCGCCTTACCACCTCCACCCGTGTCGGCAGATCCTCGGGCGTACGGATCTCCACCGAGAGTCCGAAGCGGTCCAGCAGCTGCGGCCGCAGCTCGCCCTCTTCGGGGTTGCCGCTGCCGATGAGCACGAAGCGCGCCGGATGGCGCACGCTCAGGCCTTCGCGCTCGACTATGTTTTCACCTGAGGCCGCGACATCGAGCAGCAGGTCGACGAGATGGTCCTCGAGCAGGTTGACCTCGTCGACGTACAGGAAGCCGCGGTTGGCGCGCGCCAGCAGGCCGGGTTCGAACACCTTCTTGCCACCGGCCAGGGCGCGTTCCAGATCGAGCGCCCCGACGATGCGGTCCTCCGTGGCACCCAGGGGCAGATCCACCACGGGAACCGGGACCTGTACGCTGCGCAGCGCCCCTTTGCGCCGCCTCGCCCGGCAATCCTCACACAGCCGGCCGGTGTCCTTCGCATCGCACCCGTAGCGGCACTTGGCCACCGCGCGCATGGGCGGCAGCAGTTGCGCGAGCGCGCGCACGGCGGTGGACTTGCCGGTACCACGGTCGCCGAACAGCAGCACCCCGCCGATCCCCGGATCGACCGCCGCCACCAGCAGCGCGAGCCTGGTTTCATCCTGTCCGACGATCGCTGAGAAGGGAAAGGCCATGACAGGAAGGATAGCAATAGTCTCAGCAGGGCGTGCCGTCGCGGCGTGTCATGCGCCCGCGCGCCTGCGGCGGGCTCCACATGAGATCGACGTCCGGATCCGGGTAATGCGCGGTGTCCTCAGGATCGCGGTTGCTCACGACGAGGTAGGTTGCGGGCGCCGCGCTGCGGTTAATGAGGTGGTGGCCGTCGCGAGCGGCGGCCGGAAAGCCGGCGCACATGCCGGCGCGCAGCAATTGTTCGCCGCCCTCGGTGCGCAGCACCAGCTCGCCCTCGAGCACGTACACGAATTCGTCCTCGTGAGTGTGCCAGTGGCGCATCGAGGACGCCTTGCCTGGAAGTATGCGCACCAGATTCACGCCGATCCGCGTCAGGCCGAGCGCGTCCCCCAGGGCGCGCACCTCGCGCGGCAGAACCTGGGTGCGGTACGGCTCCGGGTAACTGGTTTGCGAGCTTGCTAGCACGGTTTGCGGATCCAGTGCACCGGAGTTTGATGTCATGTCGCTGTCCCCCTGCAGGAGCTGCGGTTGACGGGCGCGGCCTGCTTCGGGGAGCATGCCACAAGCTGCATGCCTGAAATACTCGACGACGTCGGCAACTGCGTCGATGCGGTGCTGCGCCGTGTCGGCAAGCGCATCGTGCTGGCGCTGCCTCTCGGCATCGGCAAGCCGACTGCGCTAGCGAACGAGTTCTACCGTCGCGCGCAGCGCGACGCTGAGATCGACCTCACGATTGTCACGGCCCTGTCGCTGCTGAAGCCAGCAGCCGCAACGGGTCTCGAGCAGCGCCTGGTCGGCCCGCTGGTGGAGCGTATCTTCGGCAGCTACGTCGAGCCTGAGTACGCCCGCGCGGTCAGGGACGATGCGCTGCCACCCAACGTGCGGGTGATCGAGTTTTTTCTCGTACCCGGGGCGCTTCTGCATTCGCGGCACGCGCAGCGGAATTACCTCAGCGCCAACTACACCCATGTGGCACGTGACGTCATGGCGCGCGGCGTCAACGTCATCGCCCACCTGGTGGCGCAGCGCACGCTGAGCGGTGAGCGGGAGATCAGCCTCGGTTCCAACCCCGACGTGACCCTCGATCTGCTGCCCGCCCTCGCCGCGGCCCGCGAAGGTGGCCGCGACGTCGTCATGGTGGGCGAGACGCATGCGCAGATGCCGTTCATGGCCGGAGCTGCCCAGGTCGAGGCGGGGCTCTTCGACTACCTGCTCGATGAGCCGCGCTACGACTACGATCTGTTCGCGCCTCCCAACCCGGCACTGGGCAGTGCCGAACACGCCATCGGGCTGCACGCCAGCGCCCTGGTGCGCGACGGCGGCACGCTGCAGGTCGGCATCGGCGAGCTCGGCGATGCGCTCATCTACGCGCTGCTGCTGCGCCACCAGAAGGGTGCGCTGTGGCGCAGCGCACTCGCCGGCCTCGGCACCGGGGAAGCGACGCCGGCGGTGGCCTCCAGTGGCGGCATCGACGCCTTCACCAGCGGTCTGTTCGCGGCGACCGAGATGTTCGTCGACCAGCTCCTGGAGCTCTACCGCGCGGGCATCCTGCGCCGCCGCGCCTATGACTGCCTGGCACTCGAGCGGCTGCTCGCGCAAGGGCAACCCGAGCGCTTTGATGCCGGCATTCTCGGGGCGCTGCGCGATGCGGGTGTGGGCCCGCGCCTGAATGCCGCCGAGTTCGCGGCTCTCAGGCATCACGGTGTGTTCCGCGAGGACGTGGAGTTCGGCGCCGGGCGCGTGCGTGCGCGGGGTGGCAGCTGGATCGCGGCGGACCTCGGGGACGCCGCGAGCCGCGCGCGCCTCGCCGAGGAGTGTCTCGGGCGCGAGCTGCGCAACGGCCAGGTGCTGCACGCCGGGTTCTTCATCGGGCCGCGCGGCTTTTACGCCGCCCTGCGCGAGATGCCGGAGGCCGAGCGCGCCCAGTTCAGCATGCGCGGAGTCGGCTTCGTCAACCAGCTCTATGGATCGGATCAGGAGCTGCGCATCCTGCAGCGCCGCGACGCACGCTGCATCAACACCACCATGATGGTGACGCTGCTCGGAGCTGCGGTGTCCGATCAGCTCGAGAGCGGCCAGGTGGTCTCGGGCGTCGGTGGCCAGTACAACTTCGTCGCCATGGCGCACGCGCTCCCCGGAGCGCGCTCCATCCTGTGCCTGCGCGCCACGCGTCGCCACCGCGGCCGCCTGAGCTCCAACATCGTGTGGCGCTATGCCCACGAGACCATCCCGCGCCACCTGCGCGACATCGTCGTCACCGAGTACGGCATCGCCGACCTGCGCTCGCGCACCGACTCGGAGGTGATCGCCGCGCTCCTCAACGTCGCGGACTCGCGCTTCCAGGAAGAGCTCCTGGCACAGGCGCGCGCGGCCGGCAAGATCGAAGCCGGCTACCAGATCCCCGCGGCCTTCCGCGACAACCTACCGGGACGCATCGAGCAAGCGCTCGCGGAGGCGCGCAGCGGGGGGTTCTTCAGCGAATATCCCTTCGGCACCGACCTCAGCGGCGAGGAGATCGCACTCGCCCGGGCCCTGAAGCACCTGCAGGCTCATAGCGGCACGCCGCTCGCGCGGCTGCGCACCGCCGCCAAGGCGATTTTCCGCGGCAGCGATGGGGTGCGACACGCGGCCGCGCTCAAGCGCATGGGGCTCGCCAGTCCGAGCGGTGCACGCCAGCGCCTCGAGCAGCGCCTCCTCATATGGGCGCTGACGCAATCCGCGGGGACCGCGCCCTAGTTCAGCGATGCTTCGCGGGACGGCGGGCGACCTTGCGCACCGCGCGCCGGGTGACCTTGCGGGCCATCTTGCCGCGCATCTTGCGGCGCGCGGCGGCGCGACGCACCTTTGCGGGCTTCACCTTCGGACGCGGCTTCCCGGCCGCGGCCTTCTTGCGTCGCACCTTCGTCGCGGCTTGGCGTGCCGGGCGGCGCTTGGGTTTCGCCGCAGCCTTGCGCGGCGGCTTCTTAGTCGCCTGCGCCCGGGGCGTCTCGCCGCCGCGCAGCTGCTCGAGGATGGCAGGATTCTCGAGCGTCGAGACGTCCTGGGTGATCTCCTCGCCGCGCGCCACGGACTTCAGCAGGCGCCGCATGATCTTGCCGGAGCGCGTCTTGGGCAGGTTATCGGCGAAGCGGATCTCGTCAGGCTTGGCGATGGCGCCCACCTGCTCGGCGACCCAGTCGCGCAGTTCCTTCACCAGCGCGCCCGTGTCCCCGGTGGGGCGTGCGCCGCGCAGCACGACGAACGCGAACACCGCCTCGCCCTTGATCTCGTGGGGCTTGCCGACGACGGCTGCCTCCGCGACCTTCGGGTGCGATACCAGCGCCGACTCGACCTCCATGGTTCCCAGACGGTGGCCGGCGACGTTCAGCACGTCATCGATGCGCCCCATGATCCAGAAGTAGCCGTCCTTATCGCGGTGCGCACTGTCGCCGGCGACGTAGAATCGCCGGTCGAACTTCGCCCAGTAGGTCTCGAGGTAGCGCTCGTTGTCGCCCCAGATGGTGCGCAGCATCGCAGGCCAGGGCCGGCGGATGACAAGGTAACCGCCGGCGTCGGGCCGTTTCACGCTCGCGCCGTGGTCATCGACGATGTCGGCCTCGATGCCCGGCAGCGGCTGCGTGCAGGAGCCGGGCTTGGTGGCGGTCACGCCCGGGAGCGGGGAGATGAGGATCGCGCCGGTCTCGGTCTGCCACCAGGTATCGACGATCGGGCAGCGTCCCGCACCGATCACGCGCTGGTACCAGATCCAGGCCTCGGGGTTGATCGGCTCCCCGACGCTGCCCAGCAGGCGCAGCCGCGAGAGGTCGTAGCGGGCCGGCACGTCATCGCCGAGCTTCATCAGCGCACGGATGGCGGTGGGCGCGGTATAGAAGACCGTCACGCCGTGGCTCTCGCAGTTCTTCCAGAAGCGCCCGCCGTCGGGGAACGTCGGCGCCCCTTCATAGAGGAGCACGGTGGCGCCGGCGGCGAGCGGGCCGTAAGCGACGTAGCTGTGGCCGGTGACCCAGCCGACATCGGCGGTGCACCAGAACACGTCCTCGTCGCGCAAGTCGAAGATCCACTGCGTCGTCACCTTGGACTGCAGCAGGTAGCCGCCGGTGCTGTGCTGGATACCCTTAGGCTTGCCGGTGGAGCCGGAAGTGTAGAGCAGGAACAGCGGATGCTCCGCGTCCACCCACTCAGGCTCGCACACCGGGGACTCTGCCTCGGTGAGCTCGTGCCACCACAGGTCGCGCCCCGAGATCATCGGCACGCTCCGGCCGGTGCGCTTGAGCACGATCACGCGCTCGACGCTGGCGCAGCCCCCGGCGAGCGCTTTGTCGGCAGCGGCTTTCAATTCAATCACCTGGCCGCCGCGCCAGCCGCCGTCGGCGGTGATGACGAGCCGCGCCTGCGTGTCCTCGATGCGGTCCTTCAGCGCGACGGCGGAAAAGCCGCCGAACACCACCGAGTGAATGGCACCGATGCGGTTGCACGCGTGCATGGCGATGAGCGCCTCGGGCACGAGTGGCAGGTAGATGATGACGCGGTCGCCGCGCCTGATGCCCTGCGCCTTGAGGACATTGGCCAGACGGCACACCTGCGCATGCAGTTCCCGGTAGCTCAGGCGCCGCACGTCGCCCGGCTCGCCCTCGAAGATGACGGCGGTCTTGTGGCCGCGCTCCTCCAAGTGCACGTCGAGACAGTTGTAGGAGGCGTTCAGCGCCCCGTCGCTGAACCAGCGGAAGTTCGGGGCGTGGCTGTCATCGAGCACCTGCGTGAAGGGCACCCGCCACTTGAGCTCGGCCTGCGCGAGCTCGGCCCAGAAACCGATGTAGTCCTCGCGGGCACGCCGGCGCAGGCTTTCGAGGTCGGCAGACTTGATGCGCGCGCGCGCCGTGAAGGCAGCGTCAGGGGCGAAGGAGCGATCTTCCTGCAGGATCGACTGGATGTTCTTGTTGGCCATGTTCTCCTCGCGCTGAGGCTGCACGTACACCGGCTGCGGAGCGTGAAAGCATAGCCGAATCGTGCCCGGGTGGCCCCGTCAGCCCCGCGCCTCGGCCAGCAGTCGCTCGATCAGGGCCCGCGCCTCCTGGGCGTAGCCGCCACCGAACAGATTGGCGTGGTTGAGCACGTGGTAGAGGTTGTACAGCTCCGCGCGGACCTGCCAGCCGGGGGCACGCGGGGCAACCGCCTCGTAAGCGCGGTAGAAGGCCGCGCCGAAGCCGCCGAAGAGCGCCGTCATGGCGAGGTCCGCCTCGCGGTCGCCGTAGTACACGGCCGGGTCGATCAGCACCGGCTCACCGCCCACGCTGGCCAGCCAGTTGCCGCCCCACAGGTCCCCGTGCAGCAGACTCGCCGGCACATCGCGCCCGGCAAGCAACGCGGGCACCGCCTCGAGCAGGTGCTCCCCGCAGCGCACCTCGGCCGCAAAGCCGCGCCGCACGGCGAGCGCGAGCTGCGGGCGCAGCCGCCGCTCGCAAAAGAAGGCGGCCCAGTCCTGCATCCAGGCATTGCCCTGGGGCGTCGCGCCGATGAAGTTGTCGTGCTGGTAGCCGCAGCGTGCCGCCCGGTGCCGGTGCAGCTGCGCAAGTCCGGCCCCGAGGCGCGACTCGCAGCGCGCATCCGGGGAGACCGCCTCGATCCACTCCAGCGCAAGGAACGCGGCGTCGGCGGTCGAGCCGCACGCGAGTACCCGCGGCACCTTCAGCGCCTGCGCGGCCGAGAGTTCGGCCAGCCCCTGCGCTTCGGCCGCCAGGAAAGCGAGTCCTGCAGGCGCCGTGAGCTTCACGAAGATGCGCTGCGTGCCCGCCCCCCAGGCGTAGCAGTGGCTGATGCTGCCGCTCTTCAGCCGCGCCTGCGGCTGCGGCGCGACGCCGAGGCCGGTCAGGGCCCCAAGCTCACGGGCGATGGCGGCGAGGTCCATGCACCAAGAGAGAAGTCAGGGCTTGCGTGCCGATGCCTTCACACGGCGACGGCGGGCGTCGCCGCAGTGGGGATGAGCCAGCCCACATGCGCGAGCACCCAAAAACCGCAGGCCGAGACCAGCATGGCGATCAGGGTCATGCCGATGGCACCGAGGAAGGTGGTACCTAGCATGGCGCGGATGGCGAGCACGTAGCCAAGTGCGCAGGCGAGGAAGCCGCCGATCAGGCCGCCGAAGAAGACCGAGGCCAGCAGCCCGCCCAGGAGCCCGACAAAGGCGGCGAAGCCGCAGCGGATGAGGCCGGTGTACTTGGCATGCACCAGGTGCGCGCCGACTTTCATCGGCAGGGCGACCAGCACGGTGAGTGCGATGAGGCTCAGGACGAGGCCGCCGGAGAACTGGTAGGTCATGCGTGCCCCCGATGTTGAGTCATTCAGCGCCCGCGGCGCACGAAGCGCCGGAAGCGCAGCGCCAGCAGGATGCACAGCGCCGCGGCGACGACGAGGAACATGAAGGTGTGCATCATGTCCGAGTGCGTAACGAGCTCGCCGCGGTAGTTGCTCCAGGCCTGGCCCGAGCGCAGCGCCCGGTACACCTGCGCGGCTCCCGCCGCGAAGCCCACCCCGAACACTGCCAGCACGATGGTGGCGATGCGCGCGATGATCAGCGCGCGCTCCTCGGGCGTGCCGTCGCGGCGCAGCTTGCCGAGCCAGCCCATCCTTACGCGGCCGGCAGCTGCGCCAGGCGCTCGCCCTGGCGGCGCAGGAATGGCCCGAATCCGAGCCGGTCGTACATGTCCGCGAGCGCCGGCATGTCCGGGACGCGCCGCCTGAGCCCCTCGACGCCGGTGCCGAGCTTCAGGTCGCAGGCAATGCGCGTCAGGCGGCGGCTGAGGAACACCGCGTCGCGGTGCTCGGTCAGCTTCTGCGCCAGGGTAGCGGCGCCGCGCAATTTCAGCTGCGCCACGCGCCCGAGGTCCTCGTACATCTCATCCAGCGAGCCGAACGCCTTCATGAGGGACGCTGCGGTGCGGTGCCCGATGCCCGGCACGCCGGGTATGTTGTCGACGTCATCGCCGGTGAGCGCGAGGTAGTCCGCGAAGCGCTCCGGCAGCACGCCGAAGTGGCGCTCGATGTCGTGATAGCCGAACTGCTCGCGGGCACCGAAGTCCCAGAACAGGTCACCGTCGCGCATCAGCTGCGCCAGGTCCTTGTCGCGGGTGATGTAGGCCGAGCGCACGCCCTCATCGCGCATGAGGGCGCCCAGGGAGCCGATGAGGTCGTCAGCCTCGTACTCCGGGTCGACGAACACCGAGAGGCCAAGATGCCGGCACAGCTCGCGGCAGCGCTCGAACTGCAGCACCAGGTCCGCCGGCGCGCGTTCGCGGTTGGCCTTGTAGGCCGGGTAGATGCGGTTGCGGTAGGAGTTGTCGCGGCGCTGGTCGAAGGCCACCGCAATGTAGCGCGGCCGCACGCGCTCGATCAGGTCACCGATGAAGCGCGCGAAGCCAAACACGGCGTGCATGGGGTTGCCATCGCGGTCGCGCATGTCCGGCAGCACCGAGTGGTAGGCACGGAAGACGTAGACCGAGGCGTCGATGAGGAAGATCAAGGTGCTTGGGCGAACGTGCTGGCGGGTTGCGGACCCGCGCCACCTTAGCAGCGCGGGCCGCCAGCGTCACGCGCGGGCGCGCGGCGGAGCCGTCAGGCGAGCCAGCGCTGGATGCGGTCGTGCAGCGGGCTTGAGCGCGGAAAATGGGCCAGCAGGTATTCCATCTGGTCAGCGAGCACGCGCCGTCCCTTGAGGAAGATGTACTCGGCGTAGGTGGGTGTGAAGGGCACCGCGATCAGCTGCATCTTCGCCTGCTCCGGGGTACGCGAGGCCTTCTGGTTGTTGCAGCGACGGCAGGCCGTGACCACGTTCATCCAGATGTCCACGCCCCCCTGGCTGAAGGGGCGGATGTGGTCGCGCGACAGCTCGCGCGAGGGAAAGCGCTGCGCGCAGTACATGCACAGGTAGGCATCGCGCCGGAACAGCGTCTGGTTGTTCAGCGGCGGCACGTAGTCGTGCCGCGTGTTGCCCGGGTTGCCCGTGTGACCGACGGTGGCAACGATGGAGTTGACCTCGAGTACGGTGCGACGGCCGGTGCGCGCGTTGACGCCGCCATAGAGCTCGTACAAGAGCGAGCCGCACGTGTAAGCGACCTGCTCCTGATGGTACAGTCGCGCCGCTTCCTTGTAGTCGATCCACTCGAGCGGCATGCCGGCGATGTCAGTGCGCAGCACCATCTGCGACAGGCCACGCGCGGCGGGAGACACAACGACGGCGAGGTCCTGGAGAGGACCGCGGTCGGCGCGCTCAAGATCGATGCCCAGCATGGCGGCCTGTAAGATACGGCACTTTTGTGCAAGAATTCAACAGCGCAAGATATTAATTCGATTACAGATTTTTAACGACGTGGCCAGGGGGCCACGCGCCGCGAGAGGCCGTGAATGCCAGTCACAATTGGCGCGCTTCGCGAGAGCGCACCGCAAGAGGCGCGCGTCAGCCTCGTCCCCGAGGTGGCCGAGAAGCTGCACAAGGAGGGCGTGCGCGTGCTCATGGAGCGCGGCGCCGGCGAACGGGCCGGGTTCCCGGACACCCTTTATAAGAGTGTCACGTGGGCGGACACGCCCGCGCAGGTGCTCGCCGAGAGTGACGTGGTGCTCACGGTGCAGCCCCTCACCGTCGAGCAGATCGCCGCCCTCAAGCCCACCGCGGTCGTCATCGGCTTCATGCAGCCGCACGCCCGGCGCGCCGAGGTCACCGCGCTGAAGTCGCGCGGCGTCACGAGTTTCGCCATGGAACTGGTGCCCCGCATATCTCGTGCCCAGTCGATGGATGCGCTGTCCTCGCAGGCAGCCATCGCCGGCTACAAGGCGGTGCTGATCGCCGCCAGCCAGCTGCAGAAGTTCCTGCCGATGCTCACCACCGCCGCCGGCACCATCCGCCCGGCGCAGGTGCTCATCATCGGCGCCGGGGTCGCCGGCCTGCAGGCGATCGCCACCGCCAAGCGCCTCGGCGCCGTGGTGGAGGCCTACGACGTGCGCAGCGCGACGCGCGAGCAGGTGAAGTCCCTCGGCGCCAAATTCGTCGAGACCGGAGTCAGCGCCGACGGCGCCGGCGGCTACGCGCGCGAGCTCACCGCCGAGGAGAAGGCGAAGCAGCAGGAGGTGCTCGATGCACGCATCGCCGCCGCGGATGCCGTGGTCAGCACCGCTTCGGTCCCGGGGCGCACCGCGCCGCGCATCATCTCGCGCGCCGCCGTGGAGCGCATGCGCCCGGGGGCGGTGCTGGTCGACATCGCCGCCGAGTCCGGGGGCAACTGCGAGCTCACACGCGCCGGCGAGGTCATCGATCACCAGGGCGTGAAGATCGTAGGTCCGGTGAACCTGCCGGCGCAGCTTGCGTACAACGCCAGCGAGATGTATTCGCGCAACCTGTTCAATTTCCTGAAGCCGGCGCTTGCCAGGGGCGAGCTCGCGATCGACTGGAATGATGAGGTATTCGCGCAGTCGTGCCTGACGGCCGGCGGCGTGATCAAGCACGGGCCGACCCAGCAGGCGCTGGAGGGATCAGGATCATGACCGGGATCATCGCGCTCTACATCTTCATGCTCGCCGCCTTCACCGGCTACGAGGTCATCTCGCGCGTGCCGGTGATCCTGCACACGCCCCTCATGTCGGGGTCCAACTTCGTGCACGGCATCGTGCTGGTCGGGGCCATGGTGGCCCTCGGGGGCGCCCACACCACGCTCGAGAAGGTGATCGGCGTCGTCGGCGTGCTGCTCGCCGCCGGCAACGCGGTAGGCGGCTACGTGGTCACCGAGCGCATGCTCGCGATGTTCAAGGCGAGCGGCACCCGCAAGCCGTCTGCCGGGAGCGGCCACTGATGCCGGCCTGGGCCTCGCGCGAGCTGCTGATCCAGGCGAGCTATTTCGTCACCGCGCTGCTCTTCATCATCGGCCTCAAGCGCATGAGCTCCCCGGTGAACGCCAAGAGCGGCATCCTCTGGGCGGGCGCGGGCATGGCGGTGGCGACGCTCGTCACCTTCCTCTACCCCGGCATGACCAACTACGAGCTCATCCTGCCGGCGATGTTCGTGGGCGCGGGACTCGCCTGGTGGAGCGGCAAGCGGGTCGCCATGACCGACATGCCGCAGATGATCGCGCTCTACAACGGCATGGGGGGCGGGGCGGCCGCGGCGATCGCCGCGGTGGAACTCTACCGCGGCGAGGCGTCCGGCTACGCCACGAGCTCCCTTGCGGTAGCCGGCGGACTCATCGGTGCGATCTCCTTCAGCGGCAGTGCGATCGCCTTCGGCAAGCTGCAGGGCCTCATCAGCCGCAGCTTCCGTTTCAGCGGCCAGCAGGTCCTGAATCTGCTGCTGCTCCTGGGTGCCCTGGTGCTCGGCATCCTGATCGCCGCCCAGCTCAACGCCTCCCCGCTCGTGGTGACGGCGCTGTTTGTGGTGGCGCTCATCCTCGGGCTCACGATGACGCTGCCGATCGGCGGCGCCGACATGCCGGTCGTCATCTCCCTCTACAACGCACTCACCGGGCTTGCGGTGGCGTTCGAGGGCTTCGTGCTCAACAACGCCGCGATGATCATCGCCGGCACCGTGGTGGGCTCGGCCGGAACGCTCCTCACGCAGCTCATGGCGAGGGCCATGAACCGCTCCCTCGGCAACGTGCTGTTCTCGGGCTTCGGCGACACCGGCACTGCGGCCACCGGGGAAGTCACAGGGAGCCTGAAGCCGATCGAGGCCTCGGATGCCGGCGTCATGATGGCCTTCGGCCAGAAGGTGATCATCGTGCCCGGCTACGGCATGGCGGTCGCGCAGGCGCAGCACAAGATCTGGGAGCTGTGCCAGCTGCTCATCGATCGCGGCGTGACGGTGAAGTTCGCCATCCACCCGGTGGCCGGGCGCATGCCCGGCCACATGAACGTGCTGCTCGCCGAGGCGGGCGTGCCCTACGACCTGATCTCCGACCTCGATGAGATCAACGCGGAATTCGAGACGGCGGACGTGGCGCTCATCATCGGCGCCAATGACGTCGTCAACCCGGTGGCACGCACCGACAAGTCGAGCCCGATCTACGGCATGCCGATCCTCAATGCCGACAAGGCCAAGAACGTCATCGTTATCAAGCGCGGCAAGGGTGCCGGCTTCTCCGGCATCGAGAACGCACTCTTCTACCTGGACAACACACGCATGTTGTACGGCGATGCGCAGAAGGCTGCCTCCGAACTGATACAGGCAGTCAAGGCAGCCGGCTGAAGGCCACGGTCCGCGCCGGGGGTAACGCCATGCGACGCAGAACTCTCCTCAGGAATGCCGCGTTACTGCCACTGGCAGCACTGTGCCCGCAGCTCACGCCCGCGGCGCAGGCTCCCCAGAAGCGGCGCGTGCGCCCGGGTGACCCCGCCTGGCCTGCCGCTGGCGAGTGGCAGCAGCTCAAGGCGGCCGTGGGTGGCAGCCTCATCGGGGTCCAGGCCCTGTTTGCGCCCTGCGGCGCTGCTCCCGGGGGCGCCGCCTGCGCCGATGTCTACCGCAACATCCGCAACCCCCTCTTCATCGGCGACCAGCCCGGCGGCACCCAGGTGTCCGGCTGGCTGGACGCCTGGACGCCGGCACCGAGCGCCTACGCAGTCAGGGCACGGCACGCCGCCGACGTCGCCGCCGCGGTGAACTTCGCGCGCGTCCACAACCTGCGCCTCGTGGTGAAGGGTGGTGCACACAGCTACCTCGGCACCTCCAACGCGCCCGATTCGCTCCTCATCTGGACGCGCAGCCTGAACGAGATCGCACTGCATGCGGACTTCGTGCCGCAGGGCGGCGCCGGCCGCCTCGCACCGGCCGCTGCGGTGAGCGTCGGCGCGGGTTGCATGTGGATCGACGTCTATACGGCCGTCACCACCCAGGCGGGGCGCTACGTGCAGGGCGGCGGCTGTACCACCGTCGGAGTTGCGGGCCTCATCCAGAGCGGCGGGTTTGGCAGCTTCTCCAAGGGCTTCGGCAACGCGGCCGCGGGACTACTCGAGGCGCAGGTGGTCACCGCGGACGGTGAGGTGCGCATCGCCAACGCCTGCACCAACCCTGATCTTTTCTGGGCCCTGAAGGGTGGCGGTGGCGGGACCTTCGGCGTGGTCACGCGCCTCACGCTGCGCACGCACGAGCTGCCCGAGTCCTTCGGCGCTGCCTGGGGCACGATCAAGGCAGCTTCCGATGAGGCGTTCCGGCGCCTCATCGCGCGCTTCCTCGCCTTCTACGCAACCGCCCTCGCCAACCCGCACTGGGGCGAGCAGGTGGCCGTGCGTGCGGACAACTCGCTGAAGATCTCGATGGTGCAGCAGGGCCTCTCCGGCGAGCAGGCGCGCAGCGTGTGGCAGCCGTTCTTCGAGTGGGTCAAGGGCGCGCAGGAGTACTCGGTCACCGAGGAACTCGGTGCCGGCGGCCATAGGGCGCAGAGCTGGTGGGAAGTGCAGGGCAATCACTCCATGATCCCGGACAAGCGCCCGGGGGCCTCCCCGCACCACGGCTGGTGGGAAGGCGACCAGGACCAGGTCGGCGCCTACCTCCACGGCTATGAGTCACTGTGGCTGCCGGCGAGCCTGCTCGGGGAGACGCAGCAGCCGCGCCTCAGCGCCGCGCTGTTCGCCGCCAGCCGCCACAAGGACGTCGAACTGCACATCAACAAGGGACTCGCCTTCGCTCCCCCCGCAGCGATAGCAGCCTCGGTGGACACCGCCATGAACCCCGCAGTCACGCAGGCCTTCTGTCTCGCCCTCATCGCCGATGGCGAGGCGCCCGCCTATCCGGGCATGAAGCGTGCGCCGCTGGATCTCGCCGCTGCGCACCGCGACGCCCGCGCCATCGACGCGGCAACGCTGGAGCTCAAGAAGGTCGCGCCGGAGCCTGGCTCGTACCTCTCGGAGAGCAACTTCTTCAACGAGCACTGGCAGCAGGCCTACTTCGGCGGCCACTATCCGCGCTTGCGCGCGATCAAGAAGCAGTACGACCCGGCGGGCCTGTTCTTCGTGCACCACGGCGTCGGCAGCGAGGAGTGGAGCGCGGATGGCTTCACGCGCGTGACCTCATGAGCCCCGCCTCCAAGAAGCCCGCACCGGTCCCCTTCCTCTACGAGCGCAGCGGGGAGCCACCGCTGCCGCGGCGGCAGTTCTACCAGCGACTGGCGCGCCACTTCGCGCTCGCACTGATCCTGCTGGCGGCATCGCTCCTCATCGGCATGCTCGGCTACGAGTACTTCGAGCACCTGGAGTGGCATGACGCCTTCGAGAACGCCTGCATGCTGCTCGGCGGCATGGGCCCGGTGAACAATCCCACCAGCAACGCCGGCAAGCTCTTCGCCGGCTGGTACGCGCTCTATGCGGGGCTGGTGTTCATCGTGTCCGCGAGCGTGATCCTCGCCCCGCTCCTGCACCGCATGCTCCATCTGTTCCACGCCGACGAACACGACAAATGACGCGACCCGTCACCATCCTCACCCTACCCCTCGCACTGGCGCTGTTCAGTGCCTGGGCTCACCCCGCGCCCGCGGCGGACGTTGCCGCGAGGAAGCCGCTCACGAGTGCCGAGGTGCTGGCGGCATCGGCCCCTTCCGACTGGCGCACCCCGGACCCGGCGAACACTCTTTATATGGAGCTGCCGGCCGGGCGCGTGATCATCGAGCTTGCGCCAGAGTTCGCGCCGCACCATGCGGCCAACATTGCAGCCCTCGCGCGCGCACACTTCTTCGACGGACTGAGCATCACGCGCGCCCAGGACAACTACGTGGTGCAGTGGGGCGACGCCGAGAGCAAGAAGCCGCTCGGCGATGCGCAGCGCACGCTCGCGGCCGAGTTCGAGCGCCCGCTGCGCGGACTCGCCCCCTTCACGCGCTTGCCCGACCCCGACACCTATGCCCCGCAGGTCGGCTTCGTCGCCGGCTTTCCCGCGGCGGCGGATCCTGCCACCGGGCGCGCCTGGGCGCTGCACTGCTACGGCATGGTCGGAGCGGGGCGCGACAATGACGTCGACTCCGGCAGCGGCATGGAACTGTACGTCGTGATCGGGCAGGCGCCGCGGCACCTGGACCGCAACATCACCCTGGTGGGGCGCGTGCTGCGCGGCATGGAGTACCTGTCGGTGATGCCGCGCGGCAGCGGCGCGCTCGGCTTCTACGAGCACCCGGAAGAGCGGGTGCCGATCCGCTCGGTGCAGCTGGAGAGCGAGGTGCCGCCCGCGCAGCGCACGGCGCTGCAGGTGCTGCGCACCGACACCCCGACCTTCCAGGCCTACGTTGCGGCGCGCCGCAACCGCCTGGAGGAGTGGTTCAAGGTTCCCGCAGGACGCATCGACGTGTGCAACGTGCCGATCCCGGCGCGCCTGCGCCCGGCAGCACCCACGAAGTAGCGCCGCTTTTCTAGTGGTGCGGCGGCGGCCCGTGCGCGGCGGGCGCCCTGCCCTCCGCGTGCGCCCGGGCACGCTCCACCATTTCCTTGCGCTGCTCGGGCGTGGCGTTGCGCCAGCGCTGCATGAGCATCTGGCGGCGCGCGGGTGGCAGCTGCTGGAATCGGTGAAAGTTCTGGCGCACGAACGCGCGCTGCTGCGGTGGCAGTGCCTGGAACTGCTGCCAGCGCTGCCGCAGCGCCTGGCGCTGCTCGGGCGGGAGCGAGTTCCAGTGCGTGAAGCGCTCACGCGCCTGGGTCTTCTGTTCCGGGCTCATGCCGAGCCAGCGCTGCGAGCCGCGCGCGAGCGCCTGCTGGCGCTCCGGCGGCAGCGTATTCCACTGGCTGCCAAAGCGGCTGCCGAGGAGCTTCTGCTGCTGCGGCGAGAGGCTCTCCCAGCTGACCGGGGCACTCGGGGCCACAGCGGCCGGGGGCGCCGCGGGCTCCTGAGCCAGCAGTGGGGCGCTCGCCAGAAGCAGCGCTGCGAGGATCGTCAGGCGTCGCGTGTTATTCATTGTTCTTCGCCCCGCTCGGTGGCGGTGGTGGGGGCGGCGGCGGCGCGGGCTTCGGCGGCGCCGGATGCGGGACGGTGGCCTGCGCAAGGTAGTCCGGGTTGGCATCGGACAGGCCGTCCACGCCACCGAGAAACTCCAGGAAGCTCGGATCCGGGTCCTCGGCCTTGCGCGGTGAATCGTCCGCGCGCGCCGCGGGACTCAGCAGCACGTACAGGACGAGCACCGTGGCGGCCGGCAGAATTCTGGGCATCAGCCGTCGCTCGCGCCATTCTCAGTCTGGGCTGCGGCCCACTCGTAGAACGAGCCGTCCCCACCCTCCATCAGTTCCAGGGCCTCGCTGTCGGTAAGCAGGTCCATGTCCTCGACCGACGCCGACTGCGCCGCCAGCACCGGCAGCTCAGCCGCGGGCTCCCGGTGCCACAGTGTCACCGCCACCAGCAGCGCGGCCGCCGCGGCGCCGGCTGCGGGCATCAGGGTGAAGCTGTGCCACCAGCCGCGACGCGGCGCTGCGGCGGCCTCGAGCGCCGCGTGCCGCGCCTGGTTCAGGCGCGAGCGAGTGCGCGCATCGATGCGCAGCACGCCCTCCTCCAGAACCGTGCGCGCATTGCGCTCGAAGTCCGTGACTGGTTCCTCGCCCGGGATCATAGGTAGAACTCTCCAAGTTGCGCGCGCAGTGCCTGCACGGCGCGGAAGTAATGTGTCTTGACGCTGCCCTGCGAGCAGCCCATCGCCGTGGCCGTCTCGGCCACGTCCATGCCCTCGAGCGTACGCAGCAGGAACGCCTGCTGCTGCCGGCGCGGCAGCTCCCCCAGGGCCTTTTCCAGCGCCCCCATGGCCTCATCCAGCTCCAGGCGCTTCACCGGCTGCGGCTCCGGGCTCGGCGCCTGCGCGATCGGGTCCGGCTCGTCCTCCTCGTCCTCGCCGCGGTGCGGCAACCAGGCGATCACGCGGCCGCGCACCGTGCGGCGGCGCTGCATGTCGCGGATGCGGTTCTCGAGGATACGGTAGAAGAGCGGCTTCCACTCCTCCGCGGGGCGGTCGGCGTAGGCGCGGGCGAGCTGCAGCATCGCGTCCTGCACGGCATCGAGGGCATCGTCCTCGTGCCGCAGGCCAGCCTGGGCGATCTTGAAAGCCCGCAGCTCAACGCTGGCCAGGAACTGGTTCAGCGCTCGGGAGCGGCTCTGGGCAGAAGAATCGGTCAAGTCGACGTCGCCGTGTAATGCGGGCGGCATGCTATAAGGCGACGCGAGCGTAGCAAACTCAGACATGCCCCGTATAACGCGCGCGCGCCCGACCTGGTTGACGGGCCTTTCACCCCTTAAGTAACTGATTTAACTTGAACGTGAGCTCTGAGTCTCAAGTGCTGCGCGTGGCGCTCGATACCCCGCTGCGGCGCCTGTTCGACTACCTGCCGCCGCCGGCGGTCCTCGCCCCCGGGGGCGTGTCGGCGGGCATGCGGGTACGGGTGCCCTTCGGCCGCCAGCGCCTGATCGGGGTGGTTATGGCAAGCGCGGCCACTTCCGAAATCGATCCCGGGCGCCTGAAGCCGGTGCTGGAGGTCCTCGACGCGGATCCGGTGCTCGAGCCCTCGGCCTTGGCACTGCTCACCTGGGCGTCGGAGTACTACCACCATCCCATTGGTGAAGTAGTGGCCGGCGCGCTCCCCAAGGCGCTGCGGCTGGGCGCCCCGGCGCAGGCGCTCGAGGAACGGTGGGTGGTGAGCGCCGCCGGGGCCGGGAGCCACGCGCGGGGGGAGCCGCGGCGGGCCCCGCGGCAGCGGGCCCTCCTGGATCTGCTGGTCAGGGAAGGCAGCGCGACCGCGGAGTCCCTGGATGCGCAGTCTCCCGGCTGGCGCGCGGCTGCGCGGGCGCTGCTCGCGCGCGGCTGGCTCGCAAGCTCCGAGACCCTCGTCGCGACGCAGGCCTCGGGGACGAGCGTGCACACCGGTGCGCCGCAGCTCAACCCCGAGCAGGCGCACGCGGTGGCCACCATCGGGGCGGCGCTTGAGGGCTACGGCGCCTTCGTATTGCACGGCATCACCGGCAGCGGCAAGACGGAAGTCTACCTGCGCCTCATCGAGCAGGTGCTCGCCGCAGGCCGCCGCGCGCTGGTGCTGGTGCCCGAGATCGGGCTCACGCCGCAGCTGGTCGGACAGTTCCGCGCCCGCTTCGACACGCCGCTCGCGGTGCTGCACTCGGCGCTCACCGACCAGGAGCGCCTGCGCGCCTGGCGCGAGGCCTTCAGCGGGCGCGCGCGCGTGGTGCTCGGCACGCGCTCGGCGGTGTTCGCCCCGGTGCCGGACTTGGGGCTGATCGTCGTCGACGAGGAGCACGACGCTTCCTTCAAGCAGCACGAGGGTGCGTTGCGCTACTCGGCGCGCGACCTCGCCGTGGTGCGCGCCCGCCACGCCGGCGTCCCGGTGGTACTCGGCTCCGCAACCCCCTCGCTCGAGACGCTGCAGAACGTCGCCGCGGGTCGCTACACGCGCCTGCGGCTCGAGCGGCGCACCGCGCAGGCGCAGCCACCGCGCCTGGTCCTCGTCGACCTGCGCACCAGCCCGGTCAAGTCAGGCATCGCAACGCCGGCGGTGCTCGCGCTGGAGCGCCACCTGAAGGAAGACGGCCAGGCGCTGGTGTTCCTCAACCGGCGTGGCTATGCGCCGACGCTGCTGTGCACCGGGTGCGGCTGGATCGCCCCCTGCAGTGAGTGCGATGCGCGCCTGACCGTGCACCAGGCCTCGGGGCGGCTGCGCTGCCATCACTGCGGCGCCGATCAGCCGCTGCCGGCGCGCTGCCCGGTGTGCGGCTTCGCGGTGAAGTCCGTGGGCCAGGGCACCGAGCGCGTGGAAGAGGCGCTCGCGGGGATCTTTCCCGGGATCGAAATCGCGCGCCTCGACCGTGACGTCGTGCGCCATCGCGGCGACATGGAGGCTGTGGTGGAGCGCGTGGCCGCAGGCCATGCCCGCATCCTCGTGGGCACCCAGATGGTCACCAAGGGCCACGACTTCCCGAACGTGACCCTGGTGGTGGTGCTGAACGCGGACCAGGGCCTCTTCAGCACCGACTTCCGCGCCCCCGAGCGCCTGGCGCAGACCATCGTGCAGGTGGCCGGCAGGGCCGGTCGCGGCGCGAGGCCCGGCGAGGTGCTGATCCAGACCGAGTTCCCGGGCCATCCGCTGCTGCAGAGCCTGCTCGCGCATGGCTACGACGGCTTCGCCGCCACCGCGCTCGAGGAGCGCGCGCAGGCTGCGTGGCCGCCCTTCTCGCGCCTCGCAGCACTGCGTGACTCGGCCAAGACGCGCGAGGCGGCACTGGCATTCCTGAGCGAGGCGCGCAGCGTTGCCGGGGCTGCGCCCAATGGCGTGCGCCTGCTCGGGCCCGTGCCGGCGGCGATGGCCAAGCGTGCCGGGCGCTACCACGCGCAGCTGCTCATCGAGAGCGCCGATCGCGGGAGGCTGCACGGCTTCCTTGGCGCCTGGCTGCCGCAGGTCGAGCAGCTCAAGAGCGCGCGCGCGGTGCGCTGGTCGCTCGACGTGGATCCGCTCGAGCTGTTCTGACGCGCTACTCGCTGAAGGGCGCCGCCGCGATGGCCTCCTCCACCGCCTGCGGCCGCCGTGCCCCGTGGGCGTGGGCGCCGCACAGGCCCTCGAGCCACGTCGCGGCCTGCGAATCGGGCTTGCGCTGGCAGTGCCCGATCAGGAGTGCCGTGAACTCGCGCTTGAACTGCAGGCGCGGGAAGGCCTCGAGTACCTGCGCGATCGCACCGTCCGCGAGCTCACCCGGCCGTGGCCCGTCAACATCGGTGCCGGCACCGAGCGCCACCAGCATCGCCTCGGCCCCCTGGCGGCGGGTGAGTGCCCAGGGCCCATCGTGCATCTGCACCGCGTGCCAGACGCGCGCGGCGTGGGCGGTGCTGGCCCCCTGAGCGAGCGCCCAGCCTTCGGCGGCGTTGGCACCATCGGTCTCAAAAGACCCTTGCGGGGACTCGAACTGCCGCAGCAGTCCAAGGTCATGCAGGGCGCTTGCGATGAAGGCGTCCTCGGCAGCAAACGCGCGCCCCTGCCCGCTGAGCGTCAGGGCGCCGAACAGGTAGGTGCGCATGCAGTGGTTGAAGAGAAATGGGGGGCAGCTCGCGCGGGCATAGGCGCAGGCCCTGAGTGCGCGGGGCGTCTGCGGCAGAGTTATGCCCGCGACTTCCCTGGGGATTTCGGGCGCCGCAGCCAGCCGCCGCAGCGGCGACAGGAGCAGCACGGCGCCGGCCTGCCCGAGGAATCTACGACGCTGCATGGGCCTGTGATTCTAGGGGTTGCCGGGGGTCAAAGACGGCCAAGGACAGATCGCTTCGGGTAAACTCGCGCGCTCCGATTGCCAGCTCAAAGCCACCATCCCTTGAAATCCGAACTCGAGCAGCTGCTGCGCGCCGCCCTGCAGAAACTCGCGGGAAACCTGCTCCCGGAGATGGCCGATGAGGCCGCGGTGAGCGTCGAGCGCACGCGCGAGGCGCAGCACGGGGAGTTCGCCACCAACGTGGCGCTGCGCCTGGCGAAGGCCGCGCGCCGCAACCCGCGCGAGCTCGCCGCCGCGATCGCCGCCGCCCTGCCCGCGAGCCCCCTGGTGGCGCGCACCGAAGTTGCCGGCGCCGGCTTCATCAACTTCCACATGGCACCGGCCGCCTACGCACGCGAGCTCGCGGCGGTCCACGAGCGCGGCGGCGCCTACGGCGAGAGCACCCGCGGGGCTGCCGAGCGCGTGCTGGTGGAGTTCGTTTCGGCCAATCCCACCGGTCCCTTGCACGTCGGCCACGGCCGGCAGGCTGCCTACGGCGCGACACTCGCCAACATCCTCACCGCCGTCGGCTACGCGGTGCAGCGCGAGTACTACATCAACGACGCCGGGCGCCAGATGGACATCCTCGCGGTGAGCACCTGGGTGCGCTACCTCGAGGCGTGTGGCGAGGTGCTGCCGTTCCCGGAGAACGGCTACCGCGGCGAGTACGTGCGTCCCCTGGCGCTCGCACTGCGGGCAGACTCGGGCGAGGGTCTGCGCCGCACCGCGGCCGCGGTGCTCGAGGGACTGCCGGCGGACGCCCCGGCGGGCGACAAGGAGGCCTACATCGACGCCCTGATCGCCCGCGCGCGCGAGCTAATCGGCGCGGACGGCTTCCGCCACGTGCTCAACCTGTCCTTGGGCGCGATGCTCGCCGACATCCGCGAGGACCTCGGCGAGTTCGGCGTGCGCTTCGATCACTGGACCTCCGAGCGCAGCGTCGCCGACAGCGGCGCGATCGACCGCGCGCTGGCGGTGCTTGACGCCCAGGGGCGCCTCGAGCGCAGGGACGGGGCGCTGTGGTTCAAGGCGACGGAGTTCGGCGACGAGAAGGACCGCGTGGTAGTGCGCGAGAACGGGCAGAAGACCTACTTCGCCTCCGACATCGCCTACCACCTCGCCAAGTGCGAGCGCGGCTTCCAGCGCCTGATCGACGTGCTCGGCGCCGATCACCACGGCTACGTGGCGCGGGTGCGCGCCGGTCTCATCGCCATGGGCCAACCGAAGGACGTGCTCGAGGCGACTCTCATCCAGTTCGTGAGCCTGTTCCGCGGCAGCGAGAAGATCCCGATGGGCAAGCGCGAGGCGCAGTTCGTCACGCTGCGCCAGCTGCGCAACGAGGTGGGGAACGACGCCTGCCGCTTCTTCTACCTGATGCGCAGCCACGACCAGCCGCTCGACTTCGACCTCGAGCTGGCGAAGTCACGCACCAACGAGAACCCGGTCTACTACATCCAGTATGCGCACGCGCGCGTCGCGAGCGTCATGAAACAGCTCGCCGCCCGTGGCCTCGCCTTCGACCTCAAGGCAGGCCTTGCGGCGAGTGCGCTCCTCGGCAGCCCCCAGGAACAGGCGGTCCTGAGCTCCCTCACGCGCTATCCGGAGTTCCTCGAGCAGGCCGCCGATAACCGCGCCCCGCATACCCTGGTGCACTACCTGCGCGAGCTCGCCAACGTATTCCACACCTACTACAACGCCGAGGCGTTCATCGTCGAGGATGCGCCGCTGCGTAACGCGCGCCTGGCACTGGTGCTCGGCGTGCAGCAGGTGCTGCGCAATGGCCTGACGCTGCTCGGCGTCTCGGCGCCGGAGAGCATGTGAGGACGAGGCGCCGGCAGGCGCGGGGAACGCCATGGCCAGGCTGACGGCGCGCGACTACAAGAGCAGCCAGCGCCGCGGCCTGCCGGTGCGCGGCGTGCGCGAATTCGCCTATGGCCTCGTGTGCGGACTTGCGGTCGCCGGGGTCGCCTTCGCCTACTTCAACAACCGCGTGCACAAGGGTGCAGAAGGGGCGGACACGCCGCATCCGGAGCCGCACCGTGCGGCGCGCGCCGACACCGACGTGACCGGACCTGGCTCGGGGAAGACCTCCGAGAAGTACGACTTCTACGAGATGCTGCCCAACTTCGAGGTGGTGGTGCCGGAGAAGGACAAGGACGTGAAGCGCGACCTGCCCGCGACCGCCAAGATCGAGCGCCCCGGGGTGTACGTGCTGCAGGCGGGCTCTTACCGCAACGAGGCCGACGCCAACCGGGTGCGCGCGCAGCTCGCGCTGCAGGGGGTCGACGCCAAGGTGCAGCGCGTGGCCGTGGACACCGACGTCTGGCATCGAGTGCGCATCGGCCCGATCAACAATCTCGACGAACTCAACAAGGTGCGCAAGCAGCTGCAGGCTGCCGAGGTGGATGCGCTCGTCATCCGCGTGGGCGACTAGGCTGGCTGGGGTCTGTCAGAGCAGTTCGCTGCTGGATGGCGCCATGACGCAAATGAAGGCCTCCATGCGTGCCGGCCTGCAGCAGGCCATGGCAGCGCGCTCCGGGCGCGGCCCACGCTTAACATCACGGCCGCTCCAGGCGTGGCTCAGGCCTCACGGCATTCGCTTGCCTATGGATCGCGGCGCTGCAGAACGGAGCTGATCTGCGCGTTCTCTTTGGCGCGGCGCCGTTGCGACCACCCCCAGAGTCCGAAGATCAACACTGCAAACCCGATACCCACAAGCCGCGCAACGAAGTGGTTCATCTATGTATGGGATCCCGTCACGTTTACGGCGCCTCCGCGCCCGATGCCTAACGCGGGTTGCTACGCCTCGCCTGCGGCCGTGCGCTGCGGCGTTGCCGCCGGACTGGCTTCTTTGACGCGCTGAGCGCCGCCGCCACGGCGCGCCTGCTCCAGGCAACGAAGGTCCCGGCATCCTCCAGCACGTCGGCGGGCACCGCGAAGTAGCTCATGCTGACTTCGGGCCGCTCCGGGTAGGGCCGGAACGCACCCATGCCGCGCGCCACGAAGTCGGCGCGGCTCACATCATCCGCGCGCAGGTACACCGTGTCATCGGTGATGATGGCGAAGAAGACATCGTCGCTGTAGAGGCCTACGCCGCCGAACATGCGGCGCGGGCGCACCCGGCTCAGGCCGGCCAGCTGCTCGAGCACGTAGTCGAGATAGTCGCGGCCGACCGCCATGAGCCAGGCACCGCTCCAGGGCTCAGTCGTCGCTGACGTTGCGGAAGTCGACCCCGAGGGAGCGCAGCTTGCGATACAGGTGCGTGCGCTCCATGCCGACGCGCTTGGCGAGCTGGCCCACCTTGCCGCTGCACAGCAGCAGCTGCTGCTGCAGGTAGGCGCGCTCGAACTGCTCGCGCGCCTCGCGCAGCGGCAGTGCCAGCAGGTCCTGCTTGACGAGGGGCTCATCCGGCGGCGTCTGCACCGCAAGCTCCCGCTCGATTTCCTCGAGACGGATCTCCTCGGTGCCGCCGTGGATCAGGAGGCGATGCACCAGATGGCGCAGCTCGCGCACGTTGTCCGGCCAGGGGTAGTTGCGCAGGCGGTTCTGCGCGGCGACGCTGAAGCGCCGGAATGGCAGGCCCTCGGCGTCCACCATGCGGTCCACCTGATGGCGCAGCAGGTCCGGCACGTCCTCGGCGTAGTCGCGCAGCGGCGGCACGCGCACGATGAGGACGTTCAGGTGCGCGAGCAGGTCGCGGCGCAGCGCCTCACTCCCGGCGCGCTGCTCGATGCCCGGCTGCGCGGAAGCCAGGAGCCGCGCACGGAAGGCCACCGGCTCGCGGCCGCCCAGGCGCAGGAACTGGCCCGACTCGAACACCCCGACCAGCAGACGCTGTGCGCTCGGGGGCAGGTCCTCGAGTTCGTGGACGAAGAGCGTGCCATTGGCGGCCTCTTCCAGCACCCCCGCCACCTTGGTGCCATCGGGATCCTCGCGGCCGAACAGGCGCGCCTCGGCGTCCTGATCGCGCAGGCTGCTCGCCACCAGCGCGACGAACGGCGCGCTCGCACGCGAACCGTGCTCGTGCAGGTAGCGCGCGAAGGCCTCGCGGCCCGAGCCCGGCTCCCCGACCAGGAGCACCGGGGAGGGATTGGCGGCAATCTGCTGCAGCTCCGCGCGCAGCTGCTGCATGACGCGGCTCTTGCCGGCCGGCACCGCGAGCGGCGCCCCGAGGAGCTTCCCCGACTGGCGGTGGCGGCGCCCGGCATCGAGTGCGCGCTCCACGGTGCGCAGCAGCTTCGCGAGCGACAGCGGCTTCTCGACGAAGTCGAAGGCGCCAAGACGTGTCGCCTCCACTGCGGTCTCGACGGTCGAATGACCTGACATCATGACCACCGGGCAGCCGTCGGTGGCACCCGCGGACCATTCGCGCAGCAGCGTGATGCCATCCACGTCGGGCATCCAGATGTCGAGCAGCACCAGATCAGGCACCTGGCGCGCGCGCGAGGCGCGCGCCTGGGCGGCGTTGGCCGCGACGTCCACCTCGTAGCCTTCCTCGGAGAGGATCTCCTTGAGCAGACCGCGAATGTCGGCCTCGTCGTCAACCACCAGTATGTATGGACCCGTCATGCCCGTTCCCTCCGCAGCTGCTCCCGGCGTTCGCGCGCACCCCCGGTCGCCGACCGGGTGCTGTCCTTAACTGGCAGCACGACGCGCACGCGTGCTCCGCCTTCGGGCCGGTTGTCGGCATCGATCCGACCGCCGTGTTCTTCGATGATCTTCTTCACGATTGCGAGCCCGAGTCCAGTCCCCTTCGGCTTGCTGGTGACGTAGGGATCGAACACCCGTCCCAGCAGTTCCCGCTGGAAGCCCGGTCCATTGTCACACACGCTCACCGCCGCGTACTCGGCATCGCCGCTGTGCTCCAGCTGCGTCGTGATGTCCAGGCGCGGGGAACCAACCCCGTCAAGCGCTTCCAGCGCGTTGGTCAGGAGGTTGTTGAGGATCTGCCGCACGCGCCCCCGGTCGGCCTCGATGGCCTGGATGCCCTCATCGAGCTGCAGGCGGATCTGGGCACGCGGGTCCTGCGAGCGGTAGAGATCGGCGACCTCGGCGACCAGCTGGTTCAGGCTGAAGCGCGTGATGTGCATCTCCGGGGCGCGCGCGTACTCGGAGAAGGCGTTGACCATGGCCTGCATCGTCTCCACCTGCTGCACGATGGTGCGCGTGCCGCGCTCGAGGATCTCGGCGTTCTGCTCGTTCATGCCCGCCGACAGGCGCCGCGCCATACGCTCGGCGGACAGCTGGATGGGCGTGAGCGGGTTCTTGATCTCGTGGGCGAGGCGGCGGGCGACCTCGCCCCAGGCCGCGTCGCGCTGCGCCTGCAGGAGCGCGGTGATGTCATCGAACACGATCACGAAGCCGACGCCGGCGTCCTCCCCGGGAAGCGAGGTGCAGGCGCACATGAGGGTGCGCCGGCCGCTGCTGCCGTCGAGGTCGAGCTGTTCGCGCCACTCCTCGCGGCCGGCGGCGAAGCGCACCGCGAGCGCGGCGACGAACTGGCCGAGGCGCTCGTTGTTGGCGGCGAGCTCTGGCAGCGCACGCCCGGTGGCAGCGGAGAGGTCGGTGCCGAGGATGGCCCCCGCTGCCTCGTTGGCGGTGCGCACCGTGAGGGAGCGGTCGATGGCGAGCACGCCGGTCGAGAGGCGCGCGAGGATGATCGCCAGCCGCGTGCGCTCGCGCTCGACCGCCTGCTGGCTGAGCGTAGCCTCGGCGCGCGCGCGCCGCAGGCGCTTGGTCATGTCATTGAAGGAGTGCACGAGGAAGCCCATTTCGTCGCGCGAGGGCAGCGGCAGGCGCGTCGCGAAGTCGCCCTTGCCGACCGCGCGCGTGCCCTCGATCAGGTCCTGCACCGGGCGTACCAGGCGCTGCGCGGAGTAGATGGCCAGGTAGACCGCCGCCAGCATCGTCAGCAGCACGACGAGCGTGAGCGTCAGGCGGAAGCTGTACTTGAGCGGCTGGCGCATCGCGGCGAGGTTGCCGTACTCGTTATAGGAGTTCTGCACCGCCTCGGTGAGAGCCGCCAGCTGCTCGGGAACGGCATACACCGCGACCACGTAGCGCGGCTCGTGGCCGGCGGGCGTGTGCGGCAGCACCGCGCCGGTGCGGATGAGGTAGCGGCCGCCGCTCTGGGGCTCGAGGCTCACGTACGGCAGCCGCTGCTCGATCTGCCGCACCAGGTCCGGAGGCGGCTGCGAGGGCAGCGTCTCGAAGGGATTCTCGAGGCTCGCCGCGAGGATGCGGCCGTGCTGGCCGAAGAGCGCGATCTCGAGCGCCTGGCTGGTGCGGCGTTCGGCATCCAGGCGCCTCTGGATGCTGGTGGCCTCGGTCCCGGCCAGCAGGTCAGCGAGTGCGACGGTGCGCTCGGAGTACTCGCGCATGCGCAGGTCGAGGGCGGCGCGCGACAGGCCGAGCGCATCGTTGAGACCCTCCTTGACCTCCACCTTGAACCAGCTGTCGATGCCCTGGTTGATGAACTCGAGCGAGGACACGTAGACGATGAGGAGCGGGGCGATCACGAGTGCCGCGAAGATCCCGACCGTGCGCGCGGTGAGGCGCGAACCGGGCACGTGCGCGCGGTAGTCGCGCACCAAGCGCCACAGCTTGCGCGCCAGCATCACGCTCAGGGCGACTACCGCGCAGGCGTCGACCAGCAGGATCCACAGCTGCAGCCGCCCGAACTCGGCGGAGTTCTGCACGCTCTTGGCGAGCAGCAGGAACGCCCCGAGCCCGATGGCGCTCCACAGCAGCACCTGGCCGGCCGCGAGCCAGCGCAGGCCGCGCGGCGCTCGCTTGGCTACACCGGCAGTGACCATGTGTACCACTCGGAGGTGCGCGCCCAGTCATCGGTCCAGAACATGATCGCGCGCATGGAGGAGGTGAGGTGACCGCGGCGCACGCCGGCGCGCACGCTGATGTTGTAGTTGCCGCCGTTCAGCTGCGGTTCCACCAGGATCGGCCAGCCGTCCACGTGTCCGAGGTAGGTGAGTGCCTCATCGAGCGTGGCGTAGGTGGTCTGGTCGCCGCTCTTGGTGTCGCGCACCACGTAGCGGTCGCTCACCGCGTGATAGGTGAGCTCGCGCCTGAGCGTGAGGTCGACGATGCTCGAGTTGAACCAGAAGCGCCGGTCACGGTCAACGCGCGCCTCGAGGTCGAAGGTCAAGGTGATGCCGTCGCGCAGCGCGTCGCGGATGGCGGGGCTCTCGGGATACTCGACGCGCGCGTACAGGAGGAACACCCCCTTGTCGATGTTCACGTAGGCGGAACGGACCTCGAGGACACCCTCGAGGGCATTGCCGGACGCATAGCCCCCGAGCATCAGGCCGATGGCACAGAGGATGGTGAGCAGCCTGCCGCGGATCAAACCAGTCGTCCTTGTTGGAGCGCCGCGTGGCTTCAGGATGCCCGCGGCGGCAGGTTCTCAGGGTCCGGCCGTTGTCTTTTCGAGACAAGCATAATAGAAGCCATCCGTCCCCGCCTCTGCTCCGGGCCATAGCTGCGAGCCGAGAGGACGCTCGAGCGCGCCGGGGGCGAGTGCGCTGCCGCGTGGCATCGGGGCCACGCCAAGCTGAGGCTCCTCCTCCAGAAGCTGCGCCACCACCTGTTCGTTCTCCTGCGGCAGCAGCGAGCAGGTCGAGTAAACGAGGCGTCCGCCGGGAGCGAGCAACCGCACCGCGGCACGCAGGATCGCGAGCTGGGTGCGGGCGAAGGGGGCGATGTCGCTGCTGCGGCGCAGCAGCTTGATGTCCGGATGGCGGCGGATGACGCCGGTGGAGGAGCACGGGGCATCGACGAGGATCCGCTCGAACGGCTGCCCGTCCCAGAAGGAGGCCGGATCGGTGAGGTCCCCGACCTTGAGCTCAGCCTCCCGCCCCAGTCGTCGCAGGTTGTCTGCAACGAGCGCGACGCGCTCGGCACTGACGTCCACGGCGGTGAGCCGCACTGCCCCCGCGCTGGCCTCGAGGATCTCTCCTGTCTTGCCGCCCGGCGCGGCACAGGCGTCGAGGACCCGTTGCCCGGGCGCGAGCTGCAGCAGCCCCGAGGCCAGCTGTGCACCGGCATCCTGCACCGAGACCAGTCCCTCGTGGAACCCGGGTAGCTCGCTCACGGCTCTCGGGTGATCCAGAATTATCGCAGAAGGCATCCACTGTACCTCCCGAGATTCAATGGAGACTTCCGCGAGGCGCGCACGGTAGGCACTGGCCGTGGTGCGCGACAGGTCGACCCGCAGCGTCATGGGGGGATGCTCGTTGTCGGCAGCGAGGATCGCCGCAACCTCCTGAGGCCACGCCGCCCGCAGGCGTTCGATCAGCCACTGAGGATGGGCCGTGCGCACCGCCGGGTCGGCCTCCAGGCGCTCCAAGAGCGCGCGGCGCTCGGCGACGAAGCGCCGCAGCACGGCATTGGCGAGGCCTGCGGCCTGTCCTTTGCCGAGCAGCCGCACGGCATCCACCGCCGCGTGCACGGTGGCTTCCGGAGCGTTGCGCGAGTACTCGATCTGGTGCGCGGCGCACGCCAGGAGCGCGTGCACCAGCGGCTCGATGCTGCGTGGGCGCGCGATGAGGGCAGCGACCGCGGGCGCAAGGCGCAGGTACCAGCGCAGCGTGCCGAGCGCGATGGCGCGGATGGGGGCACGCTCGGGCGTTCCTTCGGCAGCCAGGAGGGCCGCGTCGGCGGACTCCCCGCGCGAGAGGACTGCCTCGACAGCCCGCGCGGCGCCCGCCAGCGCCGGGGCTCCGGGGGCCCAGGGTGTCCTAGCCAAGGTGCTGCCCCAGGAGGGGATGGCCATGGGAGAAGTCCCGGGCCGAGATGCTGCGCCGGCCCGGCAGCTGCACCTGCGTCACTGCGAGAGCTCCCTGGCCGCAGCGGACTGCGAAGTAATCCGCACCTAACGCGAAGATAGTCCCATTTTCAGTACTTTTAGCTTCAGAAAGCCGCTCGTTAGGCGCGTTTTCGGGCAGGGGATACGCCGCATGAATCCGCAGCTGCTGACCGGCGAACAGCGTCTCCGCAACAGGCCAGGGGCTGAAGGCACGTACTTTGCGCCCGATCGCCGCGGCGTCCCCGCCCCAGTCGATGCGCGCTTCGGCCTTCTCGATCTTGGCCGCGTACGTGACCCCCTCGGCGGGCTGCGGCTCGGGCCTGAGCGCGCCGCGCGTGAGCCCTTCGAGTGCCTCGGTGATCAGCGCGGCGCCGAGCCCCGCGAGCTCATCGTGCAGCGAGCCGCCGGTGGCGTCGCCTGCGATCGGCAGCGCCCGGCGCAGCAGCATCGGACCTGTGTCCAGGCCCTCGTTCATCTGCATGATGGTGACGCCGGTGGCCGCATCGCCGGCGAGCAGCGCGCGCTGGATCGGTGCCGCCCCGCGCCAGCGTGGCAGGAGCGAGGCGTGGATGTTCAGGCACCCGTAGCGCGGCATGGCGAGCACCGCGTGCGGCAGGATCAGCCCATAGGCAACGACCACCAGGACCTCGGGCGACCAGCCGGCAAGAGGCGCGCGGCCTTCGGCGCTCTTCAGGGTCGCAGGCTGCGCGAGTGCCAGGCCGCGCGCCAGCGCGGCCTCCTTCACCGGGCCGAACCCGAGCTTGCGGCCCCGGCCCTGCGGGCGGTCAGGCTGCGTGAGGACGCCGACGATCTCGTGGCGGGCCGCGAGGGCTGCAAGCGCAGGCAGCGCGAATTCGGGCGTGCCGGCAAAGGCGACGCGCAATTTCAGTACGCGCGCCGCGCGCCGCCTGCGGCCGGACCCACCTGTGCGGCGCGCTCCTTGCGCTCCTTGTCGAGCTTCTTGCGGATGCGCTCGCGCTTTAAGTCCGAAAGGTAATCAACGAAGAGCTTGCCCTCGAGGTGGTCCATCTCGTGCTGGATGCACACCGCGAGCATGTCCTCGTAGTCGCGCTCGCTCACCGCGCCGCTCGCATCGTGTGAGCGCAGGCGGATCTTCGCCGCGCGCTTCACCTCATCGAAGATGTTGGGAACCGACAGGCACCCTTCCTCGTTCTTCGCCTCGCCCTCGCGGCTGAGGATCTCCGGGTTGATGAGCACCAGGGGCTCGTTGTGCTCGTCGGAGATGTCTATGACGATGACGCGCTGGTGCACGTCGACCTGGGTCGCGGCGAGCCCGATCCCGGGCGCCTTGTACATGGTCTCGAGCATGTCCCGGATCAGCTCGGAAAGCTCGGCGTCAAAACGGGTCACCGGCTGGGCACGGGTGCGCAGCCGGGGGTCGGGAAATTCGAGGATGGTTCGTAGGGCCATGGCGATGCCTATATGGGGCCGGCGCTACCCGTGATCCAGCGCACAAAGTTGACATTAATTCGTATGCCGCGGGCCGCCATGCCAGTATAACGAACTCGGATTGCGGCGCAGGTTAAGTGGTCCACCTTGCGCAAAGTAGGAGTGGAGGATGGTCTCAAATCAAGTACTTGGGGCTCGCATGATCGCGGGCCTGCTCACCGTGTCCCTGGGCGTGGCGGGGTGTTCGCACTTCCGCCATCACGACGCCGAGGCGGCACCCGCACCGGTCGTGGCGAGCGCTCCGGCGACGGGCGCGGTCGCCACCCCGGCCGCGCCTGAGATGACGGCCACCGAGGCCGCCATCGCCGCAGGCAATGCGCCCTCAGCGCACGCCGCCGCCACCTCGGGCAGCACGCGCCCGGTGCTCAATCCCACGGCGCCGATGCACTACACGGTCAAGCGCGGCGACACCCTGTGGGGCATCGCCTCGATGTACCTGAAGGACCCGTGGCTGTGGCCGGAAGTGTGGATCATCAATCCGCAGATCCCGAACCCGCACCTTATCTACCCGGGCGACCAGCTCGCGCTCGCCTACGGCGCCGATGGCAGCCCGCACGTGATGGTGGAACAGGCCGGCACGGTGCGCCTCGACCCGCGCCTGCGCACCAGCCCGCTCGACTCGGCCATACCGACCATCCCGTACGCCTCAATCGCGGCGTTCCTGTCGCGCCCCACGGTGATGAGCACCGAGGAAGTGAAGAGCGCCCCCTACGTGCTCGGCTTCCGCGACCTGCACGTCGCCGGCGGCTCCAACAACGAGGTCTACATCCGCAACCTGACGGCCACCGAGAACTCCCGCTACTCGGTGGTGCACGTTGCCACCGAGCTGCGCGACCCGGACGACCACAAGGTGCTCGGCTACGAGGCCATCTATACGGCCACCGCGCTGGTGCAGCGCTCGGGTGAGCCGACCAAGGCACTCCTCATCGACTCCGCGCGCGAGACACTGCGCGGCGATCGCCTGCTCGCGGCCGAGAACACCGAGACCCCGGTGACCTTCATCCCGCACGCACCTGCGGGCAACGTGCACGGCACGATCCTGGACGTGGTGGGCGGCACGGATCTGGTCGGCCTCTACCAGGTGGTCGTCATGAACCGCGGCAAGAGCCAGGGCGTGGAGCCCGGCACGGTGCTCGCCATCGACTCCGCGGGCGACGTGATACCGGACATCTTCAACGGCGGCCGCAACATCGGCTCGGCCGAGAGCCGCCAGTGGGCCAAGAAGGTGCAGCTGCCCGATGAGCGCAGCGGCACGGTGCTGGTCTTCAGGTCCTTCGACCGCGTCAGCTATGGGCTCATCATCGGTGCCACCGACATCATCCAGGTCGGCGACATCGTGCGCACCCCGTAACACCCGGCTCCGGAGTGAAAACGCGCCGCAGCGCTTCTGAGCGCTGCGGCGTTTTCATTGCTGGGGTGGCGGTGCGCGCTGGAGGGTTACCCGGGAGTAGCCCCGGGCCGCGCAGGAGAATTCCTTGCCGCCAGAGTGACTTAGGCGCGCCCGCGAAGCGCCGCTCGACGGGCGCGTATTGGACAAGCTTCCGGAAATGCTGTTAGATGCCCCCGCGTTGATTTTCCGCGACCGTTGAAATCCGCGCGCGCGCACGCATGTTGCACCCAGGATCGGCGCTCTGCCGATGTCGCTGATCCGGAAAGTCTTTCTGCGTGTCCGCGGCTCTTCCTGACGGCCGGTTTGGCCAGCTTTTCCTCGCAAGATGATGACTGACAGCGTTCTCGACATCCTGATCTACGTATTCGACCGGTACATGCTTACCGAGAGCCCGGACGTGCCCGAGCGCGAGCGCCTGGCGCGCGACCTCGAGCGCATCGGCTTCGCTCCGGCGAACGTGGAGCGGGCGCTCGACTGGCTCACCGACCTCGCCTTCGGGCACCAGCAGGCCGACGCCGCCACCCGTGTGCAAAGCGGCGTGCGCGTCTTCAGCGACAGCGAGCTGGCGCGCCTCTCGACCGAGTGCCGCGGGCTGCTCCTGAGCCTCGAGAACGCGCGCGTGCTGACCGCCGCACAGCGCGAGATCGTGATCGAGCGCATGCTGGCCCTGGACACCGACGAGCCCGACACCGAGCAGCTCAAGTGGGTGGTGCTCATGGTGCTCTCCAGCCAGCCCGGGCAGGAGATCGCAGTCGAGCGTCTCGGGGGGCTGATCACGGATGCGCGCTTCAGCGCCCCACATTGAGCGCACCGGCCGCACGCCGCGCTCGAGAGCTTCCGCGGCTGGTCCGCGGTTTTTCGTTTTAGGAACAGGCTTTTCCAAGTCATGGCAGACAACCTGGTCATAGTCGAGTCGCCCGCCAAGGCCAAGACGATCAAGAAGTACCTGGGTCGGGACTTCGACGTGCTCGCCTCCTACGGCCACGTCCGCGACCTCATCCCCAAGGAGGGCGCGGTCGACCCGGATGACGGCTACGCGATGAAGTACCGCATCCTGGAGAAGAACGAGCGCCACGTGGAGGCGATCGCCAAGAGCCTCTCGAAGGCCAAGGCGCTGTATCTGGCGACCGACCCGGACCGCGAGGGCGAGGCCATCGCCTGGCACCTGAAGGAGATCCTCAAGGAGCGCGGCGATCTCGAGGGCAAGGACGTGCACCGCGTGGTGTTCTACGAGATCACCAAGAACGCCATCCGCGAGGCCGTAGGCCAGCCGCGCGGCCTGTCGCTGGAACTGGTGAACGCGCAGCAGGCGCGCCGCGCCCTGGATTACCTGGTCGGCTTCAACCTCTCGCCGCTTTTGTGGAAGAAGGTCCGCCAGGGCTTGTCCGCCGGGCGCGTGCAGAGCCCGGCGCTGCGCATGATCTGCGAGCGCGAAGCGGAGATCGAGGCGTTCAAGGCCCAGGAGTACTGGACCATCGAGGGCGAGGGCGCCCATTCCGCGCAGGCCTTCCCGCTGAAGCTCCTGGAGTACCGGGGCCAGAAGGTCGAGCAGTTCAGCTTCACCAACGAGACGGCTGCGCGCGAGGTCGAGCGCACCCTGCAGGCGGCCGCGGGCGCCAGCGCCGAGCGGCCCGGCACGCTTGAGGTCACGGCCATCGACCGCAAGCAGCGGCGCCGCAACCCCGCCCCGCCCTTCACCACCTCGACGCTGCAGCAGGAGGCCGCGCGCAAGCTCGGCTTCAACGCCCGGCGCACCATGCGCCTGGCCCAGCAGCTGTACGAGGGCCAGGACATCGGCGAGGGCAGCGTCGGACTCATTACTTATATGCGCACCGACTCGGTGTCGCTCGCCCAGGAGGCGGTGACCGAGATCCGCGAGGTCGCAGCCCGGCTGTACGGCAAGGACGAGGTGGCAGAGGAGCCACGCGTCTACAAGACCAAGTCAAAGAACGCCCAGGAGGCGCACGAGGCCATCCGCCCGACCTCCGCCGCGATCACGCCCGCCGACGTCGAGGGCAAGATCGAGGAGGACCTGTACCGCCTGTACGCCCTCATCTGGAAACGCGCCGTCGCCTCGCAGATGAGCCACGCGGTATTCGACACGGTCGCGGTCGACATGCGCGCCGGGGCCGAGGGCCCCGAGCGCCACCTGCTGCGCGCCAACGGCTCCACGATGGTGAAGTCGGGCTTCATGTCGGTGTACCAGGAGGGGACCGACGATGCCAAGACCGATGACGGCGACCACGTGCTGCCGCCGATGAACGAGGGCGACAGCGTGAACCTCACGGCACTGCGCGCCGAGCAGCACTTCACCGAGCCGCCACCGCGCTACGGCGAGGCCTCGCTCGTGAAGGCGCTGGAGGAGCATGGCATCGGCCGCCCCTCCACCTACGCCACCATCATCTCCACGCTCCAGGACCGCGAGTACGTGGAGATGGACAGCCGCCGCTTCGTGCCCACCGACATCGGCAAGATCGTCAACCGCTTCCTCACCGACCACTTCCACCGCTACGTGGAGTACGGCTTCACCGCCGACATGGAGGATGAGCTGGATGCGGTCTCGCGCGGCGAGGAGGAGTGGACGACGCCGCTGGAGAAGTTCTGGAAGCCCTTCATCCAGCAGGTCGACAAGATCGAGAAGACCGTGACGCGCGAGCAGGTGGCGCTGGCGCGCGAGCTCGGCCGCGACGCCGCCACCGGCAAGCCCGTCACCGTGCGCATGGGCCGCTACGGCCCGTTCGTGCAGATCGGCACCAAGGACGACGAGGAGAAGCCGCGCTTCGCGGGCCTCAAGCCCGGCCAGAAGATGGACCACATCACGCTCGCGGATGCGTACGAGCTCTTCAAGCTGCCGCGCACCCTCGGGGACACCGAGGCCGGCGAGACCATCGTCGCCAACGTCGGCCGCTTCGGCCCGTACGTGAAGTACGGCAGCAAGTACGCCTCGCTCAAGGAAGATGACCCGTACACCGTGACCCTCGAGCGCGCCCGCGAGGTGATCCGCCTGAAGCAGGAGGCCGACGCCGCGCGCCTCATCCAGGACTTCCCGGAGGCCGGCATCCAGGTGCTCAACGGTCGCTACGGCCCCTACATCACCGACAAGAAGAAGAACGCCAAGATCCCCAAGGACAAGGATCCCAAGAGCGTGACGCTCGAGGAATGCCGGGTGCTGCTCGCCGCAGCTCCCGAGCGCGGCGGGCGCTTCGGCCGCTGGGGCCGAGGCAAGAAGGCCGCCCCCGCTGCCGCGGGCACACCCGCGGCGACGACGGCGGAGCCCAAGTCCAAAGCGAAGGCCAAGCCAAAGGGCAACGGCAAGAGCGCGCCGCCGCCTGCTGCCGCAGCCCCCGCAACCACGGTGCGCACCACGGGCACAGCGCCCGCGGCGGCGGCACCGGCGGCGCACGCACGCACCGCGGCCAAGGCGCGCAAGGCGAGCACCAAGAGCACCCGCAAGAGCGCAGCGCCGAAGGCGCGCAGCACCACCGGCGCCGCCACCGGGCGCGCGCGGCGCCTGAAGTAGCGCCGCGTCCACCCTGGGGCGGGACTGCTTCCGCCTGCTGCCGATGAAGTATCGCCACAGCTTCCACGCCGGCAACTTCGCCGACGTGCACAAGCACGTCGCGCTGCTCGCGCTCGTGGCGGCGCTCAAGCGCAAGGACAAGGGCTTCCTGTTCCTCGATACCCACGCCGGGCGCGGCAGCTACGACCTGTCGACGCCGACCGCCGAGGCCGCCGCGGGCATCGCGCGCCTGGCGCAGGCCGAGGTGCAGGCCGAGGAACTGCTGACATACCTCGCGACGCTTGCGGCGCTGCGCACCGCGCTGCGCCACCCGCATCTCTACGGCGGCTCCCCGCTCCTGACGCTGGCGGCGCTGCGCCCGCAGGATCGCGCCGTGTTCGTCGAGCTGCAGGGCAGTGAAGCGCACCTGCTCGAGGCAGGTGCGACGGCGCTCGCTGCCCCGGCCCAGGTGCGCGTGGAACGCGGTGATGGCTACCAGCGCCTGAAGGCCTACCTGCCGCCGCCGGAGCGACGCGGGCTGACCTTCATCGATCCCCCGTACGAGGAAACGCAGGCGGAGTTCGCGCGCGTCACCGCCGCGCTCGCGGAGTGCCTGCGGCGCTTCCCCACCGGGATCGCGGCGGCCTGGTACCCGGTCAAGGATGAGCGCACCACGCGCGCCTGGCAGTTGCTGTGTGCGCGCACCCTGGGTGTGCCGCTGTTGGTGGCCGAGCTGTGGCTGTTCCGGCGCGACTCGCGCGTGGCGCTCAACGGCTCCGGCCTCGTCATCGCCAACCCGCCCCACCAGATCGCCGAGCGCATGGCGGTGTGGCAGCCGCAGCTGGTGGCCGCCCTCGGCGGCGGCGCGGATGCAGGCAGCAGCGCCGCGTTGGTGTCAGAATCGCAGCCGTGAACGCCAGCATCGACCAGTACGGCGTGTTCGGCCACCCGGTCAACCACAGCCTCTCGCCCTTCATCCACGGCCTGTTCGCGCGCGAGACCGGCCAGCCGATGAGTTACCGCCCCTACGACGTGGCGGCCGAGGACTTCCAGGCACGCGTGCAGGAGTTCTTCGCCCAGGGCGGGCGCGGACTCAACATCACGCTGCCGCACAAGATCGCAGCCGTGGAGGTGGCCACCGAGCTCACGGCGCGCGCGGCGCACGCCGCGGCCGTCAACACGCTCGCGCTCAAGGGCGAGGGGATCCTCGGCGACAACACCGACGGGGCGGGCCTGGTGCGCGACCTGTGCGACAACCTGGGCCTCGTCATCACCAACCGGCGCCTGCTCATCATCGGCGCCGGCGGGGCGACGCGCGGCATCCTCGCCCCGCTGCTCGGGCTCGAGCCGAGCGTGGTCGTGATCGCCAACCGCACCGCGGACCGCGCCGAGGCGCTGGCCGCGGCCTTCTCCGACCTCGGCAGCACCCAGGGGGTGGGCTTCGAGTACATCGAAGCGGCGCCGTTCGACCTCATCATCAACGCCACCTCCGCGAGCCTCTCGGGCGAGATCCCGCCCATCCCGGACGCCGCCCTGAGCGCGCAGACGGTGTGCTACGACCTCGCCTACGGGCGCTCGGCGACCGCGTTCGTGCGCTGGGCGCACGGCAAGGGCTGCGCGCGCGCGCTGCAGGGCTTAGGGATGCTGGTCGAGCAGGCGGCGGAGTCGTTCCGGCTGTGGCGCGGCGTGCGTCCCTCGACCGCACGTGTCATGGACGCGCTGCGCGAGCGCGCCGGCGGGGCGTACGCGGACCCCTGAAGCGCTGCCTAGCGCATGGTGACGAATTCTTCGGCGCTGGTCGGATGGATCGCCACCGTGTCGTCGAAGTCCTTCTTGGTCGCGCCCATCTTCACGGCGACCGCGAACCCCTGCAGCATCTCATCCGCCCCCTCGCCCACCACGTGCAACCCGACCACGCGCTGCTCGGGACCCTGGCACACGAGCTTCATCTCCACGCGCGGTTTGACCTCGGTCATCGCGTGGTAGAGGGGCACGAAGCTTGAGCGGAACACGCTGACGTTCTCGCTCCCGTAGCGCTCGCGCGCGGCGTGCTCGGTGAGTCCCACGGTGCCGATCGGGGGGTGCGCGAAGATGACCGTCGGGATGGTCTCGTAGTCGAGGTGCCGCCCCTGCTGACCGCCGAACAGGCGGTCGGAGAGGCGGCGCCCGGCCGCGATCGCCACCGGCGTCAGCTGCACGCGCCCGGTGACGTCGCCGATGGCGTAGACGCCCGCGGCGCTCGTCGCCTGGAACTCATCCGTCACGATGTAGCCCCACTCATCGAGGCGGACACCGGCGAAGGACAGGGCCAGGTCCCCGACCTCCGGTGCGCGCCCGATGGCCCACACCAGGGCATCGAAGGGCCCGAGCCGCCGCCGGTCGGTGACCTCGAGCGTGAGCGCTGCCTTGTCATCGCGGGTGAGGTGCGCCGGCACCGCATGGGTCAGCACCTCGACGCCGGCCTCCCTGAGGTTGAGTAGCGTCGCTTCCCCGAGCATCGGCTCGAACGCCTTGAGCACCGCGTCGCCGCGCAGGATGAGTGAGGTGTCCGAGCCCAGGCCCGCGAAAATGCCGGCGAGCTCGACGGCGATGTAGCCGCTGCCGACCACGGCGACGCGCTGCGGCCGCTGCGGCAGCTCGAAGAAGCCATCCGAGGTGATGCCCAGCTGCGCGCCCTCGATCTTCGGCACCATCGGGCGCCCGCCGGTGGCGATGTAGACGTGCGGGGCGGTCAGGGTGCGGTCCCCGACCGCCACCGCGTGCGGGTCGATGAAGCGCGCGCGGCCGTGCACGAGCTCGACGTTCCTCTTGGCGAGGTTCATCGCGTAAACGCCGTTCAGGCGGTGGATATAGGCGTCGCGCCGCGCCTTGAGCTGCCCCCAGTCGTGGCCGGACAGCTGCGCCCGGAACCCGTAGTCGGGAGCATCGTGCAGGGCAGCGCCCACCTCGGCGGCGTTCCACATGACCTTCTTCGGCACGCAGCCCACGTTGACGCAGGTGCCGCCTAAGCGCCCGGACTCGATGACGGCGACGCGCGCGCCGTACTCGGCGGCGCGCTGCGCCCCGGCAAGGCCGCCACTGCCGCCGCCGATCACCACGAGGTCGAATTTCTCAGCCATACCGCCCTTGCCAATTGCGCCCGGTGGACCATGTTATATGAGGAGCGCCGCGGGCAACTTCCAGAAGCCCCCCCGGGACGCGCGCAGCGCCCAAGGCCGCTACAATGGCGGC
Organism: uncultured Pseudomonadota bacterium; assembly: GCA_963802995.1. Taxonomy (GTDB): domain Bacteria; phylum Pseudomonadota; class Gammaproteobacteria; order Steroidobacterales; family Steroidobacteraceae; genus 13-2-20CM-66-19. The sequence continues at coordinate 2,214,649 of CAWDKU010000002.1, forward strand.
CATCCAGTCTTGCGGGAAGTGCATGGAAAACCCCTTACTCGGCCAGGAGCCCCTGCCGCAGTTCCTGAAGATCCGCCCGGAGCACGTAGAGCCGGCGGTGCGGGAACTGCTCTCGGAGAACCGCGCCCGCATCGAGGAACTCGCGCAGCAGAGCGCCCCCACTTTCGCCTCGGTGGTCGAGCCGCTCGAGGAGCTGCAGCACCGCATCTCGCGCACCTGGTCCCCGGTCAGCCACCTGAACGCGGTGCTGAACTCCGATGCACTGCGCGCCGGCTACAACGCCTGCCTGCCGCTCCTGTCCGCCTACCAGACCGATCTTGCGCAGAGCGAGCCGCTGTTCCGCGCCTACCGCACCGTGGCCGAGGCCGAGGGCGAGGCGCTCGGGCCCGCGCAGCGGCAGCTGCTGGTGCACCGCGTGCGCGACTTCCGCCTGGCCGGCGTCGGCCTGCCCGCCGAGCGCAAGGAGCGCTTCAAGACCGCGATGCTGGAGCTCACCCAGCTGCAGGCGAAGTTCGACGAGAACGTGCTGGATGCGACCAATGCCTGGACGCGCCACGTGACCGATGCCGCGCAGCTGCGCGGCCTGAACGAGATGCTGATCGAGCAGGCGCGCCGCCGTGCCGCCGAGCGCGGCCTCCCCGGGTGGGTGCTCAGCCTCGACCAGCCAACCTATGTTGCGGTGGTGACCGACGCGGAGTCGCAGGAGTTGCGGCGCGCCTTCTACGAGGCCTGGACCACGCGCGCCTCTGACCAGGGCCCGAACGCCGGGCGCTGGGACAACTCGGCGGTGATGGAGGAGATCCTCAGGCGCCGCCACGAGGCCGCGCGCCTGCTCGACTTCGGCAACTACGCCGAGTACGCCCTCGCCACGCGCATGGCGACGAGCGTCGGGGAGGTCCTGAAGTTCCTGCACGAGCTGTCCGCCGCCGCGCGCCCCGCGGCGCAGGCGGAGTTCGCCGAGCTCGAGGCCTTCGCGGGACGCAAGCTCGAGGCCTGGGACGTCGGCTTCTACGCCGAGCGGCTGCAGCGCGAGCGCTTCCAGGTCTCCCAGGAGGAGCTGCGCCCCTACTTCCCGCTGCCGCGCGTGCTCGAGGGCCTGTTCGAGGTCGCAGGGCGCCTCTTCGGGGTCACGATCCGCGAGCGCCGCGGTGCCTCGGTGTGGCACGAGGACGCGCGCCTGTTCGACATCAGCAGCGTGCGCGGGGAGCCGGTGGGCAGCTTCTACCTCGACGCCTATGCGCGCCCCAACAAGCGCAGCGGTGCCTGGATGGACGAGTGCGTGGGCCGCAAGCGCCTGGCGAGCGGCGCGGCGCTGCCGGTGGCCTACCTGGTGTGCAATTTCCTGCCCCCGGGCGCTGCGCGCCCGGCGCTCCTCACCCACGATGACGTGGTGACGCTGTTCCACGAGTTCGGCCATGGCCTGCACCACCTCCTGACGCGCGTCGACTACCCCTCGATCGCCGGCATCAACGGCGTCGCCTGGGACGCGGTGGAGCTGCCGAGCCAGTTCCTGGAGAACTACGCCTGGCACCCGGAGGTGCTGCAGCGCATCTCGGCGCACTTCGAGACCGGCGAGCCGCTGCCGCAGACGCAGCAGGCGCGCCTGATCCAGACGAGGAGCTTCCACGCAGGACTGCAGACCATGCGGCAGCTGGAGTTCGCGCTGTTCGACTTCCGCATGCACACCGAGTACTCCCCCGAGCGTGGCGGGCGCATCCTCGAGATCCTCGCCGAGGTGCGCGCCGAGGTCGCCGTGGTACCCGTGCCGCCCTGGAACCGCTTCCCCAACAGCTTCGGCCACATCTTCGCCGGCGGCTATGCCGCTGGTTACTACAGCTACAAGTGGGCCGAGGTGCTGGCGGCGGATGCGTTCGCGGCCTTCGAGGAGAGCGGCGTGTTCGATACCGCGACCGCGGCGCGCTTCCTCGACGCCATCCTCAGCCGCGGCGGCAGCCGCGATGCACTCGAGGCCTTCATCGAGTTCCGCGGCCGGGCGCCCGACGTGCGGGCGCTCCTGAAGCAGCACGGCATCCTCAACACCCCGCGCGCCAGCGCCCCCTCGTGAGGCTGCGCGCCGCGCTCTTGGTCCTTTGCACCGGCCTTGCCGGCGCGCAGCCCGCGGCCTTCGCCGGTGACAGCCTGTACGTCGTCGAACAGGTGGTGGTCAGCCTCAACAGCCAGGCCGATGGCAACGGCGAGCGCGTCGCCGCGCTCAAGAGCGGCGACCGGGTCGAGCTCATCGAGCGCGCCGGCGAGGAGGTGCACGTGCGCCTCGCCGATGGCAAGGAAGGCTGGGTGCGCGCCATCTACGTGTCCGGGGATGAACCGATGCGCCCGCGCCTGCAGCAAAGCGAAGCGGAGGTCGCGCGCCTGAAGGCCGAGGTGAGTCGCCTCGAGGCACAGGCGAGCGCGACTGCGAGCATGGGCCACGCCGATGCCGCGCCGAGCGCAGCCGAGCAGCCCGCGGCACCGGCCGCGACGCTCTTTGGCGCCCAGCCCGAGAGCACGCCGCACCGGCTGTGGGTGTGGGTGTGCCTGACTGCAATCGCAGCGCTCGGCTTGGGCTTCGCGCTCGGCTGGCGCACGCTCGACCGCAGCATCCGCCGGAAGTACGGCGGACTGAAGATCTACTGAGGCGAGGATACTTCCCGTGCCCCAGGCGCAGCGCCACGAGGAACATAAGCGGACGGCATATGACCGCCGCAGCAGCCGGGGTGCCCGCCGACGCACCCGCGCAAGCGGCGGACATATGCTGCCCTGCACGCGGGACCAAAGTGTGCGCCGGGTCTCGGTAGCAGCGCTCCCGGGCCGCCTAGACTGCGTTCTGCACCGCCGTTTGTGCCTCTCAGGGGATGGGCCAGCGTGCGCAGGCCGCGTATTTATCCAACTATGAGCAGCACCCGCCGCAGCGATTTCGACGTCACCAACAGCGTGCAGGTGAGTTCGCCCGCGGCCGTCCTCGCGGCCATCGACACCCTCTTCCGCCCGACCTGGCCGCAGCTCTCGCTCGCCCCCCTCGAGCAGGCGTTCGCGCACTTCGAGCGGCTGTTCGCGGGCGAGGTGCCCGGCTTCCACGGCGTGGACACCGTGTACCACGACCGCCAGCACACCCTCGACATCACCCTCGCGCTCGCGCGCCTCATGGTCGGCTACGAGCGCCAGGCGGCGCAGGCCGAGCACCTCGGCGCCGAGCGCGCCACGGTCGGCATCCTCACCGGCCTCTTCCACGACGTCGGCTACCTGCGCCGCGAGGATGATGCCGGCTCGCGCAACGGCGCGGAGTTCACGCGCACCCACGTCTCGCGCGGCGCGCGCTTCCTCGCCGATTACCTGCCGGTGCTCGGTCTCGGCACCTGGGTGCCCGTCGTCACCGAGATCATCCACTTCACCGGCTACGAGGTGCCCTTCAAGGCGATCGAGGCCAAGGTCACCGACCCACGTGACATAACGGTCGGGCACCTGCTGGGCACCGCGGACATGATTGCCCAGATCGCCGACCGCTGTTACCTCGAGAAGTGCCGCGACCGGCTGTACGCGGAGTTCGTCCTCGGGGGCGTGGCGCTGCCCTTCTCCGAGGGCAACAACCCCCAGGTTAAGTACGCCTCCGGGCTCGACCTGTTGCGCCAGACGCCGGACTTCATCGCCGACGTGCGTGCCAAGCGCCTCGACCGCGACTTCCGCGGGGCCTATCGCCACCTCGAGATCCTCTACGGCGGCCGCAACCCCTACATGGAGTCCATCGACCGCAACGTGGAGTTCCTGCGCCAGATCCTCAGGAGCGAGAACTGGCAGCTGCTCAGGCGTCGCCCGCCGATCTTCGCGGCCACCGAGGACCCCATGAGCACCATGCGTAACCTCATGCTCGGGCACATAAAACGGGTCTGGTCGGGCGCCTAGAAACTCTCATAGCCTTCAGCCTTAAGCGGCGGTTAAGATCGACCCCTTAATAATTAGGGGATAGGCCGCCTTAAGCGGGGCACACCGCCCCGAAGGATGCGGCCACACCACGTGAACGCCGCCAGTTTCAAGCTCAGGGTTGCCGCCGCCGCCTTCCTCGTCGTGCTGCTCGCAGCGGCCGGCGTGGTCGCCTTGTTCCTGGTGCGCCACGACGCCGATACGCACACCCTCGGCGCGCTGGCCGAGGCGGCGGCGCGCGAGCGCGTGACCCCGGAGCTCAACGCGCGCGCCGCCGGACTTGCGGCGCACGCCGCCGACTCGATCGCAGGCGCGGTGCGCGCCGGCGACGGCAGCGGCATGGTGCGCCGCCTGCAGCCCTTCACCGAGAACCCCACCGTCGCAGCGCTCGCGGTCACTGATGCGCAGGGCAAGGCGCTCTTCCACTGGGAGCGGGCGGAAGGCTCGCCCGCGGGCGCGCTCACGGCGCAGGCGCAGGCCCCGGTGCGCATCTACGTGGAGAACATCCCGGGGGCCGCGACCCCGGCCACGCTTGCCACCCTCACCCTCACGCTGCAGCAGGCAGCCCCAGTGGCAGGCGCGAGCGTCGGCGGGCGCCTCGCCGCGACCAACGCCGCGCGCACCCGCATCACCTGGCTCCTCGGCCTGGCGCTCGCGGGCATCGGCGCCCTGATCGCCGGTGTCATCGCCTGGCGCACCATCACGCGCCTGCAGCGCCCGGTCGACTCCCTCATCCGCAGCGCCGAGCGCATCGGCCAGGGCGACTACACGCGCCCGGTGGAAGTGCGGCGCGACGATGCGCTCGGTGAGCTCGAGCAGGCGCTCGAGCGCATGCGCGGGCGGCTGCGCCAGTCGACCATCAACAAGAGCTACCTGCACAGCGTGCTGAACAGCATGACGGATGCGGTGTTCGTCACCTCCCCTGACGGGGTGATCAAGATCGCCAACGCCGCCGCCTGCAAGCTGCTGCACCACAGCGAGGAGGAACTGCTCGGCAAGGGCATCATCGCCATCCTCGATGAGCGCGAGCGCGCCGACTTCGACCTGCTGCAGGCCGCCCAGGAGACGCGCGAGACCATCGTGCGCACCAGGAGCGGCCAGACGATCCCGGTGTCCCTGACCGGCTCGCGCATCGACAGCGACGACCCGCAGTTCCAGGGCAACATCTTCGTGGCGCGCAACATCACGGACCGCAAGCGCGCCGAGCGCCGCATCCGCTACCTCGCCCGCTACGATGCCCTCACCAAGATCCCCAACCGCATGCAGTTCCACCACGTGCTGCAGCAGACCATCGCCCGCTGCCTGCGCTCAGGCCAGGTGGTGGCGGCGCTGTACCTCGACATGGACCGCTTCAAGGAGGTCAACGACACCTTCGGCCACGGCGCGGGCGACCGGGTGCTGGAGGTGCTGGCGGAGCGCCTGACACGCGCGCTGCCCAAGGACACCGTGGTCGGGCGGCTCGCCGGGGATGAGTTCGCGCTGTTCGTGGACGGGCTGCCGGCGGATGCCGACAACCGCGGCCCGATCGCGCAGGTGGCGCGCTCGCTGCTCACCGAGGTCGCGCGCCCCTTCCAGCTGAGCCAGCACGAGGTGTTCCTGACGGCGAGCATCGGCATCGCCTTCTGCCCGCGCGATGCGGAGAACGTCATCGACCTGCTGCGCAACGCCGATGCCGCCATGTACTACTCCAAGCAGAACGGCGGCAACACCTTCGCCTTCTACTCCCCGGAGATGAACGCGGCGGCCGTGGAGCGGCTCATGCTCAAGAGCAAGCTGCGCCGCGCGCTCGAGCGCGACGAGCTCGAGATCCGCTACCAGCCCAAGGTCGACCTGCGCGACGGGCGCATCATCGGTGCCGAGGCACTGCTGCGCTGGCGCCTGCCAGGCCACGGGGATATCCCGCCCTCGCACTTCATCCCGCTGGCCGAAGAGACCAACCTGATCCTCGACATCGGCGAGTGGGTGCTCAACCGGGTGTGCCTCGACTACCGCCACATGCAGAGCCAGGGCGGGGAGCCGGGGCGCATCTCGCTCAACCTGTCGCTGAAGCAGCTGCGCCAGGCGAGCTTCATCCTGCGCTGCCGCTCGGTGTTCCGCCGCCACCACGTCTCCCCGACGGCCTTCGAGCTGGAGATCACCGAGACCACGCTCATGGCCGACCCGGCGCGCACCGTGCGGCTGCTGGATGAGCTCTACGCGATGGGCCTGCACCTGTCGATCGATGACTTCGGCACCGGCTACTCCTCGCTCTCGGCGCTGCAGCAGTTCCCCATCGGCACGCTCAAGATCGACCAGTCCTTCGTGCGCGACGCCTGCGAGGACAGCAACGATGCCGCCATCGTGCGCACCATCATCGAGATGGGGCGCAGCCTCGGCATCGAGGTGATCGCCGAAGGGGTGGAATCCCAGGCGCAGCTGGAGTTCCTGCGCGACAACGGCTGCAACTACGGGCAGGGGCGCCTGTTCGGCGAGCCCTGCACGGCCGAGGACCTGCTGGCACTCCTGGCGCGCCAGGCGCAGGGGCCGGCCGCCTTCGGCCACCTGCTGCGCGCGAGCCTCGAGGCCGCACCGCGCTCGGCCTGAAGGGCGGGCGTGCTCACCCTCGCCCAGGCGCGCGTGCGGCGCGGCCCCCAGGTGCTGCTCGATGAGGCCAGCGTCACCGTCTTTCGCTCCGAGAAGGTCGGCATCATCGGCAGGAACGGCTGCGGCAAGTCCTCGCTCCTGGCCCTGATCCTCGGGCAGCTGCACCTGGATGCCGGCGAGTACACGGCGCCTGCGAACCTGAAGATCGCCGCGGTTGCCCAGGACCTGCCCGACTCCGGCACCCCCCTCATCGAGTACATCCTCGACGGCGACCTCGAGCTGCGCGCGCTCGAGGCCGAGCTCGCCGACGCCCAGGCGCGCGGCGATGGCACTTACGAGGCCACCCTGCACGCGCGCTACGATTCGCACGGCGGCTACGGCGCGAAGAGCCGCGCGGCGCAGCTCGCCGCGGGCCTGGGCTTCAACCCCGAAGACCTCGAGCGGCCGCTGCGCGCCTTCTCCGGCGGGCTGCGCATGCGCGCCAACCTCGCGCGCGCGCTGATGCGCCAGTCGGACCTGCTGCTCCTGGACGAGCCGACCAACCACCTCGACCTCGATGCGCTGCTGTGGCTGGAGAAGTGGCTGCGCGACTACAAGGGCACGCTGCTCCTGGTCAGCCACGACCGCGAGTTCCTCGATCGCACGGTCAACCGCATCCTGCACATCGAGGCCGGGCGGCTCACCTCCTACACGGGCAACTACTCGGACTTCGAGGTGCAGCACGCCGCGCACGCCGAGCGCAACGCGGCGCTGGCCGCCAAGCAGCGCCGCGAGGCGGCCCACATCGAGAGCTTCGTCGCGCGCTTCCGCGCCCAAGCCTCCAAGGCGCGCCAGGTGCAAAGCCGCCTGAAGTGGCTGGCGCGCCTGGGGGAGATCGCGAGCGTCCACGAACAGGCCGACTTCGAGTGGCAGTTCGCCGAGCCGCGCAAGCTCCCGCGCCCGCTGGTGACGATGGAGAAGGTGAGCGCCGGCTACCCCGGTCGCGTGGTGCTCGAGGGTGTCACCCTGAGCGTCAGTCCCGGGGATCGCCTCGGCATCCTCGGCCGCAACGGCGCCGGCAAGTCGACCCTGATGCGCGTGCTGGCGGGGGACCTGGCGCCGCTCTGCGGCACCCGCACGGCGGCCCCGGACCTGGGCTGCGGCTTCTTCGCGCAGCTGGAGCTCGAGCAGCTCGATGGCGCCGGGTCGGCGTTGAGTGAGCTCACGCGCCGCGGCGGGGAGCAGGTCGCCGCCTGGCGCCAGCAGGAGCAGCGCGATCACCTCGGGCGCTTCGGCTTCCGGGGCGAGCGCGTGTTCGAGCCCACCGCCAACTTCTCCGGCGGCGAGCGCTCGCGCCTCGCGCTGGCGATCCTGGTGGCGCGACGCCCCAACCTGCTGCTGCTCGATGAGCCGACCAACCACCTAGACCTTTCCATGCGCCACACACTGCTGCTGGCACTGCAGGACTTCGCCGGCGCCGTGGTGGTCGTCTCGCACGACCGCTCGCTGCTGCGCGGCGCCTGCGACCGCTTCGTGCTGGTGGCGGGCGGGGCGGTGCGCCCCTTCGATGGCGACCTCGAGGACTACGCGGCGTGGCTGAACACCAACGAGGGCGCGGTGGCCCCGAAGGATGCCGCGCCGGCGACACTCTCGCGGCGTGACGAGCGGCGCGCCGCGGCGCAGGCCCGGGCGCGCTTGAGTTCCCTGCGCGGCGAGCAGGCCGGGCTCGAGGGGCGGATCGGGGCACTCAACGCCGAGCGGGCACGGCTCGAGGCCACGCTCGCAGATCCGGACACCTACGCCACGCGGGCCAAGGCCGAGCAGCGGCAGCTCTCGCAGCGCCACGGCGAGCTCAACGCCGAGATCGCGCGCCTCGAGGAGCGCTGGCTCGAGGTGTGCGCCGTGCTGGAGGAACAGGCCTCATGAGGATGCGCCTGGGGCGCATCGTGCTGCTGGGCGCGGCGCTGGCCTGGTTCGCGACCGCGGTGTGGCAGACACACAAGCCCCTGCCGCCAGGGATGCACGTGGCGTCCGCGGTGTGCACCGTGCCCGGCGCCCAGGTCGCCTTCATCCCCGACATCACCGCGGCGGACGCCTACGGGCACCCGGCGGTGAGCCAGGGCATCCAGGACCAGCTGCTGAAGGTGATCTCAGGGGCGCAGCACTTCGTGGTGCTCGACTACGCCCTCATCGGCTCCTCGGGCGATGCGGAGGCACCGCAGCGGCGCACCGCGACCGAGCTCACCGATGCCCTGGTGAACCTCAGGCGCGCACGCCCGGCACTGCGGGTGCTGTTCCTCACCGATCCTGCCAACGAGCGCTTCGGCACCGCGCGCAGCCCTGAGCTTGCGCTGCTGCGGGCCGCCGGTGTCGAGGTGGTGCCGGTCGAGCTCGACGCGCTGCGCGACCCGAACTTCCTCTACTCGAGCCTGTGGCGTCTGACCCTCAACTGGTGGGGCGGCCCGCCCGGGGAAGCGGGCGCGCTGGCGCGCGCGCTCAACTTCAAGGCCGACCACAGGAAGGTCGTGATCGCGGATGACGCGCGCGGCGGGCTCACCGCGCTCGTGTCTTCCGCCAACCCGCTCGAGCGCGAGAGCGCCTGGTCGAACGCCGCGCTGCGCCTCTCCGGTGCCGCCGCCACGGTGCTGCTGAAGAGCGAGCTCGCGGTGGCGCGCTTCTCCGGCTGGCACGGGCAGGCGGGGGCGTTCGAGCCCGCCGCGGCGCCCGACACGGCCTGCGATGCCGCCGCCCCCTCCTCGCTCGGCGCGGCTCAGGTGCGCGTGCAGGTGCTCACGGAAGGGGCCATCCGCCAGGAGCTGCTCGAGCAGCTGGCGGCCGCGGTGCGCGGGGATTCCATCGACCTTGCCGCCTTCAAGCTCGCCGACCGCGGCGTGCTCGATGCGCTGCTGGAGGCAGCACGCCGTGGCGTGCGCGTGCGCCTGATCCTCGACCCGAGCGAGGATGCCACCACGCTCATCCCTTCGGGGCTGCCAAACCAGCCACTGGCGAGCGAGCTGGTGTCGCGCAGCGCAGGCGCGGTGCACGTGCGCTGGTACCGCACCCACGGGGAGCGCTTCCACACCTCCCTCGTCCTCATCTCCGGGGCCGGGCGGGTATGGCTGCTCGCCGGCTCCGCCAACTTCACGCGGCGCGGGCTCGAGGACTACAACCTCGATGCCGACGTGGCGCTGGAGATGACGCGCGATGCGCCGCTCGCGGACGAGGCGCTCGGGTACTTCGAGACGCTGTGGAGCAACCGCGCGGCGCTCGGCATCGAGTACACGGCCGACTTCGCCGCCTTCGCCGATCCCTCCCAGGCGGACTACTGGCTCTGCCGGCTGCTCGAGGGTGCCGGGGTCGTCGCCTTCTGAGCGCTGATGCGCGCCATGTCGGCCTGCACGGCCGCGACCGCCTGCGCGGTGAGGGCGGTAAGTGCCGCGTCAGTGGCCTGCTCGAACGCACCCACCACCGCGCCCAGGCGGTTGGCGCCGGCGGTGGCGCTGCCGGCGACCACGAAGCTGCCGATCACCTCGCGCCCGTCGCGGCGCCCGATGTTGCAGTCGAGCACCACGTGCACCTCGGGCGCCGCCGCCGCACCGCTGCCGTAGTCGGCGTCGAAGCGCCGCACCGTGATCTGCAGCAGGTAGTCGGACGGGAAGGCGCTGGCGGAGTCCTCGACCGACACCCACTGCCCGGCGGCGCGCAGTGTCTGCACCGCGAGCGAGCCGAGCATCTGCGGCATCGGCGCCGGCCAGCGGCTGCCGGTGTAGAAGCTCATGCGGTGGTCGCTCTCGAGCAGCATGATGTGGCTGGTATCGAGCCCGGGGTCCGCGAGCGGGCGCGCCACGCGCAGCGAGCTCAGGGGCGCGCTCCCGCTCGCGGCCGCGCCGCCGGCGGGCACCGCCGGCGCGCGCAGGTAGTAGGTCTGCTCGGGGGCGGCGGTGCTGCGCAGCAGGCCGCCGCAGCCGCCGAGCAGGGCGGCAAAGGGAAGCAGCAGCAGGGCGCAGCGCAACAATTTCACCGGGGGATCTCCACGCCCCGCTGGGGCGGCTCGTAAAGCAGCTGGGCCGGGTTCTCGCGCAGGCTGTTGGAGAGCGCCTGGATGTCCTCGGCCGCGGCGCGCCCCTCGCGCACGAAGCGCTCGATCTCGGGCAGCCCGTCGCGGGCGAAGGCGCGGATGTCGGTGCGGTTCTCGCTGAGGATCAGGTCGAGCTGGTCGCTCGCGACCGCGAGGTGGTCGGCCACCGTGCGCAGGCGCTGCATCGCCTGCTCCACGTCCGGGCGCACCGTGTCGATGACCCCGTGCGCGGTCTGCGCCGAGGCCGACAGCTGCGCGGTCGCGGAGCGCAGTTCGGCGACCAGCGAGCTCAGGTCGTGTGCGGTCTGCGGCAGGCCGCGGCTGGCCTTGTCGAGGTTGGCGAGCGCCGCCTGCACCGCCTGCAGGTTGGCGTCATCGAACAGCCGGTTGGCGCGGATCACGACCTGGTTGGCGCCCGAGACGAGTTCCGGGAGGCTCGAGAGCAGCACGTCAAAGTCGGACGGCGCCGAGCGGATCACCGGGTACTTCAGGCTCTCGATCTCGGGGGCCGGCTTCTTGTGGTCGCGGTCCTCCTTCAGGTCGATGTACAGCAGGCCCGTGACGCCCTGCAGCTGCAGCTGCGCGACGGTGTGCTCGGAGACCGGAGTGGTGGAGTCGATGTCGACCACCACCTGGACGCGGGCCGAGTCGCGCGGGTCGATGCGCATGTTCTGCACCCGCCCCACCCCTACGCCGAGGTAGCGCACCGCCGCCCCCTTGTCGAGGCCCGAGACGCTGCCGGTGAAGTAGATCTCGTAGCGGTGGTAGTCGCGGTGGTCGCGGGTGTCGGAGTACCAGTAGACGAACACCGCCGCGGCCAGCGCGATCAGGAGCACGAAGGCCCCGACCGCCGCGTAGTTGGCGTCACGCTCCATGCAGTGCCCCCAGGCGCGCGCGGGCACGCTCGCCGTGGAAGTACTCCTGGATCCACGGGTTCGGGTTGTTGACGATGCCCTCCAGGGTGTCCGATATCATGCGGCGGTCCACGATCACCCCGACACGATTGCAGGTACGGAAGATGCTGTCCAGATCGTGGGTGATCATGACCACGGTCAGCTTCAGCTCCTTCTGCAGGTAGAGCACCAGGTCATCGAAGGCCGCCGCGCTCACCGGGTCGAGCCCGGAGGTGGGCTCGTCGAGGAACAGCAGCGCCGGGTCGAGCGCCAGCGCGCGTGCCAGGGCCACGCGCTTGACCATGCCGCCGGAGAGCTCGGCGGGGTACTTGGCGCCGGCCTCGGCGGGCAGTCCCACCAGGCGGATCTTCAGCAGCGCCAGGTCATCGAGCGCCCGCTCCTTGAGGTCCAGGTACTCGACCATCGGCAGCTGCACGTTCTGCTTCACGGTGAGCCCGGAGTAGAGGGCGCCGGCCTGGAAGCTCACCCCGTAGTGCGATTTCACGGTGCGCAGCTGCTCGAAGGACATGTGGGTGATGTCCTGGCCGTCGATGCGCACCGTGCCGGCCTGCGGGCGCTGCAGGCCGAGGATGGTGCGCAGCAGGACCGACTTGCCGGTCCCCGAGCCGCCCACGATCCCGAACACCTCGTCGCGGTTGACCACCATGTCGAGCCCGTCGTGCACCACCTGGGTGCCGAAGCGGTTGACGAGGCCGGTCACTTCCAGCACCGGGTACATCAGATGTCCAGCTGCATGAAGAGCACCGCGAACAGCGCGTCGGCGAGGATCACGTAGAAGATCGCCTGCACCACCGCCACCGTCACCAGGCGCCCGAGCTCGCGCGCCGAGGAGCGCACCTGCATGCCGTGGTAGCAGCCGGCGAGCGCGATCAGCAGCGCGAACACCGGCGCCTTCACCACCCCGACCCAGAAGGTGGTGTCGGAGATGGCGTCGTTGACGCGCCCGAAGTACTGGTTGAGGGGCATGTCGAGCAGGAAGCGGCACAAGAGCGCCCCGCCGGCGAGGCCGACGAGGTCCGCGATCACGGTGAGGAGCGGCAGCGCGATGATGAGCCCGATCACGCGCGGCACCACCAGCACCTCGAAGGGGTCGACGCCGGTGGCGATCAGGGCATCCACCTCCTGGTTGAGCTTCATCGAGCCGAGCTCGGCGGCGAAGGCGCTTCCGGAGCGGCCGGCGACGATGATCGAGGTGAGCAGCACCCCGAGCTCGCGCAGCACGCCGATGGTCACGAGGTCGACCACGTAGATGTCAGCGCCCAGGCCCTGCAGCTGGCGCGCGCTCATGTAGGCGATGATGACGCTGATGAGGAAGGCGATCAGCGCCACGATCGGGATCGCGGTGATGCCGGTCTCGTAGACGTGGCGGGTGATGGAGGTGGGTCGCAGGTGCTTCGGGTGCAGGACGCCGCGCGCCGCGGTGGTGGCGGCGCGCCCGAGGAATGCCAGGCCCTCGGTCATGTCCGCGGCGGCGCGCTCGGTGCGCCGGCCGACGTCGATCAGGCCGCGCATGAGAGCCCCGTGAGGAGCTTGCGGGGGCGGTGGCGGCGGGCTTGGTTCGACCCCCTTCTGCGCCTCCCTGAGGGTTTCGTCGAGCAGGCGCAGCTGGTCGGGCGCCTCGCCCCTGAAGCTGACGTCGGCGCCCGCGGCGCGGGCGCGCGCCACGAACTCGTGCAGCGCCCAGGCACCGGAGAGGTCGAGCTTCGTCAGGGCGGAAGCGTCGATGAGCACGCGGCGCGCGCCGCCGAGGCTCAGCCCGTCGAGCTCGGCGTCCACGGCGCCGAACTCGTGCGCACCCCATGCGCCGCTCAGTGCGAGCTCGAGTCCCTCTGCGGTGCGCCGGACCTCGACAGCCATGCCGTGACCTAGGGAAGGGCGCAGCGCCGCTAGCGCTTGGCGTGCAAGTGGGCCTCGAGGAACCAGAGGTACTTGTCGACCTCGCGCGAGACGCCGGTGAAGAGGTCGGAGGTGTCGGCGTCGCCCAGGCGGCCGGATTCCTCGATCGCCGCGCGCGCCTTGGCGCCAAAGGCGCCGAGCACGCCCGCGAGCGCCTTCACGTGCGCGAGCCCTTCGGTGACGCTGGGCGGGTAGGGCCTGAGCGAGGTGGTGCGCGCAACTTCGGCGAGCGTGCCGTGCGCGACTCCCCCTAAGGCCGTGGCGCGCTCGGCGATGGTGTCGATCTGATCCTCGATGACCTCGGCGAGCTTGTCGAAGAGCTCGTGCAGGGCGATGAAGTTCGGGCCCTTGACGTTCCAGTGTGCGTGCTTCACCTGGGTGCCAAGGTCGATGGCATCCGCCAGGCGCTCGTTCAGGAGCTTCACGACCTTGGTGCGGGTGCCGAGGGGAAGATCGTTGCGGGTCTCGAACATGAAGCCTCCTGTGGCCAAAAAGTCTACCTCAGCGAATAATTCGATAGCGGAATTTCCTTTTTGCTTGCATGCCGCCGCGGCAACAGTGCTAGCGTCGCACGCGCAGGGCACCCGCACCGGGGGACGGATTTTAGGCGCATGACTGATCTCGTCGAACAGCTGCACCGCGAGGGCTACGCCATCGTGCGCGGCTTCTTCGCCCCCGCGGACATGGCGGCGCTGGGCGCGGAGGTGGACCGCGTGTACGCCGACAGCATCCTCCGCCACCACGCCACCTACCGCCACAAGAACCTGCTGCTGGAGATCCTCGAGGACCCCAAGGCGCGGCGGCGCGTCATGCTGCAGGCGCACTGGACCGCCTGGATCAGCCCGCTGCTGGAGCAGATGCGCCGCGACCCGCGCTACCTTGCGGTGCTCGAGCCCTTCCTCGGGCGCGACATCAAGCAGATCACGCACCAGATCCACTGGAAGCCCCCGGGCGCCAAGTACACCTTCTACCGCTATCACCAGGACGCGCGCTTCAGGAATGCGGCCGCCGTGCGCAACCTCCTCTACGGCACCGTCAACACGGGACTCGCGATCGACCGCCAGACGGCCGCCAACGGCGCGCTGCGCGTCATCCCCAAGAGCCACCTCAGGGGCTACCTCGGGCTCTCCGAGGACGGCACCATCATGACGGGGGCGACCCCGGATGATGAGCTCACGCGCTGCGGCCTGGACCCCGGCGCGGTCGTCACCTGCGAGATGGAGCCCGGGGACCTTTTGCTGTGGACGCTCTACACCGTGCATGGCTCGGCACCGAACCTGAGCGACTTCGACCGCCGCTTCATGATCAACAGCTACACGCGCGCGGCCGACTCGGAGCGCGGCGAGTGGGCGTTCCGCGACGGGGTCTCGACCGCGCTCGGCGCGGAGCCGCAGATCTGCAAGTACGAGGCGCTGCACGAGCGTCCCGGACCCTTCTACGTCGAGCCGGACTGGACCGAGGAAGCCCAGGCGGCCAAGCGCTGAACGCGCCTGCGCCCTTGCCCATGCCCACGCCTGCGCGCCCGCGGGGCCCCGGCTACCGCCGCCTGGTGCTGGGGCTGCTGATGCTGGTGTACACCTGCAATTCCGCGCAGCGCAGCCTCATCCCCATCATTGGCCAGGCGATGAAGGTGGACCTGAAGCTCACCGATACGCAGCTCGGGCTGCTCGCCGGCACCGCCTTCGCCGCCCTCTATGCCTTAAGCGGCGTGCCCACCGCGCGGCTCGCCGAGCGCTTCAGCCGCGTACACATCCTCAGCATCGCGATCGCGGTGTGGTCGGCCTTCACCACCGCCTTTGCCCTCACCACGAGCTTCGCGCAGCTCATCATCGCCCGCATCGGCGTCGGGGTCGGGGAAGCGGGCTGCTCGCCCTGCGCGCACTCGCTCATCTCGGACTACTACCCGCGTACGCAGCGCACCAGCGCGCTGTCGGTCTACTCCTGCGGCCTCTCGCTCGGTTACCTGTTCGTGGCCTACGTCGGCGGCTTCGTGACCCTGCACTACGGCTGGCGCGCGGCGTGCGTGGCGATCGGGCTGCCCGGGGTGGCCATGGCGCTCGTGTTCCGTGCGCTGGTGAGCGAGCCGCGGCGCGGGCTCGCCGATGGCATCGCCGCCCCACCAGCAGCCCCGTTCGCGCTGCGCACCGAGTTCGCCGCGCTGCGCTCGGTGGCGCGCTCGCTCTTCCTCAGCTGGCCCATCGCCAACGTCATCTTGGGTCTCACCGTGGCCTCGTTTGCCTCCTACGGCTCCTGGGCGTTCATCCCCGCCTACTTCCCGCGCGCCTTCGGCCTCGACTACGCGACCGCAGGCTGGGTGCTCGGGCTCGTGGGCAGCGTGCCGGTGGCCCTAGGGACGCTCGTCGGCGGCTTCCTCACCGACTTCCTCGGGGCCCGCAGCGCCAAGTGGTACGTGCTGGTGCCGGCGGCGGGGCTGCTCGCGGCGACGCCCTTCTACGTGGCGGCGCTGCTCGCGCAGGGCTGGCAGGCGGCAGCGCTGCTGCTCGCGGTGCCCGGGTTCTTCAACTACATCTCGCTCGCACCGAGCTTCGGGGTGGTGCAGAACGTGGTGCCGGCGCGGCAGCGCGCCACGGCGACCGCACTCCTCTTCCTGTGCCTGAACGTGCTGGCGCTCGGCGGCGGGGCGCTCTTCACCGGCTTCCTGATCGATCGCCTGGCGCAGAGCTTCTTCGCGCACCCGGGCAGCGGCATGCTGGCGGCGTTGCTCGACCTCGGTGCCGGGGGCAGCGCGTTCCGTGCCGCCTGCCCGGGAGGCGCTGCGCCGCAGGGTGCGGCGCAGCAGCTTGCCGGCGCCTGCGCTGCGGCGCTGTCACGGGCCTCGCGCGAGGGGATCCTGCTGACGCTCACCCTCTACGTGTGGGCGGCACTGCACTACGTGGCGGGCGCCTTTGGGCTCAAGGGGGCACTGTCGCGCGCCGCCGCGGCCGATGCCGCGTCCGCTGCCGCGGCGCCTGCCTCAAGGGGTCTTTAGGTGTCGTCGCGGTAGCGGCGCACGCGCGCGGCAGCCCACAGGAGTGCCGCGGCAGCCACTACACCCAGCCACAGGTTCGGGAAGGTGAAGGCGTCCGCCCAGTTGAGATCACTCAGGATGTGCACGTTGTCGCCCGAATGGCCGTTGTGCGGCGCCAGCACCTTCCAGAGCGCATTGGTGCGGTATTGGATCACGCTCCAGAGGTAGGTGGTGCGGAACACGATGTACTCGAACAGCAACAGCACGAACGTCCCGGCCACCGACCACAGCAGCGGATTTTTCTTGATCCAGGCCGAGAGCAGCATCGAGGCGGCGATCAGCGGGGCATACCAGAGGGAGCCGAGCAGAGAGATCAGGAAGATGACGGTGACGCCACGCAGCCAGGCCACGGCGTCCCAGCGCACCACGTCGGGCGCAGTGCCCATGGCGACACGCAGCTCCCAGATGAGGAAGGCCAGCATCTGGCCCGCAATCGCCAGCACGAGCACCAGCAGCGGCACCGCTACCACCGCCACCAGGAACTTCGACAGCACCGTCATGCCATCGGATACCGGCAGCGACTTCCAGAAGAGGATGCTGCGGTCCTTGCGTTCCGCGTACAGGCAGTCGAGCGCGTAAAAGCTGACCACGATGGCTGCCGCGACGGCGATGGCGCCGAAGAACATCATCTGGCTCATGTTCAGGACCAGCAGTCTCTGATCCGCTCCCAGGGTCGGCACGGTGTTGCCGTGCGAGTCGAGGCTGGAAGCGATCAGGGTAACCAGCGCCAGAACCGCCGCCACGATGGCGGGGAGCAGCCACAGCGAGCGGTGCTCCCAGAACTCGCGCCGCATGAGCGTGACGAGCGTGGTGCGGGTCTGGTGGCCGGCGGCGGCGCTCGAGGGCGCGACGCTCAGGTGTGCGGTCTCGGTGTTCATGATTTCATCGTTCCCTGCATCTTGGCGACGAACAGGTCCGCGATGGTGGGCGTGCGCAGCTCGCCCAGGGGCGCGAGTTCCGCTGCGGTGCGACCCTCGAAGAACATCGCGACGCGCCCGAATACCTCGCGCTCGTAGAAGGGTTTGAGTGCCCGCGCCCGCGCGGCGCCATCGGCACTCACGTTCAGCTGCAGGTAGTGGCTGCCGAGGTCCTCGACGGAGCTCGCGAGCGCCACCTTGCCCTGGCTGATGAAGATCACGTCGGTGAGCAGGTTCTCCACCTCCTCCACCTGGTGGGTGGTGATGAGGATGGTGCGCTCCTTGTCGAAGTAGTCGTTCAGGAGCGTGTCGTAGAACTGGCGGCGGTACAGCAGGTCGAGCCCGAGCGTCGGCTCATCCAGCACCAAGAGCTTCGCGTCGATGGCGAGGATCAGCGCCAGGTGCAGCTGCGTCACCATGCCCTTGGAGAGCTCGCGCACGCGGCTCTTCATCTGGATGTCGGTCTTGCGCAGGAATTCCTGCGCGCGGGCGCGATCGAAGCGCGGGTGCACGCCGTCGCAGTAGTCGAGCGCCTCGCGCACGCGCAGCCAGCGCGGCAGCACGGCGACGTCGGCCATGAAGCACACGTCGCGCATCAGCTCGTCGCGGTGCGTGCGCGGATCAAGTCCGAGGACCTTGAGTGTGCCCTCGAAGGGCGTGAGCCCGAGGATGGCCTTCAGCGCGGTGGTCTTGCCGGCGCCGTTCGGGCCGATGAGCCCGACGATGCGGCCCGCGTCGACGCGGAAGCTCACCCCGTCGAGCGCGCGCTTGGCGCCGAAGCGCCGCGCGAGATCACTGGCTTCAATTACTGCTGTCATCTTTATCACCTGGCGTAGCGGCGGGGGGCGGCGCAGCCCACGCGGGGGCAGGCGCTGCGGCGCCGGCGCGCTGCAGTTCATCCGGGGTGAGTCCGAGGCGCTGGATGGTCGCGTAGACCTTCGGCCACTCGTCCTCGAGGAAGCGCTGGCGCTCATCCTTCATCAGCGCCTTGCGGGCACCGGGGCTGACGAACATCCCCAGTCCCCGCCTCTTCTCCACCAGCTGCTCGTCCACGAGCTGCTGGTAACCCTTGAGGACGGTCAGCGGGTTCACCCGGTAGTCGGCCGCGACGCTGCGCACCGAGGGCAGTGCGTCGCCTTCCTTGAGCACGCCCTCGAGAATCATGGCCACCACCCGGTCGCGCAGTTGCCGGTAAATCGGCAGGCTGTCATCCCACTGCGGATCCATGAGCGTTAACACGGCGCCTGGTTCGGGTGAATAGCCGACTAATCTACCAAAACAGCCGGTTCAGGCTGGCCGAACCACGCGTGCTGGGGCTGTACCGCAACCGTGTGCACGGGGCTGTGGGTGCCGGGGGCCACCGCGGTCGAGTCGAGGAAGCTCAGGCCCATGACGGCCGTGATGACGGTCGCGGCCAGTGCGCAGGTGAAATCGCGTGAGAGGGTGTCGAGGGTATTCATGATCGTCTCCTTGTGGGGTGTCTTCGGTTCAGTAGCTCGTCGTCTGTCAGCTCTGTTCGTCCTGGGGCTTGCTGCCTTCTGACATCTCGCCCCTCCTTGGTGTTGTACTCTAGTAGAACACTACTCTAGTGTCAAGCCCATTCACCAAAGAAAATTGCAGGGGTCGCCGGAAGCCCGCGGCGCCCGGCAAACCGGCCAAAAAGGCCCGCAGGAGCGCCCTGAGGGCTTCCGGGGTGTTACCGGGGTGTCCCGGGCCGCGCCCACCGGGGACGGTGCGCGCGGCACACCGGGTTAGAATCGGGGGCTCATTTGGACCTCCAGGAAGAAGATCCGCACCATGAAAGCTCCCGTGAACGTCGCCATCACCGGCGCCGCCGGCCAGATCGGCTATGCCCTCGCCTTCCGTGTCGCCTCCGGGGCGCTCTTGGGCAAGGAGACCCCCGTGAACCTGCACCTGCTGGAGATCCCGGCAGCGCTTGCCGGACTGAACGGGGTGGTGATGGAGCTCAACGACTGCGCCTTCCCGACGCTGAACAAGGTCATCGCCACCGATGATGCGAAGGTCGCCTTCCGCGACTGCCAGGTGGCACTGCTGGTCGGGGCGCGCCCGCGCGGGCCCGGCATGGAGCGCAAGGACCTGCTGCTCGCGAACGCGCAGATCTTCTCGGCGCAGGGCAAGGCGCTGAACGAGGCGGCACGCCGCGACGTGAAGGTGCTGGTGGTCGGCAACCCCGCCAACACCAACGCGCTCATCGCGCGCGCCAACGCCCCGCAGATCGACCAGCGCAACTTCACCGCCATGACGCGTCTTGATCACAACCGCGCGCTCTCGCAGCTCGCCGAGAAGAGCGGCGCGCACGTGAACGACATCCACCGCATGACGATCTGGGGCAACCACTCGGCCACGCAGTACCCGGACCTCACGCACGCCTCCGTGCACGGCAAGGCCGCGAAGTCCCTCGTCACCCAGGACTGGATCGAGCAGACGTTCATCCCGACCGTGCAGCAGCGCGGCGCCGCCGTCATCAAGGCGCGCGGCTCATCCTCGGCAGCCTCGGCGGCCTCGGCCGCCATCGACCACGTGCACACCTGGTTCCACGGCACGGCGGCGAACGACTGGGTGAGCATGGCGGTGCCGTCCGATGGCAGCTACGGCATCGCCGCGGGTGTCATCTACTCCTACCCGGTGACGGTGAGGAACGGCGACTACCAGATCGTCACCGGGCTGGCCATCGATGACTTCAGCCGCAAACGCATGGATGCGACACACGCCGAGCTCCTCGAGGAGCGCGAGGGCGTGAAGACCCTGCTCGGGTGAGACTTGCAGCGGGCCGCGCGCGCCGACGCGGTCGGGGCGCGCTGCAGGCCGCGAAAGGACGTTCTTAATGTTGGGTGCGATCGTCTCGCTGCTCCTCATCCTCGCGGCCGCCTACGCGGTCACCAAGGTCGGGGGCGCCATCACGCTGCTCTTCATCGCGGCGCTGCTGTTCCTCGCCTACCGGCGCCTGTCGCTCTTGACCTTCACGGTCACCTTCACGGTGCTGTTCGCCGCCTACACGCTGCTCGGGGCGCCGGCGGACCTGTGGAAGGGCTTCCTCGGGGTGCTGCTCGCGGTGCTGTGGCTGCTGAACGTGCGGGCGCTGCGCAAGGCGCTCATCACGCGCCCGTTCATGAAGGCATACCTGAGGCTCCTGCCCTCCATGTCGCAGACCGAGAAGGAGGCGCTCGACGCGGGCACGGTGTGGTGGGATGGGGAGCTGTTCACCGGCGCGCCGCGCTGGCAGAAGCTGCTCGCCGCGAAGCCGCCGCAGCTCTCGGCCGAGGAGCAGGCCTTCCTCGCCGGCCCCTGCGAGGAGCTGTGCCGCATGCTCGATGACTGGAACATCACCCACGAGCGCGGCGACATGCCACCGCAGGTGTGGGAGTACCTGAAGGCACGCGGTTTCTTCGCCATGATCATCCCGAAGAAATACGGCGGCCTCGAGTTCTCCGCCTACGCCCACTCCTGCGTGCTCGCCAAGATCGCCAGCCGCAGCGCCACCTGCTCCTCAACCGTCGCGGTACCGAACTCGCTCGGCCCGGGCGAGCTCCTCAACCACTACGGCACCGAGGAGCAGAAGGACTACTACCTGCCGCGCCTGGCGCGCGGCGAGGAAGTGCCGTGCTTCGCGCTCACCGGCCCGCGCGCGGGCTCCGATGCCGGCTCCATCCCCGACACCGGCATCGTCTGCCGCGGCACCTACCAGGGCCGCGAGGTGCTGGGGCTGAAGCTCAACTTCCAGAAGCGCTACATCACCCTCGCCCCGGTGGCGACCGTGATCGGGCTCGCGTTCCGCATGTTCGACCCGGACAAGCTCCTCGGGGACAAGGCCGACATCGGCATCACCTGCGCGCTCATCCCGCGCAGCACTCCCGGGGTCAGCATCGGGCGGCGCCACTTCCCGCTCAACATCCCGTTCCAGAACGGGCCGCTCTCGGGCAAGGACGTGTTCGTGCCGCTCGACTGCATCATCGGCGGTCCGAAGATGGCCGGTACCGGCTGGCGCATGCTGGTGGAGCAGCTCTCGGTGGGGCGCTGCATCTCGCTGCCCTCCAACGCCACCGGCGGGGCCAAGGCGGCGGTGTGGGCCACCGGTGCCTATGCGCGCATCCGCCAGCAGTTCAACACCCCGGTCGGGCGCTTCGAGGGCGTCGAGAGCGTCATCGCGCGCATGGTGGGCCTCACCTACACCATCGACGCGGCGCGCTCGGTGACCGCCGGTGCGATCGACGGCGGCGAGCGCCCCTCGGTGCCCTCCGGGATCCTGAAATACCACGCCACCGAGATGGGGCGGCACGTGGCCAACGACGCCATGGACGTGCATGGCGGCAAGGGCATCTGCCTAGGACCCCACAACTACCTCGGCCGCGGCTACCAGGTGGTGCCGGTGGCGATCACGGTCGAGGGGGCGAACCTCCTGACGCGCAACCTCATCATCTTCGGCCAGGGCGCGATCCGCTGCCATCCGTTCGTGCTCAGGGAGATGACTGCTGCCAAGAACCCGGACCGCGTCAGGGGCGTGGACGAGTTCGACCGCGCGCTGTTCGCGCACATCGGCTTCACCATCTCCAACGCGGTGCGCTCCTTCATCATGGCGCTCACGCACGCGCGCTTCACGCGCGCCCCGGTCAAGGGCGCCACCGCCCGTTACTACCAGCACGTGGTGCGCTTCTCGGCCTCCTTCGCCTTCGCCGTCGACGTGGCCATGCTCACGCTCGGCGGCTACCTGAAGAAGAAGGAGAACCTCTCGGCGCGCCTCGGGGACGTGCTCTCCTGCATGTACCTTGCCTCCATGGTGCTCAAGCACCACGAGAACCAGGGCCGCCAGGAGGAGGACCTGCCGATCCTCGAGTGGGCCTGCCGCAACCTGCTCTACGATGCCCAGGAGCAGCTGCACGGCTTCCTGCGCAACTTCCCGAATGCCTTCCTCGCAGGCCTCATGCGCGTGCTGATCTTCCCGCGCGGGCGCATCTACTCCGCCCCGAGCGACCGCCTGGGGCGCAAGGTGGCCGCGCTCGTGACGACGCCGACCACGGCGCGCGATCGCCTGGGGGAATACACCTACCGCACGCTCGAGCCGAGCAACGCGCTCGGCCTGCTGCAGGAGGCGCTGCTGCTCGCGGTGCAGCTTGAGCCGCTGGAGAAGCGCATCCGCGTCGAGGGCGTCAAGACCGGGCGCGTCACGGCGCTCGACCTGCCGGGGCGCATCGGCCAGGCGCTCACGCTCGGGCTCATCTCTGAGACCGAGGCGGCGGCGCTGCGCGACTACGACCGCAAGGTGATGGACCTCATCCACGTGGATGACTTCGAGCCCGATGCGCTCGGCACGCTCGCGGCGCAGCCCTCGCTGCGCTCCAGCGCGCACGTGGCATGAGCCACCCGGCGCCGCTCGCGGGGCAGGCCCCCGCGGCGCCCGCGCCGGGCAGCACCGCGCTGCCGGCAACGCTCTCGGCACAGCGCTGCGAGAACTGCGGCAACGAAGTGGTGCAGCGTTACTGCGGCGCCTGCGGCCAGCGCCTCGACCCGCCGGTGCACTCGCTGTGGCACTTCTCGCAGCTGGCAGCCGAGGACCTCACGCACGCGGACTCACGGCTGTGGCGCACGCTGCTCGCGCTGCTGTTCAAGCCCGGGCACCTGACGGCTGAGTTCCTCGCCGGGCGCCGCGCGCGCTACCTGCCCCCGGTGCGCCTGTACCTGGTGCTGTCTCTCGCGTTTTTCCTGTTTGCCGCCGCCACGCAGCCGCGCTTCACGGTGCTCAAGCTCGGCGAGGACCCGGCCGATCCCGGGCATACCGTGTACCGCGCCGGTCCCGTGAGCGCGGCCCCGACGCTCACCCCGGGGAGCACCGAGACGCCCGAGCAGCGTGCCGACCGCGTGTGCAAGGACGTGAGCTACAGCGGCCCCGGGGAGGCGCGCATCGGCCCGCTGATGCTCAGCACCTGCCGCAAGACCGTCGAGGACAACGGCCGCCACCTCAGCGAGATCTTCCTGCACAACGTGCCGCGGGCGATGTTCGTGTTCCTGCCCGCGATCGCGGGCATCATGGCGCTGCTCTACTGGCGTCCGCGCCGCTACTACGTCGAGCACCTCCTGCTGCTGGTGCACAACCACGCCTTCGTGTTCCTCGCCGTGATGCTGGCGTGGGCGGCGGGCCAGCTGGTGCACGGGCTGCCGGGTGCGCTGAATTTCGCGCTCGCCATGTACTTCCTGTGGTACGTGTTCCGTTCCATGCGGGTTGCCTACGGCCAGGGGCGCATGCTCACCTGGTCCAAGCTCATCGTGCTGGTGTTCTTCTACATGGTGTTCGGGGCATTCATGCTCGTGGCCACCAGTCTCTACAGTGCCGCCACCCTCTAAAAGGAGTTTCCCATGCGTACCCTCTTGATCACCGCGCTGCTCGTCGGCGCCTCCCTCGCAGCAGCGCAGGAGCGCACCCCGTCGCCCGCCGGCGCCGAGGTCTACCTCATCGCCCCCAAAAACGGCGCGCACGTGTCCTCGCCGTTCGTGGTGCGCTTTGGCTTGAAGGGCATGGGCATCGCCCCGGCCGGCATCAAGTTCGACAACACCGGCCACCACCACCTGCTCATCGACACCGACCCGCCGGCCGACCTCGGCGCGCCGCTGCCGGCTACCGACAAGATCGTGCACTTCGGCAAGGGCCAGACCGAGACGAGCCTGACGCTCAGCCCCGGCAAGCACACCCTGCAGCTGCTGCTCGCGGACCAGAACCACATCCCGCACAGCCCGCCGCTGCTGTCGCAGAAGATCACCATCACGGTCGTGAAGTAAACGACGCCGCGGTGAACCCCGTGAACCGCGCGGTCCTGCACGTCGACATGGATGCGTTCTACGCCTCCGTGGAGATGCACGATGACCCGCAGCTCTCCGGCAGGCCCGTCATCGTCGGCTGGGATGGCGGGCGCGGGGTGGTGGCGGCGGCGAGCTACGAGGTGCGCATCTTCGGGGTGCACTCGGCGATGCCGATGCGCCAGGCGCTCAAGCTGTGCCCGCACGCGGTGTGCGTGCGCCCGCGCATGCAGCGCTACCAGGAAGTCTCGCGCCTGGTGTTCGGCGTGTTCCACGAGATCACCCCGCTGGTGCAGGGGCTGTCGCTCGATGAGGCATTCCTCGACGTGACGGCGAGCCAGGCGCTGCTCGGGAACCCGGTCGCTATCGCGGCCCGCATCAAGGCGCGCATCCGCGAGCTCACCGGGCTCACCGCCTCGGTCGGGGTGGCGCAGAACAAGCTGGTCGCCAAGATCGCCTCGGACCTGAAGAAGCCCGACGGGCTCACCGTTGTCACTCCCGAGACGCTGCACGCGACCCTCGACCCGCTGCCGGTGCGCAAGCTCCCGGGCCTGGGCGGCAAGACCGGCGCCAGGGTCGAGGCGGCGGGCATCACCACCCTCGGGCAGCTGCGCTGCGCACCCGATGCGCTCCTGTGGCCGCTGTTCGGGCGCTACTCGGGCTGGATGCGCGAGGGTGCCGCGGGCGTCGATGAGCGCCCCGTGCGGCCCGACCTCGAGGAGAAGTCCATCAGCGCCGAGGACACCTTCGAGAGCGATCTGGCGGATGCCGCGCTCCTGCAGCGGCAGCTGGCGCGCCTGGCGGACCTGGCGGCGAGCCGGCTGCGCGCGCGCGAGCTCATGGCCGGCTGCGTCGGGGTGAAGATCCGGCGCGGGGACTTCACCACCTTCACCCGCCAGCGCGCCATCGCACCCCCCACCTGCGAGGGCCGCGCCGTCGCCTCGGTGGCCGCCGAGCTGCTGGCCCGGTGGCTTGCCGGCAACCCGGGTGCGAAACTTCGGCTGCTCGGGGTGGTCCTCTCAGAGCTCACCCCCGCCTCGCAGCTCGGCCTGTTCGAGGAGGCGCAGCCCAAGAGCCGCGTGGACGCCACCCTGGATGCGGCCCGGGAGCGCTTTGGCAGCCGGGCCCTGCGACGCGGCAACACCATCGAGTAGCATCCTCCCCATGTACCTGACGTTCTTCGGCCTCAACGAGAAACCGTTCGCGATCACCCCCGACCCGCGCTACCTCTACCTGAGCGAGCGCCACGCGGAGGCCCTGGCGCACCTGCTCTACGGCATCAACGAGGCCGGCGGCTTCGTGCAGCTCACCGGGGAGGTGGGCACCGGCAAGACGACGATCGTGCGCTCGCTCCTGGCGCAGACGCCCAAGAACGCCGAGATTGCCCTCATCCTGAACCCGAAGATGACGGCGCCCGAGTTCCTCTTGACGATCTGCGAGGAGCTCGGCATCGGCGTGCCGGATTCGGCCCTCGGGAGCCTGAAGGACCTGGTCGACATCCTCAGCCACTACCTGCTGCGCGCGCATGCCGCGGGCCAGCGCGTGGTGCTGGTGGTCGACGAGGCACAGAACCTCTCCCCCGAGGTGCTCGAGCAGGTACGCCTGCTCACCAACCTCGAGACCAACACCCAGAAGCTGCTGCAGATCATCCTCATCGGGCAGCCGGAGCTGCGCGAGCTGCTCTCGAGCTACGAGCTGCGCCAGCTGGCGCAGCGCATCACCGGCCGCTACCACCTGAACCCGCTGTCGCGCGACGAGACCACCGCCTACGTGCGCCACCGCCTGCGCGTGGCCGGCGCCACCACCGACATCTTCAGCCCGCAGGCCCTGAGCGAGGTGTTCCGCCTCTCCCAGGGCGTGCCGCGCGTCATCAACGTCTTCTGCGACCGCGCGCTCCTGGGCGCCTACTCGCTCGACCGCCACCGCGTGACGACGCCGCTGGTCCGCAATGCCGCCTCCGAGGTGTTCGGCCGGCGCTTCACGCCCCACTGGCTGCCGTGGGCGATCGCCGCGGGGCTGACGCTGCTGCTCGCAGGCGCGCTCGTCGCGCTGTGGAACTTCGAGCCGTGGAAGTCCCACCAGGAGCCGCAGCTCGCGCACGCCGCAGCCGGTGCAGGCGAGGCAGCCGCGGCGGTGCCGATCGCCTCCGGGGCAACCCCGGCCCTGGCGGTGACGCCGGCGGCCGCGCCCCCGCACCTCGCCGAGCTGCTCGCGCAGCACAATGCCGAGACCGATCCGGACAGCGCCTTCGGCAAGCTCTTCGGGCTGTGGGGCGCGAAATACCAGACGAGCACCACGGATCCGTGCAGCCAGGCGCAGTCGCAGGGCCTGGAGTGCGTCGCCGAGCGCGGCTCCTTCGGGCAGTTGCGTCTGTACAATCACCCGGCAATCCTGCTGCTGACCGAGCCCAACGGCGCGAGCCACCAGGTGGTGCTGACCGCCCTTGGTGATGATGCGGCCACCCTGGATCTGGGCGGCACGCACACCGTAGGTCTCGGGGAGCTGTCGCGTTACTGGCTGGGAGACTTCGTGATGCTCTGGCGTCCGGCCAACTCGCCCGTGAAGCCCCTGTCCGCCGGCATGCGCGGCGCCCCGGTGCGCTGGCTGCGCTCGAGCCTGCAGCACCTGCACGGCGGGGACCCCAGCGCACCCGTGAGCGATGTGTTCGATGCGGACCTCACCGCCCAGGTGCGCGAGTTCCAGCGCCAGCACCAGCTCACGGTCGATGGCATCGCGGGCGTGCAGACCCAGATCGCGCTCGCAGGAGCCGTGGCGCAGCCCGGCACGCCGCTCCTGTCGGCCATTGACAGCCACCACGGTGGGTGACCGATGTCGTTCATCCTCGATGCACTGAAGAAATCCGAGAGCGACCGCCAGCGCCAGAGCGGGCCGGCGCTGTTCGAGGTCAAGGTGGCGCCGCCGCGCTCGCGCCTGCCGCTGTGGGCGGTGGCGATCGGACTGCTGCTCGCGGTGAACCTCGTGATCGTCGCCTGGATGGTACTGCGCCGGCCTGCCCACGCCGAGGCGGCGCTCAGCGCCGCGGGCCCCGCACCGGCGGTGGCAGTGCTGGCGCCTCCCGTGGCGGCCCCCGCGCCGGTCGCGCAGGCAGCATCACCCGCGGCCACGGCCGCCGCAGTGGTGCCGCCGGTCAACACCGCGCCCGCCCCTGCGGCGGCGACGACACCGGCGGTCACGCCCGCTGCGGTGCCGGCCGCGGGCGCGGAAGGGGAGAGTGCCGAGGATCTCGCGCCCGCAGCCGATGCGCCCCCGCCACAGGCGCCGGCAGCCCTGAGCACCCACGTGCGCCGCGGCACCGCCGACGGCGTGCCGCTCTACCAGGACTGGGCAGCCACCCCCGGCACGCACGTGCCGCAGCTGCGCCTCGACCTGCATGTCTACGCGGCGCGCCCCGAGGAGCGCTTCGCGATGATCAACATGAAGAAGGTGCACGAGGGGGACCTGCTCCCCGAGGGCGTGCGCGTGGAGAGCATCACGCCCGAGGGCGCGGTACTTTCCTACAACGGCTCGCGCTTCCTGCTGCCGCGGGACTGAGGCACCCGGCGGGCCCCCGCAAGGACCCCCCGGCGGCGGGGCGGGTGCGGAATCTGTCACATCGCCGGCCGCCTTTCTGCGCTTTTTTAGGGCATCTGCAGCCTGTGTCACGGCAGCCCTGGGAGTGCTTCCGCAGGCCTGCCTGGGCGGAAATGACCCGTTTCACAGAATCCTTCGCCCGCTAGCGACAGCCCGGCTGCGTTGCGTCATCGTGGCAAAAGCGACGGGCGATGCGGCCCGACGGGCGGATTTTCCAGCACTGTAATGTAAGCGTGGCCACCAATCCCCAAGCGCAGCCATCGACAGCCGCGGTGCCGCAAGGCAGCGTGGCCGGCACTTATGCGCTGGGCGCCGCGCCCCTGATGGCGCTGACGCAGGATGCGAAGTTCCTCCTCACGCTGAAGAAGGTTTCAGAGCCCGGCCACACGGTGCGCGTCACCGGCTCCGAGATCGACTTCAGCGCCGCGCTCATGAGCCAGCACGCCGGCGTCGCGGTGCTCGACTCCGCCGCGGTCGCAACGCCCATCGATAAGCTCACGACGCGCCTGCATGCCCAGTTCCCGGACCTGGTGCTGATCGTGGCCGGCACGGCCGACGAGCAGGGCCAGCTCGCCGCGCAGATCACCGACGGCTCGGTGCACCGCTTCCTGCACAAGCCGGTCTCCGAGCAGCGGGTGCGCCTGTTCGTCGAGGCCGCCTGGCGGCGCCACGAGGAAGGCGTCAAGGATGCGCGCTCGGGCCCGCCGCCGCAGCGCCCGCGGCGTGCCCAGTGGGGCCTGATCGCCGCCGTCGTACTGGCGGTTGCCGCCCCGCTCACCTGGCTCGCGCTGCGCAACGCCAGCGCGCCTGCGCCTGCTGCCGGTGCCGCGGCGGTCGCTGACGATGCGGCTCTGGAGGACCTGCTGGCGCGCGCCGACAAGGCACTCGCCTCGGATCACCTGGTGGCGCCGCCGGAGGCCAACGCCGCGGCCCTCTACCGCGAGGCGCTGCACCGCAATGCCCGTGACCCGCGCGCCGCGGCCGGCATCGAACAGGTCATCGACCGCCTGGTGACGGATGCGGAGGCGCAGCTCAACGAACATCACCTGGATACCGCACAGCAGCTCGCGGACGCGGCGCGCGGCATCAGCCCGAACCACCCGCGCGTCGCCTTCCTCACCGCGCAGATCGGCGCGCAGCGCGAGCGCGCCGTGCTCGGCAAGGCGCAGCGCGCCGCGGCCGGCGGCGACGTGGGGGCTGCGCTCGCGGTGCTCGATGACGCCAGCCGCGCCGGCCACAGCAGCCTCGTCGACGAGGCGCGCCAGCAGCTCGCGCAGAAGCAGGTGGGCGAGCGCGTCGCCGAGCTCGTCACGCGCGCCCGTGAGGCACTCGGGAGCGGCGCGCTGCTCGAGCCGGCCGAGCAGAACGCATACTTCTACGTCGAGTCCGCCCACACGCTCGCGCCGAACGACCCGAGTGTTCAGCAGGCACGCAGCGACGTCGCCGCGCGCCTCATGGCCGAGGCGCGCCAGGCCGTGACCGCCGGCAACGCCGAGGCGGCCGACCGCTGGGCCAACGCCGCTGCCGAGTCCGGCGCCGATGCCGGCGACACCGACGCGCTGCATGCCGCCGCGCAACAGCTGCGCGGCACCGCCAAGGCCGACCAGGTGGTGCACACCGAGGCACTCTTCAACCAGCGCCTGGCGCAGGGACGGCTGGTGGAGCCGGCCGCCGACAGCGCCAAGTACTACCTCGAGCAGCTCGCGCAGGCGGAGCCGGCCAGCGCCGCAACCCTCGCCGCGCGCACCGCGTTCGAGACGCGCCTCCTCGATGAGGCCCACGCCGCCGTGGCCGCGCAGAACCTGCCCGCTGCGCGCCGCTGGCTCGCCGAGGCGCAGAGCGCCGGCGCAGCCCCGGCCGGCATCGCCGCTGCGGAAGCCGAGATCGGCGCGGCACAGAAGCCCGCCGCCGCGGCTGCGCCCGCAGCCACCCTCGCGCCCGCCGAGGCGCCGGCCGCCGCCTCCCCGGCCGCCGCACCCGCGGTGAGCGCATCCGCGGCCCCACCCGCCACCGACACCTCCTACGTCAATGCCAGCTCGCTGACCCGCACGCGCTATGTGCCCCCGGAATACCCGCCCGGCGCCCGTGAGCACGGCATCAGCGGCTGGGTGGACGTGCAGTTCACCGTGCAGGCCGACGGCGCCCTGAACGAGGTCACCGTGACGGCGGCGCAGCCGGCGGGGGTGTTCGAGCAGAGCGCGCTCGAGGCCGTGCGGCACTGGCGCTACCAGCCGCTGGTCAAGGACGGCGTCCCGGTCGCCCAGCGCGCGCGGGTGCGCGTGCGCTTCGCGGTGCAGTCATGACGGCACGCCGCAACGCACCCCCGGCACGCGTGCTGGTGGTGGATGATGACGTGCGCTACAGCGAGTGGCTGCGCCACCACCTGGACGTGCTGTGCCCGCAGGCGAGCGTCAGCATGCTGAACCTCGCCGAGTTCGAGCGCTGGTGCACGATGTTCTCCGGGCGCGACTGCGACCTTCTGATGCTGGCGGCCAACTTCGGCGCGAGCCCCGAGGATGCGGCCGCCCAGGGGCTGACGCTGCTGCGCCGCCTGCGCGAGCAGCCGGCGACGCCGGCGGTGATCGCGCTCGCGGAGAACGGCAACGAGCTCACCGCCGTGCGCGCGCTGCAGCTGGGCGCCGTGGACTACCTCCCCAAGCGCCTCATCACCCCCGAGCGCCTGAGCACCGCGGTGCGCGTGGCGCTGCGGCGCGTCGAGCGCCGCGTGGCGCGCCGCCTTGCCAGCCTTGCGAATCTCTCGCGCGACCAGGCGGCCAACGCCGACCCGGCCGCCACTGCCACCCCGGCAGCCGGCGCCGCCGAGGCCGGCACGCCCGAGTCCCCGGCCCCCGAGGCAGCGGATGCCCTGCAGCCGGCGGGCGTCGCAGCGCTGCTCGCGGCGGCGAACGCGGAAGTCATCCCCGGCTACACCCTGCGCCTGAAGATCGGCGAGTCGGAAAAGGCTGTCGTCTACCTTGCCACCAGCGCCCACCGCGGCCACAACGTGGCCCTCAAGGTCAGCAAGACCCTGCGGGATGAGGCGGCGGGGCGGCAGTTCCTCGAGCGTGAGTACACCGCGATCATGGCGGTGCGCAGCCCGCTGGTCGTGGAGATCTACGACTACGGGGTGCACGGGGGCTTTGAGTACCTCGCCATGGAGTACCTGCCGCGCGGGGACCTGAAGGCCCGCATCCAGCGTGGCGTGAGCGAGACGGATGCCCTGCACTACGTGGTGCAGATCGCCTCCGCGCTGCAGGTGGTGCACGAGGCGGGGCTGGTACACCGCGACCTGAAGCCCCCGAACGTCATGCTGCGCGAGAACGACGGCGTGGCACTCATCGACTTTGGCCTGGCGCGCTCGCTCGATGGCAACACGCTGAGCACCCACACCGGGGTGCTGCTCGGCTCGCCCTATTACATGAGCCCGGAGCAGGCACTCGGGGAGTCCCTCGACGCGCGCTCGGACTTCTACAGCTTAGGCATCATCTGCTACGAGATGCTCACCGGGCAGCGCCCGTACGCGGGCAGCACCGCCATGGAGGTGCTGCAGCAGCACGTGAGCTCCCCGATGCCCGAGCTGCCCCAGGCGCTGGCGCGCTACCAGCCCTTCATCGCGCGCCTGCTCGCCAAGTCACGCGGCGAGCGCTTCACCACCGCCCCCGAGATCATCGTCGCCGCCGCCGCGCTGCGTAACGGCGCCGCCGGCGACGCCCAGTCGAGCGCCGCCTAGGATTGCGCGCCGGCGCGCCGGCCGCGGGCCTGGAAGGCGTGCCCGAGCGCCAGCGCGAGCACCGCCCAGCCGAAGGAGACCAGCGCCCCGAGCCAGCCGATCGCGCTCGGCCCTGCGCCCGCGCCCCCGGTCAGTGCCTTGTAGAGCGAGCCGCTCAGGGCGTCCCCGCCCCGGTAGGCGAAGGTGTCGATCAGGCTCTTGGCCTGGTACTTCTCCTCGCGGCTCACCACGGTGAAGAGCGAGTCGCGGCACGGACGCGTGATCGAGTAGTCCGCCACGCGCCGCACCGCGTACACCACCACCAGCACCATGAAGGCCGGGTTGAGGGCGAACACCGCGTAACCGGCCGTCATCAGCAGCGGCACCGCGGCCAGCAGCGCGCGCATGCCGAACCAGCGGTAGAGGCGCGAGAACAGCAGGAACTGGATGAAGAGCGAGGCGGCCTGCACCCAGAAATCGATGCCGGCGAAGAAGCGCGTGCGCTCGTCGGCCGAGTGAAAGGCCTTCGCCACGTAGGCCTGCTGCTCGAGGTAGAGGAACGTCGACACCCAGGTCATGAGCACCACGAAGGCGACGATGCCGAGGAGATAGGGTGAGCGGGCCACCTGCGCGAAGGCTGCGAACACCCCGCCACCGACGCCGTGGGTTTCCGGCGCAGGCGCAGCCCCCAGTGCTGCCGTCTCGGTGCGGGCGCCGCGGCGGCGGATCACGAGCGCCATGAAGATGAGCGACACGAGCAGCAGCAGCGCCGAGATCGGCAGCAGGTTGATGGCACCGAGCGGGACGGCGAGCCGGTTGGCGATCACCGGGCCCACGAGCCCCCCGGTGCTGGCGCCCGCCCAGATGAAGCCGAACAGGCGCCCGGCCTGCTCGCGGTTGTAGACGTCCGCCATCAGGCTCCAGAACGCCGCCACCACGAACAGATTGAAGACGCTGACCCAGATGAAGTAGGTGCGTGCGATCCACACATGGTCGTCCTGGATGCGGAACCATACCCAGAAGAGCAGCAGGTTCGCGGCGAAGAACCCGTACACCCAGGGCAGGAACACTGTGCGCGGGAAGCGCGAGGTCAGCCAGCCGTACACCGGCTGCAGCAGCAGCATGACGACGAACACGCCCCAGAACAGGTACGGGATCTTCTCCAGGCCCGAGGTGATGCCGAGCGCATCGCGCACCGGGCGCAGGATCGTGTAGCTCGCGAACACGCAGAACAGTGTCGCGAAGGCTGCGAGCAGCGCCGGGGCTTCACCCGGCTGCGTTGCGACCAGGCGGCGCAGGAACTGGTTCATGGCAGACCACTTCGATGTTGTGACCGTCCGGATCGAGCACGAAGGCCCCGTAGTAGTGCTCGTGGTAGTGCGGACGCGGGCCCGGGGCGCCGTTGTCGCGGCCGCCAGCGCTCAGCGCCGCCGCGTAAAAGGCATCCACCACCTGGCGGCTCTGAGTGCGGAAGGCGACGTGCACGTGCGGGCGGTTGGGGCTGCCCTCGCCCACCCAGAAGTCAGCCTTCGGCGGCACGCCGAAGCCGGCCACCGCGCTGCCGCCGGTGACCTCAGCCGGGAACTGCGCGAGCACCGCGTACCCGAGCGGGGCGAGCGCGGCACGGTAGAAGCCGACGCTGCGCGCCAGGTCACTCACCGTGAGTCCGGTGTGGTCGATCACGGCGCGCCCTGGTGGGCGTTGAGGTAGTCGATGACCACGTGCGACATGGCGCGCATGGCGATCGGGATGCCGCGCTCGTCGAGGTAGAAATAGTCGGAGTGGTTGGAGGGTGCCGTGGCCGGGTCCTGTTCCGGCGGCGTGACGCCGACGAAGAAGTACACCCCGGGCACCGCCTGCGCGAAGAACGAGAAGTCCTCGGCGGCGGTGATGAGGTCCATCTGCTTCACGTGCTCGGGCCCTGCGACCGCCTGCAGCGACGGCAGCACTTCGGCCATGAGCTTCGGGTCGTTGTAGGTGACCGGGTAGCGCTCCGGCCCGAGGGTGAACTGGGCGCTCGCGCCGTTGGCGGCGGCGGTGTTCTCGATGATGCGCTTCATGGCGCTGAGCACCGTGTCGCGCTGCGCTGCGGTGAAGGTGCGGATGGTGCCGATCATGTCCACTTCGGAAGGGATGATGTTGCTCCTGATGCCGCCCTTGATCGCGCCCACCGACACCACCGCGGGGGCCGCCGTGATGTCGACATCGCGGCTGACGACGGTCTGCAGAGCGTTCACGATCTGCGCCGCGGTCACCACCGGGTCGATCGACTGCCAGGGGCGCGAGCCGTGCGCCTGGCGCCCCTGCACGTGGACCTTGTAGCCGTCGACCCCGGCCATGAGGGGGCCCGTGCGGTAGCCGATGTCCCCGACCGCCAGCGCCGACCACACGTGCATGCCGAATACCACCTGGGGCCGGTAGTGCGTGAAGAGCCCCTCCTTCAGCATCAGCTGCGCGCCGCCCTCCTCGCCCTCGGGGGCGCCTTCTTCGGCGGGCTGGAAGATGAACAGCACCTTGCCGGGCAGGCTCGCGCGCACGTGCGTCAGCTCCTCCGCAAGGCCCATGAGCATGGCGGTGTGCGAGTCGTGGCCGCAGGCGTGCATCACGCCCACGGTCTCGCCGCGGTAGGTGGTGGTGACGTGCGAGCGAAACGGCACGTCGGTCTTCTCGGTGACGGGAAGCGCATCGATGTCGGCGCGCACCGCGACCGTGGGGCCGGGACGGCCGCCCTCGAGCAGTGCCACCACACCGGTGTGCGCCACGCCCGTCTGCACCTTGAGCCCGAGGTGCTTCAGGTGATCGGCGATGAGTTTGGCGGTGCGCGTCTCGCGGTTGCCCAGTTCCGGGTGCTGGTGCAGGTCGCGCCGCCAGGCGATCACCTTGGGCAGCTCCTTGCCGGTGAGCTCATCGAGCTGCGCATCACTCGCCTCGGGGGCGGGTGCGGCGCGGGCGGCGGCGCCGAGGAGTGCCGCCACCGCGGCGGCGATACAGATGCTAGTCACGCGCTTGACGCTGCGCATCGGGACGACCTGTGTAAAGTATTGTGGAGAAGCCCGGAGGGTCCTGCGCCTGCAGTGTGCCACAGGCCCCCGCGTGCGGCGCGCAGCGCTCGAAGAGGTGCGCGCGGCGCGCCGCCCTACCAACTCGCGACAGCGCATGTCAGGTCGCGCTCCGGCTTCGCACGCAGCGTGCGCCACAGCCGGCCACGCTTGACACACCCGCGTCATAAAGGTGCAATGCACGCGGGCGCGCGCAGGCGGGTCGGGCGTCGGGAGAGGGAAAGGCCAACACTAGAACCCATGCATCTCGTCGACACGACCCTGTTTTATTCGCCGACCAGCGGCGGTGTTAAGCGCTACCTCTCGGCCAAGCACGCCTGGCTCGCCGCGCACACCTCCTGGGTACACACCATCGTCGTTCCCGGCCGCACCGGTGAGATACAGCGCGGCGGGGTGTGCACGCTCAAGGGCTATCCGGTCCCCGGCACCTTCAACTATCACCTGCCGCTGAACCCGCGGCGCTGGGTGCGGCTGCTCGATGAACTCGAGCCCGGGCTCATCGAGGCCGGCGATGCCTTCCACCCGGCCTGGGCCGCCTGGCGGGTCGCCAGGCGGCGCGGCATCGCGCTCGCGGCCTTCTACCACTCGAACCTGCCGCAGATCATCGGGCGGCGCATGGGAAAGGTACTGGCGGAGCCGGCCATCCGCCGCTACGTGCGCTGGCTGTACGAGCGCTTCGACGTGGTGTTCGCGCCCAGCCGCCTGATGTGCGCGTACCTGAAGGACATCGGCGTCGGCCACGCCGTGCACCAGCCCCTCGGGGTCGACGCCGAGGTGTTCAGCCCGGCGCGCCGCGGGGCCCCGGCACGCGAGCGCCTCGGGCTTGCCCGGGATGCCCGGGTACTGGTGTATGCGGGGCGCTTCGCCGGAGAGAAGAACCTGCCGGTGCTGCTGCAGGCGTTCGCGCGCCTGGGCAAGCCCTACCACCTGCTGCTGATCGGCGGCGAGCATGAGGCGCGCCCCCAGCCCAACGTCACGCTGCTGCCCTACCGGCGTGACAGCGTCGAGCTTGCCGGATGGATTGCCTCCGCGGACGCGCTGGTGCATGCGGGGACCAAGGAAACCTTCGGGCTCGTGATCCTGGAGGCCATGGCCTGCGCCCGGCCCGTGGTTGCCGCCCGCGCCGGCGCCTTCCCGGAGTTCATTGACGAGAGCGTCGGGGTGCTCGCCGAGCCGCACGACGCGAAGAGCATGGCCGAGGCCATCGCGGCCCTCTACGAGCGCGACATCGAGGCCCTGGGAGCCGCCGCGCGCGAGCGGGTGCTGCGCCAGTTCACCTGGCACCGCGCCTTCCAGGGGCAGATGGCGGCGTACGGTGCGCTCGCGGGCAGCCATCGCCAGAGCCTCCCCGAGGCGCAGATCGACACCGACATGCCGCTGCGCTGGCCGAGTTCCTGAGGGGAATCCCCGGCGCGCCTTCAGCGCGTGATCAGCAGCACCCCGGCAAAGAGCAGCGCCGCGCCCGCCAGGCGCACCAGGGTGAGCGGGTGCTGCGCGAACCCGAGCCAGCCGAAGTGATCCACCAGCAGTGACGTGCCGAGCTGCCCAAGCACCACGAGAGCCAGCAGCGTCGCCGCACCCAGCTTCGGGCCGACGATGACGCTCGAGGCCACGTAGAACGCGCCCAGGAACCCCCCGAGCCACGCCCACGGCGGCACCGCTGCGAACTGCTCGCGGGCGGGCAGCGGCGTGCGCGTCACGGCGATGAAGGCGGCGAGCGCGCCGGAGCCTACGAGGAAGCTGATCAGGGCGGCCACCAGGGCGCTGCCGAGGGTGGCGCGCAGGGTGCTGTTCATGCCGACCTGCACCACGAGGCCGATACCGACACCGAGCCCGAGGAGATAGAAGACGCTTTGCATGGTGAGCGGTGTCCCTTACCTGCGCAGCGCGCGCAGCAGCACGAGTCCTGCGCGGCTCGCGGCCAGCGCGAGTATGAGGCGCCAGACGAAGCGCTTGGCGGCCGGCACCGGGCGCGGCGGCAGCGCCCGGTAGAACGCCTCGGCCACCTCGCGCGTGGCGCTGAGGCTGCCGCCCGTCACCTGCCACTCGCGCGCGCCGCTCACGATGCGGTAACCGGCAGGACCCGCAGGCTCGACGCTGGCGCCGCTGAGCGTCGGGGGCACGTCATCAGGTATGCCTCCGGAGAAGGTGAGCGTCAGGCTGCCCGCCGTGGGGGCCGCGGCCGCCCCGCTGAGGGTCAGCGCAAAGGGCGCCGCGGCGCGCCGGCAGAGCACCGGGCCTGCGAAGACGTAGCGCGGCCCGCTCACGAAGGCACAGGCTCGATGCGCACATCGGTGGTCACGGAATTGGCGATGAAGCAGGCCTCGTGAGCGCGGTGATGCAGCTCCAGAAGCGCCGCCGCATCCGGCGGCGCGGCGGCGAAGGTGACCCGCGGGTGCAGCGTCACGCTCAGCATCGCCATGCGCCCGGCCGCGTTCTTGCCCATGACACCGGTGGCGGCATCGAGGTAGTCATCCACGCACCAGCGCCCCTGGGCGGCGAAGTGCAGGAACCACAGCATGTGGCAGCTGGCGAGGGAGGCGACGAAAGCCTCCTCCGGATCCAGCGCCGCCTCGACCGACATCGGCAGGCGCACCACGTGCGGCGAGGAGGAGGCGGGCACCTCGATGCCACCGTCAAAGCGCCACGTGTGGCCGCGGCTGTAGCGGTTGTCGAGGAACGCGGCGGCGCCGCGCGTCCAGTGGACCTGCGCCTGGTATTCGTGGCCTGCCATCTTTTAGCTCCATGCGGGGCGTCACGCGATTGTACGATAGCCTGACATGCAAGCCTCCGAACTTGAGCCGCGCCGCGACCTGACACTCACCCACGCCACCTCCCTCGTGGTCGGCATCACGATCGGCACCGGGGTGTTCCTGAAGTCCGCGCAGATGGCGCAGGCCGTGGGCACGCCCGCCCTGGTGCTCGGCGCCTGGGTGGCCGCAGGCGTCGTGGCGCTGCTCGCGGCGCTGTGCTTCGCAGAACTCGGGGCGCTGCTGCCGGACGCGGGCGGGGAGTACGTCTACCTGCGGGCCGCGTTCGGGGAGATCCCGGGGTTCCTGTACGCCTGCAACAGCTTCCTCCTCGGGGGCGCGAGCATCGCCGCCTATGGGGCGGCGGTGGCGATCTTCATCTCCGACATCCACCCCTTCACCTCCGTGTGGTTCAGCCACAGCATCACGCTCTTGGGTTCCCAGCACACCTTCGAGCTCGGCACGCGCCAGCTGATCGCGGTCGGGGTGATCGCCGTGTTCGCCGCCATCAACTGTGCGGGCGTCATGTTCGGCGGCCGCGTGCAGACCTTCCTCACCGTGACCAAGGTGCTGGCGATCCTCGGCGTCGCGGTCGGCGTGTTCGCATTCTCCGGCACCCATGATGCGGCCAACCTCGCAAGCCCGGCGGGAACTGCGACCGGCGGCATCGCAGGCTTCGGGGCCGCCATGTTCGCCGCCCTGTGGGCCTACAGCGGCTGGCAATACCTGCCCATGGCGGCGAGCGAGGTGCACGAGCCGCAGCGCAACCTGCCGCGGGCCATCGTCGGCGGCACGCTGCTGGTGCTCGCGATCTACCTGCTCATCAACACCGCCTACCTGTACGCGCTGCCGTTCTGGGAGGTGGCGAGCGCCAACTCCACCGCCTATCCGCAGGCGCCCTCGGTCGCCGCGCGCGCGGTGCAGACCTTCCTCGGCGCGCGGGCCCTCGCGGTGGCCGCGCTCATCTTCCTGATCTCCACCATCGGCTCCCTCAACGGCACCATCCTCACGCGCGCGCGCGTCTCCTACGCGGCGGCGCGCGATGGCCTGTTCTTCCGTGGCTTCGGGCGCCTGAGCCCCAACACCCGCGTGCCGCTCATCTCGCTCGTACTCACCTGCCTGTGGGCAGGCGTGCTTGCCCTCTCGGGCACGTTCGAGGAACTCACCAACATGGCGGTGGTGAGCTATGCGCTCTTCTGGATCCCGGTGGTGCTGGCGGTGATCGTGCTGCGCCGCCGCTGGCCGCACAGCGCGCGGCCGTTTCGCGTGCCAGGCTATCCGGTAACCCCGGTGCTGGTCATCATCATCATGGTGTGGATCGTCATCAGCGCCTTCCTCAGCAAGCCCGGGGAATCCATCGCCACGCTCGTGCTGATCCTGCTCGGCCTGCCGCTCTATCCCTTCTTCCGGCGCCGCGGCCGCCCGGTGCTGACGCCCGGGTCAGCCTCGAGCTCCCAGAGCGTGAGCGGCGCGCCGCGCCGCAGCCAGAACCCCAGGCCCGCCTCGCGGAACTGAGGCTGCAGGCGGCGCTTGTACCAGGCGCCGCTGCGCAGGTGCACGTCGTGGTCGGTGCGGTCGCGGTCGGCGTTGTGCTTCAGGTCGAAGCTCGTGAGGGCGCTGAAGTAGAGCACGCCGCGGCACAGGGAGCCGAAGTTCTTCAGGGCGCGCGTCGCCGCGCCAGCCTCCAGGTACTGCAGCACGTCGTAGCAGATGACGAGGTCGAAGGGAGCGCGCGTGCGGTACTCCTCGATGCGGCCGCACTCCCAGCCGTAGCGGCGGCACAGGTACTCGCTGGCCTCCAGTCCCACGTACTCGGCCTGCGGCAGCAGGCGCCGCAGTGCAGCACGCAAAAGCCCGGTGCCGCAGCCGGCCTCGAGGATGCGCCGCACCGGCAGGTCCGCATGCTGCGTCATGGCCGCGATCAGCCGCGCCCGCGCACGCATCTCGGCGGCATTCGACACCGCGGTACGCGGGTCGAAGTAGTAGCGCGCGTAGTAGTCGCGGTCGAAGCCCATCACCGCCACCGTTGCGCACGCTGTGCTGAATGGCCGCTGAACCGGCGCGCTTTGCCGACAGCGTCTGACATAGTTCGCATTTCCCGTACTGTAACCTTCCTCCCCGTAACTCCGTATGTATGCTGATCTCCCATATCGCGCGTTGCAGGTGACTAGGTTCCCGCACGGTGCGCGAACTACAGGAGACAGATGATGAGACTTACTTCACTGAAAGCCGGCCTCGCTGCCGCGGTACTCGTAGCAACGCTGTCGGGCTGTGTCGTGACCGCGCGCCCCGCGGCCGTCGTGGTCCCGGGCGAAGTCGTGACCTACAGTGCTCCGCCGCCGCCGCGCGCCGAAGTCATCGGTGTGGCCCCCATGCCCGGTTACTTCTGGGTCGCGGGCCATTACCGCTGGGAAGGCGGCGCGTACGTGTGGCACGCGGGCGTCTGGACTGCCCCGCGCCCG
Organism: uncultured Pseudomonadota bacterium; assembly: GCA_963802995.1. Taxonomy (GTDB): domain Bacteria; phylum Pseudomonadota; class Gammaproteobacteria; order Steroidobacterales; family Steroidobacteraceae; genus 13-2-20CM-66-19. Next base: position 2,254,337 of record CAWDKU010000002.1, read on the forward strand.
GGCTACCACTGGGTGGCCCACGAGTGGCGCCCGGTCGGCAACACCTGGCACTACAGCCCCGGCCACTGGGTCCGCGGCTAAGCCGCTGCTCGGCTGATGCGCGGGGCCGCCTTTTAACGGCGGCCCCGCGCCTCCATTTGCACTGCTCCCCTGAAGCGCTGCACACTTGAGCGCCGGTCCTTGACCGTTCAGTCACCGGGATACCGCGGGGGAGTGGGATGAATCGCAGGCCCTGGGGCGCGCTCGCCGCGCTCCTCATGCTGATCGTGGCGTCGGGCGCCGGCGCAGCGGACAACCCGGCTGCGAACTTCACCCTCTCGAGCCCCGACATCGCCCCCGGCGGCAAGATCGCTGACGCTCAGGTGTTCAGCGGCTTCGGCTGCCAGGGCGGCAACCTCTCCCCGGCGCTCACCTGGAGCAACGTCCCCAAGGGCACGCAGAGCTTCGCGCTGCTGGTGCACGACCCGGACGCCCCGACGGGCAGCGGCTGGTGGCACTGGCTCATCTACAACATCCCGGCGAGCGTGAGCTCCCTTGCCGCAGGCGCCGGGGACCCGAAGAAGGGCCTGTTGCCCCAGGGCGCCGTGCAGGGCCGCACCGACTTCGGCAGCTTCGGCTACGGCGGACCGTGTCCGCCGCCTGGCAAGCCCCACCATTACTTCTTCCGTCTCTACGCCCTGAAGGTCCCGCGGCTCGACCTGCCCGCCGATGCGACGGCGGCGTTCATCGGCTTCAACGTGCACGCGCAGTCCCTCGGCAGCGCCGAGCTCATGGGGCTTTATGGCCGCTAAGCGCGAGCGGCGCACGGCCATGTGGCCGTATCTCCTGATGCCCCTGATCGTGCTCGTGGCCTTCTACGCGCTCTACCGCGTGCACCAGCGTCCGGGTCCCCTGGGGCCCCCGCAGCCGAACGTGGCGGTGACCGGCAGCGGGGCCGGCTGAAGTAGCGCTGCGCGCTGCGCGCGGCTAGCATAGCCGCCCTTTTTCGCCCCTCGCGGGCGCCTGCCCGGTTGCGTAAAGCCACATGTCCCGTCCCCGAGCCAAGCCCGTGAAGCCCCGCCGCCCTGCTGCGCGCGCCAAAGCACGTGCACGCAGCACGCGCGTGCCGAAAGTCGGCTTCGTGAGCCTCGGGTGCCCGAAGGCATTGGTGGACTCCGAGCGCATCCTCACGCAGCTGCGTGCGGAAGGCTACGAGGTCGCCCCGACCTATGAGGCCGCGGACGTGGTCGTGGTCAACACCTGCGGCTTCATCGACGCAGCCGTGGATGAATCACTCGATGCCATCGGTGAGGCGCTGGAGGCCAACGGGCGCGTCATCGTCACCGGCTGCCTCGGGGCCAAGCCCGAACGCATCCTCGAGCGTCACCCGCGCGTGCTCAAGGTCACGGGCCCGCATGCCTACGAGGAAGTGGTGAGCGCGGTGCATGAGCACCTGCCACCGCAGCACGAGCCGTTCCTGGACCTCCTGCCCCCGCAGGGCGTACGCCTCACGCCGCGGCACTATGCGTACCTGAAGATCGCCGAGGGCTGCAACAACAAGTGCAGCTTCTGCATCATCCCGGCGCTGCGGGGACTGCTCGCCAGCCGCCCCATCGACGAGGTGCTGCGCGAGGCGGAGCGCCTGGTGAACGCCGGGGTGAAGGAGCTGCTCGTCATCTCGCAGGACACGAGCGCCTACGGCGCGGACCTGCGCTACCGTGGCGCCTCCTGGCGTGGTGCGCAGTACGAGACGCGCTTCATCGACCTTGCACGTGCGCTCGCCGAGCTCAAAGTGTGGGTGCGGCTGCACTACGTGTATCCCTACCCGCATGTCGATGCGGTGATCCCGCTCATGGCGCGAGGCGGCGTGCTGCCCTACCTCGACATCCCCTTCCAGCACGCAAGCCCGACGGTACTGAAGCGCATGCGCCGCCCGGCGCACGCCGTGGACACGCTCGAGCGGATTCGTGCCTGGCGCCGCGTGTGCCCGCAGCTGACGCTGCGCAGCACCTTCATCGTCGGTTTCCCCGGGGAGACGGAAGCGGAGTTTGCCGAGCTGCTGGCGTGGCTCGATGAGGCGCAGCTCGACCGGGTGGGATGCTTCAAGTACTCCCCCGTCGAGGGTGCCAGTGCCAACGCGCTCGGCGGCCACGTGCCGCCCGAGGTCCAGGAGGAGCGCTATGCGCGCTTCATGGAGCGCGCCGCACGCATCAGCGCTGCGCGCCTGGCGCGCCGCGTCGGTGAGCGCATGCAGGTGCTGGTGGATGAGGTGAGCGCGCAGGGTGCGCTGGCGCGCAGCGCGGCCGATGCACCGCAGATCGACGGGGTGGTGCGCATCGCACCGGCGCCGGGCCTGCGCGCCGGGCAGTTCGCGCAGGTCGAGATCGTGGCGGCGGACGCCTACGATCTCACCGGCCGCCTCGTCCCCTGAAGGCGCGAGGCGGCCGGCACTGACCGTATCCCCTTAGGAGGTCATCCCGAGGGACTTCATGATGTCGGCGGCCTTGTCCTTCACGGCCTGTGCCTTGGCCATCGCACCGGTGTAATCCCCGGAGCTGGCAGCGGCCGAGGCATCGCTCCAGGTGGACTTCAGCGAGTCGAGCCCGCTCTTGGCGGCCGCGAGTGAGTCCTTGCTGACGTTGGCCGGCAGGTGGTGTGACTTGGAGAGGATGTCGACGCGGCTCTGGATGGCATCGACCATCTTCGGCACGTCGGCGCTCACCGAGCTCCAGGCGTCCTTGGCCTTGGACAGGGCGGCCTCGGCGTCCGCAGCCTTGGCCGAAGCGGCATCCTTCAGGCCGCTGATGGCGGTCATGATGCCCGGGCCTGCGGCCAGCACGCCCTTGTAGTCACCCTTGGCGAAGGCGTCCTTGGCGCTCTGGACCTGTGCATCGACGGCCTGCAGCTGATCGGGCACGTATTTCTGCGCCTGATCGCGCACCGCGCCGAGTGCGGTCTCGGCACCGGCAATGACTTGCTCGGCCGGGCCCTTCTGGCTCGCGCAGCCGACGATGAGCAGGGCCATCATGGCCGTGAGCAGCCAAACAAATTGCTTCTTCATTTTCGACATCCTCTGTTGCGGTTGGGACGGAAATTACGGTCGGTTACGGGATCTTCAGCTTCTGGCCCGGAAAGATCTTGTTGGGATCCTTCAGGATGTCCTTGTTGGCCTCGAAGATCTGGGTGTAGAGCGAGGGATCGCCGTAGTACTTCTGCGCGATCTTTGACAGCGTGTCACCCGCCACCACGACATGGGTCTGTGTGTAGGGATTGCTGGCTGCCGGGGGGGTTTCATCCGCCATGGTGTCCTCCACGATCCTTCGGTGTTAAGTTTTTTTCCGTATTTCTCAGGGTACGGCGCCGTGCTCGCTCGGCGAGCCCGTGTTTTTTCGGGTGGCGCGGCAAGGGCCGCGGCGACCGGATCGCGTTTATCCGCGAAGCCAAAGAGTAGCACGAAGCGGGGACGCCACCCCAACAGGGGCGCCCGCACGCGCCGGTGAGCCCGCGGCGGCAGGCCGCCCGGGGGGCGGCTGCTCAGGGCGTCCCGGGCGTGACGCAGTGACCCCGCACGGCGTCGTCCACGCTTGAATAGTCGAGCGCCCCATCCGGCAGTTGCGCCAGCCGGGCGCGCACCAGGGCATCGCGCGCCCCGTCCTTGAGGCGGGCCAGGCGCACCTCGCCGCCGCGCGCCGCGAACCAGGCGCAGAACTCCGAGAGCGCCTCGAGTGCCGTGCTGTCGAGGTCCGGGGACTCCTCCAGACTCAAGACCAGGAGGTGCGCCCCGGGCTGCGCCAGGACGCGCTCGCGCACCTGGTTCAGCAGCGGCTCGGCGTTGGCGAAGAACAGCGGCTCCTCCGGGCGCACCACCAGCATCGAGGGCTGGGTCACCGCCTCCGGGAAGCGCGCCACGCTCACGTAGTCGTGCTCGCCGACCCGCCCCAGCACCGACAGGCGCGGGGTGGCGAGCGAGCGCACCAGCATCGCGAGGCTGAAGGCGATCGCCGCCAGCAGCCCGTTCAGCACGCCGAACACCATGACCGCCAGCACCGCGGCCAGCACGATGAGGCGGTCGCGGCGCCAGCGCACGTAGTTGCTGAAGACGCTCAGGCGCAGTGACTTGCTCACCGCGTGGATCACGATCGCCGCCAGCACCGGCTCGGGGATGCGCTCGATCCAGGGCAGGAACAGCAGCACCAGCACCAGGATGATCGCAGCGGCGGACAGCCCGGACACGCGCGAGCGCGCCCCCGCCGCCTCGTTGGCGGACGTGCCCGAGTAGCCGGCGCCAACCGGGGTTCCCTGGAAGAGCCCGGAAGTGAGGTTCGCGATCCCGAGCGCGATGAGGTCGCGGTTGGGCTGCACCGGCGCGTCGTGCTTGAGCGCGTAGGTGCGGATCGAGCCGTACGACTCGGCGTACAGGATGAACATGAGGGCGAGGGAGAACTCCACCACCAGCGGCCAGTGCACCCCGGGCGGCAGGCTCAGGTGCGGCGCACCCAGGGCGAGCTCGATGGGGCCGGTGAGCGCCACGCCGTGGCCGGCAAGGTAGGTGGCGGCGGCGATGCTCGCGACGATGACGACCAGCGCTCCGGGCACGCGCGGCAGGCGCTCGAGGAGAAACAGCCCCGCCAGTGCGGCGAGACCGCAGCCGAGGCTCGGGATGTGCCAGCCGCCCGCGCCGCGCAGCAGCTCGGCGATGAGCGCGAAGAAGTTGCTGCTGTGCGCGTGCACGCCGACCAGCTGCGGCCACTGCTTGACCGCGATCACGAGGGCGAGCCCGAACGCGTAGCCGCGCAGCACCGGGCGCGCGATCAGCGCGGAGATCACCCCGAGGCGCAGCACGCCGGCGAGCACGAAGGCGAGGCCAGTGCCCATGACGAGCAGCGCCGCGTAGAACACCCGCAGCGCCACGTCACCGGCGCCGAGGCCCACCAGCGCCGAGGCGAGCACCGCGGCCGAGGAGGAGGTGGCGGTGACGATCGCGTAGGGGCTGCGGCCAATGAGGCCATAGCACAACAGTCCTGCGAACAGCGCGATCACGCCCGCCTGCGGCGGCAGGCTGGCGAGGCCTGAGTAGGCGACGGCCTCGGGCAGCAGCAGGCCTGCGATGGAGAGGCCCGCGAGCAGGTCCGCGACCGGGATTTTGGCGCTCATGCGGGCACGATCCTACCGCAAAGCCGCCGGCGGGCGGCCGCGGCGGCCACCGGAGCTTCGCGGTGTTGGATCGCGGCGCGCGACGCGCCGCGGCCTTACTCGACGGTCACGCTCTTGGCGAGGTTGCGCGGCTGGTCGACGTCGGTGCCCTTGAGGATCGCGGCATGGTAGGCGAGCAGCTGCAGCGGCACGGTGTACACCACCGGCGCCTGGAAGTAGGTGACGTGGCGCGGCATCTCGATGACGGTGACGCCGTCGCTCGATTTCAGTCCCGATTCCGGGTCGGCGAACACGATCAGCTCCCCGCCGCGCGCCCGCACCTCCTGCAGGTTCGACTTGAGCTTCTCCAGCAGGTCGTTGTTCGGGGCCACGGTGACCACCGGCATGTCCGCATCCACGAGCGCGAGCGGGCCGTGCTTGAGCTCACCGGCAGGATAGGCCTCGGCGTGGATGTAGGAGATCTCCTTGAGCTTCAGCGCCCCCTCCATGGCGATCGGGTAGAGGGCGCCGCGCCCGAGGAACAGCGCGTGGTGCTTGTCGGCGAAGCGCTCGGCCAGGCGGTGGATCACGGGGTCGAGCTCGAGCGTCTTCTCCACCAGCGCCGGCAGCTCGATGAGGCGCGTCACCAGCCCGCGCTCGCGCTCGGCGTCCGCCGTGTGGTGGCGCGCCAGCGCGATCACGAGCATGCCGAGGGCTGCCAGCTGGGTGGTGAACGCCTTGGTCGAGGCGACGCCGATCTCCGGTCCCGCACGCGTCAGCATGACGAGCTCCGACTCGCGCACCAGCGAGCTCTCCGGCACGTTGCAGATGGCGAGCGAGGAGAGGTAGCCGGCCTGCTTGGCGAGGCGCAGGGCCGCGAGCGTGTCGGCGGTCTCACCCGACTGCGAGATGGTGACGAACAGCGAGTTCGCGGGCACCAGCGGGTTGCGGTAGCGGTACTCGCTGGCGATGTCGACCGCGCAGGGGATCTTGCAGATCTGCTCGATGAAATAGCGCGCGACGCTCGCGGCGTGGTAGCTCGTGCCGCAGGCGACGATGTGCACGTTCTGGGTGCGCTTGAAGACCTCGGTGGCGGCCGGCCCGAAGGCCTGCCTCCAGCAGGCGCCCGTTGGCCACGCGCTCGGAGAGCGTGTCGGCGATGGCGCGCGGCTGCTCGTGGATCTCCTTGAGCATGAAGTGCGCGGTACTGGCCGCGCTCGGCGGAGTCGGCCGACAGCTCGCTCTCGCGGATCGGGCGCTCGGCGGTGTTGCCGTCGCGATCGATGACGCGCACGCTCGCGCGGCGCACCTCCGCGACGTCACCCTCCTCGAGGAAGATGAAGCGGCGCGTCACGGGCAGCAATGCGGCGACGTCGGAGGCGACGAAGTTCTCGTCCTTGCCAAGACCAATGACGACCGGGCAGCCCTCGCGCGCGAGGATCAGGCGGTCGGGGTCGTGCTCGCTCACCACCACCAGCGCGTAGGCGCCCTCGAGCTCCGCCACCGTGGCGCGCACGGCCTTGAACAGGTCAGCCACGGTCTGCAGGTGCAGGTGGATGCGGTGGGCGATGACCTCGGTGTCGGTCTCGGAGGTGAAGGTGTAGCCGCGGCGCTCGAGGTCGGCGCGCAGCTCCTCGTGGTTCTCGATGATGCCGTTGTGCACGATCGCCAGCCCGTCGCGCGAGATGTGCGGGTGGGCGTTGCGCTCGCTCGGGATGCCGTGGGTGGCCCAGCGGGTGTGCGCGATGCCGATCTTGCCGTGGGTCGGGGTCTGCTCGAGCGCGTCATCGAGCATGCGCACCTTGCCCACCGTGCGCAGGCGCGTGAGGTGCTCGGAACCGTTCAGCACCGCGATGCCGGCGGAGTCGTAGCCGCGATATTCCAGGCGCCGCAGTCCCTCCATGAGGATGGGCACCACGTCGCGCTCAGCGACCGCTCCGACGATTCCGCACATGGCCTCTTGCCTCGACTTGCCGGGCCTAACCCTAAGGCGCCGCTAGTTGTTGAGTTTGCCTGAAAAGACTGGAAAACGCTGATTTCACTGACGAAAACGAGACCTGGCCCTGCGCGCAAGGGCGCGGCCACTCCTAGGTGCGGCCACGCGGCCCCTGGCGCAAGGGCCTGCCTGGGGATCGGGAAGCCCTCAGGAGCGTGGCGGGGGCCCGGAATCGGCTGCGGTATCGCCAAGCTCGGCGATGACCTCGCAGTAGCGGTGCCAGGCGCGGCGCAGCTCCTCGAGCTCGCGCGCGCTCAGCTGCTCCCCGTGGCGCACGCCCCCCTCGCCCGCAGCGCTCATGCGCGTGGAGCGCGCCTCGAGGTGCCCGAGCAGTTCACGCAGCTCCGCGTCCGCGCCCGGCGGACGCCGGCCGTGCGATGCGCTCATGGCCGCTGCCCGCGCGGGTGTTGCAGGGCGGCCGCCCCCGTGATGCTGTGGTTCACTTCTTTTTCTGCGGTCGCTGCCAGTCATCGAGCGTCGCCTGGCGGGCGCGCGCCACGGTGAGCTTGCCGGGGGGGACCTCGTGCGTGACGGTGGAGCCGGCCGCCACGGTGGCGCCGGGCCCGACGGTGATCGGTGCCACCAGCACGCTGTTGCTGCCGGTGTGCACGTCATCGCCGATGAGGGTGCGGTGCTTGTTGACGCCGTCGTAGTTGGCGACGATCGTGCCGGCGCCGATGTTGACGCGCGCGCCCAGCTCCGCATCGCCCACGTACGCCAGGTGGTTGGCCTTGGAGCCGGCGCCGAGCCGCGAGTTCTTCACTTCCACGAAATTGCCGACGTGCACCTCGCCCGCGAGGCTCGAGGACGGGCGCACGCGCGCAAACGGCCCGATGCGGCAGTCAGGGCCGATGAGGGCGCCATCGATGACGCAGTGCGCGAATACCTCGGTGCCGGCGCCGATCTCGCAGTCGCGCAGCACGCACCCGGGCCCAATGCGCACCCGCTCCCCGAGGATGACGCGGCCCTCGATGACCACGTTGACGTCGAGGCTCACGTCACTGCCGTGGCTGAGCGTGCCGCGCACGTCCAGGCGCGCAGGATCGGCGAGCGTCACGCCGGCGCGCATCAGCTCCTGCGCGACCTCAGTGCGCCACGCGCCCTCCAGCTGCGCCAGCTGCACCTTGTCGTTGACGCCCAGCACCTCGAGCGCGGTCGGGGCGATGAGGGGCCTCACCGGCACCTTCGACTTCACCGCGAGCGCGATGACGTCGGTGAGGTAGTACTCGCCCTGGGCATTGTGCGGGCGCACCTGAGCCAGCCAGGCGCGCAGCCGCCGCGCCGGCGCGACCAGTACGCCGGTGTTCCCCTCGCGCAGCTTCAGCTCCCGGGCGCTGGCATCCTTCTGCTCGACGATCTTCTGCACCTGGCCGCGGGCGTTGCGGACGATGCGTCCGTAGCCGTCCGGATCGGCGAGCTCCACGCTCAAGAGCGCCACCGCGTCACTGCCGGCGAGCAGCAGCAGTTCCTCGAGGGTCTGGACGCGGATCAGGGGCACGTCGCCATACAGCACCAGCACGCGCGCGCCGTCCTCGATGTGCGGCAGGGCCTGCTGCACCGCGTGCCCCGTGCCGCGCCGCTCCTGCTGCAACACCCAGGTGAGCTTCTCGGCGCCGAGTGCGGCGCGCACGGCCTCGCCGCCATGGCCGTAGACCACGGCGATCGAGGCGGGATTGAGGGCGCGCGCGGCATCCACCACGCGCTTGAGGAGCGGCACGCCCGCCAGCGGCTGCAGCACCTTCGGGATGGAGGACCTCATGCGCTTGCCCTCGCCGGCGGCGAGGATCACGACGGCGAGCGGGGCCGCGGCCGGCGTGCGCGTGCTGTTCTTCTTCTTAGCCATGGGGAGGGATTGTACTCACCGCTTCACGGTAAACGAGTGCCGGTCTTGCCCGGGGCGGCCCGCCTCCACGGTGGCGAGCTTGCGCTTCATGCCATCGCCGACGAACAGCTGCGGGTTCGAATGCGCCTGGTGCTCGGCGTCCTCGCGCTGCGCGATGAGCGCACTCGCCTTCCTGAAGGCGTCACTGAGGGAGGCGCTGCCGGGCAGCGCGTCCTGCAGGAACGCCTCGCCGAACCAGGTGAGCTTGCGGTCCTCCTCGCAGCCGAAGGAAGTGTGCTCGGCATCCGCCGCCGTGATGATCGCGGTGTTGTCGTTCTTCAGCTCATCGAGGAACACGCCCGCGTAGCAGGCCGACACCACGATGATGCGCCAGCGGATACCGGCGGTGTCGAGCGCCTCGTGCAGGTCGGAAGGGGCGAGCTGTGCGAGCGGCAGCGAGCCGTTCTGCACCTCCAGGCCGTCCTGCGAGCCGTGCGAGGTCAGGAACAGCACCAGCACGTCATTGTCCGGGTCCATGCGCGCGGCGAGCACCTTGAGCGCCTGGCCGAGGCCCGAGACGCTCGCCAGCGGATACGAGTCGCGGTCCTCGACGTCGTTCACCAGGAGCAGCGAGCGACCTTCCGTGCCGTAGCGCCGTGCGAAGGCCTCGCCGGCGAACTGCGCCTCACGCCGGAACAGCGGCGGGTCGCCGTCGCCTGCGAAGCCGACGAAATAGAGGCTGATCGCGCCCGGCTGTGTCGGGCGCACGCGGGCGGCGGCGGCGGCGATGCGGGCCGGCTGGTCGTAGAAGAGCACCTCGGTCTGCGCAGCATCCTCGTCGGCCTGCGAGTCGCTGGTGTCATCGGCGACCCACAGGCGCGTGTCGAGGTTGAGTGTCGCCAGCACCCAGGGCGCGGCGAGGAGCAGCACCAGCGCCACCAGCGCCGGGCGCAGGCGCACCATGCCGAACGCGGCCCCGAGCACCCTGAGCGTGAGGAATGCGAGGTAGACGAGCGCCACGACGGTTACGAGGAGCGGCCGGGCGCGCACGGCCGGCAGGTCCTGCGCCAGCCAGAAGAGTGCGAGCACGAACGGCGAGACCGAGAGCACCGCGACCAGCAGCGTGCGCGTGTCCCCGGCCTTCGCCTGCACGCGGCTGACGAGTGCGCAGCAGCCAAGCCCGAGGATCAGGTAACAGGCCCAGCCAAACAGGCCATCGAGCTGCAACGGCGCGGCATGCGGCGCATGCATCCTGGCGAGCAGCGCCCACACGAGGAGGTTTACCAGCAAGAGCAGCGCCACCTGGTCGAAGCTGACGCTGAGCTGCGCGGGCCAGCGGCGCCGCAGCCCGAGGAGCGCAAGTCCGATCTTCAGGTTGCGCGCGCAGCCCACGAATACACCGGGCGCCGTGCGGCCTGCCGCAGTGGCCCTCGCGGTGGGAAGCGGGTCCGGCAAGGGGTCCGTGGGATCAGCCCCGGAGCTTGCGCAGCCGCTCGAGCACTTTCAGCTGGGCCACGGCGCGCGCCAGTTCCGCCTGCGCCTCGGCCAGCGTGATGCGGTCGCCGCGGTCCTTGAGCGCCGCTTCCGCGCGCTGCTTGGCAGCCAGCGCGGCGGCCTCGTCGATGTCCTTGGCGCGCAGCGCGGTATCGGCGAGCACGGTGACCTTGTTCGGCTGCACCTCGAGCGCCCCGCCGCCGACGAAGAAGAAGTGCTCGGCGCCGTCGGGGGTCTTCACCCGCACCTCGCCCGCCTTCAGCAGCGTGAGGAGCGGCGCATGGCGCGGGTGGATGCCGATGCTGCCCTCGGAAGCGGGCGCGTCGACCTCAGCGGCGGGGCCGGAGAAGATCTCTCCTTCCGCGCTGACGATGTCGACCTGGATGGTGGCAGCTTCGGCCATGGTGGTTCGCCTCTGGGTGCTCTTACTGCAGCGTCTTGGCCTTGGCGACCGCTTCCTCGATCGAGCCGACCATGTAGAACGCCTGCTCGGGCAGGGAGTCGAACTCGCCGCTGATGATGCCCTTGAAGCCGCGGATGGTGTCCTTCAGCGGCACGATCTTGCCATCCTGGCCGGTGAAGACCTTGGCGACGTTGAACGGCTGCGACAGGAAGCGCTGCACCTTGCGCGCGCGGTACACCGTCTGCTTGTCCTCTTCCGAGAGCTCATCCATGCCGAGGATCGCGATGATGTCCTGCAGCTCCTTGTAGCGCTGCAGCACCGCCTGCACGCCGCGCGCGACGTTGTAGTGCTCCTCGCCGACCACCAGCGGGTCGAGCTGGCGGCTGGTGGAGTCGAGCGGGTCGACCGCAGGATAGATACCGAGAGAGGCGATCTGGCGCGACAGCACCACGGTCGCGTCCAGGTGCGCGAAGGTCGTGGCGGGGGAGGGATCGGTCAGGTCGTCGGCCGGCACGTACACCGCCTGGATGGAGGTGATCGAGCCCTTCTTGGTGGAGGTGATGCGCTCCTGCAGCACGCCCATCTCCTCGGCCAGCGTCGGCTGGTAGCCGACCGCGGAAGGCATGCGCCCCAAGAGCGCCGACACTTCGGTGCCGGCGAGCGTGTAGCGGTAGATGTTGTCGACGAAGAACAGCACGTCGCGGCCCTTGCCGCCGGAGTCCGGACGCACCTCGTCGCGGAAGTACTCGGCCATGGTGAGGCCGGTGAGGGCGACGCGCAGGCGGTTACCCGGCGGCTCGTTCATCTGCCCGTACACCATCGCCACCTTGGAGTTGACGAGGTTGTCCTTGTCGATGACGCCCGACTCGATCATCTCGTGATAGAAGTCGTTGCCCTCGCGGGTGCGCTCGCCAACGCCCGCGAACACGGACAGGCCGCTGTACTGCTTGGCGATGTTGTTGATGAGCTCGAGCATGTTGACGGTCTTGCCGACGCCGGCGCCGCCGAACAGGCCCACCTTGCCGCCCTTGGCGAACGGCACCAGCAGGTCGATGACCTTGATGCCCGTGACCAGCAGGTCCTGGCCGCCAGCCTGCTCATCGAACGGCGGCGGCGCGCGGTGGATTGGCAGGTATTCCTTGGTCTCGACCTTGCCGCGGTTGTCCTGCGGGTGACCGAGCACGTCCATGATGCGCCCGAGGGTGCCCGAGCCCACCGGCACCGAGATCGGCGCGCCGGTTGACTGCACGGCAAGGCCGCGCTTGAGGCCTTCCGAGGCGCCCATCGCGATGGTGCGCACCACGCCGTCGCCGAGCTGCTGCTGCACCTCGAGGGTCAGGTCCACGTCCCTGAGCTTGAGAGCCTCGTAGACGTGCGGGATGGAATCGCGCGGGAACTCGACGTCGATGACGGCGCCGATGATCTGGGTAATGTGTCCGTCAGCCATGTGCTTTCCTCAAACCGCAGCCGCGCCGCCCACGATCTCCGAAAGCTCTTTCGTGATCGCGGCCTGGCGGGCCTTGTTGTAAATCAGTTGCAACTCACCAATCAGCTTGCCGGCGTTGTCGGTGGCCGCACCCATGGCGATCATGCGTGCCGCCATCTCGGATGCCACGTTCTCGACAGCGCCGCGGTACACCTGTGACTCGATGTAACGCATGAGCAGGCCGTCGAGGATCGCCTCGGCGTCCGGCTCGTAGATGTAGTCCCAGTGCTCCTGCAGCCCTTCCGTGTCGAGCGCCTCGATCGGCAGCAGCTGCTCGACGTCGGGCTTCTGGGTCATGGTGTTCACGAACTGCGCGTTCACCAGGTAGACCCGGTCGAGCTTGCCCTCGCGGTAGGCATCGAGCATCACCTTCACCGGGCCGATCAGGTCCTTGATGTGCGGGCGGTCGCCAAGACCCGTGATGTTGGCGAGGATCGGCAGGTTCAGGCGCCGGAAGAAGTTCAGGCCCTTGGTGCCGATCAGGCACAGGCTCACCTGCGCGCCCTTCTCCTGCCACTCGCGCGTGAGGGTGAGGGTCTGCTTGAAGACGTTGGCGTTGAGGCCACCGGCAAGTCCGCGATCGCTCGAGATCACGATGATGCCGACACCCTTGGCATCGCGGCTCGACAGGAACGGGTGGCGGTAGTCCGGGTTCGCCTGCGTCAGGTGGCCGATGACGTTGCGCATCTTCTGCGCATAAGGGCGCGCCAGCCGCATGCGCTCCTGGGCCCGGCGCATCTTGCTGGTGGCCACCATCTGCATGGCCTTGGTGATCTTCTGAGTGCTCTTCACACTCGCGATCTTGCTGCGGATTTCCTTGGTGCCCGGCATCGCTTGGCGCCCCTAGTAGGTACCCGTGGCGATGAAGTCCTCGATGCACTTCTTCAGGAGCGCCTCGTTCTCCTTGGAGAACTTGGGCGTCGCGTTGATGCCATCGAGCATCGACTTGTAGTTGCTGTGGGCGAAGGCCTGCAGCGCCGCCTCGAAGGCGGTGATCTTCTTCAGGTCCACCTTGTCCATGTAGCCGTTGTTGACCGCGTAGATGGACAGCGCCATCTCCGCGACCGACATCGGCGCGTACTGCTTCTGCTTCATCATCTCCGTGGTGCGCTGGCCGCGCTCGAGCTGCTTGCGGGTCGCCTCATCGAGGTCGGAGGCGAACTGCGAGAAGGCCGCGAGCTCGCGGTACTGCGCGAGAGCCAGGCGGATGCCGCCGCCGAGCTTCTTGATGATGTCGGTCTGCGCCGCGCCACCGACGCGCGACACAGAGATGCCGGCGTTCATGGCCGGGCGGATGCCGGCGTTGAACAGGTCGGTCTCGAGGAAGATCTGCCCGTCGGTGATCGAGATCACGTTGGTGGGCACGAAGGCGGTGACGTCGCCCGCCTGGGTCTCGATGATCGGCAGCCCGGTGAGGGATCCGGTCTTGCCCTTCACCTTGCCCTTGCTGACCATCTCCACGTATTCCTCGTTGACGCGCGCGCTGCGCTCGAGCAGGCGCGAGTGCAGATAGAACACATCGCCCGGGAAGGCCTCGCGGCCCGGCGGGCGGCGCAGCAGGAGCGAGATCTGGCGGTAGGCGACGGCCTGCTTGGAGAGGTCGTCGTAGATGATCAGGGCGTCCTCGCCGTTGTCCATGAAGTACTCGCCCATGGTCACGCCCGAGTAGGCGGCGATGTACTGCAGCGCGGCCGGGGTGGAGGCGGAGGCGGCCACCACGATGGTGTGCGCGAGCGCGCCGTGCTCCTCGAGCTTGCGCACCACGTTCGCGATCGTCGACTGCTTCTGGCCGATGGCGACGTAGACGCACTTAATGCCGGAGGTCTTCTGGTTGATGATGGTGTCGACGGCGAGCGCGGTCTTGCCGGTCTGGCGGTCACCGATGATCAGCTCGCGCTGGCCGCGGCCGATCGGCACCATGGAGTCGACGGCCTTGTAGCCGGTCTGCACCGGCTGGCTCACCGACTTGCGGTAGATGACGCCCGGGGCCACGCGCTCGATCGGCGCCGTGCGGCTGGTCTTGATCGGGCCCTTGCCGTCGATCGGGGCGCCGAGCGCATCGACCACGCGGCCGAGGAGCTCGGGCCCCACCGGCACCTCGAGGATGCGGCCCGTGGTCTTCACGGTATCGCCCTCGGAGAGGTGCTTGTAGTCGCCGAGCACCACCGCGCCCACCGAGTCCTGCTCGAGGTTCAGCGCGAGGCCAAAGGTGTTGCCGGGGAACTCCAGCATCTCGCCGTAGCGCGCATCGGCCAGCCCGTGGATACGGGTGATGCCATCGGTGACCGACACGATGGTGCCGACGTTGCGCGCTTCGGTGACGGACTTGAAGTTCTCGATCCGTTGCTTGATCAGGTCGCTGATCTCGGTTGCCTTGATGGCCATATGCGTTCTCTCTGGGAGCGATTTCGTTGCGTTCAGGCAGTCAGTTCGTAGGCGATGCGCTCGAGGCGCGTGGCGATCGAGCCATCGATCACCAGGTCCCCAGCGCGCACGATCGCGCCACCAATGATGGCGGGATCGACCTCGGTGTGCAGGCGCACCTTGCGCTTCAGGCGTTTCTCGAGCGCGGCGGACAGCTTCGCCTGCTGCGCGGCATCCAGCACTGCGGCGGAAGTCACGGTCACGTCGGCAACGCCCTGCGTCTCGTCCTTGAGAGCCTCGAACTGCGAGGAGATCTCGGGCAGGAAGGCGAGGCGGCGGTTCTCGGCCAGCGTGCGCACGAAGTTGGCGCCGTGATCGCCGAGGGCGGGACCGGCAATGTCGATCACCAGCTGCGCCAGCTGCTCGGGAGTCACCTGCGGGTTGCCGAGCAGGTTCTCGACGCGCGGATCCCGCACTACCTGCGCGGCGGTCTTCAGTGAGTCCGACCACTGCGTCAGGCGATCCTCGCCGCGGGCCTCCTGGAAGGCGGCGCGGGCGTAGGGTCGGGCAACGGTGAGTTTGTCAGCCATTGAAGAGCTCGCCCCTCAGATCTGCGTCGCGAGCTTGTCGAGCAGCTCGGCGTGCTTGCTGGCATCGATCTCACGACCGAGAAGCTTGGCAGCCGCGCCGACCGCGATGCCGGCCACTTCCTTGCGCAGGCTCTCTCGCGCGCGCGTCGTGTCCAGCTCGATCTGCTCGTGCGCTGCCGCCACCAGGCGCGCGCTTTCTTCGTTCGCAGTGCCCTTGGCCTCTTCGACCATCTCGTTGGCGCGCTGCTGCGCGTGGTCGATGATCTGGGTGGCGCGCTCGCGTGCCTCACGGATGATGGCATCGGCATTGCCGCGCGCTTCGGTGAGGGCCTGTTCGCCCTTTTCCGCCGCTGCCAGGCCCTGCGCGATCTTGCTTGAGCGTTCATCCATGGCAGCAAGAATCGGTGGCCATATCCACTTCATCGTGCCGTAGATCAGCAGAGCGAACACGACCATCTGCACGATGAGCGTGAGATTGATATTCACGGTCCTATCTCCTGCCTCGAGCCGTCACACCCGCGAGGGGCGTGTCTTAGTGCGCGGCCTGCAGCGCGCTCACGAACGGGTTCGCGAAGGTGAAGAACAGCGCGAAGCCGATGCCGATCATGGCAACCGCGTCGAGCAGTCCGGCGACCAGGAACATCTGGACGCGCAGCGTCGGCAGCAGTTCCGGCTGACGGGCCGAGCCCTCAATGAAACGGCCACCCAGGATGCCGAAGCCGATGGCGGTGCCAAGAGCTCCCATGCCGAAGATGATGCCGACGGCCAGTACGGTCATGGCCTGGATGTGTGCAATGTTTTCCATTCAATCTCTCCTCAAGAAACCCTGTTCCGATTCAAAACCTAAGCTCGTCAACGAGCGTCCTCAGTGATGCTCACTCGCCATCGACAGATAGACGATCGTCAACACCATGAATATGAAGGCCTGCAGCAGGATCACAAGCAGGTGAAACACGCCCCAGGCGAGTGCCAACACCACCTGCATCAGCAGGAAAAACCAGCCGCTGAAGTGAGTCAGCTGCGCGAAGCCGTGCAGCGACAGCGCCGCCAGCAGCAGGAACACCATCTCGCCCGCGTAGAGGTTGCCGTACAGACGCAGCGACAGTGAGATCGGGCGCGCGATGAAGGTGACGAACTCGAGAACGAAGTTGATGGGCACCAGCAGTGCCTGCACCAGAATGTTCTTGGCCTGGAACGGCTGCAGCGTCAGCTCGCCGATGAAGCCGCCGAGCCCCTTCATCTTGATGCTGTAGAAGATGATGAGAATGAACACCGTAAGCGACATGGCGAATGTCGCATTGAGGTCGGTGCTGGGGACGACCTTCAGGTGCTCGAAGCCGGCGCCACGCGCGGCCGCGGGCAGCAGGTCGACTGGCACCAGGTCCATGAAGTTGAAGAGGAAGATCCAGCAGAAGATTGTGAGTGCCAGCGGCGCGATGAGGCGGCTGGCACCGTGGAATGTGTCGCGCACCTGGCCATCGACGAAGCCCACGATGATCTCAATGAAGTTCTGCACCTTGCTCGGCACGCCCGCGCTCGCCTTGCGCGCGACCATCCAGAACAGGCCGAAGAACACGAGTGCCAGGACGACCGAGAAAAACACGGTGTCGTAGTTAATGACCGAGAAATCGACGATACCGTGAGCCGCCTTGTTCGAAAGGAAGCTCTGGTGGTGCAGGATGTACTCGGTTGCGCCCGGCGCTTGTTCTGCGTCAGCCATGCTCTTTACCAGTCAACCCTTCGTCAGGCGCCGCGGCGCGCACCACCGAGGGACGGCAGCGCGCTCACCAGCGCAATCCAGTACACCAGGAACGTGGCCGCGAACGCGACGAACATCGCCAACGGCGCCACATTCACCAACTTCAGCACCAGCACGAACAGCACGATCACCAGTGCGACCTTCACGGCCTCACCGAGGTAAAACATGCCCAGCACGCGCTGCGGGTCCATGGCGCGCCCGCCGCCAAAGACGAGACCCGCCATGACCAGGCTGCCCAGGGTGGCGATGCCGCCACCGAGCAGCGCCGAAAGCGCCGCGTGCCGGTCCGCGACACCCCATGCGATGAGCGTCGCCGTTACGGTGACGGCCGCCTGTGCCAGCACGACGCCGAAGGCCAGCCGCCGCGCGTGGGGCAGATCGATCGCCAACACCTTATATAAGTCCCTGTACAGGGGCTCAAAAGAGCCTTGGTTCTTGCGCGCGAGCTCAAGCGCAAGCGGCTTACATTAATTCGGCGGTTCAGTCACTTACGTGCCCGGGCCGGCCAAAAAGCCGCGGGATTATAGAGACTCCCGGGAGCGCTTGCTACTGAATATGCGCGAGGATTCCGTCGAGCTCGTCCAGGCTGTTGTAGCTGACCACGAGCTTGCCCTTGCCCCCGCTCCCCTGCTGGATCGCGACCCGGGCACCGAGCTTCTCGGCGAGGTCCTGCTCCAGGCGCTCGACGTTGGGATCGCGGCCGGGGAGCTCGCCCGCGGCGGCGCTGCCGGCCGCCGGCGCCTGCAGGCGCCGCACCAGAGCCTCGGTCTCGCGCACCGAGAGCCCCTTCTTGGCCACCAGGGCGGCCACTTCGACCTGCCGGCGGCGCTGCTCGAGTGCCAGCAGCGCCCGGGCGTGGCCCATCTCCAGCTGCCGCTGCTCCAGGAGCTCGCACACTTCCGGTGCAAGCTCGAGCAGGCGCAGCAAATTGCTGACCCCGGCGCGCGAGCGCCCCACGGCATCGGCGGCCTGCTGGTGGGTGAGCCCGAACTCGCTGATCAGGCGCTCGAGCGCGCGGGCCTCCTCGAGCGGGTTCAGGTTCTCGCGCTGGATGTTCTCGATGAGCGCCATGGCGATGGCCGCCTCATCGGGCACGTGGCGGATGACGGCCGGTATCTCACTTAATCCGGCCATCTGCGCGGCACGCCAGCGGCGCTCCCCGGCGATGATCTCGTAGCGCTGCGACACCCCGTCCCCGAGCGAGTCGACCGGGCGCACCACGATCGGCTGCACGACGCCCTGCGCGCGGATGGAGTCGGCGAGCTCGGCGAGGGACTCGGGACGCATGTCGAGTCGCGGCTGGTAGCGACCGCGCTGCAGCAGGTCCAGCGGCAGGTGCGCGAGTTCCTCGCCCACAGGCGGCGCAGGTTCGCCGGCGTTCACCACCTGCTGCGGAACCATGATGGGCCGCGACTGGCCGAGCAGGTCTGCAAGGCCGCGTCCGAGGGTCGGTTTTCTCATCGTCCGGGATCCTTCGCCATCGCATCCCCCGCGGGGGCTTCCGTGGCCGCTATCACGGCGTTGCCGGCGATAGCGGGCTCATCGTGGTGGCCGTTGCCATTGGCGATTACCACCGGCGCCGGTGCAGGAGGCGCCGGACGGGTGATGCCGGTGGCGACTTCCTCGCGGCGGATCATCTCGCCCACAAGCGCAAGGTAAGCAAGCGCGCCGCGGGACTCCTTGTCATGGAACAGCGCCGGCTTGCCGAAGGAGGGCGCCTCGGCGAGGCGGATGTTGCGCGGGATCACGGTGCGGAACACGGTGTCGCCGAAATGCGCGATCAGCTGGTTGCTGACCTCGTTGGCGAGGTTGTTACGCGGGTCGTACATGGTGCGCAGCACGCCCTCGATCGAAAGCCCGGGGTTGGCGGCGATGCGGATCTGCTCCACCGTGTTCATGAGTGCCGAGAGTCCCTCGAGTGCGTAGTACTCGCACTGCATCGGGATCAGCACGCTGTCGGCGGCGACCAGCGCGTTCACGGTCAGCATGTTCAAGGCCGGCGGGCAGTCGATGATGATGACGTCGAAGTCCTCGCGCTTGGGCTGCAGCGCGTGGCGCAGCTTGGTCTCGCGCGCGATGGGCAGCGACAGCAGGCGCACCTCGGCGGCGGTGAGGTCCTGGTTGGCCGGCAGCAGCGTGAAGCCTGACTGTTCCACCGGGATCAGGGCCGAGGCCAGCTCCGCCTCCCCGAGCATCACCTCGCAGGCACTCACCGTGAGCCTCGACTTGTCGACCCCGCAGCCCATGGTGGCGTTGCCCTGCGGATCGAGGTCGATGAGGAGCACGCGGCGGCGCGTCGCCGCGAGCGACGCCGTCAGGTTGACCGCGGTGGTGGTCTTGCCGACGCCGCCCTTCTGGTTCGCGATGGCGATGACGCGCTTCATGCCCGACAGTGTACTGCACTGCGCCGCCTGCGCAGCCCGTTAAAACCGGCCTTTGCGCAGCATGGGGCCGGCGCGCGCCGCGCCGCGCAACGCGTTGATTTGGCTTGAGGCTGCCGCGGGACGCACACCCCGGGGCCGGTCGCCTGGCACCGACAGGGGAGCTAGGCCACGAGCTTCTGGTCGTGGCGGCCCAGGCGCTCGCGCGCCATCTGGTCGGCCACGGCGTTGGTGGTGCGGTTCTCGCGCCGGGCGCGCTCGAAGATCTCGGTGAGCCGGGCCGGGATGAGGTGGATGTCGGCGATCACCTGTGCCTCGGTGGCCCCGCCGTGGTACTCGCGCGAGACGCTGATGATGCCGCCGGCGTTGATGACGTAATCCGGCGCGTAGAGGATGCCCGCCGCGGGCAGTGCCGCGCCGTCCTGGCCCTGCGCCAGCTGGTTGTTGGCAGCTCCCGCGACGATGCGCGCGCGCAGGCGCCCGATCGACTGGGTGGTGAGCACCGCCCCGAGCGCACAGGGCGCGAGCACGTCCACGTCCTCGAACAGCACCTCCTCGGGGGCGACAGCGCGCGCCCCGAACTCCTCGCACACCCGCTGCACGGCCGCCGGGCGCACGTCCGCGACGGTGAGCTTCGCGCCCTCGGCGGCGAGCCGTGCGCACAGGTGGTAGCCGACGCCCCCGACGCCCTGCACGGCCACGGAGACGCCTGCAAGGTCACTCCTTCCCAGGCGGAACTTCACGGCCGCCTTGATGCCAAGAAACACCCCGAGCGCGGTCTTCGGCCCCGGATCCCCGCCCGCTTCCCCGGGGGCGCGCCCCAGGCCCGCGACGTAGCGCGTCTGCCGCGCCACGTGCGTCATGTCGGTGGTGGTGGTGCCGACATCCTCGGCGGTGATGTAGCGGCCGCCGAGGGAGTCGACCAGGCGGCCGAAGGCCTCGAGCAGCTCGGGCGTCTTGCGGCGTGATTCGCCGATGATCACGGCCTTGCCGCCGCCGAACTCAAGGCCCGCCATGGCGTTCTTGTAGCTCATGCCGCGCGACAGCCTCAGGGAGTCCGCGGCAGCTTCCGCCGTGGTGGCGTAGGACCACAGGCGACAGCCCCCGGCCGCAGGCCCGAGCGTGGTCGAGTGGATGGCGATGATCGCGCGCAGGCCGGTCGGGGCGTCGTGGCCGAAGACGACCATTTCGTGGCCGTCGAACTCGCGCATGTCGAAGATTTCCATGGGGTTTTCCGCTCAGGCCGTGGCCACGCAGGCCACCCGATGCGAAGCAGACTACCCCCGGGATCGTGCAAGAATCGTCACAAAATATGCGCTATTTGGCTACTACATGAGATATATATCTCACGGTTATCTCTTTACGTGACACGTATCATGCACACCGAGCTCGACCGCAACGACGTTCGCATTCTGGACCTGCTGCAGGAGCACGGGGACCTCTCGGCCGCCCAGGTCGCCGAGCGCCTGAGCCTCACCCCCTCCACGGCCTGGCGGCGGGTCGGCCGGCTCGAGGAGGCGGGCGTGATCCGCAGGCGCGTGGCGCTGCTGGACCGGGAGAAACTCGGCCTTACCGTGCTGGTGTTCTCCCACGTGAAGGTGGCGGGGCACGGGCGCGATGCGCTGCTGCGCTTCGAGCAGGCGGTGCGCGCCCACCCGGAGATCCTCGAGTGCTACACCCTGATGGGGGAGACCGACTTCCTGCTGCGCATCGCCTGCCGCGACATCAAGGCCTACGAGGCCTTCTTCCTTGATCACCTGTCGCGCTTCCCCGGGGTGCAGTCGGTGAACTCTTCGATCGCGCTCGCGGTGATCAAGGAAACCACCGCGCTGCCGCTGCAGCCGGCCTGAGCGCGCCGTCTTCAGCGCTTCTGCAGCACGAGCACGCAGCGCGCCGCATCCAGGCCCGGGATCGTAAGCGTGCGCGAACCGGTCAGCCGCCAGGACTTCGGCAGTTCCTTCAGCTCACTTTCCGGCCAGCGCCCCTTCATGGCGAGCACCCGCGTGTGCCGCCCGCATAGCGGCGCGACGAAGGGCAGCAGCCGCGGCAGCGGTGCCAGCGCGCGGGCCACCACGGTGTCGAAGGGCGCCTGCGGCTTCAGGGCCTCGCTGCGGGCGTGGACAGGGATGACGTTGGTCAGACCCATGAGCGCCACCGCGTGGGTGACGAAGCGGATCTTCTTGTTGTTGGAGTCGATGAGGGTGAACTCACGCTCAGGGTTCACGAGCGCCAGCGGCAGCCCCGGGAAACCCGCCCCGGTGCCCGCATCCGCGATGCGCGTGCCCTGAAGGTCCGGCTGGATGGCGAGGCTGTCCAGGAGGTGGTGGGTGAGCATCGCCCCAAGCTCGGTGATGGCGGTGAGGTTGTGGGTCTCATTCCACAGGGCGAGCTCGCCGGTGAGGGCGAGGAGGCGCGCCGCGCCCGCGGGGGTGAGGGTGACCCCTAGGGTCGCGGCATCATGAATCAGGCGTTCGTCGAGGCTCATGAAGCGCTCCTTTTCGCACCGCTGCGCGCGATTGATCATACTTTGCAGCCCATGAGACTGCTGCTGGTCGAAGATGACCCGATGATCGGGGACGCCATCCGCTTGGGCCTCAAGCGCGAGGGCTTCACCGTGGACTGGGTGCGCGAGGCGCGCGCGGCGGAAAGCGTGCTGCGCACCGAGCCCTTCGAGCTGCTGCTGCTCGACCTGGGCCTGCCCGGGCGCGACGGCCTCGCCCTGCTCAAGGCCGAGCGCGGGCGCGGGCTCACGCTGCCGGTACTCATCATCACGGCGCGCGATGCGGTGTCCGACCGGGTGGCGGGACTGGATGCCGGCGCGGACGACTACCTCATCAAGCCCTTCGACCTCGATGAGCTCGCCGCGCGCATCCGCGCGCTGCTGCGCCGCCGCTCCGGGCGCGGGGCGCCCGGGATCGAGCACCTCGGGGTGACTCTCGACCCCGCCGCGCACCAGGTGCGGCGCGACGGCGCAGAGGTCGCCCTTTCGCCGCGCGAGTTCGCGCTGCTGGAGCTCCTGATGGAACGCCCGGGCACGATCCTCTCGCGTGCGCAGCTGGAGGAGCGCCTCTACGGCTGGGGCGAGGAGGTCGAGAGCAACGCCATCGAGGTGCATATCCATGGCCTGCGCAAGAAGCTCGGCAGCGACTTCATCCTGAACGTGCGTGGCGTCGGCTACCGGGTACGGCCGGCACCATGAAGTCCCTCAAGGCACGCCTGCTGGCATGGCTCCTCGGCGGGGTGCTCGCGGTCGGGGCCATCGGTGGCTTCACGGTGTATCGCAACGCCCTCGCCGAGGCCTCGGAGTTCTTCGACTACCACCTGCGCCAGACCGCGCTGGTGCTGCGCGATGAGCCGGTCGAGTACCAGCTCTCGGCGCGCATCCCGGCCCCCGATGCCTCCTACGACTTCGTGGTGCAGGTGTGGTCGCTCGATGGCGTGCGCGTCTACCTGTCGCGCCCGCACGCGGTACTGCCGCAGGTGACGACTCTCGGCTTCTCCACCGTCGATACGCGCGAGGGACGCTGGCGGGTGTTCGGCGTGGAGGCCGAGCGGCGCGTCATCCAGGTGGCACAGCCCATGAGCGTGCGCCAGGAGCGCGCGGCGCGCCTGGCGCTCGAGACCCTCAAGCCCTTCGCGCTGCTGCTGCCGGCGCTCGCGCTCCTCATCTGGCTCGCCGTCGGCCATGCCCTCAAGCCCCTCGGCGCACTGACGGCCCTGGTGAAGGCGCGCCGCGTGGACGCGCTCGATCCGTTGCCCGATGCGCAGCTGCCCACGGAGGTGCAGCCACTCGTCACCGCACTCAATGACCTGCTCGCGCGCCTGCGCGGCGCGCTCGGGCGCGAGCGCGCCTTCATGGCCGATGCCGCCCACGAGCTGCGCACGCCCCTGACCGCGCTGCACCTGCAGCTCGGGATGCTCGCGCGCGCCGGCAACGAGAGCGAGCGCGCCGCCGCCATGGACACCCTGGCCGCCGGCGTGCAGCGCGCCATCCGCCTGATCGAGCAGATGCTCTCCCTGGCGCGCCAGGAACCACGCACCGACAGTCCCCGCGGGCCGGTGCGCCTGGATGAACTCGCGCGCGAGGTGGTGGGCGAGCTCGTGCCGCTCGCCGACCTGCGCCACATCGACCTGGGCGTGGCCGCCGCCCCAGCCGTGACGGTGAGCGCGGATGCGGACGCGCTGCGCACGCTGGTACGCAACCTCGTCGACAACGCGGTGCGCTACGCAGGGGACGGCGGCCGCGTGGACGTCTCGGTCGGGGCGGCCGCAGGCGGGGGGCAGGTTACGGTGAGCGATGACGGGCCCGGGATCGAGCCGGCCGAGCGTGAGCGGGTGTTCGACCGCTTCTACCGGCGCGCCGGAACGCTGGCGCCCGGCAGCGGGCTAGGCCTGGCGATCGTGAAGACCATCGCCGATGCGCACGGCGCCTCGGTGCAGCTGGCCTCCGGCCTCGGCGGGCGCGGCCTTGCCGTCACGGTCACGATCCCGCAGGGCGTCGCGCCGGCGGCCTCGTGATCCTTCAGTGGGCGAGCTTGGCGAGGAACTCCGCCGCCACCTGAAGATAGGCGTCCCGGTCGCTCTTCCTCCTGAAGTCGTGGCCCTCGTTGCGCGCGGTCAGGTACCACACCTCCCCGCCGGCGGTCCTGATGCGCCACACCAGCTGCTCGGACTCGGAGGCCGGCACGCGCGGGTCGTTCAGGCCCGCCACCACCAGCAGCGGCTTCTTGATGCGCGTGGCGTTGTTGAGCGGGGAGATGCGCTCGAGGAAGACGCGCGTGTGCAGGTCGCGCTCATCGCCGTACTCGGCACGGCGCAGGTCGCGGCGGTAGGGTGAGGTGTTGCGCAGGAAGCTCACGAAGTCCGAGATGCCGGCGACGTCGATGCCGCCGCGCAGGCGCTCCCCGTAGCTGACGAGCGCGGCGAGCGTCATGTAGCCGCCGTAGGAGCCGCCCATGGCGACCACGTGGTCGCGGTCGAGCCCGGGCTGCGCGCCGATCCACACCAGCAGCGAGCCGATGTCGCGCACCGCATCCTCCCGCAGCGCCCCGTTGTCGAGTGCCTGGAAGGTCTTGCCGTAGCCGGTCGAGCCGCGCACGTTGGGCGAGATCACCGTGTAGCCCTGCTCGCTCACGAGGTACTGCACGAAGGGGTCCCAGTCGGGGCGCGCCTGCGCCTCCGGTCCGCCGTGGATGTTGATGATCACCGGGGTGGGACCTGCGGCATGCGCCGGGCGGTACACCCACGCCGAGAGCATGCGCGGGTGATCGCCGACGCGGTCCCAGGTCGGGAACTTCACGAGCTCCGGGGACACCAGCGTGGCAGGGTCCACCGCGCCGATCTCGCTGCGGGTCCAGCGCTCGAGCTTGTTGTGCTCAACGTCGTACACGTAGGCATCGCGCGGCGTGGTCGGTGACTCCGCCGACATCGCCAGGCGCGTTCCGGTGTGGTCAAAGCGTATGTTGCCGATGTGCCCTTCGGGGAGGCCGGCCGGGGCGAGGTCCTGCTTCGCCTGCAGATCGAGCACGTTGACGCGGCTGCGGCCGTCCTCGTTGAGCACGTAGGCGAGGTAGCGCCCGTCGGGGCTGACGTCGAAGTCCTCGACCTCCCAGGGCGACTCGGGCGTCATGCGGCGGCTGTCGTGCGTCACCGGGTCCTTGAAGTACACCGCCGCCACCTCCCCGCCCTGGTCGGTGAGGACGTACACGCCGCGGCCATCGGGACCGAACTTGGCGCGGCGGATGCCCCCCTCCACCGGCTTGGCATCCACAGGCGTGAGGGTGCCGGTGGCGACGTCGGCGAGGTACAGGTAGCTCTGGGTGGCGGAGAGGTACTTCCATACCAGCAGCTTCTGGTCATCCGCGGACCAGTCGAGCGGGTACCAGGTGTCATCGCGCCCGCCGATCAAGAGCTGCGGCGCGGCCCCCGAGGTCACGTCCGCGACGTAGACGTCGTAGCTCAAGGTGTCGCGGTCGTTGCCGTAGAAGGCGACGCGCTTGCCGTCGTGCGCCCACACCAGGCTCCCGTGGATGAAATCGCCGCCCGTGAGCTGCCGGGTCTGGCCGCCGGCGCCGAGGTAGTACATCTGGAAGTTGTCATCGCCGCCCTTGTCGCTCCAGAAGACCGCGCCGCTGCCCGTGCGGGCGGCGCGCGCCCACTCCACCGGATCGGGCGAGAAGGTCAGCTGCTCGCGCGCCGCCCCGGGACCTGCCACCCGGTGCAGCTGCTCGGTCTCCCCGAAGCGCGTCTTGATGAGCAGGCTCCCGTCGGCCATCCAGTCGAGGAAGGTGGCGCCGCGCGAGTTGAGGTAGCGCTCCAGGCGCGCGGCCTCATGCGGATCGGCGGGCGGGATGTTCTCGTAGACGAGTGAGCCCTGCTCGCGGTGCGCGACCGCGGTCACCGGCTGGGCACAGGCCAGTTGATTCAAGAGGAGTACGGCGAGAAGGGCGCCTGCCTGGCGCGGGCGCGCCATAAGGTTGCGCGGGCTCATGTGTATCACCCTAGCGTACGGGTTACGATGTGTACATCCGCCGCCGCGCAGCGCGTGAGCGCCCTCACTCAGAATAATTCCGGCCCGTTCCCGTGAAACCGCAACTGTATCCGCACCCCGACGGCATCACCGCGATCGACGCGCAGTACCTCTACCCGGGACACGCCGCCGCGCACCTGATCGTGGACCACGGGCGCGCCGCCTTCGTCGACGTCGGCACCAACTTCTCGGTGCCCTACCTGCTGGCCGCGCTTCAGGAGCTGAAGGTGCCACGCGAGGCGGTGGATTACCTGCTGCTGACGCACGTGCACCTGGACCATGCCGGGGGCGCCGGCGCGCTGCTGCGGGAACTGCCCAACGCGCGGGCGCTCCTGCACCCGCGCGGCGCGCCGCACCTGATCGAGCCTTCCAGGCTCATCGCCGGCTCCAAGGTGGTGTACGGGGAGGAGCGCTTCGCATCGCTGTACGGCGAGCTCGTACCGCTGCCGCAGCAGCGGGTGCACGTGGTGGCCGATGGCGAGCGCATCGCGCTCGGGGAACGCACGCTGGAGCTCATCCACACCCCCGGCCACGCCCTGCACCACTATGCGGTGGTGGATGCCGCGCACGCGAGCATCTTCCCCGGCGACACCTTCGGGATCTCCTACCGCGCCTTCGACACCGCCAGCGGGGCCTTCATCTTCCCGACCACCACCCCGACGCAGTTCGATCCCGAGCAGCTCATCGCCTCCATCGACCGCATGCTGAAGTACGCGCCGCGCGCGATGTACCTCATGCACTTCAGCCGCGTCACCGATGTGGCGCGCCTCGGGGCCTCGCTCAAGGAGCAGGTGGGGGAGCTGGTGCGCCTGGCGCGCGCCCACGCCGCCGACCCGGACCCCTCGCAGGGCCTGAGCCGCGCGATCGGTGCCTCCTGGCTCAGCGCCGCGCGGCGCCACGGCTGCACACAAAGCGACGCCGAGATCATGGCGCTCCTCGCCTCGGACCTCGACCTCAACACCCAGGGCCTGCTGGTGTGGCTGCAACGGGAGCAACGCACATGAGCGACAAGTTCCGCGCCTTCAGGATCCACTCCGAGGACGGCAAGATCGCCGCGCGCTTCGAGGACATCGGGCTCGATGACCTCGCCGCCGGCGAGGTCGTCATCCGCGTGAGCCACTCGGGCATCAACTACAAGGACGCGCTCGCCGCCACGGGGGCGGGCCGGATCCTGCGCCGCTACCCGCTCGTGGGCGGGATCGATCTTGCCGGCATCGTGGAGTCTTCCGCCGACCCGCGCTACCGGGAGGGCGATGAGGTGCTCGTCACCGGCTGCGCGCTCTCGGAGACCCACGACGGCGGCTACGCCGAGCGCGCGCGGGTGCGCGGGGACTGGGTGATCCCGCTGCCCGAGGGCATGAACGCCTTCGACGTCATGGCGATTGGCACCGCAGGCTTCACCGCGGCCTTGGCGATCCACCGCATGGAGGTCAACGGCCAGCACCCCGCAGGCGGCCCCATCGTGGTCACGGGTGCGACCGGGGGCGTCGGCAGCATCGCCATCGACATGCTCAAGAGCCGCGGCTACCGCGTGGTTGCCCTGAGCGGCAAGGCAGGCGCGGTGCAGTACCTGAAGGAGATCGGCGCCGACGAGGTGCTGTCGCGCCAGGGGCTCGACCTCGGCACCAAGCCCCTGGAGAGCGCGCGCTTCGGCGGCGCCATCGACAACCTGGGCGGCGAGATCCTCACCTGGCTCACCCGGTCCACCGACTTCTGGGGCAACATCGCCAGCGTCGGTCTTGCCGCGGGACCTGAGCTCAAGACCACGGTCATGCCCTTCATCCTGCGCGGCGTGAGCCTGATCGGCATCAATTCCTCCGCCACGCCGCGCGAGTGGCGCCTGAAGGTGTGGGAGCGCATCGGCACGGACTTGAAACCCAGGCACCTCAAGGAGATCGTCACCCGCACGATCGACTTCGCCGACCTGCCGGGCGCCTTCCCGCCGTATCTCGAGGGCGCGGTGACCGGGCGCACCGTGGTGCGCATCGGCTGAACGGACTAACGCTGCGGCGCTTAACAGATCCCGCCGGCACGGATCCTACCGGCGGGTAGGAATCGCCCGCGGCCAGCCTGCGCGTATAGAATGCGCATCCCCTGATTCAAGGTTTTTCTATGTCGGAAACGCAAAGCGCCGGCGCGCGGCTGCGGGCCGCGGTCGAGGCCGAACGTCCCCTGCAAGTCGTCGGCACGATCAACGCCTATGCGGCACTGCTCGCCGAGGAGGCCGGCTTCAGGGCGATCTACCTCTCCGGTGCCGGGGTGGCGAACGCCTCCTTCGGGCTGCCCGACTTAGGCATGACCTCGCTCAACGACGTCTGCGAGGATGTGCGGCGCATCAGCGGCGCGAGTGAGCTGCCGCTCCTGGTGGATGCGGACACCGGCTGGGGCTCGGCCTTCAACATCTCCAAGACCTGCAGCGACCTCATCCGCGCCGGCGCCGCCGGCATGCACCTCGAGGACCAGGTCTCGGCCAAGCGCTGTGGCCACCGCCCGGGCAAGGCCCTGGTGGCGCAGACCGAGATGGTGGACCGCATCCGCGCCGCGGTCGACGGCCGCACCGACCGCCACTTCGTCATCATGGCGCGCACCGATGCGCACGCGGTCGAGGGCCAGCAGGCGGCCCTCGAGCGCGCCGCCGCCTATGCCGAGGCGGGGGCGGACATGATCTTCGCCGAGGCACTGAAGAGCCTCGATGAGTACCGGGAGTTCGCCGCGCGCGTGAAGGTGCCGGTGCTCGCCAACATCACCGAGTTCGGCCAGACGCCGCTCTTCACCACCCAGGAGCTCGGCGCCGCGGGCGTGCGCCTGGTGCTCTATCCGCTGTCCGCCTTCCGCGCCGCCGCCAAGGCCCAGGTGCTGGTGTACGGGGCGATCCGCCGCGATGGCACGCAGAAGAGCGTCGTGCCCACGATGCAGACACGGGCCGAGCTCTACCAGGTGCTCGGCTACCACGAGTACGAGCAGAAGCTCGATGAGCTGTTCGGGAAAGACAAGCCATGAACGAGACACCTGCGGCCTTCAAGCCTAAGAAGTCGGTTGCCCTTTCCGGGGTGACCGCGGGCAACACCGCGCTGTGCACCGTGGGGCGCACCGGGAACGACCTGCACTACCGCGGCTACGACATCCTCGAGATCGCCACCGCCGCGGAGTTCGAGGAGATCGCCTACCTCCTCATCCACGAGCGCCTGCCGACGCGCGCGGAGCTCACCACCTACAAGGCGAAGCTGAAGTCGCTGCGCGGCATCCCGCTCGTCGTGCGCCAGGCGCTCGAAGCCCTGCCCGCCGCCACGCACCCGATGGACGTCATGCGCACCGGCGCCTCGGCCCTGGGGTGCGCGCTGCCGGAGAAGGATGACCACGCGCCCCCCGGTGCCCGCGACATCGCCGACCGCATGGTGGCCTGCTTCGGCTCGATGCTGTGCTACTGGTACCACTACAGCCATTCCGGCCAGCGCATCATGGTGGAGACCGAGGATGACTCCGTCGGCGGGCACTTCCTGCACCTGCTGCACCGGCGGCCGCCACCGGCCTCCTGGGTGCGCGCCATGCACACCTCCCTCATCCTCTACGCCGAGCACGAGTTCAACGCCTCGACCTTCGCGGCGCGCGTGATCGCCGGCACCGGCGCCGACATCTACTCCTGCATCACGGGCGCGATCGGCGCGCTGCGGGGGCCGAAGCACGGCGGCGCCAACGAGTTCGCCTTCGAGATCCAGAAGCGCTACGACACCCCGGAGGCCGCCGATGCCGACATCCGCGCGCGCGTCGCCGCCAAGGAAGTGATCATCGGCTTCGGCCACCCGGTCTACACCGTCTCCGACCCGCGCAACGAGGTCATCAAGGAAGTGGCGCGCGCGCTGTCGAAGGAGGCCGGCGACATGAAGATGTTCGCGATCGCCGAGCGCATCGAGGCGGTGATGCGCGAGACCAAGAAGATGTTCGCGAACCTCGACTGGTTCTCGGCCGTCTCCTACCACATGATGGGCGTGCCCACCGCGATGTTCACCCCGCTGTTCGTCATCGCCCGCACCACGGGGTGGGCGGCGCACGTCATCGAGCAGCGCATCGACGGCAAGATCATCCGCCCGGCGGCCAACTACGTCGGCCCCGAGGACCTGAAGTTCGTCCCCCTCGAGAAGCGAAAGTAACGACCCGCCTATGTCCGCACACGACATCAAGTCCGCCGAGCGCCCGCAGCCGGATGCCGCGCTCACCGCCATCGCCGCCTACGCCCGCGACGCCAGGATCGACAGCGCCACCGCCTACGAGACCGCGCGCTACTGCCTCATGGACACCCTCGCCTGCGGCTTCCAGGCGATGAAGTATCCGGCCTGCCGCAAGCTCCTCGGGCCGGTGGTGCCGGGCGCCGTCATGGCCGGCGGCGCGCGCGTGCCCGGTACCTCCTACGAGCTCGACCCGGTGCAGGCCGCGTTCAACATCGGCGCCCTGGTGCGCTGGCTGGACTTCAACGACACCTGGCTCGCCGCCGAGTGGGGACACCCGTCGGACAACCTCGGCGGGATCCTCGCGGTCGCCGACTACCTCGCGCGCACGGCGGTGATGCAGGGCCTGGACCCGCCGACGGTGCGCGACGTGCTCACCGCCATGATCAAGGCGCACGAGATCCAGGGGGTGCTGGCGCTCGAGAACAGCTTCAACCGCGTCGGGCTCGACCACGTGCTCCTGGTGCGCGTCGCCTCCACCGCGGTCGTGACCGCGATGCTCTCGGGCACGCTCGAGCAGGTGGTGAACGCGGTCTCCAACGCCTGGATCGACGGCGGCGCGCTGCGCACCTACCGCCACGCCCCCAACACCGGCTCGCGCAAGAGCTGGGCGGCCGGGGATGCCACCAGCCGTGCGGTGCGCCTGGCCCTCATCGCGCTCACCGGCGAGATGGGCTACCCTTCCGCGCTCTCGGCCAAGACCTGGGGCTTCCAGGACGTGCTCTTCAAGGGCAAGGCGCTCTCGCTGCCGCAGCCCTTCGGCAGCTACGTGATGGAGAACGTGCTGTTCAAGATCTCCTATCCGGCCGAGTTCCATGCGCAGACCGCGGTCGAGGCCGCCATGACGCTGCACCCGAAGGTGAAGGAGCGCATCGCCGACATCGACCGCATCGTCATCGAGACCCAGGAGCCGGGGGTGCGCATCATCGACAAGACCGGACCGCTCGCCAACCCCGCCGACCGCGACCACTGCATCCAGTACATGGTGGCAATCCCCCTGATCTTCGGGCGCCTCACGGCGCAGGACTACGAGGACGCGGTGGCCGCCGACCCGCGCGTCGACGCCCTGCGCGCCAAGATGCACGTGCGCGAGAACCCGACCTTCACCGCCGAGTACTACGCCGCCGACAAGCGCTACATCGGCAACGCGGTGCAGGTGTTCTTCAGGGACGGCACCTCGAGCGAGCGCGTGGCGGTGGACTTCCCGATCGGGCACAGGAAGCGCCGCGCCGAGGGCATGCCGGTGCTGGTGAAGAAGTTCCAGGCCTCGGTGGATGCGCACTACGCCCCCAAGCAGGCCGAGAAGATCAAGGCGCTGTTCGCCAAGGGCGCAGCGCTCGATGCCATGCCGGTGAACGAACTCATGGCCGCCCTCGTCACCAACGGTGCGCCGGCCGCCTAGGGGCAGCGTCCTTCGGCCTTGAGCCAGAGGCCCGCCGCGGATCGACCGCGGCGGGCCTCTTGCGCTGCGGGGTCCGCAAGCGGGCGATGGCTGCAGCCTGCCATCGCGCCCGGCCCAGGCCCTCCACGGTGAGGACCTCCGGGGAAGAGAGCTCATGGCGCGATCCGTTTGCCCCCTCCGGGTCGTCCTTGGCAGGTCCGAACCCTCAAGGAGACCTGTCATGTCCGATGAGTCCGTCATCCTGATCAACCTGCTGAAAGCGCGAGCGGGCAAGCAGGAGGCGCTGATCGCACTCCTGAAGCAGAACACCGACACGGTGGTGCGCACGCTGCCGGGCTGGAAGGGGACCCGGCTGATCGCCGCCCGGGACGGCGCCAGTGTCGTCATCTACTCCGAGTGGCACACCGCGGCAGCCATCGAGGCGATGCGCGATGACCCGCGCATGAAGGCCTACTTCCCGAAAATCCTGGAGCTGGCGAGCCTGGACTCGGTCACAGGCTCGACGGTGTTGAACGAAACCCGTCCCGGCGGATGATGGCGTTACGGATGTCAGCACCCAAGGCAGCATTTGTCCTGGTCCACGGTGGCTGGCACAGCCACTGCGCGTGGGAGCAGGTTGTGCCGCGGCTTGAAGCCAGCGGCTTCGCAGTTCTCGCGCCCGACCTTCCGGGCGCGGGGGCGAATGCGATCGCGCCCCTGTCGCTCGCGCGTCGCCCGTTCGACGCGGCCGCGTTTGCCGCCGAGCCCTCAGCGGTCGCCGCGGTGACGCAGGAGCAACGGACGCAGGCGGCCGCGGCGGCAGTGGAGGAAGCCGCGTCCCTCGGCGACGGCAACGTCATCCTGGTCGGGCACTCGGCCGGCGGGATGACGGTTTCGGCAGTGGCCGAGGAGGTCCCCGGCCTGCTGCGCGCGGTGGTGTACCTCGCCGGCTTCATGGTGCCGAACGGCATGACGCTGCTCAGCATGCTGCGGCATGCAACCCTGGCGGCAGCCCTTGCCCCCGGCCTCTTCGTGGGCGACCCGGCCGCCATCGGCGCGACCCGGATCCATGCCGGATCAACCGACCCAGCCTACCGCCTGCTGCTTCGGGCTGCCTTCTATGGCGACGTGCCGGAGGCCGAATTCGCGCGTGCGGCCTCGCAGCTGCATTGCGACGAACCCAACGCCGGTGCCGTGGCGCCATCGCAGATCACGCCCGGACGATTTGGCACGGTGCCCCGCCACTACATCCGTTGCACCCAGGATCGCGCGGTTCCGCTTGCCGGGCAGGATCACATGATCGCGCTCGTTGACGCGGCCATCGGCGGCCGCACGACGACCCACACCCTGGAGAGCAGCCACTCCCCATTCCTGTCACAGCCGGCGAGCCTTGCCAGGATTCTCGTGGGCATCGCGGCCCGCCCGCTCGCGCAGCAGCGCGACCGCACGCCGTCATGAACAGCGGCGACTTCGAGGCCCGCCTGTCGGCACTGCGCCCGCGCCTGCATCGCTACTGCGCGCGCATGACGGGATCGGCGGTCGCGGGGGAGGATGTATTGCAGGACACCCTCCTCAAGGCGCTGCAGGCGCGCGAACAGGGCGCGGCGGTCGATAACCTCGAGGGCTGGCTGTTCCGCATCGCCCACAACACGAGCCTCGACCTGCTGCGCGAGCGGCGCCGGCACACGGTGGTTGCGCTCACCGAGGACCTCGAGGCGGCGCCGATCCCCGAGGCGGATGCCGTCGCGTTCAGCTTCCAGACCTTCCTGCGGCTGCCCGAACTGCAGCGCTGCGCGGTGATCCTGAAAGATGTCCTGGGTCACTCGGTCGAGGAAATCGCGGCCATCGCCGCGTGCTCCCTGCCGGCCGCCAAATCCGCGCTGCAGCGCGGGCGCGCGGCGCTCGCGCGACTCGCGCAGGCTCCCGCCGATACGCGGCTGCCGCTGCTCTCGGAGGGGCAGCGGCGCGACCTCGCCACCTACGTGCGTCGGTTCCAGGGCGGTGACTTCGATGCGATCCGCGCGCAGCTGGCCGATGAGGTGAGACTCGAGCTCGTCAACCGGCTGCGGCTCAAGGGGCGCGACGAGATCAGCCCCTATTTCACGCGCTACGCCGAGGTGAAGAAATGGCGCTTCGCGCTGGGCGCGGTCGAAGGACAACCGGCGATGCTGGTGTTCGACAGCAGCGCCGCGACGGCAACCCCTGCACACTTCGTGCTGGTCGAGTGGGCGGGCGGGCAGATCGTCTCGATCCGCGACTTCCTGTTCGCGCCCTACGTGCTCGAGGGCACCGACTGGGTGCGGTTGGGGTAGAGGACCGCAGGCCCGGCTGCAAAGAAAAGGCCCGCCGCGGTCGCTCCGCGGCGGGCCTTTTTCGTTGCGGCAGCCTGTGCGGCTTCAGCCGACGCGCACCGGCACGAAGATGCGGGCATCGCCGCGCTGGATCAGGAGCGCGATGTGTCCCTTGGACTTCTCCACCGCGCTCTTGAGGTCATCGGCGCTCGTCACCGGCGCGCCGTTGGCCGCGAGCACCACGTCGCCCTGCTGGATGCCGGCATCGGCCGCAGGCCCCGAGACGCGCTCGACCACGAGCCCGCCCTTCATGTTCCCCTGCTTCTGCTCATCGGGGGTGAGGGGGCGGACCGCGAGCCCGAGCTTGCCGCTCTGCTCGTGTCCCTGCTCGGTGGCCGCGGTGCGCTTGTCCTCCAGGGCGCCGAGCACCACGCTCACGTCCTTGGAGGCGTGGTTGCGCCAGATCTCAAGATTCACGGGCGTCCCGGGCGTGATGGCGGCCACGAGCGAGGGCAGCTCGTTGGAGTCGCGCAGCGGGGTGCCGTTGATCTTGAGGATCACGTCGCCGGGCTCTACCCCTGCCTTCTCCGCAGGTCCGCCCTTCTCCACCGTCGACACCAGGGCGCCCTCGGGCTGCGGCAGGCCGAAGGAGTCGGCCAGGCCCTGCGTCACCGGCTGGATCACCACGCCGATCTTGCCGCGGGTGACGTGCCCGGTCGTCTGCAGCTGGTTGCTCACCTGCAGCGCGACGTCGATCGGGATCGAGAACGACACGCCCTGGTAGCCCCCGCTCCTGCTGTAGATCTGCGAATTGATGCCGACCACCTCGCCCTTCATGTTGAAGAGCGGGCCGCCGGAGTTGCCGGGGTTGATCGGCACGTCGGTCTGGATGAAGGGCACGTAGCCTGAGTCGAGCGTGCGGCCCTTGGCGGAGACGATGCCCGCGGTGGCGCTGTTCTCGAAGCCGAACGGCGCGCCGATGGCAAGCACCCACTCACCCACCTTGAGTCCCTTGGAGTCGCCCATCTTCACCACGGGCAGGTCCTTGGCATTGATCTTGATGACGGCGATGTCGGACTTGGTGTCGACACCGATCACCTTGGCGGTGTATTCGCGCCGGTCGGTCATGCGCACCGTGACGTCGGTGGCGCCGTTGACCACGTGGGCGTTGGTCAGGATCACCCCGTCGCTCCTGATGATGAAGCCCGAGCCCTCGCCGCGCACCGGCGCGGGCTTGCCCTGGAAGGGCTGGCCGCGGAAGAACGGGGCGAAGGGGCTGTTCGGGCCGAAGGGGTTCGGCTGGGCGCCCTGGCCTGGCCCCTGGCCGCTGTCATCGTCCGAGTCATCGTCATCGCCCTGCTCGACCGCAGGAGTCGCCTTGGTGACGACGGCGATGTTCACCACCGCAGGTCCCCAGCGCTGCACCATCGCCGAGAAGTCCGGCAGCTGGGCGGCGAGGTTCACGGCAGGCGCGGCCGGAGTCGGCTGCGTGGGGGTGGTGCTGGTGGTCGCCACCGCGGAGGTGGCGCCTGCGACGTAGAGCACGCTCACCGGGGCGGCGATCGCCGCCGCGCCGAGCACGGCGGCCACGATCGGCTTCTTCACGAGGTTCGGCAGGTTCATAGACACTGAAGGCTCCGTACAGGCACTAAGCCCCGACAAGGGCGGATAGCGCCGTACGATAGGAAGCCTGCCTTAGGGCAGCCTTAAGGGGCTGCCCTGGGGCCAGCCCTCAGGGGGCGGCGGGGGCGGGCTCGCCGAAGCGGGTGTAGGGCCGCTTCTCGGTCTTGAGGCCCGGTCCGAGCCTGGAGAAGTAGGTGGCGATCGCGGCTGCGTCGGCATCCGAGAGGTTGCCGGCGAACTGCTTCATGATCGGGTTCTTGCGGCCGCCCTTCTTGTACTCATCGATCGCGCGCAGCAGGTAATCACGGTGCTGGCCGGCAAGCGAGGGGTATATCGGGGCGATGGCGACGCCGTCGGCGCCATGGCAGGAGGTGCACAGGCTCGCCGCCTGCGGCACGTTGCCGGGCTTGGCTGCCGAGGAGGTCAGCGGCGTGCCGGAGAAGTAGGTGGCGATGTCGGCGATGTCCTGGTCGGACAGGGTCGAGGCCTGCGAGTGCATCGTCAGGTGCGCGCGATCACCGTCGCGGTAGCCCTTGAGGGCCGCCGCCAGGTACTCCGGGTGCTGTCCTTCGAGCTTCGGCACGCTGTAGTCGGGATAGGCGTTCTTGTAGCCGTCGATCCCGTGGCAGCCGAGGCAGGTGTAGGAGAGCTCCTTGCCGCGACGCAGATCGCCTGCGGGCGCGTCCTGGGCCGAAGCGTACTTCCCCACCATCGACATCGCGAGCGCGGCGCCGATGACTCCCGCGCGCACCCAAATTCCTCGCCCGCGCCCCATTCTTTCTTCCCCGTAAGACCCGCAAAATGGCCCCGAATCTTACGTTACTCGAGCCGGCGAATGCCACACAATCAGGACTCACGATGATCGCCCTGATCCAACGCGTCAGCGAGGCGCAGGTGCGCGTCGGGGAGCGCAGCATCGCCGCCATCGGCACGGGCGTGCTCGCCCTCATCGGCGTGCGCCGCGGCGACGGCGAGCTTCAGGCCGAGCGCCTGGCTTCGCGCCTGCTCACCTACCGCATCTTTCCCGATGACACCGGGCGCATGAACCTCTCGGTGCGCGAGGTGGCGGGCGGGGTGCTCCTGGTACCGCAGTTCACCCTCGCCGCCGACACCACGAGCGGCACCCGCGCAGGCTTCAGCACGGCCGCGGAACCGGAGACGGCGAGCCGGCTTTTCGCGCATCTGACCGCCACCCTGCAGCGCGCCTATGCCCCTGTTTCAACAGGCGTATTTGGCGCAGACATGCAGGTGTCCCTGATCAACGACGGCCCCGTCACCTTCTGGCTCGAGGCGCGCTGAGCCCCCGCGCGTGACGTGTGTCGCCATCCCAAGGAACTTGTACCGCCCGTGCCGGCCATTTGACCTATGATTTAACTCTTTCCTCCGCCTTCTGCGGATTTTGTGGAGTGAGTTATGGGTATCGGAATGCGCGAGCTGGTGGTCATCCTCCTCGTCGTGCTCGTGGTGTTCGGCGCGAAGAAGCTCAGGACCGTGGGCTCTGACCTGGGACACGCCGTGCGCGGCTTCAAGAAGGCCATGAACGAGGGCGAGGAAGAGCAGTCGAACCCGCCCAAGCAGATCCGTGCCGAGGCACCGGACGCGGAGTTCGCGGAAGCCAAGAAGGCCGAAACGAAGACCGAGCCGCGGAGCAGCTGATCTGTTCGAGGGCCGGTTCTCGGAAGTCCTGATCATCTTCGTCCTGGCACTGCTCGTGCTGGGACCGGAGAAGCTCCCCCGTGTCGTCTCGGAGCTCGGCCGCTGGGTGGGCCGCGCACGCGCCATGGCGCGCCAGTTCCGCGAGCAGCTGGAAGAGGAAGTGCAGCTGGAGGAGGCGCGCAAGGCGAAGCCCATGACGCCGCCACCGCCGCAAGCTGCCGAGCAGGCTGCCGAGCCGGCCACGGAGCCGGCCGCCGCGGCCGCGCCGCCAGCGCCGCCCCCCGAGCCGCCCCTGCCGCCGCGGCCGCCGACCTTCTCCCACGCACACCCGACGGATGACACCGGCGCCGACACCACGGTGCGCACAGCCGCGAGCGCCGATGAGCAGCGAACCTGAGAAGCTGGCCGAAGGCACCCTGATCTCGCACCTGCTGGAGCTGCGCGATCGGCTCCTCAAGGCCCTGATCGCCGTCGGCATCGCCTTCGTGCCCTGCCTCATGAACGCGAACGACCTGTTCACGTTCGTCTCCGAGCCGCTGCTGGAGAAGCTGCCCAAGGGCAGCAACCTGATCGCCACCGGCGTCATGTCGCCCTTCACCACGCCCTTCAAGCTGTCCTTCTTCGCAGCTCTCATGGTGGCGATGCCCTACGTCATCTACCAGCTGTGGGCGTTCGTGGCCCCGGGCCTGTATCGCAAGGAGCGCAAGTTCGCGCTGCCGCTGCTCGCCTCCTCGATCCTCCTCTTCTACGTCGGCATCGCCTTCGCCTACTACTTCGTGTTCCCGGTGATGTTCCAGTTCTTCGCGCACACCACCCCCAAGGGCGTCGCGATGATGACCGACATCAACAACTACCTCGACTTCGTGCTCACCATGTTCTTCTGCTTCGGGCTCGCCTTCGAGGTGCCGGTGGCGGTGGTGCTGCTGGTGGTCATGGGGCTGGTGCGCGTCGAGTCCCTCACCCGCAACCGCGGCTACGTGCTGCTCGGGATCTTCATCCTGGCCGCCCTCCTCACCCCGCCCGATGCCATCGCACAATGCTCGCTCGCGATCCCGATGTACCTGCTCTACGAGGGCGGCATCCTCATGGCGCGCCTCATCGGGCCGCGCAAGGACGCCCCCGAATCCCCCGAGGCGAGCGACGCCTGAGGCAGGCCGACTGGTGCGTGCATTGCGCGCCGGGCGTGAACTGCGGGAGACTCGCGCGATTCGTGTGCCGCGACACTACAAGAGCGTAAAGCCCGCAGCATGAACCAGGCCGCCGCCGCTGCCGCCCCCACCCCGGGCAGGACCGTGTTCGGCCAGCCGCTCGGCCTGGCGACCCTGTTCCTCACCGAGATGTGGGAGCGCTTCACCTACTACGGGATGCGCTCGCTCCTCATCCTGTTCATGGCCGGGGCGCTCGCCAGGGGCGGCCTCGGCATCAACGACACTTCCGCCAGCGCCATCTACGGGCTCTACCTCGGCAGCACCTATCTCCTCGGGCTGGCCGGAGGCTGGATAGCCGACCGGCTGCTCGGTGCGCAGCGCGCCGTCATCGCCGGCGGCGTCTGCATCACCGCCGGCAATGCGCTGCTGGCACTGGGCAACACGCCGGTGTTCTTCACCGGACTCCTCGTCATCGCGATGGGGGTGGGACTGCTCAAGCCCAACGTCAGCGGGCTCGTGGCCTCGCTCTACCCCGAGGGCGGCGCGCGCCGCGATGCGGGCTTCTCGGTGTTCTACATGGGCATCAACCTCGGCGCCTTCCTGGGCTCGCTCGCGGTGCCGATGTTCGCGGCCTGGTTCGGCTGGCGCTGGGGATTCGCGCTGCCCGCCTTCGGCATGGCGCTCGGCGTCCTGCAGTTCATGCTCACGCGCGGCACCCTGGGCGCAGCGGGCCGTGAACCGCACCCCGGCGCACGCGGTTCCTGGCTTCCCGTGATCCTGGTGCTCGCCGTGGTGGCCCTGATCGTGGTGCTCGCGGCAGCCGGCTCGATCCACATCGACGCAGTCGCCGCGTCCGCGTTCGCCACCTGGGCGTACGCGGGACTTGCCATCGCCTACTTCGGCTACCTGTTCTTCTTTGCGGGCCTGAACAAGGTGGAGCGCAACCGCGCGCTGGTGATGGCGGCGCTGTTCGCCGCCTCGGTGATGTTCTGGGCCGGCTACGAGCAGCAGGGGGCCTCCTTCAACCTGTTCGCCGAGCGCTACACCGACCGCCACATTTTCGGCTGGGACATGCCCGCGGGGATCCTGCAGGCCGTGAACCCGTTCTTCGTCATCACCTTCGCCGGGGCGTTCGCGTGGCTGTGGACCTCGCTCGGCAGGCGCGGCCTCGACCTGCCGGCGCCGACGAAGTTCGGGCTCGGGCTGATCTTCCTGGGCTTGGGCTTCCTCGTCATGTACTTCGCCTCCCTGCACGTGCTCGCAGGGCAACTGGTGCTGCCGACGTGGCTGATCGCCACCTACTTCCTGCACACGCTCGGGGAGCTGTGCCTCTCGCCGGTCGGCCTGTCATACATGTCCAAGCTCGCCCCGCCGCGCTTCGTCGGCCAGGTGATGGGCCTGTGGTTCCTGTCGCTCGCGCTCGGCAGCAACCTCGCCGGCCAGCTCTCCGGGCGCTACGACTCGAGCCACCTCGAGTCCCTGCCCGGTCTCTTCCATCAGGTGTTCTGGTATGGCGTGAGCGGCGGCATCGTCATGCTGCTGCTGACGCCCGTCATCCGGCGTCTCATGGCCGGGGTCAAATAACGAGGGGACTTAAAATCCATGGACAAGATGCTTCGCGCCCTTACCGCAGTGCTCATCGCCGGCGCGCTCATCTCCTGCGCACCGCAGTCCTCCGCCCCGCCCGTGGCCGCCGCGGCACCGGCGGAGAGCGCGGACGCCTTCATCGAGCGGGTCGGCAAGAACCTCGAGGCGCTCGGCAGCGAGACCAGCGCCGCCGGGTGGACGCAGGCCACCTACATCACCGTCGACACGCAGCTGCTGGATGCCAAGTCCAACGAGCGCTACCTCGCCTACCTCAACCAGGCGATCGGGGAATCGCGCCGCTACGACGGCGAGAAGCTCTCGCCCGAGACGGCGCGCAAGTTCATGAAGCTGCGCCTCAACGTGCCCGCGCCCGCGCCCGCGGACGCCACCCGCCGTGCGCGCATGACGCAGCTGGAGTCGCAGCTCGAGGCCACCTACGGCAAGGGCAAGTACTGCCCCAAGGGTCCTGAGTCCTGCAAGAACCTCGACCAGCTCGCCGAGATCCTCGCCAAGAGCCGCAACTACGATGAGCTCACCCAGGCCTGGAAGGGCTGGCACGACGTCGGCGCCAGCATGCGCGCCGACTACACCGAGTTCGTCGGCCTTGCCAACGAGGGCGCGCGCAACCTCGGCTTCAAGGACTTAGGGGTCATGTGGCGCGCCGGTTACGACATGCCGCCGGAGGCCTTCGACGCCATGTCCGAGCACCTCTACCAGCAGGTGAAGCCGCTCTACGACGGCCTGCACTGCTACGCGCGCGCGCGCCTCGCGCAGAAGTACGGCGAGGACAAGGTGCCCGCCGGCAAGCCGATCCCCGCGCAGCTGTTCGGCAACATGTGGGCGCAGCAGTGGAACAAGATCTACGAGGACCTGCTCAAGCCCTACCCGAAGGCGAGCGGCGTGTCCGCCGACGCGGCGCTCAAGGCGCAGCACTGGGACGCGGTGCGCATGGCGCAGTCCGCGGAGAGCTTCTACACCTCGATGGGGTTCCCGAAGCTCCCGCCGGCCTTCTGGGAGCGCTCGATGCTCACCCGCCCGCGCGACCGCGAGGTGGTCTGCCATGCGAGCGCCTGGGACATGGCGCCCGGCACCGACGTGCGCGTGAAGGCATGTCTTACGCCCACCGCGGAAGACCTGTACACGATCTACCACGAGCTCGGACACGACTATTACTTCCTGAGCTACGCCAAGCAGCCGTACCTGTTCCGTGACGGCGCCAACGACGGCTTCCACGAGGCCATCGGCGATACCGTGAACCTCTCCGTGACGCCGGCCTACCTCGCCCGCATCGGACTCGTGCCCAAGGAAGTGCCGAGCCACGAGGCGCTCATCAACCAGCAGATGCAGATGGCGCTCGACAAGATCGCCTTCCTGCCCTTCGGCCGCCTCATCGACCAGTGGCGCTGGAAGGTGTTCTCGGGGGAGATCACGCCTGCGAACTACAACTCCAGCTGGTGGGAGCTGCGCCGGCGCTACCAGGGCATCGTGCCGCCGGTGCCGCGCACCGAGGCCGACTTTGACCCGGCCGCCAAGTTCCACATCCCGGACAACACGCCCTACACGCGCTACTTCCTGTCCTTCATCCTGCAGTTCCAGTTCCACCGGGCGCTGTGCCAGGCCTCCGGCTCCAAGGTGCCCCTCTACGAGTGCTCCAACTTCGACAGCAAGGCGGCCGGAGAGAAGTTCCAGGCGATGCTGGCGGCAGGCGCCTCCGAGCCCTGGCAGGACACGCTCGAGAAACTCACCGGCTCGCGCGAGATCGACGCGTCGGCCATCACCGAGTACTTCCAGCCCCTGATGCAGTGGCTGGCCGAGGCCAACAAGGGCCAGCAGTGCGGCTGGTAGGCGTGCCTCAGGGCTGCTGCGTCGAGGGCTGCGGGACGCTCTGCGGCGCAGCCGGCGGCGGCACCGTCTGCACCGGTGCTGCCGGCGCTGGCGCCGGGGAGGGCTGGGCGGGGACCGCCATCACCGCACCCGGCAGCGGCTGCGGGGCACCTGCCACCGCGACGCTCGTGACGAAGTACTCGGTGTCGCCGTAGCAGGAGGTGGGCAGCCACTTGTGCTGCTCGTAGTGCATGACAAGGCGCTCGCCGATGTTGGCGTTGATCTTCGCCGCCACCGCAGGATCGCGCACCGTGAAAGAGAACTTGTCGGCCACCGTGCCGGGCATGGTGACGAGGGCGATCTCGCCCTCCCAGGTCTTGCAGAGGTAGCCGCGGCGCGA
Source organism: uncultured Pseudomonadota bacterium (assembly GCA_963802995.1). Classification (GTDB taxonomy): domain Bacteria; phylum Pseudomonadota; class Gammaproteobacteria; order Steroidobacterales; family Steroidobacteraceae; genus 13-2-20CM-66-19. The sequence continues at coordinate 2,296,406 of CAWDKU010000002.1, forward strand.
GAACTTCTGCACGTAGCCGGCGCGCTCACCGTCCGCATACACCCAGCTCAGGGAAATCCAGCTGACGATACCGAACACGACCGCGATCACCGCGATCAGGACACCGAGCGCTTTGAGCATGTGCGAAGAGCCTCTTTGAGCTGACAGTCCACCCGAGCCTCACCCCGCGGGGCAGCCCGTTCTTGTTCGCCCAAGCATACCCCCAAGGCCGCATCGGCGGGCATGGGCATCGGGGTGCGGCTAAGATCAGCCTCCATGGAACAGCAGCCGCTTGCCGGACGCACCATCGCCGTCCCCGAGACCCGGGAGCTCGAGGTGTTTGCGACCCTCCTCGAGCGCCGCGGCGCGACCGTGCTGCGCTGCCCGCTGGTCGCCATCCGCGACGCCCCCGATCCTGCCCCGGTACTGGCGTTCGCGCGCGCGCTCAGCGCCGGGGGCTTCGATGACCTGGTACTGACCACCGGGGAGGGGCTGCGACGGATCGTGAGCTGCATCGAGCGCCACGACCCGGCGCTGCGCGCGGGCTTCCTCGCAGCGCTCGCCCGCGTGCGCAAGGTGACGCGCGGGCCGAAGCCCGCGCGCGCCCTGCGCGAGCTCGCCTTGCGGGCCGACCTGGCGGCGCCCGAGCCCACCACCGCCGGCATCATCGCAGCGTTCGCCGGGGACAGCCTCAGCGGGCGGCGCGTGGCGGTGCAGCTCTACGGCACCGAACCGAACCTGCCGCTGGTGTCCTTCCTCGAGGCATCCGGTGCCACCGTGACGTGCGTTGCGCCCTATGTCTACGCGGACGCGGCCGACGACGCGGCGGTGCGCGAGCTGCTGTCGCGCATGCGATCCGGCGCCGTCGATGCCATCGCCTTCACCAGCACCCCGCAGGTGATGCGCCTGTTCGCGCTCGCCCCGCAGGCCGAGGTGACCGCCGCGCTGGCGCACACCCTGGTCGCGGCCGTGGGCCCGGTGGTGGCCGAGACCCTGCGCCGGCACGGCGTCGCGGCGCTGCTGACGCCCGCGGAGTCCTTCTTCCTCAAGCCCCTCACCGCCGCCCTCGAGGAGGCGCTGCGCGCACCGGCCTGAGGCGCGCGGCCGCGGCGGCGGCTCAAATCTTGTGGCGGCAGGGGTGGTGCGTGCCTGAGACTATGGGACTAACGGGCTTGGCAAGAGCCACGCGGAGAATAACGACATGACGACGCAAGCGCGGGCCGAGCTCACCGTACGTGGACTGATCCTCGGGGTACTGATCACGGTGCTGTTCACGGCGGCCAACGTGTACTTCGGGCTCAAGGCCGGCCTCACCTTCGCCACCTCGATCCCGGCGGCGGTGATCTCCATGGCGGTGCTGCGCGCCTTCAAGGGCGCGACCCTGCAGGAGAACAACATCGTGCAGACGGTGGCCTCGGCCGCCGGCACCCTGTCCTCGATCATCTTCGTGCTGCCCGGCCTCGTCATGATCGGCTGGTGGACCGGCTTCCCCTACTGGGTGTCGTTCGCCATCTGCGTGTTCGGCGGCACGCTCGGGGTCATGTACTCGATCCCGCTGCGCCGCGCGCTGGTGTCGCAGTCGGACCTCCCCTACCCCGAGGGCGTCGCCTGCGCCGAGGTGCTGAAGGTGGGCAGCGGCGAGCACGGCAGCGGTGTCGAGGAGAGCCGCGCCGGGCTCTCGGCGCTGCTGTGGGGCTCGGTGGTCTCCGGGGTGTTCGCGCTCGTGACCGCGACGCGCATCTTCGCCAGCGACGTGGCGCGCACCTTCCGCGTCGGCGAGCGCGGCGTGTCGGGCTTCGACTTCTTCCTGTCGTTCGCGCTGTTTGGCGTCGGGCACCTGGTGGGCCTGTGGGTCGGCATCGCGATGCTGGTCGGCGCGCTCATCGGCTGGGTGTGGGGCGTGCCGCACTTCTCGGCGCTGTCCCCGGACGCGGGCAACATCGCCGCCGGCGCGCTCGAGGGCTTCGCGCACGACACCTGGAGCCACAAAGTGCGCTTCGTCGGCGCAGGCGCGATCGGGGTGGCGGCGGTGTGGACGCTGGCGAAGCTCGTGAAGCCGGTGGTGGCGGGCCTGCGCTCGGCGATGGTGGCGGCGCGCGCCCGCGCCGCCGGCCAGTCCGCGCTCCTGCCGCGCACCGAGCAGGACATTCCCATCGGCATCGTCGGCATCGCCTCGGTGCTGTGCGTGCTGCCGGTCGGGGCGCTGCTGGCGCAGCTGGCGACGCAGAGCGGGCTCGGCGAGCACCTGTGGTTCCTCGTCATCAGCGGCGTGCTCTACATCGCCATCATGAGCTTCCTCGTGTCGGCGGTGTGCGGCTACATGGCCGGCCTCATCGGCTCCTCCAACAGCCCGCTGTCGGGGATCGGGATCCTCGCCGTCATCGGCTTCGCGCTGATCCTGGTGTTCGGCCTGCCGGGATCCTCCGCCGAGGCGCTGAAGTCTCTCGTCGCCTACGCGCTGCTCGTCACCGCGGTGGTGTTCGCCGCCGCCGCGATCGCCAACAACAACCTGCAGGACCTGAAGACCGGCCAGCTGGTCGATGCCACGCCCTGGAAGCAGCAGGTGGCGCTGGTGGTGGGCGTGGTGGCCGGCGCTGCGATCATCCCGCCGATCCTCGACATCCTCAACAAGGCCTACGGCTTCGTCGGCGCCCCGGGCCCGCACCGCGAGCACGCGCTCGCCGCGCCCCAGGCGGGGCTCATCTCCGCCCTCGCCCAGGGCGTCATCCTCAACAACGTCGACTGGAGCCTGATCGAGATCGGCGGCGCGATCGGCGCGGTCATGATCCTCGTCGACATCGTGCTGCGGCGCGTGCGCCCGGGCGCGCACCTCTCCCCGCTCGCGGTCGGACTTGGCATCTACCTGCCGACGCAGAGCACGCTCATGGTGGTGGTGGGGGCGGTGGCCGGGCACCTCTACGACCGCGCCGCCGAGCGGCGTGCCAACCCCGAGGGGCGCAAGCAGCTCGGCGTGCTGCTCGCCTCCGGGATGATCGTGGGCGAGGGCCTGGTCGGGGTCGCGGTGGCAACGCTCGTGGCCTTCTCCGGCCAGGACTTCCCGCTGTCCCTGGTCGCCGACCCGTTCGCCAATGGCGCGGCGGTGTGGCTCGGCGGCGCCGCGTTCGCGCTCGTCATCTACCTGCTCTACCGCCGCGTCGGCCGCTCGCTCCCCGGGTGAGCCGGGCAGCGGCGGCGCGGGCCTACTTGGCGTGGCGCTTGCCGATGAACCAGGAGCCGATCCAGCTCACGATCCACACGATGATCGCGGTGAGGAGCGCGGCCTTGAAGCCATCGAGGTGAAAGCCCGGCAGCATCCAGGCCACCAGCGCCACCATCGCGGCATTGAGCACGAACAGGAACAGGCCGAGCGTCAGGATCGTCACCGGCAGGGTGAGGATGAAGGCGATGGGCTTGACGATCGCGTTCACGACGCCGAGCAGCACCGCGGCGATCAGCAGCGTCGTCGTCGTGTTGATGTGCACGCCCGGTACCCACAGCGTCGCAAGGTAGAGGCCGGCGGCCGTGATCACGGCCCGCAGCAAAAATCCGATCATGGAGGCGCTCCCGTTTTCATTTGTTTTTCGACGTAGACCTTAAGGCGCGACATGGCGGCCTGCCAGCTGGTGCGCAGCCGCCAGTACTGAGTATCCCACTCCGGGCTCGCCGGCACACCTGAGCCGAGCAGGCGCACGATGGTGCCCCCGGCCACCGGGTCGAGGATGAAGTCATCGATCATCACCGAGTCCGCCCGCGGCAGCTCGGCGACCGGCAGGTAAATGAGGCGCAGGCGGCGTCCCGGGTCGAACACGTCGATGCGTGCCTCGAACTCGGTCACGCGGTCGACGCTGGCGCGGAAGCTCCCGCCGGGGCGGGCGCGGATGTCCGCGGCCGGTGAGCACCAGCGCCCGAGATGCGGGTTTTCGGTGAGCGCACGCCACACCGCCTGTGCCTCAGCCAGGATATCCACGCGGTGTGCGTAGCCACGCTCCTTGTCGCCCATGAGCGCATTGTGCCATCCTGCCCGCCGCTTCAGGAGGGGACTCCATGACCTTGGTCAATCTGGTGCTGGGCCTTGCGCTCATCGAGTTCGTGGTGATCCTGATGGCGGTCGGCAAGGCGCGCGACACCTACAAGGTGCCCGCGCCCGCCACCACCGGCAACGAGGTGTTCGAGCGCTACTGCCGCGTGCAGAACAACACCATCGAGCAGCTCATCATCTTCGGGCCCGCGCTCGTGGTGTTCGCCCACTACTGGAGCCCGCTGATCGCCGCAGCCTTGGGGGCGCTGTTCGTGATCGGGCGCTGGGTCTACTTCAAGGGCTACGTGAAGGACCCGAAGAAGCGCTCGACGGGCTTCCTGCTGTCCTTCGTCCCCAACATGATCCTGCTGGTGGGCGGGGTGATCGGCGCCGTGGTAGCGCTGGTGCGCTACGGCTTCGCCTGAGGCACGGCAGCGGCGGCGCGGCGCCGGCGCAGGAACGCGATCGCCATCGGTACCAGTGAGACCGCCACGATCAGCAGCGTGACGAGGCCGAAGTTCTGCTTCACGAAGGGGATGTTGCCAAAGAGGTAGCCGCCCCAGATGAACACCGTCACCCACAGGATCCCGCCGAGGAAGTTGTAGCCGAGGAAGCGCGCCCAGGGCATGCGCCCGACGCCTGCCACGAAGGGCGCGCAGGTGCGCAGGATCGGCAGGAAGCGCGACACCAGCACCGCGAAGCCCCCGTAGCGCTCGAAGAACGCCTCGGTCTGGCGCAGGTACTCCACCTTCAGCAGGCGATAGCGCCCGGAGAAGGCCGGCGGCCCGATGAAGCGCCCGATGCCGTAGTTGGAGACGTTGCCGAGCACCGCCGCCACCCCGAGCACCGCGGTGAGGAGCGGGGCCGAGAGCGTGCCGGTGGTGTCCACCGCGGCCAGCGCCCCGCAGGCGAACAGCAGCGAGTCCCCGGGCAGGAACGGCGTCACCACGAGCCCGGTCTCGCAGAAGATCACCGCGAACAGGATCGGGTAGAGCCACAGGTCGAAGCGCGTGAGCAGCTCCACGAGGTGGCGGTCCAGGTGCAGGACGAGGTCGATGAGCCAGGCGAACATCGCCTGCGAGGATACGGGAAGCGGCGCGGGCGGGGCGCGGGGCCTTCAGGGCACGGGCAGGCGGGCGGCGAGGGCGGGAGCCTTCAGGGCCGCGCCGGCGCCGGACTTCAGCGCGATGAGACCTGCGTGCACGTCCGGGTCGCGCACGCTCAGCGGCGCCGCCCCCGCGCCCGCATCGAGCTCGGCCGGTGCGCTCCCGGGACCCTCTTCCACGATGTCCGGCTCCAGTCCCCGGCCGTGGATCGAGGCCCCGGAGGGGGTGAAGTAGCGCGAGGTGGTGAGCTTCACCGCCCCGCCGAAGGCGAGCGGCATGACGGTCTGCACCGAGCCCTTGCCGTAGGTACGCCGCCCGATGAGGAGCGCCCGCGCATGGTCCTTGAGCGCCCCGGCGACGATCTCGGAAGCCGACGCCGAGCCTGCATTCACGAGCACCACGAGGGGGGCGCCATCGATCAGGTCCCCCGGGGTGGCGTCCATCTCGAAGCGCGCATCGGGGGTGCGGCCGTCGGCGGTGACGATGACGCCCGAGTCCAGGAAGTCATCCGCGACCGCGACGCCCGATTCCAGCACGCCGCCTGGATTGTTGCGCAGGTCGAGCACAAGACCCTTGATTCCGTCCTGATTGTCTCTCTTTAGAAGCAGTATGGCGTGCGCGAGGTCCTGCGGCGTCGTCTCGCTGAAGGTGGAAATGCGCACGTAGCCGTACCCGGGCTCGAGCGTCCGGGCCGTCACGCTGTGCACCTCGACCTCGGCGCGGCGCAGCGCGAACTCGAGCACGCCCGGGGTCCCCGCACGACGGATGGACAGGCGCACCAGGGTCCCGGAAGCCCCGCGCAGCCGTCCGATCGCGCCGGCGAGGTCTGCGCCGATCTCGCCGCCGTCGATGGCGACGAGCTCGTCCCCGGCGAGGATGCCGGCGCTGCGCGCCGGGGTGCCATCGATGGTCTTCAGCACCCGCACCGCCCCGTTGGCGGCGGCCACCTCGATGCCGACCCCGGGATAGGAGCCCATGGTCGAGAGGCGCACCTCGTTGAACTCCTCGCTGTCGAGGTAGGCGGAGTGCGGGTCGAGCGCCGCCACCATGCCGCGCGTGGCGCGCTCCATCAGGGTGCGGTCATCCACCTCGTCCACGTACTCGTGCTTGATGCGCTCGTAGACTTCGGCGAACTGGCTCCCCTGGGCCCAGGGGACCTGCGGGGGCCCCTGGCTCAGGTCGCGCGGGCGGTCGGCGAGCACCCCGCTCGCGAGCGCCCCGCAGAACCCGAGCGCGATGCCGGCACTCAGGACGAGCAGGGTGCGCGGCGCAGGGGAGCGGGTCATGGGGTTTTCAGGCCTTGCCGGGGGGCGAGTACCAGCTGACGTCCTCCGCCTGCGGCGCCTCGCGCTCGGCGGTGACCTCATCGGCGCAGAGCGCCCCGGTGAGGATGGCGACCGGGCCGGTGTCCTCGATGTAGACCGGGGCTTCGGGCACCGGGTCGCTCGGCAGGGGCAGCTCGGTCAGCAGGTCCTCGAGCGGGATGGGCCGGCCGATGGCGAAACCCTGGCCGTAGTCGACCCCGAGCTCGGCGATGCGGATGCTGATCGCCTCGGTCTCGATGTACTCGGCCACGGTGGTGATCGACATGCTGCGCGCCAGCTGCGCGATGGCGCGCACCATGGACTCGGCGCGCGGGTCCTTCAACACGTCGCGCACGAAGCTGCCGTCGATCTTGAGCATGGTGACGGGCAGCTGGCGCAGGCAGGAGAGCGAGGAGAGCCCGGTGCCGAAGTCATCCAGCGCCACCCCGCACCCCAGGGTGCGCAGGCGGCGCATCAGGCTCTCGGCGCGCGTGAGGTTGGCGACGGTGGCGTTCTCGGTGAGCTCGAAGCACAAAAGCTCAGGGTCGAGCCCGCTCGATGCGACGCGCTCGATGAGCATGTCGCCGAAGGCCTCGTCATTGAGTGACTGGCCGGAGAAGTTGACGCAGAACCCGAGCGCCTTGCCCTCGAGCACGCCGGCGCGCGGCTGCAGCGAGTCGATGACGTGGTTCACGACCCAGCGGTCGATGAGGGGCATCATCTGGTAGCGCGTGGCGGCGGAGAGGAAGCTGTCCGGGCCGACCGTCTTGCCGTTCTCGTCCTTCATGCGCAGCAGCAGCTCGTAGTGCGGGCGCGCGCTCTCGGCGGCCATGAAGGGCAGGATGAGCTGCGCGTCAAGATGCAGGCGCCCCTGCGCGATGGCCTCGCGCAGCTTGTCGGCGATGCCGATGTCGGCGAAGCGCCGCACGATGCTGACGTCGGACTGCTCGTAGACCTCGACGCGGTTTCGGCCGCGGTCCTTGGCCGCCTTGCAGGCGGTCTCGGCGGCCGCCAGCACGTGCGCGATCTCATCCGCCGAAGCATCCAGCAGCGCCACCCCGATGCTCACCGAGACCGGCGTGCGGCTCTCGGCGTGCAGCGCGGAGAGCCTTTCGGCGCCCTCGCGCAGGGACTCGGCGAAGCGCTCGGCGTCGGCGGTCGAGGCCGGCAGCAGCACCACGAAGCGATCCCCGGAGATGCGCGCACCGAACGCCCCGGGCGGCAGGCGCTGGCGCAGGAGCTCACCCAGCTGCCCGAGCACCGCGTCACCGACGTGCATGCCGGAGCGCTCGTTGATGGCATGCAGCTGGTCGACGTCGATGTAGAGCGCGCTCCAGGGCTGGTTCGCCTTGCGCTCGCTCATGGCCGCGCGCACGCGGCGCTCGAAGGCGGCGCGCGTGTAGAGGCCGCTCAGGGGGTCGTAGCTGGATTCGATGACCGCGATGGCCTTGCGCGCCAGGATCTCGGCGATGTGCGCGTCGCGCTCGCTGAAGCCCTCCGCGCTCGACTCGCGCAGCAGCGCGAGCACGCCGATGGCGCGCCCGGCGCGCGAGCGCAGCGCGCAGGCGAGCACCCGGTAGGGCATGCCGTCGGGGTTGCCGGCGGACTGGGTCTCGTTGACCACCACCGGCTCGCGCTGCGACTGGGAGAGCGCGTGGAGCTTGCGGTGCGAGCGCATCAGGAACTGGGTGTCGGGGGCGCCCGGGCCGCCGGAGCGCACCAGGGTCACGTTCTTCTCCGGCACCAGCAGCGCGCCGGTCGTGGCGCGCAGGTGCTCGATGGTCTGCTGCAGCAGCTGCTGCAGCTCGCTCGCGCCGTCGCTGCGCGGGGCGGCCGCGTCGCCCGCGCCTTCCGAGAGCAGCAGGTGCAGGTCCTTGTCGAGGCCGCCGACGGTCTGGTTCAGCTCCTCGATGGTGGCGTGCGCCACGAGCTCGCGCCGCAGGCACTCGAGCGCCGGCGACAGCAGCGAGTAGGCGAAGGTGAAGTCCGGGAGCTTGCGCTCGCGGTCATCGGCCGGGCGGCACACCACGGCGAGGATGCCGAGCAGCTGCTGCGCGTCATCGCGCAGCGAGCACAGGTACACGGGCAGGTTGCCGGCCAGCAGGCGCAGCTGCCCGGCGCCGCCGGGGTTGGCGCCCGCCGACAGCAGCGCGTCGTCCACGATGTTCATCAGGTCCGGGCCCGTCATGGTGTCGGTGGACCACAGCAGCTCGCCCGAGGCGCCGAACATCGCGATGCAGGTGGTGCGCGGCAGGAGCGAGCGCACCAGGCGCACGTAGGGGTCGAACCTGACGCCCGGCTGTCCGGGGACGTACTCGGTGGGAGCGGGCTGGTTCATGCCTTGGGTCGGGTGAGGTCCGGGCGCTGCGGATGGCCGCCGTACCTTCGCGCTTATGTCGATTCGGGTCCTTGCGCGAGTTGGCGAAACCTCTCACGGATCAAGGGGGGTGCGCCCAAAACATTGAACCGGGTCACATCCCGTGCGTGCCGCAGGCCCGGGGCGCGGGAGCTGCCGCAGCGCGGCTTTGTATTCTAAGGGTCCGGGCTCCTGAACCAGGGGCGCGGGTCGACCGGCTTCCCCGCCTTCCTGATCTCGAAGTAGACCTCCGGGCGGCTGCTGCCGCCGGAGTCCCCGGCCGCCGCCAGGGTGTCCCCGGCCGCCACCTCCTCGCCCACCGCCTTGAAGAGCTTGTCGTTGTGCCCGTAGAGGCTGAGGTACCCATCGCCATGGTCGACGATGGCGAGGAGCCCTAAGCCCGGGAGCCAGTCGGCGTAGATGACGCGGCCGGCGCACACCGCCTTCACCGGCGTGCCGCGCTCGGTCGCCACCAGCACCCCGTCCCAGCGCACCCCGCCCGCGCGTGCATCGCCGAAGCGCGCCACCAGCTGTCCCGTCACGGGCCAGCTCAGGCGGCCGCGCAGGCGCGTGAAGGCGTCGTTCCCCTCCACCGGGAAGCGCGCCATGGCGGCGCGCAGCTCGCGCAGCAGTTTCTCCAGTCCCGCCTGTTCGCTCTTGAGGCGCTCGAGGTTCTGGGCGCGCGTGTGGGACTGGGCTTCGAGCGTGGCCAGCACCTGGGTGCGCCGCTCGCGCGCGCTCTCGAGCGTGGCGAGCTGCGCCTTCTGGCGGCTCTCGAGGTCGGCGAGCTTGGCGTCCTCGGCGGACAGTTGCGTCGCGAGCTCCGCGATGCGCTGCACGTCATCCTCGATGAGCTTGATCTGCCCGGCGCGCGCGCGGCCGAAGTAGCTGTAGTAGGCGAACATGCGCCCGGCGAGCGCCGGGTCCTTCTGGTTGAGGAGCAGCTTCAGGGGCTCCTGGCGCCCGATCTGGTAGGCGGCGCGCATCTGCCCGGCGAGGGCCGCGCGGTTGTCGGTGAGCTCCTTCTCGCGGGCATGCTGCTCGGTGGCGAGCTGCGTGCGCCGCGCCGCCCCTTCGGCGCGCTGCCTGCGCACCTCGAGCCAGGCATCGCGCGCCTCACCGACCGACAGCTCCGCGCTCTTGAGCTCGCGCGACACGCGGTCGCGCTCGACCTGGCTCTGCGACACCTCGCGCGTGATGCGCTCGATCTCGGCCCGCACGGCCTCGAGCTGCGCCTCGGTCTTTTTGGCATCCGCGTCGGGCTTAGGGGGCCCGACGGCCCCCCGGACCTGCCCGCCGGCCACCAAAAGGCACCCCAGGAGGAGGATTGCGGCGGTTGCCGCGCCCGGGGGCCGGGGGAGGCTATAATGCGCGCCCTTTTTCGCCTGCAAGCCCCTATCGCCCCCCATGGATCGACTCCTGGAATACATCAGCCATCACCCCTGGCTGGCCGGCGCGACCGCCGTGGTCGCAGGCCTCGTGCTTGTATACGAAATGCGCGCCCGCTCGGAAAGTAAGTCCACCGTCTCGCCCCAGGAGCTGATCCGCCTCATGAACCAGGGCGCGCTGGTCCTCGACCTGCGCCCGGCCGCACAGTATCAGGCCGGTCACTTGAGCGGCGCGCGGCAGATGGACAGCGACCAGATCCTCAAGGCCGCCGACACCCTCAAGCGCTACAAGGAGAAGCCGGTGGTGGTGTACGACGAGGGCGGCAGCCTCGGGGGACCGGCGGTGCGGCAGCTCGCCGCGCAGGGCTTCACGCAGGCGTTCGCGCTGCGCGGCGGACTGGCCGCCTGGCGCGCCGACAACCTGCCCGTCGCCCGCGCCTGACGCTTCACGAGGCGTACGCGGCAGCGATGGCGGCGAAGATCATCATGTACAGCACGGACTGGTGCGGCTACTGCGCACGCGCCCGGCGGCTGCTCGATGCCAAGGGCGCGAAGTACGAGGAGATCGACGTCGACGTCGTGGCAGGGGCGCGCGCCGAGATGCAGGCAAAGAGCGGCCGCAGCACCATCCCGCAGATTTTCATCAACGACCAGCACATCGGCGGCTCGGACGACCTGTACGCGCTCGACGCTGAAGGCCGCCTCGACCCGCTTTTGAAATAACGGAGCTCAAGACACCCATGGCAACCGAAACAGCAGCAGCCGACGGCGGCGCCCCGGGCGAGGCCAGCCTCGCGCTGCAGAGCGTCTACCTGAAGGACTGCTCCTACGAGTCCCCGAACGGCCCGCGCATGGAGGGCAACTGGAACCCGCAGATCAACCTCGACCTGCAGACCGGCTCCACTCCCCTGGGTCCGGAGGTGCGCGAGGTGGTGCTCACCGTGACGGTGTCGGCGAAGTACGGGGAAGCGACCATCTTCCTCGTGGAAGTGAAGCAGGCGGGCCTGTTCGTGATCCGCAACTTCACCGAGGAGGACACCAAGCGCGCGGTCAGCACCTACTGCCCGGGGCTGCTGTTCCCCTACGCGCGCGCGGCGATCTCGCACCTCGTCACCCAGGGGGGCTTCCCGCAGTTCCTGCTGCCGCCGGTGAACTTCGAGGCGCTGTACGCCGCCAACCAGCAGCCGCCCCCGACCACCAACTAAGACGCGCAAGCGCTGCGCGCCATGGGCCCTGAGACACACGAGCCGGTCGCGGTCCTGGGTGCGGGCTCCTGGGGCACGGCGCTCGCGGTGCAGTTCGCGCGCGGCGGCCGGCGGGTGCACCTGTGGGGCCGCGACGGCGCGCAGCTTGCCACCCTGAGCGCTGCGCGCTGCAACGAGCGCTACCTGCCCGGCGTCGCCTTCCCCGCATCGCTCGAGATCCGCGCCGACCTCGCCGCCGCGCTCTCAGGCGCCCGCGACGTGCTGGTGGTGGTGCCGAGCCACGCGCTGCGCGCACTCCTGTCGAGCCTCGCCCCGCACCTTGCGCCCAGGCAGCAGGTCGCCTGGGCCACCAAGGGCTTCGAGGCCGACAGCGGCAAGCTCCCCCACCAGGTGGCGCGCGACGTGCTCGGCGCCGGGCGCCCGGTGGCGGTGCTCTCCGGGCCCACGTTCGCGCGCGAGGTGGGCCTGGGCCTGCCCACCCTGATGACCATCGCCTCGCAGGACCTCGACTACGCACTCAAGCTTGCGCAGGACCTCACGTCCGCCAACTTCCGCGCCTACACCTCCGGGGACATCATCGGGGTGGAGATCGGGGGAGCCGTGAAGAATGCCCTCGCCGTGGGCGCCGGGCTTTCCGACGGCTTAGGCTTCGGCGCCAACACGCGCATCGCCCTCATCACGCGCGGGCTGCGCGAGATGACGCGCCTCGGCGTCGCGCTCGGCGCCCGCGCCGAGACCTTCATGGGGCTCGCGGGACTTGGTGACCTGGTGCTCACCTGCACCGACGACCAGTCGCGCAACCGCCGCTTCGGGCTGCTGCTCGCGAGCGGGCTTGCCCCCGAGGAGGCGCTGCGGCGCATCGGCCAGGCGGTCGAGGGCTACGCCGCGGCGCGCGCCATCAGGGGTGTTGCCGCGCGCGCCGGCGTCGAGATGCCGCTATGCGAGATGGGCTACCGCGTGCTCTTCGAGGGACTGCCGGCGCAGGAAGCGGTGCGCTCGCTCATGAGCCGCCCGGTGCGCGCGGAAGCCGAATAGCGCACTGGCGCCGTCTCCGGGCGACCGGGCCCGCGCGTGCGACTGCGGATCGCAGTGCTGCTGCGGGCGCGTGACGCCCCACACATTCAGCTATCGGTGCTGCCCCAGCGCCACTTCGGCGGCTCGCCCTTCAGATAGCAGATCCCGAGTATCAGGCCGACCATCACGGCGGTGAATGCCAGGCGCACGCCGCCGCGGCCGTGCAGCAGGATGGAGCCGTCGATGAAGACTCCCAGCCACACGATGAACACCACCCAGCCCTGCCAGGTGCAGGGCATCCCCCAGCCCCAGCCGTAGGCCTTGGCGCGGAACCAGTACGGCGGATTTGGCGCCATGGCAGTGAGTCTGCGCCGCGCTCGAGGCGCGCTCAAGCGCTGCCAGGCGGGTGCGCGCCCGGCGCGCGGCGCAGGCCGAGCACGCACAGGTCGGCCAACAGCAGCGCCGCCGCCAGCACCTCGGCCCAGATGGTGAAGTTCATCATGGCGGTATGCGCGCCCATCGGCGCGCGTGCGTAGTGCAGCAGGCCGTCGAAGCCGACGACGGCATAGGCGCACAGCAGCACGAGTCCGAAAGCCCCGTGCGCCCCGCGGTAGAGGACGAAGCCTGCGACCCCGAGGAGCGTGATGCCGCACCAGCTGAGCAGGACGTCCCCGCGCGACAGCCACGCCGGCAGGTTCGGGTAGTCGGCGAGGTAGCGGGCGTTGTGCGCGAAGTGCAGCAGGCTCGTCGCCCCGTAAAGAAGGAGGAGGCCCGGCAGCACGGCCGCGCTCACGCTCCTGTCGGCAGCGCGCGGCCTCATGGGCTCACGCACCCGGCGGCGGGGCGACGGCGATCATCGTCACCACGCGCACCGCGCCGGAGCGGCGCACCTTCAGGTGCAGGCTCTCGCCCGTGGCCTTGCCCATCGCCTCGCGCAGCTCGCTCATCTTCAGGCCCCGCAGCGGCAGGCCGTCGGCCTCCAGGATCACGTCCCCCGGCGCGAGGCCCGCCCTGGCGGCCGGGGAGTCCGGGCTCACGCTCTCGATGGTGACGGCGTGCACCACCTGGCTTGCGGCCTCCCCGTCGGCCTCGATGTTCACCCCGATGCCGAACCAGCCGCGCTCGGCGCCCGCCGCCGGCAGGGCGTAGGCGAGCGCCAGCAGCGATGCGATGAACGCCGGCCATGCCAGTACCACTCTCTTGTTCTTCACCGCAGGCTCCCTCGAGGCGGGTGCGCCCCTCACACACCTTCTGGGGGCGAGAGCATAGCCGCAGGCGCCGCCGGCGTGCATCACCGGCCGACCGGGAAGCTCGCCGTCGTGCCCGTATCGCGCGCCGCGACCGCGAGGCCCTCGAGCACCGCGCGCACCGCAGAGGCGATGTGCGCCTCGCGCGCCATGCCCGCCTCGTCGAGCTTCGAGCCCAGCAGCGGCAGCGCGATGCAGCCCTCGCTCAGCACCCGCGCGGACATGGTCGCGAGCGTCTCGAGGAGCGCGGCGTGCGCATGGCGGGCGCGCGGGGACGCATTGATCACGGCCACGGGCCGGCCCACGAAGGGCTCGAAGCTGACGAGCCAGTCGAGCGCGTTCTTCAGGGTGCCGCTGATGCCGTGCGCGTACTCGGGGCTGCCGATGAGGAGCGCATCGGTGTCAGCGACCGCGCGCCGCAGGCTGAGCACCGCGGCGGGCGGTGCGGGCTCGAGGTCGGGGTTGAAGAGCGGCAGCTCACCCAAGCCTGCGAAGAGCGTGACGGCGATGCCCGGCGGGGCGACGCGTGCGGCCGCGCGCAGCAGCGCGGCGTTGATCGAGGCGGCGCGCAGGCTGCCGCACAGGGCGAGCACGCTCGCGCGCGGCGCCTGGCGCTCCGCCTCACCCATGCGCGGCGCGCAGGGCCACGAACTGCCCGCTGAAGTGGCCGGCACGCACGCCGCCGTGCGCGAGCGTCGCCACCACGGTGAGGCGCGCGCGCCCGCGGCGCGTGAGTGTGGCAGCGAAGGCATCCCAGGCATCCGCCGGCGCGAACGCCGAGCGGGCCGTGAAGGCCCCGCCGATGGGGCGCTCGTACTCCATGGCGTTGCGCTGGATCACGAGGCGCGCGTCGAGGGCGGCGGCGCGCAGGCGCACGTGGATCAGCGACCAGCAGCTGAGGATCGCGAGCGCCGCGGCGCTGCCGCCGAAGACCGTCTCGTGGTGGTTGATGTTCGGGGCGAGGGGCGCGCTCAGGGTGACGCCGTCGGCATCCACCGCCGCCACCTGCACCTGCATCGCGCGGCACAGCGGGATCTCTTCGTGCAGGTACTCCTCGAGCTGCCTTGCGAGCACGGTCTTCCCTAACCTCCGTGGCAGGTGCGCGCGATATTCTTCATCGTTCCACCGGGGCTGTCGAGCCGCCGCGAAGCACCTGCCGCCGGCGGGCGAGCCGGCCGAAGGCCCATGCCATGAGGGGGAGCGAGAAGAGGAGCTTGATCTGGTCGAAGGTGGTGACCACCTTGAAGCGCGGCGGCGAGTCGGCGAAGGAAAGCCACAGCGCCGGCAGCGAGAAGCCGAGGAACAGCACGAGCGTCATGGTGAAGGCCACCGCCGGGGCGAGCGTCCCGTAGATGCGGTGGATGAGGTAGGCAAAGGGCAGCGACACCGACAGCAGCGCCGCGGTGTGACAGGCGACCATCCAGGTGAGCGTGGCGCCGCCGGTGGTGGCGAACAGCTGTCCCCAGAACGGCGGCGGCGCGCGCGACAGCGCGTAGCCGAAGGCCACCACCAGGCAGAACGAGTAAAGGTACAGGACCACCAGCGCGGCGATGGCGAGCAGCACCCGGCGCACCCAGCGGGACTTCTCAGGCGCTGCCATCGGGGCGCCGCTGCATGGTGTCCTGGGGCCTCACAGCTCGTGCGTGTACACGATGAATCCTTCGTGGCGCGCGACCCTGTCATAAAGCGCCCGGCCGGCGGCATTCGTGGTCTGGGTCTGCCAGTAGACGCGGCTGCAGCCTGACGCCCTGGCCGCCTCGTAGACGGCAAGTATCAGCTGCCGCCCGATGCCCCGGCCGCGCAGGCGCTGCAGGGTGAACAGGTCCTGCAGGTAGCACACCTCCCTCAGGCGGCTGGTACTGCGGTGCAGGATGTAATGCACGAGCCCTGCGACCTCCCCGTGCACCTCTGCCACCAGGCCGTAAACCGGCTCCGCCGGCTCGAAGAAGCGCTCCCAGGTGGCCGCCGTGACCGGCTCGGCAAGTGCGGTATCGCCGACGCGGCCGTAGAAGGCGTTGTAGCCGTCCCATAGCACCCGCCAGGCCGGATAGTCGCCCGGTTCGAGTGCCCGGATGAGGACGCTGCCGCTCACCTCACCGCCCGGGCGCGACGCGCACGCAGGAAACCCGCGGCGGCGCAGCCGGCGCTGCAGGCGATGACACCGAGGGCTGCGAAGGCTGCGAGCGCCGTGGCAAGGTCCGCGAGGCTGAGCGCGCCCGCCCGCAGCGGCGCCTCGAACCACACCACCGTGACGGTGAGCAGGCCGAGCACGGCCCCCGCCGGCAGGTAGCCGCGCGTGAGGAAGAGCCCGGTCACGAACCCCGGCACCAGGTACATGAGGAGTGAGAGCAGCAGCGCGACCGCGGGCGGCTGCGGGGCGACGTACTGCACGCGGACGCGCAGCGAGGAGAGCACCACGAAGGTCAGCAGCCCGACGCCGAGCGCCACCAGGGTGCGCGGGATCGCCGCGGCGGAGGCGTCTGGTTGCTGTGGCATCGCGTCTTCACTCCGGCGCGGCTCCCGCGGCCGCAGGCTCAGGCCGGGCCTGCCTCGAACTGCGGCGCATCGCCGCCGATATGATCCCACGGCGCGCGCGAGCCGACGAAGAGGTGCATGGCTATCCCCACTCCCGGGTCACCATCGATGCAGCCGAGCGTCACGCCGTGCACCTCGCCCTGGTGGGTGCCGCACAGCGTCGAGCCGCAGCGGCCACAGAAGCACCAGCCCCACAGGGGCGCGGACTCGTAGTGCACCAGCGCCGCCTCCCCGGCCACCCAGGCGAACGCGCCGGGCTGCACCTGTGCGTACGCGGAAGCCGCACCGCTGAATGCCTTGCGGCAGCGCGAGCAGTGACAGCTGCGCGCGGCCACCAGCGGCGCGCGTATCTCGTAGCGCACCAGCCCGCAGAAGCACCCGCCCGTCAGCACCATCGGCAATCCTCCCCGGCGCCTGGTGGCGCGACCTGCGTTCCGCGCCGCATGGGCGGCTCAGGCACTCGCTTCAGAGTACTCGACCCGGGCAATCCAGTTGCGCTTCCAGCGCGCCACCCGGGCTGCGTTGTCCTCGCCGTCAAAGTCGCGCTGCTCGCGGCGGATCAGCGCAGGGTCGATGCCCTCGAAGGCGTTGACGTTCACGACGGCATAGAGCCGGCCCTCGATGCGGCTCGTCACCACCGGCACGATGCCACAGCGGGCGCAGGTGTGGAACGTGGCGTTGCCGGTGCCGAAGGAGTAGCGGGACACGAGTGTCGGATCCCTCACCGCGATGCGCACCGCGCCCCCGGGGCTGGAAGTCCACAGCCCGCCGTGCTTCAGGCAGAAGGTGCAGGTGCAGGCCCGTGCCTGGATGCCCGCGGGCTCAGGCTCGCACTCGAAGCTGAAGGCGATGTTGCCGCAGTGACACCTGCCTTGGATCACCATGGCCTGCCTTCCCTGCGCTGCCTGGCGTGAGCGGAGTTCATGCGCGTCTGCTCAGGGGTGCTCAGGCTTCGGCGACCGCGGCGATCGACACCCGCAGGCCCGGTATCTTCGCCGGCAGCTTCGCTCCCTGGCGGGCGGGGGGATTGGAGGGGAACCACTTCAGCCACTCCTCGTTCATGCCCGCGAAGTCAGCCTCGTCCGCGAGCACCACGGTGACGCTCGCGACCTTCTCGAGCGAGCTGCCGGCGGCCTCCAGGATGGCCGCGATGTTGGTCAGGCACTGGCGCGTCTGTTCCTGGATGGTGGAGCCGACCAGGGCCCCGGTGCGCGGATCGTGCGGTGCCGTGCCCGAGACGAAGATCAGCCCGGCGGCCCTCACCGCCTGGCTGTAGGCCGGCGGGGGTGGGGCAGCGTTCGGCGTGAAGATGATCTGCCTGGGCATCGCGTCTCCCTGGTTTTTCTGCGCTTCGCGTGGCGGCGCACCCGCACCGGTGTGCACGCCCGCCATAGTGCCAAGCGGGCGCACTCTAAGCCACCCGCTGGAGCGGGCCCTCAGCTGAACTTCAGCTCCCGCCGGGTGCGGCCCGGGTCGTCTGCAGGCGGCCCCTGATGTCGAGGTATGCCACGCTGATCAGGGATCCGAGCGCTGCAGCATCGACACGGCTGCCCGGCCTGAGCTTCACGTGCCGCATGTACCTGCCGTCGCCCTGCAGCAGGCCGGCCGGATCCGGCAGCGTCGCGCCGCGGAAGAAGCCGACGTTGACGTGGGCGGTGAAGACGTTCGCGTAAGCGAACGCCGCCTCACCGACGCACGCCGTGGGATGCCCGTCGTGCAGCAGCTCGCGCACGTCGGGGCCGCACGAGCGCATCCTTTCGAACCACTCCCGTGCGATGGCGCCGAGCTCACCGGGCCTGTGGTCGAACCACGCGTCCACCTCGGGGTCGTGCGCCACGGCATCGGGAAACAGCATCAGCCTCCCGGCCATGGCGCTCCCCCGCACGATGCGCGCCCCGTCGTCCGGGACCTCACTCGAACCATATCTCGATCTCGTAGCCGTCCGGGTCCAGCACGAAGGCGTAGGGCAGCCCCGGGGCAAACTCCCCCCGTGACCTCACGCTGCCGCCCGCGGCCTCGACGGCCGCGAGCGCAGCGTCGATGTCCTCGGCCCGGGTGAGGCGGAAGCCGAAGTGCACGATGCCGCCGGGAACGCCCGCAGCGTCGGGGCGCCGCTCGAACGCCAGCACGTCGTGGGGACCGGGGCCCTGGGCCTGTATCGTCGAGTCGCTGCGGAAGTACTCGCGCACCCCGAACACCGAGCGGTAGAACTCGAGCGAGCGCTCCGGATCCACCACCGAGAGTGCGATGTGGCTGAGCCCGTGCGTCCTGATCATGGCGCGCCGCCTGAAGGCCCCGCGGGCGATCCGGGAATCATGGCGCGGGGGCGCGCTGGCGGACCAAGGGCACCGGGGCAGCAGGCGCTCACGGCTCGAAGTTCCACTCACGCTGCGGCAGCGAGCGCACCAGTTCCTTCAGCGGCAGGTGCGCCTGCGCGGCCAGGTGCCGGAACGCCCTGCCGCCGAGGATGTAGTCGTTGCCGAACGCGGGCGCGAAGCGTGCGTAGAGACGCGCCCCCGTGCCCACATCCACGGCGCCGCCCTTGATGAACGCGCCGCCCGCGCGCTGCACGATCGCCGCCGCCGCCGCGATGAGCCTGACCGCGACTCCTCGTCCGCGGTGCCCTCGGCTCACGTAGAGGTCGAGCACATGGCCCCCGGTCAGGCAGTGATGCAGGTCATAGGCTGGCTCCCACGCCACGAATCCCGCCGCCTCCCTCGCGGCCGTGGCGAGGAGCGCCCTGAAGCGCGAGCCCAGACCCTCCCCGAGTGACCCGGCACTCGCAGACCACTCTTCCTGATAGGTCTCGAGCATGTAGGCCCTCACGAGGGCGGCGAGCGCCTGCAGGTCTCCCGGGTGAACCTCTGCTACGCGGTACATGGGAAAAGCCGCGCCAGGCTACGAAGCCGCATGCGCCAGCCACGCCAGCAGCAGGCACGCCGTCGCGATCGCAGCCCCGGCGATCGGGATCCGGAACCAGTACCGGGCCGCGATCAGCACGTAAACCAGGCCGGCCACGGCCAGCGACAGCAGCAGCGCACCCGGCACCACGGTCGTGGCCGCCGTGGCCCCCGTCGCGATGCTCAGGGCGCCGAGCATCACGACCCCGACACTGTGGCTGAAGTTGAACCCGACCCACGCCTGCCACATCGTGGTGCGGCCGCGGGTGAGACGCAGGTGGGAACGGCGCATGGCGGCCGCAACTTCCGGGTCGTCCGGCACGAGGCGGCGCGGCTTGCCGATGTCCAGCAACGTGTAAAGCGCGTGCAGCAGCCCGAGCGCCACGAAGATGGCGCCGCCGGCACAGAGCAGGACACTGGTGACTGGCATCGGTTCATCGCCCCCCAAATACTTCCGGGCCGGCTCAACCGCCCCGGGATGTCCGCAGCCGCAGCGCGTGGCAGAGGCTCGGGACGTCGTTGCGCCACTGCGCGAGGGTCAGGGAAATGGCGAGGCCCTCCAGGTCCGCAACGAGCCCTGCATAGATCGCGGCATCGACAATGTAGCCGTCCTTGCCAAGGGCGAGCAACGCGAAGAACGCGGCGAAGAGTGCGATGCCCCAGAGCTTGGAGGACCACATGTGGTAGGCGGTCTCCCGGCGGAACTTGAGGAAGTCCACGCCATAGCGGCACAGCTCGATGGCCAGCAGCGCCACGAGGGGCACCCACCTTCGGGTGAGGGCGGAAGGGTGCAGGTGCCACACCGCGAATGTCGCCCCCACATAGAAGAGAGTGTCGGCGATGCTGTCGAGGCGCCTGAGGGCCTCGGTGGCAATGCCGAGGCGGCGCGCCAGGATCCCGTCGAAGATGTCAGAAAGGAAGGCGGCGAGCAGGCAGGCTGCAAAGGCCGGCCGTGAAGGATAAAGGAGTGCCAGGAGCACCATGACGGGCGCAAGGGCGGCGCGCAGCGCCGTGAGGGCGATGGGCAGGGACTTCAAGTCGCGGACGCCGTGGCCTGCCCGTCAGCCTGGCCGGGCCCCACGGGAATCAGCCACGCCGCGCACGATCCCGGGCGCTGCCATTGCGCCACCGGTGCACGGCTGAACGGCACAGGTACACCCTGCTCTTGCAGGTGACGTTCCAGGTCGCACGCCGAAGAGCACGATCCCGAACGGCAACATCAACTCCCGATACGATCTCATGAAGCGGATTGTGTCGTAGGAAGCGCTGCCGTTTTCAGCGGACACGCAGGCTCCCCGCAAGGTTCACTGGCCCGCCGGCGGCTCCCACAGCTCGACCTTGTTGCCTTCCGGGTCCATGACCCAGCCGAACTTGCCGTACTCGGAGTCGTCGGTCTTCTCGAGCACGTTGCAGCCCTCGGCGCGCAGCGCCTGCAGCAGGGCGGCCAGGTCCTCGACCCGGTAATTGACCATGAAGGCGGACTTGCTCGGAGCGAACTGGCTGGTGTCCGCCGCGGCCAGGGACCAGGCCGTCGTCCCGTTCGCCGGGTTGCCTGCGGCATCGGTCCAGCTGAAAGCGGCCCCGCCCCAGTCCTGCACGTCGATTCCCAGGTGCTGCTTGTACCAGGCACCCAGCGCCTTCGGATCCCTCGCCTTGAAGAAGATGCCACCGATGCCCGTCACTCTGCGCATTTCGATCTCCGCGGTCGCCAAGGTGCGGAAAGCCTAGCGCGTCCGCCGCCTGACGGCGAACTCAGGCCACTGCCATCCCGGGGGTTGATCCGGCCGTGTCACCTGAGGGCGCGCGCATCGAAGTGAGCATTCTCGATCAGGCCCAGGCGATTGCCGAAGGGGTCGAACACCGAGGCAACCCTGATGTCGCCGCCGACCCCGGTGATCGGGTCCAGCGGCGTGGCCCCGAGCTCAATCAACCGCGCATGCGCGGCGGCAATGTCGGCCACGCCCCACAGCGGTTGCGGGCCGCCCGTGCCGGGCACGCCGTCAGGCACAAGACCCAGCTCGAAGCCGCCGACCGAGAAGCCGACGTAGAAAGGCTCACTGAAGTACGGGCCCATCCCGAGCACCTGCGCATACCAGCGGCTCGCCGCCTCGAGATCCGGCGCCGGGTAAACCACGGTTCGCAAGCCGAGAATCATGTGCGCTCATCTCCAGGCTGAAAAGGAAACGGGATCGAGGGTGAACGTGAGCCGCCAGCGCCTGACCAAAGATAGCGCAGTGCATCCATCCCGCACCGCACACTCAGCACGGCGGTTGCCCGAGGTGCCTCAGGCGCCGGGCAGGCCAGGCCACAGCGAGGCAAGGAGGGCGAGGTAGACCAGGAGAAACATCGCCGCCATGACCAGCAGCGAAATTCCGATGACGCGCCACCAGGAGTACGCGAGCCAGCCTGCGGCGCGACGCTGCGCAATCTCCCCATCGAAGGTTACGCCGGCGTACCAGCGGTAACCGAAAGCGACCCCCACCGCGATCGGCGTGCCACTGGCCTGAGGCGGCAGCAGGTGGCCGACATAGAGAAGACCACAGAGCAGCAGCGCGCTGACTGCCAGGGTCGCCCTGGCACGGCCCTGAGACCCGAATAGCGCATGATCGCGGGAGGCCAGATAGCCTCCCGCGAGCGGACCGCCGAGGATTGCCGCCACCGTGATCTGCCAGGGGGTGTAGTACCGCTGGCCTGTCGCCGCACTCAAGGCCGCTGGCACGGTTCCTCCGGACATGGGTCAGGTCGCGCGCGCAGGGTCCGGCTCGTAGCACACGTTGCTGGGATCGGATGCATAAGAGAAGAGTGTTAGCGGACCGCCGGGATCAACGCCCACCAGGAGCACCCCATGCAGGCCAGCTCATCACTGGCGGGCGCCGCCGGCGCTACCCGGCCGCAAGGCAGAAGATGGCGCAGCGCTGCCGCGTGGCTAGGCGTAGGAACTAATAAGCCACGTGAGCAGGAGCCAGGTGACTGCCACCGCCTGGGAAGCGAAGGGCCAGCAGGGGTTACGGACGACACTGCCTGTCCAGACTGCGTAACCGCCGAGGCGCACGAGGAGCGCTGCCAAGGGAGCGTAGCCGAGCGCAAGCACGGCTGCCCTCGGGTCCTTGTGCGTCAGCGCGATGTAGACGCTGCCCAGGGCGGCGGCCAGGGCGGCCAGCACAACGATGAGCGCAAGCAGCCGGAAGGGCCAGCGAATCGCGCTGGCGCGCTTCGTGTGGAGCAGGATCTCGTCGTAGGTCTGCATGGATTCCCCTGACGGTGAGCCCGAGGGCCCCCCACGGGTTCAGAAGGCGAAACTCAGTGCACCATAGGCGCAGTGCGCCCGTGCGGCAAACTTAACATGACGGTCGCTGCAACCCCCGGTCCGGGTTCTCAGGGGTCAGGCGGCGCACTTCCCGGCTGGACCAGGTCCCAGAGGTTGCCGTAAAGATCGCGGAAGACGGCAACGGTGCCGTGAGGCTCCTTGGCAGGTGGCCGGACGAAGGTCACCCCCTTTGCCGTGAGTGCATTGAAGTCGCGCCAGAAGTCGTCCGTATGCAAGAAGAGAAAGACACGCCCGCCTGTCTGGTTTCCGATCCGCGACTCCTGCTCGGCATTTGCGGCGCGCGCGAGGAGCAGCCGGGACTCCGTCGCGCCGGGCGGCGCGACTACCACCCAGCGCTTGTTCTGAGCCGGAACGAGAGCGTCTTCGACAAGTGAGAAGCCAAGAACGCCGACATAGAACGCAAGCGCTTCATCGTACTCACGCACGAGAACCGATGTGAGAGCCAGCGACTGCTTTGGAGCCGCAGCCCCGGTTGGCGCGTAAATAGGTGACCTCTAACGGTGAAGCTGAACGACCATCAGCAGGAGCTGGGGGAGCGAGATGAGCGCTGGACAGTGCCACGCGCCAATGGCTCGCTTCTCACTTCCCCTCACGGCCGCTTCAGGCACGGGCGGGGCGAACATACCGGGAGAGGGCCGCGCCGAGCACTCCGGCCGCGGCGCAAGAGACCAGGACGGCACCGGCCACGAGGATCGTGAACGGGGTCCAGAACAGCGGGTGTCGCGGCCAGCCAATGCCATATACCCGGTGCACGGCAAGGCAAGCGAGGAGCATGGCCACCAGAGTGCTCGATGCACCTGCAACCAGGCGATGCGAGCGGGTGAGCAGTCCCCCCAGGAAGCCGCTCATCAGGCAGATGCCGCCGAAGCCGGCGTTACGCAGGTTTTGCTGCAGCGGCGAGAAGAGGACGTCGCATCCCGCTTCGCCGGGTGTCGTGGTGAGTGAACACGGATCCCCCCAGGGGAGCAGTGCCACAAAGGCCGCGCAGCCCAGGGTGGCTGCGATGGCAACTGCCAGTGGGAAGCTTGTGCGGCTCATGTTGGCCTGACGCCTGCGCTCACGCGCTCCGATTGACGAGAAAAAATTCTTCGGCGTCAATCGCGTGCTGGTCCGGATAGTGTACTAGGCCGCCGAATTTCGTATCCACGATGACGCCAGAACGAAGGTGATGCCATTGGGCTGCCACCTGAGGTTCACGGTACTGCGCGGTGTCTATGCAGCCAACAACCGTGCCATGGAGTTTCCTGTCGACCGCGATGACGTCGCCGACCCTGATCTCTTCACCGTCCGGGTAATGCATCACTGGCCTCTGACGGCGGGCTGCGGCGCATTTTCCCTCACGCATCGTCACCGCTACAAGGGCTGTCAGATGCCCTATTTTACGATTTCCACGACGACGTCAGTAAATCTGAAATGACCTATTGAACAGCGAAGGCAGCAGCTCAGGCGCGAAGAGCGACGCCCCGCGTGCCAGGGCATCCCCGGCACGCGAAGCAATGACCGGGCGGCGCCCGGAGCGCCGCGTCAGAGGGCTCGCACGACACGGCGACTAGTGCTTCCATGAGGCACGTTTGAGAGCCTCGGTCAGTGCCGCCACGACCTCGCCCAGAGTCATGATTTCACTGGCGAGGTCGGAATCTGTGTACGGAAAGACCTGAGCCTCGACATCCGCACGTTTTGAGTCGTAGTCGGAGCTGGCGACCGAGCCCAGCTCTGAGAATGAGGCGGTATCCTGGAAGTAATGCACAGGAGTGTTCGGATCATCGTCAGGGAAGATGTTCACCCCGATATAGATCATGGGAGTGACCCCCGGGATGGTCCGCGCGCTGTCCGCGAATGCAACGCGGTAGTACGAAGCGCCGATTGTGAGGCTTGCTGGGTCCATTGCGGCTTTCCAAGGGTGAGGTGGGGCGGTCGGCCGCATGAGTTCCGGACACGACATGAGCGCAAGATAGCTTAGCGCGCTGATGGCGCACCGCGCACCTACCAGCGCGGCAGCTCCAGGCGTGGGTTCGATGTTCAAGGCAACAAAGGACGGCTATTGGCCTTGTGTGGGTGCGCCTGTGGAGTCCTGAGGACTCTCGTGGGCAGTTTGTACCGCTTTTACAAAGATCGGCAAGCGGGAGCCGTAACGACTCCCACCTCTGTTGAGTCTGACCGACCCCCATGTGAACACCGGCTTGTAGATGTGAACCGAGGTTGCGTTTGCGTAACGGATCTCGAATTCCGAGGGCGTCGGCCAAACCAGACTGACAGGCACAGCAGAGCCACCGGCCACGACGCCGGCAAGGTAGGCGACCTCGTTACAGGTCGCTGTGGTGGGCGATGAGGACCCGGGTCTCTGGAAGCACCCCTTAAAACCGCGGGCTCCGTTTGCGTCCGCCGGGGTCTGCATGAGCCCCGCAACGATGGTTCCATCGGGCGAGGACGTCCTGCTCGCCTCGCTGCTGGGGACCTGCGGTGTGACTGCAAGTACGCCGATCACAAGAGCAAGCGCGAGGATTCCGATGAGGGTGAACGCACGGGGCTTCAGATTCTTGACCATCTAACGACACGGCAGAGGGGCCGACCTAGTCAGGCACGGCACACTCACCACTACTGCCGCGATTGTTAGATTCCAAATGCTACTGCGTTTGATCATTGAAGCGTGCGGGCTCGTGACGTGCTTCACGCCTAACGAACGTCAGGCGATGCGGGGCTTCACCAGCATCAAGCCCAGCTAATTTAGCTCAATCACCGACTCTTCCCTGTTGCAACGGAGGCGCGGCTCCGCGATCGCTCGAACCGATTGTCGAAGAGACGCGGACCATCGGCGGGTACTCATGCGAAGCCCCGGCCCATCGTTCAATGGTCACCATCGTTCCCGTGTCCTCCGTCCTCGGAGTCGTTTCCGTTGAGGGAATCGGCGCCTGGGACATCCCCGGAACTCCCATCTGGAGCGCCCCTGTCACCGCTGCTACGTTGATGGAGAGCACTTAGCCCAAAGAGAACCAATCCCGCGATGGTAAGTGCCAATGACGCTTGTCCGAAGTTGCGGCTGACTAGCGGCCCAAACAGGGGCGCTATAAGGCCGGCTAGCAAGAGGAGGACACCGGCGATTCCGAGCCAACGCACACGATCTCCTGACGGTGAGCCTGAGCGGCATCGCGCATCGGTTCGATCCCCGACACCGCAGGATACCCCAGCGCGCTCATGGCGCGTCATACGGTGAACTAACGGCTGCTCGAATCATTGCTGGACCGCAATACCTGAGGCCGTCTCCGGGTTGCCACGCAGGTTAGCAAAAAGAACATCCCGATGATTCCCGCCTCAATGATGCCTCGGCGCCCCTTACGGCGCTCCTCCTCGAGCATGCGTTCAATTTTCTGTTCGCGAATCTCGGCACAAACCTTGTCCATGTCCAACGGATCGTTCGCCGGATGGGTATAGGCAAGAATGCAGGGATTATCAACGTACCCGAGGCGACTTCACGGCAGTCTCGTGAGGTCCGTTGCGGATGAAAATTGCTCACGCAGCTGTACATGAACAGTACGAGCGACGCGCCCAAGAACAAGGCCGCGGCAACTTGGAGAGGGACTACGACCCAGGCGGAAAGCGAGTCGAACGCTTGCGGGGAAAATCCCACCGCAGGTCATACGCTTTGGACGAGCGAATTTCCACAAGCGCGCGGATTTCTGCGCCCAATCGTCAAGCCAAGAATCTGTACTGGCGAGAAGAAACTGCATCACTTACCACCCCCGTGACGTCGATTGTAATTCGAAGTGAGGCAGCGCCTTCGTGAGGAGTGCGAGACTCTTTATATGTGGCATCGGAATGAAGAAGGCTAGGCTTCGGATCGCAAGGCGCTGGGTTCACCTCGATTCATGAAGCAGAAGTCACAGACATTAGGACGGGAAGTAAGCTAGTTAGGCGCATAACGGTCAGCTTGAGCGGCCGCAGCCGGTCTCTCACGGCCGTTCCAAGCGTTGGTTAGGCGTCACTGCGCTTCCCGATGCTATGCAGTAAGCTTCGATTCACTTGGACCGAACTAGCAGGTAGGTCGCAGTCGGGCTGGGAACCGAGGCCAAACTGGGAGAGAAATAGGCAGTCATGAGCAAGCGCTTCCTGAGATGGGTCGACACTTGGATTGAGGAAAACATCCCTCCCGGTGCCAATCCCGACATAGAGAGCCACGATGTGAGGGCCAAGCGGGAGTCGGAGAAATTGTTCGCCGAGGCGGCTGCAGCCGGCTTCACAAGGCTTGAGAGCGAGGAGGAGCGGCAGCGCGTTTTACCCCTTGTACTGGCCGCGGTTTCGGACAGCACTGACTTTGACATAGATGCCTATCATCTCAAGTTGCAGCTTGCACAGGAGAATGAGGATGGCGACTAGCCCCCCAGGAGGGGTGTCCTTGCGACGCCTAACGTTCGCGTTGAGCGGCCACCGTCTGGCCGCAATAAAGCGCTGCGCGCGCAGAATTGCCGCGGCGCGCGCAGCGCATCAGTAGTCGAATCAATGGGCCGCTCGAACGCATGGTTAGGTGTCCGTCCGTACTTCCACGTGACGCGAGATGTATTCAAAGACGGGCTTGAAACCCGGGGTGAGCAGAAAAAGGCTAATCGAAAACGGGGAATATCCCATGGCACTTGCGATGCGGCCCGTCATACGACGCAGAGTCGACCAGCGCCCTAGGTACGTACGTTCATTTCGAAGCCAGAGTTGAATCAGTGAGCGGTTCCTGATTACGAGGGTTGAGACTGATGTGATGTCGAGCCACGGAATTACACCGACGCCGAGTCGCGCGTCGTCGATTCCCGCATCGCTGAGTAGGACTACGGGCCGACGAGAGAACACGAGAACGGCGAATGGGACGACAAAGGCGGTTCCGATGAGCCCGAGCCAACCGCTAACTCGAATAAGCAACGGCGGGGCAGCATTTGGGGAGGTGATCCCCGTGGCAGTCACCATAAGAACAGCCCAACCGGCGAGCAGCCCAATAAGGAGCACCTTCTGAGTTGGGGTGGCGCGACATTCCACAGGACACCTAACGGTGAAGTTGAGGGGCCGCATGGAAGCGCCCGCTCAGAGCCGCGGGCGCACACTGTCTTCCCGCGTCCGCGGCGACACTGCCCTCTCTCACGGACCCCTCCAACGGTTGTTAGTCGTCATGGCCTAGTCGTGCTTCACGAGTAACTCGCCAAGGAGACGTGCGCATAGCGCTGCTAGCGGCAAGCCCACGGCAATTGCGCCCACCAGGAAACACAGCCGTCCGATGAGTGAGCATCGCCAAGGGTCATGTGGAGAAAAATCCGCGGGGCAATCGCTCAGGCCGAACGCGTAACCGACCGTGATGATCGCCCCAGGAACGAGAATGACTACCGAGATCACCAAAGCGAGCCAGTAGACGACGAGACGCCATCCGCGAGGCCAAGGCATCTGTACCCGCGATCGCAAATTGACGCCCGCGACGCGTCGAAGCACGAAGTTGGCGTAAAGCCCGAGCGCCGCTACCAGAACGAAGAGGCTGAGCACACTGATGAGCTTTGCCATGACGACTAACGATGAGCTTGAGCGGCCGGTGATGACTCTGGCTACGCGGCATGGGCGCAACATAGCGTAGCGCGCCCATGGCGCGTCCTCTACTTAACATCACGGCCGCTCCAAGCGATCGTTAGACGTGTCAGGGCCTGAATTCGATCGGTGTGCCATCAGAGACTGTCGAATAGATCTGATCCATCTCAGCGTTTGTCACCGCGACACAGCCTGACGTCCAGTCGACGAGTAAATGTGCGCGGCCCAGCCAGCCTAAACCGTTGCGCATGCCGTGAACCATGATGTCACTGCCTGGCGAGTAGCCGGCCGCTTGGGCGCGCGCAACGTCGTCACCTGACGGGTATGACACATGAAGCGCCAGGTGAAACGAGCTGTGGGGATTGTGGCGGTCAATGGAGTAGCGACCTTCCGGAGTTCGGTGATCGCCATCTCGTACTTTGGCGCCAGCGGGCGCGCGACCAAGCGAGACCGGGTACGAGCGAATCAGTGCGCCGTGGGAGTAGAGCGAAAGGCGGCGGGCGGCCTTGTCAACGACTATCACATCAGGCTTCGTATCGGCTGGAAGGGGTTGAATGGGGGCATTCGCCCACAGCAGGCCGCCCGCGATCAGCGCTACAGCAGCCAAAAAAGCTACGAGGGTTTTAGACACGTCTAACGGTGAGCTTGAGCGGCCGTCAGTGGGCCTTCGATAAGCGACGCGAGCACATAATGACCTACTGTGCTCGCGGCGCATTCAGTCTCATGCGTCAAGGCCGCTCCAAGCATTGTTAGACCGCCGAGCTCACCAGTTCTTAAACGATACCGTGGTGTCGCAGTATCGAATACGTTGCGGCCAACAGGAAGAGCAACCAAAAGCCGACTATTGCTATTAAGCCCTGACGGTCCGCTGGCTTCCCGATTCGTGTCTTCCGAAAGTGACTTCGTAGCCCGTATATTAGCCAGAGCGTCGCGACCGCAGCGAGCGCTACCCACCAGGAGTCACCCTGATACGGAGGGCTAAGAAGTATCCCTGCGGTTGTTCCGGAAATTGCCATCTGACACTGAGCCGCTAGGCCATGGGTTTCAATGGGAAATACGCGCAGACGCTCAGTATCGGCGGTCTAACGGTGAGCTTGAGCGGCCGTCCGCCGCAGTCGAATAAGCGCCGCGAGCGAACAATGGTCCGGCGCTCGCGGCGTCCACTTCCGGGGATTCACGGCCGCTCCAAGCGTTGGTTAGATGCCCGTTCCTTACTGTGCAAGCCAAATCGAGCCATCTGCGGCGTCTCCTCCTGGCGAAGGAGCCAGTAGTTGCTGGCGGCGCGCTCGATCATTTCATATGCCTCATCTTCATAGTCAAACGACATCCCGTGGGTCTCGCAGAAGTGCTTCAGCGAGTTGCGCGCGGCGTTAAGCTGTGCGATCGCAGCCTTACGATCGAGGGGGCCAGTGCCCGTTATGGCACTAAACTTCGACATTGCGTCCGCGTAGTTTTCAGCGATGGACTGTCGATCGGAGCTCGCCAAGAGTTTGCCAAGAATTTCCTCAGCGGCGCCCGCAAGAGTGATTGCTGAAACAAAATCACGCTCGTCCAAGTAGAGCGAGATGGCGCGATCCAGTTGGACCCGCGCGACCTCAAGTTTTGACGGGGAATTCAATCGTGGCTCCCTCTCGGCATCTAACGGTGAGCCTGAGCGACCGTTCGCAAGTGACCAGTGATCGCGCAGTTGTCTGGGTCGCTCGAGGCCATGGTTAGAGCACGCATTACAAGTCTACTTTGCGCGCGCGGCAGGTACGCCGCAACATCGAGGCAAATGCCGTGATATGTAAGCGCGCCGAATGCCGGAACGGAGACGGCCCCGGGGTAAGATCGATTGCACTGGGCGGCTGGTTGAGTCCTGGCGCGCGCCCCGCCCTGGTGTGTAGCGCTGTGTCACGGGCTGCGCGCGCTCTCGGGCGATGAACGAAGGCGGCACTGGCGAGTCCGTTGAACATCGCAGTGACTCATTCATCAGAATCAAAAATCGCCGCTCGCGTGCTCTAACGGTGGAACTCAGGCGCGCCGAGCGAGCTCTTCGAGCGAGGGCACCCCGGCGGGCGAAGCCAATGCCGGGGCGGCGCCTGGAGTTCGGGGTTAGAGCGCACCATAAGGAACCCTACTCTGCGCGCGCGGCAATTCGGCAGCAAGCGAAGGCAACATATGTCTCCGACTAAGCGCGCCGGCGCGACTGTTTGAAGCGAAGACGATTTAGATTCTGTCGCGACTCGGCGAGAAGTCTCGCTCTGACCGTCGGGTTCTAATCCGGCGCGCGCTGATGTCTGGCAACCTCGCCGAACGCCCCGGCAAAAACTGAGAGCCGTTCTTGAGGACTACGGTGCTGACAGGGACAGGCCGCGCGCGCATTGAGGCGTTGAACGAAGCGAGCCACGAGTCGGAGCCTTTCCGAACCGCGAGACCTCTTATCCAGGCTTCAGTTCGTCTCGTGCTCTCTAACGGTGAGCTTGAGCGGCCGACCGCCAGCGTTTGATGGGCGACGCGAGCACATACTGTCTCACTGTGCTCGCGGCGCACTCCGTCTCACGCGTCACGGCCGCTCGAAGCATTGTTAGGTTGCACATCTGTCTAGTGGTGAACGACCCTAAACGTCGTGCCCGTGGCTTTCGCCGCGGCAATAATCTGGTCGAAGGTCTTTCCGTTTAGCTCGGTGCGCAGGGTCTCCGGACCGAAGGTGGACTGGCCCTGGTATGCGGGGTCGTGAAGCTTCGTGGCGCCAAGGAGCAAGATTGCACTGTTCAGTTGAGCCTGCTGGGAGGCAGAGAGACTCGAATAGAGGCTCGAATAGGACGACCGGAATGCATCGGGCGTGGATCCATCGATCCGAAGCGGCTGTTGGGGCGTGCTGGCACAGCCAAGAATCAGGACTAGCAGCATCGAGAGAGCCAAGCGACGGAATTTCATGTGGAGCTCCGGGTTCGGTGCAACCTAACGGTGAGCTTGAGCGGCCGGCCGCACGCGTTTAGAACGCGACATGAGCGCAGGATAGCGCAGCCCGCTCATGGCGCTCCGCACACTCAACATCACGGCCGCTCGAAGCATTGTTAGGTGTCCCCTGCTTCCGGCTGATGGAGCAATGGCTTAGCGATCACCACTTTTGTGCCGGCAAGTAGGTCGTGAAGGCATCGCCTGTTCCGCCGGAAAATCAGCAGTGGATCCACGAGCCCGAAGATCCCCAA
Organism: uncultured Pseudomonadota bacterium; assembly: GCA_963802995.1. GTDB lineage: Bacteria > Pseudomonadota > Gammaproteobacteria > Steroidobacterales > Steroidobacteraceae > 13-2-20CM-66-19. The sequence continues at coordinate 2,327,530 of CAWDKU010000002.1, forward strand.
GAACCCCATCAGCTGCATCGAGCCGTACCGAAAAATGGCCAACCTCCAGAATGCCGGTACATCCCCTGCGAGAGTGACCATCTGGGTCTTGCACAGGTATTTGCCGATTGTCTGGCCGTATTTGATGAGCGGATAGGAATTTGTAGCGAGGAATATCACCCATCCAAAAAATGACATAAGTACGGTTCGGCTAAGCGAGGGAACCTGATGTTTGAGTACCAGGTCAAGCGAGCCGGAATAGGCGAATAGAGCGATCCCAAACGGAAGGATAGTAAGGCCGTCAAGCAGGGAAGCACCGAGTCGCGTGAGTCTCGGCGCGAGTTCGGCCTCCTCGTCTGCCGCATTGGAATTGGCATCGGGCGTGTCATTCACTCGGGACACCTAACGGTGAGCTTGAGCGGCCGTCAGCCGCGGCCCAATGAGCGACGCGAGCACACACTGTGTCACGGTGCTCGCGTCGCATTCCGTCTTACGCGTCATGGCCGCTCGAAGCGTAGGTTAGGTGATCTCGTGCCACAGTCCGTGCCTCCGCGGATTGTGCCGCCGAAGTCAAAGCTCTCGTGCCCGAAGATAAAGCCAAGACTAAAGCTCTCGATCAGACGCACTAACCACCGTGACGCGGACAGTGCATGCGTCCATCGCCTCTAATGCAAGGGTAGCAAGCACGTCGTCTCCAAGGCTCATGACATATCTAGTCTTTAAACCCTGCGCTAGCCTTACCGTGTCATGGCCAGCCTCCCGGCCGGTCTTTCCCGTCCGCGACCAGGTTTCGACGCTTAAATGGAACGTGGATTCAGTTGCAGCCGCTGCCAGCGCCGGTAACGTGGCCGCGACTATCGCTACGATGCGCATTCAGAGATCACCTAACGGTGAGCTTGAGCGGCCGGCTGCGTGGGTTCAGAACGCGACATGAGCGCAAGATAGCGCAGCGCGCTCATGGCGCGCCGAACACTTAACATCACGGCCGCTCGAAGCATTGTTAGCTCTCCGACGGTACGAACTTGGTTTTGAGAAGGTCGCAGAGTCGCGCCACGAAGTTGTCAAGCGCTGGCTTATTTCCCGCGATGCCTATACACCCGGACTGTTCCCAAACTGCGAGTCCCACCGCTTCCTTAGCATTTAGAATGTCATATGCGCCGTTAGGCCACAGAATTGGCTTCTGCGTAAAAGGGTTGATGACAGACCGAGCCGGCGTCTTTTTCAGTTCAGGTACCGTCGATGCAAGAGCCAACCAGTCCGGCAGGGAAATTCCGCCACCACGCACTAGATAGCCGAGATGCTGCTGCGAGTAATCGACGTGAACCATCGGAGAGCTAACGGTAAAGCTGAGCGGCCGCAGTCATGCGACGAGTCTGCGCCGAGCGCGCACAATTTTTCCAGCGTGCTCGGCGCAGCAGATTAAGTCCCACGGCCGCTCGAGCGATTGTTAGGGAGGCGCACTTGGTTCCCACTCATTAAGTAAGCGCTTGGCCCGGAGAATCTCACGCACCCTGTATGTGTTAAGGGCTCCTAGAACTATCCCAAAGTAGGACATCAATTCAAAGCTCGCGTTTGCGTGGGGGAACCTGAGAAGGTTGATTGCACCCATGACTCCGAGAAGGATAAACGTCACCGCCAAAGCCAAGCCCGCCGATTCAGCGGCGCATTTTTGGCCGACAAGGCGATAAGCCAGCGCCACATTTCCGGGAATTAAGAGTCCCCTGCGTATCGCAACTGCGATGTAGTCGTCGGAGTCGAAAGGTGGACTTCCGAGTGAACTCAAGTAAATCGTAACCGGGGGTGTACCGATTCCGAAAAAGAAGCCGGAGCGGGATGCTTTCGGAACGTTGGATGTAAACCCGCATAGGATCGTCGGGTCAGCCACAGCGCCGCCTCCCTAACGGTGAGCTTGAGCGGCCACCCGCTGCATTTGATCGCGCGCCATGCGCGCACAATATTCCCCGCGCGCACGGCGCGCTACTTCAGCACTCACGGCCGCTCCAAGCGTGGGTTAGGGGGCGATCCGCACCGAATGCGGTCATGATCTACGCACCTCAAGCCCACTACTTTCCAGTATCGAGGTGAATGGTTCGTCATAGTGGAACAAGGTGCCAGCGTACTTTCTTGCGCTGTGCCGCAGTTCCACATCGAGAGTAGCTATGGTGAGTTGGAGAGCTTGAATGGAATCAATCCCATGCATCTCCATGGACCTACGTTCGTCTCCAACCCAGATCTCATAGGGACATATCCAGTCCTCGGCAGATGGGCCAGACTGAGGCCGGCCTATCTTCACCGTAACGTCGATGGATCCCTTGTCCGTTCGGAGTTCGAGCCGCCTATCCGCAATGACGTCCATGAAGATCGCCACCTAACGGTGAAGCTGAGCGGCCGACCGCTTCGGTCTGATAAGCGGCGCGAGCATACAATCTCTCTCTGTGCTCGCGTCGCAACCCATCTCACGTATCACGGCCGCTCGAGCGATTGTTAGAAGTCCCATGATTCATGGTGCAGATATTGAAGCGACAATTCCCGCACGTGCATGTGACCCAGCCAAAGAACGGGACCCACGGCGAGTCACAACTGGGACATTTAAACGCACGAACTAGAAAGCCCGCGGCAATGGGTATCCAACAGAGCATGAACAGCGTCCCGGCGATTTGAAGTGAAACTATCAGCCAAGTAAATAGCGACTCAAACGCTTGTGGGGACTTCGATCTAAGTAAATTGACTACGACTATCAGCGCTGCCATGGCCCAAAAGCCGTTTAGGATGCGCCGATAGATCCGCAGCCGTCTTGCGCGGACGGTCATCCATTGCGAGAAGCTGTACTCGCGCATAGGACTTCTAACTATATGTAGACGACCGAGTCGGGGCGACGAAAGGCCCCAAAGACGGCAGATATGCGTCTCGACGGGTGCCCGCCGACCTGATTCCATCTGCCCAGCCCCATCCGCAATTCCATCGTCCGGGGCGTGGGGCGGCCGTATGCGAACTCAGAGCGGATTGTTTGCCGTCGCGCGCGAGAAGATGCGCACACGTCATCTCGCGCTGCGCACCGAACAGACCTACCTGCAGTGGATGCGTCGTTATGTCCTGTTCCACAAGCGCAAGCACCCGCGCGCGCTCGGCGCCGCCGAGGTCGAGCAGTTCCTGACGTATCTCGCCGTGCATCACAAAGTAAGCGCCCCCACGCAGAACCAGGCCCTGCAGGCGATTCTATTCCTCTACCGCCACGTCCTCGACGTCAGCCTTCCCTGGCTCGACAACGTCACCCGGGCGGCCCGCGCCACGCGGCTGCCCGTGGTACTGAGCCGGGCGGAGGTTCGGGCCCTGCTGGCGCAGCTGCAGGGCACCTCGTGGCTGCTTGGCAACCTGCTCTATGGCAGCGGGCTGCGGCTCATGGAAGGCCTGCGCCTGCGCGTCAAGGATCTGCAGCTCGAGCGGGGTGAACTGATCGTGCGCGAGGCGAAAGGGGGCAAGGATCGCGTCACCATGCTGCCCGCCACCCTGGAAGGCCCGCTGCGGGCGCACCTTGGCCGGCTGCGCGACTGGTACGACGTGGAGCGCCGACAACAGCGGCCGGGCGTATCGCTGCCCTTTGCCCTCGACCGCAAGTACCCGCACGCGGCGCTGCAGTGGGGCTGGCAGTACCTGTTCCCGGCGTCGGACCTGCGCAAGGACCCCTACAGCGGCGCGCTGGTACGGCATCACCTGCATGAAAAGACGCTGCAGCGTGCCGTTGCCGCTGCGGTACACGCGGCCGGCATCACCCAGCCGGCGAGCTGCCACACGCTGCGCCATTGTTTCGCGACGCACCTCCTCGAGGATGGGTACGACATCCGCACCGTGCAGGAACTCCTCGGGCATGCCGACCTCAAGACCACCATGGTCTACACCCACGTGATGACGAAGGGAGCCAACGGTGTGCGCAGTCCGCTGGACCGAGAGGCCCCGGCGCCAGTCTCCAGGCAGTCGGCAACGCCGCGGGAGCGGCCCGGCACTCAGCTGCCGAAGCCCGTCTGACGCCAGGCCTCGTAGACGACCAATGCCACGGCATTGGAGAGATTGAGGCTGCGGTTGCCCGGACGCATGGGGATGGTGAGCTGCTGCGCGAAGGGCACGCGCGCGAGCACGGCGGCGGCCAGCCCTCCGGTTTCGGAGCCGAAGATGAGCGCCTCGCCCCCCTGGAAGGCAGCTGCGCTGTAGGGGCGGCTGCCTCCGGTCTCCACCGTGTAGAGGCGTGCGTCGCCCAGGGCTTCCACACAGGCGGGGAAATCCGCGTGTACCCGCACCTCGGCGAGCTCGGCGTAGTCGAGACCCGCCCGGCGCACCGCACGGCGCGTGAGCTCGAACCCCAGGGGCTGCACCAGGTGCAAGGCGGCCCCGGTGTTCGCGCACAGCCGGATGATGTTCCCGGTGTTGGGTGGGATCTGCGGCTCGACGAGCACGACGTGGAACATGGAAGCGCGGGCACACATGAGCGGTTGACGCGTGTGCGATAATGCGCCCCATGGCGACGGTTGAACCAGTCTCGGGCACCGCGGCGGGGCACACGGCGGACGCAGCGTCCCTGGCGCTTAAGTTCTGCGGACTCGAGTTCGCCTCCCCGATCGTGCTGCTGTCCGGCTGCGTCGGCTTCGGCGAGGAATACACCCGCATCGAGGGCTTCTCCAACCGCGACGCCGGCGCCATCGTGCTCAAGGGCACCACCGGCAAGCCGCGCCTCGGCAACCCTCCGCACCGCGTCTACGAGACCCCGGCGGGCATGCTGAACGCCATCGGACTGCAGAACCCCGGTGCCGAGCAGGTGGTCAGCAGCATCCTGCCGCAGCTGGACTTCTCCGAGACGCGCTTCATCGCGAACGTCTCCGGTTCCACCATCGAGGAATACGTCGAGGTAACGCGGCGCTTCGATGAGTCGCCGATCGATGCGATCGAGATCAACATCTCCTGCCCCAACGTGAAGGAGGGCGGTGTCGCCTTCGGCAACTACCCGGACATGTCGGCGCAGGTGGTGTCGGCCTGCCGCCGCGTCACCAAAAAGCCCCTGATCACCAAGCTGTCCCCGAACCAGACCGACATCCGCGAGAACGCGCGCCGTTGCATCGAGGCAGGCACGGATGCGCTGGCCGTGATCAACACGGTCATGGGCATGGCGATAGACGTCGCAACGCGCCGCCCGGTCATCGGCAACGTGCAGGGAGGCCTGTCGGGCCCGGCGATCAAGCCGATCGCACTGCTGAAGGTGCACCAGGTGTACGAGGTCGCCCGGCCGCACCGCGTCCCCATCATCGGCCAGGGCGGCATCACCAGCGCCCAGGATGCGCTCGAGTTCCTCATCGCCGGCGCAAGCGCGGTGGGCATCGGCACCGCGCTCTTCTACGACCCCATGGTGTGCCGCAAGGTGAACGAGGGGATCGTGGAATACCTCAGGGCTCAGGGGATGAAGAACGTCACCGAGCTCACCGGCGCCCTGAACACCGCGCGCGAGACCCAGGACTGCGCGGTCTCCGGATGAGCCGGGGGCCACTGCTCGCCGGCGCCGCTGCGGCGCTGCTCGCGCTGGCTGCGGGCAACACCTTCAGTGCCGCCCCGCAGGCTGAGGATGAGCCGCAGTTCGTGCATGTCAGCCTCGATGCGCGCGAGTATTCCCTCGGCCGCAGCGATGCGCCCCTGACGCTGCTGGAGTTCACCGATTACCAGTGCCCGTACTGCCGGCGCTTCCAGGCCGAGACCTGGCCCCTCATCAAGAAGAACTACATCGACACGGGGAAGCTGCGCTTCATCGTGCGCGACCTGCCGCTGCAGTTTCACTCCTCGGCGATGCCGGCCGCTGAAGCTGCGCACTGCGCCGGCGAGCAGGGCAAGTTCTGGGAGATGCACCACGCGCTGCTGACGGGCGATGACCCGCTCGCCGACGGTGGCATCGACCGGCGCGCCACGCAGCTCGGGCTCGACCTGGAGCGCCTGCACGCCTGCACCAAGGCCAGCCGCTACGAGTCGGCGATCGCGCGCAACATGGCCGCCGCCGATGCCCTGCACGTGAACGGGACACCCGCCTTCGTGCTTGGGCGCATCGCCAACGGGGGTCTCGAGGGCCAGCTCGTCAGCGGCGCCCAGCCCTACGTTGAATTCGACGCCGCGTTCAGGCAGCTCCTCGCGCAGCACTGACCGAAGCGTTCGCCGGCCGACACTCCGGCGCCTCCATTGCGGCACTGCCGCAGCACGCCTTAACAGAACCTCCTTCGCGAAGGCGAAGGTTCCCGGTGATCGGCGTGCCGGCGGGAGGCGCCACCTATGCCCCGGGTATGACCTGCACCACTGACTAGGACCCGGCCGCCCCCCGGCTGCCCCCGGCGTCCGCCACCGGCGTGCGCGCATCCTGCAGCCGCACCAGCGTCGGGGTCGCCCCCATGAAGCTCACGCCGAGCGTGCGGAAGCGCTCGAGGATCGCCAGATTGATGCGCTGCTGGGCATCCGCGTAGACCAGGAACTCCGGGTTCGTCACGAAGTACACCACCTCGAACTGCAGCGCCGGGCCGCCGCAGCTCAGGAGGTGGCAGCGATCGAAGCGCGCCGCCGGGGTCGACTCGATGATCTCGCGCACCGCGGCGGGCACGGCGGCCAGGGCCGGCACCGGGGTCTCGTAGTGCACGTCGAGCCGGAACAGCGAGCGCCGCTCGCGCAGGCGCCCGAAGTTGCGCACGCGCGACTTGAGGATGTCGGCGTTCGACATGATGATCTGCTCGCCGTTGACGCTGCGCAGGCGCGTGCTCTTGACGCCGATGTGCTCGACCGTCCCCTGCACGTCGTCCACGGTGAGCGCATCCCCCAAGCCAAAGGGCTTGTCGAGCGCAATGGAGAGCGAGGCGAGCAGGTCACCGAGCACGGTCTGCACGGCGAGCGCGAGTGCGATGCCGCCGATCCCGAGGCCGGCCAGCAGCGGCTTGATCTCGATACCGAGGTTATCGAGCGCGAGCAGGCCCGCGATCCCCCAGATGAGGATCCCGGCGGCGAACAGGATCACCTCCATCGAGCTGCGCAGCAAGGTATCCGGGCCGCTCGAGCGCTGGCGGCGCGCATCCACCGCGAAGCGCACCGCCGCCATGGCCCAGCGCGCCGCCTGCATCCAGAACACCAGCACGATCGCGATGGTGAGCCAGCGCTCGATCCTGGGCGGGAACGTCAGGTCGCGCGAGGCGAGCCACACGGCCAGCGCCAGCAGGAACAGCGGGCTCGTGCCCGCCACCAGGTTGGCCGCGAGGTCCATCGACAGGTGCATGGTGGAGTGATCGGTGCGCCGGCTGCGCCGCGCGCTGATCACCCGCCGCACCAGGGGCAGGATCGTGAAGGTGATGAGGAAGATCCCGAGCGCCACCGTCCAGGTCTTCAGGTCATTGCCCAAGAACTCGATCTGACCGAGGTCCCGCCAGGCCGCCATGCGCTCAACTCCCCGTGATTGAGGCCGCGAACCTTACCGGATTTGCGCAGCCCGCGACTACGCGCCGGCCTCCGCGTCGTTCATGCCGAGTTCCTTGAGCTTGCGGGTGAGGGTGTTGCGGCCCCAGCCGATGAGCTTGGCGGCCTCCTGGCGGTGGCCCTGGGTACGCTTGAGCGCGGTGCGGATCAGCACCCGCTCGAACTCCGGCAGCGCCACGTCCAGCAGCGGTGCCCCGCCCCCCTGTGCCTGGCGCTCCGCCCAGGCGGTGAGCGCGGAAGACCAGTCGGCCGCATCCGCGCGCGCCTCCGTGCCCGCAAGCTCCGGGGGCAGGTCGGCCAGGTGCACGACGCTCCCGGGGGCGAGCACCGAGAGGCGCCGGCACAGGTTCACGAGCTCGCGCACGTTGCCCGGCCAGTCGTGCGCGGCGAGGCGCGCCAGGGCCTCGGTCGCCAGTGCCTTGGGCTCCACTCCGAGTTCCGCCGCCGCTATCAGCATGTAGTGCTTGAGCAGGTCCGGGATGTCCTCGCCGCGCGCCCGCAGCGGCGGCAGCTCGATGCGGATGACGTTCAGGCGGTGGTAGAGGTCCTCGCGAAACAGCCCGCGCGCGAGGCGGTCCTCGAGCTTCTGGTGGGTGGCGGCGATCACGCGCACGTCCACCCGGATCGGGGTCTGGCCGCCGACGCGGTAGAACTCCCCTTCCGCCAGCACCCGCAGCAGGCGCGTCTGCAGCGGCAGCGACATGTCGCCGATCTCGTCCAGGAACAGCGTGCCGCCGTCGGCCTGCTCGAAGCGCCCGCGGCGCTGCGTGTCGGCGCCCGTGAAGGCGCCGCGCTCGTGCCCGAAGAGCTCTGACTCCAGGAGGTCCGCGGGGATCGCGGCCGTGTTGAGTGCCACGAAGGGCTTGCCGGCGCGCGGGCTGTGCTCGTGCAGCGCGCGTGCCACGAGCTCCTTGCCGGTGCCGGATTCCCCGGTGATGAGCACCGTGACGCTCGAGCGCGCCAGGCGCCCGATGGCGCGGAACACCTGCTGCATGGCGGGCGCGCGCCCGAGGAGCTCCGGGATGCGTGCCGCGCCTGCGGCATCGGTGCCGCCGTGCACGGCGCCGTTCGCCGCGCGGCGCACCAGCGCCACCGCCTTGTCGATGTCAAAGGGCTTGGGCAGGTACTCGAACGCGCCGCCCTCGTAGGCCGACACGGCGCTGCCCAGGTCCGAGTGCGCCGTCATCACGATCACCGGCAGCGCCGGGCGCGCGTCGCGGATCAGGCGCAGCAGCTCGAGCCCGGAAGCCCCGGGCATGCGGATGTCGGTGATGAGGACGTCGGGCGACTCGCGCCGCAGCGCATCGAGCGCCGGCTCCGCGGCATCGAAGGCGCGCGGCGCCATGCCATCGTTGCGCAGCGCTCGCTCGAGCACCCAGCGGATGGAAGCGTCGTCGTCGACGAGCCAGACACGAAGGTTTGTGTTCATGATTCCTCTCCGAGGGGCAGCAGCAGGGTGAACACCGTGCGCCCCGTTTCGCTTTCAAATTCGATGATGCCGCCGTTGCGGGTGACGAGTTCCTGTGCCACCGCGAGGCCTAAGCCCGTGCCGTTGGCGCGCCCGGTGACCAGCGGATAGAAGATCGAGGAGCGCAGGTGCGCGGGCACCCCGGGTCCGTTGTCCTCGACCTGCACGCTGGCGATCAGGCGGTGCTGGATCGAGCCGATGCTGACGTGCGAGCGCGCGCGCGTGCGCAGCACGATGCGCCCGAGGTCCCCCTGCGCCTGCAGGGCGTTGCGCGCCACGTTCAGCAGCGCCTGGATCATCTGGTGGCGGTCGAGCATCGCGTTCGGCAGGCTCGGGTCGTAGTCGCGCTCGATGCTGACGCCGGCGGGGGCTTCAGCGCGCAGCAGGTGGTACACGTGCTCGCAGATCTCGTGCACGTTGAGTGAGGTCTTGGCGGGTGCGCGCGTCGGGCCGGACATCGAGTCGACCAGCGCCGTCAGGCGGTCGGCTTCCCCGATGATGAGCTGCGTGTATTCCTTGAGTCCCGCCGAGGGCAGCTCGCGCTCGAGCAGCTGCGCGGCACCGCGCAGGCCCCCCAGCGGGTTTTTGATCTCGTGCCCGAGCTGGCGGACCATGAGGCGGCTGCCATCGAGCCGCGCCAGAAGGTCGTTCTCGCGCGAGATGCGCTGCCGCTGCGTGGTGTCGGCGATCTCGAGCAGCAGCTGCGTGCCGGTGAGCCCGGAGAAGGGCGTGATGGTGACATCGAGGGTGCGCACCTCGCGCGGCGCGCCCGCCGGCCGCAGCGCCACCTCGCGGTCGGCGAGGCTCTCGCCGGTCTCGAGCGCGCGCCTCAGGATCCCCTTGAGGCCTTCGGCATCGTGCAGGAAGTCGCTGAACGGGCGGCCGCGCGCCATCTTCAGGCTGAAGGCGAGCAGGTCCTGTGCGGAGACATTCGCGTACACCGCGCACAGCTGCGAGTCGAGCATCACGATGCCGGTGGAGAGGGCATCGAGGAGGTCGGCCGCATCGAAGTGCGACAGCGCGGAAGGCACGGCCTGCTCAACGGCCATGGCGCCCCCGCGCAGCGCGCGGCGTCGCGCCCGGCTCTGCCCTCAGCGCGGGCGGACGGGATTGACGGGGTTGGCGATCGAGGCCTTGTGCACGCTGAAGGTCACGGCCGGGGTCTGGCACATGAGCTGCCCGCCTGCGTCGCGCACCATCGCCTGGGCGGTGTGCGTGCCGCGCTCGATCGGGTTCACCATGAAGGAAGTGCCCACCGGGGAGCCGTTGTTCACCGCGCCCCCGTCCAGGAGGATGTAGATCTGGTCGCCGCCGTGCAGCTGCGGATCCACGCGCACCGCGATCACCAGCGACTCGATGTTGGAGAAGTCCTGCTGGTCCTGCGGCTGCACGATGGTGCAGCCGGTGTAGCCGGCCGGCGCCTGCCCCTGGCCCGGCGGCAGCGGCACGGTGCCCGGATCGACCGGCGTTGCCTTGTAGGTCTGGGGCGCCTGCACCTGCACCTTCTCGGCGTTGGGGTGCGGCTGGTCGGAGTAGTGCACCACGCCGTTCTCGTCGACCCACTTGTAGACCGTGGCGGCGAGCACCGCCGAACAGGCGAGCGACATTAAGGTAAAGAGGAAGGTACGCATCATGAGGCAGCATACGCTGGCTGCTGCCCCGCGACAAAAGCGGGCAGCGGCATCGCCGTGATGCCGCTGCCCGCGCCCCTTTCCCCCTCACGCCCCACGGCCGGCCACGGCACTGGCCGGGCCCCTGGGGCGCGAGTGAGAATTGCCGGTGTGCCATTACATGGTCAGCAGCTGTAGTAGAGCTCCAGCTCGATCGGGTGCGTCGACATGCGGAAGCGCGTCACTTCCTGCATCTTCAGCGCGATGTAGGCATCGATCACGTCGTTGGTGAACACGCCGCCGCGGGTGAGGAACTCGCGGTCGTTGTCGAGGTGCTCGAGCGCCATGTCGAGCGAGTGGCACACCTGCGGGATGTGCTTGGCCTCCTCGGGCTCGAGGTCATAGAGGTCCTTGTCGGCAGGATCCCCGGGGTGGATCTTGTTCTGGATGCCATCCAGCCCCGCCAGCATCATCGCCGTGAAGGCGAAGTAGGGATTGGCGCTGGAGTCCGGGAAGCGCACCTCGATGCGGCGCGCCTTGGGGTTCGAGACCCACGGGATGCGGATCGAGGCGGAGCGGTTGCGCGCGGAGTAGGCGAGCATCACCGGCGCCTCGAAGCCGGGCACCAGGCGCTTGTAGCTGTTGGTGCCGGCGTTGGTGAAGGCGTTGAGCGCCTTGGCGTGCTTGATGATCCCGCCGATGTAGTAGAGCGCGAGGTCCGAGAGCCCGCCGTACTTGTCGCCGGCGAACAGCGCCTTGCCTTCCTTCTGCAGCGACTGGTGCACGTGCATGCCGCTGCCGTTGTCGCCCACCAGGGGCTTGGGCATGAAGGTGGCGGTCTTGCCGTAGCCGTGCGCGACGTTGTGCACGGCGTACTTCAAGAGCTGCACCTGGTCGGCCTTGTAGACCAGCGTGCCCGCGCCGATGCCGATCTCCGACTGGCCGCCGGTGGCGACCTCGTGGTGGTGCACCTCGACCTTGAGCCCGAGTTCCTCGCAGGCAAGGCACATGGCCGAGCGGATGTCCTGGAAGGCATCGACCGGGGGCACCGGGAAGTAGCCGCCCTTGATGCCCGGACGATGGCCCTTGTTGCCGTCCTGGTACTCGGTCATCGAGTTCCAGGCGCCCTGCACCGAGTCGATCTGGTAGGAGGCGCCGCGCATCTCGTTCACGTAGCGCACCGAGTCAAAGATGAAGAACTCGTTCTCCGGACCGAACAGCGCGGTCTCTGCGATGCCGGTGGACTTGAGGTAAGCCTCGCCGCGCTTGGCGAGGGAGCGCGGGTCGCGCTCGTAGCCCTGCATGGTGGTGGGCTCGATGACGTCGCAGCGGATGTCGACGGTGGTCTCTTCGAAGAACGGATCGATGACCGCCGTGGTCGCATCCGGCATCAGGATCATGTCGGACTCGTTGATGCCCTTCCAGCCGCCGATGGAGGAGCCGTCGAACATCTTGCCATCACGGAACAGGTCCTCGTCGACGAGCCGTGCCGGGATCGTCACGTGCTGTTCCTTGCCGCGCGTGTCAGTGAATCGCAGGTCAGCGAACTTCGCCTGCTTTTCTTTTATGAGCTTCAGAACGTCACTGGGTGTCATATCGCCTCCGGGAAAGGGGTAATCCTTAAGGCCGCCCAAGGAAGCACGGGGCATCGCGCCCGAATGAGCGGCATAAGTGAGGGTGCATTGCAGGCCCTGTGCCAAGCCACGAACGCACTAAATCAAGGAGTTACCCTGCATCCTGATGGGGCACTGCACTGACTTGGTGCGTATGGGCGTAATTATTGCACCAAATGTGGGCAGCAGGTGAACCCGCCCGCCGGCCCGCAACCCGCTGGCCTGCGGCGGCTGCCCGCCCACGGTGCACGGCCCGAGCGGGAAGCGGCCTCGTGCGCCGGCGGGGCCAGTCAGATCTGCACGCGCCTGTCGGGGAGTGCACGCCGTTATACTCGCGCGCTGTTTTTGCTTGGCTTCAAGATCCGCCCATGAAAACTGGCCGTGCCCCGCGCACCTTCCAGGACCTGATCTTCACGCTGCAGCAGTACTGGGCGGAAGTCGGCTGCGTCATCCTGCAGCCCTACGACATGGAAGTGGGCGCCGGCACCTTTCATACGGCCACGTTCCTGCGCGCGGTGGGACCGGAGCCCTGGCGCGCAGCCTACGTGCAGCCCTCGCGCCGCCCGACCGACGGCCGCTACGGCGAGAACCCGTTCCGCCTGCAGCACTATTACCAGTACCAGGTGGTGATCAAGCCCTCGCCGCTGGAGATCCTGGACCTCTACCTCGGGAGCCTCGCCGCGCTCGGGCTCGATCCGCTGGTGCACGACGTGCGCTTCGTGGAGGACAACTGGGAGTCCCCGACGCTCGGCGCCTGGGGACTCGGCTGGGAGGTGTGGCTGAATGGCATGGAAGTCACCCAGTTCACCTACTTCCAGCAGGTCGGCGGGCTCGACTGCCGCCCGGTGACGGGCGAGATCACCTACGGCCTGGAGCGCCTCGCCATGTACCTGCAGGGCGTGGAGAGCATCTACGACATCCTCTGGAGCGAGGGAGCTTCGGGACGCGTCACCTATGGTGACGTGTACCTGCAGAACGAGGTCGAGCAGTCGGCCTACAACTTCGAGCACGCCGACGTCGCCTCGCTCTTCAGTGCGTTCGATGAACACGAGCGCATCTGCAGGAAGCTGCTGGAGGCGAAGCTCGCGCTGCCCGCCTACGAGCAGGTGCTCAAGGCCTCGCACACCTTCAACCTCCTGGACGCGCGCCGCGCCATCTCCGTCACCGAGCGTCAGCGCTACATCTTAAGAGTGCGCACGCTGGCCAGCGCCGTCGCCAGGACCTACTACGAGAGCCGCGAGGCCCTCGGCTTTCCGCTGCTCAAGGGTGCCAAGCCCGCCGCGGCCGCCACCGCCCCATGAAGATCGAGCACCACGACTTCCTCTTCGAGATCGGCACCGAGGAGCTGCCGCCGCGCGCACTGCACACGCTCGAGCGCGCGCTGGTCGCCGGGATAGCAACCGGCCTCGACAAGGCGGGGCTCGGCCACGGGGAGCTCACCGGCTACTCGACACCCAGGCGGCTTGCGGTGTGGGTGAAGCGCCTCGCCAGCCGCCAGAGCGAGCAGAACCTGCGCCGCAAGGGGCCGCCGCTCTCGGCCGCCTTCGACGCCGAGGGCAGGCCGACGCGCGCCGCCACGGCCTTCGCCGAGAGCTGCGGCACCACCGTGGCCGCACTCGAGCGCCAGGCAGAGGGCAAGGGCACGTTCCTGTTCTTCGTCGGCACCAGGGCCGGCGAGCGCGCGGTCGAGCTCCTGCCAGGCATCGTGCAGACGGCGCTCGAGCAGCTGCCGATCCCGCGCCGCATGCACTGGGGCTCGGGCACCGCGCTCTTCGTGCGCCCGGTGCACTGGGTGGTGATGCTGCTGGGCGCTGACGTTGTGCCGGCGACGCTCCTCGACACCCCTTCCGGCCACTCGACCTACGGGCACCGCTTCCACGCCCCGAAGGCGCTGCGCATCACGAGCCCCGGCTCCTACGAGCGCACGCTGCGCGAGCGCGGCCGGGTGCTGGCGGACTTCGTGCAGCGGCGCGAGCGCATCCGCGCCGAGGTCACGACGCTCGCCACCGCCCTCGGCGGCCGCGCCCTCATCAAGGACGACCTGCTCGAGGAGGTCACGGCTCTCGTGGAGTGGCCCGTGGCGCTGGCAGGCACGTTCGAGGAGCGCTTCCTCGCGCTGCCGCGCGAGGTGCTCATCTCGACGCTGCAGGGACACCAGCGCTACTTCCCGGTGGAGGACGGCGCCGGGAACCTCAAGCCCGCGTTCATCACGGTCAGCAACATCGAGAGCCGCGACCCCACCAAGGTGCGCGAGGGGAACGAGCGCGTGGTGCGCCCGCGCCTCGCGGACGCGGCCTTCTTCTTCGAGCAGGACCGCCGCCAGACCCTCGCCGCGCGCCTGCCGGCACTGGATGCCGTCACCTTCCAGGTGAAGCTCGGCTCACTCGGGGACAAGACGCGCCGCATCGCAGCGCTCGCCACCGATGTCGCCATCGCCATCAACGGCCCGGTGGACGACACGCGCCGCGCCGCGCAGCTGTGCAAGTGCGACCTGCTCACCGCGATGGTGGGCGAGTTCCCGGACCTGCAGGGCGTCATGGGCAGCTACTACGCGCACGCGGACGGTGAGGCGGGCGACGTCGCCATCGCGATCCGCGAGCACTACCTGCCGCGCGCCGCCGGCGATGAGCTCCCCGCGACGCGCACCGGGATCGCGGTGGCGGTCGCCGACAAGCTCGACACGCTGGCCGGCATCTTCGCCATCGGCGAGCGCCCCACCGGCAACAAGGACCCCTTTGGCCTGCGGCGCGCAGCCTTAGGCGTGCAGCGCATCCTCATCGAGAAGGGCCTGGAGCTCGACCTTACGCGCCTCATCGCCCTGGCTGTTGCCGGCGTGCGCGCCGACATCGACCGCGTGCGCAGCTCAGTTGCCAGCGCCGCGCCGCCCAAGGCGCACGTCGGGGCGGATGTGGTGGCGGGCTGGATCTATGACTTTCTGATGGAGCGCCTGCGCGCCTACTACCTCGAGCGCGCCAGTGCTGCGCCGGGTCGGGTGGCAGTGACCGCGGAGATGTTCGATGCGGTGCTCGCCGCCCGCCCGGCCTCGCCCCTGGACTTCGATGCGCGCCTGAGGGCGCTGAGTGCCTTCCTCGACCTGCCCGAGGCTGCGAGCCTCACGGCGGCCAACAAGCGCATCGCCAACATCCTGCGCAAGGCGTCCCCCGCGGCAGGCTCCGTCATCCACGTCGAACACCTGCGCGAGGCGGCCGAGATCCGCCTCTACGATGCCCTGCGGGCGCTCAAGGATCAGGTCGCCGCCAGCACCGCCGAACGGCAGTACACCGCAGCGCTCGGGCGCCTCTCGCAGCTGCGCCCCTCGGTCGACGCCTTCTTCGACCAGGTGATGGTCATGGACGAGGACCCGGCGCTGCGCGCCAACCGCCTGACGCTGCTTGCGCAGCTGCAGGCGCTGTTCGCAGGCGTCGCGGACCTCTCGCGGCTGCCCGGTTGAGCGCGCCGGCGGAAACCTCCGCACGCCCCGGGCGCGCACCGGTGCTGCAGTGGCTCGGCTCGGTGTTCTTCACCGGGTTCCTGTTCGTGTTCACCTTCCTCTACGCGATCCCCTTCGTGATCGCCTGCTCGGTGCTGCCGTTCCCGCGCCGCTACGCCCTGGTACGGGTGTACGGGGGCACGGTGCTGAAGGTGCTTAAGTGGACCTGCGGCCTCACCTACCGCATCGAGGGTGCACCGCTGCCGCCGGGCGCGCACGTGGCGCTCTGGAAGCACTCCTCCTCGTGGGAAACCATGGCCATGATGGTGGTGTTCCCGCGCCAGGTGTGGGTGCTCAAGCGCGAACTCGTATGGATCCCGGTCGTGGGCGTGGGCGTGCTGCAGATGCATTCCATCGCCATCAACCGGAAGGCCGGGCACTCGGCGGTCTCGCAGGTCATCGAGCAGGGCCGCGAGCGCCTGGCCGAGGGCGACTGGGTCATGATCTTCCCCGAGGGCACGCGCATGCCCACCGGCGAGACCCGTCGCTACGGGGTGAGCGGCACGCTGCTCGCCCAGGAGACCGGGCGGCTCATCGTGCCGGTGGCGCACAACGCCGGCTACTACTGGCCGCGGCGTGGCGTCATGAAGAAGCCCGGCTGCGTGCGCGTCGTCATCGGCGCGCCGGTGGACCCGGCCGGGCGCGACGTACGCGAGGTCAACGAGGAGATCCAGGCCTGGGTCGAGGCCACCGTGCGCGAACTCGCGCCGCGGGAATAGAAAGCGCGCGTCGCGCGTATTCTGCTCAGTGACGGTCCGGCCGCTGACGCTCTTCCATCTAGCGCCTGGTCACCTCGGCCCGGAGACTCGTGCCAGCAAGCGCCACTGCCAGTGCGCCCGCGATCGCGATCGCGGCGGTCAGCACAAACGTAGCGTTGTAGCTGTGGGTTGCGTCCAGGAGCGCGCCGGTGATGGCGACGCCTGCGATCCCGGGGAGGGTCGCCAGCGTGTTGCTCGCCCCGACCAGCATCGGTGCATGGCGCGGGGTGATGTCGAGGGGCACGGGGACGAAGCCCGCCAGCGCCACGCCGAGGGCCGCGGTCGCGCCGCAGGCGATCGCGAGTGCGGAGGCCGGGGTAGCCGCCCGGGTCAGCATGAGGAGCGCGAGCGCCGTACCGACGAGGCCCGCGCAGGCAAGCGTGCGCCGCACGGTGAGCACGCGGGCACCGCGCTCGATCAGGGCATCGCTCAGGTAGCCGCCGGCCAGCAGCGCGAGGAAGTTCGTGCCCCAGGGGAGCGCTGAGAACAGTCCCGCCTGCACGACGGTGAGCCCGAAGTGCTCGCCGAAGTAGCTCGGCAGCCAGGAGACCAGGATATAGAGCGCCCAGTTGTGGCAGAAGTGCGCAACGATGATCGCCAGTACCAGCGGCGTGCGCAGCAGCGTCCCCCACGGAGTGGGCGGCGCGCGTCCGGTGGCCGTTTCAGGCAGCAGTGCGCGCTCGACGGCCGAGAGCCCCGGGTGCGTGGCCGGGTCGTTGTGCACCCGGGCGAGAAAGGCAAGCGCCCACAGCACGCCGAGCGCGCCGAAGAGGTAGAAGCTCGCCGGCCACCCCGCGAGCGATGTCAGGTAACCGGTGAGCGCAAAGCCCACCACCTGCCCGAGCGGTATCCCGGCCATGAAGCGACCCACCGCGCGGCCGCGCTCGGTAAGCGGCACCCAGCGACTGAAGAGGTCGTAGCTGCCGGGGAGCACCGCCGCCTCACCCAGGCCGAGGCCGATGCGCGCGATCACGAGCATGCTCAGCGACACGCCCGCGGCCCACGGCGTGAGCAGCGCAAACAGCGACCACCACAAGAGCGCAATCCCGAGCACGCGCTTGCCGCCGAAGCGCTGCGCCAGCGCGCCGCTCGCCACCTGGAAGAGGAAGTAACCCACGAAGAACCCGGCGAGCACCAGCCCCTTGGCCGACTGCGACCAGTGCAGCTGCGTACGCATCGCCACCGAGGCGACCGCCAGGTTCACCCGGTCGGCGTAGCCGAGGAACATGGCGCCGAAGGTGAAGGCGACCACGGCGTGGCGACGGCCGAGGGTGGCTGCGCCTGAGCCGGCACTCATCGGTCTTTCCCTTCCTGCGGCGCCCCGCCAGGCGGATGGCCGCTTGTTCTTATCCGCCCGCGGCCAGGCCGCGCAGCGCCTCACACGTCGAGGTTGGTCACCGACAGGGCGTTCTTCTCGATGAACTCACGCCGCGGCTCGACCTGGTCGCCCATGAGCGTCGTGAAGATGTCATCCGCCGTGACGGCGTCGTCGATCTTCACCTGCAGCAGGCGCCGCGTCTCCGGGTTGATGGTCGTCTCCCACAACTGCTCGGGATTCATCTCGCCTAAGCCCTTGTAGCGCTGGATGGACTGGCCCTTCTTCGCCTGGTCGAACAGCCACTTCATGGCCTCCTTGAAGGAACCCACTTCCTGGCGCTCGCCGCCACGCGTCACGAAGGCGCCCTCGCCGATGAGTCCTGCGAGCGTGCGCGCCAGGTCGGCGATGCGCTGGTACTCGGCGGACTCGAAGAACTCGCGCGGCAGGAACTTGTGGCTCGGCGTGCCGTGCTCGGTCTTGTGCACGATGACGCGCGCCGCGTGGCCGTCGCTCGCGGCACGCACCTCGACGCGGTAGGTGCGCGTGCCGTCATCGAGCGCGTTCAGGCGCTGGTGCAGGTCCTGCGCCCAGCCGCGCAGCCACTCAGGGCGGTCGAAGTCCGCGGTCCGCACCTCGGGCATGTAGATGAGCTGATCGAGCAGGCGGTCGTCGTAGCGCCGCGACCAGCGCTTCACGATCGCCTGCACCTCCATGTACTTGCGCGCCAGCAGCTCGAGTCCGGTGCCCGAGAGCGCCGGCGCGCCGGAGTTCACGTGCAGGCCCGCGCTCTCGAGCGCGGACGTCAGCAGCAGCTGGTTGAGCTCGATGTCGTCCTTGACGTAGGTCTCCTGCTTGCCGCGCTTCACCTTGTAGAGCGGCGGCTGCGCGATGTAGATGTGGCCGCGCTCGATGAGCTCGGGCATCTGGCGGTAGAAGAACGTGAGCAGCAGCGTGCGGATGTGGCTGCCGTCGACGTCCGCGTCCGTCATCAGGCAGATGCGGTGGTAGCGCAGCTTGCCGATGTCGAAATCGTCGCGGCCGATGCCGCAGCCGAGCGCCGTGATGAGCGTGCCCACTTCCGCAGACGAGAGCATCTTGTCGAAGCGCGCGCGCTCCACGTTCAGGATCTTGCCCTTCAGCGGCAGGATCGCCTGCGTACGGCGGTCGCGGCCCTGCTTCGCGGAACCGCCGGCCGAGTCGCCCTCGACGATGAAGATCTCCGAGAGCGCCGGATCCTTCTCCTGGCAGTCGGCAAGCTTCCCCGGCAGCCCGGCGATGTCGAGCGCGCCTTTGCGGCGCGTCATCTCGCGCGCCTTGCGCGCCGCCTCGCGCGCGCGCGCCGCCTCCACCATCTTCGCCACGATGGCGCGCGCTTCCTGCGGATGCTCGAGCAGGAACTCCTGCAGCTTGGTGCCGACCGCGGTCTCTACCACGCCCTTCACCTCCGAGGACACGAGCTTGTCCTTGGTCTGCGAGGAGAACTTCGGATCCGGGAGCTTCACGGAGAGGATCGCGGTGAGGCCCTCGCGCGCATCATCGCCCGTCATCGGGATCTTGTCCTTCTTGCCGGACAGTTCCTTCTCGACGTAGTCGTTCAGCGTGCGCGTGAGCGCACTGCGAAAGCCGGCGAGGTGCGTGCCGCCGTCCTTCTGCGGGATGTTGTTGGTGTAGGTGAACATCGACTCCTGGTAGGAGTCGTTCCACTGCAGCGCCACCTCCACCGCGATCGGTCCATCCTGGGTGCGGAACCAGAACACCGTCTCGTGCACCGGCGTGCGCGTGCGGTTCAGGTAGGCGACGAAGGCCTGCAGGCCGCCGGCGTGCGCAAACACGTCGGACTTGTTCTCGCGCTCGTCGATGAGCTCGATGCGTACCCCGGAATTGAGGAACGACAGCTCGCGCAGCCGCTTGGCGAGGATGTCGTAATGAAAGCTGATGTTGGTGAAGATCTGCGAGCTCGGCTTGAAGCGGATGACCGTGCCGCGGTCCTGGGTGTCGCCCACCACCGCGAGCGGCGCGGCCGGCTCGCCCAAGTGGTATTCCTGGCGGTGCAGCTTGCCGTCGCGCGAAATGCTCAGCTGCAGGTAGTCCGATAGCGCATTGACCACCGACACGCCCACGCCGTGCAGGCCGCCGGATACCTTGTAGGAGCTGTCATCGAACTTACCGCCCGCGTGCAGGACGGTCATGATCACCTCGGCCGCCGAGACGCCCTCTTCGGGGTGGATATCCACAGGAATTCCACGGCCATTGTCGGTGACGGTGATCGATTCATCGGCGTGGATGGTGACCACGATGCGGTCGCAGTAACCGGCCAGGGCTTCGTCGATGCTGTTATCGACGACCTCGAAAACCATGTGGTGAAGACCGGTGCCGTCGTCGGTGTCCCCGATGTACATTCCGGGGCGTTTCCGCACCGCGTCAAGGCCTTTTAAGACTTTGATTTTACTGGAATCGTAGACGTCATCTGAGGCCATGAAGTAACTCGGTTCTGTGACGCGACATTATACCGGTTGCACCCTCCCATGATCCACGTGAAACGTGCGTTCCGGAGTGCCGAAAAGCCGAGATTGCGCCGACAAAGACGTCATGATTAGTTGCGCGCGCAACTGAATGATCTGCTCGATGAAGAGCTTCAGGCGCAACTCGTCGAGCTCGGCCGCGGGGTCATCCAGGAGCAGTGTCGGCGTGGTTCCGGTGACCGCCTGCAGCAGCCGCAGCTGCGCCAGGGTCATGGCAACGGCGACCAGTTTCTGCTGGCCGCGCGACAGGACCTCCCGCGCTGTGCGCCCGTTAAGGCGCACGGCAATGTCCGCCCGGTGCGGGCCTGAGTGCGTCAGGTGCCGCAGCTCGTCCCGGGCGCGGGAGGCGGACAGGGCTTCCTGGAGGGTGCGGTCTGCGCTCCAGCCGCGCAGGTAGTGCAGCTGCACGTCGAGTCCGGTCAGTGCGCCTACGGTCTGCACCCAGTAGGGCTGCAGCAGCTCGAGGAACCGGCGGCGGGACTCCGCGATTGCCTCACCCGTCCGAGCCAGCTCAGGATCCCAGATGGAAGCCTGAGCAGCATCCGTCCGCAACGCGGCATTGCGCTGTTTGACGGTACGGGTGTACCTGAGCCAGTTGTCGACGAATGCCGGTTCCACGTGGAACACGGCCCAGTCCATCCACCGCCGGCGGCGGTGGCCTCCCTCCTCGAGCAGCCTGTGCACTCCCGGCTCGATGGCCTGGACCGCAAAGACCTGGGACAACTCCGCCAGGGAATGCACGGGGTGACCCGCGACGCGCGCCGCCGTACCCGCGGGCCCGCACTCAATCCCGACTGGCCTGGCATACCCCTGTTCGCCCTCAACATACCCAATGACTCGCAAGTGATCCTGTCCACGCCGAATCAGGCGCTCAGTGTTTCTCGTACGAAACGACCGGCCGCGTCCCAGCAGAAAGATGGACTCCAGCAGGGAAGTCTTACCTGAGCCATTGTCCCCCCAGATCAGGGTGAGGCCGGGAGCGATCTCAAGGTCCGCCTGTTCGATGCAGCGGACGTCGCGGACGGCAACCGAGGTCAGACCCAAGGGGGCAACTCGACGGTGTGGCAAAGCCCTCCGCGGAGCACCCTGCGACCCACGGGGATCCGCACGGGCCGACACCCCAGCGTTCCACGTGGAACGACCAGACCACTCCCCGCTCGCGCACCGCGGCCGCAACAAGCGAGGGTCGCCGCGAGGGACGGCCAAATAGGCTGGCCCAGTCCCAGGAGCTGGCGGGGGCGGTCAAGCCGGGCTGCCGGCTCTCCCCCGGATGACGCTCCTCGGGTGGTCGCGTCGGGGTACGACGCAGGGCGGCACGACCCTTGTGCCCCAGCGGCAGCGGGTACGGGGTTGGCACCCGCGCGATCGCGAATCGCAACCCGGAGCAGGCGTTGCGCACCGGGTGCGGCGAGTCTGACGCGCCGCGTCTGGTTCCACGTGGAACGGATCAACCCAC
The DNA here is from genome assembly GCA_963802995.1 of uncultured Pseudomonadota bacterium. Classification (GTDB taxonomy): domain Bacteria; phylum Pseudomonadota; class Gammaproteobacteria; order Steroidobacterales; family Steroidobacteraceae; genus 13-2-20CM-66-19. Next base: position 2,349,223 of record CAWDKU010000002.1, read on the forward strand.
GAGGTTCGCGACCCAGCAAGGTCACTCGATAGAGATTCGGCACCGCTGATCCAGGAGGTACCAGTCGCGGCGAAATCCCGCCGGGCAGCGCGCGCCCCGGGGTGAGGGCAGCCAGGCGGATCTGCGTCGCCGGACGGCACCGCGGTGCGGCCGCTCCGGCCATGCCAGAACCGTCCCTGCTACAGCCGCATCGGCATCACAACGTAACGCGTGTGTGCCGTGCCGGGAGCGTGGATCAGGCAGCTGCTGTTGGAATCGGTGAGACCGATCTCGACCTTGTCGCCATCGATCGCGCTCAGGGCATCGAGCAGATAGTTGACGTTGAAGCCGATCTCGACTTCCTCGCCCTTGTACGAGACTTCCACCTGGTCCTCGGCTTCCTCCTGCTCCGGGTTATGCGCCTGGATGGTCAGGAGGTCCGGCCTTGCGGTGAGGCGGATACCGCGGTACTTCTCGTTGGACAGGATGGCCGTACGCTGCAGGGCCTGGCGGAGTGCCTCACGGTCGGCTTCGACCATGCGCGGCGGGCTCGCCGGAATCACCCGCCCGTACTCCGGGAAACGGCCATCGATCAGCTTCGAAGTGAATCGAATGTCGCCGATCTGGGCGCGAACGTGATTTGTACCCACAGCGAGCTCGATGGTGCCCTCAGTGCCCAGGATCCGCTGCAGCTCGAGCACTCCCTTGCGAGGCACGATCACCTGGTGGGTCGCCTTGGCCTTTCCCTCGAGGCTCATCTCGGCGATCGCCAGGCGGTGGCCATCGGTGGCTACGGCGCGCAGTGCCTTGCCGTCGGTCTCGAGCAGCAGCCCGTTGAGGTAGTAACGCACGTCCTGCTGCGCCATCGAGAAATGCGTCTTGTCGATCAGGCGGCGGAACTCCCCCTGCGCGACGTTGAGCGTCTGCTGCGCGTTGATCTCCTCGACGAGCGGGAATTCAGCGGCCGGCAGACTCGTGAGAGTGAAGCGGCTGCGGCCCGCACGCAGCGACACGCGCTCGCCGTCGGTAGCGAGCGTAATGCTGGTTTTTTCGGGTAAAGAGCGAAAGATGTCCAGCAGCTTCCTGCCCGGAATCGTGATGTCACCGCTTTGCTGCACGCTCACCTGCGTGCTCGCGACGAGCTCCACCTCAAGATCGGTGCCCGTGATGCTGAGCTTGTTGTCACGCGCAGCGAGCAGCACGTTCGCGAGCACCGGCATGGTCTGGCGGCGCTCCACCACACCAATGACGCTCTGCAGGGGGGCGAGGAGATCTTCGCGCGAGGCGGTCAGCTTCATGGGAATGAACTCTCTGTAATAGAAATCTTTTTAGTCGAAGACTCTTTAGTTATAGGAACTATAGAGGGGCTGTTTAGCGGGGATAAGAAAATTTAGTCAACCAGATCAGTCAGTTAAATCGGCTTCAGCTTGACATTAAAGCGGGCACGAGCTGCCTAACTTCTGTGTGCGGCCTGTGCATAACTTTATCCCCAACTGTGCCCACAAGTAATCCACAACCCCGCGCACATCATCCGGCGAGGGTTCTCAACAGGTTCGAATAGTCTTCCTTCATGCGCTGCTCCGTGTCGCGCAGTTCCTTGATGCGCTTGCAGGCGTGCAGCACGGTCGTGTGGTCACGGCCGCCGAAGGCATCGCCGATCTCCGGCAGGCTGTGTGTCGTGAGCTCCTTCGAGAGTGCCATCGCCACCTGGCGCGGCCGCGCCACCGAGCGGCTGCGTCGCTTGGAGAGCAGGTCCGCCAGGCGCACCTTGTAGTAGTCGGCCACGGTCTTCTGGATGTTCTCGATGGTGACGAGCTTCGCCTGCAGCGACAACAGGTCCTTGAGCGCTTCCTTGGTGAACTCGAGCGTGATCGCACGCCCGGTGAAGCGCGAGTTCGCGATCACGCGGCGCAGCGCGCCCTCGAGCTCGCGCACGTTGGAGCGTATGCGCTTGGCGATGAAGAACGCCACTTCCTCCGGCAGGCTCACGCCGCCAACCTGCGCCTTGGTCATGAGGATCGCGACGCAGGTCTCAAGCTCGGGGGGCTCGATCGCGACCGTGAGTCCCCAGCCGAAGCGCGACTTCAGGCGCTCCTCGAGGCCCTCGACCTCCTTCGGGTAGCGGTCGCAGGTCAGGATCACCTGGTGCTGGCCCTCCAGCAGCTCGTTGAAGGTGTGGAAGAACTCCTCCTGGGAGCGCTCTTTTCCCGCAAAAAACTGGATATCGTCGATGAGCAGCGCGTCGAGGGAGCGGTACGCGGTCTTGAATTCGTTCATCGAGTTGTGCTGGAGCGCCCGCACCATGTCGCCGACGAAGCGCTCCGAATGCACGTAGGCGATGCGCGCCTCCGGGTCGCGCTGCTTGATCAGGTGCGCGATGGAGTGCATGAGGTGCGTCTTGCCGAGGCCGACGCCGCCGTAGAGGAACAGCGGGTTGTAGGCGCGCCCGGGATTCTCCGCCACCTGCAGTGATGCGGCCTTGGCCAGCTGGTTGCTCTTGCCCTCGACGAAACTGTCGAAGCAGAAGTCGGGATTGAGGCGCGCGCCAACCACCAGCCCTTCCGCGCGGCGCGGATGGCTCGGCAGCAGCGGCGCCGGCGCCCCGCGCAGCGGCGTTACGCGCGAGCCGACCTCCACGGTAACGATCGGCACGTCGCCCGTGGTCTCATCGCGCAGCAGTTCCCCGATGCGCGGCAGCAGGTTGGCGTTGATCCACTCCACCACGAAGCGGTTGGGAGCCAGCAGCTTCAGGGCGCCGTTGCCCTCCATAGCCTGCAACGGCCGCACCCAGGTATTGAATTGCTGCTCCGGAAGCTCGGTCTCCAACGCGCCCATGCAGCGAGTCCAAAGCGACGCTTCCACGCGCGTTGCCTCCGCGAGGTTGTCTTAAGGTGAAGGGGTCGCGGAGTCTATACCGTCGGGCGTACCGGGCGAAGGCTTTCCGGAACCGAAAATATTGACACCTTGGCGCTCAACGGCTTAGCCTTGCCGCCCTTTTTTGACCGCCACGGATCGTCTACGGAGCCCCGGTATGAAGCGTACCTACCAGCCGAGCAAAGTGCGCCGCAAGCGCACCCACGGGTTCCGTGCACGCATGGCCACCAAGAATGGCCGCAAGGTGCTGGCGCGCCGGCGCGCCAAGGGCCGGCGCAAGCTGATACCCTAAGCCTTAAGGGCTGTGGACACGCGCGCCAGCCTGAACGCCCGCGTACCCCGCCTTTAATTTTCCTCAAGGGCTCGATGCCACGGCGGCTCACTCTGCCGGCTCGACTGCGCCTGCGGCGCAAGCGCGACTTTGACGCGACTTACGCCCGCGGGCGACGCATGGGGGATGGGTTCTTTGCCGTGACTGCGACGCTGAATGACTCGGACACCCCGCGCCTGGGGCTGGCGGTGGCCGTGCGTGTCGCCGGCGGCGGCGTCGGCCGCAATCGCCTGCGCCGCATCATCAGGGAATCCTTCCGGGTGCATCAGCACGAGCTGCCGGCGGTGGACTTGGTCGTGAGTGCCCGGCCGCCGGCGCGCACCGCCAAGGGACCCGAACTCCACGCGAGCCTGGAAGCCCTGTGGAAGAAAGTGAAGGACCAATGCGTCACCTCGCGGCCTTCCTGATCCGCCTCTACCAGTGGACCGTGAGCCCGTGGCTCGGGGCCCGCTGCCGCTTCTACCCGTCTTGCTCGCAGTACGCGCTCGAGGCGATCACGCGCTTTGGCGTGCTGCGCGGCGGCTGGCTCGCCGCGGTGCGCCTGTCGCGCTGCCACCCCTGGCACGAGGGCGGTTTCGACCCCGTGCCGCAGGCCCATGCCACTTGTACCCACGCCCATGACCAATAACAGCTTCTTCCCGACCAACCCGCGCGTCTACCTGTGGGTGGCCCTGGGCCTGCTGCTCTTCCTGAACGTCGAGTACTGGCTGAAGGACTACGCCCCGCAGGTCACCGAGGCGGCCGCGACGACGGCGGCTGGCGCGCCTGCGACGCCTGCATCCCCTGCGAACGATCTGGGCAGCCGCGTGCCCTCGGCCCAGGCCACCGGCCCCACCGCACCCGCGGAGGCCACACCCACGGCCGCCGCCGCGGCCGCGCCTGCTGCCACGCCCGAGGCGGCTTCCGCCGGCAGCGCCCCCGTGGTGCACGTGCGCACGGATGTCCTCGATGTCGACATCTCCACCCGCGGCGGCACGCTCACGCGCGTGGAGCTGCCCGCTTATCCTTTGGTGAAAGGCGAGGCGGCACCGGTGCGCCTGGAGAACCAGGATGCCGCCACCTTGTACGAGCTGCAGAGCGGGCTCACCGGGCCTGCCGGCGGCAGCTACCCGAACCACCTCGCCACCTACGCAACAGAGCGCACCGATTACCGCCTGGGGAGCGCCGATGAGCTGCGCGTGCCCCTCACCTGGAGCGAGAACGGCGTCACCGTGACGAAGACGTTCGTGTTCCGGCGCGGCCAGTACGCGATCGGCCTCGACTATCAGGTGCACAACGGTGGCGCCGCCGCCTACGAGACGCGTCCCTACACCCAGATCCTGCGCAACGACCCGCGCACCAAGAGCTCCTACCTGCACGTGGAGAGCTACGCCTTCCACGGGCCGGCGCTCTACGACGGCACCAAGTACCGCAAGCTAGATCCTGCGAGCAGTGATGACAGCCACCTTGCGCTCGAGGTGAAGGACGGCTGGCTCGCGGCCTTGCAGCACCACTTCGTCAGCGCCATCGTGCCGCCCAAGGGCGCGCCCTGGCAGTTCACGCTCGGGGTCTCGGGCACCCAGTACCTGCTGACCGGCACCGGGCCTGAGGTCGCGGTTGCCCCCGGTGCCACGGCCGACTTCTCGCAGACGCTGTTCACGGGACCGAAGCTGCAGGGCCAGCTGGCGCTGCTGTCGCCCGAGCTCGGGCGCGTCGCGGACTACGGGCGGCTGTGGATCCTGGCGCGGCCGCTCTTCTGGCTGCTCGCGCAGGTGCACAGCTACACCGGCAACTGGGGGCTGGCCATCATCTTCGTCACCTTCCTGCTGAAGCTGCTGTTCTATCCCCTCTCGGAGGCCAGCGGCCGCTCGATGGCGAAGATGAAGCAGCTGCAGCCGCGCATCAAGAACCTGCAGGAACAGTACAAGGACGACCGCGAGAAGCTCGGCCGCGCCATGATGGAGCTGTACCAGCGCGAGAAGGTGAACCCGGTGGCGGGCTGCCTGCCGATCGTCATCCAGATCCCGGTGTTCCTCGCCTTCTACTGGGTGCTGCTCGAGAGCGTGGAGATGCGCCAGGCGCCCTTCATGGGCTGGATCCACGACCTCTCGGCGCGCGACCCGTACTTCATCCTGCCGGCGATCATGGCGGTCGCCATGTTCACGCAGTACAAGCTGAATCCCGCCCCCCCGGACCCGGTGCAGGCGAAGGTGTTCATGTTCATGCCGCTCGTCATGTCGGCGATGTTCGCGTTCTTCCCGGCGGGCCTGGTGCTCTACTGGGTGACCAACACCGTGCTGTCCATCGCGCAGCAGTGGAACATCAACCGCCGCATCGAGGCGGCCGCGGCCCTAAAGCGCAGCAACTGAAGGCCCGCGCGTGCCCATGACGCGCAGTGACACCATCGTGGCGGCGGCCACGCCGCCTGGGCGCGGCGGCATTGGCATCGTGCGGCTCTCAGGTCCGCTGGTTCCGAAGATCGCAGCAGAGCTCCTCGGGGAGCTGCCGCGCGCGCGCCACGCCACCTTCGCGCGCTTCCTGGGTGATGAGGGCGAGGGGCTGGATGCCGGGCTCGCGCTCTTCTTCCCGGCGCCACACTCCTACACCGGCGAGCACGTGCTCGAGCTGCAGGGGCACGGCGGGGACCTCGTGATGCAGTCGCTGGTGGCGCGCGCCATTGCCCTCGGCGCCCGCCGCGCGCTGCCCGGGGAATTCACGCAGCGCGCCTTCCTCAACGACAAGCTCGACCTGGCGCAGGCGGAGGCGGTCGCAGACCTCATCGATGCCGGCTCGCAGGCCGCGGCGCGCGCGGCGATGCGCTCCCTCGAGGGCGAGTTCTCCGCGATGGTGCGCGCCCTCACCGAGGCGCTCATCGAGCTGCGCACCTACGTCGAGGCGGCCATCGACTTCCCGGAGGAGGAGGTCGACTTCCTCGCCGATGAGGAGCTCGCCGAGCGCTTCCAGGGGGTGCGCGATCGCTTCGCGGGCGTCCTCGAGAGCGCGCACCAGGGGCGCCTGCTGCGCGAGGGCATGACGGTGGTCATCGCCGGGCGCCCCAATGCCGGCAAGTCGAGCCTGCTGAACCGCCTCGCCGGCTACGAGGCGGCGATCGTCACCCCGCTGCCGGGCACGACGCGCGACATCGTGCGCGAGCGCATCGCCATCGATGGCATGCCGCTGCACGTGCTCGACACGGCGGGCCTGCGCGAGGCGGGGGACCTCGTCGAGGAAGAGGGCATCCGGCGCGCCCAGGCAGAGATGGCGCGCGCGGACCGCGTGCTGTTCGTCATCGATGCGGCCGCGGACCCCGGCGCCCTGGCGCTGCGCGAGGAGCGCGCCCGGCTGCCCGCGCACGTGCCGCTGACCCTCATCTACAACAAGTGCGACCTGCTCGCGGGACTGCCGGTGGCCGATACCCTGAGCGGTCCCCCGGTCATCGCGCTCTCGGCGCTCAGCGGTGCCGGGATAGAGGCGCTGCGGGCGCATCTCAAGACCGTGATGGGCTACCAGAGCGTGGATGCGGGTGCGGTGAGTGCGCGCGGGCGCCACCTCGAGGCCCTGGGCCGGGCGCGCGCCCATACCGAGGAGGCGGCGCGGCAGCTCACCGAGTCGCGCGCCGGCGAGCTCGTCGCCGAGGAGCTGCGCCTGGCGCAGGAGGCGCTCGCCGAAGTCACCGGCGAGTTCACGAGCGAGGACCTGCTGGGGAGGATCTTCGCCGGCTTCTGCATCGGCAAATAGGTCTGCCGTTCCCGAGCCTGAAAATGAGCGGCTGGGTTAGTTCAGGCTGGCCCTGCAGGTTGAAATTGCACCCCGCCGGGGGCATGCGGCACACTCGCCGCCCGAACAATCCATAACGGCTGACACCCCTGCGGGCTGCATATCCTCCATGGCGAACCGCTTCATGCACCCCGGTACTGCGCTCGCGCTGCCGCGCGGTCGCTGCCGTGACGGGGTGACCGCATGAGCGCGACCGGAGTGCTGCCGCTGCCGCGCACCGACCTCGACGAGGACGCGTGGGAAGACCTCTTGAGCTTCGTCGAGGAGCGGCGCGTGATCCCGATCGTGGGACCGGAGCTGCTCATGGTCACGACCGAGTCGGGTCCGCGGCTCCTCTACGACTGGGCGGCCGAGCGGCTGGCCGCGCGCCTGGCGGTCGATACCACGCACCTGCCGCATCCGCTCACCCTCAACGACGTGGTGTGCCAGTTCCTGGCCGCGCGCGGGCGGCGCGAGGAGGCGTACGTGCGCCTGCGCGGCATCATCAAGGATGCGAACCTCGAGCCCCCGGCCGCGCTCAAGCACCTGGCCGCGATCGATGACTTCGACCTGTTCGTGACCACGACGCCGGACGCGTTGCTCGAGAGCGCCATCAACCAGGCGCGCTTCGCGGGAGCCGCCAGCACCGAGGTGCTCTCCTATTCCCCCAACCGGGTCGTCGACCTGCCCGGGGAGCGCGATGGTCTGCAGCGCCCGGTGGTGTACCACCTGTTCGGCAAGCTCTCTGCTTCCCCGAGCTACGTGATCTCGGACGAGGACCTGCTGGAGTTCATCTGCGCGCTGCAGAGTGAGCACCTGGTGCCGGAGAAGCTCTTCCACGAGCTCGAGCACAATCACCTGCTCTTCATCGGCAGCAACTTCTCCAACTGGCTGGCGCGCCTGTTCCTGCGCATGGCCAAGCGCCAGCGCCTTTCCGACCCGCGCGACGTGGGCGAGATCCTGGCCGATGACCACTCCAGTCATGATGAGCGCCTCATGAGCTTCCTGCAGCAGGTGAGCCTGCGCACGCGGGTGTACGTGGGTGCCGAGCGCTTCGTCGAGGAGCTGGCGCGGCGCTGGCAGGCGCGCCGGCGCCCGCAGGCGGTGCCCGCAGCGGCGCCCACGCGCTTCCTGCCCCCGACCCGCGAGATGCCCGACAACGCGGTGTTCATCTCCTACGCGCGCGAGGACCTGGCGGCGGTGCAGCAGCTCAAGGCGGGCCTCGAGGCCGCCGGCATCACCACCTGGTTCGACATGGAGCGCCTGGAGGTCGGGGATGACTACGACCGCAAGATCCAGCGCAACATCGCGCGCTGCTCGTTCTTCATCCCGGTGGTCTCGGCGAGCACCCAGCGGCGCCTGGAGGGCTACTTCCGCCGCGAGTGGAGCTACGCGCTCGACCGCGCGCGCAACATGGCCGACGGGGCGCTGTTCGTCCTGCCGGTCACCATCGATGCTACCGACGCCAACGCGGCGCTGGTCCCGGACCGCTTCCGCGCGCTGCACTTCACGCAGCTGACGGGCGGCGTCGTGACCCCGGAGTTCTGCCGGCGCCTGGCGGACTTTTTGAGCGCGCGCGCCCGCTGATGGTCGCCGCCGCCGATACCACGGCCGCTGCCGTCGATGCGCGCAACCCGTGGCTGGGGCTGGCGAGCTTCACCGAAGAGACGCGCGCGTACTTCTTCGGGCGTGACGGGGAGGTCGCCGAGCTCGCCCGGCGCGTGCAGCGCAGGCTCCTCACCGTGCTCTTCGGGCAGTCGGGCCTGGGTAAGACCTCGATCCTGCGCGCGGGGCTGGTGCCGCGCCTGCGCACCCAGGGCTACTGCCCGGTGTACGTGCGCATCGACTACGCGCGCGGCACCCCTGAGCCCGCCGAGCAGATCAAGGCGGCGATCCACAGCACCGCCCGCACCTCCGGGCAGTGGACGCAGGCCGGGGTGGCGGTGGCGGGCGAATCCTTGTGGGAGTACCTGCACCACCGCGATGACGTACTGCGTGATGCGCAGGGCGAGCGGGTCACCCCGCTTCTGATCTTCGACCAGTTCGAGGAGATCTTCACGCTCGCACAGAGCGATGAGTTCGGGCGCGCGCGGGCGGCGCGCTTCATCGGGGAGCTCGCGGACCTGGTGGAAAACCGCCCGCCGCGGGAGCTGCAGGCGCAATTCGACGAGGACGAGAGCGTCGCCGGCCGCTTTGATTTTGCGCGCAGTGACTACCGCGTGCTCATCGCGCTGCGCGAGGATTACCTGGCGCCGCTCGAGAGCCTCAAGGGCGCCATGCCGTCGGTGTCGCAGAACCGCCTGCGCCTCGCGCCGATGACCGGCGAGCAGGCGCTCGCCGCGGTGCTGGAGCCGGGCAAGGGGCTGGTGTCCGAGGAGGTGGCCGCCGCCATCGTGCGCTTCGTCGCCGGCGGCGCGGAGGTCGCCAACGCGGAAGTGGAGCCCTCGCTCCTGAGCCTCATCTGCCGCGAGCTCAACGACGCACGCCTGGCGCAGGGCCGCCCCGAGATCTCCCAGGACCTGCTCGCCGGTTCCCACACCACCATCCTCAGCAACTTCTACGAGCGCGCGCTCGCCGACCAGCCCGACGGCGTGCGCCGCGTCATCGAGGATGACCTGCTCACCTCCTCGGGCTTTCGCGAGAACGTGGCCGAGGAGCGCCTGCTGAAGCGCTTCGCCGAAGTGGGCGCAGCTCCTGCGACCCTGGCACTGCTCGTCAACCGCCGCCTGCTGCGCATCGAGGAGCGCCTCGACGTGCGCCGCGTCGAGCTCACCCACGACGTGCTGTGCGGGGTGGTGAAGGCGAGCCGCGACCAGCGCCAGGCGCGCGAGGCGAAGGAAGCCGCCGAGCGCGCGCTCGAGGCGCAGCGCGAGCGGGAGCGCAGCGCCCACAAGGCACTGGTGCGTGCCCGCAAGATCGCCGGCATCTGCACGCTGCTCGCCGTGGCGGCCGTCGCGGCGGCGGTGCTCGCCTACTTCTCGAGCGAGCGCGCGCGGCGCGCCGAGCGCCAGGCGCAGCAGACCCAGGCCATCGCCGAGAGCGCCCGCGCCCAGTCCGAGCACCTCTTGTCCTACCTCGCCGATGACTTCGTTGGCGAGCTCGAGCTCTCCGGGCGCCTGGACCTGCTCAGGGACTTCTCGCAGCGCCAGATCGACTACTTCCACGCGCTGCCGCCGCAGCTGAAGAGCGCCGAGTCCACGCGCAACGCGGCGCTGGCGCTGGTGCACCACGCCCGTGCGCTGCGCTCGCTCGGCCAGCCCAAGGAGGCCCTGAAGGACGTGAACGAGGCCCTGGGCCTGCTTGAGGGGCTCAAGGCCGGCGGGGATACCTCGGAGGGCACCACCACGGCGCTGGCGCTCGCGATGCTGGCGCAGTTCCAGGTGCGCGACAACCTGGGGGATCCCAAGGCGCTCGAGTCCGCTGATGCGGCGCTGGCGCTGATCGCGCCCGTGGCGCAGGGTGCGGCCGCCACGCGCGCCACGCGCGCCGCCTATGCCGACGTGCTCACCCGCACCGGCTACGGCTACTTCGTCAACCAGAAGTACCCCGAGTCCCTGAAGCTCGAGACGCAGGCGCGGGCCGTGGCCGAATCCATGGGGGCGCTCGACATGTCCGACCCGGACATGACCGCCTATTACCTCGAGGCCACCGCCTGGTACGCCGGCGCGCTCGCCTACTCTGGACACATGGACGAGGCGCGCCGCGAGGCGGAGGCGGCGTACGAGCTCGGCACGCGCCTGCTGCGCCGCCGGCCCGGCAACCGCCTGGCGCTGCACGCGATGGGCATCATGGGCAGCGCACTCGTGTCGTTCGCGCTCGAGGACCTCGACCCGCGCCGCGCCGCAGAGCTCGGCGAGCGCAACGATGCGCTGCTGCACACGCTCCTGGATCTCGATCCCGAGAACGTCGTGGCGCTCAACAACCTCGGCGACACCGACTCCAACACCGGCAACGCCTACCTCGCCGCGGGCGACCTGAAGCGTGCCCTGGAGTACCTCGGGCGAGCGCCCGACTCCGGAGCGCGCGCCGCGGCGCGCGAGGGCAACGTCGGCTTCCTCCTCAACTCCCTCACCTTCCTGGGTGCGCTCGGGGGCGTGCAGGCGCAGCTCGGGGATACCGCAGGTCTTGCGCAGACGCTCGAGCGCGTGCGCGTGGCCGGGGCGCGCCTCACCAAGGCCGTGCCCGCCGGCACCGTGCGCTCGCTGCTGGCGGATGAGGGCACCCGCATGCTTCAGTCCCTGAACGCGCTGATGCAGGGCAATGCGGCGCAGGCGCAGCGCGCCGGCCGCGAGGCGGCGGCGCATCTGGAGCACGCCAGCGTCGAGGGCGGCGCGGACCAGCAGCTGCGCGGCGGCCTGCTCGGCGCGGCCTATGGGTTTGTGGCGATGGCTGACCTCGAGCTCGCCGATTACCCGGCCGCGGAAGTCGCGGCGCGTGCAGCGCTCGCGAACCGGCGCGCCGCCGACCCTCCGGGCGCGGTCGGCACGCAGCGCGATCTCAACGAGGCCACCGCCTACCTCGCCGCCGCGCTGGCGCGAGAGGGCAAGCTCGAGGAGGCGCGTACGCTTGTCACGCCGGCAGTGAAGTACCAGCGCGAGCTCGTGGCGCGCAACAAGTCGGACGTGTGGCTGCACTTCGAGCTCGCGCGCGTGCTCTATGCGCAGGCCTGTGCGGAACCCGCGCGGCGCGCCGCGCTCCTGAAGGAGGCGGGTGCACAGATCGCACTCTCGCCGCCGCCGATCGCCGCCACGCCCCTCGTCGCGTGGCTGAGGCGCCTCATCGCGCGCGGCTAGTGCGGGGTCGCAGCCGCGCGCAGCGCGAGGTCCTTGCTGTAGACGACGTTCATGACGTTGTCGTACCACCCGAGAACTTCCGGCTTCACCAGGTGCTTGCTGACGTAGAAGTACAGCGGCAGCAGCGGGTGATCGGCGAGCATCAGCTTTTCCGCCTGCTCGAGCAGCGCGCGGCGCTTGCCCGGATCCAGCTCCCCGGCTGCCTGCGCGAGCAGGGCGTCGTAGTCGGGGCTCGCGTAGTGGGGCAGGTTCACCCCGAAGTCGCTCTTCAGGTACTGCGCGAAGGTGTAGGCGTCGTTGTAGTCCCCCACCCAGCTGGAGCGGAACATCTGGACGTCGCCCTTGTCGATGTCCTGCAGCAGCGACTTGAACTCGACCTGCGTGAGCTTCACCTCGACGCCCAGTGCCTCCTGCCACATCGAGGCGACCGCGAGCGCCACCTTGGTGTGCACCTCGCCTGAGTTGTAGCGCAGCTCGAAGCTCGCCGGCTTCTCCTTTGAGTAGCCGGCCTGCGCATACAGGCGCTGCGCCTCGCGGATGCGCTCGGCCATCGGCTGGCCCTTGTAGTCGAAGGACTGCGGCGTGTAGTTGTCTATCCCGGGCGGCACCCAGCCGTAGGCGGGGCGCTCCCCGACGCGCAGCACGAGATCGGTGAGCTTCTCGCGGTCGATGACGAGCGAGAGCGCGCGGCGCAGCTTCGGGTTGTCCCTGAAGGGCGGGCGCCTGAGGTTGAAGCCGTAGTAGTAGGTGCTCATCTGCGGGCCGACGTGCAGCTGGTCGGCGAGGTTCGCCTTGATCCAGTCGAACTGGCCGCGCGGCACCACGAAGGTCACCTGCAGTTCCCCGCCGCGGTAGCGCGCCAGTTCCGCGTTCTCATCCGGGATGAGGAGGTACTTCACGCCATCGAGGCGCGTCGCGGCGTCGTTCCAGTAGCGCGCGTTGCGCACCGCGAGGATGTGCGAGCCCTGCACCCATTCGGAGAGGATGAAGGCGCCGTTGGAGAGCATGAGCCCGGGGCGCGCGAAGCCTGCCGGGTGCGCGGCGAGCGTGGCGCGGTGCACCGGGCAGGTGCTCGGGTGCGAAAGCAGCGTCGGCAGGTACAGGGTCGGGGATTTCAGCGTGATGATGAGCGTGGCGTCATCGGGCGCCGCGACGCCGAGTTCGCGCGCGGCCTTTTTGCCCGCGACGATCTCGGGCGCGTTGGCGATGACGTCCACGTACTCGGCGTACGCCGAGCCGGTGGCCGGATCCACCAGGCGCTGCAGCGCGGCGACGAAGTCCGCCGCCACCACCGCATCGCCGTTCGACCACCTCGCTTCCGGGCGCAGCTTGAACGTATAGGTGCGCCCGTCCTGGCTCACGCTCCAGCTGCGCGCGACGCCCGGCGCGACGCGCGCGTCCTTGTCGAGCGTGGTGAGCCCCTCGCACAGGTCGCGCAGTACGCTCTGCGCCTCGAAGCCGCGCGCCTTCTGCGGGTCGAGCGAGTCGGGGTCCGGGCCGCCGCCGCGCACCAGCACCACGCCACCCGGCTTCAGGGCCGGCGGCGCGCTGCCCGGAGGGGAGTGGCTGCAGCCGCACAGTGCCGCCGCGAGGAGCACGGCGGCAACGCAGGCGCGCCGCAGTGCCCTCATCATTGCGGGCTGCGGCTGCGGTTGATGTCCGCGCGCAGCGCCTGCGTCGCCGCGCGCGCGGCCTGCGCGAAGTCATCCCCGGCGGATGCGTAGAGGATCGCGCGCGAGGAGCTGACGATGAGGCCGGTGCCGCGCGCATCCTGCCCGGCGCGCACCGCCGCGGCGACGTCGGCCCCCTGGGCGCCGACCCCGGGCACGAGCAGCGGCATGTCAGCGACGATCCGGCGCACCTGGGCCAGTTCCTGCGGGTAGGTGGCGCCGACCACCAGGAGGCAGTTGCCGTTCGCGTTCCAGCGCTGCGTCGCCAGCTCCGCCACCACCTGGAACAGCCGCCGGCCGCCGATCTCGAGGTCCTGCAGGTCCGCGCCCCCCTTGTTGGAGGTGCGGCACAGCACGATCACGCCGCGGTCAGCGTGGCGCAGGAACGGCTCCAGGGCGTCGGTGCCGAGGTAGGGGTTCACGGTGACGGCGTCCGCGCCGTAGCGCTCGAAGGCCTCGATCGCGTAGCGCTCGGCGGTGCTGCCGATGTCGCCGCGCTTGGCATCGAGGATCACCGGCACCGCAGGGTAGGTGCGGTGCACGTACTCGATGGTGCGCTCGAGCTGGTCCTCGGCCTCGTACGCGGCATAGTGCGCGAACTGCGGCTTGTAGGCGCATACCAGGTCGTGGGTGGCGTCGATGATCGCCTTGTTGAAGTGGAAGATCGGCGAGGGCTCGGCCGCGATGTGCTTCGGGAAGCGCTCGATCTCAGGATCAAGGCCAACGCAAACCAGCGAGTCGTGCGTGGCCCAGGCCTGCCTGAGCGTCGCCATGAAGCCCGTCATGCGGCCCCCGCGCGCAGCGCGCGCTTCTTCAGGTGCACGAGCAGGATCTGCAGCGCCGCCGGGGTCACCCCGGGCAAGCGCCCCGCGGCCCCGAGGGTCGCCGGGCGCACCGCCTGCAGCTTCTGCCGCACCTCGTGCGAGAGGCCGGTGAGCGCGGGGTAGTTGAGGTCGTGCGGCAGCGGCAGCTCCTCGTGGCGGCGGGTGCGCTCGATCTCGGCCTGCGCCCGCTCGATGTAGCCCTGGTACTTGGCGCGCACCTCCACCTGCGTGTGCACTTCGCCGGGCAGGCGCGCGTCCACCGTGGGGTCGGACTCCCAGGCGGGAGCGCCCGCAAGCTCGCTCAGGTCTGCGTAACTGACCCCGGGGCGGCGCAGCAGTTCCAGCGCGCTCACGTCGCGCGGCAGGGGACCCCCGAGAACCCGCGCGGCCCAGTCCTGCGGCACCCCGGCAGGCCGGATGCGCAGCGCCGCGAGGCGCGCCACCTCCTCCTGCGAGCGCTGCTCCTTGGCCGTGAAGAGCTGCCAGCGCTCCTCCTCGATCAGCCCGAGCGCGCGTGCCGTGCGGGTGAGCCGCAGGTCGGCATTGTCCTCGCGCAGCAGCAGCCGGTGCTCGGCGCGGCTGGTGAACATCCGGTAGGGCTCACGCGTGCCGCGCGTCACGAGGTCATCGACCAGGACCCCCATGTAGGCCTCGCTGCGCGAGGGCACCCAGGGGGCCTCGCCGCGGGCGCCAAGGACCGCATTGATGCCGGCGATGAGCCCCTGGGCGGCGGCCTCCTCGTAGCCCGTCGTGCCATTGATCTGGCCGGCGAAGTAGAGCCCGCCGAGCACGCGCGTCTGCAGCGTGGGGTGCAGTCCCTGGGGATCGAAGTAGTCGTACTCGATGGCATAGCCAGGGCGCGTCAGGTGGGCCCGCTTGAAGCCTGCGATGCTGCGCACGAACTCGACCTGCACATCGAACGGCAGGCTCGTCGAGATGCCGTTCGGATAAACCTCGTGCGTGGTGAGGCCCTCAGGCTCGACGAAGATCTGGTGCGAGGCCTTGTCCGCGAAGCGCACCACCTTGTCCTCGACCGAGGGGCAGTAGCGCGGGCCTATGCCCTCGATGCGGCCGGTGAACATGGGTGAGCGGTCCGCGGCCGCGCGGATGAGCTCATGCGTACGCTCATTTGTGCTTGTAATGAAACAATCAACCTGCCGCGGATGCTCACTGGCGCGCCCGAGGTACGAAAACACCGGAACCGGGTCATCGCCGCTCTGGCGGACCATGACGGACCAGTCGAGGGTGCGGCCGTCGAGGCGCGGTGGCGTACCGGTCTTGAGGCGTCCCACCGCCAGCGGCAGCTCGCGCAGGCGGCTGGCCAGGCGGTTCGAGGGCGCATCCCCGGCGCGTCCCCCCGGGGTGTTCTCGAGGCCGACGTGGATGCGCCCGCCCAGGAACGTGCCGACCGTGAGCACCACCGACTGCGCGCGCAGGCAGATCCCGGAAGCCGTCACGACCCCCGCGACGCGGCCGCCCTCGACGCTGAGGTCGGCCACCTCCTGCTGGAAGAGGCAGAGGTTCGGCTGGTTCTCCAGCAGCGTGCGGATCGCCTGCCGGTAGAGCAGGCGGTCGGCCTGGGCGCGGGTCGCCCGCACGGCCGGACCCTTGCTGGCATTGAGGGTACGGAACTGGATGCCGGCGCGGTCCGCGGCGCGGGCCATGGCGCCCCCCAGGGCGTCGATCTCGCGCACCAGGTGCCCCTTGCCGATGCCCCCGATCGCGGGGTTGCAGCTCATGGCCCCGAGCGTCTCCAGGTTCTGGGTGATGAGCAGGGTGCGCGCGCCCATGCGCGCGGCCGCCAGCGCCGCCTCGGTGCCGGCGTGGCCGCCGCCGATGACGATCACCTCGAAGTCAGGCTGGGTTCTCATAAGACATAATGTGGGGGCGCGGCACGGGACCTTCCGGCGCGCCGGACGCGTATTGTAGGGCGCAGCTCCCGGCGGACAAGGTCGGCGCTCGGTATCCTCGCGCCGCACATGGCCGCTGCGCGCGCATCAAGATCCCTCCTCGCCGCCCTGTGGGTGCTCACCACGGCACTGCCGTGCGCCGGCACCGCGGCGGGGGGTGCGCCGTCGGCGCCCCTCACGCCCCTCACCCTCAGGCCCTGTGTCATCGAGCACCCGCTGCGCCTGACGGTGGTGCCGGCGCAGTGCGGCGAGCTCGCGGTGCCGGAGGACCCGCAGCGCCCGCAGGGACGGCAGGTCCTCCTGCATGTCGCGCGCGTGGCCGCCATCAGCCGCCGGCGCGAGGCCGATGCGCTCTTCGTGCTCGCCGGGGGCCCCGGGCAGGCGGCGAGCGCCTTCTACGCGAGCGTCGCCGGCGCCTTCGGCCGCATCCAGCGCGAGCGCGACATCGTGCTCATCGACCAGCGCGGCACCGGGAGCTCCAACGCCCTCACCTGTCCTGAGGACGAGTCCGGGCTCTACGAGGCCACGGGCCCGGAGGTCGCGCAGCTCACGCGCCGCTGTCTTGCCGCCCTGAGCGCGCGCGCCGATCCGGCCTTCTACACCACGAGCCTTGCGGTGGCGGATCTTGAGCGCGTGCGCGCCGCGCTCGGCTACGAGCACATCGATCTTTACGGGGTGTCCTACGGCACGCGCGTGGCGCAGCAGTACCTGCGGCATCACGGCGAGCACGTGCGCGCGCTCATCCTCGATGGCGTCGTGCCGCCGCAGCTGGCGATCGGTCCGGACGTGGCGCCCGATGCGGAAAGTGCGCTGCACGGGATCCTCGCCCGCTGCAGTGCCGAGGCCGCCTGCCGCGCGCGCTTCACCGATCCGGAGCACGACTACCAGGCGGTGCGGGCGCACCTGGCCGCGGGCGCCGTGCCCCTGAGTGTCGCCGACCCTTCGGGAGGCGCGCTGCGGCAGGTGAAGTTCGGCCCCGAGCAATTGGCCACCGTGCTGCGCCTCGGGGGCTACAGCGCCGACTACGCGGCGCTCCTGCCGCTGTTCCTCGACCGGGGCGCCCACGGGGACTTCTCGGTGCTGGCTGCGCAGTCGCTGCTCTTGGCGCGCTCCTACGAGGGCATCGCGCTCGGCATGCACAACAGCGTGGTGTGCGCCGAGGACGTGCCGTTCTGGGGCGCGATCGACCGGGCGCGCCTCGCCGCGACCTTCATGGGGGCAGCCCAGGTCGACGCCCTCGCCACGCTGTGCGGGATCTGGCCGCACGGCCCCATCGATGCCGACCTGCACGCGCCGCTTCACAGCGCGGTGCCGGCGCTGCTGCTCTCGGGCGGGGATGACCCGGTGACGCCGCCGCGCTATGCGCAGCTTGCGGCCGAGGGGTTTCCCCGGGCGCGGCAGATCGTGCTGCCCGGCTTCGGGCACGGGCAGCTCACGGTGCCGTGCATGGACCGCGTGCTCGCCGAGTTCCTGGCGCACGCCGCGGCCGCAACCCTCGACGTCAGCTGTCTGGCGCGTGCCCGTCCCATGCCCTTCTTCACCTCCGTGAACGGGCCGCCGCCATGATCGAGGCACGCGGCTTGTGCAAGCGCTTCGGTGACATCGAGGCGGTGCGCGCGGTGACTTTCCGTGCCGCGGACGCCCGCATCACCGGGCTCCTGGGTCCCAACGGGGCGGGCAAGTCGACGACGCTGCGCCTGCTGTACACCGTACTCAGGGCCGATGCCGGCGATGCCCTCGTCGATGGGGTGAGTGTTACCGGGGCACCGCTCGAGGCGGCGCGTCGCTTAGGCGTGCTTACGCACGGGGCGGGCATCTACCCGAACCTCACGGCGCGCGAGAACATCCTCTACTTCGCGGCCCTGCAGGGACTGCGCGCGGCCGAGGCGCGCGCCCGCACGGCAGAGCTCGTGCAGCTGCTCGAGATGGAGGAGTTCGCGGACCGGCGCGCCAGGGGCTTCAGCCAGGGCCAGCACGTGAAGACGGCGCTGGCGAGGAGCCTCGTGCACCGCCCGCAGAACCTGATCCTCGATGAGCCGACCAACGGCCTCGACGTCATGGCGGTGCGCTCGCTGCGCGAGCTGCTCAGGCGGCTGCGCACGCTAGGTCACTGCGTGCTGTTCTCGAGCCACGTCATGGCCGAAGTCGCGGCGCTGTGCGATGAGGTGGTGGTGATCGGCGGCGGGCAGGTCCTGAGCTGCGGCACGCCCGAGGAGATCCGCGCGCGCACCGGTACCGCAGGCCTCGAGGAGGCGTTCGTCGCCCTCATCGCTCAGGGTCAGGGCTAGCTTCGCATGCGCGCCATCCTCATCGTGTTCCTGAAGGAGTTCCGCGAGAACCTGCGCGAGCGGCGCACGCTCTATACCGCGCTCATACTGGGACCCCTGCTCGGGCCGACGCTGTTCGCGGGCATGCTGGCACTGCAGCTGCACAAGGGCGTCGCTTCCTCCGACAAGCCGCTGCCCGTCGCGGTGGCGCACGGTGAGCGCGCCCCGAACCTGATCGCCTACCTCACCGAGGCGGGGGCTGCGGTCACCGCCGCCGATGTCTCGGGCGAGGACGCGCGGCGCGCGGTGCAGGCGCACCGCTACGAGCGCCTGATCGTGGTGCCGCCGGAGTTTGCCGCGAGCCTCGGCAGCGGTGCCCCGGCGCCCCTCGAGCTGTACGCCGACGCCTCCGATGCCGGCGCCGCCGCCGACACCGAGCGCCTGCGCTCGTACCTGGCGCAGTACTCCTCGCGCCTCGCGCGACTGCGCGTGGTGGCCCGCGGCATCGACCCCCTGGTGCTCAACACGCTCGCCGTGCAGGACATCGATGTCTCGACCCCGGTGACGCGCTCGGTGCTGCTGCTGGGCACGCTGAGCTACCTCATGCTGCTGACCATGCTGATGGGCGGGGTGTACCTGGCCATCGATGCGACCGCGGGCGAGCGCGAGCGCGGCTCTCTTGAGCCGCTGCTGACGCTGCCGGTGCCGCGCCAGCAGCTGATCTTCGGCAAGATCCTCGCCACCTGCGCCTACATGCTGCTGTCGCTCATCCTCACGGTCGCGGCGTTCGCGATCCTGCTGCGCTTCACGGGTCTTGAGCGCCTCGGCATGAGCATCAACTTAGGTCCCGCGGTGGCGGTGCGCCTGGTGCTCTACTGCCTGCCGCTCGTTCCCCTCGGCGCCGCGCTCATGACGATCGTCGCCGCCTTCACGCGCACCTACCGCGAGGCGCAGTCGTACTTGGGCCTCGTGCTCCTGGTGCCAACACTCCCCTTAGTGTTCGCAGGCGTCCTCGGGCTGCGCCCGACGCTTGCCATGATGGCGATCCCGTCCTTGAGCCAGCACTTCCTCATCACGAGCCTGCTGCGCGATGAGCCGCTGCCGGTGAGCTACGTGGCGCTCGCCTGCGGGGCGACGCTCGCCCTCGGGGCGGTGCTGGTGGCGATCGCAGGCCGCCTCTACCGCCGCGAGGCGCTACTCGGCTGAGGCTGCGTGGTCCCTGAGGCGCGCATGCAGGGCAGGCAGGTGCCGGTCGGCGAAGGCGCGCGCCTCGACCTCGAAGGCGTTGTTCCAGTAGCCGTGCCGAGCGCACTCGAGGAGGTAGCGGCCGACGGTGAGGGTGCCGGGCTCCCACTGGCACACGACGTGGCAGTACTCGTGCAGCATCAGCCAGGGGTTGGCGAAGAAGTCCTCGGCGCTGCCGCGCAGGTAGATGTGCCGGCGCCGGGTGGTGGCCACGGCGCGGCCGTGCAGGCGCGCCAGGCGCGAGTGCTCGATCACCGCCACCGCGCCGATGGGGGAGCCGAGGATGCTCTCGAGTGCTGCGCGCACGTGCGCGGGAACGGTGGCTGCGCGGGGGCGGGGCATACCGCCAACCTTACACGCGTGTGTGCACCCAGCCCATGCAGGGACGGAAGCGCAGGCCGCGCGCGGGTCCCGTGGCGACATCCTCCGGCAGCACCGTGACGCCGCCGTCGGTGAGGGAGTGCTTCACGAGCGCCAGCACCGTCTCGGCCGCACTGCCGGCCTGCGGGGCCTCGGTGAGGTGCACCACGATGCGGGCCTGCAGGTGGCGCGCCTGCGGTGCCGCCTCGCGCAGCGAGGCGAGGCAGCGGTCGAGCAGCAGCAGTTCGGTGGCGAGCGTGGTGTCGGTGACGTCGGCGGGCTTGGAGGCGCGCACGATGCAGCGCAGGTGCAGCAGCGCGCCCGCCTCGACACTGGCGTCATAGACGCACACCGCCATGGCGGAGGTGAGCTCGGTGACGAGCAGCACGTCCTCGAGGGTGACCTCGAACTTGTCGGGTGCGACCTGGATTTCACGGCTGGCCATCCTTAGTTGTATACCGTCTCGCTGCGCGAGCATGCGTGGCCTCCTGCCCAAACTATGAACTGCCGCACGTGGCGCGGGTAGAATATGCGAATGCGTTCCATCGGACACCTCGCCATGAAACACCTCATTGCCCTCGCCGTCAGCGGCGCGCTCCTCGGCCCGGCGTTCGCGGACGCGCCGGTGTCGTCAATCCGCGTCACCGGCGATGCGCAGGTGACCGCAAAACCCGACCGCGTGCAGATCGAGATCGGGGTCACGACACACGCCGACAAGTCCGCCGACGCCGCCACCCAGAACGCGCACCAGGTCGATGCGGTGCTCAGCGCCGTCAAGAAGTCCGCAGGCCCGACCGCGGTGCTCAAGACTGTCAACTACTCGCTGTCCCCGGCATACAAGTACCAGAATGGTCACGAGCCGCAGCTCACGGGCTACAACGCCTCGAACCTGGTGCAGGTGCAGCTGGATGACCTGACCAAGATTAGCAACGTCATCGACGCTGCCGCCGGTGCGGGCGCCAACAACGTGCGCGGCATCTCCTTCACGCTGCGCGACCAGGACGCGGTGCACGCCGACGCGCTGCGCAAGGCCGCCACCCGCGCGCGCGCCGATGCCGAGGTGCTGGCCGCGGCCCTGCAGCTGAAGATCGTACGCGTCCTCAACGTCGAGGAGACCGGTGCACGGTTCGTGCCAATGATGCGCTCCATGTCGGCAGCCCCCGCGGCCGCGGCCGCGGAGGTGGCTACCCCGGTGGAATCAGGCACCCTGGATGTGTCGGCGAGCCTCGTGCTGACAGTGGAGGTCAGCCCGGTGGGGCGCTAGCATCAGAGCCCTCGGGGACTCAAGGTGTGCGGGGGGACGCGATGAGCACGGTGCGACAGCTCTTGGCGGGCCGCAAGGCCCTCTACTCGATCACGCCCGATGCGGCGGTGCTGGAAGCCATCCGCGCCATGGCTGAGCACCGGGTGGGGGCGCTGCTGGTCATGGAGGGCGGTGCCCTCATCGGCATCCTCTCCGAGCGCGACTACGCGCGCAAAGTCATACTCCTCGGGCGCTCCTCGGCCGACACTCCGGTGCGCACCATCATGAGCTCCCCCGTGCTCACGGTGTCGCCGGAGGACACGGTGAACCACTGCATGCAGCTCATGACCGACCGCCACGTGCGGCACCTGCCGGCACTCGAGGACGGGCGCGTCATCGGCATGGTCTCGATCGGGGACCTGGTGAAGGCGGTGATCGCCGAGCAGCTTGCCCAGATCGAGCAGCTGGAAAGCTACATCAGGAGCTGACGGCGCTCACTTGCGCCAGTACGCCGGGCGTAGCAGCACCACGATGCTGAAGATCTCCAGGCGCCCGAGCAGCATCGCCGCGGTACACACCCAGGTCTGCGCCGGCGTGAGCGCGTGCAGGTTGTGCACCGCTCCCGGGGCGCTCAGGCCGTGCGCGGTGTTGTTGACCGAGGCCACCACCAGCTGGAACGAGGACGGGAAGTCCAGCCCCGTCAGCAGCAGCAGGAATATCAGGATCAGCGCCGTCACGAGGTAGAGGAAGATGAGCGCCAGCACCCCGTAGCCGACGCTGTCGGGAATGGTGCGCCCGCCGATGCGCACCGGCGCCATGGCGGATGGGTGGATGAGGAGCTTCAGCTCCCGACCGGTCTGGCGCGCCAGCAGCAGCGCGCGGAACATCTTGATGCCACCGCCCGTGGAGCCGGTGCTGGTGGCGATGCAGGACAGGAACAGCATCCAGTAGGGCGCGAACACCGGCCAGCCGAGGTAGTCCTGGGTGGTGAAGCCGGTGGTGCTCGCCTGGCTGACCACGTTGAACGCCGAGGCGCGAAAGGCGCTGCCGAACCCGGGGAAGATCCCGTGCCACTGCAGCAGCGCTGCGATCCCGATGACGCTCACGATGAGCACCAGGAAGATGGCGCGGCACTCGGGGTCCTTCTTGTAGGGCTCGAGCGACAGCTGCCGCAAGGCGGTGAAGTGGCGCGCGAAGTTGAGCGAGGCGATCACCATTAGCACGGTCAGCACCGCCTCGATGGCCGCGGAGTTGAACCAGGCGATGCTGGCATCGTGGGTGGAGAAGCCGCCCAGCCCCACCACCGAGAAGGCGTGGCAGACGGCGTCGAACCAGGACATGCCGCACAGCTTCAGGCTCACGATGCCGGCGGCGGTGAGCAGCGCGTACACGGTCGAGAGGTTCTTGGCGGTCTCGCGGATGCGCGGCGCCAGGCGCTCCTCCTTCACCCCGGGCGCCTGGCCCTTGTAGAGCTGCATGCCGCCCACCCCGAGGAGCGGCATCACGGCGAGCGCCATGACGACGATGCCCAGGCCCCCGATCCACTGCAGCAGGTGGCGCCAGAAGTTGAGCGAGGGGGCGAGCGTGTCGAGGCCGGTGATGACGGTGGAGCCGGTGGTGGTGAGCCCGGACATGGCCTCGAAGTAGGCGCCCGTGAAGCTCAGGGCCGGCAGGCTCAGGAGCAGCGGCAGCGCCGCGGCCGCCGGCACGATCAGCCAGGCGAGCGTGACGAGCAGGAAGCCGTCGCGCGGCTTGAGCTCGCGGCGCGAGCGCAGCGTCGCCCCGGCCAGCAGCAGCCCTGCCGCCGCGGTGATGGCGGCGGTGAGCAGGAAGTTCAGCGCCAGACCATCCCCGTACAGGAGCGAGCAGCCAAGCGGCACGAGGCAGCTCGCGGCGAAGGCGGCCAGCAGGAGCCCGAGGACATGCGCGACCGCGAGCATCTTTAGGTCCGGTGCCTGACGATGGGCCTAGCGCGGTGAGCGCAGGAAGAGGCGCTCGACCGCCTCCAGGTGGCGGCGGTCGGCGAGAAAGAGGATCACGTGGTCATCGGCGAGCACGCGCGTGTCGTGGTGCGCCATGATGACCTCCTCGCCACGCACGATGGCGCCGATGGAAGCCCCTTCCGGCAGGCGGATCTCCCCGACCGTGCGCCCGACGATGCGCGAGCTGCGCTCATCGCCGTTGACGATCGCCTCGATGGCCTCGGACGCGCCGCGCCGCAGCGCGTGCACGCGCACCACGTCGCCGCGGCGCACGTAGGCGAGCAGCGAGCCGATGGTGATGGTCTGCGGCGAGATGGCGATGTCGATGCTGCCGGACTCGACGAGCTCGGTGTAGGAGGGCTTGTTGATGAGCGCCATCACCTTGTGCGCGCCTAAGCGCTTGGCGAGCATCGCGGACAGGATGTTGGCTTCCTCGGAGTTCGTGACCGCGGCGAACACGTCCATGCTGTCGATGTTCTCCTCGATCAGCAGCTCCTCGTCCGCCGCGTCGCCGTGCAGCACGATGGCGTTCTCGAGGAGCTCGGAAACCTTGCGGGCGCGCCGCGCGTCGCGCTCGATGAGCTTCACCTGGTTGCTCTTCTCCAGGATCTTCGCCAGGCGGTAGCCGATGTGGCCGCCGCCGGCGATCATGACGCGCCGCGCGGCCGTGTCGCCGTGGCGCATCTCGGCCATGGCGCGGCGGATGTCATCGTGCGCGGCGAGGAAGAACACCTCGTCGCCGTCGGCGATCACCGTGTCGCCTTCCGGGCGGATGCTCTTGCCGTCGCGGTAGATCGCCACCACGCGCAGCTCCATGTTGCGCAGGTGCCCGGGGAGCTCGCGCAGCGGGTGCCCCACCAGAAGGCCGCCGCGGCGCGTGCGCACGCCGACCAGGCGCACCTTGCCGTCGGCGAAGTCGAGCACCTGCAGGGTGCCGGGGTGGTGGATGAGGCGCTCGACGTACTCGGTCACGAGCTGCTCGGGGCTGATGATGACGTCCACCGACAGGCCATCGGTGCGAAACAGCTCGGGCCGGCTTGCGTACTCGGCGGCGCGGATGCGCGCGATCTTGGTGGGCGTGCGGAACAGCGTGAAGGCGACGTCGCAGGCCACGAGGTTGACCTCATCGCTGGAGGTGAGGGCGACGATGATCTCCGCTTCCGCAGCCCCGGCCGCCTCGAGCACCGTCGGGTGGGCGGCGTTGCCGGCCACGGTGCGCACGTCGATGCGGTCCTGCAGGTCGCGCAGCACCTCCTCGTTGAGGTCGACCACGGTGACCTCGTTGGCCTCCTCGCGCGAGAGCGCCTGGGCGGCGGTACGCCCGACCTGGCCGGCGCCGAGTATGAGGATCTTCATGGCGTGCGCTCTTTTTAGGGTCGCCGTTCTTCTTAACTACAGGGGCGTGAGGTTCGCATACTGCACCATCAGCCATTTAGTGCCCTGGCGCTCGAAGCTTACCTGTACCCGGGCGTGGGGGCCGTTGCCTTCCACGTTGAGGATCACCCCGTCGCCGAACTTGCCGTGGCGCACCCGGGCGCCGAGGCGCACCCCGCCCGGGGCTGCCTCCTCGGGGGCGCGGAAGCGCCCCACGGCCACCGGGCGCGACAGCTGCACCCGCGGGCGCACCTCCTCCACCAGCTCCTCGGGGATCTCGCGGATGAAGCGCGAGGGCTGGGCGTAGGAGTCGATGCCGTGCAGGCGGCGCTGCTCGGCGCTGGTGAGGTAGAGCTGGCGCATGGCGCGCGTCATGCCGACGTAGGCGAGCCGCCGCTCCTCCTCGAGGCCGTCGAGGTCGTTCAGCGAGCGCTGGTGGGGGAAGAGCCCTTCCTCCATGCCGCACAGGAACACCACCGGGAACTCGAGTCCCTTGGCGGTGTGCAGCGTCATCATCTGCACGCAGTCCTCCCACTCATCGGCCTGGCCCTCGCCGGACTCGAGCGCCGCGTGGGCGAGGAATGCCTCGAGCGGCGGCAGGTCGGAAGCCTCGGGCGTGAAGCCGCGGGCGGCGCTGACGAGCTCGTCCAGGTTCTCCGCGCGCGCCTCGCCGCGCTCGGCCTTCTCGCGGCGGTAGTGCTCGATGAGGCCGCTCGCCTTGAGCACCTGGTCGACCTGCTCGAAGAGAGCCAAGCCGGCGGTCTCGCGCGCCAGGCGCTCGATGAGTGCCATGAAGCCGTGCACGGCGGCGGCCGCCTTGGCGCCGAGGGAGTTGTCGGCGATGGCCGCCGCGGCAGCCTGCCACATCGACACGCCCGCGCCACGGGCGTGCTCGCGCACCACCTCCATGCTCTTCGCGCCGATGCCGCGCGTGGGCAGGTTCACGACGCGCTCGAAGGAGGCATCGTCGCTGCGGTTGCATACCAGGCGCAGGTAGGAGAGTGCGTCCTTGATCTCGGCGCGCTCGAAGAAGCGCAGGCCCCCGTACACGCGGTACGGCACGCGCGCCGACAGGAACGCCTCTTCCAGCACGCGTGACTGGGCGTTGGAGCGGTACAGGATGGCGATCTCGCGCCTGAGGCCCCCGCCGTTGACCCACTCGCGGATGCGGTGCGTGACGAACTCCGCCTCGTCGCGCTCGTTGAAGGCGGTGTAGAGCTTGATCGGCTCGCCCTTGGCGCCGCTCGTCCACAGGTTCTTGCCCAGGCGCCCGGCGTTGTGGGCGATCAGGCCGTTGGCGGCCGCGAGGATGGTGGCGGTGGAGCGGTAGTTCTGTTCGAGGCGATACAGCTGCGCGGCCGGGAAGTCGCGCTGGAACTGGTGCAGGTTCTCGACCCGCGCGCCACGCCAGCGGTAGATGGAATTGTGCGTCACCACCCCGTTGGCGACGAAGTTGTGGGTGCCCTCGATGTTGAGGTCGTAGACGCTGCCCTCGAAGAGAATGGGCTCGATGCGCTCGAGCACGTCGAAGGTGCCCTCATCGGTTGCCATCACCATGCCCGCACGCAGGGAGCCGGCGTTGGTGAATGGCAGGGAGCGATCGAGCATCAGGCCCTTGAAGACGTACTGGGCGTCGAGCTCCTCGCGGATGCGCCGCGCGATCGCCATCAGCTCACCGAAGTCCTTGCGCACGGTTTCGAAGCGCCAGCAGCGTTCGTGATCGCGTTTCGCCGCGCGCACACTCAGGCCCAGCGCCTCGAGCACGCCGCGGTCGCGCCCGTCGGTCCCGGCGATGCAGATGCGATGCATCGGGGTCCCGCCGCGATGGTCGGCGCACAGCGTGATGACGAGGTTGCGGCGCTTGGAGTTGCGGCTGCGGGGTATGTAGTGTGGTCGCTCCGGATCGAGACCCACCTCTTCCAGTAGTCGCTGTGCGGCATCGTCGGTGTCGAGAGCGTCGAATACCCGCTTTATATAGCGCAGGTCGTGCACCAGGCCGTTCGCGCCCCGGCCCTTGCGCGGGGTGAACGGCAGTGTCGGGAGCGCATAGCGCAGGGAGGTGAGAATCTCGTCCAGGCGCGCTTCGTTCTCGCTCGCGTGCGTGCGGATCACCCACACGGCATCGGCATGCTCGTGGATGGAGCGCTGGTGGAACCCGACCATGGGCTTTACCTGGCCCTGGGTATAGACCTGGGACGTGCCCAGGCGCCAGCCCACGCCGTCCTTGCGCATGAGGTAGAGGAAGTACGTCTGCGGGGTTTCCCCGAGCACGTAACCGGCGAAGTGCGTGTGCTCGGGGGTGCTGTGCAGCACTTTTCCCGAGCGCAGGTGCAGGGCGAGGAGCCTGCCACAGCGCGGACGCACCAGCTGCTCGAGCACCCGCGCCGGCCGCAGGCCGCCGCCGCCGTAGTTGGACAGGACCGCATCTCCGCTGCGCACCTCCTCGATCGGACGCCGGGAGCCATCGGCCATGGTGACCTGCGTACCGGCCGCAAGACACTGATCATCATCGCCCACCACGAAGGGGTAGCCGTTCGGGCCGACCAGCATCTTGATCCAGTTGTACTGGATGGAATTGGTGTCCTGGAACTCATCCACCAGCACGTGACGGAAGCGCTGCCGGTAGTGATCGAGCACCGCCGGGTTGTCGCGCCACAGCTCGAAGGCCCGCAGCAGCAGCTCGGCGAAGTCGACCACGCCGTTCTTGGCGCAGGCGGCCTCGTAGGCTGCGTACAGCTTGATCATCTGTGCGCGGGTGGGGTCTTCTTCTGACTTCAGGTGCTGCGGACGCCGGCCCTCGTCCTTGTTCGAGTTGATGAACCACTGCACCTCACGCGGCACCCAGCGCGTGTCGTCGAGCTCTGCGGCCTTGATGAGCTTCTTGATGAGGCGCTGCTGGTCCTCCGAATCCATGATGGAGAAGCCCTGCGCGAGCTTGGCCTCGCGCCAGTGGATGCGCAGCAGGCGGTGCGCGATGCCGTGGAAGGTGCCGATCCACAGGGCGCCTCCCGGGATGCCCAGCAACCGCTCGACGCGGCCGCGCATCTCGGCGGCGGCCTTGTTGGTGAAGGTGACCGCGAGGATGCCGTGCGGGGAGGCGCCTTCGGCCTGGATCACCCAGGCGATGCGGTGCGTGAGCACGCGCGTCTTGCCGCTGCCGGCGCCAGCCAGCACCAGCACCGGGCCCAGCGGGGCGGTGACCGCCGCGCGCTGCGCGTCGTTCAGGGGATTGAGGATCGGGGACAGATCCATAGGGGGGCGCATTCTACGGGAAATGCCCCCGTTTCAGGCGTCCGCCGGCGGGGGCTCCTGCGAGAAACGCACCAGCGCGACGATGAAGCTCACCAGCACCGGGCCGATGATGAGCCCGAGGATCCCGTAGGCGGCCACGCCACCGATGGCGCCGATGAAAATCGCCAGCGTCGAGACTTCCGCGTGGTGCGCGGTCAGAAGCGGGCGCAGGATGTTCTCCGACAGCCACATCACGCCTGTCCAGCAGGCGAGGAAGATTGCCGCCCCCCAGCGGCCCGTGGCCGCGAGGTACAGCACCGCCGGGATCATCACCAGGGCGGCCCCGGTGGGCAGGAAGGCGGCGATCGCCGCCAGCACCCCGAACACCACCGCCGAGGGCAGCTTCACGATCGCAAAGCCGATGCCGACGATCACGCCCTGCACCAGGGCGGTGGCGGCGGAGCCGAAGACCACCGCGCGCGTCACCTCGCCCAGGTACTTGAGGAGCTGCGCGCGGCGCGCTGCCTTCACCGGCACGAGTCGCACCGATTCCTCGACCATGGTGCGGCCATCGCGCAGGAAGAAGAACAGCATGAAGATCATGAGGAAGAAGCCGATCAGCGTGCCGAACACGTTGAGCGCGACGCTGCCGCCCATGGAGGCTGCGCTCTTGAGCACCGCCTGCAGGCCCCCGGTCAGCCAGCCCTGCACCTCGCCTGCGGTGATGGTGGTGTTCTCCTGCACCCACGCCACGGCGTTGCCGATCAGGGGGTAGCTGGAGAGCCGCGATACGAGCTCCGGGTACGACACGTCGGTCTGCGCCTTCAGGTAGTCGATGACGCGCGCTACCTGGCCTGCGAACACCGCGCCCAGGATCGACAGCGGCACGAACACGAGGAAGGGCGTGAGGCCTGCGATGATGCCGGCCGACCAGGAGCTGCGCCCCTTCAGCCTGCGGGTCAGCCGCACGTGCAGGGGGTAGAGGATGAAGGACAGGACCACGGTCCAGCCGAGGATCCCGAGCATCGGCTCGATGATGCGGTACAGGGCGTAACCGAGGATGGCCGCGGTGACGATGAGGAAGGAGCGGCGGTAGAAGGCGGAATGCATGGCCCGCCTAGGGTATAGGGAAGGCGGCCGCGAAGCGATTCTTCGCGGCCGCCGGGTCGGTCTACCCGCCAGTGCGCCTACTGGGCGTTGGTTTCCTTGCCGAAGCGGTAATTGAGCCGCAGGCCGTAGACGCGCGGCTCGTTGGTCGTCAGGCGCAGGTCGTAGTTGCCGGTATTGCTGAAGACGATCGCGTTCTTGTCGGTCAAGTTGTCGATGTAGAACTCGGCCAGCCAGCGGCCGCTGTCCGGGCTCAGGCCGATGCGCAGGTTCGTGATGGTGAACTCCGGCTGCAGCACGCGCGGCAGGCCCGTGAAGGTACTGTTGGGCGTGAAGCCGCTCCACATATCGCCCTTGTGCGACATGTCGAGCTGCAGGTAGCCCTTGAGCGTGGTGCTGATCGGGTGCTGGTAGCGAGCGTTCCAGGACCAGCTGAAGTACGGCGCGAACGGCAGGCGCTCGCCAACGTACTGCTGATAGTCGGGCGTGATAGTCGACACGACGCGAGAGTCCGTGTACGAGGCGTTCACCTGCCCGGACCAGCGCTCGTCGGGCTGGAAGTTGATGACCGTCTCGGCACCGTAGATGCGCGCGTTGCCGACGTTGATGTTGTAGCTCGAGGGCGGGCAGACGGTCGGGTCGTACAGCAGCGTCTGCAGACCCTTCCAGTCCATGTAGTAGGCGTCGCTGTTCCAGATGAGGCGACCACCCATGCTCGAGGTCTTGAGCCCGAGCTCGTAGTTGTTGAGCGTGTCGGGCGTGTACTTGTACGGCACGCCCGGGTTGGTAGGCGTCGAGGCGTAGCAGGACGGCGGGTCACCGGCGTTAACACCGCCATCACGGAAGCCCTGCGAGAACAGCGCGTAGGCCATGGCGTGGTCGGTGACTTTGTAGTTGGCGCCGAACTTGCTGTTCCACTTGTGCGAGTCGCCCTGGTAGCCGCTCGGCCCGGAGTCGTAATAGGCAAACTGGCTGTAGGGCGTGTAGTACTTGAAGTCCGAGTGAAAGTGCACCGTACCGGCCTCGATGTTGAGCCGGTCGGTGACGTCGAAGCTGAGGTCGGCAAATTCGGTGGTCTGCAGGTAGTCGGAGCGCTCCGTGTAGGCGTACCACTCGCCCTTGGGCAGTGTCGCGTACTGGTTGTAGTAGTAGCCGAGGAACTTCTGGAACGCCTTGCCGCTGTAGTTGAGATTCGGGATGTAATAGGTGCTGCCGGACTGCTTGTCGGTAGTGCGTTCCCAGTAGAGGCCGCCCAGCCAATGGAAGCGGCCACCGGGCTTGGACTGCAGGCGCAGCTCGTTCGACTCGCGCGTCGGATTGGTGTGGTACTCGTAGGACTGGTTCGGGGACTTGCAGCCCGAATAGGGTCCGGTACCGTAGACCGGGTCGTTCTGGCAGGTCAGGCCTTCCTGCGCGCCGCCGAGATAATTCTGCATGTACTGCGAGTACTCATTGTACTGGCGCGTCGGCTGTGACCAGTAAGTGGTCGCAAACACCAGGTCGCCGATCCCGACGTCCCCGTCGAGATGGAAGTCAACGTACTTGGTCTCGAAGCCGTGCAGCTCCGGGCCGAAGCGCTCGACGGTACGCGGTGCGAGCGTCGGATCCTCATCCCAGGCACCCGTGGTGTGCAGGCGCTGGTAGCCGTAGGTGAGGGTCGCACTCCACTTCTCTCCGAACACAGCCTTGAGCGCCGCGCGCCCGCCCTCGGTGTGCGCGCGGTTGTAGTCCTCGCCCGCCCACGCGGCGTTGTTCGAGACCGCGCCATTCACCCAGGTGCGCGTGGTGAACTGGTTGTTGATGAAGCCACCCTTGGAGTCGCTGAACGCAGAGGCGCGGAATCCAAGGATGCCGTCGATGATCGGGATGTTGAGGAAGGCGTCGTAGGTCCAGTTGTTCTGCGCGCTCTGGATGTGGCCGCCATCCACATCGACCCCGGCGCTGAACGCATTGACGTCCGGCTTGTTGGTCGTGTACCGGATGGCGCCCGACATCGAGCCCGCGCCAAAGGTGGTGCCCTGCGGGCCGTTCAGGATCTCGATCTGCGCGATGTCGTAGAGGTGCAGATCCGGCTGGGAGCCCGAATCGCTCATCGACATGTCGTCGACGAAGAACCCGGTCATGGAGGTATTGGCGTAATTGGGGTCGCTGCCGTCGGCGGCGCCGCGCATCACGAACACCTGGGTGCCAGGGCCGGTGCTGACAAAGGTGATCGAGGGCGTCTTCTGCGCGAAATCCTCGAAGCTCGTGATCGCCAGGTTCTGCAGGTCTTTCTTGGTAAAGACATCGATGCTCAGCGGTACGTCCTGCAGGTTCTCCTCGCGCTTGCGGGCCGTGACGACGACTTCCTGCAGGCCGCTGCTGGAGTTCGAGGAGGCATCCGTGGCGTCGGCGGCAAAGGCTGCGCCCTGAGGCAGGGCTGCACTCGCCAGGGCGGCGGCGACGGCGAGGCCGATCTTCGTGCCCCGAGGCAGCAGTGCGGACGCCGAATGACAATAGCGGGCCGCGCAGTTCCGGCTACGTGACGACATCTGAGACTCCCCGAATCAGCTTATTTAGTAGGTCAGGCGCCCCAGGGCGGACCGGGAGCGCCTCCTGATCATCCTTTGTGCACCGCCCGTTAGTCAACGAGCGTTCAATAAGGAATTTGGCAGGAAGCCTGAGCGCGGCGGTCCTAGAAACGATCTAAGGCATCACCGAGTGCCAGCGCCAGGGGCTCGAGTTCGCGTTCGAAGTTGCGCCAGTAGCCGACGCCGGAGGTGTAGATCGGCTGGCGCACCTGCTCGGAGCTCGCGGTACGCACCGCGCGCCGGGTCTGATGGAAGTTCAGGCACCCCGGCTCGAACTCGAGGCCACAGTGCTCGAGCAGCCGGCGGATCTGGGTCTCCGGGTCCTGGACCAGCGCCTCGTAGCGGACCTGCAGCACCTTGCCCGGCAGCACCGTGTCCCAGTGATCCATGAGCGACAGGTAGCTGCGGTAGTAGCGGCCGAGGTTCTCGAGGCTGTAACTGAAGGTCTGCCCCTCGGCGAAGTGCTGCTTGAAGGTGCTGAAGCAGGCATCCATCGGGTGACGCCGCGCGTCGATGACGGTGGCGTTGGGGAGAATGGCGTGGATCAGGCCGATGTGGCTGAAATTATTGGGCAGCTTGTCGGTGAAGCGCTCGCGCGAGGCGTGGAGCAGCGCCGTGTCCTCGAGGTAGCGCTCTCCCATCACGCGCAGCTGCTCGGGCGGCACGGCTGTCACGGTTTCCGGATAGCCGTTGCGACCCGGCGCCATGTCGTCGAAATGCCCCACGATATCGAGGATGTTCGGCAGCTCCATCGTGCCTTCGACGTGCGAGTGACTTGCCAGTATCTGTTCCACCAGCGTGGAACC
The DNA here is from genome assembly GCA_963802995.1 of uncultured Pseudomonadota bacterium. GTDB lineage: Bacteria > Pseudomonadota > Gammaproteobacteria > Steroidobacterales > Steroidobacteraceae > 13-2-20CM-66-19. The sequence goes on from CAWDKU010000002.1 coordinate 2,381,524, forward strand.
CGAGCGCGGCAGTCCGACGATGAAGATCGGCGCACGGCCGGATGCCCCGCCCCCGGCGTGTGCATCAAAGAATGCACGGTTGAAAAAGTGGCGGATGCGCTGGCTGCGGCGCTCGAAGCTCTCGATGTCGAAGGGCACCGCCTGACGGCGCAGGGCGTTGCCGCGCTCGTAGTAGGCGAAGGCCTGCGCGTACTGCCCGCGCTGCTCGAACGCCCGGCCGAGCGCGAAATTCAGCTGTGCCTCGTTCGCGGGCTCGCGGCGGTCGCGGTCCAGGAGCTCCTGCATCGCCGCGACTTCGGCGTCGCTGAAGGTGTAGTTCTTCAAGTCCGCGAGGCTCCACCAGGCTTCCGCACGACCCGGGTCCATCTGCAGCGCCGCGCGGTAGGAGGCCTCGCTCGCTTCGCGCTGACCCAGGGTCTTTTGTATGTGCCCGATGGACATGCGCAGTCCCACTTCCGCGGGGCGCAGCTCGAGCGCGCGCTCGTAGGCCCTGAGTGCCTCATCCTGTCGCAGCAGGCGGGTGGCCACGGCGGCGGTCGCGATCCAGGTCTGGGCGCTGGCGGGCTCCAGGCGCTGCAGGTGCTCGGTCGCGGCACGCGCGTCCGCGGGCCGCCCGAGTTCCAGCAGCGCCGGCGCCAGCCCGCGGTGCGCCAGCGGCAGGTGCCGGCTCTGCCTGAGGGCGTGCCGCAGCAGGCGCTCGGCGTCCGGCGGGCGGTCGGCGGCGAGGGAGACGGCGGCCAGGCCGCACAGCGCGGCGACGTGGGCCGGGTCAGCCTGCAGTATCTGGCGGAAATGCTCCTCGGCCCTGCGGCGGTCGTCGGCAGTCAGCGCGGCAGTGGCCGCCTCGATTGCCGGGCGCTGCGGATCGGTGAGGCGCGCACGCTCGAAAGCGACCCGCGCATCCTCGTACTGCCCCAGGTCAACCAGGACGTCGCCGTAAGCCAGCCACGCCAGGTGGTGCTGCGGCATCTTCTCCAGGACGCGCCGGACCGCAGCCCGTGCCTCGGCGAGACGACCCGAGGCCCGGTAGGCGCGGGCCAGGTCAACCTGCGCGGAGAGGAATTCCGGCGCCGCGGAGAGTGCGGCTTGCAGCGCGGCGATGCTCTCGGGCAGGCGCCCCTGGTCGAGGAGCGCCGCGCCCAGGAGCCACAGGCAGTTCACGTCCGCGGGGGACTGCGCTGCGAGCACGCGCAGCGCCTGCTCGGCTGCCACGGCGCGTCCCGAGCGCAGCGCGAAGTGCGCCTGACGCAGGGCGGCCTCGAAGGGTGTCTTGGGTGCGGGGGCGTTCATGGCGGGCGTCGGCCGCGTCGGCGTTTAGAAGTTGTCCAGCGCGGGCAAACGAGGGTAGCACGCGTCCTTGGCCGCGCGCCCGGGGGTGCCGGGCAGTACGGCCGAACGGCTACACTGCGCACCGCTCTTCCGGGCGCCCGCGGCCCGAGCAGCAAAACCCTGCAACGCTTGCGGCCTCCCCCGGGGGCCGGTGTCGAGGACTCATCGTGCGCCTGAAACGCCTGACTCCGCTTTTGAGTGCCCTGTTCGTATTCACGCTGCCAGCCGCCGCGCTCGCCGGGCGTGCGCTCGCGCCCGAGGACTGGTACCGCTTCCAGCCGGTCTCGGACCTGCAGGTCGCACCCGACGGCAGCGCGGTGGCCTACCTCGTCACCACCTACGACAAGGAGGCCGACGAGAGCCGCGCCGCGCTGTGGAGCGCGGACTGGGCCCGCGGCGAGGGCGTGCAGCTGACGCGCGGGGAGAGCGTCAGCGATCCGCGCTTCAGCCCGGACGGGCGCTACCTGAGCTACCTGAGTGCGCGCCCCGCCGCGGGCGAGATGCAGCTGTGGCTCCTCGACCGCCGCGGCGGCGAGGGCCGCGCGGTGAGCCACGTGACGCAGGAAATCACCGCCTACGCCTGGGCGCCCGATGGTGCGCACGTGGTGCTGGTGATGCGCGGCGCGGCGGAGGATACGAAGCCGGACGCGAAGTCTGCGGGCAAGAGCGAGGGCAAGGCCGTGCACCCGGTGGTGATCGACGCCCTGCAGTTCAAGCAGGACAAGGAGGGCTACCTCAGCGCCGACATGCGTACGCACCTGTACCTGCTCGACGTCAGGAGCGGGGAGTGCGTGGTGCTCACCGACGAGGCGGGGCGCGCGGACTCGGACCCGGTGTTCTCCCCCGACGGGCATGAGCTCGCCTTCGTCGGCAACCGCCTCGGCCGCCCGAGCGATGGCGGCCACGATGAGATCTACCTCATCGAGCCGCACCCCGGCGCCACGGCGCGGCGGCTCCTCACGACCTTCTCCCCCAACCACCAGATCCTCGACTTCAGCCCGGACGGCACGCAGCTGTCCTTCCTCGAGGGGGCGGCCCCGAAGTACAACGCCTACATCACCGATGCGCTGAGCGTCGCGGACGTGAGGAGCGGCGCCGTGCGGCCGCTCGCGCGCAGCCTCGACCGCGCGCTCTATGCGCAGAAGTTCGCCGCCGACGGCCGCAGCATCCTCGTCAGCGTCGAGGATGATGGCTACCAGTACCCGGCCGCGGTGGACGTCGCCACGGGCGCCGTCACCGCGCTGGCGCAGAAGATGGTGGTGCACGAGCTCGCCAGCGCCGCCGGCCACACGGCGGTGCTGGTGTCCGATGACCACTCCGCGCCGGAGGTCTATGCGCTGGAGGCCGGCAAGCTGCGGCGGCTGTCGGCGCACAACGATGCGCTGTTCGCGGAGCTCACCCTCGGGAGCGTCGAGGACATCCGCTTCAGGAGCCGCGGCGGCACCGAGGTGCACGGCCAGATCGTGAAGCCGCCGGGCTTTAAGTCCGGGCAGCGCTACCCGACGATCCTGTGGATCCACGGCGGGCCGAACGGCCAGGACGATCACTCCCTCGAGCTGTGGGGCTATGGGCCGCCGCTCGAGCGGCAGTACTTCGCCACCCACGGCTACGTGGTGCTGGCGATCAACTACCGCGGCGGCACCGGCCGCGGCGCTGCCTACGCGCGCAGCATCCTCGCCGACTGGGGCCACAAGGAGGTCGAGGACCTGCTCGCGGGCGTCGACTACGCCATCGCGCAGGGGATCGCGGATCCTGCGCGCCTCGGGATCGGCGGCTGGAGCTACGGCGGCCTGCTCACCGACTACACCATCGCGAGCGACACGCGCTTCAAGGCCGCCATCAGCGGCGCCGGCAGCGGCAACCAGACGGCGATGTACGGCGTCGACCAGTACCAGCTGCAGTACAACGCAGAGCTCGGGCCACCGTGGCGCGACACGGCGCTGTGGATGAAGGTCTCCTACCCGTTCTTCCACGCCGACCGCATCAGGACCCCGACGCTGTTCCTCGGTGGGGACAAGGACTTCAACGTGCCGCTGGCCGGGGGCGAGCAGATGTACCAGGCGCTCGCCACGCTCGGGGTGCCCTCGCAGCTCGTCATCTACCCGGGGGAGTTCCACGTGCTCACGAGGCCGAGCTTCCTCGTCGACCGCACGCAGCGCTACCTTCAGTGGATGGACCGCTACCTCAGGTAGCGGCGCTTGAGCTCACGGGTGGCTCGACCAGTGCGCATTGCGCAGCTGCCAGTGCCCGGCGCTGAGTTCGGCGAGACCGGTGAAGTAGCCGCGGTCGGTGTTGGAGAGCCCCTTGCCGTCTTCCTGCACCTCCGAGTATGAGGCGGCGACCACCGCAAGCTCGGGCGTGAGCGCATCGACCCGCAGGTCGGTGAAGGTGAGGCTGATCTTGGGCAGGTTGGCCGCGAGCGCATCGATGCCGCGGGCGGCGGCGGCGCCGTCGCTGAAGACGAGGCCGCCGTCGGAGGCCATGAAGAACTCCGGGCGGTTGGCGAACTCGTGCCGCCAGGCGATGGGTCCCTCGGCGGTCACCGCGGTGGCCACGTCCTCCAGGAACTTGCGGGCGCTGTCCTCCACCGCGCGCCGAGCCTCGGGCGTCAGGGGCGGCGGCGCGGCCGCCGCCGCCCCGCCCCCGTGCGCACCGCAGCCGGCGACACCGAGTGCCGCCAGCAGCGCCAGCAGGGGGAGGGTGTGCCGGCTCACCACTTGTTGCGCAGCTCGCGCAGCTTCACGAACACGGTCCTGGGGTCGGGTCGCTCGCCGATGTCCGGGAACTTCTCGCGCAGCCGCGCGATGACGTCCGGGTTCTGCAGGCGCAGGAAGGTGTTGAAGCGCTTCTCCTCCCCGAGGGTCGTCACCGGGGATTCGGCCGCCTGGTGCGCCTTGGCCTCGACGAGGAACTCGGTCGCGGACTTGTTGGAGGGCTCGCGGTCGAGCGTGAACTCGAGGTTGCGCGCCAGGTAGTCGTGGCCGGGGTAGACGCGCGTCGCATCCGGCAGCCGCGCCAGCTGGCTCGCGAACGTGTCGTAGAGCACCTGCGGGTCCCCGCCGTTGTGGCAGTTGCCGACGCCGGCGTTGAAGAGCGTGTCGCCGCAGAAGAGCGCCGGGTGGTCGGTGTGCGAGAGCACGCATACGTGCGTCATGGTGTGGCCCGGAGTGTCCAGGCACTCCAGTTCCACGCGCCCCACCTTGATCACGTCGCCCTTCTTCAGTCCCCGGTCGATGCCGGTGCCGATCTTCGGTGCCGCACCCTCGTGCGCCAGCACCTTGGCGCCGGTGGCGTCCTTGAGGCCGACGTTGCCGCCGGTGTGGTCGCCGTGCTCGTGGGTGTTGAGGATCTGCTTGATGGTCCAGCCGTGGCTCTTGGCCACGTCCAGCACCAGGCGCCAGTCGAGCGGGTCGACGGCGAGCGCCTCCCCGCTGTCCGGATCGGCGATCAGGTAGAAGAAGTTACGCAGCGAATTACCTGACCAGATACGTTCCGTGAGCATATAGGCACCTTCCGTTTATGTCGTTTCCGGGCAACGTACCCGAAAGCTTACGCGCGCGCGATAATCGGCGCATGGAGCACACGTTTCTGTTCGAGCCGGCGGTCTGGTCCGGGACAGGGACGCTCTGGCGCGCCGATGGCGAACCGCTGGAGGCGCACGCGCGCACCGAGATCGCCCACCGTCCGGAATGCTGGCTGCTGTCGGGCAAGCTTAAGGTACTCGGCTCCCCGCCCACAGACTTCGTGCAAGCCTATCTCATCGAGCCGCCGCGGGCGCCGGGGGAAAGCATGCGCTGGAGCTTCGAGAGCGCCATGTTCGGCAAGATCCAGGGCCGCTTCGCGGTCATCGGCAGCTCGATCCTCGCCGTCTATGGCTGCGAGGCTTCCGGTTACTACGGCTCGGAGCACTTCGGGCAGCTCGCGGCCACGAGCTACCGCTCCGCCGGGATGCTGCTGCTCAAGGACAAGCTGATGTACTCCTGGGAGATGCTGCACACCCGCACCTGACCCGGTGGCGGCGCCCGCGGCGGCCCCCTAGACTGCCCCGACCCGACCGGGCAAGGACGTCAGATGAGTGTCCCCATGCTGCAAGTGCGCCGCAGTGCCGAGCGTGGCTACTTCGATCACGGCTGGCTCAAGACCTACCACACCTTCTCCTTCGGCGAGTACCAGGACCCGCAGTGGATCGAGTACGGGCCGCTGCGGGTCATCAACGACGACCGGGTCGCCGCGGGCGAGGGCTTCGGCAAGCACGGGCACCGTGACATGGAGATCCTCACCTACATCCTTTCAGGCGAGCTGCAGCACCGCGACTCCATGGGCAATGGCTCGCTGATCCGGCCCGGGGACCTGCAGCGCATGAGCGCCGGCACCGGGGTCGTGCACAGCGAGTTCAACCCGGGAAGCCAGGAGGTGCACCTGCTGCAGATCTGGATCACGCCCGAGGCCTTGCGCCTGGCTCCCGGCTACGAGCAGAAGCACTTCAGCGACGCCGAGAAGCGCGGCCGCCTGCGCCTCATCGCCGCGCGCGGCGGCCAGCTGGGCGCCGTCACGCTCAACCAGGATGCGCAGGTGTACGCCGGGCTCTTCGATGGCGCCGAGCAGCAGACCTACGAGCTGGCCGCCGGCCGGCGCGCCTGGGTGCACCTGGCACGCGGCACGCTCACCCTCGGGGACACCGTGCTTCAGGCCGGGGACGGGGCAGGCAGCAGCGGGCCTGCGCGCCTGCACCTGCACGGTGGCCGTGCCGCGGAAGTGCTGCTGTTCGACCTGCCGGGCTAGGCTGCGGCGCAGCCGCCGCGCCGGCGCCGCCGGGCGAGTGCCGTGCCGATGAGCCCGAGACTCAGGAGCGCCGCCGTTGCCGGCTCTGGCACCGAGGCCGATCCTGAGGGCGCGATGCCGCGGAAGCTGAACTCGGTGCCGTCATCGGTGACCGTCACGCTCGGATCCACGAAGGACGGCGCATTGGTGAAGATACCGTAGACATTGGTGAGGGCGAGCGTGCCGCCGCCCGGGATCGAGACCGGTGTCGTGCCGAGGCTGCTGAACGTGAGGAGGTCCCCGGTGCCGCTGCTGCGCGCCGCCGTGCCGGTGGCCGCCCCGCAGGTCGCAGCGTTGCTCAGCGCGAACGGATCGCACGACTCGACCGCGGTGCTGAATCCGGCAAAGCCCGGCAGCGCCACCGCAAGGCTCGAGGGGGTGTTGGAGGCGGTGATGTCGAAGCCGAAGCTCACCCCACCGGGATTTAGGCTGGTGCGCACGGCCACCTCCTCGAACTGCACCGTCATGCCATCGAGGGTTGCGCTCTGCACCCCGGTGTTGGCGAGCACCATGACGCTCGGCGTGCCGGTCGCAGAGTAGGTGGGCACGGCGATGCCGCTGTCACCCGGCGCGACACTCACCGGGGTTGCCGCGGCGGGCGTGCCGAGGGCGCCCATCAGTGCGCTGCCGAGAACGACCGGGATGCTGGCGTGGATGCGGCTCATGGCTCTCTCCCCTCTCGCGGCCCCTGATGAAGACTGCCGAAGGCCGCCTGCGGCGTGGGTGCTCGGGGGGGCGATTTTCCATCCGCGCGGCGCGCGCTTCAATCGCGGCCGCGGGCGCGGCCGTGCCGCGGGAACGCCTGCGTCACGGGCTGCCGCGGAACGCCGGCAGGTAGTGGTCCACGAGCAGCGCTGCGAACAGCCACATGAGGTAGGTGACCGAGAAGCGGAACACCCGCATCGGCAGCTCCTCGCGCGCCGTGATCTTCAGTGCCAGGGCGTAGTAGATGAAGCCCGTGTTGAGGATGAGGGCCGCCACGAGGTAGATCAGGCCGCTCATGCGCGTGAGGTAGGGCAGCAGCGTCACGAGCGTCAGCAGCACGGTGTAGAGCAGCACCTGCAGGCGCGTGTAGGCGAGCCCGTGGGTCACCGGGAGCATCGGGATGCCGGCGCGCGCGTACTCGTCGCGCCGCGCGATGGCAAGCGCCCAGAAGTGCGGCGGCGTCCACACGAAGATGATGAGGAACAGCAGCAGCGCGTTCGGGTCGACGCTGTTGGTGACCGCCGCCCACCCCAGCACCGGGGGCGCCGCCCCCGCGGCGCCGCCGATGACGATGTTCTGCGAGGTCGCGCGCTTCAGCCACACCGTGTAGACGACCGCATAGCCGATGAGGGACAGGAAGGTGAGTACCGCGGTCAGCAGGTTCACGAGGAAGGCGAGCAGCGCCATCGAGGTGACCCCGAGCACGGCTGCGAACACCAGGGCGTTGGTCTCGGTGAGCGAGCCGGTCGGCAGCGGTCGGGCGCGGGTGCGCGCCATCTGCTCATCGATGCGCCGGTCGAGGACGTGGTTGATGGTGGCGGCGCAGCCGGCGGCGAGCGCGATCCCGAGGTTGCCCCAGATCAGCGCCCCGAGCGGGGGCAGTCCCGGGCTCGCCAGGAGCGTGCCCACGATCGCCGTGAAGGTGATGAGCGCGACGACCTTGGGTTTGGTCAGCTCCAGGTAGCGCCGCCAGAAGGCCGGCGCAGCCGGTGCATAATGCGGAGTCGTCGCCACGGCAAAAAGCGCAAGACCGGTCGTTGGGGGATGCGCAGCCTAACAGATCGGGCAGGCCCGAAGGTCGCCCTGCCACGATCGTACGCGACGGCCTTAAACTTGAGAGACAGACGACGTTGCGGAGTGCCCCATGAGCTTCCCCGAGGACATCTTCACCGAGCCGGAGCCGAGCGCCGACACGCTCTCGAACCTCGGGCCCATCCGGCGCCTGGCAGGCACCTGGGAATCGAAGGTCGGGGTGGACATCAACCCCAAGCCCGAGGGGCCGGAGCGCAAGGACTTCAGCGAGCGCATCGAGCTGCTGCCGATCGATGCGCAGACCAACGGCCCGCAGCTCTTCTACGGGCTGCGCTACCACACCCGCATCCTCGCCTCCGACGAGGACTCCACCTTCCACGACCAGACCGGCTACTGGCTGTGGGAGCCGGCGACCGGCCTGGTGCTGCAGACGCTCTCCATCCCGCGCGGGCAGGTGGCGATCGCCTCCGGGCACGCGCACCCGGATGACACCGAGCTGGTGCTCACCGCCAAGCGCGGCGACACCAACTACGGCATCTGCTCCAACGACTTCCTCGAGTATGCCTTCCGCACCGAGTCCTACCGCATCGAGGTGGTGTTCAACCCCGACGGCAGCTGGAGCTACGTGCTCGACACCATGCTGATCGTGCGCGGCCGCGCCGAGCCCTTCCTGCACCGCGACCGCAACACGCTCTTCAAGGTGGCCGAGCCCACCCCGAACCCGCTCTTCCTGCTGCAGAGCGCGGCGGCGAAGAAGGGCTGAGGGCTCAGCGCGCGCTGAGCGAGCGCAGCAGCGCGAGCGTTGCGAGCAGCAGCAGCGCAGCCCCTGCGGTGTGCGCGGTGGCCAGCCACAAGGGGAAGCCCCTGAGCACCATCGTCACGCCGATCGTGAGCTGCAGGGCGAGCGCTGCGAGCACCACCCAGGCGCGGCTGCGCGCCGAGGCGAGGCCGCGCCGGCGCAGCACGAAGAGTGCCGCGAGGGTCAGCGCCGTGGTGGCCACGAGCGCCGCCAGACGATGCGTGAGGTGGATCGCGACGCGCGCAGGATTCGCCAGCACCCCGCCATCGTAATTGGTGCCAAGCCCGTGCCAGAGCACGAACGCGTGGCGGTAGTCGGTGGCGGGCCACCAGGCGCCCTGGCAGGTCGGAAAGTCCGGGCAGGCGATGGCCGCGTAGTTGGTGCTGGTCCAGCCGCCGAGCGCGATCTGCACGATCAGCGCCGCGAGGCCCACCAGTGCCAGGCGGCAGGCGCTGGTGAAGGGTGAGGCGGCGCCGCCGGAGATGCTGTGCCCGGGGCCGCCGCGGGCGCTCGCCCCCCAGGTGGAGCTCATCGGCAGCGACAGCGTCAGCCACCACAGGAGCGCGAGCGTCGTCAGCCCGAGCAGCAGGTGTGCCGTCACGATGAGGGGGTTCAGCTGCCAGGTGACGGTGAGCATGCCGAGCAGCGCCTGCACCAGCAGGACCGCGAGCAGCCCGAGCGCGAAGGGCAGGCTCACGAGCCGCGCCCGGCGGCTGCGGATGGCGAGTACCACGATGGCCAGCACCACGAGGCTCAAGGTGCCCACCGCGTAGCGGTGGATCATCTCGTGCCAGGCCTTGGGCATGTCGAGGGGGCGGCTGTAGGCGGCCTGCGCGCCGAGGTCGTGTTCGGCGGCGCTCGGGGTGAGCTGCCCGTAGCAGCCCGGCCAGTCCGGGCAGCCGAGCCCGGCGGCGGTGAGCCTGACGTAGGCGCCGAGCACCACCACGATGAAGCACACGATCACTCCGGTGATCGCGAGGCGGCGCATCCAGCGGGCTAGCGGCATGGCGGGTTCTTTCGGAAGCCTGGCGCTGCGCCCGCGTCAGCCGATGTGCGAGAGGCGCAGCAGCTTCTGCAGGTCCTCGAGCAGGCCGCGCGAGTTCTCGCGGGCATCGTAGCGCATCATGAGATTGCCGAGCGGGTCGACCACGAACAGTGTGTGCGCACGTTCGTCTTCGGGGAACTCGCGCAGCAGCGCCGCCGCGGCGTCCCCGCCACGGGCGTCGAGCAGGTGCACGCCCGGGTATTGCTGCGCGAGGTTCGCCGCGCAGCACTCCCCGACCACCAGGAACACCTGCGCGACGCGGCCCATGTCGCTGTTGAGGGCGAGGCGCGCGGAGCGCATGACGAACAGCGCCTGCCGGCACTGCGCATCGCAGGCGCCGCGGCCCACGTAAACGAGCGACCACTGCCCGCGCAGCAGCTCGGCCGGCGCCGCCGCAGCGCCAGCCCCTGCCAGGGGCGCCAGGGCGGTCGCGGGCAATGGGCGCGCGGGGGTGATGAGCACGCCGTGGTTGACCGTGCGACCCGGCCGCCAGGCGCTGCCGTAGTAGGTGCAGAAGGCGAGCGCCAGGGGCACGAGGAAGAGGCTCGCGAGCAGCGCCAGCGTGCGCAGGTTGCGGGCCCGCAGGCCAGGATCGATGCTTTCGGTTTCCATTACGCCCTACCCCGCCTCAGCCCGCGCACCGTCACCACCGTCCACGTGAGCAGTGCCAGTGCTGCGAAGCACCACCACTGGATGGCGTAGCTGTAGTGCCGCAGTGGCGACATGCCCGGCGCGTGCCAGTCGCGCACGTAGCCCCCCGGTGCCTGCGGGTCCAGCCACAGGATGCGCATCTCGAGCGGCTCCCCGAGCGCAGCCTCGAGTTGCTTCATGTCGGGGAAGGAGGTGACCTTCGGCCACTGCCCCGCGGGCGGTGCGCGTCCGAGGGCAAGTCCGGCGCTCGGCAGATCTGCCAGCACCCCGGTGAGGGTGGCAGCGCCTGGGCCTTCCAGGTGCACGTCCGGCAGCACCCGCCGCGTACCGCTGAAGGGCACCCAGCCGCGGTCCACGAGGAGCGTGGCACCCGCGGCGCGCTTCAGGGGCGTGAGCACCTCGTATCCTGCGCGCCCGGCCAAGGAGCGGTTGTCGAGCAGGAACTGGTGCGCGCCATCGAGCGTACCCGCCACGCTCACGTGCTGGTAGAGCGGGAGCGTCGCCACGGCCGCGCTGCCGAGCGGCACCAGCGTCGCGGCACCCGCGGCGAAGTGCTGCGCCTGCGCCTCGCGCGCGCTGCCGCGCTGCCACTGCCAGAAGCCGAGCCGCACGCACAGCAGCGCCGCGCCGATACTCAGCAGCGCGAAGCCGAGCCGGGCGGCGAGTCCGCGCCTCACGCGAAGTACCCGGCGCGCCGGCGCGCGCTACACTCACCGCCATGCGATCGCTCATCTGGGTGCTGGTGCTCGTGTGCCTGGCAGGGATTCTTCTCAGCCTGGCTTCCGGTCTCTTTCATCTGTCGCGGGGGCGCGGCGAGGAGGACTCCGCCAAGTTCGGGCGCGCCCTCACCGTGCGCATCAGCCTCTCGGTCGCGCTGTTCCTGCTCCTGATCCTGGCCTGGCACCAGGGCTGGATCGCGCCGCACGCCTTCGGCGGCTAGCACCGCGCCCCGGCGCCGCCGCGGCGTCCTTCGTGCTACAGCCAGTAGACGAAGATGAACAGGCCAAGCCACACCACGTCGACGAAGTGCCAGTACCAGGCAACCGCCTCGAACGCGAAGTGACGCTGGGGCGTGAAGTGCCCGCGCAGCACCCGCAGCCAGATGACGAGCAGCATGATCGCGCCGATCGTCACGTGCAGGCCGTGGAAGCCGGTGAGCATGAAGAAGGTCGAGCCGTAGATGCCGGTCGAGAGGCGCAGGCCGAGGTCCTTGTAGGCCTCGCCGTACTCGTGGGCCTGGAAGCCGACGAAGGTGAAGCCGAGGAGGAAGGTGAGGGCGAGGAACAGCGCCAGCTTGCCGCGCTGGTTGGCGCGCAGCGCGTGGTGCGCGATGGTGACGGTGACGCCGCTGGTGAGCAGGATCGCCGTGTTCAGCATCGGGATGCCGATCGCCGGGATGGTGCTGAAGGTGCCATCGTTGCCGCCGACGTGGGCGGGGCCGTTGGTGGGCCAGCCGGCCTCGAAGTGCGGCCAGAGGATGTAGTTGGTGAAGACCTTGACGCCCTCGCCCCCGAGCCACGGCACCGACAGCACGCGCGCGTAGAACAGCGCGCCGAAGAAGGCGGCGAAGAACATCACCTCGGAGAAGATGAACCACATCATCCCCATGCGGAAGCTCTTGTCGACCTGCAGGTTGTAGATGTGCGCCTGGTTCTCGTCGATCACCACGCGGAACCAGCCGAAGAACATGATCGCCATGAGGATGGCGCCGGGGATGAACACCGCCCCGGGACCCCAGTCGTTCAGGTAGGAGATGGCACCCAGCATGGTGGTGAACAGCGCCACCGACCCTACGATCGGCCAGGGGCTGTTGTGCGGGATGTAGTACGGGGTGCTGCCGTCGGTCGTGGGTGCGTTCGCCATGTCGGTAAGACTTTCTGGAGGAGACCTTGAGGTGTGCTAGCGCGCGCTCGTGACGCGCGAGGATTCGTCGTAGAAGGTGTAGGCCAGCGTGATCATGTCGATGTGCGCGGGCAGCGCCGGATCGATGATGAAGCGCACCGGCATGTTGCGGCCCTCGTCGAGCTTGAAGTGCTGCGGCGAGAAGCAGAAGCATTCGGTCTTGTGGAAGTAGGCGGCCGTCTCGGAGGGGGCGATGTTGGGCACCGCCTGCGCCATGGTGTCGCGCCCGGTGAGGTTCCTCGCGAAGAACTCCGCCGTGTACAGCTGCCCCGGGTGCACCTGGATGGTGCGCTTGAGCGGCCTGAACTCCCACTCGCCGTTGCTGGCGACGTCCGCCAGGAACTCCACCGTGATGGTGCGGTTCACGTCCGGGTGCTCGATGGCCTGCACCTTCTGCAGCAGCTTCGTCTGGTCGCCGTAGCCGGTGACCGAGCACAGCACGTTGTAGAGCGGCACCAGCGCAAAGCCGAACCCGAAGGCGCCCGCCGCGAAGGCGAGCAGCTTCAGGGTCATGTTGCGGTTGGCGCGCCGGGTGTCGCTCATTTGGCGGCGCGCACCAGGACCATCACGATGAAGCCGAGGTAGAAGCCGGCCGCAATCAGCGAGAACAGGATCGCGCTGTTGCGCACGCGGCGGCGCCGGGCGCCGGCATCGGCTGCGTCGGGGAGCACGGCCGCCATCAGTGCGCAGCCCCCTTGGCGATCAGGGCATCCGAGGGCGCCTCGGTCCAGGAGTGATACGGCGCCGGCGAGGGCAGCTCCCACTCGAGGCCGTGCGCGCCTTCCCAGGCACGGTTGCCGATCGGCGTGCCCGAGCGCACGCACTTCCAGATGATGTAGGGGAACAGCAGCTGCGAGAGCCCGAAGCCGAAGCCGCCGATCGAGGACACCATGTTCCAGTCGGTGAACTGCACGGCGTAGTCGGGGATGCGGCGCGGCATGCCGGCAAGACCGAGGAAGTGCTGCGGGAAGAACAGCACGTTCACGAAGATGGTCGAGAGCCAGAAGTGCCACTTGGCGAGCGTCTGGTCGTACATCTTGCCGACCCACTTGGGCAGCCAGTAGTAGACGCCGGCCATGATGCCGAAGATGGCCCCGGGCACCAGCACGTAGTGGAAGTGCGCCACCACGAAGTAGGTGTCCTGGTACTGGTAGTCGGCCGGCACGATCGCCAGCATCAGGCCCGAGAAGCCGCCGATCGAGAACAGGAACAGGAACGCCAGCGCGAACAGCATCGGCGGCTCGAACGACAGCGAGCCCTTCCACATGGTCGCGGTCCAGTTGAACACCTTAACGCCCGTGGGCACGGCGATCAGCATGGTCGAGAGCATGAAGAACAGCTGCGCGGCGAGCGGCATGCCGACGGTGAACATGTGGTGCGCCCACACGATGAAGGACAGGAAGGCGATGGAGGCCACCGCGTACACCATGGCCTCGTAGCCGAACAGCGGCTTCCTCGAGAAGGTCGGGATGATCTCGGAGACGATGCCGAAGGCCGGCAGGATGAGGATGTAGACCTCCGGGTGGCCGAAGAACCAGAAGATGTGCTGGAACATCACCGGGTCGCCGCCGCCGGCGGCGGTGAAGAAGGTGGTGCCGAAGAAGTGGTCGGTGAGCAGCATCGTCACCGCACCGGCGAGCACCGGCATCACCGCGATCAGAAGGTACGCGGTGATCAGCCAGGTCCACACGAAGAGCGGCATGCGCAAGAGCGTCATCCCCGGGGCGCGCATGTTCATGATGGTGACGACCACGTTGATGGCGCCGAGGATCGAGGAGGCACCCATCATGTGGATGGCGAAGATCAGCATCGGGAAGGAGGCGCCGTTCTGCAGCACCAGCGGCGGGTACATGGTCCAGCCGCCGGCCGGCGCGCCGCCCGGCACGAACAGCGACGACAGCAGCAGCGTGAAGGCGAAGGGCAGGATCCAGAAGCTGAAGTTGTTCAGGCGCGGCAGCGCCATGTCCGGCGCCCCGACCTGCATCGGGATCATCCAGTTGGCGAGTCCCGTCCATGCCGGCATGACCGCGCCGAAGATCATGATGAGCGCGTGCATCGTGGTCATGGAGTTAAAGAGCTGCGGGTCCACCCACTGCATGCCCGGGCGGAACAGCTCCAGGCGGATCACCATGGCCATCGCCCCGCCGATGAAGAACATCGTGCAGGCGAAGATCAGGTACATCGTGCCGATGTCCTTGTGGTTGGTCGCGAACACCCAGCGCCGCCAGCCGTGCGGCTTGTGGTCGTGGTCGTCGTGGGTGGCGTCGTGTACGTGCGCGTCGGCCATGGGTGCTTCTCTGAGGTCTTAACGTATTGGGGTATCAGGGCGCGGTCGGGGCGGTGGCGGGCGTCACGGCCGCCTGCGGGGCCGCCGGCGTCGCCGCAGCCGCCGCCTGCTTCTGCTCGGCGGCCTTCTGCTTCAGCCACGCCGCGAAGTCTTCCTTGGAGCGCGCGTCGACCACGATCGGCATGAAGCCGTGGTCGCGTCCGCACAGCTCCGCGCACTGGCCGCGGTAGAGCCCGGGCTTGTCGGCATCGACCTTGAACCAGGCCTCGTTCACGAAGCCCGGGATCGCATCCTTCTTCACCCCGAAGGCCGGCACCCACCAGGAGTGGATGACGTCGGCCCCGGTGATGAGCAGGCGTACCTTGGTGTTCACCGGCACCACCAGCGGGTGGTCGACGTTCAGCAGGTAGTGCTCGACGGTGTTGGGGTCGATCCCCGAGGACAGCTCGCGCGCGCGGTCGCTGGCGCGGTCCAGGTGCGAGTAGTAGGCCACCCCGTCATCGAGGTAGTCGTAGTTCCAGCCCCACTGGAAGCCCGTCACCTTGATGGTGATCTCGCTCTTGGTGGTGTCCTCGATCTCCACCAGCGTCTTGGCCGCCGGCACCGCCATCACCACGAGGATGATCACGGGCACCACGGTCCAGATGAACTCCACCTTGGTGTTGTGCACCAGCGTCACGTCCGGGATCGCGCCCTGCGACTTCCGGAACTTCACCAGCGAATAGATCATGACGCCGAACACCGCCACCGCGATGATCACGCAGATCCAGAAGATCTTCATGTGCAGCTGGTAGATGTTGCGGCTCATGTCCGTGACCCCGGGGGTCATGTTGAGCAGCCCCCAGCCCGAGTCGGCCTGCGCGACGAGGGTGCCGGCCGTTGCGAGCGCGGCCAGGGCGGAAGTGGCGAGTCTTCTTCGGATCATCGTGAACCTGTGCCTTACAGCGCGCGCCGCGTGGCGTACGCGATGCGCGCAACCTCAAAAAATGCCGACCCTTTGCTTCCCCGCGTTGCCGGATGAAGTCACGGCCAGGCGGGCGACTCACTGGTGCGCCCGATGAGGCGCTGCAGCCGCAGCGCCAGTCCACGCCGTTCTTCTTCCGTGAGGAAGCTCCCCAGCTCACACTGGCGGCCATGCGACTCGATGACGAGCCGGCTCGGGTGCAGCCGTGCGGCGGGGCGGCGCAGTTTAACCCGTGCCCAATGCCGAGGGAAAACAACCTGTTCGGCGGTACCCCTGCGGCGCGATTCAATGCTCACCTGCTCCTCGGTGACGGTGATGCTCTGGCGGTAGTGCCGACGCTCGAGCGAGCCGTGCAGCGCCCAGCCGAGGACCGCGAGCTCGAGGCCCGCAAATGGCAGCACCGGCCAGAAGCCGTGCCAGGCGAGGAAGGTGGCGATCGACAGCGGCGCCACGCAGGCGAATGCGAAGAACAGCTGCGCCCCGCGCACGCTCAGCGCGCAGTTCGGCCGGATCTCGATGCAAAGCGGCGCCACCGCACCGATGGTAGCGGGGGCAGACTTTTATTCAAGGCGCCTCAGGTGCTTAAGCCCGCGCTGTGTGAGCTGCGCGGCGGCCTGCGCCAGCACCAGCGGCGGCGCACCCGGCCCCTGGTAGGGCACGAGCTCCAGCGGCGGCTCCCCGAGCGAGCGTTCCAGCGTTGCGAGGTTCTCCTGCGCGCGGGCGAAGTGCGGGTCGAGCGCACTCGCGATCCACCCGGCGCAGGCCATGCCGCGCTCGCGGATCGCGGCACGCGTGAGGGCGGCGTGGTTCAGGCACCCGAGCCGCAGGCCCACGACCAGGAGCACCTGGGCCGGCAGCGCGGCGGCCAGGTCCGCCATGGTCTCGCGCGGTCCTATCGGGGCGAGCCAGCCGCCCGCCCCTTCGGCCACCACCCAGTCCGACCGGGAGGCGAGTGTGGTGAAGTCGCCCGCGATCAGGCCTGTATCTATGCGGATATTAGCCTCATCTGCGGCGATATGCGGCGATATTGGTGGTTCGAAGCAATATCGGTTCACTTCCTCGTAGGTCTGGCCGAGGTTGGCGCAGGCGGCGAGATTGAGGGCGTCCTCGTTCCGCAGGCCCTGGGGCGTGCGCAGGGAGCCCGAGGCCACGGGCTTGAGCACCGCGACCTTGAGCCCCAGTGCGACCAGGGCGCGCGTCAGTCCACAGGCGATGAGGGTCTTGCCCACCCCGGTATCGGTGCCGGTGACGAACAGGCCGCCGGCGCTCATCGGGCGTGCCGCCCGATCGAGCCAGGCGCGATGTGGGCTTCGCCCGCGCTGAGGGGTGCCGCGAGGCGGCCCCTGCTTCCCCAGCTCGCCCCATAGATCACCTCATAAGTGGCCGGCAGCACCCCGTGCGCGCGCTCGCCCTCGTAGGCGGCCTGCATGCGCTTCAGGTGCGCGCGGCCGAGCAGCGTGCGGGGGCGCCCGGCGGTGACGTTGTGGGCGCCGATCGCCTTCAGGTCCCGCATGAGCGACAGCGCATCCGGGTAGCCGAGCTCGATGCGGTCCACGTCCAGCACCGGCTCGGCGAAGCCTGCGCGTACCAGCGCATCCCCGACGTCGTGCACGTCGATGAAGTGGTTCACGTGGTTGTAGTCATCCGCGGCCGCCCAGGCGCGCCGCAGCTCCTGCAGCGTCGCCGGACCGAAGGTGCTGAAGGCGAAGAAGCCCTCGCCCTTGAGCACGCGGCGCACCTCGCCGAGCGCAGCGTCGAGGGGCTCGCACCACTGCAGCATGAGGCTCGAGAACACGAGGTCGACGCTGCCGCTCTTCAGGGGCAGCGCCTGCGCATCCGCACACACGCGCGCGAAGCGCCGCCACAGCCGCTGGTTGCGCCGGGCCTGGCGCAGCATGCCGAGCGACAGGTCGAGTGCCAGCACCTGCGCGCGCGGGTAGCGGCGCTTGAGCTGCGCGGTCACGCGCCCGGTGCCCGCACCCAGGTCGAGCAGCACGGCGGGCTCGAAGCGGAAGCTCTCGAGGCGGGTGAGCAGTTCCTGCGCGACGCGCGCCTGCAGCTGTGCGGCCGACTCGTAGCTTGCACCGGCGCGGTCGAAGGCTGCCCGCACGCCGCCGCGGTCGAGGCGGAATTGCGCGCCCTCCTCAGCCACGCACGAACTCCGTCACCACTTCGGCGAAGCGCTTCGGGTGCGAGACGAACGGCACGTGCGCGGCGGCCTTGAACTCGACGTAGCGCGCATCGGCCAGAGCCGCGAGCGCCTGCGAGGCGGCCGGGCGCACGATGCGGTCGTGGCTGCCGGCGATCACGAGCGTCGGCACGCGCACCATGGACAGCGCCGGGCGCAGGTCGGCGTTGCGCAGCCGCTCGAGGCCATGGGCGAGCGCATCGGGGCGGGCGGCGCCGGCCTTGCGCGCCGCGCGCAGCGTCCTGAGCACGCGCGCGGCGGTGCGCGGCGTGTTGCCCCGCACCTGCAGCCGCATGAAGTCATCGAGCGCCAACGCCTCCTCCTGGCCGAGCCGCTCGGCGAGCTTGGCGAGGAGTGCGGGCGCGGTGCCGTACGGCCAGCCCGGGGCGGCGAGGAAGCGCGGCGTGGTGCTCACCAGCGCCAGTCGCTCGATGCCCGCCGGCATGGCGGCGGCGAGGTCGAGGGCGATACTGGCCCCCGAGCGACCAGCCGAGGAGGGTGTAGCGTTCCGTGAGCGGGGCGAGGGTCTCGTGCACGCGCCAGGAGTGCGCCGCGGGCGTGCTGGCGCTCGCGTCCCAGTCGCTGCCGCCGTGCCCGGGCAGGTCGATGGCGATGACGCGGAAGCGCCGCGCCAGCTCGGCGGTGAGCTCATCGAACACGTGCAGGTTCAGGCTCCAGCCGTGCAGCAGCACCAGGTCGCGCCCGCGGCCGTGGATCTCGTAGTGCAGGGCGCCCAACCTAAGGGCTCCCCGCCGGCGGGCGCAGCTGCGCCAGGGCATCGATGAGCCCGGCGATCTCCGCCTGCGTGTGCGTGGCGGCGAGCGCGATGCGCAGCCGCGCGCCCGCGGCAGGCACGGTGGGAGGGCGGATCGCCACCACGCGGTAGCCGGCACGCGCCAGCAGTTCCTGTGCCGCGAGCGCTGCGGCGGCACTGCCGAGCAGCAGCGGCTGGATGGGGGTGGCCGAGGGCAGCAGGGTGAGCCCGGCGGCGGCAGCGAGCCTGCGGAAGCAGGCGACGTTGGCGGCAAGTTGCTCGCGGCGCCAGCCTTCCGCGCGCACGAGCCTGAGGGCGGCGCGGGTGGCGGCGGCCACCGGCTGCGGGAGCGCGGTGGTGTAGATGTAGGTGCGCGCCTTCTGCATCAGGAACTCGATCACCTCGGCGCTGCCGGCGACGAAGGCACCAAAGGAGCCGAAGGCCTTGCCGAGCGTGCCGATGAGGAGCGGCACCTCGGCGCTTCCGAGGCCGGCCAGTTCCAGGGTGCCGCGGCCGCCCTCGCCCACGACGCCAAGCCCATGGGCGTCATCGACGGCAAGCCAGGCGTCGCGGGTGCGCGCGATCAGCGCCAGTTCCCGCACCGGGGCCAGGTCCCCGTCCATGCTGAAGACACCGTCGGTGGCGATGAGCGCAGCCGCTGCGCCCTCCTGCGCCGCGAGGCGCCCGCAGGCGCCGGCATCGGCGTGCGCATAGCGCTGCAGCCGCGCCCCCGAGAGGCGCGCCCCATCGATGAGGGAGGCGTGGCTCAGGCGATCGAGCAGCACCCGCTCGCCGCGGGCGGCGAAGGCGCTCATCACGGCGAGGTTGGCCATGTAGCCACTGCAGAAAAGCAGCGCCCGCTCCCGCTGCGTGAAGTCGGCGAGCTCCGCCTCCAGGGCGGCGTGCTCGGCGCCGTGGCCGGTGATCAGGTGCGAGGCGCCGCTGCCGGCGCCGCGCACGCCCGCGCTGCGCGCCATCGCCTCGGCGAGGGCCGGGTGGCGCGCGAGGCCGAGGTAGTCGTTGCTGCTGAAGTCCACGAGCGTGCCGGCCGCTGTGCGCAGCGAGCGCTCACCCTCGGCGCCAAAGCCGAGGACCGTGAGGCGCTCGCGCGTCAGCTGCGCAGCGCTCAAGTGCGCCAGCGCGGCCCGCAGGGCCGGCACGCCGCGCTTGGCCGCCGCGCCTTGCAAGGCAGCCTAGGCAGCGGCCGCCGCGGCCGCTGCCGCGGTGGCCGCGGGGCGCGGCGCGGCTGGCGGGGTGGGATCGGGTGCGCGCTCGGCGCTGAGGCCCAGGCGCGCGAACAGCTCGCGGTCGCGCGCGACGTCCGGGTTGCCGGTGGTGAGGAGCTTCTCGCCGTAGAAGATCGAGTTGGCGCCGGCGAGGAAGCACAGCGCCTGCAGCTCATCGCTCATGGCCTCGCGCCCTGCGGACAGCCGCACGTGCGCGCGCGGCATGAGGATGCGCGCCAGCGCGATGCTGCGCACGAAGTCGAAAGGATCGACCTCGCCTGCCCCCGCAAGCGGCGTGCCGGGGACCTTTACCAGCTGGTTGATGGGCACGCTCTCGGGATGCTCGGGGAGATTAGCCAGCGTGCGCAGCAGCTCGGCGCGGTCGGCGCCCGACTCACCCAGTCCCACGATGCCGCCGCAGCACACCTTGATGCCGGCGCCGCGCACCGCGCTCAGGGTGTCGAGACGGTCCTGGTAGGTGCGCGTGCTGATGATCTTGTCGTAGAACTCCGCGGAGGTGTCGAGGTTGTGGTTGTAGTAGTCGAGGCCTGCTTCCTTGAGCTGCTGCGCCTGCGCAGGCTCGAGCATCCCGAGCGTGGCGCAGGTCTCGAGCCCGAGCTCGCGCACCGCCCGCACCATCTCGGCGATGACCGCAAGGTCGCGCGCCTTGGGCGAGCGGTAGGCCGCGCCCATGCAGAAGCGCGTGGCGCCGGCTGCCCTGGCGCGCGTGGCCGCGCTGCGCACCTCCTCGACCGCCATCAGCGCCTGCGCCTCGATGCCGGTGTCGTAGCGCACGCTCTGCGGGCAGTAGGCGCAGTCCTCCGGGCACGCCCCGGTCTTGATCGACAGGAGCGTGCTCATCTGGACCGTGTTCGGCTCGTGGTGGGCGCGGTGCGTGGCCTGCGCCGTGAAGACCAGGTCCATGAAGGGCGCGCGGTAGAGCGCCTCGACCTCCTCGCGGGACCAGTCGTGGCGGATCGTCGGCACAGTCGCTGGGCTCATCTCTCATACCCCCGTGAGGATGCGGGGCGAGGGGTGCTCCGCGCGCAGGACCATGCCCGTACGCCGCCCCTCGTGTCAACGTCGGGGCGTCCCAAAAGTCGACAATTACCGCCCGATCATCCCGCCCACCCCGTCAGGTGCAGGGTGAGCGCCACCGCCACGGCCACCGCGCCGAGGGAGGCGATGAGCACCGCGGCCGCGGCACAGTCCTTCACCCGCGCGATCGCCTCGCTCGCGCCCGGGTGCAGGGCGTCGGCGAGCTGCTCGAGGGCGCTGTTGAGGAGCTCGCACCCCAGCACCGTGGCGCTGCTGGAAAGCACCAGCGCCCACCACAGGGCCCCGGGCCGCAGCTCAAGGAGCGCCGCCAGCACCGCGGCGAGGATGAGGACCTGCACCCTGAGGCTGCGCTCGGTGCCGAGCGCGTGCGCGAACCCGCGCAGCGCGCACCCCAGGCGCGCCGCGAACGGACGGTTCTTCCAGGGGTTCAAGGCGCGTACGTGTACTGCAGCAGGATGCCGACGAAGATGACGAGGCCGACGTACTGGTTGTTGAGGAAGGCCCGCAGGCACCCCGCCGGCTCGCGCCTGCGGATCAGCCATTGTTGCCACAGGAACAGCAGCGCGGCCGCCGCGACGCCCGCGTAGTACCAGTCGCCGAACTCCATGTTGTGCCCGACGAGGGTGAGCGCGTAGATCATCATCACCTGCATCACGCCGATCAGGAAGCGGTCCATGTCGGCGAACAGGATGGCGCTCGAGCGCACCCCGATCTTGAGGTCATCCTCGCGGTCCACCATGGCGTAGACGGTGTCGTAGATCGCCGCCCACAGCACCGCCGCGACATACAGCACCCAGGCGACGCGCGGCAGCGCGCCGCTTTGCGCGGCGAAGGCCATGAGCACGCTCCAGCCGCCGAAGGAGATGCCGAGGTACAGCTGCGGCAGCGGGAAGAAGCGCTTGAGGAAGGGGTAGGAGACCGTGAGCGCCGCCCCGACGACGGCGAGCTTGATGGTGAAGGGGTCGAGGCGCGTGACGAGGTAGAGCGCCACGAGGTTGAGGATGCCGAACAGCACCAGCGCCTCGCGCGGGGAGACCCGGCGCGCTGCCAGCGGCCGGTCGCGCGTGCGGCGGATGTGCGGGTCGATGTCGCGGTCGGCGAAGTCGTTGATGACGCAGCCGGCGGCGCGCATCACGAACACCCCGAGCACGAACACGATGAGCACGCGCGGCTCGGGGCGGCCGGCGCCCGCGACCCACAGCGCCCACAGCGCCGGCCACAGGAGCAGCCACGTGCCGATGGGGCGGTCGAGGCGCATGAGCTGCGCGTACTCGCTCGCGCGCCGCAGCAGGCGCGCCCCCAGGGGGGCCTCGCTCGGTGTCGGCGTCAGCGGCAGTTCGGGGGTGGTGGCGGCCATGGGGATTGCGGTGCCTTGAGCGGGGCGACGTTAGCACAGCTGCGGCGTGGTTTTCCGTGCCGCGCAGCCGCTCAGCGGGGCCGCCAGGTTGCGCGCAGCGGGTGTGCCTCGGTGTTCAGCACCACGGCCTGCGGGTCGAGCGTCGCTGCGGGGGCAAACAACAGGTAGAAGTACTTGAAGGTCTCGGCGAGCACGAAGCTCTCCATGTCGTCGGCCTGTTCCTTGGTGCGCACGTCACTCAGCGCGGCATAGCCTGCGGCGCTCCTGCAGTAGCGCCTGAAGTCGCGGAACAGCTCCTCCCCGAGGAGGCGGTAGTGCGGGTCGTGGGTCATGCGGTACAGGTACCAGGTCGACTCGATGATCTCCGGGCGCAGCGGGTAGGCGGCGTCGGTGATGCGCTGCGCGCGAAAGTCGTAAGTCTCAGGCTCGATGCCCGCGACACGCCACATCTGCACCGAGGCGGCGTGCAGGCGCTGCGCCTCCTCGAGGTGACCGGAGTAAGCGAGCAGGCCGGGGAAGAAGGCATCGAGCGCGCCGTACTCACTCGCCACGCGGGCCCCGGAATTCATGTCGGCCTGGCCGTACCAGAGCGTGCCTGCGACCTCCTGCGGGTAGTAGCGCAGCGCGGCGGCGCTGGAGGTGTCCCACATGTCGCGGCACTCGGTGTCGCCGAACAGCCGCCAGCACTTCCACAGGTACTCGTAGTAGGAGTCGATGCGCGCCCCGACGTGGCTGCGGGTGTTGGTCCAGGCGCCGCTCTCGACATCGAAGCGCTCGCCCACGAGGTCGAGCCTGGAGCGGCGCGCGTACACGGCGCGCAGCGCGCGCCTGGCGCGCTCGAGGTACACGGGCTTGCCGGTGAGCCTGGCGAGCGTGCCGTACTCGAGGATGAGGGCCGCTTCCGCCGGATTGCTGATGGTGCCGCGCGTCGCGCCGGTGCGCAGGTTGACGTACACGTAGGGCAGCCCGGTCGGGGAGTCAAAGGCCGGCAGCAGCCGCCGCCCGAGGTCGTCAGCCAGCGCAAGCAGCCGCCGGTCGCCGGTCATCTGGTAGGAGGACAAGAGCCCCCCGAGGAGGCGGATCACGATCTCGAAGTGCTTGACCTCGATGTCCTGATCGAACGAGAGCCGCCTGGCGATGAGCTCGCGCGCGTCGTGCGCCTCGCGCCTGAGCCCCATGAGCAGCAGCGTGTCCAGGGCATCGACCGGGGTCATGAGGAGCGACACGCCGTACCAGTCCTTCGGCGTGCGGCTCAGCGGCTGCAGGGCATCGTGCCCCCAGGCGTACTCGCGGTAGCCGCGCCAGGCGTGCAGGAACTCGCCCCTCACCTCGGCGGCCAGCGCGGCGCTGTGGGCGTCGTCGAACGCCGCGGGCGCGGCCGCCGCGGGGGCGCTCACGGCAGCGGCGAGGCAGGCGATCAGGAGCCAGGAGGAAGGTGGGGCGCGCACGAGGGTTCCGCAGGCGTTGGGTTGCGGCACAATAAAGCATCCGCCGCGGCACAAGCACCCGCCCCCGAAAGGTCACGGATGAACGCACGCACCACTCGGCGGCGCTTACTCCCCGCCATCACCTGCGGCGCACTGCTCGGCGCCTGCGGCGCCGCCGCGGCGGACCCGGGTGCGGCCGCAGCGTACGCCGCGGTCGATCCCTTCATCGGCACGGGAGGGGACGGGCACACCTTCCCGGGGGCGGTGGTGCCCTTTGGCATGATCCAGCTGAGTCCCGACACGCAGATCAAGCCGCGCAAGGAGGCCTACGGCTGGGCGGCCGGCTACCGCTACGAGGACCACACCATCGTCGGCTTCTCG
This sequence comes from uncultured Pseudomonadota bacterium, assembly GCA_963802995.1. GTDB lineage: Bacteria > Pseudomonadota > Gammaproteobacteria > Steroidobacterales > Steroidobacteraceae > 13-2-20CM-66-19. The sequence goes on from CAWDKU010000002.1 coordinate 2,405,451, forward strand.
CACACCCACTTCTCCGGCACCGGGCACTCGGACCTCGGCGACGTGCTCCTCATGCCGATCGCGGGCGAAGTGCGCTTCGAGCGCGGCGAGGTGGACAAGCCCGGCAGCGGCTACACCTCGCGCTTCAGCCACGCCACCGAGAGCGCGCAGCCGGGTTACTACGCCGTCACCCTCGATGACTACGGCGTCCGGGCCGAGCTCACCGCCGCGGCGCGCGTCGGCGTGCACCGCTACAGCTTCCCGGCCGGGCGCGCGGCGCACGTGCTCATCGACCTGCGCACCAGCCTCTACGACTACCCGGGCAAGGTGCTGTGGTCGCGCCTGCGCCTGAGGGCCGACGGCACGGTGACCGGCTTTCGCGAAACGCGCGGCTGGGCCCCGGCAAGGCAGCTGTACTTCGCAGTGCGCTTCTCCGCGCCCATCGGCGGGCACGAGCTGCGCAACACGGAGGGCGACATCCCCTACAGGGGCTTCCCGCCACCCGCGGACGGGCATCCGCGTGAGCGCGCCCAGATCGAGGGCCGCGCGCTGGTCGCGGCGTTCGACTTCCCGGCCGCCGCCGGCGGCACGCTCGTGGCGAAGGTGGCGATCTCGCCGGTGAGCGAGGAGAACGCCATCGCCAACCTCGATGCCGACATGCCCGGCTGGGACTTCGAGGCCGTGCGCGCCGCCGCGCGCGCGAGCTGGGAGCAGGCGCTCGGGGTGTTCGAGGTGCAGGCGAGCGAGCCGCTGCGCCGCAACTTCTACACCTCGCTCTACCACGCGCTCATGGCGCCGAGCCTGTTCATGGACGCGGACCGCCGCTACCGCGGTCCCGACAACGCCGTGCACGCAGCGGAGGGCTTCACCAACTACTCGACCTACTCACTGTGGGACACCTACCGGGCGCTGCATCCGCTGCTCACCCTGGTGCAGCCGCCCGGGCGCAGCGAGGACATCGTGCGCTCGCTCGTGGCCGCACAGCAGGTGAGCCCGTACGGGATGCTCCCCGTGTGGGCGTTCCAGGGCCAGGAGACCTGGTGCATGATCGGCTACCACGCGGTGGCGGTGATTGCCGATGCCTACATGAAGGGCATCCGCGGCTACGACGCGGATGCAGCGCTCAGGGCCATGGTCGCGACCGCCACCTACGCCCCCTACGCGGGACTCGGCCCCTACATGCAGCTTGGCTACGTGCCGATCGACGAGGAGGGCGAGGCGGCCTCCAAGACCCTCGAGTACGCCTTCGATGACTGGACCATCGCGCGCATGGCACAGGCCATGGGACGCAGCGACGTCGCCGCGCAGTTCTTCGCGCGCGCCGGGAACTGGCGCAACGCCTACGACCCGGCCACTGGCTTCATGCGCGCGCGCCAGCGCGACGGCGCCTTCCGCACGCCCTTCGACCCGGCCGCCAGCGGCTACGGCTCGGACTACACCGAGGGCAACGCCTGGCAGTACTCCTGGTACGTGCCGCAGGACGTGGCGGGCCTCGTCACGGCGCACGGCGGTGCGCAGCAGCTGCTGGCGCAGCTCGATCAGGTGTTCGACGCCAAGATCGACCCGAAGGCGTTCGCCCACATGGAGGACATCACCGGTCTCATCGGCTGGTATGCGCACGGCAACGAGCCGAGCCACCACGTGGCCTACCTGTACGCGGCAGCCGGGCAACCGTGGCGCACCCAGGCGCGCCTCGCCACGATCATGTCGAGCCAGTACGCGCCGCGCCCGGATGGCCTGGTGGGCAACGATGACCTGGGACAGATGTCGGCCTGGTACATCTTCACCGCGCTCGGGTTCTACCCGGTGACGCCGGCGAGCAACGAGTACATCATCGGCCGGCCATTCCTCGAGCGCGTCACGCTGCACCTGCCCGGTGGCCGCAGCTTCACCGTGATCGCGCACGGCCTCGATGCGGCGCATCCGTACGTCGGCGCGGTGACGCTCAACGGCAAGCCGCTGGCACGCGTGTTCCTGCGGCACGAGGAAATCGTCGCAGGCGGGGAGCTCGTGTTCACCATGCAGGCGCAGCCGAACCGCGCCTGGCCCGGAGCGCAGGCGCAGCCGCCCTACTCGATGTCGCGGCACTGAGGGCACGCAGCCAGCGCGTGGCCGCGGTCCGGCCTCAGCCGACGCGCCCGTAGCGCTCGCCCGAGCCGATCCAGCGCAGCGCGAGCGCCGCGCTCACCTGCGGGTCGCAGGCGAGCAGCTTGTCGGCGCTCTCCTGCACCTGGGGCAGCAGGTGCGCATCGCGCATCAGGTCCGCGACCCGCAGCTGCGCAAGACCGGTCTGGCGCGTACCGAGCAGCTCCCCCGGCCCGCGCAGCGCGAGGTCGCGGCGTGCGATCTCGAAGCCGTCGCTGGTCTCGCGGATGACCTTGAGGCGCTCGCGCGCCAGCTGCGAGAGCGGCGCGCGGTAGAGCAGCACGCAGGTGCTGGCCTCGCTGCCGCGGCCTACGCGGCCGCGCAGCTGGTGCAGCTGCGCAAGCCCCATGCGCTCGGCGTTCTCGATCACCATGAGGGTGGCATTGGGGACATCGACCCCGACCTCGATCACCGTCGTTGCCACCAAGAGCTCGATCTTGCCGGCCTTGAAGGCGAGCATCGCCGCATCCTTGGCGGCGCTTGGCATGCGCCCGTGCACGAGGCCCACGCGCACCCCGGGAAGCGCTGCGCTCAGGGCGGCCGCGGTCTCCTCGGCGGCCTGCGCGCGCAGCTCATCGGACTCCTCGATGAGCGGGCACACCCAGTACGCCTGGCGCCCCGCGCGGCAGGCCTCCACGATGCGTAAGACCACTTCCGCGCGTCGCGCCTCGGGGATCACCACCGTCTGCACCCTCGTGCGCCCGGGGGGCAGCTCGTCGATCACCGAGATGTCGAGGTCGGCGTAGGCCGTCATGGCGAGGGTGCGCGGGATGGGGGTGGCCGTCATGATGAGCTGGTGCGGCACGCGCCCGGCGCGCTGTCCCTTCTCCTGCAGCTTGAGGCGCTGCTGCACCCCGAAGCGGTGCTGCTCGTCGACGATGACGAGCGCCAGGTTCTGAAACTCGATGCCCTCCTGGAACAGCGCGTGCGTGCCGACCACGATGCGCACCTCCCCGGAGGCGATCGTCTCGAGCGCGCTCCTGCGGGTGCGCGCCGGCTGCGACCCGGACAGGAGCGCCACCGTCTGCCCGAGCGGGGCGAACCAGGCGCTGAAGTTGCGCCAGTGCTGCTCGGCGAGCAGCTCGGTCGGGGCCATGAGGGCTGCCTGCAGCCCCGAGCCCGCGGCGCGCGCGGCGGCGGCGGCGGCGACCACGGTCTTGCCGCAGCCGACATCGCCCTGCACCAGGCGCGACATCGGGGCCCCGGCGGTGAGGTCGGCCTCCGCCTCCCCGAGCACGCGCGCCTGGGCGCGCGTCATGGCGAAGGGCAGCGCGCGGATGAACTGCCGCGCGAGCTGCGCCTCATCGGTCAGCGCGAAGGCCGGATCCGCGCTCAGGCTGCGCTTGCGCAGCTTCAGGGCCAGGTGATGCGCGAGCAGTTCCTCGAACGCGAGGCGCTGCTGCGCCGGGTGCTCACCGGCGGCGAGCTCCCCGAGCTGCGCCTCGCGTGGCGGCCGGTGCAGGTAGTTGAGCGCCTCGGGGAGCGAGGGCAGGCCGGGGGGCAGCGCGCCGCGCTCGGCGAGGAAGTCGCGCAGCGGCGCGCGCTCGATCTCCTGCAGCGCCTCGGCGATGAGGGCCCGCAGCCGACCCTGCGGCACGCCCTCGGTGAGGGGATAGATGGGCGTGAGGGTCTCATCCAGCGGTGCCGCCTCGGCGCTGAGGCGGCGGTACTCCGGGTGCACGATCTCAAGCCCGAGCGGGCCGCGCCGCACCTCCCCGAAGCAGCGCAGCCGCGTGCCGCGCGCCAGGTTGGCCTGCTGGCTGGCGGAGAAGTAGAAGAAGCGCAGCGTGAGCATCCCGGAGCCGTCCGAGATGCGGCACAGGAGCTGGCGGCGGCCGCGGTAGGCCACCTCGGTGAGCTGCACCTCGCCTTCCACCGCCGCCCGCAGCCCCGGGGTGAGTGCGCCGATGGCGGTCACCCGGGTGCGGTCCTCGTAGCGCAGCGGCAGCACGAACAGCAGGTCCGCCACGCGCGTGACGTTGAGGCGCGCGAGCTTCTCGGCGAGCGCGGCTCCGACGCCGCGCAGCGCCGTGACCGGGCGCTGCTCGGTGTGGCTGACCGCCGCCGTGTCCGGGCTGCGCTTCAGCCCAGGTGCAGGATGCACTCGATCTCGACCGCGGCGCCGCGCGGCAGCTGGGCGACGCCGACCGCGGCGCGCGCGGGGTAGGGCTTGGCGCAGTAGAGCGCCATGATCTCGTTCACCTTGCCAAAGTGGGCAAGGTCGGTGAGGTAGACGTTCATCTTCACCGCCTGCGCCAGCGTGCCGCCGGCGGCACCCGCCACGGCCTTGAGGTTCTCGAACACGCGGCGGATCTGCGCCTCGATGTCCCCGCCCACCAGCTGCATGGTCTTGGGGTCGAGCGGCACCTGGCCGGAGAGGTACACGGTGTCACCGACCCTGACGGCCTGCGAGTAGGTGCCGATCGCCTGCGGGGCATCGTCGGTGTGGATGATCTGGCGGCTCATCGAGGGCTCCTTGCAATACTGCGGATGGATTGGCGGGCGCGCCGCGGGCTCACTCGCTGCGGTCGGCCTCGCCCTCATTGTCGCTCATGCGCCCGCCGCGTGAGTGGGCGGCGATGGTGCGCTCGATGCGCGCAACGTCGGGCATGCGGCGGATGACGCGCACCAGGCGCGCGACGTGGCGCCGGTCGCGCACCCGCAGCTCGAAGGTGAGCATGGCGGTGTCGCTGTCCTGCTCGTCGATCGAGACGTGGTCGATGTTGGTCTCGGTGCTGGCGATGGCGGCGGCGACCTTGGCGAGCACCCCGGTGCGGTTGACCACGTACACGCGCAGCTCGGAGGAGAACAGGCGGTCCGGGGTTGCCTGCCAGGTGACGGGCAGCCAGTTCTCCGGGTGCTTGGAGTAGTCCTCGACGTTCACGCAGTTATCGCGGTGGATGACGACGCCGCGCCCGGAGGACAGGAAGGCGAAGATCGGGTCGTGCGGGATGGGGAAGCAGCAGCGCGCGTAGGTGACGAGCAACCCCTCGGTGCCGGCGATGGCGAGCGGGGCGAGCTGCGCCCCGCCGCCGGGCTGGGCGGCGGAGGGCAGCAGGCGCCGCGCCACGAGCGGCGCCAGGCGCTCGCCGAGGCCGATCTTCTCGTAGAGCTCATCGAGGTCCTTGAGCCCGAGCTCCCCGAGCGCGGCGCGCTGCACCTCGGCGCTCACGTCCTCGAGGGCGATGCTGAACTCCCCGAGCGCCTGCTGCAGGAGCTTGGCGCCGAGGGCGATGGCCTCGGTGCGCCTGAGGCTCTTGAGGTAGTGGCGGATGGCGGTGCGCGCCTTGGCGGTGACCACGAAGTTGACCCACGAGGGGTTCGGGGTCGCGCCCTTGGCGGTGATGATCTCCACCGTCTGCCCGTTGCGCAGCACCGTGCGCAGCGGGGTCAGGCGGCGGTCGACCTTGGCCGCGACGCAGCGGTTGCCGATGTCGGTGTGCACCGCGTAGGCGAAGTCCACGACCGTGGCGCTCGCGGGCAGCCGCAGGATCGTGCCCTTCGGGGTGAACACGTAGACTTTGTCCGGGAACAGGTCGACCTTGACGCTCTCGAGGAACTCCTCCGAGGAGCCCGCCTCCTGCAGCGACACCAGGTTCGAGAGCCACTCGCGCGTGCGCTCCTGCTGCATGGAGCCCGCATCGTTGCCGGTCTTGTACTTCCAGTGCGCGGCGATCCCGGCCTCGGCCACGCGGTGCATGTCGGCGGTGCGGATCTGCGCCTCGATCGGCACCCCGTTCGGGCCGAAGAGCGTGGTGTGCAGCGACTGGTAGCCGTTGACGCGCGGGATCGCGATGTAGTCCTTGAAGCGCCCGGGCATGGGCTTGAACACCGCGTGCACCGCACCGAGCGCGCGGTAGCAGGTGTCGGGGTTGTCGACCACGATGCGGATGCCGTAGACGTCCACGATCTCGTTGAGCGGCGCGCGCTTGCGGCGCATCTTCTGGTAGATGCTGTAGAGATGCTTCTCGCGCGTGACGACCCGCGCCTCGATGGCGCTCTTGATCAGCGCGCCGTTCAGTTGCTGCTCGATCTTCCCCAGGAACTCCTTCTGGTTGCCGCGCGTGCGCTTCACGGCACGCTCGAGCACCTGGTAGCGGCGCGGGTAAAGTGCCTTGAAGCCCAGGTCCTCGAGCTCGAGCTTCATGTTGTAGAGGCCGAGGCGCTCGGCGATGGGTGCGTAGATGTCGAGCGTCTCGCGCGCGATGGCGCGCCGCCGCGCCGCCGACATCGCCTCGATGGTGCGCATGTTGTGCATGCGGTCGGCGAGCTTCACGAGGATCACCCGCAGGTCGCGCACCATGGCGAGCAGCATCTTGCGGAACGACTCCGCCTGCGCCTCCTCGCGGCTCTTGAACTTGATCTGGTCGAGCTTGGTCACCCCGTCGACGAGCTCCGCCACGTCGGCGCCGAAGCGTGCCGCCAGCTGGTCCTTAGGCGTCGGGGTGTCCTCGATGACGTCGTGCAGGATCGCCGCGATGATGGTGTCGGCATCCAGGTGCAGGTCAGCGAGGATGGCGGCGGTCGCCACCGGGTGCGAGATGTAGGGCTCCCCGGAGAGGCGCTTCTGGCCGTGGTGCGCGGACGTGCCGAACTCGGCCGCGGCACGCACGCGGCTGACCTGTTCGGGGGAGAGGTAGCTGCCGACGGAAGCCAGCAGCTCTTTGAGGCCCGGAGTGCGTCTTCCGCCGGGAAGGAGTCCCAGGAGCGAAGACGCGTAGTCCATGGCGGAAGGCTAGCCCGTCAGTCTCCGAGGCCGAACTGCGGGGCGCGGAAACTCGACTGGTTGTCGGCCTCCGGGACCACCGGCTCCGGAACCGGGTCCGGCTCGCGCAGCATCTCCGCGGTGACGTTGCCGGCGGCGATCTCGCGCAGCGCCAGCACGGTGGGCTTGTCGTTCTCGAGCGGCAGGGTTGCTTCGGCGCCATTGGCCAGGCGCCGGGCGCGCTGCGCGGCGAGCAGCACCAGCTGGAACAGGTTCTCGACGTTGGACAGACAGTCTTCTACGGTAATTCGGGCCATGGGTCTTAGGTCACAGGTGAGGGGGCACCCTAAAAGGGTGCGCAGGGCTGGCGACTATAGGCGAAAAGGCGTGTCCTCGGCCAGCCGCCGCCCGCCCGGCCGTGCCTGTGCCCCGCAAAACAGGCCCTGGGGAGGCTCCCGGGGACCTGCGGATGCCTTCAGGGGCGCAGGCGCGTGCCGCGCCGGCGCCGCGACAGCAGCGTGCCCAGGGCTGCAAGTTCCAGCAGCCCGAGGCTCCCGCCGCCCCCCGGGGCCGCCGGGGCCGCCACCTTGATGGTGACATCCTGCGTGACCGTGTCGTTGTTGATACCGCAGGTGAGGCTGTAGTCGAAGGAGCCGGTGGTGGTTGCCGTCTGCGTGACCGTCCCGGAGGCATCGAGCGATCCCGTCCAGGGGACCCCGTTCGCCCCGCCACCGCTGGCCGTGCACTGCGTGGCCCCGGGTGCGGACCAGGAGATCGTGAAGGCACTCCCGGTGGTGAGGCTCGTGTGGTTGCTCGAGAGCGTCTCGGTGAGCGTGCGGATGGTGAGCGGCGCGAGGATGCTCACCGGCGCGGTGGCAGGATCGATGCTGTAACAGGTGAGTCCGAAGGTGAACTGGCCCGCCGCAGCCACCTCGGCCACGGCCCCGGCGGCGGAGGCCACGGAGGTAGCCCAGCTGTCCCCGGGCAGTCCCCCGCTGCGGCTGCAGTAGGCGGCCCCCGTCGAGGTCCAGGAGACGGCGAAGGTCTCCCCGGCCACCACCGCGGCAGGGTTCAGGGTGAGGCTCGCGGTGGGCGGCGCCGGCGGCGTCACCGTGAGGGTCATGGGCGCGCTGCTCACGCTCGTCTGCAGGTTCTGCGAGGTGCAGGTGACGCTGATCGTATAGACGCCGGACTCCTCAGGACCCAGGGTCTGGGAGCCCTGCGCGGCGTTCGTCGCGCCGAGCGGGTCATTCGTCATGTAGGTGACGAACGCCGGGTTCGACACGGTGGTGCACGAGGAGAGGTTCGAGTTCCAGCTGAGGCTCAGGTAGTCGGACGGTGAGTTGCTGTAGGCCACCGAGTTGGTGCTCAGTGCCGCGGTAACGTAGGGGGCATTGCTCTCGAAGGTGACCGTGACACTCTGCTGCAGCGAGAGGCTGCCCGCGGAGCAGCTGAGCGTGTACGTATAGGTGCCCGCGGTGGTCACGTAGGGCGCGAACGTGCCCGTGGCTGCGCCACCGCTGAAGGTGTTGCCCGCCCAGCCATCCCCGGGCGCGCCGCCGAGTGCCACGCAGGTGTCGGCGAAGCTCTGCCACTGCAGCAGGAAGCTTTCCCCGAGGAGCCGGTCGGCGCCGTTGGCCTCGAAGATCACGTTCGGGGCCGCGAACTGCACCAGCGTTGCCGTCACCCCGGGATTGCTGGCGCTGCCGCAGCTGAGGGTATAGGTGACATCGCCCGGTGAGGCGGCGGTGACGCTGGTCGAGCCGCTGCCGGGGAGGTTCGAGGCCGCGAACGCCCCGCCCGAGAGCGCGCAGGGCGTGACATTGGAGGTCCAGCTGAGCGTGACCGGGCGCGTGGTCCACACCGCCGAGGGCGTCGCGGCGAGGGTGACCACGGGCGCCGGACCCTCCCAGACCACCGTGACCGCGGCGCGCGCGGTGCGGTTGCCGGCGTAGCTGCACACGAGCGTGTAGGTCATGGTCGCGGCGGAGGAGTCCTCCGTGAGAGTCAGGTTGCCGGCCGCGGGCAGGCTCCCCGTCCAGCCGTCCCCGGCGAGGCCGCCTCCCGGGGTGCACTGGCTCGCTCCCGAGGCGCTCCAGGTGAGCGTCAGGGGCTGCCCGTACACCTGCGCGCCCGCGGAGGCGCCCAGGGAGACCGCGGCGGCGGGGGCGCTCGGCATCGTGAGCGTGCCGGTGTCGGCGGGATCGAGCACGGACTTGATGGTGGTGGTGCCGGTGGCGCTGCTGCTGTCACTGCCCGAGTTCCACACCGCCGCGAGCGCGGTGAAGTCGGCGACGCCGTTGCTGCCATTGGGTGCCGGTGGGCTGGAGACCGGGCAGGACTGGTAGCCGGTGGCATCGTTGGTGTCGCGGCCGTAGGTGAGGGAGCCCACCAGGCGGTTGTTCTGGTCGTAGAGCGCGCTGCCGGAGGCGCCGGAGCCAATGTTGCCCGTCAGGTTCACGGTCTCCAGGAACGGGGCGAAGCTCTTCACCAGGGTGGACTTGGCGGCCTGGCCGAACCAGGTGGTGAGCTGCTTATCGAACCCTTCCGCGTGGTGCACGGTGTAGCCACCGGTCACCGCGGCCCCCGCGGCGTCGAAGCCTGCGAACTGCGCGTCCGAGACCACCGGGTTCACGTCCAGGCGGATGAGCCAGGCGTCCTGCTGCTCGACCATCGTCTGCGCGCCCGCCTGCATGGGGATGCTCGGGTTGTAGATCGAGCCGAGCGTGGTGCCGCAGGCACTCGTGGCATCCCAGTAGATCGTCGTCGCCTCGGCCGCTGCCACCGGGTCATCCGCCACGTTCACCTGGCCGGTGATGCAATGGCGCGCGCTCAGGACGTACGGGGTGTTGTCGCCGGGCACGTCGTTGATCAGGGTGCCGGTGCACTGGAACTGGTTCGCCACCAGGAGCGCGACCGTGGCGGCCGCGGGTGCGGTGTTGCCCGCCGTGACCTTGCACTCGTAGTTCACGACGCAGCTGGCGTTGCCGCTCACCGCCTGGGCCTTCTTCAGGAGCGCACGGTAATAAGGATGGTCGGCGACGCCGGGCCCGAGCGAGCGGTAGCCGACCTGCAGGCTTGCGATCTCGAGCACCACCTGCGAGCGCGCGGCGGCGGGCACGCTGAGTGTGAACTGCAGGGCGGCCCCGGGCTGCACGCGGCTCCACAGCTGCCCGCGGTGCAGGTCGCCGGCGCCGTAGCTCGCCGTGGTCTGCTCGCCGCGCACCAGGAGCGTGGCCCCTGCCGGGAGCGTGGCGCGTGCGGCATGGAAGGACAGCGACACCGCGCCCGGCACGCTGACCGCATAGCTCCAGGTGGCGATGCCGTGGGCGCTCGACCAGTGCCCGCCGCTCGCAGCCGACACGCGGTGCGGTACGGGGACGGCGAACTGGGCGGGCGATGCTGCCGCCTCTCGGATGAGGGGTTTCAGGTCGAGGCTCAGGCGCTCGACCGCGGCCGCCGCGGCGGGCAGCGCACACAGGAGTGCCACGATTGCACACACCGCGGTCCCGATGCGCCGGCAAATGCTCAAGCTGAAATCCGTCCCTGTCGGTTCTTGTTTTGCGCAGTTGCGCGCGCTGCGCACCTGCCGCCCCTCGTGCGCGTCACTGTGCCCGCGCGCGGGCGCGGCAACAAGTCCTTAAGTGCCCCCGACACTACTTAACAATCAGGGGTGCGACTTAATGCGCATCCGGGGCCGCGCCAGCGGGGGACTCACGGCCCCCCAGCCGGCCGAGGACGGCGAACACCAGGGGATTGAGCACGATCGAGAGCAGCGCGCCGGCGACGATGTAGTTCTGCCCTTCCGCGGGCAGGAGCTTCAGGCTGATGCCCATCACCGCCAGGATGAAGGAGAACTCCCCGATCTGCGCCAGCGCCGCGGCGACTGAGAGCGCGGTGCCGAGCGGGCGGCCGAGCAGGCGCACGATCAGCAGCGCGGCGAGGGACTTGCCGACGACGATGATGGCCAGCACCTCCAGCACCTCGAGCGGGTGGCGGATGAGGACGCTCGGCTCGAACAGCATGCCGACCGCGACGAAGAACAGCGCCGCGAAGGTGTCCTGCAGCGGCTGCAGGTAGGTCTCGGCGCTGTGGCGGTGGTCCGAGCCGCTGATCACCATGCCGGCGAAGAAGGCCCCGAGCGCCACGGAGACGTCGAACAGCTTCGCCGAGCCGAAGGCCACGCCGAGGGCGAGCGCGACGGCGGCGAGCGTGAAGAGCTCGCGTGACTTGGTACGCACCACGCGCTTGAGGATCCACGGGAAGACGCGCGCCCCGACCACCAGCATCAGCGCCACGAACAACGCGACCTTGCCGAGCGTGATGCCGAGCGTGCGCCAGATGTTCGCATCGGCGACCCCGGCGGGTGACTCCCCGCCGAGCACGCCTGCGAGCGCCGGCAGCAGCACCAGCGCGAGCACCGTGATCAGGTCCTCCACCACCAGCCAGCCCACCGCGATGCGCCCGTCCTCGGTGGCGAGCGTGCCCTGCTGCTCGAGCGCGCGCAGCAGCACCACGGTGCTCGCTACCGAGAGCGCGAGGCCGAAGATCAAGCCCGCCCCGGGCGGCCAGCCCCAGAAGTGCGCGGCCGCCATGCCGAGCCCGGTGGCGACGAGGATCTGCGCCAGGGCGCCCGGGATCGCGATGCCCTTCACCGCCATCAGGTCGCGCAGCGAGAAGTGCGTGCCGACGCCGAACATGAGCAGCATCACCCCGATCTCAGCCAGCTGCGGGGCGAGGTGCGCGTCGGCGACGAAACCGGGCGTATAGGGGCTGAGTGCGATGCCGGCCACCATGTAGCCGACCAGCGGTGGCAGGCGCAGCCGCACCGCCGCGAGTCCGAAGAGGAACGCGAAGCCGAGGCTGATGGCCAGGGTCGCGATCAGGGTGTCTTCGTGCAGCATCGCGGAGGTGCGCGTGGCGCCTTCAGGGGCTCGCCAGCAGCTCGCCGAGCAGCGGCTTGAGCGCGGGGCGGCTGCCCCTGAGGTCCTCGCCGGTGCCGGCGAGGATGCGGCGCAGGTCCGAGAGCGCGTGCGCGAAGTCATCGTTGACGATCACGTAGTCGAACTCGTCGTAGTGCGACATGTCCGCGGCCGCATCCTGCAGGCGGCGGGCGATCACCTGCGCGGAGTCCGTGGCGCGCTTGGCGAGGCGCTCGGCGAGCGCGGCGCGCGAGGGCGGCAGGATGAAGATGCTCACGCACGAGGGCAGCGCCGCGCGCACCTGCCGTGCGCCGTTCCAGTCGATCTCCAGCAGCACGTCGTGCCCGGCGGCGAGCTGCGCCTCGACGAAGGCACCCGAGGTGCCGTAGAAGTTGTCGAAGACGCGCGCGTGCTCGAGGAACTGTCCCTGCGCGATGAGCTCCTGGAACTGCGGCACGCTCACGAAGTGGTACTCGCGGCCGTCGGTCTCGGTCGGGCGGCGCGGCCGGGTGGTATGCGAGACCGACAGGCGCAGGTTCGGCTCGCTGCCGAGCAGGGCATTGACGAGGGAGGTCTTGCCGGCACCCGAAGGGGCGGTGATGACGAACAGCCGGCCGCGTTTCATGGGGCGGGAATATAGCCTTCGCTGGCGAGTCCCGCGACGAGGGCGGTGAGCGCCTGGGCGCGATGGCTGCGCTCGTTCTTCACTGCCGCGGGCAGCTGCGCGGCGCTGCGTTCCTCGCCGGTGGGCACGAACACCGGGTCATAGCCGAAGCCGCCCGTGCCCTGCGGTTCGTGCAGGATGCGGCCCTCCCAGGTGCCGCTGGCGATGAGGGGGGCGGGGTCGGTCGCCTCGCGCACGCAGGCGATCACGCACTGATAGCGCGCCAGGCGCGCCGCGTCCGGCACGCCGTCGAGTTCGGCGAGCAGGCGCCGCAGGTTCGCCTCATCGCTGGCCCCCTCCCCGGCGAAGCGCGCCGACCACACCCCGGGGCGGCCGCCGAGGGCGTCGACCTCCAGTCCCGAGTCATCCGCGAGCGCTGCAAGTCCTGAGCGCGCGGCGGCGTGGCGTGCCTTGAGCACGGCGTTGGCGAGGAAGGTGCTGCCGGTTTCGGGCACCGACTCGATACCGAGGTCCCCCTGTGCAATGAGCTCAAGCTGCAGCGGCGCGAGCAGCGCCGCCAGCTCGCGCAGCTTCCCGGGATTAGCGCTCGCCAGCACCAGGGGCTTCACGGCCGCTTCAGTACCTGCGCCTGCAGCGAGAACAGGGTACCGATGCCCTCGGCCGCGAGGTTCAGCAGCGCGTCGAGTTCGTGGCGGCGGAATGCGTGCCCCTCGGCCGTGCCCTGCACCTCGACGAAGCCGCCACCGTTGTTCATGACCACGTTCATGTCGGTCTCGGCCTGGGAGTCCTCGTCGTAGTCGAGGTCGAGCACCGGTACGCCGCCGCAGATCCCGACCGACACCGCCGCCACCTGCCCGTGCAGCGGGCTCGCCGGGATCAGGCGCCGCCGCACCAGCTGCTCGCAGGCCTCCGCGAGCGCCACGAAGCCGCCGGTGATCGAGGCGGTGCGGGTGCCCCCGTCCGCCTGCAGCACGTCGCAGTCGAGGGTGATGGTGCGCTCGCCGAGCGCCTTGAGGTCCGCCACCGCGCGCAGGCTTCGCCCGATGAGGCGCTGGATTTCCTGCGTGCGCCCGCTCTGCTTGCCGCGGGCGGCCTCGCGCGCGGTGCGCGTGTGGGTGGCGCGCGGCAGCATGCCGTACTCGGCGGTGATCCAGCCCTGGCCCTTGCCGCGCAGGAACGGCGGCACGGAATCCTCCACGCTCGCGGTGCACAGCACCTGGGTGTCCCCGAACTCGACCAGTACCGAGCCCTCCGCGTGCTTGGTGTGGCGGCGCGCGAAGCGCACTGGCCGCAGCTCGTCTGCGGCGCGTCCCGAGGGTCTGCTCATGGTGCCTTCAGTCTCCCAGCCAGCGCAGCGCCGCCGCGGAGGTGTTGTCGCTGCCGTTGCCGGCGCGCTTGACGGCGCGCTCGGCGAGCGCCTGCAGCTTCTCGCGCAGCGCGCCGGCGCTGCTCATCTCGGTCACGATCTCCTCATCCTTCATGACGCCCCACAGCCCATCGGTGCACACCAGCAGCACGTCGTTGGGCTGCACCGCCCGGCGTCGCGCGAGCGACATCTCCGGCAGGATGGGGTCGCCCCCGAGGCAGCACTCGACGTAGTTGCGCATCGGGTGAGTATGGGCCTGCTCGGCGTTGATCAGTCCCTCGCGCAGCAGCAGTTCCACGTGGCTGTGGTCGCGGCTGCGCGTTAGCAGCGTGCCGCCGCGCATGTGGTAGATGCGGCTGTCCCCGACGTGCGCCCACCAGGTGGCGTGCTGCTGCACCAGGCACACCGCGCAGGTCGCGCGTGGGCGCTGCTCGAGCGGCAGCTGCGCGCCGAGCTTCACCACTTCCTCGTGCGCACGGCCCAGGGCGAGGTGCAGGAACCCGAGTGGATCGAACAGGGGCTGCGGGGTATGCCAGAAGTTCTCGGTGATGACCTGCTGCGTCACTTGCGCCGCGCGCGCGCCGTCGGCGTGGCCGCCCATGCCATCCACGACGACCAGGAGCGCGGCGTGCTCGGCGATGGCCGTGCTCACGCGGTCCTGGTTCTCCTCGCGCCCGCCCAGCAGGCTGACTTCGGCACTCTCGACCCGCAAGAACAAATCCATGCATCTGTTAGACTTAGCCGCACCTTATATCACCAGTGCGGCGAACCCGCGTAGCAGCGCGAACCGCAGACGGCGCGCCGGCGGGCATCCTTCCGCAGCCCTTCGCCCTGAGAGACCCGCACACATGATCGCGAGCATGACCGGCTTCGCGCGCCGCGAGACCAGCGGGAGCTGGGGCACGCTGGTATGCGAGCTGCGCAGCGTCAACCATCGCTTCCTCGAGGTGGGCTTTCGCCTCCCCGATGAGCTGCGCGCCACCGAGGGTGAGCTGCGTGCACGCCTCACCAAGCAGCTGCGCCGTGGCAAGGTCGACTGCTCCATCAGCTACCGCAGGCCCCAGGGCACCGCGGGGGTGCTCGACATCGACGCCGCCGGCCTCGAGCGCGTGCTCGGGGCGATACACGTGGTCAACCGCGCGCTGCCCTCGCCGGCGACGGTGAATGCACTCGACGTGCTGCGCTGGCCGGGCGTGCTGCGCGAGGAGGCCGGCGGGGGGGATGAGCTGCAGCAGGCCGCGCAGGCGCTGTTCGCCCAGACCCTGGAGGAACTCGTGGCGACGCGGGCCCGCGAGGGCGTGCGCCTGCGTGAGCTTCTCGGGGAGCGCTGCACGTCGCTGGAGACCCTGGTTGCCGGCGTGCGCGCGCGGCTGCCGGAGGTGCAGGCACGCATGCGCACGCGCCTCAACGAGCGGCTCGCCGAGATCACTGCGAGTCCCGACCACGAGCGCCTGGAGCAGGAGCTCGCGATCCTGCTGCAGCGGCTCGACGTCGATGAGGAGCTCGAACGGCTCACCGGGCACATCGAGGAGGTGCGCCGCGTGATCGCCGGCAACGAGGCGGCTGGCAGGCGGCTCGACTTCCTGATGCAGGAGCTCAACCGCGAGGCCAATACGCTGTCCTCCAAGTCACAGGACCTGGAGACCACGCGCAGCGCGGTGGACATGAAGGTGCTCATCGAGCAGATGCGCGAGCAGGTGCAGAACGCCGAGTAGTCTGAGAACCGTGGCCCACTGGACGCATCACTACGCGCAGCTAAACGGCATACGCATGCACTATGTCGAGGAGGGCACGGGCCCTCTCGTAGTGCTCTGCCACGGCTTCCCGCACCTGTGGTTCTCATGGCGTCACCAGATCCCCGCGCTCGCCGCCGCCGGCTGGCGCGTGGTCGCTCCGGACATGCGCGGCATGGGCCAGACCGACGCGCCAGAGGACCCGGCCGCGTACGACGTCGAGCACACGGTCGCGGATCTCACCGGGCTCCTGGACCACCTCGGTGAGCGGTCGGCCGTATTCGTCGGACTCGATTTCGGCGTGTTCGCCATCTACGACCTCGCCTTCCGTCATCCTGAGCGCGTGCGGGCCATCGTCGGGCTGGAGAACCCGGCGACGCCCCACAACCCGCAGCTCGCGCCGCTGCGGGAGGCCGAGCAGTGGGCGAAGAATCACTTCGTGCACATCCACTACTTCGAGCCGCCGGGGCCTGCCGATGCGGCGCTCAATGCGCAGCCGCGCGAATTCCTGACCAAGGTGTTCTACGCGCTAAGCGGTGACTACCACTATCTGGACGTCTGGAAGCACCCGCCGGGCACGGCTTATCTCGCAGCGCTCCCCGAGCCGCCGCCATTGCCCTGGCCGTGGCTCTCGGAGCTGGAGATGGAGTTCTTCGTGTGCGAGTACGCGCGCACCGGCTTCACCGGCGGCCTCAACTGGTACCGCGCCATGGACCTGCGCTGGGCGCAGCGGCGGCGCTTCGAGGGCGTGAAGAACCCGGCGCCCTTTTATTTCATCGGCAGTGAGCGCGACTGCGACCTCGAGGCATGGCACGGCGATGACCCGCTCGGAGCCCTGCAACAGCAGTACCGCGACGTGCGCGGCGTCGCGATGCTTTCCGAGGCCGGCCACATGATGCAGATGGAACGGCCGCACGAAGTGAACCAGTGGCTCCTGCGGTTCCTGGCGGAGCTGCGCTGAGAGCGCGGGTGCCTGGCATGCTGAGGACGCCGCCGCTGTCGCTCTACGTGCACTTCCCCTGGTGCGTGCGCAAGTGCCCGTACTGCGACTTCAATTCGTACACGCTTAGCGGTGAGCTCGGCGAGGCGGCGTACGTGCAGCGCCTCACCGCCGACCTTGGCGCCCAGGCGCCCGAGGTCGCCGGGCGCACGGTGCACAGCGTGTTCTTCGGCGGTGGCACGCCGAGCCTGTTCTCGCCGCGCGCGATCGGTGCGGTGCTCGAGGCGGCGCGGCGCGAACTCACGCTGGCGCCGGAGGCGGAGGTCACCCTCGAGGCCAATCCCGGCACCATCGAGCGTGGCGCCTTTGCCGAGTACCGTGGCGCGGGCGTCACGCGCGTGTCGGTGGGCGCGCAGAGCTTTGATGCCGCAATCCTTACCACGCTCGGGCGCATCCACTCCCCGGATGACACGCGGCGCGCCGCCGAGGAGCTGCACGCCGCGGGGCTCGCCAACTTCAACCTCGATCTGATGTATGCGCTGCCCGGGCAGGATGCCGCGGGCGCGCTCGCCGACGTGGCGCGGGCCCTCGCCCTTGCCCCTGCGCACGTGTCGCACTACCAGCTCACACTCGAGCCGGGCACGCTGTTCGCAGCCCAGCCGCCGGCCCTGCCGGACGATGACCTCGCCGCGCAGATGCTCGCCGAGTGCGGTGAGCGGCTGGCCGACGCCGGTTATGGGCAGTACGAGGTTTCCGCATACGCACGCGCGGGCCGCGAGTGCCTCCACAACCTCAACTACTGGGAATTCGGGGACTATCTGGGCGTGGGCGCCGGTGCGCACGGCAAGCTGTCGTTCCAGGAGCGCGGTGAAGTGACGCGCACCGCGCAGCCGCGCGAGCCGCGCCGCTATCTTGCGGCCGCCGACGCGCAGCTCACGCAGCGAGTGATCCCGCAGGCCGAACTGCCGTTCGAGTTCATGCTCAATGCTCTGCGCCTCTGTGCAGGATTCCCCGCTGCACTCTTCAGCGAGCGCACCGGCCTTGGACTTGAGCGTATCGCCCCGGCGCTCGCCGACGGGGTGCGGCGGGGATTGCTGCTCAGCACCGGCTCCGGCTATCGCCCGAGTGCACTAGGACTGCGCTTCCTGAACGAAACGCTGCTCCTTTTTATGGCAGAAACGGCGCAAATGACTGGTGAATCCGCGTTGTCAATTGGCGCCCCCGGGGCGGCAACAGGCAACCCGCCGGCTTTATTCACAGGGTCGGGAGGGCCGGTCCGAGAATGAGTGGATTACGAGCCAAAGCGGTCAAGCTGCTCCATGACATGCCTGTAAGCTATTGAAGAATCAGGCTAAAACGTCCTGCTCATTTTTTGATCAAGGTAACAAATATGCAATCTGGCTGCGAAAACGGCAGCCTGCGCGGCTCATAGTCCACAGAGTTGTCCACAGCTTCTGTGGATAAGGCCCCGGGGGTTTCCAGGCCCGGTAACCGCAGCGCTTGAGGGGACACGACACTGCCGCTAAACTCCCGCGCCCTTTAACTCGAGTGCCCGCCGCCCTATATAGCGGTAGGTCATTTGCCACCGAACGCTGTGAGCCCGCCATGAAAGACGCGATCCACCCTGAATATAAAGAGATCTCGGTCAGCTGCACCTGCGGCCACACGTTCAAGACGAGCTCGACCCTCGGCCACGACCTGCAGGTCGAGGTGTGCTCGAACTGCCACCCCTTCTACACGGGCAAGCAGAAGATCGTGGACACCGCCGGCCGCGTCGACAAGTTCCGCAAGAAGTACGCGGCAGCCGCTGCGAAGTAATGCCGCTGCCTCCAGGTCCCGCGCCAGCGGCACCTGGAGCGGCGTCGCACTCCTTGCGCGCCCCGCGGTCCTGACCGCCACCGCGCCGCGCTGATCGACCCCGCCTGAGCTTGCCGCGCAACCTGCGCTTCGTCCGATGAGACGAGGGCCGCCGCGCACAGCGCGCGGCTCGCACCTTTACCCGTGAGTAACCCGTCCGGTGCCTTGATTTCGGCGCGCGGACCATGTAACCCTCCTTTGTTCAAACGCGACACGCGCCTCGCGGCGCTGCTCGCATCGAGCCCACACGGACAAAGCGGCAGCGGAAATGACCGACAAGAGCGGCAAGACCTTCGAGCTCAGTGACCGCAGCAGCGGGCGCAGCGCCCAGCTGCCGGTGCGCAATGGCACCCTCGGACCTGCGGCACTGGACATCGCGGGGCTCTACAGAGACCTCGACGTATTCACCTACGACCCCGGCTTCGGCGCCACTGCCTCGACCGAGAGCCGCATCACCTACATCGATGGCGACGCGGGCGTGCTGCTCTACCGCGGCTACCCGATCGAGCAGCTGGCCGAGCGCAGCAGCTTCATGGAGGTGGCCTACCTGCTGCTGATCGGGGAGCTGCCGACGGCGAAGCAGCTCGAGGAGTTCACCGGCAACATCCGTTATCACACGATGATCAACGAGTGGCTGCTGCGCTTCTTCAACGCCTTCCACCACAACGCCCACCCGATGGCGATGGTGTCGGGGGTCGTGGCCTCGATGTCGGCGTTCTATCACGACACGATGGACATCCATAATCCGCGCCACCGCGAGATCTTCGCGCACCGCATCATCGCCAAGATCCCGACCATCGCGGCCGCGGCCCACAAGCACTCCCTCGGCCAGCCCTTCGTCTACCCGCGCAACGACCTCGACTACGCGAGCAACGTGCTCAGCATGCTGTTCGCAGTGCCATGCGAGCCCTACAAGCTCGACCCGATCGCCGCCAAGGCGCTCGACCTGCTGTTCGTGCTGCATGCCGATCACGAGCAGAACGCCAGCACTTCCACGGTGCGCCTCGCCGGCAGCACTGGCGCGAACCCGTACGCGGCCATCTCCGCGGGTGTCTCCGCGCTGTGGGGCCCGGCACACGGGGGGGCGAACGAGGCGGTGCTGTCGATGCTCGAGCAGATCGGCACGGTCGACAACATCCCGAAATTTCTCGACATGGCCAAGGACAAGTCGAGCCATTTCCGGCTGATGGGCTTTGGTCACCGCGTCTACAAGAACTTCGATCCGCGCGCCAAGATCATCCGCGAGATGTGCCACAAGGTGCTGGCGCAGCTCGGGCGCAGCGACAACCCGCTGCTCGAGCTGGCGCTGCGCCTGGAGGAGATCGCGCTCAAGGATCCCTACTTCATCGAGCGCAAGCTGTACCCGAACGTGGATTTCTACTCGGGCGTCATCTACAGCGCGATCGGCATCCCGCGCTCGATGTTCACCGTGATGTTCGCCATCGCGCGCACGGTGGGCTGGGTCGCGCACTGGCAGGAGATGATCTCGGATCCGTCCATGCGCATCGGCCGCCCGCGCCAGCTCTATACCGGCCCGACGCGCCGCGATTACGTGGAGATGAAGAAGCGCTGAAGGCCGCCGCCGCCGCGCGGCGCCGCCGGTTCGCTTAGCGGGTCTGCGTGACCTCGCGGCCGTTGGTTGGCTGCGTGGGCCGGGCATTGTCCGGGTAGCGCGTGGCGAACAGCAGGATCTCGCCGCTCTTGCCCTGCATGACACGCTTGAGCACGAACCAGCGCACTCCCTCGCTGCACGGCGGGATGGTGAGTGAGCCATCGAAGGTGTAGTAACCGCGCGCGCTGGGCAGCAGCTGCGCCAGATCCAGCGTCACACCGGGGACCGACTTCTCCTTCTGGCCCGCGGGCGGCATGTTCTCGAGCACCTGCTTGAGAACCCGGTTGCCCTTGCCGCGGCTGAACAGCACCGCCACCACCGCGACCTTGCCTTCCGCGCTCTTGTGCACCAGGTGCACGACCAGGGCGAAGCGCCGGCCGCGGATCTTCTCCTCGCTCGGGCGATGGAAGTGAAACTGCACCAGCTCGTAGTGATCCTTGCCGACCGTGATGCCGCCGCTGCCGGGGGGCACGTTCACCTGCATGGTGAATCCGGTGTCGGTGACGACGAGGGGTACCGGCTGGTAGCCGAACTCGATCGGCGGCAGGTCCGCGGGCTCCGCCTTCTCGATGTCGATCGGTGACTGGCGCTCCCCGACCCCGCAGGTGGCGTAGGCAGGATCCTCGCTTGCCCAGTGCGCAGGCCCGGTGCTGCCCGCGTAACTCCAGGCAGGCGGGGGCCCATCGGCACGGACGGGCGCGATCATGGCACTGAGCAGCACCAGGGCGGAGCCGAGGATGAAGGGTCGCAGGCGCGGCGCGGCGTTCATGTTGTTCTCCGGGAAGCTCACCGCACTATAGCAAGTCGCCCGGCCGCCGCAGCGCGCGCCGCCGGTTCAGGGTTGCTGCAGCAGTGCCTCGACCTCGAGCGCGCTGGCGCGGCGCATCGGCCGCCCGTCCACCGGGCTCACCGGCGCCTGGCGGATGCCCTCGGGCGGGAACACGGTCGCCTCGATCGGCTGCGCGTCCATCTCGAAGCGCACGCCCGGGAAGGCGCGGCTGCGCTCGGCGTTGAGCTTCACGCGCCGCTCGGTCACCTCGTGCGGGATGCCCTGGTCGATGAGCTTGAGGGTGACCGACTCGGCGCGGTCGGCGAACAGGTGCAGCTGCACGTCGGAGTGCTCGGTCGCGGTGCCGGCGAGCACCGCGCCCACCAGGCGCGGCTCGAACTCGCGCAGGTAGCGCATCGCGGCGAGCGCGGCGCTGCGCTGCGCGTGCAGCGCCTCGAGGTGCGAGGCGCCGCCGAAGAGGCGCTGGTAGGCCGCGAGCGCCTCCTCGATCTCGCTGTTCTTCGGCAGCACGGCGCCGCCGTCGGTGACGCCGAAGCGCTCGGCGGCCTTGCGCTTGGCGATGAGGAAGTCGCGGATACCGTGCTCGGCCATGATGCGCGCAGCTTCCTGCGCCAGGGCGCGCCGCAGGTTGTCGCCGCGCGTCGGGTGTCGCTTCGCCATGCTTCAGAAGATCGGTTCGCTGCTCTGCTGGGCCTGCTGCTGCCCCTGCGCCGCCGCCGCCGCCGCATCCGCGGCCGAGGGCAGGTGGTCGGCGATGAAGATCTCCGGCATACCTGCCGGGTTCTCCGCGCTCACCAGCGCCCCGGTGTCGGGGGCGATGCGCAGCGTGACGATGCCATCGGGCATGGCGCGGCGCTGCTCGGTCACGCCCTTGAGCGCCTCGCCCATGAAGTT
The DNA here is from genome assembly GCA_963802995.1 of uncultured Pseudomonadota bacterium. Lineage (GTDB taxonomy): Bacteria > Pseudomonadota > Gammaproteobacteria > Steroidobacterales > Steroidobacteraceae > 13-2-20CM-66-19. Next base: position 2,427,019 of record CAWDKU010000002.1, read on the forward strand.
GATCCAGATCGGCAGCGCGGTGTGCGCGCCTTCCTCGGCCTCCCCGAGCGGGCGCTCCTGGTCGAACCCCACCCACACCGTGGCCACGAGGTTGGGCGTGAAGCCGTTGAACCAGGTGTCCTTCGCCTCGTTGGTGGTGCCGGTCTTGCCGGCGATGTCGCCGCGGTTGAGCGAGCGCGCACGAACCGCGGTGCCGCGCTTGATGACGTCCGCCATCATGTCGTCCATGACGTAGGCGTTCTGCGCGGTGATGACGCGCGGCGCGACTTCCGCGGCCGGCAGCGGCGCGGGCTCGCCCTGCGCGGCGTCCGCGACCCGCACCGGCTGCGCGCCCTGCTCACCGGGCACGCCGGGGGCCGCGGCCTCTTCGCACTGCGGGCACACGCGCTTGGGCGCGGCGCGCCACACCACCTGGCCCGAGGCATCCTCGATGCGCTCGATGAAGTAGGGTTGCACGCGGTAGCCGCCGTTGGCGAACACCGCGTAGGCGGCGGCAAGATCGAGCGGCGTCACCGCCATGGTGCCGAGCGCGAGGGTGAGGTCGTGCGGCATGATCTTCGGGTCGAAGCCGAAGCGCTGCACGTAGTCGATCGCGGTCGCGATGCCGATCTCCTTGAGGATGCGGATCGAGACCAGGTTGCGCGAGTGCACCAGCGCCTCGCGCATGCGGGTCGGGCCGCTGAACTGGCGCTCGACGTTCTCGGGGCGCCAGTTGTCCTCGCTGCCGTTGCCGTCGAGCACGATCGGCGCATCGAGGATCACGCTCGCCGGGGTGAAGCCATGCTCGAGGGCACCGGAGTACAGGAAGGGCTTGAACCCTGAGCCCGGCAGGCGCCGCGCCTGCGTCACGCGGTTGTACTTGTTGGTGAAGTAGTCAAAGCCCCCCACCAGCGCCACCACGCTGCCATCGTTCGGGTCGAGCGCCACGAGCGCGCTCTGCGCCTCGGGTATCTGCGCCAGCTGCGCGTGCCCCTTGTTGTCGGTCACGACGTACACCACGTCGCCCTTGGCGAGGATCTGGCCGGCGTCCTTCGGCGCGGGCCCCAGGGTCTCGTTGCGCAGCTCCTTGCGCGCCCAGGAGAGGCCATCCCAGTCGATCGCCGCGCTGCCCGAGCCCTTCACGTAGGCGTGCACGCTCTTCTCCTCCACCGACACCACGATCGCCGGCACGAGGTTGCCGATGGCGGCGTACTCATCCACCAGGTCGTCGTAGTCCGGCTCCCCGTGCGCGGGCAGGTCCACGTGCCCGGCCGGCCCGCGCCAGCCGTGGCGGCGGTCGTACTCGATGAGGCCGACGCGCACGGCGCGGTTGGCATCGCCCTGCAGGCGCCCGTCGATGGTGGTGTACACCTTGTAGCCGGCGCTCTCGGCGGAGGGCCCGAAGCGCTGGCGCAGCTCCAGGCGCGCCATCTCGGCCACGTAGGGCGCCTCGACGTCGAAGAGCGGCGCGTGGGCGCGAGCCTCCATCGGCTCCTTGTTGGCCGCTTCCGCGGTCGCCGCATCGATGTAGCCGAGCTCGCGCATGCGGCGCAGCACGTAGGCGCGCCGCCCGGTGGCGGCCTGCGGATCGACGATCGGGTTGTAGCGCGAGGGGGCCTTGGGGAGGCCGGCGATGGTGGCCGCCTCGGCGACGTCGAGCTTGTCGAGCGTCTTGCCGAAGAAGGCCTCGGCGGCGGCGGCGACGCCGTAGGCACGCTGGCCGAAGAAGATCACGTTGAGGTAGAGCCCGAAGATCTCCTGCTTGGTGAACTCGTGCTCCATGCGGTAGGTGACGAAGGTTTCCTGCAGCTTGCGCCGTGCGGTCTTGTCCAGGCTCAGGAACATGTTGCGCGCGGCCTGCATCGTGATCGTGCTCGCGCCCTGCGTCTTGTCGCCGGAGACGATGTCGATGAGCACCGCGCGCACCACGCCGAAGTAGTCGATGCCGTGGTGCTCGAAGAAGCGCTCGTCCTCGGCGGCGAGGAAGGCGTGCTTCACCAGCTCAGGAATCTGGTCGTACGTGACCGGGATGCGCCGCTGCTCGCCGATCTGCGCGATCAGCGCGCCGCTGCGCGTGTAGACGCGCAGTGGCACCTGCAGCTCGACGTTGCGCATCGACTCCACCGAAGGAAGCGAGGGCACGAGGTACACGTAGCTGCACGCCAGCGCGTAGGCACCCAGAAGTGTGAACAGCATCACACTGGCGCAGATAATCGCCAGGACTCGAAAGTAATTCCATTTCACAGAAACCAACTCTCCGTGCTTGCGCTCCCATTAACGGCTATGCATAGTAGCCGCCGTTTCAGGGCAAACTCACCGAAAGGTGGGGACGCAAAGCCTCCGGTCTACGGGACGCAAGTACCTATGACAGCGGGGTTGCCGGTTCGAACGTTAACGCACTCGGGCGCGCACGGTCACGCGCACCCAGGCTGCGGTTCGCCACCGACTCAATCCTCGCTCGCACAGTACCCATCTCCCGTGTTGCCGTAACGCTTCGCGCGTCCCCCAAAGGACGCTTGGACCATACGCCGCCGCATTCGTTGATCCCGCACCTCGCGACTTATCGCGCCCGTGACGCTGTCGGCAGTCCGCTACAGCTCACTGCGGGTACCGTGCACATCCGTGAGGTCCCTCACGTTCAATTTAACTTTGCGCTGATATATAGTGTTCCTGAGTTTAATACAGGGCGGTCAATTTCAGGCGTAATGTCCTGAAAAGGAAATAAAAATGTTGCTGCTGCAGCGTAAGTACCGCCCTATCCTGGGACTTGACATAACCACCTCGTCGGTGAAGCTTATCGAGCTGTCGATGGCCGGTGGCCAGTATCGCGTCGAGGCGTATGCCGCCGAGCCGACCCCCCAGAACGCCATTAATGAGAAGGCGATCGTGGATGCGGAGGCCGTCGGTGAGGCGATCCGGCGCGCCGTGAAGCGCGCGGGTGCGAAGAGCGCCGAGGTCGCGGTCGCGATCTCCGGCGACGCCGCGATCACCAAGGTCATCCAGATGCCGCGCGCGCTGCGCGCCGGGGATCTGGAGGCGCAGGTCGAAATGCAGGCCGACCAGTACATCCCCTTCCCGATGGACGAGGTCTCCTACGACTTCGAGGTGCTCGGCCCGAACGAGAAGGACACCGACAGCAACGACGTGCTCCTGGTCGCCACCCGCACCGAGAACGTCGAGCAGCGCCAGGCAGCCGTGAAGGCCGCGGGCCTCACCGCCAAGATCGTCGACGTCGAGGCCTTTGCGCTCGAGAACGCCTGCAAGCTGATGACGCACCAGATGCCCGACGGCGGCATCGACCGCACCATCGCGGTGGTCGACTTCGGCGCGAGCAGCACCACCTTCAGCGTGCTGCGCAACCTCAAAGTGGTCTACACGCGCGACTTCGCCTTCGGCGGGCAGCAGCTCACCGAGGAGATCATGCGCACTTACGGCCTCGCCATGGAAGAGGCCGGCCGCGCCAAGAAGGAAGGCGGCCTGCCCGGCAACTACCAGTCGGAAGTGCTCGACCCCTTCATCGACGACATGACGCAGCAGGTGAGCCGCTCCCTGCAGTTCTACCTCGCCTCAGGCTCCGGGCGTGAGCAGCCGGAGAAGATCCTGGTGTGCGGCGGCTGCGCCAACATCCCCGGAGTGGCGGAGGTCATCTCCAGCCGCGTGGGTATTTCCGCCGAGAAGGGCGACCCGCTCGGCCAGATGAAGCTGTCCTCGCGCGCCAAGGCGCAGGCGGTGCAACGCGACGCCACCGCACTTCTGACCGCGTGTGGTCTAGCCCTGCGGAGCTTTGACTGATATGCCACGCATAAACCTGCTTCCCCACCGGGAAAGCAAACGCAAAGAGCGCAAGCTCAAATTCCTGGTGGCACTGGGTGTGGCCGCGGTCGCCGCGATGTTCACCACCTTCGCCGCCTACCTGATGTACTCGCAGATGATCGATGCGCAGCAGCATCGCAATGACACGCTGCGCACGGCGATCAAGACGCTGGACAAGCAAAACGAGGAGATCAACAACCTCGAGACCGCCAAGCAGAAGTACATCGCGCGCATGGAGATCATCGAGAAGCTGCAGCGCTCGCGGCCGGAGATCGTGCACGTGTTCGACGAGATCGTGCGCACCCTCCCCGAGGGCGTGTACCTCACCGCGGTCAAGCAGAGCGGCGCGACGCTCAAGTTCGACGGCATCGCGCAGTCGAGCACGCGCGTGTCCTCTTTCATGCGCAACATCGACGGTTCGCAGTGGCTGCGCAACCCGTCGCTGGAAGTGGTGCAGACCACCAAGGGCTCGGGCCCCGGCTCGAGCTTCACCCTGAGCGCGCAGCAGGTCACCGCGTCCGCCCCGGATGACGGCGCGCGCGCGGCCAAGAGCAAGATCCGCAAGGCAAGCCTCGGCGGTGCGGGAGCGCAGCAATGAACATTCTTGAGGAGCTGCGGTCACTTGATCCGCGCGACCCGGGCCGCTGGCCCCTGCCGGTGCTGGCCGGCGCGGTCGGCGTCGCCTTCCTGGTGCTCTCGGCTCTGGGCATCTACTTCTTCGTGTGGAGCGAGCAGCGCCCGCGCCTGGAGCAGTTCACTGCCGAGGAGCAGAAGCTGCGCGGCGAGTTCCGCGAGAAGCACGCCAAGGCCGTGAACCTCGAGGTCTACAAGCAGCAGCTGAAGGACATCGAGCGCTCCTTCGGCGCCCTGCTGCGCCAGCTGCCGGGCAAGACCGAGGTGCCGAGCCTGCTGGTCGACATCTCACAGACCGGCCTCGCTGCCGGCCTGCAGGAGAAGCTGTTCCAGCCGCAGGCCGAACAGCGCAAGGACTTCTACGCGGAGCTGCCCATCAAGATCAAGCTGACCGGCAGCTACCACCAGTTCGGCGAGTTCGTGAGCGGCATCGCGGCGCTGCCTCGCATCGTCACGCTGCACGACATCGACATCAAGCCGGACAGCAAGGACGCCTACGACCAGTTGTCGCTCGAGCTCACGGCGAAGACCTACCGCTACCTGGATGAGGACGAGATCGCCGCGGGTGAGGCCGACAAGAACAAGAATGCCGTCAAGCGCCCCAAGGCGGGCGGCTGATCCCATGAATGTCGTGAGCCGCCGGTACCCACTTATGCATAAGCCTGCCAACCGAACCGCGCTGCGCCTCGTGTGCCTGAGCCTCGCGTGCGTGGCCTACGCCGCCGTCACCGCCTGCTCGAGCGCCGATGATGAGCTGCAGCGCTTCGTGGACGACACCAAGAAGGAGCCCGGTGGCCGCGTCGAGCCGCTGCCGGAAATCAAGCCCTACGAAACCTTCGTGTACGCAGCGTCCGACCTGCGTTCACCGTTCCTGCCGAGCAGCCCGGGCTCCGGCGCAGGGCTGGCGGGCGTACGCCCGGACCAGAAGCGCAACCGCGAGTTCCTCGAGCAGTACTCGCTCGACACCTTGAAAATGGTCGGCACGCTGCGTCTCGGCGGGTCGATCTACGGCCTGGTGCAGACCAAGGATGGCCTGGTGCACCGGGTCACGACCGGCAATCACATCGGCCAGGCCGAAGGCAAGATCACCGAGATCAGCCCTTCGAAAATCAGTGTTGTTGAAATCGTTCCTGACAGCGTCGGCGGGTACATGGAGCGCCCCGCCGCGCTGGCATTGAACGAGTAAGGTCCAGCAGGGAGTTCTTCAGAATGCAACGCCATCGCCTGATCAATCGTCTCCTCGGCACGGCCCTCGTGCTCGCAGGAGCATTCGGCATGCTCGCGGGAGCACCTGCACTGGCCGCGGATCAACCCGCACTGCAAGCCATCGACGTGCAGCCGCTCGCCGGCCAGCAGCTGCAACTCACGATGCGCCTGTCGGCCCCGGCGCCGCAGCCCCTGTCGTTCACCATAGACAACCCGGCGCGCATCTCCCTTGACCTGCCCAACACGACGCTGGCGCTGCCCTCGCGGCGCATCGACGTGCATGCCTCGGGGCTCGACACCATCCTCGCGGCCGAGACCAAGGACCGCACGCGCCTGGTGCTGAACCTCGACAAGCTCGTGCCCTACGACACGCGCGTCGACGGCAACAACATCGTCGTGCTGCTCGGTGCCACCGGTGCCGCCGGCGCCGCCGCCGCCCCGGTGGTCGCCAGCACCCCGAACAGCTCCAACGCCGTGACCGGCAGCAGCGGCGCCGGCGTGCGCGAGCTGCGCGCGATCGACTTCCGCCGCAGCGCCGATGGCGCCGGGCGCGTGATCGTGAAGCTCTCCGACCCGCACACCCACATCAACCTGCACCAGGTCGGCAACCAGATCGTGGTCGACTTCGGTGACGCCGGGGTGCCGGCGAACCTGGTGCGTCGCTATGACGCCACCGACTACGGCACGCCGGTGAACAGCTTCGACGTCACCCGCGTCGGCAACGGCGCCCGCATCGCCATCGCCGCCAACGGCGACTACGAGCAGCTTGCCTACCAGTCCGACGACCAGTACGTGATCGAGGTGGCGCCGCGCCACAAGACGCTCAACGCCCCCGAGGACAAGCCGGTCTACACCGGTGAGCGTCTGACGCTGAACTTCCAGGACATCGAGACGCGCGCCGTGCTGCAGCTGCTGGCCGATGCCAGCGGCCAGAACATCGTGGTGAGCGATTCGGTGAGCGGCAACGTCACGCTGCGCCTGCAGAACGTGCCGTGGGACCAGGCTCTCGACATCGTGCTGCGCACCAAGGGCCTCGACAAGCGCCGCCAGGACAACGTCATCATCGTGGCCCCGCAGGCCGAGCTGGCCGCGCGCGAGAAGGCGGAGCTGGCGGCGAAGAAGGACGTGCAGGAGCTCGCGCCGCTGCGCTCCGAGTACCTGCAGGTCAACTACGCCAAGGCCTCCGACATGGCAGCGTTAGTGAAGACCCAGACCAACTCGCTGCTCTCCCCGCGCGGCAGTGTGGCGGTCGATGAGCGTACCAATACGCTCCTCCTCCAGGACACCGCCGATCGCATCGCCGACATCCGCCGCCTCGTGGCGACGCTCGACATCCCGGTGCGCCAGGTGCAGATCGAGGCCCGCATCGTCATCGTGAACAACGACTTCGAGCGTGACCTCGGCGCGCGCTTCGGCTTCACCAGCGTCAACCAGAACGGGCAGAGCGGCCTCGTGACAACGAGCGGTACGGCCGCCGGCACCGACCAGATCGTGAGCTCCGCGCTGACCAACCTGCAGGGCAACGGCGGCACCTCGATCTACCCGGTGACGCTGCCCACCGGCAGCAATGCCGTGAACCGCTACAACGTGAACCTGCCGGTATCGAGCCCGGCCGGATCGTTCGCGCTCGGCATCCTCGGCAACAACTTCCTGGTGGACCTCGAGCTCTCGGCGGCGCAGGCCGAGACCCAGGCGAACATCATCGCCACCCCGCGCGTCATCACCGCCAACCAGAAGGAAGCGGTCATCGAGCAGGGCCAGGAGATCCCCTACCAGCAGTCGGCCTCGAGCGGCGCCACCACCATTCAGTTCAAGAAGGCGGTGCTCTCGCTCAAGGTCACCCCGCAGATCACGCCTGACAACCGCATCATCCTGGACCTCGACGTCCGCGACGATGCCGTCGGCACGATCGTGGTCGCCTCCGGCGGCGTCAACGTACCCTCCATCAACACGCGCGAGATCTCCACGCAGGTGCTGGTGAATGACGGCCAGACCGTGGTGCTCGGCGGCATCCTCTCCACCACCGAGCGTGAGGACGACACCAAGGTCCCCTACCTCGGCGACATCCCGGTCCTCGGGCACCTGTTCAAGAACACGGTGCACCAGGACAACAAGGATGAGCTCATGATCTTCATCACCCCGAAGATCGTGCGCGAGGGCGTCAACGTCATGAACTAGAGCGCTGCCAGGCGCTTGCGATGAGTCCCGCGGCCGCCCTCTGAGGCGGCCGCGGCGTTTTAGGTATCCTGTCGGCGCATATGCGTGGCAGGACCAGTGTTTTCCTCATCGGGCCCATGGGTTCCGGCAAGACCGCCGTGGGCCGCTACGTGGCGCGCGTGCTCAAGCTGCCCTTCTACGACAGCGATGCCGAGATCGAGCGCCGCACCGGTGTCGACATCCCCTTCATCTTCGAGAAGGAAGGCGAGGAGGGCTTCCGGCAGCGCGAGCGCGAGGCTATCGAGGCGCTCACCGCCCTCGAGGGCATCGTGCTGGCGACCGGGGGCGGCGCGGTGCTCCTGGAGGAAAACCGCCGGCACCTGGCCGAGCGTGGCCAGGTGGTGTACCTGGAGACCTCGGTAGCGCAGCAGGTGCACCGCGTGCGCTACGGCCGCCACCGCCCGCTCATCGCCGAGGGCGATCCGGCCGAGCGGCTCGGGCTCTTGATGGGCGCTCGTGCGCCGCTCTACGAGGGCATCGCCGACATCGTCGTCTCCACCGACGGTCGCAAGGTCCAGCACGTGGCCGAGAGCATCCTGCGTGAGCTCACCGCGGCGCCGCCCTGAGCGGGCGGTGAGGTGGTGGCGTTCACGTATACTCGATGGCGGTCCTGTGGCCAGCTAAGCCCTATGCCGCACGCCTAAGTGGATACCCTGAACGTCGAACTCGGCGACCGCAGCTACCCGATCCTCATCGGTGCGGGCCTCATCGCCCGCCCTGAGGCGTTCGCAGGGCTCGCAGCCCGCGACGTGCTCATCGTCAGCAACACTACGGTCGCGCCCCTGTACCTGCGCGCACTGCGCTTCGGCCTCGACGCGCGGCGCTGCGTGGAGGTGATCCTGCCGGACGGCGAGGCACACAAGAGCCTCGCCAACATGGCGCGCGTCCTTGACGTGCTCATCGCCAACCGCTTCGCGCGCGACTGCGCGGTGCTGGCCCTGGGCGGCGGCGTGGTGGGCGACCTGGCCGGGTTCGTGGCAGCGACCTACCAGCGCGGTGTTGCCTTCGTGCAGGTGCCTACTACCCTTCTCGCGCAGGTGGACTCCGCCGTCGGCGGCAAGACGGCGGTCAACCACCCGGGCGGCAAGAACCTCATCGGGGCGTTCCACCAGCCGCACCTGGTGGTGAGCGACACCAGCACGCTCAGCACGCTCCCGGGCCGCGAACTGCGCGCAGGGCTTGCCGAGGTCATCAAGTACGGGCTCATCTGTGACCCTGAGTTGTTCGACTGGATCGAGGTGCACCTCGGGGAACTCCTTGCCAAGGACCCCGGGGCCCTCGCCCACGTCATCCGGCGCTCCTGCGAGATCAAGGCCGCCATCGTCGGGCGCGACGAGCGCGAGCTGGGCGAGCGCGCGCTGCTCAATCTCGGCCATACCTTCGGTCACGCGGCGGAGGCCGCCACCGCCTACCGCGAGTGGCTGCACGGCGAGGCGGTGGGGGCGGGGATGGTGATGGCGGCGGCCATGTCGCGCGAGTGCGGGCTGCTGAGCCCACCGGAAGCCGCACGGGTGCGCCGGCTGGTGGAGCTGGCGGGACTGCCTGCGCAGGTGCCCTCGGTGAGCCCGGCAGCGCTCCTCGAGCACATGCGCATCGACAAGAAGGTGCTGCAGGGCCGGCTGCGCCTGGTGCTGCTGCGCCGCATCGGCGAGGCATTCGTGACGGCGGATTACCCCGAGGCGGCACTGCACAACACGCTCGCGCAGCATGCCGGGGCCACGCCGTGAATGACGTGGCGGCCGCCGGGCAGCTTGCGCCCTATGCGGCCCACGATGAGCAGTCACGCGGCCGCCGCGTGCCGGAACCGCGCCCCGAGTTCCGCGGCGAGTTCCAGCGTGATCGTGACCGCATCATCCACTCCAACGCCTTCCGCCGCCTGGTCTACAAGACCCAGGTGTTCGTCAACCACGAAGGCGACCTGTATCGCACGCGCATCACGCACTCCATCGAGGTGGCGCAGATCGCCCGCTCCGTCGCGCTCGCCCTGCGGCTGAATGAGGCGCTCACCGAGGCCATCAGCCTCGCCCACGACCTCGGGCACACGCCCTTCGGGCATGCGGGCCAGGACGCGCTCAACGAATGCATGCGCGATTACGGGGGCTTCGAGCACAACCTGCAGTCACTGCGGGTGGTCGATGAGCTCGAGGAGCGCTACGCGGAGTTTCCCGGGCTGAACCTGACCTTCGAATGCCGCGAGGGCATCCTCAAGCACTGCTCGGTGCGCAACGCCCGGCAGCTCGGGGAGCTCGGCGAGCGCTTCATCCACAGGCGCCAGCCAGGGCTGGAGGCGCAGATCGCGAATCTGTCGGATGAAATCGCCTACAACAACCACGACGTTGACGATGGCATCCGCGCGCAGCTGATCGATCTGCCGACGCTGCGCCAGGTGCGGATGTTCCGTCGCCAGCACGATGCGGTTCTCGCCCAGTATCCCGAGCTCGGGGAACGCCGCCTGGTGCACGAGACGATACGGCGCATGGTCAACTACCTGGTGAGCGACTTCATCCGCACCACGCAGGCGCAGCTTGATTCGCTGCGGCCGCGCTCGATCGACGAAGTGCGTGCGCAGCAAAAGCCGATCGCGATGCTGAGCGCCGAATGCTACGAGGAGCACCTCGAGCTCAAGGCGTTCCTGGGCGAGCACGTCTACCGGCACTACAAGGTGCTGCGCATGACTTCCAAGGCGCGCCGGGTGCTGCAACAACTGTTCGAGGCTTTTTTCAAGGACGTGAGTCTCATGCCGACGGAACACCGCGACCACGCGGTACGCGCCGAAGCTGCGCACGGCAAGTCCGGACGGGCCCGCGCCGTCGCTGATTACATCGCCGGCATGACGGATCGCTACGCGATCCTCGAGCATCGCCGCCTCCTGGAGCCCGGCGAGCGCACGTAGGAGCCCTCCTACGGAGTGTTGCGCGGCCGCACCGATTGAGTGCGGCAGGCCCACTTAGCCCCTCCTGATACCCCTCCTCGCCGTTCCCGACGGGATCGTAAGCTTTTGTTTCGGCACGGTTTTCGCCATTGTACGGCCGCTCAATAGAGGCGCTGTCACACATCGTTAATTGACATAAGTCACTGAAGTAATTAGAGTTATGTAAGAACAACAGCGTCTCGACAATGAATAAATCCGCCCGAGAAAAAGAAGCGGTTCTGAACATGTTCGCATCGTTGGTGCGGCCGCTGACTCGTCTCGCCTTTGAGCATGGGATCTCCGCGAGCGAGTTGTCGGGAGCTATGCGGCGCACGTACATCCAGGCGCTGGAGTCGAGACTCCTGGACCAGAAGCGCGCAACTACAGACGAGCGGCTGTCTGTCGTCTCGGGACTTGCGAAATCCGAGGTCACCGCACTGCGGGAAGCCGCGCGTGCCGGAGCTCCGCACAGTCTTCGCGCCACCATCAGTCTCGACCAAGTTAAGAACCTACTCTCGGTTTGGCATACCCATGCCGGGTTCTCGGGCGCCTATGGCCTCGCGTTGGAATTGGATGTGGTTCCATCGCCCGGTTCACCCCGGCGTAGCTTCGCTGATTTGGTCGCGATCGCTTGCCCAGGTGCTGATCGTGAGGCGCTTCTCGACGAGCTCGTGGCCTCTGAATCAGTAGAGGTCCTGCACGGCACAACTGTCCGGTGCCTTTCTCGCGCTTATCTGCCAACCGAATCGGACGTCAAACGAATTGAGCTAATGGGGCGTGTCGTCACGAACGTCGCCTCTAGCTTCGTCCACAACCTCATGCGTACCGGCGAAGAGCCGATTTTCTTTGAGCGCGCAGTGGTTTGCGACAAGCCAATTTCGGAGGTTGGCCGCGACAAGTTCTTGGCCCTTTCCGCCGAGCGAGGTCAGGAAATGCTGACAGAGCTCGACACCTTTCTGACGCGCTTGTTGCCTCCGGATCAAGGTGATTCCGGGCGGAAATATGGCGTTGGAATCTATTTCTTTGAGGATCAGTCAACGACTGCAGCTCAAGACTCGGACACCGGTACAACGACCCAAGGACCGAGGGAAGTACCTAAGCCCACGACGCCGATAGAGATTGATGTGCTCGCGGCTGTGATTCCAAAAAAGTAACTGACCGCGACTCTGGGAGAGATCGATGACGAAGCATTCAATTTATTTTGCAGTTCTGGCGGCCATTGCCACCTCGTCGGGCATGGCTGAGACTCGCTCAAGCCCGGAACTGCTGGTGAAGGGGCCCGTTGAATCGGTCGACCTGGTCAGTCACACGGCCACGGTGCTTGGTCAGCGAATCTCTGTCGTAAACGCCGATGCGCTTACTGTGGGCAATGCCGTGTCTGTATACGGTGTTTCGCGTGCTGACGGCTCGATTCAAGTGGCCTCGGTGCGAGATCAGGGCATCTACACAGCCGGGGCGACGCAGGTTTTTCTCTCAGGGTTAGTTCAGAAGGCCGAACCGTCTGTTGGCAGTGTCCTGGTCAATGGCATCAAAGTCGATCTGACGGGTGCTATGTCTGATGGGCAGGTTTCGCCCGCAGTTGGGGCCAGAATGGCCATCAGCGGAACCCAGCCGGTTCGCGGTGGAACTGTTCTGGTCGAGGGAATTATTGGGAGCGGCGCTGCCGCAAACGGGATCATTGGTAGCGGTGCTCAGCCGCACGCCGCCGGGATCATCGGCTCAGGCGCTGCTGCGAACGGCATCATCGGTAGTGGCGCTCACCCGCACACCGCCGGAATTATCGGTTCAGGCGCTGCCGCAAACGGCATCATCGGTAGTGGCGCGCAGCCAAACACGGCTGGAATCATCGGTTCAGGTGCTGCCGCAAACGGGATCATCGGCTCAGGCGCTGCTGCGAACGGCATCATCGGTAGCGGTGCGCAGCCAAACGCAGCTGGAATTATCGGTTCAGGTGCTGCCGCAAACGGGATCATTGGTAGCGGTGCTCAGCCGCACGCCGCCGGGATCATCGGCTCAGGCGCTGCTGCGAACGGCATCATCGGCAGTGGCGCTCACCCGCACACCGCCGGAATTATCGGCTCAGGCGCTGCTGCGAACGGCATCATCGGTAGCGGTGCGCAGCCAAACGCGGCTGGAATTATCGGTTCAGGTGCTGCCGCAAACGGGATCATTGGCAGCGGTGCCCAACCGCACACGGCGGGGATCATCGGTTCAGGTGCTGCCGCAAACGGAATCATCGGTAGCGGTGCGCAGCCAAACGCGGCTGGAATTATCGGTTCAGGCGCTGCTGCAAACGGCATCATTGGTAGCGGTGCTCAACCGCACACGGCGGGAATCATCGGTTCAGGCGCGGCCGCAAACGGCATCATTGGTAGCGGTGCTCAACCGCACACGGCGGGAATCATCGGTTCAGGTGCTGCCGCAAACGGGATCATTGGTAGCGGTGCGCAGCCGCACGCCGCCGGGATCATCGGCTCAGGCGCTGCTGCGAACGGCATCATTGGTAGCGGTGCTCAACCGCACACGGCGGGGATCATCGGTTCAGGCGCGGCCGCAAACGGCATCATCGGTAGCGGTGCGCAGCCAAACGCGGCTGGAATCATCGGTTCAGGTGCTGCCGCAAACGGGATCATTGGTAGCGGTGCGCAGCCGCACGCCGCCGGGATCATCGGCTCAGGCGCTGCTGCGAACGGCATCATTGGTAGCGGTGCTCAACCGCACACGGCGGGGATCATCGGTTCAGGCGCTGCTGCAAACGGCATCATCGGTAGCGGTGCGCAGCCGCACGCCGCCGGGATTATCGGTTCAGGTGCTGCCGCAAACGGCATCATCGGTAGCGGTGCGCAGCCGCACGCCGCCGGGATTATCGGTTCAGGTGCTGCCGCAAACGGGATCATCGGGTCTGGCGCCCGCCCGCACGCCGCCGGCATTATCGGCTCAGGCGCTGCAGCGAACGGCATCATTGGTAGCGGTGCCCAGCCGAACACGGCTGGAATCATCGGTTCGGGTGCTGCGGCGAACGGCATCATTGGTAGCGGTGCTCAACCGCACGCCGTTGGAATCATCGGTTCGGGTGCTGCTGCCAACGGGATCATCGGCAGTGGCGCTCAGCCGCATGCCGTTGGAATCATCGGTTCGGGCGCGGCAGCGAACGGCATTATCGTTCACTGACGGCGTTTCTACATAAACGCGCAGAGACTCGGCGTTTCTCAAATCCCTACGGCCGGCGATGATGAGGCCATAGCCGTAGTCGGCTTGGCTTCTACTTTAGGCTTCGATGGCCCGCCACGTAGGTCCCCAAGCACGTCTCTCAGATTCACGTTTTGTCGCTGAATCTGAAGAGACCCTGAGGGAGCTCCTTCTCGATCTCGCGACCGTCCTGCTCACGTGGGGAGTTACTCCGCGAGCGCTGTCTGATCTCTGTCGCCAGGCGTTCGTTCATGCCGCGGCGACAACAGCCAAGCTCCGAAATGGAAAGATCAATCAGTCGCGTGTTTCGGCTCAGACCGGGCTACCGCGTGCCCACGTTCGAAAAATCCTAAGCGGAAGTACCCCTCATTCGACGACTGTGCGTGGGGGATCGCCAATTGAGCTGACAACTAACGGCTGGAGGTCAGACCGCGCGTTTCGAACCCCCTCGGGTCGACCGAAGGCATTATCCATCTCGGGGTCCAAAGGTTCGTTTATTGCGCTTGCGAGAAAGTATTCGCCGGACGTTCCTCACCGAGCTCTCCTCCGAGAGCTGGAACGCACGGGAGTCGCAGTGGTCAGCTCTGGCCTCGTGCGCCTTAGGTTATCGAGGACTGAGGGCCGCGGTCGAGTCCTGACACGTAGAGCATCGAGTCGAGCTCCGATGGGAGTCATTCATCGTTTTACATTCACTCGAGGCGATGGCGGGGATCTAAGCAGCGCGGGAGATGAATTCAGCCGCCTGGCTAATGTGCTTGCCAAGTTCAAGCGGGTACTGGACGCAAAAGCTGGTTTGCGAAAGCGAAAGCTGCGAAATCATGACTCGTTCGTCCTGACTCTCATGCTGTTCGAGACTGAAATGTCAGGTCGAGCGCGAACTCTTTTGCGCGAGCATGGCATTATGTAGAGGTCTTGGAGATCTCCTCCCTTAGCGATTTTCGTAGAATTTTCCCAACGTTTGACTTGGGCAGCTCTGTCCTGAAGTAAACGCGCTTCGGCACTTTGTACCCGGCCAGCGACTTGCGCGTGTGATCGATGACAGTCTGTTCAGTCAGCGTCGGATCTTTCCGAACCACGAATAGAGCCACCACCTCTCCGGAGTGCTCATCCGGCTGCGCGACCGCGGCCGCTTCCAAGATCCCAGGGTGCGTCACCGCCGCGGCTTCTACTTCGTTCGGGTAAACGTTGAACCCGGAGACAAGAATCATGTCTTTCTTTCGGTCTTCAATGAACACAAAACCTTTGTCGTCCATGCGCCCGATGTCGCCGGTGCGGAGCCAGCCGCCCGGGAGCATGACTTTCGCGGTCTCGTCAGGGCGATTCCAGTAACCCTTCATCACCTGGGGCCCGCGTACGCAGATTTCACCAAGCTGCTCAAGTTCGAGGTCTTGTCCTGCGTCGTCCTTGATTGCCACCTCAGTCGAGGAAATTGGCAAGCCGATGGATCCGTTGAACTCTATGTGATCAGGATTGATACAAGCTGCCGGGGAGGTCTCGGTAAGTCCCCAAGCTTGGGTGAGCACGCAACCCGTAGCCTGCTTCCATCGCTCTGCGACCGTTCTCTGAACCGCCATGCCTCCGCCGAGTGTCACTTTGAGGCCGCTGAAATCAATCTCGGCGAATGCGGGTGCGTGCAGCAGAGCGTTGAACAGCGTGTTTACGCCGCTGAAGTAGTTGGGGGGATGCTTCTTCATTTCCCCCAGCATCCCGGGGAGGTCACGGGGATTGATGATCAGCACATTCGCCCAACCCAGGTGCGCGTACGTCATGCAATTTCCGGAGAGCGCGAAGATGTGATAGAGCGGAATCGCCGTGATCAGGACGCCCGGTTCCTCGAAGGCCTTGCCGACCCAAGCCGCGGCCTGCAGCACGTTGGTGCTCACATTTCCGTGCGATAGCATCGCGCCCTTCGCCACGCCCGTGGTGCCCCCGGTGTACTGCAGGAACGCGAGGTCATCCGAATCGATCTCTACGGGCGCCAGTGGCAGCTTGGCCCCCGCCCGCACCGCGGACTTGAAATTGACCGCCCCAGGAATGTGCCAGGCGGGAACCTGCTTGCGCACGCGCCGTACGACGTAGTTCACGATCGCGGACTTCGGGAACTTGAGGTACTCGCCCGCTGAGGTCACCAGCACGCGGCGCACTTTGGTCCGCGGGAGCACCTGCTGGGCCACGTGCGCAAAATTCTCGAGCACCAGAAGCGCTGTGGCGCCCGAATCGCTCAGCTGGTACTCAAGCTCGGTCGCCGTGTAGAGAGGGTTGGTGTTGACGACTACCAGTCCGGCGCGCAGAGCCCCGAACAGCGCGATAGGGTACTGCAGCGTATTTGGCAGCATGATCGCGATGCGGTCGCCCTTCACGAAACCCTCGTGCTGCAGCCACGCTGCGAAGGCCTTGCTCAGGTCGTCGAGCTGCCGGTAGGTGAGCTCGGTGTCCATCTGGACGAAGGCCACCCTCGGCGCGTGCCTGGCACAGGTCTTCTCGATCAGCTCCTTGAGTGTGCGCAGCTGCGAGGGATCGACCTCCGCGGGTACCCCGGGGGGATAGGATTTGAGCCAGATTTTGTCCATCGGCATCCTGCGTTTTTCAGGGATTCTTTTTCAGCAGCGGCTTCAGATAGGGCCACACCGTGTCAAGAACAGGCGGCTCGCCAGCGGCATTCGGGTGCATGCCGTCTTCCTGCATGCGCGCCGGGTTCAGGGCGACGTCCTGGAGGAGAAACGGAACCAAGGGCAGATGATATTGCTTCGCCAGCGCCGGGAATATGCCGGCGAACTCCTCGGTGTAGCGCGGGCCGTAGTTGGGCGGGATGCGTATGCCGACCAGCAGGGTGCGGGCACCCGTGCCCTGCACGAGCTCGATCATTTTGCCGAGGTTGCTGCGGGTGACGGACAGGGGCAGCCCGCGCAAGGCGTCATTGGCGCCTAGCTCCAGTACCACGATGCCCGGCTGGTGCAGCTGTAGGGCCCGGGGCAACCGTTCAAGGCCGCCTTCGGTCGTCTCACCGCTTACGCTGGCGTTGACGATCTGGTACCCGTACCCTTGTGCCTGTAGTCGCTGCGTAAGCAGCGCGACCCAACCCTGCTCCGGCCGGATCCCGAAGGCGGCACTCAGACTGTCGCCGAAGACAAGGATGTCATGGTCGGCGGCCACCGCGTTTTGGAGCGCGATGAACACCAATCCCAAGCTCAGCGCGGCGGCGCCGATGATTCGCGGCAGCGTTCTCAAAGCTGAAAACCTCTCTAAGCAGGTTAGCAGTCCGGAAGGTTCGCTGACCATTGTCGATGATGTTTCGCTCGATATCGCCGCCGGGGAGTCCGTCGCCATCACCGGGCCCTCCGGCGCCGGCAAGTCCACGCTGCTGGCGCTGCTCGCAGGCCTGGATGCGCCGAGTTCTGGCCGGGTAGTTCTCGAGGGACAGGACCTGACGCAGCTCGACGAGGACGGGCGGGCACGCTTGCGCGCCCAGCGGGTGGGTTTCGTGTTCCAGTCCTTCCATCTGATCCCGGCGCTTACCGCCCTCGAGAATGTCATGCTGCCACTGGAGCTCGCCGGCCGCGCAGACGCGCGCGGCGTCGCCGCGGAAACCCTCGCCGGCGTCGGCCTCGGTGAGCGCACCGGGCACTACCCGCGCCAGCTATCCGGCGGCGAGCAGCAGCGCGTCGCGATCGCCAGGGCCTTCGTGACGCACCCGGCGGTGCTGTTCGCCGATGAGCCCACCGGCAACCTCGATTCGGCGACCGGTGCCCGCGTCGGGGAGCTGCTGTTCGGCCTCAATCGCAGCGCGCACACCACGCTGATACTGGTCACCCACGATGCGGCACTGGCCGCACGCTGCGACCGCATCGTGCGCATGGAAGCCGGCCGCGCGCTGTGAAGCTCGTGCGCCTGGCCCTGCGGATGCTGGCGCGCGAGTGGCGTTCCGGGGAGCTCGGAGTGCTGCTGCTGGCCCTGACCGTTGCGGTTGCCGCCCTTACCGGAGTCGGCTTTCTGGTCAGCCGCATCAGCGCCGCTGTCGCCCTGCAGGCGAGCGAGGTGCTGGCCGCGGACCTGCGCCTGGGCTCGCCGCAACCTCTCGCAGAGGAGTATTTCGCCGAGGCCGGAAGGCGCGGGCTGCGCAGCGCCCGCGCCACGCGCCTGCTCTCGGTGGTTTTCAACGGGGATGCGAGCCAGCTGACCAACATAGCGGCGGTGGGCGAGGGCTACCCGCTGCGCGGGCAGGTGCTGACCTCGGACACACCCTTCGGCACCGGCATGCCCGCCGGCGGCGTCCCGCCGGCCGGTGAAGTCTGGCCGGACTCGCGCCTGCTCGCGGCCATCGGCGGGAAGGTCGGCTCGCAGCTCTCCGTGGGGGCAACCACGCTGCGGGTCGGGCGCGTGCTCATCTCCAAGCCCGACCAGGGGAGCACCTTCGCAGAGCTCGCGCCAAGCGCACTCATGAATGTCGCCGACCTGCCGGCGACGCAGCTCATCCAGCCTGGCAGCCGTGTCAGCTACGCCGGCCTCTTTGCCGGTGAGCGCACCGAGGTAACTGCCTTCAAGGCGTGGCTGCAGCAACACAAGACACCCGGTGAGCGTGTGCGCGATATCACCGACGCCAGCCCGCAGCTGCGCAACGCGGTCGAGCGTTCCGGGCGCTTCCTGAGCCTCGCAAGCCTCGTGAGCGTGCTCCTGTGTGCGATCGCCGTAGCCATGGCGGCGCGGCGTTACGTATATCGCCACCTCGACACCGTGGCGCTCCTGAAGACCCTGGGCGCGACGCGCGGCTTTACCCTGGCTCTGACCGTGCTGCAGCTTCTGGTCCTGGCGCTGATTGCCTCGGTGCTCGGCGCCGCGCTGGGCTATCTCGCCCAGGAGTGGCTGCTACGCACCATCCGCACTCTGCTGGCGGTGAATGAACTGCCCGCGGCCAGCCTCGTCCCCGTGGGGGTCGGCTTCGTCACCGCGATCGCGATCCTGGCCGGGTTCGCCCTGCCGCCGCTGCTGCAGCTGGCCCGCGTGCCGGCGCTGCGCGTGCTGCGGCGCGACGTCGGACCGCCGCCGCCGCTGGTCGTGCTGGCCTTCGGGCCGGCGATCGCCGTAGTGCTCGCCCTGATCTATTGGGTGGTGCAGGAAACACAACTGTTCCTGTACTTCACGGCCGGGCTCGCTGTCTTCGTGGCGGCGTTGACCGGCGCGGGGCTGCTCCTGGTGCAGCTCGCCGGGCGGCTGCGTGGCCGGGTCGGTGTCGCATGGCGCTTCGGCGTCGCCAACCTCAGCCGCCGCCGCGCCGAGAGTGTGGTGCAGCTGGTTGCCTTTGGCGGCGGCATCATGGTGCTGCTGCTGCTCGGCATCCTGCGTGGCGACCTCAACAGCGACTGGCGGCGCACGCTGCCGCCGAACCTGCCCAACTACTTCTTTATCAACATCCCGCCTGCCGAGCGGGCGGCCTTCGTCAGCTTCCTCGAGGCGCAGGGGGCGCGCACCACCAAGGTGTTGCCCATCATCCGCGGGCGCCTCACCTCCATAAACGGCAAGCCGGTGGAGGAGGAGAAGGGCGCGCGCGGCGGCGACGAGAATTTCGCCACGCGTGAGCAGAACCTCACCTGGTCGGATGAGCTCGGCAGCGACAACCGCCTGATTGCCGGCCGCTGGTGGACGGCGGCGGACGTGGGCAAGCCGCTGGTATCGCTGGCGAGCGAGTTCCAGGAGTCACTCGGCGTGCAGGTGGGGGATCAGCTGACCTTCGACATCGCCGGCGAGAAGCTGGAGGCGAGGGTGGCCAGCATCCGCAAGGTGAAGTGGGATACCTTCCAGCCCAACTTCTTCATCGTGTTCGCGCCCGGGGTCCTGGAACACATCGCCGGCACCTACATGACGAGTGCCTACTTCACGCCCGCCTCGGGCGCTACGCTCGCGCAGCTCGCTCACCGTTTTCCGAGCGTCTCGATCTTCGACATCGAGGAACTCCTGGCTCAGGTGCGCAGCGTTCTTGATCGCGCCGCGTTCGCAGTGCAGAGCGTCTTCGTGTTCACCCTGTTCGCGGGCCTGACGGTGCTGCTGGCGGCCGTGCAGTCCAGCCGCGACGAGCGTCGCTATGAAAGCGCGATGCTGCGCACGCTGGGCGCGAGCCGTGCGACGGTGGTGCAGGGGGTGCTGGCGGAGTTCATCACCCTCGGGGCACTGTCGGGCCTCATGGCCGCGATCGGCGCCTCGGTGGCGGCCTATTTCCTGACCACGCGCTGGCTGGAGCTGCAGTACCACTTTGCGCTGCTGCCGTGGCTGGTGGGCGTTGCCGGCGGCGCGTTGCTGGTCGCCGTTGGAGGGTGGCTCGCCACCCGGCGGGTCATCAACCAGCCGCCCTTGTCGACACTGCGCGCCTGAGGGCGCGAGCGCCCGCTAGCGCTGGATCCCGATCGTGACCCAGGAGTCCGGCTCCGGGTCCCCGCGCCAGTTGAGGCCTTCGATGGTCAGCTGATAGTTGCCCGGCCCGAGAGCGGTGCTGTTGAGCGCAATGCGCAGGTGACCGTTGGAGTCCTTCACCAGGTTGGTGATGACCCCGACGCGCCCCTGGTCGATGCGATCGATGGTCACGCGGAAGATATGGTAGGGCGAGCGCGACTCGTCGATCTTGAAGTCCGCCAGCTGCGCACCACCGCCGCCAATGCTGATCGCCGGTGAGTTGGAGGCTCCGGAACGGCTCGGCATGAGGCGGATCTCGCGCGTGCTGGTGGCCGGGTCGAGGGGCTGCTCGGTCACCTGTTTCTGCAGTTCGGCGATCTTGTGGCTCTTGGCTGCACCCGTGCCGGTCATCACCATCAGCGCAACGGCGAGCAGGCCGGCCACGGCTGCGAGCGTGAGTGTTACCTGGGGCTTCTGCCAGGAAGGGCGCGGGGCCTCCTGCCAGGGTTCGGGCTTGCCGCTGGCTTCCAGCAGCCGCAGCCCCGCGTTCACGCGCTCCGGCAGGCCGATCTCGTCGAGGATCTCCGGGTGCTTCTGCACGAACTGCTCGAACTCGGTCGCACCCTTGAGCGGCAGGCGCCCCGACAGGTAGCGCTCCACGACCTGGTTGCGCGCGATGAAGTCGCGATCCATGGGGGCCGACGGTGAGGGCGGGGCCGCGGCCGGCGCGGCGCCGGGCGCGCCAGGTTTGGCCGCAGTCTTCGCGGGTGCGGGAGCCGCGGAAGCGGGCGCTGGGGCCGCAGCGCTCTTGGGCTTGGGCGCCGGGGCCGCCGCCGCACGCGCGTTGGTCCACCCGGCGAGGCCGTCAGACTCCGGCGCGGGGGCGGACGCTGCGGGTTTGGCCGCTTTGGCTGCGGGGGGTGTTGGCGCTGGCGCTGGTGCCGGCGCAAGCCGCGGCGGTGGCGCGATGGCTGCGGGCTTTGGCAGGCCGGGGACGTCCCCGACGCGCTTGCTGGCGGCCGCCAGTTTGGTGGCGGCGGCCTTGGTGGCCGCAGCCGACAGAGAAGCAGTCTTGATGATGGGGACGCGCACTTCGGCGCGCGGCTCCTTGGGCGCCGCGGCCGCAGCGGCGGCGGGAGCCGCCGTCGGCGTCAGCGTCGGGGAGTTCGCCGGGGCGGCCGCGGGCTTCGGCGGCGGCGGGGGCGGGCTCGTCAGCAGTTCCTCGACCACCGCGGGGTCTTCGAGCACCAGGTCCAGTTCGTCCGCCGCCTGCACGACGGGCGGGGCGGCGATGGGCAGGGTTGGGGAGTCCGCTGGCGCGGTGCCCTCGAGCACCAGGGATTCCGGATCCAGCAGCGTAATGCCGGTGGAAGAGGTGTCCTTGGGCGCTGCGCCGGAGTCGGTTACGGCACCCGCTGTCGCCGCTGCCGGGGAACCCGGCGCCGCCTGCGCTGCGCGGGGCGCCGCGGACTCAAGGGGTGCCTCGACCGGCAGGTCGGGGAGGGGTTCGAGGGAGGTGCGGGACGCGGCTTCCATATGTGGACATATCTAAGCAATTCGCGGGGACAAATCGCGTCGCGATGGCTCACATATCGGCGTGCCCGCACCGGGGTTCGTGACGCACGTCTCATTTGGCCGTGCTGCCGATGGGGTGCGCGAAGCAGGTCACGGCGGTCATCGCCCGCCTGGGGCAGCCCCGGTCCGTGGCCGCCCGCGCCTTTGCGGTACATTGCGCGGGTTATCCAGCGGGGAGAGAGGGTAGATGGGCAGCATGCCGCAGCTCACCGGTGAGGTGACTTACCTGGCGCTGATCTTCGGCCTCCTGGTCGTGCCAAGGGCGCTGCAACGCTTTCTGATCCCCGCTCCCCTGACGAGTTTCGGGCTCGGCATGGTGGCCGCACTCTTCGTGCCGCTGTTCGCGCATGACCCGACGCTCGAGCTGCTATCAACGCTCGGTATTTCCTCGCTGTTCCTGGTCGCGGGCCTGGAGGTCGATCTGCAGGCCGTTCGCCGCGGGCTGTGGGTGGTGCTCGGACACCTGTTGGTGCGCTCCTGCATGATTGCCCTGCTGGCGTGGCTGAGCGCGCGTTACCTCGGTGTTACCTGGCAGTCAGCCACCCTGATTGCGCTGGCCGTCCTCACGCCCTCGACCGGCTTCATTCTCGACACCCTCGGACGGCTTGGCCTGAATGCCGATGAGCGCTTCTGGGTCATGGTCAAGGCGATCGGCGGCGAAGTACTGGCGCTCCTGGTGCTCTTCGGCGTGCTGCAATCCAGTACCACCGAGCACCTCCTCGTGGCCTCCGGTGAGCTTCTGTTGATGATCGTGCTGCTGCCGCTGATCTTCCTGGTGCTGGCGCGCTGGGTGATGCCCTACGCCCCAGAGTCCGGATTCTCCATGCTGGTGATGGTCGGGCTGATCGCCGCCTACCTCACCAAGCAGCTGGGCGTTTACTACCTGGTCGGGGCGTTCCTCGCCGGCTTCACTGCGCGACTGCTGCGCGAGCGCATCCCGCTGCTGGCACCGGCGGAGAACCTGCGCGCGGTGCGCCTGTTCGCCAGCTTCTTCATCCCCTTCTACTTCTTCCACGGCGGCATGAGCGTCCCGGGCGGCGCCCTGGTGTGGCAGTCGCTGTGGCTCGGCGCACTCCTGGCAGGCGTGATCCTGCCGCTGCGCATCGCCGTGGTGTGGCTGCAGCGACGCTTCATCTCGCACGAGAATGCACGCACGGCGCTGAAGGTATCCACGGCGCTCTCACCGACCCTCATCTTCACGCTGGTGCTCGCCACCATCCTCCACGAGCAGTTCCAGATCCCGGACACCTGGTACGGTGCGCTGCTCGTCTACGCCGCGATATCCACGCTCCTGCCGGCATTCGTGCTGTCCAAGCCCTTCGAACTCGACGTCGCCTCCGGTGGCCCCCCGGATGCGCTGCCGTCGGAGGCTGGCACCGTCGAGCTGCCCGTGCCGGTGGACACGGCCGTCGAGCCGTCACGCGGCTGATCGTGGGCAACGCCGGGACACGCCGCCGCATCGATGGGCGAGGGTGACGTCGAGAGCCGGCCCGGATCGGCGAGGTGTGCCCGGGGAGCGGAAGCGAGCGTCGTCAGGCTTCGGCCCGCCTGAGAAGCATCTCGGTCCAGTAAGCCACTTCGACCCCGGTGGGCTTTAGATGATTCGCTTGCTCCGGGTCCACAAGGCGGCGAGGCCCAGCGCGAAAAGCGCGAGGGTTGCCGGTTCGGGAGCCGACGTCGGGGCCTGCTTTACTGTGACGGTGGTTGGTCCGCTCCAGCCGATGCCGCCGATTAACCCCGAGCTGGCCTGGAATACGCCGGGGGTAGTGAAGAGAACCGCCAGTGGATCCGCCGCGCCATTCATGGCCGGAATCCCGGAAGGCGAGATGTCGAAGTCCCACAGCCAGGTTGCGACGGGGACGCCCGTCAGGCTCATCCCCGCAAACCCCGAGGCATCGTTCGTGATGTTCAGGGTTTCCGTGGCCGGCAGGCCAATGCTCGTTCCATTCACGTTGGCCGTGAATTGCGTAAGGGAAACGCCGTTGAATTGAAATGTCGGAAATGTAAACGCCGGATTCGACGTACCCGACAGAGTGTTGATGTCGAAGCCGAACTGAACCGACTCCCCGTCCTGGCCGGTCGAGGTGACCTCTACCTGCAGTTCTTCTGCCAGACACGGCGTCACGAGAACCGACAAAAGACCTATTACAAGTGCGCGCATGGGGCTCTCCCAAACAGACTGATGAAGTGCAGCATATTCCATGCCTTGACGTTTTCCTGCGGGAAATTCGTGTTCTATCGGGGCGCATCGCAGCGACACGTAAAGAATTCCGACAGGCACCGGCCACGCTGTAGCTGGGATGAATCGGCGCAGACGGCCTGGAGTTTGCGTGCACGACTCGCCGCGGCTTGTCGCATCTCAGCCGGGCTACATCGCCCAGCCCCGTGACGTTCCGCTGTCCGTCATACGATAAGGACTTATCGGTAGCCGGGCTGGTCGGCTCAATCAAGGTGGTCCTGAGATGAGTCGCCGACTCAGCGTCTCGGTAACCGTCTCTGTTCCAGCCCGGTCGTCTGCCCGGGTGATATTCAGCCTTGTTACCTTAATTCGGCGGCGCAGGTTTCCCGCAGGATCAGTTTCGAACGTGACCAAGATCGTGCCGGAGATTTTCTCTCCTGCCCGTTCACGCAGTGCTGCGTTGAGGGAAACTGGCTTGTTGATGAGCTCACCCAGAACAACGTCCGATTCGGCGCGGGCGTGCCGAATTGCGTCGGGGTCGACTGACATCTCGACGGTAAAAGTCGAGCCATCAGGGCCGGCTGTCTTCCGCGTCAATTGTGCGGAACTGCGTGCTTCGGCTTCCCGGTAAGATGCTCCCTCGCGAACATCGGCGGATCTCAGATCGAACGTTCGGATCGTTCTGACCACCGATTGCGGATCGCATTGGATTTGAAATGCAGTCCAAGTGAAAATCCAGTGTCCGCACGCGGCGCGGGACCACCCGCCGGCCTTGAGCCAGGCGTCGACCCGAGCCTCGAGTTCAGGACCGTTCAGCAGCGTCGCCGGTCCCCCATCGGGCTGGAAAACCCGGGCAGGAAACTGCCAATACCTGGCTCTCTCGTCCGTCGTGGCGGCTTCGGGCAAGTCATACTCCAGCTCCAAGCCGTCCGCACGCAGGCCGATCACCCGTTCGATGATCGTATCTTTGTCGTGCGAGCTTCCAGTGGATCCATCGCCATGCTGTTGCGCGGAATCCTTGACCAAGGTGATTTCGTAGGTCTCACCGACTTGAGACGCGCGAGGCAATGCTGCGGCGTGAGCGACGAAGCCCGATGCGAAAACGAGCAGCCCCGCGAATAGTCCTGTGAATCTAACCAAGTGCACTCTAGTAGACTGCGCAGCTCCAGCGGCGACCCGTCAGCTGGCGGTCTGGCAACAGGGAGTTTGCCAGTGTCCCAAACTCCTCGTCCAAAATTGTGAATGAGTCGTCGACTGGCCCCCGCGTGAGGGAATCTTCGCACGCACGTCAAATCAGGGCAGGCGCTTATCGCGCACAGTCGGCAGTTAGGCCGACGCTGGTGCGGATGGGCTAAGCGACGAGTGCTGCACTCACCAGCAACCACGCGCAGCACCCAAGTCCTGCGGTCGAAACCGTGGAGCGCAGGGTCGACCAGCCCTTGAGGTAGGCGATCGGGTGCAGCACCCTGAGGACCAGGAACAGCACGCTAGCTGTCACCACGTGGCTCGGGCTCACGACTGCGAACATCGCGGCCAGCACCGAGGCACTGAACAAGGTGGCCGCCTCCCAGGAATTCTGCTGCGCGGCGTAGATGCGCGCGCCATAGGCGTCGAGGCGCGCCGCCTGCGCCCGCGGGTTGTCATTGTCGATGACGCCGAGGGATTTCTTGCGGTACCAGGCGCCGTAAGTTGCCAGCAGATAGGGCAGCAGCAGCACGAGCGCCAGGCACACCAGGGGAACCCTCATCCCAGCACCCTCCGAAGTGAGTATCGCGACGCCTCAGCTTGCAGAGCCGCTGAGGAAGAACTCGACCTTGTCGCGGTAGGTGCGCGAGAGCTTCAGCTCGTGGCCGCCCTCGAGCGTCAGGAAGTACTCGCCGTTCATGTGCGCGCGCAGGCTCTTCACCAGGCGCAGGTTGACGATGGTGGAGCGGTGCACGCGCTGGAACAGCCGTGGGTCGAGCAGCTCCTCGAGCTCCTTCATGGTGCCGCGCAGGATGTGCGTCTCGCCGCCGGCGTGGATGCACATGTAGTCACCGGCGGCGTCGATCCACTGGATCGAGGCGATCGGCACGCGCACGGTCTCGCGCCCCTGCCTGATCGGCAGCACCTCGGGATGGCGTCCCTCGATGGCCTTGCGGCCGTGCGCCAGAATCTCGTCGAGTGCGATTTCCCCGCAACCGGTGATCTCGGCGATCACCTGCATGAGGCGGTCGCGCTGGGTGGCGGCGCTCTTGGCCCGCACGTGCTCGCGCACGCGCTCCAGGGTGAGCTCGAAGCGCGCATCGTCGATCGGCTTCAGCAGGTAATCCACGGCACGTGCCTCGAATGCCTGGATGGCATACTGGTCGTAGGCGGTGACGAAGATCAGCACCGGCAGGGACTCCTGCGGCAGGTGCGCGAGCACCTCCAGGCCCGACATGCCCGGCATCTGGATGTCGAGGAACACCAGCTCCGGCTTGTACTGCTGGATCGCTGCCAGCGCCTCGCGGCCGTTGGCGCACTGGGCGACGATCTCAAAATCGGGGCTGCCGCGCAGCCGCAGCTCGACGCCACGGCGTGACAGGACCTCGTCATCGACGATGATGGTGCGGATCTTCATGCGTGGGCGCCACGTGCGACCTGGGTGGGAAAGTTCGGGCGCGGAGCCGGGACCTCCGGGGTTGCCTCGGCGAGCTCCAGCGGCAGCGCCATGTCCACCCGCAGTCCCGGGTTGGAGTTGGAGACGCTGAAGCGGCGGTTCTCGCCGTAGAGCACGGCCAGGCGCTCGCTGGTGTTGCGCAGGCCGACGCCGCGGCGCTCACCGACGGGGGTACCCTCGCGCAGCCCGGGGCCGTCATCGATCACGGCCAGTTCCAGCCAGCCCTCGCGCGTACGCCCCTCGATGCGCACCAGTCCCCCCTGCTCGCGGCTGGAAACGGCGTACTTCAGGGAATTCTCGAGAAGGGGCTGCAGCAGCAGGCTCGGCACCAGCGCGTTCATGGCCGATTCCTCCACGGCGTATTCCAGGCGCAGGCGCTCGGCGAAACGCAGCCGTTCCGTCCCGAGGTACAGGTCGAGGGCCTCGAGTTCCTGGCGCAGCGTGACCTTCTTCATCGGGTCCTGATCGAGCGTATAGCGCAGGAACTCCGACAGCCGTGCCACTGCGTAGTTCGCCTTCTTGTTCTGGTTGTCGAGGATCAGGGTGGAGATCGCGTTCAGTGTATTGAACAGGAAGTGCGGGTTGAGCTGGTAGCGCAGCATCTTCAGCTGCGCCTCCTGGGCGAGCGCCACCGCCTTCAGCAGCGCCTCCTCCTGCTTGCGCTGCGACTCGTAGAACTTGATGCCGAAGTACAGCACGCTCCAGCACAGCAGCAGGTAGGTGGTGGAGAGCGCCCCGCCGAAGAACTCGAAGAGCGTCCGTGCCTGCCAGTCAGGCTCGATGAACTCCTTGTACGACAGGTTGATCACGAAGCGCAGCGCGAGAGCCGTGACGTAGCAGGTCGCGAGCACCCCGAGGATCATGGTGCGCGGCGGCCGGTTCCACAGCCGCTGGTAGATGTAGCGCATCGGCATGGAGAGCAGGAACCCGGCGATGGCAGACGCGGCGATGACGCGCGCGTAGCTGGCCGGCTTCTCGTAGAGCAGCGCCCCGAAGTACTGCGTGATGCCATAGGCGGCCCAGCCGGCGGCGTGCAGGCTCCAGAAGAGCACGTTGCGGTTGGTCCGCAGGCTAAGGAGGGCAGGGATTCTCATCACGGCAGGGGAAGCTTAGGCCATCCCGCATGCCGAAAGCCGCCCCGCTTCGGCGCGTGGGGCGCTCGCCCCGTCGCAGGTCCCGGCGGGCCCGCCCCCGGAGGGTTAACTAACTGATTTTTCGGCCTAAATTACGTCGGCATGGCCATCGCCGTGATCCCGGTGGGGTCCGGGGAGCTGGCGAGGGCATCGAGTGGCTGCGGCCGGGCCAGCGCCTGGCCCTGGGCGAAGTCGCAGCCGATGGCGGTCAGCCACTGCAGCGCGGCCTGGGAGTCGACCTTCTTGGCCGAGCAGTGGATGCCGAGCACCTTGGCGGCCTGCACGGTGGCGACGACCATCGCCTGCGCCAGCTTGTCCTTGAGCGCGTTGGAGGTGAGCTTCGGATCGATCTTCACCAGGCGCAGCGACTTGGAGCGCAGCAGCGGCAGCACCTGCGAGTCGAAGGAGAAGTCATCGATGACGACCCAGGCGCCGACCTTGTCGCATTGCGTGATGAAGCGCTCGACCTGGGCGCGCCGCTGCGTGCACAGCGCCTCGGTGATCTCAAAGCCGATGCTGTCGGCGGCGATTCCGTGGGTGTTGAGCGTGGCGGCCATCTTCTGCGCGAAGCGCTCATCCTCGAGCGTCGCGATCGAGAGGTTGACGGTGAAGCTGGTCGGCTGCGAGTTCCAGGAGGCGCGATGGGCCGCCAGCCAGCCGAGCAGGCGCTGCAGCACGAGGGCATCGAAGGCCGCCGGATCGCGCTGCAGCGTCGAGGAGCGCGACAGCACCTGGTAGCGGCGTGTCTGGCCCCCGGCGCGCAGCTTCGCAAACGGCAGCAGCTCGAGCAGCAGATTCGGGTCGTTCACCGCGGGAGCACTCGGCACGGAGGCGGCCGGTGCGGGGGCAGGTGCCGGCGGCGGTGGGGGCGCGACCCGAGCGGGCGCGCTCGCGCGCACCACCGGGATGACGGGTGCGGGCGCAGGTTCAGGGGCCGGCGCCGGGGCGGGTGCGGGCGCCGCAGCTGCCGGGGCCGGAGCGGGGCGCGCGGGGACGCGGGCGGCGGGTCCCTTGGGCGGCGGCGGCTCGAAATCCAGCTCCACCATGTCGAGGGTTTCTGCGGGGCCGGCGTGCGTGTCCTCGAGCTCGAGGACCACGGACTGGGGACGCGCGGGCTTTACGGGGGCCATGACGGGTGTTTCCTGGCGTGGCGCGGGCGGCGTCACCTCGGGAGGGACATCGAACTGCAGGATGTCGTCGATCTCCTCGGCGGAGATCGTGTTGGCCGGCGGGGCGACGGCCACCGGCGCGGGCGGGCTCACCACCGGGGCTGGCGGGGCCGCCACCGGGGCGCGCGCGGAAGGGGGCATCAGCGCATCGACCGCCTCGGCGAGCTCTGCATCCTCGTCCAGCTGCAGCACCGGCACGCGCGCGGTGCCACCGCCGCGCAGGTCGGAGGGCTTCAGCAGCACGGCGAGGCGCTGCATGATCGCGCGCACCGGGGCGGCCATCATGCGCTCGAGGGTGTCATCACCGACTGACTTGCGGTCGGCGAGGATCATCGCGATGCCCACGGGGGCGCCGGTCGGAGAGCGCACGGGGAGGAACAGCGCCAGCCGGCCGTCCTCGAGGCCCATCTCGTGGCAGGGCAGCGACGTGTCGGCGGCGAGCAGCGTGAGCGCCTCGGTCACCAGGCTGTGCTCATCAGGCCCCAGCGCGCCCTCCGACAGCCACAGCACGTTGGCCTCGTGATCGCACAGGGAGACGGACTGCAGGCGCCGCGTCGGCAGCACTTCGCGCAGCTGCTGGCCGAGCGCTTCCACCGTGAGCGGACCCGACTGCGCGGCAGCCGGGACCGGTGCGGATGCGGCGGCAGCCGCTGAGGAAGTGCGCTTGGCAGCAGATTTGAAGAACAAGTGGTTTTCCCCGCCCTGAAAGATGAAGTGTGCGGGCACCGTGGGCGCCCGGCTTCGAGAATAAGAGTGGCAGTGCGCCGTCCGTGGCGCCGTGAATTCCCTCGCGTTCTGTTCGCAAATAGGCGACAAAGTTGCCGTCGCCATTTGTCATATTCGACTACATCTCGCGGCCACCGCCGATGAAGTCCTTCTTGCCCAGATCCACGCCGTTATGACGCAGGATCGCGTAGGCCGTGGTGACGTGGAAAAACACGTTCGGAATCGCCCAGGTCTCAAGGAAGGCGACCCCCTTGAACTCGAGCGTGCGCTCACCGGCGGGCACCTTGATGTCGCGCGTCTCGGCACCCTCGAAGGACGCCGGCGGCAGGCTCTTCAGGTAATCGATGGTCTTGGCGAGGCGGGAGCGCAGCTGCTCGATGGTGGTCTCGTTGTCCTCGAAGCGCGGCGGCTCGACGGCCGCGAGGCGCGATACGGAGTTCTTGGCGATGTCCCCGGCGATCTGGATCTGGCGGCTCAGGGGCAGCATGTCCGGCGACAGGCGCGCACCGAGGAACACCGCGGGCTCGATCTTGCGCTCTGCGGCGTTCTTCGCCGCGCGCTCCAGGAGCCAGGACAGGTTGCCGAGAATGTTGCTGAAAAGGTCGACAGAGAAGGCGTGCATGGGATTTTTCATGACTGATTTTCCGTTTGGATGACCCCGGGGGCGCCGATTCTAGTCGCTGGGGTCTGGCGCGTCTGCCTCCCGGGTGAAACAATATGCTCCCTCGAAATGGGGATTGAGACTGTCATGAACCTGATCTGGACCCCGGCGCAGCTGGCGATGCTCGCGAAGGTCGTGGACCTGAACGGCTTCTCCGCGGCCGCCCGCGCGCTCGGCGTGCCCAAGGCCGCCGTCAGTCGTGCCGTCGCCGACCTCGAGAAGGCACTCGGGGTGCGGGTGCTTGAGCGCACCACGCGCCGCGTGGCGCTCACGGCCGCCGGCAGGCTCGTCTACCCGCACGCCCGGCGCGTGGGCGAGGAGGCCGACGCGGCGCGCGCCGCGATCGGGCGCCTGCATTCCCCCGAGGCGCGACCGCTGCGGGTGGCTGCGGACCCGACCTACGGGCGGGTGCTGCTGTCGCCGCTCGTGCCGCGCTTCCTCGAGGCCTTCGCACACGTGCCGCTCGAGGTCGCGCTCGATGCCAAGCAGCTCGCCGAGGGCGCCTGGGACGTGGCGATCCGCACCCGGCCGCCGGCCGATGCCGGGCTGACGCAGCGCCTGCTCGGCGCGCCGCCGGCGCTGCTGTGCGCAACCCCGGCGTACCTGCAGCAGCGCGGTACGCCCGAGCGCCCTGATGACCTGCGCGGGCACGACCTGCTGACACCGGACGCCGCGGAGCTGCCGGAGTTTCGGCTGCAGCTCGCGCGCGGCACGCAGCGCGCCGAAGTGCCGCTCACCCCGAAGCTCGCCGTCGATGACCCGGCGGTGCTGCACGCCGCCACCGCCGCGGGCCTCGGGATCGGGCTGCTGCCGGAGTTTCTGTGCCGGCAGGGACTGGCCACCGGGCGCCTGAAGGCGGTGCTGCCGGAGTGGGCGGTGCCGCCGGCATCGGCCCTGTATGCCCTTTATCCGCCGCTGCTCGAGTCCGACGCGCGCGCCCAGCAGTTCGTGGACTTCCTCGCCGCCAACATCGTGCCGGCGCTGGCGCTGCCGGCGGCGCGCACGGGCGCGCACTAAGGTAAACCGCACCGGGCCGCGCCGCCGGGGCCGTGCGCGTTTCCCGCCAAAAACCTGCACCATAGGGTTACCGGCCGGTAAAGAAGCGGTCGGACGGGTAAACTAGCCCTTCCCCTGCGGCACACTTGTCAGGCCGCGGGACGAGCAGGATTCAGGAAGGACCGGACCATGTACCGTGCGCCATTGCGCGAGATGCGCTTCGTGATGGAAGAGCTGCTCGGCGGCGCACGAGCGCTTGCCGCGCCGCAGCTCGCGGACTACTCCGATGAGCTCGCGCAGTCGGTGCTGGAGGAGGCGGCGCGCTTCGCGCAGGACGTGCTCGAGCCCCTGAACCGGTCCGGGGACCAGAACGGGGCACGCTGGACGAGCGAGGGCGTGATCGCGGCGCCGGGCTTCCGCGAGGCCTACCAGCAGTTCGTGGCCGGCGGCTGGCCGGCGCTCGGCGCGCAGCCGGAGTTCGGCGGCACGGCGGTGCCCCGGGTGCTCGTCACCGCCGTCGGGGAGTTCTGGGGCTCGGCGAACCTCGCCTTCAAGCTCGGTCCGATGCTGACGCAGGCGGGCGTGCACGCGCTCGAGCTGTGCGGCTCGCAGGCGCAGAAGCAGCTGTACCTGCCGAGGATGGTGAGCGGGGAGTGGAGCGGCACCATGGTGCTCACCGAACCCCAGGCAGGCTCGGACCTCGGCCAGGTGCGCACGCGCGCCGCGCCCGAAGGCGACCACTACCGCTTGTCCGGGCAGAAGATCTTCATCACCTGGGGGGACCATGACCTCACCCCCAACACCATCCACCTGCTGCTGGCGCGCATCGACGGGGCGCCGGCCGGCGTGCGCGGCATCTCGCTCTTCATCGTGCCGAAGTTCCTGGTCAATGCGGACGGCTCGCCCGGGCCGCGCAACGAGGTGCGCTGCCTGTCCATCGAGCACAAGCTCGGCATCCACGCGAGTCCGACCTGCGTGCTCGCCTTCGGTGAGGACCAGGGCGCGGTGGCGCACCTGATCGGGGAGCCCGGGCGGGGCCTTGAGTACATGTTCATCATGATGAACAGCGCGCGGCTCTCGGTCGGCAGCGAAGGCTACGCGGTCGGTGAGCGCGCCTTCCAGCGGGCCGCCGAGTGGGCCCGCACGCGCGTGCAGGGCAAGCCCCCGGTGGCCGCTTCCGCCGGCCCGCTGCCGATCATCCACCACCCGGACGTGAAGCGGATGCTCCTGATGATGAAGTCGCAGACCGAGGCCTCGCGGGCGCTGGCGCTGTACACGGCGCTGCAGTTCGACCTTGCCGAGTACGGTACCGATGCGGCGGCGCGCGCCGCCGCCCAGGCGCGCGGCGAACTGCTGACCCCGATCGTCAAGGGCTGGTGCACGGAAGTGGGCAACGAGGTCGCGGCCACCGGCGTGCAGGTGCACGGCGGCATGGGCTTCATCGAGGAAACCGGTGCCGCGCAGTACGTGCGCGACGTGCGCATCACGACGATCTACGAGGGCACGACCGGCATCCAGTCCAACGACCTCATCGGCCGCAAGCTCGGCCGCGATGGCGGGGCGGCCATGGTGGCACTGCTCACGGACATGGAGAAGGAGCTTCGCGGGCTCACCGCAGCGGATGCCACGGCACGGCAGGCGCGCCAGGCGACGCTCGAGGCCATCGGCGTGCTCGCCCGTGCAACGCACGCACTGCTGACGACCTTGAGCACGCGGCCCGATGCCGGCATGGCGGTGTCAGTGCCGTACCTGAAGCTGTGCGGTTACGTCATCGCCGGCTGGCTCATGGCGCGCGCCGCGGACCTCTCGGCCGCGAGGCTCGAGGGAGCCGAGCGCGAGTTCTACGCCGCGAAGCTGCGCACCGCGGCCTTCTATGCAGCGCAGGTCCTGCCCACCGCCGTGGCCCTGGCGCGCGTGGTGGAGGCAGGCGGTGCAAGCGTGGTCGAGACCGACGCCGCCCTCATCTAGCGTGCCCGCCGCAGCGCGGCGTGCCAACATCCGCACGCCCAAGGACCCCAAGGCGTGCTGCCATGAACCGACGTGAACTGCTGGGCGCAGGAGCGATGCTGATGGCGTCCCTCGCCGCCGCCGCTCCGGCAGTGGTCCCCGACGCCCTGCCCCTGATCCGCCGCAGGATCCCCTCGAGCGGCGAGGAGCTGCCGATCATCGGGCTCGGCACCTCGGGACCCTTCGAGGTCGATGCCGCGGAGGCACACCGGGCGCCGCTGCGCGAGGTGCTCGGGGCGTTCTTCGCCGCGGGCGCGCGCCTCATCGACACCTCGCCCATGTACTCGAGCGCCGAGGGCGTGCTCGGGGACCTGCTCAGCCCGCAGATGCACGAGAGCGCCTTTCTCGCCACCAAGGTGTGGACGCGCGGGGAGAGCGCTGGCATCGGGCAGATGACGCACTCGGCGCAGCTGCTGAAGACGCCGCGGCTCGACCTGGTGCAGGTGCACAACCTGCTCGATCTGGATACTCACCTGAAGACGCTACGCGGCTGGAAGGACTCCGGACGCGTGCGCTACCTCGGGGTGACCCACTACACCGTGGGGGCTCACGCGGAGCTTGCGCGCGTGCTCGCGCGCGAGAAGCTCGACTTCGTGCAGTTCAACTACTCGCCCGTGACGCGCGACGCCGAGCAGCGGCTGTTGCCGCTCGCCGCCGAGCGCGGCGTGGCGGTGCTCGTCAACCGCCCGTTCGAGGACGGGGAGCTCTTCCGGCGCACCGCCGGCCGCGCGCTGCCGCCGTGGGCGGCCGAACTCGGTGCCACGAGCTGGGCGCAGCTGGCACTGAAGTTCATCGCCGCGCAACCGGCCGTCACCTGCATCATCCCGGCGACCGGCAAGGTGAGCCACCTCATGGACAACCTCGGCGGTGGCCGCGGCGCGCTCCCCGATGCGCGCCAGCGCGAGGCGCTCGCGCGGGCCTTCGCCTAGGGAATCAGCCGCGCCCTCAGCGCGGGTCCCAGGCGAACTCGATGCGGCAGCCGCCGGGCTCGCGGATCATCGAGTGCCACTTCGGGCCGCCCCCGGAGAGCTGCGGCGCAAACTCCACCACCACTGCGGGCCACGCCGCGACGCGCGCGTGCAGCGCATCGAGCAGTTCGCGCCCCGCCACCCTCAGCGCCAGGTGATGCAGGCCAACGTTGCGGCGCCGGTCAAAGGGCACGCAGGTGGCAGGATCTGCCACCTGCCACAGCGTGATGCGGGTGTGGCCGTCGCCGACGAACGCGGCCGGGTAGTCCGGTCGCTCGCCCACGAGCTGCCAGCCGAGGCATTCGATGAAGAACGCCCGCGAGCGGGCGAGGTCGGGGACGGCGAGCCCGACGTGATCCACGCCTGAAGTGAGGGCCTGGGCTTGCTCCTGCATGGGTCAGCTCCTGATCTTGCGTAGTAACGCTGGTGCGCGTGGCGTCATTTCTCGGGCGTGTCCGCGGGCGGCTTCTTCGGGTTCAGGTGCCGGTCGAGCCGCCCCATCACCACCAGCACGACGAGCGCGAACGCCAGGCCGATGAGGGCCGCGACTGTCTGCCCGAGCCCCGCGGCGGCACTCGCCGCCGCGGTCAGCCAGATGCCGGCGGCGGTGGTGAGCCCGCGGATCTCCTGCTGGTCGGTGAGCTTGAGGATCGCACCACCGCCCAAGAAGCCGATGCCCGTGATGATGCCCTGCACGATGCGCGACACGTCCGCGCTGGCAAGTCCGGCGTCACTGGCGCTCACCAGCAGGAGCGCGGTGCCGAGCGCAACCAGCATGTGGGTGCGCAGACCCGCGGCCTTGTGCGCGACCTGACGCTGCAGCCCGATGCCCGCGCCGATGATGAGCGCCACGGTGAGCCGTCCCAGGATCCTCATCAGGTGCGTGAGGTCCGGGAGCGAGCGGGTGAGTTCATCCAGCATGCGGTCCATGGTGCTCCGGTGTCAGCGGCGGCGCGCCGCGGGTACCCGCAGCCGCAGGCGCGGCGGCTCGTTGAGATTCTCGAGGAAGGCGCGCCGCTCGTGCGGCGTGAGTGCGCTCCAGTCGACCTTCTGCACGTGAGTGCACCGCAGCTGCGTATCGCTCACCTGCGCACGGGCGCGGCTTGCACTGCCTCGCCGCGGCGCCAGGCGCGCGGTGTCCCCGCGGCGCAGCAGGTCCGCGACCGCGGCGGCCACCGTGGCATCGCGGGTGAGGTCGCTGTGCGCCACCCGCACGTAGAGGTTGCGGGCCCCCTCGAGCTGCGCACTCGCCGTCGGCACCGTGCCATCGCCGTGGCGCGTGAGCGTGTACACGAACTCATCGCCGCGGCGTCGCACCGCCGTCACGGTCTCCTGCCCGGTGCCGGCCACGACCGTGAAGCGCGCGTCCGCGCGCGCAAGTGCCGCGTGCGTGGCGCGCGCCGCCGCCAGCAGCGGTGCGCGTGGCTGCGGACCCGAAGCGGGCCACTGCCCAGGATCGAACAGGTCGAGACCGGCGTCGCGCGGCAGCATGTCGTAGAGGCTCGGGAAGCTGCTGAACACCTCGCGCGTGAGTTGTTCCGCGCTCGAGGCGCCGTCCAGGCGCGCCACTTTGCGCACCACTGCGTAGGTGCCGCGCAGCGCCTGCACCACGGCAAAGGAGCCCTCGTTGGGGGTGCCGAGGAGCACCACCTGCTGCACGTGAGCGAGGCGCGGCTCGCCCAGGGCGGCGCGCGCCACAAGACCGCCCATGCTGTGCGCGACGATGGCCACGGGGGCCGGCGCGAGGGTGCGCAGTCGCCGGGCGAGGGCACGGCCGAGCTCCGTCACCGGCAGCCGCCAGTCGTAGTCGTGCATCTGCACCGCGAAGCCGCGCGCGCGCAGCTGCAGCTTCAGGCGCAGGTACGAGAACAGCACCACCCCGAGCGGCACGACCGGCGAAGGTGCCGGCAGGCGCAGGGCCGCGAGGCGCCCGAGCTGGATGTCGATGGGATCGATCCACACGATGTCACTCGGCAGGGGTGCCGCGCGCGCCAGTCCGAGCTGCGAGCCCATGATGCCGGGCACGATGAGGACCGTGGGCCCGGGGGTGCCGACGGCGGCGGCTGCCGCGCGCCGCGCGAGCGCGCGCAGCGCACGGTGCTCGGGCACGCCGAAGTAGGCGCTGAGCTCCTCCTCGTGCTCGCCGCGCGCGAGCCACTGCTCGATCTGCGTATCGCTCCAGGCGCAGCGATCGTAGGGCGTGACGTGCTCGCGCGGCGCCTCCGCGCTCACGGCGCCCTCACTCGGCGGCCAGCGGGCGCACGCGCGCCGTCACGGCGAGAGTCGCGCCCCCCTTGAGGAGCAGCACGAGCGGCACCTCGTCACCGGGCTTCAGTCCCCGGCTGAGCTCGTGCAGCATCACGTGCAGGCCCTCGGGAGCCAGGCGCAGCGTCTCGCCCGGGGCCACCACGAGTTCCTCACGCGCACGCATGGTCGACTGCGAGCCGGAGAGGCGCGTCTCGTGGATCATCGCCATGCCGGCGAGCGGGGAGCGCACGCCGATGATGCTGACTGGCTCGCTGCCGCTGTTGTGCAGTGTGAGGTAGGCCGCGGCGACCTCGGCACCGGGAACGGCGCGCACCCAGGCATCGCTCGCCGTGAGCGTCGCGGGCGCGGCCCACGCGAACGCCGTGACGGCGAGCGCAAGACAGGCGGCCAGGATCGCGGGAGTTCTCAAGCGGGCGTCCGATGCGCGCGGCGTGGCGGGCGTTGGTCGGGCAATTATGCCAGACGGCCCGCAGGGCGACCGACTATGATGCGACACCCCGCGCGCCCGTAAATGTCATGCAAGATCGTCGCAGCGCCTCCGAAGTCACCGCGTTGCTCGCCCTGTTTGCCGGCGCGCTGGCGATCGGCAGCTCCGGGATCTTCGTGCGCCTCTCCGAGACCGGTCCCACGGCAACTGCCTTCTGGCGCGGCGCCTTCGCGCTGCCGTTCCTTGCCGTGTGGGCGTGGCTCGAGCGCCGCCGCGAGCGCGCGCCGCGCGCAACACTGCGCGACCTGCGCTTCCTTTGGGCGGGGGCGTTCTTCGCCGGTGACCTGCTGTTGTGGCACTGGTCGCTGCTGCTCACCTCGATCGCGGCATCCACGCTCGAGGCCAACTGCGCGCCCATTCTCGTGACATTGTTCGCCTGGCTCCTGTGGGGCGAGCGCCCCAAGCCTGCCTTCCTCGCCGCCACCGCGCTTGCCTTCGGCGGCATGCTCCTCATCCTCGCGCCCAAGCTCGGTGCCGGCTCTTCCGGGCACGCGCTCCTCGGGGACGCGCTCGGTTTTGGCACCGCGTGCTTCTATGCCGGCTACCTCATGGTCGTCTCGCGGCTGCGCGCCTCCCACGGCACCGGCATCGTGATGCTCCTGAGCACGGCAGTGTTCACGGTAATCTTGCTGCCGCTCGCGCTCACGCAGAGGTTCGTGCCGGTGACGAGCCACGGCTGGTGGCTGCTGGTCGGCTGCGCGGTCACAGCGCAGGTGCTCGGCCAGGGGCTCATCGCGTACGCCTTCGCGAAGTTGCCGGCCACCTTCGGCGCCGTGGGCCTGTACGCGCAGGTCATCGCGGCGGCCGCATACGCCTGGCTGCTGCTCGGGGAGCGCCTGGCCCCGGTGCAGGTCCTCGGCGCAGCGGTCGTGCTCGTCGCCATAGCATTCGCGCGCAGCGTGCGGCGCACGCCTGCCAGCGCGCCGCGCGACCCGGCCGCGGCCTAGTCGAGGCGCGCGTCCAGCCAGTCGAGCGCGCCGCGCCAGAGCGTCTCGCGATGGCGCTCGGAGAAGAAGCCGTGGTGGCCGATGCGGCGCACGCCAACCTGCGCAGGCTCGGTCCAGCGCTGCTCGATCTGCATGCCGCGGTAGGACTCTAGCAGCGCCGCCACCGCCCCGGGGGTCGCGATCGGGTCGTCACTGAAGCCCCACGCGAGCAGCGGCCCGCGCACCTCCCCGAAGCGGGTCGCGGCAAGATCGGGGTCGAGCTGCGGCCCGTAGGGGGCGGCGCTCAGGCACCAGCGCCGCCACTGCAGGAACACCTGGGGCGGCAGGGACTCGCCACGCCACAGGAGGCCGCGCGGCACGTAGCCGAGGCGCCGCAGCATGAACGGACCGTAGAGCTTCCAGAACGCGAGCGCCTGGTAGCGGAACGGGAAGCGCTGGCGGCGCCAGTAGCCCGTGGAGGTCGCGATCATCACGTGCGCGCGGGCGCGGTGCGCATTGTCCATCGCCCCGATCAGCTGCCCGCCCACGCTGTGGCCGAGCGTCGCCACCGGCAGCGTCGCGAAGCGGTCTGCGAGCCAGCCGAGCGCCGCTGACATGTCGAGCCTTCCCCACTCGCTCATGCGCGCAGGCTCCGTCGCCAGCGGGTGCTTTGCGGAGGCGCCCATGCCGCGGTAGTCGTAGAGCAGCACGTGATAGCCGCGCAGGCTCGCGTAGCGCGCGAACTTCAGATAGAACCCGCACAGCATCCCGGTGGCGCAGTTGATGACGAGCGCTGCGCGTGCCGCCGGGGAAGTGAGCAGGTGCCCGTGCAGCCCCCGCCCGTCGGCGGCCGTGATGCTGACCGCGGCCGGCAGGCCGGCGGCCGCGTTCACCGGGCGTGCTCGCTGATCACCGTGCACAGGGCATCGATGGCCGCGCGCCGCGGGGTGCTCTTGCGCCACAGGGCGCCGATGTGACGCACCGGGGCGGGTCTGACGAACGGCCGCAGCACCACGCCGCGGGCGTTGCGGTAGGCGCCGCGTCCGGCAAGTTCGGGCAGCAGCGTGATGCCGGCGCCGGTGGCGACCATCTGCCGCAGGGTCTCGAGGCTCGTGGCGCGGAAGTCCTGCACGTCGCGCGTGCCGGCGCGGCTGCATACTTCCAGCGCCTGGTCGCGCAGGCAGTGGCCCTCCTCGAGCAGCAGCAGTGTCTCGCCCTTGAGGTCCGCCACCCGCACGCTCTCGCGCGCGGCGAGCGCGTGGCGCTCCGGCAGCGCCACGGTGAAGGGCTCGCGGTACAGCTCGCGCGCCTCGAGGCCCGCGAGCTCCACCGGCAGCGCCAGCACTCCGACATCGAGTTCGCCCGCGTGCAGCTTCTCGAGCATCGGGTCGGTCTGGTACTCGTACAGGCGCAGCTCCAGGCGCGGCAGCGCCTTGCGTACCGCCGGGGCCACGTGCGGCAGCAGGTAAGGTCCGATGGTGGGCAGGAAGGCCACTCGCAGGCGCCCCGCGAGGGGGTCGCGCTGGCTGCGCGCCAGCGTCACGACCTCATCGGTTGCCTCGAGGATGCCCCGTGCCCGGGCGACGATCTGCTCGCCGGCCTCGGTGAGGGAGACGTTGTTCGGTGCGCGCTCGATGAGCTGCACGCCGAGGCTCTCCTCGAGCTTCTTCAGCTGCGCCGAGAGGGTGGGCTGGCTGACGAAGCACTGGGCGGCGGCGCGGCCGAAGTGCCGCTGGTCGGCCACCGCCACGAGGTAGCGCAGGTCCTTGAGCTTTAGGTCCATGGTCTCAATATACACCATCTATCGAATTCATCAGATCAATCGATTGGAGTTATTGGGGCCGCACCCCCATCATGCTCCTGCGAAGCAGCAAAAGGAGTCGCAATACCATGTCAGGCGTAGGCCACCGTTTCCCCGAGTTTTCCCTTACCGGCGTCGTCTCGAGCGATGCGCAGAAGGCGTTTCAGCCTTTCACCCACGAGAGCTTCCCCGGCAAGTGGAAGGTGGTGTTCTTCTGGCCGAAGGACTTCACCTTCGTCTGCCCCACCGAGATCGCCGCCTTCGGCAAGCTCGAGAAGGAGTTCCGCGCGCGCGACGCGCAACTGCTCGGCGCCAGCATCGACAGTGAGTTCGTGCACCTGGCGTGGCGGCGCGAGAAGGAAGAGCTGAAGAACCTGCCGTTCCCGATGCTCTCGGACATCAAGCGCGAGCTTGCCGGGGCGCTGGGCATCCTTGACCCGGAGGCCGGCGTGGCCCAGCGCGCCACCTTCATCGTCGACCCGCACGGCGTGATCCGCTTCGTCTACGTCACCGACCTGAACGTGGGTCGCAGCCCCGACGAGGTGCTGCGCGTCCTCGATGCGCTGCAGACCGACGAGCTGTGCCCCTGCAACTGGCAGAAGGGCGACGACACCCTGAAGGCGGCCTAAGGACATGGACACCCTGGAAAGCATCCGCGAGGCGCTGCCCGGCTACGCGCGCGACCTCGCCCTGAACCTGGGCTCGGTGCTCACCACCGCCGGCGCCCCGGGACTGAACGAACGCCAGATCTGGGGCGTGGCACTCGCCGCGGCCGCGGCGTCCGGCAACGCGGCCTTCAGCCGCAGTGTGCAGGCGCTCGCGACGCGGCACCTGGATGCCGCACACGTGAGTGCGGCGCACGCCGCCGCCGCGGTCATGGCGATGAACAACGTCTACTACCGCTTCCTGCACCTGGTGCAGGACGAGGAGTACGCCAAGCTCCCCGCGCGGCTGCGCATGAACGTGATCGGCAACCCCGGCATCGCCAAGGCGGACTTCGAGCTCCTGGCGCTGGCGGTCTCGGCGATCAACGGTTGCGGCACCTGCGTGGCCTCTCATGAGCGCGCGCTGCGCGCACATGGACTGGAGCGTGAGGCCGTCCAGAGCGCGGTGCGCATCGCGGCTACCGTGCATGCGGTGGCGCGCACGCTCGCCAGCATCAGTGGCGAGAGCGTGCGCGAGGCTGCCACGCGGGCGGCCTGAAGGAACGCTCTGCGGCGCTACGCGCTCGGCTCGCTAGCCGAGCGCGTACAGCTGTCCGTCCCAGCTGCCGAAGTAGAGCGTGCTGCCGTCCAGGACTGGTGATGACAGCACCGCGCCGACGCTCATCATCCGGTCGACGCCGATGACCAGCGAGTCGTAGAAGGAGTCGCTGGCCGCCGCGCGGTAGTCGGGTGTGCCGTCCGCCTTGGTGAGCCCGGCTGCGTTGGCGTGGGCGCCATCGGTGACGAAGCTCCAGGCGGTCTTCTGCGCCTTCAGGTCAATGGCCAGCATCTGCCCCGCATGGGAGCCGATGTAGAGGTAGTTACCCGCCAGCGCCGGGGACGAGAAGAACGGCCACTGCTTGAAACTCAGCTCGAACAGTGGCGCCCCCGTCTTCGCATCCACCGCGTGCACCAGCGCGGAGTCGGAGGTCGCGAAGTACACCCGTCCGTTGCGCACCGCCGGGGAGCTGATGACCCAGGAACCCTTGTTGTCGAAGGCCCAGCGCTCGGCCCCGGTGCGGGCATCGAGCGCGTACAGCCTGGAGTCCCGGCAGCCAAAGTACACGATGCCGTCCGCCACGACGGCAGAGGACTGGATGCCGACCTGATTGCCGATGTCCGGGTCCTCGCCGGTCTTGAAGCGCCAGCGTTGCGACCCGGTCGCGGCATCGAGCGCGTAGAAGTAAGTGTCCCAGCTGCCCACGTACAGCACCCCATCGGCGAGCGCCGGGGAGGCGTGCACGACGTTGCCAGTGTGGAACTTCCAGCGCAGTTCCCCGGTGTCCGTCGCCAGGGCGTAGACGTTGCCGTCGCCGCTGCCGAAGTAAACGGTGTTGCCGCTGACGGCAGGGGAGGACAGGAACACGTCGAAGGGATCGGGCATTACTTCAGCGGCCGGCTCGGCGCCGTGGATGTGGCGGGCGCTGAAGCGCCGCTCACCGGCGGTGGCGAACTTCCATAGCTGACGGCCGCTCGCGGCATCGAGCGCGTAGAAGTTGCCGTCGAAGCTGCCGATGTAGAGCGTGCCGCCGGCGAGCGCGGGGGAGGAGCTGACGCGGCCATGGGTCGCGAACTTCCACTTCAACGCGCCGCTGGCCTCATCGAGGGCGTAGACGTTGTGGTCACTGCTGCCAAAGAAGACAGCGCCGCCGCTCACCGCGGGCGTGGACACGATCGGGCCGCCGGCGCGGAATTTCCACTTCACCCCGTGCAGCACCGGCACCCCGGCAGCAGGATAGATGCCGCTGTGGCGGCTGTCGGCGCGGAAGGTGGGCTCGGCGGCGAGCGTGCTGCTCAGGGCGGCGAGTACAAGTGCAATGGCGGGCCGGAACATGGGCGCCTCCCTCAGGGCTATATGATCGGGGCATGGCGAGGACCGTTGCCCGATCATAGGTGCGCAGGTGCACGGCGGCGCTTCCGCCTGCCGCCCGGATGTCACCGACTGGCGTGTGCGCCGGCGGCCCCGGGGCGCGGACACACGGCGCCGTCCCTTTCCGGCCGGGCGCGTGTCCGTTTCTGGCAGCGCGCGGGGTGCTGATTCATCATGCGTGCAGGCCCTTACAGGATCGCGACAGTGATGTTGGGTAAGTCATCTCTTCCTGGCGCCGCGGCCCGCGCGGTGGCGCTGCTGCTCGTGGCGGTGGCGGCGCAGGCGCGCACGGTCGTGGATGACCTCGGGCGGCAGGTCACCGTGCCGCAGGCGCCGCTGCGCATCGTGAGCCTCGCGCCCGGGGCCACCGAGATGCTGTTCGCGGCCGGTGCCGGAAGCCAGGTGATCGCGACGGTGGAGTACTCGGATGAGCCCCCGGCGGCGCGCAAGGTGACCCGCATCGGGGACGTCGCCGCGGTCGACATGGAGCGCCTGGTGGCGCTGCGCCCGGACGTGGTCGTGTCCTGGGCGGGCGGCGGCAACCCCGCACAGCGCGAAAAGATCGAGGGCCTGCACATCCCCATCTACGAGCAGCAGGTGGCGCGCCTTGCGGACATTCCCGCCGCCGTGCGGCGCCTGGGGGCACTCGCCGCCACGCCGCAGGTAGCCGACCGGGCGGCCCTCGACATGGAGGCGCGGCTCGCGGCACTCACCATGAGCTACGGCAGGGGCGATCATCCGCGCCCGAGCGTGCTCATGCAGGTCTGGAACCGCCCGATCTACACCGTGGGCGGACGGCACCTGATGAGCGATGCCCTTACGCTGTGCGGCGCGCGCAACGTGTTTGCGGACCTGCCCGAGGCCGGCCCGGTGGTGGACACCGAGTCGGTCATTGCGCGCGACCCGGACATCATCATCGCGGCAGCGCCCACGGGGGAGGGCGCGGCGTGGGTTGCGGACTGGAAGCGCCTGAAGAGTCTCGCGGCGGTGCGCAACGGGCGCGTCGTGGCGTTCGAGGACCAGGCGCTCAGCCGCCTCG
Organism: uncultured Pseudomonadota bacterium; assembly: GCA_963802995.1. Classification (GTDB taxonomy): domain Bacteria; phylum Pseudomonadota; class Gammaproteobacteria; order Steroidobacterales; family Steroidobacteraceae; genus 13-2-20CM-66-19. The sequence goes on from CAWDKU010000002.1 coordinate 2,470,498, forward strand.
GGCCGAGCGTGATCGGGGCGACCGAGGCCTTGTGTAAGACGCTCGCCGCCGTCAGTCGCGGAAGTTATTGAACTGCAGCGGCACGTCGACCTTGGCGCCGCGCAGCAGCGCCATCGCCGCCTGCAGGTCATCGCGCTGCTTGCCCGTGATGCGCACCTTGTCGCCCTGCAGGCCCGCCTGCACCTTGAGCTTCGAGTCCTTGACGATGCGCATGATCTTCTTGCCGGTCTCCTGGTCGATGCCGTGCCTGAGGATCACTTCCTGCTGCGCTGCCGCCAGGTTGGTCTGGGCGTCCTTGACCTCCAGGCACACGAGGTCGACGCCGCGCTTGGCGAGCCGCACCTTCAGGATCTCGAGCATCTGTTTGAGCTGGAAGTCGACCTCGGCGTGCAGGGTGACGGTGAGCTCCTTGAGTTCGAAGCGCGCGCCGGTGTCCTTGAAGTCGAAGCGCTGTGCCAGCTCGCGGTTTGCCTGGTCGACCGCGTTGGCGACCTCGTGGGAGTTCAGTTCCGAGACAGTGTCGAAGGAAGGCATGGCTAGCGTGACTTTTTCTTGGACTTCGGGGAAACGCCAGGGCCGCGGCGGTGCTTGCGCGTGAGCTCGATGAAGCGCGGCATCAGGCCGACGTCCTCGAACACCGGGTCGCCCTGGTCATCGGTGGAGATCACCCGCGCGCCAGGGACGTAGGGCATGGCGGCGGCGACATCCTTGAGCGCCACGCCCAAGAGCTCCGTGATCAGCTGCTCGGGCGTGCGCCCGGGGAACATGTCGGCCAGGGCATCCAGGCGCGCCGCGTCATCCACCGGCAGGCGCACGGCGTAGGACTTGGCGGTGCGCGGGGCGGCGGCGCCCGCGCGCCAGCTGTCGAGAAGCTCTTTGAAACTCACTGCAGGCACCTCTTGAGGGCATTTTAGCGAAAGCGGGCGCGGGCGCCGCAGGCTTTGCGGCAGGCAGCCACAGCCCGCGCTGCGCCGCCGCGCAGCTTACGGGATGGGCGATGCGCCCGCGGCGGTGGCTCCTTGACGCGCCGCGCGGCCCGCAGCGATACTCAGGCCCACATGAAGCCGCACACCTCAACCCCCGCACGCCTCTGGTGGTGGCGCCCGTCATAACGGAGTGGGCTGACGGTTAGCTGCTTTCTGTCGATCTAAGAGCTGAGGAATACCTGAAACCCATCTCCGGATAACCGGGATGGGTTTTTTGTTGCCTGTACGAAACGGAGTCGCGCGTTGCAACCGCTGTTTGATATCGCCGGTGACCTCGATACGCCGGTCTCGGCGTTCATGAAGCTGGCCGCCTTCTCGCCGCGCTTCCTCCTGGAGAGCGTCGAGGGGGGCGAGCGGCTCGGGCGTTACTCATTCATCGGCTTCGGGGACGCCCTCGAGGTGCGACTCGATGCGGCCGGGCTGACGGTCGGCGCCGCGCGCCACGAGGTCCCGGCGACCGGCGCGGAACTGCTTAAGCGCCTGCGCGAGGGCCTGCGACAGGCGCCGCAGCCCGAAGTCGCCGGCGTGCCGCTCGCCGGGGGACTCGTCGGCTACTCCGCCTACGACATCGTGCGCTACTTCGAGCGCCTGCCGGGCCGCAGCGCCGCTGCGAGCGGCGTTCCGGCGCTGCACTACGTGGCGCCGCGCTCGGTACTGGTCTTCGACCACCTGACGCGCGGCATCGCACTGGTGCACGCAGGCGATGACGCCGAGCGGCGCGCGCTGCGGCGCGAAGTCGTGCGGGCGCTGCACGGAGCACTGCCCAACGGCCGGCCCGCGGGGCGCTACTCGCCCCCGGGAACGGCCTTTCCGCAGGCGGAGTACCTGGCCGGCGTGCGGCGCACCCAGGAGTACATCGCCAGCGGCGACGTATATCAGCTGGTGCTTTCCAGCCGCTTCTCCGGTCGCCACTCGCTCGACCCGTTCCAGGCCTACCGGGCACTGCGGCTCATCAACCCCTCTCCTTACATGTATTACTGTGCGCTGGGCGACGTGCACGTGGTGGGCTCCTCGCCGGAGGCGCTGGTGAAGCTGAGCGGACGCGAGGCGCAGCTGCGGCCCATTGCCGGCACCCGGCCGCGGGGTGCGGATGCCAGCGCCGACGCGGCGCGCGCAACCGAGCTGCTCGCCGACCCGAAGGAGAATGCGGAGCACGTGATGCTGGTGGATCTTGCACGCAACGACCTTGGGCGGGTCGCGCGCGCGGGGAGCGTGCACGTGGAGCCGTACCGCTCCATCGAGCGCTACAGCCACGTCATGCACATGGTGAGCGGGGTGCGTGGCGAGCTCGCCCCCGGCAAGGATGCCTTCGACCTTTTCGCAGCCGCCTTCCCGGCCGGGACGCTGGTGGGGGCGCCGAAGGTGCGTGCGATGCAGATCATCGACGAACTCGAGCCGGTGAGCCGCGGGCTATACGGCGGTACCGTGGGCTACTTCGGGGCGCGCGGCGACATGGACCACGCGATCACCATCCGCACGCTGGTGTTCAGGGGCGATGAATACAGCTACCAGGCCGGCGCCGGCATCGTGGCCGACAGCGTGCCGCAGAGCGAGTTCGAGGAAGTGCTGGCCAAGAGCGGCGCCATGGCGCGGGCGCTGGAACTCGCGCAGGAGGGCCTGTGAAGCCGCAGCTGCTCCTGATCGACAACTACGACTCCTTCACCTACAACCTGGTGCAGGCGTTCCTGGTGCTCGGGGCGCAGGTGAGCGTGTACCGCAACGATGCGCTCGGCACGGCCGCGGCCCTGGACCTCGCACCCTCGCACCTGTGCATCTCTCCCGGCCCCGGCACGCCCCATGACGCCGGGGTCTCCATGGACATGATCCGCGCCTTCGCCGGGCGCATCCCGGTGCTCGGGGTATGCCTCGGCCACCAGTCGATCGTGGAAGTGTTCGGGGGCCAGGTGGTGCGCGCCGGGCGCCTGATGCACGGCAAGACCTCGCTCGTGCACCACGACGGCCGCACGCTGTTCGACGGCCTCCCGCAGCCGTGCGAGGTGGGGCGTTACCACTCCCTCATCGCCGCCCCCGGCAGCATCCCCGCAGACCTCGAGGTCAGCGCCCGCACGGCGGAAGGGGAAATCATGGGCGTGCGCCACCGCCGGCTGACCGTCGAGGGCGTGCAGTTCCACCCCGAGAGCATCCTCACTCCCGAAGGGCCGCACCTGCTGGGCAACTTCCTGAAGCTGTCCGGCGGTGAGCGCCAGACAAAGCCAGCCGGTGGAGCAGTGCATGCCGCTTCCGCGTGACCTGCTGCTGCAGCTGCTGGAACGGCGCGACCTGAGCCAGGCCCAGGCCGAGGGGCTGCTCGAGGCGCTCACCGACGCGGCGCTGCCGCCGGCCATGGGCGGGGCGCTGCTCGCGGCGCTGGCCACCAAGGGCGTGGTGGCGGATGAGGCCCGCGGCTTCGCGCTCGCCATGCGCCGCCTGGCACGCCGCCCGGCGCTACCCGGGGGGCTGCGCGCCATCGACATCGTCGGCACGGGCGGGGATGCCTCGGGGAGCCTGAACATTTCCACCGGCACTGCGCTCCTGGTCGCCGCCTGCGGACTGCCGGTGGTGAAGCACGGCAACCGCTCCGTCTCCAGCCGCTGCGGCAGCGCCGACGTACTCGAGGAGCTGGGGCTGCCGGTGCCGCTCGACGAGCAGGCGGCCGCCGCCTGCTTCGCCGCCACGCGCTTCACCTTCCTGTTCGCCCCCCACTACCACCCGGCCACGCGCGCCATCACGCCCATCCGCACCGCCCTCGGCGTGCGCACCGTGTTCAACATCCTCGGTCCGCTCGTCAACCCGGCGCAGCCGCCGCTGCACCTGGTCGGCGCCTACAGCCTGAAGGTCGCGCAGCTCATTGCCGAGACCTTCCAGGGGCTCCCCATCGAGCGCACCTTTGTCGTGCACGGCGCCGGCGGCTGGGACGAGCCGACGCCGATCGGGCCCTTTGCGCTCTTCGATGTGCGCCCCGGGCTGGTCGTCCACAGCGAGCGCACGCCCGAGGACTACGGCCTCGCCCGCTGCACGCCGGCGCAGCTCGCCGGCGGGGATGCCCGCCACAACGCGGCGGCGATCCGCGCGGTCCTCACCGGCAAGGAGCGCGGCGCGCACCGCGACTGCCTGCTGCTGGGTGCGGCGCTGGCGCTGGAGGTGGCCGGTGAGGTGTCCGCGCCGCGTGCCGGCATCGCGCGTGCCGCCGCTGCCATCGACAGTGGTGCCGCCGCGCGCCTCCTCGAGGCGCTCGCCGCCAGCGCCGCTGCGGCGCGCGCGGGAGCCCCGGCATGAGCGCTGGCTTCCTCGATGAGATGGCACGCGGCAGCCGTGAGCGGCTGCGCGCCGCGCAGCGGGTGCGCAGCCACTCCTCGCTAGAAGGTGCGCTGCGACAGCTGCCGCCGGCGCCGCGGCTGCAGCTGCACGCCAGCGGCTTCGACCTGATCGCGGAACTGAAGCTGCGCTCACCGGCACAGGGCCAGCTCCAGGGTGCGCACGAGGACCTCGCGGCGCGCGTCGCCGCGTACGCCGCCGGCGGCGCGGCGGCGGTTTCGGTACTGACCGAGCCCGAGCGCTTCGACGGCACGCTCGCGCACCTGGAGGGTGCCGCGCGGGTCTTGAGGGCGCTGAAGGTGCCGGCGATGCGCAAGGACTTCCTGGTGGATCCCTACCAGGTCCTCGAGGCGCGGGTGGCAGGAGCCGGTGGAGTGCTCGTCATCCTGCGCATGCTGCCGCGTGGTGCGACCGAGGCGCTCATCGAATGCGCGCGCGAGCTCGATCTCTTCGTCCTGCTCGAGGCCTTTGACGAGGCGGACATCGAACTCATGGAAGAACTCATCGGGGCGGCGCCGCAGGACGCGCAGCTGCTTGCCGGCCTCAACTGCCGCGACCTCGCCACATTGCAGGTGGTGCCGCAGCGCCTGCTGCAGCTCGCTGCGCGCCTGCCGCAGGGGGTGCCGCGGGTCGCGGAGAGCGGCGTGACCACGGCTGCGGAAGCTGCCGCGGTGGCACGCGCCGGCTACCAGCTGATCCTCGTGGGCAGTGCCCTCATGCAGGGCGCCGACCCTGCCACCCTCGCCGCGAAACTGCTGGCCGGCGGCCGCGCCGCCCTGGGGCGCTAGATGTGGATCAAGATCTGCGGGCTCACGAGTGCGGAAGGTGTGGCGGCGGCGCTCGCGCTTCAGGTCGATGCACTCGGGTTCGTATTCGCCGACTCGGTGCGGCGCGTGAGCCCCGGACAGGCACTCGCACTGGCCAGCCCGGCACGCTCCCGTGCAGCCTGCGTGGCGGTCATGCGCCACCCGACCCAGGCCCTCATCGATGAGGTGCTCGAGGTGTTGCGCCCCGACGCCCTGCAGGCGGATATCGCCGGGCTCGCGCGACTACGCCTGCCCGTGGGCCTCCCCGTCCTGCCGGTCGTGCGCGCCGCAGCCACGGTGCCCGCGCCACTGCCGGCCCGCCTCCTGTTCGAGGGGCCGGTGAGCGGCGTGGGCGCGCTGAGTGACTGGCAGGCCGCCGCGGCGCTCGCGCGCCGCACGCAGGTGGTGCTCGCCGGGGGGCTCACCCCCGCCAACGTCGCCACCGCGATCCGCGCCGTGCGACCCTTTGGTGTCGACGTGTCGAGCGGCGTCGAGGCCGCGCCGGGGCAGAAGAGCCCCGCGCTGATCGAGAGTTTCGTGCTGGGTGCGCGCTGCGCCTTAGCCCCCGAGAATCCGACCGAGGAACTTCCATGAACGCAGCTGCAGCCTCTCCCGAGAACGAACGCCTGCTGGCGGAGCTGATCGCCGGCCGCCTGCCGGATGCGCGCGGCCGCTTCGGTGCCTTCGGCGGGCGCTACGTCCCCGAGACCCTCATCCCGGCGCTCGAGCGCCTGCTCGCCGGCGTCCGCCAGCACCTGCACGCGGCCGACTTCCGTGCCGAGCTCGCCGCGCAGCTGAAGAGCTGGGTGGGGCGGCCGACGGCGCTGACCTTCGCCGAACGGCTCTCGGCGCGCTGGGGCGCGAACGTTTGGCTCAAGCGCGAGGACCTCGCCCACACCGGTGCCCACAAGATCAACAATGCCATCGGGCAGGGGCTGCTCGCGCGGCGCCTCGGCGCGAAGCGCATCGTCGCCGAGACCGGCGCCGGCCAGCACGGCGTGGCGAGCGCTGCGGCCTGCGCGCGCCTCGGGCTGCCGTGCGTCGTGTACATGGGTGCCATCGACATGGAGCGCCAGGCACCGAACGTCGGGCGCATGCGCCTGCTCGGGGCGCAGGTGGTGGCGGTGACGTCCGGGGACCAGACGCTGCGTGCCGCGATCGACGAGGCGCTGCGTGACTGGGTGGCCGACCCGACCGACACTTACTATCTCATCGGCTCGGCGATCGGCCCGCACCCGTATCCCTACCTGGTGCGTGAGCTGCAGGCGGTGATCGGGCGCGAGGCGCGCGAGCAGATCCTCGCCGCCACCGGGCGCCTGCCGGATGCGCTCATTGCCTGTGTCGGCGGCGGCTCCAATTCGATCGGCACCTTCCATGCCTTCGTACCCGACCGCTCGGTGGAGATCATCGGAGTGGAGGCCGGGGGGCGCGGGGCGGGGCTCGGCGACAACGCGGCCACCGTCGCCTATGGACGCCCCGGGGTGCTGCATGGCACCTACTCCATGCTGCTGCAGGACGCCGACGGGCAGATCCAGGAGACCCATTCGGTGTCGGCGGGCCTGGACTACCCGAGCGTCGGCCCGGAGCACGCGCTGCTCGCCTCCGTAGGCCGCGTGGCGTACACGACGGCGAGCGATGCGGAGGCGCTCGCCGCGGTGCGCGTGCTGAGCGAGAGCGAGGGCATTTTGCCTGCCATCGAGAGCGCGCACGCGCTCGCGGCCGCGGAGCGCTGGGCACGCTCGCACCCGGGCGGCACGGTGCTGGTCGGCCTCTCGGGGCGTGGCGACAAGGACATGCAGACGCTGCTCGCAACGCTGCTGGGGCAGCCGCAATGACGCCGGCACAACGCATCAGCGAGAGCATCCGCGCCGCAGCGGCCGGCGGTGAGCCGGCGCTCGTGGCCTACCTCACCGCCGGCTTCCCCTCACGCGAGCGCTTCGGCGAGCACCTGCGCGCGCTCGCCCAGGCCGCGGACGTGGTCGAGATCGGCGTGCCCTTCACCGATCCGATGGCCGACGGCGTCACCATCCAGCGCGCGAGTCTGGCCGCACTCGCGCAGGGCGTGACGCTCGAGTGGATCCTGAGTGAACTTGCCGCGCTCGGTTCACAGCCCGCGCCACTGCTGCTCATGAGCTACCTGAACCCGCTGCTCGCCTTCGGGCCGAAACTGGCAACGCGCGCCGCCGCCGCCGGAGTGGCCGGGTTCATCGTGCCGGACCTGCCACTGGATGAAAGCAGCGAGCTGCGCAGTGCGCTCGGCGCGCAAGGCCTTGCGCTGGTGCAGATGGTCACGCCGGTGACGCAGCCGCAGCGCCTGCGCCAGCTGTGTGCAGGTGCCGAGGGCTTCGTGTACGCGGTGACGATGACCGGCACCACCGGCAAGAACGTCGCGGTGCCGCAGGACGTGGTGCACTACCTCGACCGCGTGCGCGCGCTGTCCGAGGTGCCGGTGTGCGCAGGCTTCGGCATCAGGAGCCGCGCGCAGGTGGAGCGCCTGCGCGGGCACGTCGACGGCGTGGTGGTGGGGTCGGCGCTGGTGGAGGTTCTGGAGCGCGGCGAGGATCCGGCGCCCTGGCTCGCGGCGCTGCGCGGGCGCTGACGTGGCGCTCACGATCGCGGCACGCTTCTGCGGACCGCCGACGTCTGCCAATGGCGGCTACTTCGCGGGCAGCGTCGCGGTGCTGGCGGCGCGCACGGTGAGCGTGCGCCTGCGCCGCCCACCGCCGCTCGACACCCCGTTCGAGGTGAGTGCGGCCGAGGGTGGCGGCCTGCGGGTGCTGGAAGCGCAGGAACTCATCGGCGAGGCGCAGCCGGCGGCCCTTGAGCTCGAGATCCCGCGGCCGCCGCATTATCTTGAGGCCGTGGAGGCCTCGCGCCGCTATGCGGGCTTTCGCTACCACCGCTTCCCGAGCTGCTTCGTGTGCGGCACGGCGCGGGCACGCGGAGACGGCATGCGCATCTTCGCCGGGGCGATCCCGGAACTGGGCCTGGTGGCGGCGCCGTGGGTGCCGGACGCCTCGCTCGATTACGGCGACGGCAAGGTGCGGCCCGAGTTCATGTCCGCGGCCCTGGATTGCCCGGGCTACTACGCCGTCGCCCCCGATGACGCCATGCTGCTACTGGCCGAGTTCACCGCGCACATCGACCGCCGCGTCCACGTCGGGGAGTCCTGCACGCTCATCGGCTGGTCCCTGGGCGCGCAGGGCCGCAAGCGCGCCGCTGGCACCGCACTCTACGATGGCCGGGGTCAGCTGTGCGGCCGCGCGCGGGCGCTGTGGATCGAACCCAAGGGCGGCGCGGGGCCCTAGCGGCTCCGCGGCATGCAGCCGTGTTCAGGGAGCGCGCACCGCCCCCGGCGGCACCGGATGCGCAGCTAGCCCTGCAGCAGGCGCATCATGCTCTCGGCATAACGCGCGCCCGAGGTCACTCCTGCCGGAAACACCGCCTCGATGGTGTCGAGGTCGACATCCGTGAGCTTCACCTTCAATGCCCCGAGGTTCTCATCGAGGTTGCGGATGCGGCGGGTGCCGGGGATCGGCACGATGTGCGGGTCCTGCGCGAGCACCCACGCGAGTGCCAGCTGCGCGGGCGTGCAGCCCTTGTCGTTGGCGAGCGTCTTCACCTTTTCGACCAGCACCAGGTTGCGCGTGAAGTTCTCGCCCTGGAAGCGCGGGGTCAGGCGACGGTAGTCATCGGCTGCGAAATCCTCGACCTTCTTCACGGCTCCGGTCAGGAAACCGCGTCCGAGCGGGCTGTAGGCCACGAAGCCCACGCCGAGGCGCTCGCAGGCGGCGAGCACGCCATCCTCAGGATCCCGGGTCCAGAGTGAGTACTCGCTCTGCAGTGCCGTGATGGGGTGTACGCGGTGGGCGCGCCCGAGCGTGTCCGCGGAGACTTCCGACAGCCCGAGGTAGCGCACCTTGCCCTCGCGCACCAGGTCTGCCATGGCGCCGACGGTCTCCTCGATCGGCACCTGCGGATCCACGCGGTGCAGGTAGTAGAGGTCGATCTGGGCGACACCGAGGCGCCTGAGGCTCGCCTCGCAGGCGGCACGTACGTGTGAGGGGCTGCCGTTGACGCCGCGCGCGCCGGGGTTCGCCGGATCGCGCACGAAACCGAACTTGGTGGCGATGAATGCATCCTGGCGGCGGCCGTGCACTGCGCGGCCCACCAGCTCCTCGTTGGTGTAGGGGCCGTAGGCGTTCGCCGTGTCGAGGAAGTTGAGGCCGACGTCGAGCGCGTGCTTCAGGGTTGCGAGTGATTCGGCATCGTCATGCGCACCGTAGAACTCGCTCATCCCCATGCACCCCAGTCCCATGGCGGAGACCGTCGGGCCGTCGCGGCCGAGCTTGCGGGACTGCATGGCGAATTCTCCGGAGAGCGAATGGGGGGCGATTCTGCGCTGATGCGGCGGCGCTTCGAATACGCAATTCGGGAGAGGAGTGGACCGCTAACTAGGACTGTACGGGAAGCATGTGCGCACGCCGCCAGCCGCCGAACCTGTAATAGAGGAAGGCGAGGGATGCCGACAGCACGGACGAGATCGGGAAGCTCCACCAGATGGCGTCCGCTCCGTAGTGAGGCAGGAACAGAACCGCCAGCGGGAAGCGCACCACCATGAGCGAGATGGTCAGCACGATCAGCGGTGCGATCACCGCTCCAGTGGCGCGCACCACGCCGAAGAGGGCCACCGAGATACCGAAGAAGATGAACGAGCCGGTCACGATGCGGTTCATGTGGGAAGCGATGTGCAGTGCATTGGAGCCGGCGGGCAGGAACAGGCCGAAGATGTGCCTGTCCAAGAGCTCGATCAGCAGCACGATCGATCCTGTGAGCAGCACGCTGTAGAGCACGCCGATGCCGGCGGTGCGGGTGACGCGGTCCCACTTGCCGGCGCCGACGTTCTGCGCGCTCATGGCCGAGATCCCCATCGCCACGGCGAACGCGGGCATCTGGATGTAGTTCCAGATCTGCATCGCCGCGCCGAAGGCTGCGGTGGTGTCGACGCCGAAGCGATTGACGAGGGTGATCATCAGCACCGCGCTCAGGGACACCACCAGCATCTGCGCGCTCATGGGGATGCCTTTCTTGATGAGCACCCCGATGATCGTCCAGTCGGGCTTCAGGTACGCGAGCTCATCCTGGTGCAGCGCCAGCACGTTCTTGCGGCGGTACAGGTGGCGGATGAGGGCGGTGAGGCTCACGGCCTGGGCGACGAAGGTGGCGAGCGCAGAGCCTGCGATGCCCATCGCCGGTATCGGCCCCAGCCCGAAGATGAACACCGGGTTGAGCGCGATGTCGATGCCGACCGACAGCAGCATGAAATAGAACGGGGTCTTGGAGTCCCCGGCGCCCCGCAGCACCGCCATGACGAAGGCGTACAGGTAGAGGAAGGGCAGCGCGAGGAAGATCACGCGCATGTACTTCACGGCGAGCTCGAGGGAATCGGGCGGCGTGCTCATTGCCTGCAGCAGCGTCCGGGAGAACACGAGCCCGGTGATCGCCATGGCCACGGAGATGCCGAGGAAGAAGGTGGCGCTCGTGCCCACCACGCGCTTGGTCTGGACGAGGTTGTTGGCGCCGACGTTCTGGCCGATGAGGATGGTGGAGGCGAGCGCGACGCCGAAGGCCGCCCCGATCAGCAGGAACATCACCGTGTTGGCGTTGGCGGTCGCGGTGAGGGCGGCCTCGCCGAGGAAGCGACCCACCCAGATCGAGTTCACCGAGCCATTGAGCGACTGCAGTATGTTGGCAAACAGGATAGGCAGCGAGAACTTGAAGAGCACGGCCGGGATGGAGCCGTGCGTGAGGGTGCGTTGCACTTACTTGCGCAGCCCGTAGATGAGCTGGGCGGCCCCGGCCGCGAGCAGTGTCCACCCGAGCCACGCGTGGCCCCGGGCGAGCGCCAGCCACGTGCCCCCGCCGATCAGGAGCAGCACCGCCAGCATGAGTGCGTCGTGGCGGTGCTGCCCGCGCTGCAGATCCGCGCGCAGCTGGCGCAGCTGCGCCGCCTGCTCCTGCGCGGCGGCGTCGGGCCGTTCGCGCAGCAGGCGCTGCAGGATCAGGGGCAGGGAGCGTGCCGCGGTCATGAGCTCAGGTGCCTGGCCGCGCAGGGAGCGCAGCAGGCCCGTCACGCTGGTGCGCTCGCGCATCCACTCGCGCAGGATCGGGGTCGCGGTGTTCCAGATGTCGAGGTCCGGGTACAGGTCGCGCCCGAGCCCCTCCACGTTCAGCAGCGTCTTCTGCAGCAGTATCAGCTGCGGCTGGATCTGCATGTTGAAGCGCCGCGAGATCTCGAACAGCCGCAGCAGGATGCGCCCGAAGGAGATGTCCTTGAGCGGGCGGTCGAAGATCGGCTCGCACACGGTGCGCACCGCCGATTCCATCTCGTCCACGCGCGTATCCGCGGGCACCCAGCCGGACTCAAGGTGCAGCTGCGCGACGCGGTGGTAGTCGCGGTTGAAGACCGCGAGGAAGTTCTCCGCAAGGTAGTGCTGGTCGCGCGGGTCGAGGGTACCGACGATGCCGAAGTCCACGGCGGCGTAGCGGGGACTGGCGGGGTTGTCGATCAGCACGAAGATGTTGCCCGGGTGCATGTCGGCGTGGAAGAAGTTGTGGCGGAACACCTGGGTGAAGAAGATGCGCACCCCGTTCTCCGCCAGCAGCGCGATGTTGGCGCCGGAGGCCTTGAGGCTCGCCATGTCGCTGATCGGCACGCCGTGGATGCGCTCCATGACCATGACGTCGGTGCGGCAGTAGTCCCAGTACACCTCCGGCACGTACAGGAGGTCCGAGCCTGCGAAGTTGCGCTTCAGCTGCGAGGCGTTGGCCGCCTCGCGCATCAGGTCCAGCTCATCGAGGATGGTCTTCTGGTACTCGTCGACGATCTCGCGCGGCCGCAGGCGTGCGCCCTGCGACCAGTAGCGCTGCGCCAGCTCCGCGAGTGCGTGCAGCACCTCGAGGTCGCGCCCGATCACGGCGCGCATGCCCGGCCGCAGCACCTTGACCACGACTTCCTCGCCGCCGTGCAGGCGCGCGGTGTGCACCTGGGCGATGGAGGCGGCTGCGAGCGGGGTTTCGTCGAACTCGGCGAACACCTCGGTGACGGGCCTGCCGTACTCGTGCTCGATGAGGGCGCGCGCCTCGCTGCCGGGGAAGGGCGGTACCCGGTCCTGCAGCTTCGCGAGCTCGTCGGCGATGTCGGTGGGCAGCAGGTCGCGGCGCGTGGAGACGGCCTGGCCGAACTTGACAAAGATCGGGCCGAGCTCCTCGAGCGCCAGGCGCAGCCGCTCGCCGCGGCTGGCGCTGCGCTGGCGCGCAAACCACACGCCCGGGGAGAGGATGAAGAGGAAGCGCAGCGGGCGGTACAGGTGCGTCGCGCGCACGTAGTCATCCAGCCCGTGCTTAAGGAGCACGCGCTGGATCTCCAGCAGCCGCATCACGACCCGCAGCTTCACTGTGCGCCGCGCCGCCGCGCGAGATTTTCCAGGCGTGCGGCGGCGCGATCGACGCCCTCGCGCACGGCATCGACGCCGCGCAGGAACTGTTCCCCCTCGGCGCGCGGCACCAGGTGTGCGCGCTCGTGCCCGAGGTACTCGGCGGCGTTGGTCACGCCGGTATCGGCCGCGCGGCGCACGAACTCCACGGCGCGCCTCGCCAGGCGCGCGAGCTGGTGCGCCGGCACGTCGCCGAGCAGCACCGAGAGCTCCTCTTCCGCGTCCGGCCGCAGCAGCACCAGGAGCTGGTGGAATTTCTGCGTGAGCTCCGTGTCCCCGCCCATGACCACCGCGCCACTGTGCAGCAGCGCCTGCGGGGAACTGCCGAGCAGCCCGAGGAGGCTCAGCGCACCACCCGATAGGCTGGCATCGGCGGCGGCCGCGTCGCGCGTGACCTCGAGCGTCACCCCGTTGCAGCGGATGTGCAGCCGCGTGAGATCGCGCGCCTCGATTGCGAGGGACTTGCCGGCGAGCTCAGCGCACAGCTGCCGCGCCCGCGGGGAGCGTGGCAGGCCGCGGTTGAGGAGGTTCTCGAGCGCCGTGTTGAGCATCGGGCAGGTCAGTAGCGGTAGCCGCGGTGCACCGCGACGATACCGCCACTTAAGTTGTGGTAGCGGCAGCCCTCGAGTCCTGCGCCCTGCATCATCTTGAGGAGTGTCTCCTGGTCAGGGTGCATGCGGATGGACTCGGCGAGGTAGCGGTAGCTGGCCTCATCGCCGGCGACGACCCTGCCAATGAGCGGCAGCACTTTAAAGGAGTACGCGTCATAGAGGGGCTTGAGCCCCGGGGCGCTCGGGCGTGAGAACTCGAGCACCAGCAGCTGGCCGCCGGGCTTCAGGGCGCGGTGCATGGCGGCCAGCGCCGCCGGCTTGTCGGTGACGTTGCGCAGCCCGAAGCCGATGGTGATGCAGTCGAAGCTGCCGTCGGGGAAGGGCAGGCGCTCGGCATTGGCCTGCACGTAGCGCACGTTTTCGATGCACCCGGCATCGATCAGGCGATCGCGGCCCCGGGCCAGCATCGCGGCATTGATGTCAGTGAGCACCACGAGGCCCTGCGCGCCTACCTGCCGCGCGAGTCCGCACGCCAGGTCCCCGGTGCCCCCGGCCACGTCCAGGGCGCGCTGTCCGGGCCTGAGGTTCGCCAGCGTGAGCGTGAAGCGCTTCCACAGGCGGTGCGTGCCGGCGGACATCAGGTCATTCATCAGGTCGTAGTTGCCCGCCACGGAGTCGAACACGCCGCGCACGCGGCGCGCCTTGTCCGCGTGCGGTACGCGCTGGAAGCCGAAATCAGTGGAGCGGTCGTCGGTCATTCGTGAGGCATCGGATGGGTTTCAGACGCATTCTACGCATCGGCACAGCCGGGGGCTCCTGGGGCATGGCGACGGGCGGTTGCATTTGCCTGCGCGCGGCGCGCAGAATCCCCGCGGTTAAGGGGGTCTTGTGATGAGCGGGCCGGGCAGCAATGTCCGGCCCCTTCCTTTTCAGGGGGCGGCACTTTTCTTTGGCGCCGCCTGTGCGCACCGCTCAAGGTAGCGCGCCCATTTCTCCTCGTGTTCGCGTCCGAGCTCAGCCAGGTACTTCCAGGTATAGAGACCGGTGTCGTGTCCGTCGTCGAATACCAGTTTGACTGCGTACTGCCCCACTTGTTCGACCGCGACGACGCGCACCTGCTGCTTGCCCTGCACCAGCACTTCCTGCCCGGGACCGTGTCCCTTGACCTCAGCGGAAGGGGAGTGCACGCGCAGGTACTCGAAGGGCAGCTCGTAGTGCTCACCGTCGCTGAAGCTCACCTCCAGCAGGCGCGAGACACTGCGCAGGCGGATTTCGGTCGGGACGGGCTCGGTCATGGCCGGAAAGTATAGGGCGGCACGGGACGAACCCATTGCTGCGGTGCAGCATATGTCACACCGGCGCCGCGGGCCACTCATCAGAACTGCCCCGCAGCCACGATGAAATTGACCCGCACCCCTCTATACTCTCCATCCCTTTTTCGCTCCGAGGGCTCAGGGCGCGCCTCGCGCCCGGGCAGTGAATGGAACCCACCGATACCTCGCACCCCGACTACTACCATCGCGTTGTGGATTGCCAGTGGGCCTGTCCGGCCCACACAGATGTCCCGGAGTACATCCGACTGATCGCCCAGGGCCGCTTCACCGATGCCTACATGGTGAACCGCGAGTCCAATGTCTTTCCCGGCATCCTCGGGCGGGTCTGCGACCGTCCCTGCGAGCCAGCCTGCCGGCGTGGCCGCATCGAGGAGAAGCCGGTGGCCATCTGCCGCCTGAAGCGCGTCGCCGCCGATCACCGCGACGATGTCGCGGGCCGGCTGCCGAAAGTGCCGAAGCTGAAGAACGGCAAGAAGGTGGCCCTCGTCGGTGCCGGCTGCGCCTCGCTCACCGTCGCGAACGACCTGATGCCGCTTGGCTACGAGGTCACGATCTTCGAGCAGTTCGCCGAGCCCGGCGGCCTGATGCGCACCAACATCCCCTCGTTCCGGCTGCCCGCGGCGGTGCTGAACGAGGAGATCGCGATGATCACCGGCATGGGGGTGGACCTGCGCCTGAACACCCCGGTCGAGAGCATGCGCGGGCTGCTGCAGAAGGGTGGCTACGATGCAGTGTTTGTGGGCTCCGGCGCCCCGAAGGGCAAGGAGCTGAACCTCCCGGGCCGCCAGGAGGGCGCCGCCAACATCCACATCGGCATCGCCTGGCTCGAGTCGGTCGCCTTCGGCCACACCGAGAAGATCGGCCGCCGCGTGCTCATCATCGGGGTCGGCAACACCGCGATGGACTGCTGCCGCACCAGCCTGCGCCTCGGCGCGGAGAGCGTGAAGGTCATGGCGCGCAAGCCGCGCGGCTTCTTCAAGGCTTCCATCTGGGAGCTCGAGGACGCCGAGGAGGAGAGCGTGCAGATCGTGATCAACCGCGCGCCCAAGGCCTTCGTCATGGAGAACGGCAAGCTCGCCGGCATGCTGTTCGACCAGATGGAGTATGAGCTGGACGCGCAGGGCCGCATCACGGCCGAGCGCATCGCGGGCGAGGAGTTCCTGCCGGCGGACGACGTGATCCTCGCGATCGGTCAGGAGAACTCCTTCCCCTGGGTGGAGCGCGACCTGGGCATCCAGTTCGACAAGTGGGACGTGCCGCTGGTCGACAAGGTCACCTTCCAGTCGACCCGTCCGGAAGTCTTCTTCGGCGGCGACGCCGCCTTCGGTCCGAAGAACATCATCTGGGCGGTCGAGCACGGCCACCAGGCGGCCATCTCCATCCATCGCTTCTGCCAGGGCGAGTCGGTCGCCGAGCGGCTGGCGCCGGGCATGAGCCTCGCCAGCCGCAAGATGGGCATGCACGAGTGGAGCTACGCCAACGACTACACCCCGGTCGAGCGTCGCCTCATGCCCCATGTCTCCCTCAAGGAGCGCTTCAAGAAGCTCAACATCGAGGTCGAGCTCGGCTTCACCGCCGAGCAGGTGCAGCAGGAGGTGCAGCGTTGCCTCAACTGCGACGTGCAGACGGTGTTCACGGCCAAGCTGTGCATCGAGTGCGATGCCTGCATCGACATCTGCCCGGTTGACTGCCTGACCATCACCCACAACGGCGAGGAAGCCGACCTGCGCGCGCGCCTCAAGGCCCCCGCGAAGAACCTCAGCCAGCTGCTGTACGTGTCCGCCGGCCTGCCGCAGACCGGGCGCGTCATGGTGAAGGACGAGGACCTGTGCGTGCACTGCGGCCTGTGCGCCGAGCGCTGCCCGACGGCGGCGTGGGACATGCAGAAGTCCTCACTTCACTGGCCGCACGCGCAAAGTGATGCCATCGCCATCGAGGCGCAGAAGCCCAAGATCGCCTGAGCGTGCGCGCAGTGCCGGCCACGGCCAAGAAGGCGCGCCAAGGAAACCCGACACCCCTATGACCCAGACAGCCACCAGCCGCGTCAACGATTTCAGCATCAAGATCGCGACCGTCAACGGCACCGGTTCCGCGAGTGCCAACACGCTGCTCATGAAGTCGATCTTCCGGAGCGGCATCCCGGTGATGGGCAAGAACTACTTCCCGTCGAACATCCAGGGCCTGCCCACCTGGTACGAGATCCGCGTGACCCGCGACGGCTACGTCGCGCGTGCCGGGCAGATCGACATCATGGTGGCGATGAACGCCGAGACCTACGGGCGCGACGTCAAGGAAGTCGCCCCCGGCGGTTATCTCATCTATGACTCCACCTGGCCGCGCCCCGGCGCTGCTGAAGCGCGAGGACATCACCGTGCTCGGCGTGCCGCTGGCGCGTCTGTGCAACGAGAACTTCAACGGCGTGCGCACCCGCATCCTGATGAAGAACATCTGCTACGCCGGCGTGCTGGTGGCGCTGCTCGACCTGGACCTCGCGCGCATCCGTGAGCTGCTCGCCGAGACCTACGCCAAGAAGCCGCAGCTGGTCGAGAGCAACATGAAGGCCATCCAGCTCGGCTACGACTACGCGCGCGCGAACTTCAGCTGCCCGCTGCCGCTGCACGTGACGAAGCTCGACCAGACCGCCGGCAACATCATGATCGACGGCAACACCGCGGCCGCGCTCGGCTGCGTGTTCGCCGGCGCGACGGTGGCGGCCTGGTACCCGATCACCCCCTCCACCTCGCTGATGGACGCCTTCAAGATGTTCAGCGACCGGGTGCGCGTGGACAAGGAGACCGGCAAGCGCAACTTCGCCTTCATCCAGGCCGAGGACGAGCTGGCTTCCATCGGCATGGTGATCGGGGCGATGTGGAACGGCGCGCGCGCCTTCACCGCGACCTCCGGCCCCGGCATCTCGCTGATGAACGAGTTCCTCGGGCTCGCCTACTACGCGGAGGTGCCGGCGGTGGTGTTCGACATCCAGCGCGTCGGCCCCTCCACCGGCATGCCGACCCGCACCCAGCAGTGCGACCTCATGGCCGCCGCCTACGCCTCGCACGGCGACACCCGCCACATGTGCCTGTACCCGGCCAACCCGGAGGAATGCTTCTACATGGCGGTGCAGGCCTTCGATCTCGCCGAGCGCCTGCAGACCCCGGTGCTGGTGCTCTCCGACATCGACATCGGCATGAACGACTGGATGTGCAAGGACCTCAAGTGGGACGACAGCTACCGTCCCGACCGCGGCAAGATGCTGAGCAAGGAGGAGATCCTCAAGCTCGAGAAGTTCTACCGCTTCGTCGACAAGGACGGGGATGGCATCACCTACCGCACGCTGCCGGGCGTGCACCCCAAGGCCGCCTACTTCACGCGCGGCTCCGGCCACACGCAGTTCGGCACCTACACCGAGGACTCGGCCGAGTACCAGCAGGTGCTCGATCGCCTGCTGGTGAAGTGGGCCACCGCCAAGAAGCTCGTGCCGCGCGCCGTGATCGACGCCACCGCCGGCAGCAAAGTCGGCATCGTCTCCATCGGCAGCTGCGACGGGGCGATCCACGAGGCGATCGACATCCTCAAGACCCGCGGGGTGGGACTCGACTACATGCGGGTGCGCTCCTTCCCCTTCAGCGAGGACGTGGAACGCTTCCTCGCCGCCCACGAGCTCTTGTTCGTCGTCGAGCAGAACCGCGACGCGCAGCTGCGCTCGCTCCTGACGCTCGAGACCGCGGTCGAGAAGTCGAAGCTGCGCTCGCTGCTGCACTACGACGGCCTGCCCATCTCCTCCGCCTTCATCGTGGACGGGGTGCTCGCCGAGCTGCAGCCGCGCGGCGCGGCGCAGCCCAAGGGGGCGGCCCGTGCGTGAACCCAGTTGCTCTGACGCGCTGCCCGGCCGGCAGCGGAGGCCGACATGACTTTCCTGGCAAAACCCAAGGTGGCGCACCCGTCGCTGCCGAAGAACACCCTCGGGTTCACCCGCCGCGACTATGAAGGCGCGCTCTCGACGCTGTGCGCCGGCTGCGGCCATGACTCGATCACCGCCGCGATCGTGGAGGCGAGCTGGGGGCTGGCGATCGAGCCGCAGAACATGGTGAAGCTGTCCGGCATCGGCTGCTCCTCCAAGACCACCGCCTACTTCGTCAGCGGCGGCCACGGCTTCAACTCGGTGCACGGCCGCATGCCCTCGATCGCCATGGGCGCGAATGCCGCCAACCGTAACCTCACCTACATCGGGGTCTCGGGCGACGGCGACACGCTCTCCATCGGACTCGGGCAGTTCTGCCATGCGATACGCCGCAACCTCAATATGCTCTACATCATCGAGAACAACGGGGTGTACGGGCTGACCAAGGGCCAGTTCTCCGCGTCCGCCGACATCGGCACCAAGGCGAAGAAGGGCGAGACCAACTTCCAGCCGCCGATCGACCCGGTGCTGCTCGCGATGACGCTCGGGGCGTCCTTCGTGGCGCGCAGCTTCTCGGGCGACAAGCAGCAGCTGGTGCCGCTCATCCAGGCGGGACTCCGCCACCAGGGCTTTGCCCTCATCGACGTGCTCTCCCCGTGCGTGACCTTCAACGACCACGAGGGCTCTACCAAGAGCTACGCCTACACGCGCGAGCACTACGAGCCGGCGGTGCACGCGGACTTCGTGCCGCTGGAGCGCGAGATCACGGCCGATTACAAGGAAGGCGAGACGCTGCCGCTCGTGATGCACGATGGCAGCCGCATCGTGCTGCGCAAGCTCGATGCTGCGTACGACCCGACCAGCCGCACCGGGGCCGCCGCGCACATCCAGGAGCGCATGAAGGAGGGCGAGTACCTCACGGGCCTGCTGTATGTCGAGCCCTCGCAGAACGAGTTCCACGAGCTCAACCAGACGCCCGAGTTTCCCCTGAACAGCGTGCCCTACGAGGCGCTGTCACCCGGATCGCAGGGGCTGCAGAAGCTGCTCGCGCGCTACCGCTGAGGCTTTGCGCCCCCGCGGGCGCATCGCCGGCTGAGCTTGCGCCTTCAGCCCTGCAGCAGCGCATCGACGCGGCTGCGGTACTGCTGCAGCAGCTCGCTGGCGAAGTCGGCGAACACGCGGACCTTGGGCGAGTCCTTCAACGCACTGCGGCACACGACCGAGATCGACGCCCCGGGGGCCGACCATTCCTGCAGCACCGCCTCGAGCTTGCCGGCGACCAGCGCCTCGGCGACCAGGAGGTCCATCGCCTGCAGCACCCCGGCGCCACGGATCGCCGCCTGCACCTGCGCTTCTGCGGAATTGAAGGCGACGCTGAAGGGCAGGCTCAGCTGCCGCCGCACCGTGCCGCGGCGGAACACCCACTTGTAGGGACGATGGCCGCTTGGGCCCAGGTGCGCGATGAGCTTGTGGCGGTGCAGGTCCTCGGGCGCCTGCGGGCTACCGTTGGCGCGCAGGTACTCGGGTGCCGCGCAGGTGATGAGGCGCGTGGTAACCACCCGCCGTGCGCTCAGCTGCGGTTCGCGCACCGCGCCGACCCGCACCACGAGGTCGACCTCCTCGGCGATGAGATCCACCTTGTGGTCGTTGAACTGCACCTCCAGCTGCAGGTCCGGGTAGCGCGCCTGGAAGCGCGGCAGCGCCGGGGTGAGGAGCGAGCGCCCGAAGGACATCGGCACGTCGACCCGCAGCCGCCCCTGAGGCTTAAGACCCGTGCCGCGCAGCGTCTCATCGGCCGCCTCGAGGTCCGCGAGAATGCGGCGGCAGCGCCCGAGGTATTCCGCGCCGTCGGTGGTCAGTCCCACGCGGCGCGTGGTGCGGTGAAACAGCTGGCAGCGCAGGTGGCGCTCCAGGTCCGCGACGTGAGTGCTGACGACGGCGCGCGAGATGCCGAGTGCATCGGCGGCGCGAGTGAAGGAGTGCAGGTCGGCCACCCGCATGAAGCTGCGCATGCAGACCAGCTGGTCCATCCCGGTAATTGTACCGAATAGCCGAACAATGGCCCCCGGATTGGCCCGGATTCAGGCGTGCCCCGGGTGACCGGGGGATGCGGGGCACCGGGGCACAGCGCCACCCCAGGGGCGGCCGGCAGCTGCCGGCCGCCCCTGCCGCTGCGGTCCGGCACCCCGCGCCCCGGTCCGGGCAGGTTATGTTGGGACACGCGGGGATGAGGGGTGGCGGCCCCCCGTCTGCTTGTGCCACTGCTCAGGACCGGTGTATCGTCCGCGCCGGATCGTGACCTTTCCCTTTCCTGCCGCCTGCCGCCCGCCTCGATTGCGAGTTGGCTTCCGAGTCTGAAAAGCCGAATCGTTCTCGACCAGGTGGCAGCGTGTGCGTAACCCCGATTTCTCGGCATGCACTCCTGCTAGTACTTTACGTATAGGAGTTGATTGCATGACGAAGATCTATGTTGGCAACCTGCCGTTCTCCGCCACTGACGCCGAAGTGCGCGAGCTGTTTGCTGCGCACGGCACCGTCGAGTCGGTGAGCATCATCACTGACCGCGACACCGGCCGCCCGCGCGGTTTCGGTTTCGTCGAGATGTCGCGCGCCGACGCCTCGAAGGCCATCCAGAGCCTCAACGGCAAGGACCTCGGTGGTCGCCCGTTGCGGGTGAACGAGGCCCAGGAGCGCACCGGCGGCGGTGGTGGCAACCGCGGTGGCGGCGCCCCGAAGCGCTGGTAAGCCAATCGGCTGAAGACCGGGGGCCGGTCGTCAGTGCCTGCACAAGGCATGGGCGAACCGGCCCTTTTCATTGGGTACGAATCGGAGTTCTTTTATGGGTAAGGGCGATCACAGAAGCCGCCGCGGCAAGATCTACCAGGGATCGTTCGGCAAGACGCGCGTCAAGAATCCGGCGAAGAAGAAGCGCCGCGCTGCCAAGAAGGCTGCGCGCCGCTAACGGCAGCGTCGCCTCCCTCGCGGGCTGCGCCTAGAGGCCCGCGAAGGGATCCGCGGCCTGCGGATCCGCAGGGCTGAGCTTGCGCCGCAGGCAGTCCTTGATGATTTCGAGCGCACTGCGCCCATTCGGCGGCAGCTCCACCGCCGATGTCCCAAGGGGTGAGGTGCGCTCCCCCCAGCGCACCACGTGCGCGCTGTAGGACAGGCCCCCGCCGAATCCAGGCATCAGCAGGAGCGCCCCCGGGCGCACGCGCGCTTCCTCCACCGCCTCGCACAGTGCGATGGCCACCGTGGCCGCCGACATGTTGCCGTAGCGGCGGATGTTCACGAACACCTTCTCCATCGGCAGCTGCGCGCGGCGCGCCACCGCCTCGATGATCCGCAGGTTCGCCTGGTGGGGCACCACGAGATCGACGTCCGCAGCGGTCAGGCCGAGGCGCGCCAGTGAGTCCTCGCAGGCGCCGCTCATGCCGGCCACCGCGCGCTTGAAGATCTCCTGGCCCTCAAACTGCCAGCGCACCACCCCATAGAGCACGCCGTGGTTGGCGTAGCGCCCGCCCATGCCCTCCACCCGCAGGATGTCGCGTGCTTCCCCGAAGCAGCCGAGCTTCTCGGCGAGTACGCCCTCCTCGCGCTCGCTCGCCTCCAGCACCACGGCAGCCGCGCCGTCGCCGAACAGCACCGCGACGTCCCGGTTCGCCCAGTCCATGAACGGTGAGATGAGTTCCGCGCCGATGACGAGCGCGTTCTTCACCACCCCGGTGCGGATCAGTGCCGTGGCCGCCGAGAGGCCATAGAGGAAGCTGGTGCAGGCGGTATTGATGTCGAAGGCGGCCGCCGGCTGCGCACCGATGCGCGCCTGGATGCCGGAGGCCATGTTGGGCACCTGGTCCTCGTGGCTGCAGGTGCCGAAGACAATGAGCTCGATGTCGCGCCCCTGGCGGCCGGCGGCGGCTAGCGCCCGCATGCTGGCGACGTAGGCCAGCTCCTCCAGGGATGCATGCGAGATGCGCCGTTCGCCGATACCCGTGCGACTCAATATCCACTCATCACTGGTGTCCAGGATGGTGGACAGGTCGTGGTTGGTCAGCACGGCCGGGGGCAGGCATTTACCCCAGCCGGTAATCGCCGCGTGAGTCACCGCGATGAACCCCCGAGAAAGAGCGCGTCGTAAGAATAGCAGGGCGGCGATACAATCACCGGGTGAGCAACCCGACCTCCTACTCGCGCTGGCGCCCGCACCCCTGGCATGGACTCGAGCCCGGCGAGGATGCGCCCCGGGTGGTCAACGCCTACATCGAGATCACGCCCTTCGATCTGATGAAGTACGAGGTCGACAAGGCGAGCGGTTACCTGCGCGTCGATCGGCCGCAGCGCACCTCTTCGCAGCCTCCGGCGCTCTACGGCTTCGTGCCCCAGACCTACTGCGGGGAACGCGTGCGCCAGCTCGCCCCCGGCTGTGAGCGCGGTGACGGCGACCCGCTCGACATCTGCGTCATCAGCGAGCGCCCCATCAATCATTCCGAGGTGCTGCTGCGCGCGATCGTGGTCGGCGGACTGAAGATCATCGACCGTGGCGAGGCGGACGACAAGATCATCGCCGTGCTCGAGGGCGACTACGTGTGGGGCGACGCCACCGAGATCGATGAACTGCCCGGGGCGCTCTTGGAGCGCATCGAGCACTACTTCTCCACCTACAAGCTGGTCCCGGACGAGCCGCCCAAGATCGCCGTCACCGGCCGCTACGGCTACGCGCACGCCGCGGCCGTGATCCACGCCTCGATCGAGGACTACTGCGAGAACTTCCCGCAGCCCTGAGCGGTGGATTTCCCCGTCTCAGGTGCCCGTCTTGAGGCGGAGTTCCTGCGGTTCGGTGCCGAGGTTGGCCTCGGCGTCATCGAAGGCCGGCGTGTAGGCCTCCTGCCAGTGGCCGCTCTTGGCAAACCGACCATGGTTGAGACCGCAGCTTGAAGGTGAGCAGGTGCCTGCTGCCCCCGCGGTTGTCGATGGTGAGAGTGCCGGGATCTTCGCCTCGAAGGTGGGCGTCGCGAAGCGAGCGGGTGCAGCGGAGCGGCACCGGCACCGCGCTTCAACGCCGCGCGAGCACGTCCGGCGCGTAGTCGAACGAATCAAAGTACAGCCGCCCGTCCTCGAGCCCGTGCCGCGGGAAGCTCGCGCGCAGCGCCTCGATCATCGCCGGGGGTCCGGCCGCGTAGACCTCCGTGCCGGCAAGGGCCGGATGGTCCGCGAGCACCGCCTCGTGCACCCAGCCGGTGCGCTGGTGGGTCGCCTCGATGCGGGTGGCCTCCGAGAGCACCGCCGTGTAGGTCAGCTGCGGGAAGCGCCCGAGCCACTCGAGCACCCGCGCCTCCTCGTAGAGGTCCTGCTGGTGCCGCGCACCCCAGTAAAGGTGCACCGGGCGGCGGATGCCGGTCTCCAGCACGTGGCGCAGGATCGACTTCAGCGGCGCAAAGCCGGTGCCGCCGGCCACCATGATGAGCGGCCCAGTGCCCTCGCGGTACACGAACTGCCCGATGGGGCCCTCGATGCGCAGCAGCGAGCCCACCGCCAGTGGAGCCCCGGCGCTGCCGTCCTCGGCCCCGAACAGCCGCTCGGTGAAGCCCCCGCCCGACACGCGCCGCACGTGCAGTTCGATGAGCTGCGCATCGTGCGGGGGGCTCGCAATCGAGAAGCTGCGCCGCCGGCCGCCCTCCAGCAGCACATCGAGGTACTGGCCGGCATGAAAGGGCAGGCGCTCGACCGAGGGCAGCCGCAGCCACACCTGCATGACGTCCGGGGCGAGCGGCACCAGGCGCTCGATGCGGCAGGGCAGCGTCTTCATCTCCACGTCGGCGACGCTCGCGATGAGCCGTACCTCCACCGTGAGGTCGCTCGCCGCGCGCGCCTGACACAGGAGCACGAGGCCCTCCCGCGCCTCCTCGGCGCTGAGCCCGAGCGGGCGCTGCGCGGGATAATGGATCTCGCCCTTGAGGAGGCGCGCGCGGCAGGAGCCGCAGTGCCCGGACTTGCAGCTGTGCGGCAGGTTCAGGCCCGCATCGAGCGCCGCCTCGAGCAGCGGCTGCCCGGCGCCGACCTTCAGGGTGCGGCCCTGCGGCTCGATGCGGACGCTGTGTTCCTCGCTCAACGGCGGTGCCTCAGGTGCGGACGCTGGTGGGTTTAGACTTCGGGGCAGATCAGGATACCGAAAGGCCCACCCGCTGCCATGTTCGCGAACCCCCCGGCCGAGAAGATCGATGCCCTGCTGCGCAGCGCCCGCGTGATCGCCGTCGTCGGGCTGTCGGCCGATCGCACGCGCCCGAGCCACGGCGTGGCGCGCGCCCTGCAGCGCTTCGGGTACCGCATCATCCCGGTGACCCCGAGCGCCGAGACCATCCTCGGGGAGACCGCGGTCGCCTCGCTCGACCTCGTGCCCGAGGTGCTCGGCGCCGGGGAACGGGTGGACATCGTGGACGTGTTCCGCCGCCCGGAGCATGTCGCCGGCATCGTCGCGGACTGCATCCGCCTGCAGCTGCCGGCGCTGTGGCTGCAGGACGGGGTCATCGATGACGAGGGCGCCGCGCGCGCGGTGGCCGCCGGGATCTTCACCGTCATGGACCGCTGCCTCTTCAGGGACCGCGCAGCGCTGCGCTGAGGGCGCGCGGCGCGCACGCCGTCCCGCGGTTTCGGCTATGCTTGCCTGCGATGCGCATCGATTTCACGAAGATGCACGGGGTCGGTAACGATTTCGTCGTCTTCGATGCTCCCGCCGACGAATCCATACTCCTGCCCGAGCGCCTGCGCACGCTGGCGGACCGCCGCACCGGCATCGGATTCGACCAGGCCCTGGTGCTCGGGGGGCCGAAGCGCGCCGACACGGCGGTCTTCTACCGCATCTTCAACGCCGACGGCGACGAGGTTGAGCAGTGCGGCAACGGTGCGCGCTGCATTGCTGCCCTCCTGCACCACCGCGGCCTCACGCGCAACGGCGCCGTCTCCCTCGACAGCCCGGCGGGCGTGGTGCACGCGCGCGTGAGCGATGAGCGCGTCTCGGTCGACATGGGCATCCCCGACTTCGACCCGCGCGCGCTGCCCTTCGAGGCCGAACGCGAGGCCGATCCCTACGCGCTCGAGGTCGCCGGCCAGACGCTCGCGATCGGGGCGGTCTCCATGGGCAATCCCCATGCGGTGCTGCAGGTCGGCGAGGTCGAGACCGCGCCCGTCGCGACCCTGGGACCTGCGATCGAGCATCACCCGCGCTTCCCGAAGCGCGTCAACGCCGGCTTCCTCGAGGTGGTGGCGCGCGCGCAGGTGCGGCTGCGGGTCTACGAGCGTGGCGCGGGCGAGACACTCAGCTGCGGCACGGGTGCCTGCGCGGCGGTCGCCATCGGGCGCCGCCGGGGGCTGCTGGACGCCCGCGTGCGGGTGGCCACGCGCGGCGGTGAGTTGCAGGTAGACTGGGAGGGCCCGGGGGAACACATCTGGCTTACCGGTCCGACACAGATATCCTTTGAAGGTCACGTCGAGGTGTAACGATGACGACACGTGAGGCCCGCGGGCTGGCCGCGGTGGATACCGAAGAGGAATCCATCGCCGGCTACTTGCAGCGCAACCCTGAATTCTTCGAACGCCACCAGGCGGTGCTGGCACGCCTGAAGCTGCCGCACGCGCGCGGCGGTTCCACCATCTCACTCGTCGAGCGCCAGATCGAGGTGCTGCGCGAGAAGCAGGCGGCACTGGAGAACAAGCTCGCGGAGCTGGTGCGCGTGGCGCGCGCCAACGATGCCATCGCCGAGCGCCTGCACCGCTTCACGCGCCGCCTGCTGCGCGGCGTGCCGCGCGCGCTCGCCGTCGCCCACATCGAGGCCGGCCTGCGCGAGGACTTCGACGCCTTCCACGCAGCACTGGTGCTCGTGGGCGCCGAGCCCGACCCGAGCCTGCCCTCGTTCGTGCGCACCGTGAAGGCCGACGATGCGCACCTGAAGTCCTTCGAGTCGCTGTTCACGAGCGGCAAGCCGCGTTGCGGCCAGGCGCGCGACTCGCAGCGCGAGTTCCTGTTCGGCCCGGAGGGGCTGGAGATGGCATCGGTCGCACTGGTGCCGCTCGGGGAGAAGGGGTCGATCGGGCTCCTGGCGCTCGGCAGCGCCGACCGCGACCGCTTCCACCCTGGCATGAGCACCGAGTTCCTGGCGCGCCTGGCGGACCTGATCACCGACGCACTGAGCCCCGCGCGCTAGGGCAGCGTGCGCCGCCCATGAATCCTGCGGCGCTGGAGTGGGTGGCGCGCTTCCGCCGCTACATGGGCTCCGAGCGCCGCCTCTCGAGCCACACCGACTCGAGCTACGCGCGCGACCTTGCCGCCCTGGTGAAGTACTGCCAGCGCGCCGGCCTCAAGGACTGGACGCAGCTCGACAGCCAGCACATCCGCAGCTTCGCCGCGCACGCCCATGCCGCGGGACTCGCGCCGCGCAGCATCCAGCGGCGGCTGTCGGCGGTGCGCAGCTTCTACACCTTCCTGCTGCGCGAGGGCGCGGGGGAGGCCGCGCGCGGCGTGCGCCGCAGTGCGCGCATCACCCGAAATCCCGCCCATGAGGTGCGCGCCCCCAAGAGCGCGCGGCGCCTGCCTCAGACCCTCGACGCCGACCAGATGGCGCGCCTGCTCGAGATCCGCGGCGAGGATGACCTGAGCGCCCGCGACCGGGCGCTGATGGAACTCCTCTACTCCTCGGGGCTGCGCCTCGCGGAGTGCGTCGGCCTCGATCTTGAGCGCCTTGATCTCAAGGACCGCACCGTCCAGGTGCTCGGCAAGGGCAGCAAGTCGCGCATCGTGCCGGTCGGGCGCGCCGCTGTCACGGCGCTCAAGGCGTGGCTCAAGGTGCGCGGCGGGCTTGCGCGCAGCGACGAAGCGGCGCTTTTCGTCGGCCGCAACGGCCGGCGGCTCGGGGCACGCGCCGTGCAGCTGCGGGTGGCAGCCTGGGCGCGCCGCCAGGGCCTCTCCATGCACGTGCACCCGCACCTCTTCCGGCATTCCTTCGCCTCGCACCTGCTGGAGTCCAGTCCGGTGAGCTGCGCGGCGTGCAGGAGCTCCTCGGCCACGCCAACATCTCCACCACCCAGATCTACACCCACCTTGATTTCCAGCACCTCGCCCGCATCTACGACGCAAGCCACCCGCGGGCGCGCCGCAAGGCGTAGAGCCGGCGCTGAAGGTAGGCCCCTGTAAATTCCGGAGCTTGCGTCATCCCCATGACCGAATCCCACGGCTTCAATCCCCACGGCACGACGATCCTCGGCGTGCGTCGCAACGGCAGCATCGCCTTGGGCGGTGACGGCCAGGTCACCCTCGGCTACACCGTCATGAAGGGCAACGCCCGCAAGGTGCGGCGCCTCTCCAATGACCGCGTGCTCGCCGGCTTCGCCGGCGGCACGGCCGATGCCTTCACGCTGTTCGAGCGCTTCGAGGGCAAGCTCGAGAAGTACGGCAACCTCACGCGCGCCGCCATCGAGCTTGCCAAGGACTGGCGCTCGGACCGCTACCTGCGGCGCCTCGAGGCGCTGCTGCTGGTGGGGGACCCCGAGAAGCTCTTCATCATCTCGGGCAACGGGGATGTCATCGAGCCCGACTACGACGTCGCCGCGATCGGCTCGGGCGGGCAGTACGCGCTGGCCGCCGCGCGCGCGCTGGTGGATGGCTCGGACCTGGATGCCCGCAGCATCGTCGAGCGCTCGCTCAACATCGCCGCCGACATCTGCATCTACACCAACCGCAACCTCATCATCGACGAACTCAAGGCACCGCAGGGCGTCCGGGTCTAAGGCATGTCAGAACTCACACCCGCGCGAGATCGTCCAGGAACTGGACAAGCACATCATCGGCCAGGACGCCGCCAAGCGCGCGGTCGCCATCGCGCTGCGCAACCGCTGGCGGCGCATGCAGGTCGGGGAGCCGCTGCGCCAGGAGATCACGCCGAAGAACATCCTCATGATCGGCCCGACCGGCGTCGGCAAGACCGAGATCGCGCGCCGCCTGGCGAAGCTCGCCAACGCGCCGTTCGTGAAGGTCGAGGCCACCAAGTTCACCGAGGTCGGCTACGTCGGCCGCGACGTCGAGTCGATCGTCAAGGACCTCGCCGACGTCGCCGTGAAGATGACGCGCGAGCAGGAGATGGCGAAGGTGCGCGAGCGCGCGCTCGACGCCGCCGAGGAGCGCGTGCTCGACACGCTGCTGCCGAAGCCGCGCATGATGGGCTTCTCGACCGATGAGCCGGCGCACGCCGCGCGACGCGGAGACCCGCCAGAAATTCCGCAAGATGCTGCGTGAGCACGAGCTCGATGAGCGCGAGGTCGAGATCGAGCTGCGCGCGCTGCCCAACGGCGTCGACATCATGGCGCCCCCGGGCATGGAGGAGATGCAGCAGCAGCTGCAGTCCATGTTCCAGAACCTCGGCGGCAACCGCACCCGCACCCGCAAGCTCAAGGTCAGCGAGGCCTTGCGGCTCCTGATCGACGAGGAGGCCGGCAAGCTCATCAACGAGGACGAGCTCAAGATCCAGGCGCTCATCAACGCCGAGCAGAACGGCATCGTCTTCATCGACGAGATCGACAAGGTGACGCGCCGCCAGGAGACCATCGGCGCCGACGTCTCCCGCGAGGGCGTGCAGCGCGACCTGCTGCCGCTGGTGGAGGGCTCGACCGTCAACACCAAGTACGGCCCGCTCAAGACCGATCACGTGCTCTTCATCGCCTCGGGCGCCTTCAGCCTCTCCAAGCCCTCGGACCTGATCCCCGAGCTGCAGGGCCGGCTGCCGATCCGCGTGGAGCTCGACTCCCTGAAGGTGGGCGACTTCGTGCGCATCCTCACCGAGCCCGATGCCTCCCTCACCGCCCAGTACAAGGCGCTGCATGAAGACCGAGGGGCTGGACGTGACGTTCGCCGAGCGATGGCGTGCGGCGCATCGCCGAGATCGCCGCGCACGTCAACGAGCGCACCGAGAACATCGGCGCGCGGCGCCTGCACACGGTGGTGGAGCGCTTGCTGGAGACGGTCTCCTACGACGCCGCCGGGCAGGCCGAGCGCGCCAACGGCTCAGGCGCCCGGGTGACGGTCGACGCGAAGTACGTCGATGATCACCTCGGGGCGCTCGTCAAGGACGAGGACCTGAGCCGCTACATCCTGTAGCACCTGGCGCTCGGCCGGTGAGACCCAAGAAACCGCCCGGCCCCGATCGCGGCCGGGCGGTACATTGCGGCCCCGCGCTCTAGCGCTGCCAGTGTCCGGGCACGTAGCGCCACTGAGCGCCCGAGGCCTCCCAGCCGTCCGGGATCCACTGCGCGTGGCGCTGCTCGACGAGGTAGCTGCCGCCGCTCCAGCTCCAGGACTTGCCGTTCCACTCCCAGTGGCCCGCAGCCCAGACGTAGCCATCGCGGTGCGGGACGTTCTCGATGCGCGGCGGGGGCGGCGCCACGTCGCTCAGGGTGGTAGCGGCGGAAGCCGCCGCCGGCACGACGAGCCCGCCAAGTACCAGGCAGGTCACGACGGGGGTCAGTAGTAAGGCCTTGCGAACTGCGCTCATCACGTGTCTCCTTGATAAACCTTCGAGCGGTTGCAGAAGCGGAAATCCGCCTCCACTTGATTTTTGTACCGTTGTGAACAAATATAGATCGGTGCAGGACAGTCGTCAACGAATTTAATCCCGTATGGTACAAAATGCCGTAATCCCGAAGCGCCGCGGCCGGCCGCGCGCTTACGACCCTGACGTGGCGCTGCGGCAGGCACTCGAGGCGTTCTGGAAGGGCGGGTACTCGGGCACTTCGCTGGACGACCTCGCCGCCGCCACCGGCATGAACCGGCCGAGCCTGTACGCAGGCTTCGGCGACAAACGGGCGATCTACCTCAAGGCCCTGGAGCATTACTGGCAGCGCAACCTGAAGGCGATGCGCAACACCCTTTCGTCCCCAAGGCCGCTGCGCGAGTCGGTACAGAATGTCTTTGAGGGTGCTCTGGCGATCTACTTCTCGGGTGACGGACCGCCGCGCGGCTGCTTTGCGGTTGGCACGGCGACCACCGAGGTGGTGGAGGATCCGCAGATCCGCGAGGCCTTCATCCAGGGCATGCGCTCGCTGGATGAGTGCTGGGCGACACGCTTCCGCGCGGCGCGGGAGAACGGTGAGCTGGCCGCAGATGCCGACCCGGAGACGCTCGCGGGGCTCGCCTCGGCGGTGTTGAGCCGGCTCGCCATCCGGGCGCGCGCCGGCACGCCGCGGGAGGAGCTGGCGCAGTTCGCGCGCAAGGCGGTCGTTACGATCTGCGGCCGCCAGTAACGCTCGCGCTGTTCGTCGCACGCGTGCTGCATGCGAGCCGTGCGCCCATCACACCCAGGCCCGGCACGATCCCGGGGCTGGCATTCCTACTGCCCCGCAGCCTCGGGACCGTCGGTCCGCAGGTGAGCCGGCCTGTTGGGCGAGGCCACCTGTATCAGTCGCATGGTTGCGTTGAACTGCTCGGACAGCACCCGCCCACGATCCATGAGCGCCAGCCAGCGCGCGCGCTGCTTTCCCTTGAGCGTGTCCGGGATCGCATCTGGCGGCAGCGTCTCCAGAAATGAGGCCTTGTCATGCAGCAGGCTGACCAGGCCGCTCAGCTCAGACCCGGCGTCAGCGAGAGCCTGCTGCAGTCGCGCGCGCTGGGGCTCCCACTCAGCGAGGAACGCCTCCCGCTCCTGTTCAGAAACATCCGGGGCGGCGCTGGCCGAGTCGATGCCGCCCAGATATTGCTCGAGCAGCAGCTGCAGCGGTCCGAGGCCCCCGGCGGCCTTGCGAGCGGCCTCGCGGTAGAAAGCGAGCTGGTCGGCTGCGGTAACCGGGGCGGGCAGGGGTGCCCCCACGCTCCAATCTCCGGACCAAGCCTGCAGCGCCTCGACCATGCGCGCATCCACGTTCAGGATATGTGCGGAAATCGCCGGCCAGCGTGGGTCGCGAAACATGACGAAGCGCACCCCGAATTTCCCGCATCCCGCGACCGCGGTCCCCGCACGGGAGGCGGGCAGGTAGTGGCCGTTACCCGCGGTGGCCAGCAGCACGGCCGCCGAGTCGAGGTCGGCGTTGCCCGAGGAAGCGTCGATGGTCGGCGTGTCGGAGAGATGTCCCGTCGCGTCGGTGCAGAAGTGCAGGATGGCCGTGCCCTCGATGTAGCGGCGTTTGGGTTCAAGAGGATAGAAGGATTCGGGATTCGGAAAATCGGCCCCCGGGCGCGGCGGAACGATCTTGACGGGGGCGCTTGAACCGGTGGTGTGCGACTTCGTCGGCGCGGCGCTGCAACCGGTCAGGATCACCCAGCAGAGCGCGGCGACCCCGATCGCCGCCACCGCTACCGATCGCATGCGCTAAGACCGCGGCTCGCGAGCTGCGGGTGCTCCGCGGCGCGCGTTCATATCCGGAATCTTTCCTTCAGCTCACCGGCCATGCGGCGGCTCACCGCGAGCGGCGCCTCGCAGCCGCGCAGGTACACGAAGTACTGCCCGTCCGCGTGGCGCTCGATGCGCTCGAGGTACTTCACCCCGACCAGGGCATTGCGGTGGATGCGTACGAAGCTGGCACCGAACTCGCCCTCGAGCAGCCGCAGGGAGTCCTCGATCAGGTCCTCGCCCTTGAGGTGCCTGACGGTGGTGTATTTCTGGTCGGCGAGGAAGTACTGCACCTCCTCGAGCGGGATCAGCCGCAGGCCCTCGCGGTTGCGGGCGGCGATGTGGCTGCGGCGCTCGGCATCCCCCGCGGCCGCGAGCTTCTGCAGCTGCACGCGCGTGAGACGCCCGGCGCGCGTCAGGGCAGCCGCCAGCTGCTCCTTGCGCACGGGCTTGAGCAGGTAGCCAACCGCCTGCGCCTCGAAGGCCTCCACCGCGTACTGGTCGAAGGCGGTCGTGAAGATGACGGCCGGGGGTTCGGCCAGCACGTTCAGGTGGCGCGCCGCCTCGAGCCCATCCATGCCCGGCATGCGCACGTCCAGCAGCACGACGTCGGGGGCGAGGTCATGGGTGAAGCTGAGTGCCTCGCGCGCGTTGCCCGCCTCGCCCGCCACTTCCACGTCCTCGATCTCGGCGAGGAGGCTGCGCAGCCGCTCGCGCGCCGGGGGCTCGTCATCGACGATCAGCACCTTCAGTTTGGCCGGCGTCCCCATGGTTTCAGGCCGGCTGCGGCACGCCGGCTTGCGCGGCGCGCTCCACCAGGGGGAAGCGCAGCGTGACGATGTACTCCGCGTCGAAGCGCCCCGACTTCATGAGCGCGCGCTCCCCGTACATGAGGCTGAGGCGCTCGCGGATGTTGGCGAGCGCGAGGCGGTTGCCCTCGCGCATCCCGGGGGAGGGGTCGAGGGGGTTGCGCACCACGATGGTGATGAGGCCCGCGCCGACTTCGCCGGTGATGGTGACGAGCCCGCCCTCGGCACGCGGCTCGATGCCATGGTAGATGGCGTTCTCGAGCAGCGGCTGGATCACGAGGCCCGGTACCAGCGCGTTCGCCGGCAGCGCCTCGGTGCGCCACTCGACCTGCAGGCGCTCGCCCAGCCGCAGCTGCTCCATGCGCTGGTAGGTGCGTGCCACCTCGAGCTCCTCGGCGAGCGTGATGGTGTCGCGCTTGTCGCTCAGGGAAGCGCGGAACAGGTCGGCGAGGTCCTGCACGGCCTGCTCGGCGCGCCGCGGGTTGCTGCGCGTGAGCGCGGCGATGGTGTTCATGCTGTTGAAGAGGAAGTGCGGGCGGATGCGCGCCTGCAGGGCATGCACGCGCGCGGCGGCGCGCAGCTCGATGCTGCGCCGCCAGTGGTGCGAGACGTAGAAGTAGCGCAGCGCGAGACCGGCGATGATGAGGCCGATCCACAGGTTGCGCAGTGCGAAGCGCGCCGCATCCGCGGGGAAGAGCTCGGCGGCGCCGAAGTCGACCACCATGGGGATGCGCCCGAGGAGCGAGGCGCACACCGACACGATCACCACCACCCCCGTGATGAGGGCCAGGACGGCCGCGGAGCCTGAGGCGACGTCCAGGCGGCACAGCCGCGTACGCAGCACGCACAGCAGGGCGGCGCAGGTAAGGCCGATCCACAGCAGGAACATCGAGGTCAGCACCAGGTCGGTCCAGAAGTCGCTGAGCGGGCTCTGGCGTGCCAGCGTCAGCACGAGCGCCGTCAGCTCGACGATGAGCACGATCGCGAGCGTGACGCGCGAGGTGCAGAAATCCGGCAGGTAGAGTGCCCGGTCGGCAGGCCCTGCCTCGGTCTTCATGCGTCGCCGCGCGCCGGGGCACTCATGATGTTGGTGCGCTCGAAGAGCTCGGACTTGAGGCGGTAGGTCGCCGAGATGTCCTCATCCCCGAAGCCGCGCGCCACGAGCTCCGCGTACTCCGCGAGCATGCGTTCCACCACCGGCAGCTGGACCCCGAAGCGCGCCGCCATGTCGTGGCAGATGCGCAGGTCCTTCTCGTGCAGCCGCACGCGAAAGCCCGGCGGGTAGGTGCCGCGCACCATGTTCGGTGCGCGGTGCACGAAGTACCACGAGGAGCCCGCGCCCTTGCCGAGCGTATCGATGAGCTTCTCCAGCGGCAGCCCCTGGGCGTGGGCAAAGGCCATCGCCTCCGAGACCGCCTCGATGATGCCGGCGCACATGATCTGGTTGGTGGCCTTGGCCGCCTGGCCGCTGCCCACCGGGCCAAAGAGGGTGACCGCCTTGCCCATCGCCCTGAGGATCGGCAGCGCACGCTCGAAGGCTTCGTCGCTCCCGCCGACCATGATCGCGAGCGTCGCATCGCGCGCCCCTTCGGTGCCGCCGCTCACCGGGCAGTCAAGGAAGTCGATGCCAGCGCTCATGAGGATCTGCGCGGCGCGGCGCGCGGTGTCGGAGCTGATGGTCGAGCAGTCGCACAACAGCGTGCCACGGCGCAGCGTCGCCTTCAGTGCCTGCGCCACCTCCAGCACGTCAGCGTCCGCGGAGACGCACGACACCACGGCATCGACGTCGCTGCCGAGGGCGGCGAGAGTCGGGTAGGCCTTGACCTTGAGTTCCTGCGCGAGGCTCTCGGCCTTGGCGGGAGTGCGGTTGTAGAGGCCGGCCAGCAGGCCAGCCTTGCTCAGGTTGCGCGCCATGTTCATCCCCATGGCACCGAGTCCGACAAAACCTACGCGCATGTGATTTTCCTGCCTCGTTCGGCCGCGTCCGGGCCGCGGGCGCCACTATAGAGCGTGCGCCCTGCCCGAAGGAATTGCGGGAAGCGCCTCGAGGAGGCGGGCGGCGTGAGCCTTACTGGGAAGTGGCGTCCGCCGGGTTGACCTTGGGCTCGGGGATCGGCTTGGGTTCGGGGATGGGCGCGTTCGGGTCGAACTCGGGCACCTTGCCACAGGCGGACTGCACGTCCTTGCGGGCGCCCTCGCGGTAGGCATCCGCCTCCTCGTCGGAGAGGAACGTGCGGGCGCCATCCGGCCCGTCCTTGTAGACGCGCCGCGACACCACCGACTTCATGTAGCGGTCGGTGGCGGCCTTGCACTGCGCTTCGCGGCTCTTGGCGACGTCCTGCTGCACCGCGCGAGCGTTGCTCTGGTCGGCGACCACCTGGTTGGCCCGCTCAGCCGGGTTACCCGGGCTGCGCGCGCTGTTCATGGTGTCCGAGTCCGGGCGCACCTTGCTGGTCTTGATGACGGTCGAGCCGGGCACCCACTGGTCGCTGTAGTGCGGCTCGCCCTTCTCGTCTATCCAGCGATAGACGTCGGCGCGGGCCACGCTGAGCGTGCCCAGGAGAACGATGGCGGCAAGCGGTACGAGTCGCGACATAAAGAGTGGCCTCCGCAGCGCAGTATGGCGTCTGGTGCGGCGTGCGACCTTTGAACTCCGTCACACCCGTGCCAAGGCGATGGCGCCCCTGAGACCTACACCCTACAAAGAAGGGGCCCCGGGCGCCAGCGCGCGTGGGGGCCCTAATGAAGTGCCGATCGAAACTTCAGCGGGTTACAGATCGTAGGCCCGCTCACCGTGCGAGGTGATGTCGAGGCCCTCGCGTTCCTCTTCCTCGGGGACCCGCAGGCCCACCATGGCCTTGACGATGTAGAAGCCGGCCAGAGCCACCACCGCGGTCCACACCACCACGAGGCACACGGCCTTCAGCTGTATCAGGAACTGGGCGGCCACGCCGGGGTAGGTCTGGGCGCCGCTGACGTAGTCGCTGATGCCCGGGCCGCCGAGGAAGGGCGCATTGAAGATGCCGGTCATCAGCGCGCCGAAGACGCCCCCGAGTGCGTGCACGCCGAACACATCGAGGGAGTCGTCCGCCTTGATGAGCTTCTTGAGCCCCGTGACGCCCCACAGGCACACCAGCCCGACGCCGGTGCCGATCACGAAGGCGCCCGGAATGCCGACGTTGCCCGCGGCCGGGGTGATGGCAACGAGCCCCGCCACCGCGCCCGAGGCGGCGCCGAGCATGGAGGGCTTGCCCTTGATGAGCCACTCGGCGCCGATCCAGGAGAGCACCGCGCAGGCGGTGGCGAGGTAGGTGTTGAGGAAGGCGAGCGCCGCTGAGCCGTTCGCCTCGAGCGCCGAGCCTGCGTTGAAGCCGAACCAGCCGAACCACAGCAGCGAGGCGCCGACCATGGTGAGCGTCAGGCTGTGCGGTGGCATCGGCTCGCGCCCGAAGCCCACGCGCTTGCCGAGCACGTACGCGCCCACGAGGCCGGCGACGCCGGCATTGATGTGCACCACCGTGCCGCCGGCGAAGTCCAGCGCCCCGGAACGCCAGATGAGTCCCGCGGAGGCGTTGAGGGCTTCGACCTTGTCCGCCGAGGTGTAGGCATCCGCGCCCGGCCAGTACCACACCATGTGCGCGATGGGGCAGTAGCTGAAGGTGAACCAGATGACGAGGAACAGCAGTACGGCGGAGAACCTGATGCGCTCCACCAGCGCACCGAGGATCAGGCAGCAGGTGATGGCGGCGAAGGTGGCCTGGAAGCCGACATAGACGAGCTCGTACAGCACCGTCCCCTTGGAGAAGGTCGGGACGGTGGCGAAGGCGCCGCTCTTGGGGTCGAAGGTGCCGGCGAGGAACAGGCGCGACAGGCCGCCGATCAGCGCATTGCCCGGCGTGAAGGCGAGCGAGTAGCCGTAGATGCACCACAGCACCGTGATGAGCGAGAAGCCGACGAACACCTGCATGAGCACCGAGAGCATGTTCTTGGTGCGCACCAGGCCGCCGTAGAACAGAGCGAGCGCGGGCACCGACATGAGCAGCACCAGGGCGGTGGAGGTGAGCATCCAGGCGGTGTCGCCCTTGTTCGGCACCTCAGGCTCGGCGGCGAGCGCGAGTGCGGGCCCCAACAGCAATGCCACGGGCAGCAGCAGGCGCGCGGGGATACGGGGGCGTCGGGGCAGCGTCGGCATGGTCTCTCCGCGGCTCGGTTTTTCCTTGCGCCCGCACGCTACGCGGTGCGGCTGCAGCCGCGCACACCGCCGGTTAAGCTATGCCTGAGCGCGCGCTGAGGGGTGCAGAATCCATGCCATGATGGCTTCACCGCATATTTTCAGCGGTTTCTGCACCAGCGGCGCGCCGCTGGTGCACCATTTTGGTCACTGATGAAGCGGTCGCGCCCCGTTTGGGGGCAAGCGACCGCAGCGAGGTTACGATGGACACACCGAGGATCGATGAGATTGCACGGCGCCTGATGGAGCGCGTGCCGCCGGCGCTGCGCAGCGTGCAGGCGGACCTCGAGAGCAACTTCAAGGCGATCCTGCGCGAGCGCCTGAGCAAGCTCGATCTGGTCAGCCGGGATGAGTTCGACGCCCAGAGCAAGGTGCTCGAGCGCACGCGCGCGAAGCTCGAAGCGCTCGAGGCGCGGCTGGCCGCCCTCGAGGGCGCACCCCCGGCGGCCGGCACTGAAGCGGGCGGCTGAAGGGCCGCCGCGTTACTGCGCCATCTGCACCATGTGGTCGACGGCCTGCTTGACCAGGTCGTCGGAGAGGTCGGTGCGGCCACCCTTGGCGGGCATGACCCCGCTCTTGCCCTGGAATCCCTTGAGGGCGTGCTCGTAGAGCGTGGCCTTCCCCTGGGCGATGCGTGGTCCCCAGGCGGCCTTGTCGCCGGCCTTCGGCGCGCCGGCGATGCCGGCGCCGTGGCAGGTGCTGCACACCTGCTGGAAAACTTCCGTGCCGTCCTTCGGAGGCGCGGCGACCGCGGCGGATCCGGCGGCCCCGGCAGCCCCCTGGATGGCGATGGCTGAGTTGTCATGGCCGGCGATCGCCACCTGGCTCGGTGCGGCGAGGCGCGCGGCGACGTTCCTGCTGTAGTCGCGCTCGGCGAGGACCTGCTTGTCCTGCGTCTCGCTCGCCACCATGCGGGCAAAGGCGAAGATACCGATGGCTATGGCGGCCAGGAGCCCGATGACGAGGCTGAATACGTTGAAGAAGTGGGTATCTTGTTTGCTCACGATGCGCGCTTTCTCGAAACGAACGGGGCCATTGGGCGGCGGAGTATAGCCGCGCCACAGCCTACCCGTTAAGCACGCCGACGTTCAGCGGCGCCTCGGAGCCTGTGTATCAGGCGTGGCCGGGAGCCCCCGGGCGCGCTCTGAAAGATGCCTCTAGTGAACCGCCGGATCGAGCATCCTGAGGCTCGTGCCGAGATTGTTGTTCTGCTGGCCCGTCGAGTTGAGGTCTTTCTGGGAGTAGCTCGAGCCGGCCACGCAATCGGCCTGCGGCAGACGCGAAGCCGTGCCG
Organism: uncultured Pseudomonadota bacterium; assembly: GCA_963802995.1. Lineage (GTDB taxonomy): Bacteria > Pseudomonadota > Gammaproteobacteria > Steroidobacterales > Steroidobacteraceae > 13-2-20CM-66-19. The sequence goes on from CAWDKU010000002.1 coordinate 2,508,581, forward strand.
CAGGGGGGCTTGGGCGTGGTGGCGGCGGTCTCGGCGGGCTTGGGCGTCGTGGCGCAACCGGCCACAGCCAGGACGGTGACTATCAGCGCTGTTCTGAACATGATCCTGCTCCTCGGGGCCCGAGTGAATCACTCTGCTCCTGATTTGAGGGCTTGGGAAGAACGATGGTTCCGAGGCACCCGTTCCGCTTCGGCCCCCGGGGGTGAAATGGACGCCCGCGGCGGCCGGCGCGTATCATCGCCGCCCCCCAAACGCGCCCGTAGCTCAGTTGGATAGAGTGGCAGCCTCCGAAGCTGCAGGTCGCTGGTTCGAATCCAGTCGGGCGCGCCAATTCAATTCAGGATCAAGAGGTTAACCCCCAGTGGCGCCCGCGCCGGGTTTCCCGTGCGCGCCCGAGCTAGAGCCATCCCTTGCGCTTGAAGTACACCCAGGGGATGAGGGCGGAGACCACCATCATCGCCGTGCCCGCCCAGATGCCCCAGGGCTCGTGCAGCAGCGGGATGTAGGCGAAGTTCATGCCGAAGTAGGCGCCGATGACGGACGGGGGCAGCAGCAGCACCGTCACCACCGAGAAGATCTTGAGGATGTTGTTCTGGTCGATGGTCACGAGCCCGAGCGTGGCGTCGAGCAGGAACTGCGCCTTGCCGACGAGGAAGGTGGCGTGGTCGCTCAGGGCCATGACGTCGCGCGATACCGTGCGCAGGCTCTGGCGCGCCTCCTGCGTCACGCGCCCGCTGCCGGTCTGCTGCAGGAAGCCGAGCAGGCGCGTGAGGCTCAGGAGCGTCTCGCGCGCCTTGGAGATGAGCTCGCCTGCCTCGCCGATGCCCTGCAGCTCCGCCTGGTAGTTGCGGCTGGCGAGGCGCCGCCCGGCGCGCGGGAAGACCCGCGTCGACACCGTGTCGATGTCACCGCCCACGCGCTCGAGTACGTCCGCGATGCGGTTGACGATCGCCTCCAGCAGTCCCACGAGCAGAAGCGGCGCGGAGCCACAGGAGGCCGGGTGGGTCTCGGCGTAGGTGACGAAGCCGCGGAACGACAGCAGGTCCGCGTAGCGGTTGGTGATGAGGCGCGCGCCGCTGAGGATGAAGGTGACCTGCGTGGTCTCGGGCATGTCGGTGTCCACCTTGTAGACCACCGTGGTGGTCAGGTAGAGCGTGCCGTTGTCCTCGTAGAGGCGGTTGGAGGTCTCGATCTCGCGCATCTCCTCGCGCGAGGGCACGTCGATCGACAGGCACTGCTCGACCTGCTTCTCCTCCTCGACGGTGGGATTGAGGAGATCGAGCCAGACCGCCTCATCGGGGATGGCAGCGCCGACCCCGACCTCGATGCGCTCGAGGCCCTTGGGGCCGGGGATGTAGACATTCAGCACGGCGGCAGTCCCGCGCCGGCGGCCCTATCCGTGGCCACGGGCGCGGCGGCGGGCATCAGTGGCCGTGCTCGGCGGCGCTCAGGTCGCTGATGAGGTCGATGAGCTGCGCCTCGCCGCCGGCCTGCGCCACATCGGTCGTGTACTTGCCGTTCACCACGATGAAGGGCACGCCCTGCACGTGGTAGCGGTTGGTGAGCTCCTCGGCGCGGCGCATGTCGGTGTTCACGCTGAAGGAGTTGTAGGCCTTGGCGAAGTCATCCGCGCTGACGCCGTGCTCGAGTGCCCACTTCTGCTGCAGCTTGAAGGACTCATCCTCGTCGGGACTCGTGAGGTTGACGTGGGCCTGCGCGATGTCGTCGAACACCTTGGAGATCAGGTCCTGTCGCCCGAGCACCTCGAGGGTGTAATAAAGGTGTGCGTGCGAGCGGTGCATCGACTGCCAGATCACCGGCACCCGCACGAACTCCACGTAGCCGGGCTTCTTCTTCAGCCATCCCTGGATGAAGGGCTCGAGCGCATAGCAGTGCGGGCAGGCGAGCCAGAACACCTCCAGCACCTCCACCTTGCCCGGGGGCACGCTCGTGGGCTGCGCGGGCACCAGCAGCTTGTAGTTCACGCCCGGCTGCCACTTGCCGGGCGGCAGCGGCGTTGCAGGCGGCGCGTCGGCCATCTGCTCGAGCGAGGTGTCCGAGGGCGTGTGCTCCGCCTGGGCATCGCCGGACTCCTGCGAGTGCGTCGCCTGCTCGGTCTCGTTCTGGGCGGTGGCCGGCGCTGCGGCCGGGGCCGGCGGCGCCTCCGTCACGGGTGGCGGCGGGGTGACGGGCGCGGGGGTGGGTTCCTGGCGCGCGCAGGCGCACAGCAGCAGGAAGGCCGTGGCGGCGAGGAGTCGGTTCATGCGGCGCCCCTTGAGTTCAGCGCATGCCCTGAACGTAGGAGGCGACATCGCGGATCTGTTCCGGGCTCAGGCGCTTGGCGATGGTGAACATCATCACCGAGTTCGGGTCCATCTGCGTCGCGCTCGCACCCGTGTAGCGCGCATCGCTTGCGTAGTCCTTCAGCTGCTTCACCACGTATTCCGACTGCTGCGCGCGCAGCGCCGGGTAGCCGGCGGCGAGGTTGCCGCGTCCCACCGGCCCGTGGCAGGCGACGCAGCCGGGCACGTCGTGCGCCTTGTCGCCGCGCAGGTAGAGTGCCTGGCCGGACTGCCAGTAGGACGGATCGGCTTCCAGTCCCAGCGGGGTCTGCGCCTCGAAGTAGACGGCGAGGTCGGCGATGTCCTGGTCCGAGAGCGCGCTCACCATCGGCATCATCACCGGGTTGGCGCGCGCGCCGGACTTGAACATGCGCAGCTGCCCGGCGATGTACACCGCGCTCTGGCCGGCAAGGCGCGGCCACAGGGGATTGGTGCTGTTGCCGTTGACGCCGTGGCAGGCCGAGCACACGGCTGCCTTGGTGGCGCCGTCCGCCACCTTGCCGTGCGTGAAGGGAAAGGTGTCGGTCGGGGACTGCGCGGCGGCCGGCGGCGACGCGGCGGCAGCGTCCGGGGCCTGCGCGAGGCTCAGGGCCGGCGTCAGGAGCACCGTGAGGGCAACAAGCGTGAGGCGACCGAGTCTCGAAGTCTGCGGCATTGCTGGTATCCGAAGTTCGTTTCCGCGGGGCGAGGGCGCGGAATTGTACACTACGGCCGTGCGCCAGCTTTCCAGTGCCACCTGAGGGTCGATGAGCCGCTTCAGCCAGTCGACTTTCCTCATCAGCGCCGCCGCGCCTGCGCAGTTCCCGCCGGATGTCGGCGCCGAGGTGGCCTTCGTCGGGCGCTCCAACGCGGGCAAGTCGAGCGCCATCAACGCCATCACGCACCGCCACGGGCTGGCACGCACCAGCAAGATCCCCGGGCGCACGCAGCTGCTGAACTTCTTCGAGCTCTACCCGGGGGCGCGCCTGGTCGACCTTCCCGGGTATGGCTACGCAGACGTGCCGGCGGCGCAGCGGCGTACCTGGCCGCCCCTGATCGAGGCCCTGCGCGAGCGGGTGTCGCTGCGCGGCCTGTTCGTCATCGTGGATTCGCGGCGGGGGCTCAAGCCCCAGGATGGGGATCTTCTGGATTGGGCCTCCCCGGCGCAGCGCGTGCACGTGCTGCTCTCCAAGGCCGACAAGCTGAACAAGGCGGAAGGGGCGGCCGCGCTCAAGTCGGCCCGGGGGCAACTCGGTGAGCGCGCCACCGTCCAGCTCTTTTCGGCCCTGAAGGGAACCGGGGTGCGGGAGGCTGAGGACACCCTCGAGGGGTGGCTGCGCAACTGAGGCGCCGGCCAATAAAAAACCCCGGCGGTTTCGTTAGAAGCCGCCGGGGCCAGACTAACCCGGCACAGGTCTCATGAACCGGGTTGACCCGCTCAGGGAGGGAAGCGGGGAGTGCTAGGCACTCACTTGGTCAGACTGCGCACCCCGTCCGGAGTTCCGGCCAGACGGAGAAAAAATACCTTTACAAATCATAAGTTTGCTAGCCCACCTGTGGCATTCGCACCACAACTTGCGAGCGGGCAACCTCGCTATTTGTGGGCGGATATCGGGAAATCACGGGCGGGCGGCCATTTTGCGAAAGGGACCGCGAAAGGGCCCGGGGCTCCCCGGTTGTTGCCCCGGCGCACACCCGCCCGCAGGCGCCTTCCCGGCAGCGTGACGCCCTCCTAGTGAGCCTCGTCCCAGTTGGCCCCGGTGCCCACGTCCACCCGCAGCGGCACGCTCAGGGTGGCCGCATTCACCATGTGCGCGCGCAGCACCGCGCCGAACTCGGCAGCCAGGCCCTCGGGCACCTCGAACACCAGCTCGTCGTGGACCTGCATGATCAGGCGCGCCGGGGAGGCGGTGCGGGTGGTCCACTCGTCGATGCCGATCATGGCGCGCTTGATGATGTCGGCGGCGGTTCCCTGCATCGGGGCATTGATGGCGCTGCGCTCGGCGTACTGGCGCAGCTGCGGGTTGCCCGAGCGGATGTCGGGCAGGTAGAGGCGCCGCCCGAACACGGTCTCGACATAGCCGAGCTCGCGCGCCTGCGCACGGGTGTCGTCCATGAAGCGCCGCACGCCCGGGTAGCGCTGGAAGTAGCGCTCCACGTAGGAGTTGGCGGCGCTGCGCTCGATGCCGAGGTTGCGCGCCAGGCCGAACGGCGACATGCCGTAGATGAGGCCGAAGTTGATCACCTTGGCGGTGCGGCGCTGGTCGCTGCTGACGGCGGTGAGCTCCACCCCGAACACCTCGGCCGCGGTCGCCTGGTGCACGTCGCGGTCGTCCGCGAACGCACTCCTGAGGCTCTCGTCCCCGGACAGGTGCGCCATGATGCGCAGCTCGATCTGCGAGTAGTCGGCGGCCAGGATCACGCAGCCTTCGGGGGCGACGAAGGCCTGGCGGATGCGCCGCCCCTCCGCGCGGCGCACCGGGATGTTCTGCAGGTTCGGCTCGACCGAGGACAGGCGCCCGGTGGCGGCCACCGCCTGCGCGTAGGAGGTGTGGATGCGGCCAGTGCGCTCGTTGACGAGCTCGGGGAGCTTGTCGGTGTAGGTCGACTTGAGCTTCGCCAGTGCCCGGTACTCGAGCACGATGCGCGGCAGCGCGTAGTTGGCCGCCAGCTCCTCGAGCACGTCCTCGGCGGTGGAGGGCTGCCCGGTGGGCGTGCGCCGCCGCACCGGCAGCTGCAGCCGCTCGAACAGGATCTGCTGCAGCTGCTTGGGCGACTCGATGTTGAATTCGTGCCCGGCCTCGCGGTGCGCCTGCACCAGGAGCTCCTGCAGCTGGTGCGTGAACTCGCGGCTCTGGGTGCGCAGCCGCTCGCGGTCGACCAGCACACCGTAGTGCTCCATCTTCGCCAGCACCGGCAGCAGCGGCTGCTCGATTTCCTCGTACAGGCGCGCGAGCGTCGGGATGCCCGCGAGCTGCGGCCACAGCGCCTCGTGCAGGCGCAGCGTGACGGCCGCCTCCTGGGCCGCAAATTCCGTGGCGCGCTCGACCGGCACCTGCTCGAAGGGGATCTGCTTGGCGCCCTTGCCGGCAACCTCCGCGTAGGTGAGGGTCTTCAGGCCCAGGTAGCGCTGCGCATCCGCCTCGAGCTCATGGCTGGTGGCGACGCTGTTGAGTACGTACGACTCGAGCATGGTGTCAAAGCGCATGCCCCGCAGCTGGATGCCGGCGTTCGAGAGCACGTGGGCGTCGTACTTCAAGTTGTGGCCCACCTTGCCGCGCGCGGGGTCCTCCAGCAGGGTTTTCAGCTGCGCGAGCACCTCGGCGCGCGGCAGCTGCTGCGGCGCCCCGGCGTAGCGGTGCTCGAGTGGCACGTAGGCGGCAGCGCCGGGGGCAACGCCGAAGCACACCCCCACGATCTCGGCCTGCATGTAGTCGAGGCTCGAGGTCTTGGTGGCGAAGCTGAAGAGGTCCGCCGCGCGCAGGCGCGTAAGCCACGCCTCCAGCTGCTCGAAGGTCGTGACCGTTTCGTAGGCTTCAGCCGCTGCCGCCGCCGCTGCGGGCGCTACCGCAGCGACTGCCGCCGCGGGGGCCGCGGAGCCGTCCGTGCTTGCCTTGGCCGCGGCGTCCTCCGGGGTCTCGAGCGCGCGCAGCAGCGCGCGCAGCTCGAGCCGGCCGTAGAGGTCTCGCAGCGCCGTGACATCGGGAGCCTTGGGCGAGAGTTCCTCGATCGACAGTGGCAGTTCAAGATCGGTGCGGATGGTGGCGAGGCGCCGCGACAGCTCAAGCGTCGCCAGTCCCGCGCGCAGGTTCTCGCCGACCTTGCCGGGGATCCCGGCCACCTGCGCGATGATGCCGTCGAGGCTGCCGTACTGCTGCAGCAGCTTGGCGCCGGTCTTGGGTCCGACCTTGTCGATGCCGGGGATGTTGTCGGAGGAGTCCCCGATGAGGGCCAGGTAGTCGATGATCTGCTCGGGGAAGACGTCGAACTTGGTCTTGACGCCGGCGCGGTCCAGCACCGAGTTGTTCATGGTGTTGATGAGCGTGATCGAGTCACTCACCAGCTGCGCCATGTCCTTGTCGCCGGTAGAGATCAGCACCTGCTGCCCGGCGTGGGCGGCGCGGCAGGCGAGCGTGCCGATCACGTCGTCCGCCTCCACGCCCGGCACGCGCAGCAGCGGCAGGCCCTGCGCCTCGATGATGCTCAGCAGCGGCGCGATCTGCGCGCGCAGGTCATCGGGCATGCCGGGACGCTGCGCCTTGTACTCGGCAAAGAGGTCGTCACGGAAGGTGCGTCCCGGGGCATCGAACACCACGGCGATGCGCTCGGGGTGATAGTCCTTGAGGAACTTCAGCAGCATGTTCAGCACGCCGAGCACGGCGCCGGTGGGCTCGCCGCGTGAGTTCGACAGCGGCGGCAGGGCATGGAACGCCCTGTAGACATAAGAAGAGCCGTCGACGAGAACCAGGTCCGGAGAACGCGTCATGAAGGTGCTGCCGTGAGCGGGCCGCGAGTATAACGGACCGGCTTGGCGCCCTCCGGCGTCAACCCCGGGCCACCCCGCTGCGCTATGGGGGTAGGGCCACGGGGCTCACAGGATGAGGCTTCGCCATGCTGGATGACGTCAGTGCTGCCATCGCCGCCAACCGCTTCGGGCTCGGTGCCCGTCCCGGGGAGCTGCGGGCCGTCGGCGCCGACCCGCGCGGCTGGCTGACGGCACAGCTCAGGGGCGGCCCGCCCTTCATCACGGCCGCCGACCTCGCTGCCTCGCAGGTGACGCTGGCGCGGGCGCTGGAGCTGCGGCGTGACATCCAGGAAGAGCGCAAGGCCGGCCGCGTCGACCCGGCGCAGGCGCAGGAACAGCAGCAGAAGGTCGGGCAGTTCCTGAGGCCGATCTACACCGGCGAGGCCACCGCGCGCTTTGCGCAGGCGGTCACGAGCGAGCGCCCTTTCCTAGAGCGCATCACGCAGTTCTGGAGCAACCACTTCGCGGTCTCGGCGGACAAGCAGTTTCTCGCGGGCCTCGCGGGGAGCTTCGAGCGCGAGGCCATCCGCCCGAACGTGCTCGGCCGCTTCAGCGACCTCTTGCTCGCTGCCGAGTCGCATCCGGCGATGCTCCTCTACCTGGACAACCACCTCTCCGTGGGCCCGCACTCGCAGGCGGCGCAGCGCCTCGCGCGCCGCGACAGCGAGCGCCGCATCGGCATCAACGAGAACCTGGCGCGCGAGATCCTCGAGCTGCACACGCTCGGGGTCGGCGGCGGCTACACGCAGGCTGACGTCACCACCTTCGCCGAGGTCATCACCGGCTGGTCGATCGGGGACGTGCGCGGCCGCTTCCTCGGCGGGGAGCCCGGCCGCTTCGTGTTCCGTGCCGAGGTGCACGAGCCGGGTGCCAAGGTGGTCCTCAACACGCGCTACCCGGACAGCGGCTTCGGCCAGGGCGTCGCGGTCCTGAACAACCTCGCGCGCCAGGGCGCCACCGCGCACTTCATCGCCACCAAGCTCGCGCGCCACTTCATCGCGGACGAGCCGCCGCCGGCGGCCGTGAAGCGTCTCGAGGCTGCATTCATCGCCAGCGAAGGCGACCTGCCGACGCTCTACCGCGCGCTCATCGAGGCGCGCGAGGCCTGGAGCGAGCCGCTCGCGAAGTACAAGACGCCGAACGACTACATCACCTCCGCCTACCGCGGTCTTGCGCTGCCCGTCGAGGCCGGCAAGGGACCACTCGCGCCGTTCGAGCTCCTCGGTCAGAGGAACTGGCAGCCCGGCTCCCCCGCCGGCTGGCCCGACAGGAGCGCCGACTGGGACGGCGCCTCGGCGCTCATGAAGCGCATCGAGTGGGCCGATGCGCTCGGTGCGCGCCTCGGCAGCCGGCTTGATGCGCAGGAGCTTGCGCCGGAGCTCCTGGGCGCGAACCTCACCGCCGCGACGCGCAGCGCGGTCGCCCGCGCCACGAGTGGTGCGCAGGCGGTGACGCTGCTGCTCGCGGCGCCCGAGTTCATGCGCCGCTAGCGCGGCCCGGAGGAGACTGAACATGCCTGCCATGAAACGCCGCGAGTTCCTTTCCCTGAGCGCACTGGCCGCGGGCGGTGCCTTCCTGCCGCAGGGCCTCGCCCTGGCCGGCGTCAGCGAGCGCAAGCCGCGCTTCGTGCTCGTCATCCTGCGCGGGGCGCTCGATGGACTGGCGGCCGTGCCCCCGTACGCGGACCCGGACTACCCGGCACTGCGCGGCGAGGTGGCACTCAGGGCCCCCGGCGCGAGCGGCGGCGCGCTGCCGCTCAACGGCTTCTTCGGGCTGCACCCCGCGTTCAGCTTCCTGCAGCAGAGCTACGCGGCGCGCGAGCTTCTCGTGTTCCACGCCGTGGCGAGCCCGTATCGCGAGCGCTCCCACTTTGACGGCCAGGACGTGCTCGAGAACGGTTCGCTCAAGGCGCATGCCCTGCAGTCAGGCTGGCTCAACCGCGCACTCACGCAGCTGCCCGGGCGCGTGCCGCGCGAGTCCGGCGTCGCGCTCGGCCAGAACGTGCCGCTCGTGATGCGCGGGCCCGCCGAGGTCACCTCCTGGTCGCCCACCAAGATGACCGCGCTGGACGAGGACACGCTCGCGCGCATCACCGACCTCTACGCCCACGACAAGCTGCTCTCGGTGCGCCTCGCGGACGCCACCGCGGCCGACGCCATGGTGGCGGGCGCCGAAGGCATGGAGACGATGGCGGGTGCGAATCCTGCCGCGGCGGTGCAGGCGGCGAATGCGCGCTACGCGCAGCTGGTGCAGGCCGCGGCCGGGTTCCTGCGCCAGGACGAGGGACCGCGCGTGGCGGTGTTCGACACCAGCGGCTGGGACACGCACGCCAACGAGGGCGGTGCGGAGGGCCAGCTGGCCGGGCGCCTCGGCGCCCTCGACAAGGGACTGGCGAGCCTGCGCGAGCAGCTCGGGCCGGCCTGGGCGGACACCGCGGTGATGCTGGTGACCGAGTTCGGGCGCACGGCCGCCGTCAACGGCACCCGCGGCACCGATCACGGCACCGGGGCTGCCGCCTTCCTGCTCGGGGGCGCCGTCGCCGGCGGGCGCGTGCTGGCCGACTGGCCGGGGCTCTCGGCGCGCGCCCTCTACCAGGGGCGCGACCTTGCCCCGACGCTCGACCTGCGCTCGGTGTTCAAGGGCGTGATGAGTGAGCACCTGGGCGTGAGCCCGCGCACCCTCGAGGACAGCGTATTCCCCGACAGTGCCGCCGCGCGGCCGCTGCGCGGCCTGATGCGCGCCTGAGGCGCAGCGTCAGCGGCGGCTACTTCGCGGGCGGGGGATTCCCGTCCGGGTCGTCCGGGTCGGTGGGCTTCTTCGGCTGCGCCGTGGCCGGTGGCGGTGCCGGGGCTGCGCTTGCCGGGGCGCTCGTCACCACCGCGCCCTTCTTGTCCGGCAGGTAGAGCGCACCCTTCTGCCCACACCCGGCAATGAGCAGCGCCGCGAGGCAGCCCAGGGGTGCAAGCCACCTCATACGTACATCGGGCGCCGGTCCTTGAGCGCGAGCCAGCCGCGCAGCACGCGGTAGGCGATCCAGATCCCGAGCGCCACGTGCGCGACGATGAAGAGCGGGATGCCGATCAGCACCAGCATCAGGGGCAGCGACACCGCCCAGATCACGACACTCCACAGCACCGCGAACCAGAAGGTGCGGATCTGCCAGCGGAAGTGGGACTCCAGGAAAGTACCGACCGTCGCGGAGCGACGCGCGTAGTTCATGACCACCGCGACGATCGAGGGCAGGCCCCAGATGAAGCTGCCGACGATGGTGTGGAAGGTCGACAGACCGATGAGCACCGACAGCGCGTGCAGCGCGTAGATCACGTGCGTATAGGTGATGAGCGACTCATCGACCCGCGGGGCGTCCGCGGTCATGGGGGGCATGGGGTCTGACATGGGTGGCCTCTGCTTGTTATGGTTTTGGGCGCCGGTCGACGATCGCCATCGTCAGCCGCGAGACGCACACCAGGCGCCCCTGTTCGTCACGGATCTCGATGCCCCACACGTGGCTGCGCGCGCCGATGTGGAAGGGACGTGCGGTCGCGGTGACCAGGCCCGCGGACATGGCGCGCAGGTGGTTGGCGTTGATCTCCTGCCCGAGGCACATGAACTTCTCGGTGTCCACGCACAGCATGGCGGCCACGCTGCCGGCGGTCTCGGCGAGCGCCACCGAGGCGCCGCCGTGCAGCACGCCGTAGGGCTGGTGCGTGTGCGCGGCGACCGGCATGGTGGCGCGCAGGTAGTCCGGTCCTATCTCCGTGATCCGGATGCCGAGGTGCCCGGGCAGGGTTGCCTGGCCGCGCTCGGTGAGAAATTCCGGTGTGGTGCTGGCGTGCCAGATGCTCATGGTGAGGCTAGTCTAGCCGTTTGCGCAGTGGCAATCTCAAGGCCCGTGGGACGGGCGGTGGTCATGGTGCGATGAGCAGCTTCTCCTTCCCGCCCGGTGAGCCGCCGAGCGTTGCCGTGGCCGCCACCGAGGCGCGCTTCCCGGTGCACCGCATCTACTGCGTGGGCCGCAACTACGCCGAGCACGTGCGCGAGATGGGCACCGATCCTGCGCACGCCGCCCCGGTGTTCTTCATGAAGCCTGCCGATGCCGTCGTGCCGAGCGGCAGCGCGGTGCCCTATCCGCAGGCCACCTCCGAGCTGCACCATGAGATCGAACTCGTGGTGGCGCTCGCCTCCGGGGGCCGCGACATTGCCGCGGAGGCCGCCCTTACGCACGTCTTTGGCTACGCCGCCGGGAACGACCTGACGCGCCGTGACCTGCAGAACGCCGCCAAGGCGCGCGGCCAGCCCTGGGATGCGGCCAAGGGGTTCGACCACTCCGCCCCCATCGCCGCGATCCGACCGGTGGCACTCGGGCACGTGAGCGCGGGGCGCATCTGGCTGAAGGTCAACGGGGAGCTGCGCCAGGAGGCGGACGTGAGGGACATGATCATCGATGTGCCGCACGTGATCGCAGCGCTCTCGAGGCTCTACGAACTCAAGGCGGGCGACCTGATCTTCACCGGCACCCCGTCCGGTGTCGGCACGCTCAGGGTCGCGGATGTGGTCGAGGGCGGCGTCGAGGGGCTGCCCACACTGCGCCACAGCATGGCGGAGCCATGAAGCTCTACGCTTACTTCCGCAGCTCCGCCTCCTACCGGGTGCGCATCGCGCTCGCCCTCAAGGGTCTCGCCTACGAATCCGTGCCGGTGGATCTGCGCGCGCCCACGAGTGCGCAGCGCACGGCGGAGTTCCTGGCGCTGAACCCTGAAGGGCTGGTGCCGGTGCTGGTCGATGGCGCCCACGTGCTGCGCCAGTCGCTCGCCATCATCGAGTACCTGGACGAGACGCACCCCTCGCCGCCGCTGCTGCCGGACGCGCCCGCGGCGCGCGCGCAGGTGCGCGCGCTGACGCTGGCGATCGCCTGCGACATCCACCCGCTCAACAACCTGCGGGTGCTCAACTACCTGCGCGCACCCCTGGGCCACGCCGACGCCGAGGTCGACGCCTGGTACGCGCACTGGATCGAGCGCGGCTTGCGCGCGCTCGAGGAGGAGGTGGCCGCGACGAGCGGCGACGGGCTGCACATGTTTGGCAGCACCGTGTCGCTCGCCGACGTCTTCATCGTGCCCCAGGTGTACAACGCGCGGCGCCTGAAGTGCGACCTCACGCCCTTCCCACGCCTGTGCGCCATCGATGCGCACCTGAAGACCCTGCCCGCCTTCGCCGGCGCTGCCCCGGAACTGCAGCCGGAGGCGCGCGGCTAGTCCGCCTTCAGGCCGGCGGCGGCGTCTTGCGCAGGAAGGCGACGAAGCCGGCCAGGAACTGCCGCAGCGCCTCCTCGGTCGGCGCGTCCTTGAGCGTGCCGGACTCATCGAAGACGTTGTTGGCGCGGGACACCATCAGGCGCCCGCCCGTCCACAGCTGCACGCCGAGGGTGCGCAGCACCGGCAGCCACGCCGCCTGGCTCAGGGTGGTGCCGAAGGCCCCCGGGGAGGCGCCGATCAGGGCGAAGCGGCGGCCGCCGAACACGCGCCGCGCATCAGCCGCCGGGCGCGACAGCCAGTCGATGGTGTTCTTGAAGACTCCCGGGATGCTGTTGTTGTATTCAGGCGTGACGAGCAGCACGCCGTCGGCGGCAACCACCGCCTCCTTCAGCTGGCTCACCGTCGCCGGGATCCCCTGGGCCTCGACATCGCCGTCGTAGAGCGGCACGCCGCGGATGCTCGCGACCTCGAGGGTTGCGCCCTCGGGCATGAGCTGGGTGGCCGCGCGCAGCAGGCTCGAGTTGTAGGAGCCGCGGCGCAGGCTCCCGGAGATGCCGAGTACTTTGGTCGTCATGAAGGTCCTCAGGTTGGAAAGGAGCCTGCCTGAGGGGCGCGCGGCGCCGCAACCTGCAGAAATTCCCTAGTCCTTGAGCTTCGCCGCCACGCGCCGGTAGGCCTCGCGGAACGGGATGCCCTCGCTCACCACCAGGCGGTTGGCCTCCTCGGCGGCGTGGATGCCGGGGTCGAGGCGGATGTTTTCGGGACGGAAACCCAGGGCGGCGATGGCCGCGGGCAGGATGCCGAGGGTAGCGGCGGCCAGATCGATGCCGCGGAACAGCGGGAACTTCAGGAGCTGCAGGTCGCGGTGATAGCCGGAGGTGAGCTTCGCGCACACCGACAGCGCCTCGTTCAGGCACGCCTGCGCGCTGGCGCCGCGCCCGCGGATCAGCTCGAACACGTCCGGGTTGCGCTTCTGCGGCATGATCGAGGAGCCGGTGGTGAAGGCCTCAGGCAGGCTGACGAAGGCGAACTCCTGGGTCGCATACAGGAGCACGTCGGCGGCGAAGCGCCCGAGGTCCTGCATCAGGAGCGTGATCTCGAACAGCACCTGCGCCTCGGCCTTGCCGCGCGAGAGCTGCACGGCCGTCACCGGTTCCTGGACGCTCGCGAACTTAAGCGCCGCGCGCGTCGCCTCGCGGTCGATCGGCAGCCCCGGCGTGCCGTAGCCGGCCGCCGAGCCGAGCGGGTTCCTGTCGATGCGCCGCAGGGCGGCGTCGAGTCCTGCGGCGTCATCGCGGACCTCCGCCGCAAACCCTCCGGCCCACAGCGCCACCGAGCTCGGCATGGCCTGCTGCAGGTGCGTGTAGCCGGGCAGCACCGTGCCGGCCTCGCGCATCGCGAGCGCCTCCAGCGCCTGTGCCACGTCCAGTGCCCGGGCGCTCAATGTCGCCACCGCATCGCGCAGGTAGAGGCGGATCGCGGTGAGCACCTGGTCGTTGCGCGAGCGGCCGAGGTGGATGCGCCCGCCGGCCGCTCCGATGAGTGCGGTCAGGCGCCGCTCGAGCGCGGTCTGGCCGTCCTCGTCCTGAAGCTCCACGCGCCACTCGCCGCGCGCGTGTGCCGCGCCGAGCGCCTCGAGGCCCTCGCGGATGGCTCTTAGGTCTGCGTCCGCCAGCAGCCCCTGGGCTGCGAGCATTTGCGCGTGCGCCAGCGATGCGGCCACGTCGTAGCGCACCAGCCGCTCATCGAGCGCGTGGTCCTCGCCGGCGGTGTATGCCAGCACCTCTTCATCGAGCGTGCCGCCCTTGTCCCAGAGGCGCTTCATGAGACTGGCTGCTGCTCCGCGGCCGGCAGCGCATTCACGTCGGCGACGATCATGGTGCCGGTGCCCTCGTTGGTGAACACCTCGCCCAGGATGCCTTCCGGGGACTGGTAGGAGACCACGTGCACGCGCCGTACGCCGCCGCGGATCGCATCCTCGATGGCCTTGGCCTTGGGCAGCATGCCCTCGGCGATGCGGCCCTCCTCGCGCAGGCGCCGCAGCCCGGAGAGATCGGTGTAGGAGATGAGCGAGCCCGGGTCGCTCACGTCGCCGAGGATCCCGGGTGCCCCGGTGCACAGGATCAGCTTCTCCGCCCCGAGGGCGGCCCCGAGCGCGGCCGCGACGGTGTCGGCGTTGATGTTGAGGAGCACGCCGGACTCATCCGCCGACAGCGGGCTCACCACCGGCATCAGGCCATTGTCGAGCAGCTTCTTCAGCACCGAGGTGTCGACCTGGTCGATGTCACCGACGAAGCCGAAGTCGACGATCTCCCCGCCGCCGGTCTTCATCGGCGCGCGCCGGTGGGCGCGCACCAGGCCCGCATCCACGCCGCTGATGCCCACCGCATCGATGTTGAGGTCGCGGCAGATGCCGAGCACGCGCGTGTTGATGAGGCCGTTGAGCACCATGGAGGTGACGTCGATCGCCTGCTGGTCGGTGACGCGGCGCCCCTCCACCATGCGCGTCGGCACCCCGAGCGCTGCCGAGAGCTCGGTGAGCTGCGGGCCGCCGCCGTGCACCAGCACCACGCGCACCCCGAAGTAGTGCAGGATCGCGATCTGCTCCACCAGCACGCGCGTGGCGGTGCCGTCGGCGAACACCCCGCCACCGGCCTTCACCACGAAGGTCTTGCCCTTGTACATGCGGATGTAGGGGGCGGCGCTCTTCAGGGCGCGGATGGCAAGCGTCTGGTCGTTTCTGTGCATGATCATCGCAACTTCCCTAACGGTGGGCTTTCAGGACCTGAGCATCTGGTGCAGCACTGCCATCTGTACCGGCAGGCGGTTGTAGGCCTCGCGCTGCACGATGCTGCGCGCGCCATCGAGCACCGCATCGGCGATGGCGGTGTTGCGGCGCACCGGCAGGCAGTGCATGAGGCGGCAGTCGGGCGCGGCCGCGAACCAGTCCTCGCGCACGCACCAGTCCTTGAGAGCGGCGCGCAGCCGGGCATCCTCGGCCGCATCGCCGTAGGCGGTCGTGGCGCCCCATTCCTTCACGTACAGCACCTGCGCGCCGGGCAGCGCTGCCTCGCGCTCGGCCGTCTCGCGCACCGAGCCGCCCGAGAGCGCCGCGGCGCGCCGCGCACGCTCCATCACGGCGGCGGGGAGCGCGAAGCCCTCCGGCCGCAGCACCGTCACGTCCATGCCGCGCAGGGCCGCCATGTGCAGCGCGGCGGCGGGGACAGCCAGCGGCAGTGCCCGCGGGTGGTAAGCCCAGGAGAGCACGAAGCGGGCGTTGCGTGGCACGCTTAAGTCATCGAGGGTCTTCCAGTCCGCGAGCGCCTGGCAGGGATGGTTGAGCGCCGACTCGAGGTTGACGAGGGGCTTGTCGGTGAGGGCCGCCATGGCATTGAAGTTGGTCTCGGCGAGGTCGCGCGCGAGGTCCTTGCCTTCGGCGAACGCGCGGATGCCGAGCGCGTCGCAGTAGGAGGCGAGCACCGGGATCGCCTCGCGCACGTGCTCGGCGGCCGCGCCGTCCATCACGACGCCGCTGCGCGTCTCGAGCTGCCAGGTGCCCTGTCCCGGGTTGATGACGAAGGAGCTGCCGCCCATGCGCGCCATGGCCACCTGGAAGGAGGCGAGCGTGCGCAGCGAGGGGTTGAAGAACAGCAGGCCCAGCACCTTGCCGGCGAGCGCGCGCGGCTCGGGCTGCTTCTCCAGGCGGCGCGCCAGCTCGAGCAGCGACAGCACTTGCTCGCGGGTGAAGTCGGCAAGGTCGAGGAAGCGCTTCATAGGGTGAGGTCCGCGAGCGCATCGCGCAGCATGTCGACGTGCTCCTCCTCGAGGATGTAGGGCGGCAGCAGGCGCAGGATGTGCGGATCGCTCGCCGTGCCTGCGAGGATCCCGCACTCCAGGAGTTCGGCCTGGACCTGCCTGGCCGGCCGCTGCGTGCGCAGCCCGACCAGGAGCCCGGCGCCCTGGTGCGCGGTCACGGGTCCGACGATGCAGTGCTCGCGGATGTACTCGCCGGTGCGGCGCACGCGCTCGAGCAGCCCTTCGGACTCGATGGCCTCGATCACCGCCTCGATGGCGGCGCACGCCATCGGGCCGCCGCCGAAGGTGGTGCCGAGGGACTCAGGCGTGAGTGTCGCGGTGACTGCGGCCGACATCAGGAGCGCGGCGCAGGGGAAGCCGTTCCCCAGTGCCTTCGCGGTGGTCAGCATGTCGGGCATGACGTCATACAGGTTGGCGGCGAAGGGCGCCCCCGTGCGGCCCATGCCGCACTGCACCTCATCAAAGATGAGGTAGGCACCGACCGCGTCGCAGCGCGCGCGCAGCGCGGCGAGGAATGGCGCGCCGAGGTCGACCGCGCCGGCAAGCCCCTGCACCGGCTCGACGATCACGGCGGCGGTGTCCGCGCCCACCAGGCCTGCGATCGCGGCCAGGTCGCCGCGCGGCAGGAAGCTCACGTCGAAGGGCGTGCGCGGGAACCCGTACCACTTCTCGCGCGCGCCGAAGGTCACCGCACCGGCTGCCGCCGTGCGGCCGTGGAAACCGCCCTCGATGGCGACGATGCGCGTGCGCTGCGTGACGCGCAGCGCGATCTTGAGCGCGTTCTCGTTGGCTTCGGCGCCGCTGTTCACGAGGAAGACGCTGGCGAAGGGCAGGCCGGAGAAGCGCACCAGGCGCGCGGCGGCGCGCTCGCGCACCTGCATGGCCACGGCATTGGTCTGGAAGTTGCAGCTGCGCGCCTGCGAGGCGAGGGCCGCGGTGAATCCCGGGTGGTCGTAGCCAAGCCCCGCCACGGCATGCCCCCCGTACAGATCGAGCACGCGCTCGCCGCGGCTGTTGGTGAGCCACACGCCCGCGGCCGATGCCACCTCGAGCGGGTACTGCGCAAACACCGGCGCGAGGTAGCTCGGCTGCCCGAGGTTGGTACCCATCTTCAGGTCCAGCCCGGAGCGGGTGCGGTGAGACCTGTGGTCTCGGGCAGGCCGAACATGCGGTTCATCCACTGCACGGCCCCGCCGGCTGCGCCCTTGTTGAGGTTGTCGATCGCGCACAGCACCGCAACCGTGCCGCTCATGACCACCGCCGAGAGGTGCGCGTAGTTGCTGGCGACCACATCCTTCACCCGCGGCGCGTCGACGCTGACGCGCACGAAGGGCGCATCCGCGTAGTAGGAGCGCAGCACCTCCAGCACGCGCCGGCTGTCGGCGGACCCGGTGAGCGCCGCCTGCAGCGTCACGTGGATGCCGCGCGCGAAGGGGCCCGAGTGCGGCACGAAGGCGAACTGCGCCTCGACCCCGGCGGCGGCGAGCGCGCAGGCGGTCACCTCGGGCACGTGGCGGTGCTGCAGGGCGCTGTAGCTGTAGAGGTCCCCGTGTCGCAGCGGGTGGTGGGTACCGGGCACCGGCTTCCTGCCCGAGCCGGTGCTGCCGGTCACCCCGCTCACGAACACCGACGGGCTGATGAGGCCGCTCTTCAGCAGCGGCACGCTCGCCAGCAGGATCGCGGTAGCGAAGCAGCCGGGGTGCCCGACGTGCGGGGTGTGCAGGTGCGGCAGCTGCTCGGGCACGGCGCAGGTGAATTCCCTGAGGCGCTGCGGCGCACCGTGCGGGTGGCGGTACACCTGTGCGTAGGCGTCCGCCGAGCTGTAGCGGAAGTCGGCCGAGATGTCGACCACGCGCGGGGCGGTGCCGGCGGCGCTGGCCGCGCCGAGCAGCGCATCGATGAGCCCGGCTGACACCCCGTGCGGGGCGGCAGAGAACACCGCCGCCGCGGGGGTCTCGCACAGGATGCGGCGCACCTCCTCCTGGGAGCTGAAGCGGGTGTCCGGGTAGGCGCTCACCAGGTGCGGGAATGCGGCGGCCACCGGATCCCCCGGCGCGCTGTCGGACATGACCGCGGCGAGTGAGAACTGCGGATGGGCGGCGATCAGGCGCAAAAGCTCCCCGGCGACGTAGCCGGTGCCGCCGAGCACCACGGCCGGGATCTGGGTGCTCACTGCACCGCCTGCGCCTTCAGCCCGAGCGCCTCGATCACCCGGTCCCCGAGGGCCGCACCGTTGCTCATGGCGTTGAAGGCCGGCACGCCCATCTGGCTCTGGATGATCTCCACCCCGACCTGGTTGTCGGTGGAGGGCCCGGTGACGACGCACGGCTCGATGCCGAAGCGCTCGCGCAGGAGCTTCACGCCACCCCAGGCGGCCACCGGGTCGTTCGCCGAGAGGATGACGCCGGAGAGCGCCGCGCGGATGTCGGGGCACTCGAGGATCGCGTCCACCCCGTAGGTGCCGAGGATGCCGTCGCCGAGCTCGAACACCAGCACGTCGGGCTTGCCGGCGGCGAGTTCCGTGAGCATGGTGCGGGTGAGTGCCGGACCGTTGGCGCGGGTCGTCGTGACGATGCCGAAATCGGTGAAGATGGCGCTGTGGCGGGCGCCGGAGTCTTCCATGGCGAGGATGTCGCGGCGCAGCGAGACGCCGGTTGCCTTGAAGGCATCGACGGTGAGTCCGCGGTGGCGCATGCGCGAGATGACGGCGCAGGCGGCTGCGGTCTTGCCGGCCTCCATGCAGGTGCCGGCGAGTGCCACCACCGGCACGCCGCCGGTGACGAGCGGCGCGCTCGGGTCGAGCGGCTTGTAGCCGACGCGCGCCGGCACGCCGATGCGCTCACCGAGGTAGGGGAAGTTCAGCGCCACCCCGATCACCCGGCAGTCAAAGGGCTTGCCCTTGTCGGGGTTCACCGAGTCGCAGATGCCGAGCACCCCGCCGATGTTGAGCATCTGGATGATGTCCCCGGGAGCCACCCGTTCGGGGACGTGCCCGGAGTAGCCGAACAGCGCCTTCCTGTGCCCGAGCGCGCCGGCCACGACGTCGCCCTTGCCGACCTTGGCCATGCGGCCGCTGGTGAGCTCGAGCGTGTTGTAGGTCGACTTGTTGGTCAGCACCTCCACCACCACCACCACGCCTTCCTCGGCGGGGATGTCGGCTGCGACCCGCACCTCGTGCGAGAGGTTGCAGGCCTGGGTGACCGAGGCGAGCTTGTCGACCACCACGCTGCGCATGCTGACCACCTCAGCTCTCCCCGGCGGCGGCGCGCTCGCCGGCGCGCGTATAGAAGACCCCGGGGAGCGAGACGATGCGCGAGAAGCCCAGGGCATCGGCCGCCGACCACTCGCCGGCCGCCTCGCCGTACACGCCCCTGGAGGCCGCCATCAGCGAGTAAGGCGACTCCACGCCCTCGATGAAGAGGCTGCCGGTCTGCAGCAGCAGGTGCACGTCCCCGGTCACGCGGCGCTGCGAGGACAGCAGCAGCGCCTCGATGTCGCGGCACACCGGATCGAGCAGCTGGCCCTCGTGCACCAGGTCGCCGTAGGTCTGCGCCACCTGGTCCTTGATGCGCTGCTGGCGGCCCGTGAGGACGAGCTTCTCCAGCTCGCGGTGCGCGGTGAGCAGCACCTCCGCGGCCGGCGCCTCGAAGGCCACCCGTCCCTTGGTGCCGATGATGGTGTCTCCCAGGTGGATGCCGCGGCCGATGCCGAAGGGGGCGGCGAGTGATTCCAGGGTCTCGATGACCTCGACCGCGGGCAGTGTCGTGCCATCGATGCCGCAGGGACGCCCCTCGCGGAATGACAGCACGTGGCGCGCCGCCGGGCGCGGCTCGCGGAAGGCGTTGCGGGTGAGCATCCAGGCCTCATCCGGGATGCTGCCCGCGGAGGTCAGGGTTTCCTTGCCGCCGATGGTCACGCCCCACAGCCCCCGGTTCACCGAGTACTTGGCGCCCGTGGGTGGCAGCGGCAGCCCGCGCTCGGTGAGGTAGGCGAGCTCCTCCTCGCGGCGGAAGGCCTGGTCGCGCACCGGCGCCAGCACCTTCAGGTCAGGCGCGAGCGTGCGCAGCGCGACCTCGAAGCGCACCTGGTCGTTGCCGGCGGCGGTGCAGCCGTGCGCCACGAGGTCGGTGCCGAGCTTTGCGGCCATGCGGGCGATGGTCTGCGCCTGCATGACGCGCTCGGCGCCAACGCACAGCGGATACAGCTGGCCCCGGCGCACGTTCCCCATGATGAGGAAGCGCAGCACCTGCTCGAAGTAGTCCGCGCGCGCGTCGATCTGGTAGTGCTCGACCGCCCCGAGGGCGCGGGCGCGCTCGCCAAGCTGCTGTGCGGCCGCCGCATCGATGCCGCCGGTGTCGACCGTGACCGTGATGACGGGGCGGCGCTCCTTCTCGGCGATCCAGGGCACGAGGAAGGACGTGTCGAGGCCACCCGAATAGGCAAGCACGATGGGCCTGGCGCCCGTGGCAGCAGTGTTGGCAGACATGTTTTAGACCCGAAAGAGTGTGCGCAGGCGCGCGAGGAGTTCCTGCTGGGCCCGCAAGGTGGCGGTCGCGATGAAAATGGTGTCGTCACCGGAGATGGTGCCGGCCACTTCCGGCCACTGCGCCTTGTCGATCGCCACCGCCACGCTCTGGGCGGCGCCGATGGTGGTGCGCAGCACGGTCAGGGAGGGGCCGGCGCTCTTCAGGCCGCGCACGAACTGGGTGAGGGTGCCGAAGTCGCCATTGGCGCGCGTCACCTCGTCCGGCGGCAGCGCGTAGCGGCCACTCGCCTTGATGACCCCGAGGTCGCGCAGGTCGCGGCTGATGGAGGACTGCGTGACCTCGTGCCCCTCCTTTTTCAGCAGCCGCACCAGGTCAGCCTGCTTGCGCACCAGCCCATCCCGGAGGATGCGCACGATGGCGCCGCGCCGCTCCAGCTGCTGCGCATCGGTCAGCATGATGTCGAAGTCTTAAGCATAAAGATGCGCATATTGTGCATTTTAATGCATAGAAGTCAAGCGCCGTGCACGCGCGTGCCCACCGTCCACGCTAGCGGCTGACCGTGACAGGCGCCGCAGCGGGCCAAGGCGGTAGGATCGGCGGCGGTGGCACGGGACCTGGGTACTCACATGCCGGATCTGGCGCAGCTGAATGAATTCCTGGCGCGGGACTTCCCGCAGACGCGCTGCACGGTGCTGGCGCTCGGGGAGCGCAGCGCCACGGTGCGCCACCCGGTCGGGGAGGCCGAGCTGCGCCCCGGAGGCACGGTGTCGGGACCCGTGCTCATGGCGGTCGCGGACGTGGCCCTGTACGTGGCGATCCTGGCCGAGATCGGCATCGTGCCGCTCACCGTCACTACCCAGCTCAGCGTCAACTTCATGCGCAAGCCCGTGGCGGGGCGCGACATCCTCGGCCTGTGCACGCTCCTGAAAGTGGGCCGCTCGCTCGCGGTCGGTGAGGTGGCCCTTTACTCGCAGGGCAAGGACGAGATGGTTGCGCACGCGGTCGGCACGTACTCGATCCCGCCGCGCGTGCTGGCCTGAAGGAGCCGCGGCTTACTTGGAGATGGTGTAGACCAGGTCCGCGCCCTGCGCCTGGCCGACCTCTGCTTTGATGGTCCAGTGGTCCCCGAGCGTGTAGCGCAGCTTGAAGGTGTTCAGCTGCTCGGTGAGGCTCACGCCATAGCTGACGTACAGGCGCGGGTTGAGGTAGCGCCCGAGCACCACGGAAGTCTCGTTGTTGATGTCCGACTCCAGGCTCGCGTCCTGGATGCCGAGCAGGTGGCCGTACTCCTGCGCCAGCATCGCCACGCCCTGGCCGAGCGCCACGTTGCCGCCATGGCTCTGGGCTGAGTCGAGCGAGCCCCCCGCGAGGATGAGCGAGACGATCTGCGACTGCGTGAGCGGCGGGTCCGAGGAGAAGGACATCTGCGGCTGCAGCAGCGTGCCGCGCACCGTCACGTAGGCCGTGACGTCGGGGAAGACCTTCTTGGCCCGGATCTGCAGGGCGGGGTTGTCGATGGGGCCGCCATTGAAGCTCAGCGCACCCGAGTCGATGTCGAGCTGGCGGGCGTAGGCGGCGTACTTGCCATCGAGGATGTTGACCGCACCCACCCCGCGGGTGATGGCGTCCCCGCCGGCGCTCGTGACCGTCACGGTGCCACCGAGCCGTGCGGTCAGCCCCATGGCATCGATGCTCACCTTGTCCCCGAGCGTCAGGGTCACCGTGGTGCTCACCTCGAAGCGCTTGCTCGGATCGTCCACTTCGGTGCCGACGATGATTTCATCGTCGGAGGGGCGCACGGCGTTCGTGATGTCCTTCGGCTGGATCCTGGCGTAGGGCACCAGCACCTTGCCCGTGACCTCGAGCTTGCGCCCATTGATGGTGAAGTCGAGGTCGGGGGAGGCGTCGATCACCGCCTCCGGGATGTCCGCCACGCGCAGGTTCGTGCCCTGCAGGTGGAACTTGCCGTAGGGCAGAAGATCGCGCCACTCGACATGGCCGCCGGCGCTCACCGCGCCGCTGCCGGCGCGCGCGCTACCCTTGAAGTTCAGGCCCGCATCCGAGAGCTGCGCCTCGAGCGCGATCTGGCGCAGCGCGAGATTCACCTGGTAGACGTCGATCTCCCCGTCACTCACCTTGACCGTGCCGCTCAGGCGCGGCGCGCCCAGCGTGCCTGCGACCTGCACGTCCGCGTTGAAGTGCCCGGCGGCGCGGTCGATGTCCGGGATGTAGAGCGACACCAGGTCAACGTCTGCGCTCTGGGCGTGGATCTCCCCGGAGAGCGGCATGTCGAGGAACGCGGGCGTGGTGCGCTGCGCGCTGAAGGCTGCGTGCATGGTGCCGACCTGGCCGTCGCCGAGGTCGGCCTGGGCGGTGATCACCTGCGCGCCGAGCTGCACGCTCAAGGAGCCCGAACCGATGCGGGTGTGCTCGATCTTCTTGCTCGCCAGGCGGTGGGCGATCTCCGCATTCGCCAGCTCCGCCTTGAGCGTCCCGAGCACGCCGTGGCCGCTGTCCCCGAGGCGCGCCAGCGCGTTGATGGTGCCGAGGTACTGCACCGAGGGCGTCATCCCGGCGGTGAAGGTGTTGAGGGGCAGCTCGTTGGTCATGACCGTGGTGGCCCACGCCTGCGGCGTCCAGTCGCCGTCTGCGCAGACGCTGCCGGGTGAGCCGACGAGGCACAGCCACTCGAGGCGCACGTGCCCGAGCGAGGCGATGAAGTCGACAGGGCGGTCGAGGGTGAGGTGCAGCGCCTCGTTGCCGCTCAGCGCGAGCCCGGTCAGCTGGCCCTGGTAGCTGCGGGCCGCGTAGGCGCCGTGCGCCTCGACGCTCGCCTTCAGGCCCGGCGCCGCGGCGGTCAGGTGCACCACGTAGTTGCTCGGCGGCCCGCTGAGCGTGAAGGTCGCCGCATCGAGCGTGCGCTGCCGGTAGGAGAGGCCATGCAGGCGCGCATCGACCTTGGACTCCTTCGAGGTCGCGTCGGGCTCGAAATCGATGTCGGCATCGACCCCCTTGATCTTGATGCCCGCGTAGTCGATGTCCACCGCGTGCACGTTGCCCACCACCGCCGGGTCCTCGAAGGTGCCCCCGAGGGTCCCTTGTGCCTTGAGCTGTCCGCGGCTGCCGGGTGAGAGCAGGTTCAGGTCCTGGGTGGCGAGCGCGAAGCGCAGCTTCAAAAGGTCATCGATCTGCCCGTCGAGGGCGAGCGTGGTCGTGCCAAGAGCCACCTTCAGGGCCGTGAAGGTCCAGGTCTTGCCGGCATGGGTCAGCGCCCCGGAGCCGCTGGCGCTGGCGCCGCGCAGCTTGCCGGACAGGCCACTGAAGGCCACGGCGAGCTCGCCCTTGGGACTGAAGCCCTTGCCTGACACCGTGTAGTCGAAAGTGAGGCTGCCGGGTAAGTCCGCTCGCAGCTGTCCGGGGTCGATGCCCGTGGCGCGCCCGTTCACGGCGTAGGTTTCCTGCGCCCAGTTGACCTTGCCGCTGGCGCTGGTGTGGCCGCCGTACAGATCCACTTCCGCGCGCTCGAACTCGAAGCTGTCCTTGCCGAGCCTGCCGCTGATGTCCACCGGCATGACGGGCAGCGCTGCGACGTGCGCATCGCCGATGACGTGCACGTTGTAGGGCAGCACTCCTTCGAGGGTGAACGTGCCGCTGGCGCTGCGGATGCCCGGCTCGCGGCCCGCCAGTGGCCAGCGGAACTCGTTCCAGCTGCCCTTCAGGTCCAGGCGCGGCCCGTTGTCGACGATGGCGATGGTGCCGGAAGCCAGGGCGCGCGCGCCGGAGTCGACGTGGCGCACGTCCACGCGCCGCGCGCTGAGCGTGTGCTGCGCAAAGCCGCCCTCGAACTGCAGGTCGAACACGCCGGCGCGCAGACCCAGGGGGTTGACCGGGCCCTTGGCGGCAAAGGTGTCGAGGTCGCCCGAGGCGCTCAGGCGCGCCGTGATGTCCCCAAGCGGGCTCGATACGCCCCAGGCCTTCAGGTCGAGCTGGTGCACGAAGAGGCTCGCCAGCCAATGCAGGTGACCGGTCATGTCCAGCAGCTGGCCCGTCACGTCGGCGCGGAAGGGACTCTCGGTGCGCGCCACCACGCTCAGGCGGTTGAGGTCACCGCGCGCCGTGCCGTCCAGGACATACGCGGGCTGGCCGGCCGGGTGCCAGTCGAGGTGCGCCTTGGCCTGCAGCCCGAGCGGGTCCTGCGCCAGCAGCTGCCCGCTGGCGCTCACGTGCGCACCATCCAGCAGCCCCACGGCCTGGAAGAAGCGGATGGTCGCGTGGCGCAGCACCGCGGCGCCGCTGAGGTCGGTGACCTCGAGGTGCGCGCCGTTGTAGACGCTGAGCGTCACCTGCCGCACCTGCATGTCCTCGGCGCTGATCAGGAGCCAGCGTGGCAGGAAGCCCGGCGGGGAGGGCGTCGGCGGGTGCACGCGGCGCTTCACGGTGATTTCCGCGCTCGCGACGCTCGCGTGCGGCACGCGGATGGTCTGCAGCAGCAGCGGCGCGAGCGATGCGCGTCCTGCGATGTCGGTGAACTTCAGGTGCACCAGCTCGTGGTCGATCTCCACCCGCTCCACGTGCAGCCCGTCGGCCACCGTGCCGGTGAGGCCGACGATGTCGAGGCTGATGCCGGCCATGTGACGCGGCAGGTGGCGCACCACGAACTGCGCCCCGGCGGTGGTGTAGAGCACCGACCAGCCGATCAGGAGCGGGGCGAGTATCAGGGTCGCGATCAGCACGATCCCGATGAAGAGCAGCGCCCGGCGCAGTATGAAGGTCTGGATCACAGCTTCGGGGAGAAGTTGATGTGCAGGCGCGGGCTGTTGGGGGCGCAGTTGGAGGCCGTGAACGGCGCCTGGCACGGCTCGTACAGCGGCTGCGCGATGTCGATGCCGAGGGTCAGCACGGGCAGCCGCACGCGCAGCCCGATGCCCACCGAGTAGGCAAGCTTGGTGTCGAAGCGATCGAACGCGTTGCCGTAGTCGAAGAACGCCGCCACGCCGAGGTTGCGCGGCAGGTCGCGCACCACTTCCACGGTGCCGGTGATGATGTCCTTGCCGCCGACCTTGATGTAGGTGAACGTCTGGCAGCCGATGCCATCGGGGCGGAAGACGCTGCACACGTGCGTCATCTGCGTCGGGGACAGGTCGTTGTAGGCGAAGCCCCGGACGCTGTTGTCGCCGCCGGCGAAGAAGCGGAACACCGTCGGCAGCTGGCTGAACTCGGACACCAGGGTAGCGCCCACCTCCCCGCGCAGCAGCAGGTGCCACTTGGGGGCGAGGCGGAACACGCGCTCGGCCTGCAGGTGCGCCTGGATCCAGTTGGAGTCCGAGCCGAGGGAGCTGTGCGAGCCCTTGATCTCCAGGAACAGCGGATGCTCGAACAAGGGCTCCCCGAGGTAGCCCTTGGGGACGGAGGCGAGATCGAGCTCGGGCACCAGCAGGGTGTCGGTCTGGCTCGAGGGCAGGTACACCGACTCGGTCGTGGTACGCACCCCGTTGATGGCCCAGACGTGCTGCCAGGCGCCGGTGAGGGCGGTCACGCTCGGGCCCACCGAGAAGGTGTTGGTGGTGACGTCGCCCCAGTTACGCTGCTCGATGGAGCCGCGCATGCTGAAGTTCTCCACCGCCGGGTCGCCGATCGGGATGGTGTAACGGCTCTGCAGGCTGTATTTCGTGACCTGCGCGGCCTGCAGTTCGACGCTGAAGACGTGGCCGCGGTCATTGACGCGGTGGTCCTCGAAGCCGAGCGTGCCGCGCGGCCCGGTGTCGGTGGCGTAGCCGGCGCCGAAGGAGTAGCGGTGCCGGCGGCTCGCCTTGGCGCTGATGTTGACCGGCACCAGGTGCGTGTCACGGTCGGGGGTGCCGGGCAGCACTTCGAGGTTGGAGAAGTACTGCGCGTCATCGAGCGCGAACTGGGTGCGCAGCACCTGTGTGAGGTCGAAGTACTCCCCTTCGTGATAGCGCAGGTAGCGCCGCACGAGGCTGTCCTTGATGACGTCCTGGCTGATGGTGGTCTTGCCGAAGCGGTAACGGGTGCCGGTGTCGAGTTCCAGCGCGATGTCGGCGCGGTGGTTCGGCGGATCGACCCGCATCGTGTTCTCGATCAGCTTCGCATCCAGGTAGCCGTAGGTGGCCGCGGTGCGCTGCAGGTCGGACTTGATGTCCTCGTAGGCCTTGTGATTGAGCACGTCCCCGCTCTTGAGCGGCAGGCGCCTCAGGATGCGGCGGAACAGCGGGTCGGTCTCGCCCGGGCCCTCCACGCGCACCTCCATGTGATCGACGATCACCGGCGGCCCGGGCACGATGTCGATGACGACGTGCCACTCGCCGTTGTCCTCGCGCGTCACCGCCGACTGCACCTGCGGCTCGTAGTAGCCGAAGGGCTTCAGGGCCGCATCGACCTCGCGCTCCACGCGGTTGTGCAGGCGCTCCACGGTGTCGGGGGTGAGGTCGGCGGCGCCCTTCTTGTAGCGCTCGAAGCTCAGGTAGGCGAGCACGTTGTCGCGCAGCGCATCGTCCACCCCGCGCACGTCCACGCTGACCGCGCTGGCCCCATGGGTGAGTGGCGCGGCGAGCAGGCACAGCAGGACCGCCGGGGTCCGCCTGAGTCGTCGACGAACCCGCCGCTGGTGGGTGCGCTGCGCCATCTAGCCTTGTGCCTGGAGAAAGTCCTTGGAATTCTAGAGCCTTGCGGGGGATACCGCTTGGCCTCCGTGCATTGAGAGTCGGCCTCCGGCAGGGAGGTTCCGCGCTCGCCTCAGGGCCACGCACCCGGATTCAGCGCAAATTCAGTTTCACCGCTCGCGCGCCCCTGGGGGTCGAAGCGCCGTTCCCTGATGAGCGCGTGGCCATCGGCGCTCAGGAGCAGCACCGTCGAGGAGCGCGTGCCGTAGTCGGGGTGGAACACGAACGGCGAGGACAGGACGCGCTCCCAGTCGCGTGCCACGCCGGTTTGGGGCAGCAGCGCGTCGTCGGCGACGCGGGTGCGGTCGGCCAGCAGCCTGAGCAGGCCCTCGGTGTCCGCATCGGGGCCGCGCAGCCACGCGCTGAACGCCGCCCGCACGCGCTCGAGTTTGGGCCAGGGCGTGTCGAGGAAGCCGTTGGAGAGCCCATAGACCCCCGCTGGGAGCGCGCGCGCGAACGGTTGCGCCCGGTTGCACCCGTACCAGAGCGATTCGCCGTCGGCGAGCAGCAGGTTGAATCCCGAGTAGCTGTCGGCGTGCGGCGCGAGAGCGGCGAAGAAGTGCGCCGGGCCGGCGCCCTGGGCGAGGTAGTGGGGGATGAGTTCGCCGCGCGAGGGCGCACCGGGCTTCGGGGGTTGCAGGTCGCGGAAGTTGGTGACCACGCCGAAGCGGCGCGCGCGATCGAGCGCGAGCCAGGTGCCGCCGGCGCGCAGGTCGCGGCCGGCGAGCAATGACTCGGGCGGCGGCCAGGGCGCGAGCGCCGCGGCGGGACGGTCGTGGAACTCATCGCGGTTCGCGGCCACGACCAGCGGGTAGCGCGGGTGCGCCCGCCAGGCGAGCATGAGCAGGCACATGGCCTACACCGCGCCCTTGAGCCAGGCCTCGATGAGGCGCCAGGAGATCGACTGCGTCGGGGGCGCGAGGGCCTCGCCCGAGGTGACCTGCTCACGCGTGAACCAGCGTGCGTCCTCGAGCTCCCCGCCGACCTCAACCGCGCTTCCCGGGGCGGCGCTGGCGAAAAACCCGAGCATGAGGGAGGAGGGGAAGGGCCAGGGCTGCGAGGAGTGGTAGCGCACGTTGTGCACCTGCACGCCGGTCTCCTCCAGCACCTCACGCGCCACGGCATCCTCGAGGCTCTCGCCGGGCTCGACGAAGCCGGCGATGGTGGAGTAGCGGCGCGCGGGCCAGCTGTGCTGGCGCCCGAGCAGGGCACGCTCGCCATCGCTCACCAGCACGATGATGGCCGGATCGATGCGCGGAAAGAAGTCCTGGGCGCAGCTCGGGTTGCTGCAGTGGAGGCAGTGGCCGGCGTGCGTGGCCACGGTCGGGCTGCCGCACACCCCGCAGCGCCGGTGGCGCGCGCGCCAGGTGGAAAGGGCGCGTGCGTAGGCCATGAGCGCGGCATCCTCGGCCGGCAGCACCGCCGTCAGCGGACGCAGCTCCTCGAAGGCGGTGCCGGCCGGGGGCTCGAACGGCTCGTCCGCCGGCAGGTCCGCCAGCACCAGGCGCTCGCCGCGCAACCAGCCGAGCAGCACCAACTGCGCGTCGGCAAGCGCGCGCACCTGCGGCGCACTGTTGTCCAGCAGGGCGAGGCCGGGCGCGCTGCCGGCGCGCAGCAGCTGCGTGCTGCCGCGCCCGAAGAGGTAGCGCGTGCCGGGATCCGCGCGCGCCAGTTCCACCCAGCGCTCGTCCTCGCGTGCTTCAGAGCGGCGGTCGATGTAGGGACCGGACAGGAAGTTCGGCCGATGCTGATCCATGAGGTGCGCCCGCCGTTGGCAATGGCGGCGGATTCTAGCAGCGCTACCCGGCGAGCTCCGCACAGTGGTGGCAGGGGCGCACCCGCAGGGCGCACGGCTCGCTCACGACCAGGCCGCCGCAGCGCCCGCACCAGCTGACGCGCAGCTGCTCGGCGCGGCTGAGCGCGGCGGCCAGGAACACCGCGTGCTCGAAGGAGATCAGCGCCGCGCAGCGCGCCAGGCGGTAGGCCTCGAAGGCCGTGCATAGCAGGTCGCCGCGGGTGAGGGCGGCCGCGGAGCCCGGCGCATCCTGCGCCGCGGCCGGGATCACGCCGAGCAGCCAGAAGCTCGTGGCGAGGGCGACCGTCTCCTCCTGCAGGCGCGCCGAGCGGGTGAAGAAGGCGATCTGGTGCGGGGACTTGCCACGGTGACGCGGCATCTCGCGGCGCACCTCGCCGAGGTAGGAACGGTACAGCTTGCGGATGCGGTCGTCGCTCAGGCCGGTCCAGGCGCGGATGGTCTGCGTGCGGGCCTCGTGCCGCAGGAAGCGCAGCGCCAGCTCCATGCGCGTGCGTTCGCGGTGATAGCGGTCGTCGGAGATGCGCATGGCGGCGGGTTCCTCGGGGCCTCCGGGCACGGATAGTTTGGGAGAAAGTCCCCAATTTTGACACTCGTGAATTTGGTAAAAAACTACCAAATCTGCGGATGGTGTTTCCGGCCGCGGCGGTTACCATGGAATGCCAACAAGACCTGGGAGGTGGGCCATGCTGTTGCAGTGCGCAAATGAGAACCCGGGGGCCGACAGCGTGGCCGGCTGGCTGCGTGCCGGCACGCTCGCGTGCCTGAGCGAGCTCAACCAGGAGTTCCTCGAGCTGTGCGTGGCGCAGGCGGCCGCCGGTGGCGCGCCGCCTCTGTGCGCCGAGATTGCCCACGCCTGGGGTTCACTCGATGCCGCCGGCCGCCAGCAGGCGAGCGGCTGCCTGTACCTGCTGATGGATGCAGGCTGCGCGCAGGGGGCTGCCTGGCGTGCCGACAGTGCGCGCCAGGTGGGCGACGAGGGCGCCCCCGGCTACGCCCCCTGGTTCACGGTGCCGGCGGCAGCTCCACTGGCGCAGGCCGCTTTCACCTTCGCGTGGCACCTCGCCCGCTGCCAGTCGAGCGCCGCGCGGCTGCTGCTCGGCATGCCCGCCGCCAGCGTGCGGGAGCTGGCCGGTTACACGCTCGGCCAGGTGCGCGCGCTGGCCGTGCGCCACCCTCACTGGCTGCGGCCGCGCTGGACGGCGCAGCCCGGCATGTGGCGGGAACTGTTCGCGGCGGCTGCCAGCGGGGAGGCGCAGCGCCTCGAGCGCGCGCGGCTGCGCGGCCAGACCCTGCTCGCCGCCGAGGCGCGCCTGTGCGAGGCGGGACCGGTCGCGGCTGCGCGCCGCGGGCCGCACGCCCCGCGGCCCTCGCGTGGTGCCGATTCTTACGTCCGTTTTTGAACGATTGGAGTCTCCCTACCCTGTGGAAGGCGGCCTGAATAAGGGCCACTATTGCGTCCGAAATTCAACCATCAGGCACGGCAGGTCCCATGAAACAGGCGCTGATCGTCATCGACGTGCAGGAATCCTTCCGTCACCGGCCGTACTTCACGGAGGCCGAGGTGCCGCAGTTCCTCGCCAACGTGCAGACACTCATCGACCGTGCCCGCGACCGGGACATCCCCGTGGTGCAGGTATTCCACCGCGAGGACGGGGAGGATCCGGGCAACCCCTTCACCAGCGCCTCGGGGAAGGTGCGCCCGCTCGCGGGCCTGTCGGTGAGTCCTGCGGTCGTCATCTATAAGGAGGTGCACTCGGCGCTGTTCGGCGCTGCCGCCGACGGCACGCCGCTGCTCGAGTGGCTGCGCGCGCGGGGCATCGGCGAGCTCCTCATCACCGGGATCCGCACCGAGCAGTGCTGCGAGACCACCGCACGCCATGCCTCGGATCTTGGGTTCCAGGTGCGCTACGTGACCGATGCGACCCTGACCTTCCCCATGCGCGCCCGCAGCGGGCGCGAGGTCTCGACCGCAGAGCTGCGCGAGCGCACCGAGCTCGTGCTCGAGGGTCGCTTCGCACAGATCGTCGCCAGCGCGCCGACGCTCGCCTGAGGCCCCCCATGCCGCAGCCGCCCGGCGCCGTGCGTGAGGTCCTGTTCGTGGTGCTGCCGCGCCTGGTACTGCTGGACCTCGCAGGCCCAGCCGATGCATTCCGCAACGCGGAGGCCCACAGTCCCGGCAGCTACCGGTTGCGCTTCATCGCGGCGCAGCCGAGCCTCAAGGCCGCGGTGGGACTTACCCTCGGGGACCTCGAGCCGCTGCCCGCGCAGCTCTCCCCCGGCTCCATCGTGGTGCTCACCGGGATCAGCGCCACGCGCATCGATCCGCAGCAGCCCGCCGCGCGGCGCGTCATCGAGTGGCTGGGCGCCAGCGCCGGGCGGGCTGAACTGCTGATGTGCGTGTGCGCCGGCAGTGTCCTCGCCGCGCACGCGGGACTGCTGGCCGGGCGCAGCTGCACCACCCACCACGAGCACCTGGAGGAGCTGCGGCGCATCGAGCCGCGCGCCCAGGTCCTGGACAACCGCATCTTCGTCGAGGACGGGCGGGTCGTTACCAGCGCCGGGGTGACCGCGGGCCTGGACCTGGCACTGCACGTCATCGGTCGCCAGCTCGGGCCGCGCGTGGCCGCGGAAGTCGCGCGCGACCTGGTCGTGTACCTGCGCCGCGCGGGCACCGACCCGGCGCTGTCACCCTGGGTGATGCACCGCAACCACCTGCACCCGGCGGTGCACCGCGTGCAGGACGCCGTCGCGCGCGAGCCCACGGCGCGCTGGAGCGCACGCGAGCTGTCCGCGGTCGCCTGCACCAGCCCGCGCAACCTCGCGCGCCTGTTCGCCGAGCACGCCGGCTGCTCCCCGCACGACTACGTGCAGCTGATCCGCTTCGCGCTGGCGCGGCAGCTCGTGACGCAGAGCCGCCTCGACCTGGAGCGCGTCGCCGCCCGCGCGGGCTTTCGTTCCGCGCAGCAGCTGCGGCGGGTCTGGTCGCGCTGGGAATCGCAGCCCCCGAGCGCGTTCCGCGGCCGCCAGGCGGCCTAGTTGCGCGAGCCTCAGTAGATGGCGATGTCGCGCCGGCCGTTGGAGTCGCGCGCGCCGCGGAACATGCCCTCGGTGCTGAAGTCCATGACGATGCGCCCGGCGTGGTCGACCGCGATCAGGCCGCCATCTCCGCCGAGGTTGCGCAGGATCTCGTGCAGCATCTCGCGCACCGCCTCCTCGAGCGCCATGCCGCGGTACTCGACCGCCGCGCACACGTGGTGTGCGGCCACCGCACGGATGAAGTACTCGCCGTGCCCGGTGGCCGACACTGCGCACACGCCGTTCTTGGCGTAGGTGCCCGCGCCGATGATCGGCGAGTCCCCGACCCGCCCGGGGCGCTTGTTGGTCATGCCGCCGGTGGAAGTGGCGGCGGCCAGGTTCCCGGCGGTGTCGCGCGCCACCGCCCCGACCGTGCCCTTGGTGGTGGGCGGCACGATGTCCGAGACGTGCTCGCCGCGCTGCTCGAACAGCAGCTGCTCGAGCCGCTCGGCGGTGCGGAAGTAGAGGTTCGGCACGAGGCTCAGGCCCTCCTCGAGCGCGAACTCCTCGGCCCCCGCGCCCACCAGCAGCACGTGGCGCGACTTCTCCATCACGTGCCGGGCCAGCTCCACGGGGTTCCTGACGTGCCGCACGGAAGCCACCGCGCCGGCGCGCATCTGCCTGCCGTCCATGATGGCCGCGTCGAGCTCGGCCGCACCGTCGCGCGTGAGCGCCGCGCCGTGCCCGGCGTTGAAGAGCGGGTCATCCTCGAGGATGCGCACCGCGCAGGTGACCGCATCGAGGCTGCTGCCGCCCTTCTCGAGGATCGCGTAGCCGCCATCGAGGGCGGCGGTGAGTCCCGAGCGGTAGCGCGCCTCGCGTTCCTGCGACAGGGCGGCCCGCGGGACGGCGCCGGCGCCGCCGTGGATGGCAATGGCATGCATGTGATTCGGTGACCTCTACTTGGTGTCGCGGTACATGGCGATCTGGCGCAGCCCGTGGCCGTCGCGCGCGCCGCGGAACATGCCGATGCTGTTGAAGTCCATGACGATGTTGCCGGCCGCATCGATGGCGATCACGCCGCCCTCGCCACCGGCGGCGGCGAGCTTGCCATGGATGACCTCGGTCACGGCCTGGGAGAGCGTGAGCTTCTTGTACGCCATCAGCGCACAGATATCGTAGGCCACGACCTCGCGGATGAAGTACTCGCCGTGGCCGGTGCCGGACACCGCGCAGCTGTCGTTGCGGGCGTAGGTGCCGGCGCCGATGATCGGGGTGTCCCCGACCCGGCCGCGGTGCTTGTTGGTGAGGCCGCCGGTGGAGGTCGCGGCGGCGAGGTTGCCGGCGCGGTCGAGCGCCACGGCACCCACCGTGCCGGTGCCGCTGCCCACGGCGCTACCGCGGTTGGTTTCCGCCTGCTGCGCCTCGGCGAGCTCGGCGATGCGCTGGTGGGTACGGAAGTAGCCGCGCGGCACCAGTACCACGCCCTGCTCGAGCGCGAACTCCTCGGCCCCGTCCCCGATCAGGAGCACGTGCGGGCTCCGCTCCATGACCAGGCGCGCCAGCTCCACCGGGTTCTTCACGTGCCGCACGCCGGCCACGGCCCCGGCACGCGGTCCGCGCCCGTCCATGATGGCGGCATCCAGCTCAGCATCCCCGTCCTGGTTCAGCACCGCGCCGCGGCCGGCGTTGAACTGCGGGTCATCCTCCATCATCCGCACCGCAGTGGTGACCGCATCCAGGCTCGAGCCGCCGCGCTCGAGGATCGCGTAGGCGGCGTCCAGGGCCGCGGCCAGGCCGGCCTGGTAGGAGGCGGCCCTTTCCGCGGTCATCTTGGAGGCCTCGATGACGCCGGCGCCGCCGTGGATGGCGATCGCGATGGGCGGCGGCCCAGGCGGCGGCGGCGGGGGTGCGGCGGCTGCCGCGCTGCCGCCGCAGAGCAGGCACAGGATCGCAAGCAGGTTCGGGCGCGACATTTTCTTGTCTCCGCGGCTATGATCGGGCCGCACCCGCAGGCCACGCACGATGCAGGCGTCCGGCGGGCTCGCTCCACTTTCTGACGGTGAATCTTAGAGTGAAACCCGCCAGCCCGCAGCGGATCCGCAGCCTCTTGGTCGCCAACCGCGGCGAGATCGCCATCCGCGTCATGCGGGCGGCCAACGAACTCGGCCTGCGCACGGTCGCGGTCTACTCGCACGAGGACCGCTTTTCGCTGCACCGTACCAAGGCCGACGAGGCCTACCAGGTGGGGGTCGGCAAGGGCCCGGTGGAGGCCTACCTCGACATCGCCGACATCCTGCGGGTGGCGCGCGAGGCCAAGGTGGACGCGGTGCATCCGGGCTACGGCTTCCTCGCGGAGAACCCCGACTTCGGCGAGGCGTGCGCCGCGGCCGGCATCATCTTCATCGGCCCGCGCCCGGACACCATGCGCGTGCTCGGCAACAAGGTCTCGGCGCGCGGCCTTGCGGTCGCCGCGGGCGTGGACGTGATGCCCGCGACCGGGCCGCTGCCGCACGACCTCGCCGTGGCGGCGCAGCTGGCGCAGGGCATCGGCTACCCGGTGATGCTCAAGGCGAGCTGGGGTGGCGGCGGCCGCGGCATGCGCGTGGTCGAAAGTGACGCGCAGCTCGCCGAGGTGCTGCCCGTGGCGCGACGCGAGGCGCAGGCGGCCTTCGGCAACGACGAGGTGTACCTCGAGAAGCTGGTGCGGCGCGCGCGCCACGTCGAGGTGCAGGTGCTCGGGGACACGCACGGCAACCTCGTGCACCTCTACGAGCGTGACTGCACCGTGCAGCGGCGCAACCAGAAGGTGGTGGAGCGCGCACCGGCGGTGTTCCTCGACGAGGCGCAGCGCGCGGCGCTGTGCGCGGCGGGCCTGAAGATCGCGCGTGCCGCCAGCTACGTGAACGCCGGAACGGTGGAGTTCCTGCAGGATGCCGACTCCGGGCGCTTCTACTTCATCGAGGTCAACCCGCGCATCCAGGTGGAGCACACCGTCACCGAGTGCGCCACCGGGATCGACCTCGTCAAGGCGCAGATCCGCATCGCCGGCGGCGCACGGATCGGCACGCCCGAGAGCGGCGTGCCGGCGCAGGCGGACATCCGCATCAGCGCCCATGCGCTGCAGTGCCGCATCACCACCGAGGACCCCGAGAACAACTTCATCCCGGACTACGGCACCATCACCGCCTACCGCAGCCCGGCTGGCTTTGGCATCCGCCTCGACGCCGGCACCGCCTACACCGGCGCCATCATCACGCGCTCCTACGACTCGCTGCTGGTCAAGGTGACCGCCTGGTCGCCGACCCCCGAGGAGACCATCGCGCGCATGCACCGCGCGCTGTGGGAGTTCCGCATCCGCGGCGTGGTGAGCAACCTGCGCTTCCTCGACCAGCTCATCACGCACCCGAAGTTCGCGCGCGGTGACTACACCACGCGCTTCATCGAGGAGAGCCCGGAGCTGTTCCAGTGGCCGCGCAAGCGCGACCGCGCCAGCCGCATCCTGAGCTTCATCGGCGCCACCATCGTCAACGGCAACGCCGAAACCAAGAGCCGCCCGCAGCCGGCGGGCTTCGCCCCGGTGCGCCTGCCACCAGGTCCGCTGCCAGCGCCGGCGCCGGGCACCAAGCAGAAGCTCGACGAGCTCGGGCCGGCGCGGTTCGCTCAGTGGATGCTCAACGAGCAGCGCGTGCTGCTCACCGACACCAGCATGCGCGATGCCCACCAGTCGCTGCTCGCCACGCGCCTGCGCACGCTCGACATGACGGCCATCGCGCCCTACTACGCCTCCCTCCTGCCGCAGCTGTTCTCGGTGGAGTGCTGGGGCGGGGCAACCTTCGATGTCGCGATGCGCTTCCTGCGCGAGGACCCGTGGGCGCGCCTCGCGCAGCTGCGCGAGCTGATGCCGAACCTGCTGCTGCAGATGCTGTTGCGCTCGGCCAACGCGGTCGGCTACGCCAACTACCCGGACAACGTGGTGCGCTTCTTCGTCAAGTGCGCCGCCGCCGGTGGCGTCGACGTGTTCCGCATCTTCGACTCCCTGAACTGGGTCGAGAACATGCGGGTCGCGATCGATGCGGTGAATGACAGCGGGCGCCTGTGCGAGGCGGCCATCTGCTACACCGGCAACCTGTGCGACCCGCAGGAGAAGAAGTACACCCTCGACTACTACCTCAAGCTCGGCCGCGAGCTCAAGGCCGCCGGCACCCACGTGCTTGGCATCAAGGACATGGCGGGCCTGTGCCGCCCGCGCGCCGCCTACGCGCTCGTCAAGGCACTCAAGGACGAGGTGGGGCTGCCGGTGCACTTCCACACGCACGACACCAGCGGCATCGCCGCCGCGAGCGTGCTGGCCGCGGTCGCCGCCGGCGCGGATGCCATCGACGGGGCGATCGATGCCATGAGCGGGCTCACCTCGCAGCCGAACCTCGGCTCCATCGTCGAGGCGCTGCGCTTCGGGGCGCGCGACCCGCTCGTGGACCCGAAGAACCTGCGCACCATCTCCTCGTACTGGGAGCAGGTGCGCCGCTACTACGGCGCGTTCGAGAGCGAGATGCGCGCCGGCGCCTCGGAGGTGTACGTGCACGGCATGCCGGGCGGGCAGTACACCAACCTGCGCGAGCAGGCGCGCGGCCTGGGCATCGCGGATGCGCGCTGGCCGGAAGTCGCGGCGACCTACGCCGACGTCAACGACATGTTCGGCGACATCGTGAAGGTGACGCCGACCTCCAAGGTGGTGGGCGATCTTGCGCTCCTCATGTTGAGCTCGGGCATCAGCCGCGAGCAGGTGCTGGATCCTGCCACCGAGGTGGCCTTCCCCGAGTCCGTGGTGCAGCTGTTCCGCGGCGACCTCGGCCAGCCCTATGGCGGCTTCCCGGCGGCGCTGCAGCAGAAGATCTTGAAGGGCGCTGCGCCCCTCACGGAGCGCCCCGGGGCGACGCTGCCTGCGGTGGACCTCGGCGCCGAGCGCGCCAAGATCCAGCAGCAGCTGCCGCGGCCGGTGACCGATGAGGACCTCGCCTCGTATCTGATGTACCCGCGCGTGTGGCTCGAGTACGCGCGCGAGCGGGCGCTCTACGGGGACCCCTCGATCCTGCCCACCCCGGTGTTCTTCTATGGCATGGAGCCGGGGCAGGAAATCAGCGTGAACCTCGAGCGCGGCAAGACGCTCATCGTGCGCTACCTCGCCAGCAGCGAGCCGCACGAGGACGGCACGCGCACGGTGTTCTTCGAGCTCAACGGCCAGCCGCGCTCGGTGCGCGTGCCCGACAGGAGCCAGGTGGCGCGCCGCGCAGCGCCCCGCAAGAGCGACCCGGACGCCCCCGGCGAAGTCGGCGCGCCCATGCCCGGGGTGGTCACGAGCGTGGCGGTCAAGCCGGGTGTCGCGGTGGCGCAGGGCGACCTGCTGGTGAGTCTCGAGGCGATGAAGATGGAGACCGCGGTGCGCGCCACGCGCGAGGGCACCGTGGCGGAGGTGTTCGTGCGGCCCGGGCAGAGCGTGGAAGCCCGCGACCTGCTCGTGATCGTGCGCTGAAGCGAGGCGCGCCGTGCGGCCGGCGGCGCAGCGCCGATGCCGGCCGCACCGTATCATCGTCGCCCCATTCCTCACCGCGGACGGCCCGATGAACGCACTCAAGCCCTGGGCCCTCGCCCTGACGTGCGCCGCCCTCACGATGCTGCCGGCCGCCACCGCCCTGCGCGCCGCGCCCGAGGCCACCGCCGCATCGCCCGAGCGCGACGGCTCGCACGACTTCGACTTCGAGCTCGGCTCCTGGAACATCCACCTGAAGCGCCTGGCACACCGCCTGAGTGGCTCGCACGAATGGGTCTCCTTCGATGGCACGTCCGTGACGCGCAAGGTGTGGGACGGGCGCTCGCAGCTGGAGGAGTTCGAGACCGACAGCGCCGCAGGTCACATCGAGGGGATGACGCTGCGCCTCTACAACCCGCAGACGCACGAGTGGCGGCTCTACTGGGCCAATGCCAGGGTCGGCATCATGGACCCGCCGCAGGTTGGGCGCTTCAGGAACGGCGTCGGGGAGTTCTATGCCACCGACACCTACGAGGGCCGCACGGTGCTGGTGCGCTTCGTGTGGTCCAGGACCGACACCGCGAGCCCGCACTTCGAGCAGTCGTACTCGGAGGATGGCGGCAAGAGCTGGGAGGTGAACTGGATCACTGACCAGACGCGCACCGCGCCGCCGCCCAAGTGAGGCCGACCGTCAGGCGTCCTTGAGCGCGATCGCGGGGTCGGCAAGCCTCGCGGGATCCGGGCGCGCATGCGCGGCGATCAGCTTGCGCGCCGCCATCTGGTCCTTCGGCGCGTTGATGCTGTCGATGGCGACGAGTTCCCCGGCGCGCAGGTAGCAGGCGCTGAAGCTGCGTGTCGCGGGGGCGCCGCGCATCACCACGCTGTCGTAGCCGAAGCCGACGCCCACGATGATGAGCTTCAGGTCGTACTGGTCGGACCAGAACCAGGGCACCTTGTCGTGCGGCGTCGCGGTGCCGAGCATGTTGAGCGCCACGGTCGTGCCCTGCTCGAAGGCGTTGTCGACCGACTCCAGGCGCAGGTGCCGCCCGTACTGGCGGTTCAGGTGGCTGGCGCAGTCGCCCGCCGCCCAGATCGCCTCGTGGCTGGTGCGGCAGTGGCCGTCCGTCACGACGCCGTTCTCGCAGTCGAGGCCGGCGGCCCTGGCGAGTTCATCCGCGGGCACGACGCCGATCCCGACCAGCACGAGGTCGGCGCGGTGCTCGCCGCCGTCCTCGGTGAGCACCGACTTCACGCGCCCGGTGGCCGGCTCGGCGTGCAGGGCGCGCACGCGCGCATTGCACAGGATGCGCACGCCGGCGCGGGCGTGCTCGGCGGCGTAGAAGGCGGAGACTTCCGGGCAGGTGACGCGGTTCATCACGCGCTCGGCCATCTCCAGCACCGTGACCTCCATGCCGAGCTCGCGCGCGGTCGCGGCCACCTCAAGTCCGATGTAGCCACCGCCGATGACCACCACGTGGCTCCCCGCACGGCACTCGGCGCGGATGCGGTCCACGTCGGCGATGGTGCGCAGCGTGTGCACGCCCGGCAGCTGCGCCCCCGGCACCAGCAGCGCCCGCGGGCGGCTGCCGGTCGCGAGCAACAGGGCGTCCCAGGGGATGACCTGCTGGTCATCCAGGCGCACGTGGCGCTCGCGCGGGGCAAGCTCGGTGACGCGCCGGCCCAGGTGGGTGGTCACCTTGTGGTCGGCGAAGAACTGCGCGGGGCGGATCAGCAGGCGCTCGCGCTCGAGGCTTCCCGCCAGGTATTTCTTGGACAGGGGCGGGCGCTGGTAGGGCAGCCAGGGCTCGTCCCCGATGAGCGTGATCTTCCCTGCGAAGCCACGGCGGCGTAGGGTATCCACGGTCTGAACGGCCGCCTGGCCGGCGCCGACGATCATGATGTCCTGGTACATCGGCGCGAAGGATAGCCTAACGACGCGCGGCTGCCGGGTGCACCACGGGGGAGCGGCCGCCGCCGGTGCGTGCCCCAGGTTGGTGCGGCGCTGGCGCTCCCCGGGGTGGGGCGAAGCAGCCGGGCGTGCGTTTTCGCTGCATTCGACGCGGTGGCATGAAAACTGCAAAATCCCTCGCGCCGCGAGTCCTGTCCCACGTTCGGAGAACCTCATGAAACTGGTCACCGCGATCATTAAGCCCTTCAAGCTCGACGACGTGCGTGCCGCGCTCTCGGACATCGGCGTCTCGGGCATGACGGTGACCGAGGTGAAGGGCTTCGGGCGCCAGCGCGGCCACACCGAGCTCTACCGCGGCGCCGAGTACGTGGTCGACTTCGTGCCCAAGACCCGCATCGAGGTGGCCGTGCGCGGCGACCTGGTGGACCAGGTCATCGAGGCCATCATCAAGTCCGCCAAGACCGGCAAGGTCGGCGACGGCAAGATCTTCATCACCGACATCGAGCGCGTCATCCGCATCCGCACCGGCGAGACCGACGACGCCGCGCTCTAGCTTCGGGCTGCCGCCCCCTCGGAAGTAGAGACGCTGCCGGAGCGCGCCGGCTATGCTCCGCTGCCTATGCCAGTCGCCATCCGCTTCCATGAGCACGGCGGGCCCGAAGTCCTGCGCGTGGAGGAATTCGACCCGGGCAAGCCCGCACCCCACGAGGTGCAGCTGCGCCACACCGCCATCGGCGTCAACTACATCGACGTCTACGACCGCACGGGTCTTTACCCGACGCCGCTGCCCTCGGGACTCGGGCGCGAGGCCGCCGGCGTCGTCACCGCGCTCGGCCGCGGCGTGCGCGGCTTCAAGGTCGGCGAGCGCGTCGCCTACGTATTCACGTCCCCGGGTGCCTACAGCGAAGTGCGCAACATACCCGCCGAGCGGCTGGTGAAGGTGCCGGCCGGAGTGTCGGATGAACAGGCTGCGGCCCTCATGCTCAAGGGGCTCACCGCGCACTTCCTCCTGCGCCGCACCTACAAGGTGGCCAAGGGGGACGTGATCCTCGTGCATGCGGCGGCCGGCGGCGTCGGCCTCATCCTGTGCCAGTGGGCGAAGTCACTCGGCGCGAAGGTGATCGGCGTGGTGGGCAGCGAGGCGAAGGCGGAGATCGCCAAGAAGCACGGCTGCCGGCACGTGCTGATCTCGGGGCGCGACGAGCTGGTCGCGGGCGTCAGGGAACTCACCAAGGGGGTCGGCGTTGCGGCCGTCTACGATGCGGTGGGCAAGGACACCTTCATGGATTCCCTCGACTGCATCCGGCGCCTCGGGATCATGGTGAGCTACGGCAACGCCTCGGGCGCGCCGCCGGCGATCGCGCCGCTGGAGCTCGCCAGGCGCGGCTCGCTCTACCTGACGCGTCCCTCGCTCTTCAACTACATCGTGACGCGCGAGGAACTCACGAATGGCGCGCGCGAGCTGTTCGCGGCGGTGAAGTCGAAGAAGATCCGCGTCGTCATCGGGCAGAAGTACCCCCTCGCGCAGGCCGCCGAGGCGCAGCGCGACCTGGAAGGCCGCCGCACCACCGGCTCGAGCGTGCTGCTGCCCTGAGGGCTCAGGCGCGCTTCAGGCGCTGACGGGGGTGGCGCGCGCCCGCAGCGGGCGCGCGCTGCGCGAGATGCCGAGTGCGCCGCTGCGCGCCACTTCCAGCAGTTCGCCGCGCTGCGCCAGCGCCGCCACGAAGCCGTTCACCTCGGCCTCACTCGCGGTGAGCTCCACGATGAAGCCCTCGGTGGCCGGGTCCAGCACCCGCCCGCCGCTGCGCACCACGTGGCCGCGCACCGCGTCGGTCTCCCCGGGCGCGACTTTGAGCTTCAGCAGCACGAGCTCACGCTCGACGTGCTCGCCCTTGGTCATGTCGAGGACGTTCACCACGTCCACGAGCTTGTTGAGCTGGTTGGCGATCTGCTGGATCACCGAGTCGGAGCCGGAGGTCACCAGCGTCAGGCGCGACACCGTGGGGTCATCGGTGGGGGCCACGGAGAGTGACTCGATGTTGTAGCCGCGGGTGGAGAACAGCCCGGCGACGCGGGTCAGGGCCCCTGCCTCGTTCTGCAGGAGGATCGCGATGATGTGGCGCATGTGAGCTCGAGGGACGTTAAGCCAGGCCTAAGGGGCCTCGGCCGAGAATACAAAGGATGGCGCTCAGTTTGCACCCCGATCCCAAGCTGCTAGGCTCGCTGATCCCTTGGCGGTTTCCCAAAACGGCTGTGTCTTGAGGCCCCGCGCGTCCATGACCGATACAGTTATCCAGCCCCGCGGCGGCGCCCACCCGCTCGCCGGGGAGCGCATGTCCGGCGCCCGCATGATCATGCAGGTGCTGGCGGACGAGGGCGTGAGCGCCATTTTCGGCTACAGCGGCGGTGCGATCCTGCCCACCTACGACGCGGTGTTCCTCTACAACCAGACGGCCGCGCAACTCAAGCAGCCGCAGATCCCCCTGATCGTGCCGGCGAACGAGCAGGGCGCCGGATTCATGGCGGCAGGCTACGCCCGGGCCTCGGGCAAGGTCGGGGTGTGCCTCGTCACCTCCGGACCCGGAGCGACCAATACTGTTACGCCGGTGCGCGACTGCATGGCAGATTCGATACCTATTGTCGTAATTTGCGGCCAAGTGGCGCGGGCGGCCATCGGCACCGATGCCTTCCAGGAGGCCCCGGTCCCCTCGATCATGGGCGCCGTCGCCAAGCACATCTTCCTCGTGACCGATCCTTCGAAGCTCGAGGCGACCATGCGCACGGCGTTCGAGATCGCCCGTACCGGGCGCCCGGGACCGGTGGTGATCGACATCCCGAAGGACGTGCAGAACTGGGAAGGCACCTTCAGTGGGGAGGGGCTGCTGCCCATCCCGGGCTACCGCCGCCGCATGCACGAGCTGGCCGCGGCCGTCCTCGAGGCCCCCGCTGCGGCGCGCTTCTTCGCGATGCTCGCGGAGTCGCGGCGGCCGCTGATCTACGCCGGCGGCGGGGTGATCAACGGCAATGCCGCCGCCGCCCTCACCGCGTTTGCCGACGCCTTCGGCATCCCCGTGGTCACCACCCTCATGGGGATCGGCGCCTACGACACCACGCGCGCCGGCGCCCTGCGCATGCTCGGCATGCACGGGGCCGCGTTCGCCAACT
Source organism: uncultured Pseudomonadota bacterium (assembly GCA_963802995.1). Lineage (GTDB taxonomy): Bacteria > Pseudomonadota > Gammaproteobacteria > Steroidobacterales > Steroidobacteraceae > 13-2-20CM-66-19. The sequence goes on from CAWDKU010000002.1 coordinate 2,551,100, forward strand.
ACGCGGTGGATGACTGCGACTTCCTGATCGCGGTGGGCGCGCGCTTCGATGACCGGGTCGCCGGCGTCCCGGACAAGTTCGCCCCGCGGGCGCTGCGGATCGCGCACCTGGACGTCGACCGCGCCGAGGTCAACAAGGTCAAGCGCGTGCAGTGGAGCCACGTCGGCCTCGTGGCACCGGCGCTGGAAGTGCTCACCGCGCACGGCCGGGCGCAGGGCTTGGCCTGCGACTTCAGCGCCTGGGCGGCCGAGCTCGCCGCGCTCAAGCGCACCTACGCCATGAACTACGACCGCGCGAGCCCGCTCATCCAGCCCTACTACGTGATCGAGGAGATCAACCGCCACACCCGCGGCGAGGCGATCATCGCCACCGGTGTCGGGCAGCACCAGATGTGGGCCGCGCAGTACTGCGACTTCGTCGGCCCGCGACTGTGGCTGACCTCGGGCTCCATGGGCACCATGGGCTTTGGCCTGCCCGCGGCGATCGGGGCGCAGTTCGCCTGCCCTGCGCGCCTGGTGATCGACATCGACGGGGACTCGAGCATCCGCATGAACATCGGGGAGCTGGAGACCGTGACCACCTACGACCTGCCGGTGAAGGTCGTGGTGCTCAACAACCTCGGTGATGGCATGGTGAAGCAGTGGCAGAAGCTCTTCCACAAGGGCAGGCTGTCGGCGAGCGACAAGTCGCTGCACAAGAAGGACTTCATCAAGGCGGCGCAGGCGGATGGCTTCCGCTACGCGGTGCGCCTGGAGCACAAGGCGGACGTGCCGCGCGTCATCGCCGAGTTCCTCGCCTTCAAGGGACCGGCGTTCCTCGAGGTGATGATCGACCCGGATGCCGGCGTCTACCCGATGGTCGGCCCGGGGCAGTCCTATGATCAGATGATCACCGGTGATTTCATCCCGAGCCGCCACAAGGTCGACATCAAGACGCCGGGCCCCTCGGAGATGTTCTAGGCCGCGCCCCTCAGCCGGGCGCGCGCAAGAGGCGATGCGATGAAGTACCTGCACACCATGGTCCGCGTGACCGACATCGAGGCCTCGCTGCGCTTCTACTGCGCAGCGCTCGGACTTCAGGAACTCAAGCGCAACGAGTACCCGCAGGGGCGCTTCACGCTGGTGTTCCTGGCAGCCCCCGGCGATGAGTCGGCGCAGGTCGAGCTCACCTACAACTGGGACCCGCAGGAATACGGCACCGGCCGCAACTTCGGGCACCTCGCCTACGAGGTCGATGACATCTACGCTGCCTGCCAGCGCCTGAAGGATCACGGCGTGACGATCCTGCGGCCCCCACGCGATGGCCACATGGCCTTCGTGCGCTCCCCGGACAACGTCTCGGTGGAGCTCCTGCAGAAGGGCGCAGCGCTTGCGCCCGCGGAGCCGTGGAAGTCGATGCCGAACACCGGCGTCTGGTAGAGCGCCCGCGACACACCACCCCGCCATGAAATCGATCCCGAGCCTGCTGATCGCGGCGGTGTTCGCCTTGCTCACGTTCGCGCTGTGGGCCTACCTCAACCGCCCCACGAGCGAGCCGCCGTGGCCCAAGGTCGTGTGGGGCTTCGCGTTCTCGCCGTTCCGCATCAACGAGGACCCGACCCACAACATCCTGCCCACCGAGGAGGAGATCGACGCGGATCTCGCGCTGCTGCAGGGCAAGGTGCGCGCCGTGCGGACCTACTCGGTGCAGGGGACGCTCGCCAAGATCCCCGAGCTCGCCGAGAAGCGCGACTTGAACGTCGCCATCGGCGCCTGGCTCGATGACCACCGCGACAAGAACGAGCAGCAGCTGCAGACCGCCATCCACCTCGCCAACAGCCACATCAACGTGGTGCGCGTCTTCATCGGCAACGAGGTGCTGTTGCGCGGTGACCTGCCGATCGGGGAGCTCGAGAAGCTCCTCGACCGTGCGCGCGACGCCATCGAGCAGCCGGTAGGGACCGCCGAGACCTGGAACACCTGGCTCACGCACCCGGAGCTCGCGCAGCACGTCGACTTCATCGGCGTGCACCTCTTGCCCTACTGGGAGGGCGTGCCGGTGGAGCAGGCGGTCGATTACTCGCTGGCACAGCTGAAGCGCCTGCAGAAGGCCTTCCCCGGCAAGCCCATCCTGATCGCCGAGATCGGCTGGCCGAGCCGCGGCCGCACGCACGAGTCGGCGGTGGCCTCCGAGGCCAACGAGGCCCTGTTCCTGCGGCGCTTCCTCGCGCGCGCGCAGAAGGAGCAGCTCACCTACTACATCATGGAGGCCTTCGACCAGCCGTGGAAGGCGTTCATGGAAGGAGCGGTCGGTTCCTACTGGGGCGTGTACGACGTCAACCGGCAGCCGAAGTTCGAGCTCACCGCGCCCATCGTGCGCATTCCGGAGTGGCACGTGCTCGCGGCGGTCTCGGTGGCAGTGGCGCTGGCGCTCCTCGGCCTGCTCTACCTCAACAGCGACGCGCTGCGTAACCGCGGCCGCAGCTTCCTCGCGCTGGTGGTGTTCGCGGCGGCAACGCTCGCCGTGTGGGTGATCTACGACTTCACGCAGCAGTACATGACGGTCTCGGGCGTCATCGCCGGGGTGCTGCTGCTGCTTGGCATGCTCGGGGTGATGCTGGTGCTGCTCGCCGAGGCCCACGAGTGGGCCGAGGCGCACTGGGTGAACTATCGCCTGCGCCTCGGGGCGCCGGTCTACAGCCCGAGCGCGGTGCCGCCGAAGGTGTCGGTGCACGTGCCGGCCTACAACGAGCCCCCCGACATGCTCATCGAGACCCTCGATGCGCTCGCGCGCCTCGAGTACCCGGACTTCGAGGTGCTGGTCATCGACAACAACACCAGGGACGAGGCGGTGTGGCGCCCGGTCGAGGCGCACTGCGCGGCGCTCGGGCCGCGCTTCCGCTTCTTCCATGTCGCACCGCTGGCGGGCTTCAAGGCCGGCGCGCTCAACTTCGCGCTCGCGCACATGGCCGCCGATGCGGAGATCGTCGCGGTCATCGACAGCGACTACGTGGTGGAACCGAACTGGCTGCGCGACCTGACGCCGGCCTTCCACGACCAGCGCATCGCCATCGTGCAGGGCCCGCAGGACTACCGCGACGCCGGCCAGAGTGCCTTCAAGGCCATGTGCTACGCGGAGTACCGCGGCTTCTTCCACATCGGCATGATCACGCGCAACGAGCGCAACGCCATCATCCAGCACGGCACCATGACCATGGTGCGCAGTGCACAGCTGAAGGACTGCCGCTGGGCGGAGTGGTGCATCACCGAGGATGCGGAGCTCGGCCTGCGCATCTTCGAGCGTGGCTTCGACGCCAGCTACACCCCCGACTCCTACGGCCGCGGCCTGATGCCCGACACCTTCATCGACTTCAAGAAGCAGCGCTTCCGCTGGGCCTACGGCGCCATGCAGATCCTCAAGGCGCACGCGCGCGCCCTGTTCCTCGAGGGCGGCCCGCTGTCCCCGGGGCAGCGCTACCACTTCGTCGCCGGCTGGCTGCCGTGGATGGCCGATGGCTGCAACATGCTGTTCAACCTCGCAGCCCTCGGCTGGTCGGCCGCCATGGTGTGGGCGCCGTACTCGATCGATCCGCCGCTGGTCCTCTACTCGGTGCTGCCGCTGTCGCTCTTCACCTTCAAGCTGGCGAAGCTCGTGCACCTCTACCACGTGCGCGTCGGTGCAAACCTGCGCCAGACGGTGGCCGCGGCGATCGCAGGCCTGGCGCTGACGCACACCATCGGTCTGGCCTCCATCAAGGGGCTGCTGACGAAGAACGAGCCGTTCTTCCGCACGCCCAAGGGCGGCACCACCGCCGGCCTGTGGCACGCGCTCGCGGCCGCCCGCGAGGAGACCCTGATGATGGTGGGCCTGCTGCTGTCGGCCTGGGGCGTGGCGCGCGGCAGCACCCCGGAGAACGCAGGCCCGGACCGCATGGCGTGGGTGATCGTGCTCATCATCCAGTCAGTCCCGTACGCCTCCGCGCTGGTCGTCTCTCTCGCCAGCGCCTTCCCGCTGCCCGCGCGCCTGCTGGGCACCAGTTACCGTCCCCTGAGCTCCCCGGGGCGGCCCGCGGGGGTTGCACCGGGCAAGCCCCCGGAAGCGGACCCGGCGGCCTGAAGCCCATGCGCGAGGGCAGACTACGCGCGATCGCCTCGATGATCGTCGCGGTGGCGGCGTTCGCGGGCATGGATGCGCTCCTGAAGATGCTCTCCGCGAGCTACCCCTCCATGCAGGTGGCGGTGCTGCGCGGGGCCGCTTCCATCCCCTTCATGCTGCTGCCGGTGCTGCTGAGCAACCGCTGGGCGCAGCTGAAGCCGCGGCGCTTCCCCATGCACCTGCTGCGCGGGGCGCTGCAGGTGCTGGTGCTCGGCTGCTTCATCTACGCGGTGCGCATCCTCTCGCTCGCCAACGTGTACGCGGTGTTCCTGTCGGCACCGCTGATGATGACCGCGCTCTCGGTGCCGATCCTCAAGGAACACACCGACGCGCGCGGCTGGTGCGCCATCGCGGCCGGGCTCCTCGGGGTGCTGATCATGCTGCGGCCGAGCGCGGCGGGCTTCCTGTCGCTCGGCTCGCTGCTGGCACTGCTGGGGGCGTTCGCCTACGCCCTCAGCGTCATCGCGGTGCGCGTCATCACCCGCACCGACACCACGGCGAGTGTGGCGGTCTGGACCATCAGCCTCATGACCCTGATGGCGCTCACGCTCGCGCTGCCCAACTGGGTGGCGCTCGAGCCGCGGCACTACCCCTGGCTGATCCTGCTCGGTGCACTCGCGGCGGTGGGCACCTACGGGCTCACCGAGGCCTTCCGCTCGGCACCGGCCGCGGTGGTGGCGCCGCTGGAGTACACGGCCCTGCTGTGGGGCATCCTCATCGACCGCCTGGTCTGGCACGTCCTGCCCTCCAGCCGCGTCCTAGCGGGCGGGGCGGTGGTCATTGCCAGCGGTCTTTACCTTATCTGGCGCGAGCATAGCGCGCACCCGCCGCGCTCCGGTCCGCCTGTCATGGAAGTACCGGTCGGGGCAGGGCAGAATGTCGCGCCGATCAGCGACCGTTGACGATGTCGACCGCCAACAAGAGGAAGACTCCCCATGAGCAACGCCGAGGTCCGTGGACGATTCATCTGGCACGAACTGCTGACGACTGACACCGCCGCCGCCGCCACCTTCTACGCCAAGGTGCTGCCCTGGCGCACCCAGCCTTCCAACATGCCCGGCTATACGATCTTCATGGCCGGCGGGGCGCAGGTCGGGGGCCTCATGGCGCTACCGGAGGATGGCGCGGGAACGCCCGCTCACTGGCTCGTCTACGTGGGCGCGCCGGACGTGGATGCCACCGTAACGCAGGCGCAGGCGCTCGGCGCGCGGCTGTGCAAGGCAGCCACCGATATCCCGAACGTCGGGCGCTTCGCGGTGCTCGCCGACCCGCAGGGGGCCACCTTCGCGGTGTTCACCCCGAGCGGCCAGCCCCCCGCGCAACCTGCGCAGGGTGACTTCTCCTGGCACGAGCTGCAGACCACCGACGTCGGCGCGGCGCTGCGCTTCTACGGGGAGCTCTTCGGCTGGAAGAAAGGTGTCGGACACGACATGGGTGCCATGGGCATCTACCAGCTGTTCGACCACGGTGGCACCGCGGTCGGGGGCATGTGCAACACCCAGGGACCTTCGACGCCACCCTCGTGGCTGAGCTACGTGCGCGTGGCGGACTCCGACCGCGCCGTGGCCGCGGCGAAGGGCGCCGGCGGGCGCCTGTTGCACGGACCGATCGAGGTGCCGGATGGCTCGTGGGTGGCGCTGTTCCTCGACCCGCAGGGCGGGGCGTTTGCCGTCCAGGAGGCACCGCGCACCGTGAGCGCTGCCGTCCCGGCAAAGCCGGCGGCCAAGCCCGCGGCGCCGAAGCCGGCCGTGGTGAGTGTCGCGGCACCCGCAAAGACCGTCGCCAGGAAGGCCCCCGCCAAGGCCGCGCCGAAGAAGGCGGCCAAGAAGGCGGCCAAGAAGAAGGCGAGTGCCAAGAAGGCGACCCGCAAGAAGGCCGCCCGCAAGGCAGCGCGCAAGGTCGCGCCGAGGAAGGCCGTGCGCCGGACGGTGAAAAAGAAGGCCGCTGCGCGGCGTCCCGCGCCGAAGAAGCGCGGGCGGCGCCGCTAGGACGAAGACGTGAGGCCGCCCCCGCACCTGGTGCGGGGGCGGCCTACTCGGTCTGCCGCTCCGCATCCGCACGCTGCTGCTGCGCTGCCTCGTCCGCGGCCTTCAGCTGCTGGCGTACCTGCTCCTCGGTTCTGCTGGCCTGCGCAGCCTCGCGCGCCTGAGCCTGCGCACCGGCAGCTCCCGCGGCCCCGGTGGCGCCGAGGCCGCAGCCGCTGAACCCACCGGGCAATACCAGTCCCAGGAGGAGGACGCGCATCGGGAGTGTCATTGCGGGCTCGCCTCAGGAAGCAGCGCCTCACTCTACGCCCGGACCGCCGCGGCGCAACAGGAGCCGCCGATCGTGGCAGTATTCGCTCCATGCCCAAGCAGAATCCGAGGCCCGCGCCACTGAACACCCCGGCACGGGTGCGGCGCGGCTATTTCGAGTGCCGCTATGGCCAGCTGCACGTGCACCACGCCATGCCCCCGGGCGGCGGGTTCGAGGAGGGGACGCCGCTGCTGTGCCTGCACGACTGCCCGGGCAGCGGCCGCAGCTTCGTACCGTTCCTCGCGCTCGCCGGGCGCGATCGCTCCGTGTACGCACCCGACCTGCCGGGGTTCGGTGAGTCCGACGCCCCGCTGACCCCGGCGCAGCTGCAGGACTACGTGGGTGCCCTCGGGGACTTCCTCGACACCATGCGGCTGCGCCGGGTCGACCTGTTCGCGTCCCGGGCCGGGGCATTGATCGGTGCCGAGCTGGCCATCGCCCGGGGTACCCAGATCGGCCGCGTGGTGCTGCTGTCGGTGCCCGTCGCCGCGGCCGGCGAGCGGGCCGCCTCCGTGGCGCCTCAGGCCCAGGCCCCCTCCTGGGAGCGTCATCTTCTGGAGAGCCTGGCGCGCTACCCTGCACGGGAGCGCCTGGCGCGGCTCACCCAGAAACTGCTCGTGCTGCGCCCGAAGGATGACCTGGCCGACGCCACGGGGCGCATCCGCGAGGTGCTGCCGGCGGCGCGGGTGCAGGACCTGGATCTGAGCGGAAGTGAGCTCCTGGCGGCGGCGCCGGAGCGCCTGATCGAGGCAGTTCGCGACTTCCTTCGCGGTTAAGTAAAGAATTCCGGGAGCCCTCTCACACATTTATAGGGGCGCGCGGGGGCGAGGGGTGCTGCGGCGCTACACTTTTTCGCCGCAAGTTACGGGGATCCTTAGGACACTCGATGAGTTCGCGCTCGATGACGCCGCCCCCGGCCTCCCATGATGCTGACCTCGACAGCACGGCCGAGTTGCCGGTGCTCGATCCGCCGGCAGCGGCGCACGCGGACGATGAGCATTCCGCCACCGACACCTGGGCCTCCCTCCCGCAGCTGCGGCCCGAACACGAGCGCCACCTGGAAGCCACGCTGGAGGCGATGTCAGCGGAGCTGCGCTCGGCGCAGCAGCTGCTGCACAGCAAGTCCGACCGCCTGCTGCAGCTGGAACGTGAGCGCGAGGAGGCACAGAGCGCCACCCTCGCCGCCCAGGAGCGCGCGCACGAGCTGAGCGCGCAGCTCGCGCACCTGCAGGCCGCGGCCGCCGGACACGCCACGGAGGTGGGCGAGCTCACCCAGGCGCGTGCGGCTTCCGAGCAGCACGCCGCCGGTGTTGCCGCAGAACTCGCACACCTGCGTGCCGGTGGCGATGCCGCCGCCGGCAACCTCGCGCAGCTGCGCGCCGCGGCCGAGCAGCGCGCCGCCCACCTCGACGCGGAGCTGACGCGCCTGCAGGCCGCCGCCACGGCGCACGCGGCGCAGTTCACCGAACTCTCCCAGGCGCGCGCGGCGGCCGATGCGCGCCTGCAGCAGCTCGAGAGCGAGCTCGCCGCCTCGCGCCAGCAACTCACCATGGCCGGCGGCCGCAGCGCCGAGCTCGAGCAGCGCCTGGCGCAGGCCACGCAGAGCGCGAAGGAAGAGCAGGCGCGCGCCCTCAGGGCCGAGGCGGAGCGCGTGCAGCGCGAGCGCGCGCAGGCGGCACACGCCGCGGGCGTGATGGCCGACCTGCACGAGGAGCGCAGGCGCGCCATGGCGTACTTCGAGTCGCTGCAGACGGTGACCAGTCGCCGCAGCGTCTTCGAGGACCTGGTGAGCGATCTCAACGAGGAGGCGCAGGTACGCGAGCAGGACCTCACGCGCCTCGCCCAGGAGCTGGCGGCGCGCGAGGCGCGCGTGCGCGAGCAGGATGCCGAGCTGGCCGCGCGCGCCTCGCGCCTCGCGCGCCTGGAGCAGCAGGTCACCGAATTCGGCAGTGCGCTCGCGGAGCGCGACGCGCAGCTGCGCGACCTGCGCCGCGAGGCCGCAGGCCTGCAGACCAGCATCGCGCGCCTGCAGGCGCAGCTGGAGGCCAGCGGCGAGCGGGTGCGCGCCCTGACCGCGGTCACCGAGCAGCACAGCACCACCGAGTCGCAGCGCAAGAGCGAGCTCGGGCGACTTCTGGCCGAGCGGGTGGAGCTCACCACGGCGGTGGAGGCGGCGCGCGCCAGCGCCAGCAGTTCCGCCGCCCAGGCCACCGAACACGAGGCGGCGCTCAGCCAGCGCCGCGCCCGGATCGCCGAGCTCGAGGGCGTGCTCGCCGCCGAGCGCAAGCGCGCCAAGGAGCTCGAGACCGAGCTCGCCGACGTGCGCGGCCAGATGGAGGAGTGGGGCGACACCCTCAAGCGCGTGCACCAGGAGCGCGCCACCTACCAGTCGACCGTGGGCGCCGCCGAGTCACGCGCGCAGCAGGCCGAGCGCAGCGCCGCCGAGCAGGTCGAGGCACTGAACTCCCTCAGGGCACAGGCCGACGCCAACGCCGCGCGGGTGCGCGAGCTCGAGGCCGACCTCACGGCGGCCGAGGAGAGCGTGCACCGCCTGGAGTCCGAGGCGCGCAAGAGCGGGGCGCGCGTCGAGGAGCTGGAGAAGGCCAACCAGCAGTGGCGCGCCACGCTCGAGGAAGTGCGGCTCGGCGCCACCGACACCAGCGCCAGTCCGGTGCTGCGCGATGCCGTGCGCCACGCCGAGGAGCCCGGCGCCCCGGGGACGCCGCTGCCGGAGGGGGCCACGCGCCTCCTCATCTACAGCGACGGCGGGCGCGAGGTCGTGCACGTGCTCGCCCGCAAGACGAGCGTCGGCCGCACGCCCGACAATGACCTGCAGATCGACGCCAAGTTCATCAGCCGCCACCACGCGGTGATCCTGGCAGGACCCGCGCAGACCATCATCGAGGACCTCAACAGCACCAACGGGGTGCAGGTCAACGGCCGGCGCATCACGCGCCAGGCGCTCGAGGACGGCGACACCGTCTCGATCGGCCGCCAGCAGTACCGCTTCGTGGTGCGCAAGGGCGGCGACAAGCGCTGACAGCGGCGCGCCCCGCGGCTAAGCTTGTCGGCTCATCCCCGGCAAGAACCTGCAGGCAAGCGGTGGCCAGTCCCTACATCGAGAAGATCCTCAAGGCGCGCGTCTACGACGTGGCGATCGAGTCGCCGCTGGAGGAGGCGCCGCGCCTGTCGCGCCGCCTCGGCAACACGGTGCTGCTCAAGCGCGAGGACCTGCAGGCGGTGTTCTCGTTCAAGCTGCGCGGTGCCTACAACAGGATCGCGCACCTCTCGGATGCGGCCGCCGCACGCGGCGTGGTGTGCGCCTCCGCGGGTAACCATGCCCAGGGCGTGGCGCTGGCGGCGCGGCGCCGCGGCATCGGCGCCGTCATCGTCATGCCGCAGACCACCCCGCAGATCAAGGTGCAGGCGGTCCTCGACCTGGGCGCCGAGCTGGTGCTGCACGGGGACGACTACGACAGTGCCTTCGAGCACGCGCTCACCCTGGCGCGCGAGCGCAGCCTGGTGCTCGTGCACCCCTTTGATGACCCGGACGTCATCGCCGGCCAGGGCACGATCGCGGTCGAGATCCTGCGCCAGTGCGGCGGCGCCCCGGATGCGATCTTCGTGCCGGTGGGGGGTGGCGGGCTGCTGGCCGGGATCGCGGTGTACGTGAAATACCTGTACCCGCAGGTCAAGATCATCGGCGTCGAGCCGCGCGATGCGGCCAGCATGCACGAGTCGCTGCGCGCCGGTAAGCGCGTGACGCTCGAGCGCGTTGGGATCTTCGCCGACGGCGTCGCGGTCAGGCGCGTCGGCGAGGAGACCTTTGCCCTGTGCCGCGGTCATGTCGATGAGGTGCTGCTCACCGACACGGACGAGATCTGCGCGGCGATCCAGGACGTGTTCGAGGACACGCGCTCGATCGTCGAGCCCGCCGGGGCGCTGGCGGTCGCGGGCCTGAAGAAGTACCTGGCGCGCGAGGGCTGGAAGGGGCGGCGCGTGGTCGCCATCAACAGCGGCGCCAACATGAACTTCGACCGCCTGCGGCACGTCGCCGAGCGCGCCGATCTTGGCGGTGAGCGCGAGGCGCTCATCGCGGTGGTGATCCCGGAGCACCCGGGAAGCTTCCTGCACTTCTGCGAGGTGATCGGCCAGCGCAGCGTCACCGAGTTCAACTATCGCTACGCGGGCGTGGAGAACGCGCAGATCTTCGTCGGCCTCGCCCTCACGCAGGGACGCGCGGAGAAGGAGGCGGTGCTCGCGAGCCTGCGCGGCGCCGGCTTCGCGGTCACCGACATGACCGACGATGAGATGGCGAAGCTGCACGTGCGCTACATGGTCGGCGGCCACGCCCGCGGCATCACCGAAGAGGTGCTGTACCGCTTCGAGTTCCCGGAGCGCCCGGGTGCCCTGCACCGCTTCCTGAAGTCCATCGGCTCACGCTGGAACATCACGCTGTTCCACTACCGCAACCACGGCTCCGACTACGGGCGGGTGCTCGCCGGCATCCAGGTGCCGCAGGCCGAGCGCGCGGACTTCCTGCTGCACCTGAAGGAACTCAGCTACTCCTACGTCGAGGAGACCGCCAACCCCGCCTACCGCATGTTCCTCGGCACCTGAGGCGGCGGCTCGTCCTGGCCGCTCTCGGCCAGCCACTCGCGCCACACCGCCAGCAGCACGGCGAGGATCACCGGACCTAAGAACAGGCCCACCAGGCCGAAGGCCGCGAGTCCCCCGAGTACGCCGAACAGCACGATGATGAAGGGGATCTGCGCACCGCGGCTGATGAGCAGCGGCCGCACGAAGTGATCGGTCCAGCCGACGACGATCACCATCCACACGAACAGCGCGATGCCTGCCACGGTGTGCCCGGTGATGAAGAGCCAGGCGGCCGCCCCACCCCACAGCACCGGCACGGCAAACGGGATGATGCCGCACACGGTGGTGAGCGCGGCCAAAAAGATCGGCGCGCCGATGCCGGCGAGCCAGTAGCCGAACCCGGCGAGCACGCCCTGCACCAGCGCGGCGAGCCCGAGACCGTAGATCACCGCCTTCACGGTCTGGCCGATGGCGGCAAGGTAGGCGTCCACGCGCGGCCCGAGCAGCTGCTCGAGGGCGCGCTGCAGCTGCTCGGCGATGCGCTCGCCGCCGCGGAACACGAAGAACAGGCTCAGGACCGTCATGCCGAGCTTGACGACGTTGCGGCTGACGTCGCCGACGATGTGCGCGATCTGGTCGAAGGAGCGGTCGGTGAGCTTGCGCAGCTCGAAGCCGAGTGCGTGCGGGTCCTGTGCGACGCGATCACTCAGCTCCTTGAGCTGGTCGCCGATCCAGGGCAGCTTCAGCACCTGCGGCGGCAGCTGCAGCCCGCCCCCCGAGAACAGCGCCTGCATGTCATGGTAGCCGCGCACCAGCTCGATGCGCAGCACCAGGGCGAGCCAGGCGATCGGCACGATCACGGCCGCCGACACCAGCAGGGTCATGAGGAGTGCGGCGAGCGTCGTGCGCTCGCCGAGCCGGCTCAGCAGCCAGGTGTAGGCCGGCCAGCTGACGTAGGCGAGGATCGCCGCCCACACGATCGGCACGATGAAGGGCGAGAGCACGCGAAAGCCGAGCAGCACCAGACCTGCGAGCAGCGCCACCGTGACCAGCCAGCGCAGCCAGGGAGCGGGTACGGAGTGTTCCATCGGCGGCAATCTCCCTAGGCGAGTCCCGCGCCATCGGACACGAACATGGTAAGCGCGAGCACCACGCAGGTCGCCATCGAGAGCTGGCGCCGCAGGTCGAGGTAATCCTTCGGCAGGGTGGCACCGAGCACGCGGTGCTCGTAGAGCCAGAAGCCACCGAACCCGACCACCAGCAGCGCGAGCCCCCGCTGCCCGCCCACCACCACCGCAGCACTGCCGAGCAGGGCCGGCGCCAGCGCCGCGGCGATCCGCGGTGCGCTCCACGGCAGGCGCCCGCCGAGCGCAAGCCCCAGGTGCACCGCGCCGGTCAGGGCGAGCAGGGCTGCGCCCCAGGCCACCGTGATGCGCTGCGCCAACTCGCGCGCCGCAAGGTCGCTCAGCAGGCCGACCGCGGCCAGCCCCGCCACCAGGGGCAGCACGCACAGGTAACCGAGCCAGCCGGCGGCGCTGCTCGCGCGCGGCCAGGGGAGGGCGCCATGGTCGGGGTCGGTATCCATGTGAGGGGAACGATCATGCCATGGGCGCCATTGCCCGAGCGGGCCTTGACTCAGGAGCGATGCCACAGGCAGGCTTCGCGCCTCGTGAGGTGTCTGTCCTGTCACGCGAACGGCCAAAGGCTGTGGTCGCGCGCGACGGGACGGAAAAACGGGAAGTCCGGTGAGGATTCGTCCAAGCCCGGCGCTGCCCCCGCAACGGTAACCGAGAGTTAAGCGGATCACATGGCCACTGCGCCCGACGCGGGTGTGGGAAGGCGATCCGCCGGAGAGTTCTCTCCAGCTCGGGAGCCCGGAGACCGGCCTCATGTATCACCGAAGGGTGTCGCGGCGGGCGATGCGGGTGGTCGGCATGCGCTGATTCCCGCCAGCGCCCGCCGTACCTACCGGATTTCCGTAGCTGCCACGCGCCCTGAGGCACGGGTGTGTGCGCATTTACGGAGCTATTCACATGACAACAGGTTCAAGGCAGCGACGCGCCGGCGTGCGCGTGGCCGCGCTGTCCCTCGGCGGCGCGTTTCTCCTCACTCTCGGGGTCCTCGCCCCGGCCGCGCCCGCGGCCGATGCCGAGGACCTGCAGCAGATCGTGGTCACCGCGACCCGCGTGCCGACGCCGGTGCTGGAGGTGGCGAGCAGCATCACCGTGGTCAGCGCCGCCGACATCGAGGCGCGCCAGGAGCGCACCTTCGCCGACGTACTCAAGGACATTCCCGGCCTCAACGTGGTGCAGACCGGCGGCCCGGGAGGGGTGACCTCGGTGTTCATGCGCGGCACCAATTCCAACCACACCAAGGTGCTGGTGGATGGCATCGACATCAGTGACCCGAGCAACTCCACCGGCGCCTTCGACTTCGGGCAGCTGCTCACCCAGGACATCGAGCGCGTCGAGGTGCTGCGCGGCCCGCAGAGCGGCCTGTATGGCTCCGACGCCATCGGCGGCGTGATCAACATCATCACCAAGTCAGGCTCCGGGCCGGCGAAGTTCACCGGTGCCCTCGAGGGCGGCAGCTTCGACACCTTCAACCAGGCCGGCACGGTGAGTGGCTCGGCGGATGCGTTCAACTACAGTGCCAGCGTCTCGCACTACCACGCAGGCTCGGTGCCGGTGACGCCGCTCGACCTGCTGCAGCCGGGCGAGGCGCGCAACAACGACTACGACGACAACCTCACGTTCTCGACCAAGCTCGGGCTTGCGCTCACGCAGAGCTTCGACCTCGGGCTGGTGGCGCGCTACAGCGACGTGCACCTGCACACCACGGGGGAGGACTACAGCTTCGAGCCGCCCTACCTCGGCTACCCCGCGCCCGAGCAGACGACGGCGGCCACCACGGAGTACTTCACGCGCCTCACCGGGCACCTCGTCTCCTTCGACGGCGCACTCGAGCAGACGCTCGGGCTTGCCTACAGCCACCTGCGCACCTCGACGGTGGAGCCCGAGACCCCGGCGGCGCTCAACACCGGCGAGCGCCGCAAGGCCGACTGGCAGGGGAACGTGAAGCTCGCCGCGACCGAGACCCTGGTGCTTGGCGCTGAGTACGAGCGCGACGAGATCGACCAGCCGCTCGATGCCACGGTGCATATCGCCTCCGGCTACGCGGAGCTGCAGTCGCAGGTCGGGGAGCACTGGTTCTCAGCACTCAACGTGCGCTACGACGACAACAGCCGCTTCGGCAGCAAGGTGACCTACCGCTTCGCACCCGCCTGGCTGATCGCGGACAGCGACACCAAGCTGCGCGCCTCGGTCGGCACCGGCTTCAAGGCGCCGACCTTGAGCGAGCTCTACCAGGACTTCCCGCCGTACTTCTTCGCCAACCCGAACCTCAAGCCCGAGAGCAGCACCGGCTGGGATGCCGGCTTCGAGCAGGGGTTTGCGCAGGGGACCGTGCGCCTGGGCGTGACCTACTTCTACAACCGCATCCGCGACCTCATCAACACCGACGTCACCGGCACCACCTACGCCAACGTCGGGCGCGCCACCACCGATGGCATCGAGAGCTTCATCGCCTGGCAGCCGCTCAGGGCGCTCACGCTGCGCGCCGACTACACCTACACGGAGGCCACCGATGACGTGCTGCAGCAGGAGCTGCTGCGCCGCCCGAAGCACAAGGGCAGCTTCATCACCGAGTGGCACCCGCTGGAGCCCTGGCTCGTGAGCCTCGATGTGCTGTGGGTCGGCAGCTGGATCGATGGCAACCGTGACTTCTCCGTGCCGCGCCTCGATGCCCCCGGCTACACCACGGTCAACCTCGCCACGAGCTACGACGTCACGACGCACCTGACGCTCTTCGCGCGCATCGACAACCTCTTCGACCGCCACTACGAGAATCCGGTGGGCTTCCTGCAGCCGAGCCTCGGGGCGTTTGCGGGAGTGAAGGTGAAGCTGTGACCCGTGGCGGCGGCCGCTTGCGCCTCTAAGGGGGCAGGCGGCCGCCCGCCGCTTCCGCCTTGGCTTTAGCCTGCGCCGCGGTGATAGGCTTCGCCGTGTCATGAGCGAACCGAGCGATACCCCGGCGCCGGGCGCCGCGCCGACCGAGAACGAGCGCACCTGGGGGATGCTGGCGCACCTGTCGGCGCTCGCCGGGGTGGTGGTGTGGCTGCTGGGCTGCGTGCTGGGGCCGCTCGCGGTGTACCTGTGGCGGCGTGACAATTCGCAGTTCGTCGCCGAGCACGCGCGCGAGGCGCTCAACTTCAACATCACGGTCGCGCTGGCCGCACTGGTGTGCCTGGCGCTCATGGTGGTGTTCGTCGGCTTCATCCTCGGCACCGCGCTCTTCATCGGCTGGCTGGTGCTCACCCTGGTCGCCGCCATCCGCGCCAGCGAGGGCGAGCGCTACCGCTACCCCTTGTCCCTGCGCCTGGTGAAATGAATCTCCATCCGCGCCTTTCCTGCAGGAAATCACGCTTGCGCGTGTAGCTGTATGGATATACAGTCTGCCGATGGGGCGGGCAGTCTTCGGCAGGCAGTCATTCACCGGAAGGGGCGCGCTGTCGAATCCCGCCGGGCGCTTCGATCTGACGCACCTGGAAGCGGTGGATGACGGCTGGTACGTCGAGGAGTCGCCCGAGAGCCTCGCGACGACGCTGACGCCCGAACACGCCCGCGAACTGATCTCGACCAACGACTCACCCGACATCCCGTTCGAGCAGTCGATCAATCCCTACCGGGGTTGCAGCCACGGGTGCATCTACTGCTATGCCCGCCCCAGCCATGCGTATATGGGGCTCTCGCCGGGTCTGGATTTTGAGACCCGGCTTTTTTACAAGGTGGACGCGGCAGCGATCCTCGAGAAGCAGCTGGCGCGGCCGGGCTACGTCTGCAAGCCCATCACGCTCGGCGCCAACACCGATCCCTACCAGCCCTCCGAGCGGCAGATGAAGGTGACGCGCTCGATCCTGGAGGTGCTGCTGCGCACGCGCCATCCGGTCACCGTCATCACCAAGGGCGCGCTCGTGATGCGCGACCTCGACCTGCTCGCGCAACTTGCCGCACTGCGGCTCGTGACCGTCGGCGTGAGCGTCACCTCACTCGACCCGCAGCTCAAGCGCACGCTCGAGCCGCGCACTGCCGCCCCGCTCGCACGGCTGCGCGCGCTGCGCGAGCTCAGCGCCGCGGGTGTGCCCTGCGGGGCACTGGTGGCACCCGTGATCCCGGCGATCAACGATCATGAGATCGAGTCTATTCTCGAGGCCTGCGCGCAGGCGGGCATCGGCTGGGCGGGTTACGTGCTGCTGCGGCTGCCGTACGAGATCAAGGAGCTGTTCCGCGAGTGGCTCGAGGAACACTATCCGCAGCGCGCCGCGCACGTCATGTCGCTCATCCGGGACATGCGCGGCGGGCGCGACAACGATCCGCGCTTCGGCACGCGCATGAAGGGCACCGGGGCGTTCGCCGAACTCCTGCGCAACCGCTTTCGCATCGCGTGTAAGCGCCTGAACCTCAATGGCGGCACCCGCCAGATGCTGGACACGACGCTGTTCCGGCCCCCGACACCGCCGGGCGGCCAGTTCAGCCTCGGGCTCTAGGAAGAGCGCAGACCCGGAGCGCGCCCGGCGCCCAAAGCCACGCGGCTGGCACGCGCCACCGGTGGCATACTACAAGGCTGTTTCAGCTGTCTCCGCGGCACGCGCTGCGGGTTGAGTTCCTTTCCATAATTTTCGGGCGACGGGTGAGCGGACTTGAACGACGCAGCCACGGCAAACAACGGACAGCCCCTGAAGACGCGCTACGTGCTGCGCGAGCGTCTGGGCGTGGGCGGGCAGGGCGAGGTGTGGCGCGCCTTCGATCCGAAGGCGAACGCCGACATCGCCCTGAAGATCCTGCATCCCTCCCCGGGCCGCAGCGCCGCGGCCTGGGCGGCCCTGGTGCACGAACACGAGAGCGCGAGCCGCCTGGATCATCCCGGGATCCTCAAGGTCTACCCGCCCGAGCGCGACGGCAAGACCTTCCTCCTTCCGATGGAGCTGGCCACGGGCGGGGACCTCAAGCGCCTGCGCGGTGCCGGCTACCTCACCATCGTGCCGGTGCTGATCGAGGCCGCGCGCGCGCTGCAGCATGCGCACGAGCGCGGCGTCATCCACCGCGACCTTAAGCCGGGCAATGTGCTCTTCGATGAGCGCGGACGCGTGAAGCTCGCCGACTTTGGTGTCTCCGGGAACTCGCTCGATCCGGGCACCGACTCGATGGTGCGCGGGCTGTCCCCCTTCACGGCGAGTCCCGAGCAGCTGCGCGGCGAGCCGCCACGCCCGGCCGACGACATCTACGGGCTCGGCGCGCTCGCGTACGAGCTGCTGTCGCGCTACCCGCCGCACTACCCGCACTTCGACGCGCAGCGCGTGCAGGAGGAGGCCGTGCCCGCGCTGGTGCCGGCGCAGCAGATTCCGCCGCAGCTTGCGACCCTGGTCGGCAACATGCTGGAGAAGGACCCGAAGCGCCGTCCCGCCAACATGCGCGACGTCATCGACGAGCTGGATGCCTCCCTCAATGACACGCTCACCTTCGACTTCGAGGATGACGTGCCGCAGGGCGCCGCCAACGAGACGGTCCCGCCACAGGAGCGCATCACGCTGCCGCCGATCTCCGCGCACGCCGCGCCGCCGAGGGTCCCCGCCGAGGTGCTGACGCCCGAGCCGACCGGGCCTGAAGCGCTCAGGCCCGAGCCGCTGCGACCCGAGCCGATGACGGCGGTCGGCGCGCTCGACGGACCCGGGATCTGGGAAGAGGTGCGTGGCGCATCGCTGCCCCCGCGCGGGCGCCTGGAGCCGATCCGCAGCGGCGTTCCGCGGGCGCTGCTGGTGATTGCCCTCCTGGCCGCTGCCGCCTTTGCGGTCTACCACTGGCTGCCGCAGTGGCTGCCGCCGGGCTTCTCCTCGATGGCGGCTGGCCCGGCAACCCCCGCAGCACCGAACGTGGCCGCGACCGTCGAGGCCAGTGCCAGCGCGAAACTGCAGGCCGACCGCATCCTCACCGAGCAGCGCATCAAGGCGCTCGAGGCGCGCGGCGCGGACATCTGGGGCGGCCCGGACTTCCTCGCCGCGAAGGCGAGCGCGACCGAGGCGGCCGCCGCACACGATCCGGCCGCGGTGAGCGCTGCCCAACAGCACCTGAGCGAGGCGCAGCCGCTGCTCGATAACGTCGAGCAGGCCGCATCCGCCGCGCTCAGCGCCCAGCTCAGCGCCGGCGAGCGCGCCCTCACCGACGGGCAGCGTACCCTCGCGCTGCAGGCGTTCGACCTTGCGGTGCAGATCGCCCCGCAGGACGAGCGTGCCCTGCAGGGCCGCGCCCGGGCCCGCGAGCTGCCTGCGAGCGCTCTTGGCTCGACTCCCGCCACGCCGGCGCCGGCCACCAGCGCGCCTGCCCCCGCGGCGTCCGCCGCGCCCCAGCCAGCCAAGCCCGATACTGCCTTCGGCGAGGACCGCTACGCGAAGGCTGCGGGCGAGGGGTTTGCGGCGCTCGGCGCGGGACGCCTCGAGGAGGCGCGCGCCGCGTTCGAGCGCGCCCGCGCCGCGCGCCCGAACGGCGCGGAGGCGCAGGATGGCTTAAAGCGTGTCGATGCCGCCATCCGCGCCCGCGGCTTCGGCTCGCTGCGCACCCGTGCCGAGGACGCCGAGGCCGACGAGCGCTGGGACGAGGCGGTGGCTGCCTACTCCTCGATCCTGAAGGCCGATCCCTCCCAGGCATTCGCCCAGGACGGGCGCAGCCGCGCGCAGGCGCGCCTCGACCTCAACGATTCGTTGCAGGCCATCATCGACCGCCCGGATCTTCTGGCCGCGGCCGATGCGCGCGCCCGTGCGGCGACGCTGCTGCAGAGTGCCCAGGCCGTCGACGCTCCCGGTCCGGTGCTGCGCCTGCAGATGGCGCGCGTCTCGGCGCTGCTGCCGGAGTTCGAGAAGCCCGTGCACCTGTCGCTGGTCTCCGATGGGCTGACCCAGGTGACGGTCATGGGCGTGGGCAGCTTCGGGGGTTTCACGCGGCGTGACGTCGAACTCAAGCCCGGGCGCTACACGCTCGTGGGCTCGCGCGACGGCTACCGCGACGTGCGCCGCGACATCAGCGTCAGCCCCGGCCAGACCCAGACCGTCAGCGTCAGCTGCTACGAGCCGTTGTGACAGCGGCGCGCCTGGCGCGCCGCGCACTGCAGGTGTGCTTGCCGCGGCATGCCCGCACTCCTAAGCTTGTGCCCGAGCCACACCCATCAGGCGGACGGTGCTGAAGATGGCCGACGGGGATACCAGAGTCATATTGCTGGCCGGCGCGAGCGGACTCACCGGCGCGCGCACGCTCGATGCGCTCCTCGAGGCCACCGATGTCGGCCGCGTGATCGCGGTGTCGCGCCGCGCGCTCGGGCGCGAGAACTCGCGCCTCGCCAACCGCATCGTGAAGTTCGACGCCATGGAGGCGCAGCTCAAGGGCGTCGCCTGCGACGCGGCGCTGTGCTGCCTCGGCACGACTCTGCGCCAGGCTGGCTCGCGGGAGGCCTTCAGTGCCGTCGACGTCGGTGCCGTGCTCGCCTTTGCGCGCGCGGCGAAGACCGCCAACGCGAAGCGCTTCGTCGTGATCTCCTCGGTCGGTGCGGACGCAGGCTCGAAGAACTTCTACCTGCGCACCAAGGGCGAGATGGAGGAGGGGCTCGAGGCGCTCGGGTTCGAGTCGCTCGACATCCTGCAGCCCTCGCTCCTTCTCGGCTGGCGCTCGGAGATGCGGCCGCTGGAACTGATGGGCGTGGTGTTCATGCCGCTCATCAACCCGTTGCTCGGGGGCAAGTACCAGGACTACCGCGGCATCCCGGTGCGCACGGTCGCCCAGGCGATGCTCGGTGCGACGCGCTCGGGACGTCGCGGCGTGCAGCGCTACACCTACGCCGGCATCGAGGCGCTGTCGCGCCTCACCTCCTCGCGCACCCGCGCGCTGCCGCAGGCGAAGGCCCCGGCGCGCGCCCGCTAAGCGCCATGGCCGCGGCGGGCCGCGCGCGGCACCGTGGCGTTCTCCTCGCGGCCGCGCTCGCAGTCCTCGGCGGCTGCAGCCTGGTGGCGCCGCGCGCGCCGCGTCGCGCGGCAGTCGTCCCGATCACCCCTGCCGCCGCGCAGACGCAGGAGCAAACGGGTGCGGCGATCGCGGCCGCTGCCGCTGCGCTCATCGGCACGCCGTACGAGTTCGGCGGCGCGGACGTCGGCGGCTTCGACTGCAGCGGGCTTGCGCTCTACGTCTACGAACGCGCCGGCATCAGCATCCCGCGCACCGCCGCCGAGCAGCAGCGCGCCGCGCAGCCCGTGCCGCTCACTGAACTTGCGCCCGGTGACCTCGTGTTCTTCCGCATGGGCGCGCAGCGCATCGATCACGTCGGCGTCTACATCGGTGGCGGGCGCTTCGTGCACGCGCCACACCAGGGCGTCGCGGTTTCCTCTGCGGATCTTGCGAGCGGCTTCTACGCGCGTCATCTGGTAAATGCCGGACGCTTCGTGAGCGCGCCGCTGTCGTCGCGTTGAGACATAAGACGGTGAAGCTTCCGCTCGCTGCGCGCGCTTCCTCTCACTTGAGAGACCGAACACATTTCGGCCCTTGACTCCAAACCGCGACGCTTCGACACTCTAAGTGCAGTGATAAGGGCAAACCCGTCGAAAGACGGGGACGCAAAGCCACCGGTCTAAAGGACGGGTTCCTATGACGGCGGGGCTGCCACGAACGCGCATCAGCGCGTACGTCCGCACTCCCATCGCCGTTGCACGAATCCACGCGCATCCTGCCAGGACCGTTGAAGTCGAAGGTCTCGGTTTTCGGGGAAGTTATGACAGCAACGCCCAACTTCGCTACCGACGCCGCCGTCGGGGCAGCAGAGGCGGCGGTACCCACGGCCAACGTGGGACCGTTCGTTCTCAATCTGTGTTCGTCGACGACGCCGATGGCGCTCGCGCAGACCGATCTTGCGGAGCTCAAGCGCTTCACCTTCTTCGTCAGCCGCCGCTTCGAGGAAGGCCGCGAGCGCTTCCGGCTGCACATGGGTTACTTCGCCACCCTCGCCGAGGCCGAGGAATGGCTCAACGTGGTTCGCGAGATCTACCCGGGCGCCTGGGCCGGCGAGGCCCCGGGCAAGAAGCTGCGCGAGCGCGCCGCCGCCGCGCAGGCCGCGCAGGCACAGCACGCCGCCGGCCCGCAGGTGAGCGTGAGCCCGCCGCGAGCGCTGCGTGCGCCGGTGATCGCCGCCCCGCCGCCCGCGCCGCCCGCCGCCGCTGCCGAACCGGAAATTCCCCCCGGCATGTCACCCCTGGATGCCGCGCTCTCGATGCGCGTGCCGGTGCTGAAGGCCGCGCCTCCCGCCGTCGCCGCGCCGCCGGCGCGTCAGGCCGCGAAGACCGCGCCCGCCGCCAAGCCCGCACCGCCAGCGCCTGCCGCACTTGCCCCGCCGGCCGCGCGCAAGGTCGCCCCTTCGGTCCCTGCCGCCGCTGCTGCCGCGGCAGCGCCGCGCAAGCCCCTTCCCGCCGCCGCGCCCAGGGCCGCCGCACCTGCAGCGCCGAAGTCCTCGCCGGCAGCGCTCCCCGCAGCGCCCCGGCCGAGTGCCCCTGCGAGCGCGCCGGCGCCGGCCGCGAAAGCCCCCAGCGCCCCCGCCGTCCCCAGGAGCGAGGCTGCCGCGAAGATCGAACCGGCTGCCGCGGGTGAGAAGCCCAAGGGCGTGTTCGGTGACTCGAACGTACGCGAGGTGCTCAAAGCCCTGGGAGATGCGAGTGCCACCGGCGAGACGCGCCTGATGCGTGCCCCGCCGCCGCCCGCGCCCGCCAAGGAGGCCCCCGCGGCGCCTGCCAAGAACTCACTCAGCGACACCCAGGTGCTGAAGCTCCTGGAGACGCGCCGCCCGGAAGGCGCCGAAGCCCAGGGCGCCGATCCTGCCCACGGCGCCATCCCGCTGCTGAAGCCCGATGACACCGGCACGCGCGAGGCGCTCAAGGAGGCGGTCACCCAGGATGCCCCGGTGCTGTTCGCCGTGCAGTTGCAGTGGTCGGTGCAGCCGGTGGAGCTCGACAAGGTGCCCCCGCTCGCCATCTTCAGCGCCTACACCCTCTATACCGTCGAGGGCAGCCGCGACAGCCGCAAGTGGTTCGGCCTGCGCCTCGGGTTCTTCAGCGACGCGATCTCCGCCAAGCAGGTCGCCCACTACGTGCGCTCCGAGTTCGCCTCCGTCGCCGTGGTGCCGGTGAGTGCCCAGGAGAAGGTGCGGGCGACCGACCAGGACAAGCAGGCCGCGACCCTCAACACGCCCCTCGCCGCGCCGGAGCAGCGCGTCGATGAGTTCAAGCTGATCGACGATGACACCGCGCAGACGGAAGTGGCGAAGCTCTCCAGCCGTGCTCCGGCTGCGGCCGCCCCCGCGGCAGCGGCGCCCAAGCCGCTGACCGATGGCAAGGGCCGGGCACTGCCCGGCCGGCCGATCCCCAAGGTGGCGGTGGGCCGAGCCGTCACCCAGCCGACGGCCGCGGCGCCGCCCGCCCCGGCGCCCGCGGCTGCTGCCGCTGCTGCCGCGGCGCGC
The DNA here is from genome assembly GCA_963802995.1 of uncultured Pseudomonadota bacterium. GTDB lineage: Bacteria > Pseudomonadota > Gammaproteobacteria > Steroidobacterales > Steroidobacteraceae > 13-2-20CM-66-19. The sequence goes on from CAWDKU010000002.1 coordinate 2,573,726, forward strand.
GGGCGCGCCCGCACCGCCGGGCGCGTGGGCGCCGGCGAGAAGCGCGGCGCGCAGTCACTCGAGGAGACGCTCGAGATCCTCGGCGCGAGCCAGTTGTCGATCGACAACGGCAGCGGCGAGACCCTCAACGAGAGCGGCGTGCGCCACCTGCGCGTCGAGGTGCAGAAGAACTCGCCGTTCTCCAAGCTCCTCGAGCGCCTCAGTGAGCGGATGAAGAAGCCGTAGCCGGTTTGTCGAACTCGGCCAGCATCCAGCGCTTGTAGGCCTCGAGGTTGGTGTCGCGACCGAGGAAGTCGTGCACCAGCGTCGCGGCCGGGCGCGAGGAGCCCGGCGCCAGCACCGTCTGGCGGTAGCGCATGCCGGTCGGGCCGCCGATCAGGTTTTTCGCGTCGAACTGCGCGAAGAAATCCAGCGCGATCACCTTGTCGACCACGTAGGTGTAGTAATTGGAGCTGTAGCCGTTCAGGTGCGTGAAGGAGGCCCAGAAGTGGTCCCCGGGCACGTATGCGGTGCTGTTGTAGGTCTCGAAGTCGCGCTGGTACACCTGGTCGAAGTTCAGCGCCGCCGGCTTCATGGTGTGGAAGTCGAGCGACACGGCGGTGAACATGAGCTGGCGCTGCTCATCGCTGGCGCGGCCGTAGGTGTCGGCGCGCGTCATGCGCTCGTACAGCTCCCTGGGCAGCACGGCCCCGGTCTGGTACTGGTGCGCGAAGCTCGTGAGCACGCCGTAGTCGTGGAAGAACTCCTCCAGCATCTGCGAGGGGGCCTCGACGAAGTCCCCCTCCACGAAGAATGCGCCCTCGCCGGCGAAGCGGTTCTGGCCGCCGATGACGTGGTGCATCAGGTGGCCGAACTCGTGCAGGAACACCACCACGTCGCCGTACTGCATGAGGCCGGGGTCGCCTGCGACCCCGCCCGGGAAGTTGCACACCAGCGTGCCGTCGGGCAGCTGGCGGCCGTGCACGCCGGTGGTGAGGGGCGAGGTCGAGAACCACTTGTCCTTGCCCTCGCGCGGGTGCATGTCGAGGTAGATGGTGCCGAGCTTGGTGGCGCCGTCGAACACCTCGTAGGTGGTCACGGAGGGGTGCCAGGTCTTCAGCCCCGTCACGGGGCGGATCTGCACGTGGAAGAGCCTGGAGGCGGTGTCGATCACGCCACGCTCGACGGCGGCGTAGGGGAAGTAGGGCCGCACGCTCTGCGAGTCGAAGTTGAAGCGCGCGCGGCGGTACTGCTCCTGGTAGTAGCGCGCATCGGCCGCCGAGATCTTCTTGATGGACGGGTCCTTCTCCTGCACGAACTTCAGGAGCGCCGCGTCCTCGCGCGCGCCGGGCTCGCGCGAGGCGTCGTCCACCTTCTTCAGGAACTCGGCGAGCTTGGCCGGCGAACCCATCATCTGGTCCGCCATGGCGTAGTCGGCCCAGGTCGCGTAGCCGAGCAGGTGCGCGAGATCCTCGCGCGCCTGCAGCAGGCTCCTCAGGATCTCGGTGTTGGCGGGGAAGCCCACCGAATGGTCGGCCAGCCACAGCTTGTGGCGCAGCTCCGCGTTGTCGCCGAACTTGAGCACCGGGTAGGCGTCCGGCGGGTCGGTGGTGATCTTCACCTTGCCCGAGGCGTCGGGCTTGTGCGAGGCGAGGTAGTCGGGCGGCAGGCCGGCAAGCTGGCTCTTGTCCGCGATGACGCTGCGCACGTCATCGTGCACGGTGCGCTCGAACGCAAGTCCGCGCTCGGTGATCTTGTCCTGCAGCGCCTTGATCTTGGCGCGCGTCGCCTCGTCCTTGTCGACACCGGCCAGGCGGTACTCGAGCAGCGTGTGCTCGAGGTAGTGGCGCACGCCGGCATCGGCCGGGGCGGGCACCGCACTCAGGGCCTTGTAGACGGCCGGGTTGAGGCCGAGCGCGGTGAGGGCGGCACTGGCGGTCTGGGTGAGGGCCTGGGCCTTGTCACGCAGTTCCTTGGTCGCGCCCACCCCATAGAGCACCTGCGCCTGCGCCTGCGCGTCGACGATGTCGCAGAAGGCGTCGTCATAGGGCCGCAGCGTGTTTTCCACGGTGCGCGCTCCCGTGACCGCGAGCAGCTGCGCCACCTTCGCGTCCGCGCTCTTGAGCTTCGCGTTCACCCAGGTCTCGAGGGACGCGGGCGTGTCGCCGGCCTCCCAGGCGTGCTGGCCCGCGGGGGGCGCCTGCGGCGCGGTGGCTGCCAGGGCGAGGCCCGGGAGCGCCACGGCGGCGAGGGCGAGGGCGCGCACCAGCAGGCGCGGGCGGACGATGGGATCACTCATGAGCGACGACTCCTGGTGCCATGCGGCGCTTTTAAGGGCCGCCGCAGGCTCGGGTTGGTTATCGCGTGAATTCTAGCGCGAAGGCGCGCACGGCGCGCCGTCGCGGGAGGCGGGCGCGACGGGGCGAGGCTTTTTCAGGACTTGCCGAAGAGGCGCTCGAGCTCGCTTTTCGCCTTGTCGACCTCGGCCGTGTTGGGCGCGGTATAGGCGCCGGGGCGCGGCTTGAAGTGGTCGCAGAAGTTGGCGTGGGCCTTGTCGCTGACTTCCTCGGCGGTGGGCTCGCGGCAGTGCTTGGCGATGCGGGTGTCGTAGTCGACGCACATGCGGCACACGTGCAGCTCCGCACGGCACTTGGGGCATTCCTCCAGGCGCCGCAGCGGCAGGGTGAGGGCGGCGAGCGCGGCGCCGCATTTCCAGCAGACCAGGTCGTGTGCCATGGCGTGCGGGGGATTCTAGCGCTGCACGGCCGGGGCGTGCGCTGCGGCGGGCAGGCGCTGCATGCGGTAGCTGGCGAAGGTCGACCAGCCCCCCTCGGGCTTCGCAGCCTCGATGAGCAGCGTCGCGCTGCCCGAATCCGCGGCGAGCGTCAGCGTGTCGCGGAAGGCGCCTTCGGCGTAGGGGAAGTTCAGCACCAGGGTGCGCCCGTGGCGCTCCCCGGTGGCGACCACGCGCGCGCCAGCCGCCCCGAAGCGGTCGAGCCAGTGCGCGATGTAGTCGTGCGCCTTGCCGTCGAACCCCAGGTACAGCTGCGCCTCGTACTGCGGTGGCCGCGCGACGTCGGCCATCGACAGCTCGAGCCACGCGCCGTTCAGCACCCAGCGGGCGCTGGCGCGGTAGCGCACCGGCTTGCCGAGCACGCTGCCCTGCATCTGCCACTGCCCGGTGAGCTGGCCGAGGAAGCGCGTGTCCTCGGGCGGCTCGGCCAGTGCCGCGCGCGTGAGCGACGCGGCGAGCGTCAGCAGCAACAGGCAGGCTCGCAATCGCATGGCGCGCTCCCCTTGCAGTTCGACCCTAGGCGCTCGCGGCCACCGGCAGCGTGCGCTCGCGCAGGAACTCATCCAGCACCCGCCCGGTGTGCGAGTGCGCGCGGCGACGCGCGACCTGCGCAGGCGTCCCCTGCGCCACGATGCGGCCGCCGCCATCGCCGGCCTCGGGGCCCAGGTCGATGATCCAGTCGGCCTCCGCCATGATATCGAGGTTGTGCTCCACGACGACCGCGGTGTTGCCCGCGGCCACCAGGCGGTGCAGCACGTGGGTGAGCTTCTCGACGTCTGCCATGTGCAGTCCGACGGTCGGCTCATCGAGCACGTAGAGCGTGCGGCGCGCCTTGTGGCGCGGCCCGCGCACGGCCTCGTCGCGCACCTTGGAGAGCTCGGTGACGAGCTTGATGCGCTGCGCCTCCCCGCCCGAGAGGGTGGGGCTCGGCTGCCCGAGCGTCAGGTAGCCGAGGCCCACGTCCTGCAGCAGCTTCAGGGCGTGGTGCACGCGCGGGTGCGCCGCGAAGAAGCCGACCGCGTCGTCGACGTTCATCGCCAGCACCTCCCCGATGCTCTTCTCGCGCCAGCGCACCGCCAGCGTCTCGGAGTTGAAGCGCTCGCCACGGCATACGTCGCACAGCACCTTCACGTCCGGGAGGAAGCTCATCTCGATGGTCTTGACCCCCTGGCCCTCGCAGGCCTCGCAGCGACCGCCGGCGGTGTTGAAGGAGAAGCGGCTGGTGGTGTAGCCGCGGATGCGCGCCTCCGTGGTGCCGGCATAGATGCGGCGGATCTCGTCCCAGAAGCCGATGTAGGTCGCAGGACAGGAGCGCGGCGTCTTGCCGATCGGGGTCTGGTCGACCTCCAGCACCCGCTCGAGGTGCTCGGTGCCGCGCACTGCGCGGCAGCCGAGCGGGTCGGCGAGCGCGGCGCGGCGCTTGCGCTTGGCGGCGCGCGTCGGCTGCTCCGAGAGCAGGTGCCTGAGGTTCGCGTACAGCACGTCGCGCGCGATGGTCGACTTGCCCGAGCCCGACACCCCGGTGATGACCACCAGGCGCGCGAGCGGGATGCGCACGTCGACGCCCTTGACGTTGTGCAGCGCCACGCGCTGGAGCGTCAGGTGCGCAGTCGCGGCGCTGACCGCGCGGTGCGGCTGCGCCGGGTGCAGCAGCGGCGAGCGCAGGAAGCGCCCGGTGGTGGAGCGCGGGTTCCTGATGAGGTCCTGCACCGTGCCGGCGCCGACCACTTCCCCGCCGCGCACGCCGGCCTCGGGGCCCAAGTCGAGCACGTAGTCGGCGCGGCGGATGGTCTCCTCGTCATGCTCCACCACCACGAGCGTGTTGCGCTGGCCGGCGAGCTCGGTGAGCGACTCGAGCAGCACCGCGTTGTCACGCGGGTGCAGGCCGATGGTCGGCTCGTCGAGCACGTAGCACACGCCCTGCAGGTTCGAGCCAAGCTGCGCGGCGAGGCGGATGCGCTGCGCCTCGCCGCCCGAGAGCGTCGGTGCCGCGCGGTCGAGCTGCAGGTAGCCGAGGCCCACGCGCTCGAGGAACTTCAGGCGCGCGCGGATTTCCGCCAACAGGTCGCGCGCGATCTCCTTCTCGCGGGCGCCGAGGCGCAGCTTGGCGAAGAAGCCGGCGCTGTCGGTGACCGGGGCGCCGGCGAGTGCCGAGATCGAGCGCTCGCGGAAGCGCACGCTGAGCGCGGTCGGGTTCAGCCGCCCGCCATGGCAGGCAGGACAGGCCTTCGGCTCGCGCGCATACCACTCGTTCCACCACAGCTCCTCGCCGCTCTGCTCGGCATCGAAGCCGTCCATCTCCACCCCGGTGCCGAAGCACCCCTCGCACCAGCCGTGCTTGGAGTTGAAGGAGAACAGGCGCGGGTCGAGCTCCCCGAAGCTCCTGCCGCAGGAGGGACAGGCGCGCTTGGTGGAGAACACCGTGACGCGGTTCGCCTTGGGCGGCAGCACGTGCAGCAGCCCCTTGCCGAAATCCAGGGCGCGCGTGAGGGCCTGGCGCAGCGCCGCCTCGTTCCTGACGCTGACGTCGACCTCGGCCACGGGCAGCTCGATGGTGTGCTCGGCAAAGCGCGACAGGCGCGGCCAGGGGGCGCTCGGCAGCATCTCACCGTCGACGCGCAGCTGGCGGAAGCCCTTCTTGGCGGCCCACTTGGCAAGGTCGGTGTAGTAGCCCTTGCGGGCGATGACGAGCGGGGCGAGGAGCGCGATGCGCTTGCCCTTGTAGTCGCGCATCAGGCGCGCGGCGATCGAGGCCGGGCTCTGCGGCTCGATGGCGACGTCGCAGTCCGGGCAGTACTGGGTGCCGAGCTTCACGTACAAGAGGCGCAGGAAGTGGTAGATCTCCGTGAGCGTCGCCACGGTGCTCTTCCTGCCGCCGCGGCTGGTGCGCTGCTCGATGGCCACCGTCGGCGGGATGCCGAAGATCGCGTCCACGTCGGGGCGCGCGGCCGGCTGCACGAACTGCCGCGCATAGGCGTTCAGCGACTCAAGGTAGCGGCGCTGGCCCTCGTTGAAGAGGATGTCGAAGGCGAGGGTGGACTTGCCCGAGCCCGACACGCCGGTGATGACCGTGAACTTGTCGCGCGGGATCTCGACGTCGATGCTCTTGAGGTTGTGCTCGCGCGCGTTGTGGATGACGACCGAGTTCCTGCCGCGCGCCGGGTGCGGCACATAGGCGGCTGCCGGCTCGGCCACCGCCGCGAGCGGCGGGGCGAGCGCCGCGGCGTAGGCGGCGAGCGCCTGGCCGGTGAAGGAGCGCGGCTCGGCGCGCACCTGGGCAGGCGTGCCGGCGCACACCACCTGCCCGCCGCGCTCGCCGCCCTCGGGACCTAAGTCGATGACCCAGTCGGCCGCGCCGATGACGTCGAGGTTGTGCTCGATCACGAGCAGCGAGTGGCCGGCGACCAGCAGCTTCCTGAAGGCGCGCAGGAGCTTCGCCACGTCCTCGAAGTGCAGTCCCGTGGTCGGCTCATCAAAGAGGAACAGCTTGCCGCGGTGCGTGGTGCTCGAGAGCACGGAGCCGGCGTCCGCGAGGTGGCCGGCGAGCTTCAGGCGCTGCGCCTCGCCGCCCGAGAGCGTCGGCACGGGCTGCCCGAGCTTCACGTACTCGAGTCCCACGTCGGCCAGCGGGCTCAGGCGCTGGGCGATCTCGGCGGCGTCGGCGAAGAAGGCGCGCGCCTCGGTCACGGTGAGCTCCAGCACCTGCGCGATGTTCAGGCGCCGCCCGTCGGCGCCCTCGCGGCGGATGTCGAGCACCTCGCCGCGGTAGCGGCGCCCGTCGCAGTCCGGGCAGCGCAGGTACACGTCGGAGAGGAACTGCATCTCCACGTGCTCGAAGCCGTTGCCGCTGCAGGTCGGGCAGCGCCCGTTGCCGGAGTTGAAGCTGAACGTGCCCGGGGTGTACTTGCGCTCCTGCGCGGCCGGCTCGGCTGCGAACAGCGCGCGGATCGCATCGAAGGCGCCAACGTAGCTGGCGGGATTGGAGCGCGTGGTGCGGCCGATCGGGTTCTGGTCGACCATGATCACGTCATCGATGAGCTCCGCCCCGGCCAGGCCTGCGAACTGCCCCGGGGCCTCGGTGGGCTTGCCGCGGTACTTCAAGAGCGCGGGGTACAGCACGTCCTCGACCAGGGTCGACTTCCCCGATCCGGAGACGCCCGTGACGCACACCAGGCGCTTGAGCGGGATGCGCACGTCGACGTTCTTGAGGTTGTGCTCGCAGGCGCCCCTGAGCTCGAGCCAGCGGTTGGAGCGTGCCTCGGCCACCACGCCCTGCGGCGCGGGTGCGCGCGCCGTCGCCGCCTCGCTCGCCGGCGTCACCGTCTTCGCGCCACTCAGGTACTGCCCGGTGAGGGAGCCGCGGTGCGCGCGGATCTGCCGCGGGCTGCCGAAGAACACCACCTCGCCGCCGCGCTCGCCGGCGCCGGGTCCCAGATCGAGGATGCGGTCGGCCTCGAGCATGATCTGCGGGTCGTGCTCGACCACGACGAGCGAGTTGCCGGCATCGCGCAGGCGCTTCATAACGCCGATGACGCGCTGCATGTCGCGCGGGTGCAGGCCGATCGAGGGCTCATCGAGCACGAACAGCGTGTTGACGAGGGAGGTGCCGAGCGCGGTGGTGAGGTTGATGCGCTGCACCTCCCCGCCCGAGAGCGTGCGCGACTGGCGGTCCAGGGTCAGGTAGCCGAGGCCGACGTCGACCAGGTAGCGGAAGCGCCCGCGGATCTCCCCGAGCAACAGCTCCGTGGCCTCATCGAAGGGGGCCGGGAGCTTCAGGTTCTCGAAGAACTGCGAGCTGCGCTCGACCGGCAGCAGCACCAGGTCATGGATGCACAGCCCCGGCAGGCCCGCCAGGAGCTCGGGGCTCCAGGCAACACCCTGCGGCATGAAGGGCGCAGCCCCGGCGAGCGCGGTGCCGGCGAGCGGCGCGTCGCCGATGCGCCACAGCAGCGCCTCGGTCTTCAGGCGCGCGCCATCGCAGGCCGTGCACGGGGTATAGGCGCGGTAGCGCGACAAGAGCACGCGCACGTGCATCTTGTAGGCGCGGGTCTCGAGCCAGGCGAAGAAGCGCTTCACCCCGTACCAGACCTTCTTGCTCCACGCGCCCTCGCCCTCGATCACCCAGCGGCGCGCCTCGCTGCCGAGCTCGCGCCAGGGCGTATCGAGCGGGATGCCGCGCAGCTTGGCGAACTTCTCCAGGTCCTCCTGGCACTCCGCATAAGACTTGGTCTGCCAGGGCTTGATGGCGCCGGCGCGCAGCGACTTCGTCTCATCGGGGATGACGAGCCCGTAGTCGATGCCGATGGTGCGCCCGAAACCGCGGCAGGTGTCGCAGGCGCCGAGCGGGGAGTTGAAGGAGAACGCGCTCGGGGCCGGGGCACGGTAGGCAAGATCGCAGGCCGCGCAGTGCAGCTCGCTCGAGTAGCGCCAGCTCGCGCGCGCCTGCGGCGGGTCGGCGTCATCGACGAGGTGCAGGTTGACGCGGCCACGCCCCACGCGCAGCGCCGCCTCGAGCGACTCGAGCACGCGGCCGCGCTCGGCGCTGCCGGCGCGCAGGCGGTCCTGCACGACCTCGAGGAACACGGCCGGGGCGGTGGCGGCGGCCTTGCGCGCGCCCTTCTTCTTCCTGGCCGCCGGCGGCGGGGCAGGGGAGGTGAGCGGCTCGCCGAAGTAGCGCGTGTAGCCCTGGCGGGCCAGCAGTTCCTTCACCTCCGCGACGCCGAAGTTGGCCGGCACCGCGACCGGGAAGGTCATGAGCAGGCGCGGGTCGCCGGCGGCGGCCGCACGGGAGGCGAGGTCGGCGTAGATGCTCTCGGCGCTGTCCTTGCGCACCGGATTGCCGCAGCGCTGGCAGTGCAGGTGCGCGACGCGCGCGAACAGCAGCTTCAGGTGGTCATTGAGCTCGGTCATCGTGCCGACAGTGGAGCGCGAGGTGCGCACCGGGTTCGTCTGGTCGATGGCGATCGCGGGCGGGATGCCGGTGATCGTGTCCACCTGCGGCTTGTCCATGCGGTCGAGGAACTGCCGCGCATAGGGCGAGAAGGTCTCGACGTAGCGGCGCTGGCCTTCCGCATACAGCGTGTCGAACACCAGCGAGGACTTGCCCGAGCCAGAGACGCCCGTGACGACGATCAGCTCGTTGAGCGGAATGTCGAGGTCGAGGTTCTTGAGGTTGTTCTGTCGTGCGCCACGCAGGGAAATGGCGTCACGTGAGGCGTCGGTCATTCCGTCACCGTATCTTTAGGGCACTGGTGGAGCGCTTAAAGGGGAAGCAGGCGCAGGCCGGGAAATTCTACGCGAAACTCGCCTGCTTGCGTTTGCCGCCGCCCCTCGCGCCGCTGCAATCCAGTAGTCCCTGGGCCGGTCTACTGTATGGCGCGCTTTTTGGGCGCGCGGGCCCCGGCTGCCGGAAATTGTGTTGGAACCTAAGGCCTTACGCGGCCGCAGTCCGGCGCGGACCGCGCCCGGGGCACAAGGCGTACAATCCGGCGCGATTCCACGCCATCTGTAAGGAGACTCTCGATGAATTCAAGAACGCTGTCCCGTGTCGCCCTCGCCACGGCTGCCGCCGTGATGTTCTCCACCGCCGCCATCACCACCGCGAGCGCCGATGACGCCAAGGTGAAGTGTACGGGCGTCAACTCCTGCAAGGGGCACTCTGCCTGCAAGAGCGCCAACAATGCCTGCAAGGGCCAGAACTCCTGCAAGGGCAAGGGGTTCGTCGAGATGACCCAGGCCGACTGCGACGCGGCCAAGGCCAAAGCCAAGTAACTGCCTGCGGGCCGGGCGCTTGCGCCCGGCCCGCCTCTTTTAATCAGCAGACGATGCTCACCCGTCCCTCCCTCGGCTTCGGCCTCGGCCTCAGGGTCGATCACTACGAGGCCATCCTCGCCACCCGACCGCGCGTCGACTGGTTCGAGGTGCTCACCGAGAACTACCTGGTCGGCGGCGGCAGGCCGCTTGACTACCTGATGCGCTTCCGCGAGCGCTACCCGCTCGCCATGCACGGCGTGTCACTCTCGATCGGCAGCACCGCGCCACTCAACCGCGAGTACCTCGCCCAGGTGAAGGCGCTCGCCGAGCGCGTGCAACCGGTGTGGGTGTCGGACCACCTGTGCTGGACCGGCATCGCCGGCAAGAATACCCACGACCTGCTGCCGCTGCCCTACACGGAAGAAGCGCTCGAGCACATCGCAGCCCGCGTGCGCACCGTGCAGGACATCCTCGGGCGGCGGATCCTGCTGGAGAACGTCTCAAGCTACGTCACCTTCCGCGACTCGCGCCTCACCGAGTGGCAGTTCCTGGCCGCCCTCGCCGAGCGCGCGGACTGCCTGATACTCCTCGACGTCAACAACATCTACGTGAGCGCGATCAACCACGAGTTCGACCCGCAGGCCTACCTCGACGCGATCCCTGCCGCTCGCGTGCAGCAGATCCACCTCGCAGGGCACGAGAACCACGGCGAGTACCTGGTGGACACGCACGACCACCCGGTCCCGGACCCGGTGTGGCGGCTCTATGCGCACGCCGTGCGCCGCTTCGGCGAGGTCTCGACCATGATCGAGCGCGACGACCACATCCCGCCGCTCGAGGAGCTGTGCGCCGAACTCGAGCAGGCGCGCGCGGTGAGTGCGGCGGCGCTGCTCGCCGGGCACGCGCGCCCCGGCGCACTCACGCCTCGGGCGGTGGCCTCGTGACCGGGCTCGCCGCCCTGCAGGGCGACTTCCAGCAGTACCTGCTGCGCGGGGATCCTGCCATCGAGGCGCGCGTCACGGGCACGGCGCGGGTGCCGGTGGCGACGCGCCTTGGCATCTACGGCGGCGCCTACCGCGGGCGGCTCGCCGAGGCCCTCGCCGCCAATTACTCGGCCCTCGCGAAGCTGCTCGATGAGGACTTCGAGGAGCTCGCGCAGGCCTATGTCGCGAGCCACGATTCACCCTACTTCTCCATCCGCTACTACGGGGAGGACCTGGCGGCCTTCCTTGCCGCCGAGGAGCGCTACGCCGCGGCGCCGCTGCTTGCGGATCTGGCGCGCTGGGAGTGGGCGATGACCACGGTGTTCGATGCCGCCGACGCCACGCCGCTGGCGGCCGCGGCGCTGGCGCGGGTCGAGCCCGATGCCTGGGCACAGTTGCGCTTCCAGTGGCACCCGAGCGTCACGCGCCTCGATCTTGCGTGGAACGCACCGCAGGTATGGCAGGCGCTCACCGAGGGCTCCGAGCGCCCCGCCGCCGCGGTCAGCGCCGAGCCTACCGCGTGGCTGCTGTGGCGCGAGGGGCTCGGCACCTATTTCCGTTCGCTCAGCGTGACCGAGGCGCAGGCCCTGGATGCCGCGCGCAGCGGCTGGCCGTTCGGGGAGCTGTGCGAGCTTTTGTGCGCGGCGGTCGGGGACGATGAGGCGCCGCTTGCGGCGGCCACCTTCCTGCGCGGCTGGGTGGGCGCAGGAATGATCATCGCCGCAGCCTGAAGGGGTGCGACTGCGCGCGGCGGCGCCCGCTTGCGTACAATCCGCGCCTGTCCCTTCGCGCAAAGCCCTACCCCATGGCGCCACCCCCCACCTATAGCAACGTGCTGGAGATGATCGGCAACACGCCGCTCATGGCCGTGCGCCGCATCGATACCGGGCCCTGCGAGCTGTTCCTGAAGCTCGAGAACCAGAACCCGGGCGGCTCCATCAAGGACCGCGTCGGGCTCTACCTCATCCAGGAGGCCGAGCGCGCCGGCAAGCTCAAGCCCGGCATGACGCTGGTCGAGGCCACCGCCGGCAACACGGGACTGGGGCTTGCGCTGGTGGCCGGGCAGAAGGGCTACCGGCTGCTCCTCGTGATCCCGGACAAGATGAGCCAGGAGAAGATCTTCCACCTCAAGGCGATGGGTGCGGAAGTGGTGATGACGCGCTCGGACGTCAGCAAGGGGCACCCGGAGTACTACCGCGACACCGCCGAGCGCCTGGCGCGCGAGATGCCCAACGCCTACTTCGTCAACCAGTTCGGCAGCCCCGCCAATGCCCTGGCGCACGAGGAAACCACCGCACCCGAGATCTGGGAACAGATGGGCGGGCGCCTCGATGCCGTCATCTGCGGCGCCGGCACCGGCGGCACGCTTGCCGGGCTCACCCACTTCTTCGCGCGCACCGACCCGAAGGTCGAGCTGGTGCTCGCCGACCCCCAGGGCTCGGGCCTGGCCAGCTACGCGACCACCGGCAAGCTCCCCGAGCACATGACGCCCTGGCTCGTGGAGGGCATCGGCGGGGACTCGGTGCCCCCGGTCGGGGACTTCTCGCGCGTGTCGCAGGCGCTCTCCATCCCGGACGCAGAGGCGTTCCGCACCTGCCGCGAGCTGCTGAAGAAGGAAGGGGTGATCGCCGGCACCTCCACCGGGACGTTGCTCGCGGCGGCGCTGCGTTACTGCCGCGCGCAGAAGACCAGGCGGCGCGTCGTGACCTTCGTGTGCGACAGCGGCAACAAGTACCTCTCCAAGGTCTACAACGACTACTGGATGCTCGACCAGGGGTTCTCCGAGCGCGCCGAGCTCGGGGACCTGCGCGACCTCATCGCGCGGCGGCACACCGAGCGCGCCGCCATCACCGTCAACGCCACCGAGACCGTGATGGCCGCCTACCGCCGCATGAAGCTCTACGACGTCTCGCAGATCCCGGTGATGCAGGACGGGCGCATCGTCGGCATCGTCGACGAGGAGGACATCCTCGTGGAGGTGCTCGAGAATCCCCAGCACTTCAGCGAGCCGGTGACGCGCGCGATGGCGAGCCACCTCGTGACGGTGCCCGCGGACGCCTCGGTCGCGCAGCTGATGGAGATCTTCAAGCGCGGCATGGTGGCGATCGTCATGCACGGCCAGGAGTTCCAGGGGCTGATCACGCGCATCGACCTGCTCAACTGGCTGCGCCGCCGGCAGTGAGCGATATTCCGGCCAATCCAGATCCGAGGTGACTGCCGCATGACCCATGAGACCGAGGCTCTCGCCTTCGCCACCCGGGTGATCCATGGCGGGCAGCGCCCCGACCCGCTCACCGGGGCGGTGATGCCGCCCATCTACGCGACCTCGACCTACGTGCAGTCGAGCCCGGGCGTGCACCAGGGCTATGAGTACTCACGCACCCACAACCCGACGCGCGACGCGCTGCAGGCTGCGCTCGCGAACCTCGAGGGCGGGGCGGCCGCGTTCGCCTTTGCCTCCGGCATGGCCGCGAGCGCCACGCTGCTCGAGCTGCTGGATGCCGGCTCCCACATCGTGGCGATGCACGACCTCTACGGCGGCAGCTACCGCCTGTTCGAGAACGTGCGCAAGCGCTCGGCGGGCCTCAAGGTCTCGTTCGTGGACCTCTCCGACCCGGCCGCGCTCGGCAGCGCCCTGCGGCCCGAGACCCGGCTCATCTGGGTGGAGACGCCGACCAACCCGCTGCTGAAGCTCGTGGACCTCACCGCCGTGGCCGACCTCGCCCGCCGCCGCGGCATCCTCACCGTGTGCGACAACACCTTCGCGACGCCCTTCCTGCAGCGCCCGCTCGGGCACGGCTTCGACATCGTCATGCACTCGACGACCAAGTTCCTGAACGGCCACTCCGACTCGATCGGCGGGGCCGCTATCGTGCGCGAGCGCGGTGAGCTCGCCGAGCGCATCGGCTACCTGCAGAACGCCCTCGGTGCCGTGCCCGGGCCGTTCGACTCCTTCCTGACGCTGCGCGGGATCAAGACGCTGGCACTGCGCATGGAGCGGCACTGCAGCAATGCCCTCGCCGTGGCGCAGTTCCTCGAGGCCCACCCGGGCGTCGAGCGCGTCTACTACCCAGGCCTCGCCAGCCACCCGCAGCACGCGCTCGCGCGGCGCCAGATGCCAGGCGGGGGCGGCGGCATCGTCACGGCGGTGCTGCGCGGCGGGCTCGATGCCGCGCGGCGCGCACTCGAGCGCTGCCACCTCTTCTCGCTCGCCGAGAGCCTGGGGGGGGTCGAGAGCCTGATCGAGCACCCGGCGATCATGACGCACGCTTCCCTTCCCGAAGGCACGCGCGAGGCGCTCGGGATCGGCCCGGGCCTGATCCGGCTGTCGGTGGGCGTCGAGGACGTCGGGGATCTGACGCTGGAGCTGCGCGCCGCGCTCGCCTAGGTACTCGGGCACTCATCGCCGAAGTCGACTCCCGTCCCCGCCGGTGCCGCATCCGGGGGCGGCCAGGCCTCGCGGAAGGTGAAGGCGCGAGGGCCGCTGCCGCGCTCGCGCAGCAGCTCAAGCCGCGCCATCGCCTCGGCGATGTCCGGGCGGTGTCCGCGCGGCACCCACCACAGCACCAGGAACGCCTGCGGCATGCGCTCGAAGAACTCGCGCCGGCGGCGCATCAGGTCCACGTGTTCGGAGTGGTACACGTAGCGCCTGAGCGAATCGACGTCCCGCCACACCGACATGTTGACCAGCAGGTTCTCGTTCTCGAACGGGCGGATCGCGGTGGCATCCCCGTCCTCGGTCTGCAGGCGCCACAGGTAGCCGGGCGAGCGCTCCGCGAGGGCGTTGATGCGCGCCAGCGCGGCGGCGAAGTCCGCCATGAGCGGGGAATCCATCGGCCCCTTGATGATGCCGATGTTCAGCTGCGCGAGCTCATACGCGGACATGGGCATCTCCTGTGACTCGCCGCCGGGCTTGTCAGCCGCGCGGCACTTTCAGGGTGTGGCGGCGGGCGTGCCCTTGAGCGCAGGCCAGGTGCCGAAGGCCAGCCAGTAGGCGAAGATCACGTTGACCAGGGGCACGAGGCTCAGGAGGCTGATCCAGGGGTTGTGCCCGGCGCGCTTGGCGATCTGCCAGACCGGGATCACGAAGATGATCGCCCCGATGAGCCCGAAGGGCCCCCACCCGTAGTAATGATGCCCGTACATGTTGTTCTGCCTTTTCGACGGCCTGGAATGACTGTCCCTATCAAAGAGCCAACCGCCGGTCCCGTCAAGTTCGCGGGCGACGATGCGAGCGGGACGCGCGCTCAGCGGCCGCCGCGCTCGCGCTGCAGGATGAGCAGGTCGAGCGGCTCGGGCTCGCGCACCCCGACGCTCGTGAGCTGGGCGTGCGCCTGGCCGCGGTGGTGCGTCTGGTGATTGAACAGGTGGGCGAGGATGTCGCGCCGCCGCTGGCGCTGCGGCGCGCCGCTGAGCGTGCGGTAGTCCCACTCCTCCTCGAGCGCTGCCCCGCTCAGGGAGCCGACGTACTCCACGAGGCGGCTGTCCTCGGCCGCGCGCGCGGCGCGCAGCTGGCCGAAGTCCTCGAACAGGATCTCGTTGAGCGCGCGCGGCTGGGTGCCGCTGCCGGTGAGGCGGTGCAGCCAGATGCGGTCGGCGACCAGGAGGTGGTTCAGCGTGCCGTGCAGGCTGCCGAAGTAGGCGCCCGAGGGGCGGCGGTAGTCCGCAGCGGGCAGGCCTGAGGCCATGCGATACAGCCGCAGGTTCGCCCAGGCGTTGTAGTCCGCCATCAGCGCGAAGTGCTCCTTCATGCGCCGCGGCGTCGCAGGAACACGTGGCTGGCGCGCTCGCCCTGCACGTAGCGGGCGCACTCGTAGCCGAGGGCATGCGTGTCGATGCCCTGCAGCAGCGATTCCCCGCGCCCGAGCAGCACGGGGCGCTGTGCCAGGTGCAGCTCGTCGATGAGGCCGGCCTCAAGGAACTGGCGGATGGTGGCGACGCCCCCGCCCAGGCGCACGTCCTGGGTGCCGGCGGCATCCCGGGCGGCCTTGAGAGCTGCATGGATCCCGCCGGTCACGAAATGGAACACGGTGCCGCCTTCCATGACGAGCGGTGCGCGCGCGTGGTGGGTCAGCACGAACACCGGCACGTGATAGGGAGGTTCAGGACCCCACCAGCCCTTCCAGCTCTCATCCGGCCACGCGCCGCGCACCGGGCCGAACATGTTGCGGCCGAGGATCCAGGCGCCGATGCCGGCGAACCCGAGACCGGCGATGTCGTTGTCGGTGCCCGTCTCGCCGCCCTCCTGGCCGTGCATGCTGCGCCAGGTGCGGGTGTGGAAGAACCACTCCATGAGCTCGAGGCCGCGCGCCCCGATGGGATTCTCGAGATCCTGCCCCAGGCCTGCGCCGTAGCCGTCGATCGAGACTGCGAAGCTGCGGACGTAGAGTTTCGGCACGGGTTCCTCGCCAGTGGTCTTTGCGGGAGGCGGCCCGCGAAAGCCATTTTATCGCGGTGCCGCGACGCCCGCCGGCGGGTTACCGTCCCTCAGGCTCCGCCCGTCGCCCGCGCGTCGACATAGACCCAGGCCTGGCGTCCGGAGGCGAGCGTCACTGCGATGCGCCGGTAAGCGGCGACCTCGTAGCGGTCGGCACGGCCGAGTTCCTCCTCGGTGATCTCGAACACCATCCCCGGCACCCGGCTCGTGTCATCCCCACAGGGGCGGATGATGGGGTGGTGGGTCCGGCCGCTCGTGGCGAGTACCGCCTGGTCCTCGATGCGCACCAGGGTTTCCTCGAACCCGACCAGGGCATCGGTGGTGCCATCGAGGAGCCTGCCGAACGTGGCGCGCTGCACGTCCGGCTGCTGCAGCGTGCCGTACGAAAAGAGGAGCGGCATGACGGGAAGTGTCTGCTACTGCACGGCCGGCGCGCGGCTGTAGGACTCGGAGTGCCCGCCCGTGGCGACCGCGCAGCACAGGTACGCCTTGCCGCCGCAGCTGGCGTTCCAGGTGCCGCTGCCGTCGCGGGCGGCCTTCACGTTCGCGATGTCGATGGACTCAGGCACGCAGCCGGTGTGACCCGCGCTCACCGTCAGCCTGTCGATGATGACCGGCGAGTTGGCGGAACTGCACCCGCCGGGGGTGCTGCACGCTGCGATGATGGGCCTGACCCGGAACAGGCTCACAACCCCGGCTCGCTGCGGGTGACGCGAGGCGCGACGGGTAGCCGCTGCCGCACGCCGACGGTAGCCGCGCAGCCTGCGCATATCAGCCGGGTTCACAGCAGCCAGCGCGGCGTGCGCGCCCGGTAGGCATCCCACTGGACGCCGAACTCGCGCGCCACCCAGCGCTCCTCGAGCCACAGTACGCGCGTGAACAGGATGCACAGCGTCACCACCGCGTAGATGCGCAGCCCGGTCGAGTCCCACAGCGTGCACCACCCCGCCAGCACGAACGCGACGCACAGGTACATGGGGTTGCGGGTCAGCCGGTACGGTCCGGTGGTGACGAGGCGTGTGGGCCGCGCCCAGGGGGCGAGGGTGCCGCGGCCGGTGACGTAGAACTCGCGCACGCTCCACACGAGCACGCAGGTCCCCGTCGCAATCAGCGCCACGGCCGGCAACTGGTGGTGGGCCACCTGGTGGGTGGCGATGCCGATGAGGGCCGGGATCAGGTACCCGGTGAGTCCGGGCAACGCGATGAAGGCCGTGACCGCGCGCAACAGCATGCGCTCAGCCGTGCGACCGGGCCGCCGCTGCACCGCGCTGCCCGGGAGGTGAGCGCCGCAAGATCGTGGCGGGTGTTGAAGTGTCCGGTCCCACAGCCGCTCCGTGGCTCAGCTACTCCGGTATCCGGCTTGGGTACTGCAGGTTGGGCACAGGATGTGTCGGGACGATGCCGGCGGTCGGGCCGCGAAAAGATACTGCAACGAAAGCCGGCGTGCCAGCCGGGGCGAGGCGCCGCTGCGCCCCTCACGTTCCCGCGCCCGGCTAAACGCCTGGCGGCGGGCGGGCCGTCACCACGATGGTCGGGCGGTCGTCCCCGAAGGCCGGGACCTTGGGCTTGTCCGAGAGCTCGAATATCACGCCGAAGGCATAAGTTCTCTCAGGCCCACCGTTCGCCACCCAGTCCGCCGGTACTTCAAAGCGCTCGTCCGCCAGCAGGTGCCGGGCGGAGTCATCGAGGATCTTGCCGGCCGACTCCACCACCACGATGTTGCTGGCGCGGCCGTGGGCATCGATGCTCAAGGTCAGGCCCACGCGGCCGGTGAGGCCGCGCTGCTTCGCCGCGGCAGGGTAGTAAGAGTGAGCCACTTCCAGGCTGAAGGGCGGCGGCCCGCCCAAGGCATCGGGCCCCTCGGCCAGCGCCGGGGGCACCGCGAGGCCTGAGGCGGCCACGAGTGCGGGCAGCGCTGCGCGCACGGTCGGAACGCAGGCTCTGCATCGGGCTTGCCCGCGCCGGCGTTCGGCCGCGCATGCCTCAGGCGTCACGCGCGCCCGCCAGGGCCTGAAGCTTGAGCACCGTGGCCCAGTTGCGGGTCGTGGTCGAGCCGCCGGCCTTCTTCAGGAGCAGCGCCCAGGCCCTGCTTTCCAGTATGCCGTTCGCGCACAGCAGGTACGCCGCGCTCTTGCCGACGGCGAACTGCTCGGGGGGTAGCACCTGCGCCGCTATGGATGCCCAGTCGCCGAGCACTTTCGTGTCCTGCACGAACGTCACGAGGAAGCGCGAGTGGTCCGGTTCCCGGGCCGGGATCGGATTCTCGGCGATCACTGCTGAAAATTCCCGGGCCGAGCGCACGACAACCGGCACCTCGAGCTTCAGCCGCGCGCGGATGGCGCCGGCGATTTGCGCCGCATGGCTCGCCGGGGTGCCCCTGGCGGCGCCGAATACCGCGTTGCCGCTGTTGAGCAGGGTGGCAACCCCGGTGTAGCCGAGATCCGAGAGCAGCGCGCGCAACTGCGCCATCGGCACGCGCTTCGCGCCGCCGACGTTGACACCCCGCAACAGGGCTACGAACCTCGGCATGTTCCTGGCGGCGAAAAGCGAGTCACCCGCGTGAGCACGCAGCCGCCGTTACGGGACGCCCTCGATGATGCGCAGGTCACGCTCGGCCCCGCCGGCGAGTGCGCGCAGTGCCTGCTGGTAGCCGGGACTGTCGTGCGCCGCGATGGCCTGCGCGACGCTTTCGAACTCGATGAGCACGGTGCGCTCGGCCAGGCCCCCCTCGTACACGTGGGCCGGGAGCCCGCGCGCCAGGAAGCGGCCGCCGGCGGCCTGCAGTGCCGGGCCGGCGATCTTGGCGTAAGCCGCGAGAGCCTCCGGGTCACGGATGGAGCGGTAGGCGGTGATCCAATATGCCTTGGCCATGGGTTTTCTCACAACGGAAGCCGGGTGCCAAAATGATACCAACTTGCCGCGTCGCGCCACGGGCCGCTCGAGCAGCGCGGGTGATTCACGCGCGCAGGGTCTTCGCCAGCAGCTCCACGTACCGCCCGTCCCGGGTCGCAAGCGTGGCCACCGGAGCGAAGCCGAGCCTGCGGTGAAAAGCCTGCGAGCCCGGGTTTGGTGGCGCGAGATTCACCTCGCAGCACAGCACGTCCGTGCCCCGCAGCGCGGCGGCCGACTCGATCGCCTCGTACAGGCTGCGGCCGACCCCGGTATCGCGGAACGCGGGCGCCACCGCCACCTGGTCGACGTAGAGGTAAGGCCCGGTGAAGAACCGGCCGAAGGCCAGGAACTCCTCCCCGTCATACGGCGCTCCCCGGTGGAAAGCCAGCAGGTAGCCCGCGAGGGCGGCGCCGCGCGTGGCGACCCGGTGCTCGTGCGGCAGGGACATCAGGCGCGACAGTTCCGCCGCCCCGAGCGGCGCGACGCCGGGCCGGCTGTCGCGGTTGATGGCGAGCACCTGCTGCGCGTCCCGTTCGTGCAAGGCACGAGTGCTCACCATCAGCCGCGGATCACTTGGCGCGGCCGGACTGGTAGGCCTTGATGAGGGGCTGCAGGGCTTCGCGGCGCGCAAGACTCGCAGCGGGCCAGTGCTGCTCGCGGTCGTAGTACTCGGCGACCGCAGGCGTGCCATCCGGAATGAGGATCCACGGCTGCTTGGAAGCGGTGAAGATGTGGATGTCCGGGGGCAGCAGATCCGGGTTGTCGAGCGTGCCCACTCGCACGAAGCTCAAGACCGGGCCCGCCCCGGCGTAGTGGCTCCACAGCGCAACCCGGCACCTCGTGCAGCGCGCGATGGCCTGTCCCTTGCCGCTGTTGGACGGGGTCTGCACGAGCTCCGGTGCACGCCCGAGGCTCGCCACGCGGTCCGTCTCGATCAGGGCATTCAGCGCGAACGCCGCACCGGATTCGCGCTGGCACCACCGGCAGTGGCAGCAGTGAACGAACAGCGGCGCCGTGAGCATGCGGTAGCGCACGGCGCGGCAGTCGCAACCCCCCTCGATGGGGAACACTTCGGCAGGATTCGTCACGATGTGCCTCCGTCCCTAAGGGTGATGCGCGGCGGGCGTCCGCGAGGGCCGCCGCCGCGCATCGTGGTTACCGGTGAGCCCGGGCGCGCGTCATGGTGATGCCGGGAAGTGCTGCCCGACGACGAAGATCTCGACCCCGCTCTCGGAGCACTCGGTGTGGGAGGCATCGTTCACGGCGATCACCTCGAGGGTTCCCCCGGAGGTCTTCGTGTAGATGATGCGATGCACCTGGCGGTACAGGTCCTTGCCGATCTTCTCCGAGGCGATCCTCATGACCCTGGTCTTGGGGAAATCGATCTCGCCGGGGTTCAGGAGCCCGGCGTTCTTCAGGGTGGCCTGCGCCATCCCTGCGGCCCAGTTCTCCGGGCCGTCGCAACGCGGGCTCGCCGCCTGAGTCGCCGGGAGCACCGCAAGGAAGGCAATGGTCAACGCAAGACGCAGCATCGAGGAACCTCCCGGCGGCCCGCGCTCCGCACCAGGCAGCGCGCGGGCGGCACAATAAAAGTCTCTTCCTGATCGCGCGACCATTCAGGCAGGCAGCACGAGGCGCGCTCCTGCAGGTCCGCGCGATGGGTGGCGGCAGCCTTCATGGCTTGTAAGTGTCGAGGAACTTCCCCACCACGTTGCCTTCCTCGGAGCCATCGGGTTTCGTGATCACCCAGTCGATGAGCTCGGTCTCCTTGAAGGTGTACGACTGTCCGGCGGTGAATCCCCCGACGGAGCGAAGCGGGGATGAAATGATCCCGCGGATCGAGTCCCCCTCGATGGCCTGTACACGGATGAACGCCTGCTCTGCGTGTCCGTTCGGATCCGCAACGCGTGTCACGACGTAAAAGGTCTGCCCGGCCGGCAGCCCGGCCACGAACCTCGCCCGGGCTGCCGGATAAGTCGCCTGGGCGCCCCTGACGTAGGGAGCAACGGCACTTTCAACTTCGGCGATTTGTGCCGGCGTCGGGGATTGAGCCAGGGCGCACGGGCAGCCGAGCGCCATGGCAACCAGCAGCGCAGGCCATCGCGCGCCTCCAGAGGGCGCTGCGAACGGAAGACTAGGGGGCACCATTGAATGCCACATTCGAGAAGCTGCCAGAGCCGACCTCGTAAGCCACCGCGAAGTAGCACTCCCCACCACCCGGCACATCGTAGAAGTCCTTACTCAGATCGACCCCCGCAGGAACCGTGCATGCACCCCGGATCACGACGATCCGTACTCCCATGACGAGCTGCGGCTGGTATTGAAGAGTGTACCCGCTCCAATCCGGCAGCTGTCGCGCCTGCGTCGCTGCGGCAGAGGTAACGGCGGCATGGAGGGAAGACTGGATACGGGCGAGAGTCTGCGGGTCCAGGGCGAAGGCACCGCTCCTGAGCAGCACCCACGTCTCGGCACGGGCCTGCCCGGCCGCGCCGAGGATGCAGAGCACGATGAGCAAAGGAAGCCGGAAAGCGGGCCACCAGGGGCGGGGTTCTGCCGTGCCACTGCCGCCATCCCAGCGCGCACGAGGCAGCCAGCTGGAGCTCATGCCCGCTCCCCGGGGTGGGCAGTCATCAGGGGATCGCGTGATGCGATGGAGTGTCATTCCAGTGACCTCGCGAGCTGGCCCGCGCGAGTTATATGCCGCCGCGCGGCCGATGTCTAACGCTGAGTGCGGGTCCCCTGCGCGCACGTGTCGGATGGCGTTGGAGGCTCCTGGTTCCAGTAGTCCTTCATCAGTTCATGCGACCACTCGGGCTGCGTCACGGAGTCCCGAGGCAGAAACTCCTTCATCACCGGCTTAACATCCAGCACCGGCGTTCCATCGATGGCATCCAGCCCGGATACGCGCAATACCATGCCCTCAACCCGAATCAGTCGGCAGACAGTCGTTGCGAGCCGATTAGGGCGGTTCTTGCCGCGCTGCGCGAAGATGCCCGTGAGCGGCCACGAGAGGTTGCCCCGTGGATGCCGGGCGCCCTTGATGACACGAGATGCATCCACCTTGTGGAAGTGGTAGAGGACCTCGACGTGAGAGAAGTCCGATAGGCCCAGCAGAGATTCGGGGCCATATTCTGGCAGGAGGCGGATCGTACTGATTTCAGCGTCCCAGCGGTCGTCCTCCGCAGCCGCGCGCGAAGAGGAGACGTATCCGATCGGTTCCACGGTAATTCGCATGAGGAGCCTCGTGACGTCTAGCGGTGAGCTCGAGCGGCCGTGGGTCGCCGTTGACCAAGCGACGCGCATACACACTGGTTCACGGCGCTCGAAGCGCTCTTTGTCTGAGGTATCACGGCCGCTCCAGACTTGGGCAAGGGAAGCAATCAGTTGTCCCAGCCGCCTTTGAAACGATCGGCCATGGGCGACCAGAAGCTCATGGTTACCAGCCATACACAGCAATAGCCAACGACGCTGCCCAAGACAGCTTCGTATGTCGAGTAGACGGATAAACCCATAAACGGTCGCATCAGAATGGCACCTGCTAAAGCCGCCAACAGGCACCAACGAGCGAAGCGCCAGAAGTTGAGCATACCTACCAGACCAATCAGGAGAAGGGCCCAGTAAACGATGCCGTACAGCCAGAAATGCCAGCCCGTAATCGCAGCTTCAAAGTGCATCCATCTGCGGGCGGTTCTGACTCCGTCACTGAATGAGATCAGGCCGAATCCTGGTAACTGCGCGAGCAGAAGGCCGGCGAAGGCGATGATGCATACGATTCTGAACTGTGTAACGGACACCCTGAACATAGGCAGCCCCTAACGGTGAGCTTGAGCGGCCGTCCGCGTCATTTGGCGCCGAGAGTCTCATGTGCCACCGCCGCTCCAGGCGTTGCTAGGCCGCGGAAAGCGCACTGATCATGACGTAATACCCGTCCGGATCTCGGAGGGCGAATTCTGGAGTCCCGGTGTTCTGGTTCACATGGGGTTCCTCCTCTAGTTGCGAGACCAGAGCGCGTGCGCTTTGCAGCGCAATATCAAAGTCTTCGACGCGGAAAAATAAAATGAGGCCATTACCAGGAGTCGCATGATCGGGGCTCATCAAGGAAGGATGCTCGTGGGATCCCCACTCGTGAAGACAGAGCAGGACCGTTCCATCCGAGTCGAGGATTTGACCGAAGTAGTCGTGGGCAGGAGTCGTTTCCGGCAGGCCAAGCAATGCCTGGTACCACTTAAAGCTGCGAGGCACGTCCCTAACGCCAATGATCGTCCAGATGCTTCTCATGATGGTGGTCCTCCTGCGGCCCAACGATGAAGCCGAGCCGCCGACCGCCGCGGTAGATCGCGCGCCACGCGCGCAAAATGCCCCCCGCGCGCATGACGCGCCACTTCAGCTCTCACGGCCGCTCCAAGCGTGGGTTAGATGACGCTTTCATCCCGCATGTCTCGCGGCGTTGCAATCGAGATCAGCAAACTCGCGCTCAAACTTGACTGGGCGGTCGGTGCGAGGAATGAGCGCAAGGGTAATTGGATATGTGAGTGTCGTTGCCACGGTACAGGTAGGCCCGGGTCGCACTTCCAGTAGTGAAACGTGCACCGCAGTCCCGTCGTCTAGCACGTACTGGATTAGAACGGAATAACCGCCCGTACGGCGCGTACCCAACGCAGCAACGATCATGGTGTGTTTGCTCAAGTCCACAGGAGGTGGTGCCTTCTGGCGTCCTATGCGAGTTGTCTCAAGCGTCTGCCACAAAGCGGCCCATTCGGCTTGCGTGTGAATGGAATTGAATATCTCCTGCGTTGGTCCGGAGGCCTGCGACCCCGGGCCACTCCACCCCGGGACAAGTGCGACATCGAGCCATTTGAGTGAAGCAGCGTGAACTGCCGCTGCTGCCAGCAAGGAAAGCAGAACTAAGCCGATGGGTTTCATAGTCATCTAACCGTGAGCTTGAGCGGCCGACCGTCGCTGTCCAATTTGCGCCGCGAGCGCAGAATCACGTAGCGCTCGCGGCGCATCCTGCTCAAGTCTCACGGCCGCTCCAAGCGTAGGTTAGCCGACAACGGTGACCTCGACTTTAGTTCGCACGAAGGCGAGCGCCTCCTCGGGTGTTGAGTTCTGCAATGCAGCGTCAGGTAGCCAACGTATCACCCGACCGCGAATGAACAGCATGCCGTCGGGAAAGCGCGCGACACGCGTGAAGGCACCCCACGCCAATGTCGTTTGGGCGAGTGGCTCAGTGGCGTGAAGTCCGTCGTCCTCCAGACTTACGGTTACGGTGGCGCCATAACTTGGTGATCGCTTGAAACGTCGCGTCAAGAGGGCTTTGGCGATGGCGTATGACGTGCTACCGCTGACTACCGCGCCAATCAGCGCGAACTCCGGTATCGGCGTCCAAAAAGCGCCGGTACGTTGTCCGTAAAGCCAAGCGACGAGCAGAATCGTTCCCAATAAAGCTGAGACGCCTAGGGCTACGTACCGCCGCTGATTTTGTGCGCGGTAGCGAGCAAATGCCGTTCGGTAGAAAGCCCAATCCGCGGAGAATGTATACGAAGGTTTCATGTCGGCTAACGGTGAAGCCGAGCGGCCGCAGCCATGCGACGAGTCTGCGCCGAGCGTGCACAATAGTTCCTGCGCGCTCGGCGCATCAGACTACCTTTCACGGCCGCTCGAGCGATTGCTAGCGACCGCCACGACAGCTCGTGAAATAAACAACAGGCAGGGGTCGACGGAATCCAAGACAGCCCACAGAGCCCGAGTGGAAGGTGGCTTAGTCCGGTAGCTAGAGCCACTAAGGGCCACCAATACCACCGAACCGTCTCCAAACTCGAATGTGCTTCGGATTAGCCCCAGCAAGATGAGAGCTCGAGACTGCTCCCAAGTTATCGACTTCTCACCTATCGGTGTAGCCGAAGGATGCATCATGCTCTTGATGCGAGGAGCCAATTCGTCAACTACGGGGTCGCCATTCTGCTGTCCGTCAAAGGCCGCTTTGCGTTGATCCGGTGTTAGTAGATGCTCATACATCGAAGCCGTTTTGTATGGGCATGCTGAGGGTCCCGCAATTGCCGGACTCGCAACTAGCGCCAAGATAGTGAGTGCTGTGATGCGCATGATTGCTGCCCTCTAACGGTGAGCTTGAGCGGCCGGCTGCATCGGTTCAGAACGCGCCATGAGCGCAAGATAGCGCAGCGCGCTCATGGCGCGCCGCACAGTTAACATCACGGCCGCTCCAAGCGTGGGTTAGGAGCCGTTGGCAAACCATCGACTGGGCTAAAAGCGAATCTTTCCTGCCCGTCGGGGCCGTACCAAAGCTTAACCAATACTCGAGTGGAGTGGCCGCAACCAAAGGCCGTCCACATTTCCACGTGGCTTGGCTCGTCTGGTGGCAGCACCGACGCGGGTATCTCAAACGAGTCCGCCCTCGATCGAAGCTCAACAGGGACGTCCCCTGCGAGCAGAGAATCGAAGTGCGAACAGCCGAGAATTGGGCCAAGACCTGTAAAGAAGCTGCGGATTCCCGCCACTGCCACAGAGCCCGCCGTAGTGTGTCCCGAGATTGCTAGTGGGATTGAGGTGTCGGCCGCCGCCAGTTGAGAGACCAGGAGCCCGAGGGTTAGAAGTGTGGAGAAGCGCCGCAAATCGGCTCCCAACGGTGAGCTTGAGCGGCCGGCCGCCGGGATTGGATAAGCGCCGCGAGCACATACTGTCTCTCTGTGCTCGCGGCGGGCACAGTCTCACGCATCATGGCCGCTCCAAGCATTGTTAGGCGCCGAGAGCACTACCCCATGGCCATCTGGAGCACGAAAGGGAGGAACGGGGGGACTTTCGTCCGGAGCCCGCGATATGTCTTTATGAAGCAACGCGCTTTGGGCGTGTCGACGTCCGAAAGGACATTCTCCACCAGTGCATACTCCGCGCCGTCGGGTCGTGTAATAACCAGCATCAGCCCTACAGACTCTGATCCTAGGGTGTAGCACCCGTCCTTACTATCCAAGTGGAAGTGATTGTTGTACTGAGCAAACTCGGACGCGTACGCTTGATACTCGCCGTTGCCCTTTGTGTGCTCCCAGAGTACCCGTGCAGCCGAATAGGAGCGAGGCGGCTCCTCGGCGCCAAACACTGCGGTAGAGACGGCGATCGCGATTGCCGCAGCAATGAATGTGCGCAAGTGCGTCTCCTAATGGCGCCTAACGGTGAAGCTGAGCGGCCGGCCGGCGCCGTCGTATAAGCGACGCGAGCATACAATTCGTCTCTGTGCTCGCGTCGCGACCTATCTCACTCCTCACGGCCGCTCGAGCGTTTGTTAGGCCGCTGATTGGTGCTCTACGTCCCACCCCGGAAATACCAAGACAGCAGGGTGGCACTTCAGAGCACGAGCCAAGACCTTTGCCCTTTCGACCCCCAGGCGCACACGATCGTTCTCTATAGCGGAGATCGTGGTCTGTGGAATCCCAGTGAGCTCACTGAGCCGATTCTGGCTTAGTTCCTGGAGCTCTCGCAGGATGCGAACGGACTCACCAACCGAAACCTCGATACGACGCTTAGCCGGGCGGAACTGGCTCATATCAGCGTTTCCTGTACTCGTGTGGCGTTACTTCAATAACCTGAAATAGCTGATCTGCGGCGACGACGCGATATATGACCCGATACTGGATGTTCAATCGAGACGAGCGGTAACCGCTCCAAACCCCGGACAGGGACTCGTCGTGCAGTCCGCGCAGGGCTCTAAGCCCAGGAGGTCCGGAAATCGTGGCGACGTCCAGCCACTTCTCATATCGCTTCTGAATCTCTATCGGCGCCGAAGCCAGTTGTTTCGCGATACGGCGATGCTCCTCGATGCGCCACATGTCACATGATGCCTATACCAAATATGATCTGTCAAGAAATGGGAGGCCCCCCAAAAATCAGCGGCCTAACGATGAGCTTGAGCGGCCGGCCGCTGCTTAGGATCGCGCGCCATGCGCGCAAAATAGATCCGGCGCCCATGGCGCGCCACTTCAGCTCTCACGGCCGCTACAAGCGGTGGTTAGACGGCCGTCCGCGCAACTACTTAGTCCCACGCCAAAATGGCTTGGAGCAGAGACTCTTGGAGTCTAGGTGGCATAGAAACCATGCGCCGCCCCCCATCCAATCAGGAGGCAGGTAAAAGAATCTCCAGCCGGGCGCAGTACCGCTCTCGCACCGTCCGTCCTTACCAGGATCCCGCCAGTCACCGTCGGCGGCGTAGCAGACTTCCGGCGGGCCCAAGGTACTCACCAATCGGTCTAAAGGCGTGTTTTTTAACGTTGCAACGTCGGTCTTAAAACCACATGGACTGCTAAAGGGCTCGTCGCCTGATGCTGGGATGGTGGAGTGACAGGCATGTAGTTCATTAAGCACGTCTTGGGTGGCGGCAGAAGCACCTCTTAGAGGAACCAGCGTTAGTAGTGCGAAGCAAGCGATGAGCTGAGAATTCTTCATAGGCCGTCTAACGGTGAAGTTGAGGGGCCGGCCGATTCTGTCCAATAGGAGCCGCGGGCGCACAATAGTCTTCCCGCGCCCGCGGCGAGACTGCCGCGCATCACGGACCCCTCCAACGATTGTTAGACTGCCGGTCCGCCATCCCAGTACCTAAATTCAACGGTCTCATCGTCCGGCTTGTACTTGTTCTGGAGAGGCTCACCGGCAATCCACACGTCACGGATTGTCCCAGCAACCCGAGCGACGCCAATAATGGCGATGCCGTTTAGCAACGCATCGACGTACTGTCGAACTGCAGCCTGGATGGGGAGGCCGGACAGAGAAGCCAGGATGTCGCCGTGCGTATGCGCAGGATAACCATCGAAGCCGACAGAAATGTCGCCGTCGGGGGTTTGCACAACGACAAGGCGAAAGGCGCCGTCGGGCGTTTGGTGAGACTCGATGACTCTCACGGCAGTCTAACGGTGAGCCTGAGCGGCCGCGAGCTGCGGATTGGTAGGCGAAGCGAGCACACAATATTGCTCTGTGCTCGCGGAGCGACAACTCTCACGCCTCACGGCCGCTCCAAGCATTGTTAGATCACCGGCCTCGTCGATGCCGTTGAATCGCATTGTGCGCAACACGCCAAGCCCGAAATCGTCCGCGTAAGAGAGGGATGATCCTCCAGGCTGTGGCACCGTCAAGGGCACCCGACGGGATTAGGTTGAAAATCACCAAGAAGACGCTCCAGTAACCGAGAATCAGTACAACTGGGCCCGATATCCAAGGCGGCGTCCGTAGGAATGAGTCGAGTAGAAGTAGAGGAACGGCGACCACCATCTGTGCGGCAACGCCACCCCACGCGATTAGACAGCGCTCCCAGGCGTCCGTGGGCGCGTCATATACACAGCGTCCGTGGATGAGGCTAAACCAAATGGATTGCACCCGATATCCGAAGTGATGAGCAACGGCAGCATGGCCGAATTCGTGTAGCAGAATCAGGGCAACAAGAGATGCGAGGGTGGCCGCACCAAACGCAGGATTCTCAGCGCCGGTAAGCGCTACAAACACCGCCGCGACGATGACAGAAAAGTGCACGTGGAGCGCTGCGTGGAACCATCGTGTGCGACCTAGCGGAAACCAGTAGCGCATCTTGCCGGTGATCTAACGGTGAGCTTGAGCGGCCGCCAGCCCCAGTTCACTAAGCGACGCGAGCACATACTGTTTCTCTGTGCTCGCGGCGCATTTAGTCTCACGCATCATGGCCGCTCCAAGCATTGTTAGAGCGCATGTGCCCTAGTTCTCGAGTTCGCGCGGTAAAAGCAAGTGGGCGGCCGATACGTAGAGGGCCGTCTGAGCGATTTGGGCACCGGCCAACCACAGGCGGTCATATGCCACTGGCACTGTGTAGAGGTATCCGACGCCTACAGTGCCCGCAAGGAGCACGCCGACAAGCAGCCAAACAGCCACGCGCCGCGGACTCACGTGTGTGTACGAGTAGGCGGCGGATATCCCGTAAGGGATCCATGCGGGGGCGCTTTTTAGCAGCAACGGAATTGCGACGCGGGCCCACCAATGAAGACGTCGGTTATCAAATGTGTCGACGTACATAAGCACCGCAACAAATCCCAATGCAGCGTGAAACCACAGCAATATCAGGCGGTCAGAAACTAGGTGGTTATAGATCGCACCGAGTTTCTGAGCCGGGGACAGTTTGTCCCGTATGGTGAGGTGAACGCGCATGCGCTCTAACGGTGAGCTTGAGCGGCCGCCCGCACGCTTCTGATACGCGACATGAGCGCAAGATAGCCCGGCGCGCTCATGGCGCATCCCACACTTAACATCACGGCCGCTCCAAGCATGGTTAGACACCCATCCCTATAGTAGGCGTGCGTCGAAGCAATACGAATCGGCGTCGGAGTGAGGCTGAGACACGGCCAGATGTAGCCCAACGGTCTCAGGATTCACGCTCAAGCAGTAGCGGCCCTCAGGATCACGTGGTGAGAGTGAGATAAGGTAGAAAGTCGCGCCGGAGGACTTACGAAGTGCGGCGTCGTGAATGGGGCGAAGTACAAAGAGTTCAACCGAGCTCACGAACTGCTGGGTTGCATCGGCGTGCTGCGTGGCAATGGCGCGGACATCCCCATGGATGGGTGGCCCGGCCACCGTGCGGCTCGCGCGAAGAACCCACACGTATTTCGCATCGAGGCAAACGGAGTTTCCGGGGCATTCACGCTTCGAGAGGTACGAGTTGCTGAGGCCGTGGCCGAGCACGACTGAGTCCGCAGCCAACGCAGGGGCTGCGAACGCCAGCGCAAGGAGTGCCAGGATGCGAATCATGGGTGTCTAACGGTGGAACTCAGGCGCGCCGAGCGAGGCTTCTCGAGCGAGGGAACCCCGGCATGCGAAGCAATGGCGGGGCGACGCCTGGAGTGCAGGGTTAGCGGTCATAACCCTCAACCAGTTGTCTGGCGTTCGGTTTGTCGGCGGCGACTAAGGTAAACCACAAGTCTGATCTTCCTCGTAACTTCGCCAGATAGCGTTGAGCGTCAGCGCAGCTGCGTGTCACATATTCGGGCCAGGACTCACCTCCAAGCACGGAAGTGGACCAATTATTGTACGTATATCGAAATGAGTCGCCGGTGCGCGTGAGAATGTCGCCGCCAAGTACTGCGAATCGTGCGCTCAGAGCGCTGCGTACTATTTCTTCAAAAGAATCGACGGGCCACGCGGTTTCCATCACCCCGAGACTGGAAAGTGACACCCCTTTTTTCTGCATCTCCGAAGAGAGGTGCGTAGTCCACTTCGGCAGGGCAGAGCTCATGACCGCTAACGGTGAGCTTGAGCGGCCGTCAGTGGGCCTTCGATAAGCGACGCGAGCACATAATGACCTACTGTGCTCGCGGCGCATTTCGTTTGGTGTATCACGGCCGCTCCAAGCATTGTTAGGCGTCGACGCGGGCAAATGCTATGAATTGTTGACCGGTGCTCAGTTCGCCGTTTACAGCTACCGCGCTTCTGGCGCTAGCTGAAGAGATGGGATAGCCGACGTGCCGCGCCGACACCCTCAATGTGCGGACCTCACCGGAGCCTATGGCCAACGGGGAATCCAAAGTTACAACGTACCAATCCGCGTCGTAAGAACCGACAACACCGGAGGGGAGCGCAGTACGACCGTCGAGCCCTTCGACACCTCGGAGTGAGATGATGCGCCCAATGACGCGACGGGTACGCTCACGGCGGCGCCACAATGCGGGGCCGCCCAAGGCGAAATACAAGGCCGCAAAGCCCGCAGCAACAGGCACACCCCAGAGAAACGATGACGCTGACACGATCGACGCCTAACGGTGAGCTTGAGCGGCCGACCGCATAAGTTCGGTACGCGACATGAGCGCAAGATAGCGCAGCGCGCTCATGTCGCGCCGCACACTCGGTTTAGAGGCCGCTCGAAGCATTGTTAGAGAGCACGGCGCGTGAGAGTAGAGGCTACTTTCCGTCACTGTCACCGGGGAGCTCCTGGGTCGCCAGGTAAGTTAATTCAGCGTCCGAAACCTTCGCCGAGTCGAGCAGAACCCGCGCCCTGTGAAGGAGTTCAGACGGTACTTCGACGGAGAAGAATGAGGCTAAGCCCGGAATAGTCGCGTCGGACGTGATGCGGCACGGGACGCGTCCGTCTTTGAGAATGGGCAGCGCAGCTTCCGCCGAGATTGGGTCGGAGTAAGTTACCACTGAGCTCCAACCTGAATTTGGCACTGCGCTGCTCCGTGCTCTCTAACTCTATTTAGATGACAGAAATCCCAAAATGCGACACTTCGGTCCGATAACACCCCTGGGTACCTGCTCCCGGATCACTGCGCTGCCTGTAGACCTGCCTGCGTCGTCAGGTAGACCGCGAACGTGCCGAGCCAGTGACCACCCTCGTAGTACTCGCCCGTGACGGCGGGGAGGGCGGCCTCGGCATGCCGTCTCGCCGCCGCGAGGAGCGCGGGGATGCGCGCATCCCCGCGCGGCAGGCCCGCTGCGATGCCCTCCAGCATCCAGGCGCGGCTCAGGTTGAGTCCGTCCACGTGCGCAAGCTTGGGGTCCGAGCGGTCAGTGACCACACCAGGCGCGAGCCACGTGCGACCGACGCCATTCCTGGGAATCTGCGGCAGGAACCCGGAGAGCCACGCCGCGAACGCCGGCGGCTCGAGCACGCGGCGCATGAAGTCCGCCTCCGCGATGCAGGGTGACAGGAAGTCCTCGCCCGAGGGTTCATAGGCGAGCGGACAGTCGCGGTCCTTGCGGTAGAAGCGCCCGGCCGCGTCGCGCAGCACGGCGAGCATGGATTCATCGTGCGTGAGCGTCGCCCAGTCCCACACGAGCCCGAATGAGAAGGCGGTCTGGTCGTGCTCGCCGATCCTGATCGGGTAGTGCAGCTTCGGCACCCAGCTGGCGATGCGGGCGGCGGCCTCCGTTTCCAGCGGGGCGAGCGTGGCGCTCCAGGCGCGCGCATCCGGGTCGTCCCAGCGCCGCAGCTCCGCGCCGAGCTGCAGCAGCCAGGCAAGCCCGTAGGGTCGCTCGAAGGAGGCCCGGCCGGCGCCTCTCAGGTACGCGGCTTCGGCAGCGATGTTCTGCGCCGTGAAGCTGCGGGCGAGTTCGGCGCGTGCCTGGGCGGCGAACGGGGCCTGCGGGTAGCGGCGCAGCAGACGCACCAGGAGCCAGTGCCCGTGCACGTCCGAGTGCCAGTCGAGGCAGCCGTAGAAGGCCGGCGTGAGCAGGTGCGGCGGGCGCGCGTCCGCGTCGCTGTTGAGCGTGAGGGAGACGTGGTTCGGGTATTCCTGGTGCAGGCACTTGAGTGCCAGGGCCGCGAAGCGCCCCGCCGCGGCTTCATCGAGCGGCGGCTGCGATGCGCCGGCGAACGCTGCACTTTGGGCGAACGCCGCAGCGGCGGCGAGGAGGAGCGTCGCGATACGGTGTCTCATATGCGCATGTTACCCTCCGGCTCGTGAGCGAGTCCCCGCCCGTCGTACTTATTCCCGGACTGCTGCTGTCGGCGCGCATGTACGCGCAGCAGGTCGAGATGCTCTGGCCCCAGGGCCCCGTGATCCTCGCCAACCACACCCGGGATGACAGCATGGCCGCGCTGGCGCGGCGCATCCTGGCCGAGGCGCCGCCGCGCTTCGCGCTGGTCGGGCTTTCCATGGGGGGCTACATTTCTTTTGAGATCCTCAGGCAGGCACCCGAGCGCGTGGCCCGGGTCGCTCTCCTGGATACGACGGCGCAGCCGGACACCCCGGAGGTCAGCGCGGCGCGGCGTGCGCAGATGGAGCTGGCGACACGCGGGCCCTTGGCGGGCGTGGTCGGTGCGCTCATCCCCCGTCTCGTGCACCCGAGCCGCCATGACGACGCCGACCTCGCCCGGCTGATCCTGCGCATGGGTGAGGAGGTGGGGGTCGCGGGGTACCTCAGGCAACAGACCGCCAACATCGGGCGCATCGACTCACGGCCCGCCCTGAAGGACATCCGCTGCCCGACGCTGGTGCTGGTCGGTGACAGCGACCAGCTCACCCCCCCGGAGCGCGCCGCCGAGATCGCCGATCACATCCCCGGCGCTGAGCTCGTGGTCGTGCCCGAGTGCGGGCACCTTTCGACCATCGAGCGTCCCGCGGCCGTCAACGCTGCGCTGCGGGCTTGGCTTGAGCGCTGAGGCGGCCATGACCGGCAGCGCAGCGCAGTGGTCGGTACTTGCGGCTCACCCGGATACACCTTCCGAGGCCGTCGCGGGACTGACCGTCGAGGCGCGCCTCGCAGCCCCGGCGGTGCTGGTGTGTGACTACACGCTGCACGCGGACACCGCCCGGCTGCGCATGCCCGCCTCGCACGGCGGCGAACGTCACGATGAGCTGTGGCGCCATACCTGTTTCGAGGCGTTTGTCAGTGTCCCGGGAGCGCCGGGCTACTACGAGTTCAACTTCTCCCCCGCGGGCGACTGGGCGGCTTACCACTTCGATGGCTACCGTGACGGCATGAACGCGGTGTACCTGGTGCAGGCGCCCACGCTGCACGTGCAGCTGCGGCCGGCGCGGCTTGAGCTGTTCGCGACCGTGGAGCTCGCGGGCCTGCCGGACCTGGACGCCGCGCGGCGGCTGCGGCTGGCCCTTGCGGCCGTTGTCGAGGACGAGGCGGGCGCACTGTCCTACTGGTCGCTGCTGCACCCGCCCGGCAAGCCCGATTTCCACCATCCCGATGCATTTACGCTGGAGTTCTGCGCACCGTGAAGTTCGGTATCGACCGCCTGCTCGAGGAGCCGGCGTTGCGTCAGTCACTCGCCGGGCGCCGCGTGGCGCTGCTGGCGCATCCGGCCTCGGTCACGCGCGAGCTGAAGCACTCCCTGGATGCGCTTGCGGCGCTCCCGGACGTGCACCTGAGCGCCGCCCTGGGTCCACAGCACGGCCTGCGGGGCGACAAGCAGGACAACATGGTGGAGTCGCCCGACTATGTCGACCCGGTGCTCGGCATCCCGGTGTTCAGCCTCTACGGCACCGTGCGCCGGCCGACCCCGCAGATGCTCGCCGCGTTCGACGTGCTGCTGGTGGACCTGCAGGACCTTGGCTGCCGCATCTATACCTTCGTTACCACCCTGCGCTACGTGCTGGAGGAGGCCGCCCGCACCGGCAAGAGCGTGTGGGTGCTGGACCGGCCAAACCCTGCCGGCCGCCTAGTGGAGGGACTGGCGCTGCGCACCGGCTGGGAGAGCTTCGTCGGTGCCGGACCGCTGCCGATGCGCCACGGGCTCACCCTGGGGGAGCTGGCGCGCTGGTTCGTGAGCACCCTGCGGCTGAACGTCGACTGCCAGGTCGTATCGCTGATCGACTGGCGGCCGCTCAGTGCACCCGGCTATGGCTGGCCGCTGGGCGACCGCACCTGGGTGAACCCGAGCCCGAACGCCCCGAACCTGTGGATGGCGCGCTGTTACGCAGGCTCCGTGATGCTCGAGGGCACGACGCTCTCGGAAGGCCGCGGTACCACGCGCCCGCTGGAGGTGTTCGGCGCACCGGACCTCGACGTGCCCGAACTCCTGAAGAAGATGCAGTCGCTCGCGCCCCAGTGGCTGGAGGGCTGTCGCCTGCGGCCCTGTTACTTCGAGCCGACCTTCCAGAAGCACGCCGGCAAGCTCTGCGCCGGCGTGCAGGTGCACGTCGAGGACCCGCTCTACTACGACCATGAACGCTTCCGACCGTGGCGTCTGTTCGCGCTGCTCTTCAAGGCGCTGCGGCAGCTGCGGCCGGACTACCCCCTGTGGCGCGACTTCCCCTACGAGTACGAGGTCGGGCGGCTCGCGATCGATGTCATCAACGGCAGCCCGCTGCTGCGCGAGTGGGTCGATGATCCGGCCGCCACCCCCGATGACCTCGAGCAACTCACCCTCGCGGACGAGTCTGCCTGGCAGCAGGAGCGCAAGCCCTACCTTGCCTACTGAGGCGGCGGCAGAACTCCGGGAACCCTGCGCACACTCACCGGCACGGGTCCGGCAGGAGAAAGGTGTCGCGCGCCAGCGGGGAGGTGAGCCGCTCCGGGCCATACCAGCGCCCGAGCAGTCCTTTATCCAGGAGCTCCGGGTTGCGCGCGGCGAAGCCTGCGAAGTCCTCATCATCGTGCCCGGCCATGCGCTCGGCGATCAGCGCCAGGAATGCGAGCGTGATCGTCAGGCTGAAGGCCTGTGGGTGGCCCGCCCGTGCGGCGATGACGCGCAGCGCGTCCGAGTAGCGCTGCGCGGACTCGAGGTAGTCGTGGCGCTGCAGTATCTGGAACGCCAGGCGCAGGTGCTCGCGATGCGGCAGGTCGGCGGCGGCGATCTCGCCACGCAGGAAGCACTCGAGGTCGCAGCCTTCAGTGCTCACCATCGTCGGCCTCGCGCAGCTGGTGCGAATCGCGCGCCGCAAGCTCGAGCCCGTAGACCCCCCGCAGCGCTCTGATCTTCTTCAGGGTCGCCGGGCCGAAGGGCGCCTTGCCCTCGAAGGCGTGCAGCACCACACCCTCCAGCAGGTCCCCGAGGGACATGTCGAGGTCAGTCGCCAGCGCCTTGAGCACCTTCAGCAGGCGGCTCTCCAGGCGCACTCCGGTCTGGGTGCGGGTGATCGTCTTCATGGGCGGCATGTTACCACGGTAACTTGGTAACAAAGTAGCCTGCATGGGCCGGCCGTCGGCCCGATATGACCCGCGAGGGGGGATCTGGTCTAATTTGCGGTCCCATGGAGCCAGCGCGCGACATCTACGGCTATCGCAAGCACTGGGCGGAGCGCTTCGGCACCGCCCCGTTCCTGCCCATGTCGCGCGCGGAGATGGACCTGCTCGGCTGGGACAGCTGCGACGTCATCATCGTCACCGGGGACGCCTACGTCGATCACCCGAGCTTCGGCATGGCGATCGTCGGGCGGGTGCTGGAGGCCCAGGGGTTCCGCGTCGGCATCATTGCCCAGCCCGACTGGCACAGCACCCGGGACTTCACCGCGCTCGGGGCCCCGAACCTGTTCTTCGGCATCACCGCCGGCAACATGGACTCGATGGTCAATCGCTACACCTCGGACCGCCGGGTGCGCAGCGACGACGCCTACACGCCCCAGGGCGCAGGGGGCCGCCGCCCGGACCGCTCGGTCATCGTCTATGCGCAGCGCGCGCGCGAGGCCTATCGCGACGTGCCGATCGTCATCGGCGGTATCGAGGCATCGCTGCGGCGCATCGCGCACTTCGATTACTGGTCGGAGAAGGTGCGCCGCTCGGTACTGCTCGATGCCAAGGCGGACCTCCTCGTCTATGGCAACGGCGAGCGTCAGATCTGCGAGATCGCGCACCGCCTGGCGGCAGGGGAGGCGATCGGCGACATCACCGACCTGCGCGGCACGGCGTTCGCGCGGCGCGGCAGGGCCGCCGGCTGGATCGAGATCGACTCCACGCACCTGGATGCCCCCGGACCCCTGAACCCGCCGCTCGATCCCTACGCCATGGAGGGCGCGCCGGCCGCCGCCGCGGCGGCCGCACCCTGTGCCAGCAACGATGCCCCGGCCGAGAAAGTGGTGCGCTTCGTGCGGCGCGTGAAGAACGCCGAGCGCGACCACAGCGTCATCCGCATGCCCTCGCACGAGGCGGTGGCGGCCGACCCGGTGCTGTATGCGCATGCCTCGCGCATCCTGCACCTGGAGTCCAATCCCGGTAACGCGCGCGCGCTGGTGCAGCGCCACGGCGACACCGACGTGTGGCTCAACCCGCCGCCGATCCCGCTCACCACGCGCGAGATGGACTGGGTGTACGAGCGTCCCTACGCGCGCGCGCCGCACCCTTTCTATGGCAGCGCCGAGATCCCCGCCTACAAGATGATCCGCTTCTCGGTGGCCATCCAGCGTGGCTGCTTCGGTGGCTGCACGTTCTGCTCGATCACCGAGCACGAGGGCCGCATCATCCAGAGCCGCTCGGAAGCTTCCGTGCTGCGCGAGATCGAGGAAGTGCGCGACAAGGTGCCAGGCTTCACGGGCGTGATCTCAGACCTCGGCGGCCCGACCGCGAACATGTACCGCCTCGCCTGCAAGAGCCGCGATATCGAGAGCGCCTGCCGGCGCCCCTCGTGCGTCTACCCGGCGGTGTGCCCCAACCTCAACACCGACCACGCGCCCCTCATCCGCCTGTACCGCAAGGCGCGGGCGCTCCCGGGGATCAAGAAGGTGCTGATCGCCTCCGGGGTGCGCTACGACCTCGCCATCGAGTCGCCCGAGTACGTGAAGGAGCTGGCCCAGCACCACACCGGCGGCTATCTGAAGATCGCGCCCGAGGCCCTCGCCGAAGGCCCGCTCTCGAAGATGATGAAGCCCGGCGTGGGCGCCTACGAGCGCTTCAAGGAGCTCTTCGAGCGCTATTCCAGGGAGGCGGGCAAGGAGCAGTACCTGATCCCGTACTTCATCGCCGCGCACCCGGGCACCACCGATGCGGACATGCTCGAGCTTGCGCTGTGGCTGAAGCGCAATGGCTTCCGCGCCGACCAGGTCCAGGCCTTCCTGCCCGGTCCCATGGCCACCGCCACCGCCATGTACCACTCGGGCAAGAACCCGCTGAAGCGCATCACGCGCAACAGCGAGGCGGTCGTGATCCCCAGGGGGCTGAAGGTGCGCCGCCTGCACAAGGCGTTCCTGCGCTACCACGACCCGGACAACTGGCCGGTACTGCGCGAGGCGCTGCGCCGCATGGGCCGCGCGGACCTCATCGGCAACGGCAAGGCGCAGCTGGTGCCCGCCTACCAGCCCGCCGCCACGCTCGCTGCCCCGCATGCGCCCCGCGGCGGCGCGCGGCCTTTCCGCACCCAGCACACCGGCCTGCCGAAGACCCCGCGCGCGCCGCCCGCGCGGCGGCGTCCCAGGACGCCTTGAAGGCCCGCGGCCGGGGTACGCCCGAAGCGCTGCGCGCGCCGGGCCGCGAACGGTCGTCCGCAGTCCTGCGGCCGTGAAGGATTTCGCGACCCTGCTGCAGCAGGGCAACTCCTGGCTGTTCCTGCCCAGTGCCATCCTGCTCGGCGCCCTGCACGGTCTTGAGCCCGGGCACTCCAAGACCATGATGGCGGCCTTCATCATCGCCGTGCGCGGCACCATCGCGCAGGCGGTGCTCCTCGGCCTCGCGGCGACCCTGTCGCACACCGCGATCGTGTGGCTCATCGGGCTCGGCGGCATCTACTTCGGGCGTCGCTTCGACATCGCGACCAGCGAGCCGTATTTCCAGATCGCCTCCGCGCTCGCCATCATCGTCGTGGCCGTGTGGATGATGCTGCGCACCTGGGACGCCCGCCTGCGTGAGACCGATGCCCACGGCCACACCCACCACCACCCGCACGACCACAGCCACGATCATGGCCACGATCACGGTCATCACGACCACGACGCCGGCGAGGCGCACCAACCTGCGGGCCGCGACATCGTGACCCCGGCGGGCACGCTGCGCCTGACGCTCGAACCGAGGGGGCCGGCCGCGCACTTCGTGCTCGGCGCCGAGGAGGGCGCACTGCCGGGTCCGGACGAGGCCAATGTGGTCACCGAGCGCAGCGACGGCAGTTCGGAGATCTTCGGGTTCCGCCGCGACGGGGAGCGCCTGGTCTCGGCGCAGGCGGTGCCGCAGCCGCACGAGTTCATCGCGCGCATGCACCTGCGGGGCGCGGGGGGCGTGAAGGACTTCGACGTCGAGTTCGTAGCGCCGCGGCATGCGCACGCGGTCGAGGATTACGCCGGCCTCGACGTCTCGAGCCCCGGCTACCAGGACCCGCACGAGCTGGCGCATGCGAATGACATCCGCCGCCGCTTCGCCAACCGCCACGTGACGACCGGCCAGATCGTCGTCTTCGGGCTCACCGCGGGGCTGCTGCCGTGCCCGGCGGCGATCACGGTGCTGCTGCTGTGCCTGCAGCTCAAGCAGTTCGTGCTCGGCGCGACACTGGTGCTCGGTTTCAGCATCGGGCTGGCCTTCACCATGGTCGCCTCCGGCGCGGTGGCGGCCCTGGGCGTCAGGCACCTGTCGCGCCGTTTTGGCAGCGCCTTCGCCACCTTCGCCCGGCGCGCTCCCTACTTCTCCGGCGCACTCATCCTCCTGGTCGGCCTGTATCTGGGATACCAGGGCCTGCACGCCCTGACTTAATGCGACTGATCCCCGGGGCCCGATTGCAGCTGGCGGCGCCGGCAGAGTAGGGTGTGCTCGTATGAGCTCCAGGCGCGCCACAGCTTCAGCCCTGATGCTAGCGTGCGCGGCGCTGGGCCTCTGCGGCGCTGCCGCGGCCGACGTGGCGACCGGGCCGCTGCCCCTGCCGCTGCCGCCGCCCGGGACCGCCACCGTCCTCGACATCACCGGTGCCATCGGGCCGGCAACCGCCCGCTACGTGCTGCGCGGGCTTGAGGGCGCGGAACGGGCAGGCAGCCGCGTCGTGGTACTGCAGCTGGATACACCCGGCGGACTCGACGGCTCGATGCGCGACATCATCCAGGGCATCCTGTCCTCCCCGGTGCCGGTGGTGGGCTACGTGACTCCCCCGGGTGCGCGCGCGGCGAGCGCCGGCACCTACATCCTCTATGCGAGTCACGTCGCGGCCATGGCGCCGGCCACCAATCTCGGCGCCGCCACCCCGGTGCCGATCGGCGGTGAGCGTGCCCCGGCACCCGCGCTGCCCTCGATGGCACCGGCCCCCAAGGAGGGCGCGGCCACCGAGCCTGCCGGCAGCGCGATGGAGCACAAGGTGGTGAACGATGCCGCCGCCTACATCCGCGGGCTCGCCGAACTGCGGGGCCGCAACGCCGACTGGGCCGAGAGCGCGGTGCGCGGCGCGGCGAGCCTGTCAGCGGATGCGGCGCTCAAAGAGCACGTGATCGACCTGGTGGCACCCGACCTGGCGCAGCTGCTGGTGCGCATCGATGGCCGCGAGGTGCACATCGGCGAGCGCACCGTGAGGCTTGCAACCCGCGACCTGCGCATCGTGCACGCGCACCCGGACTGGCGCACGCAGCTGCTCGCCGTCATCACGAATCCGACCGTGGCCTACGGGCTGATGGTGATCGGCATCTGGGGACTGCTGCTGGAGGGCTACAACCCGGGGGCCGTGCTGCCGGGCGTGGTCGGCGCCGTGTGCCTGCTGGTGGCGCTGTTCGCGTTCCAGATCCTCTCGGTCAACTACGCAGGACTTGCGCTCGTGGCGGTGGGAGTCAGCCTGATCGTCGCTGAGTTCTTCTTCCCCACCTACGGCTCCCTGGGGGTCGGCGGCCTGATCGCATTCGTGGTCGGCTCGCTCATCCTCTTCGACTCGGACGTCCCCGGGCTGCAGGTGGCGCGCCCGCTCATCGGCGCCTTCGCCACCGCCGGCGCGCTGGCCATCGCCGGCATCGTCTACGTCGCCAGCCGCTCGCTGCGGGCGCCGGTGGTCACCGGAGCACGCGGCATGATCGGCGCCAGCGCCGAGGTCCTCGCGGACTTCACCGGCACCGGGCGCGTGCGCTACGGCGGGGAGCTGTGGCAGGCGCGCAGCAGCGTGCCGCTCGCCGCCGGGCAGCCGGCGCGCATCGTCAGGGTGGAAGGGCTAACATTGTGGGTCGAGCCGCAGTGAGCAGGAACTGAAGCCAGGACCCACCGGAGATCAACATGCCCTTTGGAATAGCCCTCGTCATCCTGCTCCTCGTGCTCGTCTTCAGCTCGCTGCGCGTGCTGAACGAGTACGAGCGCGGGGTCATGTTCTCCCTCGGCCGCTTCAGCGGCATCAAGGGGCCCGGAGTGGTGCTGGTCTGGCCGGTGGTGCAGCAGATGCGCAAGGTCGACCTGCGGGTCATCGTGCTCAACGTTCCCAAGCAGGACGTCATCACCCGCGACAATGTCTCGGTGAAGGTCAACGCAGTGGTGTACTTCCGCATCATCGATGCCGGCAAGTCCATCATCCAGGTCGCCAACGCCTTCGATGCCACGAGCCAGGTGGCGCAGACCACGCTGCGCTCGGTGGTCGGCCAGCACGAGATGGACGACCTGCTGTCGCAGCGCGACAAGCTCAACACCGACCTGCAGCGCATCCTCGACCAGGCCACCGAGGTGTGGGGCATCAAGGTTTCCAACGTGGAGATCAAGGACGTCGATCTCGACGAGAGCATGATCCGCGCCATGGCCAAGCAGGCCGAGGCCGAGCGCACGCGCCGCGCCAAGATCATCCTCGCCGAGGGCGAGAACCAGGCCGCGCAGCAGCTGGTCGAGGCGGCCAAGGCCCTGCAGGAGGCGCCGAGCGCGCTGCAGCTGCGCTACCTGCAGACCCTCGCCGACATCTCGCACGAGCGCACCCAGATCCTGGTGTTCCCGGTGCCGCTCGACCTGATCAAGCCCTTCCTCGGTCCGCGCGGTGAATAGCGCGCGAACCCTCGCAGCCGCCGGCATC
Organism: uncultured Pseudomonadota bacterium; assembly: GCA_963802995.1. Classification (GTDB taxonomy): domain Bacteria; phylum Pseudomonadota; class Gammaproteobacteria; order Steroidobacterales; family Steroidobacteraceae; genus 13-2-20CM-66-19. The sequence goes on from CAWDKU010000002.1 coordinate 2,614,909, forward strand.
CTGCTCGCCCTCGCCACCGCCTGCGGCGCCTTCGGCGCGCACGCGCTGCGCGCAACGCTGGCCCCCGAGCGCCTCACCCTGTGGGAGACGGCGGTGCGCTACCAGTTCTTCCAGGGCTTGGGCCTCCTCGGTGTGGGCCTTGCGATGCGCACCCTCGATGGCACGGTGCTGCGCAGCGCCGCGCTCCTCATCGTCCTCGGCATCGTGCTGTTCTCGGGCAGCCTCTACGGCCTCGCGCTCGGGGCGCCCCGCCTGCTCGGGGTGCTCACGCCCGCCGGCGGACTGGCCTGGATCTGCGGCTGGCTGCTCTTCGCCTACGGCGCCTGGCGCCACTGAAATCACCTCAAGGAGTCACTGGACATGCGGAACCCGATTCCGGCAGCGCTCGCGGGCGCGATCGCCCTCACGCTCGTCACGGCCTGCGGCAACGCGCCGCCGCGCACCGCAGATGCCGCCGCCCCGCCGCACGTGAAGGGCGCCGCCGAGATCCCGCCCTGGGGCCTGGACCTCACCATGCGCGATCCGGCGGTGCGCCCCGGCGATGACTTCTTCCGCTACGCCGACGGGCGCTGGATGGACGCGCATACCATCCCCGCCGACCGCAACAACTGGGGCTCCTTCGCCGAGCTCGACGAGCGCTCCACCCAGCAGCAGCTCGCCCTGGTCGAGGGGCTGCCCAGGGATGCCCCCGCCGGCAGCAACGCGCAGAAGGTGGGCGACTACTACCGCGCCTTCACCGACACCGCCGCCATCGACGCCAGGGGCCTGGCGCCGGCGCGACCGGCGCTGCAGGCGATCGCCGCGGCGAAGAACCACGAGGACCTGACGCGCCTCATGGCGCGCAGCGACCTTGGGCTCCTCGCGCCGCTGCGCCTGAGCATCAGCGCCGACCAGAAGGACCCCGACCGCTACGCGGTGGCGATCAGCCAGAGTGGCCTCGGGCTCCCCGACCGCGACTACTACCTCAAGGACGATGCCATCTACCGCAGCATCCGCGCGCAGTACCTGGCGCACATCACCCGGATACTCACGCTCGCAGGGGAAGCGAACCCGGCGGCGGAGGCCCAGGGGATCGTGGACGTGGAGACGCGCATCGCGAAGCTTGAATGGCCGGTCGCCAAGCGCCGCGACCGCGACCTCACCTACAACGCGCGCACGCGCGCGCAGCTCGAGGCGATGGCGCCGGGCTTCTTCTGGGAGACGCTGCTTGCAGGCGAGGGCCTGGGCGCGCAGCCGCAGTTCGTGGTGCGCGAGCTCGACGCCGTGGCGGCGCTCGCGAAGCTGTTCCTCGAGGTGCCCCCCGACACCTGGCGCCCCTACTTCAAGTACCACTACCTGGTGAGCGTCGCCGAGGTGCTGCCGCACGAGTTCGATGCGGAGGTGTTCGACTTCTACGGGCACACGCTCAGCGGCCAGGCCGAGCAGCGGCCACGGCCCAAGCGCGCCATGGCGGCGCTCGACTCCGACCTCGGCGAGGCGGTCGGCGCGCTGTACGTCGAGCGCTACTTCCCGGCCTCCTCCAAGGAACAGGTGCGGCAGCTGGTGGAGAACCTGCGGGCCTCCTACGCGCAGCGCATCGAGGCCCTGCCGTGGATGACGCCCGCGACCCGCAAGGTGGCGCTGGAGAAGCTGGCCGCCTTCCACCCCAAGCTTGGCTATCCGGACAAGTGGCGCGACTACTCGGGCCTTGCGATCGAGAAGGGCGATGCCTTCGGCAACGCCGAGCGCGCCCAGGTGTTCGAGTGGCACCGCCAGGTGGCGCGCCTCGGCAGCCCCACCGACCGCGGCGAGTGGGGCATGACGCCGCAGACCATCAACGCCTACTACAACCCGACCTTCAACGAGGTGGTGTTCCCGGCGGCGATCCTGCAGCCGCCGTTCTTCGACCCGCACGCCGATCCTGCGGTCAACTACGGGGGCATCGGCGCCGTGATCGGCCACGAGATGGGCCACGGCTTCGATGACCAGGGCGCCAAGTCCGACGCGCGCGGCGTGCTGCACACCTGGTGGGACGCGGCCGACACCGCCGCCTTCAAGACGCGCACCGACGCGCTGGCCAAGCAGTACGACGGCTTCACGGTGCTGCCCGGCCTCAACGTCAACGGCCGCCTCACCCTCGGGGAGAACATCGGTGATCTGGGCGGCGTGTCGGTGGCCTACGAGGCCTATCACCGCTCCCTCGGCGGCCGCGCCGCGCCGGTGCGCGACGGGCTGAGCGGGGATCAGCGCTTCTTCCTCTCGTACGCGCAGATCTGGCGGGCGCTCAGCAAGGATGAGTACCTGCGCAAGCAGGTGCTCTCCAACCCGCACAGCCCGCCGCAGTTCCGCGTCAACGGAGTGGTGCGCAACATCGACGCCTGGTACGCAGCCTTCGGCGTGCAGCCCGGGGACAAGCTCTACCTGCCGCCGGACGAGCGCGTCCACATCTGGTGAAGTCCGGGCTGCCCATCGATGCGGCGCTGCCCGCACTGACGGCGGCCCTGCTCGAGAAGCGCGCCGCGGTGCTCGAGGCGCCGCCGGGGGCCGGCAAGAGCACCGTGGTACCGCTCGCGCTGCTGCGGGAGCCGTGGGCGGCAGGCGGGCGCATCCTGATGCTCGAGCCGCGCCGGCTCGCCGCCCGAGCGGTGGCCGCGCGCATGGCCCACACGCTTCGGGAAGCGGTGGGCGCCACCGTCGGCTACCGCATGCGCCTCGACACCAGGGTGTCGCGCGCCACGCGCATCGAGGTCGTCACCGAGGGCGTGCTCACGCGCATGCTGCAGGAAGACGCCGCGCTCGAGGGCGTGGCGGCGGTGATCTTCGATGAGTTCCACGAGCGCAGCCTGCAGGCGGACCTGGGTCTTGCGCTCACGCTCGATGCGCGCGAGAACCTGAACCCCGGGCTGCGCGTGCTGGTGATGTCGGCCACGCTCGATGGGGCGGCGGTCGCGCGCCTGCTCGGGGATGTACCGCTCATCAGCGCGCCGGGGCGCGCCTTTGCCGTGACGGCGCGCTACCTGGCCGCAGGCCTGCCGCTGCTGCCGGGAGTCGGCACGCGCGGCGAGACGCCCGAGCGGCGCGTCACGCAGCTCATCCTGCGCGCGCTCGGAGAAGAGGCGGGTGATCTGCTGGTGTTCCTGCCCGGCGCCCGCGAGATCCGGCGGGTGCAGGCGGCACTGGCCGGCACTGCGCTCACGCCTGAGGTGCGCGTGCTGCCGCTGTTCGGGGATCTGGCTGGTGCGGAGCAGGACGCGGCCCTCGCCCCGGCGCCCCCCGGAGTGCGCCGGGTCGTGCTCAGCACCAACATCGCCGAGACCAGCCTCACGATCGCAGGGGTGCGCGTCGTGGTCGACTCGGGGCTGGTGCGCCGTGCCCGCTTCGATCCGGCGACCGGCATGAGTCGTCTTGAGACCCAGCGCATCTCGCGCGCCGCGGCCGAGCAGCGCCAGGGCCGCGCGGGGCGCACCGCGCCCGGGGTGTGCTATCGCGCCTGGGGCGAGGGCGCCCAGGCCTCGCTCGCGCCGTTCGCCCCGCCGGAGATCCTGGAGGCGGACCTCGCGCCGCTCGCCCTGGAGCTTGCCGGCTGGGGGGTGCGCGAGGCGGGCGCGCTGCGCTGGCTCGACCCACCGCCCGCGGCGCAGCTGGCGAGCGCGCGCGACCTGCTGCGTGAGCTCGGTGCGCTCGATGAGGAGGGCCGCATCAGCGCGCACGGACGGCAGATGCGCGCGCTTCCCGTGCACCCGCGGCTCGCCCACATGCTGCTCGCCGCCGCGCCGCTCTCCGCGGTCGGGCTCGCCGGCGAGCTCGCCGCCCTGCTCGCCGAGCGCGACCTGCTGCGCGGCGCGGGCGCGGCGCGCGACGCCGACGTGCGCACCCGTCTTGAGCTGCTGCGCGGTGAGGCGCGGGGGGAGGGGGTCGATCGCGGCACGCTCGAGCGCGCCCGGCGCGCGGCTCGCGACCTTGCGCGCCAGGCCGGCGGCGATGCGCGCGGTAGTCCGGGGGATGCCGCGCGCGCCGGGCTGCTGCTCGCCTTCGCCTACCCCGACCGCATCGCGCAGCGCCGCAGCGGCGCCGGCGGCCGCTACCAGCTTGCCAACGGCCGCGGGGCCAGTTTCAGGGAGGCGCAGTCGCTCGCCCAGCAGGAGTTCATCGTCGCGGTCGACCTCGACGACGCCGAGCGCGATGCGCGCATCCTCCTGGCCGCGCCGCTCTCACGCGCGGACCTCATGCAGCACTTCGCTCCGGCGCTGCAGCGCGCCGAGGTCATCGCCTGGGACGCACGCACGCAGGCGGTCATCGCGCGGCGCACCGTCTCCCTCGGCGCGCTCGTGCTCGAGGACAAGCCGCTTCCCGACGTGCCCCCCGGGGCAGCCCTCGCGGCGATGCTCGAGGGCGTGCGCGGGCTCGGCCTCGGGGCCCTCCCCTGGGACCGCGACGCGCAGGACCTGCGGGCGCGCCTCGCCTTCGTGCGCGCCACGCTCAGGGAGGACGCGGCGCGCTGGCCGGATATGAGCGACGCGGCGCTCACCGCCACGCTCGAAGAGTGGCTCGCGCCCTGGCTCGGGGGCGTCACGCGCCGCGAGCAGCTCGCCAGGGTCCCCCTGCTGCAGGCACTGCGCGCCCGCCTCAGCCATGAGCAGCAGCGCGAGCTCGAGGCCTGGGCGCCCACGCACCTGACGATGCCGAGCGGCTCGCGCATCCGGGTGGACTACCTGGACGAGGGTGCGCCGGCGGCCTCGGTGCGCCTGCAGGAGGTGTTCGGGCTGGCGACGACCCCGTGCCTGGGGCGCGCCCAGGTACCCGTGACCCTGAAGCTCCTGTCCCCGGCGCAGCGTCCGCTGCAGGTGACGCGCGACCTCGCCAGCTTCTGGCGCGGCGCCTACGCCGAGGTGCGCAAGGACATGCGCGGGCGCTACCCGCGCCACCACTGGCCCGAGGACCCCCTCGAGGCACAACCGACGCGCGGCGTGCCGCGCCGGCGGCGCTGAAGAGCGCGCACCGGAGTGCGCCCGCCGATCGGGTATATTCGCCGCTCGGGCCTTAAGGCGACGGGAAGAGTGACGCCACATGATCTCGGGACGGGAGGCGCTCCAGGCGCTGCGCGAGGGCAACCACCGCTTTGTGAGCGACCAGCGCCGCGACTACGGCGATAACACCGCGCGGCGGCGGGCGCTGGTGGCCCAGCAGGAACCCTTCGCGATCATCCTTGGCTGCTCGGATGCGCGCGTGCCGGCGGAGCTGGTCTTCGACCAGGGGCTCGGTGACCTGTTCGTCATCCGCGTGGCCGGCAACATCGTCGCGCCCTCCCAGGTCGGCAGCGTCGAGTTCGCCGCCGAGGCCTTCGGCACGCGCCTGGTGGTGGTGCTCGGGCATACCCATTGCGGCGCGATCCACGCCACGCTGCAACAGCTGGCGCGCCCGTGGCGCGAGCAGTCACGCAACCTCAGCTCCATCGTCGACCGCATCCGCCCGGCGGTCGAGGGACTCCTCGACGGCAAGGTCGCCGACGTGGCCGAGCTCGAGCACCGCGCGGTGCGCGCCAACATCCGCATGTCGGCCGATCACCTGCGGCACGGCTCGGAGGTGCTCGAGCAGCTGATCCGCAAGGACGGCCTCGTGGTGGTCGGGGCGGAGTACTCGGTGGACAGCGGGGTGGTGGAGTTCTTCGACGGCGTGCCGCCGGGCTGAACCAGAGGGCCGCTTAGCGCGCGCCGCCTGCGGGGGGGGGAAGTCCCCGGTGCGGCGGCTGCGGGGCCGTCGCACCGGGTGCGGCCGCGCACCCTCAGGAATCCCGAGGGTGCGCGCCAGAGCGGGCCCTGGGCCCGGATTACTTCGCCATCTTCGCCTTGGCCGCGTCGCAGTCGGCCTTGGTCATCTCCATGAAGCCCTTGCCCTTGCAGGAGTTCTGGCCCTTGCAGGCGTTGTTGGCGCTCTTGCAGGCTGACTGGCCCTTGCAGGAGTTGACGCCGTCGCAGTGGATCTTGGCATCCGCCGCCTGGGCGGTGCTGATGAGCGCCGATCCGAAGAGCATGGCAGCGGCGGTCGCCACGGCCACGCCGGAGTTTTTCAATCGCATGATGTAACCCTCGTTCAAGTTGGTTTTCCGGGCGAGCCCGGGCATGGCAGTAGACCGGGGCCTCGTGACATTTGTTACGCCGGGTCCCTTCAGCGCGCAGCGGCAGCCGCCGTTCCCGAGTGCCGGCGGCGGAACCAGCCCTCCAGCCAGTGATCGATCGACACCGCGCCGGCACCGGCGATCGCCAGCCACAGGAACAGCGCCAGGTACTCGGTCTCGTCGAAGCCAAGGAGGGTCTCCAGCGAGTCCACGTCCGCCCACTTGGCCGACTTGATGGCGACCAGCATGGTGATGCCGAGGGCGCCTGCGGAGATGCGGGTCAGGAGGCCGAGGAGCAGGAACAGGCCGCCGAAGAACTCGACCCCGGAGACGAACGGGGCGAGCAGGTGCGGCGCCGGGATCCCCCAGCCGACGAAGTTCTCGGTGACCGTGGGCAGGTTCATGAGCTTGCCCCAGCCGCTCAGGAGGAACACCCAGCCCACCACGATGCGGGCGAAGAGGGGGGCGAGCCAGGTGAGGTGTCCGGCGACGCGCCGGGGCCACTCGATCAGCCACTGCACGAGAAACTTCATCATCGGGTGCTCCTGTCGCGTTAAGTGCACGGTCGGCCGAATAGACCGGGGGGCTGCGGGCGATATTGCCGGAAGGGGCACGGAGCCATGCGTATAATCGCGCGCGGCTCCCCGCCAACCCATGCGCAATCCCCAGCCCGATTCACCGGTCTTATCCATAGGTGGGCGACTGCCCGCAGCCGGCCCGGGTGCGCCCATCACGCGCCTGTTTGAATCGCTGCGCCCCGACCTGCTGCGCTTTGCGCACTGGCTGGCGCGCGACCGGGCCCTGGCGGAGGACATCGTGCAGGAATCGCTGCTGCGCGCCTGGCGCTACCGCGACGCGCTCAAGGACCCGGCCGCCGCGCGGCCCTGGCTCTTGACCATCGTGCGCCGCGAGCATGCCCGCATGTACGAGCGCAAGCGCCTGGAGCTGGTGCCGCTCGAAGACATCGCCGATACCTACGCGGACCCGAAGGCCGCAGACACTGAGGATGACCTGTTTGCATTGCGTCACGGAATCATGAGGTTGCCGCTCGAATACCGCGAGCCGCTGGTCCTGCAGGTGCTGGGCGGCTTCTCCACCGAGGAGATCGCGCAGGAGCTGAAGCTGTCCTCGACGGCCGTGCTGACGCGCCTGTTCCGGGCGCGCAACAAGCTGCGCGTGCTGTGCGGCATGGCCGGTGTCCCCGACGTCGCGGGACCCGAGGCGGGGCCGTGAACTGCGAACCGGCTCGCCTGCTGATCGGCGCCGACCCGCGCAGCAGCGCGGCCGAGCTCGCCGCACACCTGAGTGAATGCCCGGCATGCACGCGGCTGCGCGACGAGATGCTCGCCTTCGAGACGCGCATCGAGCGCGCGCTGCAGCAGCCCCCGGACCTCTCGCGCGTGCGCCCGCAGCGGCCGCGCGCGCAGTGGCGCGAGTGGGCGCTGGCGGCGAGCGTGCTCATCGGCATGGCGGCCCTGCTCGGGGTGTGGCTGCTGCGCCCGAGCGACACCCTGGCGCACGACATCGTCGCCCACGTGCAGCACGAGCCCGACAGCTGGCTCGCCGCGCAGCAGGTGAACGCCCAGGGCATCGGGAACGCACTGCACGGGGCGGGCGTGGCGCTCGATCTCACGTCCGACAAGATCACCTACGCGCAGAGTTGCTGGTTCCATGGCCACTACGTGCCGCACCTGGTGGTGCAGACGGCGCAGGGACCGGCCACCGTGCTCATCCTGCGCCACGAGCAGGTGCCGGGCGCGCGCAGCTTCCATGAGGCCGGCCTGAACGGCGTCATCGTGCCGGCCGAGGCCGGCCGCGGCAGCATCGCGGTGCTCGCCCGCGGCGCCGGGGTCGAGGCGGTGGCGCGCGAGATGCAGCAGGACGTGCGCTGGCTGCCGGAGCCGCCATAACCGTCCGGCGCCCGGGCGGCAGCGAGCCGAAGCTCGTCACCGCGCGTGCCCAGCGGGCGGTGCTCGCCGAGCTGCGCGAGCTCGAGCCGATCTTCCACCGCCCGCAGTACTTCGCCTCGCGCAGCGCACTCGCGCAGCTCGTGAGCCCGCAGTTCTGGGAGATCGGCGCCTCCGGACGCCGCTACAGCCGCGCCTACGTGCTCAAGACCCTGGCGCAGCGCGCGGCCGCGCGTGCGGAAGGACCCTGGGAGACGGGCGATTTTCACTGCCGGGCGCTCGCGCCCGGCGTCTTCCTGCTCACTTACACCCTGAGGCAGGGGCAGCGCGTCACCCGGCGCGCGACGCTGTGGCAGCGCCGCGCGCGGCGCTGGCGCATCCTCTTCCATCAGGGCACCGTCGTCGAGGAGCCATAGGAGTTTTGGGATGGATGGGATCAACCGTCGCGATATGCTTCTCGGCACGGGCACTCTGGTGGCGACCGTCATGACGCGTGGCCCCCTGGCGGGCACTGAGCCGATCCCGCCCGCGCCGGTGGCACGGGTGGCGGTGGTGAAGGACACCTACTTCGGCGAGACCCTGAGTGATCCCTACCGCTGGATGGAGAACGACAAGGACCCCGAGTGGCTGCCGTTCCTCAGGGGCCAGAACGCCCACACGCACGCGGTGCTGGCGCGCGTGCCCGGGCGCGCGGCGCTCCTGAAGCGCATCCAGCAGCTCTCCGGCGACACCGCGGTGACGCGCGCCGTGCAGCGCGCCGGGGGGCGGCTCTTCTACGAGCAGCGCCCGGTGGGGGCGGACAACTTCAAGCTGTTCGTGCAGGAGGGCGGGGTGAGCCGCGTGCTCATCGACCCGACGCTCAAGTCCGGCGCGAGCTCGCACCTCTCGCTCGACTGGTGGCGCGCCTCACCCGACGGCAAGCGCATCGTCTACGGCGTCTCCCGGGACGGCAGCGAGGACTCGGTGCTGCACGTGCTCAACGTCGCCGACGGCCGCGACCTGCCGGAACAGATTCCCGACACCGAGGGCGCCGACCCGCAGTGGCTGGATGACGGCAGCGGCTTCTTCTATAACCAGCTCACCGGCAAGGTCGACACCCCGGAGCGCTACCTCGACAGCCAGGCGCGCTTCCACCGCCTCGGCACCGACCCTGCGCTCGACCCGGTGCTGATGAAGCGCGGGCTCGACCCCAGGGTCGCGTTCGAGCGCATCCAGATTCCCGCCATCGCCACGTTCGAGGGCTCGCGCCACGCGCTGCTGATCCTCTCGGACGTGCGCAGCGAGACCCGCATCCTCATCGCCCCGCTTGCCGACGTCCTGGCGCAGCAGGCGCACTGGCTGCCGGTGGCCGACTTCGCCGACGAGGTGACGGATGCCGAGATCGACGGCGAGGCGCTCTATCTGCTCGCCAATCGCGGCTGCCCGCGTGGCCGGGTACTGAAGTGCGCGGTGGCGGCTCCTGCCATCGCCGGCGCCACCGAGGTGGTAGCGCAGAGCGAGTGGGTGATCGAGCACCTGGCCGGGGCGCGCGACGGGCTGTACCTGCCGATGCTCGATGGCGGCCTTGCGCGGCTGAAGCGCCTCGGGCGCGACGGTCGCCTGACGCAGATCGCGCTGCCCTTCGATGGCACGCTCGGGGGATTCTCGAGCGAGGCCTCGCTCGAGGGCGGCCTGTTCTCCTTCACCGGCTGGCTCGAGCCATCAGACATCTGGTCGGTGAACGCGGACGGCAAGGTGGCCGCCACCGGGCTCACGCCCCGGCCGAAGATCGACGTCAGTGCCTACGAGAGCAAGCGGCTGTTCGCCACCGCGCGTGACGGTACCAAGGTCCCCTACAGCATCATCTACCGCAAGGGGCTGAAGCTCGACGGCGGCGCGCCCGCCTGGATCTGGGCCTACGGCTCCTACGGCAGCGTCGCCTACACACCCTCCTTCGCCGGTCGCACGCTGGCACTGATGGATGCCGGCTTCATCGTCGGCTATGCCTACGTGCGCGGCGGCGGTGAGTACGGGCGCGACTGGCACAAGGCAGGGCAGCTTGCCAACAAGCCCAACACCTGGCGCGACCTCATCGACGTGTGCCTGGACCTGTGCGCCAGGAAGTACACCGCGCCGGCGCGCCTTGCCATCAACGGCCGCTCGGCCGGCGGCATCGCCGTGGGGCGTGCGCTCACCGAGCGCCCCGACCTCTTTGCCGCCGTCACCGACGGCGTCGGCTGGTCCAATCCGCTGCGCTACGTGGCCGAGCAGAATGGCTATGGCGAGGAGCCCGAGTGGGGGCGCATCGACGAGGAGTCCGGTTACCGGGCGCTGAAGTCGATCGACAGCTACCAGGCGGTGCGCCCGGGCACGGCCTATCCTGCGGTGCTCCTGACCACCGGCGTCACCGACCCGCGGGTGGCGCCCTTCCACGTCGGCAAGATGGCCGCGCGCCTGCAGGCCTGCACCACTTCCGGCAAGCCGATTCTGCTGCGCGTGGAATTCAGCGCCGGGCACGGCATCGGCTCGACGCGTTCGCAGCAGGACCAGGAAGCCGCCGACACCTACGCGTTCCTGCTGTGGCAGACGGGCGTCAAGGGCTACCAGCCCGCCTGAGGGCGCAGCCCCGCAAGACATCAACGCACGCCAGGAGGGAGACCCGACCATGAAAAGAACGATCGCACTCGCCACCGCCGCCTTCACGCTGTGCGCGCCGCTGGTCTTCAGCCAGGACGCACTCACCTTCGGGCTCAAGAGCCAGCAGCTGCTGGCCGAGAACGACAAGGTGCGGGTGATCCGCTTCGCCCCGCAGCCCGGGGACAAGACCCCCATGCACTCGCACCCCGACTACGTCGTGTACGTCATCAAGGGCGGCAAGATGAAGTACACCCTCCCCGATGGCACCACCACGGTGAGCGAGCTGAAGGCCGGACAGGTGCTGCTCAAGCCCCCGGTGGTGCACGCCGATGAGGCCATCGACGCGGTCGAGACCATCATCGTGGAGCTGAAGAAGTAGCCGCCGCCGGCGCCAGGGCGTCGTTGGCAAGTGGCAGGATGAGCCGGCTCGGATGGCGGGCGTCGTGGAAGATGCTGACGTGCGCGATCCTGGCGTCCTCGAGGCGCTCGTAGCCGATGCGGCCGCCGCTGTTGTAGTTCTTCTGGTAGGCGGGTGAATTCAGCGGCGACACCACCAGGCGCAGCCGCGCCCCGGCCGGGATGCGCCAGGCGGCCCAGTTGAACTCGAAGGGGATCTCGACCACCTCGCCCGGGTGCAGCAGCTCGGACCTGAACACGCTGTTGCGGAAGCGCGCGCGGCGGATGTCCTGCCCGAGCTGCACCGCCGTGCCGTCGGCGCGCAGCATCATCACCTGCGCGGACAGGTCGAAGTCCGGGGCGTCCGCGGCACACGCGAGCACCAGGCGCATGTGCCCGGCGAAGGTGGTGTCGGTGGCGAACGGCTCGGAGTGGAACACCAGCGCGCGCTTCTGGTAGGCACGGAAGGTGCTCAGCAGGTTCTCGTCCGCCGCATAGCGGGCCACCTCGAGCTCGGGCAGCTCGTGCGGGTCGCTCACCAGCAGCGCCGGCGGCTCGGCGCGCGGCACGGCCAGCGCAAGGCTGCCCGCCTGGAACACGCCGCGCGGCGTGCCCTGCGGGTCAGCGAGGTTGAGCACCAGGTCCTTCCCGGAGGAAGCTGCCTCGAGCGTGGGAGCGTGGCGCCAGGCATTCTCGCCCATGACGTAGAAGGCGACGCGCTGCGACTGGAAGAACGCCGGCAGGCTCGCGCGCCCGAGCGCCCAGTCGTACCAGTCCGCGTGCAGCTTCTTCATGTCGATGACGGCGTTCTCGGGGATCGCGAGCCCGTTGATCTCCTTGCCCGTCACCTGGGTGCCACCGTGGTCCCAGGGGCCGATGACGAGGTAGTGCTTTGCCACGGCGGCCGCCGGTGCGTGCGCGACATGACCGCGGTAGTAACGCAGTGCGCCGGGCTGGTCGTCATCGAAGAAGCCGGTGGCGGTGAGCACCGGGAATTCCATGGCGGCGTAGTCCTGCGCCTTGGGCTCCGCGGCGAGGTTGAAGGCTTCATCGCCCACGTGGTCGAGCCATACGTGCATCATCGGCGCGTGGTTGCCGTCTCTGTCGGGCATCCACCAGTCATCGGGGGCGATGCCGATCGCGGTGTCGAGCTCGGTGAAGGGGCGCTGCGCTGCGTACTGCTCCAGCATCTTCCCGGACCAGTACTCCGGGTTGGCGATGAACCCCGGGTTCAGGGCGCGCCCCGAGGTGTAGCCGAGGATCACCGCGGTCCAGGCCTGCGGGATGCCGTTGCTGTTGGGGACATCCCAGCCTGGGTAGATCGCGACGTAGGGCGCGATCCCGGAGAGGTGCGGCGGGTGCTGGGCGGCGGTGTGCCACTGCGTCATGCCAACGAAGGAGCCCCCGTACATCAGCACCTGGCCGTTGCTCCAGGGCTGGCGCGCGATCCACTCCACGAGGTCGTAGCCATCACGCCCCACCTGCAGGCCGAGGCTGTCGTTCTTGTCGCCACCGGAGCGCCCGCGGCCGCGCACATACGCCTGCACCCACACGAAGCCGCGCTGCGCGAAGTAGGGCGGCTCGCCGCGGCGGCTGCCATCGATGTCGTACTGGGTCAGCGTCAGGATCGCGGGCGCCTTGCCCGCAAGGTGCGAGGGCCGCGTGATCCACGCCTCGAGCTGCACGCCGTCGCGCATCGCGATCATGCGGCTCAGCTCGATGTCGTACCCGGGGCCGACCTCGGCGGCGCAGGCGGTCCCGAGTAAGCCCGCGAGGATCAGTGCAGCACAGGAGGGCAGGCGCATGGAGTTCCTTTCTGGGCGGCGGCTCGGCGGGAAGTCACGGCGTCTTCGTTCCCGTGCCGCAGCGGCAGCATCTTATTTCACGGGGCAGCACCGGCGCCAAGTGCCACGCCGCGTGGCCACCGGCCCGGGGCGCACCACCGGCTCCCAGGAACCTAAGTCCGGTTGCAGGGGCTGCGGCCCGGGTCTGAAGGTGCCGGCACGCCGGTTTGATTGCAGCGCAGCGCGCGCATACCCTCTGCCAGGAGCTGTGAGGAGAGTCCTGACATGACGTGCATCGGAAGAACCATCCTGGGCGCGGTCTGCGCGGTGCTGCTGGCCGGCTGTTCGACCTCCTCGCACGTGCTGCTCGGCACGCCGCGGCCGCCCATCACGCCGGACCAGGTGCGCATCTATGCACAGCCGCCGGCGCACTACGAGCAGATTGCCTCCATCAACGCCAACAGCAGTGCCTCGCTTGCGCTCACGGGGCAGCAGAACATGGACAAGGCGCTCGAGCGCATGAAGGCGGAAGCCGCCAAGCTCGGCGCGAACGGCATCCTGCTGCAGGGCGTGTCGGATGCGCAGACCGGCTCCATCGGTACCGGTGTCGGCAGCAGCAGCTACGGCTCGCACAGCTCGGTCGGCGGCGGTGTGGGTGGTTCGTTCGCGCTCACGAGCAAGGTCACGCAGGGCTTGGCGATCTACGTGCCGCCCGACCAGGGCGGCGCCCCGGCTGCCCCATTCCCGCTCATGGCACCGCCATCCCCGCCGCCGCCGGGAAGTGGCGCGGCAACGCCTGCGCCGCCACCGCACTAAAGCGCACAGCGCCAAAGGCCGGTTGATTAAGTAAAGCCGGCCGGGCGGCTTGCAATCACATCTGTTCGGTCTATAATTTCTGTCAGGACAGAAATAACGGAAAGAACGGTATGAAGCTCACGCCCGTCATGCAGCGCTACATCGTCCACTGGGGGGAAATGGGGACGCGCTGGGGCGTCAATCGCTCCGTGGCTCAGATCCACGCGTTGCTGTTTCTAAGCCCCGAGGCGCTGCACGCCGATGAGATCAGCGACACGCTCGGTATCGCGCGCTCGAACGTGAGCGTCGGCCTGAAGGAGCTCGCCATTTGGAAGCTCGTGCACGTGACGCAGGTGCTCGGTGACCGCCGCGACTATTTCCGGGCCGAGCAGGACACCTGGGAGATGATCCGAACGGTGGTGGAGGGGCGCAAGCGCCGCGAACTCGATCCGACCATCGCCGCGTTGCGCGAGTGCGAGGCGCTGCTCGAGCATGACAGCGAGACTTCCGAGGCGGTGCGCAAGCGCATCCTCGGGCAGCTGGAGTTCCTGCAGTCCCTCAGCCACTGGTACGAACGTATAAGTACGCTGCCGCGCGCTACGCTCATCAAGATGATGCGGCTCGGCGAGAAGATCGCGAAGGTCATCGGCTGAGGCGCACGGCCCATGTACTCGGGCAACACCAGTGAGCCGAAGAGCGCCTTCCCGGTCGCCGCGGGCCGCTACGCCGGGCAGCGCCATGCGCCTGGGCGGCACTTCAGCGTTCGTGATGCGCTTGGCGCGCCGGCGTGGGCGCGGCTGCCGGCGGCGGTGCGGACGCGGTTTGCTGCAGATCTGGCGCAGGCGCAATACGAGGGCGTATTCGAGACCGTGCGTGCCAGCCGCGCCGGGCGGCTGCTGGCGTTGGTGTGCCGCCTGATCGGAACCCCCGTGGTCCCCTATACCGGCGTGCAGGTTGCCGCCACGGTACGCGTGTTCGCGGACGGGCGGGGCGGGGTGGTCTGGGAGCGGCTCTACCGCTTCCCGGGACGCGCGCCGTGCAGCGTGCGCAGCACCAAGCGCGCCGGGTGCGACGGCGCGGTGATCGAGGCTTTGCCCTGCGGGTTGCGTATGGCCCTCGAGGTATTCGAGCGAGACGGCGTGCTGCACTTCCTCAGCACCGGTTACTTCTTCAGCGGATTCGGGCTACGACTGGCCCTGCCGCGCTTCCTGCCGCCCGGGCGCACCCATGTCCAGCACATCGACGAGGGCGGAGGCTGGTTTCGCTTCACCATGACGGTGAGTCATCCCTGGCTGGGCGAGGTTTACTTCCAGACCGGCCGCTTCCGGGCGGCAAGCGAGGCGTTATGAAGACCGCTCTGTGGTTCCTTCTTGTGCAGTGCGCGCTGGGCGCTCTCGACAACCTCTGGCACCACGAGCTCTGCGAGCAGCTGCCGCAGCGACGGTCGGCGCAGCGCGAGCTCCTGTTGCACGCCGCACGCGAATTTCTGTACGCGTTCGTATTCATCGGCCTCGCCTGGCGCGAGTTCCACGGCACCTGGGCTTGGCTGCTTGCGTCAGTGCTCCTGCTCGAGGTGCTGATCACGCTCGCCGATTTCCTAGAAGAAGATCGCACGCGCCGCCTGCCGCCCACCGAGCGTGTGCTGCACACGGTGCTCGCACTGAGCTACGGCGTCTGGCTCGCGGTATTCGCGCCCACGCTCTATCGGTGGTCGCTGCAACCGAGCGCTCTCCACGCGGCCGCGTACGGCACGCTGTCCACATTCCTGACGCTGGCTGCGGCCTGCGTACTGGCGGTCGCCCTGCGCAACCTAGTCGCGGGGCTTAAGCATCTGCGGCCGCCGCTGTGGGTGCGTGTGCCCCTGTACGCAGGAACATGCGCGGCGCCGCGTACCTTTCTCGTGACCGGTGCCACCGGCTTCATCGGCACGGCGCTGGTGCGCAAGCTCCTGGCGCGCGGCGAGTCGGTGATCGTGCTCACGCGCGACCGCGGCAAGGCTCTGGATCGCTTCGGCCCGCACGTACGCATCATCCAGAACTTGGACGAGATCGCCGCGGCTGAGCGCGTCGATGGCATCGTCAACCTTGCGGGCGCGAGGATCCTGGCGGTGCCTTGGCTGAACGCGCGGCGACGGGTTCTCCTCGAGAGTCGCCTAACCGTGACTCGGGCGCTTGTCGGGCTGTGCGGGCGGCTGCAACGTCCGCCGGCGGTGCTCGTCAGTGGCTCCGCGATCGGCTTCTATGGGGTCGTCGCGGAGCAGGACTGCGATGAGACCTCCCCGCCTCAGGCGGGCTTCCAGAGCGAGCTATGCCAGGACTGGGAGGCCGCGGCAGCGCCGGCACGCACGCTTGGGGTGCGTACCGTGTGGCTGCGCATCGGCCTCGTGCTGGGCCGCGACGGCGGGGCTTTGCCACTCATGGCGCTGCCGGTACGGCTGTTCGCTGGGGGCACGCTCGGTACCGGGCACCAGTGGATGAGCTGGATCCACCTCGAAGACGCCGTGCGGCTCATCGCGTTTGCGCTGGATCAACCGGGCGTGACCGGTGCACTCAACGCCACGGCGCCCGCGCCGGTGCGTCACGCTGACTTCCAGCGCGGGCTGGCAACGCGCCTGCGACGGCCGCTGCTTGCGCGCGTGCCATCGCGATTGCTGCGGCTGCTGCTTGGCGAGATGGCCGAACTGCTCACGTGCGGTCAGCGGGTGCTGCCGCGCAAGGCGCTCTCCCAGGGGTTCCGCTTCCGCTATCCGGGCATCGCCGGAGCTCTCGCGGCGCTTTATCCCGGAAAGCGCCTGCGCCTGGCCGGCAGCGCGAGTCAGGTCTACTTCAACGGTGAGTGCAGTGTCTGCAACGCCGAGATGTCCCGCTACGCTGGCATCGCCGAGCGTGAGTCGCTACCGATCTGTTTTGTCGATGCCACGCGCGCGCCGGAAGCCTTCAGCAACTATGGGCTGCGCATCGAGCATCTCGAGAGCCGTCTCTATCACCGCGATGCGCATGGGCGCATCACGAGTGGCCTCGATGCGCTGCTGGAGGTGTGGGACGGGCTGCCACGATACCGCTGGCTGGCGCGCTTGCTCGGGTTGCCACTGCTGCACGGCTGCGGCACCGCGCTCTATGACCTAGCGGTGGCCCCAAGCCTTGCCCGCCATGCGCGCCGCGCGGCTGCCCAGGAGCGAAGGCGCCTGCACACTCGGCACGATACCCGGAGGGAACTGGCATGAACAGCACCAACCTTGCGATGCTCGGCATCCTGCTCAGTCTGATCCTGAGCTCGGCGCTGGTGGCGGTCATCCTGCCGCCTACGCGTGCGCTCCTCAGCAGGCTATGTCCGACCGAGCCTGCGGTCGCGTTCTGGACGCGCTTCTCCGTGCTGATGCTGTTCCTCGGCCCCCTGATCGTGACGCTCTTGTTCGGGCTGCCCGCGGGCGAGGCAGCGCAAGGCAACGGTGTCACTGCACTGGTGCGCATCGCGTCTGCGAGCCTCATCGGCGCGTTCATGACACTGGGTGGCATCGGCGTTCGCATAGGCACCCTGCGGGTCCCAGTGCGCGCGTGAGCGCGTGCGTCGCGGGGTAAAGCCGTACAGGTGTGCGACCGCAGGCCCGTTGCGGGGGCTGCCTGTGTTTCAAGAAGGTCCTGGACCGATGCATCGGTTCCGCAGGAAACTGGGCCCGGTAGGATTCGAACCTACGACCAAGGGATTCACTTCGCCCCGCGGTTTCCCGCAGGAGTGGACTATCTCTTCACCCGTGCACGTCGGATGTGCGTGTGGGTGCGGGATGCTCAAGCCTGTCATCAAGGGCGCTGCAGCCCTCAGGTAGTCTCTGCACCTTCCGCCGGTGTACCGGCGGCTCGGCTCAGGATTGCCATGGGCGCCATGCGCCCGAAGGTTTCCCTGAATTCATCCCGTCCACTTCGCGCGTTTCCACGCGAAGGCACCTTTATCGATGAGTCCCCTGCACTAACCGCTGTGCTACAGGCCCAACCGCGGGGGATTGTAGCGGGACGCACCGCTGCCGCGAAGCTGCGAGTGGGCGTAGGGGCAGGCGGGGCGCGCGAAGGCCTCATCCAGCGTCCCCTGGAACCAGTTGATCTCCCCGGGTGCGGCCGCCGCGTGGTCCGGCTGCTGCTGGCGGACACGAGAGGCGCCGCCGAAGTGCAGGGCG
Source organism: uncultured Pseudomonadota bacterium (assembly GCA_963802995.1). Taxonomy (GTDB): domain Bacteria; phylum Pseudomonadota; class Gammaproteobacteria; order Steroidobacterales; family Steroidobacteraceae; genus 13-2-20CM-66-19. The sequence goes on from CAWDKU010000002.1 coordinate 2,632,669, forward strand.
GCGCCGGCGGAGGACTGCGGCCCGGGCACGGGTTGCTGGTACGGGCAGCCGCTTAGAGCGAGCGCGGCGGCGATGAGCGTGGCCGTGATCAAAAGCGACCTCATGGCATTCCCCTCTTGCCATCGCTGCCGGCAACGTTAGCATGGCCCTCCCGCGGCGCATATGACAGCTGCCCGGGGGCAAACGGGCCGCCAAGGAGTCAGACATGAAGCTCTACTATTTTTCCGGTGCGTGTTCCCAGGCCTCCAACATTGCGTTGCGGGAAGCGGGACTGAAGTTCGAACTCGTCAAGGTCGACCGCCTCACCCGCAGGGCCTCCGATGGCCTCGACTTCAACGAGGTGAACCCGAAGGGTTACGTGCCGGCGCTCACGCTCGACAGCGGCGAGACGCTCACCGAGAACATCTGCGTGCTGCAGTACATCGCCGACCGCAACCCTGCCGCGAAGCTCGCGCCGCCCTACGGGACGATGGAGCGCTACCGTCTGATCGAGTGGCTGTCCTTCATCAGCACCGAGCTGCACAAGCAGTTCGGGGTGCTCTTCAACAAGGACGCGGGCGAGGATGCGCGCCGCGGCGCGCTCGCCGCCCTCGGCAAGCGCCTCGACTACACCCAGCGGGCGCTCGGCTCCAAGACGTTCCTCATGGGCGAGCAGTTCACCGTGGCCGACTGTTATATGGGCGTGGTGCTGGGCTGGTCCGGGCACGTGAAGCTCGATCTGGGCAAGTGGCCGGAGCTTAAGCGCTACGTGGACCGGGTACAGGCGCGGCCGCAGGTGATCGAGGCGCTCAAGTCCGAGGGGCTCATCAAGTAGGTTCCGCGGCTCGCAGGCGGACCGTCGCGGGTTGGCGGCGGTTTGCTGTTACCATCAACAGCGTGCGAAACGCACGTGAGAGGACATGAATGGCTACCAAACTCAACAAGCTGCTGAAGCGCGAGATCGAAGTCGACGGCAAGGCCTACATGGTTGCGCTCTCCCCGGAGGGGCTGAAGCTGACCGAGAAGGGCAAGCGCCTCGGCAAGGAGCTCACCTGGAAAGAGCTGGTCGGCGGGGATGCGTCCTCCTCCGGCAGTAGCCTGCCCCTCGGCGGCGGCACCTAAACAGCGCCTCTGCGGCCATGGGCGAGGACAGCCTGCAGGCGCTGCTGGCGCGGGTGCAGCAGCACCTGGGCAGCGGCGGGCAAGTGGACAGCGAGGCGCGGGCGCAGCTGGGCACCGTGCTGGGCGAGCTTCAGGGCGGCGCCACGCAGCCTGCGGCGCCGCGGCTCGAGAGCCTGGCCGTGAAGTTCGAGGCGAGCCACCCGGCGCTCGCCGAGACCCTGCGTGAAGTGATCGACGCGCTCGGCAAGGCCGGCATCTAGGCGCGCGCAAAAAGACAAAGGCCCGGTGTTGGCGACAACACCGGGCCTTTTGCGTTACGGCAGCGAGCCTGCCCCTGGCCGTCAGTCATCCATCAGGAAGCTGCGCAGCTGCTCGCTGCGGCTCGGGTGGCGCAGCTTGCGCAGCGCCTTGGCCTCGATCTGGCGGATGCGCTCGCGGGTCACGTCGAACTGCTTGCCGACTTCCTCGAGGGTGTGGTCGGTGTTCATGTCGATGCCGAAGCGCATGCGCAGCACCTTGGCCTCGCGCGGCGTCAGTTGCGCCAGCACCGAGTGCGTGGTCTCGCGCAGCGACTCCATGGTCGCCTGGTCGATCGGCGAGGCCACCGAGGTGTCCTCGATGAAGTCCCCGAGGTGCGAGTCCTCGTCGTCCCCGATCGGGGTCTCCATGGAGATCGGCTCCTTGGCGATCTTCAGGACCTTGCGCACCTTGTCCTCGGGCATCTCCATGCGCACCGCCAGCTCCTCGGGCGTCGGCTCGCGGCCCATCTCCTGCAGCATCTGCCGCGAAATGCGGTTCAGCTTGTTGATGGTCTCGATCATGTGCACCGGGATGCGGATGGTGCGCGCCTGGTCGGCGATCGAGCGCGTGATGGCCTGGCGGATCCACCAGGTCGCGTAGGTGCTGAACTTGTAGCCGCGGCGGTATTCGAACTTATCGACCGCCTTCATGAGGCCGATGTTGCCCTCCTGGATCAGGTCCAGGAACTGCAGGCCGCGGTTGGTGTACTTCTTGGCGATCGAGATCACGAGGCGCAGGTTGGCCTCGACCATCTCCTTCTTGGCGCGCCGCGCCTTGGCCTCGCCGATGGAGACCTCGCGGTTGACGTCCTTGATGTCGTTGATCGTCAGGTGATAGACGACCTCGAGCTGCTCGAGCTTCTTCTGGCGCCGCTCGATCTCGTCCTTGAACTTCGCCAGCGGCGCTGAGTACTTCTTGCCGCCCTTGACGTGCTTGGTGAGCCAGCGCGGGTTGGTCTCGTTCTTGGGGAACGAGGCGATGAAGTCCTTGCGCGGCATGCCGGCATCACGCACGGCGATGACCATGATCTCCTTCTCGAGCTGGCGCACCTCGGTGATGTGCGTGCGCAGGTTGAGGATCAGGGCATCGAACATGCGCGGCGAGAGCCGCAGCTCCATGAACTCATCCGAGAGCTTCTTGCGCTGGCGCAGCGTCTTCACGTCCTTGGCGCCGAGCTTGGCGATCGAGCCGAGCACCTGGGCGTGGATCTTGGCGATGGAGGCGAAGCGGGCGGCGGCTTCGAGCGGATCGGGTCCCGTGTCGACGGCTTCCTCTTCGCTGTCGTCGCCTTCCTCGGTCTCCTCTTCCTCCTCGGCCTTCTCCGGAGCCGCCACCACTTCCAGCTTGGTCGGGTTCTGCGGCTGCGCGATCACGTCCGGGGCGTTGGGGTCGATGAAGCCGACGATCACGTCGACGAGGCGCGCCTGGCCGGCCTTGACCGGCTCGTAGGCACGCAGCAGGTAATCGAAGGTGGCCGGGTACATCGCGAGCGCACGGCGCACCGCATCCAGGCCCTCCTCGATGCGCTTGGCGATGCGGATCTCGCCCTCGCGCGTGAGCAGTTCCACCGTGCCCATCTCGCGCATGTACATGCGCACCGGGTCGGTGGTGCGGCCGAGTTCGGCGTCCAGGGCCGCGAGCGCCGCAGCGGCCTCCTCGATGGCCTCCTCGTCGGCCGGGGCGGAAGGCTCGGTGGCGAGCAGCGACTCGGTGTCCGGTGCCTTCTCGTACACCGGGATGCCCATGTCGTTGATGGTGTTGACGATGTCCTCGATCTGCTCCGGATCCACGATCTCGGAGGGGAGGTGATCGTTCACCTGCGCGTAGGTGAGGTAGCCCTGTTCCTTGCCGCGCGCGATCAGGAGCTTCAGCTGCGACTGGCGATCCTCGGGCATCGCCGGCACGCGCCGCTCGATGCCAAGCGGGCGCTTGTCGGCGGCCGCCTTGCCGGCGGCGGCGCGCGCATCCGCGCGTGGCGCTTCGGGCGCCTTGCCGTGCGCGGGGGCCGCGGCGCTGCGCGCCGGCTGTGCGCCCTTCTTGGCGGCAGGCACGACCTTGCCACGCTCCTTCTCGCGCAGGCTCGCCACGGCGGCGGCCGCCTTCTCGGTGGCCACCGGCTTCACCGGCTTCGTGGGCTTGTCTGCGGGACGCTTCTTATGGACGGTCTGGGGCTTTTGCTTGCGTGTCATGTAGTGCCGGCGTAAAGGTGGATGCACCCTATGTGCTGCCCAGGGACGGGAGGCTCAAGGGGGCGAAGGCAAAGCGCGCAATTTTATTTGACGGCGTCGGAATCACCAAACGAAATTACCCGCCGCGCGCATCGCGGGTCCTCAGTTTGACAATAAGTACCTGAAATTCCTGAAGTTCATCGGCTGAAAGAGTTGCTGAGCGGCTCTTGGCCTCCAGCGCCTCGAGGCGCCGGCCCGCCGCCTGTTCGGCGAGCTTCACCAGGGCCCCCTTCAGCTCCCCGGTGGCGCCGGGGGCATCGGTAAAGACCTCCTCGCGCTCCAGGAGTTTCTGCAGCGCCTCGCCGCCCTCCCGGTCGGCCCAGCGCTGGATCACCTGGGCCGGGATCTGCGCCGGGCGCGCCTGCAGCTCGTCGATCAGCTCGCGCAGCAGCGCTACCCCGGGTTCCTCGTTGGCCTCGAGCCCCAGGCGCTCCTGCGCGCTTACTTCAGCGGCGATCTGCGGGTGGTGCAGGAGGCGCACGATCGCCTGGCGCACCAGGCTGCCGCGTCCGGCACCGACGGAGGTGCGGGTGGCTGCGCGGCGCAGGGGCACGGGGGCTGCGGCGCTGGCGGGGGCGGGCGGGGCTGCCCCGGGTCCCCACAGCTCGCCGAGCCGCTGCGGCCCGAGTCCCACCACTTCCGCCAGGCGCTCGAGCAGCAGTTCCCGGTAGACCCCGTCGGGCACCTTCAGGAACAGCGGACGGGCATTCTCGGCGAAGCGCGCGCGGCCGTCGGCGTGACTGAGGTCGGCCTGCTGCGACAGCTCGCGCACCAGGTACTCCGAGAGCGGCAGCGCGGAAGTGAGGCGCGCCTCGAAGGCCTCGCGGCCTTCCTCGCCCACGAGGCTGTCCGGGTCGTGTCCGTCGGGCAGGAACAGGAAGCGGATCTCGCGTCCCTCGCGCGCCTCGGGCAGCGCCTGTTGCAGCGCCCGCCAGGCGGCGGCGCGCCCCGCGCGGTCGCCGTCGAAGGCAAACACCACCGACGGCACCAGCCGGAAAAGGCGCCGCAGGTGCTCCGCCGTGGTCGCCGTGCCGAGCGTGGCGACGGCGTAGTCCACGCCCGACTGATGCAGGCGTACCGCGTCCATGTACCCTTCGACGATCAGAAGGCGCGTGAGGTTGGTACGGGCGCGGCGTGTTTCGTAGAGCGCGTAGAGCTCGCGGCCCTTGTGGAACAGCACGGTCTCGGGGGAGTTCAGGTACTTCGGCTCCCCCTGGTCGATGATGCGACCGCCGAAGGCGATGACGCGGCCGCGTGCATCGCGGATCGGGAACATGATCCGGTCGCGGAAGCGGTCGTAGTGACGCTCGCCGTCGCGCATCTGGCCGCGCTCGCGCTCGATGATGAGGCCCGAGTCCTGCAGCGCCTTCCTGCCGCTGTCGCTGCTGCCGAAGCGGCGCAGCACCTCGTTCCAGGAGTTGGGGGCGTAGCCGATCTGGAAGCGCTCGAGGGTGTCGCGGGTGAGTCCGCGACGCGTGATGTAGTCGCGCGCCCGCACCTCGCGCGCCAGGCACTCGGTGTAGAAGCGCGCCACTTCCTTCATCAGGTCGTAGAGCGGCTCGTCGGCGCGCTTGGGTGCATTGTCGGCACCGCCTTCGTGCGGCACCTCGATCCCGAGGCGCGTGGCGAGTTCCTCGACCGCCTCGGGGAACGCCATGTGGTCGTGGTCCATGAGGAAGCCGAGCACCGTGCCGTGCTTGCCGCAGCCGAAGCAGTGGTAGAACTGCTTGTCCGGGCTCACCCAGAAGGAAGGGGTCTTCTCGTCGTGGAACGGGCAGCAGGCCTTGAACTCGCGCCCGGCCTTCTTCAGCTGCACGCGTGCCCCGATGATCTCCACGATATCGGCGCGCGCGATGAGCTCATCGATGAAGTGCTGCGGGATGCGTCCCAAGTGCCGACCGCCTGGCGTTGAAGCCCACTGCCTTGAACGGGTAAGCCTGACACGGCCCCGGGCGCCGTGGCAGAGGGGAAAATCAGCCGAGTTTCTGCTTAATCCGGGCGCTGAGGGCGCCCATGTCCGTGCGGCCCTGTGCCTTGGACTTCACCGCCGCCATGACCTTGCCCATGTCCTTCATGGACGTGGCGCCGGTGGCCTGGATGGCCTCCTGGATCAGGCCGTCGACTTCCGCATCGCTCAGCTGTGCCGGCAGGTACTGCTGCAGCACGCCGATCTCGGCGGTTTCCTTGGTGACGAGGTCCTGGCGGCCCCCGGCGGCGAACTGGGTGATGGCTTCGCGGCGCTGCTTGATCATCTTCTCGAGCACGGCGAGCACCTGGCCGTCATCGAGGCTGATGCGCTCATCGACTTCACGCTGCTTTATCGCGGCCAGCGCCAGGCGGACCGTGGCGAGCCGTTCCTTGTCGGCGGCCCGCATCGCAGTCTTCATGTCTTCGGTCAGTCGATCCTTGAGCGCCATGCGCTTGGGGGCAATCCCTTAGCGGGGGGTGCGCATGCCGTCGCGGGAGACGCGCTTCATGTGGCGCTTGATGGCCGCAGCCTTCTTGCGCTTGCGCTCCTGGGTCGGCTTTTCGTAGAACTCGCGGCGGCGCAGCTCGGTGAGGATGCCGGCCTTCTCGCAGGCGCGCTTGAAACGCCGCAGGGCGGCATCGAAGTACTCGTTCTCACGCACACGGACGCTCGGCATCGAAACCTCAAGTCGTTGATCAGGTTGAAGATCTGGCCAGCCCCGACCCTCATGAAAGCGGACCACGGCCGGTCGGGGGCGGGGGATTCTAAAGGAGCCCCGGGCATAAGGCAAAACTCGATCAAGCCGCAGCGTGTGGCCTTTACTTGCGGCACCCGAGAGGCAGGTAGAGCGGCTTGAGGCTGGTGCGGTTCGTGCCGGCTCCCCCGCCGGGCGGATCGGCCGCCGCGTCCGCGGCATACCCGCAGGTCCAGACCACGTTGCCGGCTGCATCCACCCCGGGCCGCAGGCTCAGTGTCTGGTGGGCGATCGCAAAGGCGGCACTGTCTCGGTAGTGGATCGAGATGGTGCCCGCCTCTACGGTGACATCGGCACTGGGGAACGAGGGCGCGGGCGCCCCGGCTTCCGCAGCGCTCGCCGGCCAGGCGTGGGTGGCGGCATATTTCTGCGCGATGGCGACCTTGAGGTCGGCGACCTGGTTGAGGCTGGCCGCCACCTGGGCGCGCACCGCGTAGTCCTGGTAGGCGGGAATGGCGATCGCCGCCAGGATCCCGCCCAGCGCGGGCACTAGCAGCAGGACAAGCCAGGCGAGGCCACTGGTGTGGGGCAGCGCGGCCAGCACGCTCACCTGGTTGGCGCCTTCCGCGACCCGGCCCTGCACAGCGGCGATGCGCCGCTTGATGGCGCCGTAATAGAGGTAGTTGGCGAACAGCGGGACCACGACGAAGCTGTAGGCGAGCGAGAGCAGCTGCGCCACCACGAGGACCGGACCCTCACGCGGCAGCAGCAACGTCGCGATGGCGATCAGGACCGGGATCAGGAGCGCATACACGGCCCACTCGCGCCACATGCGCCGGTAGAGGAACCAGTAAAAGCTTACGAAGAAGGCGGGCCAGTTCCAGGACGTCCGGGCAGCGCCGGGCTGGTCAAAGGCGAGGAACTTGGGCACGTAGAAATCGGCCCCGGGACCGACTGCGGCGCCGTACAGGCTCTCCGGGGAGCTCGGGTTGGGCGAATTCATGCGGCCCCTCGCGTAGTTGTTGTTCTCAACTCTTAGTGTACCAGCCGTGAGCCGGGCCGCCGGTAGGCTGCGAACGGGTGAGAGTGCGCTAGAGTTCCCGACATGCGTGTCCTGGCGATCGAATCCTCCTGTGACGAGAGTGCCGCCGCGGTGCTCGATGAGCACGAGGGCCTGATCGCGCATGGGCTCTTCAGCCAGATCGAGCTGCATCGCGTCTATGGCGGGGTGGTCCCGGAGCTGGCCTCGCGCGATCACGTGCGCCGCCTGCTGCCGCTGGTGGAGTCGGTGCTGCAGGAGGCCCGCGCGCGCGCACCCGGTGACATTGAGGGCGTCGCCTACACCGCAGGACCCGGGCTCATCGGGGCGCTGCTCACGGGGGCTGCTCTGGCGCGCAGTCTCGCTTTCGCCTGGAACGTGCCGGCGCTCGGGGTCCATCACCTCGAGGGGCACTTGCTGGCTCCGCTGCTCGAGCCCGAGCCACCCCCGTTTCCGCACGTCGCGCTCCTGGTCTCGGGGGGCCACACGCTCTTAATAGAGGTGTCCGGGATCGGGCGCTACCGGGTGCTGGGCGCGAGCCGGGATGATGCGGCGGGGGAGGCGTTCGACAAGACCGCGAAGCTCCTCGGGCTTCCCTATCCCGGCGGCCCGCAGCTGGCCGAGCTCGCCCGCGCGGGTCGCCCGGGACGCTTCAAGTTCCCGCGCCCGATGCTGGACCGCCCGGGGCTCGAGTTCAGCTTCTCCGGGCTCAAGACCGCGGTCCTGCATGCCGTGGCCGGCCAGGAGCTCACCCCCGAGGTGCGCGCGGACGTGGCGCGCGGGGTCGAGGATGCGATCGTGGATACCCTCATCGCGAAATCGCTGCGGGCGCTGGAGGCGACGGGCCTTGAGGTGCTGGTGGTATCCGGCGGCGTGAGCGCCAACCGCACGCTGCGCGAGCGCCTGGCGGGGGCGGTCGGCGCGCGCGGCGCGCGCGTGTACTATCCGCGCATCGAATTCTCCACCGACAACGCGGCGATGATCGCGGTCGCAGGGCTGGCGCGCCTCAAGTGCGGCGAGCGCGATACGCTCGCCATCGGCGCACGCGCCCAGTGGCCGCTCGAGTCGCTGCCCGCCGTGGGACCGTGACCCCTTTCACCGAGAGCTTTGCATCCACCCCATGACCGACACCCGCGTAACCGGCGACCGCATCTTCCTGCACGGGCTCACCACCGAGTGCATCATCGGCTTCATCGACTGGGAGCGGCGCGTGAAGCAGAGCGTCGTGCTCGACATCGAGCTGCCGGTGGACTGCCGGCGCGCCGCGCGCACCGATGACGTTGCCGACACGCTCGACTACAAGAAGGTCGCCAAGCGCGTGCTCTCCTTCGTGGAGGCGTCTGAGTTCCAGCTGGTCGAGACCCTCGCGCACCGCCTGGCGCTCGTGATCCTCGAGGAGTTCGCGCTGCCATGGGTGCGCATCACGCTCAACAAGCCCGGCGCCATCCGCCACTCGCGCGACGTGGGCGTGGTCATCGAGCGCAGCCGCGCGGACCTCGATTCCGCCGCGCCGCCGCGGAGCTGAGGTGCCGGCCGTCTACGTGGCCGCCGGCAGCAATGTCGAGCCGGAGAAGAACATCGCTCTGGCGGTGCGCGAGCTGGCGGCGGCATTCCCGGGTGCGCGCTTCTCGCCCTGGTACCGCAACACCGCGGTGGGCTTCAGCGGCGATGACTTCATCAACCTCGTGGCCGGCTTCGACACGCAGCTCACGCTCCAGGACGTGCTGCCGAGGCTGCACGCCATCGAGGAGCACTGCGGACGACCGCGCGGTGCGCCGCGCTGGGCGCCGCGCTCGATGGACCTCGACGTGCTGCTCTACGGGGACCTCGTTGCCGAGCAGCCCGGGGTGCGGGTGCCGCGGCCGGATCTGCTGAAGCGTGCGTACATGCTCGGGCCGCTCGCAGCCCTGGCCCCCGAGGTCCTGCACCCGACCGAGAAAGTCAGCATCGGGGAGTTGTGGCGGCGCTTCGACCGCGGCGCCCACCCCCTGGTGGCGCTGCCGCGCTGAGGGCTCAGCGGCGTGTCACCAACCGATGCTGCGGCCGCCGTCCACCGCCAGCACCTGCCCGGTGACGTAGGGCGCGTCGCTGGCGAAGTACAGGCAGGCGCGCGCGACCTCCTCGGCCGAGCCCGGGCGCCTGAGCGCGGTGCGGCGGATGATCTTCTCCTGCAGTTCCTTGTCGAGGCCGTCGGCGGGCCACATCACCGGTCCCGGGGCCACGGCGTTGACGCGCACGTGCGGGCCCATCTCGCGGGCCAGGGACTTGGTGAGCATGATGAGGCCGGCCTTGGCGATGCTGTAGACCGGGTAGCGCCGCAGCGGCCGCAGGCCGTGGATGTCGGCCACGTTCAGGACCAGGCCCGCACGCTCACGCAGCGCAGCGTTGGCGGCCTGCGCGAGAAACAGCGGCGCCTTGAGGTTGGTGCCGAGCAGGTCATCCCAGTCGATCTCGGTGATGTCGCCCACCGGGGTCGGATAGAAGGTGGAGGCGTTGTTCACCAGCACGTCGAGGCCCCCGAAGGCCTGCACGGCACGCGCGATGAGCGCCGGAAACTGCGTGATGTCGAGGAGGTCGCACTCGGCGGTCTGCGCGGAGTCCGGCCGCAGTGCGTTGAGCTCGGCGGCGAGCGCCGCGGCATCCTCCGCGGAGCTGCGGTAGTGCAGCAGCACGTTGGCGCCGGCGGCGTGCAGCACGCGTGCGATCTGCGCCCCGACCCGCTTGGCGGACCCCGTGATGAGCACGCTCCTGCCACCGAGGCTCAAGGGGACCGGTCGCGGGGTATCGGCTGTCATGGGGGCCGATTATGAGGGTATCGCCGCCGGAATTGCTGGCGCCGCTGTCGGTGGATGAAGCGCGTCACAGTGCGGCGCTGCTGGCGGTCATCCGCGAGCAGCTTCAGCAGGGACAAGGGTGGCTCTCTTTCGAGCGCTTCATGGAGCTTGCGCTCTATGCGCCCGGACTCGGCTACTACAGTGCCGGGAGCCACAAGTTAGGTGCGGGCGGGGACTTCGTCACCGCGCCGGAAGTCTCGGACCTCTTCAGCCGCTGCGTGGCGCGCCAGTGTGCGCAGGTGCTGCAGGAGACGGGCGGTGAAATCCTGGAGCTGGGTGCCGGCACTGCTCGCATGGCCTGCGCGGTGCTCACCGAGCTTGCCGCCACCGGGTGCCTGCCCGAGCGTTACGCGATCCTGGAGGTGAGCGCCGATCTCACGCAGCGCCAGCAGGCGCGCGTCGCGCAGCTGCCGCAGCAGCTGCGCGAGCGCATCGTGTGGCTGACACAGCTGCCGCGAGCCCCCGTCACCGGGGTCATGCTCGCCAACGAGGTCGCCGATGCCCTGCCGTGCCGGCGCTTCATCGTCGCCGGCGGCGGGGTGCAGGAGCTGGGCACAGGCCTTGATGGTGCGGGTCGGCTGGGCGATGCCGCGGCCGCGCCGGACGCGGTGCTCCTCAACGAGTGCGCGCGCCTCTTCGCGGAGCTCGAGGCGCCGCTGCCGGAAGGCTACGTGTCGGAGGTCTGCCTGCGTGCAGACGCCTGGGTCGCGAGTCTCGGCGATGCGCTGCAGCGCGGGGCGCTGCTGCTGTTCGACTACGGGCTGCCGCGCCGGCACTACTACCATCCGCAGCGCCACACCGGCACGCTGCGCTGCCATTTCCGGCAGCACGTGCATGACGATCCCTATCTCAACGTCGGCCTGCAGGACATCACCGCGTGGGTCGACTTCACGCGCCTGGCGCAGGCCGGGCTGATGGCCGGTCTTGATGTCGAGGGCTTCGCGACGCAGGCCGCGTTTCTGCTGGCGACCGGTATCGAGGCGATGGCCGCAGAGGCTACCGGCGAGCGCGAGCGGGTGCGCCTGGCCGGGGAAGCGCGCCGCCTGATGCTGCCCGAGGAGATGGGGGAGGCGTTCAAGGTGCTGGCGCTGACGCGCGGCCTCGACACACCGCTCAGCGGCTTCGCGCTGCAGGACCTGCGGCGCCTGCTGTGACCCCGGGCGCCGACGGCGCGCGCGTCAGGGCAGCGGGCGTCGCTTGTCGGCGATGCTGGTGTCCTGGCTTGCGACGATCTGCCACTCACCGTTTCGGCGCAGCCAGGTATCGGTCCAAACGAAGCGGCCGCTGCGGCCGCCGCGACGCGTCCAGTGCTCGGCGCCCTGCACCACGGCGACGTCACCGAAGAAGCGCACGTGTGCATACTCCAGTTGATTGGAGAGGAAGTCGCCCGGCCCGGCGACGGCATCGGCGACCGCATGCGCCTTGTCCAGAACTTCGCCGTCGAGCACCCACACGACGTCGTCCGCAAGGATCCGCCGCACCACCGAGGCGTCGTTGGTGGTCACGGACTGCGCCCACGCCGCCTCGCTGTCGACGATGTACTTCTGTGCCGCAGCCGGATCGTACGGCTCAGCCGCTGCGAGGGTGACGAAGAGCATCGCGCCAAGGGTAATGAGCAGCACACGGCAGCCGACATTCATGGTTTTCCCCAGTCTGTGGTTTTCAGCGCGCTGAGCGCCGCCAGCCGCCGCTGACGCAGCGCTTCGCCGATCGCAGGGCCGGCAAGGCCCTGGCGCTCCGCGGCGCTGAGTGTCGCGGCTGCCGCTGTCGCAAGTGCTGTGCGCAGGTAGGCTGACTGCGGGTAGGGCGCCGCTTCGCGCCCGGTGCGGCCGCGGGCGTCGGCCTCGCAGGCGAGCAGCAGTTCCGCGAAGCGCTCGGGGCGGCGGAACGCATCGCAGTTCTCCAAGAGCGAGAGCACCGTAGTCGCCTTCAGCTCCAGTGCGCGGTGCACCAGGGTGTGATGGCGCGCGGTGAGGATCGCAAGCTCACGGTAGGCGTTGGGGACCTTCAGCCGTTCGCACAGGTCCTCGATGAGGGGTACGCCGAACTCCTCGTGCCCGTGGTGGCTCGGCCACTTGTCCTTAGGCGTCGCGGCCTTGCCCAGGTCGTGGGTGAGGACGGCGAAGCGCACGATGAGCGGGGCTGCCTGGTCGGCCGCGTAGCGCAGCGCCAGCAGCACGTGCACGCCGGTGTCGACTTCCGGGTGCCAGCGCGGCGGCTGCGGTACCCCGAAGAGGGCATCGACTTCCGGGAAGATGATGGCGAGCGCGCCGCACTCGCGTAGCACCTCGAAGTAGACTTCCGGCCGCGCCTCCCCGAGCGCGCGCTCGGTCTCCTGCCAGACGCGCTCCGGCACGAGCGTGCGTGCCTCGCCGCTGGCGGTGATGCGGCGCATGAGCTCGAGCGTCTCGGGTGCCACGCGAAAGCCGAGCGGTGCGTAGCGCGCAGCGAAGCGCGCCACGCGCAGGATGCGCACCGGGTCCTCGACGAAGGCTTCCGACACGTGCCGCAGCGTGCGTGCCGCGAGGTCCGCCTGGCCGCCGTAAGGATCGATGATCGCGCCGCGCTCATCCTCGGCCATGGCATTGATGGTGAGGTCGCGGCGCCTGAGGTCCTCCTCGAGTGTCACCGTCGGTGCGAACTGGGTGGTGAAGCCGCGGTAGCCGGGGCCCACCTTGCGCTCCAGGCGCGCCAGGGCGTGCTCCTCGTGCGTGTCCGGGTGGAGGAACACGGGAAACTCGCGGCCCACCGGCTGGTAGCCGAGCGCCAGGAGTTCCTCGGGGGCAGCCCCGACGACGACCCAGTCGCGCTCCTGCACGGGGCGCCCGAGCAGGCGGTCCCGGACCGCACCACCGACCAAGTAGACTCGCATGATGCGCATGTTAACCGAGACCCCGAGGCGCAGCGCGGCGCGCGCGCTCCTCGCCGCCGGCGCGGCGCTGTGCCTGGGCGGCTGCGGCACGACCTACGTGATGCAGGCGGCCTCGGGCGAGTGGCACGTGATGCATGCGCGCCAGCCGATCGCGCAGGTGATCGCGGATCCGAACACCCCGCAGCCGCTGCGCGCGCGCCTCACCCTGGTGAGCGAGGCGCGCGAGTTCGCGAGCCGCGAGCTGGCGCTCCCCGACAACCAGAGCTACCGCACCTATGCTGACATCGGCCGCGACTACGTGGTCTGGAACGTGGTCGCGACTCCTGAGTTCTCGGTGGTGCCCCGGCACTGGTGCTTCCCGGTGGCGGGCTGCGTCTCCTACCGCGGCTACTTCCACGAGTCCGCCGCGCGCAAGTTCGCCGCCGAGATGGCGGGCCAGGGCTACGACGTCGCCATCGACCCGGTGCCGGCCTATTCCACGCTTGGCAAGTTCCCAGACCCGGTGCTGTCCTCCATGCTGCGCTACGGGGACGATGAACTCGTGGCCACGATCTTCCACGAGCTGGCACATCAGCTCCTGTACGTGAAGGATGACTCGGCCTTCAACGAGGCCTTCGCGACCACGGTGGAGGATGCGGGGCTTGAGCGCTGGCTGCTGCAGCACGGCTCGACGCAGCGGATGCAGGCGTTCCGGGACGATGCGGTGCGCGAGGAGCGGTTCCTGAAGCTGCTGGCGAACGCGCGCGCGCAGCTCGCGACGCTCTACGCTTCCGGGGCGGCGCCGGCCGAGATGCGTGCGCGCAAGCAGCAGGTCCTGGCAGGCCTCGGCGACGAGATCCACGCCTTCGAGAAGCGCGAGCACGTGAGTTACCCGCTCTACGATGAGTGGATCGCGGCGGGGCTCAACAATGCGCGCCTGGCCTCGGTCGCGACTTACTATGACTGCGTGCCGGGCTTCAGGCGCCTGCTGGCGAAAGAGCACGGCGACCTGCCGGCCTTCTATGCCGCCGCGCGGGCGCTGGCGAAGTTGCCGCGCAGGGAGCGCCACCAGCAGGTGTGCGGGCCGGCATCCGCCGCGGCGGATGCCGAGGAGGACTGAAGGCGCGGCTCTAGCGCAGCGGGATCAGGAGCACGCTGTTGCCGCGGCGTACCTCGAGCACCAGCACCACGACGGTCCTGGCGCGCTCGCGCAGCTCGCGCACGCTGCCCACGCGGCCACGGTTGGCACCCACTATGATGTCGTCCGCGCGCAGGCCGGCCTGGGCGGCGGCGCTGCCGGCTTCGACGCTGCGCACCAGCGCGCCGCCGGCATCCGGTACGTCCTCGAGGGTCGCACCGTCGAGGGCCTTGTGGATGGTGGCAGGCCCGCCGGTGGCCTCGGCGGCCGTGTCGGCGATGACGGCGGTCACCTTGAGCGGCTTGCCGTCCCGCACCAGCCCGATCTCCACCTTGTCGCCGACGCGCCGCAGGCCAATGGTGTTGCGCAGCTCGCTGTTGGACTTCACCGGCTGGCCGTTCACCGCGGTGATGACGTCCCCGGTGCGGATGCCGGCGCGGTCGGCGGGCGAGCCCTCCACCACCTGCGACACGAGCGCGCCGCTGGCGCTCGTCAGGCCGAGCGAGTGGGCGATGTCGGGGGTCACGGTGTACATGCTGACGCCGAGCTGGCCGCGCTTGACCGCGCCGAAGCGGATCAGCTGCTCCATGACGCTGCGCGCCATGTTGACCGGGATGGCGAAGCCGATGCCGATGTTGCCGCCACTTCGCGAGAGGATCGCGGTGTTGATGCCGATCAGCTCGCCGCGCAGGTTGACGAGCGCGCCGCCCGAGTTGCCCGGGTTGATCGAGGCGTCCGTCTGGATGAAGTCCTCGTAGCCATCAGGGTTGATCCCCGAGCGCGACAGGCCGCTGATGATCCCGGAGGTGACGGTGTGCTGCAGGCCGAAGGGGTTGCCGATCGCCACCACGAAGTCCCCGACCTCGACCTTGGCTGAGTCTCCGAGTGCGATCTGCGAGAGGCCGTCGGGCTTGACCTTGAGGACTGCGATGTCAGAGGGCGCATCGCTCCCCACGACCTCGGCCTTGAGGTCGCGGCCGTCCTGCAGCGTCACGGTGATCTCGTTGGCGTTCTCCACCACGTGCGCGTTGGTGAGGATGTAGCCGGCCTTGGCGTCGAAGATGACGCCCGAGCCTGCGCTCTGGAAGGGGCGCTCGCGCGGGCCGGTGTCCGGGGGTACGTCGAAGAAGCGCCGGAAGAAGGGGTCATCGAGCAGCGGGTTCTGCTGCCCGCGGTCGCGGATGGTGCCGCGCGTGGCGATGTTCACCACCGCGGGTGACACCTTCTTGATCATGGGCGCGAGGGTTGGCAGCGGGGCGTCGCCGACGATCGGCGGGAGTGCTGCCGGGGCCGTTGCGGCAGCGCCGAGCAGGATCAGCCCGAGGGCGAAAGCGGGGCATTTCATGCCGGAAGGATACTAGCCCAGGGTGGGACCCCGAAGCCGGTGGAAACGCGGAAAGCCGGCAGCGCTTCACGCGCTGCCGGCTGCTCCTCGACCGTTCGGGGCCTTAGGCGGCCTGTACGGTGATGCGCCGCGGCTGCTCCTGCGGGCGCTTGGGGATCGACAGCTCGAGCACGCCGTTCACGTGCGTGGCCTTGATGGCCTCGGCATCGGCACTCTCAGGCAGAGTGAAGCGACGCAGGAACGTGCCACTGGCACGCTCGACACGGCTGTAGCCCTCGCCATTGGTCTTCTTCTCGGACGCGCGCTGGCCGCGCACGGTGAGCACGCCCTTCTCGAACGTGATCTCGATGTCCTTGGCCTCGACGCCCGGCACATCGGCGGTCACGACGAAGCGCTCGGCCTCTTCGCGGATGTCGACCTGCGGGATCCAGCTGACGTTTGACTCGACGCTGTCCGCGTCCTTGTTCTGGGCCTGATCGAGCTGCTGCTGGAAGCGGCTCACGAGCGCCCAGGGCTCGTATCGAAGAATCGCCATGAGAAATCTCCTCTCGAAGTTAAGTTGCAAAAAACGTTGCGCATGCGAGCGCCGTTGAACCCGATGTTGGTTCGGCGCCGGAAGTTTCAAGTGCGCTTTAACCGCCCGCGCACGGCGGCGGTTGTGTTCCGCGGGCGCTGCCCGCATCTATGGGGCAGGGCATGGAAGGTGCCGCCGGGGCTCGAGCTGGGCGGCAACCCGCGAGCGCTCAGCCCGCCCGCAAGTCCGCGTCTCGGCCCCTCCCCGCTGTGGGCAGCCTGTGCAAAACCTGTGCTCGACCTGAGCACAAGATATTGGGGTTGGCGGGGGAGGGTGAAAGCGACGTCTTTTTATAGAAATTGGCGGGGATCTTACGGCGCATAACGCTGTAAGATATTGAAATATAACAACAAAAGTGAAGTTACAAAATCTGGCCGTGACGCTTGACGCTCCCCGGCACCGTCATTAGGCTTTTGACCCCGACACAAGATCTTGTGTTCGCCAGGAGCGAATCAGAGGTCACGCGGTCGGGGGGAGGTTTCAGGGACCTGACTGTCACCACAAGGCAGCAGGTACCGTCAGGCGCGCGGGGCTTTTGCGGCATTGCGCGCTTCGTCGGCATCCCTGCAATCCGTTGGACAAGGCGTAAAAAATTCGGAGCGCCGCGGATTAATGAACACAGTCGTGAAGATCGAACCCAAGGACATCGATGCGATTCCGTTCCAGGAAGCCTCGCTCGAGATCTGGGACAAGAAGTATCGCCTGACCGCCAAGGACGGATCGCCCGTCGACAAGTCGATGGACGATACCTACAAGCGCGTCGCCCGCGCGCTGGCGGACGTGGAGCGCGAGGAAGTGCGCGAGCACTGGAACGAGCGCTTCCTGTGGGCGCTGCGCCGCGGCGCCATCCCCGCAGGACGCGTGACCTCCAACGCCGGGGCGCTCGAGCACAAGCCCGCCACCTCGACCATCAACTGCACGGTCTCGGGAACCATCCGCGACTCGATGGACGATATCCTCAGCAAGGTGCATGAGGCCGGGCTGACGCTCAAGGCCGGCTGCGGCATCGGCTACGAGCACTCGACGCTGCGGCCGCGCGGCGCGTACGTCTCGGGCGCCGGTGCCTACACCTCCGGGCCGCTGTCCTTCATGGATATCTTCGACAAGATGTGCTTCACCGTCTCCTCCGCCGGCGGCCGGCGCGGGGCGCAGATGGGCACCTTCGACGTCGGGCATCCGGACGTCATGGAATTCGTGCGCGCCAAGCGCGAGAACGGACGCCTGCGCCAGTTCAACCTGTCGCTCCTGATCACCGACGAGTTCATGCAGGCGGTGCGCGAGGACCGCGACTGGAAGCTCGCCTTCCCGCTGTCGCTGAAGGAATACGAGGCCGACAGGCCCGATCTCAGCGATGCCGCCAAGTTCGTGTGGCGCGAGTGGCCGGTGCACGAGGGCTATGTCGCCAACGACGAGGGCCTGGTCGCCTGCAAGATCTACAAGACCCTGCCTGCGCGGCGCATGTGGGACGTGATCATGACGTCCACCTACGACTTCGCGGAGCCGGGCTTCATCCTCATCGACCGCGTCAATGAGATGAACAACAACTGGTGGTGCGAGAACATCCGCGCCACCAACCCATGCGGCGAACAACCGTTACCGCCATATGGCTCGTGCCTGCTGGGTTCGGTGAACCTGACACGCTTCGTGAAGCACCCGTTCGGGGACTTCGCCGAGTTCGACTGGAACGAGTACCGCGAGGTGGTGCGCGTGTTCACGCGCATGCTCGACAACGTGGTCGAGGTGAACGGGCTCCCCCTGGAGCAGCAGCGCGGCGAGATCATGCGCAAGCGCCGCCACGGCATGGGCTTCCTCGGTCTGGGCAGCACGATGACGCTGCTCAAGATGAAGTACGGCTCGCCCGAGGCCGTGCAGTTCACCGAGGAAGTGTCGCGCGAGATGGCGGTGGCGGGCTGGGAAGCGGCGCTCGAGCTGGCGCGCGAGAAGGGGCCGGCGCCGATCATGAACGAGGAGTTCACGGTCACCAAGGAGATGCTGCGCAAGCGTCCGGAGATGGCGAAGGATGGCTGGCGAGCCGGCTCCAAGATCGCCGGCCGCCTGCTGCACGCCAAGTACAGCCGCTACATGCAGCGCGTCGCCCAGGTGGCGCCGCAGCTGGTGCACGAGCTCGCCGAGACCGGCGCGCGCTTCACGCACCACACCTCGATCGCGCCCACCGGCACCATCTCCCTGTCGCTTGCTAACAATGCTTCGAACGGAATCGAACCGTCCTTTGCCCATCATTACTTCAGAAACGTGATCCGGGAAGGCAAGAAGTCCAAGGAAAAGATCGACGTTTATTCCTTTGAGCTGCTGGCGTATCGCGAGCTCGTCAATCCGAATGCCACACCTGGAGCCACCACCGATGCTGAGAGACTGCCGGACTATTTCATCTCCGCGGACGACATCAGCCCCAAAGAGCATGTCGAGGTGCAGGCTGCGTCCCAGAAGTGGATCGATTCATCGATTTCTAAGACGGCGAACGTGCCTACGGATTTCCCCTATCCGCAGTTCAAAGACATCTATCTGTATGCACACGAGCAGGGCCTGAAGGGCTGCACCACGTTCCGCTTCAACCCGGAGGCCTTCCAGGGCGTGTTGGTGAAGGAGCAGGACCTGAAGAACACCGTCTACAAGTTCACGCTCGAGGACGGCTCGGTGATCGAGGCGCGCGGGGACGAGGAGATCGACTACGACGGCGAGATCCACACCGCCGCCAACCTGTTTGACGCCATGAAAGACGGTTACTACGGGCGCTACTGAAAGCGCCGCTCCCCGAGCAGGAATTGCCATCATGACCATCAAGATCGACCGGAAAATCGTCAAGTACGCGGTGCAGAAGCCCGAAGACAAGCCCGCCGAGAAGGCAGGCCCGCCTGACCGGGCGAGCGATGCCAAAGTGCTGTCGGCGGAAGGCGAGACCGTGCGGGACCGCAATGGCCACATGGCCAAGGTCATCCGCATGCACGAGAAGCTCGAGCGTCCGGAAGTCCTCATCGGCTCGACCTACAAGATCAAGACGCCGATCTCCGACCATGCCATGTACGTGACCATCAACGACATCGTGCTGAACGAGGGCACCGAGTACGAGCAGCGCCGCCCGTTCGAGGTCTTCATCAACTCGAAGAACCTCGATCACTTCCAGTGGATCGTGGCGCTCACCCGCATCATCTCGGCCGTGTTCCGCAAGGGTGGCGACGTCACCTTCCTGGTCGATGAGCTCAAGGCGGTGTTCGACCCGCGCGGCGGCTACTGGCAGCCCGGCGGCAAGTTCATGCCCTCGATCATCGCCGAGCTCGGCTACGTCATCGAGAAGCACCTGCAGACCATCGGCCTCATCCGCAAGACGCAGCTCGACGTGCACCAGCAGAAGATGGTGGACGAGAAGCGCGCCGAGTTCGAGGCGCGCAGCAAGCAAAGCGATGCGTTCGCCAAGTCGCACTTCCCCGAGGGGGCGCAGCTGTGCGGCCGCTGCAGCACGGCGGCGGTGGTGATGATGGACGGCTGCATGACGTGCCTGAACTGCGGTGATTCAAAGTGTGGGTGAGTCCGATCTGACGACAGCAAGCTGACAGACTTTCTGGGACGAAACCCTTTCAAGGCGGCCACCTGGCCGCCTTTTTTGTTGATGTCTTGGCCAGCCTCAGTGGCCCTGGGGCAGCTGCCAGCCAAGCTCGTCCTGCAGCCGCAGGCTGCGTGGCGCGGCAAGTCCCCCCATCCTGCGGTCGAGCCCGATCAGGGCCTCCTCAGCCTGCGCGCGGCGGCCGCTCGCGATGAGCGCGGATACCCCCTGGAGCTGCGCATCCACCTTCTGCCCGAGCGCGGCGTTGCACGCCTCGAGCTTCCCCGCCGCGGGCACGTCCGGGGTGGCAAGCTCGTGCAGCGCGCCGGCGAAGGCTGCGCCGCCGGCCACCTCGTGCGCCGCCCGGGGCGTGACGTCTGCGCGGTAGTCGAACTGGCAGAAGCGCCGCAGCGACTCCTCGCTGTCGGCATCCATCCTCAGGTGCTGGGTGTCCGCCTCGCCGGTGACGTACACGATCCGCGACCCGGACTGGAAGGCGTGCAGCAGCTCAGGCGGGGGCGGGCTCGGCGGCCCGGCATCGATCGGGTCGCTGCCGGCATTGAGGAGCGCACCGCGGAAGATGTCCGGATAGGCGAGCGCCAGGCGCAAAGCCACGCGCGCGCCTCCGGAGAAGCCCCCGACATAGATCCGCGCCGCATCGAGGGGGTACTGGCGCTTCAGGTTCGCCACCGCCATGAGTGCGAGCGGCACGCGCCGCGTGAGGTCATTGGCCTCATTGCCGCTGCGGGCGGCGCTGACGAAGATCGTGCCGTAGCGCTCCAGGCCCTCCTGCCAGCCCGGTGGCAGCTTCGCCTCAGGCCAGGGCGGGATGAACACCAGGAGCGCATAGCCGGCAGCGGGTGCGTGGGCCGGCACGAACACCGTGAAACGCTCGCTCTCAGGATCGAGCGAGGCGTCCCGCAGCTCCTGGTGCGAGGCCTTGAGCGTGCGCTCGACCTGGGCCGCCGCGAGCGGGGTGAGGAGCCTGCGGACGATCTCCCCGGCTGCAGCCTCGGGCGGGTATTCACTGAAGGTGACGTCGGCGTGCAGGCCGGCACTGCCGGGCGCGGGCTGCCCCGGGCAGGCACTGGCGAGGAGAAGGACCGCGGGCAGGGCCCGGGAAAGCATCGATGCCCGACCGCGCTGTGCTCCCATCGGGGCCGATTCTAGCGAGTCTGCTGCGCACCCCTCGCGGCGCACGGGCAAAAAAAACCCCGCTTGAGGCGGGGTGTCGGTCGCTTGCTTGTGTGTGGAGGAGTGTCTTCTCGTTATTGTTGTCTGGATAGGCGCGGTGTCCGGTCGAGCCGTCCTGGCCCTGACCCGATGTTGCGCTCTTGTTGCGGTTATCCCGTGGCTTCGGCTTCCTTCCCGGCGGTAATGCCGTCGGTGAAGGGATATGAGCAACACTCGTGCCAATACGCACGCGGGCTGCCCCGATGCGACATGTTCGCCCCGCGGGCCCCGCAACTGTGACGCAGTACGCACTTCGGGCTCCCGCGGTACGTCATAACGGGTGCCCGGTGCGGTGGCGCTCCAGGTCCCGGCAACGACTTTGCGGTCGCGGTGTCAAAATACTCGACGTAATATCCGCACCACGAGGGCGGGCGTCAGGGTTGCCTGGCTGCGCAACCCCTTGAACGGATGAAGGAACCCGGATCATTCCCCAGGTGTAAATGAACCCGACAGGACGTCTTAAGTACAATCGCCGCCCACTCGCCCTCTGGGCCCTCGCCATCAGCGCGTTGCTCGCGCTGGCCCCGGTCTTCGCCGCCGACAACCCCATGCCGCGGCCGCCGGAGCTTGAGCGTGACGTGCAGTTCTGGATCCGCGTCTATACCCAGCTCGACACCAACTCCGGCGTCCTGCACGACCAGTACAACCTCGGCGTTGTCTACCAGACGCTGCACTTCGCGCCGGATGCCCCGCCGCACGAGCGGCAGCGCCAGGTGGACGATGCGCGCGAGGGCCTGAGCGCGGCCCTGCGGCGCATCGCCGAGGGCGGGGACGCGCAGCTTTCTCCCGAGGATGAGCGCATCAAGGAGCTGTGGGGGGCGGAAGCCACCCCGGCGCGCCTGCATGCGGCGATGGACGACATCCGCTTCCAGCTCGGCCAGTCGGACCGCTTCCGCGCCGGGCTCATCCGCTCGGGTGCCTGGGAGACGCACATCGCCGAGACGCTCGCCAACCTCGGCCTGCCGGCGGAACTCGCGGTGCTGCCGCACGTGGAGTCCTCCTTCAATCCGTCCGCCTACTCCAAGGTCGGCGCCGCGGGGCTGTGGCAGTTCATGCGCTCCACCGGGCGGCGCTACATGCGCATCGATGGCGCGGTCGATGACCGCCTCGACCCGTTCCGCTCCACCGAGGCCGCAGCGCAGCTGCTGGCGTACAACTACCGCCTGCTCGGCACCTGGCCGCTGGCGCTCACCGCCTACAACCATGGCACCGCCGGCATGCTGCGCGCCAAGGAGAGCCTCGGCACCGATGACATCGTGAAGATCGTGCGCGGCTACACCGGTCGCACGTTCGGCTTCGCCTCGCGCAACTTCTACGTCTCCTTCCTCGCCGCGCTGGAGATCGACCACAACCCGGAGAAGTACTTCGGGCCGCTGCCCAAGGAGGGCGAGGCGCACTTCCGCGAGGTGGTGCTGCCGGCCTACGTGCCGGTGAGCGCGCTCACCCGCACCCTGAAGATCGACAGCGAGCGGCTGCACGCACTGAACCCGGCGCTCCTGCCGCCGGTGTGGAGCGGCACGCAGCGCGTGCCCAAGGACTATCGCCTGCGCCTGCCGCTCGGGCCGGATGCCTGGACGAGCGAGCTGCTCGCGCAGCGCCTGGGTTCCGCGGAGATGTTCGCGGGCCAGCGCGGTCCGCGGCGCTACAAGGCCGAGAAGGGCGACACGCTCGTGAGCGTCGCGCAACGCTTCGACGTGCCCGTGGACGCCCTGGCGCGGGTGAACCGAATGCGCACCAGCGCCCACCTCTCCCCGGGGCGCGTGCTGACCTTACCCGAGCCCGCCGGCCCGACGCTTGCGACCGCGGTCGCAGCGGCCGCCACACCTGCGCCCGCCCCGAGCGCCCCGGCCGCCGCGCAGGTGGCCGCGGCGGTGGCGCCGCCCTCGTCAGGCGGTGCGGTGGCCCCGGACGTCGCGCAGCGCGAGAGCGCCGAGGATGCCGCGGCGGCCGAGGCCGCCAGGCACGCGCCGCACTACTCCGTCACGGTGGAGGTGCTCTCCGCCGCGCAGGCGGACGCGGTGAGCCCGGCCCTGGGACCCGGCGCCGATGCGGAGCAGAGCGCCGACCCCACCGACTACTCGGTCGCCAAGGACGAGAGCATCCGCGTGGCGCCCGATGAGACCCTGGGGCATTACGCGGACTGGCTGGGCGGCAATGCGCAGCACGTGCGCGACCTCAATCACTTCAGCGCCAAGCGCGTGGTGCGCATCGGTGAGCGCATCCGCCTGGATTTCCACCAGGTGAACGCCGAGACCTTCGAGGCACGCCGCCGCGAGTACCACCGTACGCTGCAGGCGGGCTACTTCGCCTCGCACCGCATCGTCGGCACCGAGGTCTACATCGCGCGCGCCGGGGACTCCGCCTGGACGCTCTCGCAGCGCGCCAAGGCGCAACTGCCGCTGTGGCTCCTGCAGCAGTACAACCCGGAAGTTGATTTTGCGGAGCTGCGCCCGGGCACCCAGATCGTGATGCCGCGCGTGCAGGAGGTCAGCGGCAATGGCTGAGCGCGCGCACCGTGACGGGCGTACCTGCCAGGGCGCACCGCGCGCGCCTATAATCCGCGCCAGCGTGTCGGAGCGTGTCCGGAACATGAAGTCTTTCAGCCTCTTAGCTGCACTCCTGGCGCTCGGCGCCGGGGGGGCGCTCGCCTCGGATGCGCTCCCCGAGGCCCAGCCGGCGATGCTCTCGCCGCCAGCCTCCGAGAAGCTCCCGAGCGTCGACCGCGTCGTGGTGCGCAAGTCCCAGCGCCAGCTCGTGCTCATGCACGGCGGCAACGTCGTGCGCTCCTACCACGTGCAGCTCGGGCTCAATCCCACCGGGCAGAAGGAGCGTTCCGGGGACTTCCGCACCCCGGAGGGCAGTTACCGCCTGGAGCGCCGCAACCCGCGCAGCGACTTCTTCCTGTCGCTGAAGGTGTCCTACCCGAATCAGGAGGACATGCGCCGCGCGCACGCGCATCATTGGGAGACGGGCGGCTCGATCATGATCCACGGGCTGCCGAACACCCTCAAGCACGAGCCTGAGTACTACGAGAGCCACGACTGGACCGACGGCTGCATTGCCGTCTCGAACGCCGACATGGTGGAGATCTGGATGCTGGTCCCCGACGCCGTGCCGATCGACATCCTGCCGTAGCAGCTAAGTGGCCAGCGATTTCTCAGAGTTCGTCGACGCGCGCGTCGGTCCGCGCGGCAGTCTGGAGAACCTCTCCCAGAGCGAGATCGAGAAGCTCCTCGACACCGGGCAGGGCGGGGTCTACCCGCTGTTCCGGCGCTGCGCGCTGGCGGTGCTCAATTCCGGCGCCCCGACCGACAACGCCAAGGACGTCTTCGAGCGCTACCGCGACTTCGAGATCCGCATCGTGCGCCACCCCTGGGGGGTGAAGCTGGAGATGCAGAACGCCCCGGCCGCGGCCTTCGTCGACGGCCAGATGATCCGCGGCATCAAGGAGCACCTGTTCGCGGTGCTGCGCGACGTGGTGTTCATCTCCAACGAGATCATCGCCAGCGGCCGCTTCGACCTGACCGACTCCGCCTCCATCACGAACGCGGTGTTCCACGTGCTGCGCAACGCGCGCCTGCTCGACTACAAGGCGCGGCCGAACCTGGTGGTGTGCTGGGGCGGGCACTCGATCAACGGCGCCGAATACCAGTACACCAAGAACGTCGGCTACGAGCTCGGCCTGCGCCACCTCGACGTGTGCACCGGCTGCGGACCCGGGGCCATGAAGGGCCCGATGAAGGGCGCCACCATCGGGCACGCCAAGCAGCGCATCGAGCACGGCCGCTACATCGGCATCACCGAGCCCGGCATCATCGCCGCGGAGCCCCCGAACCCGATCGTCACGCAGCTGGCGATCATGCCGGACATCGAGAAGCGCCTCGAGGCCTTCGTGCGCATGGCGCACGGCATCGTGGTGTTCCCGGGCGGCGCGGGCACCGCCGAGGAGATCCTCTACCTGGCCGGCATCCTGCTCGACCCCGCCAACCGCGCCCAGCCGCTGCCGGTGGTGCTCACCGGGCCCAAGGACAGCGCGGCGTACTTCGAGCACGTGCTGCGCTTCATCGCCGATGCCCTCGGGGAGGAGGCGGTGCGGCGCTTCACCATCATCGTCGATGACCCGCCGGAGGCCGCGCGACGCATGGTGCGCGGCATGGACGCGGTGCGCGAGTTTCGCCGCAAGGCGAGTGACTCCTACAACTTCAACTGGCTGCTCTCGATCCGCCCCGAGTTCCAGCGCCCCTTCGAGGTCACGCACGCGAGCATGCGCAGCCTGAATCTCAAGCGCGGCCAGCCCCCGCACGAGCTCGCCGCCAACCTGCGCCGCGCCTTCTCCGGCATCGTCACCGGCAACGTCAAGGAAGCCGGCATCCAGGCGATCGAGGCGCTGGGGCCGTACGAGCTCAGCGGCGATCCTTCCATCATGCGGGCACTCGATGAGCTGCTCGCCGCGTTCGTGGCGCAGCAGCGCATGCGCTTGCCGGGCAGCGTCTACCGCCCGGTCTACCGCCTGGTCGCCTGAGTTCGCGGTGACATAACGCTCTCACGCGGCGCACAGTTTGCGCAGCGTGCCCGAGCCGCGCCGCCCGCACCGTCTGCAACAGGGGACATGCGTGAACCAGTTCCTGCAGCCCCCCGGGCGAACACGTACTCTCGATTCATATCTTCAGGAGCTTCTCCATGAGCTCGAGTGACAGGGGCCGCGACGAGCCGCCCGGAACGCCACGCGAAACGCCGCCGAGCCCCACCGGCCCCGGCGGCGCGGATGCGTACGCCAACTGGCTCGACCGGATGCAGCGCGCGCGCGCCCGCCAGGCCGCCATCACCCGCAACCTCTACACCTGGTCGAACTACAAGAGCTGGGCGGAGCAGGTGCGCGGCTCCTGGGATGCCAACGACAGCCCCGGCCCGAACACCGCGAACAAGCCGAAGAAGTAAAGCCGCTGCGCCAGGGCGCAGGCCCATTCCCGCCCGCAGGCACGTGAGCCTGCCGCCGATTCCCCAAGATCCCCTCTAACGTCCCGCACGCCCTTTGAGGCGCGCGCTCCCTCAAGCGTTGGATACCGCCTGCGGCAGTGGCGGCAGCTCCGCCATGGCCTTCTCCAGCGCCGGCTGCGTGTCGGTAGGCGAGGGGTCGGGGGTGGGTGCGCCCCCGGCATCCGGGCCGCCCGGGACCGGGGGCTTGGCGCTGGAGGGCTTCGGGCGGCTGAGCCATTCCACGAGCGGTGCCCACTGCTCGGTGTCGTCCTGGGCCACGTAGGCCTTCATCTCGTGCACGCCGACCCCCAGTTCCGCCGCCCGCACGTAGTTCTGCGAATCGCGCAGCGTGGCGACGATCGGTATCCCGAGGGTGTGCAGGAAGCGGATGAGTGACTGGTAGGTGAGGGTATTGCGCCGCACGCGGTTGGCGATGACCCCGATGCGGTCGTCCTCACGGCGGATCTTGGCCACCAGCAGAAGGTCGCGGATGCAGCGCGAGCAGGTATGGATGTCGATGTCCGAGGGCAGCACCGGCACGATGATCTTGGCCGCGTCGCGCACCATGTCCGGCAGCTGCGCCGGGGTGAGGGCGGCCGGGGTGTCCACGATGACGTGGGAGGAGTTGTCGGGGGGGCGCAGCTGGAAGGCGCGCGTGGTGCGGGTGTCCTTCTCGAAGGCGGCAATGACGTGGATGGGCGCCTGGGCGGGCTTGCGCTTCTTCACCCAGCGCAGGGATGAGCCCTGCGGGTCGTAGTCCATGAGCACCGGGGTGTGGCCGCGGGAGGCGAGGTAGCTCGCGAGGTTGATGGCGATGGTCGTCTTGCCGGACCCACCCTTGGGGTTCAGGACGACTATGCGCTGCATGATTCCCTTCGCCTGACGCGTCCGCGTGACGCGGGTCGCAGCCAAGCCTACGCACGCCTATTAAGTCCTGCAAGCGCAGGCGCCAGTGTGAGCGCGAGCACGGCGCGTGCCGCTCAGGCTCCGTAGAGTCCGCCACGCCATGGAAGAATCCTTTCTGCACCTGTGGGACGAATTGGACGATGTCTGGTGCGCCTGTCTGCACGTGGCGACCTGGGCCGCCAACGAGACGCTCGCCTCGGCGGCGCCCTTCATTGCCGCGCTGCTTGGCGGGGCGGCGAGCGTCCTCCTGACCCGCCACCTGGTCCTGCCGGGCGCCTGAAGCCTCTCCCGGGCGTGGCGCGCCGCGGCACACGCGGCGCTTGAAAATCCCGCGCCGATTCCCAAGATCGCAGGTTCAGAACGGGCCATCCTCCAAGGCCCGCCCCAACCGGAACGGCGAGCCCATGGCAGAAGAAACCCTGAATTCCCCCGCAGCGGCGGCCCAGAAGGAAACCCACGGCTTCCAGGCCGAGGTGCGTGAGCTGCTGAAGCTCATGATCCACTCCCTCTACAGCCACCGCGAGATCTTCCTGCGGGAGCTGATCTCCAACGCCTCGGATGCCTGCGACCGCCTGCGCTTCGAGGCCATCGCCACGAGCTCGCTGCTCGCGGATGACCCCGAGCTGTCGATCCGCATCGACTGCGACCCGGCCGCCGGCACGGTGACGATCACCGACAACGGCATCGGCATGACGCGCGAGGAGGCCATCAAGAACCTCGGCACCATCGCCCGCTCGGGCACCGCGGAGTTCTTCCGCGCGCTCTCCGGGGATGACCAGAAGGCCTCCGCGCTCATCGGCCAGTTCGGCGTCGGCTTCTACTCCGCCTTCATCGTCGCCGACCGCGTCGAGGTGCGCTCGCGCCGTGCCGGCCTGCCCGCCACCGATGCGGTGCGCTGGGAATCGGGCGCGGACGGCGAGTTCACCATCGAGAACATCACCCAGGCCGCCCGCGGCACCTCCGTCACGCTGCACCTGAAGGCTGACGCGAAGGAGTTCGCCGACGCCTTCCGCCTGCGCGGGCTCATCCGCCGCTACTCCGACCACATCGGCTTCCCGGTGCGCATGCACAAGGAGGGCGAGGCCTCGATCGAGTACGAGGTGGTCAACCAGGCGCGGGCGCTGTGGACGCTGCCGCGCACCGAGATCAAGGAGGAGGAGTACCGGGAGTTCTACCAGTACCTCGCCCACGACTTCACCGATCCTCTGGCCTGGAGCCACAACCGCGTGGAGGGCAAGCGCGAGTACACGAGCCTCCTGTACCTGCCGGGCAAGGCTCCCTTCGACCTCTACCAGCGC
Organism: uncultured Pseudomonadota bacterium; assembly: GCA_963802995.1. Classification (GTDB taxonomy): domain Bacteria; phylum Pseudomonadota; class Gammaproteobacteria; order Steroidobacterales; family Steroidobacteraceae; genus 13-2-20CM-66-19. The sequence goes on from CAWDKU010000002.1 coordinate 2,660,715, forward strand.
GAGGGCTCGCGGGGCCTGAAGCTCTACGTGCGGCGCGTCTTCATCATGGACGACGCCGAGCAGTTCCTGCCGACCTACCTGCGCTTCGTGAAGGGCGTGGTGGATTCCTCCGACCTGCCGCTGAACGTCTCGCGCGAGATCCTGCAGCAGGAACCGGAGGTCGAGGCCATCAGGGGCGGCCTCACCAAGCGCGTGCTCGACCTCATCGGCCGCGTGGCCAAGGACGAGCCGGAAAAATACGCCACCTTCTGGAAGGAGTTCGGAGCGGTGCTCAAGGAGGGGGTGGTGCAGGATGCGGCCAACCAGGGCGCCATCCTCGCCCTGCTGCGCTTTGCCAGCACCCACAGCGCCGAGAACACCCCGGGCGTGACGCTCGCCGACTATGTCGGCCGCATGGCCGCAGGACAGCAGCGCATCTACTACGTCATCGCCGAGAGCGTCGAGGCGGCCCGCGCCCACCCGGCCATCGAGCGCCTCAAGGAGCGCGGCCTCGAGGTGCTGCTGCTCGGGGAGCGCATCGATGAGTGGGTGATGGGACAGCTCACCGAGTTCGAGGGCAAGCAGTTCAAGGATGCCGCCCGCGGCGACCTCGACCTCGGAGGACTCGCCAGCGAGGCGGACCGCCAGGAGCGCGAGGCTGCGCTGAAGGAGAGCAAGGGCCTGCTCAAGCGCGTCAAGGACGCCCTGGGCGAGCGCGTCAGCGAGGTACGGGTGAGCGAGCGCCTGCGCGACTCCCCGGCGTGCCTGGTGCTCGGCGAGCACGACGTCGGTGAGCAGATGCGCCGCATCCTCGCGGCCGCCGGCCAGAAGGTGCCGGCGGCGCAGCCGGTGCTGGAACTGAACGTGGCGCACCCGCTGGTGAAGTTCCTCGACGGCCTCACCGAGGGCTCACAGTTCGCCGAGCTCGCGCAGCTGCTCTACGAGCAGGCGGCGCTCGCCGAAGGCACCCCGCTCGAGAACCCGCCGCAGTACGTGGCACGCCTCAACCGCCTGCTGGTGCGGCTCGCCGCCGGCGGCGCCGCGCCGGCGGCCTGAGGGCGTGCTGCGCGCCCCGCGCGCCGAGCGCCTGGTGATCCCCGGGCCCGCCGGGGACCTGCAGGCGCTGATCGAGACCCCGCTGCAGGAGGGGGGCGAGGCGCCGGTGCGCGCCTTCGGCGTCGTGTGCCATCCGCACCCACTCTACGGCGGCACGATGGACAACAAGGTCGTGCACACCGTGGCGCGCGCCTTTGAGGAGCAGGGCGCTCCGGCCATCCGCTTCAACTTCCGCGGCGTCGGCGCAAGCCAGGGCAGCTACGATGAGGGCCGCGGGGAGACCGGGGACGCGCTGAGCGTGATTGCCTACGGGCGCGCGCGCTGGCCGCAGGCGGCGCTGTGGCTCGGCGGGTTCTCCTTCGGCGGCGCCGTCGCGGTGCTCGCCGCCGCCGAGTCCCATCCCGAGCGCGTGGTGCTCATCGCCCCCGGGGTCACCAAGATCGACGTCACCGGCGCACCGGCCCCGGCCTGCCCGTGGCTGATCGTGCAGGGGGATGCGGATGAGGTGGTGCCGGCGGACTTCGTGCTCGGCTGGGCACGGGGGCTGCACCCCGCACCGCAGGTCGCGCTCATGGCCGGCGCCTCGCACTTCTTCCACGGCCGCATCAACGAGCTGCGCGAGCTGATCGTCGGCTTCGACCCCGCCTGAGGCCGCCCGGGGCGCACGCGGGCCCCGCACCAATAAAAAGGCCCGGAGGGACTGCACGTCCTTCCGGGCCTTCGCGCCTGCAGAGGCTAGCGCGTTAGACCGAATCTCAAGAGTTGACCATCGCCTTGAGGCTCTTGAGGGGCATCACGCGGACCTTCTTGCTCGCCGGCTTTGCCTTGAACATCATCTTCTCGCCGGTGAAGGGATTCACGCCTTCGCGGGCCTTGGTCGCGGGCTTCTTCACGACCTTCATCTTCAAGAGGCCGGGCATGGTGAATAAACCGTTGCCGCGCAGGCTCTTCTTGATCACGCCGCCCAGCGAATCGAAGACGCTGCCGACCTGCTTGCGGGAGAGTCCCGTGTCTTTGGAGATTGATGTCAGGACTTCCGACTTGGTCGGTGCGCCACCCTTTTTCGCCATTTTGCGCTACTCCTCGAAAAATTTAGTTTGCGATACGCGGTTGTCAGCTCACCGCGCGATGAGAATCGGCGCGGAAAATAGCACATGCGCACACTTTCGCAAGAGCTTTTTTGTATTCGGGTGTTGCGCAAACGCCTTTTTTCTTAGGGTTTCGACGCGCACGAAGCTTGCATCAGGGCGCGCGAGGGCAGCGCAGCGGCGCCGTTCCACGTTGCACAATGCTCTGATTCTCGGTGCGAAGTCGCCCCTAAGCGTGTGTTTCCGCATGCACAAGAACGCGGCCGCGGCGCCGGGACGGCGCGCGCTGCACGCGGGGCTTTGCAGCGGCTTGTCCGCTAGAACAGCAGCGGCAGGTGGATCAGGACCTGGATGAGCAGGCCCGCCCACAGGGGCGAGAGGTCGAGGCCTGCCACGGAGGGGATCGCCCGCCGGATGGGCCGCAGCACCGGTTCGCACAGCGTCGCGAGCAGCGACTGCAGGGGCGAGTAGCCGCTCGGGGCGATCATGCTCAGGAGCGCATAGAGGATGATCGCGTAGAAGTAGATCCACAGGACCATGTAGAAGATCTCGCCCGCGATCGCGCTCGCCCACAGGATCGCGGTGTGCACGCCGCTGCCGAGGAACGGCGCCCCGATGCCCTCATCGTTCAGCGCATGGGCCGCCACGCGCACCGCCGCCACCAGCAGCACCGCCACCACGGAGGCGGTGTCGACCTTGCCGATGGGCGGCAGGATGCGCCGCAGCGGCAGGATCAGGGGGTTGGTGATCTTCACGACCGCCTGGCACAGCGGGTTCCTGAAGTCGGCCCGCGTCAGCTGCAGCAGCAGGCGCGCGATCACGGCGAACAGCGCCAGCGCCAGCAAGGGATCGATGATGTAGCTGAGGATGAAGTTGATCAGGCTCATGGGGTTGCAGTTCCCGCAGTGACGTTCAGGCCTTCGGCGCGGTGGCGAGCTCGCGCCCGCGGGCGGCCGCCGCCGCGAGCGCCCGGGAGACGAGCGCCCTTAGTCCACCGCCCTCGAGGGCCCGCACGGCGGCGTCCGTGGTGCCGCCGCGCGAGGTGACCTCCGCGCGCAGCTTCACGAGGTCGGCGCCGGGGGCGTGCGCCAAGAGGCCCGAGCCGTGCAGGGTGGCGATCGCCAGGCGCTGCGCCACCGAGTGCTCAAGTCCGAGCTGCGCGCCGGCCTCCGCCATGCACTCGGCCAGCAGGAAGAAGTAGGCCGGCCCGCTGCCCGAGAGGGCCGTGACGACATCGAGCGCATCCTCGGTCGGTACCCACACCACTTCCCCCACGGATTTGAGGATCTCCTCCGCGGTGGCGCGCGGTGCGGCCGGCACCAGGCGCGGCGCGTACAGCCCGCTGATGCCGGCACCGACCAGCGCGGGGCGGTTGGGCATGGCGCGCACCACGGCGATGTCGCTCCCCGCCCAGGACTCGAGGTCGCGGACGCGCGTGCCGGCGCACACCGAGATGATGAGCGGGTGCAGCGCCGCGAGGCCCTTGGCGAGCGGGCGCAGCACACTGGCCGCATCCTGCGGCTTGACCGCCAGCAGCACCACGTTCGCCCCGGCGATCGCCGCCTCGTTGTCGGGGCTCGCGGTGATGCCGAGCTCGCGCGCCACCAGCTCGCGCGCCGCCGGCAGGCTCTCCCCGACACTGATGGCTTCCGGGCGCGTGCCCGAGCGCAGCAGGCCGCTGATCAGGGCGCGGCCCATGTTGCCGGCGCCGAGGACACACAGACGTCTGTTACTCATGAGGGCCGCTATTGTACGGGTCTTGGGCCGAACAACACCGTGCCCAGGCGCACCAGCGTCGAACCTTCCGCGATGGCTGCCTCGAAGTCATCGCTCATGCCCATCGAGAGCGTGTCCAGCTGGGCGCCGGGCACATCGAGGCTGTCCCTGAGGCGCCGCAGCTCGCCGAACCAGTGGCGCTGGCGGGCGAGCTCCGGTTCCGGCGGCGGCAGGCACATGAGCCCGCGCAGCTTAAGGCGCGGCAGCGCCGCCACCGCCTGCGCCAGCGGGCCGACCTCGGCGGGCGTGACGCCGCCCTTGCTCGCCTCCCCGGCGAGGTTCACCTGCAGGCACACGTTCAGGGGCGGGGCGTGGAAGGGACGCTGCGCAGCGAGCCGCTCGGCGATCTTCAGGCGATCCAGAGCGTGCACCCAGGCGAAGGCTTCCGCGATGGGGCGCGTCTTGTTGGCCTGCAGGCGACCGACGAAGTGCCAGGTGAGCTTGCGTTCCTGCAGTGCCGCAATCTTCTCCAGCGCCTCGTTGAGGTAACTCTCGCCGAAGTCGCTGAGACCGAGGTCGGCCGCCGCCGCCACGCTTTGCGGCGGCTGCGCCTTGCTCACCGCCAGGAGTGTGACCGACTGCGCATTCCGGCCGGCGGCGTGTGCCGCCCGCGCGATGCGCTCACGCACTTCGTGCAGGCGCTGAGCCAAATTCTGCGGACCCATTAACATATTGGATGTGTGACCCCTCCGCTATACTGCCCGCGCATTCGAGGCGCAGGCTGCACGTCGCTATTTCCTGCACCTTTCCGCGCCGTTCCAGGGAGCATCAATGGCCGTCGATATCGCGCAACTCCTGGCATTCGCCGTCAAGAACAATGCCTCGGACCTGCATCTGTCTTCCGGCGTACCGCCGATGATCCGTGTCGACGGCGACATGAAGCGCATCAACATGCCGGCGTTGTCGCACAAGGAAGTGCACTCCATGGTGTACGACATCATGAACGACAAGCAGCGCAAGGCGTACGAAGAGTTCTTCGAGACCGACTTCTCCTTCGAGATTCCAAAGCTGGCGCGCTTCCGCGTCAATGCCTTCAACCAGAACCGCGGCGCCGGGGCGGTGTTCCGCAACATCCCGAGCACCATCCTGTCGCTGGACGACCTGAACTCGCCGAAGATCTTCCGCGACCTGTGCATGCTGCCGCGCGGCCTGGTGCTGGTGACGGGCCCGACCGGTTCGGGCAAGTCAACGACGCTCGCCGGCATGGTCAACCACTGCAACGACAACCGCCCCGACCACATCATCACCATCGAGGACCCGATCGAGTTCGTGCACGAGTCCAAGCGCTGCCTCCTTAACCAGCGCGAGGTGCACCGCGACACCCTCGGCTTCAGCGAGGCGCTGCGCTCGGCATTGCGCGAGGACCCGGACGTCATCCTGGTGGGCGAAATGCGTGACCTCGAGACCATCCGCCTGGCGCTCACCGCCGCGGAGACCGGCCACCTGGTGTTCGGCACGCTGCACACCAGCTCCGCCGCCAAGACCATCGACCGCATCGTCGACGTGTTCCCGGGCGAGGAGAAGGACATGGTGCGCTCCATGCTGTCCGAATCGCTGCGCGCGGTCATCTCGCAGACCCTGATGAAGAAGAACGGCGGCGGCCGCATCGCCGCGCACGAGATCATGATCGGCACACCCGCGATCCGAAACCTGATCCGCGAGGGCAAGATCGCGCAGATGTACTCCTCGATCCAGACCGGCGGCGCGCAGGGCATGCAGACCCTGGACCAGTGCCTGACGGAGCTGGTCGCCAAGGGGGTGGTGAGCAAGGAAGAGGCGCGCTACAAGGCGCAGAACAAGGACGCGGTGTAACGCGAAGGTAATGCGCCATGGATCGTGACCAAGCCATCAAGCTGATGCAGGACCTGCTGCGCCGCGTTACCGAGAAGAAGGCCTCCGACCTCTTCATCACCGCCGGCTTCCCGCCGGCGATCAAGATCGACGGCGAGATCCGCCCGCAGTCCGAGCGCGCGCTCACCCCCGAGCAGTCGGCCACCCTGGTGCGCGCCATCATGAACGACCGGCAGACCAAGGAATTCGACGCCAGCAAGGAATGTAACTTCGCCATCGCCCCGCCCGGCATCGGCCGCTTCCGCGTCTCGGCCTTCGTGCAGCAGGCGGCGGTCGGGTGCGTGATCCGCCTCATCAACGCCAAGATCCCGACCTTCGAGGAGCTCGAGCTGCCCCCGGTCCTCAAGGAAGTGGTGCTCTCCAAGCGCGGCCTCGTGATCATGGTGGGCGGCACCGGCTCGGGCAAGTCGACGTCGCTCGCCGCCATGGTCGGCTACCGCAACGAGAAGACCCGCGGCCACATCGTCACCATCGAGGACCCGGTCGAGTACGTGCACACCCACAAGGGCTGCGTCATCACGCACCGCGAGGTGGGCGTCGACACCGACTCCTGGCAGGCCGCGCTCAAGAACACGCTGCGCCAGGCCCCCGACGTCATCCTGATCGGCGAGATCCGTGACCGCGAGACCATGGAGTACGGCATCCAGTTCTCCGAGACCGGCCACCTGGTGCTCGCCACCCTGCACGCCAACAGCGCCAACCAGGCGCTCGACCGCATCATCAACTTCTTCCCCGACGAGCGCCGCGACCAGCTGCTCATGGACCTGTCGCTCAACATCCGCGGCCTGATCTCGCAGCGCCTGATCCCGCGCGAGTCGGGCAGCGGGCGCATCGCGGCCATGGAGATCATGCTCAACTCGCCCCTGATCCAGGATTTGATATTCAAGGGCGACGTAGCCAAGATCAAGGAGGTCATGTCACGCTCGAACCGCCTCGGCATGAAGACCTTCGACCAGGCGCTCTACGAGCTGTACGAGACCGGCTTCATTTCCTACGAAGATGCCCTGCGCAACGCCGACTCCAAGAACGAGCTGCGCCTGCGCATCAAACTCGAGAGCAAGCGCGAACAGAAGAATGTGGATGACGGCGGAGCCCTCAAGATCGTCGAGGAGCAGGAAGGCCGCAACCTGTGAAGGCAGCCAAAGAGGCGCTCGTGGCCGCTGAGCCGGTCGCCGGCGCGGTCGCGCCCGGCAGCACCGTGGATGCGGTGACCGCGGCGGTCACCGGCCGCCACCCGACCCTCAACACCAAGCCACTCTTCAAGCTGATGGTGGAGAAGAAGGCCTCGGACCTGTTCTTCACCTCCAACGCCCCGATCAAGATCAAGATCGAGGGCCAGATCCTGCCCGTCAACAAGCAGGTGCTGACGCCGGAGACCGTGCGCCAGACCTCCTTCGCGCTCATGAGCAACGAGCAGCGCGAGCACTTCCAGAAGGAATGGGAGCTCGACTTCGCGGTCTCGGAGCCGGGCCTCGGGCGCTTCCGCGTCAACGTCTTCATGCAGCGCGGCTACCCGGCCATGGTGATGCGCTACATCACCGCCGACATGCCGCGGGTGGAGTCACTCGGGCTCCCCGACATCGTCTCGGAACTGATCCTGATGAAGCGCGGCCTGATCCTGATGGTCGGCGCCACCGGCTCGGGCAAGTCGACGACGCTCGCGGCGATGATCAACTACCGCAACGAGAACTCCTCGGACCACATCGTCACCATCGAGGACCCGATCGAGTTCCTGCACACCAACAAGCGCTCGATCGTCAACCAGCGCGAGGTGGGCCTGGACACCAAGAGCTACGCCCGCGCGCTGCGCGGCGTGGTGCGTGCCGCCCCCGACGTGATCCTGATCGGCGAGATCCGCGACAAGGACGGCATGGAGGCGGCCATCAACCTCTCCGGCACCGGCCACCTGGTGCTCGCCACCATGCACGCCAACAACTGCGCCGAGTCCCTCGACCGCATCATCAACATGTTCCCGCGCGAGCAGCACGCGCAGATCTTCCTCGACCTCTCGCAGTACCTGCGCGCCATCATGGCGCAGCGCCTGGTGATGGGCCGCGACGGCCGGCGCCTGGCGGCCGTGGAAGTGATGCTCAACACCCCGCACATCGGCACCCTCATCAAGAAGGGCGACGTGGTCTCGATCAAGGAAGCCATCAACCTGAGCGGCGACAAGGGGATCCAGAGCTTCGACGCAGCGCTGCATGAGCTCTTCAAGCAGGGGCGCATCAACATCGAGGAGGCGCTGCTGCACGCCGACTCGCGCGCCAACCTCGAGGCCAAGATCAACTTCGGCTGACGTGCCGCCTGCGGCTAGTAGCCGAGGATCGTGTGCAGCTCCCCAAGATAGCGCTGCACGGCCAGGTCGATGCTGGTGCTGCGCTGCTGGGCGAGCCAGGTACGCAGGGCGCTGGCGGCCGCCACATTCGCGGCGGGCTGCTTCTGGCCTGCCGGGGTGCGCGAGAACTTCAGCACCGCCTTGATGTCATCGCCGCTCAAGCCCTGGGGGTTGCCGCCATTGGCGAAGAACTCCGCCCCCGCGTCCGTGCCCGCGAACTCGGCGATCTTGCCCAGCTCCGCATCACTCAGGCCCTCGGCATAGGCCTGCGCCCACACGGTGTCCGCCTGGGTCGTGTCCGGCGCGGTGCGCGAGGCGCTCACGAAGCGGTCGGTGGCCGCCTCGAAGCGGGTGCGCTGCTCGCTCGAGAGGCGGTTGAGCGCCTCGCCATAGCCTGAGCGCGCTTTGTCGATGGCGCGGTGCGCCTCGGCGAGCGATTCGGCCTGCGAGCGGTTCACCATGCTGTCCACGTCGTACGCACGCACCAGCTGGGCGAGCGATGCCTGGCGCGGCGGGGGTGCCTGCGGGGTGCTGGCGCAGGCGGCGCACAGCGCGGCTAGCAGGGCGAGGAGGGCGGGACGCAGGGTCGCGGCGGGGGTCATGGCATCTTGCGTGACGCGGGCGGCAGCCTCAGTGCAGCGCCCGGAAGAACACCGTGTGTGCATCGAACACCGGGCCATCGACGCACACGCGCTTCATGGCGGTCCCTTGCGCGGTGCGCACCTCGACGGTGCACCCGGCGCAGCCGCCCACCGCGCACGCCATGAACTCCTCGAGCGACACCTGGGCGGGCACCCCGTGGCGGCGCGCCAGAGCCGCGGTCGCCTTGAGCATCGGCGTCGGGCCGCAGGCGAACACCTCGACCTCGGCGCGCTGCGCGTCGCTCAGCGACTCGAGCCACTCGTGGGCGAGCTCGGTGACGAACCCCGAGTAGCACCCGGGGAAGTCGGCGCGGCTCGCAAGGCGGCTCGGCACGCCCCATTCCTCGAGCAGCGGCATGCAGGCGATGGTGCCCGTGGGCATGCCGGCCACCACCGTGGCCGAGGGGCGCGTGCGGAACGGGAATGGCACCTCCGAGCCCATGAGCACCAGCGGGCGGAAGGCCGGATCGGCCTTGAGCCGCTCGGCGAGGAACACCATCGGCGGGATGCCGACGCCGCCGCCGATGAGCAGCGCCCGCGGGCGCTCGCGGTGGGCGATGAAGGGCTTGCCGATCGGGCCGAGCACGCTCACGGTGTCGCCGGCCTTGCGGGCGCTGAGCGCGTGCAGTCCCGCACCCGCCACCTTGTAGAGGATCTCGATCCACCCGGCCTTCGGGTCCGCGCGCATGATCGACAGCGGCCGGCGCATCGGGATGGTCGGATCACAGGTGAGGTGCGCGAAGCTTCCCGGCTGCGCGTGCGCGGCGCACTTGGGCGCGGCGAGGCGCAGCACGAACTGCTCGGCGTCGTAGGCGAGGTGCGAGAGCACCCGCGCCTCCTCGAGGAAGATCGTGCCGCGGTCCTCGCGGCTCACGCCGCACCTGCGCGCGAGGTGAGCACTTCGGCCAGCACCGCCATGCGCACCGCGACACCGTTCCTGACCTGGTCACGGATCACCGACTGCGGGCCATCCGCGACCGCGGAGTCGATCTCGATGCCGCGGTTCATCGGCTGCGGGTGCATGACGATGGCATCCGGGCGCGCGAGCCTGAGGCGTGCCGCGTCGAGGCCCCAGGCCTGGAAATACTGCTTGCCGGAGGGCAGGTCAGCCTCCCCCATGCGCTCCTTCTGGATGCGCAGCATCATGATGACGTCCGCCGCCTCGAGGCCGGCGGCGAAGTCGGTGTAGCGCGTGCAGCCGGCGAACTCCTCCGCCGCCGGCATCAGCGAGGGCGGGGCGAGGATGCGCAGGTCCGTCACGCCGAGGGTGCGCAGTGCATGCCAGGAGGAGCGCGCCACGCGCGAGTGGCGGATGTCGCCGACGATGGCGACCGCGAGCCCCGCGAAGCGCTGCTTCTTCTGCAGGATGGTGAGGGCATCGAGCAGGCCCTGGGTCGGGTGCGCGACGTGCGCCTCGCCGGCCGAGAGCACGCTCACGTGCGGGGCCACGTGGCTGGCGACCAGCTGCGGCACCCCGACCTCCGCATCGCGGATGACGAAGGCGTCCACGTGCAGGGATTCCAGGGTGTAGACGGTGTCGAGCATGCTCTCGCCCTTGACGCGCGAGGACAGCTGCACCTCGAGGTTCACGACCTGCGCTCCGAGGCGCTTGGCGGCGAGCTCGAAGCTCACGCGCGTGCGGGTCGAGGGTTCGGTGAAGAGGTTGGCGACGGTGCTGCCGGCGAGCACCTGGCTCATGGCGGGGCGGGCGCCGAGCGGGCGCACCAGGCTCTGGGCGCGCTCGAGCAGGTGCTCGAGGAGCGGTCTTGGCAGGTCCTCGAGGGTGAGCAGGTGACGCAGCGAGCCATCCGCCCGCAGCTGCCCGTGCATTGCGCTGTCCGAGGTCTTCACGTCCTGCCTTCACCTGCCAGATAGCGCCTGAGGATCACCGCGGCGGCCGCGCTGTCGACGTCCGCCTTGCTCACCCGCCGCCGCCGCGCACCGCTGGCGCGCCGTTCCTTGAGCGCCGCGGTCGCCTCGAGCGAGGAGAAGCGCTCATCCACCAGGTGTACGGGCAGGGCAAAGCGGCGTTCGAGCTCGGCGGCGAAGGCACGCGCGGCGGCCGTCATCGGCCCCTCGCTGCCGTCCGCATTATACGGTGCCCCGACGATGAGCCGCGCGGGCCGCAGGCCCCCGACCTCGCGCGCGATGGCGCTCCAGTCAGGTCCGGCGGCACCGCTGGCGGCGGCCGGGCGCGCAGCTGCGCCCTGGGTGAGGGTATCGCCGCTGGCGATGCCAATGCGCTTCAGACCAAAATCGAAGGCGAGGAGGATTTCAGGGGCGCTCATGCCCTGACGGTCAGGCGCTCAGGCATGACCGGCTTCGGGGCTCAGGCGGTCGACCTCGATCCCGAGGAGCCGCCAGGCGCCCGCCCAGCGCTGCTCGAACGGCAGCTCGAACACCACGCGCGCATCCACGGGCACCGAGGCCCAGGCGTTGTCCTTCATCTCCCGCTCGAGCTGCCCGGACTCCCAGCCCGCGTAGCCCAGGGCGATGAAGGCGTCCGAGGGGCCCTCGCCCTTGGCCATGGCCGCCAGCACGTCGCGCGAGGTGGTCACCTGGATGGTGTCGGAGACCTTGTGGGTGTGGTCCCACTGCCCGCCCGGGCGGTGCAGGACGAAGCCGCGGTCGGTGTGCACCGGGCCGCCGCGCAGCACCGGCTGCTCGGCGATGGTCTCGCTCGCCGGGTCGAGCTTCATCTGCGACAGCACGTCCGAGAGCTTCATCGGCAGGGGCTTGTTGAGCACGATGCCGAGCGCCCCCTTGTCGGTGTGCTCGCAGATGAGGGCCACGGTCTGGGCGAAGTTCGGGTCGCTCAGCTGCGGCATCGCGATCAGGAGGTGATTGGTGAGGCTTCCGGGAGGGCTCTCGGCAAACGGAGGGCCGCCGGCCGTGTCTTCTTCCAGCTCAGGCTCGTCACCGGGCGTCTCGGGGCCGAATTTGCTGCCCATGGGCACAGTATGGGCATGCCCCGTGGCAGTCTCAAGGAACCGATACGCTGCCGCGCTGGCCCCCGCTGCCGGTGAATTGCCACTCGTAGGCGAAGGCCAGCGCCGGGTGCTGCCTGGCGAGCTCGGGCGGGAAGGGGTCGAAGGGGCTGGCGAGCTTGAGGATCTCGAGCGCCGCCTGGTCGAGCTCCGCTGAGCCGCTCGAGCGGCGGATGAGGGCGCGCGTGAGCTTGCCGTCGGAGGAGATGCCGACCTCGACCACGGGGGCGGAGGGCGCGCCTGCGACCTTCGAGACGGTGGGGTAGTTGAGGGTGCCGATGCGCTCGACCTTGCGCCGCCAGGCGTCCAGGTACGGGGCGAGCATCGAGGCGCGCGTGTCCGGCGTCACCCACAGCTCATCGCGCTTCGGGCCCCGCAGCTGTGCCGGGCCCTCCTCGTCGGGGCCGGGCTGGGCGGTGTCGGGCTGGTCGACGAGCAGCGGCTGGTCGTGCGTTGCGCCCTCGCCGCCCTCTTCGGCGAGGTAACGGATGCTGGTGCTCCAGCCGACCGTGCTCAGCACCCGCTCATCCTCGGTGCTGCCGGCGTGCTCGCCCTCGTCCTTCAGCGAATTGCCCTGCGCGGTGCCCTTGTGGTGCAGCGAGGGCAGGGAGGCGGTGCGGTTGCGCGGGGCCACGGACTTGCGGGTGTTGCCCGAGCCGAGCTGGGTGCGCTGCGCGAGGTAGGTGGCGCTCGGGTTCTTGTCCGACTCGGGCAGTTCATCCGAGACCAGGAGCACCTCGAGCCCCGGCGCCTCCGCCTTGTCATGGGCCGCGGCGTTGAAGGTGAGGCCGACGATGATCAGGCCGTGCAGCAGGCCGGCGAGGAACACCATGGTCAGCAGCCGGTCCCACACCGGCGGCATGCCCTCCCGCAACATGAGCGCGCGCCGCGCCATCGCTGCCGCCTCAGGCCCTGCGTGCGGACAGGTGCCGCTCGAGCGCCGCGATGAACAGCTCCCCGATGCGGATGGGGAACTGCTTCTCGAGCTCCCGGATCCCCGTCGGGCTCGTGACGTTGATCTCGGTGACGAAGCCGCCGATGACGTCGAGGCCCACGAACAGCATGCCGCGGGCGGCGAGCGCCGGCCCGATCTGGGCGGCGAGCCAGCGGTCGCGGTCGTTGAGCTCGCGCCCCACCCCCCTGGCGCCGGCGGCGAGGTTGCCGCGGTGATCCTCGGGGGAGGGGATGCGCGCCAGCGCATAGGGCACCGGTTGCCCGTCGATCAGGAGCACGCGCGAGTCGCCGCTGACTGCGATCTCGGGCAGGTAGCGCTGCGCGATGGCGTAGCGGTGGCCGTAGTCGGTGAGGGTCTCGAACACCACGCGGGCGTTGTGGTCCTGCTCACCGAGCACGAAGATCGAGCGGCCGCCCATGCCATCCAGGGGCTTCACCACGATCCTGCCGTGCTCCTTGAGGAAGGCGCCCATGTCGGCCATGTCGCGCGTGATCAGCGTCGCGGCACAGCACTGCGGGAACCAGGCCGTGTAGACCTTCTCGTTCATGTCGCGCAGCCCCTGCGGGCGGTTCACGACCAGCACCCCGGCGCTTTCCGCGCGCTCCAGGATGTAGGTGCTGTAGATGAATTCCATGTCGAAGGGCGGGTCCTTGCGCATCAAGAGGCACTGCAGCGCGCTCAGGGGCTCAACCTGCGGCTCGCCCAGGGTGAACCAGGCCTTCGGGTCGGCCGCGACGCTCAAGGGGCGCATGCGCCCGAAGGCCACGCCATCGCGCACCGAGAGGTCGCGCTGCTCGAGGTAGCTGAGCGCAAAGCCGCGCGCCTGGGCCGCCAGGAGCATCGCCAGGGTGGAGTCCTTGGCGTAGTTGATGGCGCCGATCGGGTCCATCACCACGCCGAGCCGCTGCTGCGTCGTCATCGCATCCTTAAGGGTGAGTGCAAGCCCGGAGTGCCGATTATGGCGAGTGCGCCGCGAATATGTCTGCCCCGGGGTTCTTAAGGGGCGCGCGGCGCCTGTGACCTTCGAAAAACGTGACGTGCATGGCATAGCCGGGGGTATACCGATATGTTAAAACCGCGCTGCGCTTTCCCTTGTGTTTTCAGGGGCCGCGAGACGGATTTGGGTCACCGGGGCCGTGCCACCGGAGGGTCGGGTCGTTTCGCCGCTCCGGCCTTACAGGAAGGAGTCACTCGATCGTGACCGGCAGCAATACCAAGCTCCAGGGTCTTAAGGTCCTCGTCATCGATGACAGCAAGACCATCCGCCGCACGGCCGAGACGCTGCTCGCCAAGGAGGGGTGCGAGGTGTTCACGGCGATCGACGGCTTTGACGCCCTCGCCAAGATCGCCGACCACCAGCCCGACATCGTGTTCGTCGACATCATGATGCCGCGCCTGGATGGCTACCAGACCTGCTCGCTGATCAAGCACAACAAGGTTTTCCGCTCGATCCCGGTCATCATGCTGTCCTCCAAGGACGGGCTGTTCGACCGCGCACGCGGCCGCATCGTGGGCTCGGAGCACTACCTCACCAAGCCCTTTACCAAGGACGAGCTGCTGTCGGCGATCGAGACGCATATCGGGAGATGATGGCGATGCCCCTGATCCTGATCGTGGACGACTCCCCCACCGAGCTGCACGTGATGCAGAAGGCGCTCGAGAAGCACGGTTTCCAGACCGCCGCGGCGGTGGACGGGGCCGAAGGCGTGCGCATGGCGCGCGAGATCAACCCGGACCTCATCTTCATGGACATCGTGATGCCGGGCATGAACGGCTACCAGGCCACCCGCGCGCTCGCCAACGACCCGCGCACGAGCTCCATCCCGATCATCATGGTGACTTCCAAGGGCCAGGAGACCGACCGCATCTGGGGCTTACGCCAGGGGGCGATCGACTACATGGTGAAACCGGTGTCTCCCGACCAGCTGGTCGCCAAGGCGCAGGCGACACTGTCCTCGTGACCGCCCCCCTCAAGTGGGTGTGCTTTAAGGCCGATCCGTCGATCTCATGAGCGAACCGAACACCGCATCGCAGGTTGAGCTGAAGTCGCTCCGGGACCGCCCGTTCGAGCTGCTCGCAGAACTCGAGCGCCGTGGGCGCGCGGTGTCGGCGCAGCTGAACCAGGAAGCCACCAGCGGCCGTGAGTGGGTGGGGGTCGCGCTGCGCATGGCGGGCGACCTGTATCTGGTGGCGCGCGAGGAGACCCGCGAGGTGCTCGGCGTGCCTGCCAGCACCACGCGCGTGCCCGGCGCCAAGCCCTGGATCAAGGGCCTCGCCAACGTGCGCGGGCAGCTGCTGCCGATCGTCGACCTGCGCCAGTTCCTCGGCTCCGGGGTCACCCCGGTCACCCGCAATACCCGCATCGTGGTGGTGAACCACCGCGAGATCCCCGCCGGGCTCATCGTCGATGAGGTGCTCGGCTTCCGGCGCTTCGCGGAAGCGGAGTTCTCAGGCGATGCCCCGCCGACGGTGGCGCGCTGCGAGCGCTACCTCGCGGGCGCCTTCCGCCGCGCCCAGGAGCAGTGGCCCGTGTTGAGCCTGCGCACGGTGCTCGAGAGCGCAGCGTTCGCCGAGGCCGCCGCATGAGCCGCAGTGCAGCCCCCGCCGCCCCGAGTGCGCTCGCGCTGCTGCTGAGCCTTGCAACGTTGCTGCTGATCGGCAGCGGCATCGCCTACTGGTTCGCGCTCAGCCGCCCGGCGGAGAAGCCCGCCCATGCCGTGCCGGTGGAAGCTCTCTACGGACTCGCCCTGGATGCCGACGGCGCCGTGGCCGGTGACGCGGCGGCGCTCGGGCGCTTCCAGGACCGCCAGAAGCAGCTCGAGGAGGCGGCCGCCAGGGACCCTTCCGCACCCTTCACCTCGGATGCGCGCTTCACGCGCCTCATGAACAACGCCACCGCCGTGCTGCGTGCGCGCAGCGCGCTCAGCGATGCGGGCGCGGCTGCGCACGACACCGCGACCCTGGTGCCCAAGCTGGTCGCCGAGGCGCAGGCGCTCGCTCAGACACTGCCGCCCCCGGGGGCGACTCCCGCCAGCGGTGCCCTGGAGCGCTTCGAGTCGCGCGCGCAGCGGCTGCAGCTGGACGTGAGCGCACTCACCCAGGGCTCATCCGACCCGGGCCAGGCCGCGCAGCACATCGCCGAGAGCAGCGATTACCTGGGCCAGGTGATCTCGGCCCTCGCCGGCGCTCCCTCCGCGCTCGCGCTGCCCAAGGTCACGACCCCGGATGGCCTCAAGCACCTGAAGAACCTCGATACGCTCTACCAGGAGCTCACCGCGACCGTGAAGCGTGCCGTCGGCGCGGCCCCGGCGCTGCCGGCCGCGCAGGGCGCGGCGCGCGCCATCGCCGCGGATGCCCGCGATCTGGCGGCCACGCAGCCGCCGCCGGCCGCCGCCGCCGCAGCGCCCGCGCTCCTCACCTGGCTCCCCCTCGCGCTGCTCGCCCTCGGGCTCGCCTTCCTCCTGGCGGCGCTCGCCTCGGCGCTGCGCATGGCGCGCACGGTCGAGCGCCAGCGCGTCTCCGCGGACGCGCAGCGCAAGGAGACCGACCGCAACCAGCAGGCGATCCTGCGGCTCCTCGATGAGCTCTCGAGCCTCGCCGACGGTGACCTCACCGTGCAGGCAACCGTCACCGAGGACATCACCGGGGCCATCGCCGACTCGATCAACTACGCGGTCGATGCGCTGCGCGGGCTGGTCACCACCATCAACGGCTCGGCCATCCAGCTTGACTCCGCCACCCGCCAGACGCAGGCACTCTCGCAGCACCTCGCCAAGGCGAGCGGCGCGCAGTCCAAGCAGATCGCCTCCGCCACCGAGTCCGCCGCCAGCATGGCGGCGTCGGTGGAGGAAGTCTCCGGCAACGCCGAGCGTGCCTCGGACGTCGCGCGCCACTCGGTGGAGGTCGCCCACAAGGGCGGCGATGCCGTGCGGCGCACCATCGATGGCATGAACACCATCCGCGAGACCATCCAGGAGACCTCCAAGCGCATCAAGCGCCTCGGCGAGAGCTCCCAGGAGATCGGCAACATCGTCGAGCTCATCAACGACATCGCCGAGCAGACCAACATCCTGGCGCTCAACGCCTCCATCCAGTCCTCCATGGCCGGCGAGGCCGGGCGTGGCTTCGCGGTGGTGGCCGACGAGGTGCAGCGCCTCGCCGAGCGCGCCGCCAACGCCACCAAGCAGATCGAGGTGCTGGTGCGCACCATCCAGACCGACACCAACGAGGCGGTCGTGTCGATGGAGCGCAGCACCACCGACGTGGTCGGCGGCGCGCTGCTCGCCGAGAACGCCGGCGCGGCGCTCGAGGAGATCGAGCAGGTCTCCAACCAGATCGCGAGCTTGGTGCAGAACATCTCCGGCAGCGCCCGCCAGCAGACCGGGGCGGCGCAGAACATCGCCCGCAACATGCAGATCCTCAAGGAGATCAGCGCCCAGACGGCCGAATCCACCAGCGCCACCTCTGCCGCCATCGCCAAGCTCGCCGAGCTGTCGGCCGGGCTGCGCAAGTCGGCCGCCGGCTTCCGCCTGCCCGGCAGCGGTGGCGAGCGCGCGCCGAGCGGCAACGTCAAGCGCGTCGAAGAGGCGCCGCTGAGCACCGTGAAGGTGCGCCAGATCTCTGCCCTGGGCGGCAGCTAGAGTCTCCTCGAGAAAGACACTGCATGCCTGAAGTCGTTTCGCAGACATTCGATCTGGTTGGTCGCGAGGTCAACACCACCCTCGGTGAGGCGCGCAACGCGCTCGAGACCTACGTCGAGCAGCCCGATGACACCGCGCTCCTGGAGAAGTGCGCGCAGGACCTGCACCAGGTGCAGGGCGTGCTGCGCCTGCTGGAGATCTACGGCGCGGCGCTCCTTGCCGAGGAGATGGAGCACGTCACCCAGTACCTGATCGCGACCCACAGCGAGCGCAAGAGCCAGGCAGAGAGCCTGGACGCGCTGATGCGCGCCATGGTGCAGCTGCCCGGCTACCTCGAGCGCGTGCTCGCCGGCGGCCGCGACCTGGCGCTCGTGCTGCTGCCGCTGCTCAACGACCTGCGCGCGGTGCGCGGCAGCTCGCTGCTCTCGGAAGGCACGCTGCTCGTGCTCAACCTCAAGTCCGACCAGCAGCCGCAGCCGGCCGATGCGGTGCCGGGCGAGGCGCCGATGACGGTCGAGCAGTGGGCGCGGCGCCTGCGGGCCCGCTACCAGGTCGGCCTCATCGGCTGGATCCGCGGCGAGCGCATCGAGCAGAACCTCGAGACCCTCGCCAACGTCGCCAAGAAGCTCGAGCAGATCGCCACCCGCCAGCCGGTGTTCCAGCTGTGGTGGGTGGTCGGGGCGGTGATCGAGAGCCTGCAGCAGCACGGTCTGGAGAGCGGGCAGTCGGTCAAGCGCCTGCTCGGCCTCGGCGACCGCGAGATCCGCCGCCTGTATGAGCAGGGCGAGGCGCGCTACGCGCAGTCCCCGGCGGTCGAGCTGCTCAACAACCTTCTTTATTACGTCGGGCGCTCGGAGTCCTCGGGCCAGCGCGTGCAGGCGGTGCGCGCCTCGTTCCGGCTCACCGAGCTGCTGCCGGTCGATGAGAGCATCGAGCAGGAGCGCGAGAACCTCTCCGCGCCCAGCATCAAGCTCATGCAGACCGTGGCGGCGGCGATCCGCGAGGACCTCGCCAAGGTCAAGGACGTGCTGGACATCTTCGTGCGCCGCGGCGCCGGCCAGCCCCAGGAGCTGTTCTCGCAGGTCGAGCTGCTGCGCAAGATCGGCGACACCCTCGGGGTGCTGGGCTTGGGCGAGCTGCGCGCCAAGGTGCAGTTCGAGACCGAGCGCCTCGGCAAGATCGTCGATGGCTCGCTCAAGGCCGACGAGTCGCTGCTGGTGGAGATCGCCGCGACCCTGATCGGGGTCGAGGACCGGCTCGATGAGAGCCTGGTCGGCATGATCCTGCCCAAGGACAAGGATGCCGCAGTCGCCCCGCACGGAGAGGACTCTGAGTTCCAGCAGGTGCAGGCCGCGGTGCTGCGCGAGTGCATCGTCAACCTGGCGCGCATCAAGGAGGCCGTGACGCAGTCGGTCGGCGGCACGCTCGATGCGGCCGGTCTGGACAGCTGGCAGGACCTGATGCGCGGCATGAAGGCGGGCCTGCTGCTCCTTGGCAAGGCGCGCGCCGTGGACGTAATCGAGGCGATCACCAACCAGTTGAAGCGCGTGATGCAGCCCGGGGTGCACGTGCTGCCGCCGGGCTTCATCGATCGCCTGGCCGATGCAATCGTCAGCCTCGAGTACTACATGGAGACGCTGCAGGCCGGGCGCGCCGATCCCTGGTACATGCTCGACAACGCCCAGGCCTGCGTGCAGGCGCTCGAGCAGCAGCCGACGCCCTCGGTGCCCACCGTGCCGCCGATGGAGCCGGGTGCCTACGCCAAGACCGTGCAGATCACCAGCGTGCCGACGGCCGCGCAGCGCGCCGACATCGCCGGCCTCAACGCCGCCGCCCCGGTGCTCGCCGCCCAGCCGCCGCAGGCGGGCGCGCTCGCCGAGCACGCCGACCCTGAGCTGATGAAGCTCTTCATCGAGGAGGCCAACGAGGAACTCGCCAAGATCCAGCAGGGCTTCCCGGTCTGGGACGAGAACCCGCTCGAGCGCGACGCCCTGATCACGGTGCGCCGCTCGTTCCACACGCTCAAGGGGTCCGGCCGCATGGTCGGGGCGCGCGAACTGGGCGAGTTCGCCTGGTCGATCGAGAACCTCCTCAACCGCGTGCTCGACAACACCCTCACCCGCTCGCCGCCGATCCTCGAGACGCTGCGCTCCGCGGTCGCAGCACTCCCGCAGCTCATTCGGCAGCTCGAGGGCGGCGCCGCGGTGGCCGCGGACGTGGTGGGCATCTCCTCGCGCGCCCATGCGCTCGCGGCCGGCAAGCCGAGCCCGCCGGCGCGCGCCCCGGGCGAGGATGAGACCGCCGAGCGCCAGGGCATCGCCGCGAGCGGCGTGCGTCCCCAGCCGCCGGCTGCGCCCGTGGCGCCCCCGCCGGCCCCGGCAGCCGCTGCCAGCGCCGCGCCTGCGCCGAAGCCCGCAATTCCCGATGACACGCTGCGCGACATCTACGCGCGCGAGACCGCCACCCACGTCTCCACCGTGCGCGCCTGGCTCGCGCGCGAGGAGAAGCTGCCCGAGCCGCACACCCTCCCCGAGGAGGTGTACCGCGCCTGTCATACGCTCTCGGGCAGCTCCAAGATGGCCCAGGCACGCCACGGCATCCGCCTCGCCGAGCCCCTCGATCACTGGCTGCGCCGCGCGTTCGGCTCCGGGCTGGGCCTTGCGACCGAGGACCTGGCGCTGCTCTCGGACTGCATGTCCGCCATGGAGTCGGTGGCCACTCACCTTGATGAGTCCACCGGCTACTTCGTGAACCACTGGCAGCTGCTCGAGCGCATCGAGCGCGCCGACAAGGGCCTGGAGCAGCGCATCGCAGCGGCCGCGGCCGCCGCGCGCGCCGCCGAGGAGGCCGCCGCTGCGCCCGCCCAGGTGCCGGCCGAGGAGGTCGCGGAAGCCGCCGACGGGGCGGTGGATTTCGATCCGGAAGTCGCCGCCATCTTCACCGACGAGGCCACCGAGCTCATCGAGGCCTCCGAGCGGGCGCTGAGCGACTGGCGCGGCCAGCCGAACAGCCAGGACCTGCGCCTCGGTCTGAAGCGCCCGCTGCACACCCTGAAGGGTGGGGCGCGCATGGCCGGCATCATGCCGATGGGCGACGTCAGTCATGAGCTCGAGACGCTCGTGATGATGGTCGACAACGGCACCGTGACTGCGGACGGCGCACTCTTTGATGCCATCCAGGCGAGCCTGGATGAGCTGGCGCGCATGCGCGAGCAGGTCGTGAACGGGCGCCGCGTGCCGCCGGCACGCGCGATCATCGCGCGCCTGCAGGCCTTCACGCGCCCCGGTGCCGCTGCGGCTGCGGCAACCCCCGCACCCCCGCCAGCCTCCGCGCCCGCGCCCGCGGCCACCGCGCCCGCGCCGCCCCCGGCACCGGTTCTCCCCCCCGCGCCGCCGCCGGAGCCGGTCGCAGAGAGCGTCGCCGTCGCGCCCGGCCTCGCGCTCGGTGATCCGGAGCCCTCGCAGACGCAGCTGGCGCGCATGAACGCAGAGCTGATGCGCGACGAGGAGCCCGAGGCGGCGCCCCCGCCCGCGCCCGCCGCGCCGCCACCGGCGCCGGAAGCGGGCTGGTCTTCCGCGAGCGCTCTGAGCGCCATGTCGCCCTTCGCGCGCGCCCGCGCCGAGGCCGAGGAGGGGCTCGCGCCGCCTGCCCCGGTGCCCCCCGGACGCGAGCCGGTCACCGGCGGGGAGCGCCAGGAAATGGCCCGGGTGGACGCGGACCTCCTGGACCAGCTGCTCAACATCTCCGGCGAAGCGAGCATCGCGCGCGCGCGCCTCGAGCAGCAGCTCGGCAGCTTCGACTTCAACCTCGGCGAGCTGTCGCGCACCGTGACGCGCCTGAAGGAGCAGCTGCGCAGCCTCGAGATCGAGACCGAGGCGCAGATCCTGCACAAGCACGAGGACGAGGGCGGCTCGCACCGGAGCGAGTTCGACCCGCTCGAGCTCGACCGCTATTCCTCCATCCAGCAGTACTCGCGGGCGCTGGCCGAGACGGCCAACGACGTGGCGAGCATCCAGCAGCTGCTGGAGAACCTCGCCAAGGACACCCAGAACCTGCTGCAGCAGCAGGCGCGCACCATCACCGAGCTGCAGAACGGGCTCATGCGCACGCGCATGGTTCCTTTCCAGCGCCACGTGCAGCGCCTGGCGCGCATCGTGCGCCAGGCGGCCTCTGACACCGGCAAGCGCGCCGAGCTCACCGTCGAGGGCGCCTCCGGCGAGCTCGACCGCCAGGTGCTCGAGCGCATGCTGCCGCCGTTCGAGCACATGCTGCGCAACGCCGTGGTGCACGGCATCGAGAAGCCCGAGGAGCGCGTGAAGGCCGGCAAGTCCGACACCGGCCGCATCGTGCTCGAGCTGCACCGCGAGGGCGCCGAGGTCATGGTGCGCCTGACCGATGACGGCGGCGGCATGAACCTGAAGGCCATCCGCGACAAGGCGCTGTCGCTCGGCATGATTTCCCCGGGCAACACGCTCAGCGATGAGGACGCCATGCAGCTCATCCTCGAGCCGGGCTTCTCCACCGCCGGCGCCATCACCCAGCAGGCCGGCCGCGGCGTCGGCATGGACGTGGTGGCGACCGAGATCAAGCGCCTGGGCGGCGCCTTGCACATGGAGACCAAGCAGGGCGAGGGCACGGTATTCACCATCCGCCTGCCACTCACCCTCGCCATCAGCCACGCACTCGTGGTGCGCACGGACGAGGAGTACTACGCGCTGCCCTTGCCGACGGTCGAGGGCGTGCTGCGCCTCTCCAAGGCCGAGGTGGCCGCGCACCTCGGGCGCGACGCGGCGGCCTTCGACTACGGCGGCCAGAAGTACCGCTTCCAGCACCTGGCGACCTTCGTGGGGCTCACCCCATCGGAGCTGCCCGGGCAGGACGTCACCATCCCGGTCGTGCTGGTGCGCGCCGGGGAGCACTCCACCGGGCTCGTGGCCGATGAGCTCGTCGGCAGCCGCGAGATCGTGGTGAAGTCGGTGGGCCCGCAGATCTCGAGCATCCGCGGCATCTCCGGGGCCACGATCCTCGGCGATGGCCGCATCGTCATCATCCTCGACATCGGGGCGCTGGTGCGCGCCGAGTGGCGCACCCGGGCCCAGGCGCCCGCGCCGCCGCGCGAACGCGGCGACCGGCGCACCTTCGCGATGGTGGTGGACGACTCGATCACCGTGCGGCGCGTGACGCAGCGCCTGCTGGAGCGCAACGGCATGCGCGTGCTCACCGCGCGCGACGGCATGGACGCGGTGGCGCTGCTGCAGGAGAACATCCCGGACGTCATCCTGCTCGACATCGAGATGCCGCGCATGGATGGCTACGAGGTCGCCGCGCACGTGCGCAACGACCCGCGCCTGAAGGACGTGCCGATCATCATGGTGACCTCGCGCGTCGGGGAGAAACACCGCGCGCGCGCCATCGAGCTCGGCGTCGATGACTACCTCGGCAAGCCCTACCAGGAGGCCCAGCTGCTGGATGCGATCGCCCCGCTGGTGGAGCGCCGGCGCGAGCGGGCGCGTTATGCCGCAGGGTCGGGAAGCTAGCCCATGGCCGAACGCGTCGCCGAGATCTACAGCCTCCTCATCCCGCTCGTTGACGGGCGCCTCATCATCCCGCGCGCCTGCGTCGCGGAAGTGATCGGCTTCCAGACCCCCTCCGAGATGACCGGGGCGCCGCCCTGGTACATCGGCACCGTGCCCTGGAACGGCAAAGCGGTGCCGCTGGTGTCCTTCGAGGGCGCCTGCGGGCAGATGATCCCGCCGGCCTCCGGGCGCACCCGCATCGTCATCCTGCACGCGCTCGGTACCCAGGTGGAGGGCGGCAACTTCGCGCTCATCAGCCAGGGGTTCCCGCAGCTGGTGCGCGTGAGCTCCGACGTGGTGCGCCCCGACAACTCGCGCGTGTTCCCCGAGCGTGCGCCGGTCATCTGCCAGATCCGCATGGTGAACGAGACGCCGCTGGTGCCCGACCTGCAGCGCCTCGAGGAGATGATCGCGGAAGAAACCAGCATCGGGACGGCCTGAGACCCGCTCGACCCCGAGGACGTCCGCGGTGAAGGTGTCCCGCTCCATCCTCCTGGCGCTCGCGCTGCTGAGCGCCCTGCCCCAGGCATTCGCGGCCGATTCCTCACTCACCTGGAAGATCGAGGGAGACGAGGTGCCCGAGGACTCCAAGTCCCACCTGGACCTGTGCCTCGGCGTCGCCAAGCAAATCGTGCCCGAAGCGAGCGCTCGGACACGGGTTTCGGTCGGCATCTACGTTGACCGGACCGGTCGCGTCACTGATACCGCAGTGGTGGAGCCATCGGGTATCAAAGAGCTGGATGACTGGGTGCGCGGCTGTTTCCGCGGCACGCGCTTCAAGCCACCCGACAAGGGCAATGCCGCCTCATATCGACTGGTGCGCCTCGATCTTTCGCGCAAGCCATTCGAGCCGCCCACGCAGTGCGTGGCCGGGATGCACGCCGACGAAACGATCACCGTGCGGCCCTCGGCGCAGGTCTCGGAGGAGGAGATGCCCACGGGCTCCGCGGCCACCGTGTGTGGATGCCTGACCGATGTCGCCCAAGGGCCGACGGCACCGGTGATCCTAAGCTCCTCCAATGCCGGGCGGGTTGATGAGGGGGCGATCGAACTGATGAAGAAAACAGCTGCCGAGCGCTGGCGCGTGCCATTCGGCTGTACGGCCTGGAGAGTGCAGATCGTGAGGTGATCGCCGCGCGCCGTCGCGGCCGCGCGGCGCGTTGATGCTAGAAGTCGCCGAATTCCCGCTGCAGCAGCGCCAGCGCCGCGAGCGCCGCCGTCTCGGTGCGCAGCACCCGCGGCCCGAGGCGCACGCCGATGAAACCGGCCGCGAGCGCCTGCTCCTGCTCCTGTGGACTCAGCCCCCCCTCGGGGCCGATCAGCACCATGACTCCCGCCGGCGGGCGCGGCAGGTCGGCCATGCGCACGCTCGCCTGCGGGGACAGCAGCAGGCGCGTGGGCACCTCGGGCTCTTTGCGGATGAAGTCCCGGTAGGTGAGCGGCAGTTGCACCTCGGGCGGGCGGTTGCGCCCGCTCTGCTCGCAGGCGGCGATCGCGATCGCGCGCCAGTGCGCCAGCTTGCGCGCGGCCTGCGCGGCATCAAGCTTCACCACGCTGCGCTCGGTCAGCACCGGCACGAGCCGCGTCACGCCAAGCTCGGTCGCCTTCTGCACGGTGAGGTCCATGCGCTCGGAGCGCGACACGCCCTGCACCAGCACCAGGGGGAGCGGGGACTCGCGGTCGACCGCGTGCGCTGCGCCCACCTCGACCGTCACCGCATCGCCGCGTGCCTCGAGCACGGTGCCCTCGAACTCCCGGCCCGTGCCGTTGAAGAGTGTCAGGGGCTCGCCCGGCTTCAGGCGCAGCACCCGCGTCACGTGGCCGGCGGCACTGCCGGTGAGGCTGGCGCGGCTGCCGGAGCTAAGCGGCGCGTCGAGGTAAACGCGGTTCAGTCGCACGTCGCGAGCCTGATGCCCTCGGCGGCCACCTCGACCATGAGGTCGATCTCCTCGGGTGTGACCACGTAGGGGGGCATGAAGTAGACGACGTTACCGATCGGGCGCAGCAGCACGCCGCGCCTGAGCGCGTGGCGATAGATGGTGAGGCCGCGCCGTTCGCTCCAGGGGTAGGGCGTGCGCGCCGCCTTGTCGCGCACCAGCTCCGCGGCCACGATCATGCCGCGCTGGCGCACCTCGGCCACGTGCGGGTGCTCTGCGAGAGCCGCGGCGCGTGCCCCGAGGTGCGCGGCGAGCGCCAGGTTCTTCTCCAGCACCTGCTGCTCGCGGAACAGCCGCAGGCAGGCGCGTGCCGCGGCGCAGGCGAGCGGGTTGCCCGTGAAGCTGTGGGAGTGCAGGAAGGCGGTGAGCTTCTCGTACTCATCGTAGAAGGCCGCGTAGACCTCCTCGGTCGTGATCACCGTGGAGAGCGGCAGGTAGCCGGCGGTGAGGCCCTTGGAGAGGCACATGAAGTCCGGGCGGATGCCGGCCTGCTCGCAGGCGAACAGCGTCCCGGTGCGCCCGAACCCGACGGCGATCTCATCGGCGATGAGGTGCACCTGGTGGCGGTCGCAGGCCTCGCGCAGCAGCGTGAGGTAGATGGGGTCGTACATGCGCATGCCGCCGGCGCACTGCACCAGCGGCTCAACGATCACCGCGCAGATCTCGTGCGCGTGGGCGGCGAGTGTGGCCTCCATGTGCGCGAACTGCGTGCGGCTGTGTTCGGCCCAGCTCACCCCGGGGGCGCGCCCGAAGCAGTCGGGCGAGGGCACCGTCAGCACGTCCATGAGCAGCGGCTGGTAGATCTTCTTGTAGAGCTCGACGTTGCCGACCGCGAGCGCCCCGAGCGTCTCGCCGTGGTAGCTGTTGGCGAGCGTCACGAAGCGGCGCTTGGCGCCGCGGCCGACGTTGCGCCAGTAGTGGAAGCTCATCTTGATGGCGACTTCGATCGCAGAGGAGCCGTTGTCGGCGTAGAAGCAGCGCGTCAGTCCCGCCGGGGCGAGCGCGGTGAGCTCCTCGGAGAGCGCGATGACCGGCTCGTGGGTGAAGCCGGCGAGGATCACCTGCTCGAGTGACTCAAGCTGCGCGCCCACCGCCGCGTTGATCGCAGGATTGGCGTGGCCGAAGAGGTTCACCCACCAGGAACTGACCGCATCCAGGTAGCGCTTGCCGTCGTAGTCCTCGAGCCACGCGCCCGCGCCGCGCCGGATGGGGATGAGGGGGATGGCGCCCTCGTGGTCCTTCATCTGCGTGCAGGGGTGCCAGACGTGCTTCAGGTCGCGCCGGATGTAGGGATCGTTGGCTGAGCTCATGCAGGCAATTGTGTCAGAATCGCGCCCCGGAGCCCCACGGCCGCAGTCTTCCAGCCGCCACAGAGTCGCACGATGCCCGCGCCGCCCGCCGCACCGCTTCGGGTCGAGACCGCCACCGGCCTGCTCACCGGCGTGCGGCAGGTGCTGTCGCCGCACTTCAACGCGCGCCCGCCGCAGACGCCGCCGGAACTGATCGTGGTGCACGGCATCAGCCTGCCGCCGGGGGAGTTCGGCGGGCCGTGGATCGACCGGCTGTTCACCGGAACGCTGCCCTGGGATGAGCATCCCTACTTCAAGCAGATCGAGGGGCTGCGCGCCTCCTGCCACGTGCTGATCGCACGCGACGGCGCGCTCAGCCAGTACGTGCCCTTCGGCGAGCGCGCCTGGCATGCCGGCGTCTCGGAGTACCGCACGCGCACCGGCTGCAACGACTTCTCCATCGGAATCGAGCTCGAGGGCTCGGACGATACGCCCTACACGGACGCCCAGTACGCAGCGCTCACGGAGCTCGTGGCGGTGCTGCTGAACGCCTACCCCTCGCTCGCACCCGAGCACATCGTGGGCCACAGCGACGTGGCGCCGGGGCGCAAGACCGATCCCGGGCCGGCGTTCGAGTGGCCGCGGCTGCGTGCGCTGCTGCGCGCGCGCCTGCGGCCGCAGCCCTGAAGCTGCGCGCTACTTCGAGCGGTCGTGCCGCCAGAGCACCTCGGTGCCGCGCTCGTGGCGCGCCAGCACCCGCGCCATGACGAACAAGAGGTCGGAGAGGCGGTTGAGGTATTTCACCACCTCGGGACTGACGCTCTCGGCCCGGGAGAGCGTCCACACGCGCCGCTCGGCGCGCCGCGCCACGGCACGCGCCAGGTGGCAGGCCGCCGCCGCGGCGCCACCGCCTGGCAGGATGAATTCCTTCAGCGGCGGCAGGCCGTCATTGAAGGCATCGAGCTCCTGCTCCAGGCGCGTGACCTGCGCGGCGCGGATGGCCGTGTGGCCGGGGATGCACAGCTCCCCGCCCATGTCGAACAGCTCGTGCTGCACTTCCGTCAGGCACTCGATGACCGCCGGCGGCAGCGCAGGCTGCGCCAGCAGCACCCCGATGCAGCTGTTGAGTTCATCGACGGTGCCGTAGGCCTCCACCCGCGGGCTGTCCTTGGCGACGCGACTGCCGTCGCCGAGACCGGTGGTGCCGTCATCGCCGGTGCGGGTGTAGATCTTGCTGAGTCGGTTGCCCATGGCGGCGCAACTTTACCCCAGAATGCGCGCCGGGAGGCCCTCAAAGCGCCGCGGCCGTGCTTGCCGCGACGGGGCGCCCGAGGGGACACTGCGCAGCGCAAGCACACGGCAAAGAGGGACGGATGAGTACAGTAATGGTGACCGGCGGTTCGGGCTTCATCGGCAGCCATACCATCGTGCAGCTGCTCAACGCGGGCCACGTCGTGCGTACCAGCGTGCGCGACCTCGCGCGCGAGGCGCAGGTGCGCGCGATGGTGAAGGCCGGCGGCGCCGATGCGGACGGCGCGCTGAGCCTGGTGCAGGCGGATCTGCAGAAGGAGGCCGGCTGGGCGCAGGCGGTGGTCGGGTGCGAGTACGTGCTGCACGTCGCCTCGCCCTTCCCGCTCGGGGCGCCGCGGCACGAGGATGACCTCATCCTGCCGGCCCGCGAGGGCGCGCTGCGCGTGCTGCGCGCGGCCCGCGACGCGGGTGTGCGCCGCGTGGTGCTGACGTCCTCCTTCGCCGCGGTCGGCTACGGCCACAAGAACCGCCGCGCGCCCTACGACGAGCGCGACTGGACCAACCTCGGCGCCCCGCTGTCGGCGTACGTGAAGTCCAAGACCCTCGCCGAGCGCGCCGCCTGGGACTACATCGCCCGCGACGGCGGCAGCCTCGAGCTCGCCGTGGTGAACCCGACGGCGGTGTTCGGGCCGGTGCTGGGAGCGGACTTCTCCACCTCCATCCAGATCCTGAAGAGCATGCTGGACGGGGGCATCCCCGCCAACCCGCGGCTGCAGTTCGGGGTGGTGGACGTGCGCGACGTGGCGGACCTGCACCTGCGGGCCATGACCAACCCGGCCGCCAAGGGGGAGCGCTTCCTGGCGCTCGCAGGCGAGGCCATGTCGCTGGCGCAGATCGCCCGCGTGCTCAGGGACAACCTCGGTGCGCTCGCCGCACGTGTGCCCACCCGCGAGGTGCCCGACTGGCTGGTGCGGCTGTCGGCGCTGCGGAATGCGGCGGTGCGCGAGATCCTGCCGCAGCTCGGGCAGCAGAAGAGCGCGAGCAACGAGAAGGCGCGGCGGCTGCTGGGCTGGCAGCCGCGCTCCAACGAGGAGGCGATCCTCGCCACCGCGCACAGCCTGCAGAAGCTCGGGCTGCTCAAGGGCGCCGGCGCCTGATGCGCTCGCGCGAGCTCGCGGCTGCGATCGAGGCGGCGCAGGCTGCCGCCGTACTCATCCGCTCGCTCTACCGCCAGAAGCTCGCCGTGCGCGTCAAGGCGGACGCCTCCCCCGTCACCGAGGCGGATGAGCGTGCCGAGGAGCTGATCCGCGACATCCTGCAGCGGCACTTCCCCTCCTATGGCTTCTACGGCGAGGAGGGCGGGGCGCACGGGATGGGGGCCGAGAGCCTGTGGCTGGTGGACCCGATCGATGGCACCAAGTCCTTCGTGCGCGATACGCCGTTCTTCTCCACGCAGATCGCGCTCATGCGCGCCGGGCAGCTGGTGCTCGGGGTTTCCAGCGCCCCGGCCTACCAGGAGTTTGCCTGGGCCGAGGCAGGTGGCGGCGCCTTCCTCAACGATGAGCCGGTGCAGGTGAGCCCGGTGCGGGAGCTGAGCGCAGCCTTCCTCTCCACCGGCAACCTCAAGGCGCTCAGCACCGATGCGCGCTGGGGGCGCCTGGGCAGGCTCATCGGTGAGGTGAGCCGCATCCGCGGCTACGGGGACTTCGTGCACTACCACCTGCTGGCGCGCGGTGCGCTCGAGGCGGTAATCGAGACCAACGTGAACATCCTCGACATCGCAGCTCTCAGCGTCATCGTGCAGGAGGCGGGCGGCACGTTCACCGACCTTCAGGGTGCCGCGGTGGGACTCGACACCACGAGCGTGCTCGCCAGCAACGGGGCGCTGCACGCGACGCTCCTTGCCGCCCTCACGCCGTGACGAACACCCGCCGGCCGTCCTGGCCGAGCTCGATCATGGGGGTCACGTAGAGCTCACTGAGCGCCGCCGCCGTGAGTGCGCTCTTCACGGGCCCGAGCGTCCAGCGGCCGTCCCCGAACAACAGCAGCACCCGGTCGGCAAAGCGCGCCGCGAGCGTCGGGTCGTGCAGCGTCGTGATGACGGTGCTGCCGGCGCTGGCGAGCGCGCGGAACAGGCCCAGGACCCCCATCTGGTGGTGCGGGTCGAGGTGGTTGGTGGGCTCATCCAGCAGGTAGGTGCGCACCTGCTGCGCGAGCAGCGCGGCGACCGCGACGCGCCGCTGCTCCCCGCCCGAGAGCGTGTCGGTGCGCCGCGCGGCGAACTCGCCCATCTCGACCTGGGCGAGGGCGGCGCGCGCGATGCGCTCGTCCTCGGCGCTCTCCCACTGCCACAGCGCCAGGTGCGGGTGACGGCCGATCAGCACGGTCTCCATGACGGTGGTGACGAAGGCATCCTCGAGGTCCTGCGGCAGCAGCCCCAGGCGCTGCGCCACGGCGCGGCGCGACAGGCTCGGCAGCGGGGACTGCCCGAGCAGCACCTCGCCGGCGGCCGGGGCGCGCAGGCCGGCGAGCGTGTGCAGTGTCAGGGTCTTGCCCGAGCCGTTGCGCCCGAGGATCGCCACCAGCTCCCCGGGCAGGAATTCGACCGACAGCGCCCGCACCAGCTCGCGCGTACCGGCGCTCACGCCCACGCCGCGCGTGCTCAGGGCGGAGGCGCTCACGCTCACGGGTGCGTCCACCTGATCTCCAGCGCGGTCGCAGGGCCCACCACCACGTGCGTGAGGCTGCGCGGCATCTCCCACTCGGTCGCCGACAGCGGCCGCCGCCCCGCCATGACCTCGGTGTCCGCCTGCGGGTAGAGCGGCTGCTGCGCGGGGTCGGCATACCCGATGGGATAGAGCGGTACGCCGCTTTGCAGGTCGTACTTGTCGCTCGCACCGACCGTGTGCAGGAACTCGTGCGCGATCACCAGCGCGTTGCTGCCGCTCATGGACTCATCCGCGAACGCATGCACCACTGCCACCAGGCCCTTCTGCAGCCCGTGCGAGTCGGGGACCCGCGGCAGGTTCTGCGGGTCGTAGTAGAGGACGAAGATGCGCACGCGCGAGGGTGCCTGCCCGGGGAAGTCGCTGTGGCGGAACGCGAACCAGCGCAGCCGCAGTGACCACCAGGCGATGCTGAAGGGCCCGGCGTCGCCCGGCAGCGCGGGCGGCAGAACCTGGCCCTGCGGGTACAGCTCGATGTGCACCGGGGTCTCAAGGGGCACGCCGTAGCGGTGCGCCTCGCGGCTGACGAACGCCTCGATGGCCGCGAAGTCCTTCGGCGTCAGGGACTCGATGTACTGCTGTGCGCCCGCGGAGCCGTCGCCGTTGAGCGGGAAGATGCCCACCCACAGGGTCTCCTTCCAGCCCTGGGTGGCCACGCGCTCGAGCAGCTGCTGGCCCGCGACGAGGGCGAGCAGTATGAGCAGCACGCTGATGCGGACGGTTTTCCACACGGAGAGGCCTGCGCTTCGGGGTTGGGCGCCGGCAGCGTCAGGGCTGCAGGCGCGTCGCCGACCAGGGCCCGGCCTGGAAGGCGCCATCGCTGTGGCGCGAAAGTGTGCGCGTCCAGCGCGCCCGGTCGTGCACGCGGGCATCGCCTTCCACCCACAGTTCCACCGCGTCCACCCACAGGCGGTAGCCGCCCCAGTGCGGCGGGCGCGGCACGTCGTGATCCTCGCTCTCGTTCGCCCCCGCAGCCCCCGGGACGGGCGTGCCGAAGCGCTCCGCCGCCTCGGCGACAGCCCTGATGAGCGCGGCGCGCGAGGCCAGGGGCTCGCTCTGCAGGCTCGCCCAGGCGGCGATGCGCTTGGGCCAGCTGCGCGCGGCGAAGTAGCGGTCACTGTCGGCGGCCGGCGTGAAGGTGACCATGCCCTCGAGGCGCACCTGCCGGTGCAGCGCATCCCAGTGGATCACCGCCGCGGCGCGCGGGTTGTCCTTGAGCTGCTTGCCCTTCATCGAGAGGTAGTTGGTGTAGAACACGACGTAGCCGGGCTGCGGCACGATGCCCCGGCACAGCACGACGCGCGCGGAAGGCCGCCCGTCCGGGGTGCTGGTGGCGAGCACCATGGCATTGGGGTTCGGCTGCAGGCGCGCCTCGGTGGCCTGACTGAGCCAGACCTCGAGCACGCTCAGGGGATCGGGCGGCAGGGGGTCGGGAAGCATTTCGGTGTGCTCGCTCATAGTCGCCAATGGTAGGGCGTTTTGCGGGCTGCTGTCCTGCCGTGCCTGACCCTGCCGGCGCAGCGCCCTTGCGGCGCCGCGGTGACCCCGATAGAAAGGAGGGCAGCTTGAGGAGGCTTTTTTCCCATGACCCAGGGCACCGTAACGCTGGACGACCTGCGCCAGCGCGTCACCGACATTGACCGCCAGCTGATCGCGCTGGTGGCCGAGCGCAAGGCCGTGAGCGAGGAGGTCGCGCGCGTGAAGCGTGCCACCGGCAAGCCGACCCGCGACTACGAGCGCGAGCGGGACGTCATCCTCGGGGTGCGGGGGCTGGCGCAGGAGCGCGGCGTGTCGCCCGAGCTCGCCGAGCAGCTGCTGCGGCTCCTCATCCGCTCCTCCCTCACCACCCAGGAGCACGCGAGCGTCGTCGCGCACGGCGCCGGCAGCGGGCGCCGTGCGCTCGTCATCGGCGGCGCCGGCAAGATGGGCGGCTGGTTCGTGAGTTTCCTCGCCTCGCAGGGGTTCGCCGTGGAGGTGGCAGACCCGTCCGCCACCGCGCCGGGCGTGCAGCGGGTGGATGACTGGCGCAGCACGGACCTGAAGCACGACTACATCGTGCTCGCGACCCCGCTCGGGGCCACGGACGCGATCCTCAAGGACCTGGCGCTGCGCCGCCCACCCGGGGTCATCTTCGACGTCGGCTCGCTCAAGTCGCCGCTGCGCGCCGGCCTCGTGGCGCTCAAGTCGCACGGCTGCAAGGTCACCTCCGTGCACCCGATGTTCGGTCCGGACACGGAACTGCTCTCCGGGCGGCACGTGGTGTTCGTCGACCTCGGCCATGCGGCCGCGCTCGCCAGTGCCCGCGAGCTGTTCGCGCACACCATGGCCGAGCAGGTGGTCATGAGCCTCGATGACCACGACCGCCTGATCGCCTACGTGCTCGGCCTGAGCCATGCGCTCAACATCGCCTTCTTCACCGCGCTCGCCGAGAGCGGCGAGGCGGCGCCAAAACTGGCGCGCATGTCCTCGACGACCTTCGACGCGCAGCTCGATGTTGCGAGCCGCGTGGCGCAGGAGTCCCCGGAGCTGTACTACGAGATCCAGAGCCTGAACGACTACGGCGCCGAATCGCTCGAGGCCCTCTCCCAGGCGGTCGAACGCCTGCGTACCGCGGTCCTGACGCAGGACCACCAGACATTTGTTGCTTTGATGCGCCGCGGCCGCGATTATCTGGAGGACCGGCGCAGCGTTGCGGAACGCCGCGCCTGAACGGGACCTGAAGCGCTGAAAGGACGCCTCGCGCCATGCCCAGAAACCAGCCAGAGGCGGCGGTGACGGAAGCGGCCGGCACGGACAGCGCGGCACTCGCGGCCGAGAACCGCCTGCTCAAGAGCCGCCTCGCGGCCCTCACCGAGGAGGTGGGCCGCAACGAGGCGCTGCTGCGCAAGACCCAGGACCGGGAACTGGAGCTGCTGCGCTCCGGTTCCCTCAACCAGCTGTTCGAGCGCCTCATCACGGGCCTGCGCACCTCCTACCAGCTCGACGGCGTGTCGCTCATCATCAACGACCCGCAGCACGAGATCCGCCACCTGCTCTCGGGCGATGGCCTGGAGCTGCAGGGCATCTCCTTCGTCGATGCCCTGGTGACCGTGGCACCGCAGCTGCCGAACCTCGACCGGCCCTGGCTCGGCCCCTACCAGAAGGCCGACCACGAGCTGCTGACGGCGAGCGGGCCGCGCCCCGGGAGCATCGCGCTCATCCCGCTGCGCCGCCACGAGCAGCTCGATGGCGTGCTGGTGTTCGCCAGTGCCGACCCGCTGCGCTTCACGCACGATCTCGCCAGTGACTTCCTCGCCCACCTCGGCGTGGTGGCGGCGATCTGCATCGAGAACGCGGTCAACCGCGCGCGCCTGCTGCGCAGCGGGCTCACCGATTTCCTCACCGGCTTCCACAACCGCCGCTACCTGCATGCGCGCCTGCGCGAGGAGCTGGCGCGGGCGCAGCGTGCGCGCCAGTCGCTGGTGTGCCTCATGATCGACGTCGACCACTTCAAGCGCATCAACGACCAGTACGGCCACCTCGCCGGTGACACGGTGCTGCGCGAGGTCGCGCAGCGCATCGACGCGGAGATGCGCATCAGTGACACCGGGGCGCGCTTCGGCGGCGATGAGTTCGCGATCGTACTGTCGCAGGCCGACATCGCCGACGGGGAGAAGGTCGCGGGACGCGTGCTGCACAGCGTGCGCAACCACCCGATCCCCATCAGCAAGCAGGCCGCCGAGACCGTGACGCTCTCCATCGGCGTCGCCGCGGCGCACCCCGGGCCCGGCACGCGCGACTACAAGGTGCTTGCGGAGCGGCTGATCGCGGAAGCCGATGCTGCGCTCTATCGCGCCAAGAGCGCCGGCCGCAACCGCCTGGCCACCTCGCCGAACGTCGTGAGCTGACGGCGGCGCGCGTGGGCTCCTCAGCCGCGCTGGCGCAAGAGCACCACGAACAGCGGCGCGCCAACGAGTGCCATGATGGCCCCGACCGGCAGCTGGCGCGGGGCGGCGATGGTGCGCGCCACGAGATCCGCCGCCGCCAACAGCATGCCGCCTGAGAGCGCGGCGGCCGGGGCCACGATGCGGTGATCGCTGGTGCGGAAGGTGAGGCGCACGGCGTGCGGGGTGATCAGGCCGACGAAGCCGACGGTGCCGGCGCTTACCACCGCCAGCGCCGTCAGAGTTGCGCAGCTGATGAAGAGGAGTGTGCGCCAGCCCTCCAGTGCCAGGCCGACGGTGCGCGCGCGCAGCTCGCCGGCCGCCAGCACGTTGAGGGGCCGCGCCAGCACGATCGCCGCCGCCACGGCCAGGAGCGCCGCGCCGGCACTCAGCCACGGGCGCACCGCCCACTCGAGGTCCCCGGCGAGCCAGAACACCATGCCGCGCACGCGCGAGGAGTCGGCGAGCGCGAGCAGCACGCTCACCAGCGCACCGCAGGCGCTCGCCAGCACCACCCCTGTCAGCAGCAGCCGCGGGGTGCCGCCGCTGCGGGCGAGGAGGTACACCAGGCCGACCGCCCCGAGGGCGCCTGCAACCGCCGCCGACTGCACGATGAAGGCGGCGGCACCGGCGATCATGGCGAGCAGTGCGCCGACGGCGGCGCCCCCGGAGACACCGAGGACGTATGGGTCGGCGAGGGAGTTGCGGAACAGGGCCTGCAGCAGCACCCCGGACAGTGCGAGCAGGCTCCCGACACCGAAGGCGGCGAGCACGCGCGGCAGGCGCACGGCCAGCAGCACGTTGCGGGTGGCCTCGTCACCTGAGCCGCCCAAGGCCGCGAGCGCCTCGTGCACGCCGATCCGCGAGCTGCCGGTGAGCAGTGCCGCGGCGAACACCAGCACCGCCAGAGCCAACAGGATCACGAGCGGGCGCCAGCGGCTCGCCGGGGCTGCGACCGAGTCCAGGATTGCTGCTTTGGCCACGCCGGATCCTAAGGGTGGAAAGGCCCGCTAGACTCGGTGAAATTGTTGGAAAACGCCATCCCCCGCACCCGTCGCGCTGCGGGCTCCGGTAAGCGCCGCACTGTGGCAGACTCTGACCCGCCCTATGAGTAGTGATGTCATCGACCCGGATGGTTTCCGCGCCAACGTCGGCATCGTGCTGATGCAGGGTGCGGAGGTCTTTCTCGGCCGGCGCACGGGCGGCAAGGGCTGGCAGTTTCCCCAGGGCGGGCTGCGGCGCGGGGAGGCCCTCGAGGAGGCCCTGTACCGGGAGCTGCACGAGGAGATCGGCGTGCGCCAGTCGGCCGTGCAGCTCGTCGGGCAGACCGATCGCTGGCTGCGCTACCGCCTGCCGCCACGTTATGTCAGACGCAACCAGCAGCCCCTGTGCACCGGGCAGAAGCAGCGCTGGTTCCTGCTGCGCCTGCTGCAGGAGGTGACCTTCGAGTTCGGCAACACCAGCGAGCCGGAGTTCGACCAGTGGCGCTGGAGCGGCTACTGGGAGCCGGTGCGCGAGGTCATCTACTTCAAGCGCCCGGTCTACATCCGCGCACTCACGGAGCTCGCATCGCTCGCCTTCCCGCGGGGCAAGCAGCCGCCGTTTCCGGACTGGTGGGACGAGTACACCAAGCCCGATCCGAAGGCCGAGTCCGAGTCCCCCGACTGAAGCCCCTTGCGCTGGCTCGCCTCCCTCATCGGCAGGAAGGACGGCACGCCCCAGGTGGTGCGGGCCCGGGCACCGGCGCTGCGCACCGCGGTCTACGTCGCCGCGCTCCTCATCGCGCTGTTTGCCGTGTACGTGGTGTACGAGCTTGGTCGCTACAACGCCGGCTACGATCGCCAGGCCGTGGCGCAGCAGCGCACCGAGCTTGAAGTGAAGATCGAGCACCTGGAGAAGGACAACCGCGAGATGCGCACGCAGCTCGCCGAGCTCGATACCTTCCGCGTCGGGCGCGCGCGCGAGCAGGCGGAACTGGCCAAGAGCATGGGGGAGCTGCAGGCGCAGGTCGCGCAGCAGTCCCAGGAG
Source organism: uncultured Pseudomonadota bacterium (assembly GCA_963802995.1). Taxonomy (GTDB): domain Bacteria; phylum Pseudomonadota; class Gammaproteobacteria; order Steroidobacterales; family Steroidobacteraceae; genus 13-2-20CM-66-19. The sequence continues at coordinate 2,696,753 of CAWDKU010000002.1, forward strand.
CTCGCCTTCTACCGCGGGGTGGTCGCCCAGGGCGCCGCCAGCATCGGCATCAAGATCGAGCAGGTGCGCATCACCGCGACCGAGCACCCGGGGGTCTTCAGCGTGCACCTGTCGCTGCTGCGCTCCGGGCGCGCCGACTCGGATGCGCTCGGGACCCTGCTCCTCGGGCTCGACGGGGCGGCGAACGGGGAGGCCAAGTCGCTCGATTTCGCAGCCCTCACCGCGGGGCGCACCCATGAGCTGCGCTACAACTTCCGCTACTTCCAGGATTTCGACCAGGAGCTCACCGTGCCCGCCACCTTCAGGCCCGAGCAGCTGGTGATGGAGCTGCATTCGAGCAAGAAGGACGTGCCGCCGCTGTCGCAGTCCTTCCTGTGGACGGTCGAGTCGACTCCCTGACATCCTTGCCCGCCTGAAAGACCCAAGCGAGAGCCTCAAGCCATGTTCACGCGCGATTCCAAGCAGCCCCGCATCGATACCCTGATCGGCAAGTCCGCCAAGGTGCACGGCGACCTGGAGTTCCAGGGCGGCATGCACCTTGACGGCCAGGTGCTCGGCGGCGTGCGCTCGGATGAGGCGCGCGACTCGAGCCTCTCGGTGAGCGCCACCGGTTCCATCGACGGGCCGGTCACCGTGCCGAACGTGGTCCTCAACGGCAGCGTCCGCGGCGACATCCACGCCCGGGAGCGCCTGGTGCTGGGGGCCACTGCCAAGGTGGAGGGCAACGTCTACTACGGTGTCATTGAAATGACACTTGGCGCCCAGATAGTGGGAAAGCTGGTACGCCTGGAGCCCGACGGGCGCGTTGCGGCCTCCCAGGAGGCCCCGAGCTGATTTGGGGCCCGGCGTGAAGTGTGCACTTTGACCTTACGGGGCGCGCCTTCTAGACTGGGGTGAGAGGACCTATGAGCACCACCGAAGCGCTGCAGGATGCACCTGCGCTCCTATTCACCGACGCGGCTGCCCGCAAGGTCGGCGACCTGATCCGTGGCGAGGGCAACCCGAAGCTCATGCTGCGCGTATTCGTGCAGGGCGGCGGCTGCTCGGGCCTGCAGTACGGCTTCGAGTTCGACGAACAGGTGCAGGACGGGGACACCTGCGTCGAGAACCTCGGCGTGAAGCTGCTGGTCGACCCGATGAGCGTGCAGTATCTGACGGGCGCGGAGATTGACTACCGCGAGGGCCTCGAGGGCGCGCAGTTCGTGATCCGCAACCCCAACGCCGCCACCACCTGCGGTTGCGGCTCGTCTTTCGCGGCCGCCTGATCCTCAGCCGCGCGCCGTGCCTCCGGCAGCCACCGCCCGCTCCGCAGACCTAAAACCCGCCGCCCGCTCCGCACCCCGACCCGTCCCCGGCGTCCTCGCCGCGGTCGACCTCGGTTCCAACAGTTTCCACATGGTGGTCGCGCGCTACTCGCACGGCCAGCTGGTCATCATCGATCGCCTGCGCGAGATGGTGCGCCTGGCGGCCGGCGTCGCCGAGAACGGCCGCATCGACAAGGACGTGGCGGCGCGTGCGCTCGCCTGCCTGGAGCGCTTCGGCCAGCGCCTGCGCGACATGCACGCCGACAGCGTGCGCTGCGTCGGCACCAATGCGCTGCGCCTTGCGCACCGCAAGCAGGCGTTCCTCGAGCGCGCCCGCGAGGCGCTCGGCCATCCCATCGAGATCATTGCCGGCATGGAGGAGGCGCGCCTCATCTACTCCGGCGTCGCCCACACCATGCCCACCGAGCCGGGCAAGCGCCTGGTGGTCGACATTGGCGGCGGCAGTACCGAGCTCATCGTGGGCGAGGGTCTCACCCCCCTCGAGCTCGAGAGCCTGCAGATGGGGTGCGTTGCCCTGAGCGAGCGCTTCTTCCGCGACGGCAAGATCTCCGCCAAGCGCATGGAGCGGGCGCGGCTCGCGGCCCGCATGGAGCTCGAGCCGGTACAGGCGGCCTTCCGCCGCCGCGGCTGGGACCACTCCGCCGGCAGTTCCGGCACCGTGCGTGCCATCGCGGACGCGATCCGCGCGCTCGATCCGCAGGCGCTCACCATCACCCCGGCGGGCCTGCAGCGCGCGATCGACTACTGCATCGATGCGGGCCACACGCGCGAGCTGAACCTGGAGCCCATCACCGAGGACCGCCGCCCGGTGTTCCCCGGCGGGCTCGCCATCCTGGCGGAGGTCTTCAGCGTCCTCGACATCAAGGAGATGCAGATCGCCGAAGGGGCCATGCGCGAGGGGCTGCTCTACGACATGCTCGGTCGCTACAAGCGCGAGGATGCGCGCGAGCGCACCGTGCGCGCCATGCAGCAGCGCTACCACGTCGACACGCAGCAGGCCGAGCGCGTGGAAGCCACGGTGCGCGACTTCCTCGAGCAGACCCGTGACACCTGGAAGCTCGAGGAACCGCTGGCGCACCTGGCGCTGAAGTGGGCGGCGCGGCTGCATGAGATCGGGCTCGATGTCTCGCACAGCGGCTACCACCGCCACGGGGCCTACCTCCTCGAGAATGCCGACATGCCGGGCTTCCCGCGCGAGGAGCAGCGGCTGCTGGCACGCCTGGTCGGTGCCCATCGCCGCAAGTTCACCCTCGATCGCATCGAGGAGCTGGTGCCACCCTGGGACCGCAGCGCCGTGCACCTGATCGTGCTGCTGCGGCTGGCGGTGCTGCTGCACCGCGGCCGCAGCACCACTGCGCTGCCGCAGATCGAACTGGCGGCGACGCCGAAGTCCCTGGAGGCGCGCTTCCCCGCACGCTGGCTCAAGGACCATCCCCTGACGGCCGCGGACCTCCTGCAGGAGGTCGACTACCTGCGCTCGAGCGGCTTCCGGCTGCGCGTGTTCAGCGGCGGACGCGGCTGACCCTGCAGGTAAGCCGGTGCGCCCGGGGCGGCTACGCTCCCCTACTGCCCGAGCACCACGAACGACCAGCAGCGCGGCACGGGGTTGCGCGGGTCGGGCTGCTGCGCGGCGAACACGAAGCGTGTCTGTAGGTTGAAGTCGACCACGTCGGCGTCGCCCTTGTGCCAGACATCCGCGTCCACGGGCCCGTCCGCGGGCAGCGCCCGCTCAGCCGCCGGCAGCGTCGACCAGTCGCGGGCATCGGCCGCATGGCGGTTGCATTCGGCGAGGTGGGCTGCCGGGTTCGCATAGACCTGCAGCGCCGCGGCGGCCAGGCTGCGCGCGCTGTCCTCGGGGACCTCGCCGTGCGAGATCGCCTGCAGGCCCTGGGTGCGCCCGCCCGCCTCAAGGCGCACCGCGAACAGCTGTCGGAACTCGCCCTCGCCGCATGACCACTTCATGAGTCCCTTGCGGCAGGTGTACTCCCACCACTGCTCGGCCTCGCGGCTGCGGGTGCGCGCGGTGGCGATCCAGGCGTAGCTGTCCTCGCGCGTGACGCAGCGCTCGACGATCTGGAACGCGACGGTGCGCGGCACCACGGCTCCGGCGGCGGCGTTGACGGCGAGCTCATCGGCCGGCGTCAGGCTGCGGCTGCTGCACTCCGGAGCGGCGCCCGGTGCCGCATGCGCCAGGCCGAAGCCGAGGAGCGCGGCACACGATGTGAGAATGAGGGACCGCACTCGCAGCATCACGGTCATGGGGAATCAGCAGTCACCGCGCGCTAAATCCTAAACGCCGACGCCAGGGCCTGCGGCATAGGTCGCGAGCAGCTCCGCCTGCACGTTAACCGGCTTCGCCTCGCCGCGCTCGATGCGCTGGTAGCTGCCATCCGCCAGCAGCTGCCAGGACTGGCAGTTATCCGCCAGACACAGGTCGAGGTCGTGCAGGATGCGCTCGCGCTGGTTCTGCTCGCGCACCGGGAAGGCGACCTCGACGCGGCGGAAGAAGTTGCGCTCCATCCAGTCGGCGCTGGCGCAGTACAGCTCCGAGTCCCCGCCGTTCTCGAAGTAGAACACCCGCGAGTGCTCGAGGAAGCGCCCGACGATCGAGCGCACCCGGATGTTCTCGGACACCCCGGGTATCCCGGGTCGCAGTGCGCACACCCCGCGCACGATCAGGTCGATCTTGACCCCGGCGCGCGAGGCACGGTAGAGCGCCTCGATGGCCGGGGCATCCACCAGCGCGTTCATCTTGGCGATGACGCGCGCCGGGCGCCCGGCGCGCGCATGCTCGGTCTCGCGCGCCAGCTTCGAGAGCACCATCTCGTGCATGCTGAAGGGCGACTGCACCAGGCGCTTGAGCTTCGGGGTCTGCGTGAGGCTCGTCAGCTGCAGGAACAGCTCGTGCACGTCGTGGCCGATCTCGTCATCGCAGGTGAACAGGCCATAGTCGGTGTACTGGCGTGCCGTGCGCGGGTGGTAGTTGCCCGTCCCGAGGTGGCAGTAGCGGCGGATGCCGGTGGCCTCGCGGCGCACCACCAGGGCGAGCTTGGCGTGGGTCTTGAAACCCACCACCCCGTACATGACGTGCGCGCCGGCCTCCTGCAGGCGGTTGGAGAGCTCGATGTTGGCCTCCTCGTCAAAGCGCGCCCGCAGCTCCACGATGACGGTGACGTCCTTGCCGGCATTGGCGGCCGCCACCAGCGCATCCACCAGGGGCGAGCCGTGACCGGAGCGGTACAGGGTCTGCTTGATGGCGAGCACCTGGGGGTCGGCGGCGGCCTGGCGCAGGAAGTCCATCACCGGCACGAAGCTCTGGTAGGGCGTCTGCAGCAGGATGTCCTTGTGGCGGATGGCGGCGAACAAGTCCGGGTTGCCCGCGAGGCGCCGCGGGATTCCCGGCGTGAAGATCGGGTACTTGAGGTCCGGCCGCTGCACCAGGTCGTACATGGCGGAGAGGCGGTTGAGGTTCACCGGGCCGGCGACCGAGTACAGATCGAGCGTGGCGGAGGCGAACTGTCCCTGCAGGAACCTGACCAGGTCCTCCGGGCAGTCGTTGGAGGTCTCCAGGCGCACCGCGGCGCCGTAGCGGCGGTGGGCGAGCTCGCCCTCGAGCGCGCGCCTGAGGTCATCGATCTCTTCCTCGTCGACGAACAGGTCGCTGTTGCGCGTGATGCGGAACTGGTAGCAGCCGATCACCTTGATGCCGCTGAAGAGCTTGGGCACGAAGGCCTGCACGATCGCCGACAAGAGCACGCAGCCACCGGCACCGACCCCGGGGAGCGGCACCACGCGCGGCAGCGAGCGTGGCGCCTGCACGATGGCGAGCTCACTGTCGCGGTCGAAGGCATCCTTGCCCTCGAGCCTGACGATGAAGTTCAGGCTCTTGTTCTGGATGCGCGGGAAGGGGCGCGCCGGGTCGAGCCCGAGCGGGCTCAGGACCGGCTCCACCTCGCGCTCGAAGTACTGCTCAAGCCAGGCGCGCGCCTCCGGGGTCCAGTCCGCGGGGGAGAGCAGCGGCACCCCCTGCGCGGCGAGTGCCGGCAGCAGCTGCTCGTTCAGGCAGTGGTACTGGTCGGCCACCAGGCGCGTGGCGCGCACGTGGATCGCCGCCAGCTGCTCGGGGATCGACAGGCCGTCGGCCGCGAGCTGCCCGCTGCCCAGTTCCTGCAGCTGCTTCAGGCCCGAGACGCGGATCTCGAAGAATTCATCGAGGTTGCTGCAGGAGATGCACAGGAACTTCAGCCGCTCGAGCAGCGGCACGCTCGTGTCCAGGGCCTGGTCGAGCACGCGCTGGTTGAACTCCAGGAACGAGAGTTCGCGGTTGATGTAGTGCTGCGGTGCCTTTAGATCCGGCGAATCCATGAGCGGGGGGCCTCGGCCGGCCCGGTGCGGACGGCATGGCCCCCATGGTACCAGCGCGAATGCTGAGGAACTGTTAAGGCGAGCTCTTCAGCGCGAGACCAGCACCGGGCCTGCGGCCGGCTCGAGCGATGCCAGCAGCGGGGCGGACTTGGCGAGGAAGTCATCGTGCCAGCGGGCCTCTATCGGATCAGCGCCGGGCAGCGCCACGGTCTGGGGGTTCTTGAACACCCCGTTGACGCGGTACTCGTAATGCAGGTGCGGGCCGGTGGCAAGTCCGGTCATGCCGACGTAGGCGATGACGACGCCCTGGGTGACGTGCGCCCCGACCCGGGTGCCGTGCGCGAAGCGCGACAGGTGGCCGTACACGGTCACGACGCTCGAGGAATGCTCGATCTCAACGACGTTCCCGTAGCCACCCTTGATGCCGGCAAAGCGGATGCGGCCATCGCCTGCGGCCTTGACCGGGGTGCCCATGGGGGCGGCGTAGTCGACGCCCTTGTGGGCGCGGATCAGGTTCAGGATCGGGTGGTAGCGGGCGGAGTTGAAGCGCGAGCTGACGCGGGTGAACTCCACCGGCGCGCGCAGGAAGGCCTTGTGCAGGCTCTTGCCGTCGGGGGTGTAGTAGTGCGAGCCGCCGTCCGGGTCGGTGTAGCGCACGGCGCGGAAGGTGCGTCCCTGGTTCACGAACTCGGCCGCCTGGATGGCACCGTCGCGCACGTACACCCCGTCGCGGTAGACCTCGGGGTAGGTGACGATGAAGGCATCCCCCGGCCGCACGTCGAGCACGAAGTCGACGTCCCAGGCGAAGATGTCGGCCAGCGCCACGGCGGTCTGGTCGTGGGCGCCGGCGGCCTCGACGGCCTCGAACAGCGAGCTGTCGATCACCCCGTGCACGGTGCGCATGCGGGTCTCGAGCGGGTTCTGCAGCACGTCGGCCTTGAGGCCGGCGGCTGGGTCACGCGAGACCTTGAGGGTCTCGCTCTCGTTCAGGCGCCGCTCGAGTGCGTACAGCGAGCCGTCCTTGTGCTCAAAGTGCAGCGACTCCCCGGGCTTGAGCGAGTCGAGGGCGTCGCGCACCCGCGGCAGGCTGCGCAGGGAGGCAAGGTCGGCGAGGTTCAGCTTCAGGCGGCGGAAGATGTGATCCAGGGTATCGTTGCGCGCGACGATCACGTCGATGGTCGAGAGGGCCGCGGTGCCGAGGGAGGGGACGGCGGCCAGCTGCGGGGCGGCCACGGGATGGGCGGGGCTGGCCGGGGAGGCGCCGACGCTCAGTGCGGGGGGCGCCGCTGTTGCCGGGGCCACCGAGAGCGCGCCGTGGACCAGCGACCAGCCGACGATGGCGCAGGCACCGGCCTGCAGCCAGAAGGCCGCCGATGGCCAGCGCACCTTAAAGAAGCCATTGCCTGGCGGCGGGGTGTTCGGGTCCATCGACTACACTTAGTGGGATGCTGTAAAAGCGCGCACCGTACCGGGCCGCGACCTTTGGGTCAATGTATGTTAAGTGCCGAAACGGGGGCTTACGGCTTAACTTACATCCGCGGGCTGAGCTGCTTCAGGACGGATTTCACGGGAATCAAATGAATTTCGAGGAACAGATTGCGGAGCTGCACCGTGGCACGAGCGAAGTGCTCACCGCGGCGGATCTCATCAAGAAGCTCAGGCGTGGCACGCCGCTGCGCGTGAAGGCCGGGTTCGACCCGACCGCGCCGGACCTGCACCTGGGGCACACCGTGCTCCTGAACAAGATGCGCCAGTTCCAGCAGCTCGGGCACGAGGTCACCTTCCTGATCGGGGACTTCACCGGGATGATCGGCGATCCGACCGGGCGCAATGCGACGCGCCCGGCGCTCACGCCGGAGGACATCCAGTCGAACGCGCGCACCTACGAGACGCAGGTGTTCAAGATCCTCGACCGCGAGCGCACCAAGATCGACTTCAACTCGCGCTGGCTCGGCAAGCTCACCTCCACCGAGATGGTGAAGCTCACCGCGCACTACACGGTGGCGCGCATGCTCGAGCGCGACGACTTCTCCAAGCGCTACAAATCCGGGCAGCCGATCTCCATCCACGAGTTCCTCTACCCGCTGGCGCAGGGCTACGACTCGGTGGCGATGCGTGCGGACGTGGAGCTCGGTGGCACCGACCAGAAATTCAACCTGCTGGTGGGACGCTCGCTGCAGGAGGCCTACGGCCAGGAGCCGCAGGTCGTGGTGACGACGCCGCTGCTGGAGGGCACCGATGGCGTCAACAAGATGTCGAAGTCGCTCGGCAACTACATCGGCATCACCGAGGAACCGGACAGCATGTTCGGCAAGCTGATGTCGATTTCCGATGAGCTCATGTGGCGCTACTTCGAGCTGCTGTCGTTCCGTCCGCTGGCGGAGATCAGCGCGCTGAAGACGGCCGCAGGCGCGGGCCGCAATCCGCGCGACATCAAGTTCGAACTCGCGCACGAGATCACCGCGCGCTTCCACGGCGCGGCCGCGGCCGAGCGCGCGCAGGCGGAGTTCGTCGGGCGCTTTCGCCAGGGTGGGGTGCCCGAGAAGATCGACACCGTGCGCCTGGTGACGGATGGCAAAGCGACCCGCGTGGCGAATGCCCTGAAGATGGCCGGGGTCGTGGCGAGTACCTCCGAGGGCAATCGCCTCATCGACCAGGGGGGCGTGCGCCTGGGCGCAGATGCCGAGTCGCTGCAGAAGCTCGGCTCGCGTGACACCGAGCTTGGCTGCCCCGGGCGCTACCTCCTGCAGGTGGGGAAGCTGCGCTTCGTGTGGATCGAGATCGCCTGAGAGCAAGGCAGCGGGCGCACCACGCCCGCTGCCTTGCGGATCCGCCGTCCGTGCTGACTACTTGACGGCGCACTCCTTGCGCGTGCAGCGCGTCGCGCAGATCAACAGATCGAACACGTCCACCCTGAGATTGCCGTTCGGGTCGCGCGGGTCGTTGGCCGCTACGCGCTTGCCGAGTGAATTGAAGATCGCGGTCAGATCCTTGAGATCGACATCCCCATCCTTGTCCACATCGCACATCTTCGGCGGCGGCGGTGGCTCGCACACGTCTCCGATGCCATTGCCGTTGCTGTCTTTCTGGTCGGGGTTGTAGGTGAAGGGACAGTTGTCGCAGGCATCACCGACACCGTCCTTGTCGGTGTCCTTCTGATCGGGGTTGGCGACCTTCGGGCAGTTGTCCTGGGCATCGGGAATGCCGTCACCGTCGCTGTCGAGGGCCGCGGTGCCTTTGAACTCGAAGTAGTAATCCTGCGTACCGTTGGGCGCGTTGTTGTAGGGCTCGGCGAAGCCCAGACCCGTGAGCGTCACCACCGCAGCGCCCAGCGAGTAGCCGGCCTGCGAGCCCACGACCGGGTTGTCGCCGAGTGAGGGGCTGCCGAAGCGATAGCGGATGGCAAAATCCCCGGGGCTGCCGCCGCTGGCCAGTGAATAGATCACCAGCTGCGCCTCGAACCCCTGACCGGAGCCGGACACCGCCTGCGAGGGGTCCGACCACACGATCGAGATTGCAGGTGGCAAGCTGGTGATGTCGGTGGGCGGCGTATGACCGGCGGGGTCATCGGTTCCGCCCTTGGGGTCTGCGACGCCGGTCTGGTACATGACGCCGCTCGCCAGCCCGCTGCCGTCCGGCGTGCCGCCACTGGTCTTCAGGTCGATATAAGCCGCCGCGATGAAGGGCGTGCTCGGGTCGGCAAAGTGCGTCCCGAGGCTCGCAAGCGTGCCTCCGGGGAAAGAACCAGCCGGCAGGCCCTGCCCGAAGGACACCACGCCGTTCTCGTTGATGAACAGCTGGCTGTACGACTTGCCGGCGACCGTGATGCTGAACCCCAGGTTGATCGCGGCAGACGTCTGATCGTTGCTGAGCACCACCGGCACCGGATCCGCGAAGCACTGGCCGGAGCCGGTGCTCGGAATGGGCGGGTCGAAAGAGCCATCGCAGGTCGAGTCGATGAACGTGTGACCGGCGAAGGCCGGCGCCGCGCCGAGAAACCCGGACAACACGGCGGCCAGCGCCACCCTCTTGGCGAGCTGAATGAAATACATGGCGGATCCCCTGATTTGAATCTTTGTATCAAAACTATACTCCGTGTAAAACATTGAAAGTGAAGCTTGGAATACGCGATGCCACCGAGCACAACTGCCGAGGCTGAGTCCGCGCTGCGCTACGCGGCCTTCATCAGCTACAGCCACCGCGACCGGGCGGCTGCCGAGTGGTTGCACAGGGCGCTCGAGACCTATCGGCCGCCCCGGGGCTTGGTGCCGGATGACGCATCGCACCATCGCCTGAAGCCAGTCTTCCTCGACAGAGCCGAGCTACCCACTTCCTCAGACCTGGCCGCCAGCGTGCGCGACGCGCTGCGCGCCTCGCGCTTCCTGATCGTCGTGTGCTCGCCGGCTGCCGCTCAATCGCGCTGGGTCAATGAGGAGATCCGCTACTTCAAGTCCCTCGGCCGCGCCGCGCAGGTGCTGGCACTGGTGGTCGCCGGCGAGCCGGCCTCACCTGCGGGCGCGCCCGATGACTGCCTGCCAGCGGCGTTGCGGTATGTCGTGAGTGATGCCGGCGTCATCACCGCGGACGCCGGCGCCGAGCCGCTGGCCGCCGATATCCGCGCCGGGGCGGACGATGCGCGCGCCGCGCTGCTGAAGATCGCCGCAGGCATGCTCGGGGTGCCGCTGGACCGCCTGGTGCAGCGCGACCAGGCACGCCATCAGCGCCGCCTGATCCAGGTGGCCGCTTCAGCCATGGCCGGATGCCTCGCGTTTGCCGTGATCAGTGTGGTGGCGGTGCAATCGCGCAACGAGGCCGAGCGGCAACGCCGGCTGGCGGTGCAGCAGTCACTGACCGCGCAACGGACCGCGGATTTCATGAAATCCCTGTTTGCGGTGTCCGATCCCAGCGAGGCGCGCGGTCAGTCGATCACCGCCCGCGAAGTGCTCGACCGCGGCGTGCAGCAGATTGAATTTCAGCTGCACGACGAACCGGTGATACGTGCGGATCTCATGACCACGCTCGGCGAGGTGTACGGAAGTCTTGGAATGCTGCACGAGG
>CAWDKU010000002.1:2712500-2976686 GCA_963802995.1 uncultured Pseudomonadota bacterium
GGCATGCTGGAGGTATGAGAAGTGCGAATGCTGACATGAGTAACGTTAAAGCGGGTGAAAAACCCGCTCGCCGAAAACCCAAGGTTTCCTGAGCTACGTTAATCGGCTGAGGGTGAGTCGGTTCCTAAGGCGAGACCGAAAGGTGTAGTCGATGGAAAGCAGGTTAACATTCCTGCACCGATTCCAACTGCGATGGGGTGACGGAGAAGGCTAGATCAGCGGCAGCAGTGCCGTTCAAGGCCGTAGGTGGATCTTCCTGGAAAATCCGGAGGGTCATTCAACACCGAGAACTGAGTACTAGAAGACTTCGGTCTTCGAAGTGATCGACGCCACGCTTCCGGGAAAAGCCTCTAAGCTTCAGGTTGGAGTTGACCGTACCGTAAACCGACACTGGTGGGTGAGGAGATAATCTCCTAAGGCGCTTGAGAGAACTCGGGTTAAGGAACTCTGCAAATTGATACCGTAACTTCGGGAGAAGGTATGCCTCCTGTTGTGATGGGATTTACTCCCTGAGCAATGGAAGGTCACAGGTAATCGGGGGCTGCGACTGTTTATCAAAAACACAGGACTCTGCTAACACGTAAGTGGATGTATAGGGTCTGACGCCTGCCCGGTGCCGGAAGGTTAATTGATGGGGTCAGCCGCAAGGCGAAGCTCCTGATCGAAGCCCCGGTAAACGGCGGCCGTAACTATAGAAGTTAGTTGCAACCACCCAGTAGAGTTCATTGATGACCGTAATTGTAGTTACGTAAATAAACCTGGCCATATGCTGGAAACTCCGAGCATCCTTCAGTACTCGCAGCAGCCGCTGCAGTGAAAATCTGTAAGGTGCGGACAATCAGCAGGAAAGGCTCTTAGCGTGCTAGACGTTTCGCGGGTCCCGCAAAGGATCGGCCACTATCTGGCTGGATTCACCGATGGTGAAGGCAGCTTCAACGTGTCCTTTCGCAAGCGTGGCGACTACGCGGTCCCTTGGAAAGTATCTTTGTGCTTCAACGTGTCCCAGCGAGACAGGCTCATCCTGACCCTGTTCGAGCAGCACCTGAAGTGCGGAACCATGCGATCCCGGGCAGACGGCGTCTGGTACTACGAAGTCAATAATTTCACCGCGATCGTCGAGAACGTGATCCCGTTCTTTGACCGGTTCGGCTTTCTGTCCAACAAGAAGCAACGTGACTTTGCGAAGTTTAAGCAAATCGCGGCGCTGATTCAGGATGGGCGGCACCTGTCGAAGGAAGGCATCGATGAAATTCTCGCGATACGTCGAGATATGAACGACGGTGGTGCGATGAGACGTAAGTACTCGGATGACTCGATCATCGAGTTGTTTGAGATAAGAGAATCCTCAGAGACTAAACGCCAGGCCCCAGATCTTCTCAATCTGGTGGATGATATAGTCCGATCTGCATAGCGATATGCAGGAAGCGACCAGGTCCGAAGCTTGGTCGCTTCGCGAGCAGCACGCATCCGTGTGTTGTTCGAAACATATTGAACGGTCCTAAGGTAGCGAAATTCCTTGTCGGGTAAGTAACATTGCCCGGAACAATGGCAACATTGTTTCGACAACCGGCTCAAATCGGTGGAACCCACACGACGTTTCATGCAGGGACGTCACGGGCAATACCGAGGGTAAGATTCGGAGCGATTCGAATCCCCGTAACGACTCAAGGGTTTGAGAGCCCTTGGATGAGATCGAAAGATCCCATAACACGCCGGCCCTGATCCTTTGCCGATGGCTCCAATCCATCGGCTAAGCGAATATCCTTTGGTAGCGAGACACTCAACTCGCTCCGGTCAGGTGAACGTATAGTCTGTGCCACGGGAAACCGTGGAAGTACATGAAGTTCCGACCTGCACGAATGGCGTAACGCTGGCCCTACTGTCTCGACCCGAGACTCAGTGAAGTTGAAATCGCTGTGAAGATGCGGCGTAGCTGCGGAAAGACGGAAAGACCCCGTGAACCTTTACTACAGCTTTACACTGAACTTTGACCTTGTCTGTGTAGGATAGGTGGGAGCCTTTGAAGCAGGGGCGCTAGCTCTTGTGGAGGCAACGTTGAAATACCACCCTGATAATGTCGGAGTTCTAACCTTGGTCCGTAATCCGGATTGGGGACACTGTATGGTGGGTAGTTTGACTGGGGCGGTCTCCTCCTAAAGAGTAACGGAGGAGTGCAAAGGTACGCTCAGCGCGGTCGGTCATCGCGCATAAGAGTGCAATGGCATAAGCGTGCTTGACTGCGAGACTGACAAGTCGAGCAGGTGCGAAAGCAGGTCATAGTGATCCGGTGGTTCTGTATGGAAGGGCCATCGCTCAACGGATAAAAGGTACTCCGGGGATAACAGGCTTATTCCTCCCAAGAGTCCACATCGACGGAGGAGTTTGGCACCTCGATGTCGGCTCATCACATCCTGGGGCTGTAGCAGGTCCCAAGGGTTCGGCTGTTCGCCGATTAAAGTGGTACGCGAGCTGGGTTCAAAACGTCGTGAGACAGTTTGGTCCCTATCTTCCGTAGCCGTTGGAGATTTGAGGGTGAGCTGTCCTTAGTACGAGAGGACCGGGATGGACGCACCTCTGGTGTTCCGGTTGTCACGCCAGTGGCACTGCCGGGTAGCTATGTGCGGACGGGATAACCGCTGAAAGCATCTAAGCGGGAAGCCCCCCCCAAGATTAGATCTCCCTGGGAGCTCGACTCCCCTGAAGGGCCCACGAAGACTACGTGGTTGATAGGCTGGGTGTGTAAGGCCAGTAATGGCTTCAGCTAACCAGTACTAATTGCCCGTGAGGCTTGACCATATAACCTCAAGTGGTTTGCGATTCCACGAGAGGGTTGATGCTGATGGACTGATTCCATCATCGAACGCGACAGGCGTCGAAGCAGAAACTAACCAGATTGGAGGCGTGTGAAGCCGGGTCGCAAGGCCCGGCTTCATAAACCTCAAACAGTTTGCCTGGCGGCCATAGCGAGTGGGTACCACCCGATCCCATTCCGAACTCGGAAGTGAAAACGCTCTGCGCCGATGGTAGTGTGCCTTTCAGGCATGCCAGAGTAGGTCACCGCCAGGCTTCAAACAAAAGCCCCTGAGGTCCGCAAGGATCTCAGGGGCTTTTTCCTTTGGCGCGCTAGACTCGCGTCGCGCCGCTGCGTGCGGTGCACGAAAATGGACAACGAGGGGGACGGCGCAGTGAAGAGCAGGGCATGGCGGATCACGGGCTGGACGGCACTGGCGCTCGCGCTGGTGGTTGGTTACGCGGGCTACCGCACCGTGTGGGGGAAGCCCTTCACACTCAACATGCTGGCCAACCGCCAGGCGCTCGAGTTCCTGGCGGCAAATCCTGAGCTCCTGACGCAGGTGGGGCTGATCGATGGCACGGTCCTCGATCACTTCTCCGACAAGCTCGCGCCGGCCACCCTGGCAAAGCGCGATGCCGACTACGCCCAGGTCGCCGGCTTCCTCAAGGAAGTGCAGCGCTTCGACCGCGCAAGCCTCGGCCGCCAGGACCAGGTCACCTACGACATCCTCATCGACCAGTACGGCACCCAGCTCGCCTTCGAGCCCTACAAGTGGCTGACCTCGGAAGGGCTGTACCCGGTGAGCCCGATGTTCGGCCTCGAGGCGCAGCTGCCCGGCTTCATGGAGACCGCGCACGTCGTCTCGAACGAGAAGACGGCGGTGAACTACGTGAAGCGCCTGCGGGCGATGGGCGAGAAGCTCGACGGCGCGACCGCGCAGATGGTCTGGCAGGCGAAGCAGGGCGTGGTGCTGCCGCCCTCGCTCCTCGAGCGCTCACTCGTCGTGATCGCCGACACCGTCAAGGGGCCGCCGGAAGAGAACGCGCTGGTCACGAGCTTCACCGAGCGCATGGCCGCGGTTGCATCCCTAGACGCGGCGCGCCGCCAGGCGCTGACGGGTGAGGCGGTGGTGGCGGTGCGCGAGCAGGTGTACCCGGCATATGCGCGCATGAGCGCAGCGCTCGAGGCGCTGCGGCCGCTCGCCGCCGGGCAGGCCGCGGGCGTATCCCGCCTGCCACAGGGCGCTGCCTACTATGCCGAGTCGCTGCGGCAGATGACCACGACCAATTACACCCCTGAGCAGGTGCACGAGCTCGGGCTCTCCGAGGTGGCGCGCATCTCGGCCGAAATGGATGCGCTCCTGAAGTCACAGGGGCTGACCACGGGCAGCGTCGGGGAGCGCATGACCGCGCTCGCCAAGGACCCGCGCTTCATCGTCCCCAACACCGACGCGGGCCGCGCGCAGGTGCTGGCGCGCTACCAGGAGATCCTGGACGAGGTGAACGCGCGCATGCCGCAGTATTTCCGCACCGTGCCCAAGACCCGCCTCACCGTGGTGCGGGTGCCGCAGGGGCAGGAGAAGGGAAACTCGTCCGCCTACTACCAGCAGGCGACGATGGATGGCTCGCGGCCGGGCACGTTCTTCGTGAACCTGCGTGACCTCGCCGAGGCGCCGACCTGGGGCATGAAGACGGTGGCCTACCACGAGGGCATTCCCGGGCATCACTTCCAGATCTCCACCGCGCTCGGCCTGAAGGACCTGCCGATCATCCGCCAGCAAACCCTCTACACGGCCTACGCGGAAGGCTGGGCGCTGTACGCCGAGCGCTTCGCGGCCGAGATCGGCATGTACAAGGACGACCCGTTCGGGGACCTTGGCCGCCTGCAGCTCGAGCTGCTGCGCGCCGGGCGCCTGGTGGTGGACACCGGGATGCACGCCAAGGGCTGGTCACGCGAGCAGGCGATCGACTACATGGTCTCGACCACCGGCATGGCGCCGGCGGATGTGACCTCTGAGGTCGAGCGCTACATGGCGGCCCCGGGCCAGGCCTGCGCCTACAAGGTTGGGGAGCTGAAGATCCTGGAGCTGCGCGAGAAGGCGAAGGCGGCGCTCGGGCCGAAGTTCGACATCAGGGATTTCCACGCCGTTGTGCTGGAGAACGGGGGCGTACCGCTGACGCTCCTCGAGCAACTGGTGGATGAGTGGATCGCGAAGGTGCGCGGCAGCTGAGGCGATCGCGCGCCTGGGCCTAGAGCAGGGCGCCCACCAGCATCAGGATGCCGAGGAACGATACGCCCCACACCGCCGAGCGCAGGTAAGGGATGCCGATGACGTACACCGGCAGGTAGAGGAGGCGCGCCCAGAAGTACAGCTGCGCTGCCATTGCAGTGCGGGGCGAAGTTAACTTCATCAGCACCACCGCGAGCACGGCCGCGGCGAAGAACGCGAAAGTCTCGAGGAAGTTGCGGCAGGCGCGCTGGGCGCGACCGGCAGCCCCGCCGAGCCGCGCCGCATCACCATCGCGATTGCCGACATTCCAGGCAAGTCCGCGCGCCTGGGTGGTCAGCGTTGCCGCGAGGAGCACGTAGGCGAGGCCGAGATAGATCGACCAGGCGAGCATCTTGATTTCGACCGTCATGCGCAGTGTCCCCTCATGCAGCTGCAGCCCCGGCAACAGTGGCTGTGGAGCTTACAGGTCGCGGGTGCCTGGTGTCGCAAAGCGAGGCGCTGCGCGCAATGCACCAAAGAAAAAGCCCCCGCACAGCGGGAGCTTTTTTTGCTCAGCGTGGTGGCCGCGTCAGGGCTTCTTGACCCACACCTTGCACCAGCCGTTCTCGGCCACGAGCTTGCCGGCGAAGATGTTGCAGGTACGCCAGGGCCCGGTGCCGCCCGATTGCGCGCACGTGCTGCACATCTGGCCGGCCGCATAGCTGGAGAATTCCTTGGCATCGACGGTCTTCGCGCTCTCGTGGTAACCCAGTGCCTGCGCGGTCGGGTCGGTCGGGCTCAGGTGGGGCGCATCGGCGCGCGCCACGCGCACGGAACCCGCGGCACCTGCGGCGCCCACCACGATGGCGATTCCCTTCAGCGCGTCGCGACGTGAAAACGACTGACTCATCTGTCATCCCCTGGTTGTTGATGGGTGCTGCGCGCAATTCTCGACGACTGGCGCGCGCGCGTCCATCGGCGCGCACGCCTCGCGCATGGTCTTGGGCTGTGCCAGTGTTCCAGATGAGATCAATTATCATTTCGGATAGCGGTTCGCATTGGCGCGCGCAGGTCAGCGACCGCAAAGACCGATGCGTCAGCTGCAGTCATGAACTGCCCATGCCGCGCAGCTTTGCTCGCCGCAGTCATGGGGGTTCCCGCACTCCGAAGTGATGGCCGCAGCGGCGCCGCGGGGAAGGCGGGCACGATCGGGTGTCGGTGGATGAGGTGGCGCGGCCTCTCTAAACGCGCTGCCGCCTACCGGCCGCGACGGCAACGGTCGCCCCGGGCCCGCGCCGCAGGTCAGTGTTGGCTCGCTCGCGGCGCTAGGGTGAGGAGGACGGGTCCGCGCGGTGCGCAGCCGCCCGGGGGGCACGCCGCAAGGGTTACTTGCGGCCGAACTTGGCGGGTTTGGTGGCCTGGTTGTACGGGTCGTAGCCGCTGCCACTGCCCGGCTCCGGCATGATGCGCAGCTCCTCATCCTTGGAGTCCTCGATCTTCAGCTCCGGTGCCTCCAGCTTTTTGAGCAGCCTCGAGGTCGCCTCCAGCGCGATGCGGCTGGTCGTGGCAAGGAAGTCCCACACCGCATTGCCGCGCTCATCGTGCACGACCCGGCCACTGCGCCCGGGGGTGCCGGGTTTTCCGGTCGCACCGGCGGCTGCCCCGGCGCCAGGGGCAGCCGGCTTCGGCGCCGGAACGGCGCCCGGTCGAAGGAGCGGTTTCGGGGACTTCGGATCGTTCATGGCAGCAAAGACTCAGCTTTTTCCGGGCCAGGGACTGCACTCATCGTGCTTCAGGGCATTTAACGATGCAGTGTCCCAGTCGGCGCTGGTGCCTTGCGGATTTGTGAGGGGCCTCACAGTTCCCCTCCGCGCAGCGCAGCAACGACGAGCAGGCGCAGGTCCTACCGCCGGGCCTGCGCTTGAGGGCCCGGAAAGGGGGGTGTCGGGGCCGAGTAACCCTCAAATGTTGCAGGGATTTTTCAGCTTATTGCTCAGCTTGCACCGGGCGGTGCCGCGGGCAGAGACTTACCTGCGGGGGCCAACTTAAGTATTCACAAGAAGCACCTCGCGGGAGGCGGCGCGTGCACGTCCAAGCGTATAAGCACGCACGGCTCATGGAGGAGTCCGAGTGGCGTGTCGAGGTAGCGGCGGGTTCTGACTCGCCCGAGGATCTCCTCGTGCGCCGAGTTCTTGAAAGCCCCGCGGCTTACCGCCGCTGGGCCTGCGAACACGGCTGGCTGCTGCGCAGCGTGTCCGCGCAGGGGCGCCTGGAGGCGCAGGTGGTCGCCCTGCGCTCCGCGGCGATGAACCTCGTGCACCGGCGGGCACTGTTCGAGTACCTGCGCGAGCGGCAGCTCACGGGGCGCAAGCGCCGCCGCCTGTTCCAGCTCTTCTACGGCAACCGGGACTACTCCAACGCCGTGCTCGCCGAGCACGGCAACTACGTGCGCTGCAGCTCGAGCTACGTGTGCACGCAGTACCTCGCGGAGCACCTGATGCACGATGCGGCCGTCGCCGAGCCGATGCAGCTCTACGAGGAGCGCTTCGGTGAATTCTTCCGTGCGTTCTGTGATGGCGAGCTTGCGGAGACGGAAACGGAGCGGCTGGCCGCCGAACCCCTCGATGCACTGCGGCCGCTGCTGAAGTTCCAGCTGGCCGAGGCGCGCGAGGCGATCCTGCGCATGCCGCTGGCGCCGACGCGCGAGTGGCGTGAGGTTGCGATCCGCAGGCCCACGGGGGAGACCCAGCGGCTGCGGGCGCTGCGGCCAGGCGATCTGCCGCCGGGCTGAGCGCTGCGGCGCCGGGGCGGGGGCGGGAGATGACCCGGGCGCGGCGCGCCGCTAGAATTTGCCTCCCCCTGGGCGCCGTGCCGCAGGCGGTGACCCCCAATGAAGAGCGAGATTTTCACCATGCAGCGCTTCCTCCTGGCTTCCCTTTGCGCCCTGGCCGCCACCGCCGTCTTCGCCGCATCGCCTGCACCCTATGACGAAAAGGCCAACGCCGCCGCTGA
This sequence comes from uncultured Pseudomonadota bacterium, assembly GCA_963802995.1. Lineage (GTDB taxonomy): Bacteria > Pseudomonadota > Gammaproteobacteria > Steroidobacterales > Steroidobacteraceae > 13-2-20CM-66-19. The sequence goes on from CAWDKU010000002.1 coordinate 2,720,516, forward strand.
CGTGCAGCACGCGCTGACGGCTGTGCAGGGGGAGCACCGCAAGGTGCTGCTGGTGTTCGGCGCCAACTGGTGCGGCGACTGCCGGGCGCTCGACCAGGCGCTGCACGGCAGCAGCGGTCCGCTGATCGAGGGCAAGTTCGAGATCGTGAAGATCGACGTCGGCAACTTCGACAAGAACCTCGACATCGACGCGCGCTACGGTCATCCGATCGGCAACGGCATACCGGCAGTCGTGGTCGTCGATGCCAGCAACAAGATCCTCTATTCCACCAGGGGCGGGGAGCTGGCCAACGCCCGCAAGATGGGCGACCAGGGGATCTACGACTTCCTCGCGGCCAAGGTGGCGCCGCACCCGGCCAGCTGAGGAAGGCGCGCCCGCTCAGCTGCTGCGCAGCGCGCCCCGCAGCGAGCGGGCGGTACGGCGCAGGCCGCGCGCGAGCTGCGGCACACCGCAGCGGCACTCGCAGGCCAGCCACGCGGCGGTGGGTGCAAAGAGCGCCTCGGCGAGCTGGATCGCGGCGAGCCGGCGCGGCAGCCTGAGCGCCGTGCGCTCGCCGCGCAGCCGCTCCTCGATCAGCCTCACGAGCACCGCCACGGCGTGCGCCCGCATCGCGCCGGTGAAGAGGCTGCGCGCGAGCGCGCGGTTGTCCCAGAAATGCCTGAGCAACGCTGTCAGGGCGTCGGTGTTGTCGGCCTCGCCGAGCGCATCTGCCAGCACCGTGAGTGGTCCTGCGAGGCTCAGCGCGAGCAGGCCGCGCTTGCCGCGGAAGTGCTCGTAGAGCGAGGAGCGGGCGACGCCGGCGCGCGCTGCCACGAGCTGCACCGTGATCTCATCGTAGGGTCGAGTGAGCAGCAGCTCGGAGAAGGCGGCGAGCAGGCGCTGCCGGGTTCGTCGCACACGCGCATCGGCGCTCTGGATCACGGGCGGCTGGCTCCTCGGGCCGGACAGCGGGGGCGCGGTGTCCGCCAACGGCGCGGCGCGCGGCACTATCGTAGTGGAAACGAGGCTTGCGGAGAGTTTCCATGATGCAGCGGGCAGTGCCGGAGCGGGCAGGGGCGACACGGATCGCCGCGTGGGCGCTCATCGCGGTGGCGGTGCTCGAGGTCGCGGCCATGGCCCACCACCCGAGCATCAGCAGCCAGGATCCGGGAGATATCGTTACGCAGCTGCGCGCACTCGCCGCCCTCGATGCGCAGGTGCACGGGATCGTGATCGGTCTGCTGTTCGCCGGCCTGCTGGCGGTGGTGCAGTTCGCCACCGAGCGCGGGCTCTCGCGCGCGGCGGTGCGCTGCGGCCTGGTCGCGTACGCGGCCGGCGTGATCATCATGACGCTGGCGGGGCTCGTCGATGGCTTCGTCGTGCCGGGGGTGGCGCTGCGGCTGCCCGCCATCGCGCCCGCGCAGCCGGCGCTCCTCGCGCAGCTGGCAGCCTTTGCCATCCTCTTCAACCAGGCATTTGCCAAGTGCGGTGCGATCCTCATGTCGGCCGGGATCGCCGCGTTCTCGCTCGACCTGCTGCGCGGCGCGCGGCCGGCGCGCGCTCTCGGCATCTTCGGGCTCGCAAGCGGGCTTGGCTGCGCGCTGGCGATCGGCGCGGGGTGGCTGCGGCTGGATGTCCACGGCATGGGCGCCGTGACGCTGCTGCAGGGGCTGTGGATGATGGGAGCCGGCGCGCTGCTGCTCCCCCGTGTGGGGCATCACCAGCCGATGCCGTAGTCCTCGCCGTGGTTGCTCGAGCCACCCCACAGGGTGCCGTGGGCCTCATCCACCAGGATCGCGTTGATGGGCCCGGAGCTGCGCTCCTCGTAGTTGAGCGTGTAGCCCATGCGCGTGAGCTCGCTGCGCACCGCCGGCGGGGTGGAGCTGTTGAGCGTCAGGCGCCCGGGGAAGGATTCATGCGCACCGAAGGAGTCGCGCATCTGGTAGCTCGTGATGTTGGCCGCCTCGGTGGCCTCCTGCACCGTCATGCCGAACTCGACCACGTCGAGGAAGAACTGCAGCAGGTTCTGGTCCTGGGTATCGCCCCCCTGCACCGAGAAGATCAGCAGCGGCTTGCCGGCCTTCAGGGCGAGTGTCGGGGTGAGGGTCGCGCGCGGCCGCTTGCCCGGGGCGAGCACGTTGAAGGGGTTCTCGCTCGCGTCCAGCACGAAGCTCTGCATGCGCTGCGAGAGCCCGATGCCGGTGTGCCCGGCGATCACCGCCGGCACCCAGCCGCCGCTCGGCGTGACCGAGACCGCCCAGCCTTCCGCGTCCGCGGCCTCCACGCTCGTGGTGCCGAGGCGGAAGGAGCGGTCGAACTCGGCGAGCGCGGTCGGGGTGGTGGCCGGCATGCGGCTGTGCCAGTTGCGCAGCGTCGCGCCAAAGGGGTTGGTGCCGCCCTGGTAGGGGTAGGGGTCGCCCGGGCGGACGTCCGGGTCGTTGCGGTCCGGGCGCACCAGCTGCGCCCGTGCGCGCGCATAGTCCTTGGACAGCAGGCCCCTGATCGGCGGTGCCGGCGGGAAGTCCGGGTCACCGTAGTAGAAGTCGCGGTCCGCGTAGGCGAGGTTCATCGCCTGGTAGAGCGTGTGGATGTAGCGCGTGGAGTCGTAGCCCATCGACTTCAGGTCGAAGTTCTCGAGGATGTTGAGGGCCTGCAGCATCACCGGGCCCTGCACCCAGGTGGTCAGCTTGTAGACCTCGATGCCCTTGTAGCTGGTATGCACGGGCTCCTCGATCTTCACCTTCCAGTGGTCGAGGTCCGCAAGGGTGATGAGGCCGCCGGCCTCCTGCACGCCGCGCACGAACTCGCGCGCGATGTCGCCGCGGTAGAAGCGATCGTAGGCCGCGTAGATCGCAGCCTTCCTGTCCTTGCCGCCCCGTAGCGCCGCCTCCTCGGCCTCGACCAGCTTGCGCAGCGTCGCGGCGAGCTCGGGCTGGTGGAACATCTCCCCGGGCTGTGGCGCCTCGTGCGCGCTGCCCGGGTGGATCAGCATCACGCGCCGGGTGTCGGGCCACTGCCGGATGCGGTCCTGGTACTTCTCGATGGTGTGCACGAGCTCGGCCTCCATCGGATAGCCATCGGCCATCTGGATCGCCGGTGCCAGCACCTGCTTCAGGCTCATCGTGCCGTACTCGGCCAGCATGGTCATGAGGCCACCGGGGGTCCCGGGCGTCACGGCGGCCAGCGGCCCGTACTCGGGCGGGAACTTCATGCCGAGCTTGTGGAAGTACTCCGGGGTCGCGCCCGTCGGTGCCACGCCCAGGCCGTTGATGCCGATCACCCGGCCGGTGTGCGGGTTGTAGATGAGCGCCTGGGTTTCTCCGCCCCAGGACAACGTGTCCCACATGGTGGAGGTGGCCGCGATCATGGCGCAGGCCGCATCCACCGCGTTGCCACCACGCTCAAAGATCATGGCGCCCGCGGTGGCAGCGAGGGGCTTGCCGGTGACGGCCATCCAGTGCGCGCCGTGCAGGGCCGGCTTCTGGGTGCGGGCCGCGGCGGGCGCCACGGCCGCCGCCAGGGCGAAGAGGGCCGCGGTGCAGGTGAGTGCCAGGCGCGCACCAGCCGGGCGCGGGTCGCGGTCATGAGGGTTCAGGCGCATGCCGTCTTCCTTCTTCGCAGTTGCGGCGGGCGCGCGGGAGCATAGGACAGAAAGTCCCCGGCGCGCACGCGGCGCGCCGTGGCGGGACCGCAGCGCAGGACCCTGCGCGCCGCACCCATCTCAAGAAGCCTCAAGCGCTGCCGGCGCCCGCAGAAATCGCCCCGTGTCCCAAAGCCGGCGGCAGCTCGCGCTGGCGGGCGCCGAAACTGTGCGCAGCGCACGAGTGCCCCCCGCACCCATGGGCCACACTCCATGAGACATTTCCGGGGCAAAGTGTGAACCAGTTGGCATTCGCTATTGGTGCGCTCGCCGGCCTTGCCGGCGCGGGCACCGTCCTGCTCTTCCTGCGGCTCCTGCGCCCCGCGGCGCCCGCGTGGCTGAAGAGCTATGACGCGACGCACCTGGCGGCGTTCGAGCAGTGGCCCACCACCGCGCTCGTCCTCGACCCGGCGACCGAGCGCGTGCTGGCCGTGAATCCCGCCGGCCTGCGCAGCCTCGGCCATACCCTGGATGAGGTGCGTGCGCTCTCCTTCAGCGACTTGTTCAGTGCCGAGGGCGTGGATGCCAAGGCGCTGGTGAAGCGCCTGCAGGAGTCCAGCTCCCGCGCGCCGGTCGAAATGCGGCAGTGCTGCAAGGACGGCGCGCTGCGCAGCGTGGAGGCCAGCTGCTACCCCCTGAGCCTCGGCAACCGTTCCGTACTCGCGGTCGCGGTGCACGACGTGTCGGTGCGCCGCAGCGTCGAGACCCACCTGCTGGAGAAGCACCAGCAGCTCGATCACCTGGCGCACCACGACCAGCTGACCGGACTCCCCAACCGCCTGTACCTGCAGGCGCACCTGCCGGAGGCCATCGAGGAGGCCAAGCGCAGCGGCACGGTGCTCGCGGTGCTGTTCCTGGACCTCGACCGCTTCAAGCACGTCAACGACTCGCGCGGCCACGAGACCGGCGACAAGCTCCTGAAGACCGTCGCGCAGCGCATCCGCTCCACGATGCGCGCCGAGGATGTGGTGGTGCGCATGGGCGGGGATGAGTTCGTCGTCATCCTCAAGGCCGTCAAGGGCTCCGACCAGGTGAGCGAGGCCGCCGGCCGCATCAACCACGCGCTCTCGGCGCCGATGGTGGTGGACGGCCGCACGCTCGTGACCACGGTGAGCATCGGGGTTGCGCTCTACCCGCACGATGGTGCGGACATGGGCGAGCTGCTGCGGCACTCGGACACCGCCATGTACCAGGCCAAGGATCGCGGCCGCAACAACTTCCAGCTCTTCAGCCCCGGCATGGACAAGCGCCTGAAGGAGCGCATCGCGATCGAGTCCTCGCTGCGCACCGCGCTGTCCTCGCGGCAGCTCGACGTGCACTACCAGCCGATCGTCGACATCGAGTCCCAGCGCGTGGTGGCGCTCGAGGCGCTGCTGCGCTGGAAGCACCCGAACCACGGCTACGTACGCCCGGAGCGCTTCGTCAGCGTCGCCGAGGAGGCCGGACTCATCGTGCCGATCGGCGACTTCGTCATGCAGCGGGCGATCGAGGACACGGTGCGCTGGCGCCAGGCCGGCGGCACCATCGTCCCGGTGGCGATCAACGTCTCGGCCGTGCAGCTGCAGCGCTCCAACCTCGCCGAGAGCATCTCGCGCCTGACCAAGCAGCACGGCCTCGATCCCTCCATGCTGCAGGTTGAGCTCACCGAGAGCGCAGTGTTCGAGCGGCGCGAGGCGCGCGCCCGCGAGGCGAGCCAGGACACGGTCGCCAAGCTGCGTGAGCTCGGCGTGCACATCGCGATCGACGACTTCGGCACCGGTTACTCGAGCCTCTCGTACCTGAAGCGCTGGCGCGTGGACACCCTCAAGATCGACCGCAGCTTCGTGCGCGACCTCGTCACCGACATGTCGGACCTTGCCATCGTGAGCGCCATCATCGCGATGGCGCGCTACCTGCACATCAAGGTCGTTGCCGAGGGCATCGAGGGGTGGCCGCAGCTCGAGAAGCTGCGCCAGCTCGGCTGCTCCTACGCGCAGGGTTACCTGTTTGCGCGCCCGGCGCCGGCTGCCGACTGCCTGCGCTACCTCACCGGTACGCCACTTGACCTCACCCAGCGCCTGCCGGTGCTGGACATGCTGGAGAACACCGGCAGCGGCGAGCACGTGCGGGCGCTGCGCGCCTAAGGCAGCCCTGGCCCCGCGGCCGCCCCGTCCGGAGGCCGCCGGCGGAACGTGCGAGAATGGGGCATGTCGTCCCTTCCGCAAGCGCCGACCCTACCCGCGCCGCCGCGCCAGCAATGTGCGGACGCGGTGCTGATGGTGCGGCCGCGCGCCTTCGGCTTCAACGCCGAGACAGCCGCCACCAACACCTTCCAGCACGCGGACGCCGCGGGGGCTGCGACCGCCCAGGCACAGGCGCTCGCGGAGTTCGAGACGCTGGCGCGCGCACTCAGCGGCGAGGGGATCGGGGTGTGCGTGGCGGAGGATTCCGCCGAGCCGCCCAAGCCCGATGCGGTATTCCCCAACAACTGGGTGAGCTTCCACCCCTGTGGCACGCTCGTGCTGTACCCGCTGGCCGCCGCGAGCCGCCGCCCGGAGCGCCGCCAGGCAGTCATCGACGCGGCCATCCGGCGCTTCGGCTTCCGCCTCACCCACCTGCTGGACCTCACCTGGCATGAGGCGCAGGGGCGCTTCCTCGAGGGCACGGGGAGCCTGGTGCTGGATCACGTGAAGCGCATCGCCTACGCGTGCGCCTCGCCGCGCACCGATGCGCAGCTGGTGCGCGAGTGGGCGCGGGAACTGAGGTTCGAGCCGCTGATCTTCCGCGCCGCGGACCGCGCCGGCGTGCCCCTCTATCACACCAACGTGTGCCTGTGGATCGGCACCCAGGTGGCGGTGGTGGCCGCCGAGGCCATCGAGGAGGCCGACCGCGAGGCGGTGCTCGCGAGCCTTGCGGCCACGGGACGCGAGGTGATCCGTATCGGACAGGCGCAGCTTGAGCACTTCGCCGGCAACATGCTCGAGCTCGGCACCTGGGACGAGGCACTCGGTGACTCGCGCGTGCTGGTGATGTCCGAGAGCGCGCGCCGGGCACTGCCGCAGGAGCTGTTCGCGCGGCTGTCCGGTTGCGTGGACACGGTGCTGTCGGTCCCGGTGCCGACCATCGAGCGGCTCGGCGGCGGCAGCGTGCGCTGCATGCTGGCGGAGGTGTTCAGGTGAGCGAACTCCTCGTCAAGGCGCTGCTCGCCTACTTCCTCGGCGCCCTCGTGGGCAGCCTGATCATCGGGCGCCTGCGCGGCGTCGACATCCGCACCATGGGCAGCGGCAACGCCGGCGCCACCAACGCGCTGCGCACCCAGGGCAAGGCCATGGGACTGACGGTGCTCGTCATCGACCTGGCCAAGGGCTGGGTGGCGACCGCGTGGCTCGCGCACTGGAGCGTCCCGGTGATCATGCCGGCGCCGCCCGCGCTAGGCGCCTGGGCGGTGCCCGTGTGCGGCATCGCGGTCATGCTCGGGCACGTCTACCCGGTCTGGTTCGGCTTCCGCGGCGGCAAGGGCGTGGCGACGCTGGTCGGCGTGCTGCTCGGCGTCAGCGGCTGGCTGCTGCTGGTGTTCCTCGCGGTGTTCCTACTGACCGTGATGGCGTGCGGGTTCGTGGGCCTGGGCTCGATGCTCGGCGCGGCGGCGGTGGCGCTGGCCGTGGCGCTCGGCCACTTCCCGCCGCGCGTGCCGCTCCTCACCCTCGCAGTCATCGCGGCGCTCCTGATCGTATATACCCACCGCGGCAACATCGAGCGCATGCGCGCCGGCACCGAATCGCGGGCCCGGCGGCTGTGGCTGCTGCGGCGGAGCGCCGCCTGATGGCGGCGAACCCGGTGGGCGCGCCCGCTCGTGGCTCCACGCCGCTCGCCGCGCAGGTGTTCGTGGCGCTCAGCGACGGGCAGTTCCACTCCGGGGAGGACCTGGCCGGGCAGCTCGGCGTCAGCCGCAGCGCGGTGTGGAAGGCGGCCGGCGCGCTGCGCGACCTCGGCGCGACACTGCACGCGGTGCGCAATCGCGGCTACCGGCTGGCCGGCTCGGGCGAGCCCCTGGATGCGCACAAGATCCGCGAGCGCCTGGAGCCTGGCGTGCAGGGCCACGTGCGCGGCATCGAGACGGCCTGGTCGCTCGACTCCACCAACACCGTGCTGCTGGCGCGCCCCAGCCCACCCGCAGGACAAAGCGACCTGCTGCTCGCGGAGTACCAGAGCGCCGGCCGCGGGCGCCGCGGGCGCACCTGGCTCGCGCCGCCCGGCGGCGCGGTATGCCTTTCACTGAGCTGGACGTTCCGCGAGGTGCCCCCGCAGCTTGGCGCGCTCAGCCTCGTGGTCGGGGTCTGCATCCTGCGGGCGCTGCGCGCGCTTGGACTTGCGCAGGGGCAGCTCAAGTGGCCGAACGACCTGCTGGTCGCGGGCCGCAAGCTCGGCGGCGTGCTGATCGAACTGCGCGCCGAGTCCGCGGGACCCGCGCACGTGGTCATCGGCATCGGCCTGAACGTGTCACTCGGGGCGCAGCTGCAGGAGAGGATCGCGAGCACCGGCATCACCGCCACGGACCTGAAGAGTGCAGGACTCGGCGACGCCTCGCGCAACGTGGTGGTGGCGGCCGTGGTGAGCGCCTGCCTGCAGGGGCTGCTCGAGTTCGAGCGCGCAGCGCTCAAGCCCTTCCTCGAGGACTGGCAGGCGGCGGACGCCCTCGCCGGCAAGGCGGTGAACGTGAACGGCGCGCAGGGTGTCGCGCACGGCATGGCCCGCGGCATCGATGCGCACGGCGCGCTGCTTCTTGAGACCGCGCAGGGCGTGCAGCGCTTCGTCTCCGGTGACGTCAGCGTGAGGCCGGCCTAGGTGGCGCTGCTCCTCATCGACGCCGGCAACACCCGCATCAAGTGGGCACGCCTGAAGGGCGGGGAGCTGGGAGGCTCGCACGCCGCGGTGCACGCGAAATGGGGTGCCGATGAGTACGCGCGGCGCCTGATCGGCGCCGCGCCGCCCGAGCGCATCCTGGTCTCGAGCGTCGCGGGCCCCGCGGTGCGCGCCGCCCTGACGCAGGCGGCGCGGCGCACGCGGGTGCCGATCTCCTTCGTCAGCGTGCCGGCACGGCGCGCCGGGATCACGGTGGGATATGCAGAACCCTGGCGCCTGGGGGTCGACCGCTTCATCGGCATGGTCGCCGCCCACCACCTGTTTCGCGGCGTGCCGGTGTGCGTCGCGGGCATCGGCACGGCACTCACCCTCGACCTCGTCGCCCGCAGCGGACGGCATTTCGGCGGTGCCATCATCCCGGGTCCCGCCCTCATGGTCGGGTCGCTCCTGAGCAAGACCTGGGGGATCCGCCGCCGTGCGCAGGGCGGGCGACGCACCGGCCGCGGGCCCTTTGGCCGCTCCACCCGGGATGCCATCGAGGCGGGCGCGCACTACGCAGCGGCCGCGCTGATCGATCGTGCGGTGGATGAGGCCACGGGGCTCGTGGGGCGGCCGCCGCTCGTGGTGCTGACGGGCGGCGGTGCGGCCGGCGTGCGCCCGCTCGTGCACAGCCCCGCGGTCGCGGTACCCGATCTGGTACTGCGCGGGCTTGCCGTGCTCGCGGCGCAGCCGCGGGCGCGTTGATCTAGAATCGCAGCACCGTGCGTCGCGTCTTCTTTGCGCTGCTGTTTGCGAACCTCGCCTACTTTGCCTGGGCGCTGTGGGTCACGCCGCCGCCCTCGGTGCCGGTGAACGAGGCGGTGGCACGGCTGCCGCCCCTGAAGCTTCTCACCGAGCTGCCCGCGGACCAGCGTCCCGATCCGGACGCGCTGCCGAAGAATCCCGAGCCGGTCGTGACCCAGGCGTGCATGTCGGTCGGACCCTTCCCGGATGTCACCAACAGCGCGCAGGCGGCGGCGATCCTCAAGCAGAAGGGCTTCGAGCCGAAGCAGCGGGCCGCCGAAGGGGACACCATCCAGGGATTCGGGGTCTTCATCGGCGGCATGAAGTCGGAAGCGGAGACCGACAGGGTGCTGGTGACGCTCGAGCACAATGGCGTCAGGGATGCGCTCGTGATGCCCGCGAGCGCCGAGGCCGGGCACCGCGTGTCGCTCGGCCTCTTCACCGAGCGCGCGCGCGCCGAACGGCGCGCGGACGCAGTGCGTGCCATGGGACTGAAGCCGGAGATCGCCGAGCGCAAGATCCCCGGCACCCTCTACTGGGTGGATCTCGCGCCGCAGCCGGGGATGACGAGCGTGCCGCTGCAGGACCTGTTCGCCGAAGGGGTCAGCTCAAAGGTCTCAGTGCAGCCGTGTCCCGAGACGCATGCGGAGGCGGCGAGTGCCGCAGCCCCCACACCGGTTGCGCCGGCACCCCAGGCCGCCAACCCAGCGGCGCAGCCCGTCGCCGCGGCGCCAGGCGCCGCCCCGAAGTCGCCCTGAGGCTTGCCGCCGGCCGCGGCCTTGTCGCGGGGCGGAAAATCGCTGGAGGGTGGTGCCGCCGGTCTGAATCGAACAGACGACCTGCCGCTTACAAGGCGGCTGCTCTGCCAACTGAGCTACGGCGGCGACGCGGCGCCATTGTACGCCACGGGAGCACATTTCCCGACTGCCCGAAGGCCGGTAGAGATGCCGGCGCAACGTGGCCTGCGGCAGGTGCAGCTGGTCGCAAATCATTCCGGGCCTTCAAAGGACAGCGGTAGGATGGCCCACCGCTTTTTCAGGGGGCAACATGGCGAACCTAACGGTCACGCGCCGCGACGCACTGCTCGGTGCCGCAGGAATCACCCTCAGCACCGTGGTGGCGCGCGCGCTCGGCCTAGCGCCTGCAGCTGCCGCCTCCGGACCGCCGGTGGCGCGCATCGAGCCCGTCACCGACGAGTACTTCGGCGAGAAGATCACCGATCCCTACCGCTGGATGGAGGACCCCAAGGACAGGGAGTTCGAGCCCTACATGCGCGGCCAGGCGGCCTGGGCCCGCAAGCTTCTCGACGCGATCCCTGGTCGCAGCAAGCTCTATGAACGCATCACCGAGCTTTCCGGCGAAACCGTCATCACGACCAACTTGCAAAGCTGCAACGGGCGCCTCTTCTTCCAGCAACGCCCCCAGGGAGCCGACAACTACAAGCTGTTCGTACGCCGCAGCGCGGGCGCGCCGGCAGAGATTCTCATCGACCCCACCACGATGAAGCAGGAAGGCAGCCACATCTCGCTCGACTGGTGGCTGGCATCCCCCGACGGACACCACGTGGTCTACGGGCTCTCGGCCGCGGGTTCGGAGGATTCGGTGACGCATGTCATGCACGTGGACACCAGGGAGGTGTTGCCCGAGCGCATCAGCCGCACCCAGTATGCGGCCCCGAGCTGGCTGCCCGACGGCAGCGGCTTCTTCTACAACCGCCTGGCGGGCTCTGACAAGAACTCCACCGACTACTACAAAGACAGCGTTGCGTGGCTGCACCGCCTGCGGTCCGACCCGCAGCAGGATCTGCGGGTGTTGGTGCGCGGGCAACACGCGGATGTGCCGGTCGAACCCACAGATTTCCCGGCCATTATCGCTGACCCGACCAGCCCGTACGTGCTGGCGGGTCTCGTCGGCGGGGTGCGCCGCGAGAACCCCTTCTACGTGGCGAGGCTCGAGGAGGTCATCGCCGGTCAGCCAAAATGGCGCAGGCTGTGCACCGTTGCCGACGAAGTCGTGGGTATCGTCTTTCGCGACGACGAGGTCTATCTGCAGACCACCAAGGGGGCACAGAACGCGCGTGTCCTCAGGACCTCCCTCTCGGCCGGCAGCTTTGAGAAGGCCACCGAGGTCGTGCCCGAGAGTGACGTTGTCATCGACAACATCAGTCTCGCCCGCGACGGGCTCTACCTGCAGGACATGAACGGCGGCTACGGGAGCCTGCGCCGCCTCGCCAACGATGGACACCTGAGTGCCATCCCGACTCCATTTGAAGGCTCGATCCAGCTGCTCGCCACCAACACCACCGAGGTGGGCCTCTACTGGATCGGCACGAGCTGGCTGGTGCCGCTCACGGTGTTGGCCTTCGACCCGAAGACAGGCAGGCACACCGATACCCGCATCTCGCCGAAGCCGGCGATCGACCTGTCGCCGTACGAGGCGATACGTACGCACGCCGTGGCGCGCGACGGCACCCAGGTGCCGCTGTCGATCATCGCCAAGAAGGGTCTGCCGCGCGACGGACGTGCCGCGGCCATCGTGGATGCCTACGGTTCCTACCAGATCGTCAATGCGCCGTTCTTCAACGCGCGCGGATTTGCCTTCCTCGAGCTCGGCGGAGTGCTTGCCACGGCACACGTGCGTGGTGGCGGGGAGTACGGACGGCGCTGGTGGAAGGCCGGCCAGAAGCTCAACAAGCCCAACACCTGGCGTGACCTCATCGACTGCTGCGAATCGATGATCCATGCAGGCTGGACCAGCGCGCCACGGCTGGCCATCCAGGGCGGCTCGGCCGGCGGCATCACGGTGGGCATGGCCCTGACCGAGCGCCCTGAACTGTTCGCCGCCGTGATCGACAATGTCGGGGTGTCGAACGCCTTGCGGGCGGAGTTCTCGCCCAACGGGCCGCCCAACATCGCCGAATTCGGCACGGTGAAGGAGCGCGATGGCTTCGCGGGCCTGAAAGCGATGGATGCTGTGCACCACGTCAGGGACGGCGTGAAGTATCCGGCGGTGCTTTTGACCACCGGGCTCCAGGATCCGCGCGTGGAACCCTGGGAGGTGGCGAAGATGACCGCGCGTCTGCAGAAGGCGAGCAGCTCGCCGAACCCGGTGATCCTCAGGGTTGATCTGGATGCGGGGCACGGGCTCGGCTCGACCCGTACCCAGACCGATGCCGAGCGCGCCGACGAGTACGCCTTCGTGCTGTGGCGCGTCGGGGTCGCGGGTTTTCAGCCCGGCTGAGGGACCAGGCGTGAGCAGCGCAGCCAGAGGCGGCGTGTCATGAGCGAGCTGAAGCTTGAGACGATGGAGGTGAATGGCCTGCGCATGCGCGTGGCCACCGCGGGCGCAGGCCCGCTCGTCCTGCTCTGTCACGGCTTCCCCGAACTGTGGTGCTCGTGGCGGGCGCAGCTTGGCGCTCTGGCCGCTGCCGGCTTCCGGGTCGCAGCGCCGGACATGCGCGGCTACGGGGGTACCGACGCGCCGGCAGACATCGCAGCCTATACACAGCTACACCTGGTCGGGGACATGGTGGAATTGGTGCGGGCGCTGGGTGAACGGCAGGCCGTGATCGTCGGCCACGACTGGGGGGCTCCAGTGGCCTGGCACGCGGCGCTGCTGCGGCCCGACCTGTTCCGCGCCGTGGTCGGCATGAGTGCCGTGTTTGCCTCTCCCTCGCGAGTTGATCTGCTGTCGGCCCTCAGGCAGCAGGGCATCAACGATTTCTACATCCAGTACTTCCAGCAACCCGGCGTGGCCGAGGCGGAGCTCGAGCGGGACGTCGAGGCGACGATCCGCCTGGTTCACTTCAATGGCTCGGGCGACGGGCCCGACCGCGTGGCATTCGGTCGCGTACCCGAGGGCAAAGGGTGCCTCGATCACCTGACCGAACCGGCCGCGCTGCCCGCGTGGCTGAGCAAGGCCGACATTGCCGAGTACGCCAGCGAGTTCTCGCGCACCGGTTTCCGCGGGGGCCTCAACTGGTACAACATCGCGCGCTCCGCCGAGCTGCTCGCGCCGTGGCGCGGCACCACCATCCGCCAACCCGCGATGTTCATCGCCGGCGCGCGCGATGATGTCCTGAAGTTTCCGGGCACGCGGGCGCGTATCGACACTCTCGCGCAGGTGCTCCCGGGGCTGCGGGGCTGCCACATCATCGAGGGTGCCGGGCACTGGATACAGCGCGAGCGCGCCGCCGTGGTGAACGAGCTGCTGGTCGGGTTCCTGAAGGCTCTGTGAGGCTGCGGGACGCCGAGCGCCCTGGCTACTGGCTACCCTAAATCGCGATCTCCCGGCCCAGCTCGACGACGGAATCCGGGGGCAGGCGGAAGTAGTCGCTCACGTGCGCGGAGTTGCGCTGCAGGTATGCGAACGCGCTCTCGATGAAGTGTGGCAGCCCCTTGCCGTCCAGGCGGTGGATCACGGTCTCGTGCCCCACGTAATAGGTGACGTCCTGAAGCTCGAGCGTGCAGCCGAGCAGATTCGCCTGCCGCAGCAGCGATGGCACGTCCGGTCGTTCCATGAAGCCGAAACGCGCCGTTGCGCGCCACATCCCGGCTCCGAGGCCCTTCACCTTCAGCCGCTCGACGCCGTGGATGCGTGGCACCGGCTCGATGAGGGTGGTGAGGATGAGGACGCGCTCGTGCAGGGCGCGGTTGTGCTTCAGGTGCCACACCAGCACCGGCGGGGCGTCCTGCTGCGTGCGGGTCAGAAACACCGCGGTGCCCGGCACGCGCGGGATGTGCTGAGTCTTGAGCTGTTCGAGCAGAGCGCCGATCGGCATGAGGTAGTCCTGGATTCGTGCCCATTCGGCGCGGGCGCCGATGTGCCACACCCACATTACCCCATAGACCCCGGCGGCGAGCAGCAGCGGCACGTAGCCGCCCTCGCTGAGCTTCAGCAGGTTGGCCGCAACGAAGGTGGCGTCGATGAGCATGAAGACTCCGGCCACTACCGCGGCCGCCGGCAGACTCCAGTGCCATACCTCGCGCATGGCGATGAAGAGCAGCGCCGAGGTCATGAGCATGGTCACGGATACCGCGATGCCGTAGGCGGCGGCCAGGTTGTCTGACTTGCCAAAGCCCACCGCCAGCGCGAGCGTCACCAGCATCAGCAGCCAGTTCACGGGACCCACATAGATCTGGCCGTAGCCGTCACTCGAGGTCTGCGTGATGGGCAGCCGCGGCATCCAGCCGAGCTGGATCGCCTGCCGCGTCATCGAGAACGCCCCGGTGATGATCGACTGGCTGGCGATGATGGTGGCAATCGTCGCCAGCGCGACCATCGGCAAGAGCAGCACCGGCGGACACAGGCGGAAGAAGATGTTGTCGCTGGTCGGTGCGCCTGCGAGCACCAGCGCCCCCTGGCCCGCGTAGTTGAGCACCAGGCACGGGAAGACAAGCGCGGTCCAGGTGAGCCTTATGGGCGTGGCGCCAAAATGCCCCATGTCGGCGTAGAGGGCCTCGGCGCCGGTCACGCACAGGAACACCCCGCCCAGCACGACGAAGCTGGTGAAGCCCCCCGACACCAGGTAGCCGATCGCATGCCGCGGATCCAGGGCCAGGAGCACCGCCGGGTGCTGCACGATCCCCCATACACCGAGCGCGCCGATGACCAGGAACCACACCGTCATGACCGGGCCGAAGGCCCGGCCGATCCTGGCGGTCCCCTGGGGCTGGATGGCAAACAGCAGGATCAGCACCACGACGGTTGCGGGGAGCACGTAGCGATTGAACGAAGGCGCGACCATCTTCAGCCCCTCGAGCGCCGAGAGCACGGAGATTGCCGGCGTGATCGCACCGTCGCCGTAGATGAGGGCGGCGCCGAAGAGACCCACGGCGACGATGACGGGACGGTGACGTCCCTTCACCCCCAGGAGCGACATCAGCGCAAGGATGCCGCCCTCGCCGTCATTGTTGATGCGCATCGCGAATCCCACGTACTTCACCGAGGTGATGAGGATCAGCGTCCAGACGATCAGCGACAGTGAGCCGAGCACCGTGAAGGAGTCGGGCCGGTCGCCGGTGAGGTTGAGCACCGTCTTGAAGGTGTACAGAGGACTCGTGCCGATATCCCCGAACACCACGCCGAGTGCGGCGACGCTCAAGGATGCGAGGCCAGCGCTCAGCGGCGGCCGCGCGCCGTTGACCGCGCCCGGCCCGGGGGGCGGCGCATCCTGCGGTGGAGAGAGTTCAGCGGGCGCCATGCACTACCTCACACAAGCGCTCGGCGGGATTTTGCACGCCGGCCGGCCCGCAGGCTCCGCCAATCGCCAAGTCTCGCAGTCGCGTCTCCTGAGGACGTATTGGGGCGCCCGTGGCGCAAGCCCTCAGGCGTTGGGTCCGTCAGTGCGGGCTGCGGCCCCAGGGGCAGCTCCCGAGGGCGCCTTGCGGACGATGCTGGTGGCCATGGAGACCACCGCAGCCAGGTCGGACAGCTGGCTCGGCACCACGAGCGTCGTGCTTTCCTTGGCCATCTTGCCAAACTGCCGGACGTACTCTTCGCCGATGCGCAGCTGCATCGCCTCGATGCCACCGCGCTCACTGAGGGCAGCACCGACGCTGCGCAGCCCGGAGGCGGTGGCGGTTGCCACCGCGAGGATGGCGGCCGCCTGCCCTTCCGCCTCGTTGATCTGCTGCTGCTTGCTGGCCTCCGAGGCCTTGATCACGCGCTGTTTGTCGCCCTCGGCCTCGTTGATCTTTGCGTCGCGCTCACCTTCGGAGGTGAGCACCACGGCGCGCTTCTCCCGCTCCGCCCGCATCTGCTTCTCCATGGCCGACAGGATGTCCTTCGGCGGGGAGATGTTCTTGATCTCGTAGCGCATGACCTTCACGCCCCAGGCACCGGAGGCCTTGTCGAGCTCGGTCACGATGTTCGCATTGATGGTGGCGCGCGCCTCGAAGGTGCGGTCCAGCTCGATCTTGCCGATCTCGCTGCGCAGCGTCGTCTGCGCCAGCTGCGCGATCGCAAACCCGTAGTTGGTGATGCCGTAGGAGGCGAGGTGCGGATCGAGTACCTGCAGGTAGAGGATGGCATCCACGCCGACCTGCACGTTGTCGCGCGTGATGCACACCTGCTCGGGAACATCGAGGGCCTGTTCCTTCAGGGTGTGCCGGTAGGCCACGCGCTCCACGAACGGGATGAGAATGTGAAAGCCCGCCTGCAGCGTGCGGCTGTACTTGCCGAGGTTCTCTATGACGTAGGCGCTTTGCTGGGGAACCACGGTGGCGGTGCGCCACACGACGATCACGGCCAGCAACGCGAGCGCGATAAAGACGTACGAGGTGTACATAGGCCTTCTTTTTTGTTGCCTAGACGTCGGGCGTGACGTGCAGGGTGAGGTTGCTGACGCTCGTGACGCGCGCACGTGTCCCGGCGGCGATGGGCGCCGGGCTGTCGTTGCGCACCGTCCAGTAGCTGCCCCCGTACTCGGTCTGGCAGGTTTCCCCGGGGGCGAGGGTGACGCTGAGCGTGATCAGTCCGCCGGACGGCCCGGTGCGCACCGTGGGCAGGTTGCCACGGAGCCTGTGATAAACGCGGTCCCGGAAGGCCAGCATGGAGATTATCGCGAGCGCCGCAAACAGTGCCCACTGCAGCCAGGGCGCGAGTCCGGCACTTGCGGTCGCAAGTCCGACGACTATGGCGGCACTGCCAACGAAGACCAGATAGAACTGCGCGTCAACGAACGCGAGTTCCGCTCCGAAGAGTATCGCGCCGCCGATTATCCAGCCCCACCAAGTCATCCTGGTGCCTCGTCGGTTGCCGCATGCGCGCCGCCGCGTTGTGCGCGCAGTATATACGAAGGGGAGTGTGCAGCCGTTACGCAGGCCGCCCGCTGATCGCTACTCGACCAGGCATTGCACGAATACGGTCGACTTGAGGCCCCCTGCGGCTATGGCTTCGGTGGACTGTACCTGCTGACGATGGCCCGTCAGCACCTTAATGCCGCGCGCCGCCATGAAGATCTGCGCAACCTCGCCGCGCACGGCGAAGTTCACATTCTGTGGCACGTTGCCCGTGAGCGCCGCCACTGCCAGCGATGCCGTGCTCACCACTACGCCGATCACCTGGCCATACTCGTCCAGGGCCGGGCCGCCGCTGTTGCCCGGCTGGATCGGCGCGGATATCTGCAGCAGGGTGTAGTCGTTGTTGATTCCGGCCACCGAGTTGACCTGGCCAAAGGTGGCCTTCGGTTCCGTCGAGAGCAGACCGGTCAGCGGATAGCCGATCACCCCCACGGTCTCGCCGAGCCGCGCGGGCTCTGACTGGACGCGGAAGTGCGCAGGCTCACCGAGCGGCGCGTCGTAGGCGATCTTCAGGATGGCCAGATCGTTCTTGGGGTCGACCCCGAAGACCGAGGCATCGAAGAGCTTCGAGGTCGCAGTCTTTACCGCGATGGACTTGCAATGGTTGACCACGTGGCTGGCGGTAAGGATGTCGCCGACGCTATCGACCACGATCCCGGAGCCGCTTGAATTCCTCGGCTTCTGCTCGGGGCTCGGCCCCCCGGCCACCACGGCCGCGCACACCATGGCCAAGGCGCGGTTGTTCAGCCCGTCAGTCCCGACCGCCTTCATTGAGTTGCGCCAGTTGGTGTTTTCCGGGCTCGAGCCCACGCGCTTCTCGCCGAGGTAGGCGATCATCTGCACGCTCTGGAAGGTGCGGTCGGCGCAGTTGAACGCCACCTTGTTCACGCGCCGATCGTAGGTGATGTTGTGGGAGTTCGTCTGCGGGGCGCTCGAGAGCGTCATGACGTTCGCGAGCCGGAAATTGTCCGCCTTCTCGATCGAGTCGGCGTCGACCAGCACCTTGTCGGTGGATACCCCGGCGGTGCCGATCTCGACCCATCGGGAGGCAAGGGCGGGGGATGCTGCACATAGCAGCGTGAGAACTGCACCGCATCGCGGCAGGTAATTCAACAAAACACTCTCCGCCACCCTGGGTGTTGGAACCCGCGGGCGGATCGTCCCGCAATGCCACGGGACACACAAGACGAGGGTGCGCGGAACGTGCACTGATAGAGGTGCGAATCCGTCACGCCCCGGCGGCCCGAGCGGTGTCTTTACAATCAGGCACAATTCGGGCAGGAGTGCGGCGGGCTGCGGGCGGCCCGGGACGAGGGGCTGCAGGGCGGCAAGCGCCGCACACCAGCGAGAGCTCCTTACAGAGCGGCCGCGAGCACTCCGATCTCGTGCGCACCCATCGCGCTTCCGCTGAGTTTCGCCGCGTAGATGGCCGCGCCCGCGTGGGGTGGCAGCTGCGCTTCGCGGAACTGGTACGACCGCGGTGATCCGGCGAGCTGCGATTCGAGCTGCCTGAGCAGCAGCCCGCCGGGGTGAAACAATCCGCCCGAATACGAGACCGGCAGCACCACATCGCCCGGGACGCCCAGGTGCGCGCGCACCGCGTCGATCATCTGCGCGAGCTCGTGCACGGCCGAGGTGAAGAGGCCGAGCGCCTCCGTGTCGCCTGCGGCTGCGGCGTCGGCCACCAGCTTCGAGAGCTGCGCAAACTGGCTGCGCTGGCTGAGCTGCGTGCCGTAGACCGCCGCGCACAGTTCCAGGTCATCCTGGAGAGCGAAGTGGTCCCTCACGCTCTGGTACAGCGGGCCGCGCACGCAGCGGCCGTCGCTCATGCGCGAGAACAGGCGCAACCCCTCGCGCGCGAACCAGTATGCCGAGCCCTCGTCGCTGAAGAGTTCTCCCCAGCCCCCGCAGCGTGCGCCGCGGCCGCGGAACTCGCCGTAGGCAATGGAACCGGTCCCCGCCACGATATTGATACCGTCGGCGCCGGCCAGCGCTCCGGCCCAGCCGCATACCATGTCGTTGCCGCAGCGATAGCGCCCGTGCGGGAGCGCCTCCGAGGGAGCTGCGTCGAGGGCGGCAAGGACCTTGGCATCCTCCCCGTAGGCAGGCAGCCCCGCAAACGCGTAGGTCAGATCGGGCGCGGCAACGCCGCCCTGCAGTAAGGTCTCCCGGATCCCGCGGCTGAGCATGGCGCGCAGAGCATCGACGCCGATCTCGAGGTGGTAGGCCGGGCCCTCCAGGTGCGACCCCAGTACATTGCCGCGTTCATCGATCAGCAGGAAGCGTGTCTTGCTGCCCCCGCCATCGATGCCGAGGAATGTCTTCACACGGAGCCGTGGAAGGGATAGATGGACACGCCCTGGACGACCCGACTCACCGTGCCGGCAACATTCGGGTTGTCGGGCGAGAGGCCAAGGGAGATCGAGCGCAGCAGGGCCAGGGTCTGTGCAGCCATCACATAAGGCAAACACAGCTCGAGGTCCGTCGGCAAGGCAGCGGCGTCCGCGGCCGCCTGAGGACCCTCAATTGCACCCACCAGCAGCGTATCCGCATTTCCGGCATCGGCCCTATCCGCGCTGAGCGCGATCACGCGCCCGGCCACCGCCTCGCGGCGCAGCTCGTGGAGCAGATCGAGGTCGTAGCGACGCGCATGCGGGTCGGCGCTGAGGAACATGACTACCAGGGTGCTGCCGTTGACGATCGTCTTGGGCCCGTGGCGGAACCCGAGCGGCGAGTCGCCCACGCTCACGACCCGGCCGTCGGTGAGCTCGAGCATCTTGAGCGCCGCCTCGGACGCCAGACCCTTGAGCTCGTTGCTGCCTAGGTAGACGACCCGGTCGAACTGCGCCCGCACCAGCGCTGAGATGAGCGGCAGGTGCGAGCGCAGCACGTCGATTCCCATGCCCGAGAGCCGTGCCAGCCGCTGTTCGTCGCCAGGGATGACGCGCAGCGCGGTCGCGGCCGCGAGCAGCATGCCGGTGAAGCTCGAGGTCATCGCGAAGCTCTGGTCGTTGCACGCCTGGGGCAGCACCACCGTATGGGCGCGCCTGAGGGATGCCGCGCGCCGCTTCAGTTCGCCCTCCGGGTTGCAGGTGATGACGAGGTGCGCGCAGTTTGCCAGCAGCTGCTCTGCGAGCTCCAGGGTCGCGACGCTCTCGGGGCTGCCCCCGGAGCGCGCAAAGTGCACCACAAGCGTCGCGCCGCGCGAGGGGAGCGTGCTCGCGGGACTTGCGACGATGTCCGTGGTCGAGAGGGCCTGCGCCTGCCGCCCGGCCTTGCAGAGGGCGGGTGCCAGGCAGCTGCCGATGAAGGCGGAGCTGCCGGCGCCGGTGAGCACGATGCGCAGGGCGGGATCGGCCAGAAGCGGCGCCAGGAACTGCGCCAGTTGCCGGTCCGCATCGAGGTCACGCGCGATCTGCGGCCACAAGGCGGGCTGCTGGGCGATTTCCCGCGCGGTCCAGTACGCGCCGGCCGATTGGATCTGCGCTGCGCTCAGGCCGGGAAATGCTGCCGAATCATTCACCTTCTGGAGTCCCTTCAACGCCGCCAGGATAAGCCAAGTACGTAGGTGCGGCCGTAGGCACTGTAGCCATAACCCACGCCGCTCTCACTCTGGCCCACGAGCTGTCCGGGCGCCCAGGGAAGATAGGGGTTGCCGTTCAGGTAGGTGCGTGCGATGGCGTTGGTGAGGTTCTTGCCCTCCCAGTACACCTCGAAGCCGCGGCCCAGGCGGTAGTGCAGGCTTGCCGTGACCCAGTCGAACGGGTCGGAGATCGCCGGCCACCCGGGGACCTCGGTGCACTGCGAACAGTAGGGGGTATATCCGGACTGGTGGTCCCAGTTGACGTCCGCGGCGATCGGGCCCTTGTCATACAGCAGGCCGATCGTCCAGGTGGTCGGGGGCGCCGCATTCAAGGCGCCGACGAAGTTACCGAACTGGTCGTAGCTGCGGGTACGGGTGGCGGTGAACTGCATGCGCGCGCCGAAGCCGTTGTCCATCAGGTGCTGCCAGGTGAGCTCAACGCCCGACAGCGTGGTCTGCGCGCCGTTGGCCGGTGCGGTGACTGTCCACAGGAACGGCTTGCCCACCCCGGTGCCCGGCGGGCCGCCGGTGTACTGGATGGTCCCGAGGTCCACGCTCGTCTCCACGGCCGTGTAGACATCGTCCTTGATCTTCTTGAGGAACACCGCGACGGTGAACGCCGAGTGCTCCGCGTAGTACCACTCGAGCGACAGATCCCCCTGGTTGGCGCGGATCGGCTTCAGCCCCGCGGTGCCGGCGTAGTCGAGCTCCGGGGTGCCGTTGATGGCATTGTTCGAAGAGGTGGGTGCCAGCTGGTCCAGGTCCGGCCGGGCCATGGTCTCGGCAAGCCCGAGGCGCGCCTGGAGGCGGTTCGGGATCACCCAGTAGGCAAAGTTGAGCGAGGGCAGCGCCATGGTGTAACTGCCGCTGGCGCCAATCGGCTGCGAGGTGCCGTACTGGACGTTCCAGGTCTCGGTCCCGGTCGGCACCTTGTCAGGGGTCCACAGTGACACCGGGACCGCCGAGGCGGTGTCCGCAGAGGTCGTGGTATGTACCACGCGCACGCCCACGTTCCCCGACCAGCGCGTCGCGGAGAAGTCTGCCTCGAGGTAGGTCGTCAGCGTCTTCTCGGTCACCGAGTAGGAGTTGTAGGGGTTGAGCTGCGGCTCGGTCAGCGCGTAGTTGAAGGGATTGGCGCAGGGGAGTGTCGAACAGAAGAACGGGTTGGCCTTGCCGTTCAGGCTCTTCAGGAAATTGATCAGCTGCGGCACGTTCAGCGCCGGCAGCGTGGTGGGATAGGAGCCCCCGGCGCCCTGCATGAAGTTCGGCAGGGTCAGCATCGAGACCACGTTGAACCCCTGCGAACCGAACGAGTAGGGGCTGCACTGCACCGGGCAGCCGGCGGTCTGGTAGAGCGTGCCGTACTGCCCGGAGCCGTTGGTCCAGTCGTTGC
This sequence comes from uncultured Pseudomonadota bacterium, assembly GCA_963802995.1. Lineage (GTDB taxonomy): Bacteria > Pseudomonadota > Gammaproteobacteria > Steroidobacterales > Steroidobacteraceae > 13-2-20CM-66-19. The sequence continues at coordinate 2,742,539 of CAWDKU010000002.1, forward strand.
TGTAGTCCACACGCTCCTTGTCCCGATCGGTGCCCCCCACGCCGAACAGCAGCTGATCGAAGGCGCCGAGCTCCGCCTTCCAGGCGCCATCGAGCGTCAGGCCCGTGATCTTGTCGTGCACCGAGTAACCATTGAGACCCACGTAGTGGGTCGACCAGTACTTGTTGTTGTTGAGGTACCCGGAGTTCATGAGGGCCGTGTAGGAGCAGTAACCGGGATTGGTGGCGCTCGCAGAGCCTGACGGACAGGTCGAGAGCCCGAGCTGGCTCGGCGGCAGCACCACGTTGAGGTTCGGCAGGCTATGCGGCAGATCCGTGACGTTGAGGATGTCCTCGGCCACCGGGGAGTTGTTGACCAGGCCGGCGGTCACGAAGGTGTCCTGGCCGCCTTCCGGGCGGCTCGCGGTCGAGCGGTACAGGTCCACCCCGAAGGTAAGCCGGTCGGTGGGCTTCCAGCCGGCGTTCAGGCCGTAGAGGAAGGTGTCGACCTTGCGATTGATGGTGTTATTCACCATCTCGGGCTGGAACTGGTCGACCGAGACGGAGGTGATGGTGCCGTTGCGCACCACGGCGTTGTTCTCCCACGGCGTGCCATCCGGGTTGGCCGGGAAGTAATAGGACTCGTTGTAGCCGATCTGCGGGTCGTTCAGGTGCGTCCAGAGGCCGTCCGCGGTCAGGTGGAAGCTGTCGTTCGGGTGCCATTCGAGGCTGCCGCTGAGCGCGTCACGCTTCTTGTCGTCGAAGATCGAGCCGAAGGTGATGCAGCAGGGGGTCGCGGCCAGAGGCACCGACCCTGGGCCACCGGCATAGGGGTAGGTGGTGGGCCCGTAGATGTTCTGGTTGTAGGCATTGAGCGAGTCGGTGCGCAGGTTGTTGTCCGAGTGCACACCTCCGAGCACGAACCCGAGCGTGCGATCGTCGTTGGTATTGGTCACGAACAGCGAGAACTTGCTGCCGTGCAGGTGCGACATGTCGTTCCAGTCGCCTTCTGCGTCCGCGCCGGCGTGGAAGCCGGGGTTGTCGAAGGCGCTGACGGTGTGCAGGTTGACCGTGCCGCCAATGCTGCCTTCGACCGCGGAGGCCTGGGCTGACTTCAGCACGTCCGCACCTGTGATGAGCTCGGCGGGCAGCACGTCGAAGGCCATATCGCGGCTGTCATCGTCGCTGGCGAGGATGCGGTTGTTGAGGGTGACGATGTTGTAGTTCTTGTTCAGCCCCCGCACCGTGATGCTCGAGCCCTCGCCCCCGGTGGTGCGGTTGATCGTGATGCCCGGCAGGTGCTCCAGGGAGTCGGCGACGTCGGCATCGGGAAAGCGTCCGAGCTCGGTCGAATCGATCGAATCCAGCACCACCGCGGCGTCCTTCTTGATCTCGAGCGCCTTCTCCAGGTTCGCGCGGATGCCGGTGACCACCACTTCCTGCAGCGGCTCGTCCTTGCCGGCCGGCGTGGATGCCGTGCCGGATGCGGCATCACCCGCGGTGGAGTCATCCGCTGCGTGCGAGGCAGCGAGTCCTGCGAGCTGCAGCGCGAGGACGACTGCGCAGGCGCGGGCCGCGAGCGCCGGGACGAGGGGCGTCTTCATGGTGCGGGTCTTTCTTGGCTGGTGGCTTGGTTGCAGGCTCTCGCGTACTGGGCAAGGACCTGCCGGACGTGATGGATGACGAGATCGGGTACCCGGGCGCTGATCTCACCGGCGCGCACGGCCTCGTAGGCTGCCGGCAGATACTGCGAGAGCAGCGCAAGCGGCGCGGCGCCGCGCTCGAACGCGCTCGCCATGCGCGCAAGAGCGGCGCTGACCGCGGCGTGGGGCCAGTAGTAGCGGATGCGGTCGCTGAGGCTGTATTCGAGCTGCAGCTCGAGCTCATGCCCGCTGGCGTGGTAGTACTTGCGCCAGTGCCCGGGCTCGGCGCGCATGACACCGAGAATCGTGGCGCGCACGTGCGAGCTGTGGGCCTCGCCCAGCCATTCGCGCTCGATGCGATCCAGCGCCCAGACCGCCTCGCGCAGCGCGAAGGTGACACCGGGCCCCACCTTCAGGATAGCGAAGTGATCGCGCACCAGCGCCGCGAGACTCGCCTCGCGCTGGTAGTCGGTGGAGTGCGCCTCGAACACCAGGTGCGGGACGTCGCCGAGGCAGCGGCTCAGCCGCTGCGCCCTCTCGGGGCGATAGTCGATGACGCGGTCGTGGTCGAACTCGACTCCCGGCTGCACGACGAGCCCGATCACGCGTTCCCAGGCGGCGCCGAGGCCGCGCTGCGCGAACGCCTCACGATGCGCAGCCACGGTTGCAAGCGCCGCCGCAGGTTCCGTGACGGCGAGCTCTTGCAACTCTTCCTGCGCACCACCGGGCACGGGTACCTCCGTGCCCACGACGTACACCGGCGGCTCGCCGCCGCAGCTGCGCCACGCCGCTTCCGCCTGCTCGCACAGCAGTGCCGTGCGCGCGGCGACCACCGGGTCGGTGAGCGTGCGCGGGTCGTCCGCGCAGGACATCGAGCAGTCGAGGTGGATCTTGCGAAAGCCGGCATGCACGTATTGCGCGACCATCACGCCTGCGCGCGACAGGGCCTCCTGCGCGGGCAGCGCCTGCCAGGCATTGGGGCCCAGGTGATCCCCGCCCAGGAGCACCCGCTCGCGTGGCAGCCCCGCCGCGTCGGCCATCCCCAGCACGAGGTCGCGGAACTGCGCGGGCCGCAGTCCGGTGTAGCCGCCGTCCTGGTTCACCTGGTTCGAGGTGGCCTCGATGAGCGCCTGGCCGCCGCTCGCCCTGGCATGTGCGAGCGCGGCCTGCAGTACCAGCGGATGCGCCGAGCACACCGAATAGATGCCCAGCGCGGCCCCCGCACGGTGCCGGCGCACGAGCTCGCGCAGCACGTTCACGGGCTCTCCTCCGGCTCGATCGCCAGCAGCGCTGCGGCGGCGAAGGCGAGCACGATGCCCACGATCTTGAGCGGCTGGGGCACGAGGCCCAGCAGCGCGAGCGCCAGGAGCGCCGTGATGAGCGGCGCGCCGGCATTGGTGAGAGGCGAGACGACGATCGCCTTGCCGTAGCGGAAGGCGTAGACCAGTGTCAGGGCGCCGACGGAATTCAGGATCTGCGTGGCGGCGGCGAGGTATGGGCCGCTGAGCCCGTAGTTGATCGGCTGCGAGAAGTCGGTCATCCACAGCGCCACCGGGACCAGGGCCAGTCCCATGAGCGCCATGTAGACGAATATGCCTTCCGCGCTCATGGTGCGGTTGGCGAGCTTGATGAAGAAGGCCTGCACGCCCCAGGCGAGGAGGATCACGAGCGCGTAGAAGAACCAGGCCACGCCATGTCCGAAGGTCGCCTGGCCGGGCTCGTAGTCGAACAGCGGCAGGGAGGCGAGTGCGAGAACGATGCCGAGCGCGCCGATCCAGGTGGTGCGCTCGTTGAGCCACAGCAGCGAGAGCCCGATCGTCACCACCGGCGAGAGCGCGATGAGCGGGAAGATCAGATAGGTGGGACCGGTATGGACTGCGTGGAAGAGCAGCATCTGTCCGCCGGCTCCCGTCAGTCCGATCAGCGTCCCGAGCAGCACCGAGTGGGGATCGCGGGGGAGCTTCCAGCTGCTGCGCGCGAGCGCGTAGAGCGCGGGCGGAATCATCGTGATCGCCCACACCACGTAGATCAGCGTCTCCGGGAAGCCGTGCTCGGCGGGCAGTCCTGCGAATGCGCCCCACACCCCCCAGAAGGCAGTGGTGATGAGGGCGTACATCAGCCCCGCACGACGCGTCACGGGGCGGGCCCGTGCGTCGGGAACGAGAGGACCTTCGGGTCCCGCTGCGGCGATCGGTTCAAGATTCTCCCCTGCAATCGAAAGAAATCGAAAGTCAGACTACGCGTTGATTTTTCGTTTTGTTTTATTCACTATTTCGAAATCTTTCGGACATGTCAAGAACTCCCGCACAGGTGAGTGTCGTGAAACATGGCCCTGAATAGCGCAAGGGACCGAAGGGACGGCCCTGCGGTTGGGTAGACTCCTTACAAACGCAGAGAAGCCTGAGGCCTCGAACGGCGTGAGCCGCGGTACCACCAGCCGACGTCGATTCCTGGAGCTCATGGCCGGCGCCGGGGTCGCGCCCGATGCGCTGGCCGCGGTCACCACCCTGGCGGAGGGGGTGGCGCCGGCAGCGAAGGCTCCCGCGCCCGCGATTGGTGACGGGGTGGTGCTGCTGGAATTTGATCAGGAGATGCGCTCGCGCGTCTCGCACGTGCGCGGCACGGAGCGCCTGCCGCTGACCTCCTGGGAGGCGAGCGAATCGCTGCTGCTCGCCGGGGGCAGGCCGGTGGAACTGTTTGCCCTGGAGAAGGTGCAGCGCGAAGCGCTCACGGGCAGCGCCGGCAACGGTGTGCGCCTGGTCCTCTCCGGCGTCGGCAGCCCGGCTGCGGATGCCTCGCTGCGGCTGCGCAAGACGGTGCGGGTGGACCTCTACGAGCGCTATCCGGGCTTTGCGATTTACCGCGTCGAGTACCAGAACCTCAGCGCAGGCGCGCTGAAGTTGCACGGGTGGCGCAGCGCGCAGGTCGAGCTGCTCGCCGGCGCTAGCACCGCGGGGCAGCCGCCCGCTGAACCGCCGTTCTGGTCCTACTGCGGAAGCACCCACGCCGACCGGCGCGACTGGGTGCAGCCGCTCAAGGCGGGATTTGCGCAGGAGAACTTCCTCGGGATGACGGCCTCCGACTACGGCGGTGGCATCCCGGTGGTGGACGTGTGGCGGCGTGACTGCGGTATCGCCGTGGGCCACCTGGAGACCGCGCCACGCTTGCTGTCGCTCCCCGTGAAGCGTACCGGGCGCGGCGCGCAGCTGGGGGTCGCCGGGCCCGTGAAGCTGACACTGGCCCCGCAGGAGACTTTCACCACGCCCGAGACCTTCCTCGCCGTGCACACCGGGGACTATTTCCGCACGCTCGACATCTATCGTCGCCGCATGGCCGAGTCGGGAATCTGCGCGCCGAAGCCGCCGGACTCCGCCTACGAGCCCATCTGGTGCGCCTGGGGCTACGAGCGCGAATGCACGGTGCCGCTCATCGAGGGCACGCTGCCGAAGGTCAGGGAGCTCGGCCTGCGCTGGGCAGTGATCGATGACGGCTGGCAGACCAACGTCGGTGACTGGAACCTCAGTCCCGCGAAATTCCCCAAGGGCGATGCCGACATGCAGCGGCTGGTGGGGAATATCCGGGCGCAGTCGCTCAAGCCGCGCCTGTGGATCGCACCCCTGGCCGCGGCACCCGGCTCCGATCTCATGCACGATCACACCGACATGCTGCTCCTCAACAAGGACGGCGCACCGCAGCTGATCTCCTGGTGGAACAGCTTTTACCTGTGCCCGGCCTACGCGAAGACGGTCGCCTACACCGAAGCGCTGGTACGCCGCATCATCGGCACCTGGGGGTACGCGGGGCTCAAGATCGACGGCCAGCATCTCAACGGCGTCGCGCCCTGCTACAACCCCGCGCACCATCATGCGCGCCCGGAGGAATCCGTCGAGGGTCTGCAGAAGTTCTTCCTGGCGATGTACTCGGCCGCCATGAAGCTCGACCCTGAGGCGGTGATGGAGCTGTGTCCCTGCGGCACCGCGTTCTCGTTCTTCAACCTCGCCTCCATGAACCAGGCGCCGGCGTCGGATCCTGAGTCTTCCTGGCAGGTGCGCCACAAGGGCAAGACGCTGAAGGCGCTCATGGGCCCGAGCGCTGCCTTTGCCGGCGATCACGTGGAATTGAGCGATGGCGGGGATGACTTCGCCTCCACGGTGGGCATCGGCGCGATCGTCTCCACCAAGTTCACCTGGCCGAAGGATCCGAAGCCCAAGGACTCCTTCCTGCTGACCCCGCAGCGCGAGGTGCTGTGGCGCAAGTGGATCGCGCTCTACAACGAGCGCATGCTGCCCACGGGCACGTACCGGGGTGAGCTCTACGACATCGGCTTCGACAAACCCGAGACCCACGTGGTCGAGAAAGCCGGGCGCTTCTACTACGCCTTCTACGCCCGCAACTGGAACGGAGCGGTGACGCTGCGCGGGCTCGCCCCGGGACGCTACCGCCTGCGCGACTATTTCAACGAGCGCGACCTCGGCGAGATCGCAGCTGCGCAGCAGGCCGTGCAGGTTTCCTTCGAGCGCTTCCTGGTGCTCGAGGCGGTGCCGGTCTGATGTCCCCGCCAAGTGAACGCGGTCTCCTCATCGAGGAGCGCCGGCGCCGCATCTGCGAATTGCTGAAGGAGGAGGGGCGCGTCACGGTCGACTCCCTCGCGGCGCGCTTCGGCACCTCCCAGGTCACGATCCGGGCTGACCTGTCGATGCTGGAGGGCGCCGGGGCGCTCACCCGCACCCATGGAGGCGCGCTCAGCGTACCGGAGGCCGATCAGTCCCTGAACGTCAAGCAGCTGCAGCACCACGCCGAGAAGGTACGCATCGCGGAAGCCGCCGCCGGCCTGATCCGCAACGGCGAGACCATCATCCTCGACTCCGGAACCACGACGGCGGAGATCGCACGCCGCATCCGCACGCTCGCCCTGCAGTCCGTGAATGTCGTCACTAATGCCCTCAACATCGCCGCCCTGCTGATCGACGTGCCCTCGGTGCGCCTCATAGTTCCCGGCGGCATACTGCGCCGCGAGTCGAACTCGCTCTCCGGCCCGATGGCGGAAGCGGCCCTGGGGACACTGCAGGCGAACCGGCTGTACCTCGGCGCCGATGGCGTCGATCCGCAGATCGGCGTGATGACGCCACACCTGGCGGAGGCGGAGCTCAACGCCAAGATGATCGCCATCTCGCGCGAGGTCGTGGTGGTGGCGGATGCCTCCAAGTTCACGCGCCGCAACATCTCCCTCATCGCGCGCGTGGAGCAGGTCAACATGCTGATCACCGACCGCGCCGCGCCGGCCGATGCGGTCGAGCAGCTGCGCCAGCGCGGCGTCGAGGTACGGCTGGTATGAGTGTCCGGCAGGCGCGCCTGCTGACCGTGCTTGCTGCGCTCCTCGCAACAGGATCCCTGGTGCGGGCGGACGAGGCCAACGAGCAGCACTACCGGCCCGAGGATTTCACCCGGGTCGCCAAGATCGACGCACACATGCACGTGCATGGCGTGGCCGACCGCCTGATGGCGCAGGCGGCGGCCGACAACTTCCGCATCCTGACCATCGACGTCGATTATCCGGACTACCCGCCCATTCGCGAACAGCAGCGCGACGCGGTGTCGCTCCTCAGGCGCTATCCGGGACGCGTCGCGTTCGCCACCACCTTCTCGGTCGAGAACTTCCAGTCACCCGACTGGGGGGCGCAGGTCGTGCGCGATGTCGACGCCGCGGTCGCGCAGGGTGCGGTCGGGGTCAAGATGTGGAAGAACATCGGCATGACGCTTGAGGACCCGGGCGGCCGCTACGTCATGCCCGATGATGCGCGCTTCGCGCCGCTGCTCGGCTACATAGAGCAGCACCACCTGGTGCTGCTCGGCCACCAGGCCGAGCCGCTCAACTGCTGGCTGGCGCCCGAGAAGATGACGGTGCGCTCGGACCGGGAGTACTTCGAGCAGCATCCGCAGTACTACATGTACCGCCACCCCGAGATGCCCTCGCACGCGACCATCCTCGCCGCGCGCGACCGCATGCTGAAGGCGCACCCGGCATTGAAATTCGACGCCGTGCACCTGGCCTCCCTCGAGTGGGACGTGGACAAGGTGGCGGACTTCCTCGACCGCTTCCCGCAGGCCCGCGTCGATGTCGCGGCCCGCATGGTGCATCTGGAATTCCAGGCGGCCGCCGATCGCGAGAAGGTGCGGCAGTTCCTGATCCGCTACCAGGACCGCATCCTCTACGGCAGCGACGAGGCGTACGGGCCCGCTGACGGCGATGCCGCAGCGCTCGCCGAGCTGCACGGGGCGTGGCTGGAGGACTGGCATTTCCTCGCCACCGACGATGCGATGCACTCGGAGGACTTCGCGGCCTCCTTCAGGGGCCTGCACCTGCCGCGCGAGGTCATCGACAAGATCTACCGCAGGAATGCCGAGGCGCTCTTTCCCGGGGCGTGGCCGCAGCACGCGAAGAGCGGCAATCGCTAGGACACGACCCGCGCGCCTGCGGGCACCCCGTGCTCATGATGTTCCGCTGCCGCCGCCGGCTCGCCCGGAATGCGCCCGAAGCGGCGCTGCCGGCGGGCGAACTCCTTGAGCGCGCGCGTGAAGGCTGCCGTGTCGAAGTCGGGCCACAGGCAATCGAGGAAGTGCAGCTCCGCGTAGGCGCACTCCCACAGCAGGAAGTCGCTGAGGCGGCGCTCCCCGCCGGTGCGGATGAGCAGATCGACCTCGGGCGCGGCGGGCTGGGAATGGTCGGCCTGGGCGAGGAAGCTCAGGTACTGCGAGACATCCTCGAGCGGGTTGTCGCGCAGGCGGCGGCCGGCCTCGATGAGCGCCTGGCGGCTGGAGTAGTCGATGGCGAGGCGCAGGTGCAGCCCCTTGCAGTGCGCCGTTAGGCGTTCACTGCGCTCGATCTGCACGAGCAGCGCCTCGCTCAGCCGGTCGCGCCGGCCGATGACGTTCAGGCGGATGGACTCGGCGAGGCAGCGGGCGGTCTCGGTGATCAGGAAGCGCCGCAGCAGCCCGAACAGCGCCTCGACCTCGGCGCGGGGCCGGTGCCAGTTGTCCGCGGAGAAGGCATAGAGGGTCAGCGTGCCGACGCCCCGCTGCGCGGCGGCGCGCACCACCGCCTCGACGGCGCGTGCGCCGGCGCGGTGCCCGGCGTGGCGGGGCAGGTGGCGCTCGGTCGCCCAGCGGCCGTTGCCGTCCATGATGATGGCGATATGCATGTGTGGAGTACTTTGTATTGCAGAGTTAATGGGCAAAAAAACTCAGGCCCCGCGGGTGGCCTTGATGACCGCTTCCACGTGGTCGAGGTAGCGGTTGAGCGCGGCGCGTCCTGAGCTCGTGAGGCGGTAGACGGATTTGGGGCGACGACCGTCGAAGGTCTTCAGGCAGCTGACGTACTTGGCTTCCTCGAGCTTGCGGGCGTGGGCGCTCAGGTTGCCGTCGCTGACATCGAACAGCGCCTTGAGCTCGCTGAAGGTGAGTTCATCGCGCACCGCCAGCGCGCTCATGATCCCGAGGCGCACGCGCTCGTAGACCAGCCGGTCGAAGCTTGAGTCCTCAGCGCCCTGGCTGCCGCCGGGCACGACCGCGGGCTTGACCCGCTTGGGTGCGGGAGCCTCGAGGCGCGGGCGGGTGCTAGGTTTCGTGGCCATGTGCTCGAAGTCCGATGAAGATGCCGAATGCCAGGTGCAGGAGGCCAAAGCCAGCCCCGAGTGTGATCAGCTGCAGGCTCTGCGGCAAGAGATAGGCGGGCACGGCGAGTGCGCCGAAGAGGCCGCCGAGCACGGCCACCGCCCGCGTGGTCGGGGCGCTGGCGGCCACCAGGGCGCAGCCGTACAGCAGCAGCCAGGTGCCGGGGATGTCGCGCAGGTCGCCGCTGTCCCATAACACCACGGTCAGTACCACCCCGGCGAACAGGCCGGGGCTGAGGCATAACAGCAGCTTGCGCACCGGGGCACCGAAGAAGGTGAAGCCCTGCAGCGCCGCCTGGCGTGCCATCACGAGGCCGCCGGTGCCTGCCGCCAGCACGGCAGCGCACAGCCAGACACCCAGCCAGTGCGATCGCAGCGCTTCGGTCTGGGTCAGGACGGCGGCGACCAGGCCGATGAGGCCCATCGCGATGCCCGCGGAGCCGGGCACCGCGAGTGTCGCCGCCGCATCCATCGAGGCGCGGATATAGCGCAGCGTTGCGGCGGCGTGCGAGTCGAGCGCGACGGTGTTGGAGCGCATGGCGGCAAGATACGACGCTACTCTGTGCATCGTCAAGTACTCTGAATTACAGAGTATATGCCTGTCAGACTGGCTGAGGCGCGCGGCTCAGCCGCCCGAGGAGCAGTCCGAGGATCGCCGCCGCGCCCGAGGCCACCAGCACCGCGAACTTGGCGGCCGCCAGCAGCACGCTGTCCTCGAAGGCGAGGTTGGAGATGAAGATCGCCATCGTAAAGCCGATGCCGCCCAGGAGACCAAGCAGGACGATGTGCCGCCAGTGCACCCCTTCAGGCAGCGTGCACGCCTTCAGTCCCACCGCGGCGAGCGCGGCCAGCACGATCCCGAGGGGCTTGCCGAGCACCAGGCCCGCGACGATGCCGGCCGCGACACTGAGCGGCTTGCCCGCCGTGAGGTCCACGCCCGCCAGGCTCACCCCGGCATTGGCGAGCGCGAACAGGGGCATGATCCCGTAGGCAACCCAGGGGTGCAGCTGCGCCTCGACCTGCTGCACGGGGGCGATTGCCGTGGGATCGATGCAGCGGTGCCTGCCGAAGTTGGCCGTCGCCGGCGTGAGCAGTCCGAGGATCACGCCGGCGAGTGTCGGGTGCATGCCCGCGCGCAGCATCCCGTACCAGGCGATGACTCCCGGCACCACGTAAAGGAACGCGCGACGCAGTCCGAGCCACTGCATGAGGAACACCAGCGCGACCGCCGCGGCCACGATCAGGAGCCCGCTGTAGTCGATGCCCTGGGAATAGAAGAACGCGATCACGAGGATCGCGGCGATGTCATCGATGATCGCGAGCGTCAGCAGCAGCATGCGCAGCGCGGAAGGCACGCCCTTGCCGCACAGCGACAGGATCCCGACCGCGAAGGCGATGTCGGTGGCGGTCGGGATCGCCCACCCGGAGCGCGTGTCCGGGGCGTGGTTGATGGCCACGTACAGCAGCGCCGGCACCAGGACACCGCCCACGGCGGCGATGATCGGCAGGGTTGCGACGCGCGGGTCCGACAGCGAGCCGTCGTGCATCTCGCGACGGATCTCGAGTCCCACCACCAGGAAAAACACCGTCATCAGCCCGTCGTTGACCCAGAAGTGCAGGTCGTGCGCGGGCAGGTGGCGGGCGAGGCCGAGGCTCAGCGGCAGATGCCAGAGCGCCGCGTAGCTCGCCGCCCACGGCGAGTTGGCCCACAGCAGCGCGACCGCGGCGGCGATGAGCAGCACGATGCCGCTGACGGCCTCGACACTGATGAAGCGCAGGGGCCAGAGGGTCGGGTGCTGCGCGTGCGGGGTCGCCATGGGGGCAAATGTGCACAGGACCCGGAGGCGATTTCAACAACTTTCAGTCACTTGGCGCCGGCACGGAAAAGCGTGCGGCGCATGACTGACGCGCGCTACATCTGCCCTGCCCATGAGGTGCACCAGCCGGCCGCCTTCACGTCCTTCCCCGGGAAGAGCTGGCAGGGACCCTGGTCGGATCCGGCGGCACCCTGGTAGAGCGCGCAGGAGGCACAGCTGGCACCGGCCCCGGCGGCCTTCGTGGTCCTGGCGTCTTCGGTGTACTGCACGGCCTTGGCTTCCGGGGCGCCGGGCGACAGCAGTGCCGCCGCAGCGGCCCAGGCGCTGCGGGCTGCGAGCGCACCCAGGGGCACGAGCGGCGCGAGTGCCGTGAGCCGCCCCAGCAGCTGGCGGCGCGTCAGTGAGTAGATGTCTGGCATCGCAACGCTCCCCTTGGCAGTGCGGCCTCACGATCGCGGGCCCGCAGCGCATGTTAACCGCGCGTGGCCCGCAAGGGCACGCGCGCGCCAGGCGCCTCTGGAGCACCGCAGCGTTATCATCACGCGCTGTGGGCGACACCATCCAGGTACGCAGGCTGCCGGCCCTCGGTGAGCCGGAGATCGCAGGACTTGCTGAGGTCCTGCACGACTGCGTGCACGGTGGCGCCTCGGTCAGCTTCATGCTGCCCATGGCGCTGCCCAAGGCAGCCGCCTACTGGCGCAACGTCGCCCCGCAGGTTGCCCGGGGCGAGAGCCTGGTGCTCGCCGCCTTTGATGCCGGTGCGATCGTCGGCACGGTGACACTGCTGCTGAAGCAGCCGGAGAACCAGCCCCACCGCGCCGACCTCGCCAAGATGCTGGTGCACCGCCGCGCGCGCCGCCGTGGCGTGGGTGCGGCGCTGCTGCAGGCGGCAGAGGCCGAGGCGCTTGGCGCGGGCCGTACGCTCTTGGTGCTGGATACGGCGAGTGCGGATGCGGAGCGCGTCTACGCGCGTGGCGGCTGGCAGCGCCTCGGTGAGATCCCGGACTACGCGCTGTGGCCTGCGGGTGGTTACTGCGCAACCACCGTGTTCTACAAGCAGCTGCGCCGCACGCCCTGAACGGCGCGCCTCAGCTCGAGGCCTGGGCGAAGCTCTCCATCATCAGGCCGGTGCCGCCGCGCGAGACGTGGGCGACGACGGCGGTGCGGCGGTGCAGCTTCGTGATCGTGCCGAGGTTGATGGCAAAAGACAGCACCACCTGCTGGCCCTTGCGCAGCCCGAGGTTGGTGGTCTCGATGAAGACGCCGGTGGCGGAGAGGTTGAGTGCCTTGCACAGCTTGCGTCGCCCACCCGGTACGGTGATGTAGACGATGGTGCGGGCCCGATGCCTGGTATGAAGACGGCGTTCCACTTGTTCGCGCTCTCGACGGCGTCTCGTTTTTCTCGTTTGCCCGAGGTCATTATGCATTGGCGCGGGGGCGGCGCCGGGGTGACTGAACTTAATTCAGGTTTTGTTGGGGACGGTTTTTTCGATCCTGCATGCAGCGGCAGCTGCGCGGCTAAGAACTCTTAAGAAAGCTCCCGATCTCTGCGCCGAAGGTCTTGAGGTCGACGAGGAACGCGTCGTGGCCCTCGATGCACGGCAGCGGCGCGAAGCGCGTGGCGACGCCGGCGCTGCCGAGCGCATCCGCAACAGCCTGCTGCTCGCTCACCGAGAACAGCAGGTCGCTCTGCACCCCGATCACGAGCGCGGACTCGAGCCCGGCGTCGCGGAACCGGGTCACCGGGTCGCCGTGCCTCCTGAGCTCGAAGCGATCCATGGCGCGCGAGATGTACAGGTAGCAGTTGGCATCGAAGGCGCTCACGAACTTCTGCGCCAGGGATTCAAGGTAGCCCTGCACCGCGAACTCGGAGGCGAACGGGTCCCCGCGTGCCATGTCGGCGCGGATCGGCTCGCGCCCAAAGCGCTGCTGCCACTCGGCCGCGGAGCGGTAGGTGATGGTGCCGAGCTTGCGCGCCAGGCGCTGCCCGATGACCGGCGGGGCCTCCACGCTGTAGTTGCCGCCGGCCCAGGCCGGATCCGTGGTGATGGCCTCGCGCTGTATCGAGCGCAGCGCGATCGCGAACGGCGCCGCGGCCGCGGTGCCGGAGATGCACAGCAGGCGCCGCGCGGCGCGCGGGAACATGGCCACGAAAGCGAGCACCACCATCCCGCCGAGGGACGGTCCCATGACCGTGTCGAGACGCTCGATGCCAAGGGAGCGCACGGTCTCGTAGCCGCCGCGCGCGATGTCCTCGACCGAGAGGTCGGGGAAGCTCAGGCGGTAGCGTTTGCCGGTCGCCGGGTCGTTGGAGGCGGGACCCGTGGAGCCGAAGCACGAGCCGAGTGAGTTGACGCAGATGACGAAGAAGCGGTCCGAGTCGATCGCGAGCCCCGGGCCCACCATCCCCTGCCACCAGCCATCCGCGGTGTCCTCGGCGGAAGAAGCCGCGTGGGCACTCGGGGAGAGCCCGGTGAAGAGCAGGATCGCATTGCTGCGCGCAGGATTGAGCGTCCCCCAGGTCTCGTAGGCAATGCGCCCGCCATGCAGCTGTCCCCCGCGCCACATCGGGAACGGGTCCGACAGCGTCGCGTAGCGGCGCGCATCCATCGCGGCGGTGCCTGGCGGCTTCGCGCGGGACAGTAGCCCGGAGCCCTCAGGGCTCCGGGTCGCTGCCCTCGGCGATACCCTCGAACAGCGGCGTCGACAGGTAGCGCTCGGCGGTGTCGGGGAGCATTGCCAGGATGACCGAGCCCTGCGGGGCCTCGGCTGCGACCTTGAGCGCGGCGGCGAAGGTGCCCCCGGAGGAGATGCCGCAGAAGATGCCCTCGCGGGCGGCCAGCGAACGGGCAGTCTCGAGCGCTTCCTGGTCGGTCACGGGCACGATCTGCTGGGCGACGTCCTTCTTCAGGACGGCCGGTATGAAGTCCGGCGTCCACCCCTGGATCTTGTGGGGTGCCCAGGGCTTGCCGGCCAGCAGCTGCGCCGCGGCGGGCTCGGTGGCGATGATCTTCACCTCGGGGCGGGCCAGCCGGATCATCTGGCCGGCACCGGTGAGCGTGCCCCCCGTGCCCCAGCCGGTCACGAAGAAGTCCAGGCGCCGGCCGGCGAAGTCGAGCAGGATCTCAGGACCGGTCGTGTTGCGGTGGTAGGCGGGATTGGCCTGGTTCTCGAACTGGCGGGCGAGGAACCAGCCGTGCTTCTGGGCGAGTTCGGCGGCCTTCTTCACCATGCCGCTGCCGCGCTCGGCGGCGGGCGTGAGGATGACCTTGGCGCCCAGCAGGCGCATGACCTTGCGGCGCTCGACCGAGAAGGTCTCGACCATGACGGCGACGAAGGGGTAGCCCTTGGCGGCACACACCATCGCCAGCGCGATGCCGGTATTGCCCGACGTCGCCTCGACCACGGTCTGCCCTGGTTTCAGGGCGCCGGAGCGCTCCGCGTCCTCGATGATGGCGATCGCCAGGCGGTCCTTGACCGAGGAGAGGGGGTTGAAGAACTCGCACTTGACGTACATCGTCACGTTCTTGGGTGCGAGGCGCTGGATGCGCACGATGGGCGTTCTGCCGATCGTGCCTAGGATGCTGTCATAGATCATGATGAGCCCTTCTACGCTCGCGGCGGCGGAACCGGCAAGGATCGCCGCGATATTTGTCCAGATCTCACCGTTATGATCGCATGATCAGATTGCAGAAGCTCTTGGCGGGAGCGGGCCTGGGCTCGCGGCGCGCGGTGGAGGAGTGGATCCGCGCGGGGCGCCTGAGCATAGGCGGCCGCACGGCCCAGCTCGGGGACCGGGCCTCACCCGGGGACGATATCCGCCTGGACGGGCAGCCCCTGAAGCTCGATGCGGCGCCGCCGGGCGGCCGGGAAGTACTCCTTTATTACAAGCCCGTCGGGGAGGTCACCACCCGCAGCGATCCGCAGGGTCGACCGACGGTGTTCGAGCGCCTGCCGGCGCCCGGATCGGGGCGCTGGATCAGCGTCGGGCGGCTGGACGTGAACACTTCCGGGCTGCTGCTCCTGACCACCGACGGGGAGCTGGCTCACCGCCTCATGCACCCCTCGAGTGAGGTTGCCCGGGAGTACCTGGTCAGGCTGAGGGGACGCCCGGGGCCGGAGGTGCTGCGGCAGGTCCTCGCGGGGGTGCCTCTCGAGGACGGCCCGGCGCGCTTTGACTCCCTCGCCCCCGGGGAGGGGGAAGACCCCGGGGACGCAAGCCACAGCACCTTCCGGGTGGTGCTCCACGAGGGGCGCAACCGCGAAGTGCGGCGGCTGTGGAATGCCGTCGGCTTCGACGTCAGCCGCCTGCTGCGGATCCGCTATGGCCCGATCGAGCTGCCCCGCGACATGCGCCCCGGAACGGTGCGCAAGGTAGAGGGGGAGTGGCTGATCCGCCTGGACCAGGCGGTTGCCTCCCCGAGGGCCCCACCCCCCGGCGTCCGGCGGGCCCCCGCGAGACCCCGCCGGCCGTCCCGGCGGCCGGCCGGAGGACCGAAAAGCCCCCGCCCAAGCAAATAACGGGCCAATGATGCATTGACACTCCGAACCTGCGAAATCACAATACGCGGCTCGTTTTGAGGAGGGGTACCCAAGCGGCCAACGGGAGCAGACTGTAAATCTGCCGGCTTACGCCTTCGAAGGTTCGAATCCTTCCCCCTCCACCACTTGGGTCGGGGCGGAGGAGAACCTCAAGCGCTGAAGGGTCGCCGGCAGAGGGCACATCAGCGCGGGTGTAGTTCAATGGTAGAACCTCAGCCTTCCAAGCTGATGACGTGGGTTCGATTCCCACTACCCGCTCCAGCGTTTGCGTGCGACCAGATCTGAGCTCGAGTTTTTAAGGGCCCATGTAGCTCAGTCGGTAGAGCACGTCCTTGGTAAGGACGAGGTCACCGGTTCGATTCCGGTCGTGGGCTCCAGTTGATTCGGTTCGAGTGTTTGCAAAGGTGTGTCGGGATTCAAAGCGCCGCGCCCGATGAAGCGTGGCGGACTATTTCGAGGAAACTTCCATGTCCAAAGAGAAATTCGAGCGCAGCAAGCCCCACGTGAACGTTGGCACGATTGGTCACGTGGACCACGGCAAGACGACTTTGACGGCGGCGCTGACGAAGGTGATGGCCGAGACGTACGGTGGCCAGTTCATGGCGTACGACCAGATTGACAAGGCGCCGGAAGAGAAGGCGCGCGGCATCACGATTTCCACGGCGCACGTGGAGTACCAGTCCAAGAACCGGCACTACGCGCACGTGGACTGCCCCGGGCACGCGGACTACGTGAAGAACATGATCACGGGTGCGGCGCAGATGGACGGGGCGATCCTGGTGGTATCGGCGGCCGATGGCCCGATGCCGCAGACGCGCGAGCACATTCTGCTGGCGCGCCAGGTGGGTGTTCCGTACATCGTGGTGTACATGAACAAGGCCGACATGGTGGACGACAAGGAGCTGCTGGAGCTCGTTGAGATGGAAGTGCGCGAGCTCTTGACGACCTACAAGTTCCCCGGCGAGAAGACCCCGATCGTGATCGGGTCTGCGTTGAAGGCGCTCGAGGGTGACAAGAGCGACATCGGCGTGCCCTCGGTGGTGAAGCTGGTGGAGGAGATGGACCAGTACATCCCGGTGCCCAAGCGCGAGGTGGACAAGCCCTTCCTGATGCCGGTGGAGGACGTGTTCTCGATCTCCGGGCGTGGCACGGTGGTGACGGGTCGTATCGAGCGCGGCATCGTGAAGGTGAACGATGAGGTGGAGATCGTGGGTCTGAAGGCCACGACCAAGACCATCTGCACGGGTGTGGAGATGTTCAGGAAGCTCCTGGATGAGGGGCAGGCGGGCGACAACGTGGGCGTGCTGCTGCGCGGCACGAAGCGCGAGGAAGTCGAGCGCGGCCAGGTGCTGGCGAAGCCCGGTTCCATCACCCCGCACACCAACTTCGAGTGCGAGGTGTACGTGCTGTCCAAGGAAGAGGGCGGGCGGCACACGCCGTTCTTCAAGGGGTACCGGCCGCAGTTCTACTTCCGCACGACGGACGTGACGGGACTGATCGAGCTGCCCGAGGGCGTGGAGATGGTCATGCCCGGTGACAACATCAAGATGACGGTCGAGCTGATCAGCCCGATCGCGA
Source organism: uncultured Pseudomonadota bacterium (assembly GCA_963802995.1). Taxonomy (GTDB): domain Bacteria; phylum Pseudomonadota; class Gammaproteobacteria; order Steroidobacterales; family Steroidobacteraceae; genus 13-2-20CM-66-19. Next base: position 2,759,767 of record CAWDKU010000002.1, read on the forward strand.
TGGAAGAGGGACTGCGCTTTGCGATCCGTGAGGGTGGCAAGACCGTCGGCGCAGGCGTCGTCTCGAAGATCCTGAAGTAAGAGTTTCAACGCAGGCCAGTAGCTCAATTGGCAGAGCGGCGGTCTCCAAAACCGCAGGTTGGGGGTTCGATTCCCTCCTGGCCTGCCATCGGTTGACATGACAGAAGAAACGAAGATACCGGACACGGCGAGCTCCGCGGACATCGCCAAGCTCGTGGTCGCGATCCTGTTCGTGATCGCAGGCATCGCGGGTTACTACCTGCTCGACAACCTCTGGCTGCGCTGGGGGAGCGTCGTCGCAGGACTCGCCCTCGCGGCCGTGGTGGTGGGCTTCTCCGGCTACGGGCGCCGCCTGTGGGCGTTCTCGGAGTCCGCGCGCGTGGAGCTGCGCAAGGTCGTGTGGCCGACGCGCGAGGAGACCACCAAGACCACGATCGCGGTGGTGATCTTCGTGACGGTGGCGGGCCTGTTCTTCTGGGTGCTGGATCTGGTGCTCGCCTGGGCGACACGCATCTGGACGACTCCGGGGGGGAGCTGAACGTGGCGCTGAGATGGTATGTGGTGCACGCCTACTCGAACTTCGAGCATCGCGTGGCGGAGTCCCTGAAGGAGCGCATCGCGCGCGCCGGCCTCGAGCCGCGCTTCGGGGAGATCCTGGTGCCGACCGAGGAAGTGGTCGAGATGCGCGACGGCCAGAAGAGGAAGAGCGAGCGCAAGTTCTACCCCGGCTACGTGCTGGTGCAGATGGAGATGGACGAGGAGACCTGGCACCTGGTGCGCGATGTCCCGAAGGTCCTCGGCTTCATCGGCGGCACGCCGGAGAAGCCGGCCGCCATCACGGACAAGGAAGCCAACCAGATCCTGCGCCGCGTGGAAGAGGGCGTGGACAAGCCGCGGCCGAAGGTGCTGTTCGAGCCTGGCGAGGTGGTGCGCGTGGTGGACGGGCCCTTCAACGACTTCAACGGGGTCGTGGAGAGCGTGAATTACGAGAAGAATCGCCTGCAGGTGGCAGTGCAGATTCTCGGGCGCTCGACGCCCGTGGAACTGGATTTTTCGCAGGTCGAGAAGGCCTGAAGATCGACTGGGTGCGGCGCGGGCCGCGTGTTTGAACCTTAATTCCTTATAAGGGAGCCGCGAGGCGCTTAGGACCTTAAGGAGAGGGAATCATGGCCAAGAAAGTACAGGGTTACATCAAGCTGCAGGTACCTGCAGGCTCCGCGAACCCCTCGCCCCCGATCGGGCCGGCGCTGGGTCAGCAGGGCGTCAACATCATGGAGTTCTGCAAGCAGTTCAATGCGCAGACCCAGAAGCTGGAGAAGGGGTTGCCGATCCCGACGGTCATCACCGTCTACAGCGACCGCAGCTTCACCTTCGTGATGAAGACCCCGCCGGCTGCCGTGCTGATCCGCAAGGCGATCGGCATTGAAAAGGGCAGCGGCACCCCCAATACCTCCAAGGTTGGCAAGATCTCGCGCAAGCAGCTCGAAGAGATCGCCAAGATGAAGCAGCCCGACCTTACCGCCGCCGATCTGGATGCCGCCGTCCGCACCATTGCGGGCAGTGCGCGCAGCATGGGCGTCGACGTGGAAGGGATGTAAGTCATGGCAGTCGCAAAGCGAATCAAGGCCTGGAAAGACAAGATCGCCCCAGGCAAGCAGTACCCGGTCGAGGAGGCCCTGAAGCTGGTGAAGGAATTCGCCACGGCCAAGTTCCCCGAGGCCGTGGATGCCGCGGTGAACCTCGGGATCGATGCCAGCAAGTCCGACCAGCAGGTACGCGGCTCGACCGTGATGCCGCATGGCACCGGCAAGACCGTGCGGGTGGCCGTGTTCACCTCCGGCAAGAACCAGGAGCTGGCCAAGGCGGCCGGCGCCGACATCGTGGGTCTCGAGGACCTGGCCGCGCAGGTGAAGGCCGGCGAGATCAACTTCGACCGCGTCATCGCCTCCCCGGATGCGATGCGCGTGGTGGGCCAGCTGGGCCAGATCCTGGGGCCGCGCGGGCTGATGCCGAACCCCAAGGTCGGCACCGTGACCCCGGACGTCGCCACGGCGGTGAAGAACGCCAAGTCCGGCCAGGTCACCTACCGCGTCGACAAGGCCGGCATCGTGCACTGCACGATCGGCAAGGCGAACTTCGAGGTGAACGCGCTCAAGGAGAACCTGAGCGCGCTGATCGCGGACCTGCAGCGCGCCAAGCCTGCCTCCTCGAAGGGTGTGTACTTAAAGCGCGTCACGCTGTCCTCGACCATGGGGCCGGGCGTGATGGTCGATCAGTCGACGCTGAGTTGATGAGTAGCCGCGGGCCCTGCAAGGGGGCCGCGGCGAATCCAAGTTTGATGCGGGCCGGCGCTCTCACGGGCGCCGGCCATCATCGAAGACCGCAGGCGAGGGAACCGGCCCTCTTAATGGAGCGCCTGCGCAGATGGTGAACCGCTTTTCGCATCGAGGAACTCCTCGAGGCGTGAAGGTCACCGTCGATAGGGGAAGCCGCCCAAAGGATCCGGGCAGCTTCATTTGTGATCTTCAGGCGAGAGGAGAGATTGAATGGCACTCAACCTGGAAGACAAGAAGGCGCTCGTCGCGGAAGTGGCCGAGGTGGCAGCAACTGCCCACTCGGTCGTGGCCGCCGAGTACCGCGGGCTGACCGTCGGTCAGATGACCGAGCTGCGTAGCAAGGCGCGTAAGTCGGGCGTGTACATGCGTGTGGTCAAGAACACGCTGGCACGCAAGGCCCTCGTCGGCACGTCGTTCGAATCTGTCGGGCCGAAGCTCAAGGGGCCTCTGGTGCTCGCTTTCTCGAAGGACGATCCGGGCGCGGCCGCGCGCGTGGTGAAGGACTTCGCCAAGGCGAACGACAAGCTCAAGGCGACGCTCGTGTCACTCGGTGGGCAGGTACTGCCGGCCGGGGACCTCGAGAAGGTGGCGAGCCTGCCGACCCGTGAACAGGCGCTGTCGATGCTGCTCGGTGTCATGAAGGCACCGATCCAGAAGTTCGTCGGCACGCTTGCGGCCCCGGGATCGAAGCTCGTGCGCACCATCGCCGCCGTACGCGACCAGAAGCAGGCCGCGGGCGCTTAACTGTCTTAGAACCTAATTAGGAGTACTTGAAATGGCTGTCAACAAAGACGAAATCCTCGATGCGATCTCCAAGATGTCCCTGATGGAAGTGGTCGAGCTGATCTCCGACATGGAGAAGAAGTTCGGCGTCACTGCCGCCGCCCCGGTGGCGGTGGCCGCCGCCGGCGCTGCCGGCGCCGCCGCTGCCGCTCCCGCCGAGGAGCAGACGGAGTTCACCGTCACTCTGAAGGAGTACCCGGCGGACAAGAAGGTGACCGTGATCAAGGTCATCCGCGAGCTCACCGGCCTGGGCCTCAAGGAAGCCAAGGACCTGGTCGAGGGTGCCCCCTCGACGGTCAAGGAAGGCGTGAACAAGGCCGATTCCGAGGCCATGAAGAAGAAGCTCGAGGAAGCTGGCGCGAAGGCGGAGGTCAAGTAAGACCCCCGTGCGCCCAAACCCCTCCCCGGCTGACGGCGCGCCGTGCGCCGCCAAGCGGGGAGGGGCTGTTTTGTTTGATCTCGATTTAGACGACGCGCCCGATACTTTTCCCAAGGCACCGCCCCCATATAGGGCGGCCAGCCGAACCTGAGGTGACCCGACGATGGCTTATTCCTTTACCGAGAAGAAGCGCATCCGCAAGAACTTTGGCAAGCAGGCGAGCATCCTCGACACGCCGTACCTGCTGGCCATCCAGCTCGACTCGTATCGCAAGTTCCTCCAGGTCGACAAGCCTGAGGAGAACCGCGACCAGATCGGCCTGCACGCGGCGTTCAAGAGCGTGTTCCCGATCTCGAGCTACAGCGGCAACGCCTCCCTCGAGTACGTCAGCTACCGGCTCGGCGAGCCGGTGTTCGACGTCAAGGAATGCCAGCTGCGCGGCCTCACCTACGCCGCCCCGCTGCGCGTCAAGGTGCGCCTGATCGTCCTCGACAAGGAGGCGGCCGGCGCCAAGAAGCCGGTGAAGGACGTGCGCGAGCAGGAGGTGTACTTGGGTGAGCTGCCGCTCATGACCGACAACGGCACCTTCGTGATCAACGGCACCGAGCGCGTCATCGTCTCGCAGCTGCACCGCTCCCCGGGCGTGTTCTTCGACCACGACCGCGGCAAGACCCACTCGTCCGGGAAGCTCCTGTTCTCGGCCCGCATCATTCCCTACCGTGGCTCCTGGCTCGACTTCGAGTTCGACCCCAAGGACTGCGTGTTCGCGCGCATCGACCGCCGGCGCAAGCTGCCGGTGACGATCATCCTGCGTGCGCTTGGCATGAACGAGTCAGAGATCCTGGCGACGTTCTTCGACACCAACACCTTCTTCATCACCCGCGACGAGGTGGCCCTGCAGCTCGTGCCGCAGCGCCTGCGTGGCGAGACCGCGACCTTCGAGATCCGCATCGGCGACACGGTGATCGTGGAAGAGGGCCGCCGCATCACCGCCCGCCACGTGCGCCAGCTCGAGGACGCCAAGGTCACGCGCCTGCGCGTACCGCGCGAGTACGTGTACGGCAAGGTGCTGGCGCATGACGTCGTCAACACCGACACCGGCGAGATCCTCGCCAAGGCCAACGAGGTGCTGACCGCGGCCTCGGTGGAGAAGCTGATCGAGGCGGGCATCCCGCAGGTCAACACGCTCTACACCAACGACCTCGACCGTGGTGCCTACATCTCCGACACGCTGCGCGTGGACCCGACCAAGACGCGCCTCGAGGCGCTGGTCGAGATCTACCGCATGATGCGTCCCGGCGAGCCCCCCACCAAGGATGCGGCCGAGAACCTGTTCGCGAACCTGTTCTTCAACCCCGAGCGCTACGACCTCTCCGGGGTGGGGCGCATGAAGTTCAACCGCCGCGTGGGCCGCAAGGAAATCCTCGGTCCCGGCATCCTCTATGACTTCAAGTACGCCAGCACGCGTACCGATGAGCTCTCCAAGCGCCTGGTCGCCGAGTACGGCGACATGTCGGACATCATCGACGTGCTGAAGGTGCTGATCGACATCCGCAACGGCAACGGCCAGGTGGACGACATCGACCACCTCGGCAACCGCCGCGTGCGCTCGGTGGGCGAGATGGCGGAGAACGCCTTCCGCGTCGGCCTGGTACGCGTCGAGCGCGCCGTCAAGGAGCGCCTGACGATCGCCGAGACCGAGCCGCTCATGCCGCAGGAGATGATCAACGCCAAGCCGGTGGCGGCCGCGGTGAAGGAGTTCTTCGGCTCCTCGCAGCTCTCGCAGTTCATGGACCAGAACAACCCGCTCTCGGAAGTCACCCACAAGCGCCGCGTTTCGGCACTGGGCCCGGGTGGACTGACGCGTGAGCGCGCCGGCTTCGAGGTGCGCGACGTGCACCCGACGCACTATGGGCGCGTGTGCCCGATCGAGACGCCGGAAGGCCCGAACATCGGGCTCATCAACTCGCTGTCCGTCTACGCGCGCACCAACAACTACGGCTTCCTCGAGACCCCGTACCGGCGCGTCGAGAACGGCCGGGTCACCGACCGCATCGATTACCTCTCGGCGATCGAGGAGGGCGAGTACGCGATCGCGCAGGCCAACGCGGTGCTCGGCCCCCAGGGCGAGCTCACCGACGAGCTGGTGTCGTGCCGCTTCCAGAACGAGTTCACGCTCATGCAGCGTGAGCGCATCAACTACATGGACGTCTCGCCGAAGCAGATCGTCTCGGTGGCCGCGTCCCTCATTCCGTTCCTCGAGCACGACGACGCCAACCGCGCCCTCATGGGCTCGAACATGCAGCGCCAGGCGGTGCCGACGCTGCGTTCCGAGACCCCGCTGGTCGGTACCGGCATGGAGCGCCCGGTGGCCATCGACTCGGGCGTCACGGTGGTGGCGCGCCGCGGCGGCGCGGTCGACTCGGTCGATGCCTCGCGCATCGTGGTGCGGGTGAATGACGATGAGACCATCGCCGGGGAGCCGGGCGTGGACATCTACAACCTGACGAAGTACACCCGCTCCAACCAGAACACCTGCATCAACCAGCGCCCGCTGGTGAACGCAGGCGACGTGATCGCGCGCGGCGACGTGCTGGCGGACGGCCCCTCGACCCACCTGGGCGAGCTGGCACTCGGCCAGAACCTGCTGGTCGCGTTCATGCCCTGGAACGGCTACAACTTCGAGGATTCGATCCTGATCTCCGAGCGGGTGGTGCAGGAAGACCGCTTCACGACCATCCACATCGAGGAACTCACCTGCGTCGCGCGCGACACGAAGCTCGGACCCGAGGAAATCACCGCCGACATCCCGAACGTCGGCGATGCGGCGCTGGCCAAGCTCGATGAGGCCGGCATCGCCTTCATCGGCGCGGAAGTGAAGGCCGGCGACATCCTGGTCGGCAAGGTGACCCCGAAGGGCGAGACCCAGCTGACCCCGGAAGAGAAGCTGCTGCGCGCCATCTTCGGCGAGAAGGCCTCCGACGTTAAGGACACCGGCCTGCGCGTGCCCCCGGGCATGGACGGCACGGTGATCGACGTGCGCGTCTTCACCCGTGACGGCGTGGACAAGGACTCGCGCGCACTCTCCATCGAGAAGGCCGAGATCGAGCGCGTCCGCAAGGACTTCGCCGACCAGCAGCGCATCCTCGAGGACGACCTGTTCCAGCGCGTGCAGGGGATGCTGCTCGGCCAGTCGGCCGCCGGCGGTCCCAAGAAGCTCAAGTCCGGCTCCAAGATCACCGCGGAGTACCTCGACGAGGTGCCGCGCGAGGAGTGGTTCGAGATCCGCCTCGAGGACGAGGACGCGAACTCGCAGCTCGAGCAGGCCTCCGAGCGCCTCAAACTGCAGCGCAAGGCCTTCGAGAAGCGCCTCGACGACAAGAAGGCGAAGATCACCGCGGGCGATGACCTGGCCCCCGGCGTGCTCAAGATGGTGAAGGTGTACCTCGCCGTTAAGCGCCGCGTGCAGCCGGGCGACAAGATGGCCGGCCGTCACGGCAACAAGGGCGTGATCTCCACCATCGTGCCGGTCGAGGACATGCCTTACCTCGAGGACGGCACCCCGGTGGACGTGGTGCTCAACCCCTTGGGCGTGCCCTCGCGCATGAACGTCGGCCAGGTGCTGGAGACGCACCTGGGCTGGGCGGCCAAGGGCGTGGGCCTCAAGATCGGGCGCATGCTCGAGCAGCAGGGGCAGCTGCAGGAGATGCGCTCCTTCATCAAGCAGGTCTACAACGAGACCGGCGGCCAGAAGGAAGAGATCGACACGCTCAACGACGGGGACCTCAAGCAGCTGGCGAAGAACCTCTCCAACGGCGTGCCGATGGCGACGCCGGTGTTTGACGGCGCCAGCGAGCAGGAGATCAAGCGCATGCTGAAGCTTGCCGACCTGCCGCTCAACGGCCAGACGTACCTGTTCGACGGCCGCACCGGCGAGCGCTTCGAGCGCCAGGTGACGGTGGGCTACATGTACATGCTCAAGCTCAACCACCTGGTCGACGACAAGATGCACGCGCGTTCGACCGGCCCGTACAGCCTGGTGACCCAGCAGCCGCTCGGTGGCAAGGCGCAGTTCGGCGGCCAGCGCTTCGGCGAGATGGAAGTCTGGGCGCTCGAGGCCTACGGCGCCGCCTACACGCTGCAGGAGATGCTGACCGTGAAGTCCGATGACGTGAATGGTCGCACCAAGATGTACAAGAACATCGTCGACGGCAACCACCAGATGGATGCCGGCATGCCGGAGTCCTTCAACGTCTTGGTCAAGGAAATCCGCTCGCTCGGCATCAACATGGAACTGGAGCAGGACTAACCCATGAAAGACCTACTGAAACTGTTCAAGCAGCACGCTCCGGTCGAACATTTCGACTCGATCAAGATCGGGCTGGCGTCCCCGGAGATGATCCGGGCCTGGTCGTATGGTGAGGTCAAGAAGCCCGAGACCATCAACTACCGCACCTTCAAGCCCGAGCGCGACGGCCTGTTCTGCGCCAAGATCTTCGGGCCCGTGAAGGACTACGAGTGCCTGTGCGGCAAGTACAAGCGCCTGAAGCACCGCGGCGTGGTGTGCGAGAAGTGCGGCGTCGAAGTGACCCAGTCCAAGGTGCGCCGCGAGCGCATGGGCCACATCGAGCTGGCGAGCCCGACCGCCCACATCTGGTTCCTGAAGTCGCTCCCCTCGCGCATCGGCCTCATGCTCGACATGACGCTGCGCGAGATCGAGCGCGTGCTGTACTTCGAGGCCTTCGTGGTCATCGACCCGGGCATGACGCCGATGCAGCGCGGCCAGCTGCTCACCGACGAGATGTACCTCGAGGCGATCGAGGAGCACGGCGATGAGTTCGACGCGCGCATGGGCGCGGAGGCCGTCTACGAGCTGATGCGCACCATCGAGCTGCCGGCCGAGATCATCAAGGTCCGCGAGGAGATGGCGGGCACCTCATCCGAGACCAAGCTCAAGCGCCTCTCCAAGCGCCTGAAGCTCATCGAGTCGTTCGTCGAGTCCGGCAACAAGCCCGAGTGGATGGTCATGACCGTCCTGCCGGTGCTGCCCCCGGACCTGCGGCCGCTGGTGCCGCTGGATGGCGGCCGCTTCGCGACCTCGGACCTGAACGACCTGTACCGCCGCGTCATCAACCGCAACAACCGCCTGCGGCGGCTGCTCGAGCTCAATGCGCCCGACATCATCGTGCGCAACGAGAAGCGCATGCTGCAGGAAGCGGTCGATGCGCTGCTGGACAACGGCCGCCGCGGACGCGCCATCACGGGCACCAACAAGCGCCCGCTGAAGTCGCTCGCCGACATGATCAAGGGCAAGCAGGGGCGCTTCCGCCAGAACCTGCTCGGCAAGCGCGTCGACTACTCGGGCCGCTCGGTCATCGTGGTCGGCCCGCAGCTGCGCCTGCATCAGTGCGGCCTGCCGAAGAAGATGGCGCTGGAGCTCTTCAAGCCCTTCATCTTCCAGAAGCTGCAGCTGCGCGGCGAGGCCTCGACCATCAAGGCCGCCAAGCGCCTGGTGGAGCGCGAGGGACCGGAAGTGTGGGACATCCTCGAGGAGGTCATCCGCGAGCACCCGGTGCTGCTGAACCGCGCCCCGACCCTGCATCGCCTGGGCATCCAGGCCTTCGAGCCGCTGCTGGTCGAGGGCAAGGCGATCCAGCTGCACCCGCTGGTGTGCACCGCGTTCAACGCGGACTTCGACGGCGACCAGATGGCCGTGCACGTGCCGCTGTCGCTGGAGGCGCAGCTGGAAGCGCGCGCCCTCATGATGTCCTCCAACAACATCCTGTCGCCGGCCAACGGCGACCCGATCATCGTGCCCTCCCAGGACGTGGTGCTCGGCCTGTACTACATGACCCGCGAGCGCATCGGCGCCAAGGGCGAGGGCATGCACTTCACCGACGTCGGTGAGGTGCACCGTGCCTACGAGAGCCGTGGCGTCGACCTGCAGGCCAAGTGCAAGGTGCGCCTGCGCGAGAGCATCCGCGGCGAGGGCGGCACGCTCACCGAGCGCAACCGCGTGGTGGACACCACCGTGGGCCGCGCGCTGCTGTTCGAGATACTGCCGAAGGGCCTGTCGTTCGACCTGATCAACCAGGACATGACGAAGAAGGCGATCTCCGCGACGATCAATGCGTGCTACCGCGCGCTTGGCCTCAAGGAGACGGTCGTGTTCGCCGACCAGCTCATGTACACCGGCTTCCACTACGCCACGCGTGCTGGCGTCTCCTTCGGCATCGACGACATCGTCATCCCGGAGCAGAAGACGCGCATCGTGACGGCGGCCGACAACGAGGTGAAGGAGATCCAGGACCAGTACGCCTCGGGTCTCGTCACCAACGGCGAGCGCTACAACAAGGTGGTCGACATCTGGTCGCGAGCCAATGACCAGGTGGCCAAGGCCATGATGGAGAAGCTCGGCTCGGAGGACGCCACCGACACGCGCGGCAAGCAGCACAAGCAGAAGTCCTTCAACTCGATCTTCATGATGGCCGACTCCGGCGCCCGCGGTTCCGCGGCCCAGATCCGCCAGCTCGCCGGCATGCGCGGCCTCATGGCCAAGCCCGACGGCTCGATCATCGAGACGCCGATCACGGCGAACTTCCGTGAGGGCCTGAACGTCCTGCAGTACTTCATCTCCACCCACGGCGCCCGCAAGGGCCTCGCGGACACGGCGCTGAAGACCGCGAACTCCGGCTACCTGACGCGCCGCCTGGTCGACGTGGCCCAGGACCTGGTGGTCACGGAAGAGGACTGCGGCACGACCACAGGACTCGCCATGGCCCCGCTGGTCGAGGGTGGCGACGTGGTCGAGGCCCTGGGTGAGCGCGTGCTGGGTCGCGTGCTGGCCGAGGACATCATGAAGCCGGGCGCCCCGAAGGAAGTGCTGATCGAGGTCGGCACGCTGCTCGATGAGAAACTGGTACGCCTGCTCGAGACCGAGGGCGTGGACCAGATCAGCGTGCGCTCCCCGATCACCTGCAAGACGCGCTACGGGGTGTGCTCACGCTGCTACGGGCGCGATCTGGCGCGCGGCCGGCCGATCTCCATCGGCGAGGCCGTGGGCGTCATCGCCGCACAGTCGATCGGCGAGCCGGGCACGCAGCTCACCATGCGCACCTTCCACATCGGTGGTGCCGCATCGCGGGCCGCGGCGGCGAGCTCCGTCGAGGTGCGCAACAAGGGCGTGATCCGCTTCCATCACATCAAGACCGTGCAGCACGAGAAGGGCCACCTGGTCGCGACCTCGCGCTCCGGTGAGCTCGGCGTGGTCGATGACTTCGGCCGCGAGCGCGAGCGCTACAAGATCCCCTATGGCGCGGTGATCAGCGTCAAGGAAGGCGCCACCGTGGGCTCAGGCCAGGTGATCGCCACCTGGGACCCGCACACCCACCCGGTCGTGACCGAGGTCGCCGGCATCATGAAGTTCCAGGACTTCGTGGATGGCCTGACGGTAACGTCACAGGTCGACGAGGTGACCGGCCTGTCCTCCACCGTGGTGCTTGATACCAAGCAGCGCGGCGGCAAGGACGTGCGCGCCACCATCAAGCTGGTGAACAGCAAGGGCAAGGAAGTCACCTTCGCCAACACCGAGATCCCGGCCGTGTACACCCTGCCCGCGGGCGCGCTCGTGTCGCTCGAGGACGGGGCCCGCGTGTCGGTCGGCGATGTCATCGCCCGCATCCCGCAGGAGTCCTCCAAGACCCGCGACATCACCGGCGGTCTGCCGCGTGTTGCGGACCTGTTCGAGGCGCGCAAGCCGAAGGACCCGGCGATCCTCGCCGAGAAGTCCGGAACTGCGAGCTTCGGCAAGGAGACCAAGGGCAAGCGGCGCCTGATCATCACCTCCGACGACGGTGAGAAGTACGAGGAGCTGATCCCGAAGTGGCGCCAGCTCAACGTCTTCGAGGGCGAGACCGTGGAACGCGGTGAAGTCATCGCCGACGGCGAGCCGAACCCGCACGACATCCTGCGCCTGCAGGGAGTCGAGGCGCTGGCCAACTACCTCGTGCGCGAGATCCAGGACGTCTACCGCCTGCAGGGCGTGAAGATCAACGACAAGCACATCGAGGTGATCATCCGCCAGATGCTGCGCAAGACCGAGGTGCAGGAAGCCGGTGAGACGGCGCTGCTGCGCGGTGAGCAGCTGGACCGGGCGCGTGCGCTCGACATCAACGATCGCGCCACGACCGACGGCAAGGCGGCCGCCCGCCTGCAGCCGGTGCTGCTCGGCATCACCAAGGCATCGCTTGCCACCGAGTCCTTCATCTCCGCGGCGTCGTTCCAGGAGACCACCCGCGTGCTGACGGAAGCGGCGGTGCGGGGCCTGAAGGACGACCTGCGCGGGCTCAAGGAGAACGTCATCGTCGGCCGGCTCATCCCGGCGGGCACGGGCTTCGCCGCCCATGCCTCGCGGCGCCGCAAGCTCGAGAGCTCCGACCGCCGCAGCTTCATGGACGTCGGCGGCGGGCTGCCGGATGCCGAGGAGACGAGCGTCGGCGAGGAGTCCGAGAGCGCTGCCAGCTAGGCAGCGGGCAACGGGCGCGTGGCGCACCGCGAGGCTGCTGGCCTTGAGGTGCGGTACCATCCAGCGGGCCGGGGGGCATCCTCCCGGCCCGTTTTTTTTGGATGACACGAGGTCGCCCGGTGCCGGATGCGCCCCTGCTGGAAGGTTCCTACGTGCGCCTCGAGCCGCTCGAGGCGGCGCACGTCCCGGCGCTGGTGAGGGCTGCCCAGGGGGAGGGGGAGCTGTTCCGCTGGACCACCGTGCCGAGCACGGTCGCGCAGATGGACGAGTACGTGCAGACGGCGCTGCGCTGGCGTGCGGCGGGCACCGCGCAGCCCTTTGCCACCGTGCGCAGGAGCGATGCCACCGTGGTGGGCTCGACGCGTTTCTTCCTCATCGAGCACTGGCCCTGGCCCGCGGACGTCGCGGCGGCGCACCCGGGTCCCGATGGCTGCGAGATCGGCTACACCTGGCTGAACTCGGGCGCGGTGCGCACCCCGATCAACACCGAGGCGAAGCTGCTGATGCTGCGCCACGCCTTCGAGGTCTGGGGCATGCAGCGGGTGTGCTTCCACACCGATGCGCGCAACGAGCGCTCGCGCAATGCGCTGCTGCGCATCGGAGCGCGCTTCGAGGGAGTACTGCGGGCCCACCGGCTGTCGGCGGACCTGAGGCCACGCGACTCGGCGCGCTACTCGGTCCTCGCCGGGGAGTGGCCGCTGGTGCGCGAGCGGCTCGAGCGCCGCCTGGCCGCTGCGCCGCAGGTGCCCTAGACGGGGTGCGCCCCACTGCGCACGCCCGTCACCGGAGGCACGATCCTGTTCGTGCAGCGCGGCTGAGGCCTAATTCCCCGCCTGCCAGATCTTCATCATGTCGGCCGAGCCTTCCTCGCGCACGCCGTTGTCCGTGAGGATCTCCTCGGTGGCCGCGACCAGCTTGGCGCGCGGGAACACCAGCCCCTCGCTGACCAGGCCGTCGAAGTTGATGACCACGTACTCGTCCTTGAGGTCGCGCAGGTAGGCCACGAGCTGCGCCAGGCTCTTCACCGGCACGCCGTTCACCGAGTCCACGATCTGCCCGGTCGGGTTGGAGTAGCCCTTGGAGAGCGCGTGCGGGAACAGCGGGGAGGAGATGATGACGAGCTCGGGGCGTTCGGCCGTGGGCGGGTCCGCCAGGCGTGCCAGCACCGGGCTGAAGCCGCCGCGCTGGCGCGTGAGCGCCAGCGCCTCGATCGAGGCGCGCGAGAACACCAGCGGCCCGTAGATGAAGTAGGACGGGTACAGGCCCTGCAGACCTTCGACCAGGAGCGGCCGGTGCGTGGGCACCGGCATCGCCACGTTCATCTTCTTGCCGGCGCGCACCACTGCGAGCGGTACGGTGCCGTTCTGCGCCGTCTTCTGGATCATGTAGAAGAAGTTCACGCGCAGGTTGTTTGCGAGCTTGACCATGCCCTCATCGTCGATCTCGGTGTCGCCGATGCGGGTGATGACGTCCCACTGCTTGAGCGGGTTGTTAGGGACGCCCTCATCGGGGCGGCTGACGATCATCCCCTTCACCGTAGGGTCGAGCTTCAGGTAGCCGCGCAGCGCCGGGTTCTCGAGCGTCTGCAGCGTGTCGTACATGGCCGGCTTGCCGTCGTACTTGCCGTCGGCGATGTCGGCCAGGAACAGGTCGATCTCCTCGTTAGGGATGATGTAGCTGATGTTCTCCGAGCCCTGCAGGTGGCTGAAGGCCAGGCCGATCATCTTGCCGTCCGCGACCGCCGGGCCCCCGCTGTTGCCGGGGTTGAGGGCCGCGTCGATCTGGATGCGCAGCCCCGAGGTCAGGTAGTTGTAGGGCACGAACTCGATGCGCGAGACGATGCCGCGGGTGATCGACAGCGACGTGCCCCCGGTCGGGAAGCCGTAGGCATACACCGCATCCTTCACCTGCGGCAGGCTCTTGGCGCGCGGCAGTGCCGGGCGGTCGTTGAAGAAGGACTCGTCCTCGAGCTTCAGCACCGCAAGATCGATGCCCGGCGCGAAGAATTCGACCGTGGCGGGCACCTTGTCACCGGACTGGTTGCCCTGCACCTGCACCTGGCTGGCATAGGCGACCACGTGGGCATTGGTGAGGATGCGGTGGCCGGCGATGATGACACCGCTGCCGGTGGCGTCCGCCGGCGCCTGCTTGGCCCAGGGCTTCGCGACATCGGGGCGCCGCATCGTCGAGAACACCTTGACCACTGCCGCCTCGGCGGCATGGCTGATGGTCTCCTGGGCGGCGGCGTTGGCGGCCGTCGCGCCGGTGGCGAGGACCAGCAGGACGAGTGACAGGAGGAGGTGCGGGACTCTGCGTGTCATGGGAGCTCGTTTACATTTGGATAGGAAGCCGGGACGAATGCGGAAGGATTCTGACACAGAAACGGCAGCGCTCCCGTTCCCGCCGCATCTTACTTATCCTCAGGACTGCTAAAGTGCCGCACGGATTTTCACGGAGACACACATGTTCAAGACATCGATGCTCGCGAGCGGGGCCGCCCTCGCACTCGCAGCGCTCGGCGCCCAGGGCGCGCAGCCTGCATACATAACGGCAGCGGTCTCCGATGGGGCGCGTCCCGAGGCCGACACCGCGCGCGATGCGGAGCGCAAGCCCGCCGCCATGCTGGCCTTCGCCGGCGTCAAGCCCGGCGCCAAGGTGGTCGACCTGCTTCCCGGGGGCGGCTACTTCACGCGCCTGTTCAGCGTCGCCGTGGGGCCGAAGGGGAAGGTGTACGCGCTGGCGCCCGCCAAGCCCGACACGGCGCCTGCGGATGCGCCCGATCGCGCGGCTGCGGTGAAGGCGATCGCCGCCGATCCGCATTACGCCAACGTCACGGTGGTGGCACAGCCGGCCAAGCAGCTGCTGCAGTTCACCCTGCCCGAGCCCGTCGACGTGGTCTGGACCTCGCAGAACTACCACGACCTGCACAACATCCCCGACACCAGTGTCGGCGACTTCGACAAGGTGGTGTTCCAGGCGCTGCGGCCGGGCGGCGTCTACATCGTTCTCGATCACTCGGCCGAGGCCGGCTCGGGTTTCCGTGACACCTCGACGCTGCACCGCATCGATGAGCAGGCGGTGCGCAAGGAAGTCGAGGCGGCGGGCTTCAAGTTCGAGGGCGCAAGCGAGGTGCTGCGCAACAAGGACGACCCGCGCACCGCCAAGGTGTTCGATGCCTCGGTCCGCGGCCACACCGACCAGTTCATCCTGAAATTCCGCAAGCCTAAGTAAGAAGTTCGCGGGTGCGGGGGTCCTCCGCACCCGCGAAATACCGCTCAAGCGCCGCGCGCCACGGGCCGTCCGGGTCGGCGTGAGCGAAGAGCGTCATGCAGGAGCGGAACTTCAGGTCGTCGGGGTGCCCGAAGACTTCCTCTGCCGTGCTGTCAGGCAGCGCCAGCATGCATCGCGTGCATTCGCGCAGGCGCGCACCGAGCAGTGGGTGCGCAAGGTAGGCGCGCGCCTCGGCGAGCGAGCTGATGGCGAAGGCGACAGCCGTGGGGCTGCTCCCCAGGCCCTTGAGCTGCGGGAAGATGAACCACATCCAGTGCGAGCGCTTTGCGCCCTGGGCGAGCTCAGCGAGTGCCCGGGGGTAGCACGTCTCCTGCGCCTTCACGAAGCGCGCCAGCTCGTAGGGATCTTCCACCTGGTGGCCGAAGTGTGAGGGCAACGGCCGCCATTCTACGGCCTGCCGCGCGAGAGTCACCGCGCCGCGCGCGATGAGCAGCTGGTGCGGCCGCGCCCGCGCCGCCGGTCAGGGCCGTTTCTTCAGTCGACCTTGCGAAACACCAGCACGAATCGGTCGGTCTTGCCCACCATCGGTCCCTTGTAAGTGATCTGGTCGCGCGCGTCGTCCGGCTGGCGCAGGGCGTCGCTCTTGCCGATGAGCTTGAAGCCGTACTTCTGGAACTGTGCCACCGTGTAGGCCTCATCGATGCGGTGCAGGTCGCCGGCTGCAGAGCTGCCGGTGCCAGGCTTGGCCGAGTGGTCCTCGACCACCAGGATGCCGCCGGTCTTCATGACGCGCGTCACCTCGCGCAGCACGCGATCGACGTTGAACTTCGGCCAGTGATCCTTCGGGTCATCATCGACCCAGTAAAGGTCGTGGTAGACCTTGATCATGAGCATCGCGTCGAGCGACCGGGTCGGCAGGTTGAGGCGCTCAAAGTCGACGGTGCGATGCTCGACATTGGGCAGCCGCCCATCATCGATACGCTCCTTCCAGTGACCCTCGCTCCAGTCGTCGTAGGCGACGTTGTTGAGCAGGTAGACGTGCCCGCGCGGGCCGACGACATAGCTAAGCAGTTCGCTGTAGTAGCCGTTGGCGCCCATGAAGTCCCCGACCTTCCACCCCGGGCCGATGCCCGAGAGACGCAGGATCTGCGCCGGCTGATCGCGCGCATCGCGCTTCAGGTCCTTCTCCGAGCGGCCCTTATGGGCCACGGCGTCGTCGTAGATGTCCGCCCACAGGCTGCCGCTCGCGAGGCAGGCCAGGCTGAGGAACGCTGCGAGCAGCGGCAGGCGGCGTGCGCGATGTAGGGCGGTCATGGGCGCTGACTCCTCGGTCGGTTTGTTGAGCCGCGATTATGGCGGGAGCGCTGCGGCCGCCACCCGCGCTATGCGACAGAGCGAGCGCTGCGAGCGGTCAGGCAGTCACAGCGGCTTGTCGAGGAGCTGGTAACCGGCGCGGCCGCCGTAGCCGCGGCGCTCGTAGAAGCTGCGCGCCGCGGCGTTTGCGACCCCGAGCTGCAGCTGCAGGCGCACGCAGCCGCGCTGTCGCAGCGCCTGCTCCGCGGCGGCGAGCAACCGCCCGCCCACGCCCTGGGCGCGCGCCGCGGGCAGCACGAAGAATTCGTCGATCTCGGCCATGAGTCCGCCGTGCTCGAGGCTGAAGACGTGCACCAGGGCGAGATAGCCGCAGAGCTGCGCGCCGTTCACGGCCACGAAGATCTCGCCGAGCCCGGGGGATCCCACGAGCCGCTGCAGCAGCAGCTCCACGCGCAGGGCGTCAAAGCCCGCGATGCCCTCGAATTCCCAGTAGCGGCGCACCAGTGACAGCAGCGGCGGCACGTCGCTCGCCACCGCGGTGCGGATGATCATGGCCAAGCCCTCAGGCCGCGAGCGAGGCGGCGACCTGGACCTGGTTGCGCCCGGAGCGCTTGGCGGCGTACACGGCAGTGTCGGCGTGCGCGATCAGGTGCTGTCCCCACACCTCGAGCGTGTCGGAAGCGGCCACACCGATGCTGCAGGTGAGCCGCACCGCGGCCCCGAAGCCCTCGATGCGGATGTCCGACACCCGGCGGCAGATGCGCTCGGCGATCGGGTAGGCGGCCGCCGCATCGGCGCCGTAGAGGATGACCACGAACTCCTCGCCACCGTAGCGGCCGATGACGTCCGACTGGCGCAGCTCCGCCTGGATCGGCGGGATGATGCCGGCGAGGCAGGCATCTCCGGCCGCGTGCCCGAAGGTGTCGTTGATCTGCTTGAAATGGTCCAGGTCCAGGAACAGCACCGAGATCGGCAGGCCCCGCGCCCGGGCGCGCACGCAGGCTGCATCGAGCCGCTCGATGAGCGAGCGGCGGTTGAGCACCCCGGTCAGCGGGTCGGTCTGCGCGCGCCGCTCGGCATCGGTCAGGGCGAGGGACTGCTGGCGTACGTGATCGGAGACGCCGAGCGCGATCAGGACCGCAGCGGCCACCATCGAGGGCGCCAGCCCGTAGTACACCAGGCCCTCCGCGCTGTCGGCGCGCGTGTAGAGCAGCCTTAGCGCCGTCAGGATCTGGAAGATGCACAGGAGGCTCCAGGCGATCAGGAACCACCCCGCCGCGCGGTTGCCGCCGCGCCGCCAGGCGAGGAAGGCGACCACCATCGTGAAGATCGCCGAGCCCACGAACATGAGGTCGCCGGCGCGGGCGACGATCATCCCGAAGCCGAAGGCGCGCAGGCCGTTGGAGAGTGTCAGTACCCCGAAGGCGATCGCCAGCCAGCCGAAGATCCGGTAGATGCGGGGCGAGAAGACCTTGAGGTTGGCGAACTCGCGCACGAACAGCGCCGCGGCGGCGGCACTGACGGCCACCGGCACGTTGTAGGCGTAGTTGGCGAAGGGCCGCGCCCAGCTCAGGAGCGGCCAGCTGAAGCCCTGGCCGGAGAAGTAGGCCAGATAAATTGCCTGTAGCAGGAACACCGCCCCGTACAGGGGGTAGATCTGGTCCTTCAGGACCAGGCGGATCAGCAGGGCGGAGATGGCCATGGCCATGAGGGCGCCGAAGGCGAGGGCGATCGCCCGGGCGTGGGCGGCCGCCCCGTCGAGCACGTACTTGAGGGTCGAGGACGAGAAGTGCAGGTCCGTGACCGCCCGGCCACTGCGGGTGACCCGGGCGTAGAGGGGCTGTCCCGGGTCGAGACTGGAGGGCAGGGCGAATACCTTGTCCTCGGCGCCACCGAACTTCGGCACCACGCTGGTTATCCCGAGGGGCACGAGGACGCCGCCCTGGCGACCCCACACTTCTACCGCCTGGTCCATTCCGGAGCGCGCCACCAGCACCGGCGTGCCTCCGGGGGTCGCGGTATCGGGGGGGCTAATCCGGAACCACCTGATTCCATTAAGGAAATGGGAACCCAGACTGGCGAAGGGACCGAAGTGGTCCTCCAGCGCCCCTGCGGCCACGGCGTCGGGCCCCGGAGCCGGGACCTGCGAGTCGAGGATCCGGGTCTCCAGCGGTACCTGGCCGGTTGGGGCGGTTTCCGGGGCGGCAGAAGTCCCTTGCGGCGCTGCAGCCAGGACCCCATATAAAGGAATCGCGGCAGCCAGGCTCAGGAGCCAGCTCGCCAGGAGCGGTTTACGCACTTAGTCCCTGTGGCCCCATGCGAGGCTGAATTCGTTTGGTTCTTGCCGCGGGCTGGCTGCGTCTTGAGGCGCCTGCACCCGCCGGGCTCATTATCCTATAAAAGGGATTTTGCTGCCGGTTGACACTCACTAGGGCCGTACCTAGAATCGCCGGCCTTTGTCGGGCCGGCCCTTCTTAATCGCCGGCACCGGAAACAGCGACTTCCAGATGACCGGGCCGCCTCACGCAGGCGGCCCGGTGGTCTTCGGAAGTCGCTTTATCGCGCGAGTCCCAAAAACTCCCGCAGCGCTTTGGAGAGTAAGACAACGATGGCGACCACGGGTCAGCTCATCCGGCAGCCACGCCGGACGAAGGCAGAGAAAACCAAGGTACCGGCGCTCGGGGCTTCTCCCCAGAAGCGCGGCGTATGCACGCGCGTGTACACCACGACGCCCAAGAAGCCGAACTCGGCACTGCGTAAGGTGTGCCGCGTGCGGCTCACCAACGGCTACGAGGTGACGAGCTACATCGGCGGCGAAGGCCACAACCTGCAGGAGCACTCGGTGGTGCTCATTCGCGGCGGCCGCGTCAAGGACCTGCCCGGCGTGCGCTACCACACGGTGCGCGGCACGCTCGACTGTGCCGGCGTCGCCGAGCGCAAGCAGAGCCGTTCCAAGTACGGCGCCAAGCGCCCGAAGAAGTAAGGGGTATCTAAGCCATGTCCCGTCGTGCCCAAGCCCCGGTCCGCACCATCCTCCCGGACCCGAAGTTCAACAACGAGATGCTTGCCAAGTTCATGAACGTCGTCATGAAGAGCGGCAAGAAGTCGGCCGCCGAGCGCATCATCTACGGCGCCCTCGACCGCATCAGCGAGAAGACCGGCAAGCAGGGTGGCGATGCCATCGAGGTGCTGGCCACCGCCCTCGACAACGTCAAGCCCGTGGTCGAGGTGAAGTCGCGCCGCGTCGGTGGCGCAACCTACCAGGTGCCGGTTGAAGTTCGCTCCACCCGCCGCCAGACACTGGCCATGCGCTGGGTCATCGAGGCTGCCCGCGACCGCAGCGAGCAGACCATGGCATTCCGCCTGGCGCACGAACTGATGGACGCCTCCGAGAACCGGGGCGCGGCCGTCCGCAAGCGCGAAGACACGCATCGTATGGCGGAGGCCAACAAGGCCTTCGCCCATTATCGCTGGTAAGCGAAAGGGTATCTGAACTGTGGCCCGTGCGACGCCCATCGAGCGTTATCGGAACATCGGCATCTCTGCCCACATTGACGCGGGCAAGACGACGACGACCGAGCGCATCCTTTTCTACACGGGCGTTTCGCACAAGATCGGTGAGGTCCACGACGGCGCGGCCGTGATGGACTACATGGAGCAGGAGCAGGAGCGCGGCATCACCATTACCGCCGCTGCGACCACCTGCTTCTGGAAGGGCATGGACCAGTCCTTCCCCGAGCACCGCATCAACATCCTCGACACCCCGGGGCACGTCGACTTCACCATCGAGGTGGAGCGTTCGCTGCGCGTGCTCGATTC
The DNA here is from genome assembly GCA_963802995.1 of uncultured Pseudomonadota bacterium. Taxonomy (GTDB): domain Bacteria; phylum Pseudomonadota; class Gammaproteobacteria; order Steroidobacterales; family Steroidobacteraceae; genus 13-2-20CM-66-19. Next base: position 2,780,173 of record CAWDKU010000002.1, read on the forward strand.
CGCCGTGGCGCTGTTCTGCGCGGTCTCCGGCGTGCAGCCGCAGTCCGAGACGGTATGGCGGCAGATGAACAAGTACCGCGTGCCGCGCATTGCGTTCGTCAACAAGATGGACCGTGCCGGTGCCAACTTCTTCCGCTGCGTCGACCAGATCAGGTCGCGCCTGCGTGCCAACCCGGTGGTCATCCAGATCCCGATCGGCGCCGAGGACAATTTCGAGGGGGTCATCGACCTCATCCGCATGAAGGCCATCTACTGGGACATGGAAACCCAGGGGATGAAGTTCGAGTACCGCGAGATCCCCGCGAACCTGCAGGCGCAGGCCGAGGAATACCGCACCAAGATGATCGAGTCGGCGGCCGAGGCCAACGACGAGCTGATGCGCAAGTACCTCGAGGGCGAGGAGCTCTCCGAGAAGGAGATCCGCGAGGGCCTGCGCGCGCGCTCGATCAGGAACGAGATCGTGCTGTGCATGTGCGGCACTGCCTTCAAGAACAAGGGTGTGCAGGCGCTGCTCGATGCGATCATCGAGTTCATGCCGAGCCCGATCGAGATGCCCGACGTCAAGGGGCTGAACGACCGTGGCCAGCCCGACACCCGCAAGGCGAGTGACGCTGCGCCGTTTTCAGCGCTCGCGTTCAAGATCCTCAATGACCCGTTCGTCGGCAACCTCACCTTCTTCCGCGTCTATTCGGGCGTCCTCAACTCGGGCGATACCGTGTACGTGCCGACCAAGGGCAAGAAGGAGCGCATCGGGCGCCTGCTGCAGATGCACGCCTCCGAGCGCACCGAGATCAAGGAAGTGCGCGCCGGCGACATCGCCGCGGCGGTGGGACTGAAGGACGTCATCACCGGCGACACGCTGTGCGACCTCGAGAAGGTCATCACGCTGGAGAAGATGGAATTCCCGGCCCCGGTGATCTCCGTCGCCGTGGAGCCCAAGACCAAGGCCGACCAGGAGAAGATGGGACTCGCGCTGCAGCGCCTGGCAAAGGAGGACCCCTCCTTCCGCGTGCACACGGACCCGGAGTCCTCGCAGACCATCATCTCCGGCATGGGCGAGCTGCACCTGGAGATCATCGTTGACCGCATGAAGCGCGAGTTCAGCGTCGATGCCAACGTCGGCAAGCCCCAGGTCGCCTACCGCGAGACGATCCGCGCCAAGGTCGAGAGCGAAGGCAAGTTCGTGCGCCAGTCCGGCGGCCGCGGCCAGTACGGCCATGTGTGGCTGAAGATCGAGCCGAACGAGCAGGGCAAGGGCTACGAGTTCATCAACGGGATCGTCGGTGGCGCCGTGCCGCGCGAGTACATCCCGGCCGTGGACAAGGGCATCAAGGAAGCGGTCGACACGGGTGTCATCGCCGGCTATCCGGTGGTGGACGTGAAGGTCACCGTGTTCGACGGCTCCTACCACGACGTCGACTCGAACGAGATGGCCTTCAAGATCGCAGGCTCGATGGGCTTCAAGGAAGGTTTCAGGCGCGCGAAGCCCGTGCTGCTGGAACCCATCATGAAGGTCGAGGTCGTAACCCCGGAGGAATACTCCGGCGACGTGATCGGTGACCTCAACCGCCGGCGCGGGCAGATCACCGGCATGGACGAGACGCCCTCGGGCAAGGCCATTGCCGCGGACGTGCCGCTGTCGGAGATGTTCGGCTACGCCACGACCGTGCGCTCCATGAGCCAGGGTCGCGCCACGTTCACGATGGAATTCGCGAAGTATATGGAAGTGCCGCCGAATATCGCCGACGGCATCATCAAGAAGTAACTGGTAAGCAAAGTTAAGAGCCGAGGAAGTACGCCATGTCCAAAGAGAAATTCGAGCGCAGCAAGCCCCACGTGAACGTTGGCACGATTGGTCACGTGGACCACGGCAAGACGACTTTGACGGCGGCGCTGACGAAGGTGATGGCCGAGACGTACGGTGGCCAGTTCATGGCGTACGACCAGATTGACAAGGCGCCGGAAGAGAAGGCGCGCGGCATCACGATTTCCACGGCGCACGTGGAGTACCAGTCCAAGAACCGGCACTACGCGCACGTGGACTGCCCCGGGCACGCGGACTACGTGAAGAACATGATCACGGGTGCGGCGCAGATGGACGGGGCGATCCTGGTGGTATCGGCGGCCGATGGCCCGATGCCGCAGACGCGCGAGCACATTCTGCTGGCGCGCCAGGTGGGTGTTCCGTACATCGTGGTGTACATGAACAAGGCCGACATGGTGGACGACAAGGAGCTGCTGGAGCTCGTTGAGATGGAAGTGCGCGAGCTCTTGACGACCTACAAGTTCCCCGGCGAGAAGACCCCGATCGTGATCGGGTCTGCGTTGAAGGCGCTCGAGGGTGACAAGAGCGACATCGGCGTGCCCTCGGTGGTGAAGCTGGTGGAGGAGATGGACCAGTACATCCCGGTGCCCAAGCGCGAGGTGGACAAGCCCTTCCTGATGCCGGTGGAGGACGTGTTCTCGATCTCCGGGCGTGGCACGGTGGTGACGGGTCGTATCGAGCGCGGCATCGTGAAGGTGAACGATGAGGTGGAGATCGTGGGTCTGAAGGCCACGACCAAGACCATCTGCACGGGTGTGGAGATGTTCAGGAAGCTCCTGGACGAGGGGCAGGCGGGCGACAACGTGGGCGTGCTGCTGCGCGGCACGAAGCGCGAGGAAGTCGAGCGCGGCCAGGTGCTGGCGAAGCCCGGTTCCATCACCCCGCACACCAACTTCGAGTGCGAGGTGTACGTGCTGTCCAAGGAGGAGGGCGGGCGGCACACGCCGTTCTTCAAGGGGTACCGGCCGCAGTTCTACTTCCGCACGACGGACGTGACGGGACTGATCGAGCTGCCCGAGGGCGTGGAGATGGTCATGCCCGGTGACAACATCAAGATGACGGTCGAGCTGATCAGCCCGATCGCGATGGAAGAGGGACTGCGCTTTGCGATCCGCGAGGGTGGCAAGACCGTCGGCGCAGGCGTCGTCTCGAAGATCCTGAAGTGATTGACGTCGAACTGCAGCGAGTGGAGTGAGCGCAATGGCTAACCAGAACATCCGTATCCGCCTCAAGGCGTTCGACCACCGCCTGATCGACTCATCTGCCCGCGAGATCGTCGAGACGGCCAAGCGCACCGGCGCCACCGTCAAGGGCCCGGTACCGCTGCCGACCAAGATGGAGCGCTTCACCGTGCTCGTCTCCCCGCACGCGGACAAGGACGCGCGCGACCAGTTCGAGCTGCGCACGCACAAGCGCCTCATGGACATCGTGAACCCGACGGACAAGACCGTGGACGCGCTCATGAAGCTCGAGCTGCCTGCGGGCGTCGAAGTCAAAATCGCGCTGAACTGAAAGAGCGCACCGCCGGCACCGCCGGCGGCTTGCTGAATGAAAGCGCCGCGGTTTTCCGCGGCGCGTTCGTTTGGGAAGCACGGATCGGCGCTACGCGCTGTAGCGGATCTCCGCATGCCCGGTCAGCGTGCTCACAATCACGGGATGGGTGGGGGTCAGGGCATTTGGGGCCAGCGATCCACGTTCGTACAGGAAAACCGAGCGCACATATCGCGTCATCACTGTCACTTCGAGAGTGCCGGGGCACGGACTCGGCCGCCAGTCCGGTTGTTATGTCAGCCCGGTCCCGCTCGGTGAACTTGGACTGAGGCGTGAGAGTATCATCCGGCCCGAGACAGCAGTATTTGGGCGCTCTGCCCTTAAGTTCTGGAGCTGGCCGAATGCGACGCATCAATCCGGTACTGGCGGCGTTCTTTGTTGTTGTTGCACCCACCCTGGCGTTCTCCGAAGGCGCGCCTTTCGACGCCGCCGCGGCCTTCGGCGCGCGACCGAGCGTCATCGACCTCAAACTGTCACCGGATGGCCAGAATCTGGCCTGGATCGGCCCGGCAGCCGGGCAGGGCGCCGTGGTCTATACGCTGAGTCTTGCGAAGGATGCAAAGCCCAAGGCGGCACTCTCCGCCAGCGGCGCGCCCGAACGGATACGCTCGTGCGGCTGGGTGTCGAACGATCGGCTGGTGTGCCAGATCTACATCCTTGCAAAGGACGCCGAGCTCGGCCCCCTGTCGTTCACGCGCCTCCTGGCCATCAATGCCGACGGCTCCAATCCCAAGACGCTCAGCAACCAGCAGACCGAGCACACGCACGGGTTGCTCACGGGTGGCGGAGAAGTGATCGACTGGCTCCCGGAAACCGATGCCTCAGTGCTGATGACGCGCGTGTATCTCCCGAACGACTCGATCGGCACCCGTCTTGGCTCGAAAGACAGCGGGCTCGGTGTCGATGTCGTGGATACGCGCACCCTGCAGAGTCATCGCATGGAGCCGCCGCGTCGCAACGCCGTCGAGTACATCAGCGACGGTCGTGGCCACGTGCGGATCGTCGCCAACCGGGAAACGACCGCCAGCGGGGACACCGGGATCACCCAATACGAGTTCCATCCGGTGGATTCCGAGGACTTACAGCCGCTGAGCACCTACCAGGGCACGGACCACACCGGCTTCCGTCCGCTGGCGATCGACCCCGAACACAACCTGGCTTACGGGGTCAAGAAGCTCGATGGCCGCATGGCGCTTTACACCATGACGCTCGACTCCTCGCGGGCCGAACAGCTCGTGTACGCAAACCCTGAAGTCGATGTTGCCCACCTCATGATGTTCGGGCGGCAGCATCGTGTGGTGGGCGTCACCTATTACACTGACTTCCGGCACGGCGAGTACTTCGCGCCCGAGATCAAGACCCTGCTCGACTCCCTGCACAAGGCGCTGCATGCCCCCTTGAATATCGTCGACGCCAGCCAAGATGAGACACGCATGCTGGTGCTGACGAGCACCGACGTTGATCCGGGCGTCTATTACCTGTTCGATCGCAAATCACACCAGCTGCAGACTCTGCTGCTGGCACGTAGCCAGCTGGAGGGGGTGAAGCTAGCCAGCGTACAGCCGGTTACCTACACGGCTACGGACGGTACGAAGATCCCCGGTTATCTGACGCTCCCGCCCGGAGCGCAGAGCGTGAAGGGCCTTCCGGCGCTCGTCATGCCCCACGGCGGCCCGAGCGAGCGCGATGTCTGGGGGTTCGACTGGCTCGCACAGTTCTTTGCCAACCGCGGCTATGCGGTACTGCAACCGAATTTTCGCGGCTCCTGGGGTTACGGAGACGCCTGGTTCCGTGACAACGGCTTTCGTGCCTGGAACGTGGCGATCGGCGACGTGCTAGACGCCGGGCGCTGGCTGGTCAAGGAGGGGGCAGATCCTGCGAAGCTTGGGATCTTCGGCTGGTCCTACGGGGGCTACGCCGCGCTGCAGTCGGCAGTGACCGACCCGGCGCTCTTCAAGGCAGTCATCGCGGTCGCCCCGGTCACAGACCTGCCGGCACTGCGGGAGCAGTACCGGCGCTGGAGCAACTTCGCCCTGGTCAGCGAGTTCATCGGAGAGGGGGCGACTGCGCGCGAGGGCTCCCCGGCCGAGCATGCGGACCGCATCAAAGCGCCGGTCCTCCTCTTTCAGGGCACGATGGACGCCAACGTGTACCTCGAGCAGTCGCAGCGCATGGACTCGGCCTTGAAGTCCGCAGGTGGCAGATCCACTCTGGTGACCTGGGAGGGGCTCGATCATCAGCTGGATGACTCGAAAGCCCGGGCGGAGCTGCTCTCGCGCAGTGACGCCTTCCTGCGCGCCGCCTTCGGCATGTAGATGGCACCCGGGCCCTTCGCGACGCCCCCTATCCGGGATTGATTACAGAACGGGCCGCGCCTATACTGCGCGCCCTTTTTAGCCCCCGCCGCAAGGTGGGGGCAGTCGCTTGAAGCGGCATCGGGCGAGGTTGGAGCAATGGCTCCAAGACCACTCGAGACGGACGCGGGCCTCCCGGCTTTGCGTAAATCTCTTGTCGTGTCAATAACTTACGCTCGGTGCCAGTGGCCCCGGGGCGCCAATCGCAGCGCTCTACGGGATTGAGAGAGGAAGGATATGGCAATCGGACTGGTCGGCCGCAAAGTCGGCATGACCCGCATCTTCACGGATGCTGGTGAAACAGTGCCCGTCACCGTGATCGAGGTTCTCCCGAACCGGGTCACCCAGGTGAAGGGCAAGGACAAGGACGGCTACCGTGCGGTGCAGGTCACCTACGGCACCCGCCGGCCCTCGCTCTATTCCAAGGCCGTCACGGGGCACTACGCGCGCGCCAGCGTCGCCCCTGGCAAGGGACTCGTCGAGTTCCGCCTGGCCGAGGCCGACAAGACCGAGGTTGCCGCAGGCACCGAGTTCAAGGTCGACCTGTTCAAGGAAGGCGAGAAGGTCGACGTCACGGGCACCACCATCGGCAAGGGCTTCGCCGGCGTCATGAAGCGCCACAACTTCGGCGGCCTGCCGGCGACCCACGGCGTGTCCGTGTCGCACCGCTCCCCGGGCTCCATCGGCCAGCGCCAGACCCCCGGACGCGTCTTCAAGGGCCGCCGCATGTCCGGCCACATGGGTGTGGTGCGCCGCACCACCGAGAACCTCAAGGTCGTGGGCGTGGACCTCGACCGCAACCTGCTGCTGGTCCGTGGCGCCGTTGCCGGCTCCGAGGGCGGCCAGGTGATCGTGCGTGCCTCGCTCAAGGCCGGGCGCCGCGCCAACCGCAAGACAGTGGCACCGCTGAAGGTCGGCAATGCCCCGTCGAAGGACCCGGCCAAGGCGGGGAAGAAGTAAGCCATGAAACTGAAGCTCGTCAACGGCTCGGCCGCGCTGGAAGTTTCCGAGGCCGCCTTCGGCCACAAGTTCAACGAGGCCCTGGTGCACCAGGTCCTCACCGCCTACCGCAATGCCGGTCGTGCGGGCACCAAGGCACAGAAGTCGCGCGCCGAAGTGCGCGGCGGTGGCCGCAAGCCCCACGCGCAGAAGGGCACCGGCCAGGCGCGTGCCGGCTCCAGCCGCTCGCCCATCTGGGTCGGTGGCGGCCGCACCTTCGCGGCCAAGCCGCGTGACTTCGCGCAGAAGGTGAACCGCAAGATGTACCGCGGCGCCATCCGCTCGATGCTCTCGGAGCTCGCGCGCACGGAGCGCCTGCTGGTGACCGATGGCATCGCGCTCGAGGCTCCCAAGACGCGCCTGCTCGCCAACCAGCTCAAGGAGTGGTCGCTCTCCTCGGTGCTGATCGTGGTCGAGGCGACGGACGAGAAGCTCTACCTCGCCGCGCGCAACCTGGCGCATGTCGAGGTGATCGAAGTGACGGCGCTCAACCCGCTGGCGCTCGCCGCCTACGACAAGGTGCTGATGACCGTCGGTGCGGTGAAGCTGATCGAGGAGCGCCTGCAATGAACCGCGAACAGCTGATGAGCGTGCTGATCGCTCCGCACGTGACCGAGAAGACCTCGCTCGCGATGCAGAACCACAACCAGTACACCTTCAAGGTGCGCCGTGAGGCCACCAAGACGGACGTGAAGAAGGCCGTCGAGCTGATGTTCGACGTCAAGGTCGCGGGCGTGCAGGTCGTCAATGAGCCGGGCAAGACCCGCCGCTTCGGCAAGACCACCGGCCGCACGCAGGACTGGAAGAAGGCCTACGTGAGCCTCGTCGCCGGGCAGACGATCGACTACGAAGCCCGCGCGAAGGCCTGAAGGACCCACCATGGCTCTCATCAAGTACAAGCCAAGAACTCCGGGTACGCGCTCGCTCACCAAGATCGATCGCTCGCACCTGCACAAGGGCGGCCCGCTCGAGTCACTTACCGCGCACCAGAACAAGACCGGCGCGCGCAATCACTTCGGCCGCATCACCACGCGCCACCACGGCGGCGGGTCGCGCCAGAAGTACCGCCTGATCGACTTCAAGCGCGACAAGGACGGCATCGCCGGTGTCGTCGAGCGCCTCGAGTACGATCCGAACCGCACCAGCTACATCGCGCTGGTGAAGTACTCGGACGGCGAGTGGCGCTACATCCTCGCCACCAAGGGCATGAAGCCCGGGGACGAGGTGCGCTCGGGCGCCGAGGCCCCGATCAAGTCGGGCAATGCCATGACTCTGCGCCACATCCCGGTCGGCTCGATCATTCACAACGTGGAGATGAAGCCCGGCCGCGGCGGCCAGATGGCCCGCAGCGCCGGCTCCTCGGTGAGCTTCACCTCGCGCGAGGGCATCTACGCGTACCTGCGCCTGAAGTCGGGTGAGACCCGCAAGGTGCACGTCGACTGCCGCGCCACCATCGGCGAGGTCGGCAACGATGAGCACAACCTGCGCAGCTACGGCAAGGCCGGCGCCAAGCGCTGGCGCGGCATCCGCCCGACGGTGCGCGGACTGGCGATGAACCCCGTCGATCACCCGCACGGTGGCGGCGAGGGCAAGTCCGGGCAGGGCAACCCGCACCCGGTCTCGCCCTGGGGTCAGCAGACCAAGGGCCTGAAGACGCGTCACAACAAGCGCACGGACAACATGATCGTCCAGCGCCGTAAGAACCGCATCCGTTAAGGGGCGTAAGTACACATGCCACGTTCACTGAAGAAGGGTCCGTTCGTCGATCTGCACCTCGCCAAGAAGGTGCAGGTGGCTTCTGCCAAGAACGACCGCAAGCCGATCAAGACCTGGTCGCGCCGCTCGATGGTGGTGCCGGAGATGGTGGGACTGACGATCGCCGTGCACAACGGCCGCCAGCACATCCCGGTGCTGATCAGCGAGAACATGGTGGGCCACAAGCTCGGCGAGTTCGCGCCCACCCGTACCTTCAAGGCGCACTCGGGCGACCGCAAGGTGGAGGCCTCGACCTAAGGGGTCGCAGGAAACACGATGCAAGTGACTTCAAAACTGCGCTACGCGCGCATCTCCCCGCAGAAGTGCCGCCTGGTGGCGGACGTCGTGCGTGGCCAGCCGGTCGGCAATGCGATCTCGACGCTCAAGTTCATGCCCAAGAAGGGCGCGGAAATGGTGCGCAAGGTGCTGGAGTCCGCCGTCGCCAACGCCGAGCACAACCACGGCGCCGACATCGATGAGCTGAAGATCACGCTCATCCAGGTGGACGAAGCCCCGGTGCTCAAGCGCTTCGCCGCCCGCGCCAAGGGCCGCGGCGCGCGCATCGTCAAGCGCAACAGTCACATCACCGTCGGCGTCTCCGACGGCAAGAAGGATTAACGCATGGGTCAGAAGGTCAATCCGCTGGGCATACGCTTAGGGATCACCCGCGACTGGACCAGCCGCTGGTATGCCGGCAAGAAGCAGTTCCCGGAGCATGTGCACACGGACTTCCGCGTGCGCACCTTCCTCAAGGAGCGCCTGAAGGAGGCCTCCGTCAGCCGCGTGCTGATCGAGCGCGCCGCCAAGAAGGTGAACATCACCATCCAGACGGCCCGCCCCGGCATCGTGATCGGCAAGAAGGGCGAGGACATCGAGAAGCTGCGCCAGGAAACGGCCGCGCTCCTCGGGATGCCCGTCACCGACGTGCGCCTGAACATCGCCGAGATCAGAAAGCCGGAGCTCGACTCGCAGCTGGTGGCCGATTCCATCGCGCAGCAGATCGAGAAGCGCGTGATGTTCCGCCGCGCCATGAAGCGCGCCGTGATGAGCACCATGCGCTCGGGCGCGCTCGGCGTGAAGGTGCGCGTCTCCGGGCGCCTGAACGGCTCCGAGATCGCGCGCACGGAGTGGTACCGCGAGGGCCGCATCCCGCTGCACACCTTCCGCGCGGACATCGACTACGGCCTCTCCGAGGCGCAGACCACCTACGGCGTCATCGGCGTCAAGGTCTGGATCTTCAAGGGCGAGGTGTTCGACAAGGCGCAGCTCGCGCAGCAGGCCGCCGCGGCCGCTCCGGAGGGCGAGGCGGCTGCCGCGCCCGTGCCCGGTGCACCCCCGGCCGTGACTGCCCCGCCTGCGGCTCCCGAGGCCGCCCCGGCGCAGGCTTAAAGGCGACTAGATCATGCTCCAGCCCAAACGCACCAAGTACCGCAAGATGTTCAAGGGCCGCAATGGCGGCCTGGCCCACCGCGGCAGCAACGTGTCCTTCGGCGAGTTCGGCCTGAAGGCCACCAGCCGTGCGCGCATGACCGCGCGCGAGATCGAGGCGGCGCGCCGCGCCATGGCGCGCTACGTCAAGCGCGGCGGCCAGATCTGGATCCGCGTGTTCCCGGACGTGCCGATCTCCAAGAAGCCCCTCGAGGTCCGCATGGGCTCGGGCAAGGGCAACGTCGAGTACTACATCGCGCGCGTGCAGCCCGGCAAGGTGCTCTTCGAGATGGAAGGGGTGGATGAGACGACCGCGCGCGAGGCGTTCCGCCTGGCCGGCTCGAAGCTCTCCGTGTCCACCTCGTTCGTGAAACGGCAGGTGCGGTGATGAAGATCGGACAACTGCGTCAGTACCGCGAGAAGCTGCAGAAGCAGAGCCCGGCGGAGCTCGCCGAGGAGCTGGTGAAGCTGCGCAAGGAACAGTTCTCGCTGCGCATGCAGCGCGCGACGGGCCAGAACCCCAAGCCAGACCAGTTTGGCATTGCGCGCCGCAATATCGCGCGCGTGAAGACGATGCTGCAGAAGCAGCGCGCGGCTAGCGCCGGAGGCAAGAAGTGAGCGCGGAAGAGAGCAAAGTGGAAGCCAAGGGCGCACGCACGCTCACCGGGCGGGTCGTCAGCACCAAGATGCAGAAGACCATCGCGGTGGAGATCGAGCGCCTGGTGAAGCACCCGACCTACGGCAAGTTCATCCGCCGCACGACCAAGCTGCTGGCGCACGACGACAAGAGCGTGGCCAAGGACGGTGACCTGGTGGTCATCACCCCGTGCCGGCCGATGTCGCGGCACAAGTCCTGGGCGCTGCTCGAGGTGGTCGAGAAGGCCAAGGGTCGCTGAAGAAGCGCGCGAAGAGCAGGTAAAGAACCATGATCCAGCTGCAGACAATGCTGAATGCCGCCGACAACAGCGGCGCGCGCACCCTGATGTGCATCAAGGTGCTCGGCGGTTCGCGCCGCCGCTACGCGACCGTGGGGGACGTCATCAAGGTGAGCGTCAAGGACGCCATCCCCCGCGGCAAGGTGAAGAAGGGCGAGGTCTACGACGCGGTGGTGGTGCGCACCAAGCGTGGCGTGCGCCGTCCCGATGGCTCGCTGATCCGCTTCGACGGCAATGCCGCGGTGCTGCTCACGAACAAGCTCGAGCCCATCGGCACGCGCATCTTTGGACCGGTGACGCGTGAGCTGCGCAACCAGCAGTTCATGAAGATCATCTCGCTCGCACCCGAGGTGCTTTAGATGAAGAAGATTCGCAAGGGCGACCAGGTGATCGTGCTCTCCGGGCGCGACAAGGGCCGCCGTGGCGCTGTGATCCAGGTGCTCCCCGACGGCCGCGTGCTGGTGGAGAGCGTGAACATGGCGAAGAGGCACACCAAGGGCAACCCGCAGTCGGGCAAGCCCGGCGGCATCATCGAGAAGGAAGTGCCGCTCGCGCTGTCGAAGGTCGCGATCTGGAACCCGGCCGCCAAGAAGGGCGACCGCATCGGGGTCAAGACGCTCACCGACGGCAAGCGGGTGCGCTTCTTCAAGTCGAATGGAGAGATGCTCGACGCCTAACTAAGCGTCAAGTGAGTGGTTATGGCGAGACTCCAAGAAGTTTACCGACAGACGATCGTGCCGAAGCTGCGCTCGGACCTGAAGATCGAGAACGTCATGCAGGTGCCGCGCATCAGCAAGATCACGATCAACATGGGCGTGGGCGAGGCCGTGGCCGACAAGAAGGTGATGGATGCGGCGGTTGCCGACCTCACCAAGATCACCGGCCAGAAGCCGCTGATCACCAAGTCGCGCAAGGCGATCGCGTCCTTCAAGATCCGCCAGGGCCTGCCGATCGGCGCCAAGGTGACCTTGCGCGGCGCGCGCATGTACGAGTTCCTGGACCGTCTGATCAGCATCGCGATGCCGCGCATCCGCGACTTCCGCGGCGTGTCACCGCGCTCCTTCGACGGCCAGGGCAACTACTCGCTCGGCGTCAAGGAACAGATCATTTTCCCCGAGATCCAGTACGACCAGGTCGACCAGATCCGGGGTATGGACATCACTATTACTACGACGGCAACGGATGACCGTCACGGCCGAGCGTTGCTCGAGGCATTCAACTTCCCGTTCCGGAAGTAACAGGGCTAACTAAGTCTATGGCTAAGACGAGCATGGTCGAGCGCGAGAAGCGTCGCGCCGGGATCGTGAAAAAGTACGCGGCGAAGCGCGCGAAGCTCAAGGAGCTGATCAGAAGCCCCAAGAGCTCGCCCGAGGAGCGCCAGGCGGCGCAGGCGGATCTGCAGAAGCAGCCGCGCGACGCCAGCAAGTCGCGCCAGCGCAATCGCTGCGCCATTACCGGGCGTTCACGCGGCGTGTACCGCAAGTTCGGGCTTGCGCGGGTGAAGATCCGCGAAGTCGCGAGCCGTGGCGAGATCCCGGGTCTGTCGAAGGCGAGCTGGTGAGGAACGCCGCATGAGCATGACCGATCCCATTGCCGATCTCCTGACGCGCATCCGCAACGGCCAGACGGCCGGTAAGAGCGAAGTGCAGCTCGCGTCCTCGCGCCTGAAGACGGCCATCGTCAAGGTGCTGAAGGATGAAGGCTACATCGCCGACTTCCGTCTCGACGCCGAGGCCGGCAAGCCGCGCCTGACGATAGGGCTGAAGTATTTCGAGGGCCGCCCCGTCATTGACCGCCTGGAGCGTGTCAGCCGTCCCGGACTGCGGATCTACCGCGGCAAGGATGAGCTGCCCAAGGTCCTCGGCGGCATGGGGACGGTGATCGTCTCGACGCCCAAGGGCGTCATGACCGACAAGCAGGCGCGCGCGAGCGGGCAGGGCGGCGAAGTGCTCTGCATCGTCGCCTGACGCGAAACCTTAGAGACCAAGCATCATGTCGAGAATTGCCAAAGCTCCGGTCGACCTGCCCTCGGGCGTGACCGCGACCATCGCCGCCACCCAGATCACCATCAAGGGCGCGAAGGGCTCGCTGAGCCTGCCGCTCAACAGTGGTGTCACGGTGACGGAGAAGGAAAAGAAGCTCGAGATCAAGTTCGACGACCCGGGCACGGCGCGCACCATGGCGGGTGCCACGCGCGCGCACCTCGCCAACATGGTGCAGGGCGTGACCAAGGGCTACGAGAAGAAGCTGGAGCTGGTGGGCGTCGGCTTCCGCGCCGCGGTGCAGGGCAAGAGCCTGAACCTCACGCTCGGCTTCTCGCACCCGGTGAACGTGCCGATCCCGGAAGGCATCAGCATCGAGACCCCGAGCCAGACCGAGATCCTGATCAAGGGCATCGACCGCCAGAAGGTGGGGCAGATCGCCGCCGAGATCCGCGACATCCGCCCGCCGGAGCCCTACAAGGGCAAGGGCGTGCGCTACGCGAACGAGAAGATCACCCTTAAAGAGGGGAAGAAGAAGTGATTATCACGAAGAAGCAGCGGCGCCTGCGCCGCGCCGTGAAGAGCCGCGCGCACATCAAGCAGCTGACCGTGGCGCGCCTGACCGTGCACCGCACTCCCAATCACATCTACGCCCAGGTGACCGATGCCGAGGGCGCCAAGGTCATCGCCGCGGCCTCCACCGTGCAGGAGAAGGTGCGCGCGGGCCTCAAGGGCACCGGCAACGTGGAGGCGGCCAAGGCCGTCGGCCGCGCCATCGCCGAGCGCAGCAAGGCGGCCGGCGTGAGCAAGGTCGCCTTCGACCGCTCCGGATTCCAGTACCACGGGCGCGTCAAGGCGCTCGCGGATGCAGCCCGCGAAGCGGGTCTTGAGTTTTAGGCAGAGGCACAGCACATATGGCAAGACCTGAGAAAGGCCAGCCGGCGGACGAGTTCGTCGAGAAGCTCGTGGCCGTCAACCGCACCGCCAAGGTGGTGAAGGGTGGCAGGCAGTTCGGCTTCACGGCGCTCACCGTGGTCGGGGACACCTCCGGCCGCGTCGGTTACGGCTTCGGCAAGGCGCGCGAGGTGCCGGTCGCGATCTCCAAGGCCATGACCCAGGCGCGCAAGAACCTCATCAACGTGTCGCTGCGGAACGATTCGCTGCACTACGCGGTCACGGGTAACCACGGCGCGACGCGGGTGTACATGCAGCCGGCCTCCGACGGTACCGGGGTCATCGCCGGCGGCGGCATGCGCGCGGTGCTCGAGTGCGCGGGCGTGCGTAACGTACTCGCCAAGAGCTACGGTTCGCGCAACCCGATCAACGTCGTGCGCGCGACCATCAACGCGCTGGCGAAGATCCGCTCGCCCGAGGACATCGCGGCGAAGCGCGGCAAGACCCTGGACGAGATCACGGGCTGAGTGCCATGGCTGACAAACAGATCAAAGTGACGCTGGTGAAGAGCCTCAACGGGCAGCTGAAGAACATCGCCGCCTCCGCGCGCGGCCTCGGGCTGCGGCGCATCCACCAGAGCGTCATGGTCAATGACACGCGCGAGAACCGCGGCATGATCAACGCCGCCGTGCACCTGCTGCGCATCGAGGAGAAGGGCGCATGACGATGCGACTGAATTCAATGAAACCCGGCCCGGGCGCCAAGCGCCCGCGCCTGCGCGTGGGTCGCGGGGCCTCCGCCGGACAGGGCAAGACCTGCGGCCGCGGCACGAAGGGCCAGCGCGCGCGCAAGGGCGGCTACCACAAGGTCGGCTTCGAAGGCGGCCAGATGCCGATCCAGCGCCGCATGCCGAAGGTGGGCTTCCGCTCGGCGATGAAGGCCACCCGCGCGGAAGTGCGCCTCGATGAGCTCGCCAAGGTCGAGGGCACGCTCGTGGACCTGGCGGCGCTGCTCAAGGCGCAGGTGGTGCCGGTGGGCACCGAGCGCGCCAAGATCATCCTCTCGGGTGAGTTCAAGAAGGCCGTGACGCTCAAGGGCATCGCGGTCACCAAGGGTGCGCGGGCGGCCATCGAGGCGGCCGGCGGCAAGATCGAGGAATAGGCGTACCGACTCCATGGCCACCACGGTGAGCAGCTCCAGTTCCTTCAGCGACGTCGCACGCTCCAGCGAGCTGCGCGGCCGTCTGCTGTTTCTGCTCGGGGCGCTCATCGTCTACCGCATCGGCACCTTCATCCCGGTGCCGGGCATCAACCCTGCGGAAGTGGCGCGCTTCTTCGGCGACCGCTCGAACACGATCCTCGGGATCGTCAACATGTTCTCCGGCGGCGCCCTGTCGCGGCTGTCGATCTTCGCCATGGGCGTCATGCCCTACATCTCCGCCTCCATCATCATCCAGATGATGTCGATGGTGGTGCCGACGCTCTCGGAGCTGCGCAAGGAAGGCGAGTCGGGCCGCCGCAAGATCACCCAGTACACCCGCTACGGCACCGTGGCGCTGGCGCTGGTGCAGTCCTTCGCCGCCGCCGGAGCGCTCGACAAGGGTGGCCTCACCCTGGTGCACGGCTGGCCCTTCATGCTGACCGCCACCATCACCATGACGACCGGCACCATGTTCCTCATGTGGCTCGGCGAGCAGATCACCGAGCGCGGCATCGGCAACGGCATCTCGATGATCATCCTCTCGGGCATCGTCGCCGGCCTGCCGGGCGCGGTCGGCAACACCTTCGAGTCGGTGAGCAACGGCGAGATGCAGGGCCCAGTCGCCCTGATAGTCCTGCTGCTGGTATTTGCCACCACCTACTTCGTGGTCTACGTGGAGCGCGCGCAGCGCCGCATCCCGGTCGACTACGCCAAGCGCCAGGTGGGACGGCGCATGTACGCCGGGCAGACGAGCCACCTGCCCTTCAAGCTCAACATGTCGGGCGTGATCCCGCCGATCTTCGCCTCCAGCCTGCTGTTGTTCCCGGCGACGCTCGCCAGCTTCGCCGGCACCGGCTCGAACGGCCGCTTCGCGACCTTCATGCAGGACGTGGCCGCGGCGCTTGGCTACGGGCAGCCGCTGCACCTCGTGATCTACGCGGCCCTCATCATCTTCTTCTGCTTCTTCTACACGGCGCTGGTCTTCAACGCGCGCGACACGGCTGACAATCTCAAGAAGTCCGGCGCCTTCGTGCGCGGCATCCGCCCCGGCCAGCAGACGGCCGAGTACATCGACGCGGTGCTCACGCGCCTGACGCTGTGGGGCGCGCTGTACGTCACCGCGGTGTGCCTGCTGCCGGAGATTCTCGTTTCCTGGAAGGGTGTGCCGTTCCATTTCGGTGGCACCTCGCTCCTCATCGTCGTCGTGGTGGTGATGGACTTCATTGCGCAGCTGAACGCGCACCTGATGTCGCATCAGTACCCGGGACTTCTCAAGAAGGCGAACCTGCTCGGCTCCGGCCGACCCGGTTCGGGTGGGTAATCATGAAAGTTCGTCCGTCGGTCAAGAAGATCTGCAAGAACTGCAAGGTCGTGCGCCGCCGCCGCGTGGTCTACGTCATCTGTTCAGATCCGCGTCACAAGCAGCGTCAGGGTTGAGGTACTAAAGCATGGCACGCATCGCCGGCATCAATATCCCGATGAACAAGCACGTGTGGATCGGGCTCACGCAGATCTACGGCGTGGGTCGCACGCGTGCGCGCGCGGCCTGCGCGGCCGCAGGGGTCGCGCCCACCACCAAGGTGAAGGATCTCACCGAGGCGGAAGTGAACGCGATCCGCTCGCAGATCGCGAAGTTCGCGGTCGAGGGCGACCTGCGCCGTGAGGTCTCGATGAACATCAAGCGCCTGATGGACCTCGGGTCCTGGCGCGGCATCCGCCACCGTCGCGGACTGCCGGTACGCGGTCAGCGCACGCGCACCAACGCCCGTACCCGCAAGGGTCCGCGCAAGCAGGCGGTGAAGCTGAACGCACCACCTGGAAAGGCATAAGGCTTAAGTACACATGGCTGAAGAGAAAGCAAAGCAGGGCGCTTCCGCCGGCAACGCAGCTGCGGCTGCGGGCGGGGCGAAGAAGCCGAAGAAGGCGCGCAAGAACGTGCTCGATGCGATCGCGCACGTGCACGCCTCCTTCAACAACACCATCATCACGATCACCGATCGCCAGGGGAACACCCTCTCCTGGGCGACCTCGGGCGGCTGTGGCTTCCGCGGCTCGCGCAAGTCGACGCCGTTCGCCGCCCAGGTGGCGGCCGAGAAGGCCGGCGTCGCGGCGCAGGAGCACGGCGTCAAGAACGTCGAGGTGCGTGTCGGGGGCCCCGGCCCCGGTCGCGAGTCGGCCGTGCGGGCACTGAACAACTGTGGACTGAAGATCACCAGCATCTCGGACGTGACGCCGATCCCGCACAACGGGTGCCGTCCGCCGAAGAAGCGTCGGGTCTGAGGGTTAGAGAACTATGGCGCGATATACCGGTCCGAAGTGCAAGCTCGCCCGCCGCGAGGGCACCGATCTTTTCCTGAAGTCGGGCGTCAAGCCGCTCGAGAACAAGTGCAAGTTCACCGTGCCCCCGGGAGGGGTCAAGGGCGAGCGTCGCCAGCGCCTGTCCGACTACGGCCTGCAGCTGCGCGAGAAGCAGAAGCTGCGCCGCATGTACGGCGTGCTCGAGCGCCAGTTCGGCAACTACTACACTGAGGCTGCGCGCAAGGCCGGCGCCACCGGCGAGAACCTGCTGAAGCTCCTGGAGTGCCGCCTCGACAACGTGGTGTACCGCATGGGCTTCGCTTCGACGCGCTCCGAGGCGCGCCAGCTGGTGAGCCACAAGTCGATCACCGTGAACGAGAAGCCGGTGACCATCGCCTCCTACCAGGTGAAGGCCGGCGACATCGTGCAGGTGCGCGAGAAGTCGCGTAAGCAGCTGCGCATCACGGCGGCCCTGGGCATTGCCCAGCAGGTCGGACTGCCGGACTGGGTGGACGTGAACACCGAGCAGTTCCGCGGCGTGTTCAAGTCGGCCCCGGGCCGTGATGACATCCTTCCCGACATCAACGAGAACCTGGTCGTCGAGCTGTATTCGAAGTAATCGCATCCGCTTGAATTGCGGGGGCTTTGCCCCCATTTCGGCGGGTCCTACCGTGTTTCCTTTTGCGCCGGTCACAGTTGCCGGCAAGGTGAGACTGCAATGCAGGGTTCTGTAAGCGAGTTCCTGAGGCCGCGTGTGGTTAAGGTGCAGCCGGTGGCGCCGCGCCAGGCGCGGGTCGTGATCGAGCCGTTCGAGCGGGGCTTCGGCCACACGCTCGGCAACGCGCTGCGCCGCGTGCTCCTGTCATCCATGCCAGGCAGTGCGGTCACCGAGGTCGAGATCGACGGCGTGCTGCACGAGTACACCAGCATCGAGGGTGTGCAGGAAGACGTGGTCGACATCCTCCTCAACCTGAAGTCCGTGGCGCTGCGCATGCACTCGCGCGACTCCGCGGAGCTGCGCCTGCACAAGAAGGGCCCCGGCCCGGTCACCGCCGGTGACATCCAGACCGACCACGACGTCGAGGTGGTCAACCCCGAGCTCGTGATCGCCAACCTCACCAAGGCGGGCGAGCTGTCCATGACCCTGCGCGTCGAGCGCGGCCGCGGCTACCGCCCGGCGGCGACGCGCGTGGCCTTCGAGGAGCAGACGCGCCCCATCGGCCGCCTGCAGCTCGATGCCTCCTTCTCGCCGGTGCGGCGCGTGACCTACTCGGTCGACGCGGCGCGCGTCGAGCAGCGCACCGACCTCGACAAGCTGGTCATCGACATCGAGACCAACGGCACGATCGACGCGGAAGAGGCGATCCGCCGCGCCGGCAGCATCCTCAAGGACCAGCTGTCGGTGTTCGTGGACCTGCAGGGCGAGGAAGAGACCTCGACCAAGGTCTCCGAGATGCAGTTCGACCCGATCCTGCTGCGCCCCGTGGACGAGCTCGAGCTCACCGTGCGCAGTGCCAACTGCCTCAAGGCCGAGAACATCCACTACATCGGCGACCTGGTGCAGCGCACCGAGGTCGAGCTGCTGCGCACGCCGAACCTGGGCAAGAAGTCCCTCACCGAGATCAAGGAAGTGCTGCAGAGCCACGGCCTGATGCTCGGCATGCGCCTCGACGGCTGGCCGCCGGCGGGCCTGAAGCACGACGACGAGCGCGACGTGATCTGATTTGAGCGCGGGCCGCGCGGGCGGCCCGCACTTCCTGTGCCGGCGACACCCACGGGTGCCAGGCGCGTGCGGGAAGGCGAAGTAGAACGAGCGAAGGGTTATTTATGCGTCACCATCTTTCCGGTCGGCAGCTGTCGCGTAACAGCACGCACCGGCATGCGCTCCTGCGCAACATGTCGGTCTCGCTGCTGCGTCACGAGACGATCCGCACCACGCTGCCCAAGGCCAAGGAGCTGCGCCGCGTGGTCGAGCCGTTCATCACGCTCGCCAAGATCGACAGTGATGCCAACCGGCGCATCGCCTTCTCGCGCCTGCGCGACGTGCAGATCGTCGAGAAGCTCTTCACCGACCTGGGTCCGCGCTTCAAGGCGCGCCCGGGCGGCTACACGCGCATCCTGCGCATGAACCCCCGCCCCGGTGACTCAGCTCCCATGGCGCTGATGCTGCTGGTGGACGGACCGCAGGCGAGCGCGGCCGAGGAGCCGACCGAGGGCACGAAGAAGCCCGCGCGCCGCGGCAAGACCCCGGCGAAGGCCAAAGCCAAGGTCAAGGCCGAAACCGCGGAAGCGGCCGAAGCTCCGAAGAAGCGCACCCGCAAGAAGAAAGCCGCCGCCTGAAGTCGGCAGCGAGCTCGAACGGCAACTGAAGCGAGGGCCGCCCGAAGAGGCGGCCCTCGTCGTTTGCGCTGCCGGTCCTCTGTCGCTAGGCTGACATCAGGCCGGTGGGTCGCGCCGGGGCCTTAGAAAACCAATTAAAGGGGAGGATGCCCGATGAGTTTCGCTTCGGAATTCAAAGAGTTCGCCATGAAGGGCAACGTCATCGACCTGGCGGTCGGTGTCGTCATCGGTGCCGCGTTCGGCAAGATCGTGAGCTCGCTCGTCGGCGACGTGATCATGCCGCTGCTCTCGCCGCTCCTCGGCAGCATCAATTTCAGCGATCTGGCGCTTAGGATCGCGACCGACGGGGCTGGCAAGCCGGTGCTGTTCAAATACGGCTCGTTCCTGCAGACGTGCCTCGAGTTCCTGATCATCGCCTTCGCCATCTTCCTCGTCGTGAAAGGGATCAACCGGTTGAAGCGGCCGCACCCCAGTGCTCCGCCGCCGCCGCCTTCGACGACCGATACATTACTCCAGGAAATCAGGGATATTCTTGCCAAGAAGGCCTGATCTGTACCTCAGGTGATTCAATCGGGGGCCACGTGGCCCCCGATTCCTTGTGCGGGCTCAGGCCGTTGCCATGAAGGCCTCACGGGTGAGGTTCTCGCAGCCTCCCTCGCGTACCGCGAGGTCGTCCTCGATCCGGATCCCGCCGAAGCGCGACAGCTGGCCCACCCGGCTCCAGTTGATCAGGCCGGCGCGCTCATCGGAGCGTGCCCGCTCGAGCAGCTGGTCGATGAAGTAGATGCCCGGCTCCATCGTGACCACGAAGCCCGGCTCGAGCCGGCGGGTGAGCCTGAGGTAGGGGTGCCCTTCGGGCTTTGCGATATCGCCGCCCTCGGGTGATGCCATGAAGCCTCCGACGTCGTGGACCTCCAGTCCCAGCAGGTGCCCGATGCCATGGGGCAGGAATACGCTCGTGACCTTCCTTTGCAGCGCTTCCCCGGGGCTGCACAGGATCAGGTCCGCCTCGCGCAGCAGCTCGGCGGTCAGGGCATGCGCCTTCAGGTGAATGTCGCGCCAGTCGGCACCCGGGCGCACCTCAGAGCACAGCGCCCGCTGCATGCTGTCCATGCGCCCGATGAGGGCGGCAAAGTCCGGGTCCTCGGCCGCGTAGGTGCGGGTGATGTCGCTGGCGTAGCCTGCGAACTCCGCGCCGGCGTCGATCAGCAGCGAGTAACGCTCCGGCGGGGAGCGCTTCCCCAACACCTGGTAGTGCAGCACCGCGCCGCCCTCGTTCAGCGCGATGATTGGATTGTAAGGAAGTTCCTGTTCGCGCAGCCCACAGGCCTCGAGGAAGGCGAGCTCGATCTCGAACTCCGAGGCTCCGGCCCGGAAGGCCCCGGCCGCCGCCTGGTGCCCGAGCGCGCCCAGGCGGTTGGCCTCGCGCAGGCAGACGAGCTCGTAGGGGGTCTTGGCGGCCCGGGCATAATCCAGCCGGCGCATGAGCGAGGGGGGGTTGATGGCCTTGAGGCCCCAGGTGCCGAGCTGCGGGAAAGCATCGCCAATGTAGGCACAGCCGGCGAGGTCCTTCGGCAGCTGCGCGCGTGCTGCGTCGCGGTCCGGGACGCTGCGCAGGTCGAAGTGCGGGACCCAGTAATCCTCGGGGATTTGCGCGCTTTTGTACCAGTAGTCCTGCGGCTGGTTGAGGATCAGTCGCGGCCGCGCGCCCGGCTCGAACCACACGAAGCTGTCCGGCGCATCCGCCAGCGGCACCCAGACCTTGAACGGCGCATGTGCCTCGAAGGGGTAGGTGCGGTCGTCTTCAAACACCTCCAGGAGCGAGCCTGAGTGCACCAGGAGCGAGCTGTAGCCACTGGCCTCGAGCGCCCGGGCCGTACGCGCACACAGCTGCTCCAGGTGGGGCCCGAAGGTCGCGGCAAGCTGTGCGGTGAGGGATGCGGACATGATTCCAACCTCTTGTTGACGTGTCAGCTCTCGCTTGTCGTTTCAGCCCGACAGCAGCGATTAGCCGAGAGTTTCCAATCGTACCGGGACTTCTATAGAATTTGCCTCCCGCTGCTGCCGGAACGGGGCGCGGAACGACCACAAAAGGTCGTCGTCTAATCCTCACAACTGCTTCCTTCGGGGTACCGATCGATGAACACCAAACTTGCTCTTAGCGCCGTGGTTGCCGCGCTGATGCTGACGGCCTGCGCGAAGCAGGAATCCGCAGGCACCGATGCTGCCACTCCTCCTGCTGCTCCTGCCGCTGCCGCCGCTCAGGCTGCCGGCCAGGCTGCGACCAACGCTGCCGACGCTGCCGGTAACGCAGCCTCGGCTGCGGGCCAGGCCGCGGGCTCTGCTGCCGACGCTGCCAGCTCCGCTGCGCAGTCTGCCGGGCAGGCCGCGTCCGATGCCGCCAAGGCCGCGTCTGACAGCTCGACGCCGCCGAAGCAGTAAGCTTCACGCTTACGGCTGAGAACACGGCCCGGACGGTTCGCGGTTTGCGAGCTGTCCGGGCCGTTTCTTTTTGCAGGATCGCCAGCGCCTAACTTCATGGACTGAGTTGCCTATGACCGTCGCCGCAGTGAGTGTGCGCGATGCCCGGGCGGCACCCGCCGACCGCCTGTGGATCCAGAGCGTCTACCGCGACTACCTCGATGATCTCAATCCCGGCACGGGCCTGTTTCCGCGCCTCGGGGAGATCGGCCACCGCGAACCGGACCAGATCGCACACTGGTTCGGGGACCCCAACACCTATCCACTCGTCATCATGCGCGGCGAGGAGCCGGTAGGCTTCGCGCGCGTGGTGCGGGTGTTGCCGACCGCAAGGCAGCCGCGCATCGATTACCGCCTGGCGGAGTTCTTCATCGCGCGCCCGCGGCGCCGGCTCGGGATCGGGCAGACCGCGGTGCAGCTTATCCTCAGCCGCTTCGCCGGCCAGTGGGAGATCACCGAGTACCTGAGGAATGCGAGCGCCGTGAGCTTCTGGCGCCGCGTCGTCGGCAGCTACACGCAGGGCAGCTTCACCGAGCGCGTCACGAACGGCGAAGTCCACCAGCTGTTTGTTTCCGGGAAGCCGCGCTCGTAGCAGCCGGCGCGCAGGAGCCGCAGCCGGCGGCGAGCTTGGAGAGCGCGTGCAAGCGCAGCGCCTGGAACCAGCTGGCGGTGCCCAGCCCGGGCACTCGCGCGAGTGCATCCATGACGCGCATGCGCAGGCGCGCCGACAGCAGCCGCCAGGCGCTGTAGAGCGCGCACAGCAGCACCACGACCGCCACGATCAGCCCCTGCAGCACCGCGCTCACGTGAGGGATCCCGCGCCGAGCGCCAGCGCCACGCGATAGGTGATGAAGGCCCCGAGGTAGGCGAGCGCGAAGAGGTAAGCGGCCATGTAGAGCGGGTAGCGCCAGGAGTTCGTCTCGCGCCTCACCACGGCGAGCGTTGAGAGGCACTGCGGCGCAAACACGTACCAGGCGAGCAGCGACAGTCCCGTGGCGAGCGACCAGCTGTGGGCGATCACCGGGGTGAGCGCGCCGGCGACGTCCTCGGTGCCGCTGCCGGCCATGGCGTACACGGTGCCGAGCGCGCTCACCGCCACCTCGCGGGCCGCGAGCCCGGGCACCAGCGCGATCGAGATCTGCCAGTTGAAGCCGATCGGCGCGAAGAGATATTCGAGGCCGCGGCCGAGGTAGCCGGCGATGCTGTACTGGATCGCAGGTCCGGTGGCCCCGGCGGGCGGCGCCGGGAAGCTGGCGAGGAACCACAGCACCACCATGAGCGTCAGGATGATGGTGCCGACGCGCGTGAGGAAGATCTGGGTGCGCTCCCACAGGCCGAGAGCCAGGTTGCGCAGCTGCGGCACGCGGTACTCGGGCAGCTCGAGCAGCAGCGGGCGGTAGTCCTCGCGCGCGGCACTCATGCGCTTGAGCACGAAGGCCACTGCGAGCGCGCTCAGCACGCCCGCGAGGTAGAGCGCAAACAACACCAGGCCGCGCAGGTTCAGGAACCCGACCGTGCGCTGCGGGATGAGCGCACCGATCAGGAGCGCATACACCGGCAGGCGTGCCGAGCAGGTCATGAGCGGGGCGATCATGATGGTCGCGATGCGGTCGGCGCGCGAGGGAATGGTGCGGGCCGCCATGATGCCGGGGATCGCGCACGCGAAGCTCGACAGCAGCGGGATGAAGGCGCGCCCGGAGAGCCCGACGCGCCCCATGAGGCGATCGAGCATGAAGGCGGCGCGCGGCAGGTAGCCGGAGTCCTCCAGCGCCAGGATGAAGGCGAACAGGATCAGGATCTGCGGCAGGAAGACGAGCACGCTGCCGGTGCCGGCGATGACGCCATCGAGCAGCAGGCCGCGCAGCGGTCCGGCGGGCAGCACGCTGCCCAAGGCTGCGCTCAGGCGCTGCACGCCCTCGTTGATGAGGTTCTGCGGCACCTTGGCCCAGCTGAATACCGCCTGGAACATGAGGAACAGCACGAGCGCCAGCAGTGCCGGCCCTGCGACCGGGTTGAGCACCACCTGGTCGAGGCGCGTCAGTGCCGCGACACGCGCCGGCACCTTGTAGCCGGACTCATCCAGCACGCGGCGCACCTCGCGCTGGGTTGCCTCGATGTCGCGCGCCGTCGCGGCCGGTGGCGCCAGGCGCCTGCGGGCGCGCTGCAGGGAGTCGGGGCCGAAGTCATAGGCGTCGATGGCCTCGACCAGCGCGCGCTCGCCGCCTGCGCGCACCGCGACGGTGGGGACCACCGGGACCCCGAGCGCGCGCTCGAGCGCCTTGCGGTCCAGGTGGTAGCCGCGCTGCTCGGCGACGTCGCTCATGTTGAGCGCCACGATCATGGGACGGCCCAGGCGCTTCAGCTCCAGCACCAGCCGCAGGTTCAGCCGCAGGTTCGTGGCATCGACCACGCACACCAGCAGGTCGGGCGGGGGTTCGCTCGCGTGGCGACCGAGCACCACGTCACGCGCGATGGCCTCATCGAGGGTGGCAGGTTCGAGGCTGTAGGCACCCGGCAGGTCGACCACTCGGTAACTGCGCCCGGTGTGCGGGCCGAGGAGCCGTCCTTCCTTGCGCTCGACGGTGACGCCTGGGTAGTTGGCGACCTTCTGGCGGCTGCCCGTGAGGCGATTGAAGAGCGCGGTCTTGCCGCAGTTGGGTACGCCGATGAGGGAGAGGCTCAGCTGCGGCGCGGCTTGCGCCGCAGCCGCGGCGGCGTTCATGGCGTCGGTGCGGAGCGGGAGAGTTCCACCCAGACGCTCTGCGCCTCGCGACGTCTCAGGGCGAGCGTCGTGTGACCGATACGCACCACGAACGGATCGCGTCCGGGGCGTGCCTCGGCGAGGATCTCGACGTGCTCGCCGCTGATGAAGCCGAACTCGAGCAGCCGCCGCTCGAGGGCCGAGAGCGTGTCACCCTCCGTGCCGACACTCACCACGCGCCCCCGCGTGCCGGGCGGCAGCGCCGCGAGGCTGGCGAATCCGGGCTTCAGCGACAGCCCGCTGGGGGAGGCAACTGCGTCCATGGCTGCCAGTATGGATGAGAACGGTTCGCATTTGCAATCGTATTACCATCTGTAAGTGACGGCAGCGCGAAGGGTTGCAAACCCAGGGTGGCCGAGCAGGTCGCGCCGGCTCGCTATGGGTCAAAAAAGAATTCCAGAAACAGCTACTTAGGTGCTCCCGGGGGAGCCGGCAGATGCTCGCCGACCGGAAAATTCAGCTCCGCGACTAGGGCCTTGAATCCGGGATCCGCCTGGATCCGGTTGAAGAGCGGGTCCACCTTGATGCCCTGCATGCCGGGGTCACCGGTGCGCCGCGCGCGTCCCAGGGCTTCCAGCGCACGGGCCGCGTCACCCCAGGCGGCGTATACCTCGGCCTGCTGGTAGCTCGCCGCGTCGCCGTATCTTCGGATGAGCTGCGCCAGGGCCGCTTCGGCCTCGGATCGCTGGCCGAGGCGGTCATAGACGATCGCAAGGCAGGTGAAGCTCACCCACTGCATTTTCTCGCCCGCGCAGGCCTCGCGGGCCGCCGCGTAGTTGTGCAGCTGGATGTACGCAAAGCCCTGCCAGCCAAGCGAGCGGGAGCGGTCGGGGCCGAGCTCCAGGGAGCGATTGGCGATGGCGAGGGAGTCCTGGTAACGCTGCGCGTAGTAGTACACGTACTGCAGGCTCTCGTAGGCTTTCGGGTTGAGCGGGTCGAGTTCGGTCGCGCGCCGCGCCTGCGCGATCGCCGCCTCGAAGTCCCCCATCGCGACCGTGAAGCCGGCCGCCTCACGATAGACGCGCACGTCCCCGGGGGACAGCTCGAGCGCTTTGCGGTATTCGGCCAGCGCACCGGCATAGTCCTGCTCGCCGGCGAGCGCGTTGCCGATCACGCTGTGGGCCGCGCCCAGTGCCGGTGCGAGCTGTGCCGCCTTGCGGGCATCGGCGAGCCCCAGGTCGGTCAGCCGCCGTACCTCGCGTGGGGGCAGGTCGGAGTTGAAGGCATAGTCGATGCGCGCCTCGGCACGGCCGCGCAGGGCATTCGCGTAGTTCGGGTCGAGCGTGATGGCCTCGTCGTAGGCGCGCAGCGTTTCCTCGCCGACCTGCGCCGAGATGGCCGGGCGCCGCGCCAGTTCCTCGGCGCGCAGGTAGGCATCGAAGGCCTTGGGGTTCTGCGTGCCGCCGACCTCCCCGCCCGCTTCGCCCTGCAGCAGTGTGACCTTGAGGGCACCGGCCACCGCGCCGGCGATCTCGCTCTGCAGCGCCAGCACGTCCTTCAGGTCGCGGTCGTAGGTCTGGGACCAGCGCTGGAACCCGGTGCCCGCATCGATGAGCTCGGTGGAGATGCGCACATGGGACTTGTCGCGACGCACGCTGCCTTCCAGCACCGTCGCCACATTGAGCTTGCGCGCGATCTCGCCCACCTCCTCGTTCTTGCCCTTGAATGAGAACGAGGAGGTGCGCGCGGCGACCTTGAGGCCGGGTACCGCGGCGAGCGTGTTGAGGAGTTCCTCCGAGAGGCCGTCGGAGAAGTAATCGTCGTGCGCATCGCCGCTCATGTTGGTGAAGGGCAGCACCGCGACCGAGTGCGCCGGAGCTGCGGCGGCGGCGGGAGCCGCGGTGACGGGCGGCGGCACGGGTGTGGGCGGGGTGGCGCCACCGCCGCCGGCCGGGTGCTGCCCACGCAGCAAGAGGAGCGCCCCCACGGCAAGCGCCCCGAGGACTGCGATGATCGCCAGCGCGGTCCGCGGCAGACCTGCGGTCCGTGCCGGGCTCGGGAGCGCCGCGCTGTGGGCGCTCGCCGCGGGCGCCGGAGCGCCACCGGCGGCCGGCGGCGCCAGCAGCTGTCGCACGCGCGTGATGAACGCGGGCGTGGGCGCAGCTCCCGGCAGGTGGGTCCACTGGACGGCGCGGAAGGCCTCCGGAACCTCCGCGTGGCGCTCGTCGATGGCATCGATCGTCACCGGCACGATGAAGGCCTTGCCGTCGGCCATCAGGTGCGAGCGCTCCACCGCCAGGCGCCACTCCAGCCGGAAGTAGCCCTCAAGACGGGTCTGGGTGTGTGCCGAGATCACCGGCACGAACAGGCGGCACTCGCGGATGCGGCGCCTGATCAGCTGGTCCCAGGCGTCCCCGCCGCGCAGCTCGCTCTGGTCGAACCACACTTCGAGTCCGGCGGCGCGCAGGGCTTCGCCGATGCGCGCCGCGGCGGCGGCATCCTGGGAGGCGTAGCTGAGGAAGATGCTGTTCGGGGAATCACTCATGGGCGCGCGGGTGGAGGTTCTGCCGCCTGTTGGTTCGGGAGCCGCAGTCTAGTGCAACCCCAACGTGCGATTGTAGGGTTTCGCGGGCGCCCTCAGGTGCCGGTCTGTGCGGTGGCGCGTGGCGCGATTTGCGCCGGCGCGGGCAGCGCGGCACGCTGCAGCAGCGGTGCCAGGAAGCGCCCGGTCCAGGAGCGCGGGTTGGCGGCGATCTCCTCGGGCGTGCCGACGGCGATGATCTCGCCGCCGCCCTCGCCGCCCTCGGGGCCCAGATCGATCACCCAGTCGGCGGTCTTGATGACATCGAGGTTGTGCTCGATGACGACGAGGGTGTTGCCCTCGTCGCGCAGGCGGTGCAGCACGTGCAGCAACTGCTCGACGTCGTGGAAGTGCAGCCCCGTGGTGGGCTCATCGAGGATGTAGAGCGTGCGCCCGGTGGCACGCTTGGCGAGTTCGCGCGAGAGCTTCACGCGCTGCGCCTCACCCCCGGAGAGCGTGGTCGCGTTCTGCCCGAGGCGCACGTACGAGAGTCCCACCTCGCTCAAGGTGGTGAGCTTGCCGGCCACCGCGGGCACGTTCTGGAAGAAACGCGCCGCCTCCTCCACGGTCATCTCCAGCACCTCGTGGATGTTCTTGCCGCGGTAGCGGATCTCGAGGGTCTCGCGGTTGTAGCGCTGGCCCTTGCACACGTCGCACGGCACGTAGACGTCCGGCAGGAAGTGCATCTCCACGCGGATGACACCATCGCCCTGGCAGGCCTCACAGCGCCCGCCCTTGACGTTGAAGCTGAAGCGCCCGGCGTCGTAGCCGCGCGCGCGTGCCTCGGGAACCGCCGCGAACAGCTCGCGCAGCGGCGCAAACAGGCCCGTGTAGGTGGCGGGGTTGGAGCGCGGCGTGCGGCCGATGGGACTCTGGTCGATGTCGATGATGCGGTCGATCTGGCCCAGGCCCTCGATGCGCTCGACCGGGGCCGCCTCGAGGCGCGTGCCATTGAGGTATGCGGCGGCGCGCCCGAAGAGCGTGTCGACCACGAGCGTCGACTTGCCGGAGCCGGACACCCCCGTGACGCAGGTCAGCAGTCCGAGCGGAATCTCGACGCTCACGTGGTTCAGGTTGTTGCCGCTGGCGCCGACGATCGCGATCTGGCGCGCCGGGTCCGGGCGCATGCGCAGCGAGGGCACCGCGATGCGCCGCTTCCCCGAGAGGTACTGGCCGGTGATCGAGGCCGGGTTGGCCTCGATGTCGGCGGGCGTGCCCTGCGCCACGAGGTGGCCGCCGTGGTCGCCCGCGCCGGGTCCCAAGTCCACGATGTGGTCGGCCTCGCGGATCGCCTCCTCGTCGTGCTCCACGACGATCACGGTGTTGCCGAGGTCGCGCAGCTGCTTGAGGGTGCCGAGCAGGCGCTGGTTGTCGCGCTGGTGCAGCCCGATGGAAGGCTCATCGAGGATGTACATGACACCGGTGAGGCCGGAGCCCACCTGGCTTGCGAGCCGGATGCGCTGCGACTCCCCGCCCGAGAGGGTCTCCGCCGAGCGATCGAGCGTGAGGTAATCGAGGCCGACGTCGCTGAGGAAGCGCAGCCGCTCGATGACGCTCTTGACGATCTTGGCGGCGACTTCGCCGCGCCAGCCAGCCACCTCCATGCCGCCGAGGAACTCGAGCGCCCGCCCGACGGTGAGGTGCGCGACCTCCGGCAGGGTCTTCTCCGCCACGTAGACGAAGCGCGCGGCGCGGTTGAGGCGCGTGCCGTGGCATTCCGGGCAGGGGCGCATGCCGAGATAGCGGCTGAGTTCCTCGCGCACCATCGGTGACTCGGTCTCGCGGTAGCGGCGCGTGAGGTTCGGGACGATGCCCTCGAAGGGGTGGCGCTTGCGGGTCTTCTTGCCGCCTTCGCCGCGGTAGGAGAACTCGATGGCTTCCGTGCCGCTGCCGTTCAGCAGCACCTGCTGCACGTGCGGCGGCAGCTCCGTCCAGGGCGTCTCGATGTCAAAGCCGTAGTGCTTGGCCAGCGACTGGATCAGCTGGAAGTAGTGATCGTTGCGGCGGTCCCAGCCACGCACCGCGCCACCGGCGAGCGAGAGGTGCGGGTGCATCACCACGCGCTGCGGGTCGAAGAACTCCTGCACGCCCAGGCCATCGCAGCTCGGGCAGGCACCGGCGGGGTTGTTGAACGAGAACAGCTTCGGCTCCAGCGCCGGCACGCTGTAGCCGCACACCGGGCAGGCGTGGCGGCTGGAGAAGACCAGCTCCTCGCGTGCGGGCTCATCGAGGAAGGCGAGGCGCGCAAGGCCGCCGGACAGACGCAGCGCGGTCTCGAAGGACTCCGCCAGGCGCTGTGCGCCGTCGGCGCGGATGCGCATGCGGTCCACCACTGCCTCCAGCGTGTGCTTCTTCTTGCCATCCAGTTCCGGCAGCGCGTCCATCTCGTAGATGCGCCCGTCGATGCGCACGCGCACGAAGCCCTGCGAGGCGAGGTCCTCGAGCAGCTGGTGGTGCTCGCCCTTGCGGTCGGTCAGCACCGGCGCGAGCAGCACCGCGGCGGTGCCCTCCGGGAGCTTCAGCACCTGGTCGACCATCTGGCTCACGGTCTGCGCGGTGAGGTCGATGCCGTGGTCCGGGCAGCGCGGGATGCCGGCGCGCGCGTACAGCAGGCGCAGGTAATCGTAGATCTCGGTGACGGTGCCGACGGTGGAGCGCGGGTTGTGCGAGCTCGCCTTCTGCTCGATGGCGATCGCAGGGGAGAGCCCCTCGATGGCATCCACGTCCGGCTTGTCCATCGTGGCGAGGAACTGCCGGGCGTAGGCGGAGAGGGACTCGACGTAGCGGCGCTGCCCCTCGGCGTAGAGGGTGTCGAAGGTGAGCGAGGACTTGCCGGAGCCGGAAAGTCCCGTGACCACGATCAGCCGCTCGCGCGGCATCTCGAGTGTCAGGTTCTTCAGGTTGTGGGTGCGCGCGCCGCGCACGCGGATGTGCTGCATTGAACCCTCAATGGTACGCGCGCCGCCCAGCCAGACCCAGTTGCCGCGCTTCGGGGACCTATAGATGGGGACGGATTCAGGCGCAGCTACTGGTGGCTTGACTATCGTAGGAGATATCATATGATATATCTGTCAATAACAAGGAGGTGCCCAGTGCATCGTCATTTCGGCCGTCGTCACGGCCATTTCCACGGCCACAGCCATTTTCATGGCGAAGGCCATCACGAAGAATTCGATCCCGCCATGCATGCGGGAGGTCGCCACGGACACGGGCGCGGCTTTGGCCGCTTCGGCTTCGGGGGCGGTTTCGGCATGGGCCCGGAGTCCTTCCGCGGCCGCAAGATGGGCTCGGTGGACCTGCGCCTGGTGCTCTTGACGCTGCTCGCCGAGCGTCCGAGCTACGGTTATGAGCTGATCAAGGCGCTCGAGGACCGCTCGGGAGGCTTCTACAGCCCAAGCCCCGGGATGGTGTATCCCGCGCTCACCTGGCTCGAGGAGGTCGGGTACGCGAGTGTCACGGTAGAGGGTGCGAAGAAGCTGTACGCCATCACCGATGCCGGGCGCGAGTACCTTGCGCAGCACCAGGCGGCAGCCGACTCGATCCTGAGCCAGCTCGAGCACATTGCGCGCCGGCTCGGGCGCATGCGCGAGGCGTTCTCCGGTTTCGAGGAGGACGAGGAGTCGGGCAACTCGAAGGACCTGTGGCAGGCACGGCGCGACATCAAGGACGCGCTGCGCGCGGTGTACGGGGCCAGCGAGGAGGAGAAGACCCGCGTCGCGGCGATCCTCCGGGACGCGGCTGCCAGGATCAGGGGGAAGGCGTGATGGCGCTCTCTTCCACCGACAGCGCCGCCGTCGCACGCCCCGCCGGGGAGGTGCTGCGCGATGCGCGCGTCTCCGCGGTGCTCGCCCGCATGCTCGCCAGCCGCGGCCGTCCCACCGGGGGCGGGCCGCGCGGCAGCGCCCAGCGTGACCCGCATGCCTACGCGGGCTTCGGCTTTTCCATTCACCCCGAGCAGGGCGACCTCCTCTACCTCCTGTGCCGTTCGCTCGGCGCGCGGCGCGTAGTGGATTTCGCCACGTCCGTGGGCTTCTCCACCCTCTACCTCGCCGCAGCCATGCGCGACAACGGCGGCGGCAAGGTGATCGGCGCCGAGATCGTGCCCGAGAAGATCGCGGCCGCGCAGGCCAATCTCGAGGCGGCAGGGCTTGCCGCCTTCGTCGAGATCCGCGCCGGCGACGCACGCAGGACGCTGCGCGACGTGGGCGGAGACATCGATCTTGCGTTGATCGATGGCTGGCCGGGCGCCAGCGGACCCTCGCTCGCGCTCGAGGTCATGCAGGTGCTGGCTCCGCAGATGCGCCTCGGCGCCATCGCGGTGAACGACAACGCCGAGGACGACTACCTCGACTTCATCCGCAACCCGCAGGGCTGGTTCCGTTCCATGACGCTGCCGCTCAAGGGTGGCACCGAAGTCTCGGTCAAGGCCGCGTAGCGGCCACGGGGCTGCGGCCGCCGCAGCCCCGGCTGCCGCCGCGGGGGCACAAAGCTGCGCGATCCGGCCGCAAATGCGGTTCGCGTGGCTGCGCCCGCTCCACTAGAATACGCACCAACATCGGCGGCGCCCCCTCCCAAGGGTGACCGCCCCATCCCGAAGGACACCCCCATGGCGCGCGGCATCAACAAGGTCATTCTCATCGGCAATCTCGGCGCGGATCCTGAGACGCGCGCGATGCCCTCCGGCACCACGGTGGCGAACCTGCGCGTGGCCACCAGCGAGAGCTGGCGCGACAAGCAAAGCGGCGAACAGCAGGAGCGTACCGAATGGCACCGCGTGGCGCTCTTCGGTCGCCTGGCAGAAATCGCTGCGGAGTACCTGAAGAAGGGCTCGCAGGTCTACATCGAGGGGAGCCTGCGTACGCGCAAGTGGCAGGACAAGCAGGGCAACGAGCGTTACTCCACCGAGATCATCGGCAACGAGCTGCAGATGCTCGGTGGCCGCGGTGGCGGTGGTGGTGGCGCAGCCGGCGCTCCCGAGCGTGGCGGCAGTGCAGCGCCTGCCTACGTCGAGGAGCACGCCGGGGGCGGCGGCGGTGGCGCAGCTCCCGCCTCGCGTGGCGAGGAATTCGACGACGACATCCCGTTCTGAGGCGCCTGCCTCAGCGGTCGACGCTGGCCATCATCGCCTCCCCATAGCGGGCGCCCGAGATCTTCCCCGGGGCCAGGGCCTCGCCCAGGGCAGCCCGCTGGGCCGCGCTGAGGCTAAGGCCTGCGGCCGCCACGTTCTCCTCCAGGTAGCGGCGCTGCTTGGTGCCCGGGATCGGCACGATGTCCTCACCCTGAGCGAGGAGCCACGCCAGCGCCACCTGCGCAGGCGTTGCGCGCAAGGCAGCGGCAATCTCGCGCACTGTCTGGGCCGCCTTCACGTTGGCATCGAAGTTCGCGCCCTGATAGCGCGGGTCCTTGCGCCGGTAGTCCTCCTCCGGGTACTCCTCGGCGCGCTGCACCGCACCCGTCAGGAAGCCGCGCCCGAGCGGGGAGAAGGGCACGAGGCCGATGCCGAGCTCACGCAGCACCGGGATCACGTCGGCCTCCAGATTCCGCTCCCACAGCGAGTACTCACTCTGCAGCGCCGTTACCGGGTGCACCGCGTGCGCACGGCGGATGTTGGCAACCCCGGCTTCCGAGAGCCCGAAGAAGCGCACCTTGCCGGCGCGCACCAGTTCCGCGACCGCGCCGGCCACCTCCTCGATGGGCACGGCCGGGTCGACGCGATGCTGGTAGAGGAGGTCGATGTAGTCAGTCCCGAGCCGGCGCAGCGAGCCCTCCAGGGCCTCGCGGATGTGCTGCGGGCGGCTGTCGAGCTTGCCGCCGACCATCTTGCCGTTCTCGATGCGCCAGCCGAACTTGGTGGCGATCACGACCTCCCCGCGGCGCCCCCTGAGCGCGCGTCCGAGAAGTTCCTCGTTGGTGAAGGGTCCGTAGACTTCCGCGGTGTCGAGGAAGGTGGCGCCGAGCTCGATCGCGCGGTGCACGGTGGCGATCGACTCCGCCTCATTGGCAGGCCCGTAGGACTGGCTCATGCCCATGCAGCCGAGTCCGATCTCGGCGACCTCGAGTCCCTGGCGGCCGAGTCTGCGTTTGCGGAGGGTCATGTGCTGAGGTCCTCGGGGTCTTCGGGGGAGCGCCGGCGCGGGGATCCCTCGGGCGATCATAGACGAAGCGCGTCGCCGCGCGTGCGAGCGGATGGGCTAGTAGCCGCCCGTCAGGAGCGGATACTCGGCCACGCGCCCGACATCGCTGATCGCGCGCTGCACGTCCGCGCGATTCACGAGCGCGCGCCAGCGCGCGTGTTCGTCCAGCATGGCGGCAGGCTCGGCATCCTCGGCATACACCTGCACCGCCAGCAGCGCGTCGCTGCGCAGCCCCGGCTCGCGCAGGCGCGCGATCAGCAGGCTCGCACCCTCATCGTCGCGGTGCGCAGCCAGCAGGGCCTTCTGGTAGGTACCGATGGCGTCCTGACGGTGGCGGCTGAGGTAGTCGAGCGCGAGCGCTGCAGCCCCATCATCGTGGAGTGCCAGTGCTATGCGCAGCTTCTCGATCTCAAGCTGCATGCGCCCGTAGGGACTGACATCGGCCGCGGACACGCGCCTCAGGGTCGCGTCTGCCTGCTGTGTCTGCCCGAGCTCGTTGTACATCTGTGCGAGATCGATACTGGCGTCGACGTTCTCGGCGCGCTCCTGGTAGAGGCGGCTGGCGGCCTCCATCTGGGTGAGGGCCGCCTGGTAGCGCCCGAGGCTGAAGAGGGCATCGGCACGATTGCCCAGCAGGCGGTCGTACTGGCTCTGATAGTCGCTCCAGGCGCCGCTGCCGTGCTCATCCTGCTGTTCGATCGCCGCATCGGTGACCGACAGCGCCTGCTGCAGGCGCGTGCAGTCGATGAGGATCTCGGCGAGGTGGTTCCTCGGTTCCAGTCGCTCGGGCGTCAGCTGCGCGTAGCGCAGCTCGGCCTGGATGCTCTCCTCGGCAGCCGCGGGGACGGAGATCAGTGCATTGGGTTCACTGCGCAGGGCATCGAAGCGCCGGTCCGCCTCGATGCTGATGATGATGTAGGGATCGGTAATGCGCGCCAGTGTCTGCACGGCGCTCAGGCGCTCCCCGCGCGCCAGCTGCAGCAGGGCGAACTCGCGCCACCACTCGCCGCTGCCACGCGGCTCGTCCAGGAACTTGATCTTGTGCAGCGCCGCCAGGAGCTCATAGCGCTCCGCATCGGTGGCTCCGGCCTGAAGATCGTTGCGCATGACGCGCTCGATGGAATCGTAGCCCGGCAGGCGCGCGAGCACCTGTGGCCAGCGCTGCGCGAGGGTGGTGAGCGCGTACACGGCATCCTTCGTGTCAGCTGCCGTGTCGGCCGCCCGCATGCGGGTGAACCAGTCGCGTGCATCGCCGCTGTCGAACCCGCAGGCACGGCGGCTGAGCGCCAGGGCACGCTGCTCATCGCGGTTCTGCAGCGCCGCGAGCGCGGCGAGACTGATGAGCGAGTGCTGCTGCGCCGGCTGCAGGCGGGTGAAGTCCTGCCGTGCCAGGGCGCGCCTCAGGAGCGCATCGGCCTGCGCCCATCGCGAGCTGCCGACCAGTGTCTGCGCCTCCTTGATGTCCGCGCTCGCGTCGGCGCTGGGGGCGGCGGCGGGCGCGCTGCGCTGCGGCGCGGTGCAGCCGCCCGCGAGCAGGCAGCCCAGGAGCAGCAGGGCGGGCAGTTTCATGCGCAGTTCTTCTCTCACGGTGAGAATTCTCCGGTTCCTTGCGGCTGCGCGCACGCCCGTGGCCCAGTATGCCAGTTCAACCCGATGAAATTGCTGTAGTTTTTCATATTTTAGGCGCGGCCGTGCGGGGCCCCTCCCGAGACCGTAAAATTCGCGGTTCGCCTTATGCCACGCCACTACTTCATCAAGACCTTCGGCTGCCAGATGAACGAGTACGACTCCGCCCGCATGGCGGACGTACTCGCCGCCGGCGCCGGCCTGACCGCGACTGCCGATCCCCAACAGGCGGACGTGCTTCTCATGAACACCTGCTCGGTGCGCGAGAAGGCGCAGGAGAAGGTGTTCTCACTCCTCGGGGAGTGGCGGCTGCTGAAGGCGCAGCGCCCGGAGGTGATCATCGGGGTGGGCGGGTGCGTGGCGAGCCAGGAGGGCGAGGCGATCACCGCGCGCGCCCCCTTCGTGGACCTCGTGTTCGGCCCGCAGACCCTGCACCGCCTGCCGCAGATGATCGGCGAGCTGCGCCGCAGCGGCCGCGCGCAGGTCGATGTCAGCTTCCCGGAGGTCGAGAAGTTCGACCAGCTGCCGACGCCGCGCGCTGCCGGGGTGCACGCCTACGTGTCCGTCATGGAGGGCTGCAGCAAGTACTGCAGCTTCTGCATCGTGCCCTACACGCGCGGTGAGGAGGTCAGCCGCGGCTTTGACTCGGTGCTCGAGGAGGTGCGCGCGCTCGCCTCCCAGGGGGTGGCCGAGGTGACGCTGCTCGGCCAGAACGTCAACGCCTACCGCGGGCCGATGGCCGATGGTACGGCGGTGGACCTTGCGACCCTCATTCACCACGTGGCGCGCGTCCCGGGCATCGAGCGCATCCGCTTCACCACCTCGCACCCGCTGGAGTTCGATGACAGCCTGATCGAGGCGTTCGCGAGCGTCGGCAAGCTCGCCAACCACCTGCATCTGGCGGTGCAGTCCGGCTCCGACCGCATCCTCGCACTCATGAAGCGCGGCTACACGACGCTTGAGTTCAAGGACAAGGTGCGGCGGCTGCGCGCGGTGCGCCCGGACATCGTGATCTCCACCGACTTCATCGTCGGCTTCCCGGGCGAGAGCGAGCGCGACTTCGAGGCGACGCTCGCGCTCACGCGCGAGGTCGGCTTCGACCAGTCCTTCAGCTTCCTCTACAGCCGCCGCCCCGGCACGCCGGCGGCGGCGCTTCCGGATGAGGTGCCTGCGGCGGTGAAGCAGGAGCGCCTGGTGCGCCTGCAGGCACAACTTGAGGCGCAGGCGCGCGCCATCAGCGAGCGCATGGTGGGGAGCGTGCAGCGCGTGCTCATCGAGCGCGCCGCGCGCCGCGATGCCCTCGAACTGGCAGGACGCACCGCCAACAACCGCTGGGTCAATTTCGCGGGCCCGGCTCAGCTCATCGGCCGCTTCGTTGACGTGACCATCACGCACGCGATGGCCCACACCCTGCGCGGCCGGCTCAGCACCGCCGAACCGGCGCCGCCGGCGGTGCGCGCGGCGGCAAGCGCCTGATGGTAGTGGCTGCTCCAGCCGGCGAGGCACCGCGGGAATTCGATCTCGTGCCCGCCGACAACTCGCGGCTCGCCAACCTGTGCGGCCCGCTCGACGAGAACCTGCGCCTGCTCGAGGCGCGGCTCGAAGTGCGCATCCAGCGCCGCGGCGATACCTTCCGCGTCAGCGGCGCGCGCGCCGCGCTCGCCGAGGAGCTGCTGCGCGAACTCTACGAACTCACCCTCACCGAGGACGTCACGCCGCAGCGCGTGCACCTGGCGCTGCGCGCGCACGAGGCGGGCGCCGCGCCGAGCGCCGCCGAGGAGCAGGGGGTGCGCGTGCCGCGCGGTGGCATCCGCGCCCGCGGCACCCACCAGCGCGACTACCTGCAGCACATCCGCAGCCGCGACCTCACCTTCGGCATCGGCCCGGCCGGCACCGGCAAGACCTACCTCGCGGTGGCCTGCGCAGTCGAGGCGCTGCAGGCGGACACCGTGCGCCGCCTGGTGCTGGTGCGCCCGGCGGTGGAGGCCGGCGAGCGGCTCGGGTTCCTCCCCGGGGACCTCACGCAGAAGGTCGACCCTTACCTGCGGCCGATGTACGACGCGCTCTACGAGATGATGGGCTTCGACCGCGTGGCGCGCTTCATCGAGCGCAACGTGATCGAGGTGGCGCCGCTCGCCTTCATGCGCGGCCGCAGCCTCAACGACGCCTTCATCATCCTCGATGAGGCGCAGAACACCACCGTCGAGCAGATGAAGATGTTCCTCACCCGTATTGGCTTCGGTTCCAAGGCGGTGGTCACCGGGGACGTGACGCAGACCGACCTGCCGCCCGGGCGCCAGTCCGGGCTCAGCCACGTCATCGAGGTGCTGCGCTCGGTGGAGGGCGTGGCCTTCACCTTCTTCGATGCCCAGGACGTGGTGCGACACCCCCTGGTCCAGCGCATCGTGCGCGCCTACGAGGCACGCGGGAGTTCCTCGTGAGGGCCGCGCCGCGCCGCCGCCGCGGCATGCGCGCGGCGGCACCGGGACTTGAGGTGCAACTGCGGCGGCGCGTGCGCGGCTGGGCACCGAGCCGGCGCGACCTGACGCTGTGGGCCGCCGCCGCGCTCGGGCGCCGCGCGGCCGGGAGCGAGCTGGGCGTGGCCATCGTCGGTGCACCCGAGAGCGCGCGCCTGAACGCGCACTACCGCGGTCGTGACCATGCGACCAATGTGCTGTCCTTCCCCGCGGCCGCGGCTGCCGCCGCGGCGCGGCCACGGCCTCTCGGGGATCTCGTCATCTGTGCGCGCGTGCTGCGCGCAGAGGCCCGCGCGCAGGCGAAACCACTGCGCGCTCACTGGGCCCATCTGGTGGTGCACGGCACGCTGCACCTCATTGGCTACGACCACGAGGCCGGTGCCGACGCGCAGCGCATGGAGCGCCGTGAAATCTCGGTGCTGCGCCGCCTCGGCTTCGCCAACCCCTACCGGAGCGCCTGAAGAAGTGGCCAAGGACCTGAACACCACCGGACGCTGGCTGAAGCGCCTCACCCAGGGGCTCGCCAGCGAGCCCCAGGACCGCCAGGAACTGCTGAGCGTTCTGCGCGAGGCCGGCGAGCGCGGCCTCGTGGATGCGGATGCGCTCACCATGCTCGAGGGCGTGCTCGAGGTGGGGGACCTGAAGGTGCGCGACATCATGGTGCCGCGCGCGCAGATGGTGTTCGTGCGCCGCAGTGACCCGCCCGCGCGCATCCTGCCGGTGGTGGTGGAGTCGGGCCACTCGCGCGTGCCGGTGATGGATGAGGACCGCGATGACATCGTCGGCATCCTGCTCGCCAAGGACCTGCTGCGCCTTACCACGCAGGCCCTGCGTGAGCGCTTCGACATCCGCGAGTTCATGCGCCCGGCGGTGTTCGTGCCGGAGTCGAAGCGGCTGAACGTGCTCCTGAAGGAGTTCCGCCGCAACCGCAACCACATGGCCATAGTCGTGGATGAGTACGGCGGGGTGGCGGGCCTGTGCACCATCGAGGACGTCATCGAGCAGATCGTCGGTGACATTGACGATGAGTTCGACGTCGAGGACGACCAGAACATCCGCCGCGACGCGGAGCGGCAGTTTACGGTGCGCGGCGTCACGCGCATCGATGAGTTCAACGAGTACTTCGGCGCGCAGCTCTCCGAGGAGCAGGGCGTGGACACCATTGCCGGCCTCATCATGAAGCAGCTGGGGCGCCTGCCGCGCCGCGGTGAGAGCGTGAGCATCGACGGCTTCGAGTTCCGCGTGCTGCGTGCCGACCGGCGCCGTGTCGATGCCCTGCGCGTGGTCGCGCCGCGCGACGTACTGCCGCCGCCCGAGGAACCCGTTCCCGGCGGCGAGAGCTGAGCGCCATGGCGGGTACCCCGGATACCGCCCGTGGCACGCCGGCGGCTGCGCCCTCCCGCGTGCCGGCTGTGGCCTCGGCCCGGGGGCGGCTGCTGCTGGCCGCTCTCGCGGGTGCCGCGCTCGCGGCCTCGTTTGCGCCGCTGGGCCTGTGGCCGCTCGGCGTGCTGTGCCCGGCGCTGCTCATGTGGCTGTGGCAGGACGTGCCGCCGCGCGAGGCGGCGCGCCTGGGGTTTGCCTTTACCACCGCGACCTTCATTGCCGGGACCTACTGGCTGTACTTCAGCATCCACGTCCTCGGACAGGCGCCGATCTGGCTGGCACTGTTCCTCATGCTGGCACTGGCTGCGATCATGGGTCTCTACCATGCCGCCCTGGGCTGGGGCGTCAACCGCTGGCTGCCCGCGCGGGGCGCGGTGCGCTGGCTGGTGGGGCTGCCGGCGGCGTGGCTGCTGGTGGAGTGGTGGCGCGGCTGGTTCCTCGGCGGCTTCTCGTGGCTGTCCCTCGGCTATTCGCAGAGCGACACCTGGCTTGCGAGCTTCGCGCCGCTCGCGGGGGTCTATGGCATCAGCGCGCTGCTGCTCGTGTGCGCCGGCGCGCTCCTGACGCTGCTGCTTGGCACGCGCCGCGAGCGCCTGGTGGCGCTCATCGTCCTGGTGCTGCCGTGGGCCTGCGGGGCTGCGCTCTATTGGCACGCCTGGACCACGCGCGCAGGAGCTGCGGTATCGGTGGCGGTGATCCAGGGGGCCATACCCCAGGATGAGAAGTGGCTGGAGAGCAACCGCGACACCACGCTCAACCTCTACCAGTCCCTCACCGAGCAGGTGCTCGGCACGCGCCTGATCGTGTGGCCGGAGTCCGCGCCTGCCGACGTCGCCAATGACCTGGTGCCCTACATCACCAATCTCTACCGTGAGACCCGCGCGCACGGCTCGACGGTCGTCATGGGCGTGCTGCGCGCTGAAGGCAACGGCGAGGAGGACATGCGCTATTACAACTCCGTGCTGGCGCTGGATGCCGCGCCCGGCTGGTACGACAAGGCCCACCTCGTGCCGTTCGCGGAGTTCTTCCCGGTGCCCTCGTTCGTGCGCACCTGGCTGCGGTTGCGCAGCCTGCCGTACGCGGACTTCACGGCCGGGAACGTGCGCCAGCCACCGCTGGCGGCGGCGGGGCTGAAGCTCGGCACGACGATATGTTATGAGGACGCCTACGGCAGCACGATGCTCTCGGTGCTGCCGCAGGCGGATGCCCTGGTGAATGTCACGAACGATGCCTGGTTCGGACACACGAGCGCCCGTCACCAGCACCTGCAGATCTCGCGCATGCGGGCCCTGGAGGCCGGGCGCTACATGGTGCGGGCGGCCAACGATGGGATCTCCGCCGTCATCGGCCCGCACGGCGAAGTCATCGCCCGCGCTCCCGAGTTCACGCCCGCCAAGCTGGTGTCGCGCATCTTCCCCATGCGCGGCCTCACGCCTTATGCCCGCGTGGGCAACTGGCTGGTGGTCAGCCTTGCCGCGCTGGCGCTGGCGTACGGCCTGTGGGTGCGGAATGATAGGCGCCGTAAGTCCCAGGGCTAGGTCGTCGGCCCTTTTTTTGACCCCAAGTGGAAGTGTTCATGACTGCCAAGTTCGACCCGACTCTGTGTCCGCCGCTGCCGCGCCTCGCCGCCGTGCTCGCCATGGCAGTCGCGCTCGCGGCCTGCGCGCGCGACCTGCCGGCGCAGTCGGCGCATGCCGCCGCCGCACCCGCGCCTCAGCAGAGCAGCGCGGCGCCCGCCGCCGATGCGGCCACCGATGCGGTGGTGCGCGCGCTCCCGGACTTCTCGCAACTGGTGGATCGCTACGGACCGGCGGTCGTCAATGTCGAGGTGGTGGAGAAGGCGCCGGCCGGTGGCGCGCAGGGGCTCTCACCCAATGACCCGTTCTATGACTTCTTCCGCCGTTTCGGCATCCCGGCGCCCCAGCAGGGCCCGCGCGGCCCGGCGCGCGGCGCGGGATCGGGGTTCATCGTCAGCGCCGATGGCTACATCCTCACCAACACACACGTGGTGGCCAATGCCGATGAGGTCACGGTGCGGCTCACGGACCGGCGCGAGTTTCCCGCCAAGGTGATCGGCGCCGACGAGCGCACCGACGTCGCGGTCATCAAGATCAACGCCAGCAATCTGCCGATCGTGAAGCTCGGCGACCCCTCGAGGCTCAAGCCCGGCCAGTGGGTGCTGGCGATCGGCTCGCCGTTCGGCTTCGAGAACAGCGCCACCGCCGGCATCATCAGCGCCACCTCGCGCTCGATCCCGGGCGAAAATGCCGTGCCCTTCATCCAGACCGACGTGGCTGTGAACCCGGGCAACTCCGGCGGGCCGCTCTTCAACATGAACGGCGAGGTGATCGGCATCAACTCGCAGATCTTCAGCCGCACCGGCGGCTTCATGGGCGTCTCCTTCGCCATCCCCATCGACGTTGCGCGCAACGTCGAGGAGCAGCTGGTCAAGACCGGGCGCGTGGTGCGCGGCCGCATCGGCGTGACCATCCAGGACGTGAATGCCCAGCTGGCCGAGTCCTTCGGCCTCGACCGTCCGCACGGTGCGCTCGTGTCCTCGGTCGACAAGGAAGGCCCCGCCGCCAAGGCCGGCGTGGTTCCCGGCGACGTGATCCTGTCGGTCGCAGGGCACCCGATCGAGCGCTACGGGGAGCTCTCCGGCGCCATCGCCGCCATGAAGCCCGGCCAGGACGCGACGCTCGAGCTGTGGCGCGCCGGCAAGGCGCAGAACGTGAGCGTGCGCATCGAGGAACTCAAGGAGCAGCCGCAGAAGGTGGCTGACCGCGAGGGCGGCGGTGCCACCAAGCCCAAGAGCGTCGATCGTGCCACCGCGCTCGGACTGACGGTGCGGCCGCTGGAGCCGCAGGAGAAGGCACGCGCGGCGACCACCGGGAGCCTCCTGGTCGAGGAGGTCACGGGCCCCGCCGAGGATGCCCAGGTGGAGCCCGGCGACATCGTGCTCGGCGTGAACGGCAAGCGCGTCAGCACGGTGAAGGAACTGCAGGACGCGGCCAAGAGCTCCGGCAAGACGGTGGCGCTCCTCATACAGCGGCAGGATGCCCAGATCTTCATACCGCTGCGCCTGCCCTGACAATGCAAGAGAGCTACGAACCGGCGGCCGTCGAACGGGCCGCGCAGCAGTATTGGGACCAGCAGCGCGTGTTCGCGGCGCGCGAGGACGCGACGCGCCGCAAGTTCTACTGCCTGTCGATGTTCCCGTACCCTTCTGGCCGGCTCCACATGGGGCACGTGCGCAACTACACCATCGGGGACGTGCTGTCGCGCTACATGCGCATGCAGGGCTACAACGTGCTGCAGCCGATGGGCTGGGATGCCTTCGGCCTGCCGGCCGAGAACGCCGCGATCAGCAATAACGTGCCGCCGGCGAAGTGGACGCGCCAGAACATCGCCTACATGCGCACGCAGATGAAGGCGCTCGGCTTTGCGATCGACTGGGAGCGGGAGATCGCCACCTGCGACCCGAGCTACTACCACTGGAACCAGTGGCTGTTCCTGCGGATGCTCGAACAGGGCATCGCCTACCGCAAGACCGGGGTCGTGAACTGGGATCCGGTCGATCAGACGGTGCTCGCCAACGAGCAGGTCATCGACGGCCGCGGCTGGCGCACCGGCGCGCTCATCGAGAAGCGCGAGATCCCGATGTACTACCTCAACATCACGCGCTACGCGGACGAGCTGCTCGAGGCGCTCGACTCCCTCGGGGGCTGGCCCGAGCGCGTGCGCGTGATGCAGGCGAACTGGATCGGGCGCAGCGAGGGCTGCGAGGTCGCATTCCCGTACGCCCCCGACACCCGCGCTGCACTCGGCGCGGACGGCCAGCTGAAGGTGTTCACCACGCGCGTGGATACGCTCTTCGGCACCACCTTCCTCGCCATCGCCGCCGAGCACCCGATCGCGCTCGCGGCGGCGCGCAACGATGCGCAGCTCGCGGCCTTCATCGAGGAGTGCCGCCGTGGCAGTGTCATGGAGGCCGACGTCGCCACCCAGGAGAAGAAGGGCATGGCGACCGGGCTGCACGTGCTGCACCCCTTCACCGGCGAGGCGCTGCCGGTGTGGGTGGCGAACTACGTGCTGATGGGCTACGGCGAGGGCGCCGTCATGGGCGTCCCGGCGCACGATGAGCGCGACTTCGAGTTTGCGACCCGCAACCGCCTGCCGGTCCTGACCGTGGTGCACCCCGAGGATGGCTCCTGGCAGCAGGTGGAGGCACCCTGGAGGGCCGCCTATGCCGAGCACGGCGTGACCGTGAACTCGCGCGAGTTCTCGGGACTGAAGTTCCAGGCCGCAATCGATGCACTCGCCACGGCGCTCGAGCAGCGCGGCCTCGGCAAGAAGCGCGTGCAGTACCGCCTGCGCGACTGGGGCATCTCCCGCCAGCGCTACTGGGGTTGCCCGATCCCGCTCATCCACTGCGAGAAGTGCGGGGTGGTGCCGGTGCCGGACAAGGACCTGCCGGTGCTGCTGCCGGAGGACCTGGTGCCCGATGGCAGCGGCAACCCGCTCGCCAAGTCAGCAGCGTTCTACGCCACCACCTGCCCGAAGTGCGCAGGCCCGGCGCGGCGCGAGACCGACACCATGGACACCTTCGTGGACTCGTCCTGGTACTTCCTGCGCTACGCCTGTGCGGACGACGCGCAGTCGATGGTGGACCGGCGGGTCGACTACTGGCTGCCCGCCGACCAGTACATCGGCGGCATCGAGCATGCCATCCTGCACCTGCTGTACTCGCGCTTCTGGACCAAGGTGATGCGCGACTTCGGCACGCTCAAGTTCGGCGAGCCCTTCACCAACCTGCTGACGCAGGGCATGGTGCTCAACCACGTCTATTCGTACCAGGCGCCCGGGGAGCGCAAGCGCTACTTCAACCCGGCGGATGTCGAGGTACGCCGCGGCAGCGATGGCACGCAGAGCTACGAAGTCGCGACCGCCGACGCCGGCACGCTGCCGGTGGTGCACGAGGGCCTGGGCAAGATGTCCAAGTCCGAGGGCAATGGCGTCGACCCGGAAGGCCTGGTCGCGCGCTTCGGCGCCGATACCGCGCGCCTCTTCATGATGTTCGCTTCCCCGCCCGAGCAAACCCTCGAGTGGTCGGACGAGGGCGTGCAGGGTGCCTCGCGCTTCATCCGCCGCCTGTGGAATGCGGT
This sequence comes from uncultured Pseudomonadota bacterium, assembly GCA_963802995.1. Classification (GTDB taxonomy): domain Bacteria; phylum Pseudomonadota; class Gammaproteobacteria; order Steroidobacterales; family Steroidobacteraceae; genus 13-2-20CM-66-19. The sequence goes on from CAWDKU010000002.1 coordinate 2,824,282, forward strand.
CTACGAGCACGCCCGTGGCGGCAGCGCGCCGGCCCCCGAGCTCGCAGGCCTGAGCGCCGCGCAGCGCGAGCTGCGCCGCGCGGCACACCAGACACTGGCGAAGGCCACCGATGACATCGGGCGGCGCCGCAACTTCAATACCGCCATTGCCGCGGTGATGGAGCTGCTGAACGCGGTGCAGCGCTTCACCGACGGCAGCCCGCAGGGGCGCGCGGTGCGCCAGGAGGCGCTGGAGATTGCGGTGCTGGTGCTGTCGCCGATCACCCCGCACGTGTGCCACGCGCTGTGGCAGGGACTGGGCCGGCAGACCGCCCTCATCGAGGAGCGCTGGCCGGCTCCCGATCCGGGTGCCCTCACCCAGGACACGCACGAGATCGTCGTGCAGGTGAATGGCAAGCTGCGCGGCCACGTGACAGTGCCGGTCGACAGCGACGAGGCGGCGGTGCGCGCCGCGGCGCTCGCCGATGAGCGGGTGCAGAAGTTCATCGCCGACAAGCCGGTGCGGCGGGTGATCGTGGTGCCCGGCAAGCTTGTCAACGTGGTGATCTGATGCGCCCCCGCTTAGAGCTGGGACTGGCTGCCCTGGCGCTCACGCTCGGCGCCTGCGGCTTTCATCTGCAGGGCCACACACCGCTCCCGGCCGTCGTGAAGACGCCCTACGTCGAGGCGCCCGACCGGCAATCGGATTTCGTCTCGAGCCTGCGCCATGATCTGCTCACCGACGGCGCGCAGCTTGCGCCGGAGAAGGGCAAGTCCTCCGCAGTCATCAGCGTGCTGCAGGACCAGATGGTGCGGCGCGTGGTGTCGGTATCGGCCGCGAACCAGCCGAACCAGTACGAGATCACCTACACGGTGCGGGTGTCCGTTACCGCGGGCGAGAAGGAGCTGCTGCCGGCCCAGGACGTGATCGAGACACGCACCTACAGCTTCAGCGAGCCACTGCTGCTTGCCAAGGGAAACGAGGAAGATGTGCTGCGCGAGGACATGGCGCGCGCCCTTGCGGACCGGGTGATACGGCTGCTGTCGCAGCTGTAGTGCCTTGCCATGTCAGCCGCCCCGCACACTGCCTGCGTCGAGGTGCTGCGGCTGAGGGATGTCGACCAGCGCGCGCTGGCGCAGCTCCTCGCGCGCTTCGGCCTGCAGCTGGCCGTGCTCCCCGCCGATGCGCCGATACCCGGCTCGTACTGGGGCGAGAGCGAGGCGGGGCTCAAGGGCGAGCGCCTCATGGTGCGTGCCGACACCCCGGTCCACTCCGCGCTTCACGAGGGCAGTCACTTCATCTGCATGGATCGCGAGCGGCGCGTCGCGCTCGACCGCGACGCCGGCGGCGATGACCTCGAGGAGGCGGCGGTGTGTTACCTGCAGGTGCTGCTGGCGGCGCAGATTCCGGGTGTCGGCAGCGCGCGCCTGATGCGCGACATGGACGCATGGGGTTACAGCTTCAGGCTCGGCAGCACGCGGGCCTGGTACATGTCCGACGCGCAGGATGCCCGTGAATGGCTGCTGCGCGCGTGCATCATCGATGCCGCGGGCGCGCTCACCGGTCGCGTACGCGGCTGAAGGGCTGTCATGTCCGCGCAACGGCAGCGCGGCAGGATCGCGGTGCCAGGTGACGCGGTGCAGCACGCTTTATATCGCGGCTTGCCCTTTCGGGGCGCACCGCCGGTGATCTAGCATGGGCGCGAAGCGGTCGCCCGGCCCCGGCGAGGGGCCGACAGAACAACAACCCTGAAATTCTCTGGAGGATTCAATATGAAGTTCCGCACCTGCATGCTGCTCGCGGCACTCGCGCTGCCAGCATCCGTCGCACTCGCCGACACGGCGCTCTCGGACCCGGATTCGCTCCCCAAGGTGTCCTGCACCGAGTTCACCTACAGCGCGACCTTCCTGTCGCGCTACCCGAAAGCGCCGGCCGCCTGCCAGGAAGGCCGCGTGGTCAACGGCGTGAAGTACGCGAAGTTCAATGCCAAGGTGTACCTGACGAGCCCGGACTTCATCACCGTGCAGCTGCTGAACGTCGCCGGTGACATGATCACCACCTTCAGCTTCAAGCCCGCCCCGGGAGCCCAGATCGTCGTCAACGGCAAGCCCGAGGGCTTCGCTGACCTCAAGGCCGGCGACGCGATCACGTTCTGGCTGCCGGAGAAGAGCCTCAAGGCCCGGGCACTGCCGGGGCCGACCAAGCAGGCCTGGCGCGTTCTGCCGCCGCAGTAAGGCCGCAGCCCCACAGGCGCGCGTCGTGCCGGAGGGCCAACTCCGGCACGACGCTGCGTTCCTCAGAAGCTCTTCGAGACGCCCGCGAACAGGCCGCGCCGCGGGCCGTACTGGGGCGCGCCGACCCCGACCCCGGTGCCGTCGCGGATCTCGTACTTGGTGTCGAAGGCGTTGATGACATCGAGGCGCACGATCAGGCCGTTGATCCCCTCGAGGTCGAAATCGTGGCTGACGCCGAGGTTGACCTGCCGGTAGTAGGGCAGGTGCGCGCCGTTCGGGATGCTCGAGCCATCCGGCAGCACGAGGTCGCGGCGTAACCCCGACCCCACCAGTATGTCGCCGCTGAAGCGCGTGCCGCGCCACAGGTACGACATGCCTCCCGACATCGTCACCTGCTGCTCATGGTCCAGGTGGATGTAGTGGTCGGCGATGTAGGCGAGATCGTCGGGGCTGAAGGTGAACTGGCTCGAGACGATGTCCTTGCCGATCGCCCGCTGCAGGGCGACGTTGCCGTAGGCCTGGAAGTGGCCGGCCGAGTAGTTGCCGGTGAATTCCACCCCGTACACCTGTCCGTAGCGGTAGTTGAAGGGCGTGAGGATGATCGGGGCGCCGAACTGGCCCTCGTCGATCAGGTCGGTGGCCTGCTTGTAGTAGCTGTCGACTCCCACCGTCAGCGCCTTGCCGAGGGTCTGCTGCACACCGAGGTCGTAGTAGTTCGAGCGCTCCGGCTTCACCGAGTCATCGAGCGGTCCGTTGGGGGCGTTGGTGGTGTACTCGAACTTCTGGATGGTGCCGTTGCTGACCAGCTCGAAGGGCGGCGGCGAGAAGAAGCGCGAGTAGCCCGCGTGCACGGTGGTGCTCGCGGTGGCCTGCCACACCGCGTTGAGGCGCGGGCTCAACTGGCTGCCGCTCGAGAAGGCGCTGTAGTGGTCGAAGCGCAGCCCGTAGTTGAGCGTGAACACCGAGTCAAAGCGCCACTCGTCCTGCAGATAGAGGCTCTCGATCCACTGGGTGGCCTGGGTGTCATCGACGATACCGAGCGGCACGTCGCCGGTGGGCATGAGCACGTCGGGCAGGAACTGCGACTCGATGGGCAGCACCTGGGAGGTGGTGTTGCTCGTCAGGTGGTCGGTCTGTACGTACAGGCCCGCGCGCACGGTGTGGGCGTCGTTGACTTTGTAGGCGCCATCGCTCTGCAGCGCGTAGGCGATATCGCGCTTGTAGGCCTGCTGCGAGACGCCATCGAAGAACAGGTCGCCGAGGGCGGGGTCGGGGGCGAAGTTGAGGCTCGAATAGCGTGCCGTGAGGGAAGTCTGCGTCGTCAGCTGGCCCTCGGAGTGCTGCCAGCTGAGCACCGCGAAGTCGGTGATCTCGCGCTGGCGCTCGTCGAGGTCGTCGCTGAGGAAGTTGTCCTGGCCGTTGACGATGATGAAGGGATTGACGTCGCTTGAGTTCAGGCCGCGGCGGTTGGGGATCTCGAAGTGGTCATCCGACAGACCTGCGATCAGGCTGATGCGGTTGCTGTCGTCGATGACGTGCTCGAAGTAGCCGAAGCCGTGGTACTGCTGGGTATGGTCGTGCAGTGGCGTGGAGCTGCCGTCCGGGGACTCGATGCCGAGGTTGTTCTGGATGTAGTCGGCGGTGACGAAATAGGTGTTGCTGCCGCTGACGCCGGCGTAGTTGAAGCTCGGCTCGAGCGACTCGTGGCTGCCGCCGTAGAGCGATACCTCGCCGCCAGGCTGCAGCGCGCCACCCTTGGTGGTGAGGTCGACCACCCCGGCACTGCGCAGGCCGTACTCGGCCGGCAGGCTCCCGGTGATGAGCTTGAAGGTCTCGATCAGGCGCGGCGGCAGCGTCTGGCCGAAGACGCTGATGCCATCGGGGAGGATCACGCCGTTGAGGCGGAACTGCAGGCCGTTGTGATCGCCGCGGATGTGCAGCTGCCCGAAGGAGTCCTGCGCCGCGTCCGGCACCTGCAGCATCACCTGGTTCAGCTGCACGTTGTCGCCCCCGGGGGCGGCCTGGATGTCGGCGGCCGTGAAGGTGTAGGTGGAGGCCCCCGTCTGCGTCTCGATGCGCGAGCGCTCCTCGTTGAGGTGCTGCGCGGTGACGACGATGGTGGGCAGTTCGGCGCCGGGCTGGTCGGCGACCTGTGCGGATGCGGCCTGGGCCGCCAGGATCAGGACCGTGGCGGCGCCGCAGCGCTGTGCCTGCGGTGAGACTGTCGACATGAAGCAAATTCCTCTTCGAACCCGTCACCGCCGCGGCAGGGCCGCGGAAACAGGCGCGGCACCGGCGAGGACAGTGACCTGAAAAGAAGCTCATCGCCGGCGCGCGGACCCGGACCGGGCGCGCGTGGCCGAGGAGTCAGATCAGCGAGGTGGGGGCCGGAGGGCCGCGGGGAAGGTGCAGGCCGCCGGGCGGCCGCGCCGGCAGGACGACCCCGGCGGGTAGGGCGGCCAGGCGGCACACGAGCACCGGCTTGCCGACGATCTTGACCTGGGCCGGTGCGCCAGCGCTGCCGCTGAAGTGCACGCACAGGTCGCAGTGCTCGTGTTCGTGCGCACGGTCGCCCAGGCCGTGCGCCGAGTAGACGGCGGCACAGACGATCAGGGCGAGGGTCGCGAAGATGGCGACCAGCTGGTTTCGGCGCTGGCTGCAGCTCAAGTGCTTAAGGGTCCATTTAACCGAACGCGCAGGGTAGCCGTCTGCCTCCACAGGGGCAACAACTTCGGCCGCCGATATGGTTAATAATAATGAGACGCCGTCAGCGAAACGCCCAGCAAGCCCTCATTCCCACTTGAAGCTCACCGCCGACTCCCTCGCCTCCCAGCTCGCCGAGCAGCTGCGGCCGGTCTACCTGGTATCCGGTGACGAGCCGCTGCTCGCCGCGGAGGCTGCGGATGCCATCCGCGCCCGTGCCCGCGCCACGGGCTTCAGCGAGCGCGAGGTGCACTTCATCGAGCGCGCCTCCGACTGGGACGACGTACGCGGCTCCACGGCCAACCTGTCGTTGTTCGGCGCACGGCGCCTCGTCGAGATCCGCCTGGCCAGCGGCAAGCCCGGGGTCGCCGGCAACACGGCGCTGGTGGCGCTGCTCGAGCGCCCCGATCCTGACACGCTGTTCCTCATCCTCGCGCCACGCCTGGACCGCGACGCGCAGGGCGCGGACTGGGTGCGTGCGGTCGATGCCAAGGGTGCCTGGGTGCAGGTGTGGCCGGTGGACGCGGCACGTCTTTGCGGTTGGCTGAAGGCCCGGGCGGGACGGCTCGGGCTGAACATGAACCAGGAAGCGCTCGAGCTGCTCGCCGAGCGTACCGAGGGCAACCTGCTGGCCGCGCACCAGGAACTGGCGAAGCTCGCGCTGCTCGCAGGCGGCGGCGGCGTCTCGGCCGAGGCGGTGCTGGCGAGCGTCGCCGACAGTGCGCGCTTTGATGTCTTCCAGCTCGGCGAAGCCGTGCTCGCCGGGGAGACGCCGCGCGCCCTGCGCATGCTGGCAGGGCTGCGCGCCGAGGGCACCGAGCCGACGCTGGCACTGTGGGCCCTCACCAAGGCGGTGCGTGACGTCTGGAACGCTCAGGCGGGTGGTGCGTCGCGGGCGCCGAGCTGGCAGCGCCAGGCGGCAGCCCTGGCGCAGGCGCAGCGCCGTGCACCGCGCCTGTCGTTCAGCCGCCTGGTGCGGCGCGCCGCGCGCGCCGACCGCATGATCAAGGGTCGCCTGTCCGGGAATGCCTGGGATGAAATGGCGCTGCTGGCCGCGGACCTGTGCGCCCAGCCGACCTTCCCGCTGCCCGCGCTCGCGCACTGAAGGCACCGATGGAACCGATCGGCATCTTCGGCGGCACCTTCGATCCGATCCACTGCGGTCATCTGCGCACGGCCTTCGAGCTGTGGCAGGAACTGCACCTGGCGGAGGTGCGCCTGCTGCCCGCCGGCCATCCCCCGCACCGCGACCAGCTGTATGCCAGCGCCGAGATGCGCCTGAGGATGGTGCGTGCAGCGGTGGCCGAGCAGCCGAGCTTCGTGGTGGACGACCGTGAGGTGCGCCGCACCGGTCCGTCCTACTCGGTCGACACGCTGACGGAGCTGCGGGGCGAGTTCCCGCAGCGCTCGCTGTGCCTGCTGCTCGGCATGGACGCCTTCCTCGGGCTGCCGCAGTGGCATCGCTGGCGCGACCTGCTGAAGCTTGCGCACATCGTCGTGGCGCACCGTCCCGGCTGGCGCGCCCCGACCAGCGGGCCGCTCGGAGAGGTGATGGTGGACCATGGCACCGGGAGCATCCGCGAGCTGCACCAGAAGCTTGCCGGTTGCATCTACGTGCATGCCGGCACGCAGCTGGAGATCTCCTCGACCGAACTGCGGGCGCTGCTGGTCGCGGGCCGCGATCCGCGCTACCTGGTGCCCGAGGAGGTGCGCCAGATCATCTTCGAGACGAGATGCTATGCTCCCGAGCACGGCCCGCAAGGCCGCTGACATACCTTGCCGCAGGAGCAACCAACAAAACGCATGGCCACCCGCAAACGCCCGCGCCCCGCTGCCAAACGCGACTCGAAGCTGCAACAGGCGGTCACGAGCGCGCTCGAGGACATGAAGGCCGTCAACGTGAGGGTGCTCGATGTGCGCGGTCTCACCGACATCGCCGACACGATGATCATCGCCTGCGGCAACTCTGACCGGCACGTGCGCTCGATCGCCGAGCGCGTCGCGCGCCAGGCCAAGGACGCTGGCTTCCGGCCCCTCGGCACGGAAGGCGCGCGCGACGGGGAATGGGTGCTGGTCGACCTGCAGGACATCCTGGTGCACGTGATGCTGCCGCGGATACGCGAGTTCTACGGCCTCGAGAGCCTCTGGGAAGGCGGCCCGGTGAGCAGCGCGGCTGCGGCACCCGCCAAGGCACGCGCCCCGGCGCGGCGGCGGCGCGCGGCGCGGTAGCCTGCCTCGTGCGCGTGCGCGTGATCGCCGTGGGCACGCGCATGCCAGCCTGGGTCAAGAGCGCCTGCGATGACTACCTGAAGCGCCTGAAGCCCGGTCTCAACGTGTCATTGCAGCCGCTGGAGGCCGCCACCCGCACCGCCGCGGCGGATCCCAAGCGCGCCATCGCCGCCGAGGGACGCCGCCTGCTCGAGGTCCTGCGGCCCGGCGAGTTCGTGGCGGCCCTCGATGAGCGGGGCACCCAGCTGTCCACCCGCGAGCTTGCCGCGTGGCTCAAGGTGCGCATGCAGGCGGGTGCGGACCTGGCGTTCCTCATCGGCGGTGCCGACGGTCTTGCGCCGCAGGTGCTGGAGCGCGCCGACTTCAAGTGGTCGCTGTCGCGCCTGACGCTGCCGCATGCCATGGTGCGGGTGCTCTTGAGCGAACAGCTGTACCGTGCCCACAGCATCCTCGTGAACCATCCCTATCATCGCGACTGATGGACCCGAAAGCAGACAGCGCGCCGCGCCTGTGCCTGGCCTCGATGTCGCCGCGGCGGCGCGAGCTGCTGCACCAGATCGGCGTCAGCCACAGCGTGCGTGCACCGCACATCGACGAGTCGGTGCTGCCCGCGGAGGCGCCGGCGGACTACGTGGCGCGCATGGCGCGCAGCAAGGCGCTGGCCGGCGGCGCTGCAGCCTCCGGAGTGCCGGTGCTGGCCGCCGACACCATCGTCGTCATCGATGGGCTGATCCTCGGCAAGCCCGCGGGCGCCGCCGAAGCGGTGGCGATGCTCGAGCGGCTCTCGGGCCGCACCCACGAGGTGCTCACCGCCGTGGCGCTCGCCAGCGCCGCGGCGGTCGCGCAGCGGCTCAGCGTCAGCCAGGTGCGCCTGCGTCACCTGAGCCGTGCCGAGTGCATCGCCTACTGGCACAGCGGCGAGCCGCGCGACAAGGCCGGTGCCTATGCCGTGCAGGGCCGTGGCGCGATATTCATCGAGCACCTGAGCGGCAGCTACTCGGGCGTCATGGGGCTGCCGCTGTACGAGACTGCGCAACTTCTGGCCGCGGCGGGCGTGCCGTGCTGGCTTGATGAGGCGCGTCGCGAGCTGCCCGCATGAGCATCGAGATCCTGGTCAACGTCGCACCCCGCGAGACCCGCGCCGCGATCCTGGAGAACGGCGTGGTGCAGGAGATCCACGTCGAGCGCGCCAGCCGGCGCGGCCTGGTGAGCAACCTCTACAAGGGCCGCGTCTCGCGGGTGCTGCCGGGCATGCAGGCGGCGTTCGTCGAGATCGGGCTGGAGCGCACCGCCTTCCTGCACGCCGCCGACATCGTCGCGAAGACGGACGACACGCTGCTCGGGGCCCCGGGGGCTGCTCCGGTGGAGGACATCCGCCGCCTCCTCAACGCCGGCGATGACATCCTGGTGCAGGTCATCAAGGACCCGATCGGCACCAAGGGCGCGCGCCTCACCACCTTCATCGCGCTGCCGTCGCGCTATCTTGTCTACATGCCGCGCGGCCAGGCGATCGGGGTGTCCTCGCGCATCGAGGACGAGGCCGAGCGCGCGCGCCTGAAGAGCGTCCTCACGGGGCTCGCCGAGGGTGTCGCGGAAGGCGGTTACATCGTGCGCACCGCCGCCCAGGGAGTGAGTGCCGAGAACCTGCGCGAGGACATGAACTACCTCGCCAAGCTCTGGGGGCACGTGCGCACCAGCGCCGCGGCCGCCCGCGCCGGCTCGGTGGTCCACGAGGATCTGCCGCTGCCGCTGCGGGTGCTGCGCGATGAGCTGTCGCGTGGGGTGAGTCGCGTGCTGGTGGATGCGCCGCGCGAGTTTGAGCGCATGCGCGAGTTCGCCGCGGCCTTCATGCCGGATTCCGCTTCGGCGATCGAGCTGTACGCAGGTCCGCGGCCGCTGTTTGACCTGAACGGCATCGAGGAGGAGATATCGAAGGCGCTCGACCGCAAGGTGCCGCTGAAGTCAGGCGGCCACCTGGTCATCGACCAGACCGAAGCGATGACCACGATCGACGTCAACACCGGCGCCTATGTCGGCCACCGCAACCTCGAGGAGACCATCTTCCGCACCAACCTCGAGGCGGCGGTGAGCATCGCGCGGCAGCTGCGGCTGCGCAATCTCGGCGGCATCATCATCATCGACTTCATCGACATGCGCGATGAGCCGCACCGCCGCGCCGTGCTCACGGCGCTGGAGCGCGCCCTCGCCGGCGACCGTGCGCAGACGCACATCGTCAGCCTCTCGCCGCTGGGCCTCGTGGAGATGACCCGCAAGCGCACGCGCGAGAGCCTGGAGCATCTGCTGTGCGAGCCGTGTCCGAGCTGCGAGGGGCGCGGCTTCGTGCGCACCCCGGAGACGGTATGCAACGAGATCTTTCGGGAAATCGTGCGACAAAGCCGGCAGTTCGCCAGCCGCGAGCTGCTGATACTCGCCCACCAGGACGTCGTGGACCGCCTGCTGGACGATGAGTCGGCGACGCTCGGGGAGCTCGAGGCGCAGGTGGGTCGTCCGATCCGCCTGCAGGTCGAGGCGCTCTACGGCGTCGACCAGTACGACGTCGTACTCGTGTGAGGCGCAGAGTGCGCGCGGGAGGCTGCAGAGCCTGCCATCCTCGCGGACCACCGGTGCCGGCCCCGCCGCGGCACGGGGCGGGTGAACGTGGAGCTGCTGGGGGGCCCAGGGGGGCGTTCCGGGTGCAGCTGAGCGTGCCGGGGACGCCCTGGCAGGCAGCGTGCACCTGGGCGATCCGGCGCAGGAGCCTGCCGGCTTCCGGCCGCGCCTCTTGGAACCCCTGGCAGACACCTCCATATGCAGCTGGCGGGCATCACGCGCACCGTGCCGGCGCAGGGGCCTGCGTTTGCGGGCCGACTGGAACGACCCCATAGTGGTGGCCGAGGAATGAGGCGCGGAAGTCCATGACAGTGAAGGTCGCGGCGCTACAGATGACATCCGGCCCGGACGTGGCCGGGAACCTCGCGCAGGCGGGTGCGCTGATCGAGGCGGCCGCCGGGGCGGGCGCGCGCCTGGTGGCGCTGCCGGAGAACTTCTCGTTCATGGGACTGAAGGACGCCGACAAGCGCAGCGTCGCCGAGGCCGCCGGCAGCGGCCCGGTGCAGGACTTCCTCGCCGCCACGGCCGCGCGCCTCAGGGTGTGGCTCATCGGTGGCACGACGCCGCTGCGCGCCGGCGCCGACGGGCGCGTCGCCGCGGCCTCCCTGGTGTTCGACGCCGACGGCCGCCAGGTGGCGCGCTACGACAAGATCCACCTCTTCGACGTGGACATTCCCGGGCGCGCGGAGAGCTATCGCGAGTCGGCGCACGTCGCGCCCGGCTCGCGCGTCGAGGTCATCGACACGCCCGCCGGCAGGCTTGGCCTGTCGGTGTGCTATGACGTGCGCTTTCCCGAGCTGTACCGGCAACTGAGCGCCGCCGGCGCCCAGCTGCTGGTGGTGCCCTCCGCCTTCACCAGCCCCACGGGGCGTGCGCACTGGGAGACGCTGTTGCGGGCGCGGGCCATCGAGAATCTCTGTTACGTTATCGCGCCGGCGCAATCGGGCTTCCACCCGAGCGGCCGCGAGACCTATGGCGACAGCATGATCGTCGACTACTGGGGGCGGGTGCTGCAGCGCGTGCCGCGCGGCACCGGCTACGCGCTCGCCGAGGTCGACATTGCCCGACAATCCCAGGTGCGGGAGAGCTTTCCCGCGCTGGGTCACCGTGTGTTACCCGAAGGAACCGTGAACTCATGAGCGACATTGCCGCTGCCGATCCGCTGCACCTGGCGCGCGACCTGATTCTCGCCCCCGGGGGCCTGGATGAACGGCGCCTCGATCAGGTGTTCGGCCAGGTGATGTCGCACTCGGTGGACTTCGCGGATCTGTATTTCCAGCTCGCGCACCAGGAGTCCTGGTCGCTCGAGGACGGCATGGTCAAGGACGGCAGCGCCAGCATCGAGCAGGGCGTCGGCGTGCGCGCGCTGGCCGGGGAGAAGACCGGCTTTGCGTACTCGGACGAGATCGTGCTGCCGGCGCTCGAGGAGGCCTCGCGTGCCGCCCGCGCCATCGCGCTCGCGGGGCCCGAGCGCAGCGTCAGCGCCTGGCAGGCCCGCAGCGGGCACCGCCTCTACCTGCCCGAGGATCCCTCGAGCGCGCTGGCGACGCACGACAAGGTCGCGTGGCTGGAGCGCGTCGACCGCGAGGCGCGCAGCTGCGACCCGCGTGTCGTGCACGTATCGGCGAGTCTCGTGGCGGTGAAGGAGGTCGTGCTGATCGCGACCAGCGACGGGGAGATGGCCGCGGACGTGCGTCCGCTGGTGCGCTTCAACGTCTCGGTGCTGGTCGAACAGGACGGACGACGCGAGCAGGGCTACGCCGGCTGCGGCGGGCGCTTCTCGCTGGCTGACCTGGTGGCGGGCGACAAGCCGCTGGCGCTTGCGCGCGAGGCGGTGCGCCAGGGGCTCGTCAACCTCGATGCGCGCCCCGCCCCGGCCGGCCCCATGACCGTGGTGCTCGGGCCCGGCTGGCCCGGCATCCTGCTGCACGAGGCCATCGGCCACGGGCTCGAGGGCGACTTCAACCGCAAGGGCACCTCAGCATTCGCCAACCGCATCGGCGAGCAGGTGGCGGCCGAAGGGTGCACGGTGGTCGATGACGGCACGCTGTCGCGCCGCCGCGGCTCGCTCAACATCGATGACGAGGGCACCCCGACGCAGTGCACGACGCTCATCGAGAACGGCGTGCTGCGCGGCTACATTCAGGACCGCCTCAATGCGCGCCTCATGGGCGTCAGGCCCACCGGCAACGGCCGGCGCGAGTCGTTCGCGCATCTCACCCTGCCGCGCATGACGAATACCTACATGCGCGCCGGCCCGCATGCGCCGGAGGAGATCATCGCCTCCGTGGAGCGTGGCATCTACGCGGTGAACTTCGGCGGCGGCCAGGTGGACATCACCTCCGGCAAGTTCGTGTTCTCCGCAAGCGAGGCTTACGCGATCGAGAACGGCAAGATCGGCGCGCCGCTCAAGGGCGCAACACTCATCGGCAACGGCCCGGACGTGCTGACGCGCGTCTCGATGGTGGGGAATGACCTGAAGCTCGATGACGGCATCGGCACCTGCGGCAAGGACGGGCAGAGCGTGCCAGTGGGCGTCGGCCAGCCAACGCTGCGAATCGACTCGCTCACCGTGGGCGGCACGGCCTGATTTGACGCAAGCCCTGGCCACTGTCGTCACATCCTGACGCTGCGCGCCGCGCGCCGCCGGCGACATAATGCCGCGGCGCGCCAAGTGTGATTCCCCACACGCTCGCTGCGGTCCTGAGTCTTTAACGTTGGGCGCGTCGACAAACCAATCAACGTTGAAGGACCTTCGATGATGTTCTCCGAAGACGCGACGATTGAGTCCCAGCAGCTGAAGCTGCCCGCGGAGCTGCTCGTGGAGATGAGCCGCCGCAAGAAGCAGCCGACCGACTACGGAGTGGATGGCTGGAAGCCCGGCCTGCTCGAGCGCCTGGCGCGGATGTTCGGTCTGGGCTGAAAAAAGCGCCTGCGCCCCAGCCACGGCGTTCCAACACGCCGTGGTACCAACACCGGGTCGCCGGGGTTAGGATGGTGCGCATGCCGCAGTTCTCGCGCCCCATCTACGAAGGCCTGCCCTGGTTCTACATAATCTGTGGGCTGGCGGTGCTCGGCGGCAGTTACCTGCTCGCCTCGCACGGGGTGCTGAGCCTGCTCGTGGGGGTGCTGGGCTTCCTGCTGCTGCTCGGCGGCGTGGTGCTGGTGCTGCGCCGGCGTGACTACCGCGAGCTGCGCTCGCAGTACGCGGACCCGGATTCCCTCGGCAAAAACAAGGAGCCCTGAAGGGCTCATTTCTGCAGCGGCGCCCCGGCGTCGTCTTCCTCCTCGTCACCTTCCGGCTGCTGTGCGGCCGCGCTGTCGCGCAGCGCCTGCAGTCCCGGCATGGTGTCGGAGAGAGTGTTGCGGGCACGCGCGGCGCGCTCATCGACGTAGATCAGCTCGTGCTTGCCGATGAGCACCACGTCGCCGTCGTTGAGGTAGTGGCGGCGCACGCGGTTGGATTTCACGAAGATGCCGTTGGTGCTGTTCAGGTCCTCGATGACGCAGGAGTGCGGCGTCGTGATGACCTGGCAGTGGTGGCGGCTGATGAAGCGGCTGTCGATATGCAGGTCGTTGTCGGGGGTGCGCCCGACGATGACCCGCCCGGTGCGCAGCGGAATCTCCTGCACGGTGCGCCCGTCGGTCGCTACCAGCAGGCGCGCCAGGGCCGGCCGGCCGTCCGGACCCGTGGCCGCAGGTGGCGGCGGCGCGAGGCGCTCGGCCTCGGCGGCCTGGTGGTGAGGACGGTGCGCGAAGTCCACCCACTGCAGCTCCTGCACGGCGCTGCCGATGTCCGCGCGCGTCACGGTGTCGCGGTCGGCGGTGAATGCCGCCATCATCGCCGTGTCGCACAGCGTGTTGATCAGGCGTGGCACGCCGCCGGTGTAGCGGAAGATCTCCGGGTAGGCGTCGGCGGCGAACAGCTCGCGATCGCCGGCACCTGCGACCTCGAGACGGTGCTGGATGTAGCCGCGCGTCTCGGCCTCGGAGAGGGTCTGCAGGTGGAAGCGCAGCCGCACGCGCTGCGTGAGCTGCTCGAGCTCTGGGGCGTCGAGCTTGTCGTTGAGCTCCGGCTGGCCCGCGAGGATGATGCGCAGCACCTTTTCCTTCGTGGTCTCGACCCCCGAGAGCATGCGGATCTCCTCGAGCACGCGCATGCTGAGGTTCTGCGCCTCATCAACGATCAGCAGCACCCGCCGCCCGGCCGCGTACTGCTCGATGAGGAAGTTGTTGAGCGTCGTGATGAGCTCGGCCTTGCGCATCTTGAAGGGCGAGAAGCCGAACTGCGCCAGCACCGCCTGCAGGAAGTCGATGGCCGTCACCTGGGTCTGGTTGATCTGTGCCACCACGACGTCGGCGGGCACTTCCTTCAGGAACGACTCGATCAGGGTGGTCTTGCCGGAGCCGATCTCGCCGGTGATGACGACGAAGCCATCCGTGAACCAGATGGTCGACTCCATGTACGCCTTGGCGCGCGCATGCTGCTTGGACAGGTACAGGAATTGCGGGTCCGGGCTGAGCCGGAAGGGCAACTCCTTGAGTTTGAAGGGTTCCAGGTACATGCGTGTTGGCTCGTAACCGATGTTACGGGAAGCTCACGCCTGCGGCCAAATCCTCAAGTAAAACGAGGGCCCGGGCGTCACGCCGCGCTGCGGAAGCCTCCACCAGGGTGAGGTGGCCGACCTTGCGCCCGGGACGCGGCCGCTTGCCGTAGTCGTGCAGGTGCAGGCCGGGCACCCCGAGCAGCTTGCGGGCCGGGGGGATGCTGCCAATGAGGTTGATCATGGCGCTGTGGCCGGTGGCGCGCGTGCTGCCGAGCGGCAGGTCGAGGATCGCCCGCAGGTGGTTCTCGAACTGGCTGGTGACCGCGCCCTCGATGCTCCAGTGGCCGGAGTTGTGCACCCGCGGGGCAATCTCGTTGGCGATCAGGCGACCGCTGCGCACGAAGAATTCGATGGTGAGGATGCCGGCGTAGCTGAAGTGCTCGAGCAGGCGGGTCAGGTGGCGCGCGGCGCGCGCCTGCCAGGCGGCCGGCCCGTAGGGGGCGCGCGTCAGGCGCAGGATTCCGCGGGCGTGGATGTTGCCGCACAGCGGGTAGATCGCCAGCTCCCCGGAGGGGCTGCGTGCCCCGATGATCGAGACCTCGCAGTCAAAGGGGACGCGCTCCTCGTAGATGAGCGGCACGCCGCCAAGCTGCGCGAAGGCGTGTTCGGCGTCCTCCGCGCGCGCGATCACCGCTTGTCCCTTGCCGTCGTAGCCGAGGCGGCGCGTCTTCAGGACCCCCGGCAGTCCCACCTGCCGCATGGCCCGGGCTAGCTGCGCGCGCGAGTCGACGGCGCGCCAGCGGGTCGTCGGGATGCCAAGCTTCTCGAACAGGCGCTTCTCGGCCACCCGGTCCTGCCCGGTGGCGAGCGCCGCCACCGGCGGCGCGATGCGCGCACCGTGCGCCGCGCGCACGGCGCGCAGGCTCTCGACCGAGACGTTCTCCCAGTCGAAGGTCACCACCTCACAGCGGCGCGCGAGCTGGCGCAGCAGCGCGCGATCGGTGAAGGCGCCCTTGAGCAGCGGCGCCACCTGCCCGGCGGGCGCGTCGGCGGCAGGGTCTAGGCACAGGAAGTCGAGCCCGAGCGGATAGCCCGCCAATGCGAGCATGCGGCCCAGCTGGCCGGCACCGACGATGCCAACCGTCATGAACGCGGCGTCGTGCGCGGGTCGGGGTTGCCGAGGACGCCGGCCGTCTGGCGGGCGCGGAAGCCCTCGAGCGCGGCGGCAACGGCGGGATACTTGTTGGCGAGGATGGCGGCGGCGAACAGTCCGGCATTGCTGGCCCCGGCAGGGCCGATCGCGAACGTCGCGACCGGCACGCCGGCGGGCATCTGCGCGATCGAGAGCAGCGAGTCGATGCCGCCCAGTGCCTTTGACTGCACCGGCACGCCCAAGACCGGCAGGCGTGTCTTGGCGGCCGTCATGCCCGGCAGGTGCGCTGCGCCCCCGGCGCCTGCGATCAGCACCTCCAGCCCGCGCTCATGGGCGCCGGCGGCGTACTCAAACAGCAGGTCAGGGGTGCGGTGCGCAGACACCACCCGTACCTCGTAGGGCACGGCGAGTTTGTCGAGCTGCTCGGCGGCGCACTGCATCGTCTCCCAGTCGGACGATGAGCCCATGATGATGCCGACCAGCGGTTGCATCACGCCATTGTATCGAACAATGCTCGCAAAGCGCGAAACAACTCCCGCGAGGCTGCAGTGCCGCTGCCCGCGGCACGCTCGTGCTGCGCCGAACTGACACGGCGTGCCCACTCGGCCTGGTCGATGTCCGGGCGCCAGCGTGCCAGTTCGGACAGCGCCGGCGCACCCTCACGGATCAGGCGCTCGCGCCAGCTCTCCACGCGCTTGAAGCGCTCGGTCTCGCGCGCATCCTCGGCGCTGCGGGAGTTGAGCGCGGCGCGGATGGGTTCCGGGTCCACCTCGCGCATGAGCTTGCCGATGTACTGGCGCTGGCGCGCGCCGCCGGCGCGGCTCGTGATGCGCCGTGCCAGGCGCACCGCCTCCTTGAGCTTCTCGGGCAGATCGAGGGCCTCCAGCTGCGCCTCGCGCAGCCGCACCAGCTCCTCGCCCAGGTCCTGGGCAGCGTGTGCGGCGCGCTTGCGGGCGCTCTTGCTCGGACGCTCGGCGGCCTCGGCGGTCGGGTCTTCGGGGTCTGCTTCTGTCGACACTGCTCTTCGGGCCGCGGTTGAAATGGCGCTGACTGGTACAATTTAAGCCCAACCAGCCCACGAATCACCCCCGATGAGCCGATCAGCCGATCCCAGCCCCGCCACGCGGCCGCTCGCCGAGGTCGCGGGCCTCGCCCTCGAGGAGGCGCGCCGCCTTGGCGCCACCCAAGCTGAGGCCGACGTCTCGGTGAGCCAGGGTCTGTCGGTGAACGTGCGCCTGCGCGAGGTTGACACCATCGAGTACCAGCGTGACAAGGGCCTCGGGGTCACGGTCTACTTCGGCAAGCGCAAGGGCTCGGCGAGCACCGCCGACCTCACCGCGGCGGCGGTGCGCGAGACGGTGGAGAAGGCCTGCGCGATCGCGCGCTATACCGCCGAAGACCCGTACGCGGGCCTCATCGACGCGGACCTGCTGGCCCGCGAGATCCCCGACCTCGACCTCGATCATCCCTGGGAACTGACACCCGAGCGTGCCATCGAGCTGGCGCGCGAATGCGAGGCGGCGGGCCTCGGTGTCGATGCGCGCGTCAACAACTCCGAAGGCGCCGCCGTCAACACGCACCGCGCCACCGGGGTCTACGGCAACTCGCTCGGGTTCCTGGCCGGTTACTCCTCGACCAATCACTCGCTCAGCTGCTCCCTGGTCGCGCAGGAGGGCGATGACATGCAGCGCGACTACTGGTACACGGTGGCGCGCGACCCGCGCGACCTCGAGGACGCGGCCAGCATCGGGCGCACCGCCGGGCAGCGCGCGCTCGCGCGTCTCGGGGCGCAGCGCCTGAGCACGCGCAAGACCCCCGTGGCCTTCACCCCGGACCTGGCGCGTGGCCTGTTCCGCTCCTTCATCGGCGCCATCTCCGGGCCGAGCCAGTACCGCAAGTCCTCCTTCCTGCTCGATGCCGCGGGCGAGCAGGTGTTCCCGGCCTTCCTCTCGATGCAGGAGCGCCCGCACATCGCCAAGGGCCTCGCCAGCAGTCCCTTCGACCAGGAGGGGGCGGTGACGCGCGATCGCGAGCTGGTGCGCGCCGGGGTCCTGGACGGCTACGTGCTCGGCAGCTACTCCGCGCGGCGCCTGGGGCTCAAGAGCACCGGCAATGCCGGGGGCATCCACAACCTCATCGTCTCCAGCGCCGACGGGGCTCTCGATGAGGCGGCATTCCTGCGGCGCATCGGCACCGGGCTGCTGGTGACGGAGCTCATGGGGCAGGGCGTCAACGGCGTGACCGGGGACTATTCGCGCGGCGCGAGCGGCTTCTGGGTCGAGGGCGGCGCCATCGCCTACCCGGTGCAGGAGATCACCATCGCGGGCAACCTCAAGCCCATGTTCCGCGACATCATTGCCCTTGGCAGTGACGTCGATGCACGCGGCAGCATCCGCACCGGCTCGGTGCTCGTCGGCGAGATGACGATCGCGGGCGAGTAAGCGTCCGGATCAGGAACCCGTGCCGCGCGCGACGCTCAGCTGCGGCCGCGGCGCCTCATCGACCAGGTCGCGCAGCGTCAGCTCTCCGCAGCGGTTGCGGCGCACGTCCTCGAGCACCGCCAGCAGCCGGTCGACCGCCGGGATGGGTACGTGGCGCGGGGCCACGTGGCCGCTCGCCTGGCGGCGGGCGATGTCGAGAATCTCGTACACCGGGATGCGTCCGATATCGCGCGAGGGCACGAGTTCATCCGCCTCGGTGCAGATCAGCACCCCGGAGTGCTCGAGCGCGCTCGCCATCTGCGCCACCGCCACCCCCGGCAGCCCGAGCTCGTTGGCCAGGCGGTTGATGGTCCAGCGCCGGCCGCCGGTGACGTGCGTGCGGCCCACGAGGTACATGAGCTTCAGCGACAGTTGCTCGAGCTCGATGCTCGAGAGGCGCAGCTGCTGCAGCCCGAGGCGCAGGTACGTCGGGTTCTGCACGTAGAAGGACAGCTGTGCGCCGGCGAGCAGGATCAGCCAGCCGAAATAGGTCCACAGCAACGCCGCCACCACGAACGCAAAGCCGGCATAGACGATCGTCAGGCGCGTCGAATAGACCACGAACGCGGTGAAGATCTTGCCGGTGGCCGCCCACAGCGCGCCCCCGACCACCGCGCCGGTGAAGGCGGCGCGCCAGTGCACGCGCGTGTTCGGGATCATCATGTAGAGCGCCGTGAACAGCGCCGTCACCATCGCGAAGGGCGCCAGCGCGATGCCGACGCCGCGCAGGCGCTGCAGCAGCGGCAGGTGCACCACCTCCTGCACCGGGGCGGTGGCGACGGCTGCGTGCAGGAGGCCGACGAACCCCACCAGGATCACCGGGGCGGTGATGAGCAGCCCCGTGTACTCGGCCACGCGGCGCGCGAAGCTGCGTGGTTGCTCGACGTGCCACAGAAAATTAAAGCTGTCTTCGACCTTCTTGATGGTGCCGACCAGCGTCCAGGCCAGCAGTGCCAGGCCCACCGAGCCGACCACCCCCGAGGAGACCCGGCCGGCGAACTGCAGCACGCGCGTGGTGAGCTCCTGCGCCGCCGCCGCGCCCAGGGGGCGGAAGAACTCGAACACGATCGGCTCAAGATCACGCCGGGCGCCGAAGATCTTCAGCACCGCGAAGGTGAAGGCGAGCAGCGGGATGACCGACAGCAGCGTCGTATAGACGAGGCTCATGGCGCGCAGGTTGATCTGTCCGCGCGACAGGTCCCGCAGCACCGCGTAGGGATAGCGCAGCACGCGCAGCGTCCCGCCCAGAAGACCGGGACGTGCCGACGCCTGACCGAAAAAGCACCAGTCAAGAAGGGCCCAGATGCGCATCCACATGGCTTAAGGATACAGTGCCCGCCGGTGCGCCGCGGTGCTTCATGAGAGCCAACTCCAGCTTCCCCGAACGAATCGTCTGCCTGACGGAAGAGACCACCGAGACGCTCTACCTCCTGGGCGAGGACTGGCGCATCGTCGGTATCTCGGGCTTCACCGTGCGCCCGGCGCGGGCGCGCCGCGAGAAGCCGCGGGTCTCCGCGTTCACCAGCGCCCGCACCGCGCGCATCATCGAGCTGAAGCCCGATCTGGTGCTCGGCTTCTCCGACCTGCAGGCCGACATCGCCGCGGAACTGGTGCGTGCGGGCCTCGAGGTGCACGTCTTCAACCACCGCAGCATCGGGGAGATCCTGCGCATGGTGCGCACGCTCGGCGGCATGATCGGCTGCGAGGCCAAGGCGCGCGCGCTCAGCGAGGAGCTCGAGGCAGGGCTTGCGCAGGTGCGCGAGCGCGCCGCGGCGCTGCCGCGCCGGCCACGGGTTTACTTCGAGGAGTGGGACGAGCCGCTCATCTCCGGCATCCGCTGGGTGTCGGAGCTGGTGACGCTCGCCGGCGGCGAGGAGTGCTTCCCCGAGCTCGCCTGCCAGTCCCTCGGCAGGAACCGCATCATCGCCGACCCGCTGGAGGTGGTGCGGCGCGCCCCCGACATCGTGCTCGGGTCGTGGTGCGGCAAGAAGTTCCGCCCCGAGGCTGTGGCGGCGCGGCCTGGCTGGGCCGAAGTTCCCGCGGTGCGTTCCGGCTACCTGCGCGAGATCAAGTCCTCGCTCATCCTGCAGCCCGGCCCGGCTGCCCTCACCGATGGCGTGCGTGCCATCCAGCGGGTGATCAGCGAGTGGGCGGTGCGTGGCTAGCGGATGCCGCGCTGCACGCGGATCAGTTCCCACGCCTCGATGATCTGCTGGGTACGCTCCTTGGCGTGCTCGACCATGGAGTCCGGCAGCCCGTTGGCCTTGAGCTTGTCGGGGTGGTGGCGGTGCAGGGCGCGGCGATAGGCCTTGGCCACCTCCTCATCGCTCGCGGTGGCCGAGGTCTCGAGCACCCGGTAGGCGGCGCTCATCGACGTGTCACGGGCGGCGGCGCCTGCGGTGCCCGCACCGTTGCCCGGCCTGAAGGCGCCGCTCTGGATGCGCAGCACCGCCTCCACGTGCGCGAACTCGAACGCCGAGATGCCGAGCACCTGGGCGGCGCGCTGCATCCGCGGGCGCACCGCGCCCTCGAGGTTGTTGCCCGCGAGCGCCGCGCGCACCTGGATCTCGAGGAAGATGCGCGTCAGGTCGGGCCGGCCATGGCAGGCACGGCTCAAGGCCGCGAGCTCCCCCTCGAAGTCAAAGCCCGGCTGCTTGCCCTCGCCGAAGCGCTCGATCGCCTCGAGTGTCTGGCTGGCATCGAGGCGCAGCTGACCCATCACGGCGCGGGCGGCGGATATCTCCCGCTCCGAGACGCGCCCGTCGGCCTTGGCGAGGTGGCCCATGATGCGGAACGTGGCGCGGAAGAAGCGCTCGCCGATGGCGGTGAGGTCCTCCGACCCCGGTGGCAGTGCCGCCGGGGCGCCGTCCTCATCGAACTGGTGCCCGAGGAGCACCCCGAGGGCGGCCCCGAGCGGCCCCATGACGAGGCCGCCGAGAACGCCGCCGGTGACTTTGCCGATCCACTTCATGAGGCCGGGGGCTCAGGCGTGCGCGAGGTTTGATGGGGGTGCAAGGCTCGCTATAGTACCAAGCATGTCCGCAGACACCGTTTTTCGCACCCAGCTGTCGGGCCTCGAGCGCATCCACGAGGGCAAGGTGCGCGATATCTATGCGCTCGATGAGGCGACGATGCTCATCGTCACCACCGACCGCCTGTCGGCCTTCGACGTGGTGCTGCCGGACCCGATCCCGGGCAAGGGCGCCGTGCTCAACGGCATCTCCAACTTCTGGTTCGCGCGCACCCGCGATCTGGTGCCCAATCACCTCACGGGCCGGGATCCGGCGGACGTGGTCCAGGATCCGGCCGAGCGCGCCATGCTCGCCGGGCGCGCGGTCGTGGCGCGGCGCCTGAAGGCGCTGCCGATCGAGGCCGTGGTGCGCGGCTACCTCATCGGTTCGGGGTGGAAGGACTACCAGGCGCACGGGGGCATCTGCGGCATCGCGCTGCCCGCCGGCATGCGCCAGGCGCAGCGCCTGCCGCAGCCGATCTTCACGCCGGCGAGCAAGGCCGAGGCCGGCGCACATGATGAGAACATCGCCTTCGGCGCCGTGCAGCAGCTCATCGGCGAGAAGCTCGCCGTGCAGGTGCGCGACACGGCGCTCGCCCTGTACGGTCTCGCCGCCGAGCACGCGCGCCGCCGCGGCATCATCGTGGCCGACACCAAGTTCGAGTTCGGGGTCGATGAGGCGGGGCGCCTGACGCTCATCGACGAGGTGGTGACCCCGGACTCCTCGCGCTTCTGGCCGGCGGACACCTACCGGGAGGGCGTGAGCCCGCCGAGCTTCGACAAGCAGTACGTGCGCGACTACCTCGAGACGCTCGACTGGAACAAGAAGGCCCCGGGACCGAAGCTGCCGGCGCAGGTCATCGAGCGCACCAGCCAGAAGTATCACGAGGCCCTGACACGCCTCACGGGCCCGGAGCGCGCGCTCGGGCAGGCTTCCTCAGCATCATGACGAGCCCCTGGATTGCCCCGTCGATTCTGTCGGCCGACTTCGCCCGCCTGGGGGAGGAGGTCGATGCGGTGCTGGCGGCGGGGGCGGACCTCATCCACTTCGACGTCATGGATAACCACTACGTGCCGAACCTCACCATCGGGCCGATGGTGTGCGCGGCGCTGCGCAAGCACGGAGTGACCGCACCCATCGACGTGCACCTCATGGTGCGGCCCGTGGACCGCATCGTGCCGGACTTCGCGCAGGCCGGGGCCACCTACATCAGCTTCCACCCCGAGGCCACCGAGCACATCGACCGCACCATCGCGCTCATCCGCGAACACGGCTGCAAGCCCGGACTGGTCTTCAATCCGGCAACGCCGCTTGATTACCTCGATTACACGCTCGAGTACCTGGACTTGGTGCTGCTCATGTCGGTGAACCCGGGCTTCGGCGGCCAGCAGTTCATCCCGACCACCCTGCGCAAGCTCACGCAGGCGCGGGCCCGGATCGAGGCGAGCGGCCGCCCGATCCGCCTGGAGGTCGACGGGGGTATCAAGGTGGACAACATCCGCGCCGCCGCCCGGGCGGGCGCGGACACGTTCGTGGCGGGTTCCGCGATCTTCGGCAGTGGTGATTACCGGCAGACCATCGAGCAGATGCGCCGGCAGATCGCGAAGTAGGGCAGCGCCGGCGGCCTACTCGTCGTCGTCCTCGTCCTCATCATCGTCGTCTTCGTCATCATCGCGGTCGACCTGGGCTGAGGCCTTGGCGGTGGACGCGCTCGGCTTGGCCGGGACGATCACCGGGCGCGTCTTCATCTTCGGCCGTGCATTGAAGACGACGATTGTCTTGCCCGTCGCCCGCAGCAGGCCCTGTTCCTCGAGGACCTTCAGCACGCGGCCAGCCATCTCGCGCGAGCAGCCGACGAGGCGCGAGAGCTCCTGGCGGCTCACCTTGATCTGCATCCCTTCCGGGTGCGTCATGGCATCCGGCTCGCCGCACAGGTCCATGATGGCGTGCGCGACGCGCCCGGTGACGTCGACGAAGGCGAGGTCGCCGAGCTTGCGGTTGGTGCGGTCGAGGCGGGTGGCGAGCTGGGTGGCGAGCTCGAACACCAGGCCCGGGCTCTCCGCGGCGATCTGGCGGAAGCGCGGGTAGGTCATTTCCGCGAGCTCGCACTGGTTGCGGGTGCGCACCCAGGCGCTGCGCGTGGGCTGCTCGTAGAACAGGCCCATCTCACCGAAGAACTGCCCGCGGTTGAGGTAGGCGAGCACCATCTCGTTGCCTTCCTCGTCCTCGATCATGACCTCGACCGAGCCGCTGATGATGTAGTAGAGAACGTCCGGCAGATCTCCTGCGTGGATGACGACCGTCTTGGAAGGCACCGCCCGGATGCGGCAATAGCTCAGGAACCGGTTGATCGCAGGAATCTCGCTTAACGGCTTCACGTTCTCTTCCATACCTGCTCCCCAGAATGACCTTAATGTACACGCACCCGCTTAGCTTGCGGGCTTAATCAGATCCAGTACGCAGTCCCCGTCATCACGGCGGCGGTGCGGCGCATCAGTGCGCGCACCACTCGTGGCAGAGGTATTCCCCCCGCGCTGGTGGCGGTCGCGCCATGCGCGATCTCCTCCGCCCTCATGGTCTGAAGTATCGCACGGCTGCGGGCATCGGCCGCCGGCAGTCGTGTCAGGTGTGCATCGAGGTGACCCTCGACCTGGCGCTCGGTCTCGGCCACGAAGCCGAGGCTGGCGCGGTCGCCGGCCAGCGCCGCCGCGGCGCCGATGGCGAAGGAGCCGGCATACCACAGGGGGTTCAGCACGCTCGGCCGGGATGCCAGTTCCCGCAGGCGTGCCTCGCACCAGGCGAGGTGATCGGACTCCGCGCGCGCGGCGTCCATGAGCAGTTCCCGCGTGGCCGTGCTGCGGGCGAACAGGGCCTGGCCGTGGTAGAGCGCCTGGGCGGCGAGCTCGCCGGTGTGGTTCACGCGCATGAGCCCCGCTGCACTGCGGCGCTCGGCCTCTGAGAGGGGCGCAGGCGCCGCCGCGGGGGCAGGGGTGGGCCGACTTGCCCGGGCCGGTGCAAAGACAGCGCGCAGTGCACGATCGGCGGCGGCAATGGCAGAGTCTAGAGGGCGACCGGACTCCATATCTAAGGTGCGCATTATAGGGGTATAACGTGCCCCTCGGCCCCTCCCGCAGGCCCCCGGGGGCCGGGGGCGCCCCGCGGCTTTGCATTGGGGCACCTGCTTGAGTACACTTGCCCGCCTTTTTTTGGGCCCGGAAGCGCGGCAGGGGCTCCCCCGCCGGCACCGACAGGCCACAGCCACGAGTGAGTTATGAAGACCGTATTTGCCAAGCCCGGTACCGTCCGCGGCGATTGGTTTCTCGTCGACGCCAAGGACAAGACGCTCGGGCGTCTGGCGTCCCAGATCGCCCATCGCCTCAAGGGCAAGCACAAGGCTGACTACAGCCCGCACGTCGACATGGGCGACCATATCGTCGTCGTGAATGCCGAGAAGATCCGCGTCACGGGCCGCAAGCTCACCGACAAGATGTACTACCACCACACCGGTTACATCGGCGGCATCAAGTCGATCGCGCTCGATAAGCTGCTCGCCGAGCATCCCGAGCGGGCCATCGAGTTTGCCGTGAAGGGCATGCTGCCGAAGAACCCCCTCGGGCGGCGCATGTTCAAGAAGCTGCACGTGTTCGCAGGTGGCGAGCATCGCCACCAGGCGCAGCAGCCCAAGCCGCTCGAGATCCAATAGGACTGAAGTTACATGCCAGCGACCCCGAATCATTACGGCACCGGCCGCCGCAAGACCGCCACGGCGCGGGTGTACCTCAAGCCCGGCAAGGGCAGCATCACGGTCAACGACCGGACGCTCGATGACTTCTTCGGTCGCAAGACCGGCCGCATGATCGTGCGCCAGCCGCTGGAGGCGGTGAAGCTGACGAGCATGTTCGACATCACCGTGAAGGTCGATGGCGGCGGCATTACCGGCCAGGCCGGCGCCATCCGCCACGGCATCACCCGCGCGCTCATCAAGCACGATGAGTCGCTGCGCAAGCCGCTGCGCGATGCCGGCTTCGTCACGCGCGATGCGCGCGAGGTGGAGCGCAAGAAGGTCGGCCGCCGCAAGGCCCGCCGCGGACCGCAGTACTCGAAGCGATAAGCTGGCACACGGACCGCGGGAAGCATCCCGCGGTCCGTCCTCGATGTGCTATCCCGCCGCACTTGGGGGATCGTCTAGTGGTAGGACAACGGACTCTGACTCCGTTTACCTAGGTTCGAATCCTAGTCCCCCAGCCAAAACCAAAGGCCCGCTCATCCGAGCGGGCCTTTTTGCATTGCGGCCGGCGCCTACAGCCGCGCGGCCCCCAAGGGCGTACTTCTGGGCTTCGGTGAGAAGGAGGATCGCCTATGCCACGCGGTAGCAAGTCAAAGTACACGCCCAAGCAGAAGCGCACGGCGCGTCACATCGAGAAGAGTTACGAATCGCACGGCCTGGATGCGGCCGAAGCCGAGGCGCGCGCCTGGGCGACCGTCAACAAGCAAAGCGGCGGCGGTGAGCGCTCCGGCAGCGGCCGCAAGACCTCGGCCGCGCACAAGGCCAAGGCACGGCACGATTCGGCGCGCCGCGCTGTCGCGACCAAGCACGGCCACTCCCCCAACCGTGGGCGTCTGAGCGCGCGCCGCACCCGGCACGCCCCCGCCTAGGGGCGCACCGCGGGGGGCACGGAGGGCGGCCGCTGCGCGCCGCTTCCTCCGCGCCCGGTTTCCGAGCGCATCCAGGGGCGCTGTCAGCGCCGCAGCAGCGCGGTCTGCATCGAGCGCGCCGCGCCGTCGGCCTCGATGGCACTCAGGGGCGCGCTGTGCACCGCGCTCACGGCCTGGCCGACCGCGCTGTTGACGCAGCCGCGCCACTGCGTCTGCTCGGCGAGGCTGCGGCCTTCCTCGCCGCAGACGAAGTGAGCCGCGCCCTGCAGGCGCTGGTAGAGCACCGTGGCGCCGGCGACCGTGCTCACGTCGAGGTCGCTGTAGCGCACCCTCAGCTGGTGCGCGTCGGTGCTGCTGAGCGCCTGCGCCTGCGCGAAGCTCGCGCACGCGGCGCTGGCCGCCAGGGCCGCGGTCCACAGTGAGAGGCGGCGGGTCTTCTTGAACGTATCCATATGCAGTCCTCCGGTTGTCGTCTTCGGGGGACCGCGAGGGGCCGCGCAGTAACGCCTTCGTCATGCACAGGTTCCTCGTGGTCCTGTGCTTGATTGGATGCTGCGAAGGTGAAAAAGGACAAAGCGCCCGCGCGTAGCGGGGCCGAATGCGGCACGAGCGGGACAAAATGCGCCCCGAGCGGCGCAGGTCCTCACGTCTTCAGCCGCGCGGGTGAGCGCGCTGTAAACCGCGCTGCCCTGTCCCGCATCAAACACCCGGGCTGGCGCGGCGCGCGCTCGCCCCGGCGCGCGCGCCCTCAGTGCTTGTCGACGATGATGATCGGATCGACGACGAGGCTGCCCACGGTCACGGTGTACTCGTAGTAGGGCGCCTGGTCCTCCCCCGCCACCGGCGAGGGCCGCAGCTGCACGCTCTGCACGTCATTGGCGGGTCCCGATGAGGGCAGCGTCGGCAGCGGTGTGTCCGCGCCACCAAGTTGCTGGAAGCTCACCGTGAAGGGGTGGTTGCACTTCCAGTACACCACCGAGCGCGGCGGCACGCGCAGCGCCCCGCCGTTGGGTGTACACCAGATGCTTCCCTGGCCGACGTTGATCTGCACGGTCTGCACTTCCGTGAGCGGGATCGAGACGAGCGAGAGTTCGGGCTTGGACATGGGGGTTCTCCTGGTAGGCGGGGGTATGCCCTCTTTGAATCATGCGGGGGGTGGCTTGTCGGCCGGGCCGACGAGTTTGCGGAAGCGGCTGTCGTTGCGCAGCGGCGCGAAATCAGGCGCGGCACGCACCAGCTGCGGCGGGTAGCCGAGCTCGACCGCGCGGCTGAGTGCGTCCATGGCGCCGCTGGTGTCGCCGCGCTGCAGCGCCACCAGCGCGGCGTAGTAGTGGACGTACTCATCGTCCGCATCCAGCTCCAGCGCCCGGCTCGCGTAGCGCGCCACCGGCTCGCTCTGCCCGGCGCGCGCGCAATAGTAGGCGAGCTGCATCCAGGAGATGCCGTCCTTCGGGTCGACATCGAGGCTGCGCTGCGCGAGGGCGATGGCGCGCCGGTAGTCGCTCTGCGCCTCCTGGCGGCTGCTGTCGATCTGCCACAGGGCATCGGCGAGGTTCCCCCACACGCGGTGGTCCTCGCCGGCAAGTTCCGTGGCGCGCCCGAACATGCGCGCGGCGTCCGCGTAGCGGCCGAGGAAATAGTAGACGGTGCCGAGGTTGGAGTAGGCGCTGCGCGTGGGCTCCAGTGCCAGCGAGCGCTCGAAGGCGGCTGCAGCGCCGCCGAAGTCGGCCGTCATCTCGAGCGCCGCCCCGAGGTTGTTGAAGGCGAAGGGACTGGCCGGGATGAGCTCGGTCACGCGCCGGTACACCGGGATCGCCGCCGCCGCACGGCCATGGCGGAACAGGAAGTTCCCGAGCGCCGTCTGCGCCTCCCAATAGGTGGGCTCCACGTCCACGGCGCGCCGGAAGGCGTGCTCGGCCTCGGTGCCGTGCTGCTGCCGGTCGAGCGCCTCGCCGAGCCCCATGTAGCCATCGGCGTCATCGGGGTCGGCGCGGATGGCGTCGCGGTAGAGCGCGGCGGCCTGCTCGGGTCGGCCGCTGACGAGGTACAGGTGGGCGAGGGCGGCGGAGACCTCGCGCAGTGAGCCATCGAGCTTCAGCGCCGCGCCACAGGCGCTCTCGGCCTGGGCGATGAGCGCGGCGCTGCGGGTGTTCTCGTACTCGACGATGTAGCGCTCGCAGAGCCCCGCGTAGGCGAGTGCGAACTTCGGGTCGAGCGCCAGCGCCTGGCGGAAGCTGTCCGCGGCAGCCTCCAGCTGCGTCGCCCGTCCCGGGCCCTGCAGCTTCGCAAGGCCCGCAAGATACAAGTCGAAGGCGTCCACGCGCGTGGTGGGCGGGTGTGCCGCCTGGGCCTCGCTCGAGAGCACCACCTGCAGGGTGCCGACGATGGAACGCGCCACCTCGTCCTGGATCGCCACCAGGTCCTGCCAGGTGCGGTTATAGGTCTGTGACCAGACGTTGTAGCCGGACTCCGCATCCACCAGCTGCGCGGTGACCCGCAGCTGGTTGCCCTGGCGCATCACGCTGCCCTCCAGCACGTGCCGCACCCCGAGGGTCTGCGCGATCGCGCGCACGTCCGCCTCACGGTCGCGGAATGCGAATGCCGAGGTGCGCGAGGCCACCCGCAGGCCGTGGATGCGCGCCAGGCGCGCCGACAGTTCCTGCGCGAGCCCGTCCCCGAGGTAGGCATTGCCATCCCCGGGAGTGACGTCCACCAGCGGCAGCACCGCGATCGTGTGCGGTGGCCGCACCACGACCGAGGCGCTGTTGGCCGCCTGCGGAGTGCGCGCGCCGCCGAACAGGTGCGTGGCCGCCCACGGCACCGCTAGCAGCGCCAGCACCGCGAGCGTGCCGCCCGCGAAGGCGAGGATGCCGGGCCTGGGCGCGGGGGGCGGCAGCGCAGCGCTGCCCGCTGCGGGTACGGCGGCGCTGCCGTCGCCCATCCAGTAGGGGGTCACCGGCTCGCTGCGGCGCCGCTCGGTGAGCGGGCGCACGGCTGCCACCATGCGATAGCCGCGGCCGCGCACGCCGCCGATGTAGCGTGGCGCCTGAGGGTCGTCCCCGAGCGCGGTACGCACGAGCTTGACCCGCTGGCTGATGGTCTCCGGGGTGATGACGAGCCCGGGCCAGACGCGTTCGGTCAGCTGGTCGAAGCTCAGGAGGTTCGGGGCGGCGCGGGCGAGCGCCACCAGCAGCTCGAAGGACAGGTGTGGCATGGGTATCTCGACCCCGGCCCGGGTCACGCGCTGTTGTCCGATGTCGACGGTCAGGTCATCCACCTGAAAGCCCGCCTGATCCGGATCGCTCGCCGCTTCGGTGCTCTTGTCCATGCCCGGCCGTGTCTCCGGGAGGGGTTCACTGCGTGACCGTTTTCAAACGATGTTACGCCCGAACCTGCCATGGTGCTCACCTGCGCGCCGCGCCCCCGCCCGGGGCATCCCGCCCCGGGCGAGCGCACGGGCCGAAGCTCACTTCTGCAGCATGGCGACCGACACGTCCGCGGGGCGGCCGGTGTGCACCGCGGTGAGCAGGGGGCTGCCCACCTTGGCGACCGCATCGGTGACTGCGCCGTGGTAGCAGCCGTTCCAGAAGGCCTGGTCGGTGAAGGAGCGTCCCTCGTACCCGCATACGCTGCGGGCGGCCGCGGTGATGCGCCCGTAGAGGGTACGGGCACCCTCGAGCGTCGAGAGGTTCAGGTCGTGATACTTGACCGTGATGCTGTGCTGCTCGGCCGCCGGCAGTTGCCCGGCGCTGAACAGGCCGACCATGGCGACGAGGGTGATCGAGACGGGGGAGGAGCGGTGGATCGACTTCATGAGGTTCATTGCGGTTCTCCAGGTTGGGGTTGATCGATGGACCGCTGTCAACCTATGCGCCGGGTGCCGGGGGCGCATGAAGAGGGGGTGAAGCCGCGTGAAGATTGGGTGATGAATGGCCGCGGGTCGGGCAGCCGGGGTGAAGGGCGCCCTTGCGGGTGCGCCAATCGGGGTCAGCCGGGTGGCACGGCTGCGCTTTCGGGGGGAGGGGGGCGGCGCCGGCCGGTGGCTAGCGGGTTTCGACGCCGCGCGGGGTGCCGACCAGGAGTACATCCGCGGGCCGTGCCGCGAACAGGCCCACGGTGACGACGCCCGCGATCTGGTTGAGCTCGCGCTCCAGTGCCACCGGGTCCTCGATCATGAGGTCATGCACGTCCAGGATGTGGTTGCCGTTGTCGGTGACGCAGGCGCGCCGCCATACCGGGCGGCCGCCGCGGGCCTGAAGCTGCCGGGCCACGAGCTCGCGTGCCATCGGGATGACCTCGATCGGCAGCGGGAAGACGCCCAGGCGCGCGACGATCTTGCGCTCGTCCACGATGCACACGAAGCGCGCGGCGGCCGCCGCCACGATCTTCTCGCGCGTGAGCGCCCCGCCCCCGCCCTTGATCAGCGCGCGCTCCGGCGTCGCCTCATCGGCACCGTCCACGTAGAGGTGCAGCTCGGTGAGGTCATTGAGGTCGAGCACCTCGATGCCGGCGGCCTTCAGGCGCGCACTG
Source organism: uncultured Pseudomonadota bacterium (assembly GCA_963802995.1). GTDB lineage: Bacteria > Pseudomonadota > Gammaproteobacteria > Steroidobacterales > Steroidobacteraceae > 13-2-20CM-66-19. The sequence goes on from CAWDKU010000002.1 coordinate 2,854,415, forward strand.
CTGGCGTCGGAGCTGGAAACGGCGCGCCTTACGCGGCCCGGGTGCTCGGCGAGCGCCTCGATGAACAGGTTCACGGTGGAGCCGGTGCCGACCCCGAGGGTGGCGCCGGGGGGCACGAGGGCGAGCGCTGCGCGAGCCGCGTTCCTCTTCTGGGCTTCCGTATCGGTGGCCATGGGTGATCCAGTGTGCGGAAAAAGCGACTTCCAGAAACGGCTGTGCCCGCGTCAGCGGCGGGCACAGTCTTCGAATTTGACTCGGCGATCGCTTGCGCGATCGCCGAGTTAAGGCCGACTACTTCTTCTTAGCAGCTTTCTTCTTGGCCTTCTTCTTTGCCTTCGCCATGTTGGCTCTCCAATTAGAGACGGGTTAGTCCGGGGACCGAGTATATACACGCGAATCGAAATTACAAGCGAGCACACGCGCAAGTGTGCTAGGTGCGAGGTGCACCACGCCGTGCACGAGTGCCGCGACGCGCATCATTCGAGCGTGAGGATGAACTTCCAGTGCGCCGCTTCCACCGGCGTGATCGACAGTCGGTTGCCCCGGCGCAAGAGCACCATGCCCTTCAATTCCTTGTTCTCGTGCGCGCGCAGCTCCTCGAGCGTGATGGTGCGCGCGAGGCGGCGCTTCAGCTGCACGTCCACCATGAACCAGCGCGGGTTCTTCGGATCACTGCCCGGGTCGTAGTGATGGTCCTTGCGGTCGAAGGCGGTGGGGTCGGGGTAGGCGGCCCGCGCGATCTGCATGATGGCGACGATGCCGGGGACCTCGGTGCTGGAGTGATAGAGGAAGGCCTGGTCGCCCTTGCGCATCTGGTCGCGCAGCATGTTGCGGGCCTGGTAGTTGCGCACCCCGTCCCAGGCCGTGGTGCGCCGCGGCGCGGCCGCGAGGTGCTCAAGACCAAAGGTGGATGGCTCGCTCTTCATCAGCCAGTACTGCATTGAATGACCCCCTCATCGGTAATGACGGCATCCATGCGCACGTCGTGCGCGGCGGCCTCGATCCCTTCCAGTTCCTGGAACGCATAGGCGAGCCCCACGAGGCGCGGCGCATGCCAGGCATGGCGGTGGTTGCGGAAGGCGAAGGCCCGATCGTAGAAGCCCCCGCCGGTGCCGAGGCGCACCCCGCTCCTGTCAAAGCCCACCAGCGGCAACAGCACGAGGTCGAGCCAGCGGGCGCCGATGCGCGCGGCGGCCGGGTCGGGCTCATCGATGCCGAGGCGGTTGCGCTTCAGGGCACCGCGCATCGCGAGGAAGCGCATGCCGCGCGCGGAACGCGGCCGGTCGATGCGCGGCAGGTACAGCTCACAGCCGCGCCCGCGGGCGAGTTCAATGAGGGGGGCGGTGTCGAGCTCGGTGGGCAGGCTTGCGTAGATCGCCACGCGCCTGCCGGCGTACAGGGGCAGGGTCTTAAGAGCGTTCCTGGCCACCTCGCGGGCGGCGTGCGCGCGCTCACCGGGGGTGAGGCTGCGGCGGCGGGCCGCGAGGCGCGCCCGCAGGCTTCTGCGGGCGGCATCGGGCGGGGAATCAGAAGGCGTCACCCGCCTGTGCCGGTGCGAACCGTTGCTCTCGAACCAGAGCAACAGGTGGGACAGTCTGCGGCAGGTAAGGCTTCCCGCTCAGAGGCGGACGTGCACAGTGCTGCGCGCAAGACCCAGTCCCGAGGGTGCACAAATTAGGGTCCGAGGTAACCCGGTCCACGTGTCGAACACCGCAGGTGACGCCGGATTCACTCTACACCATGGATCGGGCAAGTGGGTGTAGGGGAAGCACGACTTTCTCACAGTTCCAGCTGCTGGCCCTTCTCGAGCGCGCCTTCGACGCGTTCACGCAACGCGCGCACGCGCGGCGCGACGCCGCTGTCGAGCTTGCTCTCGCGGTCGCGGCCCTTGAGGAACTCGTGCGCAAGGTTGAGCGCGGCCATCACCGCGATGCGGTCGTGGCCAACCACCTTGCCGCTGTCGCGGATGTCGCGCATGCGCACGTTCAGGAACTCGGCCGCGTCCAGCAGCGCGGAGCGCTCCTCATACGGGCAGGCGACCACGTACTCTTTTTCCATGATCCGCACGCTCACGCGTGCCGGCTCGCCCTGGCTCACGTGCCGTGCTCCAGGGTCTTCAGGCGCCCGATCATGGCTTCCACCCGGGTGCGTACCTGCTCGTTCTTGTGCATGAGCGAGGCGCGCTCACCGGCGAGGGACTCGTGGCGCGCCCGCAGGGCGCGGTTCTCGTCCTTCAGATGCTCGAGCACTGCCACCAGCTCGTCGATGCGCTTGGTGAGGCGAGTGAGCTCAAGATCCAGTTGTGTTTTTGTAGTGTCGCTCATGGCCAAGAACTATAGAGCGGCGCTCTTTCGGCGGTCAATCATATAATGTGCCGCTTAACATGATGCAGCCTGACTACACCCGCATCGAGCAGTTGCTCGCGCACCAGCACTCCCTGGCCGACGCCGCCGAGGCGCACGGCACGCTCGCCGGGTGCCTGTGCGGGGTGTCCGGCTACCGCTTCGATGACTGGCTCAAGGAGATCCTGCCGGAGGGCCGGGCCGGCAGCGCCGCAGCCGGCGCACTGCGCGAGCTGTACGACGCCACCGCCACCGCCCTCATCCAGCCGGACATGGAATTCGAGCTGCTGCTGCCCCCCGACGAGTCCCCGCTCTCCGAGCGCACTGAGGCACTCGCGCAGTGGTGCCAGGGCTTCCTCTACGGCCTCGGTGCGGGGCGCATCCAGGACCCGGGTCAGCTGCCCGGGGAGGTCGGGGAGATCGTGCGCGACTTCATCGAGATCTCGCGCGCCGGCGTCGAGGCGGACGCGGCTGATGAGGCCAACGAGGGCGCGTACGCGGAGCTGGTGGAGTTCGTGCGCGTCGGCGTGCAGCTGCTGTTCGAGGAGCTCGGCGTGGCGCGTGCCCCGGCGGCTCCCACCGCCGCGCCGCTGCACTAGGCCCCGGGGAGACGCCATGGCGAGGGATGAGTTTGCGCGGCGCCGGCGGGCGCTCCTGAAGCAGATGGGTCGCGACTCCATCGCGATCCTGCCCGCCGCCCCGGTGCGCCTGCGCAACAACGACGTCGAGTACCCGTACCGCCAGGACAGCGACTTCCAGTACCTCACCGGCTTCAACGAGCCCGAGGCGGTGGCGGTGCTGCTGCCCGCAAGAGCCCAGGCGGAGTACATCCTGTTCGTGCGCGAGCGCGACCCGGAGCGCGAGACCTGGGACGGGCGGCGCGCGGGCCCCTCGGGCGCCAAGCGCGACTACGGCGCGGACGATGCCTTCCCGGTCACCGACATGGATGAGATCCTCCCGGGGCTGCTCGAGAACCGCGAGCGCGTGTTCTACACCATGGGCGCCTATGCGGACTTCGACCAGCGCGTGGTCGGCTGGGTCAACGGGCTGCGCACCCAGGCGCGCAACGGGCGCCACCCGCCGCAGGAGTTCGTCGCCCTGGACCACGTCCTGCATGACATGCGCCTGTTCAAGTCGCGCGCCGAGATCGAGTACATGCGCACCGCCGCGCACATCGCCGCCCGGGCCCACCAGCGCGCCATGCGCTTCTGCCGCCCCGGGGCCACCGAGTACCAGGTGATGGCCGAGCTGCTGCACGAGTTCCGCCGCCACAACGCCGACACCGCCTACCCGCCGATCGTGGGCGGGGGCGCCAACAGCTGCATCCTGCACTACCGCGATAACGACCAGCCGCTCAGCTCCGGGGAGCTGCTGCTGATCGATGCGGGGTGCGAGTTCGAGTGCTATGCCTCGGACATCACGCGCACCTTCCCGGTCAACGGGCGCTTCACGAGCGAGCAGCGCGCGGTCTACGAGGTGGTGCTCGAGGCCAACCGCGCCGCCATCGCCAAGGTGCGCCCCGGCAACCATTGGAACGAGCCGCACGAGGCCGCGGTGCGCGTCATCACCCAGGGCCTGGTGAAGCTCGGCCTCCTCAAGGGCCGCGTCCCGGCGCTGATCCGCTCCGGCGCCTACCGGCGCTACTTCATGCACCGCACCGGCCACTGGCTCGGCCTCGACGTGCACGACGTCGGTGACTACAAGGTCGGCGACGAGTGGCGCGTGTTCGAGCCTGGCATGGCGCTCACGGTGGAGCCTGGCATCTACCTGCCCGCGGGCGCCCGCGGCGTGCCCAAGCGCTTCCGCAACATCGGCATCCGCATCGAGGACGACGTGGTCGTCACCAAGAAGGGCGCCGAGGTGCTCACCGCGCGGGCGCCCAAGGATGCCGACCAGATCGAAGCGCTGATGGCGCGCGGCTAAGGGGAGGCGCACCTGTCAGCAGCGGCGCCAGCCCCCACCGAGGTCGACGTCGCCATCGTCGGCGGGGGACTCGTGGGTGCGAGCCTCGCGGCTGCCCTGGGCGGCACCGGCGTGCGGGTGCTGCTCGTTGAGAGCGTGCCATTCGGGGCTGCCGGGCAGCCGAGCTTCGATGAGCGCACCACGGCGCTCGGCAACGCCAGCCGGCGCATCTTCGAGGCGCTCGGGGTGTGGCCGGCACTGGCGCCCGAGGCGGCCGCCATCCGCTCCATCCACGTCTCGGACGCCGGCCGCTTCGGCTTCGCGCGCCTGCAGGCGCAGGAGCAGGGAATCGAGGCGTTTGGCTACGTCGTGCCCAACCGCGCACTCGGTGCTGCGTTGTGGGCGAGGCTGCGCGAGTCGGCGCTGCTGAGCCTGCGGGTGCCCGCGCGCGTGACCGCGCTCGAGATCGCCGCCGCGGGCGTGAGGCTCGAGGTCGAGGCCGGTGGCGCGACCGAGGCCTTCAGCGCGCGCCTGGTGGTGGCCGCCGATGGCGCCCATTCGCAGGTGCGCGCCGCCGCGGGGATCGAGGCGGGCGTCGAGGACTACCAGCAGGTGGCGGTGGTCGCGAACCTCAGGAGCGATGAGCCCCACGGCGGGCGTGCCTTCGAGCGCTTCACGCCCTCAGGCCCCATCGCGCTGCTGCCGCTCGCCGGCGGCGGCCGGGCGGCGATCTGGGCGATGGCACCCGCACAGTCACAGCGCCTGCTGGCGCTCGAGGACGCCGCCTATCTTGCCGAGCTGCAGGACGCCTTCGGCTGGCGGGCGGGGCGCTTCACGCAACTCGGGCGCCGCGCCTCCTATCCCCTGCAGCTGACGCGCGCCGCCGCCCCGGTCGCGTTGCGCACGGTGCTGATCGGCAACGCTGCGCAGGCCCTGCATCCGGTCGCCGGCCAGGGCTTCAACCTGGGGCTGCGCGACGCGGCGATGCTCGCGGAGGTGATCGCCGGGCAGCCCGGGGATGCCGGCTCGGCCGAGCGCCTGCAGCGCTTCGCCGCCTGGCGCTCCGCCGACCGCAGCGGCGTGGTGCGCTTCACCGACTCACTGGTGAGGCTGTTCGGGGACACGCGCCCGGGAGTCGGCCTCCTGCGTAACCTCGGCCTGCTGGCCTTCGACCTCTCGCCGCAGGCGAAGAGCGCGCTGGCGCGGGTAAGCGCAGGTTTCGGCGGCCCGGTGCCGCGCCTGGCGCGCGGGCTGCCGGTGCGGCCATGAGCGACGTTGCGATCATCGGCGGCGGCCCGGTCGGCGCCTGCGCCGGGGCGCTGCTCGCCCGCGCCGGCCTCGCCGTCACGCTCATCGAGCCGCATCCGCCGGCGCCTTTCCCGCAAGGCAGTGCACCGCAGGCGCGGGTGGTGGCGCTGTCGCGTGCCAGCGAGCGCATCCTGCGCGCCGCCGGGGCGTGGCCGGCGCTCGAGGGGCCGCGCCTGTGTGCCTACGAGCGCATGCGCATCTGGCACGAGAGCCGCACGCCTTCGGATGCCCTGGTGTTCGACGCCGCCGACGTCGGTGAGCCCAACCTCGGCTACATCCTCGAGAACCGCCTGCTGCAGCTGGCGCTGCTCGAGGCCTTCGGCGCCGCCGGGGGCGAGCTGCGCCGTGCGGCCTTCACCGGGCTCACGCCCACCCCGGACGGGGTCGTGATCGGCACGGACGCGGGCGAGGTCCACGCCCGCCTGCTGGTCGGGGCCGATGGCATGGACTCGCGCGTGCGCGCGGCGGCGGGCCTGGGCGTAACGCAGGGCGATTACCACCAGAGTGCGATCGTGGCCCGCGTCGCCACTGCCCGCAGCCACGAGAACACCGCCTGGCAGCGCTTCATGAAGGACGGCACGCTTGCCTTCCTGCCGCTCGCGGATGGCTCCAGCTCGATCGTCTGGTCGGCCGACACGCCAAGGGCCGCGCAGCTCATGGCACTGAACGCGGCCGGGTTCGAGGCGGCGCTCGCGCGCGGCGCCGACGACGCGCTCGGCGCGACGCAGCTTCTGGGCGAGCGCTTCACGTTCCCGCTGCGCCGGCTCGGGGCGCAGCGCTACGTCGCCGAGCGCGTGGCGCTGCTCGGGGACGCCGCCCACGTGGTGCACCCGCTGGCCGGCCAGGGAGTGAACCTGGGCCTCCTCGACGCGGCGGCACTCGCCGAGGTGGTCGCCGAGGGCTTCCGCCGGCGCGAGGATCCCGGGGCGCTCGTGCTGCTGCGCGCCTACGAGCGCTGGCGCAAGAGCGAGGTGGCGGTCATGGCCGGTGCCATCGAGGTCTTCGACCGCCTGCTGGCGCACGGCGCCGGACCGCTCGCGCGAGTGGCGCAGGCGGGCCTGGCTTCGGTGAACCGCAGCCAGGAGCTGCGGCGCTTCTTCATTCGCAGGGCGTTGGGTACGAGCGGGGAGCTGCCGCGGGCCGCGCGCTGAGCTCGCCGCGCGTGGCCAGGTACACCCCGAGCGCGGCGAGCACGATGCCTGCCGCCTGTAGCAGCGTCAGCGGTTCGCGCAGCACCACGTAGTCCATGAGCGCGGTGACCGGCGGGATGAGGAAGAACAGCGCCGCCACCTGGTTGACCGCGCCGCGCCGCAGCAACAGGAACAGCAGGCCGAGGCCCCCGACGGCATTCACCCCGATGAGCCAGCCGACGCTGAGGAACAGCCCCCGCGAGCCGTCGGTGTGCAGTCCTTCCTGGAGCGCGAAGGGCAGCAGGAGCGCCGCCCCGACCGCGTGCTGCAGCGCAAGCCCGCTGCGCGGATCGACGCGCGAGGCGAAGCGCTTCTGGTACACGGTGCCCGCGCTGATGCCGAGCAGGCTTGCGAACATGGCAGCGTAGGCGGCAAACCCTGCGGAGGAGTCGAGGTGGATGCCCGCACTCACCGCGAGCGCGACCCCGGTGAAGCCGAAGGCGAACCCGAGCCACTGCAGCCTCCCCACCGCCTCGCCGAAGAGGATGCCGATGAGCGCGGTGGCGATCGGCATCATGCCGGTGACGAGGGCGATCAGGCCCATGCTCACGCCGCGCGCGGCGGCGTAATAGACGCAGCCGAACTGCAGCGCGAGCGAGGTCGCCCCGACGAAGGCACTGTGCATCACGTCGCGCCGCGTCGGCCACCCGACGCGGCCGATGAGGGCCAGCAGCGTGAAGATGAGGCCGGCGCCGCAGAAGCGCAGCTCGAGGAGCGTGAAGGGCGGGGAGTGGCCGAGGGCGAGCTTGCCGACCGGGTAGCCGGTGCACCACACCAGTACGAACGTCATGCCGAGGAGCGCCGCGGGCACGCGCCCGGGCCGGGGAGGCGGGGTCGGCGTGCCCGGCGGCACGCTCAGCTTAGGGGGATCAGGTCGATCTTCGCGGCGCAGACGAAGTCGTTCTCGGACAGGCCGTGCACCGCGTGGGTGGTGAAGGTGACGCGGCAGTAGTTGTAGCCGACCTCGAGGTCCGGATGGTGATCCTCGATGTTGGCGACGTGCGCCAGCGCATTCACGAAGCTCATCGTGCGGTAGAAGTCCTTGAAGCCGAACTCGCGGCGGATGGCGTGCGCATCCCCGGTGAGCGCCCAGGCGCCGCCGAGCTGGCGCAGGAACTCCTCGGCGCGCGCGCGCGGCAGGGGCGGCGTGCCGCCCTCGCAGGGCTTGCAGCGGCGCTCGGCGAGTGTGCTCACGCGCGCTCCAGCGGCTCGAAGTGGCGCGCGACGTAGGCCTCGACCAGCTCCTGGAACTCCTCGGCGATGCGCTCGCCCTTGAGCGTCACGGTCTTCTCGCCGTCCTCGTACACCGGGGCCACCGCGCGTTCCCCGGTGCCGGGGAGGCTGATGCCGATGTTGGCGTGCTTGCTCTCGCCCGGGCCGTTGACCACGCACCCCATGACGGCCACGGTCATCTCCTCGACGCCCGAGTACTCGCGCCGCCACTGCGGCATGCGGTGGCGGATGTGGCTCTGGATGTTCTGCGCCAGCTCCTGGAAGAAGGTGCTGGTGGTGCGCCCGCAGCCCGGGCAGGCCACCACCATCGGGGTGAAGGAGCGCAGCCCCATGGTCTGCAGAATCTCCTGCGCCACGATGACCTCGTTGGTGCGGTCGCCGTTGGGCTCGGGCGTGAGTGAGACGCGGATGGTGTCGCCGATGCCCTGTTGCAGCAGCACCGACATGCCGGCGGTGGAGGCGACGATGCCCTTGGAGCCCATGCCGGCCTCGGTGAGGCCGAGGTGCAGCGGGTAGTTGCAGCGCGCGGCGAGGTCCTTGTAGATGGCGATCAGGTCCTGCACGCCGGAGACCTTGGCGGAAAGGATGATGCGCTCGTGCGGCAGGCCGAGTTCCTCGGCGCGCGCGGCGCTCGAGAGCGCCGACTCCACCACCGCGGCGCGCATGACCTGCTGGGCATCGCGCGGCTCGGCGAGTTTGGAGTTCTCGTCCATGAGGCGCGTGAGCAGCTCCGGATCGAGGCTCCCCCAGTTGACCCCGATGCGCACCGGCTTGCCGTAGCGGCAGGCGGTCTCGATCATCTCGGCGAACTGCGGGTCGCGCTTGCTGCCGCGGCCGACGTTGCCCGGGTTGATGCGGTACTTGGCGAGTGCCTCGGCGCACCCCGGGTACTCGCGCAGCAGCTTGTGGCCGTTGAAGTGGAAGTCCCCGATGAGCGGCACGCGCACCCCGAGCGCCTCGAGGCGCTCGCGGATCGGGGCGACGGCGGCGGCGGCCTCGGCGCTGTTCACGGTGAGGCGCACGAGCTCGGAGCCGGCGCGTGCCAGGGACTGCACCTGCTTCACGGTGCCGCTGATGTCGGCGGTGTCCGTATTGGTCATCGACTGCACCACGATGGGTGCACCCCCGCCGACCCGGACCGGGCCGACGCTCACCTCGACCGAAGAACGACGCGCGCTTGTCATGAATGCTTAAGATTACCGCTGCTGGGACTGCGAATTCTGCCACGCTTGGGCGGCACGAATCAGGGCTGCTATCATGCGCCGGCCCGAATCAGTCTGTTCGGAGAGTGTCCGGCCGCGGGGCCGGGACGCCGAAGGCGCAATTTCCGCCCGGAAACGCTCAGGCCCAAGAACGGCAGACGGCGGCTGCAAGCCGCGGGGCTTCTGGAGAGTGGCAGATCCTCTTTACGGATCGCCCACCGAAGGGGAGCGGCGCGCCCGGCCCAGGGACGCGCGCCTGATCTCTCAGGTCACAGGACAGAAGGGCGGCAGGCACCTCGTCAAAGGGTGCGCCTGCCGCTTGACTTTGGCCGCGACCGATCCGGAGTACCTCTTGGGAAGACAGACCCCGCTCTTCAGCCTGCACCAGGAACTCGGCGCCCGGCTCGTCGATTTCGGCGGCTGGGACATGCCGGTGCAGTACGGCTCGCAGATCGGGGAGCACCACGCCGTGCGCCGCGCCGCCGGCGTGTTCGACGTCTCGCACATGTGCGTCATCGACCTCCACGGGACGCGCGCGCGGGGGTTCCTCGAGCGACTGCTCGCCAACGACGTCGGGCGCCTGCGCGCCCCCGGTCGCGCCCTCTACAGCTGCCTGCTCAACGAGTCCGGCGGCATCCTCGATGACCTGATCGTGTACTACCTCGGCGAGCAGTACTTCCGGCTGGTCGTGAACGCCGGCACGCGCGACCGGGACCTCGCCTGGATCCGCACCCAGGCACACGCCTTCGGCGTCGAGGTGAAGGAGCGCACCGACCTTGCCATGCTCGCGGTGCAGGGCCCGGAGGCGCGCGCCAAGGCGGCGCAGCTCCTGTCCCCCGCCGACGCGATGAGCGCGCTCGGGCTCGAGGTATTCCAGGCGTGCGAGCTTGAGCACTGGTTCGTGGCGCGCACCGGCTACACCGGTGAGGACGGCTTCGAGATCATGATGCCGAGTGCGGATGCGGTGCCGGCCTGGCGCAGCCTGAACTCCCTCGGGGTCGCTTCCTGCGGCCTCGGCGCGCGCGACACCCTGCGCCTGGAGGCGGGCATGAACCTCTACGGCAATGACATGGACGAGGGCACGCAGCCGTTCGAGTCGGCGCTCGGGTGGACCGTGGCGCTCAGGCCCGCCGGGCGCGACTTCATCGGCCGCCGCGCGCTCGAGCCCCTCGCCGCCGGCGGCTCCCCGCGCAAGCTCGTCGGGCTCATCCTCGAGGACCGCGGCGTGCTGCGCAGCCACCAGAAGGTCATCGTGCCGGCCCTGGGGGAGGGTGAGATCACCAGCGGCACCTTCTCCCCGACGCTCGAGCGCTCGATCGCCTTTGCGCGCGTGCCCGCCGGCACGGCCGATGCCGTGCAGGTGGATGTGCGCGGCAAGCTGCTGCGGGCACGCGTGGTGAAGCCTCCCTTCGTGCGCTTCGGGCGCCCCCTGGTCACCTAGTTCAGCCTAAGGACACTCATGAGCAAGCTCCCCGAGGATCTCAGGTACACCAAGTCGCACGAGTGGGTGCGCACGCTTGCCGATGGCACGCTCGAGATCGGCATCACCGACCATGCGCAGCACGCGCTCGGGGACCTGGTGTTCGTCGAGGTGCCCGAGGCGGGGCGCACCGTGCAGGCGGGCGAGGCCTGCGCCGTGGTCGAGTCGGTGAAGGCGGCCTCCGACGTCTACGCACCGATCGCCGGCGAAGTGACCGCCGGCAACGCCAGGCTCGCCCAGGAGCCCGAGGCGGTGAACACGGACGCCTACGGCGCCGGGTGGCTGTGGCGGCTGAAGCCTGCCGCCGGCGCCCTGGCCGCGGCGGCGCTCATGTCCGCGGCCGACTACCAGCAGGTACTGGACGCGGAGGGCGGCTGATGGCCTTCATTCCCCACACGAGCGCGGACGTGGCGGCGATGCTCGCGGCGATCGGCGCGGCAAGCGTGGAGGAGCTCTTCGACGAGATCCCGCCGGAGCTGCGCATCCAGGCGCTCGAGCGCATCCCCGAGGCGCTCAACGAGATGCAGGTCGGGCGCCTCATGAGCGAGCGCGCCCGCGAGGATGGGGTGCTCCTCAACTTCATCGGCGCCGGCGCCTACGAGCACCACATCCCGGCGGCGGTGTGGGCCATCACCACCCGCGGGGAGTTCTACAGCGCCTACACGCCTTACCAGGCGGAAGCCAGCCAGGGCACGCTGCAGCTCATCTACGAGTTCCAGACCATGATCGCGCGCCTCACCGGCATGGAGGTGGCGAACGCATCCATGTACGACGGCGCCTCGGCGATGGCCGAGGCGGCCCTCATGGCGGTGCGCGCCAACCGCAAGTCCAAGGCCGCGCGCATCCTGGTGCCGACCAGCGTGCACCCGCACTACCGGCGCGTGGCGCTCGCCAGCACCCACAATCAGGGCCTGAAGTTCGAGGAGCTCCCCTATGCGCCCGCCGAGGGCGTGCTGTCGCAGGCGGCGCTCGAGCGCCACGACAGCGACGACTGCACCGCCCTCATCATCCAGCAGCCGAACTTCTTCGGCCGCCTGGAGGACGTCGATACCCTGACCGACTGGGCGCACGCGCGCGGCATGCTGGTGATCGGCGTCGTCAACCCGACTTCGCTTGCGCTCCTGAAGCCCCCGGGGGAATGGGGCACCAAGGGCGCCGACATCGCGGTCGGGGAAGGGCAGCCCCTCGGGGTGCCCCTGTCCTCGGGCGGGCCGTACTTCGGCTTCATGACGAGCCGCATGGAGCACGTGCGGCAGCTGCCCGGCCGCATCGTCGGCCGCACGCTCGACCTGGCCGGCAAGCCCGGCTTCACGCTCACGCTGCAGGCCCGTGAGCAGCACATCCGCCGCGCCAAGGCGACGTCCAACATCTGCACCAACCAGGGCCTGCTGATGACCGCGGCCACCATCTACCTGTCGCTCATGGGGCCGCAGGGACTCGAGCGCACTGCGGCGATGAGCCACGCGCGCACGCGCGAGCTCGTCGCGCTCCTCACGCACCTGCCGGGCGTGCGCAGCGCCTTTGCGGGACCCGTGTTCCACGAGGCGGTGCTGCAGCTCGAGCGGCCCGTGGCGCCGGTGCTCAGGGCACTCGCCGCGCGCGGCATTGCCGGCGGGCTCGACCTCTCGGGGCTCTACCCCGAACTCGGGCACGCGCTGCTGGTGTGTGCCACCGAGACCAAGACCCAGGCGGACCTCGAGCGCCTGCGCGGCGCGCTCGCCGAGGTTCTGCAGCCGGCGCGGGCCGCGTAGCGCAAGGAACGTAAGCCATGAGTGCAACCGAACCTGTGATCTTCGAGTACTCGACCCCGGGCCGCGGCGCGGGCGACCAGTGGCCGGAAGCAACACCGGCAGCGCAGCTTGCGGACCTGCCCGCGGCTCTCAGGCGCGCCGCGGCGCCGCAGCTGCCGGAGGTGGGGGAGCTTGAGGTGGTGCGCCACTTCACGCGCCTCTCGCAGCTGAACTTCTCCATCGACACGCACTTCTACCCGCTCGGCTCGTGCACGATGAAGTACAACCCCAAGGCGTGTAACCAGTACGCGATGCTGCCGCAGTTCCTGGCACGCCACCCGCTGGCGCCCGAGTCCCACGGCCAGGGCTTCCTTGCCTGCATGTACGAGCTGCAGGAGATGCTGAAGGAGGTCACCGGCATGCAGGGCGTAGCGCTCTCGCCGATGGCCGGAGCGCACGGGGAGTTCGCCGGCGTCGCCATGATCCGCGCCTACCACCGCGCGCGCGGGGACCTGAGGCGCAACGTCATCATCGTGCCCGAGGCCGCCCACGGCACCAATCCTGCCACCGCCACCATGTGCGGCTGCGTGGTGCGCGAGATCCCGGTGGACGCGCAGGGGGACGTGGACCTCGAGGCACTGCGCGCGGCGGTCGGCCCGAGCACCGCGGGCATCATGCTCACCAACCCCTCCACGCTCGGGGTGTTCGAGCGCCACATCAAGGAGGTGGCGCGCATCGTGCACGATGCCGGCGGCCTGCTCTACTACGACGGCGCGAACCTCAATGCGATCCTCGGCAAGGTGCGACCCGGGGACATGGGGTTCGATGTCATCCACATGAACCTGCACAAGACCTTCTCCACCCCGCACGGCGGCGGCGGCCCCGGTGCCGGCGCGGTCGGGGTCGGTGCGCGCCTGCTGCCGTTCCTGCCGATCCCGCTGGTGGCGAAGGAGGGCGAGCGCTACCGCTGGCTGAGCGAGAGCGACCTGCCGCAGTCGATCGGGCGGCTGTCGGCGTTCATGGGCAATGCCGGGGTGCTGCTGCGCGCCTACATCTACATGCGCCTGCTCGGGCGCGAGGGCATGCAGCGCGTGGGCGAGTACGCCACCCTCAATGCCAACTACCTGCTGCAGCGCCTCAAGGACGCAGGCTTCGACGCCGCCTATCCGCAGCGGCGCGCGAGCCACGAGTTCATCATCACGCTCAAGCGCCAGGCGCGCGAGCTGAACGTGACGGCGATGGACTTCGCCAAGCGCCTGCTCGACTACGGCTTCCACGCCCCGACCACCTACTTCCCGCTGCTGGTGCCCGAGTGCCTGCTGATCGAGCCCACCGAGACCGAGAGCCCCCAGATGCTGGATGCCTTTGTGACAGCCATGTCACAGATCCTGAAGGAGGCCGAGCAAGAACCCGGGCGGGTGACGGGCGCACCGCATACCATGCCGGTGCGCCGCCTCGATGACGTCCGGGCGGCAAGGCAACTGGACCTTACATGGAAGCCGACGGCGCCGCCGCACACCGCTACAAACCCCGGGGCCTGACACGCGTACTGCGGGCCTTTGCCTCCAGCTGGCACGGGCTCAAGGGGGCCTATCGCGAGGAAGCCGCGTTCCGCCAGGAACTTGCCCTCGCCGTCATCGTCATACCGCTGGGGCTGTGGCTCGGCCATGGCCCCATCGAACGGGTGCTGCTGGTGGCCCCCGTATTCATCATCCTCATCGTGGAACTGCTCAACAGTGCCATCGAGGCCACCGTCGACCGCATCGGACTGGAGCGCCACAAGCTCGCCGGGCTCGCCAAGGACATCGGCTCCGCGGCGGTCCTCATGTCCTTCGTGCTGCTCTTCGTGGTGTGGCTGATCGTGCTGTTCGGCCGCTAGGAAGCCTTAAACCTGATGCGATCCGTGCAACCCCTGTGGCTGAGTCTCCTCTTGCTGTCTGCGAGCGCCCTGTGCCAGGCCGCAGGTCCCGTGGCGTCCCCCGCCACCCCGAGCACCGCGGTAGCGGTGCAGCCGCCGCCGGGCGCACCGGCTCCGGCGCCCGCGGGCGCTGAGGGCGGCCCGCCGGGGGCTGCGCAGGCCGCGGCCGCCGTCGAGGGCAACCCCGACTGGGCCGTCACGCTCGAGCGCATCGCCCCGAGCGTGGTGTCCATCGACGTCGACCAGACGCGCGCCTTCGACACCGAGTGGAACACCACCGCGCAGGCGACCGGGTTCGTCATCGATGCCGAGCGCGGCCTGATCCTCACCAACCGCCACGTCGTGACCCCGGGGCCCGTGACCTCGGAGGCCACCTTCCTCAACCGCGAGGAGGTGCAGCTTTATCCGGTGTACCGCGACCCGGTGCACGACTTCGGCATCTACCGCTACGACCCGAAGAAGCTGCGCTTCATAAAGCCCAAGGCGCTGCCCCTGTACCCGGAAGGGGCGGTGGTGGGACGCGAGATCCGCGTGGTGGGCAACAACGCCGGCGAGCAGCTGTCGATCCTCGCCGGCACGCTCGCGCGCCTGGACCGCGACGCGCCCGACTACGGCGTCACCAAGTACAACGACTTCAACACCTTTTACCTGCAGGCGGCCTCGGGAACCTCCGGGGGCTCCTCCGGTTCCCCCGTCATCGACATCCGCGGGCGCGTGGTGGCGCTCAACGCCGGCGGGGCGAGTGGCGCGGCCTCGAGCTTCTATTTGCCCCTCGGGCGCGTGAAGCGCGCGCTGGAGCTGATCCAGCAGGGCAAGCCCGTGCCGCGCGGCACGCTCTATTCGGTCTTCAACTACACCCCCTACGATGAGCTCGAGCGCCTGGGGCTCGCCCCCGGCACCGAGGCGGCGGTACGCCACGACTTCCCGCGCAACACCGGCATGCTGGTGGTGAGCGAGGTGCTGCCCGGCAGTCCCAGCGAGAACGTGCTGCAGAACGGGGACATCCTGGTGCGGGTCAACGGCCGCTACGTCACGCAGTTCGAGCCGCTCGAGGAGATCCTCGACGACGCGGTGGGGGCGCAGGTGGAGGTGGAGCTCGAGCGCGGTGGCAAGGCCGTGTCAGCGAGGCTGCCCGTCGGTGACCTGCACGCGATCACCCCGAGCGCCTACGCGGAGTTCGGCGATGCGGTGGTGCACACCCTCTCCTACCAGCAGGCGCGGCACTTCAACGTGCCGGTGCGCGGGGTGTTCGTCGCCAACCCCGGCTACGTGTTCAGCTCCGCGGGCATCCCGCGCGGCGCGGTGCTCCTGACCCTCAACGGCAAGAGCACCGACACGCTGAAGTCATTCGAGGAGGGAATCGCCGCGCTCGGCGACGGCGATCGCGCCTCGGTGCGCTACCTGACCATCGATGACCCCAACAGCACCGACCTGCGCACCATCCGCATGGACCGCCTGTGGTTCCCGGCGCACCACTGCGAGCGCAACGACACGAGCGGCGTGTGGGACTGCCACGACCTGCCGGCGGGACCGGCACCGAAGCCCACCGCGGTGAGCGCCACGCAGTTCCCGAAGTATCCGGATGCGCGCATGAGCGCGCTCGCCCCCTCGCTCGCGATGGTGACCTTCGACATGCCGTACTCGGTGTCCGGCATCACCGAGCGCAACTACCACGGCACCGGGCTCGTGGTCGACGCACAGCGCGGCCTGGTGGTGGTCGACCGCAACACCGTGCCGGTGGCGGTCGGGGATGTCACCATCACCTTCGCCGGCACCGTACAGGTGCCGGGGCGCGTGGTGTACGTGCACCCGCTGCACGACTTCGCCGTGGTCGCCTACGACCCGAAGCTCATCGGCGACACGCCGGTGAAGTCGGCGCGCCTGGTGCCACGCGAGATCTCCCCCGGCGAGCGCATCTGGGTCGTCGGGCTCACCGGCGACAACCAGCTGCGCGCGCGCAGCACCGAGATCGCAAGCCTCGATCCGCTCGAGCTGCCGCTGTCGCGCACCATGCGCTTCCGTGACAGCAATATCGAGACTGCGCAGCTGGTGAACCCGCCGCTCGAGTACGACGGCGTGCTCACGGATGAGTCCGGCGGCGTGCTCGGCACCTGGTCGAGCTTCGCTTACGAGAACGGCCGCGAGATCGCCCAGGACACCCGCGGCGTGCCGATCGATGTGGTGGCCGACATGCTCGACCGCGTGCGCACCGGCAAGGTGCTGCACTCGCTGGAGGCGGAACTGGGCGTCACGCCGCTGTCGGCGGCGCGCGAGATCGGCCTCACCGACGGCTGGATCCAGCGCCTCGCCGCCCACGCCCCGAGCCGCCGCCAGGTGCTCACCGTGGTGCGCCTGGTGGGCGGCTCGGATGCCGCGCGGCAGCTGCAGCCCGGTGACCTGGTGCTGGCGATCGACGGCAAGGTGGTCACGCGCTTCCGCGAGGTGGAGCGCGCCGCCGCCGACAAGGAAACCGTGGCGGTCACCATCTGGCGCAACCGCGCCGAGCAGACCCTGCAGGTCCAGACCGCGGCCCTGCCGGGCGCGGACGTCGAGCGCATCGTGCAGTGGGCCGGTGCCACGCTGCAGGCGCCGCACCGCGCCATGAGCAGCCAGCGCGGAGTCGCCCCGGATGGCGTGTACGTCGCCTACTTCGCCTACGGCTCACCGGCCACGCGCCATGGCCTGTACCCGGGCCGGCGCATCATGGAGGTCGATGGCGTCCCCACCCCGGACCTGGATGCCTTCCTCAAGGTGGTGCTGGGGCGGCCGGACCGCTCCTCGGTGCGCCTCAAGACCATCACCTGGAACAATGCGCCCGAGGTGATCACGCTGAAGCTCGACAAGCACTACTGGCCCGCGTACGAGCTCGACCACACCGAGGCCGGCTGGGTACGACGCTCGCTCGAGTGAGCGGCAGGCGCGGCACGCTTAAGTAAAGACTTAAGCGTGCGCAGGCGCTGCACACCCGTGGTGCGGGTGGCGTGATGCGTCTCCCCGTTTCGCAAGGCACGCGCGCGCTGCGCGCCGCCGGGCGCAACGCCAGTGATGCTTTCGCACAACACGCGCCGGTGATCCCCGCCGGCTTGATAGAATCTGTCTGATCTATGGTGCGAACCGTCAGAGCGACCCAGGTAGAGCTCGAGTCCGCCGTGCAGGCCCTGCGCGACGGCGAGCTCGTGGCCTTTCCCACCGAGACCGTCTACGGCCTCGGCGCCAACGCGCAGAACCCGGCGGCGGTGCGCAAGATCTTCGAGGCCAAGGGACGCCCGGCCAACCACCCGGTGATCGTGCACCTCGACAGCCCGCGCTACCTGCACCGCTGGGTGCGGGAAGTGCCCGAGCAGGCCAACCGCCTGGCGGAGGCGTTCTGGCCCGGGCCGCTCACCATGGTCATGCCCAAGGCGCCGCACGTGCATGAGCTCATCACCGGGGGCCAGGACACGATCGCGATCCGCGTGCCCTCGCACCCGATGGCACAGCAGCTGCTCACCGCCTTCGGCGGCGGGATCGCCGCGCCGTCGGCGAACCGCTACGGGCGCCTCTCCCCGACACGCGCCGAGCACGTGCGCGAGGAACTCGGCGAGCAGGTGCGGATGATCCTCGACGGCGGGGAGTGCCAGCTCGGCCTGGAGTCGACGATCGTCGCCTTCGAGGGCGAGCAGGTGCGCCTGTTGCGCCCGGGCAGCGTCACCGCCGCGCAGCTGCGCGAGGCGGTCGGTGAGCTCGCCATCGGGGCGGACCGGGATTCCCCGCGCGTCCCCGGCGGCACCCCGAGCCACTACGCCCCGGCGACACCGATGACCATCGTGCCCGCGGGGGAGGTCGATGCGCAGGCGGACGCGGCTTCCACCGGCGGGCGGCGCGTCGCGGTGCTGGCGCAGCGCCTGCCGCTGCGCTCGCACAAGTACGTCACCTGGATCAACGCCGGGCGCCGCGCGGACGTGTATGCGCGCGAGCTCTACAACAACCTGCGCACGCTCGACAAGGCCGGCTGCCAGCGCATCCTGGTGCAGAGCGTGCCCGACGGGGATGCCTGGGAGGCGGTGCGCGACCGCCTGGTGCGCGCCGCGACCAACATCGCCGAGAGCGATGATGGCACCGGCACCATGGCCGTGCTGCCCTGACCTGAAGGTGCGCCGCCCGCGATTCATCGACCCGTTCCAGCCTGCACACGTCCGCCGCCTGGTGCAGGAGTTCGGCTCCCCCCTCCTGATCCTCGACTGCGAGCGCGTGCGCGTGCAGTACCGCAAGCTGCGCCGCGCGCTGCCCCATGTCGAGCTGTACTACGCGCTCAAGCCCATGCCGCACGCGGCCGTGGTGCGCACGGTGCTCGAGGAGGGTGGCTGCCTCGACCTCGCCACGAGCGGGGAGGTGCAGCTGGTGCAGCGCCTGGGCGTGGACCCGGCGCGCTGCATCCACACGCACCCCATCAAGCGTCCCGAGGACATCGCCAACGCACTCGCCTTCGGGGTGCGCACCTTCGTGGCCGACAACCCCGACGAGGTGAGGAAGTTCGCGCGCCTGGGCGGGGAGGCCGAGCTGCTGCTGCGCGTCTCCTTCCGCGCCCCGGGCGCGGTGTGCGACCTGTCGCGCAAGTTCGGCTGCGATCCGGAACACCTGCTCGCCCTGGCGCGCCTGGCGGCGGAGCTCGGGGTGAGCGTGCGCGGCCTGTCCTTCCACGTCGGCTCCCAGACCCCCGACGCCACCAAGCACGTCGAGGCGGTCACCGCCTGCGCACGACTGATGGCACGCGCGCGGCGCGAGCGGCTCGGGGTGCTCGACACGCTCGACATCGGCGGCGGCTTCCCCATCGACTATGCGAGCCCGGTCCAGGACATCGCGCGCTTCTGCGCGCCGCTGCGCGCAGCGCTCGCCAGGCTCCCGCAGCGCCTGCGCGTGATCGCCGAACCGGGCCGCTACATCGCAGGCCCTGCGGTCATCGGGGTGGCCTCGGTCATGGGGCGGGCGCAGCGCGAGGGCCACTGGTGGTACTACCTCGACGATGGCCTCTATGGCTCCTACAGCGGCCAGCTGTTCGATCACGCCCGCTACCCCGTGGAGCCGCTGCGCGACGACGCGGAACGGCTGCCGTCGGTGCTGGCCGGCCCGACCTGCGACAGCATCGACGTGATCGCCGAGAACCTGATGCTGCCGAAGCTCAAGACGGGGGACCTGGTGGTGGGGCGCGCCATGGGGGCCTACACCTGGGCGAGCGCCACGGACTTCAACTTCTTCCCGCGCGCGACCGTCGTGGCGGTGAACCAGCGACCCGGGGACACCGGCAGCGTGACGGGAGCCTAGGGGCCGTGCCGCCGCCTGCGATCAGCAACATCGTCTTCGACATCGGCTGGGTGTTTGTGCGCCTCAATTACCGGCCCTTGCTGGAGTTCCTCGCGGCGCGCGGTGCGCACGCCCCGGACATGGCGACGGTCACCGCCGGCATCGCGCTCGAGGCGCATGAGTGTGGGCGCGAGCACGGCGGGGAGATGCTCGGGCGCCTCGCCGCGCTCGCGTCCGGGCCCGTGACGCACGCTGAGCTGCACGCGCAGTGGGTGGGCATGTTCGAGCTCGATACTGCCATGGTGGCGCTCGCGCACCGCCTGAGCGAGGACTACCGGGTGTACCTGCTCTCGAACATCGGCGACCTGCACTGGGCGCACCTGTCGCGCGAGTTCGGGCTGCACGGCATCGGCCACGGGGCGCTGCCCTCCTACCTCGCCGGCGTCATGAAGCCCGAGGCCGGGATCTATGCCGAGGCCGAGAGGCGCTTTGCGCTGACACCCGCGCACACGGTCTTCATCGATGATCGGGACGAGAACATAGCCGCCGCGCGCTCGCGTGGCTGGCACGGCATCGTGCACCAGGACTACGCGGGCACGCGCGTGGCGCTGCGCGCCCTGGGTGTCGCATGCTGAGGATCCCTTGCTCCCCGGAGGTGCCTGCATGAGCCCGTTCCTGTCCGCGACCCTCACGGCGACGCTGCTGCTCATCTGCTCGAACGTGTTCATGACGTTCGCCTGGTACGCGCACCTGAAGAACCTCGCCGACCGGCCCTGGTACATCGCGGCGTTCCTGAGCTGGGGCATCGCCTTCTTCGAGTACCTGCTGCAGGTGCCGGGCAATCGCATCGGCTACACGCAGCTGACGCTGCCGCAGCTGAAGATCCTGCAGGAGGTGATCACGCTCGCGGTGTTCGTGCCGTTTGCGGTGTTCTACATGGGCAAACCCTTCAAACTCGACTACCTGTGGGCGGCGCTGTGCATCATGGGTGCGGTATATTTCGTGTTCCGCTCCCCGGGTCATGCATGAAGAACAACGAAGCCGCCACGGACGCCCTCACCGCCATCCACTCCCAGGTCATAGCCGCCCGCGAGGGGCGCGACCCGAAGGTCATCGCGCGCCTCTTCAGCGGCTGGGCGGTGTTCGGGGAGCGCCAGTTCGTGCGCGGCTACGCGTTGCTGTTGCCCGACCCGGTGGTGCCGAACCTGAACGCGCTCGGCGCACGCGAGCGCATCGCCTTTCTCTCGGACATGTCGCGGCTCGGGGATGCGTTGCTGAAGGTGACCGGGGCGCTGCGCATCAACTACGCGATCTTCGGCAACCAGGACCCGGCGCTGCACGCGCACGTCATCCCGCGCTACCTCGATGAGCCCGAGGAGCTGCGCACGCAGCAGCCCTGGGCCTATGACTGGGGCACAGCGCCGGCCTTCGATCGCGCCTCGCAGGCGGAGCTTGCCGAGAGCCTGCTGCGCGAGCTCACGCGCCTGGGGGTAACCAAGCCGATGCGCTACAACCCGGGCGAGAACGCCGAAGCCTGAAGCGCAAAGAGCGGGCCCCTGCATGGGGCCCGCTCTTGGTCGGTGCGCGTGGAGCGGCCGCCTGGGCCGCGCGCCTTACTTCGCCGGCGCCGGCGTCGGGGCGGCGGCAGGAGCCGGGGCGGCCTTGGAGCTCAGCAGCTCGACCTCGAACACCAGCAGCGAACCGGGCGGGATCCCCGGCGGCGACTGCGTGTCGTAGGCGAGCTGCGGGGGCACCCAGAACTGGTACTTGGCGCCCGGCTTCATCAGGGCGACGCCCTCGGACCAGCCCGGGATCACGTGGTTCAGGGGGAACTTGGCCGGCTGGCCGCGCTTGTAGCTGCTGTCGAACTCCTTGCCGTCGAGCAGCGTGCCGCGGTAGTTGACGGTGACCTCGTCGGTGGGCCCGGGGGAAGCGCCGCTGCCGGGGCTGAGCACCTTGTACTCGAGGCCGCTGGCGGTGGTGATGACGCCGGGCTTCTTGCCGTTCTCGGCGAGGAACTTCGCGGCGGCGCGGTGGTTGGCCTCCGCACCGGCGGTGGCCGCCTTGGTGATCAGCTGCTGGATGGCGCTCTGGTCGGCATCCGTGAGCGTGGTCTTGCCGCTGAGTGCATCGCGCACGCCCTCACCGAGGGCCACGGTGTTGACCGAGTCGGCGGTCACGCCGTTGTTCTTCAGCTGCGTCCCCATCGAGACCCCGAGGCTGTAGCTCGACGAGCGCGCCGCCGGGGCGGCCTTGGCCGCGCTCTTCTTGGCCGGCGTCGTGGCGGCGGCATCGGTCGCGGCGGGCGGCTGCTGCGCGAGCGCGAGGCCGGCGCACAGGGTGGCCGCCGTGACGGCGAGGAATCCGATCGTTGTCCGGCCCTGGCGGCGGGACGCTGGCAATCTCATGGGCTGACCCTTTATCCGGTAAGGCATGCGGGCCGCGCCTTTTGGCACGGCTTTAGGGATCCGCAGCGGGTGCGCAGTTTCGCTGATCGCGGGGCGCCGTGCTTACCTTTTTCGCTGCCGTTTAAGGCAGATTCAGGGGGCCCCCGGCGCTCAGGGCCCGCTGGTAGGCCGGCCGTGAGTGGATGCGCGCAATGAAGCCCTGCAGCTGCTGCCCGAGGGGGATCCCGGAGCGCGCGGCGGCTGCCTCCACGGGGAAGCTCATCTGGATATCCGCAGCGCTGAACTCCTCGCCCGCGAACCATGCGGTTTCGGCGAGGCTCTGCTCCCAGAACGCCATGTGCAGGGCGAGCTGCGGGTCGATGTAGCTCTTCTGCGCGCCCGTGGCGATGGCGCGCACCAGCGGGCGCAGCAGCGCGGGCACCGGCCCCTGCGGCAGGCGCTGGAAGATGAACTTCAGCAGCAGCGGCGGCATGCCCGAGCCTTCCGCGTAGTGCAGCCAGTAGGTGTAGCGCAGCCGCGCCTCGCTCCCGGGCGCGGGCCGCAGGCGCCCCTCGCCGTAGGTGTCGAGCAGGTACTCGATGATGGCGCCGGTCTCGGCGATGGTACGCGGCCCGTCGGTGATGACGGGGGACTTGCCGAGCGGGTGGACGCGCCTGAGCTCCGGGGGAGCCAGGTAGGTCTGGGCGTCGCGCTGGTACTTCCTCAGCTCGTAGGGGACGCCGAGCTCCTCGAGGAGCCACAGCACGCGCTGCGAGCGCGAGGCGTTCAGGTGGTGCAGCGTCAGCACCGGGGTCAGTTCCCGGTGCTGCCGGCCGCGAGGAACCCCTGCGCCTGCTGCCACTCGGCGCTCGCCACGTAGATGCGCGAGGGGGCAGCCTGCCCGAGCACGCCGGCATCGGAGCTGACGCGCACCTGCATGCCCGCCCCCGTGAGCACCTCGGCGAGTGACTGCGCGCTTGGCAGGTCAGGCAGCGTCGTGAGCAGGCGCCATGCGGTGTCCGTCATGTTCACTACAGTGCCAAAGCGCGGATGTTTCTACAATGCACGCCTGGCAGGAACGGTCAGTCACGGCGGATCCGAAGTGCTCCACATCGACAATCTCTCCAAGAGCTTCCGCGAGGGGGCGCGCACGCACGTGGTGCTCGAGCGCGCCACGGCGCGGGTCGCGAGCGGGCAGGTGGTCGCCATCACCGGGCGCAGCGGCTCGGGAAAGTCGACGCTGCTGAACCTCGTGAGCGGCATCGACAGCGCGGATGCGGGCGGCGTGGAGGTGGACGGTACCCGGGTGAGCAACCTGCCCGAGCCGGCCCGCACGCTGTTCCGCCGCGCCCACGTCGGCTTCATCTACCAGTTCTTCAACCTCATCCCGACACTGAACGCCATCGAGAACGTGCGCCTGGTGCTGGAACTGAACGGCGTGAGGGGCGAGGACGCCCGCGCCCGCAGCCGCGCCGCGCTCGCGGAGGTAGGCCTGCTGGAGCGCGCCGCGAGCGCCGTGGACCAGCTCTCCGGGGGTGAGCAGCAGCGTGTCGCGATCGCGCGCGCCATCGTGCACGGCCCGACGCTGCTGCTGGCGGACGAGCCGACCGGCAACCTGGACGAGGACACCGCGCGCGAGGTGATGCCGGTGCTGCTGAACCTGGCGCGCGCGCGCGGCGCGACGCTGCTGATCGTCACCCACGACGCCGCCCTCGCGGCGCGTGCCGATCGCGTGCTGGAGCTGCGCGCCGGCGCGCTGCACGAGTCAGCCGCGGCCGCCGGGTCGGCGGCGTGAGGCTGCTGCGGGCGGCAAGCCTCGGGCACCTGCTGCGCCACCCGGTGCAGCTCGCCCTCGCGCTCCTCGGGCTCACGCTCGGCGTCGGTACCATCGTCGCCGTCGACATTGCCACCGCGAGCGCGCAGCGTGCCTTCGAGCTCTCCCTCGGCGCCATCAACGGCGCGGCGACCCACGAGATCAGTGGCGGACCGCAGGGGATCGACGAGGCCCTCTACGTCAGCCTGCGCACGCAGCCCCTGGTGCCCGGGCTGCCGCAGCCTGACCTTGCGCCCCTCGTTTCAGGCTACCTCGTGATCGGCGACCGCACGCTCGAGCTCCTCGGCATCGACCCCTTCGCCAGCGCGACGCTCGCCAGCGGCGCTGCGGCAGGGGAGGCGGGGCCGCTCGGCGGCATCGCCGCGGCGCGGCGCTGGCTCGGGGAGCCCGGGGCGCTGCTGATGGGCGCAGCCGCGGCGGCGCAGCTGCACCTTGCGCCGGATGCACCCTTCGAGGCCACGATCGGCGGCGTGCCGCACGCGGCGCACCTCATCGGCACGATCGGGGCCGGCACCCCGGGTTTCGACACCCTGGTGCTCAGCGACATCGCCCAGGCGCAGGAGTGGCTCGGCGCTGCGGGCAAGCTGTCGCGCATCGACGTGAGATTGCCAGGCGGCGCCGAGGGCGCGGTGCTCGAGGCGGCGCTGCGCGCGAGGCTCCCCGCCGGAGTGGAAC
Organism: uncultured Pseudomonadota bacterium; assembly: GCA_963802995.1. Taxonomy (GTDB): domain Bacteria; phylum Pseudomonadota; class Gammaproteobacteria; order Steroidobacterales; family Steroidobacteraceae; genus 13-2-20CM-66-19. The sequence continues at coordinate 2,878,896 of CAWDKU010000002.1, forward strand.
TGCACACCACGCGCGCGGTTGCCCGCGAGACCTTCGCGATGACCGACGCCTTCACGACCAACCTGCGCGCCATGAGTCTCCTGGCGCTGCTCGTGGGCACGTTCCTCATCTACGGCGCGGTGAGCTTCGCGGTGCTGCAGCGGCGCACCACCCTCGGCATCCTGCGTGCCCTGGGAGCCACGCGCGCCGAGGTGCTGCGGATGCTGCTCGGGGAGGCAGCGCTCCTCGGAGTCGTGGGAGCCGTGTTCGGCGTGCTGCTCGGGGTCCTCATCGGGCGGGGTCTCGTGACACTCGTCTCGCGCACCATCAACGATCTGTACTTCGTGATCGCCGTGAACTCGATCGCGCTGCCGCCGCTGACGCTCGTGAAGGCGCTCGTGGCGGGCATTGCCACCGCGCTCGTGGCCGCGCTGCTGCCGGCGCTGGAAGTCTCAGGTGCCGCGCCGCGCCTGGCGCTGGCGCGCTCGGTGGTGGAGGCGCGCGCGCGGCAGCTGGCGCGGCGCCTGCTCGCGCTCGCCGGGGTGCTCGCCGCCCTCGCCACCCTCACCGTGGCCTGTTCCGGGCGCAGCCTGCTGGCGGGGTTCCTGGCGCTATTTCTCCTGCTGCTGGCGGTGGCCGCAGCGACCCCGGCGGCGCTGCGCGCGCTCGCGCGCGGCTGCGTCCGGCTGCTCGGTGAGCGCAGCGCGATCGCGCGCCTCGCGCTGAACGACGTGGCCGGCTCCCTCAGCCGCACCGGGGTTGCGGTCGCGGCACTCGGCATGGCACTCGCGGCGATGATCGGGGTGGCGGTGATGGTGCAGAGCTTCCGCGGCTCGCTGCACGAGTGGCTGGTGCAGACGCTGCGTGCGGACATCTACGTCAGCGCCCCCGGACCTGCGGGTGCCGCGACGCGGCGCCTGGAGCCCGCAGTCGTCGCAGCGCTGCTTGCGGTGCCGGGCGTGGTGGCCCACAGCGAGGCACGGCGCGCGGTGGTGGGCTCGCCCTACGGGGAGCTCGACCTCAATGCGCTGCGCCTCGGCCCCGCCGGCGGTGGCTCGTTCCGCCTGACGCAGGGGGAGCCTGGAGTGGCCTGGGGCGCCTTCGGCGCCGGCGCGGTGCTCATCTCCGAGCCCCTCGCCTGGCGGCTTCAGCTGAACCGCGGAGCGACGCTGACCCTCGCCACGCCAGAGGGTGCGCGCGCCTTCCCGGTGGCCGGGGTGTACCGCGAGTACGGCAACGACCGCGGCGAAGTGCTGATCGAGCTTGGCACCTACCAGCGCCTGTGGCACGACGAGGCCATCGGCGGACTCGGGCTGTATCTTGAGCCAGGCGCGGACCGCGCTGCCACGGTCTCCCGGCTGCGTGCCGCCGCGGCCCGGCAGCAGGGCCTCTTCATCCGCTCCAACGCCGACATCCGCGAGCTGTCGATGAGCATCTTCGAGCGCACCTTCGTCATCACGCGCGTCCTCTACTGGCTCGCCGCCGGCGTGGCCGCGATCGGGCTCGTGAGCGCGCTGCTCGCCTGGGAGCTCGAGCGCGCGCACGAGCTGGCGCTGCTGCGTACGCTCGGGGCCACTCCACTCGCTACCGCGGCACTCATCCTCGCGCAGACGCTCTTCATGGGGCTGGCGGCGTTCCTCGCCGCGGTGCCCGCCGGGCTCCTGACGGCCCTGGTGCTCACCCGCGTCATCAACCGCCGCGCCTTTGGCTGGCAGATCGACCTGCACCTGGGCGCCCCGCAGTTCCTCAACGCACTGCTTTTGGCACTCGCGGCGGCGCTCGCCGCGGGCCTCTACCCGGCCTGGCGCAGCGCCAGGGCGGCCCTTGGCGCGGGGCTGCGCGCCGAATGAGGGCCGCGCGCGCCATGCCATGGGTCGCAGCGCTGGCGCTGCTCGGCACCATCGCGGGTGCCGCGGCGCCGCCTGCCGGCGTGGACGGGATCCTGGGCGAGCCGGCCGCGGGCTTCGCGCAGGTCACCGCGCCGCGTGCCTTCAGCTTCCCGGCCGATGCGGGGCCGCACCCCGAGTTCCGCCAGGAGTGGTGGTACACGACCGGGAACCTCGAGGCGGCCGACGGTGAGCGCTTCGGGTTCGAGCTCACCTTCTTCCGCTACGCGCTCATGCCGCCCGGGAAAGTGAGCGCAGGCGGCACATCCGCGTGGCACGCGAGCGAGATATACCTGGCGCACTTCGCGGTGACGGACGTTGCGGCGGGGCGCTTCCGCTACGCGCAGAAAGTCTCGCGCGCGGCACTCGGCCTGGCCGGGGCCGCGGCCGAGCCGCTGCACGTTTGGGTCGATGACTGGTACCTCAAGGCGGCCCCCGGGGTCGCGACCTCCTGGCTGCTGCACGCCGGCGGTGAGGGCTACGAGCTTGACCTCGAGCTGGATGCCTCGGGGCCGCCGGTGCTCAACGGTGTCGAGGGCTTCAGCGCCAAGTCCTCAACCCCCGGGGATGCGAGCTACTACTACTCGCTGCCGCGCCTCGGCGTGCGCGGCCGCCTGGTGCGCGAGGGGCGAGGGATCGCGGTCACCGGGCTCGCCTGGTTCGACCGCGAGTGGGGCAGTGGCGCCCTCGGGAGCGGGCAGGTCGGCTGGGACTGGTTCGCACTGCAGCTGCAGGATGGCTCGACACTCATGTTCTACGCGCTGCGCGCTGCGCACGGTGGCATCGATGCCCACAGCGCCGGCACCTTTGTCGAGCGTGCCGGGACCGTGCAGCCCCTCGCGGCACGCGAGGTGTCCGTTGAGGTCACCGATCACTGGGTGAGTCCTGCGGGCGTGCGCTATCCGTCGGCCTGGCGTGTGAAGGTGGCGCGGCTCGGGCTCGAGCTCACCGTGCGGCCACTGCTCGCCGACCAGGAGCTCAGGACCGCTCCGCGCTACTGGGAAGGCGCGGTGGACGTGCGCGGCACGCGCGCCGGGGAGGCTCTCGGGGGCCGCGGCTACGTGGAGCTCGTCGGCTACCCGCAGGAACGCTGAAGTTAAGTCACGCCACTGGCGTGCGGGGGCGCCTTGGCCGATGATGCCCGGCACCCAACGACCCACGAAATCCGATACGGGAGATGTTCATGCGACGCTCACTCGCCGCCGCGCTTGCGGCGCTTCTGGTACTGCCGGTGTATGCCGCGCTGCCCACCGGCACCAAGGCCCCCGACTTCACCGCCGACGCCACGCTCGCCGGCACGCCCTTCAAGTTCTCCCTGGCCGATGCACTCAAGAAGGGCCCGGTGGTGCTCTACTTCTACCCGAAGGCCTTCACCAGCGGCTGCACCGTCGAGGCGCACGACTTCGCCGAGGCGACCGACAAGTTCAAGGCCCTGGGCGCGACCGTCATCGGCCTGTCGCACGACTCGATCGACACGCTCAACAAGTTCTCGGTGGCCGAGTGCCGCAACAAGTTCGCGGTCGCCGCCGATGCGGACGGCCACATCATCAAGGCCTACGACTCGGTGTTCCTCGGGCACACCAACTATGCCAACCGCACCTCCTACGTGATCGCCCCGACCGGGGAGATCATCTACTCCTACACCGCGATGGATCCTGACAAGCACGTCGAGAACACCATGGCGGCGGTGCAGAAGTGGGTGGACGCGCACCCGAAGGGCTGAGCCCCAGGGCGCGCGCCGCGCGCGCCTTTGCCTGGCGTTCAGGCGAGGTCAGCGAGCGCTGCGGGTACCTGGCGGCGCAGGAGTGCGTTCTGCGCCTGCCACTGCTCGGGCGGCGCAAGCTCGGCGAGGAATCCGACTTCCCCCCCGGTGAGGAGCGCGACCGGGACCCCGTCGCGGTACAGCACGCGGTTGCCGCTGAGTGAGGGCAGGCGCGCCCCGGGGGTGAGGATGCCGACGAGGTTCAGGGGATCGGCTCCGGAGACTGCCACCAGCTGGCCGTCCGCGGGCCGGCGGCGCGCCTCGCGCAGCAGCGCGATCGACTCGGGCAGGGCGTACTGCTCGCCGCTGAAGCCGGCCACGAAGCGCCCGCCGCGGATTTCCCCGCGCGCCTCGAGTCGCCGGCAGCACGAGAGCAGCTCGCGCCACGGCGGCAGCCAGTCCGGCTCGCGCGCCAGCAGCCGCCAGAAGATCACGCCCCAGCGCTTGAGGAGCGTGCGCACCACCTGCTCGACCGCCTCATCTTCCTGGGCACGCGTCGGGGCCTCCGCGGGTGCGGTGCGCGCGATGCGTGACCAGCGCCCGGCCGCGTCCATGCCAAATAACGCAAGCCGGCGGCGGCGCCGGCCGCCGCTCGCCGGGCGGCGCCGCTCGGCCGGCACCAGGAGTGCGCGCAGGCCGGCGAAGCTGTCGGAGTTGACCAGGCCGAGCGCCACGAGTTCTGCGAGCGCCTCCTCGGCCTGTGTGGGCAGCAGCCCGCTGCCGGTGGCGAGCTCATCGAAGAACGAGGCGCCGTGGAAGGCGAGGTACTGTGCCACGCGCTGCGCGGACGCCGACAGGTGCGCAGGGTCGGTGGCGCCGGTGAACGAGGACCAGGTGCGCACGTTGCGCCGCGCGAGCATCACGATGGGGGTGGCGCGCACCGGCGCGGCGCCGCGCTGTGGGTCCGCACGGCGCGGCGCGAGGCGCGTCCACACGAAGCGCCCCGCGAGGCACTGCTCATCGAGCCACGCGGGCTCGTACTCGCTGATGCGGCCCGGGAGGATCTCGGTCTCCCAGGCGCTGGCGGCCGCCTCGAAGCCCTCCAGCTGCGCAAGCACCGCCCCCACCGCATCCGGTCCCTCCATGCGTGCGCTCGCGCTCACGCGCTGCCAGTCGAACAGGAAGCGCAGGAAGTCGCGCGCCTCGATCGGCTCGATCTCGGCGCGCAGGCGCTTCACGGTATAGCGGTGTATGCGCGCGAGCAGCCGCCGCTCGCACCACTCACTGCCGGCAGAGGCGGCGGGGCTGAAGGCGCCGCGCATCGCAAAGCCCTCCGCCTGCAGCGCGGCGAGCGCTGCGTCGATGCGCGCCACGGGCAGGGCGAGGGAGGCGGCCAGCGCCGCCGCGGTGAGCGGGCCTGAGCCCTCGAGGCGCCCGCGCACCACCTCGATGAGGGCGGCCCCGGCCTCGGGCGTGTGCGCGTGCGCGGCCGGCGTCACGACCTCGGGCGCGCAGGCGGCATCCGGGTAGAGCGAGCGCAGCAACGGCAGCCGCTCGGCCGTGACCCACAGGCCGCCCGCCCCGGCGCTGAGGCGCGTCACGCGCCGCTGTGCGGCGAGCTCGGCGAGCAGTGCCGGCCAGCCGGGCCCGGCCGCGACCTCGGCGGCGGTGAGGTAGGTGAGCCACAGCAGGGCATCGTGCAGCTCATCGGGGCTCGTGGCGTCGGGCCAGGCCTCCTCGCGCACGCGCGCGATCGCCTGCGCATCGAGCTGGCCGATGTCGGAGGCGCTCTGCGGGTCGAGCCAGCGGCGGCTGATGACCGCCTGGGTGCGCCGCTCCTCGAGCGGCGCGTCGTCGAGGAAGGCGTAGGGGCGCGCCGAGAGCACCTCGAGCGCCAGCGGCGAGGGCTCGGTGAGGTCGCGCGCCAGCACTTGGATACTGCCGCTCTCGAGCGCGCGCAGCAGTTGCTCGAAGCCTTCGATGTCCATGGCCTCCTCGAGGCAGTCCTTGATCGCCTGGCGCACCAGCGGGTGCTCGGGGATCTCGAGTTCCCCGGGCAGGTTCTCCGCGCACGCCACCTGGTCGGGAAACACCGCGCTCAGGAGGTCCTCCGCCGCCATGCGCGCCAGCGGTGCCGGCACCTTCTTCCCGCCACGGAAGCGCGGCAGGGCGAGCGCGATGGTGGCGCTCCAGCGCCAGCGCACCGGGAACATGGGCGCGGCACACAGTGCCTGCACCAGCAGCGGGCGCACGGTGTTGGAGTGCAGGTAGCGCGCCACGTCCGCGAGCTCGAAGCTGTGCGCGGTGGTGAGCGACAGCACGATCGTGTCCTCGGTGGCGGCAGCCTGCAGCTCGAAGTTGAAGGCGCGGCAGAAGCGCTTGCGCAGCGCGAGGCCCCAGGCGCGGTTGATGCGGCTGCCGAAGGGGGAGTGGATGACGAGCTGCATGCCGCCCGCCTCATCGAAGAAGCGCTCGAAGACGATGCGCTGCTGCGTGGGCAGCGCGCCCAGGGCGGCGCGGCCGGCCGCAAGGTAGGCCACCAGCTGTGCGCCCGCGGCAGGCGAGATGCCGGTGGCCTCCTGCAGCCAGGCGCCGGCGGCCTCCAGGCCCTGATCGAGGTGTACCTCGAGCTCTTGGCGCAGCCGCGATACGGATGCCGAGAGCTCGGCACTGCGTCCCGGGGCCTCCCCGAGCCAGAAGGGGATCGAGGGCGGCTCGCCACGCGCATCCTCCACGCGGATGCGCCCCTGCTCGACGCGCAGGATGCGGTAGGAGATGTTGCCGAGCTGGAACACGTCCCCCTGCAGGCTCTCGACCGCGAAGTCCTCGTTCACCGAGCCGATGAACTGCGCCTGCGGCTCGAGGATCACCTGGTAGTCCCCGGTGTCGGGGATGGTGCCGCCACTGGTGAGCGCGGTGAGGCGCGCCCCGCGCCGGCCCTTCACGGTGCGGTTGACGGCGTCATGGTAGAGGAGGGCGCCGTGGCGGCCGCGGCGCGTGGTGTAGCCTTCCGCCAGCATCCGCAGTACTTCCTCGAACTCGCAGCGCTGCAGGTCGCGGTACGCGAACGCACCGCGCAGGAGCGCGAACAGGCCGTCCTCGTCCCACTCGCGCGCCGCGCACTCCGCCACGATCTGTTGCGCGAGCACGTCGAGTGGCTGGCGCGGCATCGTGAGGCGGTCGAGCTCCCCGCGGCGCACTGCCGCTATCAGCGCGGCGCACTCGACCAGGTCGTCGCGCGATAGCGGGAACAGGCGCCCCTTAGGCGTGGCGCCGACCGAGTGCCCCGAGCGCCCGACGCGCTGCAGGAAGGCGGCGATCGAGCGCGGCGAGGCGAGCTGGCACACGAGGTCGACGTCGCCGATGTCGATGCCGAGCTCGAGCGAGGCGGTCGCCACCAGCGCGCGCAGCTGCCCGCCCTTCAGGCGCTGCTCGGCGCTCAGGCGCGACTCCTTCGCCATGCTGCCGTGGTGCGCGGTGACGTGCTCCTCGCCCAGGCGCTCGGAGAGGTGGCGCGCGAGGCGCTCGGCCTGGCGGCGCGTGTTGACGAACACGAGCGTGGTGCGGTGCTCGCTCACCAGCTGCGCCAGGCGGTCGTAGAGCTGCGTCCACACCTCGCCGGACATCACCGCCTCGAGCGGCGCTGCGGGGATCTCCAGCTGCAGGTCGCGCGTACGCACGTGGCCGGCGTCGACGATCGCGCACTCTGCGCTGCCGTCGGGGCGCAGGTTGCGGGCGCCGACGAGGAAGCGCGCCACGTCCTCGATCGGCTTCTGCGTGGCCGAGAGGCCGATGCGCGTGAGCCTGCGACCGGCGAGCGCCTCGAGGCGCTCGAGCGTGAGGGAGAGGTGCGCGCCGCGCTTGCTCGCGGCCATGGCGTGGATCTCGTCCACGATCACGGTGCGGGTGGTGCCGAGCATCTCGCGCCCGGACCTGGAGCCCATGAGGATGTAGAGCGACTCGGGGGTCGTCACCACGATGTGCGGTGCACGGCGGCGCATGGCGGCGCGCTCGTGCTGCGGCGTGTCGCCGGTGCGCACGAAGGTGCGGATCTCCGGTTGCGGCAGGCCGAGCGCGCCGAGCTCGGCGCGGATACCCTCGAGCGGTGCCTCGAGGTTCCTGTGGATGTCGTTGGAGAGCGCCTTCAGCGGGGACACGTACACGACGGTGGTCTCATCGGGAAGGCCATTGGCGTCGATCCCCTCGCGCACCAGCCCATCGATGACGGCGAGGAAGGCGGCGAGGGTCTTGCCCGAGCCGGTGGGCGCTGCGATCAGCACGTGCTGCCGTGCGGCGATCAGCGGCCACGCCGCCTGCTGCGCCGGCGTTGGGGCACTGAAGGTGCGCCGGAACCAGCGGTCCACGGCCGGATGAAAAGCGCAGGGCATGGCGCGAATTGAAGCACACCTCGGCTGCCTGCAGGAGCGTGGCCGCGGTGCGGCCGCTCCCGTACAGGTGCACGCGTCCGGCGCCGCTGTATGCCCCGGGCGTCGACCCGCGCGGGACCGCCGGCACGGTCCGCACCGTCCGACAACCTGACAGCGCTGCGCTGACACCGGGGGCGCCAAAAGGGGAGTAAAGTCTCTAGCCCCTTAAAGATGACCGAGGGTGTGCGGATGTGGGAAGACGATATGGAGGCCTCGGCCCGCCGCAAGGTGGTGTGGCTGGCAGGCGCTGTCGCCGTGGTGCTCGCAGCGGCGGGCGCCTGGTACTGGTACTCCGGGCACGAGGCGGCGATGCCCCCGGCCCCACCGGCCGCCGTGATCCCCGCGGCGCCCCTGAGCACCGAGCCGCAGATCTCGCACCCGATCCCCGCCGATAGCGACGCGACGGCGCTGCCGGGGCTCAACGACAGCGACCAGGTGGTCCACGACTCCCTCGCCGGCGTCGTCGGGCACGATCCCGTCGAGCAGTTCCTGGTGCCGCAGAACATCGTGCGGCACATCGTCGTTACCGTGGACAACCTGCCGCGCAAGAAGCTCGCGGTGGACCTGCGGCCGCTGAAGCCCACCGCCGGGCAGACCGCGACCGCGACCCAGGGTGACATCGTTACCCTCAGTCCCGAGAACTACGAGCGCTACACCCCCCTGATGCGCGTCCTGGAGAAGACGGACGTCAAGGCACTGGCGGTGGTGTACGAGCGGCTCTACCCCTTGTTCCAGCAGTCGTACGAGGACCTGGGGTACCCGGGTAAATACTTCAACGACCGTCTGGTGGAGGTCATCGACCACCTGCTGCAGACCCCGGAGGTCACGACCCCCATCCAGCTGGCGCAGCCGAAGGTGTTCTACGAGTACGCGGACCAGGACCTGGAGGGCCGCTCGGCGGGCCAGAAACTCCTGATCCGCATGGGGCCGGCCAACGAGCGCATCATCAAGGCGAAGCTGCGCGACTTCCGCGCCGAGATCGTGAAGAAGAGATGAGCGCGCGTGCCCCGGGCTGTTGCGTGCGGGTGCCACCGGCATGAGCGCTGAGCAGGAGGCTGCGGATCTGGCGGGCCCGCTCGCGCAGCTGCGCGGGGTCCTCATCCCGGGCGAGACGCTGGAGGCCTTCGCCATCCAGCGCCGCCTGTTCGCGCTCACCCACCGCCGCATACTGCTCGCCGCGACCAGCGGCCGCCTCGTGGTGCTGACACGGCGGCTCCTCGGCGGCTTCGACGTCACCACCATCCGCTGGCAGGACCTCGAGGAGGTCACGCTGCACGTGGGCATGCTCAGCGCCGACCTTTCCGTGCGGGCCGGCAAGGCCACGGACCTGGCCTCGCTCGCCACCCAGGGCAGCCAGCGGGTGGACTTCCGCGGCCTGCGCAAGGAGCAGGCGCAGGCGCTCTACCGCATCTGCCAGGCCCAGGACCAGGCGTGGCGCGAGAAGCGCCGGGTGCGCGAGCTCGAGGAACTGCGTGCCCGCGCCGGCGGCATACAGGTGAGCTCCGGTCCCGCCGCCGCCCCGGCCGGCGATGATGCGGTGCGGCGCCTGCAGGAAGCCAGGCAGCTGCTCGAGGCGCGGCTCATCACCGACGCGGAGTACGAGGCCATCAAGGCGAAAATCGTCTCCGGCTGATGAGCTTTGCACAGGTAATCCACAGGCGATCCACAGCTCAGCTGCGCTAGTCTTGGGCCATGGCCATACGTTTCCGGCGCCGCCCGTCGGCAGACAATGAAGTCCTGGGCGTGTACGAGTTCCCCAGCCGCACGGTGCGGGTGCTGAAGACGCAGGATGACAAGATCCTGTGGACCTGCGACTGCGAGCGCTTCCGGCGCCAGTCCGAGCAGCGTGAGCCGCTGTGGTGCAAGCACATCGCCAAGGCCGCCGCCCGGCGCTCGCTCGAGCGCATGACGCGCCGCGTGGCGGCCGGTCGCAACCTCGACCCCTAGCCAGCCGGCCCCGCGAGGGCGCCCCCGCGCAGCGCGCCGCCGCTACGCCTCGATCAGTCCCTGGCGGATGGCGATGAGCGTCAGCTCAGACTGGTTCGCCACCCCGAGCTTGTGCTTGATGTTGTAGAGGTGCGTACCGATCGTGGAGGCGGACAGCTTCAGGTCGTCCGCGATCCGCTGCACGGTGTGCCCGCGCGCCAGGCGCACGAACACCTCGAACTCACGCTCCGAGAGGCGCTCGAGCGCGGAGTGGCCGCCGCCCTGCGCCTCGGCGAGTGCGAGCTTGGCTGCCAGCTGCGCATCGAGGTAGCGCTCGCCCGCGGCCACGGTAGTGATCGCTTCCAGGAGCGTCTCCGGCGCGCTGCGCTTGGAGAGGAAGCCGCGCGCGCCCTCGCGCAGCGCGCGCTGCGCGTGCTGCGGGTCATCGAGTGCGGAGAGCGTCAGCACGCGCGCCTGCGGATGGTGGGCGCGGATGCGCCGCAGCGCTTCCAGCCCGCCCATGCCCGGCATCGAGAGGTCCATCACCACGACATCGGGGGCGAGTTCGACGAAGCGCCGGTAGGCGCTCTCGCCGCTGTCGGCTTCCCCGACCACGGTGGTGCCGGGGTGTGCCTGCAGCAGCAGGCGAAAGCCAGTGCGCACCACTGCGTGGTCATCGACCAGCAACACGCGGATCACGCGGCCCCCAGGGGGATGTCGGCGGCGACGCCGGTGCCACGCGGCTCGAGGCTGCGCACGCTGAACGTGCCCCCGAGTCGCTCGACGCGCTCCGCGAGGCCGCGCAGGCCGAAATGCCCGGGACGCGACCAGTCCGCGGGCAGCCCGATGCCGTCATCGCGCACCGACACCGACAGGCGCCCGCCATCGGCGCGCACCTGGATGGTGACCTCGCCCGCCTGCGCGTGGCGCACCGCATTCACCAGCGCCTCCTGCACCACGCGGTAGGCGGCCAGCGTCACGCTGGCACCGAGCGCCGCCGGCAGTTCGTGCCTGAGCGCAAGGTGCGGCCGCGGGTGGCGGCGCTGCCAGTCGCCCACCAGGTTCTCCAGCGCCTGCGCCAGTCCCAGGGAATCGAAGGACAGGGGCGTCAGGCGCGGGATGAGTCCGTGCATCGCATCGTAGAGCCGCGCCGCCTCCGCGCCGATCAGGCGCGCGGCTTCACCCACCGGCGGCTCGCTCGCCTGGCCGACGATCGCCATGGCGAGCGAGCGTATCGCGGTCACCGACTGGCCGAACTCATCGTGCAGCTCGTGCGCGATCTGGCGCCGCTCCTCCTCGAGGCTCTGCTCGATCAGGAGCGCAAGCTCGCGCCGCTCCTCGAGCCGCGCGCGCGCGTCCTGCGCCTCGCGCTCGGCCTGCACGTTGCTCTGCACGCTCTGGGCCATGCGGTTGAAGGCGCTGCCGATGGCGTGCGCCTCCGCCCCCGGGAGCGGCGGCAGGCGGTAGGTGAGCTCGCCGTGCTGCAGCCGCTCGAGCCCGCCGACGATGACCCCGAAGGGCGCAAGCGCGCGCCCCACCAGCCAGAAGGCGAGCGCACTCACTGCCGCGAGCAACAGCGCCGCGATGGTCACCAGTCGCGTGAGCTCGTCCCAGGCATCGACGATGGCGCGCGAGGGCTCGGCATCGATGGCGAGCTGCGCGCCGTCCGGCAGTGCGAACAGCTGCCGCGTCGTGTGCGGTGCCAGCAGATGCTCGAACCACTGCGGCGCCTCGCGGCCGGACTTGTAGGAGGCCGGCGGGGAGCGGTACAGCACCACCCCGTCCGCACCGCGCAGCGTGATGTCGTTGGCGCGCACGTGGCCGAAGTGCTCCAGCAGCTCGCGCACCGCGGGGGTGCCGCCGCTGTCGGCGTAGGTGAGGGCGAGGCGCCCGAGCATCTGCGCGGCGACGCGGTTGGCGGCCTCGATCTCCTCGCGGATCGAGGAGCGGGTGGCGCGGATCTCATCCAGCACCAGCACCACGATGAACACCGCCGTGAGGCCGGTCAGCACCAGGTTGAGGCGCGTCCGCAGTTTCAAGGGGTTAGCGCTGATGCGCCCGGGCAGGGCGGGGACGTTCCGGGGCTGGCGTTCGAGAAAATCATGAAACTGGCTTCTGGGCAGGGTGCGGGGCATCCGCCGAGGCGTGGCCGAGGATACACTGGCCCCGTCGATAGTGAGCAACCGGCTTTTTCAGGAGCTAGAACCATGCGTTGGGAAATGCCACAGGCTGTTGATTTCCGTTTCGGTATGGAAATCACGATGTACATCGCGAATCGGTAACAGTCAGATTCGGGCTGGGAGCCTGGACTTCAGGCTCCGTAAGCCCCTCCCAAGAGGCGCACGACCCGGGTGGCGCCTTACTCAAGCGTGAAAATTCGGGTACTGGGGTCGGCTGCCGGAGGCGGGTTCCCCCAGTGGAACTGCAACTGCCGCAACTGTGCCGGCCTGCGCAACGGCAGCGTGCGTGCGAGCGCGCGCACCCAGTCATCCATAGCCGTGCGCGGTGCCGATGAGCATGCCTGGGTGCTCATCAACGCCTCCCCCGACATCCTGCAGCAGCTGCGCGCGAGTCCCGTGCTGCAGCCGGCGCGCGCGCCACGCGACACCGCCATCAGCGCCATCGTGCTGGTCGACGCACAGATCGACCACACCACCGGCCTTTACATGCTGCGCGAGTCGACCCGCGCGCTGCCCGTCTGGTGCACGGACAACGCCTACGCGGACCTGACGCGCGGCAACCCGATCTTCGGCGTGCTCGGGCATTACTGCGGCACCGCGCGCCACCAACTCAGGAGCGATGGCAGTGCCTTCAGCGTCGCAGGCATCGCCGGCATCCGCTGGCGCGCACTCAGCGTCGCTTCCAAGCCCGCGCCTTACTCCCCGCACCGCGAGCACCCGCAGCCCGGAGACAACGTCGCCCTGGTGATCGAGGACGAGGCGAGCGGCCGCTCGCTGGTGTACGCGCCGGGCTTGGGGGCGATGGAGGAGGCGGTGTGGGCCGCCATGCAGCACGCCGACTGCGTCATGGTGGATGGCACCTTCTGGACGGACACCGAGATGCTCGACCTCGGCATGTCCAGGAAGCGCGCGCGCGACATCGGCCACCTGCCCCAAAGCGGTGCCGGTGGCATGCTCGAGTGGCTCGGACGGCTGCCCGCCCGCACGCGCCGCATCCTAATCCACATCAACAACACCAACCCGATCCTCGATGAAGATTCCGCCGAGCGCGCGACGCTCGATGAGCGCGGCATCGAGGTGGCCCACGACGGGCTCGAGGTGCAGCTGTGAGCGACACCACCCCCTGGACGCACGCGGAGTTCGAGCGCCAGCTGCGCGAGCGCGGCCGCGCCTACCACATCCACCACCCCTTCAACGTCATGCTCAACAGCGGCAAGGCCACGCCGGTGCAGATCCGCGGCTGGGTGGCGAACCGCTACTACTACCAGATCAACATCCCCCTCAAGGACGCCGCCATCATCGCCAACTGCGAGGAGCGCGAGGTGCGGCGCAACTGGGTGCAGCGCATCCTCGACCACGACGGCCACGGCGAGGACGCGGGCGGCATCGACTCGTGGCTGCGCCTGGCGCAGGCGGTGGGCCTGCAGCGCGCGGAAGTGGAGAGCCTGGACGCGGTGCTGCCCGGGGTGCGCTTCGCGGTGGACGCCTATGTCAACTTCGCGCGCCGCGCGCCCTGGCCGGAGGCGGTGTGCGCATCCCTCACCGAGCTGTTCGCGCCCGAGATCCACAAGCAGCGCCTCGCGACGTGGCCGGAGCACTACCCGTGGATAGAGGCGGGGGGCCTGAAGTACTTCCAGAGCCGCGTGAGCCTCGCGCGCCGCGACGTCGAGTTCGGGCTCGCCGTGACGCTCGCGCGCTTCCGCAGCCGCGCCGAACAGGAACGGGCGCTGGAGATCCTGCAGTTCAAGCTCGACGTGCTGTGGCAGATGAACGATGCCATGGGGCTCGCCTACGGGGTGCAGCCATGAGCGCGATCGACGGGCGCCTGAAGCCCGCGATTGCGCACGGCATGCGCCTGCAGTGGGAGGAGGCGCAGGCCGCGCACGTGCTGCTCTACCCCGAAGGCATGGTGAAGCTCAACGGCACCGCCGGCGCCATCCTCACGCGCTGCGATGGGGTGCGCTGCCTCGATGAGATCGTCGCCGACCTGGAGCGCACTTATGGTGCCAGCGGCCTGGCCCCCGACGTCAATGCCTTCGTGACCTATGCACTCGAGAAGCAGTGGCTGGAGCTGCGCCCGTGAACGCCACGGTCACCACTGGCGGGGCCGCACCGGTACGCGCAGTGGGGCCGCCATTGTGGCTGCTGCTGGAACTCACCTACCGCTGCCCACTGCACTGCGTGTTCTGCTACAACCCCACCGACTTCGCCAGCACCGCAGCCGAGCTGCCCACGGCCGAGTGGCTGCGCGTGCTGCGCGAGGCGCGGGCACTTGGCGCGGTGCAGCTCGGCCTGTCGGGCGGGGAGCCGCTGGCGCGCGAGGACCTCGAGGAGATCGCCGCCGAGGCGCACCGGCTCGGGTTCTACATCAACCTCATCACCTCGGGCGTCGGCATGACCGAGAGCCGCATCGCCGCGCTCAAGAGCGCCGGCGTCGACCACATCCAGCTGTCCTTCCAGGACAGCACCAAGGAGATGAACGACTTCCTCAGCAGCACGCGCACCTTCGATCTCAAGGCGCGGGTGGCCGAGCTGATCCGCGCCCACGGCTACCCGATGGTGCTCAACGTGGTACTGCACCGGCACAACATCGACCACGTGGGGCAGATCCTGGCGATGGCCGAGCAGATGGGCGCGCAGTACGTGGAGCTCGCCAACACGCAGTACTACGGCTGGGCGTGGCTCAACCGTGATGCGCTGCTGCCGAGCCGCGCCCAGCTGACGCGTGCCGAGGCCGTCACGCGCGAGTTCCGCGAGCGCGTGGGCAACCGCATGAAGATCTACTTCGTGGTGCCCGACTACTTCGAGACGCGCCCCAAGCCGTGCATGAGCGGGCTCGGCTCGGTGTTCCTCGCCCTCACCCCCGATGGCACCGCGCTCCCCTGCCACGCAGCGCGCATGCTGCCGGGCCTGGCGCTGCCGAACGTGCGCACGATGGGCCTGCGCGAGATCTGGTATGACTCGCAGGCCTTCAACCGCTTCCGCGGCCAGGGCTGGATGAAGGAGCCCTGCGTGAGCTGCCCGGAGCGCGAGAAGGACTTCGGTGGCTGCCGCTGCCAGGCCTACCTGCTCACCGGGGATGTGGACAACGCCGACCCGGTGTGCGACCTGTCTCCCCACCACCACCTGGTGACCGAGGCGGTGGCGCGGGCCGAGGCGGCGGTGCACTCGGGCGCCCCGGCGCGCGAGCACGTGCTGAAGTTCCGCGACCACCGCACCTCCATCGCGCTCGCGCCGGGCGTGCCGCCGGGGCACGGTTCGGGCTAGAGTTAGCCGCATGGCGGTGCGGCGGGTTCTGCGGATGGGCGAGCCACTCCTCAAGGAGGTGGCGCAGCCGGTCGCGCGCTTCGACCGCGCGCTGCTGGACCTCGTGGCCGACATGGACGACACCATGCGCGCCGAGCGCGGCGCCGGCATCGCCGCCCCGCAGATCGGGGTCGGGGCGCGGGTGGTCATCTTCGAGCTCAAGGACAACCCGCGCTACCCGCACATCAAGCCCGTGCCCTATACCGTGCTCGTGAACCCGCTCCTCACGCCCCTCACCGCGGAGCAGGACGAGGGCTGGGAGGGGTGCCTGTCGGTGCCGGGGATGCGCGGCCTCGTGCCCCGCTTCACGCGCCTGCGCTACCAGGGCTTCGACGCCCAGGGCCTGCCGCTCGACCGCACCGTGGAGGGCTTCCACGCGCGCGTGGTGCAGCACGAGGTCGATCACCTGGACGGCATCCTGTTCCCGCAGCGGGTCCGGGACCTGCGAAACTTCGGCTTCGAGGACGTGCTTGCCGGCCAGATGACACCGATGCCGGACTAGAAGCCGCGGCACCGAACACCGACCCCAAGGAGACTTCCATGAGTCAGCGCGCCACCGGATCCTTCGACGTGAAGGTCACCCCGCAGAAGCCGGACACGCAGGTCGCGCGCGCCGCGAACTTAAGTCGCCTGACCATCGACAAGCGCTTCCACGGTGACCTCGAGGGCATCAGCAAGGGCGAGATGCTGGCGCTGCAGACCGAGGTCAAGGGCTCGGCCGGGTACGTCGCCCTCGAGCGCGTCACCGCCAAGCTCAAGGGGCGCTCGGGGAGCTTCGTGCTGCAGCACTCCGCCAGCATGACCCGCGGGGAGTCCAGTTCCGAGATCACCGTGGTGCCGGACTCGGCGACCGGGGAGCTGCGCGGCCTGAGTGGCCGCATGAACATCAGCGTCGGCGCCGACGGCGCCCACGCCTACGAGTTCGACTTCAAGATCGACGCCAAGCCCTAGAACGCCTGCTCGCCGCGCGCGTTGGCGGGCCGCACGTCGCGCTTGAGGCGGATGGCCGCCTCCACTCCCTGGTAGTAGCCGGGAACCTCGCCGGTCTCCTCGTAGCCGAGCGCGGCATAGAAGGCACGTGCGCTGCCGTTGCCGGCCCGCAGCTCGAGCGCAATGACGAACGTGCCCGCGGTGAGCGCGCTGGCTTCGAGCCAGGTGAGGAGTGCGCGCGCCACGCCGCGGCGGCGATGCCCCGGGGCGACCGCGAGCAGGTTCAGATGCGCGCGCTCGTCGCCGTAACGCATGATGGCAAAGCCGGCAAGATCGCCGCAGTGGCGCGCGGTAAGCACCACGCTATCGGGGTCGCGGATGTGCCAGGCGATGCGCACCTCGCCCCAGGAGGGGCGCAGCCCCGCCTCGATGAAGCGCTCTGACATGTGCGCAAGCGCTACCGCATCGGCGCGGCGCGCAGGTTGCAGCTGGTAGTCGTGTACCTGGGCCAAGTTCGTGCGCCGCCTCGCGCCCCTCAGGCGAGGGTGTGGAACACCTTCTGCACGTCATCGTCCTGCTCGAGCTTGTCGATGACGGTGAGCACCTCGGTCGCCTGCGGCTCGGGCACCTCGGTGGGGACGGTGCAGATGTACTCGTGTTCGGCCGACAAGGGCGTGATGCCGCGCGCCTCGAGGGCCTCCTGCAGGCGGCCGAAGTCGGCGAATGCGCCGCGGATCACGAGCTGCGGTTCGCCCTTCTCCCCGGTGCTCTCGCCCATCTCGTCCAGGCCATGGTCGATGAGGTAGAGCTCCAGGTCGTCCTGGTTGATGCCCTCGGGGTTCAGGCGGAACACGCCCATCTTGCGGAACAGGAAGCTGACGCTGCCGTTGGTGGCGAGGTTGCCGCCGCCCTTGGTGATGATGTTGCGCACCGAGGCGACCGTGCGCGTCGGGTTGTCGGTGGCGGTCTCCACCAGCAGCGCCACGCCATGCGGCGCGTAGCCCTCGTAGAGCACCTCGTGATAGTTGGCGGCGTCGCGCCCCGCGGCGCGCTTGATGGCCGCCTCTATCTTGTCCTTCGGCATGTTGACGGCGCGCGCATTCTGGATCGTGCGCCGCAGCGTCGGGTTGGAGGCCGGGTCCGCGCCGCCGGACTTGACCGCCATGGTGATGTCCTTGGCGATGCGGGCGAACTGCTTCGCCATGCGGTTCCACCGCGCGAACATCGTGTGCTTGCGGACTTCGAATATGCGCCCCATGGCAGGCATGGTGCCATCAAGCATGCGGGGCGTGCCAGCGCCGCGGCTGGCCAGATCGGGGAGCGTGAGGGAAGTGGGCGGCGCGCGCTGCGCACCGCCGCGGTCTTCAGGCGAGCTCGGCGTGCAGGATGCGCAGGCGCCGGCGCTGCAGGTTCAGGCGGCGTTCGATCTCGCGCAGCTTGCTCTGCAGGTCGACCTGGTCCCACTGCTCGAGCACGGCGCGCTTCTTCTCGCCGAGCCATTCCTCCTTGACGCGCGCCCACTCGGCGATCGCGGTGAGGAAGTTCTCGTACTCGTGCGCCAGGCGTGCCCGCAGCGGTTCCAGGTGCGAGTGCGTCTCGGCCGGGTACTTGGCGAGGCTGGCCTGGGCGCGCGTGAACTGCATGGCAAGCAGTGCCTTCTGGATCTGGAAGTCCGGGGTGCGCTTCAGGCGGCGGGTGAGGCCCACGAGGCTCAGGGCGCCGATCAGCCACTTGGTGGGGTCCCACTGCCACCAGCGCACGCCGTTGCGGTAGTCGTGCGCGAAGATGTGGTGGAAGTTGTGGTAGCCCTCGCCGTAGGTGACCACCGCGAGCACCGGGTTGTCGCGCGCGGAGTTCTCCTCGGTGTACGGCCGCGTGCCCCACATGTGGGCCAGCGAGTTGATGAAGAAGGTGACGTGGTGGCTCCACACCAGGCGCATGAAGCCGGCGAGGATCAGCATGCCCCAGATGTCCCCGAACACGATGCCGGCCAGCAGCGGCAGGCCGAAGTTCAGCGACACGGCCAGGAGCACGTAGTGGCGGTGCTGGAAGGCGAGCAGCGGGTCGCGCTTGAGGTCCGGGATGTTGGTGAAGTCTTCCTTGCCGCTCGGGTACTGGCGCAGCATCCAGCCGATGTGCGAGAACCAGAAGCCACGGCGCGCCGAGTAGGGATCGAGGTCCTCGTCATCGACGTTCAGGTGATGGGTGCGGTGGCCGCTCGCCCAGGCGAACACGCTGTTCTGCAGCGCCATGGTGCCGAACAGCAGCAGCGCCCAGCGCACGCTCCAGTGGGCCTCGTAGGTCTTGTGGGCCCACAGGCGGTGGTAACCGGCCGTGATGGCCATGCCGTTCGCGCCGGCCAGCAGCACCGCCACAATCCAGGTCGCGGTGGTGAAGCCGTGAGCGAGGCCATACCAGGGGACTGCGACGAGAGCGATGGCCCCCGTCAGCACGAACATCAGGGTGTTCGCCCAGATAAGCGGCGGCTTCGGCTCGCGCAAAGTGGCAGTACTCATGTTTCTGGCTTGTAAGTACGTGTCATTTAAAGGGGGCGGCGTAACTTATCACGCCCATCCCCCTTAAGTGGGACTTGCGTCGTCTTTGGCAAGGCCCCCGGCCCGCAAAGGCCCGCCGCCACCGGGAGGTGCCGGGGTGCCCCCTGGACCCGGTCTTTCAGGGGGTCCCGGGATGGCATTTCCGTGACCTCAGGCCTTGCGCGCCGCGGCGCCCCGGGACCCACGGGCGCCGGGACGCATGCTACCGTTGCGGCCCCCTTTCGGATGCCTCGCAGAGGAGCCGCCGTGACCGTGAGCCGACTGTTCGCACGTCTGAGTGTCTTTGCCGTGAGCGCGACCGCAGCGGCCATCGCTGCCGCGCAGCCGGCAGCCCCTGCGTCGGTCCCTCAGGCGGTGGACCGCGCGGCCCGCACCTTCATCACCCAGGGCGCCATCGAGGCCCCGATCCGCTTCCTCGCCTCGGACCTGCTCGAGGGCCGCGGCCCGGCCTCCCGGGGGGATGAGCTGGCGCGCCTGTACCTGCAGACGCAGCTCGAGGGCATGGGCTACCAGCCGGCCTTCGCCAACGGCGCCTGGCAGCAGCCCTTCGACATCGTCGGCATCAAGTCGCAGTTCCCCAAGACCTGGAGCTTCACGGGCAAGGCCGGCCCGGTGAACCTCGCCTGGCACGACGACTACGTTGCCTTCAGCGGCCAGCAGAAGGAGCAGGTGAGTGTCACGAACGCCGAGCTCGTGTTCGTGGGCTACGGCATCCAGGCGCCGGAGTACCAGTGGGACGACTACAAGGGCGCCGACCTCGCCGGCAAGATCCTGGTGATGATGAACAACGACCCGGACTGGGACCCGAACCTGTTCGCGGGCAAGCGGCGCCTCTACTACGGGCGCTGGGACTACAAGTACGAGAGCGCCACGCGGCAGAAGGCCGCCGGCGCGATCATCATCCACACGACCCCTTCGGCCGGCTACCCGTTCCAGGTGGTGCAGAGCTCCTGGGGCGGGGAGCAGTTCGAGCTGCCCGCGGGCAGCGAGGCACGCATGAGCGTGCGCGCCTGGGCATCCGAGGATGCGGTACGCCGCCTGCTGAAGTCCGCCGGCTTCGACCTCGACAAGCTCATCGAGTCAGCGCACTCGCGGGACTTCAAGCCCGTGCCGCTGGGGCTGACGACCTCGCTTGCCTTCACCAACACCATCTCGCGCGTGAAGACGGCCAACGTCGGTGGCGTGCTGCCCGGGAATGATCCGAAGCTCGCCCCGCAGGTGCTGATCTACAGCGCCCACCACGACCACTTCGGCATCGGCGAGCCGGACAAGACGGGCGACAAGATCTACCACGGCGCCGTCGACAACGCCTCCGGCTGCGCGCAGGTGCTCGCCATCGCGCGCGCCTTCGCCGCCCTGCCGCAGCGCCCGCGCCGCACCATCATGGCGCTGTTCGTGGCCGGCGAGGAGCGCGGCCTGCTCGGCAGCGCCTACTACGCGCAGCATCCTTCCGTGCCTGCGGGCCGCATCGCCGCCAACATCAACATCGACGGTGGCAACATCTTCGGCCGCGCACGCGACGCGGTGGAGATCAGCTTCGGCAAGTCCTCGCTGGACGCGGTGGCCGAGGGGGTCGCGAAGTCGCAGGGGCGCACGCTGGTCGGGGACCAGTACCCGGACCGCGGCTACTACTACCGCTCCGACCAGTTCTCGTTCGCCAAGATCGGCGTGCCGGCGCTGTACTTCAGCGAGGGCACCGACATCATCGGCAAGCCCGCCGGCTGGGGCAAGCAGCAGCACGATGAGTGGGAGCTGAAGAAGTACCACCAGCCGAGCGACAAGCTCGAGGACAACTGGAACTTCGACGGCATGATCCAGGACGCGCAGCTGTACATGCTGACCGGGTGGCTGATCGCGCAGGCGGATGCGCTGCCCACCTGGAAGCCAGGGGATGAGTTTGAGGCGGCGCGCAAGCGCGCACTCGCCGACCCGGCGGCGAAGAGCAACTGAGCAGATTTGGAGGAAGGCGCGATGTTTGAGGCTCTGGAACTGATCACGGCGGACTCGATCCTGGGGCTGATGGCGGCGTTCCGCGCCGATCCCGACACCCGCAAGGTCGACCTTGGCGTGGGGGTGTACCGCGACGATCACGGCGAAACGCCGGTGCTCGACTCGGTGCGCAAGGCCGAAGGCGCGCTCATCGCGCAGCAGACGACCAAGAGCTACGTCGGGCCGGCGGGCAATCCGGGCTTCAATGCCGAGATGGAGAAGCTCGTCTTCGGGGCTACCCATGCGGCGCTTGCGGGTGGACGCGTGCGCACCGTGCAGACCCCGGGCGGATGTGGCGCGCTGCGCCTGGGCGCGGACCTGATCCGCGCCGCCGCCCCCGACACGGTGGTGCACGTGAGCTCCCCCACCTGGGCGAACCACGTGCCGCTGCTCTCCGGGGCGGGACTGAAGCTCGAGCGCTATCCGTACTTCGACGCCGCCACCGGCGGGGTGCAGTTCGCCAGCATGCTGGCGGCGCTGGAGAAGCTGCCGCCGCGCGCGGTGGTGCTGCTGCATGCCTCCTGCCACAACCCGACCGGTGCTGATCTTTCGCAGGATGAGTGGCGGGGGGTTCTCGAAGTGGTGCGGCGGCGGCGACTGCTGCCGTTCATCGACATGGCCTACCAGGGCCTGGGCGAGAGCCTGGAGGCTGACGCCTTCGGCATCCGCCTGTTCTGCGCCGAGTTGCCGGAGGTGGTGTGCGCCGTGTCGTGCTCGAAGAACTTCGGGCTCTACCGCGAGCGCGTCGGCGCGCTGCACGTTATCAGCGACAGTCCCAAGGCCGGGGATGCCGTGCTGAGCCAGCTGGTGCGCCTCGGGCGTGGCATGTGGTCCATGCCGCCGGACCACGGTGCGGAGATCGTGCGGCGGATCCTCGCCGACGGCGCCCTGCGCGCGCAGTGGGAGCAGGAAGTGCAGGGCATGCGCACCCGCATCCAGGGCCTGCGGCACGACTTCGTGGCCGAACTCGCCAAGCACTGCCCGCAGCGCGACTTCGGCTTCATTGCGCGCCAGCGCGGCATGTTCTCCTTCTTCGGCATCAGCACCGCGCAGGTGCAGGCGCTGCGCGCCGCGCACCACATCTACATGACCGACGACAGCCGCATCAACATCGCCGGCCTGCGCAAGGACAACCTTGCCTACGTCGCGCGTGCCACCGCGCAGGTGCTTGCCGCTTAGGGGCCCTCCGGCACGATCAGGCGGTGCGTTGACTTCACCTCCTCCATGACGAAGTAGGTGTGCGTCTGCTGCACGCCGCGCACGGCAGCGATGCGGTCCCCGAGGAAGCGCCGGTAGCTCTCCATGTCGGTGACGCGCACCTTCAGCAGGTAGTCAAAGCCGCCGGCCACCATGTGGCACTCCATGACCTCATCGTGCGCCAGCATCACCTGCTTGAAGCGCTCGAAGGCGTCAGGCGTGGTGCGGTCGAGGGAGACCTCGACGTACGCGAGCAGCCCGAGCCCGAGACGCGAGGGGTTGAGGCGCGCGAAATACCCCTCGATGTAGCCGGACGCCTCCAGGCGCCGCACCCGCTCGAGCGTCGGGGTCACCGTGAGGTGCACCTCGCGCGCGAGCTGCGCCACCGCAGTGCGCCCGTCCTGCTGCAGCCGTACCAGGAGGCGCCGGTCGATGCGGTCGAGGCCGCGCTCCGGGGCCGCAGCCGGGGCGGCCGGCGGGGGTGTCTTGGCGATCATGGCAGTTGAATCGACTGTTAAATGGTCAAAAACGTATAAATACTCTCTGGCATAGACATTAACATGAGGGGAATTGACTGCCCATTCCCGGTGAGATACCCATGAGCGTTCCTTCACCCGATGCCCCGGCAGCGCCTGGCTTGCCCGAGCTGCGCGAGCGGCTGCGCGCCGCGACGTTGCGCCCCGAAGGAGACGCCTCCGAGGAGATCCTGGCCGAGCTTGGCCCGAGCGAGGAGGCGTTGCGGGGCGCGCAGGCGCGCGCGGCACGCTGGGTCGAGGTAGCACGGGCCGACACGCGTTCGCGGCCGCTGGTGGAGCAGATGCTCGAGCAGTTCCCGCTCGACAGCGCGCAGGGCAAGGCCCTCATGGGGCTCGCAGAGGCGCTGCTGCGCACGCCGGATCCGAAGCGCGCCGACCAGCTGATCGCCGAGCGACTCGCGACGGTGCGCGAGGCCGGCCTGCCCGGCAACACGGCACTGCTGCTGCGCACCGGGTTCGTGCTGCTCGGCGCCGCCGGGCGGCTGCTGCCGGATGTGACGGCGCAACTCAGTGGCGAGTTCACGGCGGCCAACCTCGCAGCTCCCCTCGTGGCGCCCATCGTGCGCGCGGCGATGCGCCAGTCGATGCAGATGATGGGGCATGCGTTCATCGTCGGGGATTCGATCGAGGCGGCCCTCGCGCGCACGCGCTCGGAGCCCGATCTCGCGCTGTGCTCCTTCGACATGCTCGGGGAGGGGGCGCGCACGGGGAGTGATGCGGAGCGCTACTTCGCCTCCTATGCGCACGCCATAGACGTGCTGGCGCGCCAGCGCGCCGGCGGCACCTACGCCCGCTCGGGGATCTCGGTGAAGCTCTCCGCGCTCGAGCCGCGCTACTCGCTGCTGCAGAGCGCGCGCGTCAACAGCGAGCTTGCGCCGCGCATGGTGGAACTCGCGCGGCGCGCCGCGCGCGCCGGGGTCGGCTTCACCATCGATGCCGAAGAGGCCGACCGCCTCGACCTGTCGCTGGATATCGTGGAGACGCTGGCGCGCGACCCCGTCACGCGCGACTGGGACGGCCTCGGGCTTGCGGTGCAGGCCTACGGGCGCCGCGCGCCGCGGCTGCTCGAATGGGTGGCGGCGCTGGCGCGCGACAGCGGCCGGCGCATGGGCGTGCGCCTCGTCAAGGGCGCCTACTGGGACAGCGAGATCAAGCGTGCCCAGGAGCGCGGGCTCAGCACCTTCCCGGTGTACACCTCCAAGGATGCCACCGATGCGAGTTACCTGCAGTGCGTGCAGGTGCTGTTCGCCGCCGCCGACGTCATTTATCCGCAGTTCGCCACGCACAACGCCTTCACGGTGGCCGCCGTGCTGGCGCTCGCGCCTGCCGGGGTGAGCTACGAGTTCCAGCGCCTGCATGGCATGGGCGAAGCCCTGTACGCGGCCGCGCGCGCCGAGCTGCCCGACCTGCCGCCGGTGCGCGTCTACGCGCCGGTCGGCTCGCACGAGGATCTGCTGCCGTATCTCGTGCGGCGGCTGCTCGAGAACGGCGCCAACAGTTCCTTCGTTCACCAGTTCCTGAACCCGGAGATGCCCGTGGCCGACGTGGTGCGCGATCCTCTGACTTCACTGGCAGCAAACCGCCCGGCGACCCGCATCCGCGAGCCGCAGGCGCTCTACGGGGCCGAGCGTGCCAACTCCGCCGGCGAGGACTTCGGCGATCCGGCAGCACTCGCCACGCTCGAGACCCAGATCCACGAGCACGCCGAGGCCCCGTACCGCGGGGGTCCGATCCTCAACGGCGAGCCGGTGGCGCGGGCGGACGTGGCGGTCGTGTCTCCGGCCGACACGCGCGTCATCGTCGGCTACACGCGCGATGCCACGGCCGCGGAGATCACCGCGGCGATGGATGCCGCGTCGGCCGCGCAGTCT
Source organism: uncultured Pseudomonadota bacterium (assembly GCA_963802995.1). Lineage (GTDB taxonomy): Bacteria > Pseudomonadota > Gammaproteobacteria > Steroidobacterales > Steroidobacteraceae > 13-2-20CM-66-19. The sequence goes on from CAWDKU010000002.1 coordinate 2,903,380, forward strand.
GAGTGGGAAGCGACGCCGGCCGCCGAGCGCGCGGCGTGTCTCGAGCGCGCCGCGGATGCCCTGCAGGAGCGCCGCGGCGAGTTCCTGAGCCTCCTGGTGCGCGAGGCCGGCAAGACCGTGCCCGATGCTGTCGCCGAGATGCGCGAGGCGATCGACTTCTGCCGCTATTACGCGGCGCGCGGCCGCGAGCTGTTCGGCACGCCGCAGGTGATGCCGGGACCCACGGGTGAGCGCAATACGCTCTCGCTGCACGGGCGCGGCGTGTTCGTGTGCATCAGTCCGTGGAACTTTCCGCTCGCCATCTTCACCGGACAGGTCACCGCCGCGCTCGTGGCCGGCAACGCCGTAATCGCCAAGCCCGCACCCGCGACGCCCCTGATCGCGCACGCGATGACGCGATTGCTGCACGCAGCCGGGGTGCCCGCCGCGGTGCTGCAGCTGACACCTGCCGACGGGCCGCCCTTTGGCGAGGTGGCGTTGCGCCACCCGGCGCTCGCGGGCGTGGCCTTCACCGGCTCCACCGCCACCGCCACCGGCATCAATCGCGCGCTCGCGGCCCGCGAGGGCGCGATCGTGCCCCTGATCGCCGAGACTGGCGGGGTGAATGCCATGGTGGTGGATGCGACGGCACTCGCCGAGCAGGTGGTGGATGACGTGATCATGTCCTCCTTCACCAGCGCCGGCCAGCGCTGCTCGGCGCTGCGGGTCCTGTACCTGCAGGAGGAGATTGCGGAGCGCACCGTCGAGATGCTGATCGGCGCGATGCGCTGCCTCGTGATCGGCGACCCGGGGAATCTCGCCACCGACGTCGGACCGGTGATCTCGGCGGCGGCGCGTGAGCGCCTCGAGCGGCACGCGCAGCGCATGCGACGCGAGGCCAAGCTGCTGTACGCGTGCGAGCTGCCCGAGGGCCTGGAGCACGGCTACTTCTTCGCGCCGCGGCTGTTTGAGCTGCGCAGCCTCGACCAGCTGCGCAGCGAGGAGTTCGGGCCGATCCTGCACGTCGCGCGCTACCGCAGCGGCGAGCTGCCGCAGGTGCTGGAGGCGATCCGTCGCACCGGCTTCGGCCTCACCCTCGGTGTTCACAGCCGCCTCGAGAGCGTGGCACAGCATGTGTTCCGCTGCCTGCCGGTGGGCAACACCTACGTCAACCGCAACATGATCGGGGCAGTGGTGGGCGTGCAGCCCTTCGGCGGCCAGGGCCTCTCGGGCACCGGCCCCAAGGCCGGCGGCCCGCACTACCTGCTGCGCTTCGCCACCGAGCGCACGCTCACGGTCAACACGGCCGCCATCGGCGGAAACGTGGAGCTACTGTCGTAGCGGCACGCTTGGCCCATAATGGGGCCCCCTTTTGACTCGGGAATGGCCGGCAGGGCCGCGCTGAAGGCGAGCATGGAGCAGTCCGACAACAGCCCCGAGCAGTGCGACGTGGTCGTGGTCGGCGGCGGGCCGGCCGGCAGCACCGCCGCGGCGCTGCTGGCGCGCCGCGGCTACAAGGTCATCGCGCTGGAGAAGGATCGCCATCCGCGCTTCCACATCGGCGAGTCCCTGCTGCCGATGAACCTGCCGCTGTTCGAGCGTCTCGGTGTGCACGAGAAGGTCCGCAGTCTCGGGGTGTACAAGCGCGGCGCCGACTTCGAGTCCGACGAGCCGCAGGGCTACCACACCTTCGCCTTCGATCGCCCGCTCGGTGACAGTCCCCCGCATGCCTACCAGGTATACCGCCAGGACTTCGACCACATGCTGTATCGGCATGCGCGCGAGTGCGGCGCCGACGCCCGCGAGGCCGAGGAGGTGCTCAGCATCGAGCAGCGCGGGCCGCGCGACACGCGCGTCGAGGTGCGGCGCGCGGATGGCACCAGCTACCGCATCCAGGCGCGTTACCTCATCGACGCCAGCGGCCGGGACGCCTTCCTCGCCAGCAAGCGCAAGCTGCGGCGCAAGAACCCCGCTCACCAGAGCGCGGCCATCTTCGGGCACTTCCGCGGCGCGGCCATGCGCACCGGCGCCGACGCCGGCAACATCAGCATGTACCGCTTCCCGCACGGGTGGATGTGGATGATCCCCCTGCCCAATGAGGTCATGAGCGTGGGCGCGGTGTGCTGGCCGGACTACCTGAAGCAGCGCAAGGGGCGCACGGTCGAGTTCCTGCTGGAGACGCTCCGGCAGAACCCGCAGCTGTGGGAGCGCCTGAAGGACGCGGAGCTCATCGGCGAGCAGGTGCGTGTCACGGGCAATTACTCCTATGACTCGCGCAGCATGGCAGGCCCGGGCTGGATCCTGGTGGGGGATGCCTTCGCCTTCCTCGACCCGGTGTTCTCTACCGGGGTGTACCTGGCGATGACAGGCGCGGAGCAGGCCGCCCAGCTCGTTGACACGGCGCTGCGCGAGCCACGGCGCGAGCGGGCGCTGCAGCGGCGGCTGGAGCGGCGGCAGCGCACCGCCATGCGGCGCTTCTCGTTCTTCATCTACCGCTTCAACGGCCCGATCATCCGCGACATGTTCCGCAACCCGCGCAATATCTGGAAGCTCGAGCAGGGCGTGGTGTCGATGCTGGCCGGGGACCTGTTCGAGTCGCCGCGCGTGGTGTGGCGCCTGCGCCTGTTCCGGCTCGTCTATGGCCTGGTGGGGCTGCGTAACTGGAAGGACTGGCGTGCCGGGCACGCCTACCGCATGGCGCAGGCGCGCGCGCAGTTCAGCGGCGGCACCACGCCTCTCGACAAGGTGTAAGCGCGAGGTGGCACGCCCGCGGCACAGGTGTGCCAGAAGCAATCGCCCTTTCTAGCGCTCTTGGCGGGGGTTATGCTCCGAAGCCGGTAAAGGGAGGATCGAATGAAACTACAGGTACTGACACTCTTGATCGGCGCGGCGCTCTTGCAGGGCACGGCCCTCGCCGATCCGCCCAAGCCCCTGCGCGTGGTGGAGTCGGTCGAGATCAAGGCGTCCCCCGACAAGGTGTGGGCGTCGATCAAGGACTTCGACGGCCTCAACAAGTGGCACCCCGGGTTCTCCGCGGACGAGATCGTCTCGGGCGGCAATGGCCAGGTGGGGTCGGTGCGGAAGCTCACCATCAAGGACGGCCCGTCCTTCACCGAGAAGCTGCTCGCCTTCGATGATGCCGGGCGCAACTACCGCTACCAGATCATCGAGTCACCGCTGCCGATCACGCACTACGTCAGCAAGATCACCGTGCGCTCCGCCGGCGGTGGCATGACCAAGGTGATCTGGAGCGGCACCTTCCAGCGCAAGAACACGTCCGACAATCCGCCCGAGGCGGAGAGTGACGCGGGCGCGATCAAGCTCATCAAGGGCGTCTATCGCGGCGGCCTCGACAACCTGAAGAAGATGCTCGAGGGCTGAACTTCGTTCCCGGGCGGCTCACCCGAGGGTGAACCGCCCGGGATGACCTGCGGCACTTCAGGTGGCGGCAGGCTCCCGCAGCTGCGCGATCAGCGCACTCAGGGAGTCGAGCGGTGCCGAACACACGCTCCCCCGGCACAGGTAAGCCACGACGCCCGCGCCTGCGGCCTTGTCGGCAAGTGCCGCGGGCAGGTCGGCGATTCCCGCCGCGATGCCCAGCACGATGCGGCGCGGCGCATAGACGCGCGACAGCTCCTGCTGCCAGGCCGCGATCCCGGCAGCCTCGCCGCGGATGATCACGATCTGCGGCGGCTGCAGCAGTTCCTCGAGTGCGGTCAGGAGCGTCCCCTGCGACTGCGGGTAGCGCGCAAGCTCCCCCCAGGCCGCACGCAGCGTGCCCTCGGCGGCGGCAAGATAACGTGGCTCACCCAAGAGGTGCCCGTAGCGCTGCAGCACGCAGGCCGCCACGCCGTTGCCAGAGGGGGTCGAGTCATCGCCGAATGACTTGGAGCGGTGGATGAGCTTCTCGTGGTCGTCGGAGGTGAAGAAGAAGCCGCCGGCGGGATCCGCGAAGTGCTGCAGCACGACCTCCAGCAGCTGCTGCCCGAAGCGCAGCTCCTCGGCGCGGAAGCGCACCTGCTGCAGCTCGAGGATCGCATCGGCAAGATAGACGTAGTCATCGAGATAGGCATTCAGGTGGGCACGCTCGCCCATCGCGGTCGCAAGCAGCCGCCCATTGACCCACAGCCGTGCGCGGATGAAGTCGAGCGCCGAGGTCGCGGCCGCTGCGAATTCCGGTCGCGCCAGCGCGCGCGCTGCGATCGCCAGCCCCCGGATCATCAGCCCGTTCCAGGACGCGAGAATCTTGTCATCGCGGGCCGGCGGCACGCGCTGCGCGCGCACGCGCAGCAGCTTCTCGCGCGCCGCCTCGATGAGTGTTCCCGTCTCGGCGGCAGTCCTGCCCAGGGCGGTTGCGATGTCCTCGAGGGAAGCGGCGACGCGCAGGTGCCAGCGCCCCTCGAAGTTTGCCCCGCCGTCGAGGCCGTAGCGCGGCGCGAATGCGGCGAACTCCGCGGGCGTCAGCGCGGCGCGCGCCTCCTCGGGCGTCCACACGTAGAACTTGCCCTCGTGGCCCTCCGAGTCCGCATCGAAGCTCGAGTAGAAGCCACCCTGGGGTGACTGCATCTCGCGCAGCACGTAGGCGGCGGTGTCGGCGGCCACTCGGGCGTAGTCTGAGTCGCCGCTGGCGATGGCAGCCTGCGCGTACAGGCCAATGAGCGCGGCGTTGTCGTACAGCATCTTCTCGAAGTGCGGGATCATCCACTGCTCATCGACCGCGTAGCGGTAGAAGCCGCCGCCGAGCTGATCGTTCACGCCGCCGTCGGCCATGCGCCGCAACGTCAGAGTCGCCATGTACAGGGCGCGCAGGTCCGGTTCCGCCGACTCGGTGGTCGCGCGCCAGTCGCGCAGCAGGCGCGTCAGCAGCGGCGGCTGCGGAAACTTCGGCGCGCCACCGAAGCCGCCGTTCTTGGGGTCGAACAGGCGCGCCAGGTGGGTGCGCGAGGCGCGCAGCGGGGCGTCGTCGAAGGTGACCGCGGCGGGGCTGCCCGCGCCATTCATCTGGTCGAGCGCCTGCACCAGGGCCTCGTTCTGCGTGCGCATCTCCTGGGGGTGCTCGCGGTAGAACTGCGCGACGCGCAGCAGCAGGTCCTTGAACGCCGGCAGGCCGAAGCGGGCCTCCTTGGGGAAGTAGGTGCCGCCGAAGAAGGGGCGCTGGTCGTCGTGCGCGAGGAACATCGTCAGCGGCCAGCCGCCGCTGCGCTGGGTGATCATCTGCTGCGCTATCTGGTAGATGCGGTCGATGTCGGGCCGTTCCTCGCGGTCGACCTTGATGTTGATGAAGTTATCGTTCAGCACCTGCGCGGTGGCCTCGTCCTCGAAGCTCTCGTGCTCGAGGACGTGGCACCAGTGGCAGGCGAGGTAGCCGACGCTCAGGTGGATCGGCTTGCCCTGCACGCGCGCCTGCTCCAGCGCCTCGCTCCCCCACGGGTACCAGTCGACCGGGTTGTGCGCATGCATGCGCAGGTAAGGGCTCGTCTCGGCGGCGAGGCGGTTGCTGTACTTGGGGCTGCCGTCGGGGCGGCGATGGGCGATCTGCATTCGTTGTCTCCTGCGGCGATTGTATACTTCATCCCCGCCTCACTCCGGGATCTGCCTTTGGCCGCAAGCCCTGCCCTCGCCGCATCCGCCCAGCACGCGCACGTCCTGCGACTGAAGCGTGGCGAGGAGCGACGCCTGGCGTCCGGTCACCTGTGGGTGTTCAGCAACGAAGTCGACACCGACAGCACACCGCTGAGCGCCTTCGCCCCGGGGTCGCTCGGGGAGCTGCGCTCGCACCGCGATGCGTTCATGGGCTACGTCTGCGTGAATCCGCACGCGCTCATCTGCGCGCGCATCCTGTCGCGCGAGCGCGCGCGCCCGGTGGACGAGGCGCTCCTGGAGGCGCGCCTCAGGGCTGCCCTGGCACTGCGCGAGAGCGAGGCTCGCGCCCCCTACTACCGCTGGGTGTTCGGTGAGTCGGACCTGCTGCCGGGGCTGGTGCTGGACCGCTACGGCGAGGTCGTCGTGGGGCAGATCGCCACGGCCGGGATGCAGGCGCTGCAGGCGCCGCTCGGCGCGGCGGTGCGCCGCGTGCTCGATCCTGCGTGCCTCTACTGGAAGAATGACTCCGGTGCCCGCGACCTCGAGCACCTGCCGAAGGAGAGCCTCGCCGCCTTCGGTGAGGTGCCCGCGGACCTCACGGTGCAGGAGGGCGCCTTGCGGTTCGTGGTGCCGCTCGCGGCCGGCCAGAAGACCGGCTGGTTCTACGATCAGACCGAGAACCGCGAACGCCTGAGGCGTTATGTGCCCGCCGGCGCCCGGGTGCTCGATGTGTGCTCGTATGCGGGCGGCTGGGCGGTATCGGCGCTCAGCTTCGGTGCGGGCAGCGCACTGTGCGTGGACTCCTCCCAGGCGGCACTCGACTGTGCACGCGCCAACGCGGTGCGCAACGGCATGCAGGTGGAAGCTCTGTGCGCGGATGCCTTCGATGCGCTCAAGCTCCTCGCCGAGCGCGGTGAGCGCTTCGACGTGGTCGTCCTTGACCCGCCGGCGTTCATCAAGCGCAAGAAGGACATTCCGCAGGGGCAGGCCGCGTACCGCAAGCTCAACCAGCTGGCGCTGGCGTTGCTCAGCGAGCACGGTCTCTTGGTGTCCTGTTCGTGCTCCTACCACCTGGCACCCGAGGAACTGCTGGCCGCCATACAGGCCGGCGCACGCCACAGCCAGCGTTTCGTGCAGGTCCTGGAGACCGGGGGCCAGTCGCCTGATCACCCGATCCACCCGGCCATACCCGAAACGAGGTACCTGAAGGCCTTCTTCTGCCGCGTCACGCGCGAGGTCGGCTAAACTTCGCGCCTCATGCTGACTTATCCTGGCTTCAATCCCATCGCGCTCGAGATCGGCCGCGTCAAGGTCCACTGGTACGGAATCATGTACCTCTTGGGCTTCGCCGGTGCCTGGTGGCTCGCGCGCCGCCGCGCCGCCAAACCCGGTTCCACCTGGAAGGCAGACGACGTCGATGACCTGATATTTTTCTGCATGCTGGGGGTCATCCTCGGCGGCCGCATAGGTTACGTACTCTTCTACGGCCTTAAGTTCTGGGCCGCAGACCCCTGGTACCCGTTCAAGGTCTGGGAGGGGGGCATGGCCTTCCACGGCGGCCTGCTCGGCGTGATTGCCGCCATGACCCTGTTTGCCTGGCGTCGCCACCGCAATCCCGCCGACGTGTTCGACTTCACCGCGCCGTTGCCGGCGCTCGGGCTGTTCTTCGGGCGCATCGGCAACTTCATCAACGGCGAGCTGTGGGGCAAGGTCACCACCGTGCCGTGGGGCTTCAGGGTCAATGGCGAGGTGCGCCACGCCTCGCAGCTCTACGAGGCGGGCCTTGAGGGGCTGTTCCTGTTCGTGTTCCTGTGGTGGTTCACGTCCACGCCCCGCCCGCGCCTGGCACCCTCGGGGGTGTTCCTGCTCGTCTATGGGCTGGCGCGCTCGCTGGTGGAGTTCGTGCGTGTCCCGGATGAGCACATCGGTTACCTCGCCGGCGGCTGGTTCACCGAGGGGCAGCTGCTGTCGATCCCCATGATCATCGGCGGCCTTGCGCTGCTCGGCTGGGCTTACCGCAAGCGCATGCCTTCGGGCAACTACGTGCTGGCGCAGTGAAGCAGTACCTCGACCTGCTGCGGCTGATCCGTACCGAGGGCGTAGCCAAGAGCGACCGCACCGGCACCGGCACGCTCTCGGTGTTCGCGCAGCAGCTGCGCTTTGACCTGGCGCGCGGCTTCCCGCTGGTCACCACCAAGCGGGTGCACCTGCGCTCGGTGGTGTACGAGCTGCTGTGGTTCCTGCGCGGCGAGACCAACGTCGCGTGGCTGCACGAGCACGACGTCTCGATCTGGGACGAGTGGGCGGATGCCGACGGGGAGCTCGGCCCGGTGTACGGCAGGCAGTGGCGCGCCTGGCGCGCTGCCGACGGGCGCACCATCGACCAGATCGCCCAGGCCGTGCAGTTGCTGAAGAGCAATCCCGACTCGCGCCGCATCATCGTCAGCGCCTGGAACGTCGGGGAGCTCGAGCGCATGAGCCTCATGCCCTGCCATGCGTTCTTCCAGCTGTACGTGGCCGCCGGCCGGCTGTCGTGCCAGATGTACCAGCGCAGCGCCGACGTGTTCCTCGGCGTGCCCTTCAACATCGCCAGCTACGCGCTCCTCACCCACATGTTCGCGCAGCAGTGCGACCTTGAGCCCGGGGAGTTCATCTGGACGGGCGGCGACTGCCACCTGTACCTGAACCACTTCGCCCAGGCAGACCTGCAGCTCTCGCGCACTCCCTACCCCTTACCGCAGCTGCGCATCCTGCGCCGGCCGCCGAGCATCTTCGACTACCAGTACGAGGACTTTGAATTCGTGAATTACCAGCATCACGCAGGCATCGCGGCGGCGGTGGCCGTATGAGCGCCGCGCGCCGCACATCCTCGAGCATCGAGGTGCGCGACTCGGCGCTGCACGGCCTCGGCGTGTTCGCCACCAAGCGCATCAAGAAGGGCACCCGCGTGGTGGAGTACCTCGGCGAGCGCGTCTCGCACGCCGAGGCCGATCGCCGCTACGATGACAAGGACGAGAACGACAACCACACGTTCCTCTTCATCGTCGACGGGCGCACGGTCATCGATGCCGGCGTCGACGGCAACGAGGCGCGTTTCATCAACCATGGCTGCGACCCGAACTGCGAGTCGGTGATAGAGACGCGCCGCGTGTTCATCGAGGCGATCCGCGACATCGCCGCCGGCGAAGAGCTCACTTACGACTACCAGATCCAGCGCGAGGACCACGACCCGCCCAACATCGACGTGATCTTCGCCTGCCGCTGCGGGGCGGCGACGTGCCGCGGCAGCATGCTGTGGCCGCCGCCGGTGCCCAAGCGCGCGCGTGCGTCCCAGCGGCCGCGGCGCCGCTGAAGCCTGCGCCCGAGGCCGCATGAACAGCGCTCGCCGCCTGAGCCTCTCGGCCGTCGTTGGTGCCACCGGCATCGTCTACGGTGACATCGGCACGAGCCCGCTCTACACCCTCGATACCGCCCTCGGGGCCGCCGGAACGTTCAACCGCGAGTCGGTGCTCGGTGTGCTGTCGCTGATCTTCTGGGCGCTCGCCATCTCGGTGACGCTGAAGTACCTGGTGGTCATCATGCGGGCCGACAACGAGGGCGAGGGCGGCATCCTCGCGCTGTTCGCGCTGGCGCAGCGCCGCCTCATCATCGGCAGCCGCTGGGGCAAGGTGGCGGTGGGACTCGCGGTCGCCGGCACGGCGTTCTTCTTCTGCGACGCGCTCATCACGCCTGCCATCTCGGTGCTCGGTGCGGTGGAGGGCCTCGAGGTGCTGGATCCTGACTTCCAGCGCTTCGTGATCCCGGTGACCATCGGGGTGATCATCGCGCTGTTCGCCTACCAGAGCCGCGGCACGGCGCGGGTGGCGAGCCTCTTCGGTCCGGTCATGGTGCTGTGGTTCATCGTCATCGCCGTGATCGGCGCCATTCCGCTGTCACGCAACCCGCAGGTGCTGCAGGCACTCAATCCCTACTATGGCCTGGCGCTGCTCTTTCACCGGCCACCCGTGGCGCTGGCCATCATCGGGGCGGTGTTCCTCGCCATCACCGGCGGCGAGGCCCTGTATGCGGACATGGGTCACTTCGGCAAGCAGCCGGTGCGCGCCGCGTGGTTCGTGCTCGTGGGACCTGCGCTCGTCATCAACTATTTCGGCCAGGGCGCGATGCTCCTGGAACTCGGCCACCCCGTGGCGCACCCGCTGTATCACCTGGTTTCGCCCCAGGTGCTGCCGTGGCTGGTGGTGCTCGCCACCTTCGCCGCGGTGATCGCCTCCCAGGCCACCATTTCGGGGGCCTTCTCCATGGCACGCCAGGCGGTACACCTGGACCTGCTGCCGCGCCTGCGCGTGCTGCAGACCTCCGCGCACGAGCAGGGCCAGATCTACGTCCCGGTCGTCAACTGGCTGGTATTTCCCGCCGTGATCCTGTTCGTGGTGGGCTTCGGCTCCTCCGACGCACTTGGCGGCGCGTACGGTGCGGCCGTGGTGGGCACCATGGTCGTGACCACCATCCTCGGCGCCTTCGTCGCGACCACGCAGTGGAACTGGCCACTGTGGCAGGTCGGGGGGCTCTTCGGGCTGATGCTGGTCACCGACCTCGCCTTCGTCGCCGGTAACCTCACCAAGGTGCCCACGGGCGGCTGGATCCCGCTCTCGCTCGGGGCGGTGCTGTGCCTGATCTTCATGACCTGGCGCAACGGGCGCCTGGAGCTGCGGGCGGCGCTGTCGAAGATGGCGGTGCCGCGCAGCGAGCTCGGCAAGCTGGTCGCCGGCGTGCACCGCGTGCCCGGCACCGGAGTGTTCCTCGCCAGCAACGCCAACCTCGTACCCTCGGCCCTCATCCGCAACATCGAGCACAACTGCGTCGTGCACCAGCGCGTCATCATCCTCAACGTCGAGATCGCCGACACGCCGCGCCAGGACCCGGTGCGGCGGCTGCGGATCGAGGAGCCGGTGCCGGGCGTGCACTTCATCACCGCGCGCTTTGGCTTCATGGAGACCCCCGACGTGGCGGAGTCCCTGAAGGCCTGCCGGGCACGCGGCCTGCGGGTGTTCACCGAGGACAGCTCCTTCTTCGTCGGCCGGCACGTGGTGCGCGCCCGGCCGCTGCCCGGGCTGCGCGGGCTTCAGCGGCGCCTGTTTGCGCGCATGCAGCAGTACAGCACCCAGGCGGCGGAGTTCTTCCGCATGCCCTTCCGTGACGTCGTGATCCTCAACACCGCGGTGGAGATCTGAAGGCCCATGGCGCCGCGCGTCTCGCTCATCGTGGCGATGGCGCAGAACGGCGTCATCGGCCGCGGCAATGGCCTGCCGTGGAAGTTGCCCGAGGACCTCAGGCGCTTCAAGGCCTGCACCATGGGCAAGCCGCTGCTCATGGGCCGCAAGACCTACGAGTCCATTGGCCGGCCTCTGCCGGGGCGCCTGAACATCGTACTGACGCGCGATGCCGCCTGGAGCGCTCCGGGGGTGAGCGTCGTGCACACGGTGGAGGAGGCACTCAGCGCCGCGGGCGATGCCAGCGAGCTCATGGTGATCGGCGGCGCGGAGATCTACCGCCTGGTGATGCCCTTTGCGCGCCGCATCTACCTCACCCACGTGCACGCGGAGGTTCCCGGCGACACCTACTTCCCGGCCTTCGATCCCACCCAGTGGGTCGATGTCGAGTGCGAGGCGTACCCGGCAGATGAGCGCAACGTCTTTCCGCTGACGTTCATGACGCTCGAGCGGCGCAGCGCCCCCGAGGCGCCGCGCCAGCACTGAGGCACCCCGCGGAGCGACCCATGACGTTCGACAGCCGCAGCCTGCCCATGACATCCGCCTGGGGGCTCTTTGGCCTGCTGTGCCTCGCGGCCGCCCTCACCCCAGCGGTGGCGCTGGCCCAGGACTACTCCGGGTACCTGTCGCCGTGGAAGACGCCCTGGGACTACCAGGGCGCGCGCGGGCACGCCCATTGGAGCGAGCTCGATCCGGCTTACGCTGCCTGCAACCGCGGCAAGGAGCAGTCGCCGATCGACATCCGCGACGCGCGCCGCGCCGACCTGCCGCCGCTCTTGTTCCAGTACGTGAGCGAACCGGTGCGCTACGTGATCAACAACGGGCACACCATCAGGGTCAACTACCACGACGCACCCGGTGCCGGCAGCGCACTGCTGGTCGAGGGCAAGCGCTACCAACTCACCCAGCTGCACTTTCACCGCCCGAGTGAGGAGCTCATCGCGGGCCGCCGTTACGCGATGGTGCTGCACCTCATGCATACCGCCGGCGATGGTGAGGTGGCGGGGGTCGCGGTGCTGCTGACGGCCGGGGCGGCAAACCCGGCGATTGGCGAACTGTGGAAGCGCATGCCGCCGACCGAAGGCCAGCTCGCGGCGCCTGAGCTGAGCATCAATCCTGCGGACCTGCTGCCGCCTTCGCTGGGCTACTACGTTTACACCGGATCAGTGACGGCGCCGCCGTGCACCGAGGGCGTGAAGTGGTTCGTGCTCAAGCAGCCGGTACAGGTGTCGGCCGCGCAGATCGCCGCCTTCGCGCACCTCTATCCCGACGACGTGCGGCCGCCGCAGCCCCTCAACGGCCGCGTGGTGCTCGAGAGTCGCTGAAGCCCGACGACCTCGCTGCCGCCTGCCTGGCTAGCGAAGCGGCGCGAGGCGCGCCTCCACGAGCGCTGCGGCGCGCGTGCTCCCCGCATCCGCGCCCTCGCGCTCCAGCTCCTCCAGCAGAAGCGACTGCACCGCGCCGCGCCTGAAGGCTTCCGCGTAGCCGATCTCCGGGTGGAACATCACCATCGAGTAGCGCGGGATGAAGCGCTCCGGAAAGCGCCGCTCGAGCTGCAGCGCCAGCGCCCTGCGGCGCAGGAACTGCGCATCGCGCACCGCCGCGCGCATCTCGGTGTAGTTCTCGAGTGCCATGCGCGCGATGGCCTCGGTGTTCGGGCGGCGCTCGGCCTCGAAGCGCGCGAACAGGGACTGCCAGTCAGGGGCCTCCCCGAGGAGCCCATCCAGCACCTGGCAGTCCTCGAAGGCGGCATTCATCCCCTGGCCGTGAAAGGGCACGATGGCGTGCGCGGCATCACCCAGCAGCAGCACCTGGCCCCCGAGCCGCCACGGCGCTGCGTGCACGGTGCCCAGCTGCCCCTGCGGGTGGGAGGCGAACTGCGCGAGCAGCTGCGGGGCAAGGGCCAGCACGTCCGCAAACTCGCGCGCGAAGAACTCCTGCACCGCAGCCGGGGTGGCGAGTGCGGCGAAGCTCGAGGGTCCGGTGCGCGGCAGGAACAGCGTCGCGGTAAATGTGCCATCGGTGTTCGGCAGGGCGATCAGCATGAAGCCCCCGCGCGGCCAGATGTGCAGCGCGTGCGGGTCGAGAGCCCGTGGGCCGGCAGCCGCCGGCAGCGTCAGCTCCTTGTAGTCGTGATCGAGCCAGTCCTCGCGCACCTCGATGGCGCCTGCGCGCGCAAGAGCGCTACGCACCGCGGAGCCGGCCCCGTCGGTGGCGATGGTGGGCGCGAGCGCGATTTCGCGCACGCTGCCGTTGAGGCCGTCGCGCAGCCGCAGGCGCTCGGCGGCGGCATCTGCGCCGAGACACTGCTGGTTGAACTCCACCTGCACGCCCGCGTGCGCCGTGGCGGCGGCGATCAGCACCCGGTTGAGATCGGCGCGTCCCACCGAATAAATGACTTCCCCGGGGCGTTGGCCGTAGGGCTGCAGTGTCGGCGCGGCGTGCGGCTCGTGCACCATGCGGCCGCGCATCGGGATCATGAGCGGGCGCACCGCCTCCATGACGCCGGCGTGCTCCAGCGCCGCGATGCCGCGCGCCGCCAGTGCCAGGTTGATGGAACGCCCGCCCTCGGGGGCCGACTGGCGCGGGTCCGCGCGGCGCTCGTAGAGCGTGGGCGCGAAGCCGCGCCGCGCCAGCAGCACCGCCAGCAGTGCCCCGGCGAGGCCTGCCCCGACGATGTTCAGCTCGCGCCCCAGGGCGCTCAAGCGCGCAGCACCTGGCCGAGCGTGGTGGCGAAGGTAAGGGCGTCCTCGAAGCCGTTGTAGAGCGGCACCGGGGCCACGCGGATGGTGTCCGGCGCACGCCAGTCGACGATGATGCCGCGCTTCATGAGGGCCTCGAACACCTGGCGGCCGCGGCCCGCGCCGCCCCTGATGCGCAGCGAGAGCTGGCAGCCGCGCTGACCAGGCGCGCGCGGCGTGATGATGCCGACGTCTGCAGCGAGGGGCTCAAGCTGCGCCTCGAGGAAGCCGGTCAGGGCCAGCGACTTCTCGCGCAGCGGCGCGATCCCCGCCTCACCGAAGATCGACAGCGACGCCAGCAGCGGGGCCGCGGCGAGGATCGAGGGGTTGCTCAGCTGCCAGGCCGCCGCGCCGGCGGCGGCCTGGAACTTCGGCTCCATCAGGAAGCGCGTGGGCGCCTCGTGCCCCCACCAGCCCGCCAGCCGCGCGCCGGGAAGCGCGCCGGTGTGGCGGCTGCGCGGCTGGGCATCGACGTGCCGCTGGTGCACGAAGCAGCCGCCGATCGCCCCGGGGCCGGCGTTCAGGTACTTGTAGCTGCACCACACCGCGAAGTCCGCATCCGACTCGTGCATGGCGAGCGGCACGTTGCCCACCGAGTGTGCAAGATCGATCCCGGCGATGCAGCCGTGGGCGTGCGCTGCGCGCACGATGCGCGCCACGTCGAACGCCTGGCCGGTGCGGAACTGCACGCCCGGCCACAGCACGAGCGCGATCTGCTCGCCGCGCGCGGCGAGCGTGGCCTCGATCGCCGCCTCGGGCACCGTGTCCTCCCCGGGTGCGGGTGCCAGCTCGATCAGCGCGCTCTCAGGATCCAGGCCCCGCCAGGCGATCTGCGACGCCACCGCGTGCCGGTCCGAGGAAAACGCGCCGGCCTCCATGAGGATCGCGCCGCGCCGGCCCTGCGGACGGTAGAAGCTCGCGAGCATCAGGTGCAGGTTCGCGGTCAGGGAGTTCATGGCGATCACCTCGGAAGGCTCGGCCCCGGCGATGAGGGCCAGGCCGGCAGTGAGGTTCTCGTGGTAGGGGATCCAGGGCCGGCGCGCGTGCTCGTGTCCCTCGACCCCGAGGTTCGCCCAGTCATCGAGTTCCTCGAGCACCCGCTCGCGTGCGGCGAGCGGCATCAGCCCGAGCGAATGCCCGCACAGATAGGTGAGGGGCTCACCGTGCGCGGCGTGCGGCAGCGCGAAGCGGGCGCGGAAGGCACGCAGCGGGTCAGCCGCATCGCGCGCGCGCGCTTCCTCGCGTGCCCGGGAGGCGCTCATCGCTCCGCGGCGCCGAGGGCGTAGAGCAGCGGCCGGCTCGGCACCGCATCCCCGCCGAGTGCCGGCACCTGCAGCTCGAGGAGGAACGCACCGTCGGCCGCCGTGTCCGGAACGTAGGCGAGCTCGGTGATCGTGGCGTCCGGGCGCGCGGCGGCCGCGAGGTCGCCCACGCGCGGCGGCAGGCCGAAGAACAACCGGTGCGCGCACAGCTGCCCGCCATCGTGTTCGCGGTCGATGGAGGGCAGGTCCACGACCAGGTGCAGGATGCCGCGTTCCACCAGCAGCTGCGCCGCCTCGCGCGACAGGTACGGCGGGCTGGTGCCGGAGTAGTCGCGGGTGCGCTTGGCCTGAGCGTTCGGCAGCGTGCGGATGATGAGTGCGCGCGGCTCGAAGGGCGCGCGCTGCCAGGCGCGCTCGAGCGCGCGGCGCGTGACCAGCCGGTCCTGCGCCGCAGGCATGGGGTCGCTCCCCTCGAGCGCCGTGGGCTCCGGGGTGACCGAGACCAGGATCGCCGGCAGCAGCCCCGCGGGCACCACGCGCCAGGCATCCAGCGCCTCGCGCGTCAGGTGCCCGACGCACTCGGTGTGCGTGCCGTTGCAGTGGGGCACCAGTGTCACGACCTCGCAGTTGCAGCTGGCCCCGGCGCTCACCGCGCCCGTGAAGTCACCCACCTGCAGCGCGGTCGCGCTCGCGGCGGGGGCTGCAAAGTGGCGCGGCTGGGCGCCATGGAAGTCGAGCGGTATGCCCAGATCCAGCGGCTGCGCCAGGTCGATGCGCACCTCACGGCCGCCGAGGGCGATGCGGGCGTGCATCGCTAGGCGCGCTCCATCACCGTGCCGCAGCGCGCGCAGGTGCGCTTCTGCAGGCTGGCGAAGAAGCGCTCGAACACCGGCGGGAACTGCCGCTCGATGTCGGTGAGCGGGAAGAACTCCTCGTACAGGAGGTGCCCGCAGCGCTCGCAATACCACTGGAAGCCATCGAGCTCCGCCGCACGGCGGGCGCGCTCGATGACGAGGCCCACCGTGTTGGCCGGGCGCTGCGGGGAGTGCGGCAGGCGCGGCGGGATGAGCAGCACGTCGCCGGCACGGATCGGCAGGTCCACCTGGCGCCCGTCCTGGATGGTCTTGAGCACCATGTCGCCCTCGAGCTGGTAGAAGAACTCCTGGCCCGGGTCCACGTGGTAGTCCTTGCGCGCATTGGGGCCGCCGACGACCATGATGATGAAGTCCCCGTCGCGAAAGACGCGCTTGTTGCCAACCGGGGGCTTCAGCAGCGCGCGGTTGGCGTCAATCCACTGGCGGAAATTGAAAGCGTGCGGGGATTCCATGTGCCCTCCGTGCCATTCGCGTATGTTACGCGCTGCCGCAGGCAGCGGCAGGAGGGTGCTGATGCGGTTGACGTCAAGGGGTTATGCGGTGCCTGGCGCCGCCCTGGCGCTGGCGCTGGTCCTGAGCGCCGGTTGCAGCCACCTCAACTGGCCCTGGCACCACGCCCCGCCCCCGCCGCCGGTGCCGGTGCACGAGGTGGACCTTACCGGTGCCGGGGCCGAGGGCTTCCCGCAGTACTGGAAGCGCAACACGCTCCTCATCGACCTCTCCGCGGCCTCCGGCAGCGGCACTCTCACGGTCAAGCCCGTCGCGGGCACCACCTGGCCGGTGCGGCTCGCCTTCCGGGTGCGGCCCGGCGCGATCGCCGCGCTCGAGGTGCGCGGCGATGAGCGCGTGAGCCTGCCGATCAGCAGCGCCGCCGGGGCTGCGCTGGACCTCGAACTCACCCCTGGGATCTATACGCCGAAGACGCCGCAACTGACGGTGAGCTGGGGACCGGCCGGGGCCGCGGCGCCGTAACCGCCCCTGCGGCGGTGGCGCGCGCCGCTCAGGCGCGCCTGATGCGCTGGTGCTCGGCGCAGCCGACCGAGAACGGCGCGCGCGCCGCATCGAGGTCGAAGGCGGTGAGCTCGCCGCCCCACACGCAGCCGGAGTCGAGCCCGATGACGTCCGGCCGCAGCACCAGTCCGAGCGCCGACCAGTGCCCGAAGACCACCCGGGCATCGCGGCTGCGGCGCTGCGCGTGCTCGAACCACGGCCGCCAGGGCGAGGGCGCCGGCAGGGGCTCGCCCTTGCTGGCAAGGTCGATGCGGCCGGCGGCCGTGCACACCCGCAGCCGGGTGAGGACGTTGATGATGAAGCGCAGCCGCTCGTAGCCCTGCAGCTCCTCGTGCCACTCATCCGGCTCGTCCCCGTACATGTTCTGAAAGAGAGCGCGTGCGTCGGTCTTGAGAGCCGCGCTCACCTCCGCCGCCAGGCGCAGCGTCATGGGCACGCTCCACTGCGGCACCAGGCCTGCGTGCACCATGAGGTCGCTCCCCGCGCAGTGGGCGAGCGGGCAGCCGAGCAGCCACTCGAGGAGCGGCTCGCGGTCCTTGGCGCTCAGGATGTCATCGAGGGTGTCGGACCTGCGGCGCCGCTGCACCCCGTGTGCGACCGCGAGCAGGTGCAGGTCGTGGTTGCCGAGCACCACGGCGGCATTGGCACCGAGTGAGCGCACGAAGCGCAGCGTGGCGAGGGAGCCCGGACCGCGGTTCACAAGGTCGCCGACGAACCATAGCTGGTCGCGGTCGGCGCGGAAGCCGATCTTCTTCAGCAGCGCGCGCAGTTCCGCATCACAGCCCTGTACGTCGCCGATGGCATAGCGCGTCACTGCAGGATGCCGGGCATCGCCAGGCGGAAAGGCTCGATCGGGGCGTCGAAGTGCGCCCCGTCGTCGGCGAGCATCTGGTAGCTGCCCTGCATCGAGCCGACCGGCGTCTCGATCACCGCGCCGCTCGAGTAGCGAAACCCCTGGCCGGGCTTCAGGTAGGGCTGCTCCCCGACCACGCCATCACCGTGCACCTCCTCCACCTTGCCGTTGGCATCGGTGATGACCCAGTGACGGGTCAGGAGCCGCGCCGGGACCTGGCCCTCGTTGCGGATGGTGATGGTGTAGGAGAAGACGTAGCGGGCCTCGCGCGGTTCGGATTGCTCATCGAGGTAGCTGGTCTCGACGTCCACCCGGATCTTGTGCTCATCGCTCATGCCCGCGATTGTACCTAGCTGCGCGTGGCGCGCATCGCCAGCACGTCGCAGGGCGCCGCGTGCAGCACCGTGTCCTCGGTGAGGTTGACGAGGATCGAGAGCCCGTGGCGCTCGCGGCTGCCGAGGATGATGAGGTCGGCCTTGTGCTCGCGGGCGACGCGCACGATCTCGCTCTTCACGTTCCCGCTCTCGACCCGGCAGGCCGCCCCGCTCAAGCCGAGCTCCGTGGCGAGCGCCGCCAGGCGCTTCTCGGAACGCTCGATCAGCTCATCCTGCATCTGCACCGCGGGCATGAGCGTCTCGCCCATCGGCTCGACCGGCACGAACTCGACCACGTGCAGCAGCTCCACCTCGGCGCCCAGGGCCTGTGCGAGCGCCTGTGCCTTGCGGCCGATGGCGAGGCTGTCCTCGCTCAGGTCCACCACCAAGAGGATGTGACGGTAAGGGGCCATCACGCGTCTCCGGAAAAGGGTTCACAGCCGAAGACTAGCCGCACCGCCCGCCGCGGTCGAGGGTCCGGGCGAGCGTGTTGAATTCCTGCGGCGTCAGTGTCTCGGGCCGGGCGCCCGGGTCGATGCCGCAGGCGGCGATCGCCTCGCGCGTCAGGAACTCCCCGAGTGCGTTGCGCAGCGTCTTGCGGCGCTGGCTGAAGGCCGCCGCCACGAGGGGTGCGAAGTGCGGGCTGACCTCGAACAGCGCAGGGACGCGGCTGCGCAGCCGCACCACCGCCGACCACACCTTCGGGGGCGGCTGGAAGGCGCCGGGTCCCACGTCGAACAGCCGCTGCACCTCGAACACCGGTGTCAGCATGACCGTGAGGCGTCCGTAGTCCTTGCCGCCGGGACTGGCCGCCATGCGCGCCACCACCTCCCGCTGCAGCATAACCTGCAGGTCGATGATCGCGCTGCCCGCGGCGGCCAGGTGAAAGAGGAGCGGCGTCGAGATGTTGTAGGGCAGGTTGCCAAGCACGCGCAGGCGCCCGCCGCGCGAGTGCGCGAGCGCCGCGAAGTCGAAGTCGAGGGCATCCGCCTGGTGCAGGCGCTGGCGCGGGGGCTCGAAGGCGGGGGCCAGCCGCGCGGCGAGGTCGCGATCGATCTCGATGGCATCGAGGGTCACGTCCCTGAGTGCCAGCAGCGAGCGCGTGAGGGCCCCGGGACCCGGGCCGATCTCGACCAGGTGATCCCCGGGGCGCGCCTCGAGCGCGCCCATCATGCGGCCGATCACCGCGGGGTCGTGGAGGAAGTGCTGGCCGAAGCGCTTGCGCCGCGGCGGCCGTGGCGCTGCGAGCGCAGCCGCCATCAGAGCCGCTGCGCGGCCAGGCGGCTCGCCAGCTCGACTGCTGCGGTGATGCTGCCGGGGTGCGCCTTGCCGGTGCCGGCGAGGTTGAGCGCCGTGCCGTGGTCGGGCGAGGTACGCAGCAGCGGCAGGCCGAGCGTCACGTTGACGGCCTGCTCGAAGCCTGCGTACTTCACCACCGGCAGACCCTGGTCGTGGTACATGGCGAGCACCGCGTCGAACTTCCTGAGGATCTGCGGCACGAACGCGGTATCGGCCGGCAACGGCCCCTCGGCGCGGATGCCATCGGCGCGCATGCGCTCGATCGCAGGTCCGATGATGCGGATCTCCTCGTCCCCGAGGTGCCCGCCTTCGCCGGCGTGCGGGTTCAGGCCGCACACCGCGATGCGCGGCGCGCGGATGCCCCACCAGCGCGACAGTGCGTGCGCGAGCGTGGCGACCGTGCGGCACAGGGACTCGACGCTCAGGGCGTCGCCCACCGCGCGCAGCGGCAGGTGCGTCGTGGCGAGCGCCACGCGCAGCTCCCCGGTCGTCAGGAGCATCACCGGCGGTCCGCCGCCGACGCGCGTGGCGAGGTACTCGGTATGGCCGCTGAAGGCGATGCCGGCATCGTTGATCAGGCTCTTCTGCACCGGGGCGGTGACCAGCGCCGAGAACTCGCCCGTCAGCGCCCCGTCGATCGCAAGATCGAGGAGCTTGAGCACGTAGCGGGCGTTGCGGCGGTCGGGGCTGCCCGGCACGCTCGGCACCGCGAGTGCCTCGTGCGCCACCGCGAGGCGCCCGGCCACGTGGGGCGCGGGTGCCACGGCCGGGTCGTAGGGATAAAGCTCGACCGCCAGGCCGAGCGTGCGGGCGCGCTCGGCGAGCAGCGTGCGATCCCCGAGGCAGATCAGTTCACAGGGCAGCGCGCGGGCGGCGAGCGCCAGGCACAGCTCCGGCCCGACCCCGGCCGGCTCGCCGGAGGTCAGCGCGATGCGCGGCAGCTTAGGACTTGTACTCGACGTAGGCTTCGTCCCGCATGCGGCGCAGCCACAGCTCCGTCTCCTCGTCCGCCTTGCCGGCGCGGATGGCTTCCAGCGCCTGGCGGCGCTTCATGTCCTGGGTGTTGTCGACGCGGCGGTGACCGAGCATCTGCGCGATGTGCCAGCCGTACTGCGTCTTGAAGGGCTCGCTGATCTCGTTGTCCTTGAGCGTCGCGATCGCCGCCTCGAACTCCGGTGCGTAGGTGCCCGGGCCCGCCCAGCCGAGGTCCCCGCCGTCCACCGCCGAACCCGGATCCTCGGAGGTGGTCTGCGCAAGTCCGGCGAAGTCATCGCCCTTGAGGACGCGGTCGCGCAGCGTGTTCAGCTTCTGCTTGACGGTCGCGTCGTCGGCGAGCTCATTGGTCTTCATGAGGATGTGGCGCACGTGCACCTGGTCCTCCTCGGCCTTCTGCGAACCGCCGCGCACCTCGTTGAGGCGGATGATGTGGTAGCCGGTGGGCGTGCGCAGCGGCTCGCTCACCTCGCCGGGCTTGAGCTTGGCGATCACGTCGGTGAGGAACGTGGGCAGCTCGCTGCCCTTGCGCCAGCCGAGCGCGCCGCCGTCGAAGGCGGTCTGGCTGTTGGAATAGGCCACCGCGAGCTTGGCGAAGTCCTCGCCGCCCTTGGCGCGCTCGTAGACGTCGTTGGCCTTCTTGGCCGCCGCGTCCAGCTGCGCCTGGGTGGCCTCCTGGCCGATGGCGATGAGGATGTGCGAGACGTTGTACTCATCGCGCGCGGAGGGCGTCTTCGACTGCTTCTCGAGGAACTGGTCGATCTCGCGCGGCGTAACGGCGATGTGCTGCAGCACGTCGCGCTGGCGCAGCATCTGCAGCATGATCTCGCGGCGGATCTCCTCGCGGTAGGTCGGGTAGTCGACGCCCTGGCGGGCGAGCGCCTCGGGCAGCTGCGTGAGCGTCATGCCGTTGCGCTTGGCGACGTCCTGGAGGGCCGCGTTGACGTTCTCGTCGGACACCTTCACGCCTGCCTTGGCGGCGCGCTGCACCTGGATCTCCTGCAGCACCAGGCGCTCGAGCACCTGCTGGCGCAGCACGTTCTGCGGTGGCAGCTCGAGCTTCTGTTCCTTCAGGCGCTCGGTGACCGCGGCCACTTCGGCGTCGAGGTCGCTGTTGAGCACCACGCCGTCATTGACGATGGCGACCACGCGGTCGAGGAGCTCACCCTGGGTGGCCAGTTCGCGCGTCTGCGCGTGGGCGGCGGTGCCCCAGAGTACGAGGAGCGCCAGGGCGGCCCCGGAGCCGAGAATGGTGAAAAACCGCATAGTCCTAAGATTCCTTACCTGATGCTCTGAAGCGGGCCCTGGTAGCGCGTGATGACCGCATCGGGGGGCCGGTAACCCCGGATTTCCTCGGTGAGGAAGGCGTCCGACGCCGATCCGACACCTGCCAGCCCCGACAGTTCCAGCTGCAGCCAGATTCCGGTGTCCTGGCTGCCGTCGTGGTTGTTCACGAAGCGGCGCACGCCCAGGCGCAGCCGCCAGCAGCAGGAGCGGTATTGTATGCCGACAAAGCGCTCCAGTTCGCCGTGAGTTTCCTCGACCGGGGCCCCGGGCTGGGTGCCGATGGGGGAGTAGTCGCGCAGGGCATAGACGTCGCGCAGGAACAGGTCCCAGTTCTTGCGGATCGGCCAGGCCCCGGAGAGCTCCAGCTGGTCAAAACCCTGCCAGTAGGGGGTGACCCCGGGCTGGTCCGGGTCGGGCTGCACGTACTGGAAGCGCTCGTAGCGGTAGGCGAAGTTGATCACCTTGTTGTCGCCGGGCTTGTACTGCACGTTCAGCAGCGTGCGCTCGCTCCTCTGGTTCTCCGGGTCCCACTGCACGCCGACGTCGGCACCCCAGTCCTGGAAGGCGGTGAGGGAGATCTGTGCCACGAAGTCCGAGCGCTTGCCGGTCGTCGGCGCCTCGAACGGCAGCGTCACGCGCGGGGTCGTGAAGTAGTAGGACTGGCCGACGGTGGCGGCGATGAACTGCCGCCCGTCGGCGGCGTCGAGCAGGCGGCTGGTGACCCCGACGCTCACCTGGTTGGCATCGCTCACGCGGTCGGCCCCGACGTAGCGGTTGTCGCGGAACAGCTCCACGGGGTTGAGGTCCGGGATGGCGGTGTCGAACACCGGCAGCTGGTCCTGGTTGCGGTACGGGACGTAGAGGTACAGCACGCGCGGCTCGAGGGTGAGCTTCCTCTGGTCGCGCGAGCCGGTGTACTTCTCGAACTTCAGGCCCGCATCCACGCTCGCCACCGGCAGTGCGCGCGAGGGGGCGCGCTCGTACTGCCCGAGCCCGAGGCTGTCGAGCTCGTACTGCGTGACGCGGTAGGCGAGCGCCGGGCGCAGGAAGTAGCCCGGGCCGCTCACATCGAGGGAGGCCCGCGGCATCAGGTCCGCGCGCCAGCCGTTGGTGTCCGGGCCGTCGATGTTGCGGTGGAAGTCGACCACCTCGGAGTCGAAGCCGTAGCGCAGCACGACACTCGAGCCGACGCTGTAGTCGGCGTCCGCGATCACGCGCGGCAGCCGTGCGTAGGGGCGCTGCGACTCGGCGAGGTTCACGATGTCGATCGTCTGGTACTGCTGCACCTGGCCATCGATGCGCCAGTGCTCGGTGCGGTAGGTGAGGTCGAGGCTGCGGTTGAGGAACGCCGTGCTCGCCCCTTCCGGGCCCTGCGAGAAGTCCTCGAAGTACTGCGTGTCGCTCACGTCCTCGGCGTCCACGCTCAGGCGCAGCTCCTCGGGCAGCTCCGCCACGTCCTTCAGGCGCACGCGGCTGCGGCTGGCGCCGAAGGTGCTGTCGTAGGGCAGGTAGTTCCAGTCGAGCTCCCCGTGCTGGTTCTCGGTGAGGAAGCGCAGGTCGCCGCCCACGTCCGGGCCGCGCTTGGTGTACTCGGTCGGCAGGAACGTGAAGTCGGCGTTGGGGGCGATGTTCCAGTAGTAGGGCACGGTCAGCTGCGCACCCCCGGTGGAGGTGTTGCCGATGCTCGGGAACAGGAAACCGCTCTTGCGATCGCTGCTGAGCGGGAAGGACAGCCACGGCAGGTAAAGCAGCGGCACCCCCATGAAATTGATGCTGGCATCGCGCCCGGTGCCGATCTTGGTGCGCGTGTCGAGGGTGATGTCCTTGGCCTTGAGGAACCAGGAGTTGTCGTTGGCGGGGCAGGTGGTGAAGGTGACGCCCTTGAGGTCGAGCACCCCTTCGGGGGTCAGCAGCATCTGCTGCGCGGTGCCGCGGGCGTTGCGCTGCGCGAGGGTGAACTGTGCCGAGTTGAAGGCGGCGCCGCCGCTGGGAGAGTAGCTGCCGTTGGCGCCGGTGACGTGCACCAGGGGGTCCTTGAAGTCGATCGCGTCGTCGGTCTGGATGGAGCCGGCGATGCGGTCGTACTGCATCTGGTTGGCGTGGATCTGGCGGCTGCCCTGCTGCACCTCGACGTTGCCGCGCAGGGTGGCCTTGCCATCGGCCCCGACGGTGGCGTCGTCGCTGGTGATGTTGACGATGCTGTCGGCCGGCCCGGCAGCTGCTGCCGGCGTGGCTGCGGGTGCGCCCGGCGGCAGCGTCGCGCTACCGAGGTTCAGCTGCGAGGGGCAGGGCGGATCGGCGCGGGCGCTGCCGGCGAGGATGCCGGATGCGAGCAGGGTGAACAGGAATGGGCTCGGACGCGGCATGAGGGGCGGCATTATAATGGCGCGCCACAGCAACGCGGGCCGAAAAACCTCGCCGCTCCAAATGCTTGAATCCGACGCGCGACTCGCGCTGATTGCCGCCTGGTTGCGGGATGAGCTGCACCTGAAGGTGCGCGCCCTCGAGCCCGCATCCAGCGATGCCAGCTTTCGCCGCTACTTCCGCGCCTTTCTCGAGGACGCCACCTACATCGTCATGGACGCCCCTCCCCACAAGGAGGACGTGCGTCCGTACCTGAAGGTGACCGCTCTCCTCGAGCCCCTGGGCGTGCACGTGCCCCACGTGCACGAGCACGACGCGGCGCAGGGCCTGCTGCTGCTGGAGGACCTGGGCACGACGCAGTACCTGACGCGCCTGGACGCCGGGGATGACCCGGACGAGCTGTACGCCGATGCGCTGGCGGCGCTGGCGAAGATCCAGCTGCGCGGGGCCGAGGCGAGCCTGGCGCTTGCCCCGTACGGGCGGGCCGAGCTGCTGCGCGAGCTGTCGCTCATGCCCGAGTGGTTCCTCGGGCGCCACCTCGGGTTCACCGCGGCGCCCGCGGATGCCGCCCTCATCACAGGCACGTTCGAGTTCCTGATCGCCGAGGCGCTGGCGCAGCCGGCCGTGTTCGTGCACCGCGACTACCACGCGCGCAACCTCATGCTCACGCGCCCCGGCAATCCGGGGGTCATCGACTTCCAGGACGCGCTGCGCGGACCCATTGGCTACGACCTGGTATCGCTCCTGAAGGACTGCTACATCAGCTGGCCGCGCGCGCGCGTCGTGGGGTGGGTGCGCGCCTACCGCGCGCGTCTGCTGGCCTCGGGTGCCGCCGAGGCCGGGGCGGACGAGGCGCAGTTCCTGCGCTGGTTCGACCTGATCGGCGTGCAGCGCCACGTGAAGGTGCTCGGCATCTTCTGCCGCCTGTGGTACCGCGACGGCAAGAGCGGCTACCTCGGCGACCTGCCGCGCACCCTCGCCTACGTGCGCGAGGCCTGCACGCTTTACCCGGAGCTTGCCGCCTTCGGGCACTACCTCGAGTCGCACGTGGCGCCGGCGCTCGCGCCGGCGAATGCCGCGGCGCTCGCCGGGGCACGCCCGTGAAGGCCATGGTGCTGGCGGCCGGGCGCGGCGAGCGCCTGCGGCCCTTCACCGACTCGCTGCCCAAGCCGCTGATCAAGGTCGGCGGGCAGCCGCTCATCGCCTGGCACCTCGCGGCGCTCGCGCGTGCCGGCTTCAGGGAGGTGGTGGTGAACCTCTCGTGGCTCGGCGAGCAGCTGCGCTCGGCGCTTGGCGATGGGCGCAGGTTCGGGCTCAGCATCCACTACAGCGACGAGGGCCCGGTGGCGCTCGAGACCGGTGGCGGGATCCTCAGGGCGCTGCCGCTGCTCGGACCTGAGCCCTTCCTCGTAGTGAGCGCGGACATCTTCACCGACCTTGATTTCGCGCTCCTGCGGCTCGAGCCCGCAGCGCTCGCGCACCTGGTGCTGGTGAGGAACCCCGCCCACCACCCGCGCGGTGATTTCGCCCTTGAGGGCAGCCGCGTGGTGCTCGAGGGGGAGCGCCTTACCTACGGCAACGTCGGCATCTACCGCCCCGAGTTCTTCGCCGGCTGTACGCCCGGGCGCTTTCCGCTGGTGGAACCCCTCAGGCGCGCCATCGCCGCAGGTTCGGTCAGCGGCCAGCTCTTCAGTGGGCAGTGGAACGACGTGGGCACCCCGGAGAGGCTCGCGGAACTGAACGCCAGGCTCCCTCAGGTACAATGAGGGGCCATGTCGAGCCTCAAGGGCATCCCCATCGTGCCGCAGGATCTCCCCGTCCGCAGCGGCGATAAATACGTTACGCCTCAAGGCTTTACGGCCGTCCGTGACGGCGTGAAGGCGCGCGGGGTACAAGACCCCGTAACGCCCGCGCGCAAGCCTCCCTGGCTGCGTGCCCGGGCACCCACGGGGGAGGGCTTCCGGGTAGTGCGGGCGCTCGTCAAGGAGCACCGGCTGGCGACCGTGTGCGAGGAGGCCAAGTGCCCGAACATCGGGGAGTGTTGGAATGCCGGCACCGCGACCCTGATGCTGATGGGCGCCGTGTGCACGCGCGCCTGCCGCTTCTGCTCGGTCGACACCGGCAACCCGCGCGGCTGGCTCGACCCGGCGGAGCCGGAGAATGCGGCCCGCACGGTTGAACTCATGCAGCTCAGGTACGTCGTGCTCACCTCGGTGGACCGGGACGACCTGCCCGACGGGGGCGCTGCGCACTACGCCGCCTGCGTGCGCGCCATCAAGCGCGTGAATCCCGCCACCGCGGTCGAGGCGCTCACCCCGGACTTCGCCGGAGTGCTCGCCGACGTCGCAACCGTCGTCGACTCGGGCATCGAGGTGTTCGCGCAGAACATCGAGACGGTGCGCCGCCTCACCCATCCGGTGCGCGATCCGCGCGCCGGCTACGAGCAGACCCTCGCGGTGCTGGCGGGCGCCAAGGCGCACCGGCCGGCACTCCTCACCAAGAGCAGCCTGATGCTCGGGCTCGGGGAGAGCGCCGCGGAGATCGAGGCCACACTGGGTGACCTGCGCGGCGCGGGCGTGGACATCGTGACGCTCGGCCAGTACCTGCGCCCGACGGTGAACCACCTGAGCGTGGAGCGCTTCGTGAGCCCGGCCGAGTTCGATCAGTACCGTGCCATGGCGCTGGCGCTCGGGTTCCTCGAGTGCGTCTCAGGCCCGCTGGTACGCTCTAGCTACCGTGCCGAGCAGGCGCTCAACCGCAACAACGCGGGGCTCGACAACGCCTCGCTTCGCGCGTGAGCGCCGCCGCACAGCCAGCGGGCGCGGCCGCGCACGCCCCGCGCGACCTGCGGCCCGCGCCCCTCATCCGCCACCTCGGCAGCGTGCCCTACGAGCCGACCTGGCAGCGCATGCAGCAGTTCACCGCCGTGCGGGATGCATCGACCGCGGATGAGATCTGGTTCCTCGAGCATCCGCCCGTGTTCACGCTCGGCATGAACGCGAGCCGCGCGCACCTCATCGCCCCGGGGGACATCGCCGTGGTGCAGATCGACCGTGGCGGCCAGGTGACCTACCACGGGCCGGGGCAGCTCGTCGTCTATCCGCTCATCGACCTGAAGCGCGCCGGCCTCTCGATCCGCGACTTCGTGGGCGCGCTGGAGCAGGCGGTGATCGGGCTCGCCCGGGACTACGGCATCCGCGCCGCATGCCGCCGCGGCGCCCCCGGGGTCTATGTCGCGGATGCGAAGCTCGCCAGTGTCGGGGTGCGCGTGCGCAGGAACGGCAGCTACCACGGGCTCGCTCTCAACGTGGCGCTGGACCTGGAGCCCTTCGCCCGCATCAACCCCTGCGGCTACGCGGGCCTGCGCATGACGCAGCTCTCGGAGCTCTCAGGTCCGGCGACCGTGGAGGAAGCCGCGCGGGCGCTCGAGCCGCAGCTGCTCGCGGCACTCGGCTTTGCGCCTGTAACCGCCGCATAACCGCGCCGCGACTGACAGCGCGGGCTGTTTCGTGGCTAGATCGCGGGCATGACTGCCCGCATTTACCACCGCCCCCTGCTTGCTGCCGTGCTGCTCACAGCCGCGGCAGTGCTCCTGCTCGGCGGCTGCCAGGAGCGCAGCAGCGCACCCGGTTCCTCGCGCGTGACGCTGCTGAACGTCTCCTACGATCCCACCCGCGAGCTCTACAGCGACTACAACGCCGCCTTCGCGCGCTACTGGAAGGCCACGCACGGCCAGGACGTGCGCGTCGACCAGAGCCACGGGGGCTCGGGCAAGCAGGCACGCTCGGTGATCGATGGGCTGCAGGCGGACGTCGTGACCCTCGGCCTGGCCGGCGACATCGATGCGATCGCCCGCTCCGGGAAGCTTCTGCCGCTGAACTGGCAGAGCCTGCTGCCCGACAACAGCTCCCCCTACACCTCCACGATCGTGTTCCTGGTGCGCAAGGGGAACCCCAGGGGCATCCACGACTGGGGCGACCTGGTGCGCCCCGGGATCCAGGTCATCACGCCGAACCCGAAGACCTCCGGGGGCGCGCGCTGGAACTACCTCGCCGCCTGGGCCTGGGCGCTGGCGCAGCCGGGCGGCAGCGAGGCGAGCGCGCGCGACTTCGTGCAGCGCCTGTACGCCAACGTGCCGGTGCTCGACACCGGCGCGCGCGGCTCGACCACGACCTTCGTGCAGCGCGGCCTCGGCGACGTGCTCATCGCCTGGGAGAACGAGGCCATGCTGGCGCGCCAGCAGCTCGGGGCCGAGCAGTTCGAGATCGTCATCCCCTCGGTGAGCATCCTCGCCGAGCCTCCCGTGGCGGTCGTGGACACCGTGGCCCTCAAGCGCGGCACCCGTGAGGTGGCGCAGGCCTACGTCGCCTACCTCTACAGCAAGGAGGGGCAGGAGATCATCGCCAAGAACTTCTACCGGCCGCGCGATCCTGAGGTCGCGGCGCGCTACGCGCAGCAGTTCCCGCAGCTGAAGCTCGCCACGATCGCCGACTTCGGCGGCTGGACGAGCGCGCAGGGCACGCACTTCAAGGACGGCGGGGTGTTCGATGCGATCACCGCGCCCGCCGCGGCCGCTACTCGACGATGAGCTTGTAGCCGGCCGCCGCCGTCAGCAGCAGCGTTGGCGCGGCAGGGTCGGCCTCGATCTTCTGCCGCAGGCGGTGCACCAGCTGCTTCAGCAGCTGGCGGTCCCCGCCGCTCCTGTGCCCCCACACCTGCACCAGCAGGCGGTCGGAATTCACCGTGTGCCCGGCATTGGCGAGCAGCATCTGCAGCAGGCGCAGCTCGAGCTTGGTGAGGCGTACGGGCTCGGCGGTGCCGATGCGGGCGGTGTACTCCTCGAGGTCGAGCGAGACGCGCCCGGCGCTCAGGGGGGCGCTGGTCTCCATGCCGGCGCGGCGCAGCAGCGCCTTGATGCGCGCGAGCAGCGTGCGCGGGCTGAAGGGCTTGTTCAGGTAGTCATCGGCCCCGAGCCCGAGCGCCCGCACCAGGTCCTCCTCCTCGCCGCGCACGGTGAGCATCATCACCGGCACGCGCGAGCGGCGCCGGATGGCCTCGCACACCTGGAAGCCCGTCAGCCCCGGCATGTTGACGTCGAGCACCACCAGGTCCGGGGACTCCTCCTCGAAGCGCCTGAGCGCGGCCGTGCCGTCGGCGGCCTTGATGACCAGGTACCCGGCCTGTGCCAGCGTGAAGCCGATGAGCTCGCGCAGGTCCGCGTCGTCGTCGGCGATCATGACCTTCATGTCAGGGGTTCTCCGGAGGGCAGTATCAGCGTGAAGCGCGTGCGTCCCGCGGCGGTGCGCTCGAAGGCGACGCTGCCGCCGTGGCGCTCGATGATCGATTTCACCAGCCACAGTCCCAGACCCATCCCGGCGGCTTCCGGTTCCGTGCCGCCGCGGCGGAAGCGGTCAAAGAGCGCAGCGCTCTCCCCGGCAAGGGGGCCCGGGCCCTCGTCCTCGACCCAGGCGCGCACCAGGGCGCCCTCCGCCACGGCGCCCACGCGCACCGTGCTGCCTTCGGGCGAGAACTTGTTGGCGTTGGCGAGCAGGTTGACGAACACCTGGGTGAGGCGCGTCTTGTCGGCACTGAGGAGCGGCAGCTGCGCGGGCAGTTCCAGGGCGAGCAGCTGGCCGCGTTGTGCGAGCAGGGAGCCGATGAGCGCCTGCGCGTCCTCCACCACCTCGAGCAGCTCCACGCGCTGGCTGCGGATGGCGAGCTGGCCGGACTCGATGCGCACGCTCTCCAGCAGGTTGTCGATGAGCTGCGTCAGGCGCTGCGTGCCGCGCTCCAGGGAGGCGACCAGCTCGCGCAGCTTTGCCGGCGGCAGGGTATCGAGCCCTGCGGACAGAAGCTCGATCGAGGCCAGCTGCGCTGCCAGCGGCGTGCGGAACTCGTGGCTGATGTTGGCGAGCACCGAGTCGCGCGCGCGCCGCACCGCCTCAAGTTCGGTCTCGTCGCGGATCACCTGCACCTGCAGGCCATCGGCCTGTGCGGCGCTGGTGATGACGGTGGTGCGCACCTCGCCCGCCGCGTCCAGCAGCTCCACCGCCGTGGCGCTGCCGGTGGCGCGCGCCGCGACGATCGGGCAGCGGAACTCGCACGGGCGCCGCCCGTCCTCCTCGCGCGGCTTGAGCACGTCGCCGCAGAAGCGGCCGACCGCTGCCTGCGGGGTGACGCCGAGGAGCTTGGCGGCGCGCGGGTTCAGGTAGCGGATGTGGCGGTTCTTGTCGACCGCGTACACGCCCTCCACGATCCCGGCGAGCACCGCCTGCGCCTCCGCCTCGCGCCGCCGCAGCGTGCTCGTGAGCTCGATGAGGTTGCGGCGCATGTCCTCCATGGTGCGCGCCAGCGTCCCCACCTCCGCCGCACCGCCGGGCGGGATGGAGGCCGAGAAATCGCCTGCGCCGAGGCGCCGGGCGGCGGCGGTGAGCGCGCGCACCGGGCCCACCGCGAGCTCCCCGAGGACCGCCCCGGCCAGCAGCGCCAGCAGTGCCAGCACCAGGGCCGCGACCAGCAGCTTGTGCACCAGGTGGCGCGCGGGTGCGTCCACCGCGCTCGTGGGCAGCAGCGCCTCGATGAGCGCGATGGCCTCCCCGCTCGGAGCCGACACCGGCACGCTCGCCGCGTAGACCTCCTGCGAGTCGATGCGCTGCACGGCGGAATGCCCGTCGGCGAGGGCGGCCGAGTAGAGCGCGGTGAAGGCATTCACCGGGGCGCTGGTGTAGTCGCGGTAGTCGATGAGGCGCACCTCCGCGCCGACCTGGGCGCCGAGCGAGCGCGCCAGGCGTTCATCCAGGCGCCGCACGACGTACACGGTGAGCCCGCCGTCCGGGAGGCTGGCGCGTGCCCCGAGCAGCGGCACGCGCTCGGTGGCGGGCAGCGCCATGAACGTGCCGCCCTGCTCAGCTCCCGCGGTGACGATCTGCTGCCAGTCAAGCGCAGGACCGGACACCGCGATCACGGTCTTGCCGGAGAGCACCGCGCAGGCATCGACGCCGCCGGCCTCGCACCAGTGCCGCAGGAACGGCGGCAATGCCTCGCTCTGCCCCTCCGCCAGCAGGCGCTGCAGGGTGGGGCGGTCGGCGAGGGCGCGCGCCGTGGCATGGGCATCCTCGCCGATGCGCCGCAGGTCCTCGCGCGCGGTGGTGGCGGCGAGCTGCACCCGCGCCTTGCCCTGCTGGTCGGCGAGGTCGTGCAGCATGCCGCTCGCGTACCAGGCGATGCCGCCGCCCACGAACAGCACGAGCGCGAGCTGGATCGCCGTCAGCCACCAGCCGAGCCCGGTGCGGGCCGGGTCGGGCAGGCGCCCCGTGAGCCACCGCAGGAGGTTGCGCAGCATGGCTAGCGGCGCCGGTAGCCGGTGCGCTCCACCAGCGTCTTCACGAGGAGCGTGAGCGCGGCGAGCAGCGTGAGGAGCGAGGCAACCGCAAACGCGCCGACGAAGTTGTACTCGTTGTAGAGGATCTCGATGTGCAGCGGCATGGTGTTGGTGAGCCCGCGGATGTGGCCCGAGACCACCGAGACCGCGCCGAACTCGCCCATGGCGCGCGCGTTGCACAGCACCATCCCGTACACCAGGCCCCAGCGCACCTTCGGCAGCGTGACGCGGAAGAAGGTCATCCAGCCGCCGGCGCCGAGGGTGATGGCGGCTTCCTCCTCGTCGTTCCCCAGCTGCTGCATCAGCGGGATGAGCTCGCGCGCCACGTAGGGGAAGGTCACGAACATGGTCGCCAGCATGATGCCGGGCAGGGCGAAGATGATGCTGATGTCGTGGGCCTGCAGCCACACCCCGAACCAGCCGTGCAGGCCGAACAGCAGCACGAAGATCATGCCGGAGATCACCGGCGAGATCGCCAGGGGGAGGTCGATGAGCGTGATGAGGATGCTCTTGCCGCGGAACTCGAACTTGGCGATCGCCCAGGCTGCCGCCAGCCCGAACACCGTGTTGATCGGCACCACCACGGCGGCGGTGATCAGGGTCAGGCGGATCGCGGCCAGCGTGTCGGGATCGGAGAAACTGTGCAGGTAGGCGCTGATGCCTCTGGAGAACGCCATGACGAACACGGTGGCAAGCGGTGCCAGCAGCACCGCGGCGAGGAAGGCGAGCGAGACCGTGATGCACAGCCAGCGCACCAGCGCCTGCACCCAGGTGTGCTGGCCCGGGCGGCTGACCTCCTCGGCGTAGGCGTCGGTGGCGGCCATCAGCTCGCCGCCCGCACCTGGCTGCGCCGGCCCCAGGCCTGCAGCAGGTTGATCGTCAGCAGCATGACGAAGGAGATGACGAGCATCACGAGGCCGAGCGCGGCGGCGCCCTGGTAGTCGAACTGCTCCAGGTGCACGACGATCAGCAGCGGGGTGATCTCGGTCTTCATCGGCAGGTTGCCGGAGATGAAGATCACCGAGCCGTACTCGCCCACCGCGCGCGCGAAGGCGAGCGTGAAGCCGGTGAGGAGCGCCGGCAGGATGGTCGGCAGGATGATGCGGCGGAACGCGTAGAAGCGCCCGGCACCCAGGGTCTCGGCGGCGTCCTCGAGGTCGCGCTGCACCTCGAGCAGCGCCGGCTGCACCGCGCGCACCGCGAAGGGCATGCTGATGAGGGTGAGCGCGAGCGTGACGCCGACCCAGGTGTAGGCCACCTTGATTCCGAGGGGCTCTAGGTAGCGCCCGATCCAGCCGTTCTGCGCGAACACGGTCGTGAGCGCGATGCCCGAGACCGCCGTGGGCAGCGCGAAGGGCATGTCGATCAGGGCATCGACCAGCTTGCGTCCGGGGAACTCGTAGCGCACCAGCGTCCAGGCGATGATGAAGCCGAACACCACGTTGATCGAGGCCGCCAGCAGCGAGGCACCGAAGGAGAGGCGGTAGGAACCGAGCGCCCGCGCCGAGAACACGGTGCTGACGAAGTCGCTCCAGTGCATCGAGGTCGCCGACAGCACCAGGGCCGCGAGCGGCAGGAGCACGATGGTGCTCAGGAAAAAGGTCGTGAAGCCGAAGGTGAGGCCGAAGCCTGGGAGGATGCTCGGGCTCCTGAAGCTCACGCCACACCCCGGTGGACGATGAGCACCGGCCAGCGGCCGCCCTCGAGCAGCGCGCGGAAGCGCGCCGCGAACTCACCGAGATGGCTCACACCGACGATCAGCATCTGCCCCGGGCTCTCGGCGAGGCGCCGCGCCAGCTGCTGCTCGGCGTCCCCGAAGTGCAGCTCGGTGCGCATCTCGAGGCCGTGTGCGGCCTGCGCCTCCGAGCGCGCATCGAGCAGCTCGCGCATCCCCTGCGGCGGGGCGCTGCCCTCGGGGCCGGCGAAGATCCCGACATAGACCGCTTCGGCCGGCACGTGGCGCAGCACGCTCGCCGACACCGCCAGCGTGGCGCTGCGCGCGGCCTCCCCGATCCAGTGGATGAGGACGCGCTGCGGGGCGCGCGCGCCCCCGGGCAGCACCAGCAGGTCGCGGGCTCCGCGGCGCAGCAGCCACTCGGCGCGGGTGGCGGCCGCCGCGTCGGCCGCAATCACCGTGGTGCCGACGAAGGTGTCCTCGCCCTGGCAGGGGGCCTCGGGCAGCCCGAGCTGCGGTTCCACGCGCGTGGCGATGCGGGTCTTCATGCGCGCCGCGAGCTCGGCGAGCAGCGGCTCGCGGCTCAGGCTTTCCGCCAGCGGCGCGCTCACGGCGCAGGCGGTGAAGCTCGACAGCGGCGTCGGCAGCACGTGCACGCGGCGCACGCCGACCGCGACCGTCTGCCCGGGGCGTACCTCGTAGCCGCGCTGCTCGTGCTGCGTGCGCGTCACCAGCAGCGTCGCATTCTGCTCCCCGTCCCCATAGGCGAGGAGCGGCGTCAGCGCGCCATCCTCCAGGCGCAGCCGCAGCCGCTCGAGGGCGCCGGTGAACACCACCTCGTCCGCCACCGCGCGTGCGAGGTAGCCGGAGCTGAGCTCCTCGCGGCTCGCGGCGACCTCGATCTCCTCGGGCCGCACCACGGCCACCACCTCGTTCTCGCGCGCACCCGCGGCGCGCTCGGCGGGCGCAACCGTGGTGGCGCCCACCTGGATGCCATCGGGCGTGCGGCGCGCCAGGATGAGGTTCGCGGCGCCGAGGAAGGTGGCGACGAAGCGCGTCGCGGGCCGCGAGTACAGGTCGTGCGGGGCGCCCATCTCCAGCAGGCGCCCGAGGTTCATGATGCCGATGCGGTCGGCCATCGCGAACGCCTCCTCCTGGTCGTGCGTGACGAGCACGGTGGTGATGCCCAGTTCGCGCTGCACCTGGCGGATGGTGCGCCGCAGCTCCTCGCGGATCTTGGCGTCGAGCGCGCCGAAGGGCTCATCGAGGAGCAGCACCTCGGGCTTGTGGGCGAGCGCGCGCGCCACCGCCACGCGCTGCTGCTGGCCCCCGGACAGCTGCGCCGGCAGGCGCTGATCGAGTCCCTCGAGCGCCACCAGGCGCAGCAGCTCCTGGCGGCGCTGGCGCCGGGCGCGGGCGCGCATGTGCCGCACGCGCAGCGCGAACTCGATGTTCTCGGCCACGGTCATGTGGCGGAACAGGGCGTAGTTCTGGAACACCAGGCCCACGCCGCGCTTGCGCGCGGCGACGTGGGTGACGTCGCGCCCGTGCAGCGCGATGCGCCCGTGATCGACCCCGGTGAGGCCGGCGATCGCCCGCAGCAGCGTGCTCTTGCCGCTGCCGCTCGGGCCGAGCAGCACGAAGAACTCCCCGTCGCCGATGTCGAGGGAGACGTCGTTGACGACCGGCACGCCGCCGTAGTGCTTGGTGACCTGGTCGAGGGTGATGGACATGCGCGCGATGCTACCGGGCCTTGGGCTCAAGCGTCAGTGCCCTGAAGGGCCGCCGCGCCGCGGTAACAATGTGGTTACAGGGGCGCCCCTTACAGGAGCATCAACACCCCATCGCAGGCCTGCAGCTCCGCCACCAGCGCCTCGATCTGCTCGCGGCTGTGCGCGGTGAGCAGGTAGGAAATGGACAGGAAGTTGCCGTTGGCGCTCAGCCGCTCGCTCACGCGTGCCGGGTCGTGCCCGGGCGCGTGGCGCAGCACGATCTCGTGCACGCGCCGGCGGAACTCCTCCCCGGGGCGCCCGAGGATCTTCACCGGGTAGTCGGTGGGGAAGGTCAGGCCTTCAGGTTCGCTCACCAGGGCGTGCCCGCCAGCTGCGCCTTGTAGCGCTGCAGCTCCTCGTACACGCGGCGGAACAGCGGTCCGGGGCTGCCCTTGCCGACCGCGTGGCCGTCGAGGCGGGTCACGGGCTGCAGCTCGCGCGTCGCGGCGGCGAGCCACACCTCGTCCGCAGCACGCAGCTGCGCCTCGCTCACCGTGGTGGCGCGGCAGGGGATGCCGGCGCGTGCGGCGAGCTCCTCCAGCGCCGAGCGCGTGGTGCCGGGGAGGATGCGCTGCGAGTTGGGCGGCACGAGCACCGTGCCCGCCTGCACCACGTGCACGGAGGACGCGGAGGCCTCGGTGAGCTCCCCGTCGCGCAGCAGGATGGTCTCGGTGGCGGCGCTGTCGGCGGCCAGCTGCCGCAGCAGCACGTTCGCCAGCAGCGCGGTCGACTTGATGTCGCAGCGCGCCCAGCGCGTGTCGGCGGCGGTGATGCAGGCGACGCCCTGCTCGAGCACCGCCGCGGAGTTCGGCGGCAGCGGGGCGGCGAAGGCAAACACGGTGCGCGGGATGTCGGGCAGCGGCGCGTGGTTGCGCCCGTACTCCGCGCCGCGCGTCACCTGCCAGTAGAGGTACTGGTCCCCGCCCCCGTTGCTCTCGATGAGGGTGGCGAGGATCGTGCGCCACTCCTCCCGGGCGTGCGGGTCGCGCATGCCGATGCCCTCGAGGCTGTGCGCGAGGCGCGCCAGGTGCGCATCGAAGCGGAAGGCGCGGCCGCCGTACACCGGCATCACCTCGTACACCGCATCCGCGTAGAGGAAGGCGCGGTCGAGCGGGGAGACGCGCGCCTCCCTGAGGGGCAGGTAGTCCCCGTTCAGGTAGCAGATCGGCAGCGGCTCGCCCATGGCCTTTCCCCTCGGAGCTCCCGGGCCCCCGTCAGTGGAACCACAGGGCGATGCTGTCGGTCATGCGCGTCCACAGCCCCCCTTCGGGCACCTCGGTGAGCGGCACGAGCGGCGCGCGTGCGATCACCGCCCCCGTGGCGTCGGCGACCGTGAACTCGCCCACGGGCTTGCCGGCTGCGAGCGGCGCGATCAGGGGCTCGCTGTTGAGGTGGGTGGCGGTCTTGAGCGCCGCGCCCTGGCCGCGGCCGACCGTGGCGTAGAGCGCGAACGGCACGCCGAGGTCGGCGAACTCGGTCGCCGACTTGTAGACGCGCGGCTTGAGGATCGTCTCCCTGGCCGCCTTGACGCGCACCGTCTCGAAGAACGTATAGCCATAGTTGAGCAGCGCCGCGCTCGCATCCTCGCGCGCCTTGATGCTCGGTGCCCCCATGACGACGGAGATCAGGCGCATGCCGTTGCGGTTGGCGGAGGTCGCCAGGCAGAAGCCGGCGCTGTCGGTGTGGCCGGTCTTGAGCCCATCGACGGTCGGGTCCTTGCTGAGCAGCCCGTTGCGGTTGTCCTGGCGGATGTTGTTCCACATGAACTGCTTCAAGCTGAAGAGCGAGTAGTACTGCGGGAACTCGCGGATCAGCGCCGCGGCCAGCGTGGCGATGTCGCGCGCGGTGCTGTAGTGGTTGGCCGAAGGCAGCCCGTCGCTGTTCTCGAAGTTGCTGTTGGTCATGCCGAGGCGGTGCGCGTACTCGTTCATCATCTGCGCGAAGGCTGCCTCGGTGCCCCCGACGCGCTCGGCGAGCGCGATGGTGGCGTCATTGCCCGACTGCACGATCATGCCCTTGATGAGGATGTCGGCGGGGATCTGCGTGCCGACCTGCACGAAGGTGCGCGAGCCTTCCGCGCGCCAGGCGTGCTCGCTGATGGTGATCATGTCGGTGAGCTTGAGGCGGTTCTCCTCGAGCGCGCGGAACACCACGTACGCGGTCATGAGCTTGGTGAGGCTGGCAGGCTCTGCGCGGTCGTCCATGTGCGACTGCGCCAGCACCCGTCCGCTCTGGAAGTCCACGAGGATGTAGGCGTGCGCATCGACGCTCGGGGGTGGCGGGATGGGCGCCGCGCTGCTGGTGGCGGCGGCCGGTGGCGCTGCCGTGGCGGCCACCGTGGGTGCGGGTGCGGCCGCGGGCGGGGCCGCAGGGGCGGCCAGGGCGGCGGTGGCGAGGAGGACAATGAGCGCGCTGATGCATGAACGAAGCACGGGTGAGGGTTCCTTAGATGGTCGGGGTCCGAGAACTGCCTATCTTAGCCGAGGCACGCCGGCGCGGTGGCGTGGTGCCCGGTGCTTTTAGTCACCCGCGAGGCGCGCGTCGCGGATGCCGAGCGCGTTCAGGCGCGCGGCCAGCTGGTCGAACTCCGCGACGCTGCCGACGGGACCCAAGCGCACGCGGTACAGGTGCGACTTGCCCTCGAGCGGGGAGAGCACGAAGGCGCTCGTGAGCCCGGCACCGTGCAGGCGCTCGTTCAGCCGCTCGGCGTTCTGCTGGTCGGAGAACGCGCCGGCCTGCACGTAGAGGGTGGGCGGCGGCAGCTGCGCGGAGCGCGCGAGGTCATCCGGGACGCCGGGGGTGAGGGCGCGCACCTCCACGAGCGTCGTACCCTCGCGCAGCATGTCGAGCTTGGCGGCCGCCGTGTAGGACAGGTCGATCAGGCGGTTGGCGACGAACGGGCCGCGGTCGTTCACCCGCACCACGACACTCCTGCCGTTCCTCAGGTTCGTGACGCGCACGTAGGTCGGCAGGGGCAGCGTCTTGTGCGCGGCGGTCATGCCGTACATGTCGTACTGCTCGCCGCTCGAGGTGCTGCCACCGTGGAAGGTCGGGCCATACCAGGAGGCAACGCCGCGCTCGAGGTAGCCATCGGCCCCGGCGAGCACGAAGTAGCGCTGCCCCATGACGTCGTAGAAGGGCGGGTTGCCGTGGGCGCTGCGCGGCTCCTGGCGCGGCACGGCATCGGGGATGCCATCCGGGTTGGCAGGCGGGGAGGGCGTGGCGGCGGGCGCCGGCGGCGGCACCGCAGTTGCAGGCGCGGCGCGGCGCGCACCGAGCGAGCAGCCCCCGAGGGCAAGCGCGCCCGCGGCGAGCAGCGCCGTCGCCAGGGCTGTCGGCCTCACGGAGCCGCGGCCGGGCGGCGGGCGCGCTGCGCGACGGCCTGCGCGAGGTCATGCACCGCCATGACGTAGCGGGCGCTCGCGTTGTAGCGGCTGATGACGTAGAAATTGTGGAAGCCGACGCGGTAGGCCGGTCCGTCGCGCTGCTCGGCGGAGATGAGCACCACCGGGGTGTCGGCGGGCAGGTCCAGCTCGAGCCGCACCCCGCGGCTGGCGAGGCTCGCCACGGTTTCGTTCAGCTCCAGGTTGTGCGGGTCGATCTGGAAGGAGGGGTCCGGCTCGAGCGTCGCCTCGGTGAGCACCGGGTCCCCCGGGGTCCAGCCCTTCTCGCGCAGGTAGTTGGCGACGCTCGCGATCACGTCGTCCCAGTCACCCCACAGGTCGCGCTTGGAGTCGCCGTCGGCGTCCACCGCGTAGCGGCGGTAGCTCGAGGGCATGAACTGCGGCGCGCCGATGGCGCCGGCGTAGGAGCCGACCAGGGTGAGGGGGTCGAGCTTGTTCTCGCGCGCGAGGATCAGGAACTGCTCGAGCTCGCTTCTGAAGAATGCCTGGCGCGGCGGGTAGTCGAAGGCGAGCGTGCTCAGGGAGTCGAGCACGCGGAACTTGCCGAGCACGCGCCCGTACTTGGTCTCGACCCCGAGGATCGCGACGATGTACTCCGGGGGCACCTGGTACTGCGCGGCGATGCGCTCCAGGGAGTCGCGGTGCTCTACCCAGAACTGCACGCCCTCATCAATGCGCTCCGGGGTGAGGAAGTGGTCGCGGTACTCGAACCAGGGCGCCGCCTTCTCCAGCGGCTTGTTCATCAGCTCGATGATCTTCGGCTGCGGCTGCGCCGCCTTCAGCAGAGTCCGCACTTCCTTCTTGCTGAAGCCGTCGCGCGCTGCCACCTCGTTGACGAACGCGGCGATCTCGGGGCGCTTCAGGTCGAAGGCCGGCGCGCTGGCGGGCTGGGCGAGCGCCGGCGCGCAGCCGAGGGCGGCCAGGAGCGCAAGACGGGTTGCTTTCACTACGATCCGATGAGTTTTCGCCGTGAATACAGCGCCATGAGAATACCGAACCCGGCCAGCAGCGTCACGACCGAACTGCCCCCGTAGCTCACGAGCGGCAACGGCACGCCCACCACCGGCAGGAGGCCCGTCACCATGCCGGCGTTGATGAAGACGTACACGAAGAAGGTGAGCGCGAGGCTGCCGGCGAGCAGCCGCGCGAAGGTGTCCTGGGTCTGCGTCGCCAGGTACACCGAGCGTGCCACGACGAACACGTAGAGGATAAGGAGTACCAGCAGTCCGAGCAGCCCGAACTCCTCACCGATGACCGCGAAGATGAAGTCGGTGGAGCGCTCCGGCAGGAACTCCAGCTGCGCCTGGCTGCCGTTCATCCAGCCCTTGCCGAACACCCCGCCCGAGCCGATCGCGATCTGCGACTGGATGATGTGGTAGCCGGCGCCGAGGGGATCGGTCTGGGGGTTGAGGAAGGTGAGCACGCGCTTCCTCTGGTACTCGTGCATGAAGCTCCAGCCGAACCACGCCGCGACTGCGCCGAGCACCACGAACCCGGCGATGACGCGCAGGCGCAGGCCGGCCAGCACGATGACGAGCGCGCCGCCGGCGGCGATGAGCGCCGCGGTGCCAAGGTCGGGCTCCACCACCACCAGCGCCACCGGCACCATGATGAGGGCGCCGAGGATCGCGAGCGAGGTCCAGCTCGGGGGCAGCGCCCGCTCGTGCAGGTACCACGCGCACATCATCGGCACGGCGAGCTTCATGAGCTCGGAGGGCTGGAAGCGGAACGACCCGAGGGCCAGCCAGCGCTGCGCGCCAAGGCCGATGTGGCCGATGGCGGCCACCACCAGCAGCAGGAAGCACCCGGCCAGGTACAGCC
Organism: uncultured Pseudomonadota bacterium; assembly: GCA_963802995.1. Taxonomy (GTDB): domain Bacteria; phylum Pseudomonadota; class Gammaproteobacteria; order Steroidobacterales; family Steroidobacteraceae; genus 13-2-20CM-66-19. The sequence continues at coordinate 2,943,324 of CAWDKU010000002.1, forward strand.
AGGGCGTCGAGCGGCGCAGGAAGTTCGGGTTGACCTGCGCCAGCAGCAACATGGCGGCGGTGCCGAGCGCGAGCCGTACCAGCGTGCGGTAGATCGTCGGCATGTCCTGCCCCGAGGCGCTGTAGAGCACCACGAGCCCGTAGGCCGCGATGAGCGCAAGACCGATGACCAGCGGTCCGTCGATCTTCAGCGCGAACAGGACCCGCGCCGCCCCGGTGAGGGTGCGGCGCGTGCGCGAGCCGGTGGCGACCTCCTCGTACATCATGAGGCGGGCTTCACCTTGCCATCGGCATCGAGCAGGTAGGCGTCCAGCACCTTGCGCGCGATGGGAGCCGCGGCGCTGGCACCCGCGCCGCCGTTCTCCTGCAGCACCGCGACCGCGATGCGCGGCTCGTCGGCGGGTGCGAAGGCGATGAACCAGGAGTGGTCGCGCAGCCGCTCGTTGATCTTGCTGGCGTTGTACTTCTCGTTCTGCGCGACCGTGAACACCTGCGCGGTACCGGTCTTGCCGGCGAAGGTGTAGGGCGCGTGCAGGCCGATGGCCGCCGCGGTGCCGTGCTGCGTGACGCCGATCATGCCGTGCACGACGCGCTGCCAGTCCTCGTCCGAGACGCCCTGCACCTCGCCCTCGGCCTCGGGGGGCACCGGCTTCATCTCCCCGGTGTGCGGGTCGCGATAGGCGGCCACCAGGCGCGGCTTCCAGATCTTGCCGCGCATGGCGATGATGCTGGCGTAGTGCGCCAGCTGCAGCGGCGTCACCGACAGGTAGCCCTGGCCGATGCCGAAGTTCACCGTCTCGCCCGGGAACCACATCTGGTCGGCGGGCTTGGTGAACACCTTGGCCTTCCACTCGCGCGAGGGCAGGATCCCGGGCTTCTCGCCGCTGATGTCGATGCCGGTGGTCTTGCCGAAGCCGAACGGGGCGAGGAAGGTGGCGATGCGGTCGACGCCGAGGACGTCGGCGAGGCCGTAGAAGTAGACGTCGCACGAGTGCGCGATGGCATCGTCGAGGTCCACCCAGCCGTGCTTCTCGTTGTGGTACTCGCGGAACATGCGCGAACTGCCGGGCAGGTGGAAGGCGCCGGCGCAGTACTTGCGCGCCGCCGGGTCGACCACGTGGTAGGTGAGGCCGGCGAGGGCGATGCCCGGCTTGATCGTGGACCCGGGCGGGTAGGTGCCGCGCAGCGCGCGGTTGAACAGCGGCCGGTCGATGTCACCCTGCAGGGCACCGTACTCGGAGGCGGTGATGCCGCGGCCGAACAGCGTCGGGTCGAAACCGGGGAGCGAGACCAGCGCCAGGACGTCGCCGTTGTTCGGGTCGATCGCCACCACCGCGCCGCGGTGGCCGGCGAGGGCGGTCTCGGCGACCCGCTGGATCTTCAGGTCGATCGAGAGCACCAGGTCATCGCCGGCGACCGGCGCCTTGGTGTGGAGCTTCGGTACGAAGGCGCCCTGGCGGTCCACCGAGCGCCCCTGGGCGTTCACCAGCACCTCGCGCGAGCCGTTGGTGCCGTGCAGCTTCTGCTCGTAGGCGCTCTCCACCCCGAGCTTGCCGATGAGCGAGGTGCCCGCGTAGGTGGCGCGGTCGATGTGCTTGAGGTCCTGCTCGCTGATCGCCCCCACGTAGCCGAGCGCGTGCACCGCGAGGTTGCCGTTCGGGTACCAGCGCGTCTGGCGGGTCTTGATGTCGAGGCCGGGAAACTCGAAGCGCCGCACTGCGAAGCGCGCCACGTCCTCGTCCGACATGCGCAGCCGGATCGGCACCGAATCGAAGCTGCGGCTGGAGTCTATGGTGCGCTCGAGCTCATCGACGTCCTCGGCGCGGATCAGGCCGATTTCCACCAGGCTCTGCAGCGTCTTTGAAATGTCGGGCACTTCCTCGGGCACCAGCTCGAGCTGGTAGGCCGGCTGGTTGCCGGCGATCACCTCCCCGGCGCGGTCCAGGATCAGGCCGCGTGCGGCCGGGATCGGCTCGGTGCGCACCCGGTTGCCCTGCGAGAGGTCCGAGTACAGGTCGTGGCGCGTGACCTGCAGCAGGTACAGGCGCGCGACGAGGCCCACGGTGGCGAGCGCCATGAGCACCGCGCACACCAGTGCGCGCTGGTCGAAGAGGCGCTGTTCGCGCCAGTGGTCCTTGATGCGCACGGCCGGCATGGTTTCAGTAGCTCAGAGTGCGCCGGTGGCCAATAGTGCCATTCACGCGCGCCGGCCCGCGCCGTAGGCGAGGATAGCGGCCGCCACCGGCCAGATCAGGGCCCCGGTCACGGTGTGGATCCAGCGCAGCAGGCTGGTCACCGGGTGCCCGGTCCAGCCGTCGATGGCGAACAGCACCACCTCATAGGCCACGAGCGCGGCGAACACGATCAGCGCCTGCTGGAACATGGGCTTGGAGCGGATGCGCTGGTGCTCGCGCACGAAGATGTAGGCGGCGAGGGAGAGCGCCAGCGCGTGCTCCCCGAGCACCGGCCCCTGGAAGACATCGAGCATGATCCCGGCGAAGAACCCGAAGGCGATCCCGCCGGTGCGCGGCGCATTCACCGACCAGTAGAGCACCGCCAGCACCAGGAACTGCGGGCGCACCAGGTCCGCCCAGGGCGGCAGCGGCAGCACCGTCAGCACCAGGGCCAGGAGTGCACTCAGCAGCAGCCGGCCCAGGGAGTCGGTGCTCATGGGGGCTGCCCGGGTGGAGCTTCGGGTTTCGTCGCTGCCGCGTCCGGGGCGCCCGGCGGGGCCTGCGGTGCGGGCTGCGCGCCGTCCGCTGCAGCCGGGGCCGGCGCGGCCGCCGGTGGCGGGGCATGTTTTGCCACCTGGGGCTGCATCGCGGGGTCGCCGCTCCTGAGCTCCCCTAAGGCACCGGCCTTGCCACTGAGCACAGGTGTGGCGGGCGCGGCCGGGTGGTCGGCGCGGAACCACACCAGCATCACCTCGCTGTCCGTGTCGAGGTGCGCAAGAGGCGCCGCCGTAACCTGCGCGAGCGGGGTGATGGCATCGCGGTTCACGCTCGTGACGCGCGCCACCGGATAGCCTTCCGGGAACACGCCCCCGAGGCCGGAGGTCACGAGGAGGTCCCCGCTCTTGATGTCCGCGTTGCCGGGCAGGTAGGGCAGCGCGAGCGAGGTCGTGTCACCGGCGCCGACGGCGATGGTACGCAGTCCGGTGCGCTCGATGCGCACCGGCACGGCGTGCTCAGGATCGGTGATGAGGATGACTTCCGCGCTCCAGGGCCCCACGTGCACGGTCTGGCCGATGAGGCCCTTGTCATCGAGGACCGCCTGGCCCTTGAAGACGCCGTTGCTCTGGCCGCGGTTCAGCAGCAGGCGCTGCCGCAGGCCGTTCACTTGGACGGTGACGATCTCGGCAGCCAGCCAGCGGTCGGCGACTGGCGGCAGTGCGCCCTGCAGGCCCCGCAGCTCGCCGTTCTCGTGCGCGAGCGCCTCGTAGCGCATCGCCCGCAGTTGCAGATCGCGCTCGGCGTTGCGCAGCCGGGTGTTCTCCGCCTGCAGCGCCTCGCGTGTCTGGAAGCTCTCCTTCAGCCAGCGCCACGCGGCGGGCGGGGAACTCACGGCCAGCTGGATGGGGTAGGCGGCGCCCTGCAGCACGTAGCGCACCTGTTCGAGGTACTGGCCGCGCTGGTCGAAGTACATGCACACGACCGAGAGCGCGGCGTAGACGGTAAAGCGAAAGCCGGAGCCACCCCGCTGCAGCGGTCTGCTGGCTCCTGTCCCGAAGGCCGCCACTTTAGGCTTGCGCGCTCCTTGCGCTACTCAAGGCCGAAGTGCCCCGGGCCGAGCTCATCCATCAGCTCCAGGATCCGGCCGCCGCCGCGTGCCACGCAGGTGAGCGGGTCATCGGAAACCACCACCGGCAGGCCCGTCTCCTCGGTGAGGAGCTTGTCGATGTCACGCAGCAGCGCGCCGCCGCCGGTGAGCACGATGCCGCGCTCGGCGACGTCGGCGCCCAGTTCCGGCGGGGTCTGCTCGAGCGCCTGCTTGACCGCGCTGACGATGCTCTGCAGGGGCTCCTGCAGGGCTTCCAGGATCTCGTTGCTGTTGAGCGTGAAGCTGCGCGGCACGCCCTCGGAGAGGTTGCGGCCCTTGACCGAGAGTTCGCGCACCTGCTGGCCGGGGTAGGCAGAGCCGATCTCGATCTTGATGCGCTCGGCGGTGGCTTCCCCGATGAGGATCCCGTAGTTGCGGCGCACGTAGTTCATGATCGCCTCATCGAAGCGGTCGCCGCCGATGCGGGCCGAGTTCGCGTACACGACGCCATTTAGCGACAGTACCGCCACCTCGGAGGTGCCGCCGCCGATGTCGAGCACCATGGAGCCGCGCGCTTCGTGCACCGGCAGCCCCGCGCCGACCGCCGCGGCCATCGGCTCGCTCACGATCGCGACGTTGCGGGCGCCGGCGCCCTCGGCGGACTCGCGGATGGCGCGCCGCTCCACCTGGGTCGAGCCGAACGGCACGCACACCAGCACCCTCGGGGAGGGCTTGAGCATGCGGTTGCCGTGCACCTTATTGATGAAGAACTGCAGCATCTTCTCGGTATAGGTGAAGTCGGCGATCACCCCGTCCTTCATGGGCCGCACCGCGGTGATGTGCCCCGGGGTGCGACCGAGCATGGCCTTCGCCTCGGTACCGACCGCGACGATCACCTTGCCGCCGCGCGAGGGCTCGTCCTGTACGGCCACGACCGAGGGCTCGTTGAGCACGATGCCCTTCTCGCGCACGTAGATGAGTGTGTTGGCTGTCCCCAGGTCGATCGACAGATCGCTGGAGAAATATCCGCGCAAGCGTTTGAACATGAAGCGACCGGAAAGTGTGCGGCGGGAGACCCCAGAAAGTGGCGCGTAATCTAGCAACCGACAGGACATTCAGCAAGGCAACATGTATGATTTTGCGCTGGTTTTCTCAGTTCACCGCGCATATCGCGAACCCCCTATGTCCCTGACCCGCGAGCAGCTCGCAAGCATCGCCGCCCTGGCACGCCTCGATCTCAGTGCCGCCGAGATCCCCGTGTACCAGCAAAGCCTCTCGAGCATCCTCGATTTCATCGGCGCCCTCGACGCGGCGGACACCGCGGACGTGAAGCCCATGGCGCACCCGCTGCCGGGGCTTTCGCAGCGCCTGCGGGCGGATGCGGTCACCGAGAGCGACCGCCACGAGGCCTACCAGGCCAATGCGCCGCAGGTGGCCGCGGGGCTCTACCTCGTGCCCAAGGTCATCGAGTGAGGCTGCCGTGAGCGACCTGCACCGCGCCTCACTGACCGAGCTTGCCGCGGGACTGCGCGCCCGGCGCTTCTCGAGCACCGAGCTGGTGCGTGCCTACCTTGAGCGCATCGACCGCCACCAGGGGGCGCTGAACGCCTTCATCTCCGTGACGCGCGAGCAGGCGCTCAAGGATGCGCAGGCGGCCGACCGGGTGCTGGCCGCGGGTGCTGGCGGCGCGCTCACCGGGGTACCAATCGCCCACAAGGACATCTTCTGCACCCAGGGCGTGCGCACCACCTGCGGCTCGCGCATGCTCGATAACTTCGTCTCCCCCTACGACGCCACGGTCGTCGCGAAGCTCAAGGCGGCCGGCGCGATCATGCTCGGCAAGACGAACATGGATGAGTTCGCCATGGGCTCCTCCAACGAGACCAGCTTCTACGGTCCGGTGCGCAATCCCTGGAACCCCGCGCTCGTTCCGGGCGGTTCCTCGGGGGGCTCGGCGGCGGCGGTCGCGGCGCGTCTTGCGCCGGCGGCGACCGCCACCGACACCGGCGGCTCGATCCGCCAGCCGGCAGCCCTGTGCGGCGTCACCGGCATGAAGCCTACCTACGGGCGCGTCTCGCGCTACGGCATGATTGCCTTCGCCTCGAGCCTGGATCAGGGCGGGGTGCTGACGACGACGGTCGCGGACGCAGCGCTGATGCTGCGCGAGATGGCCGGCTTCGATCCGAGCGACTCCACCAGCGTCGATACGCCGGTGCCGGACTACGTGGCGCAGCTCGAGCAGCCGCTCGCCGGCCTCAAGGTCGGGTTGCTGAAGGAGTTCTTCGACAAGGGCCTGGATGCGGAGAACGAGAAGCGCATCCGCGAGGCGCTGCGCATCTACGAGGGGCTCGGCGCCACCCTGACCGAGGTGAGCCTGCCGAACCTGCCGCTGTCGGTGCCGGTCTACTACGTCGTGGCACCGGCGGAGTGCTCCTCAAACCTTGCGCGCTTCGATGGCGTGCGCTTCGGGCACCGCTGCGAGAACCCGAAGGACCTGCAGGACCTGTACCGCCGCTCGCGCGGCGAGGGCTTCGGGGCGGAGGTCAAGCGCCGCATCATGACCGGCACCTACGTGCTCTCGGCCGGGTACTACGACGCCTACTACCTCAAGGCGCAGCGCGTGCGCGCGCTGATCAACGCCGACTTCATCCGTGCCTTCAAGAGCGTGGACGTGCTCATCGGGCCGACGACGCCGACGCCGGCGTTCGCCATCGGCGCAAAGACCGAGGACCCCGTCACCATGTACCTGAACGACATCTACACCATCGGCGCCAACCTCGCAGGGCTCCCGGCCGCGTCGATCCCCTGTGGCTTCGTCAATGACCTGCCGGTGGGACTGCAGGTGGTCGGGCCGCACTTCAGCGAGGCGCGCGTGCTGAGCGTCGCGCACGCCTTCCAGCGCGCCACCGACTGGCACACCCGCGTGCCGCAGGGCTACGCGTGAGCACCTGGGAGACCGTCATCGGGCTGGAGATCCACGCCCAGCTCGCCACGCAGTCGAAGATCTTCTCCGGCTCCGCGACCCGCTACGGCGCCCCGCCCAACGCCCAGGCCAACCTCGTCGACCTCGGCTACCCGGGCGTGCTGCCGGTGCTCAACGGCGAGGCGGTGCGCATGGCCGTCAAGCTCGGGCTCGCCCTCAACGCGCGCGTCGCCGCGCACTCGGTGTTCGCGCGCAAGAACTACTTCTATCCGGACCTGCCCAAGGGCTACCAGATCAGCCAGTACGAGCTGCCGATCGTCGCCGAAGGTGCGCTCGAGATCGTGCTCGAGGACGGCAGCGTCAAGCGCATCGGCGTGACGCGCGCGCACCTGGAGGAGGATGCCGGCAAGAGCCTGCACGAGGGACTCCCCGGGGTGACGGGCATCGACCTCAACCGCGCCGGAACACCGCTGGTTGAGATCGTCTCGGAGCCGGACCTGCGCTCCGCCAAGGAGGCGGTGGCGTACATGAAGAAGGTGCATACGCTGGTGCGGTACCTGGAGATCTGCGACGGCAACATGCAGGAGGGCTCGTTCCGCTGCGACGCCAACGTCTCGGTGCGCAAGGCGGGGGCCGAGAAGTTCGGCACCCGCGCCGAGATCAAGAACCTCAATTCCTTCCGCTTCGTGGAGCGCGCCATCAACTACGAGGTGGAGCGCCAGATCGAGCTGCTGGAGTCGGGCGGCAAGGTGGTGCAGGAGACGCGCCTCTACGACCCGGACAAGGGTGAGACGCGCTCGATGCGCTCCAAGGAAGAGGCCAACGACTACCGCTACTTCCCCGATCCGGACCTGCTTCCCATCGAGCTCGACGAGGCCTTCATCGCCGCCGTGCGCGCCACCCTCCCGGAGCTGCCGGACCAGAAGGCGGCGCGTTTTGTCTCCCAGTACGGCCTGTCGGCCTACGATGCCGGGGTGCTGACCGCGAGCCGCGACTACGCCGACTTCTACGAGAGCGTGGTGGGGGAGGTGCCGGGACACTCGAAGCTCGCCGCCAACATGGTCACCGGGGACCTGGCCGCGGCGCTCAACCGCGAGAACCTCGACGTGTCCGCCAGCAAGATCTCCGCGGCGCGCCTGGGCGGCCTGCTCAGGCGCGTGGCCGACCAGACCATCTCGGGCAAGATCGCCAAGGAAGTGTTCGAGGCGATGTGGAACGAGGGCACGGGCGCTGATGAGGTCATCTCGGCCAAGGGCCTCAGGCAGATCACCGACACGTCCGCGATCGAGCGCGTCATCGATGAGGTGCTCGCCGCGAACCCGGGCCAGCTCGCCGACTACCGCTCCGGCAAGGACAAGTTGTTCGGGTTCTTCGTCGGGCAGGTGATGAAGGCCACCGGCGGCAAGGCCAACCCGGCCCAGCTGAATGAGCTCCTGAAGAAGAAGCTGAGCGGCTGATTCGCACCGTCGGGGGCGGGCGACAAAACATTGAGTTGGCTGCCGCGGACCCCATAGTCCCGGCCATGCAAACCGATCCTCTCCTGATCAGCGACCAGGTGCGTCGCTTCATCCTCGAGCGACGCCCGGTGCGCGGCCACTGGGTGCACCTGGAGCGCGCCTGGCGCGAGCTGCGCGCACATGCGAGTTACCCCGCGCCCGTCGATGAGCTCCTCGGGCAGGCTGTGGCGGCCGTGGTGCTGCTGTCTGCCACGCTCAAGTTCCGGGGCACGCTCACGTTCCAGCTGCAGGGAAGCGGCGCGGTCAACCTGCTGGTGGCGCAGTGCACGGACGACTTCCGCCTGCGCGCAGTGGCGCGCTTCGATGAGACCGCGCTCGCCGGGCTGAACGCTGCGGGCGCACCCGCAACACTGTTCCGCGAGCTGGTCGGTGCCGATGGCCGCGTCACGGTGACGATCGAGGCCGAAGAGCTGAGCACGCGCTACCAGGGGGTGGTGCCCCTCAGCGGCGACTCACTGGCGCAGTCGCTGGAGGCTTATTTCGCGAGCTCCGAGCAGCTGCCCACCCGCGTGGTGCTGGCGGCCGACCTTGAGCGCGCCGGGGGACTCCTGGTGCAAAAGCTCCCGGGAAAGGAAGCGGACGTGGACGAGGAGGGAGCCGATGCCTGGCAGGAGGCACAGGCCGCCCTCGAGCAGGTCACCGGCCGTGAACTGCTGAAGGCCCCGATGGAAGTGGTGCTGGCCCAGGCGTTCGCCGGGCTCGACCTGCGGGTCTTCCGGGGTTCCCCCGTAAAGTTCGAGTGCCGCTGCAGCCCCGACCGGGTTGCCGGAGTGCTCAAGGCCCTGGGTGCCGGGGAGATCCGGGATGTCCTGCGGGAGCAGGGATCGGTCACCGTCACCTGCGAGTTCTGCCAGCGCCCCTACCGGTTCGACTCCATCGATATCGAGGCGCTGTTCACAGATATCCCGGAAGCCGGCCGGCCACCGGCGGTCCACTGAAAACTGTCGCACTGGTAATACAATAAGCGGCCTCAACCGGCAATCGACTCCCGTTACAGTTTATTGAGTCAGAAGTTAAAGACTTGTACAATAGTCTTAATGGAGCTCGTAGATTCCGTGAGGATGGTCGACTGGCTGCGGGCGGCAGGGGAATCCACGCGGCTGCGTCTGCTGGCATTGATTTCCCAGGGAGAGCTGAGCGTCTCGGACCTTGCCGCCGCCGTGGACCAGAGCGAGCCGCGCGTCTCGCGCCACCTGCGGATCCTCGCGGAGGCGGGCCTGATCGAGCGGCAGCGACACGGTCAATGGGTTCATTACCGCATGGCCGCGGCCGCCGAGACCGCGAGCTTCGTGCGCGGCCTCCTCGCGCAGCTCGACCGGCGCGATGAGCGGCTGGTGCAGGACCGCTCTGCGGCCCACTCGGCCCTGGTGGCGGACACCGCCGGCGCGAGCGGTGAATCGCGCCTGGGCCGGGCACTGGCTGCCCTGATCGCGGCGGACGAGGGCGCCAGTGGCGGCGCGGCGCTCGTGGTCGGCGTCACGCATCCCGAACTGCTGCAGGCGAGTGCCGCGGCCGCGCGCTCGTGCGTCGCCATCGCAGGTTCGCGCCGCGCCGCGCAGGCGGCACGTGCGTACGCGGAGCGCTGCGCTCTTAGCTGTCGCGTCTTGGAGGCCAGCCCGGGTGGCGGTCTGACCGAGACTGACGCGGCACGTGCTGGCGGCCGCTTCGATCTGATCCTCCTCGACCGGCCGGCCGCCGATGACGTGGCGCTCACGCGCACGCTCGACGTGGCGCGGCGGTCGCTGTCTGCCGAGGGGCGCCTGTGGCTGTTCGAGGGTTACGAGGCGCTCGAGAACAGCCGCGCACGTGTCATCGAGCACCCGCTGGCGCGCCTGCGGCGCCTGTTGGCGGAGAGCGGATTCAGGTGTGAGCGCATCAGCCCGCTCGAGGCCGACGGCGAACACCTGCTGGCCGTGAGCGCGCAGCGCACCGCCGTCCCCGGTGCTCAGGAGCGCGCGCGCGGCGGCGCCTCGGCATGACTACGGCGCTGCAAGTTTCCTTCGAGTTCTTCCCGCCAGCGGATCGGCTGATGGAGGACACGCTGTGGAATTCCATCGAGCGCCTGGGACCCCTGGCACCGTCCTTCGTGTCGGTCACCTACGGCGCGGACGGCTCCACGCGCGAGCGCACGCATCGGGTGGTGACCCGTATCCAGCGCGAGACCACGCTCACCGGAGCGCCGCACCTCACCTGCATCGGGGCGACGCGCGGGCAGATCCTGGACGTTGCCCGCGCGTACTGGGATGAGGGCATCCGCCATATCGTCGCGCTGCGCGGCGACCTGCCGCAGGAGGCGGGCTATCGCGCACCCGCTGGTGGCTTCGTCTTCGCCTCCGAACTGGTGGGCGCGCTGGCGCGCCTGGCACCGTTCGAGATCTCGGTGGCCGCGTATCCGGAGGTGCACCCCGAGGCTGCTTCCGCGCAGGCGGACCTCGAGAATCTCAAGCGCAAGATCGACGCCGGTGCCAGCCGCGCGATCACGCAGTTCTTCTACGACACCGCGGCGTTCCTGCGCTTCCGTGACCGCTGCGCGGCCGCGGGCATCGCTGCCGCCATCGTTCCGGGGATCCTCCCCATCACGCGCTTCTCCCAGGTGACCCGGTTCGCCGAGCGTTGCGGCGCCAGCATCCCCCCCTGGCTGCGTGAGCGCTTCGAGGGGCTCGACGATGATGCCGAGACACGCCGCATGATCTCGGCCAGTGTCGCGATCGAGCAGGTGCAGGAGCTGAAGGCTCACGGCGTGAGCGAGTTCCACTTCTATACCCTCAATCGTGCCGAGCTCAGCTACGCGATCTGCCATGCGCTCGGGCTGCGCCCGCAGGCGCGCGAGACGCTGCCGCCGCAGCTGGCGCGCGCATGAGTTCCTGCGCGCACGGCGCGCACGCAGTGGCGGCGCCGCGCGCCGACCGCGAGCAGGCGCCCGCAGGGCCGCAGGCGACGGCGGCACCCTACGCAATCGAGCCCGTCGATGAGACCGCGCGACGCACCCGCATCGAGCGGCTGCGCGAGCTGCCCGGCGAGCGCGTGGTACTCCTGGATGGCGCGATGGGCACCATGGTGCAGCAGCGCCGCCTCGATGAGGCCGGGTTCCGCGGCGAGCGCCTGCGGGCTCACGGCCGCGACCTGAAGGGGAACAACGACATCCTCACGCTCACGCGGCCGGAGGTGATCGTCGCTGTGCACAGTGCCTACCTTGAGGCCGGCGCCGACATCATCGAGACCAACACCTTCAATTCAAATGCGGTGTCGCAGGCTGACTACGGCACGGCGGCGCTGGTGCCGGAACTGAACTACCGCGCCGCGCGGCTGGCGCGCACCGTGGCCGACGAGTTCGCGCAGCGCAGCGGAACGCCGCGCTTCGTGGCGGGTGCCCTCGGGCCGACCAACCGCATGGCGTCCATGTCCCCGGACGTCAATGACCCGGGCTACCGTGCCGTTACCTTCGATGAACTCGTCGGCGGCTATCTCGAGGCGGCGCGCGGGCTGCTGCTGGGAGGTGCCGACTTCCTGCTGATCGAGACGGTGATCGACACGCTGAACGCCAAGGCGGCTATCTACGCTGCACTGACACTTTTTGATGAAACGGGCACCACGCTGCCGCTCGCCGTGTCGGGCACCATCACCGATGCCTCCGGGCGCGTGCTCTCGGGTCAGACGGCCGAGGCCTTCTGGAACTCCATCCGCCATGCGCAGCCCCTGTTCGTGGGCCTGAACTGCGCGCTCGGCGGCCGGTTGCTGCGACCTTACGTGGCGGAGCTGGCACGCATCGCCGACACCTATGTGTGTGCGTATCCCAACGCCGGACTGCCCAATGCGTTCGGCGAGTACGACGAGGGCCCGGAAGAGACCGCCGAGATCCTGCGCGAGTACGGTGAGTCGGGGCTCGTCAATATCGTCGGTGGCTGCTGCGGCACGACCCCCGAGCACATCAGGCTCATCGGTGCGGGCCTCAGGGGACGGGCGGCCCGCAAGCTGCCCCCGCACGCCATCAAGTGCCGCCTCGCCGGACTTGAACCGCTCAACATCGATGCCGACAGCCTGTTCGTGAACGTCGGCGAGCGCACCAACGTCACCGGCTCTGCCAAGTTCCGCAAGCTGATAGAAGCCGGTGACTATGCTGCGGCGCTGGACGTCGCGCGCCAGCAGGTCGCGAGCGGGGCGCAGGTGATCGACGTCAACATGGACGAGGGCATGCTCGATTCGCAGGCCGCGATGGTGCGCTTCCTCAACCTGATAGCCGCGGAACCCGACATTGCGCGGGTACCGGTGATGCTCGATTCCTCGAAATGGAGCGTGATCGAGGCGGGGCTCAAGTGCGTGCAGGGCAAATCGATCGTCAACTCGATCAGCCTGAAGGAGGGCGAGGCAACCTTCATCGAGCACGCCCGCAAGGTGCGCCGCTATGGCGCCGCGGCAGTGATCATGGCTTTTGATGAGCAGGGCCAGGCAGATACCGTCGAGCGGCGCGTTGCGATCTGCGCCCGCGCCTACGCGATCCTGACGGAACGCGTCGGACTCGCACCCGAAGACATCATCTTCGACCCCAACATATTCGCAGTCGCTACCGGCATCGAGGAGCACAACGGCTACGGCATCGCCTTCATCGAGGCCACCCGGCAGATCAAGGCGCAGCTGCCGTACGCCCTGGTAAGTGGCGGTGTCAGCAACGTTTCGTTCTCCTTCCGCGGCAACGACCCGGTGCGCGAGGCGATGCACTCTGTGTTCCTCTACCATGCCATCGCTGCGGGCATGGACATGGGTATCGTCAACGCCGGGCAGCTGGCGATCTACGAACAGATACAGCCGCAGCTGCGCGAGGCGTGCGAGGACGTCATTCTCAACCGTCACCCCGATGCCACCGAGCGCTTGCTCGAGCTCGCGGCACGCTTCAAGGGCGAGGGCGGTGCCCGGCGCGTCGAGGATCTCGCCTGGCGCGACCTGCCGGTGGGCAAGCGCCTGGAGCACGCGCTCATCAAGGGCATCGACGACTACATCATCGAGGACACCGAAGCCGCGCGCCTGACTTTCGAGCGGCCGCTGAGTGTGATCGAGGGCCCGCTGATGGACGGCATGAACGTGGTCGGCGACCTGTTCGGGGCCGGCAAGATGTTCCTGCCGCAGGTGGTGAAGAGCGCGCGCGTCATGAAGCGCGCCGTGGCGCATCTCGTGCCCTTCATCGAGGCGAGCAAGGACGGTGGCGGCCGGCGCAGCAACGGGCGCATCGTCATGGCCACGGTCAAGGGCGATGTGCACGACATCGGCAAGAACATCGTCGGCGTGGTCCTGCAATGTAATAACTTCGAAGTCATTGACCTCGGCGTCATGGTGCCGTGCGAGAAGATCCTCGACGCTGCGCGCCGCGAACAGGCGGACTTCATCGGCCTATCCGGGCTGATCACGCCCTCGCTCGATGAGATGGTGCACGTTGCCAAGGAGATGCAGCGCCAGGGCTTCCAGGTGCCGCTCCTGATCGGCGGCGCCACCACCTCACCTGCCCACACCGCGGTGAAGATCGCCCCGCAGTACGCATCCGCCGCGATCTACGTCAAGGACGCCTCACGCGCGGTCGGGGTGTGCCAGACGCTGACGCAGCCGGGGGAGCGGGGCGCATTCATCGCCAAGGTCGGGGAGGAGCACCAGCGGCGGCGCGAGCAGCACGCAGCCAAGACGGTGAAGGTGCCGGAGCTGACGCTGGCCGCGGCGCGCGCCAACCGGCGCGCGCTTGACTGGGGCACCTATGCGCCGGTGCCGCCGCGCGTGCCCGGGGTGCAGCGCTTCGATGACTATCCGCTCACGGAACTGCTCGGTTACATCGACTGGATGCCATTCTTCAATGCCTGGGAGTTCTCCGGCAGGTTCCCGGACATCCTGACCGACCCCTTAGTCGGCGAGGCGGCCGGCAACCTGTATGCCGATGCGAGGCGCATGCTCAAGACGCTGGTCGCGGAGCGCTGGCTACAGGCGTGCATCGTCGTGGGCCTGTTCCCCGCCAATGCCGCAGGCGACGACGTCGAGCTCTACGACGCTGAGTCGCGCGAGCGGGTGCTCGGCACGCTGAACTTCCTGCGCCAGCAGAAGGGCAAGCCCGCAGGCCAGCCGCACGAGTGCCTCGCGGACTACATCGCCCCGAGGGCCAGCGGCGTGTGCGACTATTTCGGCGCATTCGCGGTCACGGCCGGCATCGGCATCGAGGAGCATCTTGCGCGCTTCGAGCGGGCCCATGATGACTACTCGGCCATCATGCTCAAGGCGCTGGCCGACCGCCTCGCCGAGGCGGCTGCCGAGCACTTCCACGAGCGCGTGCGCCGCGAGCTGTGGGGCTACGCGAGCACCGAGGCGCTCACCAATGAGCAGCTGGTGCGCGAGGAGTACCGCGGCATCCGCCCCGCGCCGGGGTACCCTGCCTGCCCCGACCACACCGAGAAGCGCAAGCTGTGGGAGCTGCTCGACGTGGAGCGCAATGCCGGCATGCGCCTGACCGATTCCTACGCGATGTACCCGACGGCCGCGGTGAGCGGCTGGTACATCTCTCATCCGCAGGCGCGTTATTTCGCACTCGGCAAGATCGACCGCGACCAGGTGCAGGACTACGCGCGTCGCAAGGGCTGGAGCACGGTCGAAGCGGAGCGCTGGCTTGCGCCGGTGCTCGGCTATGACCCCTGAGGGGGCGCCAGCGCGTCACGGCGGTCGCGGCCGCTCCTTCTCCAGCGCCTTGAGGTAGGCGGCCCCGCCAAGGTCGCGCATCTGCCCGAGGATCCAGTCGCGACGCTGCAGCACATAGTGCGAGGGATGGTCGGCGCGCAGTCGCAGCGGGTTCGGCAGAACGGCGGCCAGCAACGCTGAGTCCGCGGAGCTCAGGGCGAGCGCGGGCTTGTGCCAGAAGCGCTCGGAGGCCGCCTCCACCCCGTAGATGCCGTCGCCGAACTGCGCGATGTTCAGGTACATCTCCAGGATGCGCTCCTTCGGCCACAGCGCCTCGATGAGCACGGTGAAGTACGCCTCGAGCGCCTTGCGCACGAAGCTGTGGCCTGACCACAGGAAGAGATTCTTGGCGACCTGCTGCGAGATGGTGCTGGCGCCACGCAGGCGCTTGCCGCGCTCACTGGCGCGCACCGCCTCGCGGATGGAGTTGAAGTCGAAGCCAGCGTGAAACGGGAACAGCTGGTCCTCCGAGGCGATCACGGCGATGGCGGCGTGGGGCGAGATCTGCTCAAGACTCGCCCAGCGGTAGTCCGTGCGGTAGTCATGCTGCTGCCCGGCCCAGGCGCTGACACGCGCCTCCGCCATCACCGCACTGGTCAGCGGGTTCAGCCAGCGCAGCAGCAGCACGGCGAGACTTGTGACCAACAGCCACGCCAGCAGCGCCGCCACCAGCCACTTGAGCAGCCGCGCGGCGATGCCGCCGTGCTGGTGAACGTACAGGCGCGGCGGCCGACGCTGCCAACAGCCCGTGGGCGTGCGGCTCCTCAAGGCAACCGGAACTGGGGCTATTTCTCGGGCAGGCGCCGTGCCGAGGTGATCACGACATCCTCGAGCGGTGCATCGGTGTAGCCCTTGCGGCGGCCGGTGCCGACCTTGGCGATCTTGTCGATCACATCCATTCCCTCGGTGACGCGGCCGAACACCGCGTAGCCGTAGTCGCGCGCGCTGTTGTCGAGGAAGGCGTTGTCGGTGAGGTTGACGAAGAACTGCGATGTCGCGCTGTTGATATCGCTGGTACGAGCCATCGACAGGCTGCCACGGGTGTTCTTCAGCCCGTTCTTGGCCTCGTTGCTGATGGGAGCCCGGGTCTGCTTGTTGCTGAAATCAGCGGTCAGGCCGCCGCCCTGGATCACGAATCCCGGCACGATGCGGTGGAAGATGGTGCCATCGAAGAAGCCGTCGTCTACGTAGCGCAGGAAGTTCTCCACGGTGACCGGGGCCTCCTTGGGGAACAGCTCGATCGTGAAGGGGCCGTGGGAGGTCTCAAATCTGATCATCGTCGTTGTCCTTCCGTAGTGCGCTCGTGTCCGCCGAGGTCGCGGTGCGAGCGTACGTGACGCAAGCCGGCGAGGACAAGCTCGTCCCGCAGCTGTGCGCCCTGCGTACTCCCGTGTTCGAGGATCAGCCAGCCGCCGGGCAGCAGATGCTGCGCCGCGCCCTGCGCCAGGGTGCGCAGGCAGCTGAAAGCATCGGGGCCGGGTGTCAGGGCCAGGGCGGGTTCGTGCCGCAATGCCTCGAGCGCCGGGTCGTCGGCTGCCACGTAGGGGGGATTGCTGAGCAGCAGGTCAAATCGTTCGCCCGCCAGGGGGGCGTACCAGCTGCCGTGGCGAAACTCGACCTGGGCGCCCAGGGCGGCACCGTTGGCGCGTGCGACGGCGAGCGCTGCCGGGGAGGCATCGGTCGCCACCAGCTGCCACTGTGGCCGCTCGCGGGCGAGCGCGATGGCGATCGCTCCGGAGCCGGTGCCGAGGTCCGCGACTCGAGCGAGGGCCTGCGGCCGCAACGCCAGCGCGCGCTCGACGAGCAGCTCGGTCTCCGGCCGTGGCACCAGCACGTCGGGAGTAACAGTGAACTCGAGCGACCAGAATTCACGGCGGCCGGTGAGGTAGGCGAGGGGCTCGCCCTGCGCACGACGCGTGAGCAGGGCACGAAAGCGCGCAGCCTCCGCGAGACTCACGCTGCGTTCCGGATGGGCCGTCAGGCGCCAGCGCTCGGTACCAAGTACGTAGGCGAGCAGGAGTTCGGTATCGAGCGGCGGCAGTTGTGCCGTGGCATGAAGCGCGGCAGTTTGGGAAAGAGAGTCGTGCGGTTGCGCGAGCAGGCTGGCGACATTTAACGCTGCGTTCATGGGCTTCCAAAGCACGGCAGCGCTAAGATATCGCGATGCCCAACATAGCCTACCCGCCCGGCAGGCCGCTGTCAGTGGGCGAACTGCTGGAGCTCGCCTTTCGTATCTACCGCGCGACCGTCGTGCGCTGCGTTGTGCTGGCGGGACTTGGTCTGCTCGTCAGCCAGCTGTGGCGCATCTACGTGCTCGCTCGCGGACTGCCCCGGTCCGGCCTGCAGTCGATGCTGGAGTTGCTGCGCGATCCCGGGAGCGTCACGCTGTACCTGGTAGCGGCACTCGCGCCGGCGGTGCTGCTGTCGGCGGTACTGCTGCGCCAGTACCGCCTCATCACGGGAGCGGATCCCGGCGGCGACGTGGGCGCGGCCGCGCGTCGCCTGCCCGCCATCATCGGGCTCGGGCTGCTGATCAGTTTGAGCTGCGCAGCCTGCTTCCTTCCGCTGCTGGTGGCGGGCGTGCCGCGCTCGCTCCTCATGCTGCTCGCGATGGCGGCGGTGATTTTTGTAGCGGTGTCATCGCTGTCGGCTCACGCCATCCTGCTGACGGAACGCGCCGGGCCACTTGCGAGCTACCAGCGCAGCTGGCGGCTGACACACGGCAGCTTCTGGCGGCTCAGCCTCACCTATTTCATCGTGGCGCTGATAGTGCTCGCGATGTACGTGGCTCTCGGGATCGTCATCGGGGTGCTCGCGGCGATCCTCGGCCAGGGCGACGTGGCGGTCATTACCGCCGCGCAGGCCGTCCTGGGAGTCGGCCTCGGCGCCCTGGTCCTGCCGTTCTGCACGGCGCTGTCCATCGCCATCCTCGCAGATCTCAGGGTGCGCAAGGAAGGCGCCGACTTCGAGCACCGCATCGCTGCCGCGGCGTGATCCGGTGCGGGGCGAGCTAGCGTCTTACACTTCCTCCGCCAGCTGCTCCGCCTGGTACTCCTGCTGGAGTGCTTCGATGAGTTCGTCGATCTGGCCATCCATGACCTGCTGCAACTTGTAGAGCGTCAGGTTGATGCGATGGTCGGTCACGCGTCCCTGGGGAAAATTGTAGGTGCGGATGCGCTCGGAGCGATCGCCACTGCCAACCTGCAGGCGTCGTGACTGCGCCTGGGCGCTCTGTTGTTTCTCCTGCTCCGCGGCCAGCAGCCGCGCCTTCAGCAGCGCCATGGCCCGGGAGCGGTTCTTGTGCTGGGAGCGCTCATCCTGGCACTCGACCACGATGCCGCTCGGCACGTGGGTGATGCGCACCGCGGAGTCGGTCTTGTTCACGTGCTGACCGCCGGCACCGGAGGAGCGATAGGTGTCGATGCGCAGGTCCGCCGGATTGATCTCGACCTCGTCGACCTCGTCGATCTCCGGCAGGATCGCCACCGTCACCGCCGAGGTGTGGATGCGGCCCTGCGCCTCGGTCGCCGGCACGCGCTGCACGCGATGCGTGCCCGATTCGAACTTCAGGCGTGAGAACGCCCCCTTGCCTGCGATGCGGCTGATGATCTCCTTGTAGCCGCCGTGTTCACCGGGGCTCTCGCTGAGCACCTCGGGCACCAGTCCCTTGGACTCCGCGTAACGTGCGTACATGCGGTAGAGGTCGCCGGCGAAGATCGCGGCCTCGTCGCCGCCGGTGCCGGCGCGCACCTCGAGGAATATGTTCTTGTCGTCGCGCGGATCCTTCGGCAGCAGGAGCTTGCGCAGCTCCTCTTCCTCCGCGCCGATGGCGGCGCGCAGCCGCAGCACTTCCTCGTCCCCCAGGGCGCGCATCCCCGGGTCGGAATCGGCCTGCAGGTCCTGCGCGCCGGCGAGGTCGCGCTCCAGCCCGTGGTAGCTGCCGAAGCGCTCGGCGAGCGGCTGCAGGCGGGAATATTCCATCGACAGCTCGCGGAACTGCTGGGAGCCTCCCGCGATCTCATCAGTAGCCAGCAGACGGCCGACCTCCTCGAACCGGTCGGAGAGTTTCTGCAGGCGCTGTCGGATGGATTCCTTCATGGGCGGTAGGGGTCGCGCATTCTCCGGGATGTCCGTACTTTGTGACAAGTTGCGCAATGCGCGCCCCGGGCACACGGTCTATAGTGGTTTTCAGTATGATCAATCACTTGCGTAACTTAATACTGTCCTTGCTGTGCGCCACCCTCCTCGGCGCCTGCGCAGCCAGCCGCCCCGCCGCAGACAAGCCCGTCCCGCCCAAGGCGGCCGCAGTCGACACGGCCCTGACCGCGAGCGCCGACGCCGCCCTGAAGCGCGGGGACTGCCGCGAGGCCTCCGAGTCCTATGCCAAGGCGGCCGCCACCGGGGACGTGCAGCTGGCCCGCCGGGCCACCCAGGTCGCCATGGCCTGCGAGCACCTGCCCGCGGCCTGGCAGGCCGCCAGCCGCTGGCGCGCGCTGGCACCGAATGACCGCGAGGCCAATGCGCTCTACGCGGCCATCGCTCTGAAGCTCTACCGGACCGCCGACGCGCGCGTGGCCATCCACGAATTCTGGCGTGTCGAGGAGCAGACGAACGCGGCGCCGGCGCCGAAGGCCGACGGTGCCGCCTCCGCGGTTCCGCATCACGCCGAGGAACGCACCGCGCGCAGCATGACGGAGCTGACGGCCCTGCTGCTGGAGGAGTCGGACGCCTCGGCGGTGCTCATCGCCATGAGCGGAGCTCTGGAACCGAGCGCCAACTCGACCGATACGCTGACACTGCTCGGGGAGCTCGCGCTTGCCGCCTACGACGGTCAGCGGGCGACGCGCTATGCACAGCAGGCGCTGCAGCACGATCCGCAGGACATCGCCGCGACGCGGATCCTCGCGCGTGCCTACGTCATGCGCGGCGATGCCCCGCAGGCGCTGGCCACTGCGCGCCAGGCCAAGATCCACGACGCGCAGCGCGGCGGGATGGAACTCGCCGAGATCCTGGCCTCGCTCGACCGCAGCGAAGAGGCGCACCAGGAACTCGAGCAGCTGCGTGCCACCGGCGGCCCGCAGGCGGAGATTGACCGCAGGCTGGCGCTCCTTGCCTACAACTCCGGTGACTACAAGGAGGCCAAGCAGCGCTTCAGCGAGCTGGCTTCGAGCGGGGAGGGGAACGAGGGCGCTCAGCTGTATCTTGCCGACATCGCCGCGCGCAATGGCGACCCGGACGGCGCCATCGCCGCTTACCGGCGCCTCTACGATTCCTCGGTCGCCTTGTCTGCGCGCTCGCGGGCCGCAGCGCTGCTCCTTGACAGGCACTCGCGCACCGAGGCGCTCGCGCTCCTCGATGACTACGCGGCCGATCATCCCGAGGATGAGCTCGACCTGACCCTCACCAAGGCTCGGCTGCTCGCCGACCACGGCGAGGCGGACGCGGGACTGGAGATTCTCAGCGCCGAACTGGTGCGTCACCCGCAGCACCCCTCGATCGAGTACGACCGCGCCGTCATCCTCGAGCAGGGCGGCCACGTGCACGAATCGGTGGAGGCGCTCGAGCACCTCCTGGAGGTGCGCCCGGACGACCCGACGCTCCTGAACGCGCTCGGCTACACACTCGCCGACCACTCGCTGGAATTGCCGCACGCGGAGACGCTGATCCGCCGCGCGCTCACCGTGATGCCCGACAGCCCGGCCGCCCTGGACAGCCTCGGATGGGTGCGGTTCCGCTCAGGCGACATGAAGGGTGCGACCAGCACCCTGGAGCGCGCCTACTCGCTCGGTCATGACGGCGAGATCGCGGCGCACTGGGGCGAGGCGCTCTGGAGCAGCGGCAACAAGGCCGACGCGCGCCGCGTCTGGGCCGCCGCCCTGGCGCGCGAGCCGGACTCCAAGCCCCTGAAGGCAACGATCAAGCGGTTCCTGCCCGATGCGCCGTAGTGCGCCGTGGGTCGGGGCTCTCCTGACCCTGGCGGCGCTGGCTGGCTGCCGCACCCTGCCGCCCGCCACCCCCGGAATTTCCGCACCGTGGCCGGAACGGCGCCCGCAGCTGCAGGCGCTGGCGCACTTCCAGCTCAAGGGGCGCGTGGCACTGTCTGCCTCGGGCAATGGCTTCAATGCCAACCTGCGCTGGTCGCAGGAGCAGGCACGCTCGCTGATCGCACTCGAGGGACCCCTGGGCGTCGGTGGCATGCAGATCAACGCCAACGGCAGCGACCTCGACGTCGTCACCCCGCACGGTGAGCGCATCTCCAACCAGGCGGCGCGCGCGGAACTGACCGCGCGACTGGGCTTCGACGTGCCCATCGAGAGCCTGCGGTACTGGGTGCTCGGTGCTCCCGATCCGGCGCAGCCGGCCGAGGAATCCCTCGACGCGTCCGGGCAGCACCTGGCAAGCCTCGTGCAGGACGGCTGGCACGTCGACTACGACGCATACACGAGCGCGGCAGGGCAGACACTGCCGGCGCGCATGACGCTGCAGCGCGACGCCGTGCGGGTACGGCTGCTCATCGAGGACTGGCGGCTGTGAGTCCGGATGCGGGCGCCCCGCGGCGCTGGCCGGCACCCGCGAAACTCAACCTCTTCCTGCACGTCACTAGCCGGCGGCC
This sequence comes from uncultured Pseudomonadota bacterium, assembly GCA_963802995.1. Taxonomy (GTDB): domain Bacteria; phylum Pseudomonadota; class Gammaproteobacteria; order Steroidobacterales; family Steroidobacteraceae; genus 13-2-20CM-66-19. Next base: position 2,964,837 of record CAWDKU010000002.1, read on the forward strand.
CGACGGCTACCACGAGCTGCAGACGCTGTTTCAGCTGGTCGACCTTGCCGACGAGATCACCTTTTCGGTGCGCCCGGACGGTGCGATCGGCCGGCCCCGGGGCGCAGCCGGGGTCCCCGAGGAGCAGGACCTGGTGGTCCGGGCGGCCCGGGCGCTGAAGGCCGCCACCGCTACGCCGCTCGGGGCCGAAATCGAGGTGCGCAAACGCATCCCGCTCGGGGGTGGTCTGGGAGGGGGAAGCTCGGACGCGGCCACCACGCTGCTCGCCCTGAACGAGCTGTGGGGCTGCGGCCAATCCCTGCAGCAGCTGGCTGCCATCGGCCTGCCTCTGGGTGCGGATGTGCCTGTTTTCATTGGGGGTTCATCCGCCTGGGGCGAGGGGGTGGGTGAGCGGCTGGTGCCTGTCGAGCTGCCGCCTGCGTGGTACGTGATCATCCACCCCCGGGTCCACGTCAGCACCGCCCGGGTGTTCCAGAGCCCTGAATTGACACGAAATTCCCCCCTGATCACAATACGCGCCTTTTTTGAGGGGGGCGGTCGCAACGACTGCGAGCCCGTGGTGCGCGCGCAGTTCCCTGAGGTGGCCGAGGCGCTGGAGTGGCTCGGGCGCTTCGCCCCGCCCCGCCTGACCGGCACCGGGGCCTGCGTGTTCGCGGCCTGCGCGAGCGCTGCTGAGGCCGAAGGCCTGGCCGCGCGCGTACCGGATCGCTGGGAAAGCTACGTCGCGCGGGGTCTTAACACTTCGCCGGTGCACCACCTCCTCAAGCACGGGCGGCGGGACTGACACGGCTGTAAGATGCGCGCCCGCACGCTTTTCCGCGGGCGGACAGATGCTGGGGTGTCGCCAAGTGGTAAGGCAGCGGGTTTTGATCCCGCCATTCGGAGGTTCGAATCCTTCCACCCCAGCCATTTGATGGGGCCGGCGCCTTGCGGGGCGCCATGACGCTCCGGCGACGGCGCCGGTGGAAGCTGCGCGCACATAGAGTATGAGTACGAGCGACACACTGGCCCTGTTTGCAGGCAACGCGAATCCGGCGCTGGCGCTGGACATCGCCAAGCACCTGCAGACCCCGCTCGGACGTGCGTATGTCGGGCGCTTCAGCGATGGCGAGATCAACGTCGAGCTGATGGAGAACGTGCGTGGGCGCGACGTCTTCATCCTGCAGTCGACCTGTCCGCCGGCCAACGACAGCCTGATGGAACTGCTGGTGATGGTGGACGCCTGCCGGCGCGCCTCCGCGGCACGCATCACCGCGGTGGTGCCGTACTTCGGGTACTCGCGCCAGGACCGGCGGCCGCGTGCGACGCGCTCGGCGATCACGGCCAAGCTCGTCGCCAACATGGTCTCGAGTGCGGGGGTGAACCGCCTGCTGACGGTCGATCTGCATTCGGATCAGATCCAGGGGTTCTTCGACATCCCGGTGGACAACGTGTACGCCTCCCCTGTGCTGCTCGGGGACGCCTGGCGGCAGGCGTACAAGGACATGATCGTGGTGTCGCCGGACGTCGGTGGCGTGGCGCGTGCGCGGGCCTTCGCCAAGCGCCTCGACGACACGGAACTGGCGATCATCGACAAGCGGCGGCCGCGCCCGAACGAGTCGAAGGTGATGAACATCATCGGCGATGTCGAGGGTCGCACCTGCATCCTGATCGATGACATGGTCGATACCGCCGGCACGCTGTGCCAGGCGGCGCAGGCACTGAAGGACGAGGGCGCCACCAAGGTGGTCGCCTACATCACGCATCCGGTGCTATCGGGTGCGGCGGTGGAGAAGATTTCGAAGTCGGCGCTCGATGAGCTGGTCGTGACGGACACGATCCCGCTGGGTGCCGCCGCCAAGGGCTCGAGCCGCATCCGCCAGCTGTCGGTGGCGGCGCTCCTGGCCGAGACGATCCGTCGCATCCGCGACGAGGAGTCGGTGAGCTCGCTGTACGTCGACTGAGGCCGACGGCGGCTGGAGCGGAAGCAGTTTTTTGGGTTGTGCTGGTTTGGTCGCGAACCGAAGCACGTTGTTTGTAACTACTGGAGATCTGGAGTCATGCGTATTTCATTCACGTTCGGTGCGGACGCCCGCGGGACGCAAGGCAAAGGTGCGAGCCGCCGCCTGCGTCACACGGGAAAAGTCCCCGCCATCCTGTACGGTGCCCACAAGGACGCCCAGGCTTTGGTGCTCGACCAGCAGAACCTGCTCACGATGATTGCTGACGAGCGCTTCTATTCCTCCATCGTGCGCCTGAAGATCGGCGACGCCACGCAGGAGGCGATCGTCAAGGACGTGCAGATGCACCCGGCCAAGAACCTGGTCGTGCACGTGGACCTGCAGCGCGTCATGGAGAACGAGGCGATCCGCATCCGCCTGCCGATCCACTTCAAGGGTGAGAGCATCTCTCCCGGGGTCAAGACCGAGGGCGGCGTCGTTTCCCACATGCTCTCGGATGTGGAAATCACCTGCCTGCCGAAGGACCTGCCGGAGTTCCTCGAGATCGACCTGTCGGGCATGCACCTGAACGAGACCAAGTTCCTCGCCGACGTCCCCGTGCCCCCCGGCGTGACGATCCCGGAGCTTGCGCACCGCAACGCCCCGGTGGTCTCGATCCACGCGCCGCGTGCCGAGGAGCCGGAGCCGGTGGCCGCCGAGGCCGCAGCAGTGCCCGCCGAGGGTGCCGCACCCGCTGCCGGTGCCGCCGCTGCCCCCGGGGCCGCTGGTGCACCCGCCGCGGCTGGCGATGCCAAGAAGGGCGAGGAGAAGAAGGATGCGGCTCCGGCCAAGAAGGAAGGCGGCAAGAAGTAGCCGCACCCGCAGCCGTCCGACTGCCCGCCAGCCGCTGCGGAGGCATCGCCTCCGTGCAGCGGCTGGCGGCATTTGTCGCCGGGAACCCATGCTATGGCAGGTGAGCCGCTCAAGCTGATCGTCGGTCTCGGCAACCCGGGCACCGAGTACGCGCGCACGCGTCACAACGCCGGGTTCCAGTTCGTGGATGAGCTGGCGCGGCGCTACGGCGCCACATTCCGCAGCGAGCCGCGGCACCGCGCCGAGCTGGCGCGTGCACGAATCGGCGATGCCGACCTGTGGCTGCTGAAGCCGATGAGCTACATGAACCACAGCGGTGATCCCGTACGCAGCGTCGCCAGCTTCTACAAGGTGGAACCATCGCAGCTGCTGGTGGCCTACGATGAGCTGGATTTTCCTGCCGGCGTGGTGCGCATGAAGCAGGGAGGCGGCGCCGCCGGCCACAACGGCATGCGTGACGTCATCGCGCAGATGGGCGATGGCTTCTGGCGACTGCGCATCGGGATCGGCCATCCGGGTGAGCGCTCGCGCGTGCTCGACTATGTCCTCGGGCGCCCCGGGCCTGCGGATGCGCCGCTACTCGAGGCCGCGATTGGGGCGGCTGCGGACAGTGTGCCGGTGCTCTTGAACGAGGGCGCGCAGATCGCCATGAACCGTCTTCACGGGCGGGACGCGGCGCCCGCCGGTTAGTTAAGGAAGGGTCTCTCAATCATGCCTATCCGCTGCGGCATCGTAGGGCTGCCGAACGTCGGTAAGTCGACTCTGTTCAACGCGCTCACGCGCGCACAGATCGCTGCCGAGAACTACCCGTTCTGCACGATCGACCCAAACGTCGGCGTGGTGCCGGTGCCGGACCCGAGGCTTCAGCAGCTGGCGGCCATCGCGCACCCGGAGAAGATCATTCCCACCACGGTGGAGTTTGTCGACATCGCCGGCCTCGTCGCGGGCGCTTCCCAGGGTGAGGGACTCGGTAACCAGTTTCTCTCGCACATCCGCGAGGTTGATGCGATCGCGCACGTGGTGCGCTGCTTCGAGAATGACGACGTCATCCATGTCGCCGGCCGGATCGACCCGCTCTCGGACGTCGACGTCATCGACACCGAGCTTGCGCTCGCTGACATGGCCACGCTGGAGAAGGGCCTGGATCGTGCCGCCAAGGCCGCCAAGGGCGGTGACAAGGACGCCATGCGGCGTCGCACCTTGTTCGAGCGCGTCAAGGTGCAGCTGGATGCGGTGAAGCCCGTGCGGGCCATGACACTCACCCCGGAGGAGCGCCGTGACCTGCGCGACCTGCAGCTGCTCACGGCGAAGCCCGTCATGTACGTCGCCAACGTGGCCGAGAACGGCTTCGAGAACAATCCGCTGCTCGCCGCGGTCGAGAAGCGTGCGAGTGCTGATGGCGCGATCGTGGTCGCCGTGTGCGCCGCCATCGAGGCGGAGATCGCGCAGCTGGAGGAAGCCGAGCGCAGCGAGTTCCTGGCGGAGCTGGGCCTCCAGGAGCCCGGGCTCAACCGGGTGATCCGCGCGGCCTACAAACTGCTCGGACTCGAGACGTACTTCACCGCGGGGCCGAAGGAAGTACGCGCCTGGACGGTGCGCATCGGCGCAACGGCGCCCCAGGCAGCTGGCGCGATCCATACCGACTTCGAGCGCGGCTTCATCCGGGCCGAGGTCATTGCCTTTGCCGACTACCTCGCCGGCAAGGGCGAGGCGGGCGCGCGCGACGCCGGCAAGCTGCGGCTCGAGGGCAAGGAATACGTGGTGCAGGAAGGCGACGTGATGCACTTCCGCTTCAACGTTTAGGGCGCAACCCCGCCGGATTTCAGCCCGGATGGGGTGCGTTTGACACCCCGGGGGTCGGGTGAGGACAATGCGCCCCCCTCGTGGAAAGGTAGCTCAGCTGGTTAGAGCACGGCACTCATAATGCCGGGGTCGAGGGTTCGAGTCCCTCCCTTTCCATTACCTCTCAGTGACTTACGTTCCATGTGGAACCCCTCACCGACGCGGTGTGCCCTTTTTGTGCTCGGCGTAGGCCTTCAAGTGGTCGACCGACAGGTGCCCGTACCGCTTCACCATCTCGAGTGACTTCCAGCCCCCAAGCTCCTGCAGCACGTCAGCCGGTGTGCCCGCCTGGCGGTGCCAGCTCGCCCAGGTGTGGCGCAGGTCATGGAAGCGCAGCCACGGGACGCCGGCGCGCTTCGCGGCCGCCTTGAACTCGTGCCCGTTCGCATCATCGAACGGCAGCCATCCGCCCTTTGGCCCGCGCCGGAAGGCGAACACCCGCTCCTCGTGACGCCCGCGCTGCGCGCGCAGGAGTGCAAGCGCGCGCCGAGACAGCGGTATCGCGATCGTTTCGCCCGCCTTCGCTCTCGATGCCGGCACGATGAGCGCCCCGCGCTTGAGGTCGACCTGGTCCCAGGTGAGGCGCGTCGCGTTGCGCATGCGCAGGCCCGTCTCGAGGTCGAACTCGACAACGACCTGCAGGTGCGGGAACTCCCGCAGCTCGTGCAACAGTCGCACAGCCTGCGCGCGCGTCAGGAATCGCGGCTCGCTCTTTGGGAGCTTCACCATCGGCACCGCGGGCGCCTTGTCGATCCAGTCCCACTCGCGCAGCGCCTTGCGCAGGATCATGCGCAGTAGCGCCATGTACCGATTCGCAGTCGAGGGTGAGCTCTCGGCGGTGCGCACCCGGCGCAGCGCGGCGATGACTTCGGAGTTGATGTCGACGAGGGGCGTCGCGCCTAGGCTCTGCGGCGGATCCGCGAACCACTTCAGCCGTTCGGCGTCTCGGTCCTTGTCACGACCCGCAGCCTCGGTCGCCCATCGCTCGACGGCTTGCTGCCAGGTGTACCGCGGCCTTTCGCCGAGCCGGTGCTGCCGCCAGGCATCACCGCGAAGGCGCGCTTCGAACTCGTCGGCGAGGGCTTTGTCAGCTGTGCCAGTCGAGCATCGAGTCTTGACACCACCGACCGAGAATCGGACCCACCAGTGCGGGCTCTTAGGACGGCGATAGAGTGGCATGCGCGCTCTTTGGCTTTTTGTCGGATGAGCTCGACCAGGTCGGCGCGCACGAATACCCACCGGCGCCCGATCTTGGCCCCGGGAACCTTACCCGCGCGCGCCTTGCGCAGCAAACAGTCCGCGCTGACGCGCAGCAGCTCGGCCGCCTGGTCGAGGTCGAGGGTGTCAGGGACGGAGGTCATCGGCCGAGTATCCGAACTGGCGAGCCACGCCGGCAATCATGCTGTCCCACTCGGCCAGCGCATCCTGCAGCCACACAGGCAGCGGCGGATCGGGGCGCGCCTGCACGCTGTAGAACCTGCCCAGGAGGAGCTCCTTCTGCCGGCGGTACGGCGCCGACGCCTCTAGAAAGGCCTCGTGCCGAAGCGCGTTCGCGACGTGCTCGATCTCCCGCTGCGTGACAGTCTCGTACCCCACCGGGTCGCGCTCGCGCAGATAACGACGCGCGCGATGGAAGTACTCGATGTGCAGAGGGTCGAGGTTCACGGAGCCACCCTCCCGTGATACGGACAGCGCCGGTCGACCTGGAACACGCCCACGCCTGGCGTGCGCAGGCAGGTGCATACCGGCTTCGGCACGATGTTGTGCGGGCCGTCGGGGCTGCCGAGGCTCAGGGTTTTGCAGCGGTGGCACTGGTAAAGGCCCGCGGTCACCTTGATGTCGTCCGGCCCGTCGGCGAGCGAGCGCGTGACGTTGCCGAAAAAGATCCAGCGGCACGGAAACAGCCAGCAGCTCACGGCGGCACCGCGGGAAAGTGACTGCCGGTGTGCCCTTTCGGAAGCGCGCACGACCAGGGCGTTCCGTCGAGTAACTTAAACCGCAGCCCACATACGGGCGTCTCGATTGGAACCAGCTTCCCTTGCGGGTCGCCGCTGTTCACCAGTGCGAGAAACTCGGCCGCGGTCATGCGCTCGCCGGACGTCTCGTGAGCGGGTCCAAGGGCCTTGCGTGCCGCCCGGCAAGGGCACAGCGGGGCCTCGCGGTCGGAATGTATGCAGTCGCACTCGGCCAGTAGTGGCATCACGTCGGCTAGCAGCCCCCGCAGTCGCTCGATCTCGCCAGCCTTCATGCCGTTCGCGAGCTCGAGGTCGGTGACGCGTCCGCGGAGCTCCTCGATCGTGCAATACGGGCACTCCCTAGTGCCGGGGCCGTCGGTACCGAAACGCTCGCGCCAGTGGTCACAGAGACTCACGTCAGCCTCGCAAGCAGCTCGTCGCGCGCCGTGTTGATGCGGCTCATTGCGTCGTGCGATCCGCCGCGGTCGGGGTGATGCTTCATCGCAAGGCGGCGGTGCGCCTCGTCGATCTCCTGGCGCGTCGGGAAACTTGTCTCGAGCTCGAGCACCTGCCAGGGCTGCTCGGGCGCCGGCAACGCGGCGAAGCCCATGAATGCCCGATCGAGAATGGCCGCGCCGCCGTGGCGCTCGATCGCCCGCATGGCATCAAGCGTCGCTGCGATCGCCGCCAGGTTGTCCTCGACGCGGTCGTACAGGTCGATCGCCATGCAGCGCGCGGTTTTCCCCTTGCGCCAGTACACGCACGCGCCGGGGTCTGCCGGCTGGCGCTGGCCGCTCCTGGGCAGGCCATCGAGGCGCAGCTCGACGTTGCTCGAAATGACGACGTCGTCGGAGTCGATGCCCATGCGCTCGAGCTCGGCCCGGACGCGCAGCGTTGCATCGCTCACGCTGAGCTCGCGATCGCGCAGCCGGCCGTACTCCTTCACCTTCTGGCCGTTGCGCCACACGTCCTGATACCCGTTCACCTGTTTCACGAATTTCGCGCGCTTGCGCAGGTGCATCGACGTGCGCCGCCAGGTCGGCGGCCAGTCGAGCGGATAGGCCTGCTTGACCTCATCCATCCGCGCGCGCCTCCGGCTCGAGCGGGCCCGTGCCGAGTTTCTTCGCCGGCCCGAGCGCGGCCAGGACGGTCTCGAGGAGCTCCTCCTTCGCGACCATGATCTCCCGCTGCATCGCGACCGTGATTGCCTGCGCGACCAGCGACTCGCTGATCTCGCCGGCGCGCCACCGAAGCAGCGCCCTGGCGATCAGGTCCTCGAAACCCTCGCGCGGAAAAGTGGTTTTAGTCGTGCTCATTTTCTCCCCTTGTTGAGTCGACTCATACGCCTGCCGACCACCTGGCGCGCACATGCCGAGCCCAACCGTCGGCTCGCCGGCGTCGACGTTCCCCGCACCAGGTGGAGTGCGCCCGGTCCGAGTCCCACTCGGCGCCACAGCGCGGACACAGGACGTAGCGGGTCATAGGTGAAACTCGGGATCGCCAGGCAGGATGAGCCCGCGCTCGTTTGCATCGACATCGACGTAGCCGGCCGCATCGAAGGGCTCAACGTACTCAGGACAGTTCGAACAGACGCCCTCGCCGGCGTCCTGGTCGGCGCGGAGCCAGCTGCAGCCCTCCGGGCAGGCCTCGTCGTCCGTGCAGCCGCAGCCGACGCACACGATCGGCGAGCTCATGCCGACTTCACCAGGCGCGGCCCGAGAATGGTGCGCTTCGGCGTGTGCGCCTTGACGTCCGCGCGGATGCTCGCGGCCCACCGATCGAGCCAGCGCGCCAGGCGCAGGCGGCGATTGCGTTTAGCTTTGCTCCAGACCTTCATCGCTACCCCCTAAAAGAAAACCCGCGACGCCGGAATTGACGCCGCGGGACCCGGTGCGCTGCGTTTCGCCCCGGGATTTAGAGCGTGGCCTCCTCCTCGACCTGGGCGAGCTGCTCGCGCTGCTCGTTGGCCACCGCCTCGACGTCGATCGGCACGTCGGCCTTCGCGGCCGCGTAGAGCGCCCACACCGAGCGCTTCGCCGTGTCGAAGGCCTCGAGGCTCTCGGCCGCGCGCAGCTTCGCGATCGACTCCTGCACCGGCGGCACCGTGGGCGCCGGCGCCGACGAGCTCGTCGACCCGCCGCCGGGCGCGCGCGGCATCATCTTGTGCATCGTCTTGCGGAACGGGCGGCGCCGAGGCAGCGCGATCTCGACCTCCTGGTCGGCCGCGATGTCAGGCGAGCCCCAAATGCGGATGCACGGCTCGTCGTTCCAGGTGTCGGGGAAGATCGTGATGCGCTTGCCGACCCACGCCGCGAGCTCCTTGCCGAACATCGCCTTGATGCAGATACCGTTGGTTTTGCAGCACACGAGCTGCTTTTCGGTCTCCTTGAAGGTGATGGTCGCCTTGATCTTTTTGCCGCCCTCGCCCTCGAGCTCCTCGATGTCGATCGAGCTCATGGTGAGCGTGGCCTTTTTGCCGAGGAGCTCCCCGGCCTTGAGAAAGCGGCCGGGGTAGAGCTGGTCGAAATCGACCGGCTTCGGCAGCTTGCGTTTTTCGTCCGTACGTTCGGGCATGTGATTACTCCAGTCCTAAAATCGGTGAGGTCGTCGCCCTGGTTCGGGTACGCCCAGGTGGGAAGCGTGAGCACCTGCTCGGTGCCGTTGCCCGCGCCGAGCCACTCGTTGCGCTCCTCGCACTGGCGCAGGTGGCGCAGCAACGCCTGGTACTCGTCGCGCCCCTGGTAGACCACGTCCTCGGGGATGTCGAACACGACCACGTCGTGCGGGGCTTCGGACTCGACGACGATCTCGCGCAGCTTCGGCACCTTGCCGGTGATGGCGGTGTAGCCGTCGAGGTAGTAGGCCCACTGCAGGTGGTATTGCAGGCGCGCTGCAGCGGTGCCGAAGATGAGCGGCCGCGCATCGCGCGCGGATTTGAGGCCGACCAGGTAGGCGACGCCATCGAGGTGCGTGAGCCAGTCGACGCGCCCCTTGCTCGTGACCAGCACGGGCGCGCCGATCGCGCTGTCGACCCGCGTTTCCCACTGCATCGTGACCTCGGGCTCGCCCGTCTCGAGGTAGCGCGCGGCCACAGGATCGGTGCGCACCGCACGCGCGATCGCCTGGGCGGCCGTCTCCTCGTCCTCGGTGATGATGTCGCGCGCGCCGGCGTTACCCCTGAACGTGTCCCAGTGCTGGCCGTTGCGCGGGCAGAGGTTGCCGGTGTTTTCGGAGCGGCGGCGCCAGATGGCGAACTGCTGCGGGAAGCGCTCAGGCTCGAGCGTCGAGCAATGCGCGGCCTGGCCGAGCGTCAGGGGCTGCGTGAGCTTCGGGTGCTCGAGGCGATGCTGGTAGTGCAGCCCCGAGCGCTTGAGCTCCTTGAGACGCGTGATTCCGACGCCGGGCATCGCCTGGTACTCGGCCATGGGCACGCGCGAGCGGATCGTGCCGGCGCTCAAAACGGCCTCTCGCGCCAGTTGGAAACGACGCAACCGGGCGCGGGTGCCCGGTCGATCGTGACCTTGTGCTTGCGCAGCCACCGGCGGTGCGCCGCGTGACGGCGGCGAGCTCGCCAGAGCAGGAAGCGGTCGAGGAGCTTCACACGCGCACCGTGTCGAGGATGCGGGCGGCGTTGCGACGGGCGCGGCGATTGGCCGGGCGGTTGTGGACGCGTTTCCAGTTGCGATTCATCGAGCGAACCTCCGCGCCAGGCGGCGCTGTGTTTTGAAGCACTCGTGCGCGGCGCGGGCGAACGCGACATGCGTCCGGCGGAGCTCGGGCTCCTGGCGCGCGCGCACCATCCAGTAATCGCGGCGGTCGCGGTGATCGCGAGCGCGGACGGCGAAGGCGGTCACGCCGGCACCGAGAAATCGACGGCGGCCATGATGGCGTCGACCCGCGCCGATGACAGCTCGAGCTGATCGAGCAGCAGGTCGCGCACCGAGTGGCCAGCGAGGTCATCGCCGAGCTCCGCGCGGGCATTGGCGACGACGCGCATAGCGGCCACGTACTCGCGGCCGCGCTCGGCGAGCTCGAGGTACGCCGGCGTGAATTCGACGCCGGGCGATCGCTGCACATGCGCGTCGGCTGCGATGCAGTGCGCAACGGTGGCCGGAGCACCGAGCACGCCAGGCTCGGGCAGGCGAGGCGCGCGGCTCACGCCGCCACCTTCGCGAGCTCGCGGTCATGCTGGCAGCGGCAGAACTGGTCGAATTCGTCGTCGGCCGCAGCCGAGGGGCCACCGGTGACGCGCAGCGCGACGTCGCAGTCCCACCACCAGCGAATGAGCGCGCGCTTGTTGTCTGTGAGCCAGTTCGGAAAGAGAGCACCTGGGCGTTGTCGTACACCGGGCGCTGAAGCACCGACGTGGCGACACGCAAAGCGAGGATCGTCATGAGCACCTCTAGGGCTTGCGCATCCGCGAGTGAGACGCGCGCGAGCCGCGGCGGTGGCATGACGGCATGCGCGAGCCGGGGCGGGCGGAAGCTGCGGGAAAAGGGGCAGTTGCGCGTTCATGAGTAAGACTTTACCGGTCCGGCTCAAGCCGAGCAAGTAAAGAATTACCTCGTGACGGGCAGATTACAGCCGAAATGCAGCGTCCGTGACAGGTGCACGGACTGGGGGTGAGATCGGAATCAGGGACGCCGGCGAGGCGTTTTACTTATCGGAGGCCTGCAGCTCGAGGTCGATGATATGGGCCACCCGGGCGCGGGCCTCAGGCGACAGCCTGGCGGCTTCCGTCACCAGGCGCGGGAAGGTCTCGTCGTGGCGGGCGTCTGAGGGCAGCTGCGGGAGCCACATTTGCCAGAGCTCCAGGTCGAGGGCCTTGGCGATCTTTTCGAGGACGTCGGCCTGTGCGGCGTGACGGCCCCGCAGGACGTTGTTGACGGTCTTAGGCGCAAGCCCTGCGCGCCTGGCCAGCTCAGGAGCCGACCAGCCGCGCTCGGCGATCTGCGCCCGCATGTTCAGCGCGAAGTTGTCTAGCCGCTCTGCCATAGCGACGAAGGAAGATATTACCGACGGTCGGTAAAGTGCTCCCGTGTCTGCTCGCCCGTTCAGACGGTGTCGCCCTTGCTATCCGGTAAAGTGTTACCTAGGATATTGGCATGGAAACCGTGCAGCTCCTGCCTAAGACGCGAGATCTCCTCGCGAAGTGTGACCGACCGCTCAAAGAGATCGCCGACGGCGCGGGTGTTGGTTTGGAGTGGCTGAAGAAATTCCGCCAGCAGGCCGACCACGACTTCGGGGTCAACAAGGTGCAG